>NZ_JAEPES010000001.1:0-627172 GCF_016634425.1 Lacisediminihabitans changchengi
CCTTTTATTTCGCGAACCCGTACCGGCGATGCCGGTGGTTCGTCCTGCCCTAAGGAACAGCTTTGTCATCAACTATCCCTGCGTTCACTGCCCGTGCCTTCAGCGCCAGCAAGAAGCGCTCGCTGACCGCCGTCATCGCCATCAGCGCTGGCGCTGCGTTCGCGATCGCCGCCCCCCTGTCGGCAAGCGCTCACGTCGTCGTCACGCCGAACACCGCGGAAGCAGGTTCGTACTCGCTCGTCACTTTCAAGGTCCCGACCGAGTCTGCTACCGCCTCCACTGTGAAACTCGAAGTCGACCTCCCCACCGCGACCCCCTTCTCCTCGGTGAGCTACGTGCCCGTTCCGGGGTGGACGACCGAGTTGACTACCGAAACCCTTCCCAAGCCCGTCGCCGTGGGAGAGAACAAGATCACCACGGCGGTGACCAAGGTGGTCTGGACGGCCGGGCCGGGAGCGGAGATCGCGCCCGGGCAGCTACAGCTCTTTCCGCTCTCGCTCGGGCCCGTTCCCGACGTGAAGAAAGTCCAGTTCACCGCCGTGCAGACCTACAGCGACGGCAAGGTAGTGAATTGGGCCGACACGTCCGCCGACGCCGATGAGCCGGCTCCCGCGCTGTACGTCAACGAAGCACCTCCGTCGGAAGACCACCACTCCACCACGGGGGTCACGGCGACCGCGGAGGCAGCGCCATCAACAGCACCATCGACACAGGGCGCGGGCAGCGACCCGCTGGCGCGCGGACTCGGCATCGTCGGCCTCGTGGTCGGCGCGGTCGGCGTCGTGCTCGCGATCGTGTGGCGCCGGCGGACGGTCTAATCGTGCTCCGCTCTCGCCGTAGGGGCTTGCTCGCCCGCACCACCGCGGTCGCCGTGCTGGCGATCGGCGCGGTGCTCGCGATTACGGGACCGGCTCAGGCGCACAACTACCTGATCGAGTCGACGCCAGAAGCCGGGGCAACTCTCACGACACTGCCTGCCCGGTTCTCCGTGATCACCAACGGCACGCTGCTCGACCTGAACAAGAACAACGCGGGCTTCGCCCTGCAGGTTCAGGATGCCGACAAGCGCTACTACGGTGACGGCTGCGTGAGCGTCGACGGGCCCGGCATCTCGACGAAGGCAGAGATCGGGGCGCCCGGTGTCTACACCGTGATCTGGCAGGTGATCTCGACCGACGGTCACCCCGTGTCGGACAGCTTCCAGTTCACCTGGGCGCCGGCAGATGGCTCGACCACCCGGGAGAGCGCGGGGAGCACGAAGATTCCGGACTGCAACGGCACGCTGCATCCGAATGCCGCCACCTCGGCCGCATCACCGGGCCGAACCGCGTCGGTGAGCGAAGGCACGCTGTCGACGATCCTCTGGATCGGCGGCGCGGTGCTCGCTGTCGGCGTCGCGGTCGTCGTGACCCTGCTGCTGACCGCTCGCCGCCGGAAGGCCTAGGAGATACACACAAGACCCCGTCACCGATGGTGGCGGGGTCTTGTGCGTGAAACGACTAGCGAGTGATCGCCGGGATGTTCTTGCGCGAGGCGAGAACCTGGTCGATCAGGCCGTACTCCAGCGCCTGCTCGCCGCTCAGGATGTTGTCGCGGTCGATGTCGCGGTTCACCTGCTCGGGTGTGCGGTTCGAGTGACGCGACAGCGTCTCCTCGAGCCAGGTGCGCATGCGCAGGATCTCGCGAGCCTGGATCTCGATGTCCGACGCCTGGCTCGAGCCCTCCGAGCCGGCGGCGGGCTGGTGGATCAGGATGCGGGCGTTCGGTAGCGCGAGACGCTTACCCGGCGTACCCGCAGCCAGAATCACGGCGGCGGCGGAGGCCGCCTGGCCGAGAACGACGGTCTGGATGTCGGGGCGCACGTACTGCATCGTGTCGTAGATCGCGGTCATCGCGGTGAACGAGCCACCGGGAGAGTTGATGTACATGACGATGTCGCGGTCGGGGTCCTGGCTCTCGAGCACGAGAAGCTGTGCCATGACGTCATCGGCCGAGGCATCGTCGATCTGCACGCCGAGGAAGATGATGCGGTCTTCGAAGAGCTTGGCGTACGGGTCCTGGCGCTTGTAGCCGTAGGCCGTGCGCTCCTCGAACGTCGGAAGGATGTAGCGCGCCTCCGCCGCCGGACGGGCGACGCCGGACGGGAGCGGGGCACCGAGGGTGAAGTTGTCCATGGTGATGTTCCTTACTTGTCGGTCTCGTTGGCGGCGTTGGTGGCATCCGTGTTGGAGATCGACTCGTCGGTTCCGCCACCGCCGACGACCTCTTCCGCGAACTCGCGGAGGTGGTCGACGAAGCCGTACTCGAGTGCCTGCTGGGCCGTGAACCAGTTATCACGGTCGTTGTCGATGAGCACCTGCTCGATCGACTTGCCGGTCTGCTCGGCGGTGAGCTCCGCCATGCGCTTCTTCATGTCGAGGATGACGCCGGCCTGGGTCTGGATGTCGGCGGCAGTTCCACCGAAACCACCGGACGGCTGGTGCAGCAGTACGCGGGCATTCGGGGTGATGTAGCGCTTGCCCTTCGTGCCTGAGGAGAGCAGGAACTGCCCCATGGAGGCGGCGAGGCCGATTCCGACGGTGACGATGTCGTTCGGGACGAACTTCATCGTGTCGTAGATGGCCATGCCCGCGGTGATGGAGCCACCGGGAGAGTTGATGTACAGGAAGATGTCCTTCTTCGGGTCTTCTGCCGCCAGCAGAAGCATCTTCGCGCAGATTTCATTGGCGTTGTCATCGCGCACCTCTGAGCCAAGCCAGATGATGCGGTCCTTGAGGAGTTGGTCGAAGATGCTCGAGACCAATGCCGGTTGGGCCATTATTGCGCTCCAAGTTTGTATAGGTACTGCTGTTTAGGTACTGCCGGGGCGGTACTGCCGTATCGCTTCTGCTGATTCGATCCTGCAGTTGTCGCTTGTTGACGAATCTAGTGGAGCGCCCGAGCCCAGATGTGCCTGTTCGCCGTGGGCAGAGTTAGGTCAGGCAGGGCGGGTCGCAGCCCTCAGATCTCGTCGGCGTGCACGACCAGAACTCCTTCGCGCACCAGACGACGGGCGACGACGACGGATGACTCGGCGTCGAGGCCGCGCAGGGCTCCGGCCATCACCGGCCGCCGCCGCTCCAACTCCTGCAACGCGGGGTATGCCTCCGCGGGCAGAACCACCGTGCGGGTGCCGAAAGCGATCGTGGCGTCATCGAGGTCGTGCTCGATGCGGGCGGTGAGGCCGTCTCGCCAGACGACCGGGGTGTCGGCATCGATGGTGGAGAGTGACTCGATGGTGGAGAGTGACTCGATGGTGGCGAGCGGGCGCACGGGGGCCGGACGCACGGTGTCTGCGAGCTTGGTGGCAAGCGCATCGCCGACCCGCGCGGTTGTGGTGCCCTGGAGGGTCGACGTGAGCGACACGATCGTGCTCTCGATCAGGGGTGCTAGAGCCGCGGCATCCGTGTAGTCGATGCCGAGCGGGAGCGAGCCGCGGAGCGCGCCATCGGAGCTGGCCGCAGCAACCAGGCGCTGCACGACGTCCCAGCGGGTGAGTGCCGAGACGCCGATCGTCAGGTGGATCGAGGTGCCGCCAAGGGCCTGGGCGGAGTGGATCCAGCCGCGCGGCAGGTAGAGCACATCGCCGGGACGGAAGGTCTCGTCGATCGCTGGGGTGCCGGCGGCCTTCGCGGCAACCGCATCGCGGTGATCGGTCCACGGCTGATCGCGTAGCGGGTCGCGATGGACGGGCTCGTGGATGGTCCAGTGCTTCTCGCCGAAGATCTGGATGACGAACACGTCGTGCACGTCGTAGTGCGGGTCGAATCCGCGGGACGATGCCGGCGTGACGTACGCGTTGACCTGCGCGGGGTGGGAGAGGTCGGCGACCAGCGCACGCGTGAAGTCGGCGATGGGCTGCCAGGTGCGATGAAGACCTTGCAACACGAGGGTGGCGCCGGCGGCGAACTCGCGCAGCACCTTGCCGGAGTCGAGCTGATCTCCGATCTCGGCACCAAAGCCCCCTGGCGACGTATAGCGCGAGGCATCGAGCACGGTGCCCTCGTTCGCCATGCGCACGAACGGCGTGCGGATGGACCGGTTGGCGACCAACTCGTCGACCGCGGCGAGGCTGAACAGGTCGCTGAACCCGGCGCTGGACCCTTCGCTGGACCTTTCGCTGGACCGTTCGCTCAGGTCGTTGGCGCGGGAAAGCAGCGGTGCACTCCCCCAGTACTCCGTGGCGAACTCATTGGAGGAAACCGAGATGAGACGGTCGAGCGCGGGCCGACGTACCGACCCGCGCTCCGTGAAGTCGTTATTCACTCGATCGGGCATGGCCTCGGATCAGGCCGAGCCGTCGGCGCCGCCGTCGTGACCGCCGGGGTTTGCGCCCCCATCGGCCGGGCCTTCGGCAGAACCATCTGCTCCACCGTCGTGGCCGTCCGAGTTTGCTCCGCCGTCGGCCGGCCCCTCTCCGGCACCGCCGTCCGCACCGCCGTCATGGCCGCCGGGGTTCGCTCCGCCGTCAGCGGGGCCTTCGACCGACGGATCGTCGGTGCTGCTGATGTCGTCGTCGTTGATGCTCACGAATAACCTCCGAACGTAACGCGGGAAAGCGGCGTGTGCCGCCTTCGGTCAGCGTACTCCGGAGGGTGAGGATGGCGACCCGTTATTCGACGGGGATTGACGTCGTTTGGGCGCCTGTCGATGCCGTCGCGACACGTCGTTATTCGACCGGTCGTGATGTCTTCGCGAGGCCCGATTCGTTCGCGACGTCGGCAGTCTTTGCCACCCAGTCGCTGAGGAACTTCGCGGTCGCCTCGTCGTGGATGTCATCACCGATCGTGATGATCGGATAGTCGCGGTGCAGGATGCCGTCGGCGGGACGCACATCGAGGTGGCCGGTGTCGAAGCCTTCGCGGTGGAGATAGTCGGCCATGAGGTAGTCGCTGCGCGAATCGCCGACAGAACGCCAGACGTGCGGAAGCGGACCGAGCTCGGCGAAGTACTCGAGGGCACGCTGTGCGCCGCGGTCCTTATCGAGCGCCACCGACTCGATGTCGGTGGAGATGATGGTGGTGTCGATGCGGAAGGGCACGAGCCCCGCGGCATCATGCACCTCGCGGTTTCCGAAGCGCACGCCGAGTCCGGCCGCGGTCAAGAGATCGAAGGCCTGCGCGTCGAAGCGAGCCTGGGCCTCCTTGTAGACGGCGGAAGGGACATCCGTGCGCTGCTCGACGGAGATCATGGCGCGTTTGGTCTCGTCGAAGAAGGTGGTGTCGGAGTACTCGGTCTCGATCAGTCGACGGATGTCCGTGACAATCGATTCCGGGAGCGCGACAGTCGGATCGATCGTCACCTCGCCCATGCCCGCCGAGGTGATGGGCGCCCAGGAGCCACCCTTCTCGAACACGCCGAACATCCGTGCGCCCGGGGTAGCCAGAGCGTCGGCGAGTCCGTCGTCGAGCAGAGGCCCGACGACGAACTCACGCACGAAGGCATCCGACCGCCCGGTGATGAACGCAATCGGAGCGCCGGCCGCGGCCAAGGTGACGAGGTCTCTGCGGATGCTCTCGATGCGGATGGTGCGACTGACCGGTGAGGCCAGAGGACCATCCACATCGAAGAGCAAACCGAGATCGATCACGCTGCGCTACCCGCTTCTGCCTGCTGTGTTGTAGCGGCTATGTGTCGTTGTCGCTACGTGTGGTTGTGGCTACTTGTGGTTGTGGCTACTTGTGGTCGTGGCCGTAGTGCTCGTGACCGGGCTTGCGACCGTGGCCGTCTTTCTGGTTGCCGTGGTCGTGGCCCGCGTGGTCGTTGGCCTGCGTGAGCAGGTTGGCGGCCTCTGACGTGTCGAACTCGTCGTTCGACTCGTCTTCGGGAGCGGTGGCAGAGGCGACGAACGCCGAGATGTCGACCGGCTTGCCGTCAGTGTCAACGACCTTCGCCTTCGACAGCACGCTCGCCAGAGCCTTGCCGCGCGCTACCTCGCCGATCATGCCGGGGATCTGGCCGTTCTCGTCGAGCACCTTGATGAACTCGCCCGGCTCCATGTTGTACTGGGCAGCGCCCTGCACGAGGTACTGGGTGAGCTCGTTCTGGCTGACGCGAACCTCGTCGGCCTCGGCGATGGAGTCGAGCAGGATCTGGCTGCGGAACGTCTTCTCGCTGGACTCGGTGACCTCGGCGCGGTGAACGTCGTCCTCGAGGCGCTGCTCGTTCTCGAGGTGACGGTGCACCTCGTCGAGCACGAGCTGCTCGGGAACGGCGATCTCGACGGATTCGAGCAGCTTGTCGACGATCTGGTCACGTGCCTGAGCACCCTGGCCGAAGACCTTCGAGCGCTCGATCTGGCCACGGATGTCTTCACGCAGCTCGGCGATGGTGTCGAACTGGCTGGCGATCTGCGCGAAGTCGTCGTCGGCGGTCGGAAGCTCGCGCTCCTTGACGGCCAGCAGGTTCACGGTGATCTCCGCCGACTCGCCCTCGTTGTCGCCGCCGAGCAGCTTGGACTCGAAGACCGTGGTCTCGCCAGCGCTCAGGCCGTCGAGGGCCTCGTCGATGCCGTCGATCAGGTCACCGGAGCCGACCTGGTACGAGATCGCGTTCGCGGTGTCGACCTCGTTGCCGGCGATCTTGGCGACCAGGTCGATCTGCACGAAGTCGCCGGTCGCGGCCGGGCGCTCCACGGTGATCAGGGTGCCGAAGCGCTCGAGCAGGTTGTTCAGCTCGGTCTCGACGTCGTCATCCGTGACCACGATCGGGTCGACGGTGAGCTCGATGCCATCGAGGTTCGGGATCTCGAAGTCGGGACGCACGTCGACCTCGACCTCGACCTCGAGGTCACCACTGAAGTCTTTGAGACTCGGCAGGCCCTTGATGTCTGCGGCGGGGCGGCCGAGCGGCTTGATCTTCTCGGCCTCGACGGCCTCGCGGTAGAACTTGTCCAGGCCGTCGTTGACCGCGTGGTTCATTACCTCTTCACGACCGACGCGCTGGTCGATGATGGGCGGCGGCACCTTGCCCTTACGGAACCCGGGGATGTTCACGGACTCAGCGATGTGCTTGTACGCGTGATCAATGCTGGGCTTGAGCTCGTCGGGGGTGACTGAGATGGTCAGCTTCACCCGGGTGGGGCTGAGCTTCTCGACCGTGGTCTTCACGATGGTTCTCCTGGTGATTCTGGTGGATTATGCCGTACGTAATTCGTGGTGCTGCATCTGTGTGGTGCTGCATCTGTGCGGTGCTGCGTTCTTCGTGGTGCTGTGTCGGGGCGACAGGATTCGAACCTGCGACCTCTCGGTCCCAAACCGAGCGCTCTACCAAGCTGAGCTACGCCCCGTCGTTCTGAGCAGTTCTTTCGTACTGAGTAGTTTTTTCACACAACCTGCGAACCGCTCTCGGACGAACGGATGGCGCGCCGAGAGCCAGAAATAGGCCTCCGCAAGTCTAGTGCACGCTTCACACCCGCTTGCTGGCAGGCTGCCGCGTGCGGCTTGCCTGGCGCCCGTCACCTGGTGCCCGTCATCTCAAGCCAGTCGTCTCGTGCCAGTCGTCTGTGCCAGTCGTCTCGAGCCAGTCGTCTCGAGCCAGTCATCTCGAGCCAGTCGTCTGGTGCCAGTCGTCTGGTGCCAGTCGTCTGTGCAGGCGGCGATTCCGCCCCCGCCGGCACATTGCTCGACTTTGTGTCCGCGGCGGCTACGCCAACAATTGCACTTTCCCTCCCCTCCGCGGTTCCCGATCGGGGTCGATCCACGGCGGGGGGATGAAGTACGGCACCTGGTCGCGGAGCTGAATCTCCCATCCGTCGTCGTGAACACGATGGTGGTGGAACGAGCACAGCGGGATCCCGTTGCCCAGATCGGTCGGTCCACCGTTCGACCACCAGCGGATATGGTGCGCTTCGGTGTAGCTGGGTGGGTGTCCGCAGGCCGGGAACGCGCATCCGCCGTACCGCTCCGCCAGGGCGTGTCGTTGTGCGGGGGTGAATAGTCGCTGATCGCGCCCGACATCGAGCACCTCCCCGCGACCGCCGAGGACCATGGGGATCAGGTTCGCGTCCGCGGCGAGAATGCGGGCTCGTGTGCCGGAGATTCCGGCATCGATACCGTCGATCTGGGCCGCTCCCAGACCAGTGACGAGTTGGTCGAGGGCCAGGCGGACGACCATCGTCACGAGGGGTGCTTTGGCGCCACCACACGAGCAGTCGATCGCTCGGCGGAACATGTCCTCTGCCGCGTCGGCGCGCCGTTGTGGAATGGTGCGGTCATCGAGGTCGCCCATGCCGTCGATGGCGAGCCCGACACGGTCGCGGTCTCTCTTCTGCCGCAACTGCTCAGCCACTAGATGGTCGATACCGGCACGCACGAGACCAGCAGTTTCGGGTGGCATGACCCAGACGAACCGCATCATCCCGTCATCCTGTTCGACCATCGTCAGCGAGCGACGCTGCCGCCGGATCAGATCCCGCGGCTGTGCGCCTTCCTGATCGAGATGGTCACGCACGTGCCGGGCGATCCCCGCCACCTGCTTGACCGTGAGCCCTGGGGCATGGTCGACGAGCACACGTTCCCCGGCGAGGCGAGCGTCTGCAGTGCAGAACGGCGTGGCGTGATCGAGTTCCCGCACGATCACCGACGCCGCCTCCACGCTGATGGCGAGCTGGGATAGACCTTCGCTCACCGCGGGGTATCGGGCCGGCAACGGTGATCCGTCTAGGGCACGCGGGGATCGGGTTGCCTCACCGACCACGCACAGGCGGCCTGCGTCCGCCGGGCCGATCTGCCACAGCTCGGCCAGGAACAGTGCCGGAGTCGAGTGCCCGGCACTGCGGGCCAGCCCTTCGGCGCCGAGATGGGTCGCCGACCGCTGCACCAGTTGCCCGGCAACCGCGGTCTGAGCGGTGGCGACAACTCGAGCCACTCGGCCGAGGTCGGCGGTCAGCGCGAGAAACCTCTCCGACGACAGTGCGTCGATGTCGACCTCTCCCCACGCCTCGGCGAACGCAGTGACGTGCGCGAGGAGAGTGCGGGCGGAGAGGTTCATACGGACAGTTTCTCAGCGACCACCGACATTTCCTGGGGCACGAATAATGCTGACCAGCCCCTGTTTACAACTCCCCAAGGTTGACCGCCTGTGGAGGAGTGGAGCGCCCTTCGACAAGCTCAGGGACCGAAGATCGGCTCAGGGGCCGAACACACGCTCAGGAACCGAACGCAGGCTCAGAGATCCGAAGACGGGCGCCGAGATCGACGGCACGCGACGATGGCGAACGACCTCAGTCCTCCGCTAGAACGATCACCTTGTCGCCTGGAGCAAAAATCACGGCGTCGGTCTTGGTCGGGTTGACCCGCACCCCGTACTGCTGAGCGCTGTCGCGTGCCTGGGCTGCGATGCGGTAGCCGATCGCGGTCTCCCCGCGGCGACGGGCCGCCTCGAGCACGGTGTAGAAGTCTGCTGCCGCGCCCGGCATCAGGTAGAGCTCTGCGGGGCGGAGGTAGATTTCACTTCCCTCGCTCGAGAACAGGGTGTCGAAGACATCCGTCAACTGTTTGTTCTCGGAGACCTGCGAGAGCAGCAGGCTGACCAGTTTGTCGCTGACGATGAAGTCGTCTGCCTTGGTCACTTCGGCGAGTTCCCGGTTGCCATCGTCGAGCATTTCGCTGACGACGTTGAGGTCGATGCCCGCCTTGTCGGCGATGTCGCGCAGGTGGAGCAGCGTCACGAGGGTCTTGGCGTCTGCCCGCTGCGCATCGAGGTGCTCGTAGGCGAGCACGATCACGTGCTGGTAGCCGGCCACATCGAGGCTCTCGAGCAGGGCCCTGCTGTTGGTGTCTCCCCGCAGGTAGTTGAGGCGCATGTTGGAGAAGTCCGCGAACTCGGGCGCGTCAACTTCGGCCACGACGGTGACGGATGATCCCGGCGCAACGTACTCGTTGAGCTCGCGCAGCATCACCGCGAGGTCGGGGTTGTAGCCGAGCACGAGAGTGCTCTCGGGCGTGAGGGCGGGCGCCACGGCATCGCTGATCACCGTCGGATCCGGGATGCCTGGCTCGGCCAGTTCGATGACGCTGTCGTCTTCGGCGATCACGATCAACTGATCGCCGCTCGCATAGACCGTGTCGGCCGACGGGTTGATCTGCACGACGCCGTCGCGCACGATCCCCATGACCGAGGACGTGGCGAACGCCAGCTGCGTCTCGAAGTAGGTCGACCCATAGAGGCTCGGCTGGGTGGTGAAGTAGATCTCGTCGCCGTCGAAATCGAGCAGCTCCGTGTAGACGACGCTCAGGCCGCTCTGGCGGCAGCTCTGTACGGTGATGCGGCTGATCAGATCGCTGGCGAGCACCCAGTGTGCCTCGTCGCGCCCGACCAGGGTGGCCGCTTCGAGGTTGTGCGGATCGGCGATCTCGCCGACGATGTGGTACTTCTCGGCCTTTCGGCGCGGGTTGTTGGTGAGCGCGAGCCCGGTCTTGATGACGGCAGAGTCCGGGTCGTCACTGCCCTCCGGCGCGAGGATGATGATGCTCCGAGCGCCCTGCGGGTTCGCCAGCTCGAGGTCGGTGAGGCTCATCGGATCGCCGCTGCGCACGATGATGCGGGTCTTGCCTGTATCGGGCACGTTCGCGCGGATCGCCTCCTCCATCTCCACCTTGTCCTCGGGAGCGAGCACCACGATGACCGGACGACGACGGGACTCGTTGGCGATCGCGATCTCGCTGATGATCGGGAAGACCTTGCTGCTCCAGCCGAGGATGAGCGTCTGATCGGATTCGAGCACCCGCGAGCGCCCCTTGCGCAGCTTCTCCACCTGCGAGTCGAAGCCACTCGAGACGATGCCGATCAGGCTCGCCACCACGAAGATGCCGAAGATCGTGACGACCAGCATCGTGACCCGGAACGGCCAGCCCGTGTCGCCCGCCATGGTGCCGCTGTCCATGGCGCGCAACAGGTTCTGCCAGATCGCCTCACCGAAGTTGCCCTCGGTCTTGGGTGCGATTCCGAAGATCAGGATGACCGCCGCCACAAGCGCGATAAAGACCAGCACCACCGCACCCAGGAGGGCGATCAGTGCACCGGTGCCCCGCGCCATGACGCCGTCGAAGCGGTAGCGCAGACGTTCCGAAAATCGAACGGTGGTCATGAATCCTCCAGCTGTGGCGCGGCAATATGGGGTGACGCCAGCGCGGCAGCTCGAAAGTCCCCCGGCGACGTGAGTCAGCCACACCCGCCCGAACCCCCCGGTTCGCCCCCACACCGTGTCTCGACGTCAAGAGGTCTCAACGTCGGGTACAGTATTCATCGGCAGTCGCGTTCCCGGTGGAAACTCCGGTATATCGGCCGCTGCGGGGATGTAGCTCAATGGTAGAGCCTCAGTCTTCCAAACTGATCACGCGAGTTCGATTCTCGTCATCCCCTCCGTATAAAAATGCTGGTCACAGACACCCTGGCCCCCTAACTGGGTGCAGTCGTGGTGCGATGCCCCGCCGTTCGACCGCCCGCGGCTGACGGTTTAAGCGCCAGCCCGGCGTCACGCAATCCAGACAGACCAGGTGCCACCGGCACACCCGACCGGCTGCCAACTCTGGCCTGATTCCGCGACTAATCGGCGAGGCTTGCCGCTCTCCACAGCACGCGCACGCCTCCGTCGCACGGACCTAACCTGGCACTACCCTGAACGCACGACGACCGTTCTGGGGAGCAAGGCATGGCCGAGGAACCGACCGACTTCCGGCGCTACGCCGGACGCGTGTTGTTTCCTCGCGGCCCGGATGATCTCACCGCCACTAATCGCTGCCCGGCTTGTCAGACCGAACTGACGCAGCCTGTCTGCCGCTCATGTGGTCTCGATCTGCGACACCCTGCCGCGGCCGAGTTGCTCGCCGCGTCGCTGGACTCCGCAGCAGCGCTCGAACGCCGGCTCGAGGTGATCGGGCGCATCCGGTACGACACCGAGCAGGCCGCGGCCGCACGGACAGCCGAGCGGGCGAGGGCGTTCGTCGACGATGCGATCGCCGAGCCCGTCGCGGAGCCGGCCCGCCTACAAGCAGAGGCCCTTCGACAAGCAGCGGCTCTTCGACAAGCTCAGGGACCGATACCGCCGGCTGCGGAGGAGCACCGGCGCTCGGGCATCCAGGTGCTTCTCGTCGTGGTCGGCATCTCTCTGCTGTCGATCGCCGCGATCTTCTTTCTGGTCTATGCCTTCATCACGTGGGGCCTCCTTGCCCGATCGATCATCATCGGCGCGATCACCGTCGCCGCGATCGTGGGAGCCGGCACCTTGCGACGGCGCCGACTGCCCGCAACGGCCGAAGGGGTCGCGATCTTCGCGATCGTGCTGCTCTACCTCGACGCCTTCGCCATCCGCGGCAACGATCTGCTCGGAGCCGCTGCGACGGATGCCCGGGCCTACTGGGGCTGGACACTCATCATCACCGCCATCGGCTTCGTCGCGTGGAGCAGATTCTCCCGACTACGCGCGCCCGGGATCGTCGGCTTCGCCACCTTCGCTCCGGGCGTCGGACTCTTGGCCGCATCCCTGACCTCCGGACCACTGGCAACTGGCCTTCGAGCGACAGCCCCGACCACGGTCTTCGTCTTCGCCGCCGCCACTTCTGCCGCAGCGGGGGTCCACCGGCTGGCGGCGCGCACCATCGGGCGCCCTGCCGCGGCCGAGCGCACCGTCGCCGTGATCGTCGCCGCGGTGGCAATCGTTGTCGCCGGCATCGCTGCGTTCGGCATTGGTCTCGTCGACACTGGTCTCGTCGACGCGAAGTGGGGAACCACCATCGCGCTGACCGTGGTCGCCGCGATCGCCGCCAAGCAGCTCGCGCTCCTCGATCTGCGCGGCACCGCGACCCGCATCGACCGGGGTCTCGGAATGGTGTTCGCCGTGGTCGGGGCGGGCTCGCTCACCGCCGCTCTTCCGATCGGGGTGTGGTCTATCGGAAATGCCACGACGTTCATCGTGTTCCCCCTGCTGCTCGGCGCCGTCGTCACCCTCGTGATCGAGGCGCTGTGGCGACTTGCTCGCGGCACCGGCGCGGCGACCCACCTGTTCGGCGCCACCATCGCCTCGACCGTTACGACGGCGTTGCTGGGATTACCCGCCGTCGGCACACTCCTCGTTTCCGCGCTGTCGCTACCGATTCTCGCCCTCGCCCGACCATGGACCCTCAGCCCCACCGACCCGCTGGGATTCGCCCTGCCGGTGTCGAACGGCGCGGCGCTCGCGACGGTCGCCGGGGCCGGGCTACTCGCGGCCGGCGCGTGGTGGTTCGGCGGGGTCATCCGTCGTCGACTTCCTGTGCTGGTCTGGGCGGGGTGCGCGATTCTCGTGCTCGCCGTCTCGACCCTCCCCGCGCTCTGGGCGATATTGACCGGCTGGGAGGCGCTCGCCTTCGCTGCCGTCGTCGCCGTGACAGTGACGGATGTGCGCGGCCGACTCGCTGCGGGCGTGCGAGCAGCGCTGCTCAGCACGGCCTTCGCCGCCTCTGCCCTCGCGTACGGCACCAGTTGGGCGAGCATGGACACCTGGCAGCTCGTGACCCTCGCCGTGGTCCTGGTGCTGCTGGCCTCCCGGTTGTTCTTCTCCGCTGCCGTGAAATCCATGCTGCTCGGCATCGCCGTCGCGCTCCTGGTCGTCATGGGCGCGGCCGGTGCGCGCGATCTGGCACTACCGCTGCACCCGACCGGGAATGCGGATCTGGTCAACGTCTTCCGGGCGACCGGCTTCGTCGGCATCCTGCTCCTCGGTCTGATGGCGCTGCTGCGAGTGCCCGCACTGCGAGCCCTCGATCGCCGGGTCGTCTTCTGGATCTCTGCGGTAGTCATCGCGGGCAGCACGGTGACGAGCCAGACCGCGCTCCTCCTCTCGGCTCCGCTCGACCTGGCCGGACGCCTGCTGCCGGAGCACGCGACGAGCACCGCAGTGAGCGTCTTCCTCATCGCGGCCCTTCTCTGCTGGGCGATGGCTCGGGCGCCGAGACGGTTTGCTCTCGAACGCTTACTCAGCGTTGGTGCGCTTCCCATCGCGCTGTTGTGGTTCGTGGATTCCCTGGTACGAGCGCTCGCGGCCGACGTCTCGTTGGTCGCCCTGGCGCCGGCGACGGCAGCAGTGATCGGAGCGGCCGCGAGTCTGGCTCTCGTCGGCACGCGGCTTGCTCGGGTGCTGGCGCGAACGGCGCTCGACGTGGGCGTGATCGCGGTGGGCGTGATAGCCCTCCTCGTCCCTCTTGTACTCGATGCCGAGTCGGAGTGGGTCGCGCTGCTGATCTCCGCGGTGACGGTGCTGCTGCTGTCGATCAGCGACGACGCGGTGTTCGCTGCGGTCTCCCGACGCCGACACCTCGGCTGGCTCGCGCTGGCGTTCGCGACCGCCGGCCTCTGGCTGGGCCTGGCGCAGAACGACGTGCGCACCATCGAGCCGTACGTGCTGCCGGTGGCGGGCGCCCTGATCCTCATCGCCGCACTCTCGACGCTGTTCTCCCCCGCTTTCGATTCGCTGCGGGACCCCGCAATTCTGTTCGGCGGATTGCTACTGGCCGTCGTTCCGGAGGCGATCGCCGGGGCCTCAGGCACGATCACGCGGCCGATCGTCGTGGGGGTGCTCTCCGCGATCCTGCTCGTCGGGGCGTCGTTCGTGCGACTGCCGCCACACGGCCAGCGCTATCTCGATGGCGCAGCGATCGCGGGCGCGCTCGGCGTCGTGCTGGCATCCACCCCGCACGCCGTGTCCGTGCTCATGGAGACCACTCACGCGGATGCCCGGCTCGAGGCCTGGCTCGCCCCGGGCGTCGCCGCGATCGTCATCGCCACCGTTGGCCAGGCCCGGGCTCGTGCGCACAGCTCCCCGGCTCGGGGAATCGTCGCCGAGGCAGTCCTCGCGGTCTCGCTGCTCGGAGCCGTGCTGTTCGAGCTGCCCGCCGTGTACCCCGACGGTGGCGGATTCGCGCGCGCGGCCGTCCTCACGATCCTGCTCTGCGCTGCCTTCATCATCGCCATGGCGGTGCCGCGTCCGCCGCTCAGCGTTTCGGTCGGCTGGCTCGCGCTGGTGCTCGCGGCGGTCGTCGGCCTGACCGCGCTAGCGAGGGGCGCGTTCGGCGAATGGGAACTCGCCACGGTGCCGCTCGCGGGTGCCATGATCGCCGCGGGCGGCATCCGTCTGCACCGCTCGAGCAGCGCCCGCACCTGGTCGACACTCGCTCCCGGCGTAGCCCTGCTGCTGGTGCCGTCGCTGGTCGTCACGGCCGTGGATGCCCCACTGTGGCGGCTTGTGGGGCTCGGAGCGGTGTCGATCGCCGTGCTCGTGGTGTCGCTCACGCTCCGCTTGCAGGCGCCGTTGCTGCTCTCCGCCGCCGTGCTGCTGATCCACGCGATCGCCACGTTTGCCCCGGAGATCGTCGCCGTCTACCGCGCCGTCGAATGGTGGCTGTGGCTGGCGATAGGAGGGGTGATCGTGCTCGCGATCAGCATCCGGTTCGAGAGCAGTAGGCGCGGCGTGAAGGCGATCATCGGACGCATTGCCGCGCTGCGCTGACCTCGTGAATCGTGGTTCAGGCGGCCAGGATCGGCTGTCCCCACATTAGGGGACTGGCTTGTCCGCACTTATGCCGACTAACCTCGGTACAACCGCTTCCCGAAGATCTCTCAGTGGCGGAATCCTTTTTACCCAGGAGTTACCCGATGCATTCCATTTCACCCTCTGCTGCGCCCGCCGGCTGGTACCGCGACCCGATCGGACTCCCCCAGGTTCGCTGGTGGAACGGCATGAGCTGGACCAACCGCATCGAAGAAATCCGTCCCGAGATTCAGCTCGCCTCGAGCAACCTACAGCTCGTCGCATCCTGACTCGACAGTCGGTGGTTAGGACGCCCTTCGTGGCCGTTTAGCCGAGCCTCAGCTTGCTTGCGCCGCCGCAGTGCCTGCGAGAACCTGAGGTAACGCAGACGCGAAAGGCGCACACCATGACTGAGATCCAGACCGTTCCCACCTCCTCGATCGACCCCGACGTCACCTCCGGAGTCGCCCAGTTCCTCTGCCCGGTGGTCGTCGACCTCGTTGCTCTGGCGGTCGACGGCAAGCAGGCGCACTGGCACGTGCGCGGCGCGAACTTCCAGGCGATCCATCTACTCCTCGACGAGGTGGTCGAGCACGCTCAGCACTACGCGGACACCGCCGCCGAGCGCGTCGTCGCCCTGGGCCTGCCGATCGATGCCCGCATTGGCACCGTCGCGACGCAGACCACCACCCCGACCTTCTCGGCAGGCTTCCTCGACTCCGACATCGTCATCGCCGAGATGATCGCCCACATCGACGCGACCATGACCACCGTGCGCACCGCCGTCGCCGAGCTCGCCGACCTCGACCCGGTGAGCCAGGATGTCGCCATCGAGATCGCGCGCGGCCTCGAGAAGGACCGCTGGTTCCTCTACGCGCACATCAGCGCGAAGTAGCTCTCCCCGCGGGTTGAGTAGCGCACGCGCTCTGGCGCGTTCGCGTATCGAAACCTCTCGTTCCTCGCGCGCTACTCAACTAGCGAAAGGTCAGAGGGTGGTGTGGGTCCAGCGGCCGGCGACCATCGTGGCGGTGACCGGGAACGAGCGCAGCTCGTCATCCGTTGCAGTGAGCGGGTTGCGCTCGGTGACGACCAGGTCGGCGATCGAGCCGACCTCGACCCGAGCCCGACCATCCGTCGATGCCGCGAATGCGACCTCGGCCGCAATGATCTGCTCGGGATGCCACGGCTCCCGCCCGTCGCGACTGCGGCTGATCGCCGCCGCCATCGTCACCCACGGGTCGAGCGGAGCCACCGGCGCATCCGACCCGAGTCGGAGCGTGGCACCGGCCCGCGCAAGACCCTGCAGCGCGAACGCCCGATCGGTGCGGCCAGCCCAGTAGACATCCGCGATATCGCGATCATCCATCGCGTGCTCGGGCTGAACGCTCGCAACGACGCCGAGCTCGGCGAAGCGGGCGAAGTCCGACGTCGAGACGAGTTGCGCGTGCTCGATGCTGCCGCGCACCGCCGCCGTCTGGAACGCATCGAGGGCCAACTCGTTGGCGAAATCGCCGATGGCGTGCACGGCCGGGACCAGGCCGGCGTCGCGGGCACGCTCGAGCAATGCCACGAGAGCGAGCGGCGCATAGACCAGCTCGCCGTGGTTGTGCGTTCCCGGATAGGGCGCGTGGCAGTACGCGGTGCGCGTGTTCAGCGACCCGTCGGTGATGATCTTGAACGGCCCCATCGTCGCAAGCCCCTCAGCACCCTCGAGCGGCCGGCCAGTCTGGAGGCCGCGCGCGATCGCCGTCTCCAGGTCGTGGGAGTAGACCCCGCACCGCACTCGTAGCTGGTCGATCCCGGCGGCGATCCGCCGCGGCCAATCGTCGATGGTGAGCTGCATCTCGAGGTCCACGATGCCGACGATTCCCCGCGCGGCGGCGGCCGTGGCCGCATCCGCCACCCACCCGTCGAGCACGTCGTCGGCCACCGTGCTGATCGCCGTGTTGACCTCGAACGCCTCCTGCTCGCGCAGAATCCCGGTGGGGTGGCCCGCGCGCCCGAACCGCTCGAGCGCCGCACTGTTCAGCCAGACGCAGTGCAGGTCCCCGCTGACCAGTGCCACGGGAATCGCCCCGGTCAGCCCATCCAGCAGCCCTTTGGCCGGGACGTCCGGCCACAGCCCGTCGCGGAACCCGTAGCCGACCAGGGTGGTCCCGTCCGTGATGCCGCTCGCCAGCCGGTCGGCGACCAGCCGCACGGTCTCTGCGGCAGACCCGGCCGCCGAGACATCGAGCCGCTGGCGTACCAGCGACCATTGGCTGAAGTGCACGTGGTTGTCCCAGAGGCCAGGACCGAGGTAACGGCCATCGAGGTCGAGAGATTCGTCGGGCGAACCTGCACCGATACTGGCGACCGCTCCGTCGCTGATCACGACGTCGACCGGCTCGCCTTCGGTCCCGACCAGCCGGGCGTTGCGCAGCGTCAGGCTCATTCGGCGACTCTCATTTCGGCGGCTCCCATTTCGGCGGCCCTCACGACGGCGGCCCTCATCTCGGCAGCAAGGCCGGGGTGCGAGTACGGGCCGTCGGAGTCGAGCGCCGCGACGATGCGCTCCACCACCTCCGGCGCCTTGTTCTGGCTGAGCTTGGCCCGCGCGTCGAAGCGCGTGATCGAGATGCGGATACCGACCGTGCCGGTGGCGACGTGGCGGGCTACCTGCTCATCGATCTGCAGTGACATGGGTTCGGGCATCCGCTCTTCGAAGTGATCGACGAGCTCACCGAGCACCCGGAAGTTCTCGTCGTCGCTGAGGATCTCGGGGGTGCCGTAGAGGTGCGCGGTGACGTGGTTCCAGGTGGGGACGAAATCGTCGGTCTCGTACCACCCCGGCGAGATGTAGCCGTGCGGCCCCTGGATGATCACGAGCACCTCGTGTTGCCCGAGTTCGTGCGCGCGCTCATCCGGACGCCCGACGTGGCTGACGATGCTGATGCCGTCCGCATCGTCGTCGAGCACGACCGGATAGTGCGACGCGACGATTCCGGATGCCGTGGCCGACACGATCGTCGCCCACGGGTTCTCGCGGATGAGGCGCTTGACCTCGTCAGAATCGGTCAGCAGATAGTCGGGTGTGTACCGCATCGCCCTAGCTTGGCATCCGGAATCGCTTTTCTGGGCCGGTCGGTTTCTAGGCTTGGTCGCGCGGGCACCAGTAGAGCTTGCGACCGCCAAGCTCTTCCATCGCGATGTTCGTGCCGCAGATGCGGCACGGCAGGCCTTCGCGGTGGTACACCCAGTGCCGGTCGTCGCGATGGGCGAGCGCCTTGCGGTAAGACTCCGGATCGAGGTCGTCCATTGTCAGCATCTGGCCGGTCTCGACACCGAGCGTGAGCAGGTGGGTCCAGTCGCGCCAGAGCGCGCGCACGGTCTCCTCCGGCACCAGCTTGCCCGGGGTGTGCGGCTCGAGTCTGGCGCGGAACAGCAGCTCGGCACGGTAGACATTGCCGATTCCACTGACCACCGACTGATCCATGAGCAGCAGGGCGATCGGCGTGGGCTTCTTGCGCACGACCGAGACGAACCGCTCCTCGGCGATCTTCGGGTCGTCGACCAGCGGGTCGGGCCCGAGTTTTCCGAGCGCGACCTCGACCTGCTCGGGCGTGAGAACCTCGCACGCGGTCGGCCCGCGCAGATCGGCGACAGCATCGTCGGCCAACAATCGCACTCGCACCGCGCCGATGGGCGGCGGGGGGAATTCGTTCGCTTGCGGTCCCTGATCCTGTCGAAGGGTCTCCTGCTCAGACATCCTGAGCCGCGTACGACGCGGTGCCCCGATGCTCGCATTCGAGTCCTCGGCGGCGTCCTGGTCGAGGATCGTGCCGCGCTGGTTGGTCTGTCCCATCCGACCGCCGGCGGAGCTGACAGTCGCGTCCGCGGTGATGTCACCCGCAAAGTCCCAGGCTCCGTAGAGCCCCAGGTGCACCCGCAACCAGAGCCCGTTGTCGAAGGCGAGGAACATCTGCTTTCCGACGGCGCGAGCCTCGGTCATCCGGTGTCCATCGAGGCGTGCGGCGCCCTCGGCGAAGCGGCCCTGCGGGGAGCTCAGCGCAAGCGGCTTATCCAGAAAGTGCAGGCTGAATTGTCGGGCGATGCGATGGACAGAATGGCCTTCGGGCACGATTCTCCTCGGTGGGGTTGACCTCAGTGACGCTGGGCCTCAGTGACGCTAGACCTCAGTGACGCTAAAGCCGGGTCGGGCGCTAGTCGATCTCGCGCCCGGCGATGAGCCCGGTCGCCTCATATTCGGCCAGCTGGGCGATGCGGCGCACGTGGCGCTCCTCCCCCGAGAAGGGCTCGGCGATGAAGGCGTCGATCAGCTCGATGGCGACTTCGAGGCTGTGCTGACGCGCGCCGATCGAGATGACATTGGCATCATTGTGCTGGCGGGCGAGCTTGGCGGTGTCGACGTTCCAGACCAGGGCCGCCCGGGCGCCGCGCACCTTGTTTGCGGCGATCTGCTCACCGTTGCCGGACCCACCGAACACGATGCCGAGGGTCTGGATGCCAGCCGCCTGGTCGCGAACGGTCGCACTCGCCGCATTGATGCAGAAGCTCGGGTAATCGTCGACCGGGTCGTAACTCTGCGGACCGTGATCGACGACTTCGTGACCCGCCTCGCGCAGGTGTGTCTGGATCTGCTCGCTGAAGTCGAGCCCGGCGTGGTCGGTGGCGATGTGGATGCGCATGCTCACTAATTTACCGGCGCTGGAACCTCACTGGCGCTGCAACCGCGTCAACTCGTCTGCGACGATTACGGCTGCCAAAAGCCGACTTTGGCGAGAAGGGTCGTTTCGCGGTCGGCTCCGTCTGGCGCGTCGACCTCGGGCGGGAAGACCCCCATCGAGCGCCACTCGTCGACGTGCGGCACCACGTCGTCGTACATGCCGTCGACGACACCCTCGGGGAGGTTGAACTCCAGGTCGACCAACTTGGCGATGGACCAGGCCTGGAAGGCGCGATAGACCGAGAGGTGAACGAACCCCTCGGCGAGAGGGAAATCGCCGTAACTGAAGTGCACGGTCGCCGCCGGATCGAGGTCGTCGCGCATCGCGGCCTCCGTCGCCGCGTCGTTCAGCTCGTCGTAGCTGCCGATCGGGTCGTCGCCGAGCAGGTCACCGTCCCACCGGGTGCCCACCTCCTCCGCAGATTTGAGGGCGAGAACATCCGGAACCCAGGCCTCGTCGTAGGCGTGCCTACCGAGCAGTTCTCGGAGGGTGTAGCCCTCGCCGAAGCCCCAGTCTGCCGGTATCGGAGTGGAGAGCTGATCGAGGTCGAGCATGTTGATCACGTCGCGGAGTGCCGCATCAGACATGAGGAAGAAGTCGCGTTGTCTCATGTGCCGAAGGCTACGCCGCGGCACCGACACGCGACCAG
This sequence comes from Lacisediminihabitans changchengi, assembly GCF_016634425.1. Classification (GTDB taxonomy): domain Bacteria; phylum Actinomycetota; class Actinomycetes; order Actinomycetales; family Microbacteriaceae; genus Lacisediminihabitans; species Lacisediminihabitans changchengi. The sequence continues at coordinate 20,921 of NZ_JAEPES010000001.1, forward strand.
AGGTTGCGTCAGGAGTCGAAGCCCAGACCGAGCAGGTCGAGGGTCTGCAAGAACGGTGAGCGGCGACCATCCTCGTGATCGGCCTTGTTCAGGGCGCGGCGGGTGGCCTGGATGCCGAGGTAGGCGGCCGGCTCCGGCGGGAACGGGGCCGGCAGCGACTGCACCAGCTCGAGCGTGAGCCGCTCGCTCTTTTCACCGAAGAGCAGGTCGAGCATGACATTGGCCGCGAATCGGGTGGCCGCGACGCCGAGTCCGGTGAACCCCGCCGCATAGGCCACGCGCCCCTGCCGCGCGAGCGAGTAGAAGGCGCAGAACCGGGTGCTGGTGTCGATGACCCCGGCCCAGCGGTGGCTGAACTTCAGCCCCTCCAACTGCGGGAAGGTGGTGAAGAAGTGGCTCGCCAGCCTCTGATAGCTCTCGGTGCGGTCTTCGTACGACGAGCGGATGCGGCCGCCGTAGTGGTAGATCGCGTCATAGCCACCCCAGAGGATGCGGTTGTCGGCGGTGAGACGGTAGTAGTGGAACTGGTTCGCGGAGTCGGCGACCCCCTGCCGCTCGTTCCAGCCGATCGAGGTGAGCTGGGCATCCGTCAGCGGCTCGGTCATGAGCACGTAGTCGTACACCGGCACGGTGTGCAGCCGGAAGCGGGCGAGCAGCGACGGGTAGGCGTTGGTAGCCAGCGCCACCTTGTCGGCCCGCACGAAACCGCCATCGAGGGCGAGGGTGACCGGGCTGTCGAGCAGTTCGGAGTCGAGGTGTTTCACCGGCGACCTCTCGAAGATCTCGACCCCGGCATCCGCACAGGCCTTGGCGAGCCCGGCGGCGAGCTTGCCCGGGTTGACGATTGCCGTCGAGCGGGTGCTCCAGAGGCCGGCAAGGTAGGTGGGCGAGGCGACCTGCTCGCGGATGCCGTCGGTGTCGAAGAAGATCTCGGTGCTGCCGTTGTGCGCGCGTCGCAGTTCGTCGACCTGGTAGTCCTCGGTGGCCACGGACAGCGACCCGGTGCGTTCGAAATCGCAGTCGATGCCGAGGCGGGAGATCGTGGCCTCGAGTTCGTCGAGGTTCTCGAGGCCCAGCTGATCGAGCCGCTCGTACTCCTGGGGGAATCGCGACTGCCCGTTCGCCTCGCCGTGCGTGAGCGTCGCCTCGACGAAACCACCGTTGCGACCGGATGCCGCGTGGCCGATCGTCTTGCCCTCGAGCACCACGACGCGCAGCGAAGGGTCGCGCTCTTTCGCCTGCAGCGCCGTCCAGAGACCGGTGTATCCGCCGCCGACCACGGCGAGATCCCAGAGGTCGGTGCCCGAATAGACCGGGAAGGATGTCGCGGACAACCCCTCCAGCCAGAACGGGCTCAGCCGCGAGCCCTCGAGCGACTCCGCCACGACGCGCGGATCGGGACGGAGACGCTCGAAGACTGTGCTGCCCATCAGTCGAATATAGGTCCCACGGTTCGGGAACGCTTGAGTTCGAAGAATCCGTCGTAGGCAGAGAGCGCGAGAACGCCGTCCCAGAGCTTCACCGCCTGCTCACCGCGCGGGGTGGGCGAGATGACCGGGCCGAAGAAGGCATGGCCGTCGACCGCGATCACCGGAGTGCCGACATCCTGACCGACGCGGCCCATGCCGTCGAAGTGCGAGGAACGCATCTGCTCGTCGTACTCGTCGCTGGCGGCGTATCGCGCAAGCTCCGCGGGGAGTCCGACCTCGGCGAGCGATTCGGCGATGATCGCGTCGATGTCTTTGCGACCACCCGGGTGGATGCGGGAACCGAGGGCGTCGTAGAGCGGCTTCACGTACTGTGCACCCTCGCGCTGCTGCACCGCCGCGACGAGACGGGTGTAGCGCAGTGCCCGGGGGAAGAAGGCGCGATGGGCATCGTCGACATCCTTGTCTTCGTTGAGCACGGCGAGGCTCATGATGTGCCAGGTGACGTCGAGGTCGCGCTGGACGGCGACCTCGTCGACCCAGCGACTGGTCATCCAGGCCCAGGGGCAGGAGGGATCGAACCAGAAATCGACGGGGGTGGGCTGAGTTGCTGTCATGTGTGGTCCAACCTCCACCATCCGGCACTATTCCCCGGCACTAATTACGGCACTATTCCCTCTGGCTCTTTCGGCGGCCGAGGCGGAAAATGATGTGACGACTCGAAACCAGGAGGCACAGGATGCCGCAGCGAACGAACGTCTCACCCGACCTGATCCCCGTGTTGGGCCGTGGCCGCCATCGCACCCCGAAGAGCGGCGCGTGTTTCATGGAGTTCGCTTCGTACCTGGCCGGGGAACGGTGGAGCGATCATCCGGCCTGCACCCATCCGGCCCTCGCCGCGCTCGCCCGACTGGTCAACGACTGCAGCTCTGACAGCTCTCGCGGGCGCCTTGTCACGCTGGTGCCGTCGGTGGTCGGGTTGCTCGGCGACGGACGCCGCACCACCGTGCGCCTCTCCGTTCTGGCGGTGACCGCGGCGTTGCCGATCGCGAGTTTTGCGCGGCAGCGGGCGCTGGCCGCCGGCGGATTGCGTCTGCAGACACTCCTCGCCGAGGATGATGCTCTCTCGATCGGTCTCGACGGCGCGTTCGCCGATGTTCCCGACGCGCATGACTGGGCGCTCCGCTTCACTGCCAACCTGAGCGCGCTCGACGAGCGCGTGACCGACCGCATGTGCGACTCGATCCTGCGCACCGCCGTGGTGGGCATCGCCGAGGCCTGCATTCCCGATGCGGACGACCGGATGCTCGCCCTGCTCGAAGCCGCGATCGCCGAGGTCACCCCGGCCGTCGTGCCAGCGGTACCTTCCATGCCCGCACGGAGGCTGCACTTCGCGCGATAGCCAGTCGGGTCCCTGAGCTTGTCGAAAGGCTGGGCTAGGGCCGTTCCGCTGATTGAGCCGATACTGCTTATTGAGTAGGGCGCGACGAACGAGTGCCCGTATCGAAATCGGCCCAGCTCCCGTCCGCAAACAGGATCAGCTCGCGAAATCGTCCACCAACAGGACCATCTCGGCAGTTTCGGACCCGCCAACCTGTTGACTGACGCGGGACGGCGAGTTGTCACTCCGGGGTGCTCTGGCTCCTGAGCGTATCGACGGACGACCCGCGGAATTCGACGGCGAGTTGTCACAGATCGACCTTCCGCCTCAGGTTTAGGGTCGATCAGTGACAACTCGAGAGCCGGCGGATGTCGCGGCTACCCGCACCGCTTACGACATCGTTGCCAGTGACTACGCCGAGCTGCTTCGCGACGAACTCGATCGCAAAGTCCTCGACCGCGCGATGCTCGCCGCCTTCGCCGACCTTGTTCCCGCTGGGCACGTCGCCGACGTGGGTTGCGGACCGGGACGGGTGACCGCGCACCTGGCGGGGCTCGGGCTGAGTGTGGAAGGTGTCGATCTGTCTCCGGGCATGATCTCTGTAGCCCGGCAGGAGCATCCGTCGCTCTCCTTCTCGGTTGGATCCATGGAGGCACTGGACTTCGCCGCCGGGAGCCTCGCCGGCATCGTGGCCTGGTACTCGATCATCCACACCCCCGGCGAGCGCCTGCCCGCGCTGTTTGCCGAGTTCGCGCGCGTTCTGGCGCCGGGCGGGCTCCTGCTGCTCGCGTTCCAGGTCGGCGATGAGCCGCGCCACATTTCGCGCGGATACGGACACGACGTCTCGATGGACGCCTACCGCCTTCCTGTCGCGCGCATCGAGACGCTGCTCACCGACGCGGGGTTCGGGCCGCGGGCCCGCCTGGTGCGCGAGCCCGTCGCAGAGGAACGCACACCGCAGGCCTTCCTGATCGCCGAGCGGCCCGCCTGACGTTAACCCAGCGCACAGGCGCCCCCTCGGTAGACTCGACCGTTGGAATCACGTCAGCGCCGAAGGAGTAGCACTATGCCCGGATTGAACCTCACCAGAGTCGAAGCGCAGGAGCGCGCCGAACTGCTTTCGGTCGCCAGCTACGACGTGGCCCTCGACTTCAGCAAGGGCGATGAGGTCTTCCTGAGCACTACTACGGTGCGCTTCTCGGCGACGGCCGGCGCATCCACCTTCATCGACGCCTTCACCCGCACGGTGCACTCGGTGACGCTCAACGGCCGCGAGCTCGACCCTGCCGCTGTCAGCGACAACATCCGTATCCAGTTGGACGGCCTGGAGCAGGACAACGAGCTCGTCGTCGCCGCCGACTTCGAGTACACCAACACCGGCGAAGGCCTGCACCGCTTCGTCGACCCGGTTGACCAGGAGGTCTACCTCTACTCGCAGTTCGAGGTGCCGGACTCGCGCCGAGTGTTCGCCGTGTTCGAGCAGCCCGACCTCAAGGCCACCTTCCAGTTCACGATCACCGCCCCCAGCGCGTGGGAGGTCGTGAGTAACTCCCCCACCCCCGAGCCCGAGAAGATCGATGGCTGGTTCTCCACCTGGCGCTTCGCCCCCACCCCGGTGCTCTCCAGCTACGTCACCGCGATCGTCGCGGGACCCTACGCGGTCGTGCGCGACGAGCTGACCAGCCGCGACGGCCGCGTCATCCCGCTCGGCATCTTCGCTCGCCAGTCGCTGAGCGAGTACCTCGACGCCGACTACATCTTCGAGAAGACCCGCCAGGGCTTCGCGTATTACGAGGAGAAGTTCGACTACGCGTACCCGTTCGAGAAGTACGACCAGCTCTTCGTTCCGGAGTTCAATGCCGGCGCGATGGAGAACGCCGGCGCGGTGACCTTCACCGAGACCTACGTCTTCCGTTCCAAGGTGACCGACGCCATCAAGGAGCGCCGCGTCGTCACGATCCTGCACGAGCTGGCCCACATGTGGTTCGGCGACCTGGTGACCATGAAGTGGTGGAACGACCTCTGGCTTAACGAGTCGTTCGCCGAGTGGGCCTCCACCATCGCCACTGCTGAGGCCACCGAGTGGACCGAGGCCTGGACCACCTTCGCCGCGATGGAGAAGAGCTGGGCCTACCGCCAGGACCAGCTGCCCTCCACCCACCCGGTCGTCGCCACGATCAACGACCTCGACGACGTGCAGGTCAACTTCGACGGCATCACCTACGCCAAGGGCGGCTCGGTGCTCAAGCAGCTCGTCGCGTGGGTCGGCATCGACGCCTTCTTCGCGGGTGTCGCGGCCTACTTCACGAAGCACGAGTACGACAACACCACCCTGCAAGACCTGCTCTCCGAGCTCGAGACCACCAGCGGCCGTTCGCTCGACGAGTGGTCGAAGAAGTGGCTGGAGACCGCGGGCGTGAACACCCTGCGCCCCCTGATCGAGACGGATGCCGACGGGTCGATCACCAGCTTCGCCATCGAGCAGACCGCAGCCGCGGACTACCCCACGATCCGTCCGCATCGCCTCGCTGTCGGGTTCTACGACCTAATCGACGGCAAGCTCGAGCGCACCCACCGCGAAGAGTTGGACGTCGACGGTGAGCTGACGGATGTCGCGGCTCTCGTCGGTCTGACGAAGCCCTCGCTCGTGCTGCTCAACGACGACGACCTCGCCTATGCGAAGATCCGGCTGGACGAGGAGTCGCTCGCGGTCGCCATCGAGCACCTCGCCAACATCGAGAACCCGCTCGCCCGCTCCCTCGTCTGGGGCGCGGTCTGGGACGCCACCCGCGACGGCGAGGCGAAGGCCAGCGACTACGTTCGCCTCGTGCTCGGCAACATCGCCAGCGAGACCGAGAGCACCACCATCCGCACCACGCTCAGCCAGCTGACCTCGGTCGCGCGTGTCTATGTCGCGCCGGAGAAGCGCGATGAGACGATCCGCACGGTCGGCGACGGCCTGTGGGCGCTCGCCCAGGGCGCCGAGGCCGGTTCGGACGCGCAGTTCCAGTTCGTGAAGTTCTTCGCGAACATCGCCTCGACCGACCACCACGCCGAGGTGCTCGCGAAGCTCCGCAGCGGCGAGGAGACCCTGCCGGGCCTCGCCATCGACACCGACCTCTCCTGGGAGCTGCTGGAGGGCCTCGTGCTCACCGGCGCTGCCACCGGTGCGGATGTCGACGCAGCCCTCGAGGCGGACAACACGGCCAACGGCCAGCAGGCCGCCGCTCGTGTGCGCGCCACGATCCCGACCGTCGAGGGCAAGCGGGCGGCCTTCGCCTCGCTCGCCGACTCTGACGACCTGCCGAATGCGGTCGTGCGCCAGACCACGATGGGCTACCTGCACGTCAACGACGCCTCCGTGCTCGAGCCGATGATCGAGCCGTATTTCGCTGCGATCAACGAGATCTGGAAGTCGCGCTCGTTCAAGATCGCCGAGTACTTCGTCGAGCTGATGTACCCGTCCCCCGCCGCCTCTCCCGCGCTGGTCAACGCCACGCAGGCCTGGCTCGCCAGCAACGAAGACGCCACCCCGGCGCTGCGTCGCCTGGTGATCGAGAATCTGGCCGGCGTGGAGCGTGCGCTGAAGGTGCAGGCGAAGGACGCGGAGTAGCCTGTGCGGTTTGTTAGCACTGTGCGGTTTGACGCCACTCCCACCCCCGCCCCTGCACCCCTGGCGGCCGTCAACTACCTGACCTCCACCGAGTTCTGGACCACCTGGGGCATCCCCATCCGGATCGCCATCATCATCGTGGTGGCGATCCTGGTGCGGATCGTGTTGCACTTCGTGATCGACCGCGTGGTCGAGCGGATCGTGTCAGGGGTCAAGCGTCGCCAGAGCGTCGACGACACGCAGGCTCTGCTCTCGTCTCCGCTCGCCGCGGTTCGCACTGTGCAGCGCACCCGCACACTCGGCACGGTGCTGAACAACATCGTGTCGACGGTCGTCGTCATCGTCACCTTGCTTCTCATCGTGAGCTCATTCGGCTCTGACGTCACCGGATCATTCGCCCTCATCACGGCGGCCCTCGGTGCCGGACTCGGTTTCGGCGCGCAGAACATCGTGAAGGACGTGCTGAACGGGCTGTCCATGGTGGCGGAGGACCAGCTGGGGGTCGGCGACGTCGTGGACCTCGGGCCGGCCACCGGTGTCGTCGAGGCGGTCGGCATCCGTACCACGCAGATTCGCGACGTGAACGGCACCGTGTGGTTCGTGCGCAACGGTGAGATTCTGCGCGTCGGCAACATGTCTCTCGGCTGGTCGCGGGCGATCATCGACCTCGCGGTGCCGTATGACGCCGACGTCGATGCCGTTCAGCAACGGATGCTCGCGACAGCGATCGAGCTGGCCGATGATCCGAAGTGGCGGGCGCTCATGATCGAACGCCCGGAGATCTGGGGCATCGAGTCGATCTCGGCGGAGGCCGTGGTCATCCGCCTGGTGCTGAAGACCCGGGCAGGATCGAAGGACGACGTCGCGCGCGAATTGCGGGCACGCCTCAAGACGTCGCTCGACGAGATGGGAATCAAGCTGCCGGCGCTCAACAGCATCGTGCTGAGCGGATTCGAGGGTGCCGAGAGCATCAAGGGCGCACGGCAGCCGCGCACCGCGCCGAACCCGATCGCCTCGACCGCATCGCCGCGCGCCCCGCGGGCGCCCCGCACGCCGAAGCCGCCGAAAGATGGCGCCTGATGGCAGACAACCCGGTGACGCTCCGCATGGGCTCGGGCGGCGAGCCTGTCGACGGTAACTTCTGGCAGCGCGTTGGCGGCCGCCCGACCTTCGAGAAGCTGGTGCGGTCGTTCTACGTCGGCGTCGCCGCGGACGAGGTGCTGCGCCCGATGTATCCGGAAGAGGATCTGGAGGGCGCCATCCAGCGCCTCACCGGCTTCCTGGAGCAGTACTGGGGCGGCCCGGGCACGTATTCCGAGCAGCGCGGGCACCCGCGGCTGCGCATGCGGCACAACCCGTTCAAGGTCAATCCGGATGCCCGAGACCGCTGGCTGCGTCACATGCGTGCCGCGGTGGATAGCCTCGAGCTGTCCGCACTGGACGACGCGATGCTGTGGGCCTATCTCGACCGGGCGGCGCACGCCATGGTCAACACTTTCGAGGAGTAGTCGTGGTCTCCCTTCACGTGCAGGCGATCGTGTTCGACATGGACGGCACGCTGGTCGACTCGACTGGCGTGGTCGAGCAGGTCTGGGGTGAGTTCGCCGCGCGCTACGGGGTCGACGTCGAGCAGCTGTTCGCTTTCTCTCACGGTCGCCAGGCGATCGACACGGTGCGTCGCTTCCTCCCCGACCTCGACGACTCCGCACACTGGGGGATCTCCGACGGCCTGCAAGCGGATGAGCTGCTGCGGCTGGACGGGATCGTCGAGATCGGTGGCGCCGAGGTCTTCTTCCGCGGGATCCCGGCATCTCGGGTCGCGCTGGTCACGTCCGCCCCGCGCGAGCTTGCGTCGCGACGGATGGCGGCCGCGGGAATGGAGTTTCCGCGGGTGACGATCACCAGTGAGGATGTCGCGTTGGGCAAGCCGCACCCGGAGGGATACCTGTCTGCGGCGTCGCGGCTCGGCGTCGACCCGAGCGATGTCGTGGTCTTCGAGGATGCGCCGGCCGGTATCGCCGCGGCCCGGGCCTCCGGTGCCACGGTGGTCGTGGTCGGGCCCGGCACGGGCGGCGACTTTCGCGTCGACGACTACCGTGCGCTGACGGTCACAGCCGACGATTCGGGCCTCACGATCTCGGGCCTCACGCCCGCCTGAGCTCAGCGCTTCGCCGTCTCGGTACGCAGGGCTGCGCCGTTTCGGTCGGCAGGGCTTCGCCGCGAGGGTTGTCAGAGCTTCGCCGACCACTCGTCGCAGACGCGTGAACTGGACTCGCCTGTCGCGACCGGGGAGCACCGCGGAAAACGGATCATGTCGCCGACCCGCGACGCCCGACACGAACACGAAGCACGAAGCACGACGCCTCATCATCTTCAGTCTGGGAATCGTGCTCGGGGTCGCCTCCGCCGTGTTCTTCGTACGGACGTTGAGGCGACGCAGCAGCGGCTAGAAGACCCCGCCAGAAAAAGACCGGGCCAGAAAAAGACCGGGCCAGAAACCAGGCTAGAAGACCCGCGACACCAGCGGCACCCCGGGCCGGTACGCCAGGTGAACGTAGCTCGGCGCGTCGAGCAGCACCAGATCGGCCCGCGCACCCTCGCGGATCACGCCAACATCGTCACGCCACAGCGCCTCCGCCCCACCGGCCGTCGCCGCCCACAGCGCCTCCGCCGGACTCATCTTCATGTCGCGCACGGCCACGGCGATGCAGAACGGCATCGACGAGGTGAAACTCGAGCCCGGGTTGCAGTCGCAGGCCAGCGCAACGGTGACGCCCGCGTCGATGAGGCGCCGGGCATCCGGGTACGGCTGGCGGGTCGAAAACTCCACGCCAGGCAGCAACGTCGCCACCGTCGAACCGCCGGCCAGAGCGTCGATGTCCTCATCGGACAGGAACGTGCAGTGGTCGACGCTCGCCGCGCCCAGCTCGACCGCGAGCTGTACGCCACCGGAAAAACCCAACTGCCCGGCGTGCATGCGCGCCCCCAGACCTGCCGCCTGCCCCGCCTGCAGAACGGCGCGAGCCTGATCAACATCAAAAGCACCGGTGTCGCAGAACACGTCCACCCACCGAGCATGCGGCGCACACTCGGCGAGCATCTCCCCCGTGACCAGGTCGACATAGCCGGCCGGGTCGTCCGCGAACTCGCTCGGCACGACATGCGCGCCGAGATACGTCGTCTCCGTCGTCAGCTTCTGTGCCAGACGAAGCGCGCGGGACTCGTCGAGCACATCCAGACCGTAACCGCTCTTGATCTCCACCGTCGTGGTGCCCTGCGACCGCATCTCGGCGACCAAGCGCTGCGAATTGCCGAGAAGTGCGTCATCCGAGGCCGCGCGGGTCGCAGCCACCGTGCGACGGATGCCGCCGGCGGTATACGTCTGCCCGGTCATCCGCGCCTCGAACTCATCGGCCCGATCGCCGGCGAACATCAGATGGCTGTGACTGTCGACAAAACCCGGAATGACGCATCGACCCGCGGCGTCGACGCGCTCGTCGGCGGCCGGCGCCCGCGATGCCGAACCGACCCAGCGGATCACGCCGTCTTCGATGACGACCGCGGCATCCGTCACCTCGGCCGTCAGTGACCCGACCGCCGGATCGTTGGTGACCAACAGACCAATGTCGTCGATGAGGGTGGTGGTCACGAGGGGAGCCCTTCAGTCCTGGGTGAAGTCGGTCGTCAGAGCGGCGATGGACGAGGCGAGCATGGCGCCGATATCGCCGAACGGATGCCGCCCGCCGTCGACCACCACGGTGCCGTTTACGACAACGGTCGTCACATCCGCTGCCGTCGCCGCAAGCCAGAGCTGGTCTGCGGCAGCGCCAGCCGTGCGCACGCTCGTGGTCGACACGGCAGTGAGATCGCAGAGAGAGCCGACCGCGATCGACCCGCCATCCCAGCCGAGCGACCGGTAGCCGTCCGCGGTCGCGGCGGTGAGCAGCTGCGACGGCGAGAAACGGCCGCGCTCGCCCGAGACGAGCCGCTCATCCATCTCCAGGCCGCGAACCTCTTCGAACGGGTCGATCACCGCGTTCTGATCGCTGCCGAGGCTGAGCGAGGCGCCCGCCGCCAGCAGCGCGGAGCCGGGACCGACACCGTCGGCGAGGTCGCGCTCCGTGGTCGGGCAGATGCAGACCGTGCTGGCCGACGAACCGAGCAGCCGGATGTCGTCGTCGCTCAGGTGCGTGCCGTGCACAGCCGTGAAGTCGGCGCCGAGCAACGGCTCGAGCACCTGTACGGGAGTGCGCCCCCACGCCGCGAGCGTCTGGAGATTCTCGGCCGGTTGCTCCGAGACGTGGGCGTGCACCGGCGATCCGACGGTGAGGGTGGCGAAGTCGGCGAGCAGCGAGGGGTCGACGGCCCGCACCGAGTGGACGGCCGCGCCGAGACGGGCGGTATCCCCGACAGACAGCGAGGCGTGCCGGGTGGCCCAGCCGGCGAGCGACCCGTCGCTGAACCGCTGCTGCTCCGGGGCGAGGGGCAGCGCGCTACCGCCCTCGGACAGCCCACCCTGCAGGTAGAGGGTGTCGAGCAGCGTCATCCGAATGCCTGCGGTGTCGGCAGCGGCGAGCACCGCTTCGTCCATCGCGGTGCCATACACAGAGGCATCGTGCAGGTAGTGGAACTCCCCCACCACGGTGTACCCGGCGAGAAGCATTTCGGCGAACGCCGCCGAAGCGAGCTCGTAGTAGCTGTCGGGAGTCAGGCGGGAGGCCAGCGCGTACATCTGCTCGCGCCAGGTCCAGAAGGTGCCGCCGCCGTCGTGCGTGCGGCCGCGCAGAGCGCGATGGAAGGCGTGCGAGTGACCGTTCGCGAGGCCCGGCACCGTCAGCCCAGGCAGTACCCGATCCGACTCGCGCGGTGGCTCGGTCGAGACCGAAGTGACGATCCCGGCATCGGCCGTGATGCGTACCGACGGCGTCACTACGCCGTCGACCACGGCGGCCTCCGCCCAAAACGAGGTCATACGAAACTACGCGAGGTCACGCGAGCACGCGGGCGCGCGAACGGAGACGAATGACCTCCGCCAAGGCCTCGACCCCGAGCACGCTCGCATCCTCATCCGCATACTCTTCGGGGGCATGCGAGACCCCGCTCGGGTTGCGCACCAGGATCATCGCGGTCGGGATGCCGGCCAGCGCAAGAACCCCGGCGTCGTGCCCGGCCCCCGAGGGCAGCAGCGGCAGGTCGGGTCCCACGGCGTCGTTCAGCGCGGCGGTCAGATCCTCGTCGAAGCGGGTCTCCGGGGTCCAGGACTCTTCGGTGGCCACAAAACCGGTCGTGCGAGCAACGTCGGCGAGCACCCGGCGCACCGTGTTCTCCTCGCCGGCGCGGGCGTCGATCCACGCCGTCGCCGCACCCGGAATCGCGTTCACCGCTCCAGGATGCACCTGCACCCGCCCGACCGTGGCCAGGGCACGCTCGCGCCCGGCCGCCTCGCGCACCGCGATGATTACCCGGGCGAGCCCGATCATCGGATCTTCCCGGTCGGCCAGGCGCGTGGTGCCCGCGTGGTTCTGCTGGCCACGGATATCGACCCGCCACCGCCCGTGCGGCCAGATCGAGGTGGCGAGTCCTAGCGGCGCGGCGCCCAGTCCGTCGTCGCCCGTGCTCGACGGCAGGTGCCCCTGCTCGACGTGCAGCTCGACGAACTCGCCGATGCGGCGCATGCGGGCGTCGTCCGCGCCGAGGTGCACGGCGTCGCGACCGGTCGCGGCGAACGCCTCGGCCAGCGTGATGCCGTCCACGTCGCGCAGGGCCCGCGCCCGGTCGGGGTCGAGCGCGCCGGTCATCAGCCGGGAACCCGCACAGGCGACACCGAAGCGGGCGCCCTCCTCGTCGGCGAAGGCGACGACGGCCACAGGTCTGCCGGGCAGCACCGCCGCATCCTGCAGCCGGGCGATCGCGGCGAATGCCGACGCGATGCCGAGTGGTCCGTCGTACGCGCCACCGCTCGGCACGCTGTCGAGGTGCGAGCCGACGACGAGCGCGGTGCCGGGAAGCTCCGCGTGCCACCAGGCCCAGAGGTTGCCGTTGCGGTCGGTCTCGACCTCGAGGCCGCGGGCGTGCGCGGTCTGGGTGAACCAGGCGCGGAGCTCTACGTCGGCGGCCGTCCAGGCCAGGCGGTCGTAGCCGCCGGTGCTGGGGTTGCGCCCGACCTGCGCGAGTTCGTCGATCAGAGCGAGGACGTTCACTCGTCCCCCTCGGTCATCGGAACCCTGACTCCGAGCCGCTCGGCGACCTCGATCGCCTCGTCGTAGCCAGCGTCGACGTGACGGATCACGCCCATGCCGGGGTCGTTGCTCAGCACCCGGGCGAGCTTCTCCGCGGCGAGCGGCGTGCCGTCGGCGACGGTCACCTGCCCGGCGTGGATCGACCGGCCGATGCCCACGCCGCCTCCATGATGGATCGAGACCCAGGTGGCGCCGGAGGCAGTGTTGACCATGGCGTTGAGCAGTGGCCAGTCGGCGATGGCATCCGACCCGTCCTTCATCGCCTCGGTCTCGCGATAGGGCGAGGCCACGGAGCCGGAGTCGAGGTGATCGCGGCCGATCACGACCGGCGCCGAGAGCTCGCCCGAGGCGACCATCTCGTTGAACTTCAGCCCGGCGCGGTCACGTTCGCCGTAGCCGAGCCAGCAGATGCGCGCGGGCAGACCCTGGAAGTGCACGCGCTCCTGCGCCATGCGGATCCACTTCGCCAACGACTCGTTCTCGGGGAACATCTCGAGGATGGCACGGTCGGTCGTGTAGATGTCCTCCGGGTCGCCGCTGAGCGCGGCCCAGCGGAACGGACCCTTGCCTTCGGAGAACAGCGGACGGATGTACGCGGGCACGAAGCCCGGGAAGGCGAACGCATCCGCAAAGCCGGCCGACTTCGCCTCGGTGCGGATGTTGTTGCCGTAGTCGAAGACCTCGGCGCCGGCTAGCTGGAAGCCGACCATCGCCTCCACCTGCGCCGCCATCGAGTCGCGCGAGCGAAGGATGAAGCCGGCCGGGTCGGCGGTGCGGGCCGAGTGCCAGTCGTCGAAGCTGATCCCGAGCGGGAGGTAGGCCAGCGGATCGTGCGCGCTGGTCTGGTCGGTGACGATGTCGATCTCGGCGCCGGCCGCGAGCATGCGGGGGAAGACATCTGCGGCGTTGCCGAGCAGGCCGATGCTGAGCGGCTTCCTGGCCTCGCGGGCCGCGTAGGCCAGCTCCAGCGCGTGCTCGATGGAGCGGGCCTCCACGTCGAGGTAGCGGTGCTCGATGCGACGGGCGATGCGGGAGGGGTCGACATCCACCACGATCGCGACGCCGTCGTTCATGGTCACGGCGAGCGGCTGCGCGCCACCCATGCCGCCGAGGCCGCCGGTGAGGGTGATGGTGCCGGCGAGGGTTCCGCCGAACCTTTTAGCGGCGACGGCGGAGAACGTCTCGTATGTACCCTGCAGGATGCCCTGGGTGCCGATGTAGATCCAGGAACCGGCCGTCATCTGGCCGTACATGGTCAGCCCGAGCTGCTCGAGGCGACGGAACTCGTCCCAGTTGGCCCAGTCGCCCACGAGGTTCGAGTTCGCGAGCAGCACGCGCGGCGCCCACTCGTGGGTGCGCATCACCCCCACGGGCTTGCCGGACTGTACCAGCATCGTCTCGTCGTTCTTCAGCGTGGTGAGCGTGCGCACCAGGGCGTCGTAGCTGTTCCAGTCACGGGCGGCCTTGCCGGTTCCGCCGTAGACGACGAGCTTGTCGGGATGCTCGGCGACCTCGGGATCGAGGTTGTTCTGCAGCATCCGCAGCGCCGCCTCCTGCGGCCAGCCCTGGGTGTGCAGCTCGCTGCCGCGGAACGCGCTGACGGGACGGGGACCACTCATACGAACTCTCCTCCGGACAGGGAAACAACGGATGCCGCCGCCGCGAGCAACGACCCGTCCACGACCATGCGGTGCGCGTGTTCGATCTCGGGCGCCAGGTACCGATCGGTGCCGGGCCCCTCGATCTCGGTGCGCAGCTGGGCGACGACGGCCCGCGACACCGGCGACGGCTCGATCGGCGCGCGCATGTCCATCGCCCGGGCCGAGGTCAACACTTCGATCGCGAGCACGCGGGAGACTCCGTCGACCGACTTCCGCAGCTTGCGCGCGGCAGCCCAGCCCATCGACACGTGGTCTTCCTGCATCGCCGAGGACGGGATCGAGTCGACGGATGCCGGAACGGCGAGCCGCTTCAGCTCGCTCACGATCCCGGCCTGCGTGTACTGCGCGATCATGTGCCCGGAGTCGACGCCGGGGTCGTCGGCGAGGAAGGCGTTCAGCCCGTGGTTGCGCGACGGGTCGAGGAAGCGGTCGGTGCGGCGCTCGCTCATGCTGGCGAGGTCGGCGGCGACGATCGCGAGGAAGTCGAGCACGTACCCGACCGGCGCGCCGTGGAAGTTGCCGTTCGACTCGACCCGGCCGTCGAGCGTGACGACGGGATTGTCGATGGCGGAGGCGAGCTCGCGACCGGCGACCGTCGCCGCGTGGTCGATCGTGTCGCGCACGGCCCCGTGAACCTGGGGCGCGCAGCGCAACGAGTACGCGTCCTGCACGCGGGTGAAGCCGTGCGGCGTGGCGGTCATGTCCGAGCCGGCCAGCACCGCGCGCATGTTCGCTGCGGAGTCCCTCTGACCGGGATGCGGACGCAGCGCCTGAAGATCGGCCGCGAAGACGGCACCGGTGCCCGTCAGCCCCTCGATGCTCATCGCCGCCGAGATGTCGGCGAGGGTCACCAGGGCCTGCAGGTCGGTGAGGGCGAGCACGAGCATCCCGAGCATGCCGTCGGTGCCGTTGATGAGGGCGAGGCCCTCCTTTTCGCGCAGTTCGAGCGGCGCGATGCCGGCCGCGGCGAGCGCCTGGGCAGCGGGCATCCGCGTGCCGGTGGCGTCGCGCACGTCGCCCTCGCCGAGCAGGGCGAGCGCGCAGTGCGCGAGCGGGGCGAGGTCGCCGGAGCAGCCGAGGCTTCCGTATTCGAACACGACGGGCGTGATGCCGGCGTTGAGCGCCGCGGCGTAGGTCTCAGCGACGACCGGGCGCACACCGGTGCGGCCGGTAGCGAGCGTCGACAGGCGCAGCAGCATGAGGGAACGGATGACCTCCCGCTCGACCTCGGGCCCGGACCCCGCCGCATGGCTGCGCACGAGCGACCGCTGCAGCTGCGCACGCTGCTCGACCGGGATCTGCTTGGCTGCGAGCGCCCCGAAGCCGGTGGAGACTCCGTAGTGCGGGCGCGTGTCTGAGGCGAGGGCGTCGATGACGGCGCGGCTCTCAGCCATGGCGTTCACGGCCAGTTCGCTGAGCTCGACGCGCGCATCGTGGCGGGCGACCCCCACGACGTCGGCGAAGGAGAGGGCGCCGATCCCGATACTGACCGAACCGAGCGTGCTGACCGAACCGGGCGTGCCGACCGATCTGTGTGTGCTGACTGTGGTGCTCATGCCTCCAACTACAGCGCGCTCCGGCCCGTCGCATCCTGGTCGCGAGCGATAACCTGTCTGAGATACCAGACAGACACCGATTTGTTCGCGTTGATTTCGAGGGAATGATGGCCGACATCCCCGCCGCCCGCAACACCCTGCGCGTGCTCAGCTACCTGGCGCGCCGCAGCGGACCCGTGCGCGCCACGACCCTCGCCCGCGACCTGGGGCTGCCGCGGTCATCCGTCTACCAGCTGATCCGGGTGATGCTCGACGAGGGCTACCTGGTGCACTACCCCGAAGACCGGGCGTACGGACTCAGCGGAATGCTCAGCGAGATCGGGTCGTCGTCGCTGCGCACTGCCCGCCTCGGGAGGCTCGCCACGCCGTTGCTCGAGCGCCTGGTGGCGGATGTCGGCGTTCCGGTCGTCGCGCACCTGGGCGTGCTCAGCGCGGCCGACGTGATGTACGTCTCCCGCGTTCAGGGCTTCCGCGCTCCCACCACGGTGACGAGCATCGGCGTGCGGCTGCCCGCCCACCTGACCGCCACCGGGCGGGCGATGCTGTCGCGGTTGCCGGCCGCGCAGGTGCGGGCAATCTACCCGCACCGTGACGCACTCGTGCTGCGCACCGGCAGCGAGCCTCGAACCCTCGCCGAGCTCGACCGCATGCTGGCGTCGACCCGCGAGCGCGGCTGGGCGACGGAGCGTGGCGACATCACCACGGACTACTCCTCGGTCGCGGCGAGCGCCGTCGATCACAACGACTACCCCGTGGCGGCGGTCGGGCTGACCTTCCGCGGCGTCGCGCTCGAGGAGGCGGACTGGCCGCGGCTCGGCCAGGCAGCGGTCGCGACGGCGGACGCCCTCACCGCCCGCCTCCTCGGCCGCTCCTGACGCCGCCGGTCGAGTAGCGGCCGCGCGCCCGCATTCGCCGGTCGAGTAGCGCCCGAGCGCCCGCGCGAAGACGCGTATCGAGACCCACCCCGAGCGGGATTTCCATACGGCTGCTCGCGCCGGCGCTCGCGGCCTACTCAATCAACGGCACCCCGCCGATACGCAACCACCGAGCATCTCGAACTCTGCGCTACCGTGACAGCACACCCCGAGTCGAAGGAGCCGACGGATGTCCGCATACGAGTTCACCCCGGACGCGATCGTGATCGGGGCAGGCCTCGCCGGGCTGGTGGCGGCATCCGAGTTGCTGCGATCGGGCAAACGCGTGACAATCCTCGAGCAGGAGCCGGAAGCGAGCCTCGGCGGCCAGGCCTGGTGGTCGTTCGGCGGACTCTTTCTGGTCGACTCCCCCGAACAACGGCGCATGGGGATCCACGATTCGCTCGAGCTCGCGCGGCAGGACTGGTTCGGCTCGGCCGACTTCGACCGCGACGAAGATTTCTGGCCGAGACGCTGGGCCGAGGCCTACCTGCAGTTCGCGGCCGGGGAGAAACGCGCCTGGCTGAAGGAGCAGGGCATCAGCCTGTTTCCGGTGGTCGGCTGGGCGGAACGCGGCGGCTATACCGCCACCGTGCACGGCAACTCGGTGCCGCGATTTCACATCACCTGGGGCACCGGAACGGGTGTCGTCGCGCCCTTCATCGACCGCGTGCGCCAGGGCGTTTCCCTGGGTGTCGCCCGACTCGAGTTCCGCCACCGCGTGGACGAGCTGATCGTCGAGAACGGCGCGGTGGTCGGCGCCCGCGGTGCGATCCTGGCTCCGGATGCGGCAGAACGCGGCGCACCCAGCAACCGCAACGAGGTGGGAGAGTTCGAAACCCGTGCGCCCGCCGTCATCGTGACCAGCGGAGGCATCGGCGGCAATCACGACCTCGTGCGCGAGCAATGGCCCCGCCGTCTCGGAACGCCGCCAGAACACATGCTCTCGGGGGTCCCCGCCCACGTGGACGGACGGATGCTCGGCATCAGCGAGCGCGCCGGCGCCCGTCTCATCAACGGCGACCGCATGTGGCACTACACAGAGGGCATCGTGAATCACAGCCCGGTGTGGGCGAAGCATGGGATCCGCATTCTGCCGGGCCCGTCATCCCTCTGGTTGGATGCGACGGGATCCCGACTGCCGGTGCCGCTGTTCCCGGGATTCGACACGCTCGGCACCCTCGAACACATCATGTCCACCGGGTACGAGCACACCTGGTTCGTGCTGACCCAGAAGATCATCGAGAAGGAGTTCGCGCTCTCGGGCAGCGAGCAGAATCCCGACCTGACCAATCGCGACTACCGGCTGCTGGCCACCCGGGTGTTGCCCGGGGCTCCGGGACCGATAGAGAAGTTCAAGACCCACGGCGAAGACTTCGTCGTGGCGAACACCCTCGACGAGCTGCTCGATGGGATGGATCGCCTCTCCCCCGAGGTCACCATCGACCGCGAGCGGGTGAGGTCGGAGGTCGAGGCTCGCGACCGTGAACTCGACAACGATTTCTCGAAGGATGCCCAGATCAACGCGGTTCGCCAGGCGCGGCACTATCGCGGCGACAAGCTGATCAGGGTGGCGTCTCCCCACAAACTCCAGGATCCGAAGGCCGGACCGCTCATCGCGGTTAAGCTGCACATCATCACGCGCAAGTCGCTCGGAGGCATCGAAACCGACCTGCAGGCGCGCGCGCTGGGGGCCGACGGCAGTCCGATCCCCGGTCTGTATGCGGCTGGCGAGGCCAGCGGCTTCGGTGGCGGCGGGATGCACGGCTATCGTTCCCTCGAGGGCACCTTCCTCGGCGGCTGCCTGTTCTCGGGTCGCGTTGCCGGCCGCGCGGTCGCGGGACTCTAGACCTGGAGCAATGTAAGGGACAACGATGAGCAACTGGAATGACTCGGTCATCACGGAGTTCCGCGCCAACAACGGCGTGGTGGGCGGACCGTTCGCGGGGGCACACCTGTTGCTGCTCACCACCACCGGCGCTAAGACCGGCGAACCGCGCGTCTCGCCGGTCATGCCGAGCGTGCGCGACGGCAGGCTCTACATCGTGGCCTCGAAGGCCGGGGCGGACACCAGCCCGGCCTGGTTTCACAACCTGGTCGCGCATCCCGAGGTCTTCGTCGAGCTGGCGACGGATGACGGGGTCGAGACCTACGACGCGAGGGCGGTGGTGCTCGACCGCTCCGAGCGCGACCGTATCTATGCGTCGATAGCGGCGACCAATCCCGCATTTGCGGGCTATCAGGAGAAGACCGATCGGGTGATCCCGGTGGTGGAGCTCGTCCGCAGATAGCGTGCGGCTACTCGACGACGATGCCGAGCTGCCCGGCCAGCAGCGGGGCGAGCAGCGACAGCTGACCCTCGTCGATGACGACACCGCGGGCCCCGTCGAGCCCGTTCAGCGCGGCGAAGTCGCTGCCGCGCAGGTCGAGGTCGACGTTGGTCGCGCGGGTGAGATCGATCGTGTCGATGCGGCAGTTCTTGAGTGCCACGCGCGTTGTCGTGGCCCCGCCCAGGTCGAGGTCGGTGATGACGCAGTCCTCGATCAGCACGTCGCTCAGCGTCGAGCCGCGCAGGTTGAGGTAGTCGATCTTGCCGCCGCGGATATGCAGCATCCGCAGCTCGGAGTCGAATAGCTCGGCCGAGCCCCAGCGCGGCGACTCGACGAGGCTGTCGCGCCAAGTGCTGCGAGGGGCACGGAGCACCGGGGCGAAGGATGCCGTGATCAGCGACTCGATGAAGCGGGTGCCGCGCATCCCCGCCTCGCTCAGAGTGACCGAGGCGAGCTCACACTCGCGAAACGTCGTTCCGGTGAGGTCGAACTCGCCGAAATCGGCAACGCTGAACCGCATCCCCTCGTAGTCGTCGCCGGCGAAAAGCTCGTCGGCGACGGCATCCTCGACGCGCGGTGCGGTGAACGAGAGTCGAGGAGCATTGGTCATCGTTGCAGTGACCAGGAGCGTCGCTTGACCAGCACGTGCCCGCGCTCGGTCGACACCCGGGTCCACGGGCCGGTCTCGTAGATGCGTGCCGTCTGCTCATCGCCGAGAAAACCGAGGCTCACCGCGGCGAAGGCGACGCCAGCCGGAACGTATTCCAGCCCGGGAATGCCACGCCCCCACACCTCGGAGCGCACCCGGTGCACGATCTGCTCGCCGGTGCCGGTAGGTATTGCCTCCGCGACCTCGGCGATGCCCTCGGCGGCCACCTGCTCCAGCGGCGCCACCGGCGTCTCTTCGAGTCGAGCCCAGCCACCGCGGGGCGGCGAGATCGCGGCCCAGGTGACCGTGTTGACCTGCATGGGCATGCTGACGGTGACGGATGCCGTGGGGTCGACCACCGCGGACTGCAGCCTGGTCAGCCGCTCGAGCAGCGATCGCACCGGCACCACGGCGTCAAAGGTCTCGACGGTGCCGTCAGAACTCGGCGTCAGCGCGAAGGTGCGCAGGCCCAGGATGGTGGGGCTCTCGTCGAGCAGTCCGACGGGGAAGAACACCGCGACATACACGGCGAGCACACCGGAGTCGGCGATGAGGCGCACAGAACCGTCCTCAACGCGGCCCGCGCGACTAAGGAAGACCTGCAGGTCGGCGAGGGAGAGGGAGTCAACGAGGGAGAATGTCTGGCTCATGCGATCTCTTAAGCTAGCAGGGCAATCAGTGAGTACCGACGGAGGTTCCATGCACGATCCGCTCGCCGACCTGCTCTCCGCACTCGACCTCACCGACACCCACGCCCGCACCAGCGAAGACATCTTCACCGGCAGAAGCCAATGGATGCCGCAGGGCCGTCTCTTCGGCGGCCAGGTGCTGGGGCAGTCCCTCGTCGCCGCGCAACGGACCATCGGCGACGATCGCCCCGTCCATTCGATGCACGGCTATTTCCTCCGTCCGGGCCAGCTCGATAAGCCGATCACCTTCTCCGTCGACCGCATCCATGACGGTCGCTCCTTCTCCACCCGGCGCACCCAGGCGTACCAGGACGGCCTGCCGATCCTCTCGATGATCGCCTCCTTCCAGACGGTGGATGTCGGCCTCGAGCACCAGATCGACATGCCCACCGACATCCCCCAGCCCGAAGACCTCCCGACCGCCGCCGACGTGCTCGACGGAGTCGATCACCCCGTGGCAAAGGTCTGGGCTCACGAGCGTCCGTTCGACATGCGGCACGTGCCGTCATCCGTCTATCTCTCGGTCGACGGCCCGCACGTTGCCCATCAGGCGGTCTGGGTGAAGACCATCGGACCGATGCCAGACGACCCGACCCTGCACCGCGCGGCGATGGCCTACGTGAGCGATTACACGATCCTCGAACCGATCTTCCGCCGCCACGGAGTCCCGTGGGCCACTCCGGGGCTGAAGGCGGCCAGCCTCGACCACGCGATGTGGTTCCACCGCTTCGGACGCATCGACGAGTGGGTGCTGTACCTGCAGGAATCCCCGACCGCGACGGGCGGCCGCGGCCTGTCCCTCGGCCGGCTGTACAGCCGCGACGGTCGCCTACTCGCCAGCGTCGCCCAAGAGGGAACAGTGCGCGTCGGGCCGCCGCCCGCTCGATGAGACACCGCCCGCTCGCTAGAGCGAGGTGCGCAGCAGCACGGTTCCATCGCGGGTCGAGCGCACCTCGACCAACCTGATCTGATCTGCAGCAAGGCTCGTGGTGCCGGAGGGCTCGGCGGACGTGCCGGGCCCAGCAGACCAGGTGGCAACCTCGATGGAGCGGCCGCGGGCATCCGTCACGTACATCGCGTAGTCGAAGTCCTGCTGCTGACCGCCACCGTAACCGGGCGTCGCTCCGTCTTTCAGACCGTAACTGCAGTCCATATCAATGCGTGTGCCCCACCCCTCGGAGACGACACGGATGCTCGCGCGCAAGGCACTCGGAACCACCGGTTTCAGCGCCACAGTGCGCGCCACGGGTTCCGCGACGGTCGAACTGGGTGCGGGGGCAGGGAGCGGGGCGGTGAGCGTCGGCAGCGCGAACACCAGCGCGGCCACCGCCGCGGCGACCAGAACGGCACCGCCACCGATGGCAGCACGGGTGCGCAGCCTGCGCCGGCGGGCCGACCGCAGCATCCGCGGCCAGAGCGTGTCCGGCACCGGGATGGGTCGCGGCGTCTCGCGTATCGCCTCCTCGGCGGGCACCGTGGCGAGCAGCCCCGGGATGCCGGCCAGTTCGGCGAGCGCTGCCGCACAGCTCGGGCACTCGGCGAGATGACGCTCGTATTCGCCTCGCTCCTCGGCAGACAGCGCGCCCAGCACGTAGGCGGCATCCCAATCTGAATAGACGTCGTCGCTCATTGCGTTACCCCCCGCTCCTGCAGCGCCAGGCGCAGTGCCCGCAGTGCATAGTGCAGCCGGGACTTGACTGTTCCGGCCGGAATCTCCAGTTCCGCAGCGATCTGCGCGATCGACTGCCGCTGGTAGTACGCGTGAACAACCACGAGGCGGTGATCGTGGGAGAGGGTGCCGAGGGCGTCGGAGACCAGCCAAGAGTCGAGAAGCGCGTCGATGCCGTCATCCGTCGCCCGCTCGGGCAGCAGGTCGGTCGAGAATTCGTGGCGCGAGGCCGCTGACCGCTTGGAGTCGATCACCAGGTTGCGGGCCACGGTGAACAGCCAGGCACGCGCGGACTTGTCGGACTGGTCGAGCACCAACGGCTTGGTCCAGGCCTTCACCAGGGTCTCTTGCACCACGTCTTCGGCGAAATGACGGTCTCCGGTGAGCCACACGACGTAGCGCCAGAGCGCGGTGCCGTACTCGTCGTGTAGGGCACGCAGCAACTCGTCGTGAGTCTCCGCCATCATCCACCTCCGCCCATGACACGAGACCGAAACGGATTCGGTTCAGATCTGAACCACATCGGCGTGCGGCTCGTTAGACACATGAACGGTAGTCCACGCGGTGACGACACCGCGCACAGAAATTTCACAGTTCGTACCAAGGGGATGGCGGCAGCCTGACCGTAGGTTCGGCGACACCGACCCACCTCGACTGGAAAGAGATCATGCGAACCCCCAACAAATACGCCCTGTCCGCGTTTGCCGGAGTATCGCTCGTCGGCACGCTCGCCGGATGCAGTGCCACGGCCTCGGCCGGAACCTCGAACACCAGCAGCGACACCTCGGCGAGCGCATCTCCGTCGACAGGCGACTCGACCGGCACCTACAAAGACGGCAGCTACACCGAGGACGGCGAATACAATTCCCCCGGCGGTGAGGAGAAGGTCGAGGTCAAGGTCACCCTCGCCGACGGCGTCATCACCGCGGTCACCGTCGCCAGCGACGCCTCCAACGATCCGACCGGCAAGCAGTATCAGGCCCAGTTCATCAAGGGCATCAGCGCCCAGGTGGTCGGCAAGAAGATCGACAGCCTCAGCGTCTCCAAGGTCTCCGGATCCTCCCTCACCAGCATGGGCTTCAATGCCGCGATCACGAAGATCAAGGCCGACGCGAGTGCCTAGTCTGCGCTTCTCGGCGATCGGCACCGACTGGCAGGTGGACACCCTTCTGCCCGTCGATGCCGACCTCGAGGCGCGCCTGCACTCCCGCATCGACGAGTTCGATCGCACCTACTCGCGCTTCCGTGGAGACTCCCTGGTCAGTACCGTCGCCGAGGCTCCCGGCCGCTACCGGTTTCCGGATGACGCGTCCCGCCTGTTCGACCTCTACGACGGTCTTTTCGACAGCACCGACGGAGCCGTGACACCTCTCGTGGGCCGCGCTCTCGAACAGCTCGGCTATGACGCGCGCTATTCGCTCACCCGTCGCGGACCCGGGATGCCCGCCCCGCGCTGGGCAGACGAGGTCGCCCGCGAGGGCTCCACGCTCGTCACCCGCTCCCCCGTGCTCATCGACGTCGGAGCCGCGGGCAAGGGCTACCTCGTCGATCTGGTCGGCGAACTGCTGCACGAGGGCGGTGTCGATGCGTTCCTCATCGATGCGAGCGGCGATCTGCTCGTCTCTGGACCGGAGCCGACCGGGGTAGGCCTCGAGCATCCGTTCGATCCGTCGATGGCCATCGGCGAGGTCACGCTGACGAACCGTTCGATCTGCGCCTCGGGGTCCAACCGTCGGGTCTGGGGCGAGGGGCTGCACCACATCCTCGATGGGCGCACCGGAGAGCCGACCCGCGACGTGATCGCCACCTGGGCCATCGCCGACAGCGCCCTGCTCGCCGACGGGCTCGCGACCGCGCTGTTCTTCGCCGACCCGACCGAACTCGCCCGGACCTTCGATTTCGAGTGGGTGCGGATGTTCTCGACCGGAGTCGCCGAGCGCTCCGTCGACCTTCCGGGGAGACTGTTTTCATGAGAACCGTCCTCGACCGCCTGACCGGCCGCGTGACCATGTATCGGCTGATGCTGTTCGTGCTCTGCGGGATCTTCGTCATCGCTCTGGCGCTGTCGTTCATCCCGGGCGGCGTGGCGTACAGCCCGCTGCAACTCATCGCAAGCCTCACGGTGCTGGTGGTGGCGACCTATGTCTCGAACCGGCTGTTCGGGCTGATCTTCCGGGTGACACCGCACGGGGAATCGTCGAACATCACCGCGCTGCTTCTGCTGTTCCTGTTCTTTCCGACGATCGAACCGCAAGGGCTCGGCATCCTCGCCCTGGTCGCGGTGATCGCGAGCGCCTCGAAGTACCTGCTCGCCTTCCGCGGTCGGCACGTCTTCAATCCGGTCGCCATCGCCGCCGTGATCATCGCGCTCACCCAGCTGAGCGGCGCGACCTGGTGGGTGGCGACGCCCTACCTGCTCGCGCCGGTCGTCATCGGCGGGTTCCTGGTCGTCTACCGCACGCGGCGGTTCGCCCTGGTCGGGCTGTTTTTGGTCGTCGCGTTCGTGCTCAGCACCGTGCGCTTCAGCCTCGGAGGGATGGATGTCGCCACCGCCGCGTGGACGGTCGTCGGCTCCGCCCCCCTGGTCTTCTTCGCCGTGTTCATGCTCGACGAACCGCTGACCCTGCCGCCACTGCGCTGGCAGCAGCTCGTCTTCGCAGCCGTCGTCGCCGTGCTGTTCTCGGTGCCATACGCCGTCGGCCCGATTCGTACCTCGCCCGAGATCGCTCTCGTGGTGGGCAACATCCTCGCCTTCGCGTTCGGCCAGCGGCGCTCCGTGCGACTGCGGTATGTCGGCAGTCGGCAGCTCACCCCGGGGGCTCGCGAGCTCGAGTTCGCGGCATCCGCCCCCCTGCGTTTTCAGCCGGGGCAATACCTCGAACTCGCGCTGCCGCACGCCAAAGCCGACGGCCGCGGGGTGCGGCGCACCTTCAGCATCGCCTCGGCGCCCGGCTCGTCGCAGGTCGCGGTGGGGCTGCGGTTGCCCGAGCAATCGAGCACCTTCAAGCGGCGGCTGCGCGCGCTCGAGCCGGGCAGCATGCTGCACGCGACCGCGGTCGGCGGCGACTTCACCCTGCCGAAGGATGCCGGGGTGCCGCTACTTCTGGTGGCCGGCGGCATCGGGATCACCCCGTTCGTGAGCCAGCTGAGGCATCTCGCCGAGACGGGTGAGCGCCGCGACATCGTGCTCGTCTATGCGGTGTCGACCAGCGAGGAGCTCGCATACGCGGAGGAACTCGCGGCCAGCGGACTGCCGGTACTGGTCACCGCGCCGACCGCCCCCGCCGGGATGCCCTCGTCGTGGGACTACCTCGGGCCGGGGCGCCTCGATGCGTCACTGCTGGCATCGCGAGTGCCGGATCTGACCTCGCGCACCGCCTACGTCTCCGGCCCGCCGGCGCTGGTGACCTCGCTCGCCCGCCAGTTGCGGGAGCTGGGGGTGCGCCGCATCCGGACCGACTACTTCAGCGGGTACTGAGCCCGCCGGGGTGACCGCCGGTCGTGGCCGCCGGTCGTGGCCGCCGGTCGAGTAGCGACCGAGCGCCCGCGCGAGGACGCGTATCAAGACCCAGGTGCGGGTTTCGATATGGCTGCTCCTTCGTCGCGGCCTACTCAAGCAGCGGCACTTCGCGTATCGAGACCCGCAGGGACCTAGCGGCGCTTGCTGAACCGGATCGGCTCGTCGAGGTACGGCTCCCAGGCCGCACGCTCGTAGTCGCGGATGCGCCGGGGGCGCATCGTCTCCCGATCGACCAGCACGAGCGTGGTAGCCGCCTTGGTGTACAGCAGCGCGGGTTCCTGGCCCAGCGGCGAGCGCACTTCGTAGCAGATCTCGAAGCTCGCGCCGCCGATCTGTGCGATCCACAACTGGATGTCGAGCGGCTGGCGCATGTACGGGATCGGCAGCAGGTACTCGACCTCCTGACGCGCAATCAGGCTCAGGGTGTCTGCGCCGGGGCTCGCGTCGAGCACCGCGGTCGAGGCGCCCGCCAGTCGGATGTCGCCCAGCCTGACAGCGTCCGGCCGCGTGTCACCACCCGTGACACTCGCCTCGGCGTCACCGAGAGCCGCGCCATCCGTCCAAAACGCTTCGATGCGCGCCTCTTCGAGCAGGCGCAGCATGTCGGCGTTGTTGACGTGCCCGTAGCCGTCGAGGTCTGCCCAGCGCAGCCGAGTCGGTACGTGCAGACGTGCCATCGGTTAGTCCCGGGTGAGCTTGCGATATGCGGAGCGGTTCGGCTTCGCCGCGTCCGGTCCGAGGCGCTTGATCTTGTCTTCCTCGTACGCCTCGAAGTTGCCCTCGTACCAATGCCAGTACCCGGGCTTCTCGGCGGTGCCTTCGTACGCCAGGATGTGCGTGGCGATGCGGTCGAGGAACCACCGATCGTGAGTGATGACCACCGCACAGCCGGGGAACTCGAGAAGTGCGTTCTCGAGACTGCCGAGCGTCTCGACGTCCAGGTCGTTAGTGGGCTCGTCGAGCAGCAGCAGGTTTCCGCCCTGCTTGAGCGTGAGCGCGAGGTTGAGACGGTTGCGCTCACCACCGGAGAGCACGCCGGCCTTCTTCTGCTGGTCGGGACCCTTGAAACCGAACTGCGAGACATAGCCGCGCGACGGGATCTCGGTCTTGCCGACCTGGATGTAATCCTGCCCGTCAGAGACGACCTCCCAGAGGGTCTTCTGGGGGTCGATACCGCCGCGGTCTTGGTCGACGTAAGAGATGTCGACCGTCTCGCCGATCTTCAGATCGCCGCCGTCGAGCTTCTCGAAGCCGGTGATCGTCTTGAACAGGGTGGACTTGCCCACACCGTTCGGGCCGATGACGCCGACGATTCCGTTGCGCGGCAGGGTGAAGCTCAGTCCGTCGATGAGTACGCGACCGTCGAAGCCCTTTTCGAGCTTCTTGGCGTCGATCACCTGGGAGCCAAGACGCGGGCCGACGGGGATGACCAGCTCTTCGAAATCGAGCTTCCTGGTCTTCTCCGCCTCGTTGACCATCTCCTCGTATCGGGCGAGACGCGCCTTCGACTTGACCTGACGGCCCTTGGCGTTGCTCCGCACCCATTCCAGCTCCGACGAGAGCCGCTTGGCGAGCTTGGCGTCTTTCTTGCCCTGGACTTCGAGGCGGGCACCCTTCTTCTCGAGGTAGGTCGAGTAGTTGCCCTCATAGGGGTAAAGGTGACCGCGGTCGACCTCGGCGATCCATTCGGCGACGTGGTCGAGGAAGTACCGATCGTGGGTGACGGCGAGAACTGCGCCGTGGTACTGGGCGAGGTGCTGCTCGAGCCAGAGGACACTCTCGGCGTCGAGGTGGTTGGTGGGCTCGTCGAGCAGCAGCAGGTCGGGCTTCTGCAGCAGCAGCTTCGTCAGGGCGACGCGGCGCTTCTCACCACCGGAGAGGTTGGAGACCTGGGCGTCGCCGGGCGGGGTGCGCAGGGCATCCATTGCCTGCTCCAGCTGCGAGTCGAGGTCCCACGCGTCGGCAGCGTCGATCTCTTCCTGCAGCGTGCCCATTTCGGCGAGCAGGGTGTCGAAGTCGGCGTCGGGCTCGCCCATCGCCAGCGAGATCTCGTTGAAGCGGTCGACCTTTGCCTTGATCGGGCCGACACCCTCCTGCACGTTCTCGAGCACGGTCTTGGTCTCGTCGAGCTCTGGCTCCTGCATCAGGATGCCCACGCTGAAGCCCGGGCTCAGGCGGGCTTCGCCGTTGCTCGGGGTGTCGAGGCCGGCCATGATCTTGAGGATCGTGGACTTTCCCGCACCGTTCGGCCCGACCACGCCGATCTTGGCGCCGGGCAGGAACGACATCGTGACGTCGTCGAGGATGAGCTTGTCGCCGACCGCTTTGCGGGCGCGGACCATCGTATAAATGAATTCGGCCATGAGACGAGTTTAGGTGTCCGTCACGCGGTCGCTCGCCGCCGGTCGGTCGTCGCCCGCGATGGAACCGGCGACTTCCCGTCGATGCCGACCAGTCGATGCCTACCAGTCGATGGGGCGGGTCTTGCCGATCAGGCAAGTTCCGTTTGCCAGCGCCTTCTGCACCGAACTCTCATAACCCGCTCCACCGTGTTGGCCGAGGAGGCAACTGTCGCCGATTTTCACCGAGAACAGAATGGAGTCGGCGTTGCCACCGATCGACGTCTTGTCGGGCGTCACCTGCATGTCGGCCTTGACGAATCCGGATGCGACCAGGTTGTCGATGATGTCCCGGCCATTCGCCGATCCATTGGATGCGAACAACTTCCCGTTCACCTGATCGAAGAACGGCTTTTCTTGCTCGGCCGTCCCGTTCGCCACCATCGCGGGCTGTGGAGTGGGGGTCGGGCTCGCGCTTGCGCTTGCGCTTGCGCTTGCGCTTGCCGACGCGCTCGGCCTGACCACTGGGCTAGAAGGGCTGCACCCGGCAAGGGCTGCGGTCGCAAGAACAGCCGAGCCGATGAGAACCGCGAGGCGGAACCGTGCCATCCTGCGTTTCTCCCCCGTGCCGTTTCTCGCCGGGCGCTGAAGCGCTCGACCGCAACGATTCTAGAGCGCAGCTCAGCCCTCGACCTGGATGTCCGCACTAGAAGGGCGCGGGCAGGCTGGCCGTCGCCCAGCTCTCCGTCGCGGGAGCGTCGAGCTGATCGGGGTCCTCGCCCTGTCCAGAGCTGCCGCCCTGCCCTGAGCTACCGGTTCGCTCTGAGACTCCGGCCTGATCTGTGGCGTCGGGGTGCGCCTCGGCCGCCTGGTCGGTGAGTGAGCCTGCCGGGTCATCCGTGGCCGGAGTGCTTGACGCTGAGTTCACGATGTTGCGGGTGAAGGAGGCGGTGCCCCACGCGAGGTCATGACCGATCGAATCCGCATCCACCTCGATGTTGGTGCCGGTTTTCTCGGCGCTGGTCCAATCGCGAATGCGCAATCGCCCGGTCACCACCACGCGATCGCCCTTGCTGATCGAGGCAGAGATGTTCATTGCAAGCTGTCGAAACGCGGTGACGGTGTACCAGTTGGTTTCGCCGTCTACCCACTTGGCCTCGCGGCGGTCGTAGCGGCGTTGAGTGGAAGCGAGCCGGAAGCTCGCGATAGGCAGGCCCTCGCTGGTGATGAGGTGCCGGGGCGGGGTGGCGACGAGGCCGGTGAGAGTGATGATGTCAGTCATGGGACGAGTGTGCGGTGACGGCGCTGGACGCGAAACCGGCCGCCGCCCTGTTGGGGAGGCGGCCGGACATCCGTCGAGTGTGAGGGAGTGGACCGTGGCCACTGATGATCCCTGTGGCTCGAACACCATGCAGCCCTCCGTCAAACGACAAGGTCGGAGAGGGTGAGCACGAACCGGACGGGGCGGTGTCAGTGCTCGCGGAACTCGGGCCAGTCAGCGCCCGGCAGCAGCGCCGCGTGCAGCGCACTCTGCGCCACGTCGAGGCTGGGATAGTCAGCCCGGGAGACCTCGTCGGTCAGCAGTCGGAAGGTGTAGCCGACATCCGTCTTATGCACGGTGCCGACCACTCCAGCCGGCCCGTACGCCACCCAGGTCTTTTCGATCGTCATCTGGTTACTCGTCATTGAGCGTTCCTTTCGTCGGCGTCAAGCCTAGAACTCCGGCGGCTGAAAGCAAGGGCTGGCCGGCGATCACTCCACTGGCAGTGCTCTGCCCGCCCGATTTCGCGGAAGCGATCCGCCTCTAGGCTTGAACCATGCCTTACTCCGCTGCTGATGACCGATACGAATCCGCCGACTATGTGAGAACTGGTCGCAGCGGGCTGAAACTTCCCCGGGTGTCCCTCGGACTCTGGAACAACTTCGGGTACGACCGCCCGCTCGAGACCCAGCGCGCGATTCTGCGCCGTGCTTTCGACCTCGGGGTCACCCACTTCGATCTGGCCAACAACTACGGCCCGCCGGCCGGAAGCGCGGAGTCGAACTTCGGCACCATCCTGGCGCAGGACTTCCGCCCGTACCGCGACGAGCTCGTCATCTCGAGCAAGGCCGGCTACGACATGTGGCAGGGCCCGTACGGAGACTTCGGCTCGCGCAAGTACCTCCTGTCGTCGCTCGACCAGAGCCTCGGGCGTCTCGGCCTCGACTACGTCGACATCTTCTACTCGCACCGCCCCGACCCGGAGACCCCGATCGAGGAGACGATGGGCGCGCTCGCCACCGCCGTCACCTCGGGCAAGGCGCTCTACGTCGGTATCTCCAACTACAACGCGGAGCAGACGCTCGCCGCGCACGCCGCCCTGGCCGAGCACAAGATCCCGCTGCTCATCCACCAGCCGCGCTACAACATGTTCGACCGCCACATCGAGGCCGATGGGCTGTTCCCCGTGCTCGACCAGCTCGGCATGGGCAGCATCGTGTTCTCACCCCTCGCCCAAGGACTGCTGACGAACCGCTACCTCAAGGGAATCCCCTCCGATTCGCGCGTGGCAGAGGGTCGCTGGATGTCCGAGTCGAACATCAGCGAGACCTACCTCGAGCGCGCCAAGGCCCTCCAGGCGATCGCGGACTCTCGCGGCCAGAGCCTCGCCCAGCTCGCGCTGAGCTGGGTGCTCCGCGTTCCGCAGGTGACCTCGGCGCTGATCGGCGCGAGCAGTGTCGCCCAGCTGGAGGACAACCTCGCAGCCCTCGATGCCGCGCCGCTCACCGACGACGAGATCGCGTCGATCGAGCCGTACGCCGTGGACGGCACCGGCCGCTAGTACGCGCAGAAACCCGACGGGCGGCGAGGACTTCGGTCCTCGCCGCCTTCGTCGTTTTCACGGCGAAGCGGATGTCGGTGGTGGCCCGTACTGTCCATCTCGACACCAGATCGCCGGGCCGGCAGCACGAGAGGAACGACCATGACCACACTCGCCTTCATCGACACCGCGCGCCACAGTGACACTCTCGGCAGTGATACACACAGCCACACCCGCTCCGACGAGTACGCAATCAGTCGCGCCGGCCTGGCCCTCGTTCGCGTGCACGACGACCTCTGGCGTGTCACCCGTACCGACGGGGAGGTGCTCGGTTACGTCGAGCGCTTCGAGGTGGTCGGCGGCCTGCGCTACCGCGCCAAGCGCTACATCGCGCGACAGGGTCGTTTCGTCGCCATGGGTGACTTCTGGGGCTTCGAGTCGGCGGTCGATTGCTTCTGAGCCAGGCGTTCCCGACTCGCCACGGCTTCACTCCGGGTGGCCGGTCATCAGGGGTTATGGTGCTCCCATGCAGCTCTGGACCAACTTCGTAGACTGGCTCTCCTCAGACGACGGCGGGCGGATCGTCTCGACGATCATCGTTCCGTTCGTCGCCATCATCATCGCCGGCGTCATCGCGGCGGCGGTCGGGCGCGGCTCCACCAAGCGCATGATCGCCCTCAGCGACCGTGAGACCAAGGCATCCGCCGTCACCGCGCTGATCGGCGCCGCTCGCAAGGCGGCCGTCTGGAACACCATCTCTGCCCCCGAGCAGGCTCACGTGGAGCATCTGATCGGGGAGGCGGACATCCGTCTGCGCCTGCTACCGATGGCCGGCACGGCGCTGGCCGCCGACTGGGCCCGCCACGAGATCCTCGACATGCAGAAGAATGCGGTGTCGTTCAGCTTTCAGGCCGAGCAGTCACTCCTCACCTTCCGCGACCGGTTGATCGAGTGGCAGTCGCACCCGAGTCGGGCCAAGCGGCTGTTCAAGAACGACCTGGACTCGTGGGCCTACGACTCGACCCTCAGCGACCAAGAACTGATCGCGCAGCAGCAGGCCTGGGCTGCGCAGCAGCAGACCGAGGCGGGCTCGCTCGACGCCTACGCGGCGCCCGACCCGGCGACCAAGTCCGAGCCGCAGAAGACCGAGGCTCTCGTGCACGCACCGGCTGAGCATGCACCGGCCGAGCGTGCGACGACGGATGCCGACACCTCCGCCTTCTCGCCCGTCACCGCTGGTGCCACCGCCAAGCGAGCATCTCCGCTCGACCAACCGGTCACTCCGCGCGCCAACTGAGTTCGGAGCTGCGGCCGCGTCACACGGCACCGTGACGGCGGGATTCCTTCGGGGGTCCCGCCGTTTCGCGTTGTGCGTCACCCGCGCCCGAAACGACGGAATTTTCTCGCGGGAGGGCCGCCGAGCGCCGCGAAATGCGGCGGACATCCGTTTTCTCCGTCGTTTCGGACGGGCGAACGGATGCCGCGGGTCTCAACGACGTCGCGAGGTGCCCCCGGCAGGATTCGAACCTGCGACCAAGAGATTAGAAGGCTCCTGCTCTATCCCCTGAGCTACGGAGGCGGCGGCATCCACGATACCGCAGCGAGGTCACACCGCTTTGGCGAGGGCGACCAGCACCTGATTGAGAGTCGGCACGCCCTCGGCGCGGAAGACCTCGGCGTCGTCCTGATCCAACACGATCACCGTGGGGGTGGAACGGATGCCCGCCCGCTCAGCCTCCGCCTCGTGCGACACCGCATCGAGCTCGGCGATGGTCAGAGCGGGCACCAGCGTGGACGCCTGGTCGAGGACGGCGCGAGTCTGAATGCACGGCTCGCAGAACGAGGAGGCGAAAAAAAGGAGCTTCACACTGCGTCTAACAGCGTGAAGCTCCCCATGATTCCGAGAGCGCCTACTGGCGGTCTCCGCGGTCTTCGTGCGAGGTGACCTGGTCGCTGTCTTTGGCGTCGTACACGTAGGTGACGTGGTACTCGTCGCCGACCTTGGTGACGCTCGATTTGGTGTAGTCGATCATGGCCTCGTTTCCGTCGACCGCGGTGATGACCGTGATCTCGGCGTCGAAGTCGCCCTCGGTTACGAAACGGGTATCGGTCTGCCCATCGTTGGGGCCGCCCTGATAGATGGCGATGAACTTGTCACCGTTGGACAGGGGGAAAGCTGCGTCAGTCATCCGACATTCCTACCACGATGCGCCGGTCAGGCGGTGGCGAAGGCGACGATCGCTCCCACCAATGACGCGGCGGCCAGCAGCATTGCGATGACCAGCAGAACGAGGTGAACGGTGAAAAACGCGGTCGGCTTGCTCTCGGCATCCCTCGCTCGCGGATCTTTCGCGACCCGGCGGAAGAAGGTCGGCCAGGTCACCAGATGAAAGATGGTGTTGAGAAGGAGCAGGATGCCGAGGGTCACGTTCATGTTTCCAGCCTAGGCAGTGGTGTAAATACTTCGCCAAGCTATATAGCTTGGCTATATACTTTCAGAATGCCCAGTTCATCCCGCCCCTTTCCGGAGCGCCTCATCGTCGCCGCCAATCGCCTCACCCGCATCGCGGCCCTCGCCACCGGCAGCACCACGCCCGCCTCGGTCTGGCGCTCCCTCTCGATCCTCGAGACCGATGGATCCCTGCGCATCGGCGAACTCGCGCGTCGCAGCCGCGTGACCCAACCCACGATGACCAAGCTCATCCAGAGCCTGGCCGAGGGCGAACTCATCCACCGCATCGCCGACGTCGCCGACTCTCGCGCCTGGCTGATCGCGATCACTCCGAAAGGTATCGCCGCGCTGGATTCCTGGCGGGAGGAGGTCGGCGAAGCGTTGGCCCCGACCTTCGAAGGGCTGTCCGCGGAGGAGACCGAGATTCTGGAGCGCGCCGTGGCCATCCTCGAGGAGCGCACCGAAACCGTGCGCGCGGCAACGACAGCGGGGGTGGCGTAAGTGGCTCACAAGGCGAGCGGCAGCATCCTGAGCCAACCCAAAGAGGTGTGGGCGGTCGCCTTTGCGTGCGTGGTCGCGTTCATGGGTATCGGCCTGGTCGACCCGATCCTGCCGGCGATCGCCTCCCAACTGCACGCCACGGCGGGGCAGACCGAGCTGCTGTTCACCAGCTACCTCGTGATCACCGGCGTGATGATGTTCTTCACCAGCTGGATCTCGAGCCGCGTCGGCGCCAAGCGCACGCTGATGATCGGGCTCGCCCTCATCGTGGCCTTCGCCCTGTTCGCGGCTCTCAGCGGCAACGTGGAGAGCGTGATCGGCTTCCGCGGTGGGTGGGGTCTCGGCAACGCGCTCTTCATCTCCACCGCTCTTGCCACGATCGTCGGCGCGGCCAGCGGCGGCACCGGCAACGCGATCGTGCTCTACGAGGCTGCTCTCGGCCTCGGCATCGCGATCGGACCTCTGGTCGGCGGCCTGCTCGGCACACTCAGCTGGCGCGGTCCATTCTTTGGAACCGCGGCACTCATGGCCATCGCCTTCGTCGCGATCGCCGTGCTGCTCGGCACAGAGGACAAGACGAAACGGATGCCGACCCGCCTCTCCGCGCCGTTCCGGGCTCTCGCGAACCCGGCCCTCGCCATCCTGGCCGCGGCCGCGCTGTTCTACAACATCGGCTTCTTCACGCTGCTCGCCTGGACCCCGTTCGCCCTGCCGAAGGGAACGAGCGCGATCCAGCTCGGGCTGATCTTCTTTGGCTGGGGGCTCGCCGTCGCGATCACCTCGGTCTGGGTTGCACCGCTGTTGACCGCGCGCGTCTCGCGCACCACCGCCCTCAGCATCGTTCTTCCGCTTCTCACGATCGACCTGGTCGTCGCCGGGCTGTTCACGGGCAACACGGTGGGGCTGATCGTCTGCGTGATCGTCGGTGGACTGCTGCTCGGCATCCTGAACACGGTGCTGACTGAATCGGTCATGGAGGCGACGGATCTGCCGCGCTCGGTCGCATCATCGGCATATTCCGGCGTGCGGTTTCTCGGCGGGGCCGTCGCTCCCCCGCTGGCGGCCGAACTCGCTCTGCTGTTTAGCCCGGCGACCCCCTACTTCGTCGCCGGCGGCTCCGTGCTCATCGCCGCGATCCTGGTGGTGGCTGGCGCGAAGACGCTATCCCGCGTCAACGCTCGGGCCGAGACTCCGGAAGCGGAGGCCGAATCGGTGACGATCGGCGAATCGCTCTAGACCCTGCACCACATCGCGCGCGTCTGTGGATGGTTTGGCCGATTCGTTCAGTAAGCATCTGCGTCAGCTCAAAGGTGTTTGCGGAAGACGATTTTGTCGTCTCCGTCTGCCCAGTAGTCGCGGATTCTGGCTTCCTCGGCGTACCCCTGTGTGGAATAGAACTCTCGCGTGAGGTCGAATTGGGCGGTGCTGGAGGTATCGACAATGAGGAGGCGCCCACCTTGCTCTCTCAGCGAATCCTCTACCGATGTGATGAGTTTGGCGCCGAGCCCACGGCCCTGCAGGTCAGGCTGGACTGCGATCATGGTGAGATCCCAGACGCGGTCGGCGGCCACCATCGGCTGGAAGTACGCCATCGCCCGCACAACGTCGTCATGGTCGTCCACCAGCAGCGAGTGGCCCTCACTCGATTTCGAGTCGAAGTAGTCAGTGAATAACTCGTTCAGAAATGAGCTGTCGGCCTCTTCGAACAGTCGAGAGGCCACCACAAGGGCAACGACCGCGGCGGTGTCGTCGCGCTGTGCCGGCCTGATCATGCCTACTCTTTTCGATACATCGAAATCTGCGTATTGATCGGTGCAGTAGATGCGTGCAGATTGTATCCGTAAGCTCCGAAAAGTCCGCAGCCGAGCACTCCGGGGTTTCTGCGCAGCGGGCGACGTCACACCCCCTCGATACACTGGTCGAATGCCTTCTGTAGCTGACCGCCTCGTCTGGATCGACTGCGAAATGACGGGACTCGACGTCGACGTCGACGAACTCGTCGAGGTCGCCGTCGTCATCACCGATTTCGATTTGAATCCCGTCGATGCGGGCCTCTCCGTGGTGATCAAGCCCGATCAGTCGGCGCTCGACAACATGAACGATTTCGTGCGGAACATGCACACCACATCCGGGCTGCTCGAGGCGATCCCCGATGGTGTCGCTCTCGCCGACGCCGAGTTCGCCGTGCACGAGTACATCCTGCGCTTCGTCCCGGCTGATCAGCACGCACCGCTCGCCGGCAACACGATCGGCACCGACCGCACCTTCCTGGCCAAGTACATGCCGCGGGTCGACAAGCAGCTGCACTACCGCAGCGTCGACGTCTCCTCGATCAAGGAGCTCTCGCGACGCTGGTTCCCGCGGGTGTACTTCAATGCCCCCGCGAAAGACGGCGGGCACCGGGCCCTCGCCGACATCCTCGAGTCGATCCGCGAGCTGCAGTACTACCGCCAGGCCGCCTTCGTGGCCGACCCCGGACCCACCACCGAAGAGGTGCAGGCGATTTCGGCATCCGTGGTCGAGAACTTCCTCCCCACGCTCCAGCCCCAGACCGTGTCATCCGAGGGCGAGAATCTGTAATAAGATTGTGGAGTTGTGTCGTCGCGGCGGATTTATTCGCTGAGGATGGCAGGCATGGTGGTCGTAGCTCAGTTGGTAGAGCGCTGGCTTGTGGAGCCGGATGTCGCGGGTTCGAGCCCCGTCGATCACCCCAGAGCGTCAGGCCCCGCAATCGCGGGGCCTTTCGCGTTTGTACCGGTATCTGTGGGGGTGACGCATGCCTGATCTGCTGGAAGACGTAGAGCTGGATGTCGACCTCGGCATGCAGTTGGACCACGCCGAGCAGACCGTGCTCGGCTCCCCCTGGGTCACCATCGTCTGGAACGACCCGGTCAACCTGATGAGCTACGTCTCGTATGTCTTTCGCAGCTACTTCGGCTTCAGCCAGAAGGAGGCGAACCGCCGCATGATGCAGGTTCACTCCGAGGGTCGAGCGGTCGTCGCCACCGGTCCCCGCGAGGAGATGGAGCGGCACGTCGAGGCGATGCACGATTTCGGACTCTGGGCCACGCTGCAGAAAGCCGACGAATGAGGGGCTTCCGCCGCAAAGGCGCGAACTACGAGGCGAGCTTTGCGCCCGAGGAGGCGCGCCTCATCGTGCAACTCACCGGCCAGATCGGCGCCATGCTCGCCGAGCCTGCCGCAAACGATGCCGCGCTGAAACGACTACTCCCCGACGCCTATCGGGATGACCCCGAGGCTGCCGAGGAGTTCCGCCGCTTCACCGCGGAAAGCCTCGCCGAGCGCAAGGGGCGCAACGGGCAGACCGTCGCAGCCTCGTTGGCCGACGCCGCCGCGGCGACCTCGGCGACGAAGGTGGTTCTCGATGAACAGCAGGCGCAGGCCTGGATTCGAGCCGTTTCGGACATCCGTCTCACCATCGCGTCTCGCATCGGCATCGAGCGCGACGATGACCGGCCGAACCCCGACGAGCCCCTGGGCGACATCTACGACTGGCTGGCGTTCGTGCAGGAATCTCTGGTCGTAGCCATGCAGGGGCGACTGTGAGAGCCGATGAGGTGAGCGCGGAGGCCTTCGAGCTGCTCGTCACCGACGAGCTCGACGCGCTGCCCGACGAGATGGTGGAGGGCCTGGTGAACCTGGCCTTCGTGACCCTCGACCGACCGGATGACGGCTCGCTCGACCTTCTCGGAGAGTACGACGGAGTCGCGCTCACCGAACGTTCCGACTACGGTTTCGGCGAACTGCCCGACCGCATCGTGCTCTACCGGGAACCGCTGCTGTCCATCAGCGAAGACCTGGACGAGCTGAAAGACCAGATTCACGTCACGCTCGTGCACGAGATCGCGCATTTCTACGGCATCGACGACGCCGAGCTGCACCGCCTCGGCTGGGGCTAGCCGCGTCGTCGGTCGAGCGCCGCATCTTCGCTGGTCGAGTAGCGCCCGAGCGCCAGCGCGAGGACGCGTATCGAGACCCACCACGCGGGGTTTCGATACGGCTGCTCCTCCGTCGCGGCCTACTCAACCAGCGGTAGCGGTCACCAGCGGCAGCGAATCATCCGCCGCCCACTCCTCGAGGGAGCCGTCGTAGATGCGCACCGCGGTCACGCCCAGCTCGGCCAAGGTGATCGCGTTCGCCGCCGCCGAGATACCGCCGCCGCAGTAGAGCAGCACCTCCTCGTCGCCCGTGACGCCTTCCGCGACGTAAGCCTCACGCAGCTCGTTCTCGCCGCGCACGGTGCCGTCGGCGGCGAACAGATCGCGAGACGACACGTTCACACTGCCCGGAATGTGCCCGCGGCGGGCGTAGCGCGAAGGATGACTGCCGTCGAAGCTGCCGGCCGGGAGCCCGCAGACGAGCGGGCGGGCATCCGTCTCCGAGCGTTCGAGCAATTCGTTCTTCGTCACCCAAGCCTCGCGCACGGCTGTCGCGGGCCAGAACGGAACGGATGCCGGGGCCGCCCCCTCGCCGGTTTCGATCGGCAGACCCGCGGCCTCCCAGGCGCCGAACCCCCCGTCGAGCACGCGTGCATCCACGCCGATCCAGGTGAGCAGGTACCAGAGCCGGGCCGCGAACAGGCCGCCGGTGGAATCGTAGACGACCACGGCATCCGTCGGTCCTACCCCGAGCTCGGCGAGCCGATCTGCGATGGCCTGCGGCGTCTGGTGTGTGTAATGCAGAGCTGCGCTGGTGTCCGAGAAGTCGACCGCGACATCCACGTACTGTGAGCCGGGGATGTGCGCGGCGAGCCAAGCATCGCGCTTGCCGTCGAGGCGGTAGTCACCGTCGAAGCTCGCGGGGTGGAGCAGCAGGCTGGCGTGGAAGACGGCGGGCGGGGTAGCCGAGGCGAGGTCGAGGGCGAGCTGACGCGGGGTGACGAAGGGGGAAGTCATCCACCAACGCTAGTCGTCGAACACCACGTAGTCTGCGAGCTCACGCGGGTGCTCGCGGGCGGCGAATGCCGCCTCCTGGGCTGCCCACCGGTCCCAGTGCAGGGCGTAGGCGTCGCCATCGCGGGCGAGGGCGCGGTGCTTGCGGGTCGCGGCATCCAGCTCCACCCAGATGCCGAACGTCGCGATCGCCCGGTTCGCCCGGCTGAGGCTGCCGGAACCCTCGATCACCAGCGGACGCGACTGGTCGAGAACGTGCCACTCCGCTGGCCGATCGGCCACCCAGTCCCAGCGCTGCCAGCGCGGCTCGCTCGAGAGGACGAAGTCGTGCACGTGCCTGCTTCCCCCCTCCAGTCCGTCCCACCCGGGGTAGAAGTCATCGAGGTGAACGAGCTGTGCGCCGAGTCGCTCGGCAATCAGCGGGGCGAGGGTGGTCTTTCCCGACCCGGAGCCGCCGTCGATGAGGACGACGGGACGAGCTGCCGAACGGATCTCGGCAAGCAGCGACTCGGCGAGCCTCACGACAGCACGAACTTCCAGGTCCCGGCGATCACCGCGACCGTGATCGCCGCGGCGGGAATGCCGATCGTTAGCGCCAGGAATCCCCATTCCTTCGCTCCGAAGACGGATGCCCGGGCCCAGGTGCGCGGACGATCCGACCCGAAACCCTTCGCCTCCATCGCCGTCGCAAGTTTGCTCCCCCGCCGCACCGACAGCACCAGAAGAGAGAAGCCCTGCCGCGCAATGCGGGCGATCGGGTTGCTGTCGCCGACACCACGAGCGCGCCGGGCGAGCGCGAGAAACCGCCAATCCTCGATGAACAGACCGACCAGACGGAGACCGGCGAGCCCGCCGAGCACGAATCGCGCCGGCAGGCGCAGCACCTGTCCCAGACCATCGGCGAGATCCGTCGGATCCGTGGTGGCGAACAGCACGATGCCCGGCAGGCCGATCGCGAGGATTCTGAGCCCGATCGCCACCCCGAGACCGAGCGAGCCGTCGGTGATCGTGATCGGCCCAAGGTGCGCGAGCACGGAACCGGAGTCCTTGCCGTAGAGCACCGTGGTGAGCGCGGCCAGCGGAGCCGCGACCCACAGGGTGGCCGTGCGCAGCCAGAATTGTCGGCCCGAAAGACCCGCGAAGGGAAGCACCAGTGCTTCCAGGGCGAGAGCTACAGCGGCCGAGACCCAGTCGATCGACAACAGCAGTGCGATCGCCAGCAGGATCGCCGCAAGCATCTTGGCGACCGGGTTGATGCGCGCCACCGCGCTCGGTCGGATGTCCGGCACGATGAGGCTCACGCCGTCACCCGACTTTCCAGCACGAGAGACCGGTCGGCGATCGCCTCGATATAGTCCCGGTCGTGCGTCACCGATATCAGCGCAGTCCCGTCGTCGATGAGCTCCGCCAGGAGTGCGACCAGCTGCTCCCAGGTCAGGGCGTCCTGTCCGAAGGTCGGCTCGTCGAGCAGCAGCAGCTGCGGGCGTGTGGCGAGGGCGGTGGCAACCGACAACCGGCGCTTCTCCCCACCGGAGAGGGTGAACGGATTGGCGTTCGCGAGGTGACCCAGATGGAGGCGCTCGAGGAGCAGCTCGACACGCTCCACGCCCTCGCCCAGTGCCCGCGGACCTACTTCCAGCTCGGCCCGCACGGTTGCGGCCAGGAACTGATGCTCCGGATCCTGGAAGACCATCCCCAGTCGGGTCAGTAGTTGTTTCGACCGCCAGCGGTGTGGCTGCGCGCCGAGGCCGCGAGCAAGCGCGGCACGCGCCTCGACTGCGCCGCCCGCCGGCGGTAACAGACCGGCAAGGGTGAGTGCCAGGGTGGACTTTCCCGCGCCGTTATCGCCCACGATCACCACGGACTCCCCGGCGGCGATCTCGAGGTCGATTCCGGAGTTCACGATCGTCGGGGTGCGGCGCGCGAACTCCGTGCGTCCAACCGCCAGATCGGATGCCGCGAGCAGCGGCTGCCCGACGCTTCGAGCCTGACGTTCCGGTCGAGACGGAGGGAAGCCGGGCACCCAGACTCCCGCGGCGGCGAGCTCGGATCCCGCGCGCTGCAGTACGTCGTGCGGCGTGCCATCTGCGAGCAGCCCACCGTCGGGGTCGAGCACGATGACGCGGTCGACGACATCGAGCCAGATCGACACCCGATGCTCGATGACAATGAGAGTCGCCCCGGAGCTCTGCTGGGTTCTGGCCACGGCATCCCGCACCTCGATAACACCATCGGGGTCGAGATTCGCGGTCGGTTCGTCGAGGAGGAGCAGCCTCGGGCGCATGGCGACGATTCCGGCCAACGCGAGCCGCTGCTTCTGTCCGCCAGAAAGGTGAGCGGTCGTATGGCCGAGCGGTAGGTCGAGACCGACCTCGGCGAGCGCCGCAGGCACGCGCCGCCAGATCTCGTCCCGCGGAATTCCGAGGTTCTCGCAGGCGAAGGCGACGTCGTCGCCGACCCGGGCCAGCACGACCTGCGAATCCGGATCTTGAAGCACCAGCCCCGCCTCGCCGCGAGCGCTCTGCGGCGGGTGGCCGTCGATAAGGAGTTCACCGAAGGCGTCACCCTCCTCGTTTCCGCCGAGCACGCCGGCGAGCGCCTGGATGAGAGTCGACTTGCCCGCGCCGGAGCGTCCGAGCAGCAGCACCCGCTCCCCGGGCTCGATCGAGAGATCGAGCGCCTGGACCGCCGGCGCGCGCCGGGAGGCGTGGCGCCAGCCCCAGCCGCGCGCGGTGATCCGTGCTCCCACGGTGGCCGGCGGCGTCACGCCCGTGGGGTCGCAGTCCTGCCGGACGCGAAGCGGCTGAGAGCGCCCGAGCGCGCGAGCCCTCGCGCGGCGAGCCAGGAAAGCAGACCGGCGATCACCACACCCGAGATCACGGCCGAGACGAAGTAGACGGCCTTGAAGCCGAAGTCCAGGGCCGCGTAGTCGGTGAAGGTGGTGTCGAGGATGCCGACGGCGACTCCCGCTCCGGCGCCCGCGAGCAGCGCGACCCATAGCCGCCAGTTGGCGTAGAAGAACGCAGCGAGCACGAGCTCGGCACCGAGCCCCTCGATGATGCCCCAGATGAGCGTGGAGAAGCCCCACTGCGTGCCGACCAGCATCGAGACGACGGCCGCGATGATTTCCGTGTAAAGGGCTGCGCCAGGCTTGCGGATGACGATGCCGCCGAGCACTCCGGCGAACAGCCAACCGCCGGCGAGGAGGCCGCTGAGGCCCGGGGCGAAGGCCAGAATGCCGCTGAGCGGGGTCCAGGCGAGGCCCCAGGCCCAGAAGATGACGCCGCTCGCGACACCGATCACGCTGGCGACCACGATGTCGACCACCCGCCAGCGGTAGTTACGACGGCCGGTGACTGCTGGTGCTGCGATGGTGGAATGCACTGTCGTGCCCTTTCTCTCAAAGAGGGCACGGGTGTGGTCCGCGGCGGATGCCGAGAACCGGAGAGATTGCCTCCCTGCGCTGGCATGATCCAGATCAGGTTCGACGGTCGAAGCTTGGAGCAGCTTCCTCTCAGCCCGGCTCACCGGACTCCCGTGTTCACGGCCAATCATAGGCCGACCGGGTCCGCTCACGCTCGCCCCGCGAGGGTCACAGACCGGGGCCGAAGATCCGATCGAGCACGACCGCCCCACCACCGAGCAGACCGCTGGTCTGCGGATGACGCGGCAGCGCGATGGTCAGTCTTTCGGTCGCCATCGGCAGACACTCGGCGTACAGCGTCGCCCGCACGGCGTTGACGAAGACCTCTGACTGGCTGAGCACACCGCCGAGCACCAGTCGATCCGGGTTGAAGAAATTGATGATCGTCGACAGCACACCGCCGGTCATGGTGCCGGCTCCCCGCAGCAGACGCGTCGCCGCGGCGTCGGCATCTCGCGCGCGACGGATCATCGACTCCACGTCGGGCACGTCCTCCCCCGCCTCCTGCAGTTCCTTGACCAGCGCGTTGCCGCTCGCGAGTGCGTCGAGGCAGCCCCGTCGACCGCAGGAGCAGGCCACCGGAGGCGCGTCCGGCACGGAGACGTGACTGATATCCCCGGCCACGCCGTCCGCGCCAACGAAGAGCTCACCGCGGCAGATGATGCCGCTGCCGATACCGGATCCGGCCTTGACGAAGACCAGATTGCCCTCCGCTCGGTCACCGGCTGCGTACTCGCCCACCGCCATCAGATTGGCGTCGTTGTTGACCACGACCGGAAGACCGGCGACGCCGCCGAGCATCGCCGCGGCATCGATCCCATTCCAGCCCGGCATCCTCGAGGGAGAGACGATGCGATTGCCGTCGGCGGCCACCGGTCCCGGAACCCCGAGCGAGAGGGCGCGGACGGGCGGGATCGCCCGCTCGGAATGGCCGGCCGCCAGGTCACCGAGGGCCGCCCACAACGTGTCGAATACGGGAGCCGGTCCGGCCGCAACATCCAGCGGTATCTCCGCGTGCGCCAGCAACGCGCCGGAGAAGTCGACCAGCCCCACGCTCGATCGGTCGATCCCGAGATCGAAGCATCCGACAGCGCCGGCCTCCGCCCGAATGGCGAGGCGGCGCGGACGACGACCGCCGCGAGATTCACCGTCCCCGGTTTCGACGATGTGACCGAGCGTGAGCAGATCCTGCACTCGCGACGTGACGGTGGACGGAGACAGGCCGGTGGCCACGGCCAGGCTCGCCTTCGAGTCGGCCCGGCCGAAGCGCAGAGCGCGAACGATCTCGAGGTTCTGTGGGCTCAGGCGGCTGAGCGGCTGGCTGTTCGTCATGGTCATCGCACCCCGATCTGTCGCTCACCTTAGTCCAAAATTTGAATAACTATCTCGAAATCTGCGTGCAACAATCGATTGTTAGGGTGAAAACGGATTCGCGGTCCCGCGGGTTCTGACGCCACGACGATGATGGCGACGCGGCCGATGTGCCGCGACGATTGTGGAGGCACCCGCTTGGCTCACTCAGCACAGGGCACGACGCCGACGATGGTCAGCATGTCGGGCGTGCAGAAGCACTTCGGCACCCATCACGTGCTCAAAGACATCGACCTCCAGATAGCTCCGCGCGAAGTCGTCGTGGTGGTCGGACCGTCCGGATCCGGTAAGTCGACACTGTGCCGCTGCATCAACCGACTCGAGACGATCAGCGACGGAACGATCTCCGTCGACGGGGTCGAGCTCCCCGCCGAGGGCAAGGCCCTCGCTCAGCTCCGGG
Source organism: Lacisediminihabitans changchengi (assembly GCF_016634425.1). Classification (GTDB taxonomy): domain Bacteria; phylum Actinomycetota; class Actinomycetes; order Actinomycetales; family Microbacteriaceae; genus Lacisediminihabitans; species Lacisediminihabitans changchengi. Next base: position 64,770 of record NZ_JAEPES010000001.1, read on the forward strand.
CGGAAGTCGGGATGGTCTTCCAGTCGTTCAACCTCTTCGCCCACCGGACCATCCTCGACAACGTGGCCCTCGCCCCGATCACGGTGCTGCGCCAGCCGAAGGCCGAGGCGAGGCGGCACGCGATGGAATTGCTCGAGCGCGTCGGGATCGCCGACAAGGCGCACCAGTTTCCCGCACAGCTCTCTGGCGGCCAGCAGCAGCGGGCCGCGATCGCCCGCGCGCTCGCGATGAAGCCCAAGGTGATGCTCTTCGACGAGCCGACCAGCGCCCTCGACCCCGAGATGGTCAGCGAGGTGCTGGATGTCATGACCGACCTGGCCGCCGAGGGGATGACCATGGTCGTCGTCACCCACGAGATGGGTTTTGCCCGCAAGGCAGCCGATCGGGTGATCTTCATGGACGACGGCCGGATCGTCGAACAGAACAGCCCCGCCGAATTCTTCGACAACGCTTCTAGCCCGCGGGCCCAGGCGTTCCTCTCCAAAATCCTGTCGCACTGACTCTCGTCGCACTGACTCCTCGAGTCGACAACTCCTGCACCTTCCACCCCAGAAGAAAGGCACCACCTTGTCACGCAGCCGTCTCACCCTTCGACGGGGACTTCCGTTCCTCGCTCTCGCCGTCACCGCAACGATCGGCCTCAGTGCCTGCTCAGGCGGCGGATCCGCAGTACCGGCGAGCGATCCCGGTGCCTCCAGTTCGGCGACCGACCTGAGCTCGGTCTACAAGAACGCGGTCGTGGCGAAGGCCGCCGACATCCTGCCCTCCTCGACCATGGCCGCCATCAAGAAGCGCGGAAAGCTGATCGTGGCCGAGGCACTCGACGCCCCGCTGCTCTCGCAGCAGAACCCCTCGAAGCCGGATGACGTCGAGGGCTTCGATGCGGACCTCGCGAAGTTGCTCGCCATCTACATCCTGGGCAAGCCGAACGTCGAGATCGTGCCTCCGGCATCCGAGACCCGCGAGGCGCTGCTGCAGAACGGCACCGTCGATGTGGTCTTCAACACCTACACGATCACCACCGAGCGGGCCGAGCAGGTCGACTTCGCCGGCCCTTACTTCGCCTCCGGACTCGCCGTCGCGGTGAAGGCGGACAACACCAAGATCAAGGGCATTTCCGACCTCGGTGGCACGACGGTCATCGTCGGTGCTAACACGCCCGCGGTGACCGCGGTCCCCGAGAAGCAGCCCACCGCCAAGGTCGTCAGCTTCGCCACCGACCCCGAAGCCGTGCAGGCGCTGGCCCAGGGGCGCGGCGATGCCTACGTGCAGGACTTCACTCTGCTCGCCAGCGACGCGGCATCGAACCCGGCGATCACGGTCGTCGGCCAGCCCTTCACCACCGAGTCCTACGGAATCGGTCTGAAGCATGGCGATGCCACGTTCAAGTCGTTCATCAACGACTGGCTGGTGAAGATTCAGAAGAACGGCGACTGGGCGAAGGTCTGGAAGGCGACCCTCGGCTCCGCCGTGAAGTCGTCGACCCCGACCCCGCCGGCCATCGGATCCGTCCCCGGATCCTGATCCGCCACACCAGGTGATCTCCACCAGCAGAGGGAACAGATGAATATCTTCGTGACCAGCGCGGGCCCACTCCTCGCCGCGCTCGGAACGACCGTGATGATGGCGGTGATCGCTGGAGTCGCCGCGATCGTGCTCGGAGTCATCATCACGGCGGCACGTGTCAGCCCCGTGCCGGTGCTGCGCGGACTCGCGTTCGGGTACGTGCAGTTCTTCGTCAACGTCCCTCTGCTGGTGCTCCTGATCCTCGCGGTATTCGCGCTCCCCGACGCGGGGATCCTGCTGCCGCTGACGCCCACGGCGATCATCGTGCTGGCGCTGTACGAGGCCGCGTACGTGGCCGAGGCGGTGCGCAGCGGGGTGAACACGGTGGGTACTGGGCAGATCGAAGCCAGCCGGGCACTGGGCTTCACCCTGGTGCAGTCCCTGCGACTGATCGTCGTTCCGCAGGCCCTGCGCGCCGCCGTGCAGCCGATAGGCAATGTGATGATCGCTCTCACGATGAACACCGCCCTCGCTGCGGCGGTCGGCGTGGTCGAGCTGACCGCCGAAGCGAACAAACTCAACCTCGTTCAGGCCCAGCCGATCCTGATCTTCACCGTGGCCGGACTGATCTACATGGTGCTCGCACTGGGCATCGGCCTCGGTGCCGGGCGCATCGAGAAGAGAGTGGCGATCAAACGATGAACAGACGCTCCCCCAGCACCCCCGGCGTGTCGCTGTACGACACGCCAGGCCCCCGAACCAGGCGCGCCATCCGCATCTGGACCGTCGTGGTAATCGTCGTCGTCGTGGCGGCCATCGCTGCCGGGCTCGTGCAGTTCGCCGCTCACGGTCAGCTCGCAGCCGATCGCTGGACTCCCTTCCTCACCGCCGGCGTGTGGCAGTACCTCCTGGTCGGCCTCGGCGGCACGATCGAGGCCGCCGCCATCGTGGCCGTGCTCGGCGGGCTCTTCGGCGTGCTGCTGGCGGTGGGACGGGTCAGCTCTAACCGCGTCGCGCACTGGCTCAGCACGGCGTACATCGAGATCTTCCGGACCATCCCGGTTCTCCTGTTGATCTACCTGATGCTGTTCGGTCTCCCCCAGCTCGGGCTCAACTTTCCCGTGCTGTGGAAGCTCGCCATCCCGCTGACCCTCGCCAACGCCGCCGCGTTCGCCGAGATCATCCGCGCGGGAATCCTCGGCCTGCCATCGGGTCAGTCCGAGGCCGCACTCAGCCTGGGACTCTCACCGGCGCAGACCATGCGCATGATCGTGCTCCCGCAGGCCATGCGGTTCGTGGCGCCGTCCCTGGTGACGCAGTTGGTCAGCCTGGTCAAAGACACCTCGCTCGGCTACATCGTGGCATTCACCGAATTGCTCTATCGGGGACAGGTGTTGTCGGCCTACAACCACTTCGTGATCCCGACCTTCGTGGTCGTGACCCTCATCTACCTGGTCTTCAACGGATCGCTCTCGACCCTGGCCTCACGTCTGCGCCTGCGTCCGAGTAAGCGCACGATCGCGCCGCCGCGGACCAGCGCTCCGACCGTGGGTGTGCCTGTTACCGACGACCGTGCCTGAACACGCGCTACCAGCACCGCACTCGAGCAGTACAAGGAGTTCATCCGTGGTTTCCCCTCTTCCCGCCCGCTTTCCCGGCCGCCCAACGGAGGCCGTCGCCGTCGAGATCTGCATCGACGACCTTGACGGCGCCCTGACGGCGGAGGAAAACGGGGCAGATCGCGTGGAGGTCTGTGCCGACCTGGTCGAGGGTGGCACGACTCCGAGTCTCGGGCTGGTTCTCGCCATCCTCGGGAGCACGGCCAGGGTCGGAGTGCAGGTGATGGTTCGCGCCCGCGGCGGGGACTTCGTCTACACACCGGCCGAGCTCGAGGTGATGCGCCACGACGTCTGCGTGTTCCGGGAGATCGCCGCGGATCACCCCGGTCGACTTGGTCTAGTCTTCGGCGCGCTGACCGCCGACTCCCAGATCGATGAACCCTCGCTGGCCACCATCGCCGCCGCCGCCGGGGGCCTGCCGATCACCTTCCACAAGGCCTTCGACGAGACGCCGGATCTGATCGAGGCGTACGACACGCTGAGCCGGCACGAGGTCACCCGGGTTCTCACGTCCGGCGGCGCTGCCACGGCAGAGCAGGGGGCGCGGATGCTTCGGACTCTCGTCGGACGCCCCGGCCCCGCCGTGCTGGCCGGAGGCCGCATCCGTCCCGAAAATGTCGCGGCACTCGTGCAGGCGACTGGCGTGTCCGAGGTGCACCTGCGCGCGCAGGTCGACTCCCCGAGAAACGACGGGGGGCTGGTGACCGATGCCGGCATCGTCTCCGCGCTGATCGCTGCCGTGGACGCGCCCGATTCCACCCCGGCGCATATTTCCGCAGTGTCCGAGGTGGTTCTCGCCCTGGATATCGGCGGGACCAACCTCAAGGGCGCTGTGGTCGACACATCCGGTCGAGTGATCCTCGCCGAGACCATCGGCGCCGACGACGCTACCGCCGAGCCGCTCGAGTTGGTGCGCGCACTGCTGGCGAGGTTGGCGGGGCGCGCCGAACAGTCCGGCCACCGGCTGGTAGGAGCGGGGATCGTCACGCCGGGAATCATCGATCCAGAGACGGCCACGGTGCTCTATGCGTCGACGCTGCGCTGGACGGATGTCCCGCTGGGCTCCATCCTGAGCGACGACCTGGGCGTACCGGTCGCGATCGGCCACGACGTGCGCGCCGCCGGACTGGCGGAGGCGCTCTTCGGAGCCTCCAGTGGGGCCGCTCAATCTGTGTTGGTGGCCATCGGCACCGGCGTCGCCGCCTCGATTCTCACCTCGGGTACTCAGGTAATCGGCGAGCTGTCCTCCGCCGGTGAACTCGGTCACATCCCGGCCTTCCCGCACGGCGAGGACTGCACCTGCGGCCAGCGTGGTTGTCTCGAGGTCTATATGTCGGGCGCGGGCCTGGCCCGGCGCTACGCGGCTCTCGGCGGCGAGTCGTTGTCGGCCGCGCAGATCGTCGACCGGCTTCCCCACGATCCTCTGGCCGCGCGGGTGTGGGCAGACGGAATCGAAGCACTCGCGGTCGGCCTGAAGACGGTCACGATGCTGCTCGACCCCGCCGTCGTCGTGCTCACCGGCGGAGTCTCGCGCGCCGGCGACGCGCTGCTCGTACCGCTGCGACGCCAGCTCAGTGAGTCTCTCGCCTGGCGCGCTGCTCCAAGGGTCGAAACCTCGGTGTTGGGCACCTCCGGGGGGCGCATCGGGGCGTCGGTTCTCGCGTTCCGCGCAGCGAACCGGGCCGAAGTGCCCGAGCAGTGGACCGCCGCGACGTTGCTGTCCCCGCGCGACCTGACCGCTGCCGGGGCGCCGTCGCTCCAGACGAACTGAGGCCAGGATGACCAGCGCACAGCACCCGGCAATCGCCATTGCGGGTCTCGCCATCGAATCGAGCACCTTCTCCCCTGCCCGCACCACGACCGCGGCCTTCCACCCGAAGCGGGGAGCCGAGGTGATGGAGAAATACGCCTTCCTCGCCCCCGGCATGCCTCTCCGGGAATCGGCGACCTGGTTGCCCGCCCTGACCGGCAAGGCGATCCCGGGCGGCATCGTCACCCGCGAGGCGTTCGAGCAGCTGAGCCAGGAGATCGTCACGTCTGTTCGTGACATGCTGCCGCTGGACGGACTGTACTTCGACATCCATGGAGCGATGAGCGTCGAGGGCATCGACGATGCTGAGGCGGTGCTGCTGCGACTGATTCGCGACGCGATAGGCCCTGACGTGGTGGTGTCTGCGTCGCTCGACCTGCACGGAAACGTCAGCCGCGAGCTGGTCGAACTCGTGGACCTCATCACCTGCTATCGCACGGCACCGCACGAAGACGAGGACGAGACCCGCGAGCGCGCCGTGCGCAACCTCGTCGAGCAGCTCAGCGCGGACGGCGCTAAGCCGATCAAGGCGTGGATTCCTCTGCCGATCCTGCTGCCGGGAGAGAAGACCTCCACGCGTCTCGAGCCGGCGGCGGGCCTCTACGAGCTGGTTGCCGAGGTGGAAAGCCGCTCCGGCATCATCGATGCGGCTGTCTGGGTCGGCTACGCCTGGGCGGATGAACCCCGCAGCGGCGCCGCGGTGGTGGTTACCGGAGACGACCGTGCCGCGGTGACGGTCGGAGCGCAAGAACTCGCTACCGCCTTCTGGGAGGCCCGCGACCGCTTCCCCTTTGTGGCCCCGACCGACAGTTTCGCTAACGCGCTCGACACCGCATTCGCCAGTCGTGAGCTGCCGTTCTTCGTCAGCGACTCGGGCGACAACCCGACCGCGGGTGGCGCTGGCGACGTCACGTGGGGCCTCACCGAGCTCCTCCGCCGACCTGAACTCGCCGCACCCGACGCACCACAGGTCATCTACGCGTCCGTGCCCGCTCCCACGATCGTCGCAGAGGCGGTGCGCGCCGGCGTCGGTGCGATGATCACCGCGACCGGCGGGGCGGATGTCGATGCCCGCCATGCTGGCCCGCTCACCGTCTCGGGGCTGGTGCACAGCATCCGTCACGGGGATCGGGATGCGCTCACTGAGGTGGTGCTGCAGATCGGCTCGGTCTTCGCGGTTTTCACCGAGCTACGCAAGCCGTACCACTATGAGCATGACTTCACCCGTCTGGGCCTGTCCCCGCGAAAGATGCATGTCGTCATCGTCAAGATCGGCTATCTCGAACCGGAACTGTTCGACATGGCAGACGGCTGGGTTCTCGCCCTCACCCCCGGAGGAGTGGATCAGGACATCGAGCGCCTCGGACATCGTCGTATCACCCGGCCGATGTTCCCGCTCGATCCGACGATGGCGACGCCCGATTTGACCGCTCGGATCGTGCCTTCTCTCGACGGAGGGGAACGCCGCAAATAGGGTGCGGCCGTTTCTATAGGCTTTTGCCATGGATTTCCGCATCTTCGTCGAGCCCCAGCAGGGCGCCAGTTATCTCGATCAGCTCGCCGTCGCTCAGGCAGCAGAGAAGTTGGGATTCTCCGGCTTTTTCCGGAGCGACCACTACCTGACGATGGGCTCGGGAGACGGTCTTCCGGGGCCGACGGATGCCTGGACAACCCTGGCGGGGCTCGCTCGCGAGACCTCCACGATCCGGCTCGGCACCCTCGTCTCGTCGGTCACGTATCGGCTGCCGGGCATTCTCGCGATCCAGGTCGCCCAGGTCGACCAGATGTCGGACGGGCGTGCGGAGCTCGGGCTCGGCACAGGCTGGTTCGAGCAGGAACACCGGGCCTACGGCATCCCGTTTCCGGCCAAACGCTTCGACCTGCTCGAGGAGCAGCTGGCGATCGTGACCGGCCTGTGGTCGACGCCGGTGGGTGAGACGTTCAGCTTCAGTGGCGACACCTATCGCCTCGATGACTCCCCCGCGCTGCCCAAACCCCATCAGGCGCGCGTGCCGGTGATCGTGGGCGGCGCCGGACCCCGCCGGACGCCGGCGCTGGCGGCCCGGTATGCCACCGAGTTCAACATCGGATTCCAGCCGTTCGGGCTGGTCGAGGGCTTCTTCAGCACGGTTCGCGAGGCCGCCGAGGAGATCGGTCGCGACCCTCGCGAGCTCACGTATTCGGTCGCATACCCGACCTTCGCCGGGGCGACGGAGGCGGAGGCCGCGCGTCGCGCCGCCGCTACCGGCCGGGCGGAGGTCGACGCAGGAGCGAACCTGTACGGAACTCCCGACCAGATCGTCGATCGCCTGGGCTGGCTGGCGGAGTCGGGAACTGACCGGGTCTATCTGCAGATCCTGGACATGCACGACCTCGACCACCTGGACTTCCTTGCGCGAGAGGTGCTTCCGCAGCTCACTTGACGCGGTCGCCGTCGCGGTCGCGGAGATCCCCCTCGCATACTCCCGTCATGCACGCCTGCTTGCCTGAACAACGGTTGTCCGTTATGCAGGCGAGCGGTTGTGCACGCGCGCGCGAGTTCAGGCTGACCTGCATTTAGGCGGGCCTGAAGAACGGTGGTCGGGTGTGCAGGTTGTCGTGTACAACGGCTATTCGTCGCTCAGGTTTGCCTGCGGAACGGGGGTTTGTTGTACAGGCCGTCCTGCACAACGGAAGTGTTCCACGGGGCGCCCCGATTGCGCGGGAGCGCCCGTGAGGCCTCCCGGCCACGCCATCTACCCGGAGGAACGGCCACGCAGAGAAGCGGCCCCACGGAGAAGCGGCTGGGCTGAGGAAAGGCCAGGCGGCGGAGAAGCCAGGCTGAGTACGCCCAGGAGGAGGCGCGGTCGGGCCGCGAAACAGCTCGGACGACCACGCGACATGTCAAGGGGCGGCCCAGGAGTCGACCAGAGTTGCACGGCGGGCTACGGTGACCAGAGGCGATCACGCAAGGAGAACCATGGAAACCTGGCCAGGATCGGCATATCCGCTCGGAGCCACCTTCGACGGCAGCGGAACGAACTTCGCACTATTCAGCGAAGTGGCAGAGCGGGTGGAGCTCTGTCTCTTCACCGAAGACGGCACTGAGACGCGCATCGACCTCGTAGAGGTCGACGCGCACGTCTGGCACGGGTACCTGCCACAGGTGCAGCCCGGCCAGCGCTACGGCTACCGGGTGACCGGAGCCTACGACCCAAAGAACGGGCAGCGGGCCAACCCGAACAAGCTGTTGCTCGACCCGTACGCCAAGGCGACCAGCGGTGACATCGACTGGGATCAGTCCCTGTTCGCCTACAACTTCGGCGACCCCGACTCCGAGAACAACGACGACTCGGCGCCGCACATGATGTTCGGCGTCGTGATCAATCCGTTCTTCGACTGGGCCGGGGACCGGCATCCGCGTATCCCGTACAACGACACGGTCATCTACGAGGCCCATGTCAAGGGGCTCACCCAACTGCACCCGGAGATTCCCGAGGAGCAGCGCGGCACCTACGCCGGTCTCGCCCACCCGGCGATCATCGAGCACCTGCAGAAGCTTGGCGTCACCACCATCGAGCTGATGCCGGTGCACCAGTTCGTTCAGGATTCAACCCTGCTCGACAAGGGCCTGCGCAACTACTGGGGCTACAACACCATCGGCTTCTTCGCACCCCAGAACAGCTATTCCTCCGCCGGGGATCACGGCCAGCAGGTGCAGGAATTCAAGGGGATGGTGCGGTCGCTCCACGACGTCGGCATGGAAGTCATCCTCGACGTCGTCTACAACCACACCGCCGAGGGCAACCACCTCGGGCCGACCATCTCGTTCCGCGGCATCGACAACCAGGCGTACTACCACCTGGTCGACGACGACAAGCAGTTCTACATGGACTACACCGGCACCGGGAATTCGCTCAACGTGGGTAACCCGCACACGCTGCAGCTGATCATGGACAGTCTGCGCTACTGGGTCACCGAGATGCACGTCGACGGCTTCCGCTTCGACCTCGCCTCCACCCTGGCGCGCGAGTTCTACGACGTCGACAAGCTGTCAACCTTCTTCGAGCTCGTTCAGCAGGATCCGGTGGTCTCGCAGGTGAAGCTCATCGCCGAGCCGTGGGACGTCGGCCCCGGCGGCTACCAGGTGGGCAACTTCCCGCCGCAGTGGACCGAATGGAACGGCAAGTACCGCGACACCGTTCGCGACTTCTGGCGGGGAGAGCCCTCCACGCTCGGCGAATTCGCGTCGCGCATCACCGGTTCGGCAGACCTGTACGAGGGAGACGGCCGCCGCCCGGTCGCATCGATCAACTTCGTCACCGCGCACGACGGGTTCACGCTGCTCGACCTGGTCTCGTACAACGACAAGCACAACCAGGCGAACGGTGAGAACGACAACGACGGTGAGTCGACCAACCGGTCCTGGAACTCCGGGGTCGAGGGGCCGACCGATGATCCGGATGTCCTCGCCCTCCGTGCCCGCCAGGAGCGCAACTTCCTCACGACTCTGTTGCTGTCCCAGGGCGTGCCGATGATCGCGCACGGGGATGAACTCGGGCGCACCCAGCTTGGCAACAACAACGGCTACGCCCAGGACTCCGAGCTCACCTGGGTGCACTGGGACACTGCCGATCAGGGCTTGGTCGACTTCGTGGCCGCCCTTGTACGACTGCGGAAGGAACATCCCACCTTCCGGCGCCGGAGCTTCTTCGACGGCCGCCCGGTCAAGCGCGGCTCGGAGGAGCCACTGCCGGACATCGTCTGGCTCACCCCGGCAGGCACCGAGATGGCCGAAGAGAACTGGGATGCCGGTGTCGACCGAGCGCTCGGCGTCTACCTCAACGGAAACGGCATTCACGGGCGCGATGCCCGCGGCCAGCGCGTCACCGATCGCAACTTCGCCATGCTGTTCAACGCCGGAGACGACACCGTCGACTTCACCCTGCCGCCGGCCGAATTCTCCGAGCGGTGGGAGGTGGTGATCGACACCGCCGGCAACTCCGCCGACGACATCCCGCGCACCGCGGGAGACGTCATCCCGGTCGAGTCGAAGTCGATGGTGGTGCTCTGCGAGCACGTGGATTCGCCCATCGCCCCCGATGACCACTCGATCTCGGCGTCGCTGTCGGCGACAGTGGTCAATGCCCCGCAGTCGTCGAAACCAGAGGTCGGCTGATGCGCATCCCCGTCTCGACCTACCGACTGCAGATCCGGGAGAGCTTCGACCTGTTCGCGGCGGCGAACATCGCCGACTACGTGCATGAGCTGGGGGCCGACTGGCTCTACCTCTCCCCACTGCTGAAGGCCGAACCCGGCTCGGATCACGGTTACGACGTGGTCGACCACACGCAGATCGATCCGACTCGAGGCGGTGCGGACGGACTGGATGCCGCGGCCGCCGCCGCGCGGAGGCTCGGCCTCGGTGTGCTCATCGACATCGTGCCCAACCACGTCGGAGTTGCCTCCCCCGCCCAGAATGCCTGGTGGTGGGACCTGATCACCCACGGCCGTGACTCGCGCTACGCCGAGGCCTTCGACGTCGACTGGGAGTTCGGCGGCGGCAAGGTGCGCATTCCGGTGCTCGGCGACGGCCCTTCGACAAGCTCAGGGACCGATGCGCTCGACGACCTCGAGATCGTCGGCGGCGAGCTGCACTATTTCGACAACCGCTATCCCCTCGCGCCGGGGACGGCCGACGACGGCGCCTCGGCCCGGGAGGTGCACGCTCGCCAGAACTACGAGCTGATCAACTGGCGCCGAGCGGATGCCGAACTCAACTACCGCAGATTCTTCGCCGTGAACACTCTGGCCGGCATCCGCGTCGAGGTGCCGTGGGTCTTCGCCGAGTCGCACGCCGAAATCCTGCGCTGGATCACCGAGGGTCTGGCCGATGGCCTGAGGGTCGATCATCCGGACGGCCTGGCCGACCCCGGTGGCTACCTCGACGCCCTCGCCGCCGAGACCGGAGGCAGCTACGTGCTGGTCGAGAAGATTCTCGAGGGCGACGAACAGCTGCCGACCAACTGGGCCACAGAGGGCACCACGGGGTACGACGCCCTCGCCGACGTCGACCGGGTACTGGTCGACCCCGCCGGTCGCACCGCGCTCGACGAACTCGACCGCCGCCTGCGCGACACGGACGTGCGCGTGTCATGGACCGATCTGATCCACAAGACCAAGCGCTCGATCGCCGATGGCATCCTGCGCTCCGAGGTACTGCGCCTCGAGCGCGACCTGGGTGAGTCCGTCGAGCACACCGTCGCCGACGAGGGGTGGAAGCTCTCCCCCACCGCCGACGCGCTGGCCGAGCTGCTGGCGTGCTTCCCCGTCTACCGCTCCTACCTGCCGCTGGGCGCCGAGCACCTGCGCGAGGCTGCGCACCTGGCGAAGAGACACCGGCCGGAGCTGAGCGACACCGTGGACGAGATCGTCGCGGTGCTGGCAGACCCGGGCCACCCGGCATCCGTGCGGTTCCAGCAGACCTCCGGCATGGTGATGGCGAAGGGCGTCGAAGACACCGCGTTCTATCGCTACACCCGCCTGGGCTCGCTCACCGAGGTGGGCGCAGACCCGAGCGAGTTCTCGATCGGCGTCGCCGAGTTCCACCGCCGCCAGCAGCTTCGCCAGGCCAGCTTCCCGGCGTCGCTCACCACCCTCTCCACGCACGACACCAAGCGGGGAGAGGATGTCCGCGCCCGCATCTCCGTGCTTGCCGAGATGCCCGAGCGCTGGGAGTCTGCCCTCGGCGAGCTCCGCGGTGAGTCCCCGCTCGGCGACGGCCCGCTCGAGGTACTGCTCTGGGAGGCCATCGTCGGCGCCTGGCCCGCTAGCCGCGAACGCTTGCATGCCTACGCCGAGAAGGCGGCGCGCGAGGCGGGCAACTCCACCCGCTGGACGGCGCCCAAGGAAGACTTCGAGCGGCGGATGCACGAGCTGGTCGATTCGGTGTTCGACGACGAACGGGTGGCCGGAATCATCCGCGGGCTGCTGGATGTCGTCGAGCAGCCCGGCTGGTCGAACTCGCTGAGCGCGAAGCTCATCCAGCTGACCGCGCCGGGTGTTCCCGACGTGTACCAGGGCAGCGAGTTGTGGGAGACCTCGCTCGTGGACCCCGACAATCGACGCCCGGTCGACTTCGACATCCGTCGCCTCTATCTGGCCGCGATCGACGCCGGTAGCCATCCCGGCATCGACGAGACCGGCGCGGCGAAGCTGCTGGTGACCAGTCGCGCGCTGCGACTGCGCCGGGATCGCCCCGACCTGTTCACCCGATACGCGCCGATCACGGCGTTCGGGGCCGGCCGCCGTCACGTGATCGGCTTCGACCGCGGCGGCGCCGTCACGCTCGCGACCCGGCTGCCGCTCGGCCTGTCACTCGATGGAGGCTGGCGCGACACGTCGGTACAGTTGCCCGGGCGTCCGGTGCTCGACCTGATCACCGGGAAACGGTACGAGGGAGGCACACTGCAGATGGCAGATGCCCTGGGCAAATACCCGGTGGCGCTGCTGATTCCGGATGATGGCATCGAGGAGGATCGGTCGTGAGTTTCGAGGTCTGGGCGCCGGCGGCGTCGACGATGACGCTGCTGCTCGACGGTGAGCGGCACGCGATGGTGCGGCTCGACGCCGGCTGGTGGGGCGCGGATGCCGGGTTGAGCGGCGAAAGCTACGGCTTCCTGATCGACGGGGACGAACATCCGCTTCCCGATCCGCGCTCACGGCGGCAACCGGAGTCGGTACACGGACTTTCCCGCACATTCGATGCGTCGGAGTTCGCCTGGTCCGACCAGAAGTGGACCGGACGTCAGCTCGCCGGCGGAATGATCTACGAGCTGCACATCGGCACATTCACCAAGAAGGGCACCCTCGACTCGGCGATCAAGCGGCTCGATCACCTGGTCTCGATCGGCGTGGACTTCGTCGAGGTGCTGCCGGTCAACGGCTTCAACGGCGACCACAACTGGGGCTATGACGGCGTGCTCTGGTACACGGTCGACGAGAGCTACGGCGGCCCGGAGGCCTACCAGCGCTTCGTCGATGCGTGCCATGAGCGCGGCCTCGGCGTGATTCAGGATGTCGTCTACAACCACCTGGGACCGAGCGGCAATTACCTCCCGCGCTTCGGCCCGTACCTGCGCCAGGGCAGCGCGAACACCTGGGGCGACTCGATCAATCTCGATGCCCCGGAGGTTCGCGCCTACATCGTCGAGAACGCCCTGATGTGGCTGAGCGACTACCACGTGGACGGGCTGCGGCTGGACGCGGTGCACGCCCTTATCGACGAGTCGCCGGTGCACATCCTTCAAGAACTGTCCGTGCGGGTGGACGCGCTGAGCGCGTTCCAGCAGCGGCCGCTCACGCTCATCGCCGAATCCGACCTCAACGACACGACGCTCGTCACCCCTCGGGAGGGCGGAGGCTACGGCCTGCAGGCGCAGTGGAGCGATGACTTCCATCACGCCCTGCACGTGGCGCTCACCGGGGAAACCTCCGGGTACTACGCGGACTTCGAGCACCTCGAGTCTCTGGCCAAGGTGATCACGCGTGGTTTCTACCACGACGGTACGTACTCGTCGTTCCGGGAGAAGGACCACGGGCATCCGGTCGACACCTCGAGCATGCCGGCCTGGCGGCTGGTGGTCGCCAACCAGAATCACGACCAGATCGGCAACCGCGCGATAGGCGACCGCCTGAGTGCGCAGCTCGACAGCGGAAAGCTCGCGATCGCCGCGGTGCTGACGCTCGCCGGTCCGTTCACGCCGATGCTATTCATGGGCGAGGAGTGGGGAGCGTCGACGCCGTGGCAGTTCTTCACCGCACATCCGGAGCCCGAGCTGGGCGAGGCGACCGCACAGGGACGCATCGCGGAATTCGCGAAGATGGGCTGGGATGCGGATGTCGTGCCAGACCCGCAAGACCCGGCAACGTTCGAGAACTCGAAGCTGAAGTGGTCGGAGAGCGCGGAGGGTTCGCACGCCGAGCTTCTGTCGCTCTACCAGCGACTCGGCGAGCTGCGGCGAACGGTGCCAGACCTCACCGATCCGAGCTTCGGGCACAGCACGGTCGAGTTCGACGACGACGAGGGCTGGTTCGTACTGCGCCGCGGGGCGACCACCATCGTGGTGAACTTCGCGGACTACCCGCTGTCGCTGCCGATCGGCGGCACCCTGCTGCTCGGCACCGCAGACTCCGTCGGAGCGTCCTCGTCGGCAGTCGTGCTGCCGCGGCACTCCGCGGCGATCCTGTCCACCCCGCCGCTCACGTAGCGCCCGAGCGCGGGTTTCGATACGCGAACGCGCTAGAGCGCGTGCGCTACTCAACCAGCGGCACTTCGCCGGTCGAGTAGCGCCCGAGCGCCCGCGCGAGGACGCGTATCGAGACTCACCACGGCGTGCTCTCATGTTCGAAATGCCCGTGTCCCAGATGCCCGTGTCCGAAATGACGGAGATTCTGCAAAAACGGCTCCACATCGCACAGCTTTGCCGCAGAATCACCAAATCTCCGTCATTTCGGGCGGCGGCCAGCGAACTCCGGGTGCTTCGCCGCGGCGCTGCCGTCAACAGGCCAGAGGCTGCAATCCTCCCGATTTCGTCCTGTCGACGGACGATTAAGCGAGCTGATCCTGTTTATGGACGGGGCGGCGGCGGGTTTCGATACGCGAACGCGCTAGAGCGCGTGCGCTACTCAACCAGCGGCACTTCGCCGGTCGAGTAGCGCCCGAGCGCCCGCGCGAGGACGCGTATCGAGACCCATCACGCTTCGCAGCGGCCTACTCAACCGGCGCAGGCTACGGGGCGAGAGACTCGAGCACGTCGTTCGAGGGGATGAAGAACGTCGCACCGGTGACGGCGGTCGAGACATCCAGAATGCGGTCGTATTGCCCGACCGGGTCTCCGATGAACATGCGGCGCAGCATCTGCTCGATCACCCACAGTTCGCGTGAACACCCGATGAAATAGGTGCCGAACTCCCCCGCCCCCGGACGCCCGAAGGGCATGTTGTCGCGCAAAATGTCGTGCTCCACCCCGTTCGCGTCCACGATCGTGTTGAGCGTCTTGTGCGACTTGCGCTCGTTCGGCAGCTGCTCGAGTTCGACGTTGTCGAGTTTCGTCCGACCGATCACGCTCTGCTGGTGCTCCACCGTGAACGCGGTCCACGTGGCCAGATCGTGCAGGTACTTCTGCACGACCACATAGCTGCCGCCCGCGAAGTCGGCATCCTCGTCCCCGACCAGCGAGACTGCCGCCATCCGCTGCCCGGTCGGATTCTCGGTTCCGTCGACGAACCCGAGCAGGTCGCGCGAGTCGAAGAACCGAAAGCCATGCACCTCATCGACAACGGCAACCGCGTCTCCCAGCTTCTCCAGGATGAGCCGTTCCAGCTCGAAGGTCATATCTTCACGCTCGGCTCGGATGTGGAACAGCAGATCACCCGGCGTCGACACCGCAACGTGCGGGGCGCCGTGCACCTCCTGAAAGGGACGCAGCTGCGCCGGCCGCGCCGGCTGATCGAATCGATCCCAGGCGGATGACCCGATCCCCACGTTGCACGACAGGTGCCCGTTCAAGTCGCGAAAGCCGACCGCCCGCACCAGCCCCCCGATGTCGGAGATCACATCCCGAACCGTGGCTACGGCTTCGGGCGTCTGGCCGATGGTCACTACCAGGAAGACCGCTGCGCGCGAGAGCGGGGCATCAACGCTCTGCGGTTCGATCGGGGTACGGCTGTTGCTCTCGTCCATGACCCGATCATAGAGAGCGACGGAGCGACGCCGCATGCGTCGAATTACCGCAGCTCAACGTCCCGCGCCTCAGTATTCGATACGGTGCGCGTTGCTCGCGTCGCCACGAGGCTTCGCGGCCTTCAAGAGCGCCGCTGGCGTCAACAGCCCGCGCCCGAACCGCGCGCTCACGGCATCCATCGTGTCTTCGGCTTCACGCCAGCTCTCGTCGTCGTCCCAGAGGCCCATTGCCTGCCCTCCGCCGGGAGCGAGCTGCTCGACCCGCACTCCGATCAGGCGCACCGCACCGTGCGTGCCGAGACCCTCGTAGATCTCCCTGACCTCTTCGTAGATCCGCCGCCCGAGGTCGGTCGGCTCAGCGATGGTGCGCGAGCGGGTGATCGTACTGAAGTCGGAGTAGCGCAGCTTCAGCACCACCGTGCGGCCAACCCAACCACCGCTGCGCAGTCGCACTCCGACCGCGTTCGCCTGCCGCAACAGTTCGCGTCGCAGGGTCTCGGGATCGGTGGTGTCGACCTCGAAGGTCACCTCGTGCCCGACGCTTTTCTCCACCGAGCGCGTGGTCACGGGCCGCGGATCGATTCCGTTCGACAGCTCGTGCAGTTTGCGGCCGGAGGCGTCGCCGACCGCGCGCTGCACCGTCGCCATCGGCGCGCGCGCGATGTCGCCGACGGTGCGGAACCCGCGCTTGGCGAGAGATTCTTCGGTGGCGGCTCCGACGCCCCAGAGCGCGCCGATCGGCAACGGATGCAAAAAGTCCAGCGTCGCCGCAGCCGGCACGACCAGCAGACCGTCGGGTTTCGCTCGCCCCGAGGCGAGTTTCGCGACGAATTTGGTCGAGGCGGCTCCGACCGAGCAGTGCAGCCCGGTCTCGGCGAACACCCGGCTGCGGATGAGTTCTGCGACCACCGCCGGCGGACCGTAGACGCCGCGTGCGCCGGCCACGTCGAGAAAGGCTTCGTCGATGCCCAGTCGCTCGACGAGCGGGGTCATGTCGTCGAAGATCGCCATCACCTGCTGCGAGTAGTGCCGATACTTCTCGAAGTGCGGTTCGAGCACGATCGCGTGCGGGCACAGCCGCATCGCCTGCGACAGCGGGATGGCGGAGCGCACGCCGAATTTGCGTGCCGGGTAATTGGCCGCGGTGACGACCGAGCGCAGTGACTTGCCGGCGACGACGACCGGGACTTTCGCGAGTTCCGGCCGGTCGAGCAGCTCGACCGAGGCGAAGAACGCGTCGAGATCGACGTGGAGGATGGGGGCGGTGCTGCTGTCGACGGATGCCGCGCTCACCTGCCGCGTGCTGCCGTCCTGCCTACCCATGCGTCTCCTCGAAGAGGAATCTACCTCGCACCGGCGACATCCTGGCTGTCGAGCAGACCGAGTCGGGCGAGTCGCACGCGGGCGGCGTCCTCGCTGCTCGAACCCCGACCGAGAATGTTGCCCGCCAACGCGAGCACGAGACGCGTGGCCGTGACGGCCGGCCACCAGGCGCGGCGGAGGCCGAGCATCCGTCGGTACTCGACCGGGATCGAGGCGACAGCACCGGCGAACAACACGCGGTAGAACGGCGTCATCGCGCGCGGGAGCCCGGGGCTGCGAATGAAGTGCACCGCCTCGGCGACGCGTTCGTCGCTCTTCATCGCCGGCCGGAAGTCGGCGAGCGCCCCCATGAGCTCGGCCTCAGACCGGGGCGGGTCGACGACCCCCACCAGCTCGCCGGCCTTGGCCCACTGGGCAACGTAGGCATCGGCTCCGCCCGGGATCGGCCTGCCCCAGACTTCGTGCGAACGAAGGAAGGCGTCGGTGAACACGACGTGCACCCACGACAGCAGTTCGGGATCGCCGGCAGAATATGGCCGCTCGACGCCGGCGGCATCGACGTACCGACCGACTACGCGGTCGTGGAAACGTCCGACGCGGATCGACTCCGCCTCGGCCGCAGCGCGGTCGGAGAAGGTGACCGAGATCAGCCATTGGATCGTGCCGGACAGCCGGCCGAGTGGATCCTCGCGGTAACGCGACCAGTCGTGCACTCCCGCCATCGCGCCAGGATGCAGCGTCTGCAACAGCAGTGCACGGATACCGGCGACCAGCGTCGGCATGCCCCCGTGCACAACCCAGGCCGCGGAGTCGGCACCGAACCAGCCCGCGTCGTCGCCGTCTTCGATGCGCTGCACCCAGTCGGGGCGACCCGATGTGGTGCCGGTGAACGCGGAGAGCATCCGCGAGCGCCACACCATCGCAATACTGCTCATGCGACGACGCTAGTCCGCCAGGCTGGGAGGCGTGACGGTGGGCTGAGATCAGCCGAGGTGTGCGTGCATCCACGGCAGCGGGTCGATGGCGTCTCCGCCGCCCGGGTGGATCTCGAAGTGCAGGTGTGCACCCGTACTCGCCCCGGTGTCGCCGACCAGACCGATCTGCTGATCTGCCGCGACGATGTCGCCCACCTGCACGGGAACCGAGCCGACCTGCATGTGTCCGTACACGCTCACGACGACCTGGCCGTCGACCACGTGCTGGATCGAGACGTGAACACCGAGCGCGCCGTCGCTCACATCCGTGGCCTGGATCACCACGCCCGCCGCGATGGAGTGCACGGGAGTGCCGAAACCGGGGTCGAAGTCGACGCCCTCGTGAAAGCTCGAGCAGCCGGCGCAGGGCGAGACGCGCGGGCCGAATCCGCTCGCGATCGGGCTCGTCGCGGGAACCGGCCACACGATCGGCGGCGGGGTGGTCACCCCGTACGAATCTCGACTGACGGATGCCGCACTCACGACCGCGGGGACGGTGAAACTCTGCAGCGCTGGCGCGGCCTGCTCGACGACGGACTGCGGCGCGCCGAGCGACTGCGCAGCAGCGGGAACGGCGTAGCTGAGGGCGAGGGCGGCAAGCACCGCGGCGGTGAGGATGGCGGCGCCACGGCGCAGCCAGTGGACCTGATGAACGGAATTGAGGGCGCGTTCCGTGCGCGCGGGAATTGCGGGATGCACGATAAATGGGTTCTTCCGGGTTTCTGCGCGCACGCTAGGGGGATGCGCTGCGGCGCGATTCTGCGCCTACGGACGGGATACGGTCCCCCGAGATGGCGGGAGATTCGGCGACGATCTGGTCCCTCAGCTGGTGGAATGTTCGCACCGGCGGACGCAATAACGATCGTCTTACGTTCATCAACGGTGACAGCCGAAAATCAGCGTTGCCTGGGAGGGAGTGGAGCTTGCGCTCAGTCAGACCGGGTCGCGAGCTCGGCCACGATCCTGCCAACGGTGTTCTCGTTGCGAGCGGTGAGGTGGCCGGGAAACTGTTTCCAGAAGCTTTTCGGCACACGGGTCTGCAGGCTTCCGTCAGGCATCCATTGGTAAATGGCCCGGGAGCGGCCGAGCTCGAGGCGTTCCGGTGCGAGGGTAGCGGCATCCGGCAGCTCGACCGATCCGAAGGGCTCCGAGGTGATCGTGACGAAGCTCTTCGACCCGTCCGCGCTGTTCAATTCACCCGTGCTGATCGCTGACAGCGGATTCTCGTCGGCGATCGCGCGGAACTCGCGCGCGGTCAGCACCACGACGCTCGACTGCACGCCGGTAGCGGCCAGCACCGCCTCCTCGATCGAGGGTGCGGTGAGTGCAGCCCCGGAGAACACGACGTTGCCGCTGCGCAGAAGGGTGACGACATCCGTCGCCCCGAGGCCCGCGAAGACCCGCCTCAGGTCGGCCATGGCCACCGCCTTGGCCGTGCCGACGTTGATGCCGCGAAGGAGGGCCACTCGAGAGTCGGTCACGCGCCCAGGCTAGCCGCGAGGTCTAACGTTGAAGCATGGAATTCAGATACCTCGGCAACAGCGGACTCAAGATCTCGGAACTCACCTACGGCAACTGGCTCACCCACGGCTCGCAGGTCGAGAACGAGGCCGCTCTCGCCTCCGTCAACGCCGCACTCGACGCCGGCATCACCACTTTCGACACCGCAGACGCCTACGCGAACACCAAAGCCGAGAAGGTGCTCGGCAAGGCGCTGAAGGGTCAGCGCCGCGAATCGCTCGAGATCTTCACCAAGGTCTACTGGCCCACCGGCCCCAAGGGTCACAACGACTCCGGCCTCTCTCGCAAGCACATCATGGAGTCGATCGAGGGCTCGCTCACGCGACTCAAGACCGACTACGTCGACCTCTATCAGGCCCACCGTTTCGACGTGGAGACCCCGCTCGAAGAGACCATGCAGGCCTTTGCGGATGTCGTGCGCCAGGGCAAGGCGCTCTACATCGGCACCTCGGAGTGGACCGCCGACCAGTTGCGCCAGGGGCAGGCCATCGCCAAAGACCTCGGTTTCTCGCTCATCTCCAACCAGCCGCAGTACTCGATGCTCTGGCGAGTGATCGAGGCGGAGGTCGTTCCGGCCTCCGAAGAGCTGGGCATCTCCCAGATCGTCTGGTCGCCGCTGGCGCAGGGCGTGCTCTCGGGCAAGTACCTGCCCGGCGCTCCCCTGCCCAAGGGCTCGCGTGCGACCGACAAGAACGGCGGCGCGAACATGATCAGCGCCTGGCTTCGGGATGACGTCCTCCACGCGGTTCAAGACCTGAAGCCCATCGCGGCTGAGGTCGGCCTCGACCTCCCGCAGCTCGCGGTGGCCTGGGTTCTGCAGAACCCGAATATCGCCGCCGCGATCATCGGCGCATCACGCCCGGAGCAGGTGACCAACAACGTGAAGGCCGTCGGGGTGAAGCTCCCCGAGGAGGTCATGCAGAAGATCGAGGCGGTGATGGCACCGGTCGCCGAAACTGACCCCGCGAAGACCACGGTTCCGGCAGGGCGACCCTCGTGAGTGAATTTTTTGTGACATGTCACCGAAATGGGGAATACTTCCAGCTTCGATGCGCTTGCATGGTGTCATGACTACCACCACTGATAACTTCCCCGGCTACGTCGCGGGCACCTGGAACCTCGACCCGACCCACTCTGAGGTCACCTTCTCTGTGAAGCACCTTGCGATCAGCAAGGTTCGCGGCTCGTTCAAGGAGTTCACCGCAACCCTGGTGACCGCTGAGGACCCGACCGCGTCGACCGCGACCGCGAGCATCCAGGTCGCATCCGTCGACACGAACCAGAAGGACCGCGACAACCACCTGCGCACGAGCGACTTCTTCCTGGTCGAGGAGTACCCGACCATGGACTTCGTCTCCACCGGCATCAAGGCTGACGGCTCGGACTTCACGCTCTACGGCAACCTCACCCTGCGTGGCGTCACCAAGGAGATCACCCTCAAGGGCGAGTTCGGCGGCATCACCACCGACGGCTACGGCCAGACCAAGCTCGGCGTCGCCGCGACCACGAAGATCAACCGCAAGGACTTCGGCGTCAACTGGAACGCTGCTCTCGAGGGTGGTGGATTCACCCTCGGCGACGACGTGACCATCAACGTCGAGCTGCAGTTCGTTCTGCAGGCCGCGTAAGCACCGAAACCGCTGTACAGGGGTCTCCGCCTTCGGGCGGGGGCCCCTTCGACGGTTAAGCGACCCATACCAGTGCTGCTTGGCTAGCGGTGCTGCTCGACCTCGTGGTCAGCGTGTTCGGCCGGCTCGAGCTGGAACGTGGAATGCTCGACATCGAAGTGTCGCGACAGGCATTCGGTGAGCGAGTCGAGCAACTGGTCTGTTCGCCCCTCGGTGAAGACGCGCGGTTCACAGACGACATGAGCGGAGAAGACGTTCGAGCCGGGCGTGATCGACCAGACGTGCACGTCATGAATGGAGACCACGCCGGGCTTATCGAGAACGTGAATCCGGATGAGGGCGACATCCGTTCCCCGCGGCGTTCCCTGACTCAGCACCCGCACCACATCACGCAGCAGCGACAGCGCCCGCGGGAAGATCAGGGAGGCGATGGCGAGCGACGCGATCGCATCCGCCCGCTCGAAACCGGTGAACAGGATGACGATGCCGGCCACGATGACGGCTCCCGACCCGATCAGGTCGCCCAGCACCTCCAAGTACGCACCGCGCATGTTGATGGAGGTCTTCGAGCCGCCGCGCAGCACCAGGAGGGCGGCGGTGTTCGCTATCGCACCGATCGCCCCGACGATCAGCATCAGCGACGCCTGGACATCCTGCGTTCCGGGGTCGATCAGACGCTGGACCGCCTCGACAGCGACGAAGGCCACCACCACCAGCAGGATGGCGGCGTTGATGAAGGCGGCGAAGACCTCGCTGCGGCGGTGACCGAAGGTCTGACTGTCGGTGGCCGGTCGCGCGGCGATGATGGTGGCGACCAACGCGACGATCAGGCCGGTGAGGTCGGAAAGCATGTGGCCGGCATCGGCAAACAGCGACAGCGAACCAGACAGCAGGCCGCCGATGACCTCGATGACGAGCACCACCGCCACGATCGCGATGGCGATGCTAAGGCGCGAGCGATTGGCGCTGCCGTGGCTGTGTCCCGCGTGGCTGTGTCCCGAGCCGCCGTGTCCCGAGCCGCCGTGAGTCGCGTCGCCATGAGTCACGCCGCCATGGCTGTGCCCTGCATGTGAAGCCTCACCCGAATCGTTCATCGGGTCAACTCTAGGAAGCCCGCCTGAGTAGCACCAGCCGGGCCCCTCGTCAGACGGGGAAAACGAGCAGTGTGCTCGTCGCCGTCGCCACCAGCTTGCCGGCAGCGTCGTGCACGGTGCCCTCGGCGAAGGCCGCCCGACTGCCCGGCTTGACGATGCGGCCCACCGCGGTCAGCGGTCCACTCGACCTCAGCACCGGGCGCAGGTAGCTCACCGTGATGTCTAGCGACGTGTAGCCCTGACCGGCCGGCAACGTGGTCTGGGTCACGCAGCCGAGCACGGTGTCGAGCAGGGTGCAGACCAATCCCCCGTGAACGGTGCCGATCGGGTTGTACATCGACTCGTCGGGGTCGCACTCGAAGGTGACCGTGCCGACCTCGGCCGAGATCGCCCGCATCCGCATCAGGTTCGCGATTGGTGGCGGCGCGATGGTGCCGTCGATCAGGGCCTGCAGAAAGTCGATCCCCGACATCGTCTTGGCTTTCTCGGCCACGGCGATCGGATCGTCCCAGCGCACCAGCCTGCTGCGCTCGCTCGCCGCGTCGTGTAGGTCAGTCATCGTCGATACCTCCGCTCGCCAGCCTAGGTCTACCGTGGTGCCGAGGAGGACAACGGATGTCTCAGCCTGAGGTATCACCAGCGCGCAGCGATGCCGACCGTCTCCTCGCCGCACGCCTCTTCACCGCCGCGACGGATGATCGCTCCGTTCGCACCAGACTCCGCCACCGCTACGCCGGGCGTCACGACGTGCTCGACGCCCTCTGGTGGCGGGCACACCCGCTCTCCACCGCCCCGTCTGGTAGGCCCGACCCGGCGTTGGCCCTCGCCGCCCTGCGCCGAGCGACCTACGCGCGCCCCACTGCAGAACCGGTGCCGTACACGGATGACGCGGGGGCAACCACCATGATCAGCCCGGCGGAACTCGCCCTCCGTGAGGCGATGGCGTCGCTGACGGCCGACACCGCCGCGCTCGACCGGGTTTTGGCGCTCGATCACGACGGACTGGGGCCGGATCCACTGGTGCCGGCTCTGTCGTCAGCGGCTCTGTCGCCACTAGCTCTGTCGCCACCTCCGATGTCGTCACCGGCTCTGTCGCCACCGATGTCGCCACCACCCGACGCCAGCGCGCGGCCGCCGGCTCGCCGCCGCGCGGTGCTCACCATCGTCGGCGTCGTGCTTGTTGCCGCGGCCGCGTTCGCCTTCGGACGCCTCGCCGAGCGTCCCGTGCCTGCCGCGTCGCCGAATCCGTCATCATCCCGATACGACGGCGGAGCGCAGCGGGGGTCGGCCACGCTTGCACTGTTGGAGTCTGCGCAGCAGCCCCAGGACATCCCTCCGTTCGCTCTCGGCACCGACACCATCTCGTCGTCGGTGCACCTGATCTTCGACGGCTACGGGCCAGGTGTGGTGGTGTTCGGCGCGCTCGGTCACCGCGACACGGTCTGCATGGTCGTCATCGTCGCCGAGGAGCAGAGCTCGCAGACCTGCTCCGCCGCCGATCGCTTCATCGACGATGGTCTTCGCCTGCGGGTGACCACCGGCGGTCGGGTGATCAACGATTCCGGCTATCTCGTGCCGAGCTACTACGAATTCCGCTGGACCGGCGACGGCTCCGTCAGCGCGACCTCTAACGCGCTCCCCTATCCCGCGCTACCCAGCAAGTAATCCAGGAATTCCGCGCACCCGTTTCGGCGTTGTGCCGGAGTACACCGAAGGAGCACACCATGAACGACCGCGACTGGCTCGCCCTGCTGAAGACCGCCAACCACGAATTCGCCAGCCGGCTCTCGGCCGTGAGTGACTGGGATGCGCCCACCCCCGACACCGAATGGACCGTGCGCGACCTGGCGTCACATGTCATCGAGGAACAGCAGTGGGTGCCGTTCCTCTTGGGCGGCAGCACGATCGATCAGGCTCGACGGGAGTTGGCACCGCTCGGTGATGACCTGTTCGCCGAATGGCGGCTGTACTCCTTTGGAGCGGCGGCAGCGTGGCATAACGTCGCTCCCGGCACGATCGTCAACCTGTCCCGCGACCGCGTGCCGGCCGAGGACTACCTTCGAGAGCTGGTCAGCGACGTCACCATCCACACCTGGGACCTGGCACGCGCGATCGGCGCTCCGGAAGAGCTCGATCCGGAGCTGATCGACGCGGTCTGGACGGTCTTCGAGCCCCAGCAGGAGACCCTCGCGGCCAGCGGACTGTACGCGGCGCCGGTGGCGCTGCCCTCCGATGCCCCGCTGCAGTCCCGCCTGCTCGCCGTCACCGGGCGCGACGATCGCGTCGCCGCGTAGCGCGTCAGAATCCGGCGACCTAGTGCTTCAGAATCCGGCGACCGCGTGCGGGATGTACTCCGCCTGCAGCTGAGCGAGCTCCGCATCCGTGAGGGTCAGCTCGGTCGCCGCCACCGCGTCGTCGAGGTGTGACATTTTCGTCGCACCGACGATCGGCGCGGTGACGGCCGGCTGCTGCATGACCCAGGCCAGAGCGACCCGGGCGCGGGGTACGCCGCGGGCCTCCGCGACCGCTGCCACCGCTGCGGCCACCGCGCGGTCGGATTCTTCGGCCTGCACGTAGAGGGTCTGGCCGAAGACATCCGTCTCTGAGCGGGAAGTCTGGGCGTCCCAGTCGCGAGTGAGCTTGCCGCGGGCGAGGGGGCTCCACGGGATGACGCCGACGCCCTGATCGAGGCAGTACGGATGCATCTCACGCTCCTCCTCGCGATTGATCAGGTTGTAGTGGTCCTGCATGGAGACGAAGCGGGTCCAGCCGTTCAGGTCGGCGGCGTGCTGGTACTCCGCGAACTGCCAGGCGTACATCGAGGAAGCGCCGAGATAGCGAACCTTGCCGGCCTTGACCAGGTCGTGCAGGGCCTCCATGGTCTCCTCGGCCGAGACGTCGGGGTCGCGGCGGTGAATCTGGTACAGGTCGATGTAGTCGGTGCCGAGCCGTCGCAGGCTGGCATCGATCTGCTCCATGATGTGCGCGCGAGAGAGGCCGTGTCCGTTCGGGCCGCTGCGCATGACGCCGTGGACCTTGGTAGCGATGACCACCTCTTCGCGGCGGGCGAAGTCGGCGAGCGCCCGGCCCACGATCTCCTCGCTCGAGCCGTCGGAGTAGACGTTCGCGGTGTCGAAGGTGGTGATGCCGAGCTCCAGCGCCTTCTGCACGAAGGGCCGGCTCTCGTCTTCCCGAAGCGACCACTGATGGTTGCCGCGGGCCGGATCCCCGTAACTCATGCATCCGAGGATGACCTTCGAGACCTGCAGACCGCTCTGACCGAGACGCACGTATTCCATGGTCCCAGTCTGCTCCTACTGCGCGCTCAGCACCCGAGTCGTCGATGCTGGAGCACCGACGAGTTCGCAGGTCGGGCGCATTTCCAGCATCCCCGACCGTACCTCACCCACGTTTGCCCGAATATGCAGGTCCTGAGCCCACCAAACCTGCATATTCGGGCAAACGTGACCGGGAACGCACCGAGTCGGCGAAGGGGGTGGGCAACTCGACGACGGGAAAGCAACCCCTGGCCCGAAGTCATCCGGCGCGTACCGTCCGCAGCATGAAGGCAAACAAGCAACTCTCCGACAACCTGCAGGCCGTGCTCGTCGATCTGCTCGAGCAGTACGCCTGGATGGTCAGCGCCGAGAACATGAAGCCCCGCAAGCGAGGCGCCACCAGCGGCACCTGACCCACGCGTTCGACCACGTTTGCCCGAATATGCAGGTTTTCGGTGTCCGAAACCTGCATATTCGGGCAAACGTGCGAGACGAGCTAGTCGCGGACCGGAGCGGCGAGGAGGGCGACCTCGACGCTGCCGCCCTTGGTCTCCTGCTCTCCCACCCGCTCGAATCCCATCCGCGCGTGGAAGGCGAGCGACTCCGGATTCGGCGGCTCGATGTTGACCTCGCAGTCGACCTCGGTTCGGCCTTGCTCGCGGGCCAGCTCGAACACCGCCGTGTAGAGCGTGCGACCGATACCCGCACCGCGAACCGTCGGGTCGATGACGATCCGGTCGATGTAGAGATAATCGACGCCCCGCCCATCGAAGAATCGGTAGTTCTCGCTGGAATAGGTCGAGCCCGGCGTCATCCCGATCAAAAAGCCCTGCAGGTCATCGCCCGCAACGGCCGCGAAGGTGAACCCAGCGAGCTCCAGCAGGTCTGCCATCTCCCGCTCGGAGGTGATCGGCACGGCCGGATGGGCGGCGTCGTTCAGTTCGACGATGCGCGGGATGTCGACGGCCGTGAGAGGGCGGAGGCTCAGCATCCGTCCATTGTGGTCTAATCGCAAGATGCCCAGCGATCTCAAAGATAGACAGCACAACACGATTCTCCGCCTCGCCGTCATGCTCGTCGTCGGCGCGATCGCGGCGGTCGTCACCGGGTTGTTCGGCGAATGGCCCTACGCCGCGACCGTCGGCTGGTGTTTCTCCTCCGCGATCTACTCGGTCTGGGTGTGGATGTTCATCCGACGCGCAAATGGCGAGCAGACGAAGGCTCACGCGAGCCGGGAGGAGCTCTATCGCGGCTATGCGGACCTGCTGGTCATTCTGCTCACCGTCGCGAGCCTATTCGCCGTCGTGTTCGTGCTGGTCAACGCGGCGAACTCCCACGGCGTCGCGAAGGCGCTGCTGGCCGCGCTCACCCTGCTCAGCGTGGCGCTGTCGTGGATTCTGCTGCACACCCTCTACACGCTGCGCTACGCCCGCCAGTACTACTCGCAGTCCGGCGGCGTCGACTTCAACCAGAAGGAGCTGCCGCGCTACTACGACTTCGCCTATCTCGCGTTCACCCTCGGCATGACCTATCAGGTCTCCGATACGAGCATCACGACGTCGGCGATGCGCGCGACCGCGCTCAAGCACGCACTGCTGTCGTTCGTCTTCGGGGCGGTCATCGTGGCCTCGACCATCAACCTGCTCGTGCAGATAACGGCCTAGCCAGATAACCGCCTAGACGACGAACGGCCTAGCGCGCGGCCGGCTCCGTGACGAAGTCGATCAGCTGCTCGACTCGAGCCAGCAGCACCGGCTCGAGGTCGGCGTAGTTCCGCACCTGGCCGAGGATGCGCTGCCAGGCCCGAGCGATGTCGGCCTGCTCGGCGTGCGGCCAGCCGAGAGCGGCACAGATGCCGTGCTTCCATTCGACGGTGCGCGGAATCACCGGCCATTGCTTCCAGCCGAGTCTGTCGGGCTTGACCCCCTGCCAGACGTCGACGAACGGATGCCCGACCACCAGAACATCGCGACCGTACGGCCCGCGGGCTACCGCCTCCGCAATCCGACTCTCCTTCGACCCCGGAACGAGGTGATCCACCAACACGCCCACCCGCCGGCCGGGGCCAGGAGCGAAGCGCTTCACGATCGCGTCGAGGTCGTCAACACCCTCAAGGTATTCGACCACGACGCCCTCCACCCGCAGGTCGGCGCCCCACACCTTCTCGACGAGTTCGGCGTCGTGTCGCCCCTCGACGAAGATGCGGCTGGGCAGGGCGACCCGGGCACGCTGATCGGCCACCGCGAACGACCCGGAGGCGGTGCGTGCAGAGCCGCTCTTCGCCGCCTTCGGAACGGTCAGCGTGACCGGCTTGCCCTCCACGAGAAACCCCGCACCGAGCGGGAAGACACGGGTCATCCCGTCGAAGTCTTCGAGGTGCACGAGCTTGCCCTCGATGCGCTTCACAACCCCGTAGAAGCCGCTCGCGCCCTCCTCGACTTCGACGCCGGTCTTCGCCTCGAATTCGGGCGCCACCGTCAGGCCGTGCTGGCGACGGGTGTTCTCTACCCGTCCATCACCGAAGCGATCGAACTCCATGCCCGAGTCTCTAGCGAGCGGCTAGCGGTCGCCGAGCTTGTGCAGGTGGAACGGGAGGTAGAGCGACAGCGACACCGCGACGATGCCGAGGAAGAACAGAATGGCCTCGATGCCCGGCACCGAGAAGGCGTACCCGAAGAGGAGGATGCCACCGACGAACAGCACCATGGAGATGACATAGGCGAAGTACTTCATGGTGGACCTTTCCAGGGACGAACGGTGTGCACCCAGTCTACGGAGTGCACACCCTCCGCTACGAACACCTCGCTAGCCCCGAGGTTCTAGCCCTGCGCCTCGATCGATACGTCGTTCCACTTCTCCCAGGTCTCGATACGGCGTGCGTAGTCCGCCTTTGCGATGCCGATCGGAGCGGTACCGAAGAAGACACGCAGGGGCGGCTCCGCGGCATCCACGATTTTCAGAATGGCTGCCGCAGACGCTTTCGGGTCGCCCTGATTACCGACGCGGGACTTGCGCTGCTCCGCTGCCTTCTCGTGAAACGCCTCGTACGCCGGGAGTGGCTCGGAGACCTGGGCGGATGCGCCACCCCAGTCGGTCGAGAACCCGCCAGGCTCCACAAGAGTGACCTTCACTCCAAAGCCCTCGACTTCTTGCGCGAGCGCCTGCGAGAAGCCCTCGAGAGCCCACTTCGACGCGTTGTAGATGCCGATGTTCGGGAAGGCCGAGATGCCGCCGATCGACGACACCTGGATGATGTGACCGCTCCCCTGCTCGCGCAGGAACGGCAGGGCGGCCTGTGTCACCCAGAGGGCACCGAAGACATTCGTCTCGAACTGAGCGCGGGCCTCCTGTTCGGTGATCTCCTCGATCAGGCCGAACTGACCGTATCCGGCATTGTTGACGACGACGTCGATGCGCCCGAACTGGCCATAGGCCTGCGCCACCGCGGCGAAATCGGCGTCGCGATCGGTGACGTCAAGCGCGATGGGGAGGAACTGATCGCCGTACGTGTCGACGAAGTCATCCAAAGTCCGCACGTCGCGTGCCGTCGCGGCGACCTTGTCGCCTCGCGATAGGGCCGCTGCGGTCCATTCGCGGCCGAAGCCGCGCGATGTACCGGTAATGAACCACACTTTCTCGGTCATGAAAGCTCTCTTTCACAGGGTTCGAGCGTGCTGAAGCGCGCGGGCCACTCAGCCTATTCCCGTGCCTCGTACTGCTCGGCCTACTTCTTCTGCTGGGCAGAGGAGGCACCGACCACCGAGAGCGGTTCGGTGATGTCCTCGAGCGACTTGCGTTCGGCATCCACCCCGATCAGGAAGGCGGTGATGCCACCGCCGATCATCAGGAACGCACCGATGAAGTACCCGATCGTGAGCGGGAAGCGATCGCTACCGTCACCGATCAACGATCCGTAGAGCACCGGAGCAAGCGCACCCGCGATTTGGCCGATCGCGAAGAAGTACGAGATCGCCTGACTACGGAGCTCGACCGGGAACGACTCGCTGGCGACCAGATAGGCGGATGACGCCCCCGCCGACGCGAAGAAGAACGCCACGCACCAGAAGACCGTCTGGGTCACCGCGTTCAGGGCACCGATGTTGAACAGGATCGCCGAAACGGCGAGCACGGCTCCGGCCACCCCGTAGGTGAGGAAGATCATCTTGCGCCGACCCCAGGTGTCGAACAGGTGGCCGAGCACCAGCGGTCCGATCAAGTTGCCGATCGCGAACGGGATGAAATAAATGGCGGTGTTCTTGACGTCGTAGAAGTTCTCCAGCACGAGCGCGTAACTGAAGAAGATCGCGTTGTAGAGGAATGACTGTGTGACGAACATCACGATGGTCGTCGCTGCTCGCTTCGGGTACTTCTTGAAAAACACCCCGAGGATCTGCCGCGCGCCGACGTTCTCAATCGAGCGGACCTCTATCGCTTTGCTTTCATCCACCGGCGGCAGATCGGTGACGCCCTCGTCGTGGATGCGCTGCTCGATCTCGTCGACCGTCTTGTTGGCGGCATCCGCCTGACCATGGGTGAGTTGCCACCGTGGACTCTCGGGGATGTGTCGCCGCAGATAGATGATGACCAACCCCAGCACCGGTCCGATGAAGAAGCCGATACGCCAGCCCCAGTTCTCGCTGAAGTCGGCATGCGAGGGGTTGAGCAGGAAGAAGTTGGCTACCGCACCGATCGCCGCGCCTCCCCAGTAGGTCCCGTTGATCGCGATGTCGACCCGGCCACGGAAGTGCGAGGGGATGAGCTCGTCGATGGCCGAGTTGATCGCCGTGTACTCGCCGCCGATACCGAGCCCGGCGATAAAGCGGAAAATCCAGAGGAACTGCATGTTCGGCGAGAACCCAGCGATACCGCTGCCGATGAGGTACACGAGCAGGGTGATGATGAAGAATTTTCGCCGCCCGAGCTTGTCAGCGAGACGGCCGAAGACGAGGGCGCCGACGACCTGGCCGATCAGGTAGATCGTGCCGGTGAACCCGACCTCGGTCGAATTCATGTCGAGCATCTTGGCGTAGCCGTTGGCCGAGACCATCTGGATCTCGAGGCCATCGAGAATCCACGCCGTGCCGAGCCCGAAGACGATCGACCAGTGGAAGCGAGTCCACGGCAATCTGTCCATCCTGGCAGGGACCAGGCTTCTGACCGAATCTCCCTGTGACCGATCCACGGTCTCTGTGCGCGACATCGCGTTCACGTCCTTCCGGGCGCCCCGCGACGCCACCGTGTTGACAGTAGAACTGCTGACCAAACGGTGGGAGGGAGTTGAACTCAGAAAAAAACGGGGTAGTGCGAGAGCGCTCAGTCGCCCTTCAAGACGGAGAGGACGTTGCCGGCCGGGTCCCTGAACCAGGCGATGTCTGGACCCCAGCCCCGGGAGATCCCTTTGTCGTCAGTGTTCGAGCCCTCGTCATAGATCTTGGTGACCACGCCCCGGGCGTTGAGATCGTCGACCGCTGACTCCACGTCGGCGACGGGAAAGTTCAGGATCGTGAACGACGCCGGTTCGTGATCCGGCTTCGCGTAGGCCAACACCGTCGCACCGCTGCCCAGATGCAGCTCGAGAAATCCCATCTCGTTCTCACTCACCTCGAGCCCGAGGGTCTCGCCATAGAAGGTCTTGGCCGCCGCGAGGTCGTCGATCGAGAACCCGCTGAAGGCATCTGCTGCAGTGAACATGGGTGCTCCTTTGCCCGTTTGTCTGAGCTTGTTCCGTCGAGGCTCCGCGGTCAAGACTTCGACGTCAGCATTCCGGCGAAAACCAGATCACGGATGCGCGGCAGCAGTTCGGCGCGCAGCGCGAGTTCGTCGACCTCCAGCAGTTGGGCGATCGCGCCGATGATCGCCCGCACGCTGAGCTCGCCGTCACACGCACCGACCAGCGCGGCGAGTCCGGTGTCGAGGGCGACCGTGCGACCGAAGCCACCGCCCTGGCGCAGGCTCATCACCGTCGGGTCTTCCGCGCCGGGCCAGTAGTGCCGCTCCTCGGTCACGTCGGGAGCCACCTCGAGGTGCTCGCGACCGAGCTGCTCGTCGTCGAGGCCCGCCAGCCAATCGTGGGCGGCGAGCGCCCCGGCGAGGTGTGGCCCGAGTCCGGCGCCGACGGGACCGTCGAGTCGTTCGAGCCGCCGCAGCGGACGGGGGTCCGAGCGCATCGTGAGGTACCCGAAGCCGACCGCGGTCACCCCGCGAGCCTCGAAGTCGTCGAGCCAGGCGCCGTAGAGGCGGTCGAAGTCCGGGCCCGGGCGGGTGCCGCCGTCGCGGATCCAGGTCTCGGCGTACGCTTTCGCATCCTGTACCTCGCGCTCGATCACCCAGCCGCCGAGACCGCTGTCGTCGATCCAGCGGCCGACTCGCTGCAGCCCGTCGCCGCTGTCTTCCCCTGAGGCCGCCCGTCCTGAGGCCGACCACCCAGCGGCCGCCCGGTACTCCCAGTTGCCGAGCAGCTGGGCGACACCGCCGGGCTGAAGGTGATCAGCCAGACCGGCGATCACGGAGGCGACCAGGGCATCCCCCACCATGCCGCCATCGCGGTACTCGTACTCTGGCACCCCGTCGGTGCGCGGCGTGATCACGAACGGCGGATTGGAGACGATGTGATCGAACCGCTCCCCCTCCACCGGATCGAACAGGCTGCCCAGGCGGAACTCGATGGATCGCACCTCATTGAGTTCGGCATTGAAGGCGGCGAAGTCGAGCGCGCGCTGCGAGATGTCGGTGGCGACGACCCGCTCGGCATGCCGGGCAGCGTGCAATGCCTGGATGCCGCATCCAGTCCCCAAATCCAGTGCCGTCGCGACGGGGCGACCCAGCATCAGCCCGCTCAGGGTGGTCGAGGCACCGCCCACGCCGAGCACGTGGTCTACCCGCAGGGGTGCTCCGGTGGAGAGCTCGCCCAGGTCGCTGGCGATCCACCAGCCGCCGACGCCGTGAGCGTCGACAAAACTGTACGGGCGCAGGTCGACCAGCGGCGTGCCGGCCGCGTCGACGAGACCCGCCTCGATCGCACCGTCGACGCCGAGCGTGGCAAACGCGTGGGCGAGCTGGTCGCGATCGGCGGGAAGGCCGAGCACCAGCACCCGGGCGAGGGTGGCGAGAGGGTCCTGTCGACCGGCGAGGCCACGGAGGGCGGGAACCCGCTGCCCGCGATGCAGGGCGGCCGCGGCATCCTCTCCCCACATTCTGGTCATGGCGTCGACGGAGAAATTGGCGGCAGTGAGATCGCTGCGGAGGGCGGCAATGAGCTGCGGCTGAGTCGTGAGAGGCACCGTGCAATTCAACACCGCTCGCGCGCTCCCTACCTCAGCCCGCTTCACGGATGCCGCTTCCGGGCGTACGCATGACGGCATGACTCGATACGGCTACACCCTCATGACGGAACAAAGCGGACCGAAGCAGCTCGTCGACTACGCGGTCGCGGCGGAAAACGCGGGCTTCGATTTCGAGGTCTCGAGCGACCACTACTCACCCTGGCTCACCAGCCAGGGGCACGCCCCGTACGCGTGGTCGGTGCTCGGCGCGGTTGCCCACGCAACCAACCGTGTGGAGCTCGCCACCTACGTGACCTGCCCGACGGTGCGCTACCACCCCGCGGTGATCGCCCAGAAGGCGGCGACCATGCAGCTGCTGAGCGACGGGCGGTTCATCCTGGGCCTCGGCGCGGGAGAGAACCTCAACGAGCATGTCGTCGGCGAGGGCTGGGCGCCGGTCGCCCAGCGCCAGGACATGTTGGAGGAGGCGATCCACATCATCCGGGAACTGCACACGGGCGAGCTGGTCACCTGGGACGGCGAATACTTCCGGGTCGACTCCGCCCGCATCTGGGACCTCCCCGACGACGGGGTGGAGATCGGCGTCGCGGTCTCCAGCGCCGCGGGAGCCTCGCGCTTCGGCGAGCTCGGCGACCACCTGATCACGACAGAACCCGACAGCTCGATCCTCGACGGTTGGTCGGGGTCGGCGGATGCCCGCACGATCGGCCAGATCCCGATCTGCTGGGGGCCCGACAAGCAGGAGGCGATCGAGCTCGCCCACGACCAGTTCCGCTGGTTCGCAGGCGGCTGGGCGGTCAACGCGGACTTACCAACCCCGCACGGATTCGCCGGCGCCAGCCAATTCGTACGTCCCGAAGATGTCGCTGCGACGATTCCCTGCGGCCCGGATCTCGACGAGCTGGCGGCCGGAATCGCTGAATACGCGGGAGCGGGGTTCACGGATGTCGCTCTGGTGCAGGTCGGCGACGTCAACCAGGAACGCTTCCTCGCCGAGGTGGCCGAACCCCTGCTCGAGAAGCTGCGCGGCTAGCGGTACCGCTAGCGCGCGAGCGCCGCGATCGCACTGTCGGCCAGGTGGGCGAGCAGGTCGCCGGCATCGTCGTAGACCGCGATCGCGCCCGCTTCGAGCAATTCCAGGCGACCCGTGCCACCGCTCAGCAGTCCGATGCAGGCCACCCCCGCAGAGGCTGCGCCGCGGACATCCCAGATCGAATCGCCGACCATGATCGCCCGGGCGGGCTCGACCCCGGCGCGTGCGATCGCTACCTGCACGATGTCCGGCGCGGGTTTGGCCTGCTCGACGTCCCCGGCGGAGGTCACGAGCGCCAAATCCTCTTCGATGCCGAGCACCGAGCGCAGCAGCTGAAGCTCGTCGTTCGGCGCCGACGTCGCCAACACCACCTGCAGTCCGAGGTCGGCGACCGCAGACACGAGTTCGCGGGCGTGGGCGAACGCTCGCAGGGAGCCCGCGGCAGCCAGGTAGTGCTCGGAGTTCAGCGCGGATGCCCTGTCACCCAGGTCTTCCGCCCGGCCGCCGAGCAACTCATCGAGCAGCAGATCGGAGTCCATGCCGATCCCCCGGTGGATGCGCCAGGAGTCGACCGGATGACCGACCTCCTCGAGCGCGCGGCTCCAGGCCGCGACGTGGGCGTAGTTGGAGTCGACGAGGGTTCCATCGATATCGAAGAGCACTGCGGGATTCACCATGCTGCGCACCGTACGCGCACCCTGACTTAGGCTTGAATGCACGCCGGACGGATGAGGGGGAACGTGAAAGCGCTCAGCGAAACGGATATCCGCGCCAGCTTCGTCAACGCCACCAAGGGCGAGATCGCACGAATCCCGCTCCCCGGGCTGCACGAGGTGCTCTGGAGCGACCGCGAGTACTTGGGATGGCGCGATCACGGCGCCCCGCTCCGCGGTTACCTGGTGCACTGGGTGGACGACCGGCCCGTCGGGGTCGTCTTGCGCGCATCCAGTGTCAGCATGCGCCCCGGAATTTCAGCGATGTGCTCGCTCTGCCGCACCCCGCAGCCCTCCGACCAGGTAACCCTGTTCTCGGCCGCGCGCGCCGGGGAGTCCGGCCGCAACGGCAACTCGGTCGGGACCTACATCTGCGCGGATCTCGCCTGCTCGCTGATCATCCGCATCACCCCGCCCAAGTTGCCGATGCAGCCCGACCCGGCCGAGATCGTCGCCCGGCGGGCCCAGGGGCTACTCGACCGCGTGAACAACTTCACCGCGGACGTCATGAAGACCGCGTAGCCCCTCGGTCAGCCCGCCAGTTCGGAGAGGATCGATGGCCTGGTGGGGTTCCAGCCCAGGGCGCGGGCCTTCGCTCCCGACGCCTGCTGATCGAGAAGCAGCGCCTCGGTGAAGCCCTTGCCCAACG
Organism: Lacisediminihabitans changchengi; assembly: GCF_016634425.1. Lineage (GTDB taxonomy): Bacteria > Actinomycetota > Actinomycetes > Actinomycetales > Microbacteriaceae > Lacisediminihabitans > Lacisediminihabitans changchengi. Next base: position 99,924 of record NZ_JAEPES010000001.1, read on the forward strand.
CCCCCTCCGTTGTGGCCAGGTCGCCAGGAGCCACCTCACCGTCTGGCCCGACCACCGCTTCAGCAAGCTGACGCACGGTGACGCTTTCGCCGTTCACGCCGAGGTACCGCTCGCCGCGGGTCGCGTACTGCAGAACGAGCACGTACAGGTCGGCCAGATCATCGACGTGCACCGTGGCCCAGTGCTGATCGCCGGTTCCCAGCAGCGTGAGTGCGCCCGTCGCGGTGCGGGGCGCACCGGAGATGACATTCGGGATGCCCTTTCCGTAGCCGTAGACGACGCCAGGTTCGATGACGCTGGCGTTGATGCCGGAGGCGAAGAGCTTCTGCACGCGCTCCTCGCGCCAGGCGGTGATCTCGGGAGCGGAGATGGGAGTCTCCTCAGTGATGTCGGCGCCGTTACCGTGCACCCAGACACCCCCGGTGTAGATGAACGGCTTGTCGGTGCCGGCGAATGCGGCGATGACCGAGTCGATCACCGCGTCGTCGAATTCGGCGCCGCTGCCGTCGTCGGGCGTCGCGGTGTGGATGAATCCGTCGCTCTGCTCGAGTTCGAGGGTGAGCCAGTCGGTGTCGGGAAGGATGTGCTCGACCGCCCGCGCGCCCGCCGCGGCCACCTTCTCCCCCGCTTCGTCGCTGCGGACCACCGCGTCGACGGAATATCCGGCCGCGATCAACGCCGTCAGAACGGAGGATCCGACGAAACCACTGCCGCCGGTGAGGAGGATGCTCATGCTGTGCCTTTCGAACTCATGCTCTGTCTTTCCCCTAGGGTGCCACCCACAGCATTCGCTCGGCGGCACGCGCGCGCAAGGCCTGGCGTCTCACAGCGTCTCAGACCACGATGGAGCAATGACAGCGATCGTATGCAAGCAGAGCCTCTCATGGCCCGCGTGACCCGCGTGATCCCCGGCCCCGGCCAGGAATCGGTCTGGGATTATCCTCGGCCGCCGCGGGTGGAGGCGACGACCGACCGCATCCGTATTCGACTCGGCGGCGAACTCATCGTCGACACCACGGATGCCGTGCGCGTTCTCGAGACCAGTCATCCGCCGGTCTATTACCTTCCGCGCTCCGCCTTCCCGGATGACTCCCTGCAGCCGGCAGACGGCGCGAGTTTCTGCGAGTTCAAGGGCGGCGCGCGGTACCTGACCGTTCGTGGCGGTGACACGGATGCCGCGCGCTCGGCCTGGTTCTACCCCTCACCGAGCGCCGGCTACGAGCAGCTCGTGGACCGGGTGGCGGTGTACCCGAGCGCGATGGACTCGTGTGAGGTCGCGGGCGAGACGGTGACGCCGCAGGCCGGCGACTTCTACGGCGGATGGATCACCTCCCGCGTGGTCGGGCCGTTCAAGGGCGAGCCCGGCACCCTCGGCTGGTAGAACTCCGCTGGTCGAGTAGCGCCCGAACGACTCCGTCGGTCGAGTAGCGCCCGAGCGTCCGCGCGAGGACGCGTATCGAGACCCGGTCTACGAGGTACGAAAGCGCGCGAACGCGTCCCTCGACAGCGCGAACGCCGCGGTTTCGCGCGTGGTCAGGTCGCCGAACGCGTCGGGGGTGACCGTCACCCCGCCGGATTTCTCCGCGCGACGCCAGGTGCCGACGATGCGCCCTCCCGCAACGATCATCGGCAAGAAGATTCCGTTGCTGCCTGGCACGATCCGGGCAAAATGCTCGTCGTCGAGCGGGAGCGATCGATCGGTGTAGCCCAGCAGGTATTCGTCGAATCCGGGCAGCGCGTGCACCGCCGTCGACCGCCTCCTGCCCGAGGCCAGATCGATCTCCCGGGCGGACGCCCAGTAGCTCTCGCCGCCGTGCTCGAGTTCGACGAGATCGTCCGCCGCAAGCGCGAGCCCGGTGCGCGCGGAGGCGAGGGTGAGTTTCGCCCACCAGGCGAAGTCGCGCAAAGTCGCCGGCCCGTGACCGGTGAAGTACCGCAGCGCGAGTTCGCGCAGTGCTTCGTCACCAGATAGGTCGCGCGAGGTCGACACCCATTCGTCGAGCAGAACCAGAGCCTGCTGCGTGCCACTGGCGGGCCCCCAACAGATCAGTCCGGTCTGAGCCAGGTGCCAGATCACGTGATAGCCGCGCTGCGCCGACGGGTCGATGTCGATCGATCGCAGCAGGGCGAAATACTCGTCGCGGGCGAGCGCTTTTCCGCCCTGCAGGGCCGCGATCGTCGCCGCGCGCGCTCGATCGAGAATCGCCTCGTCGAGTCCGAGCTGCCGCTGTCGGGTCGCCGATCCCGCGATCGTGCGCGGGGCTGTGACGCCGAGCACCCAGCGCAGCTCCTCGGCGGGGAGAAAGAACAGCGTGCCCCTGAATGGCGCAGAGCGCACAATCGTCCCGGCGTCGAGCGCCGCGATCAGATCACTGAGCCGCGACCCCGGGGCGCGCACCCCCAGCGCCCAGCCGCCCTGGATGAAGTCCTGCCCCTGCAGCGCGAACAGCTGTCGCGTGACGTCGACCACGGACAGCTCAACGCCCGACGGATTCTCTATGCGGTGCGCGCTCAGCCGCAGGCGCAGTATCTCGGCCGCGCCGACCGCTGCCGCCATCCGCTACCCGACGCGACGCGGGTCAGGCGCCGGACTTGGCTGCGGCCGGCGTCTTTTTCGCGCTGCTCGTCCTTTTCGCACTGTTCTTGGGGGGCAGCAGGGTATTCGCCTCCTCGAGCGACATGCCGTTCGTCTCGGGGATGAACCGCATCACGAACAGGAACGACAGCAGCGCGAACAGCGCATACAGCCCGTAGGTGAGCACCAGCGAGACGGATGCCAGCGGCGGGAAGCTGATCGTGACGACGAAGTTGGCGATCCACTGAGCCGCCGCAGCGATGCCCAACGCCCGAGCGCGGATGCGGGTCGGGAAGATCTCGCCGAGCAACACCCAGACCACCGGGCCCCAGGATGCGCCGAAGCTGATCACGAAGATGTTGGCCGCGACGAGGGCGACCGGCCCCCACCCGCCGGGCAGGGATGGCGCGCCATTGACCACATTGGCCTGACTGAAGGCGACGGCCATGGCGGCGAGCGACACCGTCATGCCCGCCGACCCGAACAGCAGGATCGGCCGTCGGCCGACCCGGTCGACCAGGGCGATGGCGACGAAGGTGACCGCGATGTTCGTCACCGAGGTGATCACCGAGATGGTGAAGGAGTCTTTCTCCTGAAAACCGACCGACCGCCACAGCGTCGTGGAGTAATAGAAGATCACGTTGATGCCGACGAACTGTTGGAAGATCGACAGGACGATCCCGACCCAGACGATCGGCTTAAGACCGAAGGCCTTACCGCGCAACGCGCCCTTCTGATTCCCCTGCTGATCGGCCTCGATGGCCGAGCGCATGTCCCGGATGGCGCGTTCGGCGTCGTCGTTCGGCCAGATGCGCGCGAAGATCTTGCGCACCTCGTCGTCGCGATTCTTGAGCACCAGAAAACGCGGAGACTCCGGGAGAGCGATCGCGAGCAATCCGTAGACGACCGCGGGAACCACACCCGCGAGGAACATCCAGCGCCATGCCTCCAGTCCGAACCAGAACTTCGCGCCAGCCGTGCCCGCGGCGTTCGCGAAGAGGGTGTCGGAGAGAAGGGCGGCGAAGATACCGACGGTGATGGCCAGCTGCTGGAGCGATGCCAAGCGGCCGCGCATCTGCTTCGGGGAGATCTCCGCAATGTAGGCCGGTGCGATCACCGAGGCGATTCCGATACCGAGTCCGCCGACGACCCGCCAGACGACCAGATCCCACACGCCGATCGAGAGACCGGCACCGATCGCGCTGGCGAGAAACAGCACCGATCCGACGATCATGGCGGGGATACGACCCCAGCGGTCGGCAAGGCGCCCGGCGAAGTAGGCGCCGAACGCGCATCCGATCAGAGCGCTCGCGACGGCAAGCCCGATGAGTGCGGGCAGCAGGTTGAAGTCTTTCTCGACCGCGTCGACGGCGCCGTTGACGACCGAGGAATCGAAGCCGAACAGGAATCCGCCGACGGCTCCCGCGACCGCCAGACCGATGACTTTGATATTGGTTGAGGGGTTGCTGGCGGTGTCTGACATCTCGATCCTCTGTTCGTTACCACCAACCACCGTACGCCCACCTTCAGTCGTCGGTCATCCCCGTGGCGGGGCCTGGCTGACTTCCGCGGAAACTGCCACGAGAACTGCCATGGGCGTTAGTGTCTGCCCATGAGCGAGTTGACGATCCGAGACCTCCGCGACACCGACGTCGACGCCTGGTCGGAGCTATATCGCGGGTATCGCGCGTTTTACCTGCTCGCCGACGACGACGCGATCGTCCAGCGCACCTGGGGGTGGTTGCAGGCCCGCGAGTACGGTCTGCGCGGAATAGTCGCGGAGGACGAGCACGGAGAGCTGGTCGCTCTCGCCCACCTCCGCCTGTTCGCGCGGCCGTCATCCGGAGCCTTGGGGCTGTACCTCGACGATCTCTTCACCTCGGCGGATGCCCGTGGCCGGGGCGTGGGCGGACGGATGCTCGAGCGCTGCGCCGAGCTCGCCACCGAGAGCGGAGCGACCATCGTGCGCTGGATCACCGCGGTCGACAACACGACCGCGCGATCGCTCTACGACGCCAAGGGACGCGCCACCTCGTGGGTCACCTACGAAATGGACGCAGCCTTCGTGGGGTAACGGTGGGTGACAGCGGGTGACGGTGCGGTCATCCGGTCGTTGCAGGGGTATGGATCATTTCGAATGTCGGTGGAATAAACCAGACTGACTTCATGCTCTTCTCATAGTCGGTCGCCGAGCCTGTTCATCTGCTCGCGGCCGTTGGCAACGGTGCCCTCGCCCCACCTGTCAGTCGGGTCCTCGTGATCGCGACCGACCGCCTCCCACTTCCACCGCCATTTCGACGGGAACAGCAATGACCGAAACCATCAGTACCTCGACGACCGGGTCGCCGACCGACCTGATCGAGCGCGACACGTCCCTCGACCGCCGCAACCGCCTGGTGATCGGCGTTCTCCTGATCTCGGTGTTCGTGATGATTCTCAACGAGACGATCATGGGCGTGGCGCTGCCGCAGCTCATGAAAGACCTCGACATCTCGGCGAGCACCGGGCAGTGGCTGACCGCCGCGTTCCTGCTGACGATGGCCGTCGTCATCCCGATCACCGGTTTCTTGCTGCAACGGTTCAGCACCCGCAGTCTGTTCATCGCCGCGATGGGACTGTTCAGCCTCGGCACGCTCGTCGCGGCACTGTCGCCCGGCTTCACGTTGCTGCTCGCGGCGAGAGTCATCCAGGCCAGCGGAACGGCCATCATGTTCCCACTGCTGATGACCACGGTGATGACCCTGGTGCCGCCGGCAAACCGTGGGCGCATGATGGGCAACATCTCGATCGTGATCTCGGTCGCCCCGGCGATCGGCCCGACCATCTCCGGCCTGATCCTCACCGCGTTCAGCTGGCGCTTCATGTTCATCTTCGTGCTACCGATCGCGCTGGTCGCCCTGTTCGTGGGCGGCGCGCTGATCAAGAACGTGACCGAGACGCATAAGGCGACCTTCGACATCCTGTCGGTCGTTCTCTCCGCCTTCGGCTTCGGCGGTCTGGTCTACGGCCTGAGCAATGCGGGCACCGCAGGCTCACCGCTCGAGGTGTGGACGCCGCTCGCCATCGGTGTGCTCGCCCTGGCGATCTTCGTGCTGCGTCAACTGGTGCTGCAGCGCACCAACCGCGCTCTGCTCGATCTGCGCACCTTCCGCGTGCCGACCTTCACGTTCTCGATCGCGATGTTCGCGATCAGCATGATGGCGATGTTCGGCACCATCGTGCTACTGCCGCTGTACATGGTGCACGTACTTCACCTGCAAGAACTCCAGGTCGGCCTGCTGCTGCTGCCCGGTGGCCTGGTCATGGGCCTGCTCGCACCGTTCGTCGGTCGAATCTACGACCGGGTCGGCCCGCGCGGGCTTCTCATTGCGGGGGCCTCGATCGTGAGCGGCGACCTGTGGGCGATGACGCTGTTGAACGCCCAGAGCAGCTTCTGGATGGTGCTCGCTGCACACGTCACGCTGAGCATCGGCCTGGCGCTCATCTTCACCCCGCTGTTCACCGCCAGCCTCGGCTCGCTTCGCCCGGAGCTGTACTCCTACGGCAGCGCGATGGTCGGCACGATTCAGCAGCTGGCCGGCGCGGCGGGTACCGCGCTATTCGTCACCGTCATGTCGTCGGTGCAGATCGCGCAGGCCTCCACCGGCGACGCGAACTCGTACGCGGCCGGCGTCCACTCGGCCTTTTTGTACGGCGCGGTGATCTCGCTGTTCGCCATTCCGTGCGCGTTCTTCATCCGCAAGATCGCGACCACCGGCGACGCTCCGCTGGGGCACTGACCCACCGGAGGTCGCGAGGCCCCATCGGCCTGAGCGACGGCAGCCGGTCCGCGCTCAGACGCGGCGCTCAACCTCGGCGATGATGCCCGGCAGCACTCGGCGCATATAGGGCGCCCAGAACAGTCGAACGATCAGCCCGACCAGCAGTCGGGCGCGCGGATACGGCTCGAAGGTGTAGGTCCAGCGGATGCTTGTACCGCCCGCCACCTCCGTATACAGCCACTCAGCTCGCGCCCCTGAGACGAGTTTTCCGAACAGCTTCTGAAAGTCACTCAGCCGGTATTCGAACCGTCGCGGCGCATCCACTAACTGCAGATGCTCGATGACGCTTCCGCGGTCAGACAGCATCAACTGACGGGTCTGACCCGGCGCGTCCCACGCGCCGGTCTGATCACGAACCTCGATGACCGCCGGCAGCGGGCCGAACTTTGGGTAGAACCCGACCGGGGTGAGCGGCGTGGAGATCTGCCAGGCTCGGTCGAGTGGAGCGATCGTGGTGCCTTCGGCTGACGCTGACGTGGTGACCATGGGAGTTGTTCGGAGCCCACTCAGCCCCAGATGGCCAGGAGCTCGGCAGCGAGCCGCTTCCCCTGCGCTCGCCCGGCCTGTGCCGCGGCGGGCCGCACGGCGGGATCGAGCGGATTGCTGCCGAAGGCGATGAGCGATGCCTCGTCGGCGAAGACCAGGGTGCGCGCTCCGATGCCGATCGCGGCGACCTGCTCTGGCGCGATTGTCGGGCCGAGCGGACCGAACTCCGGCGCTGGCGTGAGCACCAGAACGGGGTCGCTGCCCGCGATCAGGTCGACGTTGCTGGTCGACCGCACCCCGCCATCCGTGTAGTGCCGTCCATCGATCTCGACGGTCGGCCAGACGCCGGGAACGGCACAGCTGGCCGAGACGGCATCGACCAGGCTGACGCCAGACTCGCGATCGAAAATGCGGAGCTCGCCGCTGTCGGTGTCGACGGCGGTGATCAACAGGCGGCGGTCGGGCCACTCCTTCACCGTCAGTCGTGCCTCGATCACCGCGCGGCGCGCTGACGACGAGCCAGTGTCGGCGGCCCGGGCGAAAGCGCCGATGCGACGCCGCGCTTCCTCGGGCGAGGTCACGCCCTCCATGAGTTTCGCCATCTGTTCGCTGAAGGCGACCGCGTCGATCTCCGCGCCGAGCTCGGCGGTCTCCTCGGCGACCTGCTGGGCATACAGCTCCTCGATCGGGGTGCCTCCGGCGAGCTGCGACGCGACCGCAGAGCCGGCCGAGGTGCCGAGGTAGGTGGTCTCGGGGCGGGTCAGCTTCGCGAAGACATCCGCTGATTCGTTGGCGATGCCGGCGAGCACGCCGACCTCCCAAGCGATTCCAGCAAGTCCGCCACCGGACAGAACGAGGGCACCAGGCACGTGAACTCCTTAGAGACGATTGGGTTCGAGCGTAGCCTGCAGTAGCGAAGAGGAGGCTTCATGACCCCGACCTTTCGGATGTCTAGTCAGCTACGGTCGTGCGCCGGATGACCGCTGGATACTCGGCCGATCAGGTGCGGGCAGCCGAGGCACCGCTGCTGACTTCCGGAGTGCCCCTCATGGCGCGGGCAGCGGCCGGGCTCGCGGCGGCAATTCGCGAGGTGAGGCCAGAGCGAGTGCTGCTGCTCGTCGGATCGGGCGACAACGGAGGGGATGCACTCTTCGCCGGTGTTGAGCTTGCGAACGATGGCATCCCCGTGCAGATTCTGCGCACCGGCGACCGTGTGCACGAGGCCGGGCTGGCCAGGGCACTGGAGTCGGGCGCCGTCGAGATCGAGACACTCCCGGATCGGCTCGATGGCGTGGATGGCACGGTGGCGGATGACACGGTCGTGGTCGACGGTATGCTGGGCATCGGCGCTGGAGCCGGCACTCCCCTGCGCGGGCGGTCGCGGGCAGTGGTGCGGGCCATCCTGGCGCTGCCGCAGCGTCCGCGGGTCGTCGCCGTGGACATCCCGAGCGGGGTGAACCCTGACGACGGGAGCGTGGCGGATGCCGTGCAGCTGCCAGCCGACCTGACCGTCACCTTCGGTGCGGTGAAGGCCGGTCTGCTGCGGGGCCGCGGAGCGGAGCTCGCCGGTCACATCCGCCTGATCGAGATAGGACTGGACCTCACGGGCGTCACTCCGCTGATCGAGACCTAGGCTCTGGGCTTAGAAGAAATCTCCGCCGCCGAAATCGCCGCCCCCGAAATCGCCGCCGATGTCGCCGCCCTGGTCCCAGCCGCCGCCGTAGCCCGCAGCCTCGGTGGTGCCGCCGGCGTCGGTACCGGAATCCGTTCCCGGGTCGCCTGCACTGTCGTTGTTGTTGTCGCCGCCGGAATCCCCGGACGCGTCGGACGCGTCAGACGAGCCACCGAAGTCGTTCGGCATGAAGGCGCTGACCAGCGCGGAGCCGATGACGTAGCCGGCGACGGTGCCGAGGATCGAGCTGCCGAGCATGCTGCCGAAGCTCGGCCCGCCCATGCCGCCGCCGCCGCCGAAAGCGCGCGCCATGCTGCCCGGCTGCTGGAACTCGGCTCGGGTAGCGGCCTGCGCCAGCGTCGCGGGCTCGGCGTTGGCCGGCCGCTCGCTCGCGGTAGTGGCGTTCTTGGTGAGCTGCTCGAACAGGATGTCGCGCTGCTTCGGCGTCAGCTTGGTAAATGCTTCGGTGTGCACCTGCTCGATGGTCTCGGGCGGCGCGGTCCGCAGAAGGTACTGGTAGCGCTCGACGGCGATCTCATCGTCACTGCGAGACGCGGTGCGCTGCGGGGCTGCCTGGCGCTGCTGCACCGGCGGGTCCTCTTCGCGGCCGAGAAGACGATCGAGGAAACCCATGATTTGCTCCTTGGGGCTGTGGACCGGCATCGGTCGGGTGAGACCAGTATCGGGGTCAGCTCATCCGCCTGGCTGGGTATTCGCGCAGAGCATGGCGTCAGCGGGTGGCAGCGAGCTCGATCCAGCGCGTGCCGCGGGCGCGCAGCCCGAGCGTGACCGCCCGGATGCCGATGTACCCGAGCGCGAACGCCGCCCAGAGCGCGAACACGGTTCCGACCGAGACCGCCCACCAGAGCAGCGGCAGGTACACGGCCAGGTTCACCACCCCGCTCAGAGCGAGGTAGCGGGAGTCACCGGCGCCGATCAGCACGCCGTCGAGCACGAAGACGAAGCCGGAGAGCGGCACCCCCACCGCCATCACGAGCAGAACCGGCGGCAGCGCGGCGAGAACGGGCGTCTCCGAACTGAAGACGCGACCGAGCACCGGCGACAGCGCGGCGATCACCACGCCGATACCGACCCCGGCCAGCAGACCGAAGCGGATCAGCCGTCGAGTGATGTGCGACACCCGCTCCCTGTCGGCCGCGCCGAAACCGTGGCCGATCATCGCCTGCCCGGCGATGGCGAGCGAGTCGAGCACGAACGCGACCAGGGAGAACAGGGCGAGCGCAACCTGCAGCACCGCCAGACCGCGGGCGCCGAGCATGCTGCCCGCGAAGACAGTGGCGAGCATGGCCGCCCGCAGCGAGGCCGTGCGCAGCAACAACCAGCCGCCGGATGCCGCAACCCCCGTCACGCCGGCCAGCCCAGGTCGCAGCGCCGCACCGCTCCGTCGCGCCCGACGCGCCACGATCACGACGAAGGCCACGGCCATGGCCCACTGCGCGATCACAGTTCCGGCGGCGGAACCCGCGATCCCCCAGCCGAGCCCGTAAATGAAGATCGCGTTGAGCGCCGCGTTCGCCGCAAAGCCCGCGGTGACGATCACGAGCGGGGTGTGGGTGTTCTGCAGGCCGCGGAGCAACCCGGTGGCAGCGAGCACGATGAGCATCGCCGGCAAACCCCAGAGCGAGATGCCGAGGTACACGGATGCGGCGGCAGCGACATCCGTTTGCGCACCGAACAGCGCGACGGCTCCGTCGCCGAGCCACAGCCCGAGCGCCAGCATGACCACCCCGACCGCGAGCGCGAGCCAGACGCCGTCGACGCCGGCCCGCAGGGCGCCGCGACGATCTCCCGCCCCGACCAAGCGCGCAACCGCGGGGGTCGTCGCGTAGGCGAGGAAGACGAGCAGCCCGACCGCGGTCTGCAGGATGCTGCTGGCGATGCCGAGCCCGGCCAGCGGCTCGTCGCCGAGATGCCCGACCAGTGCGGTGTCGACCAGCAGAAACAGAGGTTCGGCGACGAGCGCCGCGAGCGTCGGCCCGGCCAGGCGCAGAATCTCCCGGTCGAGCGCGCGCGACGGTGCTCCCGCCACTACGGGATCAGAGCGAGTTTGCCGCCAGGATGCTCCGAGCGCAGCAGCTCGATTGCCTCGAGCGCATCGGCCAGCGGGAACGTGCGTGCCACCGGGACGACGAGCGAGCCCTCTCCGGCGAGCGCGATCAGGCTCGACCGCACCGAGTCCCGGTAGGCAGCACTCGCCGGCATGACCCCGGCGATCACGTGGAAGCCATGCTCCTGCGCTTCCGCGAACGCGGTGATCGTCACGATGCGCGCTCGGTCCGCCACCAGGGCGAGCGATACCCGCACCGCTTCGTCCGTGCCGACGGTGTCCAACGCGGCCGAGAATCCTTCGGGAGCCATCGCGCGCAGGCGATCCTCGAGACCGTCCCCGTAGGCGACCGGTTCGGCGCCGAATCCCTCGACGACCGCGAAGTTCTTCTCACTGGCGGTGCCGATCACGCGGGCACCGAGCAGCTTCGCCTGCTGGATGACGCTGACGCCGACAGCGCCGGACGCGCCGTGTACGACGATCGTCTCCCCCGCGGCGACCTTGGTCACGTGCAGCATCTCGCTCGCGGTGGTGCCGGCAAGCAGCAGATTGGCGGCCTCGGGAAAGCCGAGCGTTGGCGGCTTGGCGAAGACATCGGATGCCGGAACGGTCACCGAGGTCGCCCATGCTCCGCGCAGACGGAAGCCCAGCACCTCGTCGCCGACCGAGAAGTCAGAATCTGGTCCGACCGCGGAGATGACCCCCGCCGCCTCGTAGCCGATGGCGATCGGCAGCAGGCTGCGATCCTCACCACGGGCCACATGCTTGTAATCCGCCGGGTTCATTCCCGCTGCGCGTACCTCGATCGTGACCTCGCCCTGGCCGGGTGCGCGAACCTCGGTCTCGTCGAATCGGAGCACCTCCGAGCCGCCGAAATCCGTCGCTATCCAGTGTCGTGCCATCAGCTTTTCTCCCTCGTTCGTTTCTGCCAGCTCAACGCTACGCGCGAGATCGGTCAGCGCCGCGTCGGTACCAGGATCGGTGATGTCCAATGCGGCCACGCACAGACGGATGACGGGCACCCCGAGCCGCACGAACCGCCGCAGCACCTCGGGCCGAAATACCTCGGGCTCCAGCCGCGCAGCGAAGGCGCCATCGTCGGCGACGGTCAGCTGGGCCCGCAGCAGGTCGATCCAGGTGCCGTGCACGGCGTTCGATCCGCTGCGGTAGGCGAGGTAGGCGCCGTCGCCGACCGCCCGCATCCGTACTTCAGCCGATGGCCAGCCGATCTTTCGACGCCCGGGAACATCCTCCGGCGTCATGTCCGCCGTGCGCAGGGCGCGATCGAGTTCGGCCAGGAGCCTGCGCCCTGGCTCACGCTCGTGCCCGGGCGCCGTCTCTCCCGCCGAGCGCAGCAGGTCGAGCTCCGCCACCAGGCTGTCCTTGAGATACCGGTCGAAGCGCACCGCGTCCTCGGGCGCCGGGTCGAGCAGATAGACCAGCGACGAGTACGAGTCGAGGTACTGGCGGGTGAGCGGAAATTGCTGGTCGCCGTCGGCGTCGGCGAGGTCGCGCAGCATCCGTCGTCCGATCTTGACGATGCGCACCAGGTGGCCGACGACGATCGCCTGATCGCGGCTGAGCCCGGCGTGCGCCCCGACCACACCCTCGACGATGCGCACGAACTCGGCGACGAGTGCGGTCTCGGGCAACCCCGCCTCAGGCTGTACCACCTCAGGCTGTACCACTTCAGACGAGGGCAACGCCGTGAAGGGCATCGACCAGCGGCAGCAGCTCTGGTGTCTCGCGCGCCTCGGCGAGCGCCTGCTCGAGCGTCGCATCGTGGGTCGGTTTGGCCTCAGCGAGCAGCCTTTTGCCCGCCGCAGTGAGTTCGGTGTAGATGCCGCGCCGGTCATCAACGCAGAGGATGCGGGTGAGCAGATTGCGGTCTTCCAGTCGCGTGACCAGTCGGGTGGTCGCGCTGTTGCTGAGCGCCGCCGCACGAGAGAGCTGCTGCATGCGCATGTGCCAGCCGTCTTGGCGGCTCAACACGTCGAGCACGGTGAACTCGACCACGGACAGCTTCGAGCTCGCCTGGAGCGCTCGCTCGAGTCGTGAATCGATCAGCCCGTGCAGGGCTGCAAGCGTGTACCACCCCTGCGCCCGCACCTCGACCGCGTCGTCTCCGATACTCATTGCCTGCTCCGTCCGTTCCCGCGCCCCGGCGTGCCCCGTGTCTCCGAGCGATCGGATGACACGGTTGCGGAAATACCCCGCGTGTGCAACTATTTATGACGCGTCTGCAAATACCAGCGTACGCGTGCCATCCCGCGCCCACAAGCGCAGCCCCACAAACACAGCCCCCACAAGGAGATAGCCATGCCCATCGGCCTGATCGCCCTCGCCATCGGCGGATTCGGAATCGGCTTGACGGAATTCGTCATCGCCGGCCTCCTCCCCGAGGTCGCGGCAGACTTCCATGTCAACGAGGCAGCGGCGGGCTGGCTGATCTCGGGCTACGCCTTGAGCGTGGCCGTCGGCGCCATTCTCATCACCGCGGCCGTCACGCGCGTGCCCCGCAAGACCGCACTCATCGGCCTCATGGTGCTCTTCATCGCGGGTAACCTGATCTCCGCACTCGCTCCGACCTATGGCGTCATGCTGCTCGGCCGCATCGTCGCCGCACTCTGTCACGGGGCGTTCTTCGGCATCGGGTCCGTCGTCGCCGGCACCCTGGTGAAGCCGGAGAAGAAGGCGAGCGCGATTTCGATCATGTTCACCGGTCTCACCCTCGCGAACGTGCTGGGCGTGCCGTTCGGCACTTTCCTTGGCCAGGCGCTCGGCTGGCGCTCGACCTTCTTCGCCATCACGATCATCGGCGTGATCGCGCTGCTCGGCATCGTCGTTCTCGTCCCAAAGCCCACCGAGGCGAACGCTCACGTGAGCAATCTGCGCGGTGAGCTCTCGGCCTTCCGTGCCGGCCAGGTCTGGCTCTCGATCGCCGTCACCGTTCTCGGTTTTGGTGGGATGTTCGGCGCCTTCACCTACATCGCCTACACGCTCACCCGGGTGAGCGGATTTCCGAGCGGCGCCGTTCCGTGGCTACTGATCCTGTTCGGCGTCGGGCTGTTCGTCGGCAACCTGGTGGGCGGCAAGGCGGCGGAACGCCGACTCGACCGCACGCTCATCGTGCTGCTGATCGGCCTGACCATCGTGCTCGTCGCCTTCGCACTGACCGCCACCTACCCCATCGCCGTGATCGTCGCCCTGCTCCTGATGGGAGCGTTCGGCTTCGGCACAGTCCCCGGGCTGCAAACCCGCGTGATGCTGTACGCGAGCTCCGCCCCGACGCTCGCCTCCAGCGCCAACATCTCCGCCTTCAACATCGGCAACGCGCTCGGAGCGTGGATCGGCGGGCTCACCATCAGCGCGGGTCTCGGCTTCACCAGCCCGCTCTGGGCGGGAGCCGCGATCACCGCCGGGGCCGTGATCGTGATGGTGATCGCCGCAACGCGACGCTCGGTCATGCCAGACACGAAGCACCCCGCCGTACTCGAGCCCGCCGATGCGTGAGCCCGCCCGCGGGTAACGACGCGAACAACAAACGGATGGCCGCCCCGGTTTCCCGGGACGGCCATCCGTTTGCTTGTTTGTGCCGCGTTATTTGTGACGCGCCTAGTCCGCGAGGATCAGATACAGGGCACGGCGCGCTTCGTCGATCTTCTCGACGGCCGCCTTGCGCTGGGCATCGCTCGCTCCATGACGGAACTGACCGACGACGCCCATCAGCTTGCCGACGCTCTCGAAGAACTCGCTTGCCCCCTCGGAGCGTCCGGGGGTTGCTTCCCAGGCCTTCGAGAACTCCTCCTCGTGCTCGGCGACGTATGCGGAGCCGGCCTCGGTGAGCTCGAACTCGGTCTTGCGACCGTCGCCCTTGCTCACGATGAGCTCCTCATCGACGAGTTGCTGCAGCGTCGGGTAGACCGAGCCGGGGCTCGGGCGCCACGCACCATTGGTGCGCTCGGCTATCGCCTTGATGAGGCCATAGCCGTTCGACGGTCCCTCGCTCAGCAGCGACAGGATGACGGAACGGATGTCGCCCTTGCCCGCCCGGCGCGAACCGCGCGGTCCGAATCCACCAGGCCCGAATCCCGGGCCGAAGCCCTGGCCCGGGAACCCGGCTCCGAAGCCGCCGGCGAAGCCGTGACCATGGTCACGACCGCGTCCGCCGCCGTCATTGTGGAATCGCATCGCCTCGGCACGCATTGCGCGAAGGGTGTCGAACTGGTTGTTGTGATGTGTGCTTCTCATGAAAGTCTCTTTTCGCATTCTGCTCGCAGTCAGCCGGTTCATGCCGGGTGATCGTTCCACTGGAACTCGAGCCATCGCAGAACTTCTGCGATGCGTCAAAGATATATCGCTAAAGCGAAAAGCGCAAGCGCGGGTTTTTGAGCGGCATGCTCTCCAACGAGTTGTAGACGACGGCCCAGCCCGCTTCGTGTTGCACGTGCACGATCTCCCCCGCCGACATCCGTCGATCGAGCTCGAGCAGATGCCGCACGCTCGCCTCATAGAGCGCGACATCGCCGAACCGATGCCGCTCTCCCGACAACTCGGTCACCACCACCGTGATCGACCGCACCTGCTGGCGCAGGCCGCGCGTTCCGGCCAGGCCGACCGCGATCCCCGAGAAGTACAGCGACAGGATGATGACGGTCACCACGCTCGGCACCCAGAGTGTGCCGAGGATCAGCTCCGCAAACAGAGCCGCAATGCCGCCGCAGACCGGCCAACGTCGATGGAAGGTGAGTGCGCGACGCTCGGCGGCATTGGTTCCGGGCGGGTATACCCGTAGTCGATACTCACCCCAGCCGCGGCGGGCGAGATCGACGGGATTGGCAACATCGAGAGTTCCCCAGGGATGATGGCCCTCGAGCGCGAAGGCGAGGGCGGATGAGACGTTCACAGGCCCGGTCTACGCCGCTGGACGACGATCGGCCAGAGTCCTCACGCGATCCTTACGAAAAACCACCGGGGTACTCATGGCGCGATAATTGTCAGGGTGAGCCTGCTGCCCGACGCCCCTCCCGCCCGCGGCGTGATGACCTCAGACGGCCTTCGCCTGGCGACCTACGACTTCGGCGACCAGGATGCCCCTGCTGTCCTCGCCGTTCACGGCTTCGCCTCGAGCGGCCTGATGAACTGGCAGCAGACAGGCTGGACCCGCGACCTGCTGCGAGCTGGTTTCCGCGTCATCGCCTACGACCAGCGCGGGCACGGCGCGAGCGATAAGCCGGAAGATCCCGCGCAGTACACGATGGAGCTGCTGGTCTCGGATCTGCTCGCTGTGCTCGACGGCTATCTGCTCGACGAGGTGGCTCTCGTGGGCTACTCGCTCGGGGCCCGCGTGAGCTGGCACGCCTCGATCGAGCTGCCTACCAGAGTCACCCGGGCGGTGCTCGGCGGAATTCCCGGAGGTGACCCGCTCACCCGGTTCCGTCTCGACGAGGCCCGCCGGTTCATCGCCGACGGAACCGCCGTCACCGATCGGCTGACCGACACCTATCTCTCGATGGCGGCCGGCATCCCTGGCAACGATCTCAGCGCGCTGGTCGCTCTGGTCGAGGGGATGCGCGGAGGGCTTCAGCCCGACCCGGCGGACCCACCCCAGCAGCCGCTGCTCTTCGCCACCGGCAGCGACGATCCGATATTCGACGCGTCCCGGGATCTCGCGGCTGCTGTGCCGAACGGCGAGTTCTTCGACATCGTCGGCCGCAATCACTTCACGGCGCCACCCGCCCGACCGTTTCGCGATCGCGCGGTGGAGTTTCTCGACGCCACTAAATGACTATGCGACGAAATGACTATGCGACGAAATGACTCCGCAACGAAGTGACGGTCTGACGAGCTAGAGGCCGGTCAGGCCGCCCCGGCTAGGGTTGAACCGTGATGAAAACGGTGCAGCGCGTGTCACCGGTCGGCGTGCCGCTGCTGGCGTTCGTGCTGCTCATCGCCACCTGGCATCGCACCCTTCCGCTCGCGATCGTGATCATCGTCGCGGTCGTGCTCATCGGGGCAGTTCTCGCCGCGGTGCACCATGCCGAGGTGGTCGCCCATCGCGTCGGGGAGCCATTCGGCTCGATCGTGCTGGCCGTCGCGGTCACGGTGATCGAGGTCGGGCTGATCATCACGCTCATGATCTCGGGCGGACATGGCACCGAGACGCTGGCCCGCGACACCGCCTTCGCCGCGGTGATGATCACGTGCAACGGCATCGTCGGACTGTCCCTGCTGCTCGGCTCCGTTCGCCACGGCCTGCCCCGGTTCAACCCGGAAGGCACCGGTGCCGCGGTGGCGGTGGTCGCAACCCTCGTGACGATCACGCTGGTGCTCCCGCGCTTCACCACCGGCGCATCCGGCGGGCGCTTCACCGGATCGCAACTCGCCTTCGTCGCGATCGCCGCCGTAGCCATCTACGCCGTGTTCATCACCACCCAGACCCGTCGCCACCGCGATTTCTTTCTGCCCGTGAACGCCACGGGCAAACCGATCTCCGACGACGAGCACGCGACGCCGCCCTCCACGCGCACCACGGTCATCAGCGGCATCCTGCTCGCGGTCTCACTGCTCTCCGTCGTGGGGCTCGGCCACGCCGTCTCCCCGTCGATCGAGGCCGGGGTTGCGGCCGTCGGCATCCCGAGCTCCTTCGTCGGTGTGGTCATCGCGTTCATCGTGCTGCTGCCGGAGGGAATCTCCGCGTCGCGCGCGGCGCTGCGTGATCGCATGCAGACAAGTCTCAATCTTGCGTACGGCTCGGCCATCGCGAGCATCGGGCTCACCATTCCGGCCATCGCCGTCGCGAGCATCTGGCTCGACGGCGAGCTCGTTCTCGGGCTCGGGCCGGTGCAGATCGTGCTGTTGGTTCTCACGATGCTGGTCGGCACCCTGACCGTCATCCCCGGGCGCGCGACGCGGCTCACGGGATTCGTGCACATCATCATCCTGGCAGCGTTCGTCTTCCTGGCGATCAGCCCGTAGGCCGGAAGGGGCACCATGGAGATCAGGCTGTTCGATACCCCGACCGCGACGACGCTGGCGCAGATCCTGCCGGTGCTGCTTCTCACCGTGATGGTGGAGATCCGTCGGCTCGAACTGCACCGGCGCGGCAAGAACATCGTCACCACCCGAGTTCTGCTGGGAACGTTCTTCGGGCTGTTCGCGATCGTCGAGACCGTGCTCGTGCTGTCGATCGACGGCCACCTGTTCCCGTTTCAATGGAGCGACTGCATCGCCGCCGTCCTCATCTTCGCCCTGCTCGTGATGCTCTTCATCTTCTCGATGATGGGCGCGGAGCCGAAACGAAAGTAGGCCTGGCACTCGGCTCCACCGTCGGAGCAGACTGGGGTCATCCCGATCGAACGGAGATGCCATGCACGTCACCGCCCGCATCCAGAATTCTCTCGACTCGCACTCGGTGTCATTCGCGAGCGAGGAGAGCACCCACTCGTTGACGATTCCGCCGCGCGAGCAGGGACGCGGGTCGAGCGTCAACGGCGGCGAACTGCTCTTGCTCGCCCTGGCCACCTGTTACGGCAACGACGTCTACCGCGAGGCGGAGGCCCGCGGCATCGAACTCGACAGTGTCGATGTCACGGTCGACGGTGACTTCGACGGTCCCGGCGAGCCCGTGCGCGCGGTGCGGTACGGGGTCTCGGTGGTGACCTCGGCCGACGAGGCCATCGTGCGCGAGTTGCTGCGGCACACGGATACCGTGGCCGAAATCCAGAACTCGTTACGCTCCGCCGTACCGATCGAGCTGGCCTCGATCGAGATCATCTCCGATGCCGTGGCAACGGTAGAGGCGGAAATCACGACCGGTCACGTTGGATAGGCCGGCTATTTTCCGTAAGCGCTGACGAACAGCTCGCCCCTGATCTCCCCCAGTCGCTCGATCACCCGGTCGAGCAGCACCCCGCTGATCCCTGCCGCAACGAGGTCGTAGTCGCCGAGCGGCAGGAGCTTGCCGACCCGGATGCGGATGACCTCCCAGCCCACCGAGCGCAGCAGCCGGTCTTTCCGGCGGTCGACCTCCTCACGCTTTCCGAGGTGTTCCAGCCCGTCCCGGCCGATCGTGTCGTACTCGATCGCGACCTTGAGTTCTGCGATGGGGATGTCGGGCCAGACCTCGAGGTGCGCGAAGAACGGGCGCGCGACGCGCACGGCGTTCGGCGTGAGGTCGACGTCGAGACGGTCGAGAATGCCCTGACGCAGCTCCGACTCGGCCCGGGAGGCAGGCTTCGGCGCCAAGGCACTGACGAACGCCTCCCCCACCGGCACCGCGGCCGCGCCGGCGCGAGCGTTCTTGCACACCGGACACCGCGGCCCCGACAGCACAGACTCGACCCGTGCCGAGTAGGTACCGTGCCCGGCCGCGCAGACCCAGGAGTACCGCGCCTTCGGCGAAATCTCCTCGGCGAGCGCCGTGCGGCGTGCGGGGTTCACCCGGGCGAGAAGTTCACTGCGGTTGACGGCACTTTCCTCGAGTCGTTGACAGAGCAGGCAGCGCAGGTCGGCATCGGGGTCGGTCCACGGCGCGATTCCGGGGTGACCACAGGAGAACGGCGTACCGACTTTCGGCGACTCGGGCACGGGCATCCGTCTCGCTCGCGTCGCGCGGTGTACGGCCAGCGACGCGCAGTCGGGACACCAGGTCGATCGGCGCCTAGAGGTTCCGGGCTTACTGCGCTGCTCCTCGGGCGTCGCGGCGAAGCGATGGCCCACCTCGCACTCCCAGAGCAGCAGCACCTCGGCTCCTGGGGGGATCTGGGTGAGGGTGATTCCGTGGTTGAACTCGGGGTGGTACTGGCGGATCAGCGCAGGGTACGCCTGCCACGCCTCCCGGTAGGTTCCGATCGGGTATGGCACCGCGACGCCCTTTGAACGCTGTCGCCTCGCCCACCACGCATCCACACTCTCGGTCACGCCGCAACCGTACTTTCGGCCACTGACACTCGCCCAGAAACTAGCACTGACACTCGCCCTGGCACTTGAGGGCGGCCACGATCCTCCCGCCGATCGCGTAGGGCGGTCACCCGGTGTCCCCCGGCTGCTGCCAAGCTGACCTGGTGACACCCCGACACGCCCTCCTCGCTCTCGTCGTCGTCGTGATCTGGGGACTCAACTTCGTCGTGATCGACCTCGGCGTGGCAGACGTGCCCCCGCTGCTGTTCGTCGCGATGCGCTTCCTGCTGGTGTCGATCCCGGCGATCTTCTTCATCAAGCCGCCCGGCATTGGGTGGAGGAACGTGCTCTTCATCGGCCTGTTCCTCAGCCTCGGGCAGTTCGCGCTGCTGTACCTCTCGCTCGCGCTCGGAATGCCGCCGGGGCTAGCCTCCCTCCTCGTGCAAACCCAGATCGTTCTGTCGGTGGCCATCTCCGCGCTCGTGCTCCGCGAGCTGCCGACTCGCCGCCAATTGATCGGCATCGTGATCGGGATGATCGGGCTCGCCGTCGTCGTGGTCGGGCACATCGCCTCCGCTCCCTGGCTGCCGGTGGTCATCGCGCTTCTCGCCGCACTGAGCTGGGCGATCGGCAATGTGCTGAGCCGTCGAGCGAAGGCCGCATCCGGCCTCTCCCTCGTCGTCTGGTCCGGACTGGTCGTGCCGATCCCCAGCGCCGCCCTCGCCCTCGTCGTCAACGGGCCGCACGCGGTCGGTGTCGCGCTCACCCACCTGCCGCTCGCGGCGATTCTCAGCACCGTCTACACGGCGGTGTTCGCGTCGCTGATCGGGTACGGCATCTGGAATTCGCTGCTCACCCGCTACCCGACCAGCGCGGTCGTGCCGTTCACACTCCTGGTGCCGGTGATCGGCATCCTCGCCGCCTGGGTGGCACAGGGAGAGGTGCCCGCCGCCACAGAACTCCTCGGCGGAGCGATCATGCTCGGCGGACTCGCTGCCGCGGTCATCACCCGCCGCGGGCCGGTCCCCCTGGTCGAGTAGCGGCGCAACGCTGGTTGAGTAGCGCACGCGCTCTGGCGCGTTCGCGTATCGAAACCGAGCAGAATTACCACGCCGAGGCGTCCGGCGAGTGCACCGTCGGCACGACAAGGGACGAACCTATTCGGCGCGGGCCTCGCGTCGACGGCGGATGCGCCGCAGCACCAGCCACCCGACGAGCGCCGCGCCGGCCGCGTACACCGCGTAGTCCACGTACGCCGAGTAGTCCACGTACGCCGAGTAACGATCGAGCAACTCGTACTGAGCGCCGAGGGCTGCTCCGAGCAGCACGAGCAGCGAATTCCAGACGGCACTGCCGGCGATGGTGAAGACGCTGAAGGCGAGCCGAGACATCCGTTGCGCACCGGCGGGGAGGGAGATGAGGCTGCGCACCCCGGGGATCAGCCGGCCGAAGAAGACGGCAGAGCGACCATGGCGCGAGAACCAGCGGGATGCCTTCTCGAAATCCTCGCGGTCCACCAGCGGGAGCTTCGCCAGCAGGCGCACAGCCCGTTCCTCCCCGAGCCACGCGCCCAACGCATAGAGCACGAGCGCCCCGAGCCAGGCGCCAGCGGTCGACAGCACGATCACGAGAACGATGTTCATGTCGCCACGCTGGGCGATGAATCCGGCGAGCGGCAGGATGACCTCGCTCGGGATCGGCGGGAACACCGTCTCCAGCAGCGACCTACACTCCCGCGAGGTCTTCGCGCGCGGCACCCACCCCGTCGCGGTCGACGGCCCGTACGCGCTGCCCGCCGCAACGGAGGTGCACCGCGGGTTCTGGAGCTAGCGCTGCGCTCGTTCTCGATCGACCTCCAGCCAATGTGCCCGTTCGTGCGCGTTGTGCCCGCACGAGCAGGCACAATCGCCACACACGGGCACAATCGCCATGAGCAGGCAGCATCAGGCACAGCGGCAACGGTTCAGCCGCCCCAGGTCGAGGTGCGCGTAAAGCCGGGCGATGAGCTCCCCGTGGGCTGCCACTTGTCGTTGCAGCTCTGCGATGGCGTCTTCGTCGTCGAGGGCCATGCCTTCGACGCTAGCCAGCGGCCGTAGCGCAGTCCAGAGCAGCTCCGCGTCACTGTGCCCTTTCGTGGCGATTGTGCTCGCACGAGCAGGCACAATCGCCACACACGGGCACAATCGCGAACACCGCGATCGCGAACGCTGCCGCCGCGAACGCTGCGGCCGCGAAACCGCGCGGGTTACGCCTGCGCCCGCTCCAGCACCAGCTCGCGCACGCGGGCCGCGTCGGCGGTGCCCTTCATCGCCTTCATGACCGCACCGATGACGGCACCGGCGGCCTGCACCTTGCCGTCGCGGATCTTGGCGAGCACATCGGGCTGGGCCGCGAGCGCCTCGTCGATGGCGGCGATGAGGGCACCGTCGTCGGACACGACCTTGAGGCCACGCGACTCCACAACTGACGAGGGCGAACCCTCGCCGGCGACAACACCCTCGAGCACCTGGCGGGCGAGACGATCGGTGAGTTCACCCGACTCGATGAGCGCGATCAGTTCGGAGACGTGCGCCGGGCTGACCAGGCTGGAGGCATCCACACCGGCCGCGTTGGCGAGGCGAGCGATCTCACCCGTCCACCACTTGCGGGCCTGCGCCGGGGAGGCGCCAGCAGCCGTGGTCTCCTCGATCTCGGCGAGCAGACCGGAGTTGTAGACATCCTGGAACTCGAGGTCGGTGAAGCCCCACGCGTCTTTCAGGCGGCGACGACGGATGGCCGGGGCCTCGGGCAGCGCGGCGCGCAGCTCCTCGATCAGCTCGAGGGACGGCTCGACCGGCACCAGGTCGGGCTCCGGGAAGTAGCGGTAGTCGTCGGCGTCGCTCTTCGGGCGTCCGGCCGAGGTGACGCCGGTGTCTTCGTGCCAGTGCCGGGTCTCCTGCGTGATCGTTCCGCCCTTGGCGAGAATCGCCGCCTGGCGCTGGATCTCGTAGCGGATGGCCCGCTCCACCGAGCGCAGGCTGTTGACGTTCTTCGTCTCGGTGCGCGTGCCGAGCTTGCCCGAACCGCGCGGCGACAGCGAGATGTTCGCGTCACAACGGATGTTGCCGCGCTCCATCTTCGCGTCGCTGATGCCGAGCGACCGCACGATGTCGCGAATGGTGGACACGTACGCCTTCGCCAGTTCCGGCGCGTCGGCCTCGGCTCCCGTGATCATGCGGGTGACGATCTCGACGAGCGGAACGCCGGCCCGGTTGTAGTCGACGAGCGAGTACTCGGCACCCTGGATGCGGCCGGTCGAGCCTCCGACGTGCGTGAGCTTGCCAGCGTCCTCTTCCATGTGGGCACGCTCGATGTCGATCTCGAAGGTGCGACCGTCTTCGAGCTCCACCTGCACGGTGCCGTCGTAAGCGATCGGGTCTTCGTACTGGCTGATCTGGTAGTTCTTCGCAAGATCCGGGTAGAAGTAGTTCTTGCGCGCGAACCGGCTGGAGGGGCGGATGCTGCAGCCGAGGGCCAACCCGAGGCTGATCGCGTACTTCACCGCCTGTTCATTCACCACGGGCAGCGAGCCCGGAAGACCGAGGTCGACGGGCGTCACGTTGGTGTTCGGCTCACCGCCGAAGTAGTTCGGCGCATCGCTGAACATCTTGGTTTTGGTGTTGAGTTCGACGTGCACCTCGAAGCCGAGCACGGGCTCGAACATTTCGATGGCTTTGTCGTAGTCCATGAGTTCTGCTGGTTGCGCCATGAGGCAATTCTACGGGCGCGCGTCGACCCGTTCATGCGCGGGGTCCGCGCCCGCCTCGACGATCGCATCGGTCTTCTCCGACCGCACGAAGGCGATGCCCGCGAGGATGAGCGCGCCACCGATCAACTGCGGAATCGTGAGGCGTTCCCCGAGCAGCAGCCAGGCGTAGAGCGTCGCCGCGACCACCTCGAGCAGCCCCATGAACGACGCAAGCCGAGAGCCGAGCATTTCGCTCGCGGTGATGCTCGTGGCGTAGGCGATCGCGGTGGCGAACACCCCGACGATGAGCACCGGCAGCCACCACGGCGCGAGCGCACCGAACATCACGACGTCGCGGGTGCTGGTCATGAACGGCACGACGCCGGTGAGGCCGACCAGCCCGAGCACGATCGCGCCCAAGATCAGGCCGGATGCCGCGAGCGCGACCGGCGGCAACCCGTCACTCGGGCGGGCCGCGACGACGTAGTAGATGGCGCAGCCGACCATCGCGATCAGCGCGAACATCACGCCGAGGATGTCGAGGCTGCCGCCTCCGCCGGGCGCGACGACGAGGACGAGGCCGGCCAGCGCGACGACGGAACCGATCAGCACGACGACCTTCGGCATCCGTCGACTGGTCGCCCAGACGAATGCGACAAGCAGAAGGGGCGCCATGTATTCGATCAGGATGGCCGTGCCCACGGGGATTCGCTGCAGCGCGGCGAAGTAGACGAGCTGCGTGCCAGCGACGCCGATCAGCCCCATCGCGAGCACCCGCCCGCGGGCCCGCCAGAGCGCGTTCCACTTTCCGCGCAGGGCGATCGCCGCGAACGGCGCGAGAACGATGCCGCCGACCCCGGCGCGCACGGTGACGGCTGCTGCCGGAGACCAGCCGGACTCGAGCAGCGGCTTCACGAAGGCTCCGGAGAGCCCGAAGGTCGCCGCGGCGACGAGCGCGATGAGCAGGCCGAGGGATGTCGACGAGCGCGTCATGAAAACCTCCGAGTCGTGGCCCATCCTGGCTGACACCCCCGACATTAGGATGGCCGGGAGTAAGGAGTCAACTTGCAATTAGCCCCTGACACAGAAGAGGTGCTGGCGTTCACCGTCACGCTCGCCAACACCGACCCCACCGCCTCCCGCAGCGGCGAGGATGAACTCGCCACTATCGCCCAACTTCGCGACCTGCTGGCCCTCGCCCGGTACTCCGGTCGCATCGATCACGATGAGCCGGAACGCCGCGACGTGCTCGCCACCCGCGACCGACTGCGCGCGATCTGGTCGCTCGACCGAGACGATGCCGTCGACGAGGTCAACGCGATGCTGCGCGAGGCGAAGGCACTCCCCCAGCTCACCCGGCACGACGGCAGCGACTGGCACTGGCATGCGACCGCTCCGGATGCCCCGCTCGCGGAACGCATCCGGGTGGAGGTCGCGCTGGCCCTCGCCGACGTCATCCGCATGGACGCCACCGACCGGCTGCGGGTCTGCGCCGCCCCGGACTGCAGCGGTCTGCTGGTCGACCTGTCGCGCAACGGCTCGAAGCGGTTCTGCAGCGTGCGTTGCGGCAACCGGGTGAACATGATCGCGTTCCGGGAACGCGCGTCGGGCACCCAAGCGCGTGCGCTACTCAACTAGCGGCGCGCCGAAGCTATGCCAGCGAGGGCACCTGCGAGATGAGGGTGTGACCCCACGCGTCTTCGAGGATCGCCTCGATGGCGGCTCCGTGCTCGTAGAGCCGAGCATCCGCTCGCGCCGGCGCCATGATCTGAAGCCCGGTGGGGAGGCCGTCTTCGGGGGCGAGCCCCATCGGAAGCCCCATGCCCGGGATGCCCGCGAGGTTCGCGGGTATCGTCGTGACGTCGTTGAGGTACATGGCCAGCGGGTCGTTGATCTTCTCGCCGAGCTTGAACGCCGTGGTCGGCGCTGCCGGGCTGATCAGGATGTCGGCCTGCGCGAACGCAGCATCGAAGTCGCGCTGGATCAGCGTGCGCACCTTCTGCGCGCTGCCGTAGTACGCGTCGTAGTAGCCCGCGCTCAGCGCATACGTGCCGAGGATGATGCGGCGCTTCACCTCGGGACCGAAGCCAGCCTCGCGGGTCGCGGCCATGACATCCTCGACCGTTCCGCCACCGACCGGGTTGACCCGCAGCCCGAAGCGCACGGAATCGAACTTGGCCAGGTTGCTGGAGGCCTCGGCCGGGAGGATCAGGTAGTACGCGGCGACCGCGTACTCGAAGTTGGGCGCGGAGACCTCGACGATCTCCGCACCGTTGGCCGAGAGCAGGTCGAGGGTCTCGTGGAAGCGCTGGCTGACGCCGGCCTGGAACCCGGGGGCGTCGAGCTCCTTGACCACGCCGACACGCACGTTCTCGAGGCTGCGGGTCGTCTTGCCGCGGCGGGCAGCGGCGGCGAAGCTCGGCCAGGCCTCTTTCAGCGACGTGGAGTCGCGCGGGTCGTGCCCGCCGATCACGTCGTGCAACAGGGCCGCGTCGAGCACGGTGCGGGTGACAGGTCCGACCTGATCGAGCGAGCTCGCCAGGGCGATGGCGCCGTAGCGGGAGACGCCGCCGTATGTGGGCTTGACGCCGACCGAGCCGGTGACCGCGGCAGGCTGACGGATGCTTCCTCCGGTGTCACTGCCAAGTGCGAGCGGCGCTTCAAACGCTGCCACCGCTGCCGCAGAACCACCACCAGAACCGCCTGGAATCCGGTCGAGATCCCACGGGTTGTGGGTCGGGCCGAAAGCGGAGTGCTCGGTTGACGACCCCATGGCGAACTCGTCCATGTTGGTCTTGCCGAGCGGGATGAGGTTGGCGGCGCGCAGGCGGGCGACGACCGTGGCGTCGTATGGCGGGATCCAGCCCTCGAGGATGCGTGACCCAGCGGTCGACGGCATGTCCAGGGTGCAGAGCACGTCTTTGATGGCAATCGGCACGCCGGCCAGTTCGCCGAGCTCGCTGCCGGTGCGGCGCAGCACGTCGACGCCCTCGGCGGTGTCGATGGCATCCTTCGAGACGTGGAGGAAGGCGTGAACATCGCCGTCGACGGCGGCGATGCGATCGAGGTGCGCCTGCGTCACCTCGACGCTGGAGACTTCGCGCTTCTGCAGCAGCTCGCTGAGGTCGGCGGCGGAAAGACGGGTGAGGTCCGAGTTCAGATCGGGCATTACTGCTCCTCCCCCAGGATCGCGGAGACCTTGAAGCGACTGCCGTCGTGCTCCGGGGCACCACTCAGTGCTTCTTCAAGCGAAAGGGTGTCGCCGACGACATCGGGACGGTAGACGTTGCTGAGCGGGATCGGGTGACTCGTGGCCGGGACATCCGGGGTCGCCACCTCGCTCACCTTGGCAATGGAGTCGATGATCACGGCGAGTTCGCCGGTGAGCTTCTCGATCTCGTCAGGGGTGAGGCCGATGCGAGCGAGGTTCGCGAGATGCGCGACGACGTCGGTCGTTATTTCAGACATGGTGCTCCGAGCGTGGCTGTCGTGGGAATGGTCCCAGTCTATTCGGGACCCGGGGGTCTATTCGGGCCGGGCGGTTCTCGTTGGGCGCAGAGGTTCCGTTCGCGACAGGCGGGCCATCGCCTCAGCGTTGACCGTCGCCGCCGCCCTTGGGCTCGTCGCGCACCCCGAATAGTCCCTTGCCGTGTTTCACCAGTACGGCGTAGGCATCGGCATAGTTGATCGGCACCTCCGCGGCCGGGTCGTACTTGGCCAGCAGCATGCCGACCAGTCCGATGCCCGGTGCGGTGAGCAGGCGGCCGGGAGCGTTGGCTGCCAGGGCGGGCGCCTTCGACTCCGGGTTTGACGGAACGTAGGCGGGGTAGACCTCCGGCCACAGAGCGGGCTGGCGCGGTTTTGCCAGGTTGACCGCGTTGAAGATGCCGCGCGCCTGGTCGTCGCGATGGCTGAGCGGCTCCAGTCCGTGCAATTGACAGAGGGTATGGATGATCGAGCCGTGATGCATCTCGTCGTTGATCACCGTGCCCTTGCGGGTATAGGCCGAGACGACGATCGTCGGCACACGGCAACCAAGGCGGTCGAAGCTGAACCCCATCTCGCCCGACTCTGGCTTTCCCGAGGGCGGTACCGCCGGCGGCGGCGGCACGTGATCGTATGTCCCGCCGTGTTCGTCGAAGGTCATGATGAAGGCGGTGTTCATCGCGTTCGAGCCGGTCTGCGATGCTCCGTTCTTGATCGACGTGTAGACCTGAGCGATCAAGACTTCGGCCGCGCGAGCGTCAGACAGAGCGCTCTCGAAGAGCTGGTCCTCTTCGCGCTCGGTGTCGGCGAAATGGTGCGGTGGATGCATGTCGTTGTGGTTGAACACCATGCGCGGCTCGACGAAGGCATAGGCCGGCAGATTGCCGTCCCGCGCATCCTCGTGAAACTGCTCCATGCTGCGGAAGTTCGTCTTCCAATACTTCTCGATGTGCGCCGCATGCAGCATGCCGGTGAGCGAGACCAGCTGGTCGGCGTCGTAGTAGACCCGCCAGGTCTTGCCCGCCGTCTCGAGTCGATTGAAGATCGTGGAGCCGTCGAAGGCGTCGAGCCACTTGTTGTAGCCGCCTCCACCCATGTTGGTGACGTACCCGTGTGACGTACCGGCGTTGAAGAACGAGCGATTGCAGAAGGTCTGCGATGGCACGCCGGCGAACCAGTGGTCGTAGACACCGAAGTTCTGCGCCAGGGTCGAGATCACCGGCAGCATGTCGGGAGTGAAACCGCCCATGGCCACCCGGTACTGCTCCGTCGTCGCGACCTTGCCCTCGCTCTCCATGGTGAAGTTGATCTCGTAGTCGTTCACGAAACCCGACATCGTCGGATGCGAGGTGTCGCGGGGCGCGTTGAACGGCGGTCGCAGGCCGTTGCGGAAGATATCGGCGTTCGACGGCGGATCGATCGTGCCGAACAGTTGCGTGTTGACGTGCGGGTACGTCTCGCCGGGATCGGGGTCGGGCGAGCTCATGATGTGGTCGGTTGAGCCCTGATACGGGTGCGCCTCCACCACCGTGCCATCGAACGCGGTATTGCTATGCTCGCCCGCCTTCAGCCCCTCGAAGCGCTGACCAAGCGGCGGCTCCTGCCCCTCATACAGCCAGCCGAGGATGTTGTCGAAGGAGCGATTCTCGTACATGAGCACGACGACGTGGTCGAAGCCCGGTCCTGAACGTGCGGGAAGCGGGGTGAAGCCGTGCTCGGTCTCGGGCTGGGAGATCGCCGCCTGCAGGCTCGCTCCGCCGACACCACCGGCGATGAGTCCGGTCGCCGCGATTCCGGCACCGGCGAAGAACGCCCGCCGCGACGGGTCCGCCGGCGTGTCGCCCATGCGCGGGCGGTCGGCGGGCGTGTCACGGTTGCGGCGGGCCATGCCCCCATAGTGCCACCGGCCCTAGAGCACGCAAGCCCTATCGCGAGGCGAGCGTGCGCGTGGCGTCTGCCTGTGAACCGTCGGTCACCAGCGAGCCCTTGCCCAGGCCGATGAGCGCGAGGTTGCGCATGGCCTCCGATCCGGGATCGAAGTAGCCCAGGTGGCCCACCGCGGCGGAGAGTTTCTTGTGGGTGATCGCATCGGTGGTGCCGGAGACATCCATCTTGTGTGCCCCGAAAGATGCCGCCCCCGGGTCGCTGCCGTAGAACGCGGTGTTCACGATCGGGTCGAGCTCTGCCTCGCCGACATAGACGTTGTCATTGGCCACCGAAAGCTGGCTCGCGCTCTGCGCCGCGGCGCCAGGAGAGCCGATCAGGGCGAGTGCATTGACCGAGATGCCGCCCTTCGCAAGCTCGACCATCGCGGTGGTGGACCCGTACGAGTGACCGATCACCGTGACGTACGGCTCGGCTCCGTGACGAGCCGCCTTGACCCCCTGCACCGCGTTGCCGAGGAAGCCGGCGCCGGCATCTGCGCGCGTGAGAGAGGTGATGTCGAGCACACCCGGGGTGGAGTATCCGATCCAGGCGACGGTGGCGGCGGTCTTGCCCTGATACGACGCGTCGGTCGTCGCGAGCCGCTTCAGCCACGAGGTCTGCTGCTGCTGCAGGTCTTGGGCGATGACCGTCCAGTCGTACATCTGCCCCTGCACGGTGAAGAACATGCCAGGAACGAGGTAGCTCACATAATCGGCCTTCGTGATGTCGCCGACGACGACGGCGGCACGGCCATCTCCGCTCGGGTCGAACGTCATCAACTGCCGATTCGGCTCGCTCTTCGTGGTGTGGAGCGTGCGCTGGATCTGCTTCAAGATCTCGAGGTGATGCTTCGACGATACGAGTGAGCCCCGCCCGGCACCGACGTTCACCGACTTCTTCGCGGCGGTGATCTCGGATCGCAGCGCGACCCGGTTGGCCGAATCGCGCACCGAGAACGGCAGGCCCTCGAGGTTGCCGGCGAGCTCCGGGGCGGATGCCGCGAACTTCAGCTGCTCGGAGCTCGAGAGTCCCGTCCACCAGCGTGAGACGCTCGCCGCGCGCGGCGGGTTGACAACGAGACGATGAATGGCGGCCGGGTTGGACTTCACAAAAGCCGCGAGATCGTCGGTGGGGAGCATTCCGAGCTGGGTCAGTAGCGCGCTGCCGCCGAGCTTCGGTAGGAGCGACAGGTCGACGGCTCCTGAGCGCGGAAAGGTGGCTTCCGCCCCAGTGGACGATGATTCCTTGGACGATGGCCGAGTAGAGGATGGGCCTGAGTCCGTGGGAGATGCCGGAATACCGGTGATGCTGCTCGCCGACACCGTTGGCCCGAGAAACAGAGAATCGGTCGCGGTTTCGGATTTCCGCTGAGCGGGGTCGGTAAAGCTGAGGGTGACGATCGATGACGAACCTATTTCGTGAACGACAAACGCCTCTGCCACGCCGCCCAGGGCACCAGAGGTAGTCAGAGCTGCCGAATCGACCAGCACGGAACGGTTCCAATCGTGAACGTCGGCTCGAAAACTTCAGCCGATGTAACGCGAGTTGCACGCACCCCCCAATAGTAGGGGCGGATTGTGTACCCCGGCCAGACCCTAGAGCAGCAAAAAAGGCGATATATCGGGCGTTTTTCATGATTTTCTATGAATTCGGTACCCCGATCGGCAATTTCCGATCCGGCCACAATCTGGCCGCAATAAATGGTCAGCCATCGATCAGGTGTTGCGAAGGCTGCACCCAGGGATTTCTGCGCCGGAGAGCAGAGAGTCACCGTTAGTCGTTCGAAGCGCCGACTTCGTCAGTCGAATCGTCCAGTCCCGCTGGCCCAAATTCGAGTAGGCGAGCAAACTGCCCGGCGTCGATGATGCGCACACCGAGCTCTTCTGCCTTGCCGAGCTTCGACCCGGCGCCGGGCCCAGCCGCGACGAAGTCGGTCTTCTTCGACACGCTCGACGCGGCTTTGCCGCCCGCGGCCATGATTGCTTCCAGCGCGCCCTCACGGGTGAAGCCCTCGAGGCTGCCGGTGGCGACGACGGTGAGTCCGGTCAGCGGTCCGTCCAGCGCGGCGGCCGCCCCTGGCCCCGGGTGACCGGGCGTGGTGAACTGCACCCCGGCATCCGCCCAGCCGCGCACGATCTCGTCATGCCAGTCGATGGCGAACCAGTCGATCAGGGCATCGGCGATGATGCCACCCACCCCGTCGACCGCGGCGAGCTCATCCCTACTTGCCGAACGGATCGCGTCAAGCGAACCGAAGTAGTCGGCCAGCGCGCGGGCCGCGACAGGTCCGACATGCCGGATGCTCAGCGAGACCAGGATGCGCCACAGCTCTTTCGACTTGGCGAGTTCGATCTCCCTGAGCAGCTTGTTCGCAAGCTCAGACGGATAGACCACCGGCGCGCGCGTGAACCCCGCCTTGCGACGCTCGGACGCGTTCAGGCCGGAAGCCTCGGGCGGGTACTCCGACACAACCTTGCGAAACGGAGTGCGGAGCTTCAGCGTGCCGTCGTCTTCGAGCTTCTCAAGCCCCGTCTCCACGTCGCGCACCACAACCTCGATCGGCAACAGCCGCTCGACGGTGAGCGAGAACAGGCCGGCTTCGTTGACCAGGGGCGGCGTTTCGGGAAAGTTGGGCTGCGTGAGGGCGGCAGCACCGACCTCGCCGAGCCCCTCGATATCGAGGGCGCCGCGGCTGCCGACGTGCTCGACGCGCCCGCGCACCTGCGCCGGGCAGGAACGGGAATTGGGGCAGCGCAGATCGATGTCTCCCTCTTTAGCCGGAGCGAGAGGGGTGCCACACGACGGGCACTCGGTCGGCATCACGAACGCGCGCTCGGTACCGTCGCGGAGTTCGACGACCGGGCCGAGCACCTCGGGAATGACGTCTCCGGCCTTGCGCAGCACGACCGTGTCGCCGATGAGCACGCCCTTTGCCTTCACTACCTCCTGGTTGTGCAGGGTGGCCTGGCGCACCTCACTTCCGGCGACGCGCACCTTCTCCATCACGGCGAACGGGGTGACTCGACCCGTGCGACCGACGCTGACGACAATGTCGAGGAGCTTGGTATTGACCTGCTCGGGCGGGTACTTGTAGGCAATGGCCCAGCGGGGCGCGCGACTGGTCGCGCCGAGCTCTTCGTGCAGGGCCAGCTCGTCGACCTTGACGACGATGCCGTCGATCTCGTGCTCGACGGGCTGTTCGGGAACTCCGCCGCGGTGCGCGCCGAAGTACTCGATGAACTCGGCGGCCTCCTTCGCGGTCGACACCACGCGGAAGTGGGTACTGGTCGGCAGCCCCCACTGTTTCAGCAGGCCGTAGACCTCCGACTGCGCGCTCACCGGCGGATTCTGCCAGGCGCCGATTCCGTGCACCAGCATGCTCAGCCGACCGAGCCGCTTGTGCATGCGCTCGAGCTGCACGGGACTCTTGCTCTCGGCGACCTGCCGCAGCGAACCGGATGCCGCGTTCCGGGCGTTGGCGAAAACCCGCTCCCCCGCGGCGACCTGATCCGCGTTCAGCTGCTCGAAGATCTCCGTCTCGAAGAACACCTCGCCGCGCACCTCGACCAGCGGCGGGTGACCAGAGCCAGCCAGCCGGGTCGGGATGCTCGGCACGAAGGCGATGTTCTCGGTGACGTCTTCGCCGACCACACCATCTCCGCGAGTGGCAGCGCTCACCAGCTGGCCGTTCTCGTAGCGCAGGTTGATGGCGAGACCGTCGATCTTCAGCTCGCACAGGTAGTCGACGCGGCGACCGGAGTTGCGCTCCACCTTCGCCGCCCAGTCTGCGAACTCCTCGATGGAGAACACATTGTCGAGGCTGAGCATGCGTTCCGCGTGCCGCACCGGGGCGAACAGCGTCGTCTCGGCCCTGCCACCCACGGTCTGCGTGGGCGAGTCGTGGGACTGGAGCTCGGGAAACAGGCGCTCGAGCTCTTCGAGGCGCCGCAACATCCGGTCGTATTCCTCATCGGCGACGAGCACCTCGTCGCGCTCGTAATACGCGTCGCGGAGTTCGAGGATGCGCGAGGTCAGGCCAGAGGCGTCGTCGCGGGCCTGCTCGAGGGTGAGGTCTTCTGCGTCAGCCACAGTGCAAGTGTAGAGAGCACCTCTGACCGTCGGCAGCGGCGTGCGCGACCCGGATCAGGAGGATGCGGGCATCGGCACGGCAGACACCGTACGGTCGATCGTGAACTGACCCAGCACCCGGGTGCCCACGTAGATCACGGCAGTCTGGCCGGGCGCGACACCGTTCAGCGGGGTAGTCGGGGTCGCGACGAGCACGCCGTCACGCAGCACCGCGATGGCGGGCACCGGGTCGGCGTGGGCGCGAATCTGCACCTCGCAGTCGAAGGGGACGGTCGCGTCATCCGGTGCGAGCCCCGCCCAGCTGAACTTCGAGCCGGAGATCTCGGCGATGTCGAGGGCTTCTTTTGGCCCGACCACTACCTCGTTGGTCGCCGGCTTGACCTCGAGCACGAAGCGGGGACGGCCGTCGGGCGACGGCACACCGAGGTTCAGTCCCTTGCGCTGACCGACGGTGAAGGCGTGAGCGCCCTCGTGGCTGCCGACGACCGAGCCGTCGCGTTCGAGGATGCGACCCTGCTCGGCGCCGACTCGCTCGGCAAGCCAGCCGCGGGTGTCACCGTCGGGGATGAAGCAGATGTCGTGCGAGTCCGGCTTATTTGCGACGCTGAAGCCGCGGGCCGCGGCCTCGGCCCGAACCTCCGCCTTCGAGGGGGTCGCTCCCAGCGGGAACATGCTGTGGGCGAGCTGGTCCGCGGTGAGCACGCCGAGCACATAGGACTGGTCCTTGGCCCAGGCGGCCGCACGATGCAGCTCGCGGTTGCCATGATCGTCGGTGCTGATGCTGGCGTAGTGACCGGTGGCGACGGCGTCGAAGCCCAGGTCGATCGCCTTTTCGAGCAGAGCGGCGAACTTGATGCGCTCATTGCAGCGCATGCAGGGGTTCGGCGTGCGACCCGCCGAGTATTCGGCGATGAAGTCGTCGACCACGTCGAGCTTGAATCGCTCCGAGAAGTCCCAGACGTAATACGGGATGCCGATGATGTTGGCCGCCCGCTGCGCATCCATCGAGTCCTCGATGGTGCAGCATCCGCGGCTGCCAGTGCGGAGCGTGCCC
The DNA here is from genome assembly GCF_016634425.1 of Lacisediminihabitans changchengi. Taxonomy (GTDB): domain Bacteria; phylum Actinomycetota; class Actinomycetes; order Actinomycetales; family Microbacteriaceae; genus Lacisediminihabitans; species Lacisediminihabitans changchengi. The sequence goes on from NZ_JAEPES010000001.1 coordinate 133,729, forward strand.
GGCATGCGGCTGAGCGCAAGGTGCACGCCGACCACATCGTGGCCGGCCTCGACGGCGCGCGCCGCGGCCACGGCAGAGTCGACCCCGCCACTCATCGCCGCTAGTACTCTCATCGAACGCTGCCTCCCATGGGTTCCAGTCTAAACGCGAGGTTCTGAGGGTCGACCTACGTGGGCAGGTCGGGGCTGGCCAGCTGCACGGAGATCGCGGGCGCATTGTCGACGCGTGGGTCTGCGCTGAGCTGCAGCAACCAGGAGCTGGCCGCAATAGACCCGCTCGACAGGGTCACCTTATAGACCTCCTCGACATCCGTGGTCTGCAGCACGTTCCAGCCGGATGCGTGAAGTCGGTCGACGAGCGCCTTGGTGATCACCGTGGGATCGACGGTCGATTTCAGGGTCACCAGCTGGATCACCCCGTAGATCGCCTTCGCCGAGTCGGTTGCGGGAACGAGCTGGTCTTTTGAATCGATGTTGGCGACGATGTCGCCGGGCAACAGCGCGTCCAGAGCGCCGGCCAACCGGAGGGTCTCGGTCTTCGCGCTGTCGGCGTCGTACTTCGCCGGGAACTTCGACTTCAACGCCGGATCGGGCACCGCCGTCTGCGTCGGCGACGGACTCGGCGCGGGAGTCGACGACGTGCAGCCGGTGAGGAGTACGGCAGCGGCGAGCACGATCGGTATGGCCCTAAGCACGAAGATCCGCCGTCACGTCGCGATCGGCGAGACCCGCGCGGCTGGCCCGCGCGTAGGCCTCGGGCAGCGCGGCGAGGAAGGCATCGACATCCGCCTCGGTGGTGCTGTGCCCCACAGTGATGCGCAGCGCTCCCCTGGCCTCGACATCGCCGAGCCCCATCGCGAGCAGCACGTGAGAGGGCTCGGGGATGCCAGCCCGGCAGGCCGATCCGGTCGAGACCGACACGCCCGCGACATCCAGAAGGAAGAGGAGGGAATCGCCCTCGCAGCCCGGAAAAGTGAAGTGTGCGTTGTTGTCGACGCGATCACTCGGATCGCCGTGGAGTACGGCCTCTGGCACCGCGGCCCGCACCCCTGCGATGACCCGGTCGCGCAACCGCGTGAGCGAGGCAGACGGATGCTGCGCCGCGACCCCGAAAGAGATGGCCGCCGGCGCATCCTGAGTACCCGACCGCACGTCGCGTTGCTGCCCGCCGCCGTGAATCAGCGGCACCACGGTCGCACTGCGTGAGAGCACGAGCGCCCCGATGCCGAGCGGTCCGCCGATCTTGTGGGCCGACACGCTCAGCGCTGCGAGGCCGGAATCGCGGAAGTCGATCGGGAGATGCTTGTAGACGGAGACCGCGTCGGCGTGCACCGGAACGCCGTACCGGGTGGCCAGTTCGACGACCTCGGCGATCGGCTGGATCGTGCCGACCTCGTTGTTGGCCCAGAGCAGGGTGATGAGGGCGACGTCGTCGTACTCGTCGAGGGCCACGGCGAGCGCCTCCAGGGAGAGACGGCCGACGGAGTCGAGAGGCAGCCACTCGATGATCGCTCCCTCGTAGCGCTCGAGCCACTCGACCGTGTCGATGGTGGCGTGGTGCTCACCGAGCGGCACGAGGATGCGCGGGCGTGGCGCGGGTCTCGATGTGCGGCCTCCTTCGTCGGTCGCTACTCGACCAACGGTATTGCGGGCCCAGTACAGGCCCTTCACGGCGAGGTTGATCGACTCGGTTCCCCCCGAGGTGAACACGATCTCGATCGGATCACAGCCGAGCGACGACGCGACCTGCTCGCGCGCTTCCTCGAGCATCCGTTTCGCGTTCTGCCCCTGGCTGTGGATCGAGGAGGGATTGCCGACGATGCCGAGGGCACCCGTGTACGCCTCGATCGCCTCGGGCAGCATCGGCGTGGTCGCCGCATGATCGAGGTAGACGGGCACGGCGACTCCTGTAGCGAGAGCGCCACGACTGGCGCTTCCTGAAACTCTGACGCCTTACTCTAGATCGCATGCCTGAGACCGACCCGCTCCGCGATCTCGGCGTGCAGCTGACCCCGAATGGTGGTCGCCTTCGCGTCTGGAGTGAGAGCGCCTCGGCGCTCGAGCTCTGCCTGTTCAGTGAGAAAGACCTCAACTGGGCCACCGAATCGATCCCTCTCGTGCGCGATAGCCACGGAGTGTGGGAGGTGACCACCCCGAACCTGGCGGCTGGCACGCGATACTCGGTGCGGGCGTCGGGCCCGACCGGGCCGATGAACCAGTTCGACCCGACGCTGCACCTCATCGATCCATGGGCACGGGGGCTCGCGCGAACCTCGACCGGTTGGCGGTCGTATGTGCAGAACGACGCCTTCGATTGGGCCGGGTCGACCAAGCCGCAGACGCCGCTCGATCACACGGTGATCTACGAGGCGCACGCCAAGGGCATGTCGAAGCTCAACCCGGCCGTTCCCGAAGAGTTGCGCGGCACGTACGCCGGCCTCGCCCATGAGACAGCGATCGAGTATCTGAAAGATCTCGGCGTTACCGCCATTCAGCTGCTTCCCGTGCAGCAGTTCGTCAGCGAGCAGCGCCTGCTCAAGCAGAACCTCAGCAACTACTGGGGCTACAACACGCTCAACTTCTTCACCCCGCACGCCGCCTACGCGTCGCGCGCCGCGCAGACCGGCGGCACGGGCGCCGTGCTTCGCGAGTTCAAGGGCATGGTCAAACTGCTGCACGAGGCCGGTCTCGAGGTCTACATGGACGTGGTCTACAACCACACCGCCGAAGAAGGCCGCACCGGCCCCACCACGTCGCTGCGCGGCATCGACAACGCCAACTATTACCGCCAGAACTCGCTCGGTGACTACATCGACGTGACCGGATGCGGCAACACCGTCAATTTCGCCACACCGGCCGCCCAGCGCCTCGTGCTCGATTCGCTGCGCTACTGGGCAAACGAAGTGCAGATCGACGGATTCCGGTTCGACCTGGCCGCCACGCTGGGTCGGGATGCCGGAATCGAGTTCGATCCGCACCATCCGCTGCTCGAGGCGATCGTCTCCGACCCCGCGCTGAAGAACGTCAAGATGATCGCCGAGCCGTGGGACGTGGGGATGGGCGGCTGGCAGGTCGGCAACTTCCCCGACGGCTGGTCAGAGTGGAACGACGGCTTTCGCGACCAGGCCCGCGAGTTCTGGCTCACCGACATCGGTGCCGCCCGGGTACACGGCGTCCCTCCGATCGGCATCGGCCCGCTGGCCGGCAAGCTGGCGGGTTCGGCTGGGGTGTTCTCGCAAGAACGGGGGCCGCTGGCATCCGTCAACTTCGTCACCGCGCACGACGGCTTCACCCTCGCCGACCTCACCGCCTACAACCAGAAACACAACCTCGGCAACGGTGAGAACAACCGGGACGGCACCGACAGCAACTACTCGTTCAACTACGGCGTCGAAGGCCCGACCCACGACCCGGCGATCCTGGGCTCCCGGGACAAGGCCGTGCGCAATCTGCTTGGCACGCTGCTGCTGTCGGCGGGAGTGCCGATGATCACCGCCGGCGACGAGTTCGGCCGCAGCCAGCGCGGCAACAACAACGCGTATTGCCACGACAGCGAGCTGACCTGGCTGCCGTGGGAGCACTGGGATTGGCAGGACGACCTGTTTCGGGTGTCGAAGAAGCTGCTGCGGTTACGACGCGAAAACCCGGCGCTACGGCCGGTGCGGTTCGCCGTGAACGGCGAGACCGTTCCCTCCGCCTCACAGATGGACTGGTTCAACAAGGAGGGTCTGTCGATGTCGGTCGACGACTGGGATTCGCCTTCCGAGCGCACGCTGCAATACCTGGCTGCATCGACCCCCGAGTTCGAAGACTTCAACCGCATCTTGCTCATCGTGCACGGCCTGGAACGCTCCGAGACGGTCTGTCTTCCCGAGCACGAGGGCGTCACCGGGTACGAGTTGCTCTGGAACAGCGCCGACGACAACGCGACGAGCGAGACCTACGCGCCGACCACCGAGCTGGTGCTGGCGCCGACCTCCATGCAGCTGTTCCGGGCGATCTGAGCGAGCTGCAGACCATGGCAGGCACTCCGGCGACCGTCGCGCTCACGGCGCTCGGCATCCGTTTCATCGAGCACGAGTACACGCACGACGCGGCCGTGACGTCGTACGGGCTCGAGGCTGCTGAGGTGCTGGGGGTCGAGCCGGAGAGCGTGTTCAAGACCCTTCTGGCGGATGCCGACGGCACGCTGATCGTCGGGATCGTGCCGGTCACCGGCAAGCTCGACCTCAAAGCTCTCGCCGCGGCGGCGGGCGTGAAGAAACTCGAGATGGCCGATCCCCGTGTCGCCGAGCGTAAGACCGGCTACGTGGTCGGAGGAATCAGCCCGATCGGCCAGAAGTCGCGACTGACGACGGTGCTCGACGAGACCGCAGAACTCTTCGACACGATCTTCGTCTCCGGCGGACGTCGCGGTTTCGACGTCGAGCTCGCCCCGGCCGGCCTGCTGCGGGCGACGAACGGCACCGCGGCGGCGATCGCTCGCTGACCCGGCCTCCGCCACCCGTGCCCCGCGCCCCGCGCCCCGCGCCCCGCACGTTTGCCCGAATATGCAGGTTCTTGGGCCACGAAACCTGCATATTCGGGCAAACGTGGAGAGAATCGGGGTGCTTAGCGTCGTTCGCGGGCGACGATCGCTTGTCGCCCGGAACGGCCCGGAACGACGTGAAGTGACTGCCCCGATATTCCTGATCCCCACGGCCTAGTAACATCGCGTATCAAAAAAGCGTCCGCGTTTCGCAGTGCAACTATTCCGTCCTCAGCGAACGGCACCCGCCTCGAATGTGTCACGCAGAAGCCTGACGGCGTCGTCGACACCCAGCCCGAGAGCCACAGCCTGCCGCGCATATGATTCCGCTGCGGATTGCGCCTGCCGACGGACCGGGTCAGCATGCGGGGCGACGAACGTGCCATGGCGCCCGCGCGTCTCGATCACGCCCGCGCGCTCGAGCTCGCGGTAGGCGCGCGCGACAGTGTTGGGAGCCAGCCGCAGATCGCTCGCGAGTTTGCGCACCGTGGGGAGCCGGGCATCCGGCGGCAACTCGCCCGACTGCACCTGCGCGACCAATTGCACCCGAATCTGCTCGAACGGCGGCACAGCCGAGCGCGGGTCGACGACGATCACGGGCGGCGCTCCGCAGCCCTAGCGTCGTCGCTCTCCTCAGAGTCGTCCTCTTCCGAATCGTCGACAATCTCGCCCACGTCGCCGAGGATCGGCCAGAGACGATACCGAAAGTAGTTTCGCCCGCCGCCGTAGTTGAATACGCGACTGAGCGCGATAATCCCGAGGTTGGCCGAAAGTTGCAGAACGATTCGTGCCCACTGGGGCTCGATCGGAGTGTCAAGCGCTCTCAAAATGCCAAGGCCTGCGAACACGACGGCCAGCCAACCGACCTCGCTTTCGAACACCCACAGGTTGCGCAATGTATCTGCTCGTAGCGCATCGCTCCAGGCGAGTTCGAGCTGGTCAGATGCCGCCTGCTTGTGGCGGATGACGATGCGAGCAGCGATCGCGCCGCCGATAGCGAGCACGACTGCTAGCGCAGCCACCCACACTGCGGAACTCTCAAAGTACCGCGGCGGGTCGATGACCCCGATCGAGGACAAAACGAGGCCCATGACCGCCAGAAGTGAGGCGGTGAGGATCAAAGCCGGCACCAGCCAGAACCGCACCGGACTGATGTAGTCGCGAATGGTGACGGACACCGCTCGGGCGACGCGGGGAGCGTGCTCGTCTGGAGAAAACAACTCGTCGCTGACCGACGCCGCCATCGAACCGGCCGTGACGCCGAGGAGCATGAGCGGCAATACAGCACCCCAGACGAAACCCTGGAAGTCGGCCGGATGGACGATGGCGAACAGGAGCGCCGAAAGGAGAAGACCCACCAGCGCACCGCTGGCGCTTCCGTTCTCCGTTCGCCGCAGTCGCCTGATCACCGCAGCGGTGATGACTTCGTCTGACACTCGCAACTCGGACTGGTGAGCGAACAGCTCGAAGCGACGCTGCCAGTCTCGCAACCGCGTGACCGCGAAGCCGATCGCGATGCCGACGAGCCCGAGCCCGAATAGCGCCAGCAGCGTGGTCGTGTCCGTCATTGCTTCCACTCCCCGTTGATTGGACTTTGTATCAATGTATCAATACGAGCCCGGGGAGTCGAGGGTCGGTGCGAGTCGGCGTCGGGGCGCTACGACGCGACGGCGATGAGTCCCATCTCGGCGGCCTCGGCGAGCAGCGGATTGCGCGGCACCACGCGCACGTTGTAGCCGAAGCTTCCCGCACGTGAGAGAGTGACCGTTCCGGTGTACTGCGTGACGACGGGAAACTGCACGCTGCTGCCCGGGTTGGACGAGGGTGCGCCCTCCAGTGACCCGGAAAGTTCGATACGCTCCGGCTTCTCGAGGGTGTCCCCGTCTCGAGCACGGCCATAGACGACCTCGACGGCCACGTCATCCGGGGAGAGTCCGCCGAGCGTCACCGAGGCCCTCACGTGGAGTTGGTCGCCTACCTGCGGTACGGCATCCACTCCGCCCGACTCGACGTGCGTCACCGCGACGTTCGGCCAGGCCGCGCGCACCTTCTCTTTCCAGGCGGCGAAGGCGCGCGCCGGGGCGAATGCGTCTGCCGCGATCGTTCGTGCGGCGATCGCCGCCGGCGTGTACAAGCGTTCGACGTACTCGCGCACCATGCGATTCGCCGACAGCTCGGGCGACAGCGTTGCCAGGGTGTGACGGATTCCCTGCACCCAGCGCTTCGGCACATCGTCGGCGTCACGATCGTAGAAGCGCGGTGCGATCTGGTTCTCGATCAGGTCGTACATCGAGTTGGCTTCGAGCTTGTCGCGCTCGGCGTGGTCGCCGGCGGCATCGGCGCTCGGGATGGCCCAGCCGTTCTCCTCGTCGTAGAACTCGGCCCACCAGCCGTCGAGGATGGACAGGTTGAGCGAGCCGTTGAGCGCCGCCTTCATGCCGGAGGTGCCGCAGGCCTCAAGGGGGCGGAGCGGATTGTTCAGCCAGATGTCCGTGCCCGGGTAGAGCTTCTGCGCCATCGCGATGTCGTAGTTGGGAAGGAACACCATACGACCCCGGATGTCGGGCTCCTGAGAGAACTCCACCAGCTTCTGAATCAGACGCTTGCCCTCATCGTCGGCCGGGTGCGACTTTCCGGCGATGACGATCTGCACCGGATGTTCTTTGGAGAGCAAAATGGACCGCAGGCGTTCCGGGTCGTTGAGCATTAGGGTGAGGCGCTTGTACGTGGGCACGCGCCGGGCGAAGCCGATGGTGAGCACCTTCGGGTCGAGCAGTTCGCTGAACCAGCCGGGGTCGCCGACACCGGGATTCTGCTCCTCCCAGGCGGCAGAGACGCGGCGGCGGGCATCCTGCACGAACTGTTCGCGCATGCCGTTGCGGACGGTCCAGAGGTCGAGATCGCTGACCGCCTCCGATCCCCAGTCGGCCGCGGTGGTATCGAGGGTGCCGAGCTTGTCCTGCGCCAAGGCAACCAGGGAGGGGTCGGTCCAGGTGGGAGCGTGCACACCGTTCGTGACGGAGGTGATCGGGACATCCGCCTGATCGAATCCGGGCCAGAGCTGCCCGAACATCCCGCGGCTGACCTCGCCGTGCAGCAGCGAGACGCCGTTGGCGTGCTGACTGAGCCGGAAGCCCATGACCGCCATGTTGTACATGCCGGGGGTACCGCCGTGGTAGTCCTCGGCACCGATTGCTAGTACGTCGGCGACCGCCACTCCGGGAAGCAGGTCGGTGGAGAAGTACTGGCTGATGAGCGAGGCGTCGAAACGGTCGATACCCGCTGGTACTGGCGTGTGGGTGGTGAATACCGTGCTGGCCCGCACGACCTGGAGCGCGTCTTGGAACGTCAGCCCCGCCGCGACGAGATCGTTGATGCGCTCCAGCCCCTGGAAGCCGGCGTGGCCCTCGTTGGTGTGGAACACCTCGGGTGCAGGGATGTCGGTCAGTTCGGTGAGCAGCTTAATCGCCCGCACACCACCGATGCCGAGAAGCAGCTCCTGCAGCAGCCGGTGCTCTCCCCCGCCGCCGTACAGTCGGTCGGTGACCGAGCGCAGGTCGTCGTCGTTGTCGGGGATGTCCGTGTCGAGTAACAGCAGCGGCACGCGCCCGACCTGCACTCGCCAGACCCGCGCGTAGAGGGCACGCCCGCCCGGCAGCGCTAGCACGACCTGGGCGGCCGTGCCGTCCGGATGACGCAAAACCGACAGCGGCAGTCCGTCCGGATCGAGCACCGGATAGGCCTCCTCCTGCCAGCCGTCGGCGGAGATCGACTGGGCGAAGTAGCCGGAACGGTAGAACAGGCCGACGCCGATGATGGGCACACCGAGGTCTGATGCGCTCTTGAGGTGGTCGCCGGCGAGGATTCCGAGGCCGCCCGAGTACTGCGGCAGCGCAGCGGCGATACCGAACTCCGGGGAGAAGTACCCGATCGACTTCGGCGCACTCTCCGACGTGTTCTGCTGGCACCAGCGCGGTTCGGTGAGGTAGGTGTGCAGGTCGGCGAGCAACTCGTTGGCGCGATTGACGAACTCCGAGTTATCCGCCAACTCGGTGAGACGAGCCGGCTCGACGGCTCCGAGCAGCGCGATCGGGTCGTACTGGCTGGCTACCCACTCAGCCGGAGAGATCTGCTCGAACAGGCGTCTGGTCGGCAGATGCCACGACCAGCGCAGGTTGGTCGCGAGTTCCTCGAGCGCACCGAGGGAGGCTGGGAGGACTGTACGGACAGTAAAACGTCGGATTGCCTTCACGGTCCCACCATAGGCCCGCACAGGTTGCCGCGGCGATCACTGAAATGAACACGGCGTACACACGATGCGAATGGGGGTTTGCAAACTCGTCGCAGGGGCTACTGTGCGGAGGGTGGCTATGGATTATGAACCACGGATCGGTCGCATCCCGATCCGAAACCTGTCCCCCCTTCAACCCGAAGACCGCTGGTCGGCTAAGGCTTTTGCCGGCGAGGTGGTGCCGTTCAGCGCGACCATCTTCAAAGAGGGTCACGATCAGCTCGGGGCCGACCTCGTGCTCATCAGCCCCAGCGGCGAGCGCACGACCCACCGGCTGACCGACCTCGGCGAGGGCAGCGACCGCTGGGAGGTGTTGGCCCAACTGCCGGTGGCAGGCGAATGGCGTTGGCACATTCAGGCCTGGGTCGACGAGTGGGCGACCTGGCTGCACAACGCAGAGATCAAGATCCCGGCCGGCGTCGACGTGCCGCTCATGCTCGGCATCGGTGCCGATTTGTTGAAGCGCGCGGCCAAAGCCGACCCGACCAGCACCGTGCTGAAGGATGCCGCCAAAGGCTTCGCCAGCAAGCGCGCGTCAGCAGAAGAACGTCTTGCGATCGCGCTGGACCCCCTGCTCACCGCGGAGATCGAGCGCACCCCGCTCGCCGCCATCCTCTCCCGCGGCGAGGAGCAGACCCTGCGGGTGGAGCGTGCGCGCGCCGGCCTCGGGGCCTGGTACGAGTTCTTCCCCCGGTCGGAGGGCGCCAAGAAGAACCGCGACGGCAGCTGGAAAAGCGGAACCTTCCGCTCCGCCGCCAAACGCCTGCCGGCCGTGGCCGCGATGGGCTTCGACGTGCTCTACCTTCCGCCGATTCATCCGATCGGGGTCAGCTTTCGCAAGGGGCCGAACAACACGCTGAATGCCGGACCGAATGACCCCGGCTCGCCCTGGGCCATCGGGTCGGCGTTGGGCGGCCACGACGCCATCCACCCCGATCTCGGCACCGAGGCGGATTTCGTCACCTTCCTGAAGGCGACGAAGAAGGCGGGACTCGAACTCGCCATCGACCTGGCTCTGCAGTGCTCGCCCGATCATCCCTGGGTCACGGAGCACCCCGAGTGGTTCACCACGCTCCCGGATGGGTCGATCGCCTACGCCGAGAACCCGCCCAAGAAGTACCAGGACATCTACCCGCTCAACTTCGACAACGACTTCGAGGGCCTGAGCCGTGAAGTGCTGCGCATCGTGCAGTACTGGATCGGGCTGGGCGTGAAGATCTTCCGGGTGGACAACCCGCACACCAAGCCGCTCCAGTTTTGGGAGTGGCTGCTGCACGAGGTCAACACCGAGCACCCCGAGATCGTGTTCCTGGCCGAAGCGTTCACCGCGCCGGCGATGATGTACTCGCTCGGACAGGCCGGGTTCCAGCAGTCGTACACCTACTTCACCTGGCGCAACACGAAGCTCGAGCTCGAGGAGTTCCTCGACGGTCTCGCCCATGAGACGGATGCCTTCTTCCGGCCGAATCTCTTCGTGAACACGCCCGACATCCTCACCGCCTACCTGCAGTTCGGCGGTGTGGCCGCGTACAAGATCCGCGCGGCGATCGCCGCGACGGCCTCGCCGAGTTGGGGCGTGTACGCGGGCTACGAGCTGTTCGAGAACGTGGCAAGGCCCGGCTCAGAAGAGAACATCGACAACGAGAAGTACGAGTACAAAGCCCGCGATTACGCTGCTGCCGAAGCCGAAGGCCGCTCGCTGGCGCCGTACATCACGCGACTCAATGAGATCCGGCACCAGCATCCGGCCCTCCAGCAGTTGCGCAACCTCGATGTGCACTGGAGCGATGACGACTCGATTCTGGTCTACAGCAAGTACATTGCACCCGAGTTCACGGCGAATGGCAGCGGCGACGGGATCATCGTTGTCGCCAACGTCGATCCTCACTCGGTGCGCGAGACCACGGTGCACCTCGACCCGCGCAAATTCGGCTACCTCGCCGGCGAGACCTTCGAGGTGACCGACCTCCTCACCGGGCAGGTGTACACATGGGGCACGGACAACTACGTCCGGCTGGACGCGTTCACCGAACCCGTCCACATCCTGAGCATCGCGCTCCGCACCCCTACCGCCACCAATCACAAGAGAGGCGAATGATGTCAGACACCAACGGCACGACGCCCCCCGCGACATCCACCCAAACGGGTCCGGTTCTTGCTGGACGCAAGCTCGCGAAGGCGAACACGGCAACCCTCCCGGCGCTGCACCCCGATCACGTCACGGCCCTCGTCGAGGGCCGCCACCCACAGCCACATGAGGCTCTCGGCCAGCATCCGATCGATGGCGGATTCGTCGTTCGCGCCATCCGCCCGCTCGCGCAATCGGTGACGGCGGTGCGTGCCGACGGCTCGCGGGTACCGCTCACCCACTCCGCCCATGGGCTCTGGCACGGCTTCGCGCCCGGCGAGGGCCAGGCGTACACGCTGGAGACCGTCTATGACGGCGCACCGGACTGGACCGTGGATGATCCATACCGATTCGTGCCGTCGGTGGGCGAGGTCGACCTCTACCTGTGGGGCCAGGGCCGCCACGAACAGCTCTGGCACGTACTCGGCGCGCACTACCGACCGCACGAAGACGTGGCTGGCACGAGCTTCTCGGTCTGGGCACCGCACGCGACCGCAGCCCGCGTGATCGGCGACTTCAACGACTGGAACGGCGTCGGCCATGCCATGAGGCGTCTCGACGACAACGGGGTCTGGGAGCTGTTCATCCCGGGCCTGCACCCGGGCACCGCCTACAAGTTCGAACTGCGAACGCAGGGCGGCGAGTGGGTCACCCGCGCCGACCCGATGGCGCGGTACACCGAGATTCCCCCGCTCACCGCATCGAAGGTCGGCGAGAGCCAGTACAGCTGGAGCGACGGCGAGTGGATGTCCGGGCGGGCGAACATAGACCCGCACAATTCCCCGATGAGCGTCTATGAGCTGCACGTGGGATCCTGGCGGCCGGGACTCGGCTACCGCGATCTCGCCGATCAACTGATCGAGTACATCCACGAGACCGGGTTCACCCACGTGGAGTTCATGCCGCTTGCGGAGCATCCGTTCGGTGGGTCTTGGGGCTACCAGGTGACCGGCTATTACGCACCGACCAGCCGATTCGGGCATCCCGACGACCTGCGGTACCTGATCGACCGCCTGCATCAGGCGAACATCGGCGTGATCATGGACTGGGTTCCCGCGCACTTCCCGAAAGACGAGTGGGCCTTGGCCAACTTCGACGGGCAGCCGCTCTACGAGCACTCCGATCCGCGCAGGGGCGAACAGCCGGACTGGGGAACCCTGGTGTTCAACTTCGGCGACTCTCAGGTGCGCAACTTTCTCGTCGCCAACGCGCTGTACTGGCTCGAAGACTTCCACATCGACGGTCTCCGGGTCGACGCTGTGGCCTCGATGCTCTACCTCGATTACTCCCGCGAAGACGGCCAGTGGCTGCCGAACAAGAACGGCGGGCGCGAGAACCTCGAGGCGATCAGTTTTCTGCAAGAGGTGAACGCCACCGCCTACAAGCGCAATCCCGGGATCGTGATGATCGCCGAGGAGTCCACTGCATGGTCGGGCGTCACCCGCCCCACCAACGCGGACGGGCTCGGGTTCGGCATCAAGTGGAACATGGGCTGGATGCACGACAGCCTCTCGTACATGGAGGAGGACCCGATCAACCGGTCCTACCACCACAACGAGATCACTTTCTCGATGGTCTACGCCTACACGGAACAGTTTCTGCTGCCGATCAGCCACGACGAGGTCGTGCACGGCAAGGGCTCGCTGCTGCACAAGATGCCAGGAGACCAGTGGCAGAAACTCGCCAATCTTCGGGCGTTCCTGTCGTTCATGTGGGCGCATCCCGGCAAGCAGTTGCTCTTCATGGGCCAGGAATTCGGCCAGCCCTCGGAGTGGTCGGAGGAGCGCGGCCTCGACTGGTGGATTCTCGACCAGCCGGTGCATCGCGGTTTGCTGAACCTCGTCGGGGCGCTCAACCGTGTCTACCGCGACACTCCTTCCCTCTGGCTGCGCGATAACGATCCTGGCGGATTCGAATGGCTCGATGCTGGCGACGCCCAGCACAATGCGGTGTCGTTCCTGCGCTGGGATGACGACGGCAATCCGATAGCGGTGCTGATGAACTTCTCCGGCAACCCGGTGGGGCCGTATCGCATCGGCTTGCCCTTCGCGGGCACCTGGGACGAGATCCTCAACACGGATGCCGCGGAGTACGGCGGCTCGGGAGTCGGCAACTTCGGCGCGGTCGAAGCGACGGACACTCCGTGGGGTGACCGTCCGGCCTCCGCCGAACTCACACTGCCGCCGCTCGCCGGACTCTGGCTCAAGCTCCGCCGGTAGCTCGGGCGTTGGTCGAGTAGCGCACGCGCTCGGGCGCTACTCGACCAGCGACGGGGCTAGTAGAGCAACATCGTCAGCTGGCGACGCGCAGCGATCACGCGAGGGTCCTCGCCGCCGGCGATCTCGAAGAAGTCGACGAGTCGCGCGCGCACTCGGTCTTTGCCCGCCTGATCGAGCGTCGGGAACAGGTCCAGCAGACGCAGGAAGGCATCCTCGAGGTGCCCGCCCGAGACATCCAGATCCGCCACGGCAAGCTGAGCATCGAGATCCGTCGGCGTGGCTCCGGCGGCGGCGCGGATGTCGGCGGCGCTCGCACTACCCAGTCGGGCCAGCAGCGACACCTGTGCCAGCCCGGCCACGGCCAGCTGGTCGCGCGGGTTCTGCGCGATGGCCGTCTTGTACTCCGCGATCGCCGTCTCGTAGTCGCCGGTGGCAATCGCGTCGTAGGCCTCCTGGTGATGCGGCGGCAGCGGCTCTTCGACCGGCTCGGCGTTCTCGGCGGGGGCATCCGCGTTCTGCGGGGTGGCCACGCCGGTCACGTTGTTCTGCGCGGCGAGGGTCGCGACCTGCTCGAGCACCTGGCGGATCTCCGCGTCGGAGATCTCGCCCTCATAGAGTGCGATGGGGCGTCCGCCGATAACGGCGGCGACCGTGGGCGCCGCCGTGGCGCGGAAGGCCTCGCGCAGCTGGGGGTTGCCGTTCACCTCGACGTTGGCCAGCATGAACCGGCCTCCATACGACAGGATGACGCTCTGCAGCAGCGCCGACGGGCTACCGGCGTACAGCTCGACGATGACGGGTACCTGCTGCGAGAGGTCGAGGATGCCGGTGAAGTTGGCATCCGTTCCATCTAGCACCAGCGACGGGACCGGCACCCCTCCCCCGGGAGCCGCCGCGGGTGCACCCTGGGGTGCCGCGGGACGGGTGAGCGAAGAGAGGTCTACGGCGCCGCGCAGGTTGGCGGCGGACGGAGGAAGATTGGTCACGGCAATTCCTTGGCTGAGATCAGACCCGAAGCGAACCCGAGCAGTGTGATCTTGCCCTTGGTTCCGGCCTTCGGCACATAGAACAACAACTGGTCACCGTAGACCGAGACGGTGCCTTTCGTCGAGCCGGTGATGCCGGAGAGCGTTTTGACCTGGCCTTCGGGGTTGACCGCGGCGCCGGCCTCATTCGGCTTGACGGTGACCGTCTCCTCGAGTTCGGTCGCCACGATGGCCCCGGAATCGTTGGTGGAGAGGGCAATGACCGGATTGGTTCCGTTGCCGTTGGCCACCGTCATCGCCGCTGTCGCCGGCAACGCCGCGGCGGTCGCCTTGCGGTAGTCGTTGCCGAAACTCGAGATGAACTTGTCGGCGGTCAGGTCGAAGTCCTTGGTGAACGGACTCGCCGTTCCCTTGTCGAGGATGTCGCCGTAGTCGAGCGCGAGATCCTGCGGGGCGAGCTTCAGCAGTTTCGAGTCGGGCGAGACGGGCGACGCCCCGATGTTGGCGGCCGACACCTTGGGGAAGTCGACCTTCGCTTCGAGCTGCACCGCGTAGTTGACCTTGTAATCGTCTCGTGCCGTGTCTTGCACGAGCATGAGGGCGACGGGCGGAACGGTCTTGTCCTGCGGGTTCTGCACCACGGTGAAGACGGTGCGGGGCCAGGCGTCGGTCGCCTGCGGAAGGGTGAGACCCACGGCGGTCGCGGGAATCGGGAACAGCGCGGGAACGGTGTTGTCGACCTTGCGGATCGCATAGTTCGCCGACCGCAGGGCTAGAGCAGCGCCGGTGAACCGAGTCGCGGCGAGGGTCGGATCGTTGGTCTTGTCGGCTTCGGTGGCAACGGTGGAGATGCGCGCCACGATCTCTTTGAGCTGCGGGATCGACACCGCTGGCGGGTCGAGCTTCTCCCCGGCCGGTGCCGCCGTGGTCGGGGAGGGCGAGGGGGTGGCCTGATGTGCGCCACCGAGGAACTCCGGCCAGAGCTCGGACGAGCATCCGCTGAGAAGCAGCGTGCCCACCAGCAGCACGGGAGTCGCCACGACCATCTTGCGCCGGATCGAGCGTCGTCCCGCGGTCGACGAGACCGCGCGGCGCTGGCGGTACCCGCGCTGCCGAGGCACCTTCGGCATCTTGGGAGTCTTTCGCCGCGGCCCCCTGGACCGACGATGATGGACGACCGCCCAGATATACAGGCCGATGCCGATGAGCAGCAGCAGCAGTCCCCCGGCCATCAACGGACCCGACCACGGGGTGCGATTGTCGAGCGGCCACTGCAGAGAGATATTGTTCGGAGCCGGGTCGGTGCCGTTGGACACGATGAGCACGGTGATGTCGCTCGGCACGTTGACGGTGAAGGTAAGGGCCTTGGCGTGCGAGAAGTGTCCAAGCCACAGGTCGGACCCTGCCGGGTTCGGGACCTTCGTCGCCTTACCCTCGACGACCGTGTTGGTGAGCTTCTGCGTCGACGCTTTGTAGCCGATTCGGTTGTAGGTGGTCTTGCCGACCCAGGCCTTCACGTCTTCGGTTCGACCGTATGCGGCGAAAACAGTGGATGAACCGCTGATGTCGATCTTCTGACGCCCGGGTAGCGACTGCAGGGTCTTCGAATCGATCAGCGTCACAGTGGCGGGCGAGTCTGTGGAGACGGACGCCGTCAGGGTCGATGGCGCGGCGAGCACGGTTCGCTGGGCGAATCCGTACGCGATCATTCCGAAAGCGATGACAAACGCCACGATGGCGGCGACAAAACGCACGTTGGGGTACTCCTTTCGTGTTGCTCGACGCGACAGGAGGTCGGCGACCCATGTCTCGATGCACTCAAATGAGCGATCGTGACGACTCGCACTAGGGGGCGAGTACAGGGGTTCCAGGCTGGTGGGCCCGGGGTGGCAACAGGCAAAGACATCCCAGGGTAGCCCAGGCAGGCTGTGAACGTGCCTCATGGCTCAGGCTAAACTCTGAGCGTTCGGCCCCTGACCCCGATAGGCGCCGTCAATACTTTACGAACTCACGAGGAGATCACCGTGGCTGCCGACGACGAGTCCTTCAGTACCGCCATGCGCGGATACAACCGCGACGAGGTGGATAGCGCTATTCAGGACCTGCGCCGCGAGCTCATCAAGGCCAACGCCGACAAGGCCGAAGCGAGCAAAGAGGTCAAGCGCCTGAACTCGACCGTCGAGGATCTGCAGGCGGAGATCGAGGAGACCGGCAGCCCCACCTACAGCGGGCTCGGCACGAAACTCGAGAACACGCTGCGCGTCGCCGAAGAGCAGTCGACCCGCATCATCAGCCAGGCCGACATCGACGCCGAGAAGCTGCGCAGCAGCGTGCAGGCCGAGATCACCGCGCTGCGCGTGGACGCCATGGAGGCCGCCGAGCGCGTCGTGACGGAAGCCAGGGCCACCGCGAAGGCGGCGCTCGATTCCGCATATTCCGAGGCGGCCGAGCGGCGGGAGCTCGCGAATGCGGAGGCCGAAGCGCTCACGCAGGACGCCCTGCGGGAGGCCGCGGCCATCCGTGGCGCCGTCGCCACCGAAGCCGCCGAGGCCCGCACCACCGCGAAGCGTGAGGCAGCTGCCGTTCGCGCAGACGCCGAGCGTGAGGCGGCAGAGCTCAAGGTCGTCGCCAGCCGAGAGGCAACCGAGGCTCGAGATGCCGCCGCCGCGCTCGCCCGCGAGACCGAGCTCGGCCGAGCCGAATTCATCAGCGAGAACGAGAAGCAGTGGGGAGACCTCGCCCGCGAGACGGAACAGCAGCGCACCGACCTCGCTCGCGAGATCGAGGAGAGCCGCGCCCTGCTCATCCAGAACGCTCACGACCAGCGCGCTGAGCTCAAGCGCGAGATCGACGAGGCGCGCACCACCCTCGAACACGACACCGCTGATGCCCGTGCTCGCCTCGAGCACGAGACCACCGCCACGCGCGACGCACTCGCGAACGAGGCTGCGGCGACGCGGTCGGCACTGGAGCAGGAGGCCGTAGCCACCCGCGATCTGCTGGAGCAGGAGACATCCGCTGCCCGGTCAGCGCTGACGCAGGAGACCGCAGCTGCCCGCGCCGCCATCGAACTCGAGGCCGCTGCCGCCCGCACCGACCTGATGCAGCACACGAACGCCGTTCACGCCGCGCTCGAGCTGGAGCTCAGCAGCGCCCGCACCGCTCTCGAGCAGGAGATCGCCGCCGGCCGCGCCGAGGCCGAGCTGGAGATCACCAGCGCCCGCACCCAGCTGGAGCTCGACACCAAGCGCACCCTTGACGAACTCGACCAGGAAGTCGAGGAGGCCCGCGCCAAGCTCGAGGCCGAGCTGGAGGCTGCGCGTTCGGCGCTCGCCATCGACCTCGAGCAGCAACGCACCAACGCCGAGCGCGAGATCGAGGCCCTCGAGGCTGAGGTCACCCGCGAGTCGGAGCAGACCCGCGCACAACTCGCGCACGACGTGGCCGAGACGCGCAGCCGCATCGCCCTGGACGCCGAGCAGGCTCGCGCCGATCTGGATGTCGAGCTAAAGTCACGCAGGGACGAAGCCGAGAAAGATTTCCTGGCCAAGCACCAGGAGGCGGTGTCGCAGATGCAGAAGTACCTCGACGATGCGCAGGCGCAGCTGGCCGAGCTCACCGCAGCCGCCGCCGAAAAGCGGCACGAGGCGGACAACATCGTCAGCGAGACGCGAGCCGCGGCACGCGAGCTCACCGAGAAAACCGCCAACGACACTTCTGCAGCCATCTCTGCCGCCGAGGCCCGCGCGATCGAGCTCGTGAAGGACGCGGAGAAGCGCAGTGCTCAACTCGTGTCCGACGCGGAAGACCGCCTGGCCAAGATTAGAATTGAGCGCGAAGCCGTCGCCGGCTACTTCGAGAGCCTTCGCGGTGTGCTGACGCAGGCCGAGAGGGTTTCTTCGGGCGAGTAGCGCGCGCGGAGACGTTCACACACCGAGCCGGGGGACGCCGTGAAGATTCAGAACGCATTCCGGCTTGGACTTCTGGGCGGGCTCGGCGTCATCGTGGCGATCGCCATCGGCGGGGCCGTGGCGACGCTCTCCACGATCCTCACCTACATCGGCGCAGCGCTGTTCCTCTCGCTCGGTATCGACCCGGCCGTGTCGTGGCTGGAGAAGCGCAAATTCCCGCGCTGGGCTGCCATCCTCACGGTGCTGGTCGTGGTGATCGGGGTGCTCGTCGGCCTCGTGTTCGCTCTCGTGCCGGTCATCGTCGACCAGGTGAACAACCTCATCGGCACGCTGCCCGCCTTCATCAGCACGGTGACGACATCACAGTTCATCCCCGACATCCAGAAGAACCTGCCGAGCTTCATCGACCTGCAACAGCTGATCGACAATGCGGGCGGCTACCTCACCAGCAACGCCGGCAAGATCGGTGGCGGACTGCTGAACGTGGGTATCGGCATCGCCGGAGGCGTGACGGGTCTGTTCATCATCAGCATCCTGACGATCTATTTCGTCGCGTCGCTGTCCGCTCTCAAGCGTGGGGTCTACCGCCTGGTGCCCGCCTCGAAGCGCGAGCGGTTCGCCGACATCGCAGAGCAGATCACCGACGCCGTGGGTCGGTATGTGATCGGTCAGGCGACGATCGCCCTCGCCAACGGAATCGCGAGCTTCATTTTCCTCTCGATCATGTCGTTCTTCGGCGTGAAATACCCGGCACTGTTCGCCTTCATCGCCTTCCTGTTCGCCCTGGTTCCGCTGGTCGGAACCTTGTCGGGCAGCATTTTGATAACCCTCAGCACGCTCGCGATCACCGTCGGCGAAAGCGGGCCGTGGCCGACCATCATCGTCGCGATCTACTACCTCGCCTACATGCAGATCGAGGCTTACGTCATCAACCCGCGGGTGATGACGCGGGCGGTCAAGGTGCCGGGTGCCATCGTCGTTATCGCGGCTCTGGCTGGCGGCTCGCTGCTCGGCATCCTCGGCGCCCTGATCGCCATCCCGGTCGCTGCCGCGGTGTTGCTGATCATCGACCAGGTCGTCGTACCTCGCCAAAACGAGTTGTAGAGGCTATGCCAGCCGGTCGGCCGGGAACCACTCGGGCAGCGGCAGCGCTGCCGGGTTGAGCCGCAGAACTATTTCGCTGAGCACGCGGCGGGTCTGACTCTCCCCCACCCACAGGTGCTTGCCGCCCTCGACCGCCACGAAGTCGATCTGCGGCACCACAGCGAACCGCTCCGCGGCGTCCGCCGGGCGCAGGAAGTCGTCCAGCTCGGGAATGAGCGCGACCAGCTTTCGACCTGAATCGGCCCAGGCTGCTATCTCGGCATCCGACGTGCGGTGCAGCGGCGGAGAGAGCAGGATGGCCCCCTCGATCGGATGTTCGAGACCCCACTTGAGCGTGACCTCGGTGCCGAACGACCAGCCCACCAGCCACGGATGTGGGAGTCCGCGAGCCGCGACGAGATCCATCGCCGCAGACAGATCGAAGCGTTCGGTGACGCCGTCGCCGAACGACCCCTCGGAGGTACCGTGCGGCGAGGTGACCCCGCGGAAGTTGAAGCGCAGCACGGCGAGGTCGGCAAGCGCCGGCAGTCGAGCGGCGGCCTTGCGAATGATGTGCGAGTCCATGAATCCGCCCGCCGTCGGCAACGGATGCAGCGCAACGATCGTGGCGACCGGGTCGCGGTGCAGGGGCAGCGAGAGTTCGCCGACCAGACTCAAGCCATCGGAGGTGCGGAGTTCGACCGCCTCCCTCCGGGCCGGGAGCTCCACCGCGCCGCGGATCTCGATGCCCGGGTCTTCGGGCGCTGTGGTCATCGGATCTTCCAGCAGTGCGAGTGCCAGTGGCGACGGGCGGCGATGTCGTCGGCCTCGCCCATCAGGCCATCCGCCCGCCACGCGACGAGGTGCGGGGTACCGGGAGCGATCTCGAGGCCACAGCCGGGGCACACGTAGTACTTGACCGCGGAGGCCGGCGCAATGGGCTGTACGTTCCACAGACCGTCACGTTTCGATTCGCTGTGCAGCGCCCCATGGAGAACGCGGGAGAGGTCGACATCCTCGTCACTCCGCGCGTCAGACTGGTGGGGTCTGCGCGGACGATTGGATCTAGGCACCCGTCAAGCCTACGAGGTCTGCCGACAGGCCGGGCGCTCATGACCCGCTCGGATTGTCGATCGGTTCGATCGGTTCGATCGGTTCGATCGGTTCGATCGGTTCGATCGGTTCGATCGGTTCGATCGGTTCGATCCTGGCCTACGGGGCCAGGCGCTATCAGTACCAGCCCGTGGACTGGCTGTGACCCCAGGCGTTACACGGCGTGCCATAGCGCCCGCTGATATAGCCGAGCCCCCAGGTGATCTGGGTGGCGGCGCTGGTCTCCCAGTCGGCCCCGGCTGACGCCATCTTCGACCCGGGCAGAGCCTGCGGGATGCCGTACGCGCCACTGGACTGATTGCCCGCTGTGGTGCTCCAGTGCGACTCTTTGTTCCAGAGCGAGACCAGGCAGGAGAACTCGTCGTCGCCCCAGCCACGCGCTTGAACCATTCCGTAGGCGATCTGCTGAGCCTCACCCGCCGGCACCGCAGGACCCGCGGCAGCCTTGCCCTTGGCTGCGACCGGAGGCGCCACCGGAATGATCTTGGCGGTGACGGTGTAGTTGTCGCGCGCGCCGGGAGCGGACACCGGGCCGATCACGCTCAGGCTCTGAGGCGCCGGATGAGCCGCCGCACCGCCAACCGCGATGGGGTCGGCGTAGGCCGCGGGAGTCTGCGGCGCGAACACCAAAACGACGACGAATGCGAGAGCGGCGGTGAACGCGAAGATGGGCAATGAGTACTGCATGCGAGTATGCCTCATTTGAGCGGACCGCCCGCGGGGCCGGGCACCGACTCCGCTAGGGGAGGCTACGGGCGATAAAGAATTCGCTTGCCTACTCATCGCCTACCAATTTAGCCCAGATGGCCGCAAAAGGCCCATCGAGTCAGCGCACTGCCAGCATCACCGAGACGACGGAGTCGAGCAACAGGTCCACCTGAGCTTCGCGGTAGCCGCCCTTCTTGGGGCGGAAGGCCACGGTGCGCACCTCTTCGATGCTCATCGGGCGCCCCTCCTGGAAGTAGCTGGTGAGCCGAGCGGCAAAGGCGTCGACCTGCTTGCGGTCGTACCCCGTGCTGAGCAGTTTCACCCGATCGAAGCGGTGACCAAGCGGCCGCGCGAGTCGCGCCAGGATCTCCTGCGCGATAGTGCGTGCCTCCGTGTACCAGGCCTGGTCGCCGCTCTGCTGCACCGCGCGCTCACGCTCACGATTGGCGAAGGCGTCTTCAAGCCGCTCCAGCGCCGCATCCACGTGGGTCGGCGAGTAGCCGCCCTTCTGCATCGCGAAAGCGATCTGCCGGATGGACTCCGAACTCACCACGACGGGGGCGTTCGGATCGGCGGTGTAGGCCTGGCGGGCATCCTCGAGAAAGTCTTCGACCTGTTCGATGCTGTAGCCGCGTCGCGACGTTCGGGTGCGGGGAAACGTAGTACTCACGCGACCATTGTGCCCTACGGCACGGGGAGTCGGCAGAGCGGTCAGTGCGTAGCGAAGATCAGGAACAAGACGTATGCGCCCGCCGCGCTCGGCAGCGTCGAGTCGAGACGATCCAGGAACCCGCCGTGGCCGGGCAGGAAGGTACTGATGTCTTTGATTCCGAGGTCGCGTTTGATCAGCGACTCGGTGAGATCGCCGATCGTGGCCGTGAAGACCATCACAGCCCCGAACACGAGGCCGAACCACCACGGCTCGTGCAGCATGAACAGCGACAGCAGGATGCCCGCGATCAGAGCCACGACGACCGAGCCGGCGAACCCCTCCCAGGTCTTCTTCGGGCTGATCTTCGGCGCCATCTTGTGCTTGCCGAAGAGCAGTCCAGACACATAGGCGCCGGTGTCGATGCCGACCACGATGATGAGGAAGGCGAGAGTCCACCACTCCCCGCCGCGCTGCGCGGTGAGCACCACGGTGAAGCTCGCGAGGAAGACCACGTATACCTGCACCAGGGTCGTCGCCCCGAGATCCGCCCAGAACGCGCGAACGGTGGTGCGATGACTGGGAAATGCCGACTCGACCAGGCGCCACAGCGCCACGAATACGATGCCGCCGAGCAGCGCTAACCATGCACCGCCCGCTCCCCCATAGAAGGCCGCGGGAACGATGGCGACGCCCGCCACCACACTTCCGACGCGGGGAACTTTGCGCCCCGCGAAACGTAGCGCGCTGGCGAGCTCGAACGTGGTGAAGCCGATGAGGAGCGCCGCGAAGACCATGAACAGCGCCTTGACGATCAGCAGGCTGGCAAGCAGACCACCGCCGAGCACCAGACCGATCAGGATGGCTACCGGCAAATTGCGGCCGGTGCGTGCCTGGATCTTCTCCTGCGTCGCATCGAACTGGGCGCGGGTCGCGGCGACCTGCACCCTGAAGTCTTCCTCGAGTCCGTGCGCCATGGCCTCTGCGTCGGCGCGACGGAACGGCCGACGCCGCCTGGGCGCGGTCGGCTGGCCGCCCTCCGAAGGCTGAGCGTCATCAGGAGCGCGAGTCATCAGACCTCGAGAAGCTCGGCTTCTTTTTTCTTCAGTGCGTCATCGATCGCGTCGATGTTGGCCTTGGTGACCGCCTCGAGCTCCTTCTCGCCGCGAGCGATCTCGTCTTCGCCGACCTCTTTCTTGAGGCCGTCGAGGTCGTCTTTCGCGCTGCGACGGATGTTGCGGATCGACACCTTGGCGTCCTCGCCCTTGCCGCGCACGATCTTCACGAACTCGCGGCGACGCTCTTCGGTGAGCTCGGGCAGTGTCACACGGATGATCGTGCCGTCGTTGCCCACGTTGGCACCCAGGTTCGGTGCGTTGGTGATCGCGCGCTCGATCTCTTTCAACGCACCCTTGTCATACGGCGTGACAAGCAGGGTGCGCGCCTCGGGGTTGTTCATTCCCGCGAGCTGGCCGAGCGGAGTCGGCGTTCCGTAGTAGTCCACCAGGATCTTCTGAAATAGCGCCGGGTTTGCACGCCCGGTGCGGACGTTGCTGAAATCGTCTTTCGCCGCCTCGACGGACTTGTGCATCTTGTCTTTGGCTTCTGCCAGGACTTCAGGGATCACGGTGTTGCTCCTTCGAGGGCGGTCTGTCGAGAGTTTATCGGGCTAGGAACTGGCTGCGGTGACGCCGGGCCGCTGTGGCTGGCTGACTGGCGGGCCGGCTGCTGCTGAGCTAGTTGTTGACGAGTGTGCCGATGCGATCGCCCGCGATCGCTTTCGTCAGGTTGCCGGCCGGGGACATCCCGAACACGACCATGGGCATCTTGTTGTCCATGCACAGGCTGAAGGCGGTCGAGTCGACGACCTTCAGGCCCTGAACGAGAGCCTCCTGATAGGTGATCTCGTCGATCTTCTTGGCGTCGGCGTTGTGTCGCGGATCGGCGTCGTACACGCCGTCGACACCGTTCTTGGCCACCAGCACCACGTCGGCACTGATCTCCAGCGCACGCTGTGCAGCGACGGTGTCGGTGGAGAAGTACGGCAAGCCGGCGCCGGCACCGAAGATGACGACGCGCCCCTTCTCGAGGTGGCGCTCCGCGCGGCGCGGGATGTACGGCTCGGCGACCTGGGTCATCGAGATGGCGGACTGCACGCGGGTCGCGGCTCCCGCCTGCTCCAGGAAGTCCTGCAGGGCGAGGGCGTTCATGACGGTGCCCAGCATGCCCATGTAGTCCGCACGGCCACGGTCCATTCCGCGCTGGCTGAGCTCGGCACCTCGGAAGAAGTTGCCACCTCCGACGACGATGGCGATCTCGACATCCTGAGCCGCCGCAGCGATCTCTTTGGCGAGCTCACTCACCACGTCGGGATTGACGCCGAGCGAGCCTCCGCCGAATGCCTCGCCGGAGAGTTTGAGGAGAACCCGTCTCTTGTGCGCGTCGGTCATGCTTTCTCCTTCAATCGGTGTGCGGTATCCAGGCTACCGGTCGTAAACCGTGCGCCTGGCATGGGAATGGGCCCGGCCGCGTGCGCGGTCCGAGCCCATTTCCGGGGTGCTGCTAGATGGTAATTACGCGCCGACCTTGAAACGTGCGAAGTCGGTGACGGTGAGGCCGGCATCCTTCAGCACGGTTGCGACGGACTGCTTGTTGTCGCGTGCGTAGTCCTGCTCGGTGAGCACGACCTGCTTGAAGAAGGCACCAACGCGTCCCTCGATGATCTTCGGCAGGGCGGCCTCGGGCTTGCCCTCGCCGCGGCTGATCTCCTCGACGATGCGACGCTCGTTCTCGACGTCGGCCGCGGGGACCTGGTCGCGGGTGAGGTACTGCGGGTCGGCGAACGAGATGTGCTGCGCGATGCTACGAGCGGTCTCCGCGTCGTCACCGGTGTAGCCCACGACCACGCCGACCTGCGGCGGCAGGTCTTTGTTGGTCTTGTGCAGGTAGACGGCGAAGTGCTCGCCGGTCACCAGCGCGACGCGACGAAGCTCGATCTTCTCACCGAGGATCGCTGCCTCGTCGCTGATGAGCTCGGCGACGGTCTTCGACCCGGCGGTGGCCGCAAGGGCTTCCTCGACGGTTGCGGCGCCAGCTGCGGCGACCGCATCCAGCACCTGGTCGCCGAGCGTGACGAACTTCGCGCTCTTGGCGACAAAGTCGGTCTCGCAGGCCAGCTCGATGAGCGTGGTCGTCGAGCCGTTGTCCTTTGCCGCGATCAGGCCCTCGCTGGTGGAGCGGTCGGAGCGCTTTGCATTGCTCTTCGCGCCGCGCAGACGGAGCAGCTCGGTGGCCTTCTCGAGGTCACCGCCCGCTTCGACGAGAGCGTTCTTGGTCTCGACCATGCCGGTGCCGAGGCGCTCGCGCAGGGTCTTGAGGTCGTCCAGGCTGAAATCTGCCATGGCTGGTTCCTTTGCTACTAGAAAAGAGGAGCTGTGCTGACGAGGGAAACTACTTGGCGGACGGCTTGGCGGCCGCGGCCTTCTCGGCCGGGGTCTCCTTCTCGGCGGGAGTCGCCTCGGCCTCGAGACGGGCCTCGGCCTCGTCGTCGGTCTCGGTCTTCGGGGTGACGACCAGGTCGGCATCCGCGATGGCGGCGAGATCGGCGGCTGCAACGGCATCCGCGTCGTTCTCCTCGACCGGGACCTCGGCAGCAATGACGGCCTCGACCGCAGCGGTGTCGGGGGTGGTCGACCCGACGAGACCGTCGACGGCCTCGATGGCCTCAGCCTCGGTGGACGGGGTCTCGGATGCCGCGAGCAGCTCCGCTTCCCATGCGGCGAGGGGCTCGAGAACGACGCCCTCCTCCGGCTTCTGGTGGCGCTGGATCAGACCCTCGGCAGCGGCATCCGCGATGATGCGGGTGAGCAGACCGACGGAGCGGATGGCGTCGTCGTTACCCGGGATCGGGTACTGGACCTCGTCGGGGTCGCAGTTGGTGTCGAGGATCGCGATGACCGGGATACCGAGCTTGTGCGCCTCGTCGATGGCGAGGTGCTCCTTCTTGGTGTCGACGATCCAGATCGCGGACGGGGTCTTGGTGAGGTTGCGGATACCACCGAGCGAACGCTGCAGCTTGATCAGCTCGCGGCGCTGGATGAGCAGCTCCTTCTTGGTGTAGCCACGCGTGGTGTCGTCGAAGTCGATTTCTTCGAGTTCCTTCATGCGGGCCAGACGCTTGGAGACCGTCTGGAAATTGGTGAGGAGGCCACCGAGCCAGCGCTGGTTGACGAACGGCTGGCCGACGCGCTGCGCCTGCTCTGCGATCGAACCCTGGGCCTGCTTCTTGGTACCGACGAAGAGGATGGTTCCACCGTGCGCGACGGTGTCCTTGACGTAGTCGTAGGTCTTGTCGATGTACGACAGCGACTGCTGCAGGTCGATGATGTGGCTGCCCGAGCGCTCGGTCAGAATGAAGCGCTTCATCTTCGGGTTCCAGCGACGGGTCTGGTGTCCGAAGTGGACGCCGCTGTCGAGCAGCTGGCGGATGGTGACGACGGCCATGGCCGATTCCTATTCCGCGCGCACGGCGACGCCTGTGCACGCTTATCTCAGTTGACTCCGCGGACCGGGTGGCCGCGAACCTGGTGCCCGGCGCTCACCCGCTCGGCACTCGCTCATCGTTTCGACGAGCGTGATGGAGACTGGTGGGTGATGTGCCACGGTCGGGATCGACCGCAGATGGGCACGCGTAGTCACCTCGCGTGATGCGGGGTGCTCCGAAAAGTGTAGCACCGGGTCTCGTCCTCCACCGCCCGCATCCCTGGTCACGTCTGCACAGATCGCTGCTTCGACGCCACCGACCATCGTCGTCAGCGCATCCTCGATCTATGTCGTCCCCGTCCGCCGCCGCCCGACCGATCCGGCTTGTCGGTTGGGTGATCCTGTCTGCTGTCGTGCTCGCCACGGTGGTGCTGGTCTCCCCCGGCTACCCCGCGCGTGCCGTCTCGCCTGAGACCGCGACGCCGACAGTGGATGCGAGGGCGGGGACGACAGCCCGCGTCACGTCGGCCAGGTGGAGCTGGCCGATCCCGGCACCGCATCCGGTGGTCCGTCCGTTCGTGGCGCCGGCAACCTCGTACGGGGCCGGACATCGCGGCATCGACGTGGGTGCGGCATCCGAGACGACCGTGCTGGCGCCGGCTGACGGGGTCGTCTTCTTCTCGGGAGTGGTCGTAGATCGCCCCGTGCTGTCCATCACGCACGACGGCGGACTCGTGTCGAGCTACGAACCGGTGGCGTCGACGCTTCCTGCTGGAACGGCCGTGACGCGGGGATCCGAGGTGGGAACCCTTCTACCCGGCCACTGCGCCGAGACCTGCCTGCACATCGGGGTGCGGCTGCACGGGGAGTATGTCTCGCCGCTCAACTATCTCGGCGGGGTTCCTCGCGCGGTGCTGCTGCCCACCCGGGCGACTCCGCCGGCTTCTCGCCTATCGTTGTCTGATGCCCAGCCGCCGTGAAGTAGCCCAACGCCTCGATGTCCCGCTCGAGATGGTGCAGCGGCACGGTATTCCGCCGCGACTCAGCGAGGCGGAATTCGTCGAGCTCGACACGAATCCGCCGGCCTGGCTGCAGCAGTCCCGGGCGAACCGCACCTCGAAGCGTCCGGTGTGGGTGACACTCAGGTGTGACATCTGCGGGTTTCAGGAGCAGGCCAGGCCGAAGAAGTGGTGGCCGCAATTCACCTACCTCAGCTGCTCGCACCATGACATCTGGGAGCTGCCAGAACCGGCCGCCGGGCTGGCTCGCGAGGAGATCGATGGGGTCGGGAGCACGTTCGTCGGGGTCGTCGACCGCTAGTAGCACGGCAGTCAGGCGCGCGGGTGCGCTCGGCCATAACTCTCTTTGAGGCGCTCTGCCGACACGTGGGTGTAGATCTGCGTGGTGCCGAGGCTGGCATGGCCGAGCATCTCCTGCACGGCGCGGAGGTCTGCGCCCCCGTCGAGCAGATGTGTAGCGGCCGTGTGGCGCAAGGTGTGTGGGCCCGATGATCCCGAGCCCGGCAAGCCCTCGAGCAGACGCGCCACCAGAGAGTAGACCGAGCGCGTACCGACCCGCGCGCCGCGGGCACCGAGAAAGAGGGCGGATGTCGTCGGCGATCCCTGCGCGAGCAGTTCCCTGCGCCCGCGGGTGAGATAGTCCGCGACAGCGTTCTTCGCCGGAACACCGAACGGCACGACCCGCTCCTTGGACCCCTTGCCGAGCACTCGAACGGTCAGTCGATCCAGGTCGATGTCTCCGAGGTCGAGACCGGTCACCTCGCTGACGCGCAGCGCGGAAGCGTAGAGCAACTCGACGATCGCCAGGTTCCGGAGCGCGAGGGGGTCGCCCTCGGCGGCGAGGAGCACGAGCGCGTCGAGCATGGAGTCCATCTGGGTGCGGGTGAGCACGCGCGGGAGGCGATGGTCGGTCTTCGGTGAGGTGAGGCGAGCGCCAACATCCTTCGCTACTGCGCCATCGCGGAACAGCCAGGCGGTGAGTCCCCGAGCCGAGGCGGACCGGCGCGCCAAGGTCGGCTTCGCCAGTCCCGCCTGGGAGCCCTGCCAGAGCCAGTCCCTCAGGAGTTCCAGGTCGAGGTCGTCGGTGTCGCGGATCCCCCGCTCGGCGGCGAACACACTGAGCTGCTCGAGGTCGGAGCGATAGGCGCGCACCGTGTGGGCGCTGAAACCACGCTCCACAGCGAGATGGGCGGCATAGTCATCGACGGCGCGTTCGAGGTGCACTGCTCCATGCTCTCGCACGGGGCTAGGGGTGCGGGGCTACGACGCGGGCCCGGTCGCAGATGCAGGCTCGTTCGGGGACGCGGCCCCGATCGGGGACGTGGGCTCCGAGGCCTCGCGCTCGGCGACGCTGAAGGCCGAGCTCTTGCTCGAGAACGCCTCTAGGCGTTCTTCGGGGCTCATCGCGGCGATCGCATCGAGGAAGACACCGCTGAAGCCGCTCACCTGGGTGAACCGCTCGATCGGCACCACGGAGTGGACGATCTGGTCGTCGTACACGTGCACAAGATTGAAAGCCTGGGCGCCGTCGACACCGGAGAGTCCGTCGCCGGGCTCTGCGACATCCATCGTGTAACACGTGGCGGCGGCGACCGAGACGGGCACTCCGGCGAAGACGCTGTGCGTCGTGTAGTGAAGGTGACCGCCGAGGATGCCGCGCACGTCCGTTCCGCGGATCACGTCTGCCAGGCGGCTCTGGTCTTTCAGCTCGATGAGTGCCATCAGGTCGATCGGGGTGGGAATCGGCGGGTGGTGCAGCGCGAGTATGGTGCCGTGCGGGGCCGGCTCGGAGAGTACGTCGCGCAGCCAGTCGAGCTGGGCATCCGTGATCTCGCCGTGGTGGTACCCCGGAACGGTGCTGTCGATCGCGATGATGCGGAGACCGTCGATGTCGTAGACACGGTCTTGCGGAGCATCCGTCTGGTCTTCTTCGGCGAGTGGCTCGTCAAGCAGCTCGATGGAGAAACGGAAACGCTCGTCGTGGTTTCCCATCACCCAGATGACCTGTGCGCCCATGCGAGCCGCGGCTGGTTCGACGATGGACCGCAGGCTGCGATAGGCGTCGGGTTCGGCGAGGTCGGCGAGGTCCCCGGTGAAGACGATGGCCCGCGGGTTGGTCTTCGAGCGCTCCAGTTGCTCGATCGCCTTGATCAGATTCTCCCGCGACGGGATCTTTCCGTACAACGGGCGGTCGCCCCCGAGGAAGTGCGTGTCGCTGATGTGGGCGATCACGTGAGCGGGCTCGGGATACTGTCCGAATTGGGTCACGCCCCAACACTAAGACCGGGGCACCGACATCCTTGCCCGGGACGGCGAGAGCCACAACGGCACAGCAGAGTCGTTGCCCACTGTTCATGTGGCGTTCGTGATTCACGTGGCGTTCTCGATTTACGTGGCGTTCTCGATTCACGTGGCGTTCTTGATTCACGTGGCGTTCTTGATTCACGTGGCGTTCTTGCGGAGCCACCCACGCTCGCGCTCGGCCACGGTGCCCTCGAGCTCGAGAGCGCCCAGGACGGCGCGAACCGCGGCAACCGAGAGACCGGCGCGGGCCGCGATGTCGTGGGAGGCGCGCGGGGCACGGGTGCTGAGCGCGTCGATCACGCGCACCATGTCGGACGTCGGGCTCGATGCCGAACCGGCCGGGTCGGGATCGCCGGGCCAGAGCGCAGTCCCGTCACCGAGCGGCGCGAGCTCCGCCATCTGATCGGTATTGGTGACACAGGTAGCGTCATATTCGCGAATCAGCCGGTGGCAGCCGGCCGAGGCCGCGCTGGTCACGGGACCCGGAACTGCGCCGAGCGGCCGGCCAAGAGCTGACGCGTGCCCTGCGGTATTGAGCGACCCCGACCGCCATCCCGCCTCGAGCACGATGGTGGCCAGGCTCGACGCGGCAATGAGTCGATTGCGCTGGAGGAAGCGCCACTTGGTCGGCGAGGAACCGCAGGGAAGCTCAGAGATGACTGCGCCCTTCTCCACGATGCGGGTCAGGAGTGCGTCGTGTCCGCTCGGGTAGAACCGGTCGACACCGCCCGCAAGGAACGCGATGGTCTGGCCGGAACTGGCAAGCGCTGCTCTGTGAGCCATACCGTCGATGCCATAGGCCGCGCCCGACACGATGGTGTAGCCCCGGTCGACCAGGCCCGCCGATGCTTCCATGGTGACGTGCTCGCCGTAGCCGGTTGCGGCACGGGCGCCGACCAGAGCGATCGAGCTCTGCAGGGTGGCGAGCGTGGACAGGTTTCCCCGCACCCACACCGCGATCGGGGCGTGAGGACCAAGATCGTCGAAGCCGCCTGGCCACTGCGGGTCACCCGGAACGAGCAGCGTGGTCTCGTAGCGCGCGGCCTGCGAGAGTGCGACCACCACGTCGGGCGATTTGACCCGCGGCGCCCATCGATCGATCGCAGACTGCAGGTTATCGGCCGACAGGTCATCGGCCGCCAGCTCGTCGCCTCCGCTATCGACAACAATCTGCCTCAGCCCAGCACCGTCGATCTTCTTGATCAGTGCGCTGAGGGCTGGGGTGGCTCCGATCAACTGCACCACGAGCCCCGCGAAGCGATCCCCCGGTTCCGCGATCGCCGTCCACGCCGCTCGGGCGAACCGCTCCGAAACCGCATCGGGCGCAAGGCCAGGCACCAGGGCGTGCGGCGTGACGGCATGAATGAGCGGGGTGACGGCCGACTCCTCAAGCTCGAAAATTGTGGTCACAACGACCTCCTCAGGTAGAGCGCGCGACCGATGTGGTCTGCGGTGGGCCGGGATGCGCCGTCGAGATCGGCGATGGTATAGCCGAGGCGGAGAACACGGTCGTAGCCGCGCATGGTCAGGCCACCCCGCTCGAGGGCTCGATCGATGGAAGCGGTCGTCGCGGGAGACAGACGCCGTGATGGCTCCCGCAACCAGGAACCCGGCACCTCCGAGTTGAGCTTCCACGGGGTGGCGGCGAGGCGCTCGCGGGCGGCCGCGCGCGCCTGCACGACGCGGGTTCGGGCATCCGCCGAGCTGAGGCGCGGCGCTTCGTCCGAGAGGCGCAGTCGCGCAGCGGTCACCCGCGCGACGCGCAATTGGATGTCGATGCGATCGAGCAGGGGGCCGGACAGCCGGGCGAGATACCGCCTCCTGCTCGCCGGTGGGCATACGCACTCCGAGTCGGAGGCACCGTACTGCCCGCACGGACAGGGGTTCGCCGCCAGCACGAGCTGAAATCGTGCTGGGAAGTAGGCGACGGCATTAGCTCGGTGGATCGTGATCACGCCGGATTCCAAAGGCTGACGCAGGGCGTCGAGTACCACGGGCGAGAACTCCGGCGCCTCGTCCATGAAGAGCACACCGTGCGAAGCGCGCGCCGCCGCACCGGGGCGGATCGCGCCACTGCCACCCCCGACGAGCGACGCCGCCGTCGCGGTGTGATGCGGCGATTCGAGTGGCGGGCGGGAGCTCAGCTCGGATCCGACCGGGAGTCCGGCGAGCGATCTCAGCGAGCTCACCTCAAGCGCCTCCTGCGGCTCGAGATCGGGCAGCAGCCCGGGAAGCCGCGCCGCGAGCATGGTCTTGCCCGCGCCGGGCGGACCGAGCAGAAAGGCATGGTGCCCGCCGGCCGCGGCCACGAGCATGGCCTCGATCGCATCCTCATTGCCGACGATGTCGGCGAGATCGAGTCTCTCGCCGTCGTTTTCGGCGACCGCGCGCTGCGGCGCCAAAATGGGGTCGACCGGAACGGGGTCGAACTCCGCTCCGTGCCAGATGGCAGCGTCACGCACCGACGGCACGCCGATCACGCGGATTCCGGGGACGAGCGCCGCCTCATCCGCATTCCCCGTGGGCACCATCACGGTCTCGGCGCCCGCTCGGGCAGCGGCGAGAACCGCGGGGAGGATGCCCGTGGTCGGGCGCAGGCGACCGTCGAGACCGAGCTCACCGAGGTGCACCACCCGCTGCACCGATTGCCCCGACACCGTGCCCTCGGCTGCGAGGATCGCCATGGCGATCGCCAGGTCGAAGCCCGAGCCGTGCTTCGGAAGGGCTGCGGGCGAGAGGTTGACAGTGATCTTGCGGGTCGGAAAACCGCAGCCCGAATTGGTGGCAGCGGCACGCACTCGATCGCGTGCCTCGCCGAGCGCTGTGTCGGGCAGGCCGATGATAGTGAACCCCGGCAGGTTGCTCGAAATATCTGCCTCTACCTGCACGAGCGAGCCGGTGAGCCCGAGGAGGGCGACGGATGCCGTGTGGCCGACCGCCATCAGAACACCCGCCTGAGGTGCTCGATGGTGGGCTCGCCGCCCGAGGGGGCGATGACGCCGATCGCGTCGATGCGAATGCGATGGTGCCCGTCATGTGCCTCGCACCACGCCGCGGCGAGGCGTCGCAACCGGGCCAGTTTTGGGGCGGTGATGGCCTCGAGCGGATGTCCGAACGCCGTGCTCGAGCGCGTCTTGACCTCGACGAAGACCGTCTCGGCGCCGTCGGTGGCGACGATGTCGATCTCACCCTGGGAACACCGCCAGTTGCGGTCGATGACGAGCATCCCCGCCTCGGTCAGAGCGGTCGCGGCGAGGTCTTCGCCTCGCGTTCCGAGTATGTCTTTCGCTGCCATGTCAGGAGTCTGACGAGGGCGTCGGGGCTAAGGGACGGTGTGGACAGCATCCGTGGGAATGGTGACGGCGATCGGCGCTGTGGAGGAGAGGTGCTGGGTCTCGATACGCGTCCTCGTCCCTCGGCGCTACTCGACCGACGGGGCGGCTACTCCTCGGGCGCTACTCGACCGACGGGGGTGGCTACTCGTCGAGCGCGAGTTCCTTGGGCAGCTCGAGTTCTTTCGCCGAGAGCTCTTCCACGTTCACGTCTTTGAAGGTGAGCACTCGCACCGACTTGACGAACCGATCGGAGCGATAGACGTCCCAGACCCAGACGTCGTTCATCGTCAGTTCGAAGTAGAAGTCGTGCTCGGTGTCTTGCCGCAGCAGCTCCACCTCGTTGGCGAGGTAGAAGCGTCGCTCGGTCTCGACCACATAGCGGAACTGGGAGACGACATCCCGGTACTCCCGGTACAGCGCCAATTCGACTTCGCGGTCGTAGTCTTCGAACTCGTCTTCATCCATGCTGCAGCAATCCTACGTCCGGCCGAGCATCGGCCGGCTCCGCCGCGTGCAGCCAGGTGTGGCGGTGCAGTTCCGTCGCCCCCAGCTCGTTGATCGCGGCGTAGTGCCCCGCGCTGCCGTAGCCCTTGTTCGACGCCCAGCCGTACGCCGGCCGGTCACCGTGATGGGCGATCATCAGCGTGTCCCTGTGCACCTTCGCCACGACGGATGCCGCGGCCACCGAACCACAGTCGCGGTCGGCCTTCACCCGGGTGCGCACCGCGAGCGGCGAGGCCAGTGCGGGGGTCAGCCAGTCGTGCGATCCGTCGAGCAGCACCACCGAATCCGATACTCGGGCACCGGCCTCGTGCAGCATAGTCAGCGCGCGCTTTCCGGCGAGGCCGAGGGCAGCGATGATGCCGACTCGGTCGACCTCTTGGGCGCTCGCGAGCCCCACCGCGGAGTGCAGGGCCCAGGAAGCCGCGAGCGGCGCGAGCAGTTCCCGCTTCTTCTCGGCGAGCAGCTTGGAGTCGCGCAAGCCGACCGGCAGCGGACCCACGCTCAGATCGACGACGCAGAGTCCGACAGCGACCGGACCGGCGATCGCTCCGCGACCGACCTCGTCGCAGCCGATGACGAAGCGAGCGCCCTCGGCGTGGAGTTGTGTTTCAACCTCGAGGGTGGGCTCGACGACCGCCATCACTTGTCGCGCACTACTTGTCTTCGACGCCAGCGAAGACGTTCGGAAAGTCGCTCAACCAGGTCCAGTGGCTGGCGGGCCAGCTCACCACGAAAGCGCGGCCCACGACGTCGTCCATCGGCACGAAACCCTTGCTCGGGGTGTCCCGGTTGAAGCGGGAGTCGCGCGAGTTGTAGCGGTTGTCGCCCATCACCCAGAGACTGTTCTTCGGCACGGTGACCGAGAAGTCATCCCCCGAGGCCCGGCTGACGCCGATCGGCAGCTTGAGGTATGGCTCCTTGAGCGGAACGCCGTTGACCGTCATCTGGCCGAACGCGTTGCAGCACTCCACCTTGTCGCCGGGGAGGCCGATGACGCGCTTGATGAGGTGATCGTTACTGTCGGGGGCGCTGATGCCGACGAGCGCGAGGAACCAGTCCACCGCGCCCACGACGCCGCCCTGCTGCACGGTCGGCTGGTTCTCGGGAAGCCACCCACCCGGGTCTTTGAAGACGACGACGTCGCCGCGCTCCACCGGGACAGCGTTCGGAACGAGCTCGTTCACGATGATGCGGTCGTCGATCTGGAGGGTGTTCTCCATCGAGCCGGAGGGGATGTAGAACGAGCGGATCAAGAACGCCTTGATGCCGATCGAGATGATGATCGCCGCGAGGAAGATCAGGATGATGTCGCGGATGAACAGCTTCACGCCACGTGACTGGCGACGCCGTGTGTCCGCCGCGCCTGCGCCGCTGGACCGTACGTCCTGTGAATCCGTGCCGGGCGCGGCTGGATCGATTTCTGTCATTAAACCCCTGAGCTCCCCACCATATTAACTGGTGGGGAGCTCAGAGAATGCTCGATGGGAGGCGAGGCCTAGTGGGCGTCGCGCTTCTCCTTGATCTTCGCCTTCTTGCCGCGAAGGTTGCGCAGGTAGTACAGCTTGGCGCGACGCACGTCACCGCGGGTGACGACCTCGATGTGGTCGATGACCGGGGAGTGCACCGGGAAGGTACGCTCGACGCCGACCTGGAAGCTGACCTTGCGAA
The DNA here is from genome assembly GCF_016634425.1 of Lacisediminihabitans changchengi. Classification (GTDB taxonomy): domain Bacteria; phylum Actinomycetota; class Actinomycetes; order Actinomycetales; family Microbacteriaceae; genus Lacisediminihabitans; species Lacisediminihabitans changchengi. Next base: position 168,656 of record NZ_JAEPES010000001.1, read on the forward strand.
CCGTGAAGGTCTCGCGGACGCCTTCGTTCTGGCGGCCGATGACGACGCCCTGGAAGACCTGGATACGCGAGCGCGTACCTTCGATGATGTTGACGTGGACCTTCACGTTGTCGCCAGCGCGGAAGTCGGGGATGTCGTTGCGGAGTGATGCCGCGTCGACTGCGTCGAGAATATGCATGGTGGTTCGCTCTCTGTAACCGCCACAGGTCGATCACGCTGATAGGTGTGACACAAAAAGGAATTGGTGCCCCAGTAACTGCCGGCTCCCCTGTGGCAGAGCCGTGCTGCAAGGCACAAGTTGCCATTCTGCCACATCCTGTTGCAACTCTGCATCACGCTGTTGAATATCTGCACCACAGCTCCCCCGTCGCAGGAGAGCGGATGTCCTAGGCCGTCGCTCCCGCGGCCGGCGGCACCGGCGTATCCGGGTCCGCATCGGAGACATAGGCCTCGGCGGGAAGGACGGTGATCGCGCGGGTATCCACATCCGCTATCTCTCGCAGCTCGCGGTCATCCAGTCCGGTCAGGGATTTCACGCGCTCCGGGCGCGTCTCGACCAGGTATTCGACCAGCACCACCCAGAAGCTGAGCAGGCCACCCATGATGATGAAGCCGCCGGCGATATCGGCGATGGTGAAGGAGGCGTCGCGGAGGCCCTGCCCGAAAAGTACGGTCGCGACCGAGGTGCCCTGCTCGTAGCTGTGCACGGAGTCGACGACGAAGAAGCCGTAGACGATCACGGCGAGGTACCAGATCGAGAGCAGCCAGGCATCGGCGTGAGTGACCGCCCCGGCCATCCGTGACTTCTTACGAGCCCAGCTGAGCGTGGCGACGACCGCGAGGAACACCAGCAGGAGCGGCGCGAGAAAGAGCTGGATCGCGTAGTGCCAGCCGAGGATGACGCCGAAGAAGACGCGCCCGATCAGCATCCAGAGCGGGAGCACGATGGTTGCGGCGAACTGCGAGTTGAAGAGTGCTCGCCGGTACCACATGCCCCAAAGTCTACGCAACCCACGGGGGCACCCCGCCCCGGGAGACAATGGGGGGACCACGGTTCAGACAGAGGAGACACGTGATCGAGCTCAGGACCCCGGCCGAAATCGAGCAGATGAAGCCAGCCGGCGCCTTCGTGGCGCAGGTTCTGACGACCGTGCGCGAAGCCGCAACGGTCGGAGTCGACCTGCTGAGACTGGATGCGATCGCGGCGGAGATGATCCGCAAGGCCGGGGCTAAGAGCACCTATGTGGACTACCACCCGTCGTTCGGCGCTATGCCCTTCGGCAAGGTGATCTGCACCTCGGTGAACGACGCCGTCTTGCACGGGCTCCCCCACGCCTACCGACTCAAAGACGGAGACCTGCTCACCCTCGACTTCGCCTGCGAGGTTGACGGCTGGGTCGCCGACTCTGCCGTCTCGTTTGTTGTGGGCACTCCGCGCGAGGCTGACCTGACGATCATCGAGACGACCGAACGTGCACTCGACGCGGCCATCGCGGCGGCGCAGCCGGGCGGACGGATGGGCGACGTCTCCGCCGCAATCGGCGAGGTCTGCCATGCGGCCGGGTACAGCGTCAACCTCGATTTCGGCGGTCACGGGGTAGGCCGCACGATGCACGGCGATCCGCATGTGCCGAACGATGGGCGGGCTGGACGCGGCGTCCATCTGCGCCCCGGGCTGGTCTTCGCGATAGAGCCCTGGCTGATGGAGACCACCGATCGCATCTTCACCGATCCGGATGGCTGGACCCTCCGCAGCGCGGACGGCTCGCGGGCCGCACACTCCGAGCACACCATCGCGATCACCGAGGACGGCCCGCTGATCCTCACCGCCCGCGACTCCTTGGTCGAGTAGGCCGCGACTCGTTGGTCGAGTAGCGCCCGAGCGTCCGCGCGAGGACGCGTATCGAGGCCTCGATACGGCTGCTCCTCGACCAGCGGCAGTTACAGCGGGGGCAGCAGGTCGGGGCGCACGCGGCGGGTGCGCTCCAGCTGCTGCTCGTGCCGCCAGGTCGCGATTGCGCCATGGTTGCCGCTCAGCAGCACCGGGGGCACGGCGAGGCCGCGCCACTCCGCGGGCTTGGTGTAGCTCGGGTACTCGAGCAGGCCATCCGAATGGCTCTCCTCGACCAGGCTCGCCGGGTTGCCGACGACACCGGGGATGAGTCGGCCGATGGCCTCGATCATCGCCATCGTGGCGACCTCTCCCCCGTTCAGCACGTAGTCACCCATGCTCACCAGGCGCACCCGGGCGCGGGTGGCGGCATAGTCGACGACGCGCTGGTCGATGCCTTCGTAGCGACCGCAGCCGAACACGAGGTGCTGCTCGGCCGAGAGTTCCTGTGCCATCGCCTGGGTGAAGACCTCCCCGGCGGGTGAGGGAAAGAGGATGACCGGGGCCGCGCCCGCAGCCCCGTCAAGAATGCCGTCCAGGGCCTCGCCCCACGGCTCCGGCTTCATCACCATGCCGGCACCGCCGCCGTACGGGGTGTCGTCGACGGTGCGATGCCGGTCGTGCGCGGAATCGCGCAGATCATGAACGCCGAGATCGATCAGGCCGGTCTGCCGGGCTTTGCCGAGCAGGGACACGTCGAGCACGGAGAAGAACTCCGGAAAGATCGTGACGATGTCGATGCGCACGACGGAAAGCTATTCGGCAGGCTGGTCGGTCGAGCCGGTCTTGTCGTCCGCTACTTCTGACGCAATCTCGTCGGCGGTGTCTGCGACCTCCGACTCGTCGTCATCCTCGTCGTCGTCATCCTCGACCGGCTCGAAGAGCCCGACCGGAGGCGTGACGGTGAGGGTGCCCGCAGCGATGTCGACCGCCGGGACGATGGCCTTCACGAACGGAACCAGCACCTCACCGGACTCCGTCGTCACGTGCAGCAGATCCTGCGCGGGAAGGTGGTCGACGAGGGTGACCGAGCCGATCTTTTGGCCGTCGCGGATGACCGCGAGACCGACCAGCTGGTGGTCGTACCAGGCGTCTTCCTCGTCCGAGGCTTCGGCGAGGTCCTGGTCCACCCAGAGGATGGCCTTGATCAGGGTCTCCGCCGCGGAGCGATCAGAGACACCCTTGAAGAAGGCGACCGGGTGGGAGTTGTACCACTTCAGTTCCTGCAGCTCCAGCGTCTTGCCGTGCCAGGGTGAGCTGGTCGGCACCTGGAGGGTGAACACGGCGCCCGGAACGAAACGTCGCTCCGGGGCATCCGTGTACAGCTCGATTTTGATTGCGCCCTTGAGGCCATGGGCCTTCGTCAGGCGGCCGACCCTGAGCTGGTCGGTTGTCACTGGTTTTCCTGCTGATGTTTCCAAGCTGAGCGGCTGACTAGAAATCGGTGTCCACCACGTCGACGCGCACCTTGCGGCCGTCGGCGAGAGCCGAGACCAGGGTGCGGAGCGCCTTCGCGGTGCGTCCGGCGCGACCGATCACGCGACCGAGGTCTTCGGGGTGCACGCGCACCTCGAGCACATCGCCGCGCGGCGAGTTCTTCGCGAGGACCTGAACATCGTCGGGGTTATCGACGATGCCTTTCACCAGGTGTTCGAGAGCCGCTGAAAGCATGGGTCTTAGGCCTTGTCGGCGTTCGCAGCGTCGACGCCGCTGTTGTCGACCTGGGCCGGGGTCTCGTGCGTGACGGTGGTCGAGTCGTCAGCCTCTTCGGCACGAACGGCGTCGGCAGCAGCATCCGCTTCAACCGGGGTCGCAGCCGCGGTCGCCTCGGGGGCAGCCTTGACCTCGGCCTTGGGCTTGAGCACCGGCTTCTTCTTCTCGTCGGCGACGAACTCTTCCTTGGCCTGCTTGGTCTTCACCGTGCTGACCGCGTTCTTGTCACCCTTGAAGATGCCCCAGTCGCCCGTGAGCTTCAGCAGCGCGGCGACCTGCTCGGTCGGCTGGGCGCCGACGCTGAGCCAGTACTGCGCACGCTCGGAGTCGACCTCGATCAGCGAGGGCTCCTCGGTGGGGTGGTACTTGCCGATCTCCTCGAGCACACGACCATCGCGCTTGGCGCGCGCGTCGGCGACGACGATGCGGTAGTAGGGAGCGCGGATCTTGCCCATGCGCTTCAGACGAATTTTTACAGCCACAATTTCTCCGTGAGTTTTTGTTGGGGCGAGTTGCTTGCCGTGAGCGTGGGGTGCACACCCGGCATGAAAGCTCTAATGGGAGTCGATGCCCTTTGATTAGAGGGTCGAAGGGCGAAAGACTCGACTGACCATTCTTGCAGATTTCTGGGGCCTCGGTAACCAGTCCTGGTGGGGACTGGTTATGCGGGGCGCGCACTCCGTCCGATCATGGCGACTCAGCGCGGGCGACGGCGGGAGAGCGCAACGCCGACCAGGCAGACGACGCCGCCGGCAATGGCGAGCCAGCCCGGAATCTCGCCGAAGAACAGGAAGGCGAAGATGACGACGATGGTCGGTACGACGTAGGTGGTGACGCCGAGCTGCCCCGCCGGCATCTTCGACAGCGCGTAGGCCCACGTGCTGAAGGCGAGCGCGGTCGGCACCGCACCGAGATAGACGGCACCGAGGATGCTGCCCACCGGAGCGCGGGACAGATCGTGCACCAGCTGCCCGGCGAAGGGGCTGCACGCCACCGCGCCGATCACCGCACCGAGGAACGTGACCTGCCGCGCAGGCAGCCGCTTGAGTGCCGGCTTCTGGCAGAGCACTCCGATTGCGTAGGTGATCGCGGCGACAAGGGCCCAGATCAGCCCGATCGGGTCACCGAGGCCGGGTTGTTGCAGGGCCGAGAGCCCGGTGGAGATGCCGATCAGCACGACGCCAACGAAGGCAACGCCTGCCCCGATCGCCAACCAGCGCGGAATGCCCTCGCCCAGGAAGACGCCGGCACCGAGCGCGATCAGGATCGGCCCGATGTTGACCACCATGGCGGTGGTACCCGCGTCGAGGGTGTGTTCGGCCAGGTTGAGCGTCACGTTGTATGCACCGAACCAGGCCACTCCGAAGACGATGACCAGCAGCCACTCCCGCGCGGACATCCTGGTCCACCGACGGCCAATCATGACCACGCCCAGGATGATCGCGCCCACGGTTAATCGCGCCAGCGCTAACGCTCCCCCGCTGAAGTGCGGTGCCACCCCGCGAATCACCAGGAACGCGCTCGCCCACGCCAGCACCGTCACCACGATCGCGACGATTACGGAGGGGCGGAGTCCGGGGGCGCGAACGGGAGCGAGGGAGGCGGACGACGATGAGGAGGGCGTCGGGGAAGTCACGCTCACGAGGCTAGCGAATGCCGGAGTGCTCCTCTTCCGAAATGAAGGTCTTCCGAAATGAAGGTCTTCCGAAATGAAGGTCTTCCGAAATGAAGGTCTTCCGAAATGAAGGTGATTTTGAACTGGGCGCGGAGTGTTGACGACGACACACCGCATCCGTTCTGAAAAAGCCTTCATTTCGGAAATGTGCACGCCATCGGAAATGTGCAGGCCGTCGGAAATGTGCAGGCCGTCGGAGATGTGCACGCCATCGGAAATGTGCAGGCCGTCGGAGATGTGCATGCCATCGGAAATGTGCACGCCATCGGAAATGTGTACGCCGTCAGGTCAGCAACGTGCACAAGGTGCAGGGCCCCGCTTCGGAGAAATGGAGCGCCGGAAGCGCCGCTACTTCGCGTTTTTCGCGTCGCGCCAGTCGAGCCAGTCGCGCACCGGCGAGAGGTCGTAGTCGGGGCCGCTGATGCCGAGCGTGAAGAGCGTTGTACCGAGCTCGAACACCTCGTCGGCGTCGGCGACGGTGCGGCGAGACAGTTCGGTCGAGATCTCGATCTGGCTCGTGTCGCGACCGACGGCGTCACCGTGCTCGGCCAGGATGCCCAGCTTGCGCTCCAGGGTCGCCGCGTCGCTGAACGAGTGCCAGATGTCGGCGTGCTTCGCGACGATACGCAGCGTCTTCTTCTCGCCACCGCCACCGATCAGCACCGGGATGTGCCGGGTGGGCGGCGGGTTGAGCTTGGTCCAGCGCTCCTCGATGACCGGCAGGTTGGCGGCGAGCGCGTCGAGCCGCTGCCCGACGGTGCCGAACTCGTAGCCGTACTCGTCATAGTCGCGCTCGAACCAGCCCGAGCCGGTGCCGAAGATGAAGCGCCCGGTTCCGGTTCCCTTCGCGCTGATGTGGTCGATGGTGCGGGCCATGTCGGCCTGCAGGTTCGCGTTGCGGTAGCTGTTGCAGTTGACCAAGGCACCGAGTTCGACGCGGCTGGTCTGCTCGGCGAGGGCCGCGAGCATCGTCCAGGACTCGAAGTGCAGGCCATCCGGTTCGCCGGAGAGCGGGTAGAAGTGGTCCCAGTTGAAGAGGATGTCTACGCCCATCTCCTCGAGCTCGGCCGCGGTGTCGCGGATTTTCTCGTAGTAGGCGTGCTGGGGGGCGATCTGCACCCCGAGGCGGACAGGCCTGCCACCAACTGTGCTGCTCTTCTCTGAAGTCATGAAATCGAGCCTACGACTGCAAGACGGCGCGGAGGTGTCGACCCGGCAAATTCACGCTCGCGTGATCTCGCGCGCGGCGGCCAGCGCCTCGGCCGTCGCTCGAACCGCATCCACCCCGGTCGCGTCGCGGGCGCCCCCGACCACCAGATGACGGATGCCGGCGGCCACGAGCCCCGGCACGAGCGAGTCGTTCCGCTCCTGCCCCGCACACACGATCACCGTTCGCCCGGGGATCATCTCGATCCCCTCGGCGGTCTCGATCTCGACACCGTCAGCGGTGATCCGCCGGTAGCCGAGGTCGGTGCGCATGCTCACGCCGTGATCGCGAAGGCGCCCGAGCGCCACCCAGCGCGAGCTGATGCCGATCCCGGCGCCGAAGCGGCCGGAGCGGCGCAACACGGTCACCTGACTGCCGGGGCGGAGTCGCGTCGTGTGCCCCACCCGCGCCAGGTGATCGGTGGGCGGCAGGTCGAACCGCGCGGAGAACTCCACGGCGCGGGTGCGTTCGTCGTGCGACTCGACCAGGTACGCGGCGACATCCACGCCGATCCCTCCCCCGCCGATGATCGCCACCGTTCCCGGCGGCACCCCCTCGCGCAGCGCACGCTCGTAGCTCAGCACGTGCGGCAGATCGGCGCCGGGGATGTCGACCCGACGCGGCACAACGCCGGTCGCCACGATCACCCCGTCAAAGTCTGCGAGGTCGTCAGCGGTTGCGAGTGTCCCGAAGCGCAGCTCAGAGCCGGCGAGTTGCGTCAGCGCCGCACTCACGGTGAGCGCGTAGTCCTCCTTGCCCGGGATACGGGCCGCCAGAGCGAACTGGCCGCCCGGTTCGTCGGCGTCGAACAGGGTCACCGCGTGCCCCCGTCGATGGAGATCGGCCGCAGCAGCGAGGCCCGCCGGCCCGGCGCCCACTACCGCGACCGAGCGTCGTGTCTCGAGCACCAGCGGATAGCGCGTCTCCCGCGCCGCCCTCGGGTTGACCAGGCACGACACCGGTTCGAAGACGAGCGACCGGTCGATGCAGGCCTGATTGCAGCCGATGCAGGAGTTCACGGCACCGAAGTCTTCCGCGAAACTGCGCTCCACGATTCGCGGGTCGGCGAGAAAGGGCCGCGCCAGGGCGACCGCCGCGATGTCGCCCCGGGACAACACCGCCTCCACGTCGCGCAGGTCGGTGAGGCGGTTGCTCGCGATCACCGGGACAGCACCGTCGACAACGGCAGCGATGCGCTCGGCGTACACGAGCCAGGCGCCGTGCGGCACCGACGCCTGCACGGTCGGCACGCGCGACTCGTGCCAGCCGACGCCGACGCTCAGACCGTCGACACCAGCACCATACTCAGTTCTCGGCACCAGTGACCGAGCGAGGTCATCCGTCTCCTCCTGGGTGGACGATCCTGGCATCAGGTCGGCGCCCGACATCCGCACCAGCACCGGGAGGTCGCCCACCGCCGCCCGCACCGCGCGCAGCGTCTCGACCGCGAACCGCCGCCGCCGAGCGGCGTCACCGCCCCACTCGTCGTCGCGCAGGTTGGTGAGCGGAGAGCAGAACTGGTTGATCAGATAGCCCTCCGAGGCCATGATCTCGACCGCGTCGAAGCCGACCTCCCTGGCAACGGATGCCGCGCGCGCAAAGTCCTCGATGGTGGCGAGCACTTCGTGCCCCGAGAGCTGTCGCGGCACGGCGCCACGCGCGGCACTCCACGGCACAGCGGAGGGAGCCACCGCCTGCATCGGCCCGTCTGCGTCGGCGAGGCTCAGCGCGTATCGTCCGGCGTGGAACAGCTGCGCGGAGATCAAGCCGCCCGCCTCGTGCACGGAATCGGTGACCTTCTGCCAGCGTGAACGCTGATCGGTCAGCACCCCGTAGTCGGGACCGCCGCGGCCGACCGAGCTGACCGCGAGGCCGCCGGTGATGACGAGCGCGGCACCGCCGATCACCCGTTCGCGGTAGAACTCGGCGAGAGCCGCTCCCCCGTCGTCGGCCACCTCCAGCCCGGTATGCATCGAGCCCATGACGACCCGGTGCTGGACCTCCAGCCCGCCGAGCCGCCACGGACTGCGGGTGAGCGGAAGGAGGTTCACTCAGAACCGAACACAGCCGCGCGCAGGTCTCCCGTGGTGTCGGCCCAGAACGGCGGCGCGACCACGGTGAGCCCGCCATCGACGACGAGCGTCTGCCCGGTGATGTAGCCGGCCTGCGGAGACAGCAGGAATTCGACGGCGGAGGCCATGTCATCCGCTGTTCCGGGGCGGCCGAGCGGGATCTTCTCGATCACCGTCTCCATGGGGGCCATGCCGGGAACGCTGTTGTAGAAATAGTCGAGCGAGTCGGTATCGATGAGGCCGCCGTTGACCGCGTTGACGGTGATATTGCGCGGGCCGAACTCGGTGGCCATGAACTTCACATACGACTCGTTCGCGGCCTTGGCCGCGCCGAGCGAGGCATAGGTCGGGAACGCCCGCAACGACCCGTAGCTGGTGACCACCACGATGCGCCCGCCGGTCGCCGGCATGAGGTCGACCGCGCGCTGTGCGCCGAGCACGAAGGAGCGCACGTTCATCGCCCAGTTGCGATCGAGGTGGTGCAGCTTGAGTGCGCTGACCGGCTTGAAGGCGCTGGCGGCGGCGTTCGCGACGAAATAGTCGAGCCGGCCGAACCGCTCCCGTGCCGCCTCGAACAGCGCGTCGATATCGTCGGGCTCCTCCATGTCGGCGCGTACGGTGATGCCGTCGGCACCGGCAGCCCGCACCTCGGCGAGCGCCTCCTCGGCGAGGTCGGCGTTGGCTTTGTAGTTGATGACGATGTCGACACCGCGAGCGGCGAGCTTGCCGGCCAACAGTCGACCGATCCCGCGGGAGCTCCCGGTGATGAGGGCGACGGGCGAGTCTTCTGACATGTCTTCTCTATTCAGTTCTCGGGGGTTAGTTCGTCACAGCGCCGGTGACGACCGCGCGCCCGACGATGAGTTTCTGAATCTCATTGGTTCCCTCTTCGAACCGCTGCGCCCTGGCGTCTCGGTACACCCGCTCGATCGGGTTGCGCTTCCAGTAGCCGCTGCCGCCGTGCACCTGCAGTGCCTTGTCCGTGACCCGGGTGAGCATGTCGACGGCGATCATCTTCGAGGCGCTCGAGAGCACCCCCGCATCGGCTGCGCCCTCTTCGAAGGCCTTCGCCGCGTGGATGACCAGTGCTCTCGCCGCGGCGATGTCGGCGTAATTCTCGGCCAGGTAGAACTGGATCGCCTGCCGATCGGCGATCTTCTTGCCGAAGGTCTCGCGGCGATTCGCGTACTCGACGGCGAGCTCCTGGGCACGCTCGGCCAGGCCGACGCAGCTCATCGCGACGGAGACCCGGCTCGGCAGCAGGAATCCGCCGAGCATGATCGTGAGTCCCTGCCCCTCCTCGCCCAGCCGATTCGCCACGGGCACCGGGGTGTTATCGAAGTGCAGGATGGCGTGATCGGTGCCGCGAACCCCCATGGTCTCGGAGTCGTCGATCACCTCGGCGCCCGGAAGCCCGGCGTTGGGGACCAACAGCGCGACGGTGCCGTCCTGCCCGGTCGAGCCCTCGAGCCGGGCGAGCAGCAGCCAGTAGTCGCATTTCACCCCGAAGGTGATCAGCTGCTTCTCGCCGCTGAGATAGTAGGTGTCGCCCTCTCGACGGACGGTGGTGCGGATGTCCGCGCCGGTTCCGGCCGTCGCCTCCGTGAGTGTGAAGGCCACCAGCACATCGCCCGCCACCGACGGGCGTACGATCTGGTCGCGCTGCGCCTCGGTCGCGAACTCATCCATGGCCCGCCAGGTGCCGTTGATCACATGCACCAGCATGCGGATCGAGGCGTGCGAACGGGAGAAGATCTCCATCAGCTCCAGGTATCGGCTGAACGGGATGTCTTTGCCGCCGAGTCGTTCCGGAGCCGCCAGCCCGAGAAAACCGTGGGCCTTCAGGTCGAGAAACAGCTCGGGCGGCACGATCCCGGTCGCTTCGATCTGGTTCGCGAAATCCTCGCCGGGGCCCCGCACCCACGCATCGACGTCGGCTTTGAGCAACTGGAACGCCGCGTCGTCGAGGACGGCCATGTCGAGGACGGTCATACTGTCTCCTTCTGCATTGAGTGAGAAGTCTGCGTTGACTGAGAAGTCTGCGTTGACTGAGAACTCTGCGTTGACTGAGAACTGTCCGGTGGAGCGGCATCTCCCAGCGCAGCGGCGCGCTCTCTGAGGATATTCTTCTGCACCTTGCCCACGGCGTTTCGGGGCAGCGCGTCGATCGGCTCGATCCGCTCCGGCCAGTAATACTTCGAGACGCCGGCCCGATCGAGATAGCGCTGCATCTCGCGCAGCCCCAGCAGCGAGCCGCGGGCCGGAACGATGAACGCGCACGCGCGCTCACCGAGCCGCGCGTCGGGCATGGCGACGATTGCCACGTCGGCCACCTGCTCATGCTGGTAGAGCAGATTCTCGATCTCGGCCACCGGAATCTTCTCCCCTCCCCGGTTGATGACATCCTTCACCCGTCCGGTGAGATGCAGAAACCCGGACGCGTCGAGATACGCGAGATCGCCGGTGCGATACCAGCCGTCGGCGGTGAAGACATCTGCGGTGAGGTCGGGCCGCTCGAGATAACCGTCGAACATTGTGGGCGACAGCAGCTCGAAGTTGCCCTCGACCCCCGCGGGCATCCGGGCTCCGGTGTCGTCGACGATGCGGATGCGCACACCGCGCAGGGCGCGCCCGTCGCTGCCCCAGGCATCCGCTGCCCTATCGCCGGGGGCTGCCAGAGCGCCGAGACACGTCTCGGTGGTGCCGAACGCGCCGAGAACCGACGCGTCGAGCACCGTGGTGGCCCGCCCGGCGAGGTCTCGGGGAACCGCTGCACCGGTCACCACGAAGATGCGCAGCGACTCCGGCGCCGGAGCGCCGTGTTCCACCAGGTCGACCAGATCGGTGAGAAACGGGGTCGCCGCCTGCACGAACGTCGCCCGCGCCTGCCCGAAGGCATGATCTAGCGCGAGCGAGGCATCCCAGGCGGGCTGGATCACGCTGGCGACCCCGAGTCGCCAGGCCAGCAACATGCCATAGAGAAACCCGGTCTGGTGGGCGAGCGGCGAGGGAACGTAGATGCGGTCGTCGGCGGTGAGATCGAGGTGGCGCACCTCCATCGCCGTGGCCAGGGCGAGGGTGCGGTGAGAGTGCTGAACGCCCTTCGGCTCCCCCGTCGTGCCGGAGGTGAACAGTAGCTGGAACAGGTCATCGGGGCGAGGAGCGCGCGACCGGATCAGCTCGAGGTCAGGGGTCACGGCGGCGAGCGCACTGTCGTAGTAGCGCCATGACCAGTTGGTTGGGGCGTTGCGGTCGTTCGCTGCCTCCGGAATGGGAGCGGATGACGTCGACTCCTCGCTCCCATATCGGCTCTCGGAGCGCAGCACCACGATGTTCTCCAGGGCGAGCGACCTACCCTGGGAACGTGCTTCGGCCACCACGTCGATGAGTTCGGCCGCCGGGCGCCGCCTGCGAAAGACGTTCGGGAGGAACAGCACCCTGGCGTGCGAACGGGCGAGCGTCATCGTGACCTCGCGGGTGCCGAACACCGGCATGATCGGTGTCACGACGGCGCCGATCTGCGCGATGCCGAGGGTGATCGCCACGAACTCGCGCCAGTTGGGCAGTTGCAGTGCCACGGCATCCCCGCGCTGCACGCCGAGGTCGAGCAGCAGCGCCGAGATGCGATCGGCCTCGTCCTGGAGTTCGCGCCACGAGGTCGAGGCTGGCTTCTCTGCGCCCACCTCGATCACCGCCGGCGCATCGGGCTGTGCCACGGCGAGCGCGCGAACGGCCTCGGTGAGCACGAGCGGATCGGCCGCCAGACCGTCAGACCACCCCGGGGCTGCGCCGTCGACATCCGTAGCACCCTCCCGCGCGCCGCCCTCTGCCTCGGTCGCTACCTCTTCGGCCGCCTCCGCCGCTGCGGCCGCGGCTGGCGCCGCGATACACACGTCCAGCGCGATCGAGGTCATCGATTCGAGAAAGGTCGGGTAGCTGATGCGATAGGCCCGCGGATACGTCAGATCAGACTGCCCTGCCGCCCGCGTCGCAGCGACGGCAAGCGCCATCAGCACGCGATGGTCATTGAACGACGACATCCCGGCCGCGCGCAGCCCGGCCGACTCGAGACCCGTCACCCCGGTCACCCGCAGCTCATCGGCGGACTGCTCGACGGCGCCGCCCATGCGGTTCAGCTGCAACATCGCCGCCACCCGATCCGATTCCTTCAACCTGATGTGGCCGATGTTGCGAAAATTGCTGGTGCCGTCTGCGAACGTCGCCATCGTGGCCAGCACCGGCAGCAGGTCGGGAATGGGCTGACAGTCGATATCGAGCGGTTTCAGACGGATGCCGTCGTGCCGAATGCGCACGAACCCGGTCTCGTCCCGCTCGAGTGGCACTCCCATCGCGGTCGCCAGGTCGAGGAACTCCGCTTCGGGGTGATCGGTCTCGGCGGCGGTGGTGGCATGAAGCCCACGGAACAGCACGTCGGAGGGATGGATCGCCGCTGCCGCGATGCCGAATGCGGCCGAGCCGATGTCGGGCGGAAGCACGTATGTCGTCGGCGCGGCGGTCTGATTCGCCGGGATGCGGTAGGTGAGCCAGTCGTCATCGTGCTCCACCATCAGGCCGAACTGCCGCATCATCCGCACGGTCAGCTCTACGTACGGCTGCTCGTTCAGCGCCCCTCCGGTCACATGGATGACGGAGTCGTTCATGGCGAAGGGCGCGAGCAACAGCAGACCGCTCAGCCACTGCGACAGGGTGCCGGCGATGGAGACCTCACCGCCCGTCGGGCGCTGCGGGTGCACGGTGATCGGCGGGCAGTCATCCGTCGCTTCGAGGCGCACGCCCAGCTGGCGCAGCGAATCGAGCAGCGCTCTGATGGGGCGCCGACGAAAGTACTTCATACCGGTGAGCGTCGTCGGCCGGTCGGATAGTGCGGCAAGACCGGTCATGAAGTACAACGTCGTACCCGAAGAACCGACGTTGAGCAGCCCCTCGTTCCCCCGACTTCCGCGCTCGATCAGGTCGGTACCGTGGTAGCGACTGCTGCCGGCCGGCGCGCCGGTGACGAGGTAGTCATTTCCCTCGATACGGATGTCGGTGCCCAACGACCGCAAGACGCTCACCGTCCACTCCACCTGCCTGGTCGTCGAAATACCGGTGATCACTGACGTGCCCGGTGCGAGGGAGGCCAGCACGAGCGCGCGATGCGCGTGGTATTTCGAGACCGGGATGTGGAGCTCTCCGGTCAGACGGTGGTCGGTTCCCCTCACCAGCAAGCGCACGGAGCTTCACCTTTCCTCCGTCGCGAGGGCGGAAGAGGACGGTGCGGCCGAGACCGCACAGGCGGCGCTCCGCTCGGCTCACCACACGGAATCAGCGGGGAGCCGAGCCAGAGCGACGGGGATCGCCCGTCGCTAAAAAAGCTATTGCCTGATCGCCGCGGCGATCAACACGCGGAGGGGCCTTTTCTGGGCCAGGCTCAGCGCCGGGCAGGTTCAGCGCCGGGCAGGTTCAGCGCCGTTCAGGTTCAGCGCCGTTCAGGTTCAGCGCCGTTCAGGTTCAGCGCCGTTCAGATTCAGAGCCGGGGTCAGCCGCGGCCGAGGAACTTCTGCAGCGAGGCGAGTTCTTCCTCGCTCGGTCCTCCCGCTGACCCGGGGTTGCCCCCACCGAGCCCGAAGCCCGAGCCTGCAGCGGCGCCACTGGACGGCTTCGCTCCCGCGGCCATGGCAGCGTTCTCCGCCGCGCGCTTGGCCGGGTTGCCCGACTTCGAGCTCTTCTTCTTCGGCTGCTGCTTGCGGCCACCGCCAAAGTTCGCTCCCGGAATCGGGCCCATGCCGGGAACCTGTGGCACACCGCCCTTGGCGACGGTCTTCATCATCTTGGCGGCCTGCTCGAAACGGTTGACCAGGGCGTTTACCTCGGTGACCGTCGTGCCGGAACCGCGAGCGATGCGCACCCGACGCGAGCCGTTCAGCACCTTGGGCTGGCGGCGCTCCTGCATCGTCATCGACTGGATGATCGCCTCGGTGCGCGTGATCTCCGACTCGTCGAAGTTCTCGAGCTGCTGGCGCATGCCCTTGGCGCCGGGCAGCATCCCGAGCATGTTCTTGATCGAGCCCATGTTCTTGAGCTGCTGCATCTGCTTCAAGAAGTCGTCGAGGGTGAAGCTGTCCGTCGCGAACTTCTCCGCGGTCTTGCGCGCCTCCTCCTCATCGAAGGCACCCTGCGCCTGCTCGATCAGGGTGAGGATGTCACCGAGGTCGAGGATGCGGCTGGCCATGCGGTCGGGATAGAACGGCTCGAAGTCATCCAGGCCCTCACCGGTCGAGGCGAAGATGATCGGGCGACCGGTGACAGAGGCGACGGAGAGCGCCGCGCCACCGCGGGCGTCACCGTCGAGCTTGGTGAGCACGACCGCGGTGAAGTCGACGCCCTCCTGGAAGGCCTTGGCCGTCGCGACCGCGTCCTGGCCGATCATGGCGTCGATGACGAAGAAGACCTCATCGGGATCGATGGCCTTGCGGATGTCGGCAGCCTGCTTCATCAGTTCTTGGTCGACACCGAGACGGCCGGCCGTGTCGACGATGACAACGTCGTACTGCTTGTCGCGGGCGAACTTCATCGCGTCTTTGGCGACCTTGACCGGGTTGCCGACGGTTCCGCCGAAGAAGCCGCGGCTCGGGGCCGCGTCCTCGGCGCCCACGTTGCCGGGCTCAGGCGCGAAGACCGGAACGCCGGCCTGCTCGCCGACGACCTTGAGCTGGGTGACGGCGTTAGGGCGCTGGAGGTCGGCGGCGACCAGCAGCGGAGTGTGATTCTCTTTGGCGAGCCACTTGGCGAGCTTGCCGGCGAGGGTCGTCTTACCGGCACCCTGAAGGCCGGCGAGCATGATGACCGTCGGCGGATTCTTGGAGAACTGGATGCGGCGGGCTTCGCCACCGAGGATGGCGACCAGTTCGTCGTTGACGATCTGCACCACCTGCTGGGCCGGGTTCAGCGCCTTCGAGACCTCGTCACCGAGGGCGCGCTCGCGCACCTTCGAGGTGAAGTCTTTGACGACATCGAGCGAGACGTCGGCGTCGAGCAGGGCGCGACGGATCTCGCGGACGGTACCGTCGACATCCGCCGGGCTGAGCTTGCCCTTGCCGCGGAGGTTCTTGAAGGTATCGACGAGTCGGTCGGTGAGGTTTCCAAACGTGGCCATGGTGTCTCCAGTTTAACCCGGCATCCCCTGGGCACCCGCACTCTCTAGGCTCGGGGCATGCGCTTCGGAATCGTCATCCTCCCCCAACAGCCCTGGACGGATGCTCGCCGCCTGTGGGTCTCTGCCGAGACCCTGGGTTTCGACCACGCCTGGACCTACGACCATCTCTCCTGGCGCTCGCTCGCCGACGAGCCATGGGGCGCGACTATTCCGACGCTCACCGCGGCAGCGACGGCGACCTCGACCATCCGGCTTGGCACGTTCGTCGCCTCGCCCAACTTTCGGCATCCAGTGACGTTCGCCAAAGACATCGCAACCCTCGACGACATCGCCGGTGGGCGGTTCATCCTGGGAGTCGGGTCGGGTGGTACCGGATTCGATGCGTACGTGCTCGGCTATCGCGAGCTGAGCCCGAAGGAACGCTACGAGCGTTTCGCTGAGTTCGTCACCCAGCTGGATGCGCTGCTCCGCTTCGAAACGGATGGCCCGATCTCCCTCGATGGCGACTGGTTCACGGCGCACGAGGCACGCATGGTCGGGGTGCCGGCGCAGCTGCCGCGCGTGCCGTTCGTGATGGCGGCGAACGGGCCGAAGGCGCTCGCTCTGACCGCCCGCTACGGGCAGGGCTGGGTGACCACAGGGCGCGATGGCGCGACGGGCGAGGAGTGGTGGGAGTCGGTTCGCGAGCTGTCGTCGCGGCTCGACGACACGGGTTCCTCCGTCGATCGCTACCTTTCTCTCGACTCGGGCGGGCAGTACGCGCTCGAGAGCGTCGCGGCTTTCGACGACCTGGTCGGTCGTGCCGAGCACCTCGGATTCACCGATGTGATCACCCACTGGCCGCGCGAGTCGGGGATCTACGCGGGATCGGAGAGCGTGCTCGACGCTGTGGCAGCGCGCATCGCAGAACTCAGAGAAGCACAGTCTTTGGGAGAAGCACAGTCCTTTGGAGAAGCACAGTGATCACGCGTGACCTTGGCACCAGCGGTATCCCGATCACCGAATACCTCGTCGGTGGTGCAGCGATCGGCGGTATCGGTTCGGCTCCCTCCCGTGTCGGGCTCGGCATGAAGACCGATGAGGCGCTCGAGCGACTCGACGAGGCCTACGAGGTCGGCATCCGTGCGGTCGACACGGCCAACTCGTTTGCCCGAGGCGAGAGCGAACGCGTGATCGGACGCTGGCGTGAGGAACGCGAGCATGACGACGTGCTCGTCTCCACGAAGGTCGGCAATGTGGTCGAGCGAGGTCAGGAGACCATTTCCCTCTCGGCCGACCACATCGACCGCCAGCTCGCGCTCAGTCGGTCGCGGCTCGGGCGGGTCGATCTGTACGTCACGCATGCTGCAGACCCGTACACGCCGCTCGAGGAGACCGTCACGGCTTTTGCTGGGGCGATCGACGCCGAGCAGATCAGGGCGTGGGGATGTTCCAACGTCACCGTTCGCGAAGTCGAAGCCTGGCTGCTCGCCGCCGACCGGGCGGGGCTGCCTCGTCCAGCGCTGGTGCAAAACGAGTTCAGCCTGCTCACCCGAGCCTCCGAACCCGACCTGTTGCCGTTGCTTGCGGCGGAGGGCATTGGTTTCGTCGGGTTCTCGCCTCTAGCCGGCGGCATCCTGTCCGACCGGATGGTGGATGCTGCACAGCAGTCCGGCGGCGATCCGGACGAGTTGCCCGACCCCGCGCCGGGGAGTCGGCTTGCGCTGGCACCGGCGATGTACGCGTCGTCGTTCACGCTCGAGAACCTGGCCCGCGTCACCGCACTGCGGAAGCTGGCCAGGGAACTCGACGTGTCGACCAGTGGTCTTGCTCTCGCGTGGCTACGACGGCATCCGTTGGTCACCGCGACGATCGTCGCGCCGAGGCGGACCGCGCAATGGGATGCAGTCACCGAGTCGCTCGCGCTTGACCTTCCTGAGGATGTGGCCGAGCAGGTGAGCGCGCTCTTCCCGCTCTGAGCAGCGCGCGGGGTCTAATCGGGGGTGCGCTGGGTCCGACCGGTGGCGCCTGGGTCTGACGTGCGCTGGTCTGACCGGTCGTGCCACCGCTACCCAGTGCCCATCGGGATCACCACCTTCCCTCCGCGTCGGGGCACCCGGTCGGTGTCGATCCACGGTGGTGGGACGAAGTATGGCACCCGTTCGCGCATCACGATCTCCCATCCGTCGTCGTGGATGCGGTGGTGGTGGAACGAGCACAACGGGATGCCGTTGGCCAGATCGGTCGGCCCGCCGTTCGACCACCAGTGGAGATGGTGCGCCTCGGTGTAGCTGGGTGGGTGCGCGCAGGACGGGAAAACACAGCCGCCGAAGTGTTCGGCCAATGCCTGTCGTTGTGCGGTGCTGAACAGTCGTCGTGACCGGCCCAGGTCGAGCACCTCGCCCTCCCCACCGAGCACTGCGGGGATGATGTTCGCCTCCGCCGCAAGGAGACGTGCGGTGGTGGCGGAGATCCCGGCCTCGATGCCGTCTATCTGTGCGGCACCGCACCCGTCGAGGAGCTGGTCGAGAGTCATCCGTATAACCATCGTCACCAGAGGAACCGTTGGCGCCGTCCCGAAGGATGCAATGGCCGCCCGGAACAGCTCTTCGGCGGCATCGGCGCGGCGTTGTGGCATGGTGCGGTCGTCGAGATCCACCATCCCATCCGTGGCGAGCCCCTGCTGGTCGCGGTCGCGTTTTTGCCGCAACTGCTCCCCTACGAGATGGTCGATACCGGCGCGGACGAGTCCGGCTGTTTCGGGTGGCATGGTCCACACGAACCGGGTCATTCCGTCCGGAAGCTGCACCATCGTCAACGACCGGCGGTGCCGGCGGATCACATCTCGTGGTTCGGCACCGTCTTGGTCGAGGTGGTCACGGACGTGCCGGGCGATACCGGCGACCTGTTTCACCGTCAACCCAGGCGCGTGATCGACCAGTGCCCGTTCGCCGGCAAGACGTGCGTCGGCACTGCAGCGGGGGGCGGCCTGCTCGAGTTCGTGCACGATCACCGCCGCGGCGTCGGCACTGACCGCACCCGTGGCCAGCGCCTCCCCGATGGCTGGGTAGCGGGCGGGAAGCGCTGATCCGTCCACCGCGGTCGCCGCCCTGGTTGCCTCACCAACCTCACACAGTCGGACACCCTCAGCTGAGGTGAGCTGCCACAACTCGGCAAGGAACAGCCCCGGTCTCGAGTGACCCGCCCGTCGCGCTATGCCGTCGCCACCGAGGTGAGGTGCTGAGCGGTGCGCGAGTTCGCCAGCGACCTGCGTCTGTGCATGATCGAGAGCCCGCCGCACACTGCGGAGATCCGCGGTGAGCGCGAGAAACTCGTCCGCCGACAGCGCCTCGAGATCGACGTCTCCCCACTCGTCAGCGAACGCACCGATGCGTGACGCGAGGGCCCGGGTGGAGAGCATCATAGGATGAGTTTCTCACCGACCACCGACATTCCGATCGGGCCAATAATGCTGACCAGAGGGTTTTTATAAGTCCAACGAGTGGTGGGCCTGTGGAGGAGAGGAGGCGCCCTTCGACGAGCTCAGGGACCACACTCGCCACCATCCCGGCTACCGTTGCCGCATGAGCCTGATCCTGCCGTTCGGTGACCGCACACCCTCCGTCGCCCCCACCGCCTGGGTCGCGCCGACCGCCACGCTGATCGGCGGCGTCACACTGCACGATTCCGCGAGCGTGTTCTACGGCGCAGTTCTGCGCGCCGACACCGACGACATCACGATCGGCCCGGGCAGCAACCTCCAAGACAACGTGGTCGTGCACTGCGACGCCGGCATCCCGACGGTCGTCGGCGCGGGCGTCAGCGTCGGCCATGCCGCCGTGCTGCACGGCTGCACCATCGAAGACGACTGCCTGATCGGGATGTCCGCGACAGTGCTCAACGGAGCCGTGGTCGGCAAGGGCTCGCTGGTGGCCGCCGGTGCCGTGGTGCTCGAGGGCACGGTCATCCCGCCCCGGTCACTCGTGGCGGGAGTGCCCGCCAAGGTGCGCCGAGAATTGACTGCCGAGGAGATCGAGGGCGTGCGCGAGAACGCCAGACACTACCTGGCGCTCTCCGTGCAGCATCGCGAGCTGTAGCGCCCTAGTGCCGGGCGCGAAGCATCGCGAGCTGTAGCGCCCTAGTGCCGGGCACCCAGCGCCGCGACGATCAGCCCGGCGATCGGAATAAGCGCGACGACGAGCGCGACGGTGGAGAGCACTTTCGCGCTGGTGCGCAGCAGTCCGACGATCGAGAGCACCACGGCGACCACGAGGAGACCTGTGCCGACGTAGAAGATGACGATGCTGGCATCCGAGAGCCGACCGCCGAGAGCCGCGTCGACGCCACTGATGAACCCGCCGTAGCCGAGCCCGGCACCGACGATCGCGAGCACGAGGGCGACGAGGGCGGTGCGTCCGGGAAAGTAGCGGGGCTCGGGCGTCGACATGAGCTTCCTAACCGATGAGGTTCGTCACGAACACGTGCGGGGTGAAACCGGTGAGGTCACCGATCCCCTCGCCCTGGCCGACGAGCTTGATCGGGATGCCGGTCTTCTCTTGCACAGACAGCACGAAGCCGCCCTTGGCCGAGCCGTCGAGCTTGGTGAGCACGAGCCCGGTCACCCCGGCGTGTTCGATGAACGCCTGCGCCTGGGCGAGACCGTTCTGGCCGGTTGTGGCGTCGAGCACCAGGAGAACCTCGGCGATCTCGGTCTGCTTCTCGACCACGCGCTTGATCTTCCCGAGCTCGTCCATGAGCCCGCTCTTGGTCTGCAGGCGGCCCGCGGTGTCGATGAGCACGATCTCGATGCCCTCGCGCTGCGCCCGCTCCACGGTCTGGAAGGCCACGGATGCCGGGTCCTGCCCCTGCTGCTGCGGCCTCTGGATGGCGGCTCCACCCCGCTCCGCCCAGGTGGCCAACTGCTCGACGGCGGCCGCACGGAAGGTGTCTGCGGCACCGACGATGACGCTGCGACCGTAGTTGCCGAGGAACTTGGCGAACTTGCCGATGGTTGTCGTCTTGCCGACCCCATTCACCCCCACGACCAGCACGACGGCGGGGCGGTTGGAGAGGTGGAGGGTGGGATCGAGTGTGGAGAGACGCTCCTCGAGGGTCTCGCGCAGCATCCGTCGCAGGTCGGCCGGGTCGGTGGTATTAAACCGTCGAACGGATGCGCGCAACTCGGCCACGATCGACTCGGTGAGGTCTGGGCCGAAGTCGGCGGTGATCAGGGCGTCTTCAAGGTCGTCCCAGGTCGCGTCGTCGATGGTCTTGCGAGCGAACATGCCCTTGAGAGCGCCAGACAGGGACCACGGTGTTGCCATGGCACCATGCTACCGACCAGATCGGCGACGCCCGGAGCACGCCCACGCTGTCAGCGGGCAATTACCGCGGTGCGAAGGTTTCGCCGCGGTGCTCGAGCACCACCTCACGAGCGATCGAGGCGCCCCAGACTGCGTAGCTGTGGGAGAAACGGAGGTCGTTGGTCTCGGCGATCCAGACCTCTGCCGCGAGGCCCTCGGGAAATTCCGTGAACTGGCAGCGGGGATACCGCTCGGCGACAGTCCTCGACACCGCGTTGAGCTCTCGGCATTCCCGCCCGATCTCTCGCTGGGTGAACCTGGTCAGAGATCCGATTTTCTCAATCGGCGGGATCGCGGCGATTACCACGCAGCCCGCGGTACCGACCGCGGCCTGCACCGCCTCGATCGCGGCGACGAGGCCGTCGCTCCATTGACGCGGTGATACGAACATCATGCTCTCCAGCGCGCCGAGTTGGATGATGGCCACATCGACATCCGCAAGTTTCGATGCGCTCGCCGCCGCGGAATCCGGTACGGCTGCCAAGTGGAAGCCTTCGACGGGCACCAGCTGCCAGTTCACGCCGTGCCCCGTGCGGTGCGCGAGCGCCCGCGAGAAACAGGCACCGAGCGACAGATCGAAGGTGATCACTCCAAGACCGACGCTATTCCAGTCCCCGAGAATGGCGACGGAAAACGGATCTGGCCCCTCGACCGCACCCCGCGGTTCGTCGGTCGGGTACACCGAGTTCGACGAGATCTTGCGTCGGTACGACAGCTCCAACTGACACGCCGTCTTCGCGATGATGCGGCGTATTTCAGCTGCACGTTCTTGAATGGAGAGCATCACTGATCCCTCGTACGTTGTAACGAGTCCCCGCCCGGTGTGTCCCCCATTATGCCGACACGGCGCATCAGAGTCAACGTGTTTACAAGGCTCCGCGATGTAAACACACGTGGGTCAGGCGGTCTTCGACTCGATCCGTTGCCCGACTACCGCGCTGATCCCATCCGCCCGCATAGAGACGCCATAGAGCGCATCGGCGATTTCCATCGTGCGCTTCTGGTGCGTGATCACGATGAGTTGGGATGTCTGGCGCAGGTCTTCGAAGATCTGCAGCAGGCGACCGAGGTTGGCATCGTCGAGCGCCGCCTCCACCTCGTCCATGATGTAGAACGGGCTGGGGCGCGCTTTGAAAATCGCGATGAGCAGCGCCACCGCGGCCAGCGATCGCTCCCCACCACTGAGCAGCGAGAGCCTCTCGATCTTCTTGCCTGCCGGCTTGACGGTCACCTCGATGCCCGTGGTGAGCAGGTTCTCGGGGTCGGTGAGATGGATGCTGCCGCTTCCGCCCGGGAATAACACGGGGAACACCTGGTCGAACGCCGCACGGGTGTCTTCGAACGCGCTGGAGAAGATGTCCTGCATCTTCTCGTCGATCTCCTCGATGATCGTGAGCAGGTCTTTGCGCGTGCTAGTGAGGTCGGTGAGCTGTTCGGTGAGGAACTTGTGCCGCTGTTCGAGAGCCGCGAACTCCTCGAGAGCGAGCGGGTTGACCCGGCCGAGCTGAGCGAGTTTTCGCTCGGCCTTGGCAAGGCGCGCCTGCTGCTCGGCCCGCACGAACGGGATGCCGGGTGGCGGCGCTTCGACAGCCGGGTCGATTAGCTCGGGGCCGGCGTCGAGGGGCACCAGCTGGTCCGGGCCGTACTCCGCCACCAGCACGTCCTCGACCAGGCCGAGCTCGCCGCCGGCGCGCTCGAGCAGGCTCGACAGCTGCAGCTTCTTCTCGTAGACCTGCATCTCCAGGCCATGCACGTCATCGCTGACCGCGGTCAGCCGCTCCCGCAGCGCGCTCTCCCCGCGACGGAGTTCGGTCAGTTCCTCATTCTGCGCGGCACGCTCGGCCTCGCGCGCGGCGAGCTCCACGCGGGCTTCCGACACCGACCTGTCGACCGCGTCGAGCACGGCAGGCAGCGCGTCGACCACCGACTGTGCCGACGCGACCTGACGACGACGGATGACCGCGCGCCGCGCCGCTTCCTCGGCCGCGGCCCGTTCGGCCTGGAGCTGGCGCGCGAGTTGCTCCGCGCGGAGCTGTTCCGCCCGAACCCGCTCCCGCGCGGTCTCCACCTGCAGTCGGGCCTCCAGCTCCCGCTCGCGAGCTACCTCGAGTTCCTCGAGCACTCCATCACGGGCGGCGACGTCGAGGATCGGCCGGGGACGGGATGCCGCGTTCTCGAGTTCGTGGCGTGCGGTGTCGGCCGCGGCAGCGGCATCCGTCACCGTCTCTTCGGCGAGGGCGAGACCGCGCTCGAGGCGCTCGGCCTCGGCCTGTGCGGCCTCGACCTGCACGCGCAGGCGGTTGAGTTTCTCGGTCTGAGCAGCCAGGCGGGAGTCGAACTCGCGCAGCGACGCGAGAGCACGGCTCGACTGCTCCTTGGCGACCTGCAGGCGTCCGCGCTGCTCGGCCAGGGCGAAGCGAGCCCGGTCGAGCAGGGCCGTCACCTCGGTGAGGCGGTGATCTGCGGCATCCCGGTCGGCGACAAGTTCGAGGCGGGAGCGCTTGGCCCCGGAGCCGCCCTTGAGCACGTGGCGGCTGAGTACGTCACCGGACTTGGTGATGACTGTGAGGGAGTCGGTGGCGCTCGCCCGGTTCCACGCTGCGCGGGCGGACGGGATGTCGTCGGCGATCAGCACATCGCGCAGGATCGCCTTCACCCCGTCGGGCGCGGTGACCACGCTCAGTGCGCTGACGACGCCGGGGCCGGTGGCAGGAGCCACGGCATCCGTATCGGAATCGGCGATCACGAGCTCGATGCGGCCGAAGTCCGCCTCTCCCGCGTGCGCGAGCGCGTCGATCGCGGCGTCGCGATTCTCCGCAAGCACCGCGTCAGCGAGCGACCCGAGGGCCGCCGCAATGGCCGCCTCATACCCGGGTTGCACCTGCACGTTCTCGGCGACCAAGCCACGGATGCCCGCGAGCCGCGCGTTCACCAGAGCGCTCGAGCCGTCCTTCTGGTCGAGTGCCATCGACAGGGCGCCGGTGCGAGCGGCGAGCGCGTCACGTTCGCGCTCGTGGCCGTGCAGCTCGTCGCGCAGCCGGTCGATCTCGGCCTCCGCCTCCGTCACCTCGCCCTGGGCGATCTGATACGCGGCGTCGAGATCGGTGTCGGCGGTGTCACCGATCGCCGCCTCCGCTTCGAGGGAGGCGAACTGGGTCTGCGCGTTCTCGCGGCGTTGGAGGGCAGCATCGAGCGCGTTCTGCTGGCGCAGCACCTCGCCACGCACTGCGGCGAGACGGGAGGCGGCGGCGTCGCGCTGACCGGTGAGTTTGGAGAGCTCGAGGTCGTGCCGAGAGACGAGGGACGACTGGTAGGCGATCTGCTCGTCGAGGCCGTCGAGGTTGGCCCTGGCGACCGCCGTGGCTCCCTGGGCGTCACGCCAGACACCCTCCGCGTCCTCGATCGCGAGCGCGAGGCGCTGCACCTCCTCGGCAGCGTCGGCCACCATCTGGCGGGTCACGCCCTGACCGGTCTCCTGCACCTCGGCCTGCTGACCGAGGAGGGCGAGCCGCTGGCCCGCCAGCGTATAGAGGCCGCGGAGGCGTTCCTGCACCGACTCGAGTCCGAAGGCGGTACGACGGGCGAGGTCGACGGCGTCGCCCACCTGCGCCTGCTCGATGCGGGACTCGCGCAGTTTCGCCTGATCCAACTGTTCCTGCAACACGATGCGCTCGGTCTTGCGCTCGCTCTCGCTGCGTGAGTTCGCGGTGATGGCGGCGCGCAGCTCGACCACCTCGTCGGCCAGGAGGCGAGCCCGGGCATCCCGCACGATCGCGGCGATCGACTGCGCCTCTTTGGCGATCTCGGCCTGATGACCGAGCGGCTTCAGCTGACGACGGATCTCACCGGCGAGGTCGGAGAGCCGGGTGAGGTTGGCCTGCATGGCGTCGAGTTTGCGGAGCGTCTTCTCTTTGCGGCGGCGGTGCTTGAGGATTCCCGCGGCCTCCTCGATGAACCCGCGCCGCTCCTCGGGGGTCGCGTGCAGCACCGCGTCGAGCTGCCCCTGGCCGACGATGACGTGCATCTCGCGGCCGAGTCCCGAGTCGCTCAACAGTTCCTGCACGTCGAGCAGACGCACCGTACTGCCGTTGATCGCGTACTCGCTGCCGCCGTTGCGGAACAGGGTGCGGGCGATCGTCACCTCGGCGTATTCGATCGGCAGCGCGCCATCCGAATTGTCGATGGTGAGGATGACCTCGGCTCGCCCCAGCGGACCCCGGGTCGACGTGCCGGCGAAGATGACGTCTTCCATCTTGCCGCCGCGGAGGGTCTTCGCGCCCTGCTCCCCCATCACCCAGGCGAGCGCATCGACGACGTTGGACTTGCCGGAGCCATTCGGCCCGACGACGCAGGTGACGCCCTGCTCGAAGGCGAAGGTGGTGGGCTGGGCGAAGGACTTGAATCCCTTGAGGGTCAGGCTCTTCAGATACACGCCCGCCCCCTTCTGTTCGCCAGGAATGACTGCTATCGACCAGGCACCACGGTACCGGAACCCGCCCGCAATCCTCGGCAGGCCAGCGCTCAGACACAGGGGCCTGACAATTGTCACGCTCCGATCGTGACGACCGTCGTGGGCGGGCGGATGTCTGCTCCGCAAGGCTTGCAGTCATGACGACTCCTGCCATCCAGCTCAGCTCCCTTCGCAAGGACTTCGGCCATCTGCACGCCGTCGACGGAATCGACCTCACGGTGCGACAGGGCGAGGTGCTCGCGCTGCTCGGCCCGAACGGCGCCGGCAAGTCCACGACGATCGACCTGACCCTCGGGCTCTCCAGACCGACCGCAGGCAGCGCGACCCTGTTCGGTGCCGACCCGCGTGCGGCAATCGTCTCCGGGCGAGTCGGCGCGATGCTGCAGGGCGGTGCCCTGCTGCCGGAGACGACGGTGTCGCAGAGCATCGCGCTCGTGGCTGCAGCACACCGGGCGCCGCTCTCCGTCGCCGACGCGATGGAGCGGGCCGGCATCAGCGAGCTCGCTCACCAAAGGGTGTCCAAGCTCTCGGGTGGACAACTGCAGCGGGCTCGCTTCGCTGTCGCGGTGGTGTCCGACCCGCAGCTGCTCATCCTCGACGAGCCGACGGCGGCCATGGACGTCGAGTCGCGCCGCGAGTTCTGGCGCTCAATGCGCGAATTGACCGCTCAGGGAACCACCGTGGTCTTCGCTACGCACTACCTCGACGAGGCAGACAGCTACGCCGACCGCATCGTGATCATGAACGCCGGGCGCATCGTCGCCGACGGAACTCCGGCCGAGGTGAAGGCCGTGGTCTCGGGGCGTAGCCTCCGGTTCGCGGTAACCGGGGGTGGGGCGGATGCCGCGGCCGAGGTCATCCGTTCCCTCCCTGCCGTGCGCGACCTCCGCCGCCTCGCCGACGTCTTCACCCTGGTGTCGGACGACTCGGACTCCACCCTGCGCGAGTTGCTCCGCCGGGTGCCAGACGCCCGCGACATCGAGATCACCTCGCACAGCATGGACGACGCCTTCCTCGCGCTCACCTCCGCCGCTCCCCGTACCGCACACACGATCACTGAAGGGGTCTGACTATGCCGATCCGCTACATCCTGCTCGAGTCGTGGCGCCAGCTGCGCAACGTTCGCTCGCTCGCCTTCACCTTCGTGGTTCCCCTCGTCATGCTGTTGATCTTCGGATCGATCTACGGCGCTGCCGGACAGCAGGAACAGACCACGGGGCTGCCCTGGCTGATCGTCACCACTGTGCAGATGGCGTCGTACGGCGGCATGATGGCCGCCCTCTCACAGGCCTTCGCGATCACCACCGAGCGCTCGATCGGCTGGAACCGCCAGCTGCGGATCACTCCGCTCTCCGGTGCCGGCTACCTCCTGTCGAAGGTGTCGGCCGCGCTCCTGGTCGCCCTCACCAGCATCGTGCTGCTCTGTGCAGTGTCGATCGTCGCCCTCGGGGCGAGGATGGATGCCCTGCACTGGCTGCTGGCGATACTCGGGGTCTGGGTGGGCGTCATCCCGTTCGCGCTGATCGCCGTCGCGATCGGACAATTCGCGAAGCCGTCGTTCGCCCAACCGCTGTTCATGGTGGTCTTCCTCGGTCTCGCCGTGCTCGGCGGGCTGTGGATCCCGCTGGAGATCATGCCGAACTGGGTCATCGGCATTGCGCAGGTGGTGCCCTCCTACTGGTTGAACAAACTCGGGCAGATCGGCGCGCACGGCAGCGGAGATGCCCTCGTTCCGATCGCCATACTCGCGGCGTGGACTGTCGTGCTGGCCGCCCTGATCACCTGGCGCTACCGCCGCGATGCAGCGCGGTCCTGAGCTGGTGGAGACGGTTCGACTAGCGTGACTGACATGAGTGCCACCACCGATGTCATGACGCTCGGTGAGCGTCTGCGCGCACCGGGTTCTCGCAACTGGTACATCGGCAGCGGCGCCGGGCTGCTCTGGCAGACCCTCCTGGTCGTCTCGATCGTGGCGCTGCCGCTACCGGTCGGGCAGAAGGTCGGCGGGCTCGCGCTGCTTGCCGTGATCTACGCGGCGTTCCTGCTCGTCGGGCCCATCATCTGGCGGGAGAGCGCGCGCACCAAGATCCTGGTGACGCTCGGCTTCTGGGCAGTCAGCGCGATCCTGATCCCGCTCGTCGGGCCGGTGGCGATCTGGGTGTGGCTGCTGATCGTCTCCTTGGCCGCGTTCACGAACCTGCCGGTGGCGGCATCCGTTCCAATCAGTGCGGGGGTAGTCGGACTGCAACTGGCGATCGGCGCGGCGAACGACTTCACGCTTGGACTCGGCTTCGCCCCGATCGTCACCGCGGTCTGCGCAGCCACCTTCATCGGGCTCGGATTGCTCGGACGGTCGAACCAGCGGCTCGAGGTCGCCAACACCGAGATCGCCCGGCTCGCCGTGGAGGCCGAGCGTGCGCGATTCGGCCGCGACCTCCATGATGTGCTGGGGCACACGCTCACCGTCGTGACCGTGAAGTCGGAGTTGGCGCGCCGCCTGGTCACTATCGACCCGGCACGGGCGGAGTCCGAAATCGTGGATATCGAGCAGCTCGCCCGCGGCGCTCTCGCCGACCTCAGACTGGCGGTGACCAGCTATCGCGAGGTGACGCTGGAGTCGGAGCTGGCCACCGCGCGCACGGCTCTCGCGGCCGCTGACATCCGGCTGGACTTAGAGGATCGCGGAGCCCCAGACGATGCCGCACTGCGCAGCGTATTCGCCTGGGTGCTGCGCGAGGGGGTCACCAACGTCATCCGTCACTCGGGGTCGTCGACCTGCTGGGTGACGGTGAGCCCGGACGCGCTGACCGTGGCCGACGACGGTCGAGGAGGCACCGTCGAACCGGGCACTCTCGAGAGAGGCAACGGTCTGCGCGGACTGCGCGAGCGCAGCCGCGAGGTCGGCGCCGAGCTCGCGATCAGCCCGAGTGCGCGCGACGGCTTCGCCCTGACCGTGCGGGCCGCACAGAAGTTCCGGACAGCGCGGTGACCATCCGCATCGTGATCGCCGACGACCAAGCACTGGTTCGCGGCGCCCTCGCCTCCCTGCTTGACCTCGAGACCGACTTCGAGGTCGTCGGGCAGACCGGTCGTGGAGACGAGGTGCTCCCCCTGGTGCAGACCACGGCCGCTCATGTCGCCCTGCTCGACGTGGAGATGCCGGGCCTCGATGGATTGTCGGTGGCGCGTCAGCTCACCGAATCGGGATCGTCGTGCCGATCGCTGATCGTGACGACGTTTGGCAGACCCGGGTATCTGAGGCGATCGCTGGAGGCTGGGGCATCCGGATTCATCGTCAAGGACACCCCGTCCGATCAGCTGGCCGATGCCGTGCGTCGGGTCGCCTCCGGACTGAGAGTGGTCGATCCCGCGCTGGCCACCGAGTCGCTGGTGACCGGCGATTCGCCGCTCACCGCGCGCGAGACCGACGTGCTGCTCTCGCTGCGCACCGAGGGACGGATAGCGGATGTCGCGGCCGCTCTGCATCTCTCCGAGGGAACGGTGCGCAACCACCTGTCGTCCGCGATCGGCAAGACCGGCGCGCGCAACGGCGGCGAGGCCGTGCGTATCGCCGCCGACAACGGCTGGCTGCTCGGCTGAGTTCTTCGCCCGGCACAGCAACGCTTCGGTATCGATCCGCGCAGATCGCGACCCCAGGAGACTAACCTGGTCGGCTGCCCGGAACCGAGTGGCAGAGAGGTAGCGATGAGAACCCTCATCGACGAGATCCCCGTTCCTCACGCCGTCGACGACGGCGACTGGCCCGCTTTTGCCGCGGCCATGGTCGTACGCAACGCGGTGCAGGCCGCCGCCTACGGCACCGACGAGATGTTCATGTCGGCCGCGGACCTCCTTCCGTACTGGCGCGACCCGCACGAACCGAAGCGTCTCCTGGTCGCCAGGGTCGACGGCGGCATCGTGGGCAGGGCGGTCGTCGAGCGCCAGGACGAGTCCACCGAGGTCGCATGGGTCAGCGTGGAGGTGCTTCCCGAATTCCGCGGCCGCGGCATCGGACGCGCGCTTGCCGATCGAGCCGAGGAGCTGGCCGCCGACGTCGACAGACTCGTCGTCTACTCGCCGATCCCCGACGCACCGGGCGAGCGCCTGCATCCACCGACCGGCTTCGGATCGGTGCCGCAGGCGCGCGCCGAGGTGCGCTTCCTCCTCGCCCGCGGCTACACGCTGGAACAGGTCGAGCGGGCGAGCCGCCTGCCGCTCCCGGCGCACGACCTTCCGGCCGCACCCGCCCCCGACGGCTACCGGATGCACCGGTGGATCAACCGCACCCCGCCAGAGTGGCTCGCCGACATGACTGCGCTGTTCACGCTGATGAGTACGGACGAGCCGTCTGCGGGGCTCGACGAACCCGAGGACATCTGGACGCCCGAGCGCCTGACCGCCTACGAGGAGCGTCGCGAATC
The DNA here is from genome assembly GCF_016634425.1 of Lacisediminihabitans changchengi. GTDB lineage: Bacteria > Actinomycetota > Actinomycetes > Actinomycetales > Microbacteriaceae > Lacisediminihabitans > Lacisediminihabitans changchengi. The sequence continues at coordinate 198,604 of NZ_JAEPES010000001.1, forward strand.
GAGCGACCGCACCCACCTCGTCAGCGCGGTCGAGAACACCGCCACCGGCACACTGGTGGGGATGACCGAGCTGGCGGTACCGTCGGAACTCTCGCGCCCCGCGATGCAGCAGGACACCATCGTCGACCGGGCCAACCGCGGACATCGGCTCGGGATGGTGCTCAAGGTCGCGAATCTCGAGTATTTGCAGAGGGAGCGGCCGGGACATCCGTCGGTCATCACGTTCAACGCAGAGGAGAACCGGCACATGCTCGACGTGAACGAGGCGGTCGGGTTCGTGCCGATGGGATTTGAGGGCGCCTGGAAGAAGGTGCTGCGGTAGGCCCGCTCAGCTGCCGCAACTCTGCCAGGCGTCGCTCGACTGCACCGCCTTCGCGAACGTCTCGACCGTCGCTCCGTAGCCGCCGTCGAGCGCCGTGGTCGCGATGGTGTCGAGCGTCGTGGCTCGTTCGGTCTTCGTCTCGCCCCGGAGCGACTTCAGGTCGGTCTTGAGTGCGTCCGGCAGCGGGCGAAGGCGAACACCCGGGTTCTCCGCGCGCCACTGCGCCTTGGCCTCGACCCCGGGGCCGTAGCCGCCATCCGCCGCCTTCGCGCGAATGGTCTTCACCTCGGCGCGGCGTTCCGCTCCTGGCTTCATGGCCTTGAGCGTCTTTAGATCGCTCCGCAGGTCGGCCGGTGCCGCCCGCAATGCCACCCGCAGGTGCTGGGCGAACGAGCACGTGGTGGTACTGGTCGTGGCATCCGCGGTACTGGCGTTCGCGGCGACCGCCCCGCCGCCGATCACGAGGGCGATGCCAGCCGCGAAGGCGGTGCCAGAGGTCAAGATCTTGCGTCCGGTGTTCATGGTGCGCTCCTGTCGAATCGTGGGTCGCTCCGTGCGACCGGGCTTCAGCATCCGCTGCGCCGATCAGCGGGATGTTCGGTGCATGTTCGGGGAATGTAAAGTCACTCCCCTTCCCCGCTGGCATCGCCGTGCGACCGAGCAGAATGGTGCGATGAGCGAGTCGCGCGGGCTGATCGTGGTGGTAGAAGACGAGCACGCCATCGCCGACCTCGAGCGGCTCTACCTGGTGGATGCCGGCTTCGGTGTGCACGTCGAGCGGGAGGGCAGCGCCGGGCTCGCCGCGATCCGACGCCTGCGCCCGGTGGCGGTGGTGCTCGACGTCGGACTCCCCGGCCTGGACGGCATCGAGGTCTGCCGTGCGCTCCGGGCTGCGGATGACTGGACGCCGGTGATCTTCGTCACCGCCCGTGACGACGAGGTCGACCGCATCATCGGGCTCGAGCTCGGTGCCGACGACTACCTCACCAAGCCGTTCTCACCCCGCGAGCTGGTGGTGCGAGTGAAGACGATCCTGCGCCGCGGCAGCATGGCCAGCGGCCCCGGTACGGTGAGAGTCGGCACGGTGACGCTGCACTCGGCGGAGCGGAGGGTGGAGGCATCCGGACGGCCCGTGCCGTTGACCAGTCTGGAGTTCGACCTGCTCGCCAAGCTGATGAGCGCCCCGGGGCAGGTGTTCACGCGCGAGCAGCTGCTCGCCACGGTGTGGGGACAGGCCGACTACGGACTCGGCCGCACGGTGGATGTACACGTGGCACAGCTGAGGTCGAAGCTCGGCGACGACAGCCCGATCGTCACCTCGCGCGGCGTCGGCTACGCCGCGCGCGACCTACGGAGCGAAGCGTGAGGGCCTGGCTCGGATCGCTCAGCGGGCGGATCACCCTCGTCACCGCCGGCGTCGCCGTGCTCGCTGTGCTCGTCACCGGGCTCCTGTCCCTGCAGCTGGTGCGCTCGTCGAACCTCAGCGAGGCGCGCAGCCAGCTCGCCACGCAGGCTCAGCTGCTGAGCGAGCATCCGGCGACAGCCTCGCGACTCGGCGAGCAGGCGCGACTCGCCCTCGGCGACACTGCCGTCGCCGTGGTCTCGCCCGACGGCACGGTGACCGGCGATGCCGCGGCCTATCTGCGGCCGGCGCAGCTGCGTGCCCTGCTCGCCGGGCGGCCGGTGTCGGTCGTGGAGCGACGCGCGGTGACGCCGGTGGTCGTCGAAGGCCGACCGACCGCGGCCGGCGGCGCCGTGGTGCTCGCCCGCACCGAGCAGAACCTCGAGGCACCCGCGAGGGCGACCACCGGCCGCATCGTGATCGCCCTGGTGGTGGGCGTCGTGATCGCGTTGGTCGCGGGGGCGCTACTCGGGCGCTGGATCGCCCGCCCCCTCGTCGTCGCGGCCGCTACCGCCCGACGGATGGCGTCGGGCGAGCGCGATCTGCCGCTGCCGGCGCGGGGGCCGTCGGAGATCACGGATGTCGGCCACGCTCTCGCCGCACTCGACACCTCCCTTAGCGCCAGCGAGGGGCGGCAGCGGGAGTTCCTGCTGTCGATCTCGCACGAACTTCGCACGCCGCTGACCGCGCTGCGCGGCTATGGCGAGGCACTCGCCGACGGCGTGATCCCCGCCGCCGAGACGGCGACCGTTGGCGCGACCCTGGTCGCCGAGACCGAGCGTCTCGACCACTTCGTCGCCGATCTGCTCGAGCTCGCTCGGCTCGAGGCCGACGACTTCGCCCTCAACCCGCAGCCGGTCGACCTGCACGAACTACTCGCCCAGGTACGGGACGCCTGGGGTGGTCGCAGCGCCAACCTCGGGGTGGCGCTCACCGTCGAGTCCGCCCCTCTCGACTCCGCCTCGCTCAAGCCCGCCCCTCTGGTTATCGTCACCGACGGGAGACGCCTCCGCCAGGTCGTCGACGGTCTGGTCGAGAACGCCCTGCGAGTGTCACCCGCCGGGTCGACGGTCACGATCGCGGCGCTGCGCGACGACGACGAGGTACGGCTGTCGGTGTCCGATGGCGGCCCGGGTCTCAGCCCGGAGGATGCGGCGCACGCCTTCGAGCGCGGGTTACTGCAGGCGAAGTATCGCAACGAACGCCCGGTCGGCACCGGACTCGGCCTGTCTATCGCGGCGCGGCTCGTCACCCGGCTCGGGGGAACCGTCGTGGCGGGCCCAGCCCCCGGCGGTGGTGCACGCTTCACGGTGACGCTGCCCGTCTGAACCTGCCCCGGTGACTCTGCCCCCGTGACGCTGCCCGAATTCAGGACACCGTGTCACTCGTGAGGCAGGAAGGACGGATGTTCTCCCCTCCCGCATCAGCCGCCACTTTCGCCACACGACCTCCTGAATTACGGGACTGGGCGGGGCGTGACGCCGGGAGCGGGGCGTCAGGTGGTGCGGAGGCGCTGGCAGAACGGGCAGTAGTGGCTGCCGCGGTTCATGAACTGGTCACGCACGATCGGGCGACCGCAGCGCGGGCAGGCCTCGCCGTGCTGCCCATAGGCGTTCAGCGAATGCGAGAAGTAGCCGCTCGCCCCGTTGACGTTCACGTATTGCGCGTCGAAGCTAGTGCCGCCCTCGGCGAGAGCCTTGCGCAGCACGATCCGCACCTCGGCCAGCAGGGTCTTCGCCCGCGCCCGGCTGAGCGTGTTCGTCGGCTGGTCATAGTGGATCCGCGATGCCCAGAGTGATTCGTCGGCGTAGATATTGCCGATCCCGCTGATCAGGTTCTGGTCGAGCAGCGCCCGCTTGATGCCGGTCTTGCGCTTCGCGAGGGCGGCGAAGAACCTGCCGTCGTCGAAGGCCGGGTCCAGCGGGTCGCGCGCGATGTGGGCCACCTGCGACGGGATCAGCGCGAGCTCCGACCCGAGACCGGCGGCACGGCCGTCATCCGTTGGCACGAGCCTGTCGATCGCCATCGAGCCGAAGATGCGCTGATCCACGAAATCAAGGCGGATGAGTTCGGCACGCAGATCGCGGTGGCCACTGTCTGGGCTCGGGGTGACCAGCCCCAGACGGATGCGCAGGAGGGAATCATCCGGCTGATCCAGCGAGCGCAACAGCACCTGGCCGCTCATGCCGAGGTGCACGACGAGGGCTTCGGGTTCGTCGACGCTGCCCGACAGCGGCAGCCAGAGGAACTTGCCGCGGCGCACCGCCGCCTCGATGGAGCGTCCCTCGAGGCGCTCGATGAAGTCTTCGCTCGGGCCTTCGTGGCGCCGAAGCGACCGCGACTCGAAGACCGAAACGGATGCGATCCGCGCACCCACCACGGCCGGCTCGAGGCCTGCGCGAACGACCTCGACCTCCGGCAGTTCGGGCATTTACAGCTCTGGCTCGAGGGGTCGAACTAGACGGTCGCGGAGGAGAGGGTGGTCCAGGCCTCGAGGGCCGCCGCCATCTCCGCCTGCTTCTTGCTGGTGCCGTCGCCCTCGGCGATGTTCTCGCCGCCGAGCGACACAATGGCGTGAAAACGCTTCGAGTGGTCGGGGCCGCTGTCGCTGACCTCGTAGCGCGGGAGCCCCTTGCCCTGGCGGGAGGCGAGCTCTTGCAGGCTGGTCTTCGGATCCATCGCTGCGCCGAAGCGCTCCGGGTCTTGGAGCAATGGGGCGATGAGTCGCAGCACCAGGTCGGTGGCGGCGTCGCCGCCGGCATCGAGGTACGCGGCACCGATGATCGCCTCGACCGTGTCGGCGAGGATCGAGGACTTGTCACGCCCGCCCGTCAACTCCTCCCCGCGACCGAGACGCAGGTGGCGGCCGAGGTCGATGGTGCGCGCTACTTCGGCAAGCGCGACGGACGACACCAGGGAGGCGCGACGCTTGGCGAGGTCGCCCTCGTCGAGATTCGGGTTGTTGCGGTAGAGCATCACCGTAACGGCCTGGCCGAGAATGGAGTCGCCGAGAAACTCGAGGCGCTCGTTGTGGCCGGTGCCGCCGTTCTCGTACGAGTACGAGCGGTGGGTAAGCGCGAGTTCGAGGAGTTCCGGGCTGATCGCTACAGCCAGGAACTCCTCGAGTTCACCCCGCGCGGCACTGGTGCCGGGCATGAATGTATTCGCTGGTGAGGCGGGCGTCTTAGACGTCTGCGACCTTGCGGCCCTTGTACTCCATGTACAGGGGCTGGCCGGTCGAGTCCTCGACGACCTTCGCGCGGTGGGGAAGGCTGTAGACGGTCTTGCCGCCTTCGACGGTCTTCACCAGGGTGGGAGGGGTGGCCTTCCACTGGGCGCGACGAGCACGGGTGCTGGCGCGCGACATCTTGCGCTTCGGAACTGCCATGGCTTTTCTCTCTCTCTCGCGGCGCCGCTGCGGGCGGCACCGTTCACTTCATTACTAAGACTGGGGCTGGTCTGTCGTGTCTTCGAGGCCGGCCAGATTGCCCAGGGCCGCCCACCGTGGATCGATGGCGTCCTCGTGCTTGTGGCCCGGGTTGTCGAGGAGTCGCACCCCACACTGCGGGCACAGACCGAGGCAATCGTCTTGACAGACCGGTTGGAACGGGAGTGACAGCACCACCGCATCCCTGATTACGGGTTCGAGGTCAATAGTGTCCTCGTGAACCTCGTACTCGAAAGCTTCGTCTTGAGAATACGCGAAAAGCTCCTGGAATTCGACCTGAAGCGGTTCTTCGACCTCGATGAGGCATCGAACGCACTCACCGGCGGCCGTTCCGTCGACCTCGGCAGAGACCAGGATGCCGTCATGCAGGGACTCCATGCGGAGGTTGATGTGCAGGTGCGCGCCCTCCTTCACACCGATGACGGCGTTGCCGAAGGACTCCGGCACGGTGACGTCGAGGGTGCGTTCGCGCATCTCGCCTGGGCGGTGCATGAGGTCATGGACTTCGACGGTGTACGGGGTTTTGATCACGTGAGGCACCCGACGAGTGTACGCGGGTGCCGCGGGGTCACGGCCGGTGCGGCGTGCGCCCTGGGCGAACCGCTTGTCGGTTTCGATACGCGAACGCGCCAGAGCGCGTGCGCTACTCATCCGGCGTTGGTCTCGACCGCGGTGAACGCCTCGTCGTAGATGGCGAGGGCACGCGCGACCTCGTCGGCGGTGATCACGCACGGTGGCACGACGTGGATGCGGTTGTCCGCCGAGAACGGAAGCAGTCCGCGCTGCAGCAGCTCCGTCTTGAGCGCGGCGATCACGGCGGGCGACACCGGTGCCCTGGTGGCGCCGTCATCCACCAGGTCGAGCGCCCAGAACACGCCGAGCCCACGCACCTCGCCGATCATGGGGTGCTTGGCCGCGAGCGCGGCGAGGCCCGGGCCGAGGACATCCGTTCCGATGGTCTTCGCGTTCTCGACGATGCCCTCCGCCTCCATTGCGTCGAGCGCGCCGACGATCGATGCCATGGCGAGCGGATGTCCGGAGTAGGTGAGTCCGCCGGGGAACACCGCATCCTCGAAGGCGTTGGCGATCGACTCGGAGATGATCACCCCGCCGGCCGGCACGTAGCCGGAGTTGACGCCCTTGGCGAAGGTGATGAGGTCCGGCGTCCAATCGCCCTCCTGCGCCGCGAAGCCCTGCCAGGCAAACCACTCCCCCGTGCGCCCGAAGCCCGACATGACCTCGTCGATGATCATGCGGATGTCGTACTTGTCACAGAGGGCTCGCACGCCGGCGAGGTACCCCGGCGGCGGCACCAGCACGCCGGCGGTTCCAGGAACTCCCTCGATCAGGATGGCCGCGATGGTCGACTGCCCTTCCGACAGGATGACGCGTTCCAGGTGGTGCAGCGCGCGCTCTCCCTCCTGCTCCACCGAGTCAGACCAGAACTCGGAGCGGTAGGCGAAGGGTCCGAAGAAGTGAACGTGTCCGCGGGCGAACTCGTTCGGCATCCGTCGCCAGTCGCCCGTGGCGACGATGGCAGCGCCGGTGTTGCCGTGGTACGAGCGGTACTGCGAGAGCACCTTGTCTTTGCCGGTCGTGAGCCGCGCCATCCGGATCGCGTTCTCGTTCGCGTCCGCGCCGCCGTTGGTGAAGAAGACCTTGTTGAACGGCTCGCCTGCCCGATCGAGGATGCGCTGGGCCGCCTTGCCCCTGGCGAGATTGGCGTTGGCCGGGGCGACCATGGTGAGCAGCTCGGCCTGTTCCGTGATGGCCCGGATGACCGCGGGGTGCTGGTGCCCGATGTTCATGTTCACCAGCTGGCTGGAGAAGTCGAGATACTCCGTGCCGTCGTAATCCCACACCGTGCTGCCGAGGGCTTTCGCAATGCTGAACGGCTTCAATGCCCCCTGCGCCGACCAGGAGTGGAAGACATGAGCTCGATCGAGCTCGAGGGTGAGTTCGGCGTCGCTGAGGGTGGTCGTGGTGTCGGTCATTTCGGTCTTCTTTCGGAGTCTTTCGATGGTGCTGGGCGGAGGCCGGTCGCCCGACCTCCGCACCGGTGATGGTGACTACTTGCCGCCCTCTGTGAGCTCGACTGTCAGGGGCGTGAAGGAGGTTCCCTTCACATCCACCCCCTCGGCTTCGAGCTCTGTGAGCGCCTTCTTCACATAGGTGTTGCTGTAGGCCGTCGACGGCGGGGCCTTCGTGATGATCGTCGAGCCGGTGTTGTCTTTCGTGCCCTCGGCGATCTTCGCGGTGCGATCCCACGATGACTTCTGGATGACGCCCAGCCCGTCGGTGGACGGCCAGAGCAGCTTGTTCACCTCGTTGGTCATCCAGAGCTGGTGGCTCGTCCCTAGCGTCGAGCCTGCTGCCGTCACGATGTCGGCCGCCTTCTGTGCGTTGTCGCGCGCGTAGACCCAGCCCTTGATCGAGGCCTTGATGAACTTCACGGTCTCGTCCTGGAACGCCTTGTCCTTCAGCTTGTCGGCGTCGGCCCAGATCGCATCCTGCAGCATCGCGGTGCCCTCTTTCTCCCAGTTGATGACGTTGAGGTCATCCGGCTGGTAGAGCTTGCCGGTCGCCGGGTTGACCGTCTCGAGCACCTGCGCGTACTCGTTGTAGGTCATGGCCTGCGCGGCGTCGATGTCCCCGGCGAGAAAGCCCTTCATGTCGAAGGCCTGCTGCACCAGGCTGATGCCGGTGTCAGTGTTGATGCCGGCCTTCTGCATGCCGGCGAACAGCTCCCACTGGTTGCCGAAGCCCCAGCTGCCGACCTTCTCGCCCTTCAGGTCGGCTGCGGTGGTGATGCCTTTGTTCTTGAACGAGATCTGCGTGGTTCCGCTGCGCTCGAAGATCTGGGCGACATCGGTGACGTTGACGCCCTGCTCTATCGACCCGAGCACCTTCGGAACCCAGGAGATGGCGTAGTCGGCATCGCCGTCAGCGACCGATTTGATCGGAACGGTGTCCGTTCCGGCCTCCTTGATCTTCACGTCGAGGCCCTCGTCTTTGTAGTAACCCTGTTCGACCGCGGCGTAGTACCCGGCGAACTGGGCCTGGGCCACCCACTGCAGTTGCAGGGTGACGGGAGTGAGCTTGCCGTCCGTCGAATTCGATGAACCACTGTCGCTCGAGCTGCTGCAGCCGCTCAGGACGAGGGCGGTCGCCGATGCGATAGCCGCCGTGCCGAGCACGATTCGTGTGCTGTGTCTCATTGGTGCTTCCTCCTTGGTACGTGTCTGTGGTGCGGGCCAGGGTGGTGCAGTGGTGATGTGGTGCAGTGGTGCAGCCGGTCGAGGGGCGACCGGACATCAGGACGGAGCGGGGCTGTGCCGCGTTGCCAGCTTCTCCAGTGCGAGGGTGACGAGGTAGAAGGCGAGTCCGAGCAGGATCGCACCGAGCACGAAGGCGTAGGCGAGCGTGTAGTTGCTGTAGGCGGCCGCGCTGGTGATCGAGCTGGCGAGGCCGTCGACCGGGCCACCGAAGTATTCGGCGATCAGCGCCGAGATCACAGCGAGCGAGGATGCCACGCGCAGCCCGGTGAAGATGTAGGGCAATGCTCCCGGCACGGTGACCGTGCGAGTGCGCTGCCAGGGCGAGGCTGCGTAGGCCCGCATGAGGTCTTGCAGAACCGGCCGAACCTGGCGCAGCCCGCGAAGGGTGTTGAAGTAGACCGGGATGAACACGGCGAGCGCCGCGACCAGCTGCCGGGCCGTCTCGGCTCCCGCGCCGAACATCGTGTACAGCACGGGGGCGAGCGCGACGATCGGCACCACCGACAGGGCCGTGACCACGGCGGCGGAGAGCTGATCGAGCACGCGAACGAGGGCGGAGAGGATGGCGCCGACGATGCCGATGATTCCCCCGACCACCAACCCGATCAGGGCGTTGAGTCCGGTGATGCGAGTGCCGGTCCAGACCGTGCCGACCGACTGCCCGAACCGGTCGGCGATGCTCAGCGGGCTCGGCAGCACGTACGGCTTGATGCCGAAGCCGACCACGATCAGCTGCCAGAGCAGCAGGGCGAGGATGCCGAGAATCAGCGGGGCGAGGATGGTGCGCGTTCTCGAGCCCCGCACCGTACCGGCTCTCATCGGGTCTCGACCCCGCGCGCTGCACTGGCGGCCTCGGCGACCGGGCTGCCATGCAGGGCCTCGCGCACCGCGCTGACGGCGGCGAAGAAGCTGGAGGCCTCACGAAGGTCGTCGGCACGTTCCCCCGCGGAGCCGAGCGCGACATCCACGATCTGACGGATGCGGCCGGGGCGCGGCGACATCACCACCACCCGGTCGGAGAGGAACACCGCCTCGGGGATCGAGTGGGTGACGAACACGACGGCGGCCCCGGTCTCGCCGCAGATGCGCACGAGTTCGGCCTGCATCCGTTCGCGGGTCATCTCGTCGAGCGCACCGAAGGGCTCGTCCATCAGCAGCAGTTCGGGGCTCTCGGCGAGCGATCGGGCGATCGCGACGCGCTGTTGCATGCCGCCGGAGAGCTGGTCCGGGTAGCGGTCGGCCACGTCGCTCAGACCGACCAGGGCGAGCAACTCCGCTGCCCGCGACTGCCGGGCGGGCTTTCCGACCTTGTGCAACTCGAGCGGCAGCTCGATGTTGCCGGCGACCGTGCGCCACGGCAAGAGCCCCGCCTGCTGGAAGGCGATTCCGTAGTCCTGGTCGATGCGCGCCGCGCGGGCCGTCTTGCCGAACACCCGGATGTCGCCGGAGGTCGGCTGGTCGAGGTCGGCGATCAGTCGCAGGAGCGTCGACTTGCCACATCCGCTCGGACCGATCAGCGAGACGAACTCGCCCGGAGCAACCGCGAGGTCGATTCCGTCGAGGGCGACCGTCTCGGCGCCCTTGGCCAGCCGGAAGATCTTGGACACTCCCGTTACGTGGACTGCGGCCGTGGTCATGCCGGCACCTCTCCCCTGCGATAGCGCTTCAGGGCGAGCCCGAGAAGTGCAATGAAAGCGGCAGCGATCAGCCCGATGGCGACCGCGCCGAAGATGGGTGCCCACGGCTTTCCCGGGTCGCCGCTGGACGCGGAGGCGTACTCGACCATCATTCGGCCGACCCCGCCCTTGAGACCGATGGAAACCTCCGCCACCACGGCACCGATCACGGCGTTGGCCGCAGCCAGGCGCAGCGCCGGCAACAGATAGGGCACGCTGGCGGGCAACCGCAGGCGGATGAGGGTCGTCCACCAGCCGACCGCGTAGGTGCGCATCAATTCGACGTGCGCTCGGTCCGGGGACCCCAGCCCGCGAAGGGCACCGATAGACACCGGGAAGAAGGCGAGGTAGGAGGCGATGACGGCAACCGTCATCCACTCCTGCCAGCGTGCATCGCCGAAGCGGATCTGGTTGCCGATGCCGGCGACGAGCGGCGCGAGAGCGATGAGGGGCACCGTCTGGCTCAGCACGATCCAGGGCAGCAGTGCCGCCTCGGCGGTACGAAGGCGCTGCATGAGCATGGCGAGTAGCAGCCCGACGACGACCCCGACCACCCAGCCGACCGCCGCGATGCCGAGCGTGAAGGCGGATGCCTGCAGCACCGCGACCCACAAAACCGGGGAGCCGGATGTCGCGGTCACCGGTTCTCCGAGCCGCGTGAACATCGTGATGAGGTGCGGCATCGCGAGATCGCTGGTGCGCGGAAGCACCGTCACCCCGCCGACCACCACGCCCGTCGCAGGGCCGACCGATTTGTACAGCTCCCAGAGCACCCCGAGCAGCACGACGCCGATGGCGCCGAGCAGCACCCCGGTCGCACCACTGCGCCGGGCACGGATCGTGGCTCTGTCAGTCACGACCGCGCCACCACGCGGTCGCGCATTGCGGGGATCACGGTCTCGCCGTAGACGCGGAGGGTCTCCTCCTTGTTGTCGTGCTGCAGGTAGGCGGCGAACTGGTCGACGCCGAGCTCTTTCAGCGCGGTCAGCTTCTCGATGTGCTGCTGGGCGGTGCCGAGGAGGCAGAACCGGTCGACGATCTCGTCGGGCACGAAGCTCGCGTGGGTGTTGCCGGCCCGACCGTGTTCGTTGTAGTCGTAGCCCTCCCGGCCCTTGATGTACTCCGTCAGCGCCTTCGGCACCGTGGAGTTCTCGCCATACTTGGCGACGATGTCCGCGACGTGATTGCCCACCATGCCACCGAACCAACGGTTCTGGTCGCGCATGTGGGCCCAGTCCTCGTCCGTGCCCGACGCCGAGACGTAGGCGGGGGCCGCGACGCAGAACGTGATCGACATCGGGTCGCGGCCGGCCTTCTCGGCAGCGCTTCGCACGGTCGCGATCATCCACTCGGCGACGTCGAGGTCGGCCATCTGCAGGATGAAGCCGTCCCCAACCTCGCCGGTGAGCTTGAGCGCGAGCGGGCCGTATGCGGCCACCCACACTTCGAGCTCGGAGCCGACGCTCCACGGAAACTGCAGCGTCGCACCGTTGTACTCGACCGACCGCGAGTTCGCCAGCTCACGGATGACGTGGATGGCCTCGCGCAGCGTCTTCAGCGTGGTGGGCGCGCCGTTCGTCACGCGCACCGCCGAGTCCCCCCGCCCGATGCCGCAGATGGTGCGATTGCCGTACATCTCGTTCAGGGTCGCGTAGGTGGAGGCGGTGACCGTCCAGTCGCGGGTGGCCGGGTTGGTGACCATCGGACCGACCTTGATCTTGTGTGTCTCGGCCAGGATCTGGCTGTAGATCACGTACGGCTCCTGCCAGAGCAGGTGAGAGTCGAAGGTCCAGGCGTAGTCGAAGCCGAATTGCTCGGCAAGCTTTGCGAGGTACACCGTGCGCGAGGCGGGCGGGTTGGTCTGGAGCACTGCGCCGAATTCCATGGGGTCCCGTTCAGTTACTCGCTGGTTGAGTAAGCCCCGACGGAGAAGGAGCCGTATCGAAACTGGGTTTCGATACGCGTGCTCCTTCGTCGCGCGCTACTCAACCAGCGTTGGTGTGGTCAGATCAGATACTGCGAGAGGCCGCGGGAGATGTACTTGCCGTCGCCCTTCGTTCCGAGGTACTGGCCTCCGTCGACGACGACCTTGCCGCGGGAGATCACCGTGTCGACGTGGCCGTCGATCTCGAAGCCCTCCCAGGCCGAGTAGTCCATGTTCATGTGGTGACTGCGGCCCTCACCGATGCCGATGGAGGTGTGCCCGTTCGGGTCGTAGATCACCACGTCGCCGTCGGCACCGGGCTGGATGACGCCCTTCTTGCCGTACATCCCGAACATGCGGGCCGGCGTGGTCGAGGTGAGCTCCACCCAGCGCGGCAGCGAGATATGCCCGTCGACGACACCCTGATACATGAGGTCCATGCGGTGCTCGACCGAGCCGATGCCGTTCGGGATCTTCGAGAAGTCCCCGATTCCCATGTCCTTCTGTCCCTTCATACAGAACGGACAGTGGTCGGTGGAGACCATCTGGATGTCGTTGGTGCGCAGCGACTGCCACATGTGGTGCTGGTGACCCTCCGCCCGCGATCGCAACGGCGTCGAGCACACCCACTTCGCGCCCTCGAAGTCGCCCCACTGCTCGCTCACCGCTCCCAGCTGCTCCTCGAGCGACAGGTAGAGGTACTGCGGGCAGGTCTCGCCGAACACGTTTTGGCCGTTGTCGCGAGCGATCGAGATCTGGTCGACCGCCTGCTTGGCGCTGACGTGCACCACGTACAGCGGCGCCCCCGTGAGGTTCGCGATCATGATCGCGCGGTGGGTCGCCTCCTCCTCCGCCTGCCACGGCCGTGAGGTGCCGTGGAAGTAGGGGGAGGTGTTTCCGGCCTCGAGCGCCTGCTTCACCAGAACGTCGATCATGGCGCCGTTCTCGGCGTGCATCATCATCAGCGCACCGTTCGATGCGCCCTTCTGGAACGCGCGCAGGATCTGGCCGTCATCGCTGAGGAAGACGCCCTTGTACGCCATGAACAGCTTGAAACTGGTGACGCCCTCGTCGATCAACTCGTCCATCGCCACCAGGGACGAGTCTTGAACGTCGCTGAGGATCTGGTGGAAGCCGTAGTCGATGGCGCAGTTACCGGCGGCCTTCTCGTGCCAGGCCTGGTAGCGGTCGATCACGTTCTCGTTCGGGTACTGCACCACGAAATCCACGATGCTCGTCGTGCCGCCCCAGGCCGCGGCCCGGGTGCCGGTCTCGAAGGTGTCGGAGGCGAAGGTGCCGCCGAACGGCATCTCCATGTGGGTGTGCCCATCGATTCCGCCCGGGATGACGTACTTGCCCGCCGCATCGATCACGGTGTCAACGTTGGCTTCGAGGTCGAAGCCGAGCAGGGTCGATCCCGGGGCGAGCACGGCGGCGATGGTCTCGCCGTCGATCAGCACGTCTGCCAGGCCGGTTCCGGTTGCGTTGACGACCAGGCCGTTCGTGATCAGGGTCTTAGCCATGTGGCACTCCTTCGCGGTCTACGGCTTCGGGATGCTGGTGTACGACTCCGGGCGACGGTCGCGGTAGAACTGCCAGTTGTCGCGCACCTGCCGCACCATGTCCATTTCGAGGTCGCGGATGACTACCTCCTCGACCTCGCCGCTGCCATAGCCGCCGATGATGTTGCCCTGCGGATCGACGAACTGGCTGTTGCCATAGAAGGTGACCGCCAGATCGCCGTACTCGTTGTCTTCGGTTCCGACCCGGTTCGCGGCCGCCACGAAGTAGCCGTTGGCGCCGGCCGCCGCGGGCTGCTCGATCTCCCAGAGCCGATTCGACAGACCCGGCTTGGTCGCGTTGGGGTTGAAGACGATCTGCGCACCGTTCAGGCCGAGCTCACGCCAGCCTTCCGGGAAGTGCCGGTCGTAGCAGATGTAGACGCCGATCGGGCCGACCGCGGTCTGGAAGACGGGGTAGCCGAGGTTGCCCGGGCGAAAGTAGAACTTCTCCCAGAACTTGTCGAGGTGCGGGATGTGGTGCTTGCGGTACTTGCCGAGGATGGTGCCGTCGGCATCCACCACCACGGCCGTGTTGTAGTAGACGCCGGGCATGTCCTCTTCGTAGATCGGGAGGACCATCACCATGCCGAGTTCTTTGGCGAGGCCTGCGAAGCGCTGCACGATCGGGCCGTCGGCCGCTTCGGCGTACGCGTAGTACTTGGCATCCTGAGTGATGCCGAAGTACGGACCGTAGAACAACTCCTGGAAGCAGATCACCTGGGCGCCGGCCGCGGCCGCATCCCTCGCGAACTGTTCGTGCTTGGCGATCATCGATTCTTTATCGCCCGTCCACGTGGTCTGGGTGATCGCTGCGCGTACGACAGTCATCCGTGCCTCCATTGGTCCTTTTTGTTATTCTGCTCCGTAAACATTTCTTTTACGTTTCTGCGACGTAAAAAAGTTCAGGTCTGGGGCGCCATGAGAGCGATCACCGATTCGGTCGAAGAGACGACACCGCACGGAATCGCCGCCGCCGTCGCTCGGCTGATCACCTCGGGGGAACTCGCTCCAGGCGACCGATTGCCGACCGTGCGGGAGCTGGCCGCCGAGCTCAGCGTGAGCCCGGCCACCGTCAGCCACGCCTGGCAGGCCCTCTCCGGGGTCGGGCTCATCGTCTCGCGCGGGCGCAGCGGCAGTTTCGTGCGGGCGGCACCGAGGCGCTGGCTGCCACCTCGCTACCAAGGGCTCGCGGGGCAGCTGGAGGCCACGCGGCTCGACCTCTCCACCGGCACGCCCGACCCGCTGCTGCTGCCGGCGCTCGGTCCCGCCTTCTCCCGAATCGCCCTCCGCGCCGATACCCCGAGCTACCTCGACCAGCCGGTGATCCCCGAGCTCGAGGCGGTGCTGCGCGCGGCCTGGCCGGCGCCGGTCGACGCGCTCACCGTGGTGGACGGCGCACTCGACGCGATATCCCGCGCAATGGATCTCGTGGTGCGGTTCGGCGACCGCGTCGTGGTCGAAGACCCCGGCTTCCCCCCCATCTTCGACCTGGTCGACCACGTCGGAGCCGTGCGCGTGCCGGTCGGTGCGGACGAGGAGGGCATGCGCCCCGAGTTGCTCGAGCGGGCACTGACCCTGCGGCCGAGCGTGATCCTGCTGCAACCGCGGGCGCAGAACCCCACGGGACGCTCGCTCAGCCGGGGCCGCGCAGAACAGCTGGCCCAGGTCATCCGTCGCAGTCGGCACGCCAGCGGCGCGATCGTGATCGAGGACGACCACTCCGCCGGGATCTCCGCGGTCGCCGACGTGAGCCTGGCGCAGTGGCTTCCGCAGCAGGTGCTGCATATCCGGAGCTTCTCGAAGTCGCACGGGCCCGACCTGCGCATCGCGGCCATCGGAGGGCCTGCCGAGCTCATCGAGCCGATCGTGTCGCGGCGGCTGCTCGGGCCCGGCTGGACCTCGCGCATGCTGCAGGCGATGCTGCACGACCTGCTCACCGATCCGGCGTCGATCGCCGAGGTGGCGGATGCCCGGCGCATCTATGCGGCTCGGCAGCGTGACCTCTCCGCGGCCCTTGCCGCCCACGGCGTTTCGCTCGCCGCGGCAGACGGCATCAACACCTGGCTCCCGGTGGCCGACGAGCGCGCGGCCATCGTCCAGCTCGCGGCGGCGGGCCTCCGGGTCGCGGCGGGAACGCCGTTTCAAGCGGATGCGGGGGCGTCGGCATCCTTCGTGAGGGTGACGGTCGGCGCACTCCGCGAGGACGTCGACTGGGTGGCCGCCCAGCTCGCCGCGGCCGCGAGCGCCTAGCTCATAGGCAGTCGCTCGGCGCGGCGCTCCCGCAACAGAACAAGCGCCAGCACGCCGCACAACAGGTAGAGCAGCGCCTGCGCATCGAGGATCGGCAGCACCCCGAACCGATCGGCGAGCGCCCCGGCGAGCAGCAGCCCGATGCCCTGAGCCGCCAGCATCGCCGTCTGCATGATGGACGTCACCCGGCCGAGCGCGGCGGCCGGAGCCGTGGCCTGCGCGAGCGACAGCTCCGCGGCTCCCGCCACGACCGCCGGGATGCCGATGGCGATGAAGAACCCCACGTAGACGGCGGTGGCCGAACTCACCGGGGCGAAGTTCCAGATCAGCAGCGCTGCCACGCCGAAGACGACGTTGCCCCACCCGATCAACGGCCGCGGCTCGAGCTTGCGCGCCAGAACACCGAGCACGAGCCCGCCGAGCACGCCACCGATCGCCTGAACCCCGCGGAACAGTCCGACCTCGGTGTCCGTGGCGTGCAATACGTCGACCACGAACACGACGAACAACACCAGAAAGATGCCCTGCCCGATCGCGCCGATCGACTGGATGACGAGCAACCCGCCGAGCGGACGTGACCGTCTCACCACCCGCCAGCCTTCGCTAAATTGCCGCAGCACCCCGCCGGGCGAGCCGGGCGACCGGGACAACGCAGGCGCGTGACAGACGAGGATGAGCGCGGCGCTCACGAGGTAGGTCGCACTGTCGATCAGCACGACACCGCCGAGGCCCATCGTGGCGAACACCAGTCCGCCGAGCGGCGAGCCGATCAGCCGCGACAGGTTGTCGCCGACCGACACCAGACCGTTCGCGCGAGTGAGCTGATCCCGCGGGACGATGCCGGGAAGAAAGGACTGTCGAGCCGGCAGGAAGACCGCCCCGAGACCGGCCTCGAGCGCCGCGATGAGGTAGACGACCCAGAGCCGGTCGTGCAGGGCGTCGGGGTCGACAGCGGCCCACAGCAGAGGAAGCAGAGCGGCTCCCTGCGCCAGATTAATCAGCACCATGGTGGGCCGGCGGTCAAAGCGATCGACCAGAACCCCCAGGAAGGGACCCAGCGTAAGCGCCGGAACCAGCTCAGCGAGGAACACGGTCGATGCGCCCAACGCCGAGCCGGTGATGCCGAAGACGTAGAGCGGCAGCGCGATCATCAGCAGCCAGTCGCCGGTGTCGGAGAGGAATCCCGCGGTCAGTGTCAGACGAAAATCACGGATGGCCAGCGGTGACCGCGTCGACGCAAGCGCCGTCACAGCGCACCGTCCGGGTGCGGGAAGGCGTCGAAGGCGAGGTGGACGACAGCGGCGTCGGCGGGAGCGTCGACGCGTGTCATGGCGATGTACGGACGGATGAGCGCATCCACCGCACCCCGCAGCGCCGCGAGTTCCTCGGCCGTCGCCCGCAGCCCGTAGTTCGACAGGCCGCTGGACTCCTGCCACTCCGTCGGCAGCGCGCCGAACCCGGCGATGTAGCGGCGGGCGAGGGCCGCGTCGTCGTCGATGGTGCGCTCGGCGAGGGTCGCGGCGAGCGAGCGTGCGGCCAGGTCATCCTGATCCCCCTCCAGACCGTGCCCGAGGTCGCCGAGATCGAGACCGGTGGCGACGCTGCGCCACGGGCGCTCGCGGGAATCCGTCGACTCGGCCTGCTCGACCAGGCCGAAGCGCGCGAGGGAGCGCAGGTGGTAGCTGCAGTTGGAGCCGGTCGACCCGAGTGCCTCGGCGCACTCGGTCGCGGTGCTCTGCCCGAAGGTCATCAGGTGATTGAGGATGCCCAGGCGCAAGGGGTGGGCGAGCGCCCGGAGCGCGCGGACATCCGTGACCGCCACCCGGTTTTCGGGGCGCGCGTCATTTGTGAAAGACATGTTTCACATATTAGCGTCCGGCGCGCACCCCGGTCAGTCGCGCAGGCCGACTGCCCCGCGCATCCGTGACCATACCGACGGCGGGAAGAGCACGGCGAGGGTTCGGGTACGCCCGGGAACCCCGCGCCGAAGCACGGCGATCACCGCCCGCATGTCGTCGACGGCGCCGCCATCGGCGACAGGGAACTCGGAGAATCGCTCGCGCTCGAGGGCCGCGACCAGCCGCTCGACGGCGTCTCCTCCCCCGAGCTCCGCCGCCGCCTCTCTGGGCGTCATGGTCTCTGAGATCGGTCGGCGGAGGTCCTCAGCGCTCTGTAGCACCTCCAGCCAGGCCACGAGCACGGGCGCACGCCCGAGCGCCAGATCGCGGGCGCGACGACGGCGTTCCCGCTGACGGATGACCGCGGGCGCGAGCAGGAGCACGAGCAGAAGCAGCACCACCAGGGCGATCCACCACGGCACATCCGCCGACTCCGCGGCCGCCGCGCTGCCGTCGGCCCGGGCCGACGCAGACGGTTCGGGCGCGGCGGTCGGCGCGACGGAGGCCGATGCCGATGCCGAACTGGTCGGCGTCGGGTTGTCGCTCGCCGAGGGGATCGGCACGTCGGGGGTCGAGAGGTCCGCGTAACTCGGCAGATCACCGCGACTCACGGTGGGCTCGAAGCGGGTCCAGCCGATCCCTTCGAAGTACAGCTCGGGCCAGGCATGCAGGTCGTGCGAGTCGACCTGGAAGGTGCTCCGACCGTTGACGTCGGCGATCTGGGTGCCGGGCAGGAACCCGACGGAGATGCGTGCAGGGATTCCGAGCACCCGCGCCATCACCGCCATCGCCGACGCAAAGTGGATGCAATACCCGGCCTTCTCGGTGAGGAAACGGGCAACGACTCCGGCGCCGGTGCCGTCGTAGCCATCGGCGACCGGTGCGGTCTCCGAGTATTCGAAGTCGCCGTCATGGAAAAACGCTTGCAGCAGCAGCGCCTTCTCATAGTTGGTCGGGGCGGTGCCCACCACCTCGCGGGCGGTGTCGGTGACCAGCGACGGGAGGTTGGCCGGCACCGCGAGATACTGCTCAAGGCCGGCCGGAACGGTGGTACCCGCCGCAAGCAACTGCTCCGGCGTCGGCTGCACCTCGAGATCGGAGACCTGATACTGCTGCCCCGTCACCGAGCGATTGGGGCTCGAGACTGCGCGCCCCTCGCTGTCCCAGAACCAGTCCCCCTGCAGCCCGGTGACCTTGGTCGCCGGATACGGCATCGGCAGCCATTCACTGGTCAATGACTCGATGGTGACGGATGTCGTGTCCCGTTTGCGCGGAACGTCCTGCCGGAGACCGGGGGCAGTATCGATCGCGTCGACCGAGTTCCTGCGGTCGAGGCGGAAGTCATCCGGCTCCCAGTTGACGCCGCGGAAATTCCCGACGCTCACCAACCGCAGGTAGTGGGCGTTGCCCGAACTGGTGGAGTAGGTGAGCACGTCGCGCGCCGAGCTGCGCCGTAGGTCATCTCCGAGCGACAGCACCGGGTTGACGCCGGTGCCGAACCCGGCTGACTGGCTCGTGGTGGAGTCGTCGATCTGCGGCAGCACGGCAGGGACAACCAGAGCAAGCACCACGGCGACCGCTCCCATCGCGAGGCTCAGTCGCCCCTGGCGTCTCGGCCCGCCCACCCGCAAGAGCAGCAGGTACAGCACGGTGGCGATGACGAAGACGATCGGGTCGGTCGCGCCGGGTTCGACGACACTCGGGACGGCCAGCAGCACGATGACCGGCACGCCGGCGAGCGCCGGTGCCCTCAGCAGGATGGCGAGCACGTCGGCGGCGAGCGCGATCCCCGCCACCGCGAAACAGAGCAGGAACGTGATGCCGGCGTCGGCGACCGCCGGCAGGGACTGGCCCGCGATCGAGAGATTCGCCTGACTCACCAGAGCCGAGAATGCGCCAAAGGTATCGGGCGTCGGGATGGCGGCGAGGATCGCCGTGGGCTGGGCGAAGAAGGCCGTCATCGCGCCGAGAAATACCGCCGCGGCTATCACCGGCGGCAGCCAGAGCGCACGCGAGAAGGTACGAACGAGCGCAGACACACCGAGGACGAGCAGAGCGACGAGCGACAGTTGGAACGCCCAGGCCGCCCCAGAGAGGATCACGTGCAGGCCCGAGATGACGACAATCAGCAGCGCGAGCAGCAGCAGGCTGACCTGCCAGTCGGAGGATGCCTTCCGGCCGTTCCACCGCGCCCGCTGGCGGTCGGCGCCCAGCGCTCGCCGCGGGTCGGCCGTCGTGGCGCCGGCGCCCCCTGCCCCGGGCGTGAGGAGGTCAACCCTGGGCACGCGCGGCCTCCAGCTCCGAGCTCAGGGAGAGCCAGGCATCCGCCGCGCTGTCGTCGGGATGCACGGCGACGCACACCCAGCCGGCGTTCTGGAGTGGTTCGGTCAGAGTGGAGGTCCATGGGTCGACCAGAAAGGCGACGGCGAGGTCGAATGACGAGCGCTGGTGCCGCAGCTGATCGACGATCGCGGTATCGGTTGCCGAGAGGATCGCGAACACCGAGCCCTGCGACCGACCCGCCCTGGCCGACTGGGGCACGAGGGAGAAGTTCTCCGCCTGCCGGGCCGACAGCTGGATCGCCGCGAGCGAACGCAGATAGCCGTCGATCTCCTCCACGTCTCTCAGCTGCCGAGCCCCTGTCTCGTTCACCTGCACGACGAAGCCACGTTCGGCCAGGTACACGCTGAGCGAGGCGCAGAACTCGATCGCCCACTCGAAGCTCTCGCTCTCGACCTCGTCGACCGTGCTCAGTCCGCGAGCATCGCGATAGCCGTGCCGCAGGGTCTCGAGCACGATGTGGGCCTCCGCGTGGCTGCGCTGCTCCTCCTGCCGCACCATCAGCTCGCCGTGGTGGGCCGAGGCGCGCCAATGGACGCGACGCATCGGGTCGCCGTCACGGTACTCGCGGGTCATCAGATCGTCTTCGCCACCCCACGATCTGCGCTGGCGCATGCGGGTGGCGCCGTCATCGGCGGCGATCGTCACCGCGCCCTCCGGCAATTCCTCGATGCGTGGGGTGACGGTCAGCTCCCCGGTGCCCTCCGCCACCACGGCACCAGCAACCAGCCCGAACGGGTCCGCGAAGTCAATAATGACGGGACCGACCTCGAACAGTCCGCGCCGGTCCGGTCGCAGCGCGTAGCCGAGACGCACCGCGCTGCCGCGCGAGGTGTGACGGATGCCGCGGGCCTCCAGCATCCCGAGTTCGAGCGGCACCGTCACGAAGGGTCGCCACGGCCAGGTATCGCGCCAGTGCGCCGAGGGACTCCGGTAATTCGAGAGGTTGGCGATCTCGAGCTCCACGGTGGTGATGCCACCCGCCTCGATCAACGGCGGGGTGAAGGTGCGATCGACGCGGTAGGCGAGGGGGCGGAACTGCACGTAGATCCAGGCAGAGAGACACAGCGCGAGGGCGAGCAAGGCCAGCACCAGCAGCTCGCGGTTCTGGAGCCCGTAGGCGATCGTCACCCCGAGCACGCCGGCCGCGCCGGTCACCCAGCCGCGCACCGTCGGCCGCGCTATCCGTCGCTTGGTCTTTCGCGCCGCCATGTCGTGGTTCAGGCCGGGCCGACAGCACCGAGCGGCACGGCGGTCGTCGCGACGATTCTGCGCACCGCCTCGCTCGCGGCGGCGACGCTGGCGGCTCCCCCGCTCGATGACAGTCGATTGGCCGGGATGAGGCGGTGGGCGAGCACGGACACGGCCAGGGCGTCGATGTCGTCGGGCAGCACGAACTCGCGTCCGTCGAGAGCGGCGCGGGCCTTGGCGGCGCGCACCAGGTGCAGCGTGGCACGCGGACTCGCACCAACACGCAGGTCGGGGTCGGAGCGGGTGGCCTGCACGATGGTCACCGCATACTGTTCGACCGGCGACGAGACGAAGACCTCGCGCACGGTGGCGATCATGGCGATCAGCTCCATGGTGCTCACGACAGGTTGCACGTCGTCGAGGGGGCTGGAGTTCTCTCTCGTGTGCAGCATGGCGAGTTCGGCAGCGGCATCCGGATATCCCATCGAGATGCGGGCCATGAACCGGTCACGCTGCGCCTCGGGGAGCGGGTACGTACCCTCCATCTCGACCGGATTCTGGGTGGCGATGACGGTGAACGGAGCGGCGAGGGCGCTGGTCTCGCCATCGACGGTGACCTGCCCCTCCTCCATGCTCTCGAGGAGTGCCGACTGGGTCTTCGGGCTGGCCCGGTTGATCTCGTCGCCGATCACGATGTTGGCGAACACGGGTCCGGGCTTGAACTCGAACTCGCGGCTCACCTGGTTGTAGATCGAGACGCCGGTGATGTCGGAGGGCAGCAGGTCCGGCGTGAACTGGATGCGGTTCACCGTGCAGTCGACCGTCTTGGCCAGGGTGCGCGCCAGCATCGTCTTACCGACGCCAGGAACATCCTCGATCAGCAGGTGCCCTTCGGCGAGTAATACGGTGAGGGCCATCTCCACGGCGTCGCGCTTGCCATCGATGACGGTCTCGATGCTCTCCAGAATGCGCGTACTCGTCCGGTGGAATTCCACACTCGACAGGATCCGCACCGCAGAATCGTTCGCCATTGACCTGACCTCCAGAAAGCCGTTCGTCGCCATCTCACCATACGGCGGGCCGCCTGGTCTCCTGTTTCTACACGATGCCGGTGGCCGGTTCGTTCACCCGGGGTATTTTCTCAGCGCGTGTCGACGAATGTTCACTGTTGCGCTGGGCCGTTCGTCATCCAGGAGGTGGCGGGGATGCCCGGCTCAGGTGCGCACGCGGGCGCGGCGCAATTGCGGCACGACGGCACGGCCGAGCAGGGCGATGCCCTCGAGCTCGTCGGGGCCGTGCGGGGTGCCGAACTCGACGCGGCTGGCGCCGGCATCGATGAGGAGCTGAGCCTGGCCGGCGACGTCGTCCGGGTCGCCGCTGAAGGCGAACAGGTCGAGAACGTCGCCGGGGATCGCTCGGCCGGCCCCCGCAGCGTCGCCCGACCGGAGACGAGCAGCGACGAGCTCGAGCAGCCCCTCCGGCAGCTCGACGGTCGGATCGAAGGCGGCGATCGCGTCGAGGTACAGGGCGACCTCGCGACGGGCGAGGGCGCGGGCCTCCGTGCGGCTGCGGGAGACGACGGTGACCGCTCCCGCGATGACGCCGACGGTGCCGCGGGGCCGGCCCGCGGCATCCTCTCCGACGGCGACCCTGCTGCGGGTAAGACGAACCATTGCCGGGTTGGCGGTTCCACCGACCTTGATCTCGTCGGCGATGCGGCCAGCCAGAGCTGCACCACGCGGACCCCAACTGCCGATCATCAGCGGCACCGTCTGCGGCGGGACGCTCGGGTCGAGACGCGTGCCGGGTTCGAGGGTGAAAACCGATCCGAGATACCCCACGCCGTCGCCCGAGAGCAACGCCTTGATGAACCCCGCTGCCTGCTCCAGGTGCGCGAGTGGCCGCGGCTGCTCCAGGCCGATCTGGGTTAGCCAGGTTCCCTTGACCAGTCCGAGGTAAGCGCGACCGGGTGCTCGGGCAGCGAGGGCCGCGTACTGTCCGGCGATCTCGTACGGATGCATGGTGAACGGGTTATAGCCCGCCACGCCGAGCCGCACGCGGGACGTAACCGCAGCCATCTCTAGCAACGCGGGAAGCGGCGGCTGAAACAGCAGGTCGGAGAACACCGAGACCACATCGAGACCGACCTCTTCGGCCAGCGCGGCGACCCGTGCATACCTGCCCGGTGCCTTGTCGGATTGAACGCCGATACCCATCTCGACGTCAGAACTCACGTCAGGTCGCCGCTCACGTCAGGTCGCCGCTCACGTCAGGTCGTCCGTGGCCAGGTCGACCCTGCCGATGCGATCAATGCGCATGATCAACCGTTCCTCCGGATCGGGGCAGGCGACGAGGGTGTCCCGCTCGAGCCAGTCACCCGCGGGCAGGTCGCGCTGCTTGGCCGGGATGAGCGGAAGAACCGATTGCAGCGCGTAGATGCAGAAGTGGCGATCATCCGGGATCCGCAGTTCGTTGGAGTTGGTGACCTCGCAGAAGTCCCCGACCCGCATGCCGCAGACCGAGCGCCCTTCGATCGCCTCGACCGTGACACGGATGTCGTGGAGGCTCGTGACTGCCCCCTCGAACTCTGCGCCCTCCCCAGCCTCAGACATCGAGCACCGCGTTTTTGTCGTCCCGCACCAGATCGCCTTCGATCATCACCCAACGGATGCCGCGGAGCGCAGCACTGTCGGCTAGCGGGTCGGAGTCCATAGCGATCAGATCGGCCCGCTTGCCGACCTCGATCGACCCGACCTCCGCATCCGCGCCCAGCCAGGCCGCCGGGTCGATGGTGGCGGCCTTCAGCGCGGCCGCCGGTCCGAGCCCGAAGTCGCTCATGTGCTCGATCTCGCGCACGGAAGCGCTCGTGCCCTCGAAGCGCCAGAACGGCGGCATGTCGCTGCCCATCAAGATCGTGACCCCGGCGTCGAGCGCCATCCGATAGCTCTCGACGTGCTGCGGCCCGGCGCCCAGCGACCGCTGCTGCATCCAGGCCGGCACCCCCAGCTGGTCGAAGAACGCGCTTGCGCGTGTCACGACCAGCGTCGGCACCAGCGCCGTGCCCTGCGCCGCCATCGCGGCGGCGACCTCGGGCGTGAGCTGGTAGCCATGCTCCACACAGTCGAGTCCGAGCTCGACCGCCTGCAGGATGATCGGCGCCGGCCCCGCGTGCGCCGTCACCTTCTTCCCCCACGCGTGGGCCGTCTCCAGCACCGCCTCCAGCTCGTCGGCAGCCAGTTGCGGGGTGGCGATCGCCTCGTGCTCGCCCGCGATACCGCCCGAGATCATCACCTTGATCAGGTCGGCTCCGGCCTTGAGCTGCGAGCGCACGCCGTGACGAAACCCGACCGGCCCGTCGCACTCCAGGGTGTCGGTGCCCTCGAAACCGTGCCCGCCGGTGCAGACCAGCGCCCGCCCGGCCGTGAAGATGCGCGGCCCGATCGTGCGTCCGGCGGCGATCGCGTCGCGCAGGGCGAAGTCGGCGTGATCTTTTTCCGCCACGCAGCGCACGGTCGTCACGCCCTCGAGCAGGGTGCGGCGAGCGCCGTCGGCCATGTACAGCGCGAGCTCATGCGCGGTCATCGCCGAGACGGCGTCGCCGCCCGGTCCCGGCAGCGACAGCGAGAAGTGGGTGTGCATGTTGACGAGGCCGGGAGACAGGTACGCCCCGCCGAGCGAGACGGCCGGGAGATCGCCCCACTGCGTTTCGACCGAGTCCCGCGCTCCCACCGCGGCGATGACGCCGTCGACGATTGCGACCGCAGAATTCGGGCGGATGTCGCCGCTCACCACATCGACGACCGACAGGTCGACCAGCAGCCGGTTCACCACTCCACCACCGTGCTCTCGAACGAATCCAGTTGATCGACCTCCGAGCGGTCGCCCAGCAGCTCCCAGCGCTGCAGCGAGAAGGGCAGATTGCCGTTCTTCCAGACCCAGTCATGGAAGGCGCGGAAGGAAAAGTCGCTCCCGTCCCGCTCGATGGCGTCCGCCAGTATCGCGATCAGCTGCAGTTTGCCGACCTGGTACGACATGGCAAGACCGGGGGTCGCCACATACATGGCGGTCTCCTCCGTTGCCGTTTCGACATCCATCGGCACCCGGCGCACGAAGGTATCCGCACCGGCGGCCAGGTCGAAGACACCGGTGGCAAGGTTCACGTCGACCAGCACCCGGAGCGCCCTCAGGCGCATGAAGTTCTGCACCACCGAGCGCGAATGCGGCGACCCGTCGAACAGCCCGGCCTGCAGCATCGCCTCCTCGTTGTAGAAGGCGATGCCCTCGTTCGCCACCGAGTCGAAGTAGTGCCGGCGCAGTGGGTTCTCGTGCGCCCATGACCGCACCAGCTGCTGATAGTGCGTGCCCTCGTGGATGATCCCGAGCCGAGGATCGCGGGCGTTCGCCGCGTAGAAGTAGGGCAGTTCTGGCCCCGGGTCGGGCGTGTAGGCCACCCCGTCGACACCCGGGCGCTGAACGTCGGTGAGATCGTCGTTCACCGCGAACCACTGCAGCGGACTCAGATACGACGGCGCGGGGTGCACGTGATAGTGCCCGTAACCCTCCTGGCTGAGCAGGTCGCGCTGCTCATAGAAGTCACGGATGCTTTGCTCATCCACCCGCTGCTGCGCGGTCTGCTCCTCCACCGCCGCGAACAACGGGGGCAGCTCCGACCCGCGAGGGCGGCCGATCGACTCCCAGACCACGGCGCGGCGATACTCCTGCTCGGCGGCCGCGGTGAGCTGTTCGGGGTCGTGCGCGATCAGGGCGACGTTGCGCAGGTACCAGAGAAAGCGCTCGCGGCCGACGACGACGGGAGGGCCGAAGGTCGGCAGCGCAGCGGCCAGCCAGTCGCGGTAGCCGGCGAGCGCGGAGCCCGCGGCAGCGGCGGATGACTCGAGTCGGGCGTGCTGCTCGGGCGGGACGACATCCCGCAATCCGTCGACGGATGCCGCCAGCCGCGGCTCGATGCCGTGCAGCATCGAGACGGCCGCGCCAGCAAGATCGGCGACCCCGGTTCCGGTGAGGTTGGCCTGCGCGACGGCGACCTGGGCGGGAACGGCGTCGAGCGCGGCGATCAGGCCAAGCACCCGGCGGTCACCGAACGGCGGTAGCGGAAGGAGGAGGTCGACGTACGGCCCGAGGATCTGGCTGAGCAGGAAGTTGGCGTCGCGCTCCCAGGAGCGCAGCACCTCGATGTCCCACTTCGCGCGGGCGAGGGTGGAGCCGATCAGGCGGTGGTCGACCTGCACCGAAACGGGTTCGGAGATCACGTCGTGGGCGCGCCACGCGGCGGTGAACTCGGCGATCGCGGCGATCCGGTCGGCCATCGAGTCGGCATCGATGCGCGGCAGCCAGAGCGGGTCGTGCGCGATCCGCGGGATGTCGTCGGCCGAGCGGAAGCTGGTCTCCTCGCGCCAGGCCCAGACCCGCGCGCCGAGGTCTGCTACCTGTTCCGAGAGGGTTGTCATACGGTCACTCCAGTCAATCGGGGCAGGACGGTCTCGCCGATCAGCTCGACGGCGGCTACGGGATCCGCGCCGAGCGGGGGTCCGAACGACAGGTGCTCCACCCCGGATTCGATGAGGGACAGGCAGCGGGAAACCACCGCATCCGGGTCGCCGGAAATGCCCAGCCGCAGCATCGCCGGGGTGACCTGATCGGCCGCACCCTCGGGGTCTCCGGCCCGCAGGGACGCGTCGATGCCGGCGAAGTCACCGCGGGAGAGTCCGGCCCGGGTGAGAAGGTAGGGCGAGAAGGCGGATCCGTAATAGGCGAGTTTGTGCGCGAGGGCGCGATCGGCGACCTCCTGATCGTCGTCGACCGAGAGCCAGACGCAGGCGGGAAGATCAAAGTCGGCGAGATCGCGGCCGACCTCGGCTGCGGCGGTCTCGACCTGCTCGCGTACCACCGTGAAGTGCTCCGGCGGGAAGAGCAGGGCGAGCACGCCGTCGGCCTCCTGGGCCGCGAAGGCCACCATCTTCGGGCTCATCGCACCGATCGAGATCGGTGTCGGAACCGGCGGGACGCGCAGATAGGCCTCCTCGGCCCATCCGCTCCCCGTGCCAGGAACGTCGACCGGCCGACCGCCATCCAGCAGGGCCTTGATCGCCCGGAATGCCTCCCGAGTGGTGGTGAGCGGTGTCGGCTGCGAGATGCCGACCCAGCCGAGGAACTCGGCGGCGCCCGCGGCCAGACCTAGGCGGAAGCGTCCGCCGGAGAGCTCCTGCATGGTGGCGGCCATCATCGCGATTTCCGCCGGGTGCACCGTGTACGGGTTCGCGATGCCGATGCCCAGCTCGATGCGCGAGGTCGCTGTGGCCAGCGCCCCGAGCAGCACCGGCGCCGAGCGGATCATCAGATCGTTCGACACCCAGAGCTGATCGAAACCGGCCGACTCCGCGGCGCGCGCCAGATCGAGCAGAGCGGATGACTCGACGTCGTTGTTGAGGCGGAGGCTGACGGTCACGGGCGCCCGACCACGCTGTTCTGATCCACGCTGTTCTGATCCACGCGGTTCCGATCCACGCTGTTCCGAACGACGCTCAGGTCCAGGAGCCGTCGCGCGGGACCGCCCTCCGGCTGCAACCAACACGCAGCCTCCCTGGTCTCCTCGATGTGCACGAGCGCGGGATCGTCGGTGATGCAGCGGTCCATCGCGTACGGGCAGCGCGGGTGGAACCGGCAGCCGGTGGGCGGGTTGGAGGGGTCGGGCACCTCGCCACTCGGGGCGACGGGAGCCGCGGCATCCACCCCCAGCTTTGGGATCGCCTTGATCAGCGCCTCGGAGTACGGGTGCAGCGGGTCGCCCCAGAGCGGCTCGGTCGGCGAGTTCTCGACGATGCGTCCGAGGTACATCACCGCGACCCGGTCGGCCATGTGCCGCACGCCCGAGAGGTCGTGCGAGATGAACAGCAGGCCCATTCTCCGGTCGGCCGCGAGGCTGGTGAGCAGGTTGGTGACCTGCGCCCGGGTGGAGGCGTCGAGCGCGGAGACCGGCTCGTCGGCCACGATGATCGACGGGTTCGGGGCCAGTGCGCGGGCGATCGCGATGCGCTGGCGTTGCCCGCCGGAGAACTCGTGCGGAAAGCGCGAGGCGACGTTCGCCGACAGCCCGACCGAGTCGAGCAGCTCGGCCACCTGCTCGGTCACTGGGCGCGGGTCGGTTGACGCCGCCAGGCCGTCGGCGATCTGCTTGCCGATGCGGCGACGCGGGTTGAGCGAGGAATACGGGTCTTGAAACACCATCTGCAGGCCGCGGTCGCGCACCGGGCGGGCTCCGCGACCGACCGGGGCGACCGGATGTCCCTCGAGCGACACTGTGCCGGAGCTCAGTTTCTGCAGACCAACGATCGCCCGGCCGAGGGTGGACTTTCCGCAGCCAGACTCCCCCACGAGGCCCACGATCTCGCCGGCCTCCACGCTGAGGGAGACGCCGGCGACGGCGTGCACCGTGGCGCGACCGGGCACGTGGTAGTCGACCACGGCATCCTGCACATCGAGCAGGGCTGGATTATCTGCAGCCATCGTCACACTCCTGTCTCGACGAGAAGGGTTACCCGGTCGGCCGGATCGAAGGGATCGACGTGGCAGGCGAGCTCACGCTCCGTGCCGACCGGACGCAGCGCCGGCACGTCAGTGCGACAGGCGTCGACCGCGAACGCGCAGCGCGGGTGGAATGCGCAGCCGCTCGGCCGGTTCTCCGCGGTCGCGGCGTCCCCGGGGATGGCCACCAGCGGCTCACCCAGGTTGTGGGCGTTCGGAAGCGCATCGATCAGGGCGCGGGTGTACGGATGCCGCGGGGCTGCGAGCACATCGCGGGTGACCCCGTGCTCGACCACCCGGCCGCTGTACATCACGTAGAGCGAGTCGGCGGTGACGTTCATGACGCCGAGATCGTGGGTGATGAAGACGACGGCCATGCCGGTGTCGCGCCGGATCTGCTGCAGCAGTTCGAGGATTCCGGCCTGCACGGTCACATCGAGCGCGGTGGTGATCTCGTCGGCGATGAGCAGCCGAGGGTCGCAGGCCAGAGCGCTCGCGATGGCGATGCGCTGCCGCATCCCGCCGGAGAAGTGATGCGGAAAGGCGGACAGCGCGTGCTGGGCGTTCGGGATGCGCACCAGATCGAGCAGCTGCACCGCGCGGTCCTGTGCCGCGCGCTTGCTGATGCTCTGGTGGGCGCGCAGTTGCTCGGTGAGCTGCGTCTCGATCGAGAGCATCGGGTGCAGGGAGGTCATCGGGTCCTGGAACACCATCGCGACGGTCTGTCCACGAACCCCGCGCAGCTGCTTCGGCGACATGGTGAGCACGTCGGTGCCGTCTAGCCGCACCTCGCCGGTGGCGCTGGAGCCGTTCGGCAGGAAGCCGAGGGCCGAGAGCGCGGTCACGGTCTTACCGCTTCCGCTCTCGCCGGCCAGCCCGACGAACTCACCCTCGTTCACGCGCAGCGAGACGCCATCTACCAGCACGCGGGGCGCGCCATCCGTGGGGAGGGAGATGCGCAGGTCATCGATTTCGAGAAGGCTCATGGCTCACCGATCCGTCGTGGCGAGGGACTGCGAAGAGCGCGGGTCGAGCCCGTCGCGCAGCACGTCGCCGAGGAAGTTGAAGGCGATCACGACCGAGAAGATCGCGATGCCGGGGAAGACGGCGATCCACCAGTAGTAGAAGACCCTGGCACCGTCGGAGACCATCGCGCCCCACTCCGGCGTCGGAGGGATGGCGCCGAGGCCGAGAAACGACAGGCCGGAGAGCAGCAGCACCGCGCTGCCGAGCTCCAGGGTCGACAGCACCAACATCGGACCCGCCACATTCGGCACGATCTCCCGCCACAGTGCTCGCGCCGACGAGATGCCCAGCAGTCGGGAGGCGGCGAGGAAGTTGCTTCCGCGCAGGGTGAGGACGAGCGATCGCATCACCCGGGCGTACGACGGCCAGGAAACCGCGACGATCGCAAACACCGCATTGAGCAACGACGGGCCGAGGGCAGCGGAGACGGCCATCGCCAGGATGATGCTGGGGAAGGCGAAGAACAGATCGACGATGCGCATCAGCACGCCGTCGACGGCGCCGCCGACATAGCCCGCGATCGCGCCGATCGTGCCGCCGACCAGCAGCGACAGCGCGACAAGCACGACGGCGATCGGCAGGCTGATTCTGGCGCCGTAGATGACGCGGGAGAGAACGTCGCGCCCGACCGCATCCGTTCCGAACAGATGCGCGCCCGACGGCGCGAGAAACCGCGGGGAGGCCTGAGCCAGTGGGTCGAACGGAGCGATGAGCGGCGCGAAGATGGCGACCAGCGCCCAGATGGCGATGATCGCGACGCCAACGTAGGCGAGGGGACGACGCCAGGCGCGCGGCACCCGGAATCGCACGCTCCAGCGATTGCGCTGGCGCTTCGATCCGGGGTGCGCCGGCCCGTCAGGTACCAGCATCGGGTCGGAGACGATGGTGCTGCTCATACAGTGCTCCAGGTCTTCATACAGCTCTCCAGGTCTTGGGCGTCACTGTCATGACGTACGGATCCGGGGGTCGACGAAGCCGTAGAGCACGTCGACGACGAGGTTGACCACGATGAACACGGCGGCAACGAACAGGGTCACTCCGACGATCGCCGGCAGGTCGAGGTTGGTCGCGCTCCGGAAGGCATACTGGCCGATTCCGGGCCAGGCGAAGATCTGCTCCACCAGCACGGTGCCCGCAAGCAGGGAGGCAAAGGCCGTGCCGAGCACGGTGATGATCGGCACCAGCGCGGCGCGCAGCACGTGCTTGCCGATGATGGTGCGCGGCGACAGGCCCTTCGCGTACGCCGAGCGCACGTAGTCGTTGCCGAGCACCTCGAGAATCGACGAGCGGGTGAAGCGCAGTAGCAGTCCGATCATCGGCGCGGAGAGCACCACCGCCGGAAGGATGAGGTGCGAGAGCGCGACGCCGAACGTGGTCCACTGACCGGAGAGCATGGCATCCACCGTATACAGCCCGGTGACGGTCGGCGGCGGAGTGTCGCCGGGGTTCAAACGCCCCGACGACGGGAAGATCCGCAGCTGCGTCGAGAACAGGAACATCGCCACGAGCGACAACCAGAAGATCGGGATGCTGACCCCACCGAGGCTGAACAGGCGCAGCGCCTGGTCGATCGGCCGGTTGGCGCGGAGGGCGGCGACGACCCCGAGACCGATGCCGAAGATGATGGCGAGCAGGGTCGCGGCGATGGCCAGCTCCGCGGATGCCGGGCCGAACTGGGCGAGGTCCGTCGCCACCGAGCGGTGACTCTGCAGCGACTCGCCGAGGTCTCCGCGCAGGAGATTCACGACGTACAGACCGAACTGCACGTAGAGCGGCTGGTCGAGTCCGTGCGCCTTCTTGTACGCGGCGACGATCTCGGGGTCGGCCGAGGCGCGATCGCCGAGCTGCGCGGTGGCCGGGTCGCCCGGCAGCACCGAGGTCAGCGCGAACGTGACGATGATCACGCCGATGCCGAGCAGCAGCGCGGCGCCGATCCGCTTCAGCAGGAATCGCCAGAGCATGCGGTCCTCCGTTGGGGCAAGTGTCGGGCTGTGGTGCTTTCCGGGCGGCCGTGACAACGACCGCCCGGAAAGGTGGTGGGGCTACTTGATGGCGGGGATGTCCAGTCCGTAGACCGGGCTGTACGTCACCGTGCCGACCGTACTGGATGACACGATCGAGGCGGCGGGCTGGAACAGCGGGTTGAAGACCCCGGCCTTGTTGAGGCCCTTCTGCAAATCCTCGTAGAGGGCACCGCGAGCGTCGTTGTCGACAGTGGACGATGCCTTCGTGGCGATGCCCTCGACCGTGGCATCTGACCCCGTGGCCCAGCCGGCGCGCAGACCGACCGTGGCACCCGGGCCGAAGACTAGGTAGTCCGACGGGTCCGGGAAGTCCGGGTTCCAGAGCCAGAGGCCCATCTCCTCGGTGCCGGCACGGTAGCTGTCCAGCGCCGTGCTCACGGGCGAGGGAACCAGCGTCACCGTGATGCCCACCTCCTTGAGGTTGGCCTGGATGCGCTCCGCGATCGGACCGAAGTCGAGACCGGCGACGGTGATGTCGCTGGGGTACTCGAGCTTCACCGTGGGGGCCGAACCGAGGGCTGCGACGGCGGCCTTCGCCTTGGAGACGTCGCGGACTACCGCGTCGCTCTCCTTGAGCGCTCCGAGGAACGAGTTCGGGATGACACCGGCGGCCCGCACTGCGCCGTCACCGGCCAAGTCGAGCAGGGACTTGTAGTCGAGGCCGTAGGTCACCGCCTCGCGGAACTTCGGGTCGGAGGTGATGGTCGAGATCGCCGGGTTGGCGTTCGAGAACAGGAAGAACAGCGTCGGAGACGGGGCGGTAGTGATCTCCACCGAGCTGTTGCCCTTGAGCGAGGCGATCTGGTCAGACCCGAGGTCGAGCGCCACCTGCGCGGTGCCCGAGGTGATGTCCTGGTTCTGGGTCGCCGCGGTGGCGTTGCGCAGCACGACCTTGTCGTACTTGGGCTTGTCGCCCCAGTAGTACTTGTTCGGCACGATCACGGTCTCCGTGGTCGTGTTGAACGTCTTCAGCGCGTACGGGCCGGTTCCCGCCGAGGTCTTGTTGAGGAATTTCTCGGCCTTGTCGGTCTCGTCGGCACCGACAGCGTCGGTACCGCCGTTCTTCGTGACCAGCGCGGAATCCAGGATGCCGAGGGTCGGGCTGGTCACGATCGCCGGGATGGCGGTGTTCGACTTCTCCGAAATGATCTCGACGGTCGTGTCGTCGACCTTCTTCGTGGTGAGGCCGTCCATGAGGAACGAACCGTTGCCCTTGATGTTCGTCACGCGGTTGAGGGAGAAGACCACGTCATCCGCCGTCAGTTTGTCGCCGCTGGAGAACTTGGCGTCTTTGCGCAAGGTGAAGGTGTACTTCGTCGCGTCGGCGTTGCCCTCCCACTTGGTGGCGAGCATCGCGATCGGCGTGGAGCTGTCGCCGTTCTTGAACGTGAGCAGGGTGTCGTAGACGGCGCGGCCGAGGATGTTTCCCGCGGTCTCGAAGTTGCGGGCCGGGTCTGCCGTCTTCAGGTCGAACGACTTGTCGATGACGAGGGTTCCGCCAGACGACTTCTGCGGTGTTGCTGCCCCGCTGCAGGCGCTGAGCAGAAGGGCTGCTCCGACTGCGCCCGCGAGGAGGGCGGTACCACGTGCACGATTTCTCATGGTGGTCCTTTCATGGGATGAGGTGAAGGTAACGTGCGTGCTGCTGGTGCTGTGCTGGTGCTGCTGTGCTGGTGCTGCTGACTGCGTTGCGGGTGCTGCGGTGTTTCCGGCCGGAGCCGGTCCTTCCCTGCCGACGCCCCTGCTGTCGGCGAGGGGCGAGAGCTCAGGGCAGGACGTCTTCGTGGTTGTGCACGTTCAGCCACGCACCGTTGACGCGGCGCCAGACGCCGGTGACGCGCACGCGCTCCGCGGGCAGGCTCGCGTCGCTGAAGGTGACGGTGAGCAGATGGCGGGTGAGCGCGGTATCGCCCCAGATGTCGATCACGGGTTCCGTGGCATCGAGGTCGTCCACCTGCGGTGCGTCGGCGCCGGTCGGGCGGGCTGCGCGGACCTCGTTCAGACCGGTCAGGCCATGAATGAGAGGTTCGTGGGCGGAATCCCACATCGTACCGTCAGCACTGATGTGCCGATCGACCCGGGCGCGGTCTCCGGTGAGAAACCCCTGGTACAGGTCGAGTTGGATCGCCCACAGGTCGGTCGCCTCACCATTGAGCAGCGGGTGGGCGGACGACTGAGTCTTCGAATCCATGACGCCATATAACCGTATAAACGTCACATGCAAGGTTCAATTGTGTTTCGAACGTGTAACTGAATGGCAAAAGTGCTGAAAATCTACTCAATTGCAAGTCCAGAGCAGTTGAGAGGGCCCGAGCTACGGCTCGTCGACGACCGCGGGTCGCGGGGCCAGCATCCGTGCCGCGTAGTCCTCGGTGATGAGGTTGCCGAGGCCGAGCATCGTCTCGATGCGGGCCACGTTGGGAATCTGCCAGACCTGGTCGAGCAGCAGTTCGCGCAGGTGTCGTTGATCGCTGAGTCGGAACCGGGCCAGCAGGTCGTATCGTCCGGCCACGACGGTCAGTTCTTCGAGCTCCGGGATCTCGCGGAAGGCCGCGAGTGTCGGCTCGATATCTCCACCCGATTCCAGGGTGATCGGCATGAACACCACGACGTCGTAGCCGAGACGATCCCAGTCGATGTCGATCGAATACTGGCGGATCACCCCGCTGCGCTCGAGCCGGGCGATCCGCTCGGCAACAGCCGGAGCGGACATGTTGATCTGCCGCGCCAGTGCTCGCTGCGACTGGCGGGAGTCCCTGGCGAGCTCCTGCAGCAGCGCCAGGTCGACCTCGTCGAGCTTCGCCCGCTCCTGCGGTCGCTCGATGGCGCCGGCCAGCACTGCGGTGTGACTCTTCTTGGCCATCGTCTCTCCAATGTCGAGGGGTATGACGTGTCGAGGGGTATGACGTGTCGAGGGGTATGACGCGTGTGTCGAGGGGTTATGACGCATTCTCAGCGACCCAGGTGACGCTCGGTCAGTGTAGTGAATGGCGCTGCACCAGCAGTCCGCCCTGACTCTCGGTGTACCAGTCGAGAAAGCGGCCGAGACCACGCCGAATCGTCTCCGGAGAGCTGGCTAACGACATCCGCAGCTGGTCGGATGCGACGCTGCCGAACGCACTCCCCGGCGCGAACGACACCCCGCGGCCGACCAGCTCGAGTGCCGCATCCCGTGAGCTGACGCCAGGAGCCAACGGCACCATCAGGTAGAACGCGCCGGAGGGGCGGCGCGGACGGATGTCGGCCTCGCTCAACAGCGACAAGGCCAGATCTCTGCGATCCCGGTATGCCGCGCGCATCGTCGCCACGGCATCTTGCGGCCCGGTGAGGGCGGCGAGCGCCGCGGCCTGATTCACCGAGGAGACACAGGAGATGAGCGCCTCTTGGACGTGCCCGACAATGGTCGCCAACCACGCGGGCATCACCAGGTAGCCCACTCGCCAGCCGGTCATCGCGTAGGTCTTGGAGAAGCTGAAGACCGAGACGACGTTGTCGCCGAACTCGTGTGCGCCCGACGGCTCGCCCTCGAAGATGATCTCGTCGTAGACCTCGTCGGAGACCACCATCACCCCGCGCTCGGCCGCGCCCTCGACGATGCGGCGCACCACGGCGCGCGGCAGAACGGCGCCGGTCGGGTTGCCCGGCGAGTTGAGCACCACGATGCGGGTTTTCGGTCCGATCAGCGCGAGCACCTCCTCCGGGTCTGGCACGAAACCGGCCTCAGGGCGCAGCGGGTAGCGCACCGGCTCCGCCCCGCGGATGCGCGTCATCGCCTCGTAGTTGGGCCAGGCAGGGTCGGGCAGCAGCACCTCATCGCCCGGCAGCACCAGCGCCTCGAACACCGCCGCAATGCCCTGCGATCCGCCCTGGCTCACCACGACGCAGCCCGGGTCGATCTCTGCTCCGTAGCGCAGCGCGAGCGAGTCGACCAGGGCGGTGCGCAGCGCCAGCGTGCCGGAACTCTGGGTATAGCGCACATCCCCTCGGGCCGCGACGGCGGCGGCGGCGGCCACGTGGGCAGGGGCCGCGAACCCTGGTTCGCCGATCTCGAGGCGATCGATCTCCACGGGTGACGTGAGCACGAGGTCGAGGATCTCCCGGATTCCCGAGGCTCGCGGGGCTCGCGGGGCGAAGGCTCTGGTGGGGTTGGGCACTGCGTCCTCTTTCTCGACTGTGGTGTGGAACATCATGGCGGGGCGACGATTCCGTCAGGTAACCGCGTGTGAATTCGATGTTACTTAAGGCAGATCGGGTCGATTACTTTTCAAACGTCAAGTCTGACTGTCATCATCGCTATAACCAACCACAACGGCAACCCACCAGGAGGAGTGTCATGTCCCCACAGCGCGGAGCCTGGGCGGTGGCGGGCGAGCCATTTATCGCCGCCCAGCTCACCCGACTCGGATTCGACTGGCTCTGCCTCGATCAGCAGCACGGCCGTTTCGACGATTCCCGAACCGACGCGGTACTCACCCACCGCCGTGACGACGCGGTGCCGGTGTATGTGCGGGTGCGCGCCCTCGACGCCGGACTGATCGGACGCGCGCTCGACGCGGGTGCCGCGGGCGTGATCGTGCCGCTGGTCGAATCGGTCGAGCAGGCCCGCGCAGCGGTCGCGGCCTCCCGCTACCCACCCGTCGGGACTCGCAGCTGGGGTCCGAACCTCGGGGCTCCCGATCGGATGCCTGCCACTGCCACGACCGCCAACTCCGAGATCCAGGTCTGGGTGATGATCGAGACCGCCACGGCGCTGGAGCACGTGGAGGCGATCGCCGCCGTGCCCGGTGTCGACGGGCTGTTCGTGGGCCCGTTCGACCTGGCGATCGCCCTCGGCGTGCAGGTCGACGCCATGATCGCGGATGACTCCCTCACCGCACCACTGCGTCGCATCCTGGCCGCGGCATCCGAGGCCGGCATCTCCGCGGGAGCGTTCGGCGGGGCGCCCGCACGCGGCGCGGTGCTGGCGTCGATGGGCTTCGCGTTCGTCGCGATCGCCACCGACACGGGGTTGCTCGAGCTGGGGTCATCCGCCGCCCTCGCCGCGGTGCCCGCTGATTGAGTAGCCCCGCTGGTTGAGTAGCGCACGCGCTCTGGTGCGTCCGCGTTTCGAAACCCCTCCGCACGTCCGCGCCGTCCGCGCCGTCCTGCGCCGCATCGAACGCCCGTTAGCGTTGACCGGGTGAAAATCACTGTAATTTCCGGCGGCGTCGGCGGCGCCCGGTTCACCCGAGGCCTGCGCGAACACGTCCGACGAGCACTCCCGGGAACGGATGTCCACGGCGCCGATCTCACCGCGATCGTCAACACCGGCGACGACATGTGGCTCACGAGCTTGCGCATCGCGCCCGACCTCGACTCGGTCATGTACACCCTCGCGGGCGAGAACGACGAGGTGCGTGGCTGGGGTCGCATCGGCGAGACCGAGCGCGTCAGTGCAGAACTGCGCGCATACGGCGTCGGCTGGCCGTGGTTCACCCTCGGCGACCTCGACCTCGGCACGCACATCACCCGCAGCCACTATCTGCGCTCCGGCCTGCCGCTCAGCGAGGCGACCAGGCTGATCACCGCTCGCTGGCCGCTCGGCGTCGAGCTGATCCCCGCCACCGACGACGAGGTGGAGACTCACGTGGTCACCGACGCGGGCACCATGCACTTT
The DNA here is from genome assembly GCF_016634425.1 of Lacisediminihabitans changchengi. Taxonomy (GTDB): domain Bacteria; phylum Actinomycetota; class Actinomycetes; order Actinomycetales; family Microbacteriaceae; genus Lacisediminihabitans; species Lacisediminihabitans changchengi. The sequence continues at coordinate 236,143 of NZ_JAEPES010000001.1, forward strand.
CAGGAGTGGTGGACCAAGCACCGCGCGGCACTGACCGCCCGTGCGTTTGTGCAGAAGAACGTCGACTCGGCGACGCCGGCCCCCGGGGTGCTCGACGCGATCGCCTCCGCGGATGTCGTGCTGGTGGCGCCCTCGAACCCGGTCGTGTCGGTCGGCACGGTGCTGGGCATCCCGGGTATCCGTGAGGCCTTGGCCGCGACATCCGCCCCCGTCGTCGGTGTCTCGCCGATCATCTCGGGAGCGGTCGTGCGCGGTATGGCGGATGCCTGCCTCAGCGCGATCGGCGTCGAGACCTCGGCGTTCGCGGTGGCCGAGCATTACGGCTCGCGTCGAAACGGAGGCCTGCTCGACGCCTGGCTGGTAAACGAGACGGATGCCGCGTCCCTCCCCGACATCGAGGCGCTGGGCATCCGGGCCGCCGCCGCCCCACTCTGGATGCGCGACGCCGACACCAGCGCCCAGCTCGCCGCCGACGTGCTGGCCCTCGCTACCGCTGGTTGAGTAGGCGGCTCGTTCCTCGCTGCCTACTCAACCGGCGTTGTAGGCTGACTCTCGAATCCGGTTCCACGCCCGGCTATGGGCGGCATCTTCTCAACGAGAGAGCGCCGCTGTGCCCGAAATAGATCTGCCTGCAATCGCCGAACCGTTCATCCCCGCCGCGTCAGCCATCTCCCGGGCGCTGAAACGCGCTGAGACCGGCGTGATCGTCGATGCCACCGAGGCCGAGATCCTGCTGCACGCCCGCGGCGCCGACCTCGACCGGCTGCTGATCGTTGCCTCCCGCATCCGCGACGCGGGTCTCGAGCGCACCGGACGACCTGGCGTGATCACCTACTCCCGCAAGGTCTTCATCCCGGTCACCCACCTCTGCCAGGACCGCTGCCACTACTGCGCCTTCGTCAAAACGCCAGCGCAGCTGAAGCGCGCAGGCAAGGAGATGTTCATGTCTCCCGACGAAATCCTCGAGGTGGCCAGGCAGGGCGCTGCGCTCGGCTGCAAGGAGGTGCTGTTCACCCTCGGTGACCGCCCGGAGGAGCGCTGGCCCGAGGCCGCGGAGTGGCTCGACGCCAACGGCTATGACTCCACACTGCAATACCTCCGCGCGATGGCGATCCGCATCATGGAGGAGACCGGCCTGCTGGTGCACATGAACCCGGGCGTGATGACCTGGGAGGAGATCCAGCGCCTCAAGCCGGTCTCCCCATCGATGGGCATGATGCTCGAGACGACCTCGCGCCGCCTGTTCGAAGAGAAGGGGCAGGCGCACTTCGGGTCTCCGGACAAAGACCCGGACATTCGTCTGCGCGTCATCGAAGACGCCGGTCGCAGCAACGTGCCATTCACCACCGGGCTGCTGCTCGGCATCGGCGAGACCTACGCCGAACGGGTCGACGGGATGTTCGCTATCCGCGCCGCCGCCCGTCGCCACGGGCACATCCAGGAAGTGATCATCCAGAACTTCCGCTCCAAGATGTCCACCGCGATGATGCGCCGGGACGACCTGCCGCTCGAGGAATACATCGCCGCCGTCGCCGTCTCCCGCGTCGTTCTCGGGCCGGGCCTGCGCCTGCAGGCACCGCCGAACCTCACCGACGAGACCGAGCTCGGGATGCTGGTGCGCGCGGGCATCGACGACTGGGGCGGGGTCAGCCCGCTCACGCCCGATCACGTCAACCCGGAGCGTCCATGGCCGAACATCGACGAGCTCGCGCGTCTCACGCTTCTCGCCGGGTATGAGCTGCACGAGCGTCTGACCGTGCACCCGCATTACGTGCGGGCGGAGGAGCCGTGGCTCGACCCGCGCCTCCTGCCCCACGTGCGCGCGCTCGCCGACGAGCGCGGTCTGGCGATCGAGGGCACGCTCCCGGTCGGACTGCCGTGGCAGGAGCCCGACCCCGAGTGGCTCGGCTCCGGTCGCGTCAACCTGCACACCGAGATCGACACCGTCGGGCGAACGGATGACCGGCGCAGCGACTTCGAAGACGTCTACGGCGACTGGTCAGAACTCCGCGAGACCGTCGGGGATACTCGCCGCGTGGCGGGTCATTCGGGCGACCCGGCCGTCGCCGCCGCCCTGGCGAAGGCCGAGACGAACCCGGCCGGGCTCTCCGACGCCGAGTACCTCGTGCTGCTGGGCGCGGAAGGAGGCGACCTCGACGCTCTCGCTGGGTTGGCCGACCGCATCCGTCGAGACGTCGTCGGCGACCGCGTCGGGTACGTGGTCAACCGCAACATCAACTTCACCAACGTCTGTTACACCGGGTGCCGCTTCTGCGCCTTCGCGCAGCGCCGCACCGATGCCGACGCCTTCACGCTCTCGATGAAGCAGGTCGGCGACCGCGTCGACGAGGCCTGGAAGATCGGCGCGACCGAGATCTGCATGCAGGGCGGCATCCACCCGGATCTGCCGGGCACGGCGTATTTCGACCTGGCTCGCCAGGTGAAAGAACGACAGCCGGGCATCCATCTGCACGCGTTCAGCCCGATGGAGATCGTCAACGGCGCGAGCCGCACCGCGATGTCATATCGGGACTTCCTCACGGCCACGAAGGAGGCCGGGCTCGACACGATTCCCGGGACCGCGGCGGAGATTCTCGACGACGAGGTGCGCTGGGTGCTCACCAAGGGCAAGTTGCCAGCTGCCGCGTGGATCGACATCGTCTCGACCGCGCACTCGCTCGGTATCCGCTCGTCGTCGACCATGATGTATGGCCACGTCGATAACCCCTCCCACTGGGTCGGGCACCTGCGCACGCTGTCGAAGATCCAGGATGATACCGGCGGGTTCACCGAGTTCGTGCTGCTGCCGTTCGTTCATATGTCGTCTCCGGTATATCTCGCCGGCGTCGCCCGCCCCGGTCCCACCGCACAGGAGAACCGGGCCGTTCACGCGGTTGCCCGGCTCATGCTGCACGGCCGCATCGACCACATCCAGACGTCGTGGGTGAAGCTCGGCACCGAGGGCACGCAGCTCATGTTGCAGGGCGGGGCGGATGACGTGGGCGGCACCCTGATGGAGGAGACGATCAGTCGCATGGCCGGCGCCGACAATGGGTCAGAGAAGACCGTCGACGAACTGGAGGCGCTGACGGCGGCGATCGGGCGCGAGGCGTATCAGCGCACCACGACCTACGGCGAACCGACCGACGAGCGCCGCGCCGTGGCCCGCGCGCACGCCGCCACCGGTTACGCCTCGACGGGCAAGTCCCTCAAGCTGCTGCCCCTGGAGGTCGCGCAGACCGCCCACTGACTACCCCTGCCGACGGTTGAGTAGCGCACGCGCTCTAGCGCGTCCGCGTATCGAAACCTGCCCGGGCCGGGCCTCGATACGCGTCCTCGCGCGGACGCTCGGGCGCTACTCGACCAGCGAACTGGTGCGGGGGCCGAGCCGGCCCACCAGCGCCTGCAGCTCCTCGCGCGTGTCGACGTCGCGGCGCAGGCCGGAGTCTTCCGCGATCTCCAGCGCCACGTAGCCGACGGCACGATGTGCCTCCGCCGAGCCGACACCGAACGCGGGAGCGTGGCTGGCCCCGTCTGCGGCGGTGATCAGCGTCGTTCCGGTGCCGGCGGCATCCGTCACCATCGCGCGGTCGTGCGCGGCGGCCGCGACCAGCGCTGCATCGAGTTCGGCGGGCGTCATGGCCGGCAGGTCACCGAGGAGAACGGCCACCCCGCGCCCCGGAGCCCCCATCGCCTCGGCGGTCTCCACCCCGAGGGCGATGGCGGCAGCGAGCCCGTCTGGCTCTTCTTCGACCAGCACCAGGGCATCCGTCTCGTCGAAGATCACGGATGCCTCGGCGCTCGTCACCACCAGAACCCCGCTCACGGCGGCCGTCGCCACGGCGGCCTGCACGGTGTCGTAGGCGATCGCGAGCGCGAGCGCGGCGCGGTTGCCGTCGTTGTCGGTGTCGCCGAACCGCGACTTGGCGTCTGGCGTGCCCTTCACCGGGATCACGACTACCCATTCGGTGGTCGGCTGCGGCTCGTGCGTGTCGGGAATCGTCTTCCCGGCCTTGCGAATGCCCGTCGTCGTCGGCAGCCGATCCGCCCTATACGCCTTGACCATGTGATGCCTTTCCTGCCGCGAAGCCCTCCGCATATGCCTCGTCACTGCCGAGGCGGAACATGTCATTCGGCCCGGTACGCGTGAGCACCCGGGCACCGGGCGCCTCGGGGTCGAGCAGGTGGCCCACACCCCGCACGACCGCGACCGGCAGCCCCTCGCTCTTTCCCTTGACCAGGTCGGCAGCGGCCGCGATCTCGTCGCCGACGGCGGGAACGGTGACGTCCAGTCGTCGCCCCTGGGCATCGAGGGTGCCGCGCAGGTCGTCGAGAACGCGGACTCCGCTGGAGCCGATGGCGACATCCGTCTGCCCCTCACGCCAGGCGCGACCGAGAGTATCGGTGATGATCACGCCGAGGCGCACGTTGAAGCGTGCCTCGAGCGCCGCGCGAAGCGCCGCGGCGGAGGCATCGGGATCGAGCGGCAACAGCAGCACCGTACCGACAGGCGTATTAGAGCCGTCGACCCCGGCCGCGGCTCCCACGATGCCTAGCCGGTTTTCGACGATGCGGGTCATTCCGCGGGTGGCGACGACGCGCACGGTCTCGTCGGTGATGGCTTGATCACGATCGTCCGCCTGGACGAATCGCCCCTCAGCCTTCGACACGATCTTGGAGGTCACGGCGAGGATGTCGCCGTCGCGCAGGTCGATCTCCCGCTGCCCGATCACCTCGGCGAGGTCGTCGCCGGTCACGATCTCGGGAATGCCCGGGATAGCCCAGATGGTGAGCGGGGCGGTCAGCACTGGGCTCGCATGGTGTCGATGGTCACGCTCTATTCTCCCGCCCCGCACTCAGTGATTCCGCACCAGCCGTGGCAGCACCTCGCGACCGAACAGCTCGATCCACTCGCGCTGGTTGCGGCCGACATTGTGCAGATAGATGCGATCGAAGCCGAGATCGAGGTAGCGCTGAATGTGCTCGCGGTGCGCCTCGGGATGCTCGGACACGAGCATCCGTCCGTCGAAGTCTTCGGGCCTCACCAAGCGCGCCAACTGCTCGAACTCATACGGTGAGCGGATGTCTGAGCGCGGAAAGCGCATGCCGCCGTTCGGCCATTCCGTGATCGCGTTAGCCATCGCCGCTGCCTGGGTAGGCGCCCAGCTGAGATGCAGCCGTAGCACCTTCAGGCCGCGCCGCGGGTCACGCCCGACCTCGCGCGCGCCCTCGTCGAAGCGCTCGAGCAGGCCGGCGATCTTGTCGATCGGGGCGCCATCGACGATGATCCCGTCAACCGTGCGGCCGGCACGCTTGGCGGTGACGGGGCCGGATGTCGCGATCAAGACGGGCGGCGGAACCGCGGGCATCGTCCACAACCTGGACGTTTCTAGCCTGAAGTAGGTTCCGCTGTGCTTGGTGTCGCGTCCGGAGGCGGAGGCCGCGAACAGCTTGCCGATGATCTCGACGGCCTCGAACATCCGGTTGATCCGCTCGGCGGTCTCCGGCCAGTATGTGCCGGTCACGTGCTCGTCGATCGCCTCACCCGAACCGATGCCCAGCCAGTGCCGGCCCGGGTACATCGCCTCGAGCGTCGCACTGGCCTGGGCGACCATTGCCGGATGCCAGCGGAAGGTGGGCACGGACATCCCGGTTCCGAGATCTCCCGTGGTCGTCTGACCGAGGGCGCCGAGTACGTTCCAGACGAAACTCGCCTCACCCTGCCGCGGCACCCATGGCTGGAAGCGGTCGGCAGCCATCACTCCGGTGAAGCCGTGTGACTCGGCGAGCGCGCTGAGTTCGAGCGCCTCCGTCGGGTGGAATTGCTCGAGCATCGCCGCGTAACCGATATGCACTGCATGATCATGCACTGCGCCGTCGTGGGGAAGCGCTGGCGAGGTCATTCCTCCATTCTGGCGTGGCGCACATTCTGGCGTGGCGCATCGTCGAGTCGGACCGGCCCGAAAAAGTTCTTGCGAATCCGCTGAGAGTGCGGCTACGGTGGTGCCCACGCCAACAGACGAGAGGAGCCAGCGTGTTTTACAACAAGATTTGGGAAATGACCCCAGCCACTGCCGCCGGCCTCGTCGGCGTCTTCTCCGCCTGACCGGTCGGTAGTCCACCACCGGTTCTGACGGTGGTGACGCTCACGAAGCCCGACCCTCGATCGCACGAGATTCTTCTCCGCGTCGACGGGTGACCACCACACGTTCGATCGCGCTTCTCCGCGCTGTCATCTGCACCGGGTTCCCTGGTTCATGGACGCGATCGGCCGTCCCCTCCCGCCGCCACGAGCGGCATCCGTCGGTCATGACGTCGCGCAATCCGCGCGCCGTCGTGTCGTCACGTAAGGAAGATCATGACCAACAGCCTCACGACCCGCCCCGGTCGTACCGTTCACCACGAGCATCTCAACCAACCCGAGCACGTCGTGGTCGTACGCCGTGTGGGCCTGCTCGACCGCGCTGCGCTGCACCTCGGAGTTGCGCTGGTCACGTGGAGCCGCCGGCCGCTCGAACTCGAGACGCGCGAACGACGCGCGAACCGGGCCGAGCAGCACCTGGCCCGCCTCGCTCGCGAGCGCGAGGCCGAGCGCCTGCGCTACCTCTGCGCTGCCCAGCGCTGATGCCGGCGCTGTCGTCGGCGCTCACACCGAACACCCCACCGAACCCCGTCGCCGTGCGGGTCTCCGCAGCCGAGACCCGCACGATGGCGGGGTTCGTGGCTTAATTGACGGCATGACCGAGCGCAACTTCACCATCGCCCGCACTCTCGACGTTGCCCCCGAGCGCGTGTACCAGGCCTGGACCGAGCCCGACCATCTCGGCTGGTTCTTCGCCGAGCCGGAGGCCGAGAACAAGCTCCCCGAGGTCGACCTCCGTGTCGGCGGCGCCTGGCGCCAGCTGATGGTCGTGGACGAGGATGACTCGTACATCACCGGCGGCATCTAGCGCGAAGTTGTCCCGAACGAACGTCTCGTCTTTACCTGGGGGGCCGTAGGCGGCTGGCCCGCCATCGACCCCGACGACCTCGACAACGCCCCTCTCGTCACCATCGAGCTCGCGGATGTCGACGGCCGCACCGAGCTGACCTTGCGTCTTGAACTCCCCGCCTCCCTCACCGACGAGGAGGTCGAGGACGAGCTGGCCACCGGCATGCAGCCCGGCTGGACGGCGACCATCGATCGCCTGGTCGCGGAGCTGAACGGCTGAGCCTTATGGACCGCCGAGCCAGTGGTCGATGCGATGGTGGTCAGGCGTGAAGCCGTGTGCGACGCCCCAGAGCACCGCTCTCGTCCTGCTGCTCGCACCGATCTTGCGGTAGATGTTGCGGATATACGACTTCACCGTGTTCGGGCTGAGGTAGGTGAGAGATGCGACGTCGGCATTGCTTTTTCCCTGGGTGATGAGGGCGAGTATCTCTGACTCTCGATCACTCAGGCCCTCGCTCTTGCCGGGCCAGTCGAGCGCTCGGGTGCTCGTGCCGGCGCGGGGCGGTTCGCTTACCACCTGCTCTCCCGCGTGCACGGTCTCGAGCGCCGCGACGAGGTCGCGCGCCGGAAGCGTTTTGGACAGGTACCCGTGCACCCCTTGCTCGAGCGCGCTGTCGACGAGCGCCGGGTGGAAGTTCCATGTGTACACGACCACTCTGGCCGCCCGCGGATTCGCCACCAGCTTCGCCAGCTCGCTCTGATCCGATTCTGGTTGAGCGAACGAGTCGTACATGACGATGTCAATCTCGTCAGATAGTTCGGCGTTTGCGTCGATCTCGCAGACGACAATGCGGTCGCGATACTGATCGAACATGTGGGCTAGTCCGGTCAGCACAACGTCATAGCCGTCGACCAGCGCCACGCGCACGGGTGGACGGGGTCTCGCCATAGGGGTGAGATTACACCCCCAAGGGGGTAACGCTAGACCTACGTCAGGGGTTTAGTGGTTACTTGCGAGGCTGTCCTCGCAAGCCAAGAGTGCGCGACAATCGCGCCACCCGAAAGGAATTACCAATGCTCGGTCTCATCATCAGCATCATCGTCATCGGTCTCATCGCTGGCGCCGTCGCTCGACTCCTCGTGCCCGGCAAGCAGAACCTCTCCATCGGCATGACGATCGTGCTCGGCATCGTCGGATCGTTCGTCGGCGGCTTCCTCGGCTACCTGATCTTCGGCGCCGACCCGTCCGGCGGCTTCTTCCAGCCCGCCGGTATCGTCGGCTCGATCATCGGCGCCATCATCGTGCTGCTGATCTGGATCGCCGTGCGCGGACGCCGCACGGCCCGTCGCTAGCCACCAGTCGCTAGCCACCAGCCACTAGCCACCAGCCGCAGACACAGCAATGCCCGGTCGACCCCATGGTCGACCGGGCATTGTCGTGCAAAGTGGGGCTAGCCGAGCGCACGCAGGCGCGGCGCCAGATCGCGCTCGAACAGGTCGAGGAACCGGCGCTGGTCCTGCCCCGGAGCGTGGAACACGAGGTGGTTCAGCCCGGCGTCGACATACTTCGTGATGTCGGCGACCACGGCATCGGGGTCGTTACCGACGATCCAGCGTGAGGCGACCTGCTCGATGGGGAGGGCATCCGCTGCCTGCTCCATCTCGATGGGGTCGGTGATGTCGTGCTTCTGCTCCTTGCTCAGCGCCAGCGGTGCCCAGAAGCGCGTGTTCTCGAGCGCCGTGTCGTAATCGGTGTCGTAGCTGAGCTTGATCTCGATCATCTTGTCGATGTGGTCGGTGTCGCGACCGACCTTGTCGACGCCCTCCTGCACGGCGGGCAGGAGCTGCTCGGTGTAGAGCTCCATCCCCTTACCGGACGTGCAGATGAAGCCGTCCCCCTCACGCCCGACGTAGCGGGCGACGACCGGCCCGCCGGCCGCGATGTACACCGGGATGGGGACATCCGGTCGGTCGTAGATGGAGGCACCGTGGGTGGAGTAGTACTCGCCGCGGAAGTCGACGCGGTCTTCGGTCCAGAGCTGGCGCATCAGGCGGATCGACTCGCGCAGGCGGGCGAAGCGCTCCTTGAAGTCGGGCCAGTCCTGCGGGCCGGCACCACGAAATCCGGTGGCCACCTCGTTCAGGGCCTCACCGGTGCCGACACCGAGCATGATGCGGCCGGGGTACAGGCAGCCCATGGTGGCGAAGGCCTGGGCGATCACGGCGGGGTTGTAGCGGAAGGTCGGCGTCATCACTGAGGTGCCGATCTGCACCGTGGAGGTGCGCTCCCCCACCGCGGCCATCCAGCTGAGCGAGAACGGCGCATGGCCTCCCTCGTGCCGCCACGGCTGGAAATGGTCGCTCACGGCGACGCTCTCCATTCCGTGCCCTTCCGCGGCGACCGCGATCTCGACCAGCTCGCGCGGGCCGAACTGTTCAGCGGATGCCTTGTAGCCGAGTTTCAGAGGAAGCATGAGTCCATTGTGCTCTCGTCAGGCCCGCAGCGCGGGCTCACGCGCTCTGCAGGAAGTGCGCCACCGCGTGCGGCACATAGGGCGAGACGTCGCCGCCGAGCGCGGCGACCTGGCGCACCAGTGAGCTGGAGACGTGTGCGTGGGCCGGGTCGGGGAGCATGAAGATGGTCTCGACTCCGGCGAGGTTACGGTTCACGATCGCCATCGGGGTCTCGTAGGCCACGTCGACCTGCGAGCGCACGCCCTTCACCAGCACGGTGGCGCCGACATCGGTCGCGTAGTCCACCAGCAGTCCGACACTCCACGAGGTGACGACGATGTTCTCGGGCAGGCGGCCCTCGACGATCGAGCGCTCGATCAGCTCGACGCGCTTGGCGACCGGCAGCAGTGCCGACTTGCTCGGGTTGTGCACCACCAGCACGTGCAGCTCGTCGAAGATGCCGGCCGCACGCTCGATCACATCCAGGTGACCGAGGGTGATCGGATCGAAGGAACCAGGGACGACGGCGATCCTGCTCATGCGGTCAGACTATCGGCCCAGCGTTACCACGCTGTTACCGACGGACGCCAGAATTCCAAACGGTCAGTTCTTCGCCAGGAAGTCGCGGCTGGTCTCGTCGAGCCGCCGCGCCAGCGCATCCCGCAACTCGGTGTGTTTCGCCAGCGACGGATCCGACGACAGGATGCCCGCGGCCAGCTCCCTCGCGTCGGTGATGAGTTCGCCGTCCCGGGCGACCCGCAACAGCCGCAGCGACGATCGGCCGCCGGACTGCGTGCTGCCGAGCACGTCGCCCTCGCGCCGCAGCTCCAGGTCTTTCTGCGCGAGCTCGAACCCGTCAAGGGTGGATGCGACGGCCTCGACCCGTTCGCGGGCGAGAGTTCCTTCCTCCGCGCGGGTGACCATGAGACAGAGTCCCGGCACCCCGCCCCGGCCCACGCGGCCACGCAGCTGGTGCAGCTGAGAGACCCCGAAGCGGTCGGCGTCGAGCACGACCATCGTGGACGCATTGGGCACGTCGACCCCGACCTCGATCACCGTGGTGGCGACCAGCACGTCGATCTCGCCGGCGGCGTATGCACGCATCGCCGCGTCTTTCTCCTCGCTCGGCATGCGGCCGGTCAGCGGCTCGATGCGGCGACCGGCGAGAAGTGGATGCGCGCGCAGCAGGGCCAGCGTGTCGGTGACGTTGGCAATCACGGTCGCTGAGCCTGTCGAAGCGTCGCCGTCCGGCCCTTCGACAAGCTCAGGGTCCGAAGTGTCGGCCGGGTCGATTGCCGGGCAGACGACGAACACCTGGTGCCCTTTGGCGAGTTCCTCGGCGGAGCGCTCCCAGACGCGGTTCACCCAGCTCGGCTTCTCGGCGAGGGGCACGACGAAACTCTGGATCGGCGAGCGCCCCCCGGGCAGCTCTGCGATCGTCGACACGTCGAGGTCGCCGAAGACGGTCATGGCGACCGTACGCGGGATCGGCGTTGCGGTGAGCACCAGCACGTGCGGTGGAGTCGCCCCTTTGCGGCGGAGCGCCTCGCGCTGCTCCACACCGAAGCGGTGCTGCTCGTCGACGACCACCAGCCCCAAATCGTAGAAGCCCACCGTGTCGCTCATCAGTGCGTGCGTTCCGACGACGATCTGCGCCTGACCGGTGACCGCCGCGAGCAGCGCTTTCTTGCGGTCGGCCGTCGCGAGCTGACCCGTGATCAGCGTGGGGCGCAACTGCGCTGCGAGGTCGGGACCGAGCGTCTTCACGATCGAGCGCAGGTGCTGCCCGGCGAGCACCTCGGTGGGCGCAAGCAACGCGGACTGCCCGCCGGAGTCGGCCACCGCGAGCATCGCCCGCAGCGCGACGAGTGTCTTGCCGGAGCCGACCTCGCCCTGCACGAGCCGGTTCATCGGGGAGGTCGAGCCGAGGTCATCCGCGATCTCCTCGCCGACCCTGATCTGGTCGCCGGTGCGGGTGAACGGCAGCCGCGCGTCGAAGCGTTCGAGAAAGCCGCCGGGCTTTGGAACACGGGAGACGGATGTCTGCTGCCGCAGAATCGCGCGCTGCTCGAGCAACGCGGCCTGCAACACGAACGCCTCTTGGAAGCGCAGCGACTTCTGCGCCGCGCGCCAGTCGATCTCCTTCTGCGGGCGGTGGATCAGTTCGAGCGCGCGCGAGTACGACATCAGTTTGCGCGCGGTGCGCACCTCGAACGGCACCGGGTCGGGCAGCGGCGGCAGGCCATCGAGCACCACGCCGACGGCGGCGGCGATCTGCCAGGACGCGATGGTGCCGGTCGCGGCATAGATCGGGATGGGGAGCTCTGCCCACTGCCGGGCCCGCTCATCCGCCGCGCTCGTGTCGCCGTCATCCGTGTCGGCCGGGAACAGCTCGTAGTCGGGGTGGGCGAGCTGCGGGGTGCCGCGGTACTCGTTGACCTTGCCGGCGAAGATGCCGCGCGAACCGACGCGCAGCTCGTTCTTGCGCCAGGCCTGGTTGAAGAAGGTGAGCGTGAGCACATCTGTGCCGTCACTGATCGTCACCTCGAGGATGGAGCCTCGCTTGGCCTGCATGGTGCGCTCCCGCACGTCGACGACCTCGGCCACGATCGTGACGCTCTCGTCGATGGAGAGTTGGGCGAGGGCCGTCAGCTCACCGCGCAGTGCATAACGACGCGGATAGTGGCTGAGCAGGTCGCCGACGGTGGCCAGCCCGAGGCCCTTCTGCAGCGCGGTCGCGGTGCGGGGACCGACGGAGACGCTGAGCTTGGCGTCGAGCGGGGAGTCCACCCCTTGAGGCTACCTGCGACGACCGACACGCCCGTCATGAGTCGGCAGCTATAGCCACTTCTTGCCCTTGAAGATCGAGTAGAGGGTCACGGCGACGACGAGCATCAGCCCGATCGCGACCGGGTAGCCGAATTCCCACATCAGCTCGGGCATTATTCGAAAGTTCATGCCGTAGATGCCGGAGATGATCGAGGGGGCGAAGAGGATGGCTGCCCAGGCCGAGATCTTGCGGGCCTCCACCGCCTGCCGGTTGCTCGCCTCGGTGACCCGCTGCATGTCCTCGTTCTGACGTTGACCGACCAGTGTGCCGTTGACGGTCAGAATGTCGCGCAGCAGGATGCGGAACTCCTCCACCCGATCGGTGATGCTCGCCACGTGGTCGGCGACGTCGCGCAGATACTGCTGAAGCTCGACCTCGATCTTGTACTTCTCGAACCCTTTGGTCAGGGTGGTCAGGATGTCGACCAGGGGACGCGCGGCGCGCTCGAAGTCGATCACCTCACGCGACAGCTCGTAGATGCGCCGCGAGACCTGCGGGTCACCGTCGAACACCTGCGTCTCGATCTCATCGATGTCGTTGGCCAGACCGGCGACCACCGGTGCATAGCCGTCGACCACGGCGTCCAGGATCGCGTAGAGCACCGCCTCGGTGCCGCGCGCGAGCAGCTCCGGTGTCTGCTCCAGCCGTCGGCGCACGATGCTGAGGTCGGGTGACTCGCTGTGGCGCACGGTGATGACGAAGTTCGGGCCGATGAAGACGTGGAGTTCGCCGAACTCCACCTCTTCCTCCACCTCCACGTAGCGGGCGGCGCGCAGCACCACGAACAGGGTGTCGCCGTAGCGCTCGATCTTTGGACGCTGATGCGCGACGATCGCGTCCTCCACGGCGAGCTCGTGCAGCCCGAACTCGCGGGCGAGCGAGCTGATCTCCTCCGGCGTCGGGCGGTACAGGCCGATCCAGGCCATGGCATCCGGTGCGGCGTCGAGGGCGGCGTAGGTGTCTGACAGGTTCTTGGGGCTGGCGATGCGCTTGCCGTCGCGGTACACGGCGTCGGCGATGAGGCTCGAGCGATGCTCCGAGCGCTCGGGCTCGAGCTGGAGTTGCGCTGTCTCGAGGGCGGGCCGCTTCAGCCGCGGGGTGAGCGCGCGAAAGGGCTTGCGGAAGTCTGGTGCCATGCCGCCACGGTAGACCCGCGGGGTGAACATCCGTCGCTCCCACACGCAATCCTGATGCCGCTACCGTGGAGACGATGACACGCATAATCTCCGGGTTCGCCGGCTCGATCACTCTGGGCACTCCGGGCAACGGCACCCGCCCGACCAGCGACCGGGTGCGCGAGGCGATCTTCTCCGCTCTCGACGCCCGCGGAGTGCTCGATGGAGCCCGCGTGCTCGACCTGTACGCCGGGTCAGGTGCGCTCGGTCTGGAGGCCGCCAGCCGCGGTGCTTCGCGGGTGCTGCTCGTCGAGCGCAGCCTTCCCGCCACCCAGACCAGCCGCAAGAACGCCGCACTGGTGCTGCGGCAGGCACCGAAAGGGTCGACCCTCACGATCGACGTGAGCAGCCAGCCGGTGCAGTCGTTCCTGTCGTCGAATCTGGCGGAGTGGGATGTCGTCATGCTCGACCCGCCGTACGACCTGGGCGAGATCGAGCTCATGCACAATCTCGCGGTGCTGGTGCCGCGCCTCGCTCCGGATGCCGTGGTGCTGGTGGAGCGCAGCTCCCGATCCCCCGAACCGGCCTGGCCCGAGGGGCTCGAGCTCGACCGTCGCAAAGACTACGGCGACACGACGCTGTGGTGGGCGTCGCCCACACCGCCGGTTGAGTAGGCCGCGACGAAGGAGCAGCCGTATCGAAACCCATCACGCGGCGGGCCTCGATACGCGTCCTCGCGCGGGCGCTCAGGCGCTACTCGAACGGCGGAGGGGTCAACCGGCGGCGCTATCCCACTCGCGATACGGATCCCAGCCGCCGGACTTCTCCAGCGGAACACCGGCGACCAGTACACCGCTTCCGGCGATCGCTCGCCCGATAACGCGGAACTCCGCCGGAATTTCCGCGCCCGGGGGAAATGCCGCGAGCAGGGAGTGATCCTCCCCGCCGAACAGAGCCTCCGCCGTCGGCAACGGGTCGAGGTCGATCGCCAGGCCGCTGGCGCTCGCCATGCGCCCGGCATCCAGGGCGAGGCCGTCAGACAGGTCGAGCATGGCGGTCGCTCCGGCGATGGCCGCGATCGGTCCTGCGGCGATCGGCGGCTGCGGAGCGAGTTGAGCGGCGGTGCTCGCACGAAGGGATTCGGCGAGCCGGGCATCCGGAATCCCGTCGGCGTCGACGGCCCCCTCGAACAGCAGGCGGAGGGCAGCGGCCGACTCCCCCAGCACGCCGGCGACGGCGATCACGTCACCGACCCGAGCTCCCGAGCGGAGCACCGGGGTGCGGCCCTCGAGGTCGCCGAACGCGGTCACGGCGATGGTCAACGTCGGCGAGACCGACAGGTCGCCGCCGACGACACCGCAGCCGGGAGCGAGATCCGCACATCCGTCGCGCAGACCGTCGGCGATGCCCTCCAGCAGCGCAACCGGGGAGTCGGCGGGGGCAGCAATGGCCACGACCAGGGCGGTGGGCACGGCGCCCATAGCAGCGACATCCGCGAGGTTGGAGGCGGCTGCCTTCCAGCCGAGATCGTGGGGCGTAGACCAGGCCAGCCGAAAGTCGGGTCCGTGGATCATCATGTCGGTGGTGACGACGTAGCGGCCGTCGGGGGCAGCGACCACTGCGGCGTCATCGCCGGGGCCGAGCAGCTGCGCGGAGGCGGCCGGGAGCCGCGGAAAGATGCGGGCGAGCACAGCACTCTCGCCGACATCACCCAGGGTGTCGTCACCTTCTGGAGATCCGGCAGGCGCACTCTGGGGCTTCGTCACAGTCGACAACGGTAGCCTGAATACGATGAGATCCGCCGCCCGCACCCGACTGCTGCCGTCACTGCTACTCGCTCCCCTGTTGCTGCTGACACTGGCCGCCTGCACCCCCACCGTCGCGCTCGAACCGGCGGCGGATGCCACCAACCCGAAGTGTGCGGACGTGATCGTGCACCTCCCCACTGCCGTCGCCACCTACCCCATCCGCCAGACGGACGCCCAGGCAACCAGCGCCTGGGGCAACCCGGCCTCGGTGCTGCTGCGCTGTGGTGTGGCGCAGACCGGCCCGACCGCCGACCTCTGCTATTCGGTGAAGGGTATCGACTGGGTCGAGGATTCGAGCCGTAAGCCCACCTATGTGTACACGACGTTCGGCCGCAAGCCCGCCGTGCAGGTGGTGATCGACTCGAAGCTGACGGATGGCCAGGGCACGATCATCCTCGACGCGCTGGCCGACGCGGTCGGCTACATCAAGCAGGACGAGCACGTTTGCACGACGGTGATCGATCCATACAAAAACGCCCCCAGCCCGACGCCGACTCCCTCGCCGTAACGCTGGTCGAGTAGCAATCGCGCGACCACCGCGGGCGGGTTTCGATACTCGTCCTCGTCCCTCGGGAGCTACTCAACCGACGAAAGCACCTACTCGACCAGCGGGAGGACCTTGCCGGAGTCGGTGTCGGTGGTGAGGTGTGGCGCGATGTCCCGTGGGTCCATGGTGCCGGCGAGCACCTCGGCGACCTGCGACACGATCGGCATGTCGACACCCTTCGCCTGGGCGAGCTCCAGAACGGGAGCGACCGACGACAGACCCTCGGCAGTCTGGTTCATCTGCTTGACGACATCGGTGAAGCTGTAGCCCTGGCCGAGCAGTCGGCCGGCCGTGTTGTTGCGCGAAAGCGACGACTCGCAGGTCGCGATGAGGTCACCGAGCCCCGCGAGGCCCGACAGCGTCTGCGGCAGTCCGCCGTACGCGACCGCGAAATCCGTCATCTCCACCAGCCCGCGCGTGATGATCGAGGCCTTCGTGTTCTCGCCGTACCCCACCCCGTCCACGATGCCGATGGCCACGGCGATGAGGTTCTTGAGCACTCCGCCGAACTCGGTGCCGATGACATCCGTGTTCACGAACGAGCGAAAGTACGGGTTGGTCGCAATGGTCGCGACCGTGGTGGCCGTCTCCAGCGAGCTCGACGCGACGACCGCCGCGGTCGGCTGCTCCTTCGCGATCTCGAGCGCCAGGTTGGGGCCGGATGCGACGGCCACGAGGTCGGGATGGATCTCCAGCTCCTGACCGATCACCTCGCTCATCCGAAAACGGGTGTCCTTCTCGACGCCCTTCATCAGGCTGACCACGATGGCACCCTGCGGGATGAGCGTGCGCACGGCTCTGAGGTTCTCGCGCAGGCTCTGGCTCGGCACCGACAGGAACACGATCTCGGCCCCGTCGAGCACGTCGGTCAAACGCGAGCTCGACCACAGGTTGCGCGGCAGGTTGATGCCGGGCAGGTAGTCGCTGTTGCGCTTCGATTCGGAGATCTCGCGGGCGAGCTCGGCGCGACGTGCCCAGATGGCGACATCCGCTCCACCGTCGGCGAGGACTTTGGCGAATGTCGTGCCCCAGCTGCCGGCGCCCAGCACCGCGACCCGGCGCGCCCCCGGCTGGGGAATGCGGATCGGCATGGTCATCGTGTTGCTCAAAATCGCCCGATCTCGCTCTGGTTGTGTTCGGCGGGGTCCCACAGTTTCGCGGGCGGCGTCTCGCCACGCAGCTCACCGAGAAGTGCCGCGATGTCGTGCATCAGCAGCGTCGTCGCCTCCGTGAGCATCGTCGAATCGAAGGGTCGTCCGCGAAAGGCAGACAGGTCGACCGGGTCACCGAACTTGACCGTGACGGTGTGCCGGGGAAACGGGTGGAAGCCTTTGCCGTAGCGCGGCATGATCTGCTGGTCGCCCCAGTGCGCGACCGGAATGAGGGGGATGTCGGCCTCGAGAGCGATTCGGACTGCACCGAGCTTGCCCCGCATCGGCCACAGGTCGGGGTCGCGGGTCAGCGAACCCTCCGGGTAGACGATTACGGCGAGGCCCTCCTCGGCGATCTTGCGGCCGGCGGCGAGCGGATCGGAGGTGCGGTCGGTGCCGGTGCGCTCGACCGGCACCTGGCCGGACTTGCGCAGCATCCAACCCACGAACGGGATGCGGAAGAGCGAAGCCTTGGCCAGGAAGCGCGGGGCACGGCCCAGCTTCCAGACCACCCGACCGATGACCACCGGGTCGATCTCGGTGAAGTGGTTCGGCGCCAGCACGAACGCCCCGGTGTTGGGCATCTTGTCGCCGTCGACGATCACGAACCTGGTGAAGACCTCGAACACCGGGATGACCGCGCCCGCGATGAACCGGAAGACCGCCGTCTTCTCAGAACGGGTCTTCCCTGGACTGGTCTTCTGTGGCTTCGGAGCTGTGCCCACCGCGCGATCAGCCTTCGAAGACGAAGTCCGCGCCGAGAACGGCGAGCTTGTCGACGAAGTGCTCATAGCCCCGGCTGATGATGCCGACGTTGCTGATGGTCGACTGCCCCTCGGCGGTGAGCGCCGCGATGAGGTAGCTGAAGCCGCCGCGCAGGTCGGGAACGCGAACATCCGCCCCCGTGAGTTTGGTCGGGCCGGTGATGACCGCCGCCTGCTCGAAGTCGCGACGGGCGACCCTCCGCGGGTGGTCGGGAAGACCCTGCTTGTGCACGACGATGTTCGCGCCCATCTCGTTGAGCGCCTCGGTGAAGCCGAAGCGGTCTTCGTAGACGGTCTCGTGCACGATCGAGATGCCCGGCGCCTGGGTGAGGGCCACGATCAGCGGCTGCTGCCAGTCCGTCATAAAGCCGGGGTGGACATCCGTCTCGATGGTGACCGGCTTGAGCTCGCCGCCCGGGTGGTAGAAGCGGATGCCGTCCTCTTCCACATCGAAGGCGCCGCCGACCTTGCGGAAGACGTTGAGGAAGGTCATCAGCTCGGACTGCTGCGCGCCCTCCACGAAGATGTCGCCGTGGGTGGCGAGTGCCGCCGCCGCCCAGCTGGCGACCTCGTTGCGATCGAACAGCGCGCGGTGCTTGTAGCCCTCGAGGCGATCGACACCCTCGATCAGGATGACGCGGTTCGGCTCGACCGAGATGATCGCGCCCATCTTCTGCAGGATGGCGATGAGATCCATGATCTCGGGCTCGATGGCCGCGTTCGTCAGCTCCGTGGTGCCCTTGGCGCGAACGGCCGAGAGCAGAACCTGCTCCGTGGCGCCGACGCTCGGGTACGGGAGGTGGATGTTCGCGCCGTGCAGTCCGTCGGGGGCGGTGATGTAGATGCCCTCGTAGCTCTTGTCGACGATGGCACCCATCGCGCGGAGCGCGTCGAGGTGGAAGTCGATCGGACGGTCGCCGATGCGGCAGCCGCCGAGGTCGGGGATGCGTGCCTCGCCGAGCCGGTTGAGCAGCGGACCGCAGAACAGGATGGGGATACGGCTCGAGCCGGCGTGCGCATCGATTTCGGCGAAGTGCGCCTTCTCGACGTTGCTGGTGTCGAAACGCAGTTCACCGGGGGCCGGGCTCGAGACCTTGACGCCGTAGACCTCGAGAAGCCCGCGAACGACCTGAACGTCGCTGATGTCGGGAACGTCGCGCAGAATGCTCGGGGTTTCTCCTAGCAGCGCCGCAACCATCGCCTTGGTGGCGAGGTTCTTCGCCCCGCGGACCGAGATCCGGCCCTTCAGCGGGTTGCCACCGGTGATCGTAATCTTGTCAGACTTCAATCCCACGCGAGCGCCCGCCTTCAGTGCGTCCCTGGCCTGTGCATCGGTCGCGATGGAGTTCATTCAGTTACCTGCAGTCTGTCGTTCGGGAATCGTTCGCGGACGCCAGCTTTCGCGGCGAGCCTCGAACTCGGTGATGTGCGCTTCGTCGCGCAAGGTGAGGCCGATGTCATCGAGGCCTTCGAGGAGCCGCCATCTAGTGTATTCATCGATCTCGAACGAGGCTGTGTGATCCCCGATGGTGACCGTCTTGCCGACGAGATCGACCGTTGCTTCGATGCCGGGATTCGCCCGGATCGCCGCCCAGGCCGCCTCGAGGGTCTCTTCACTGATCTGCCCGGTGAGCAGACCCTGCTTGCCCGAGTTTCCCCGGAAGATGTCGCCGAAGCGGGGACTCAGCACCACGTCGAAGCCGTAGTCGCGCAGAGCCCAGACGGCGTGCTCGCGGCTGGACCCTGTGCCGAAGTCGGGCCCGGCGAACAAAACGCGAGCGCCGGCGAAGGCTGGCTGGTTGAGCACGAAGTCGGGATCCTGACGCCAGGCGTAGAACAGGGCGTCTTCGAAGCCCGTCTTGGTGACCCGCTTGAGGAAGACCGCGGGGATGATCTGATCGGTGTCGACGTTTGCCCGCTCGAGCGGTACGGCGACGCCGGTGACGACGGATACCTTTTCCATTACGCGACCACCCCGTTCCGTACTGGCTGCTGAGCCGCTTGGTCCTGGTCTGAACCTACGCCTGCATTGGCCAGATCCCACGGACTGGACAGCGTGCCGCGAATTGCGGTCGCCGCGGCGACGAGCGGGGAGACGAGGTGCGTGCGACCGCCCTTGCCCTGCCGCCCCTCGAAGTTGCGGTTCGAGGTGGAGGCGCAGCGCTCTCCCGGCGCGAGTTGATCCGGGTTCATGCCGAGACACATCGAGCAGCCCGCGAAGCGCCATTCCGCGCCGAACTCCTCGACGATCTTGTCGATGCCCTCGGCTTCAGCCTCGAGGCGCACCCGGGCCGAGCCCGGTACGACCATCACGCGCACGCCATCCGCTTTCTTCTGCCCCTTGATGATCGACGCGAACGCGCGCAGGTCTTCGATGCGGCTGTTGGTGCACGAGCCCATGAACACGGCGTCGACGCGAACGTCTTTGAGCGGCGTACCGGGCGCGAGGTCCATGTACTCCAGCGCACGTTCGGCCGAGGCACGGGCATTCGGGTCCACGATGTCGGCCGGGTTCGGGATGCTCTCGCTCAACGAACTTCCCTGCCCGGGGTTGGTGCCCCAGGTGACGAACGGCTCCAGGGTGTTCGCGTCGAGGTAGACCTCGGCGTCGAAGACCGCGTCGTCGTCGGTCGCCAGCGTGTTCCAGTAGGCGACCGCGGTATCCCAGTCCTCCCCCTCGGGCGCGTGGGCGCGACCCCTCAGGTAGTCGTAGGTGGTCTGGTCGGGCGCGACCATGCCGGCGCGCGCGCCTGCCTCGATCGACATATTGCAGATCGTCATGCGGCCCTCCATGGAGAGCGCGCGGATGGCGCTCCCACGGAACTCGAGAACGTAGCCCTGGCCGCCGCCCGTTCCGATCTGCGCAATGACGGCGAGGATGATGTCTTTGGCCGACACCCCCGGCCGCAGTTCACCCTCGACCGTGATGGCCATGGTCTTGAACGGCGTGAGCGGGAGGGTTTGCGTAGCGAGTACGTGCTCGACCTCACTGGTGCCGATGCCGAACGCCATGGCACCGAAGGCACCGTGCGTGGAGGTGTGCGAGTCACCGCAGACGACCGTGATGCCCGGCATGGTCAGGCCGAGCTGCGGGCCGACGACGTGGACGATTCCCTGCTCGATGTCGCCCAGCGGGTGGAGCCGAACCCCGAACTCCTCGCAGTTGCGGCGCAGCGTCTCGATCTGCGTACGGCTGGTGAGGTCGGCGATCGGCTTGTCGATCGCGAGCGTCGGGGTGTTGTGGTCTTCGGTGGCGATGGTCAGATCGAGGCGGCGCACCGGGCGGCCGGCCTGACGGAGGCCATCGAATGCCTGCGGGCTGGTGACCTCGTGCACGAGGTGCAGGTCGATGTAGATGAGGTCGGGGTTGCCGTCTTCGCCCTTGACGACGAGGTGGTCGTCCCACACCTTCTCGGCGAGGGTGCGCGGGCGCGTGATGATTTCGCTATTCATGGTGCTGTCTCCTACAGAAAACGGTGGTCAGCCAACGAAGAACCCCGCGACGAGGGAGGCCTGGAAACTAGGACTCGTCGCGGCCGGGAAGGAGAAGCAGACCGGAAAACACATTTTCAGGCTAACACCGTTTGCGGTGGGGCCGTCTTTAGCGTCGCTCCCGGCCCACCGTGCTGGCCCGCCGTGCTGGCTCAGGCGTGCTGGCTCAGGCGTGCTGGCTCAGGCGTGCTGACTCAGGCGCGCTCGACCCGCACGACGTACTCGCCGAGCTCGAGCTCGGCACCGGCTGCGACCGCGGCCCGACGGCCGGGCTCGACATCGACCACGGAGGCATCCGGTTGCACGATGTAGACGCCATTGGTCGAATCGAGGTCGTGCACATAGAGCACGTCGTCGTCGACCTCGAGTAGGGCGTGGGTCTTGGAGAGCGATTTCGCCGGGTCGTCCACGGCCACAAGCTCGGCATCGGGTCTGTCAGCGGTCCGTACCGGGTTTCGACCGATGTAGAGCGCGCCGGCAAGCGGAACGACCTGTCCGCCGCGCGGAAGGATGATGCGCCAGCCCGGTGTCGCGGGTGCGGTGATGCGCGTCTCCTCGTCGACCGCGGGCTGAACGGGCACGCCGGCAACCACGGGGAAGAACACGATCTCCGCCGAGCTGCGGGTCTGCTCCTGCTGGCGCTCGGCCCGCGGGGTAGGCAGCCGAAAGGTGCCGGAGTCGACGATGCCGGGCGGCAGAGTGATGAAGTTCTCGGGGTCGGGCGCCAACGTCTCATCGGGCGCCGGCGTCTCGCCGGCGGCGTGAACTGCCGCGGGTTTCGGCACGGATGCCGGCGGTCTCGAGATCAGGAACGGGTTGTCGTCGCTCGCCACCGAATCCCCCTCGTTGCACGCCGGATACGCAGCTAACCTAACGCACGCTCCAGTGCCAGCCAGAGTCGGGCGGGCCAGAACCGCGAGGGTCAGAGCTTCGCGATCGCCGCAGTCCGCGCCTTCTGCCGTCTCGTCCGCTCGCGACGGGTCGCCGCACGCGCAGCACGGCGATACCGGAACGCCGCGATCATCCGTCGCAGACGCCCGGCGGAGGCGAGCGAGGCCGCGGTCGCGGCATCCGCCTGTGCCCAGAGCGAAGCGATGGTCTCGTCCTGCACGTCCTCGCCGGAGAAGACCGCGACATCCACTCGACCGGCAAGCGGCACGAATCCGCCCTCGGGCGCAACCAGGCCTTCGGCGGCAACGGACTGGTCGATCAGCGCGGCGGCCTGGATACGCGTGGTCTTGGCCGGGATGCCGACACCGAGTTCGCTGTACCGGTCCTGCAACTCGTCCCACGATCCGGCCGCACGCCGGTCGGCTGATCCGCCGGTGAGACGCCGACGACGCCGACGCCGTTTCAGCCCGCCGATGATGAGGAACGGCACGAAGAACAGCAGCAGCGGGATGAGTATGATGCCGCCCACGATGTAGGCCCAGACCGGAACCTGGAAGCCGGCCTTCTTGTCATCCGGGTTCTTGTCGCTGATCTTGACCGGGGTCAGCACCTCGTCCTGCTGCTGATTGGATGTCGGCGGCTGACGCACCTGCGGCTGCGGCTCGATCTTCGGCTTGGTGGTCTGCTCCTGGGGAGCATCCGTCTTGGTGGGGGTCGGGTAGAACGGAACCCAGCCGACTCCCTCGAAGGCGACCTCGTCCCAGGCGGTGACATCTTTGCCGGTGACGACGACCTCGTTCGTTCCCGTCGAGACCTTCGGGGCGAAGCCCATCACGACCCGCACCGGGTACCCGAGGCTCCGCGCCATGAGCGCGAAGGCGGAGGCGTACTGCTCTTCGTCGCCGACCATCGGTTCTTTGGTGAACAGCTCGGTGATGCGGTCGGAGCCCTCACCTGCGCGCGACGGGACCGGGTCGGAGGCGAGCCCGTGGCTGAGGAAACCGACCGTCGTGAGCGAGCGTTCGATATTGCGCAGCTGCTGGATCGTCGTCTTCGCCGTGCCCGCGTACTCGGTCGCCTTCGCGGAGACGACGTCCGGGACCTTCGTCACCGGCGGCAGAGTCAGGCGCGCGGTCGGCACCTTCGCGAGCGCCCTGTCATTCGGCACCGTGGGGCTAGTGACGCCGACCGAGTAGACGAGCCCCTTCTTCACGCCGCTGGTCACCGCTGCGGTACCGGTCGTCGGGTTGATCCGCACGGTGGTCGTGGGGTCGACGCCGGTGTACCTGTCGAAGTCGAGCGTGGTGGGGTATTCAGCGGTCGGGAGCCAGACATCCGCGTAGCCGTCGACCGTGACCTTCACGGTCGAGGTGCCACCGGGTTTCGCGAGCGGCGGGGCCGGGATGTCGCGACCGAGCAGCTCGAAGCCGCCCGAGTCGCTGGTCTGGGTGCTCGGGCTCGCCACGCTCCAGACCAGGCCGTCGTAGCTGTCGAGGGTCGCCATCCGCAGCTTCTGGCCCTCCTGGAGCCCCCGCACGGTGAAGAGGTCGGTCTTCGCCTCCTTCTTGGTGAAGTTGCGGAAGCCGGCGAGCGGGCTCGGATACTCGAGCGGATCGAACGGCGGGGTGATCTCCTGCCGCAGCACGAAGCGCGAGTCGGGCTTCGGGCTCAGCAGGTATCCGCCGCCCCCACCGATCACGACCGCACCGATCACGACGATGGCCACGCCGATGATCTTGCGCTGGCGAGCCGAGCCGTCCACGGTGATCGATACCGCGCCGCTCTGCTTGCGGCGCCAGCCCAGCCAGACCAGGGCGATCACGGCGAAGGCGACGCCGCGGATGCCCGCGAAGTACGGCTCGCGGGTTCCGATGATGATGCCGGCGAAGTAGAGGACCAGCGCGGGGATGACGAGCACGCTCGAGCGCAGCGCAGTGCGCTTCTTCCGCGGCAGCCAGCGCACCGCGACCGACACGCTGATCAGCGCGACCAGCCAGGTGGCGAAGTACGGCACTACGGCGATGTACGGGGGCGCCTCGACCGGCGTCTGCAGGGTCACGATGTCGGCCCAGCCGAACACCGCTCCCTGGAACGTGCCGGCCAGGCTGGTCAGGCTCGGGATGACTCCGCCGATTGCCTGCGCCGGCATCGCGAACGCCGTTCCGAACAGCACGTACGCGCCCAGAGCGATCGCGATGCTCGGCACGATCGTGATCCGGAACAGGAAGCAGACCAGGGCGGCCGCAGTGCCGACGACGAGTCCGCCGATCGCGGCGAGCAAATAGTTGTACGGACCGAAGGCGGGTTCGAAGCCGGCGATGGACAAACCACTGAGTACCGTGAGCACCGCGAGGTCGACCCAGGTGGTGCGGCTCACCGTCTGCAGTCCGCGCGCCCGATCGCGCGGCCGCATCGTCGCGGTCGCGGCGGTCATCGGCCGGTCCGATCGAGCAGGGCGGGCAGGTCGCTGAGTTTGCCGACCGTGGCGACGACGGTGTTGCCGATCTTGGAGAGCCCCGCGGGGGCATCCAGATCGATGCGGACAGCGATCATCACGGTGTCGCTGCCGTACAGGGTCGACACGGAGCGGATCTCGGTGGTCGGCGCCTGGGAGCCGACGACGAGGATCACCAGCGACGGCACCGGCAGCGCACGGGTCGTGGACCGCACGAATTCGCGAAGGTTGGGGAACGCGTCCGTGGTGGGAGCGATGCGGCACGAGTCGTCGAGCAGGGAGGTCATCGAGCGGCTGCGCAGCCGCGCCTCCTCCCAGATCACGTGCAGGCTGGTCTTCTCGCGGATCACTTGGCACCCGATGGAGGCCATCACCGAGATGGCGAGTTCGAACTCATCCTCGGAGGCGTAATGCGTGGTCTCGGCGCTCTGCATCAGCAGCAGTTGCGAACGACGGGTCTCGGTGTACTGGCGCACCATGAGCATTCCGGTACGGGCCGATGTGCGCCAGTGGACATTGCGGATGTCGTCGCCGGGCTCGTACGACCGCAGCGCGTGGAAGGCGAGGTCGCTGTCGGTGATGACGGTGCTCGTCTGCCCCTCGAGGTCGCGCACCAGGCCGGGCGCAGTCGCCATGAGCCGCGTCGTCTTGGGGTGTACGAAGAGCTCGACCTGGTCGGTCCACTTGACTGTGCGGCGGATGAGTCCGAGCTGATCCCCCCGCACCGAGATGGCCGGACCGGCGAGGATGAGCGCGCGCCGATGCGTCGGCATGGCGAAGAGTTCCTCGCTCTCCGCGCCCGGAGCCAGGCGCGGGATCGAGAACTCGGCGACTCCGGCACCGACGGGCAGTTCCATCCGGGTCGGGATGACCGGACGCTGGCCGGTGTTGACCACGAGCATCCGCCCGAGCGCACGCTCGCCCGCCGTCACCCGACGCGGGTTCAGCTCGATGGTCACCGCGTAGGTGGCTCGGCCGAACGAGAAGCAGGCCGCGACCAGAAGCCCGCCGAGGAGAGTCGCCCCCAGGAAGGTGAACTCGACCCAGCCGAGGATGATGCTGATCAGGAACGACACGATCGCCGCGCCCAGCGTCAGTCGCCCGACCATGCTGATCGAGGCCAGCACGGGCCCGAGATACCGCCACGCAAAGGCTCCCCCGCGCCGGGCGAGCGATCCGAGGGCACGACCAGCGTCCGCGATGGCGCGCCGAAGTTGTCGCACAGCGATGAGCGACTGCGACGGGCGGCGGGCGGGAGCTGTCGTCATCCGATCAGGCGGCCCGGTATGCCGGCGGCTCGACCTCGACGATGGCGCGGGAGACGATGTCGGCACCGCTGACGCCGGCGAACTCCGATTCGGGGTCGACGATGATGCGGTGCGCCAGCACGGGTACGGCGAGTTCGCGCACGTCGTCGGGGGTGACGAAGGTGCGGCCCTGCGAGATCGCCCAGGTCTTGAGGGCGCGGGCGAGGGCGAGGGCGCCACGGATGCTCACGCCGAGGGCCGCATCCTTGTCGACGCGGGTGGCGCTGACCAGCTGGCTCACGTAGCCCATCACCGCGGCATCGACGTGCACTTCGCTGGCGAGCTGCGACATCATCACCACCGACTCCGAGGCGATGATCGGCTTGATCGAGGATGCCCTGGCGCGGTTCGAGGAATCCATCAGCAGGCTGACGGTGGTGTCGTGATCGGGGTAGCCGAGGGAGGTCTTGATGAGGAAGCGGTCGAGCTGCGCCTCGGGGAGCGTGTAGGTTCCGGCCTGCTCCACCGGGTTCTGTGTGGCGATCACCAGGAACGGCTCCCCCACCGGGTGGCCGACGCCGTCGATGGTGACAATGGCCTCCTCCATCACCTCGAGCAGTGCGCTCTGGGTCTTGGGGCTGGCGCGGTTGATCTCGTCCGCAAGTACGACGGAGGCGAAGATCGGGCCAGGGTGGAACTCGAACTTGCCCTTGCTCTGGTCGTAGATGGTCACACCGGTGACGTCGGACGGCAGCAGGTCAGGGGTGAACTGCACGCGGGAGTGCGTGCCATCCACCGTATTCGCCAGCGCCTTCGCGAGCACGGTCTTACCGGTTCCCGGCACGTCTTCGAGCAGAACGTGGCCATTCGACAGCATCGCCGTGAGCACTAGACGGATGCTGTGCTTCTTCCCCAGGATCGCCTGGTCGATGTTGTCCACCAGACGCTCGAAGGCGCCGGAGAACCAGTCGGCTTGCTCTTGGGTTACGGGCATCGGTGTCGTCCTCTTGGTATCGGGATCGGGATCAGGGGTTGAAGTCGGCGTTGTTGCTGGTGACACCATCGACGATGACGTATTGGGTGTCGTATCCACACCACGGGCTGGGCGAGGTCGTCGGCTGACCGTCGGTGGTGGTGATCGTGGTTGTCGACGTCGTCTGCTTCTGGCCGTTGCAGTAGAACGAGATGCTCTTGCTGCCGTTGCCCATGTTGTGGGTAGTCACCTTGAACCGGTAACAGGTACCGCCCGTGTCACAGGTCGCGGTCGACCCACGTTCGAGATCGACGGACTTGACCGGGTCGGGCTTCTTATCGACGGTGATCGAGTTTGAGGCGCGGTTCGGGCCGGTATTTCCGCTTCCCGTGTTGATGGCGCGCACCGTGAACGAGTGCGATCCGACATCGCCGGTGCGAGTCGTACCGCTGGTGGCTGCGGTCCAGGCTCCCCCGTCGTAGCTGACCTCGTAGGTGACATTTCCCCCGCCGGTGTTGCCCGGAGCGGTCCAGGTCAGCTTCAACGACGCTGGGCCGTAGTCGTTGCCCGGGTTGCTGATCGTTGCGCTGGCGGGCGCGGCCGGGGTTCCGTAGGGGATGACGGTGTTGCTCGAATCCGACCACGCACCCCATCCGTCGGAATTGTAGGCACGGACCTGGAAGGTGTAACCCTGGCCGTTCCTGAGGCCCTTCGCAGTGTAATTTCCGGTCGCGGTGACGACGTCGTCACTGTCGTTCGGCGTGGACTTGATCTCGTACTTCGTGACCGAGAGACCGTGGTTGTCGGACGGCGCCGCGATGGTCATCTTCACCTGGCCGTCGCTCGAGCCGCTCGCCTGGCTGGTCGAGGGCGCCGGCGGCGCATCCGGCACGTCGTGGATCGTCGCCGTGAGCTGACCCGTCACGTTGCGGGCCGGATCCTTGGTCGCATCCTGCACGGTGTACGTCACATTCACGTCGCCGGTCTTGGCTGCGGTGGATGCGGAGACGGTGATCGAATTCGCCGTAAACGACACGGTGACCCCGGCGGGCGCGCTTGCTGCTTTCGCCGCGATGATCGTCAACGCCTGGTTCGGGAACGGGTTGATCCAATACGTCTCGGAAACGGCACCGTTCTGCGATGCACCCGCGCCACCGCGCTTGAAGTCGATCTTCTGAACGCTCTTCTGGTACGCGAGCGGACGGCTCGAGGAGACCACGCGTACGTTCACCTGGCCGGGGATGTGGAACTCGCCCGAGTTGACCGTGAACGTGATGGTCGACACGGCGCCGGGTTGCACGCCGAACGGCGCCGACAGGCTGAGCTTCGACCCGCTCGGCGATGAGACGACCTCGCTGTTCGAGCTCGAGAAGTCGCTGTAGGTGACTGCCGCGAGCACCTGCGGGTTGGGCTGGAAGGTCGAGTCACGCAGGTCGATCACCTGCGGGTCTTCACCGGCCTCGACCTGCACACTCGGCGGCGTGAAGGTCGGCGGAACGTCGGACTGGTCCGCCGAGCCGACCGTGATAGGCAACGTGAGGAGGGTGATCCGGTCCTCGGTCATGCCGGGGTCCTTGCCGTCGTTCACCCTGAAGGTGATGGCGGCCGGCCCGCGGTAGTCCTTGGCTCCGGTGAATTTCAGGGCGGAGGTGCTGACCCAGGGGGATCCGGCGGCGTTGGTGGCGCTGACATCCGCTTCTTTGGTGATCTTGGCCGGTCGCCCGGATGGGACGGTGATGATCTGCGACAGGGTGTACTCGCCTGTGCCGTTCATCTTCACGATCTCGGTGAGACCGGGCTTGATGCTGGGCGGAGCAGTGGATGCCTCGGCCGACCCTGGCTTCGGTGGAACGACCACGAACGCCTCACCGGCCAGGCCCGTCGTCTCGTCGGTGACGGAATAGGTGATGGCCATGCGGTGGTCGCTGGGGGTGACGACGATCTTGCCGTTGGGCTGGACGTCGCCGGCGGAGGCGTTCGCGCCCTTGACCGCGACGGTGAGGTCGGAGGCGACGCCCGACGGGTTGGACGCTCCGTCTAGGGCGTTCACCGTGATCGAACTCTTGCCGGTGAGCTGCTCGATCGTGATCACGTGATCGGCGGCCGACGGGTAGATCGGCTTCGCGTCGTTGGTCACCAGCACCTGCACGAACGCCGTGGCGGATCCGCCCTGCCCGTTCGTCACCTGGTAGCGCACCACGTAGGCGCCCTCGTTGTTCGGCGCCGTGATGAGCACCAGCGCTCCGCTGACCTTCGCGACGAGCGGCTCCTGCACCTCGGGCAGCTTCGGCTTGAGACTCAGCTCGTAGCCGTTCGGGTCGGAGTCGTTGAGTAGCACGGGCACGGCGGCGGTCTTGCCTGGCTTGACTTCGATCTTGTCGTCGACAGCGGTGGGCGGCTTCACCGTGGACGGACGCGGGATGACGCCAACCGAGATCGTGCCGGTCGCGGTCTTTCCGGCCGTGTCTTCGACGATGTACGTGAAGGTGTCCGTGCCGGCGGATGCCTCGTAGGCCTGGTAGGTGAACGAGCTGCCGGTGGTGCCGGTGATCCGTCCCAAGCTCGGCGCGGAGCCGATGCCGGTGAGCGCCACCGAGTCACCGTCAGGGTCGATGCCGTTCAGCGGAACCACGATCTCGACCGCCGCGCCCGCAAAGGCACGCCCGGTGAGGGTCTGCGGTTGCGGAGCGAGGTCTTTGTCCTTGCTCTTCGCGGTCACGGTGAAGGTCACGGTGGCGCTGGCCCGCTGGTCGTATTTGTCGGTGATGCCGTAGGTCACGCTGTAGGTGCCCGCGACGGTGGGTGCCTGGTACCGCACGAGGGATCCGCTGACGAAGGCACTCGCACCCTCCCCCTGGTCAGCCGTGGACGCGAGGGTCGGGTCAAGCGTGAACGGCACGTTGTCGGGTGACGTGTCGTTGTCGAGCACCGGAACGCTGGCGATGTCACCGGCCCGAACGGTGGCCGCGTCATCCGTCGCAATCGGGGACTGATGGTTCACGAGCGGCGGGATCGGCACCACGGTGACCGCCGCGCTCGAAGACTTGAGCCCATCGGAGACGACGTAGGTGAGCTGCACCTGCTGGGCGAGCACTCCGGGCGCGGTGACCCGCACGACCGAGTTGCCGAGCACCTCGACATTGAGCGCGCTGCCGTCCGGTCCCTTGTCCACCGACTGCACCACGAGCACCCGCCCAGACGGCGAGACGTCGTTGGTCAGCACGTCGACGGTGGTCGGCTCCCCCGGTCGCACGTACGCGACGTCCTTCACCGCAATGGGCGCGGCGTTGGAACCACTGGGGTTGGCTACGTTCACCAGGGCGATCCCCTGCACGGTATGTGCGCCCGCCGCGATCGTGTAGGCGAGATAGTACGAACCGGCCACGTTGGAGGTGAACTCGATGGTCGACTTCCCCTGGTCCACCGAGACCGTGGCGTTGCCGCCCGACTCGAGCTTCGCGCTGACAAGAGACAGGGGCTGGCCGGATGGCGAGAGGTCGTTCTCGAGTGGATGGATGACCACCGGCGTTGCACTCACCGCCGTCGCGAAGTCGGGCACTGCAACCGGGTCGAGGCTGTCGACCGGCTTCACGTCAACCTCGAGGCTCCCCGCGGTGGTGGTCTTGCCGTCGGAGATAGTGAACGCGACCTGTTTGGCGCCCGTCTGACCGGTCTTGCTGGTGAAGGTAATGGTGCCGTCGGCGGTGAACTGCACCAGGTCGGGCGTCGTCGCGGCGGCGCCGACCAGGTAGATCTCGTCGCCGTCCGGGTCGATGAAGTCGCCCAGTACGTTGTACGGGATCGCCTGCCCGACCTCGACGGTCGCCGTGCTGGTGCGCTTCTGGGTCGGCGCCGTGTTGGCGCTGAGCGGTCGGATGGTCACGTTGACCTGCGCCGACGCGTAGGCCTGACGTCCGTCGCTGATCGTGTAGCGGAAGGATGCGGTGGTGATCGCCCCGAGCGGCGGCGTGTACTGCAGGGCGCGCCCACCCTCGATGACGTCGACGGTGCCGATCGACGGGTCGATGTCGTCGACCTTCGTGATGGTGAGGACGTCGCCATCCTCGTCCGTGTCGTTGTCGAGCACCGGGAGCACGGTCGTGCGCTGCGGTCGCGCGCCGAAGTTGTCATCGACGGCCACCGGCGGATGGTTGGTTGCCGTGCGGTTCGCCACCGCATCCTCGAACGACTGCTTCACCGGGCGTTCCTTGCCGGTTTCGCCGTCTTTCGTCACCTCGTCGGGGTTTACCTGCGCCCAGTTGTTGACCAGACGGATGTCCGAGGACGCGATCCAGGCGTTGCCGTTCTGCAGATTGTTCAGCGCGATCACGCCGTGGTTGACGCGGAACTCGAGGTCACTGCCGCTTGTCGGCTCCCCGATGTCCTGCGCGATGGGCTGCTTGTCGTCGCAGGCGTAGAGGTACTTCTGCGCATCGGCCCAGGCCCCATAGGCACAGCCTCCCAAGAACACCGGGGCGGAGACGCCGCTCGCCGAGGTGACCGGTGTCGTGATCTTCGCCTGTACTGTCGCGGGGGCGCCGCCGCCCAACGGAACCTCGAGCAGCGAGTTGCCGGTGGCGACCAGCACGTAGTCGTTGTCGGGGCCGGCCTGCTGGATGCGCAGCGCGTCAGCGGTGAGTTTGGTGACCGATCCGTCCGAGCGGATCACCGTGTTCGCCCTCGTGTCAAGCACGACCGGGTGCTCCCCGACCGCGGTCAGCTGAGAGTTCTTCTTCGGCACGCCGAAGGTGACGGAGGTCGCTTTCGCACCGGGACGCTCCACGGTGACCAGCTTCTGCTGGGCGGGCGAGGTCGCAAAGATCTGACCGGTCTTGCTTGCGACGACGAGCGCGCCCAGACCGAGCTTGGCGGTGGGAGTCGTCTTGCCCGCGTCGAAGGTGAGCTTGTCGGCGGCGTCGATGACCCAGAGCTTGCCGTCCTGACCCAGAATGGCGAGCGTATTGGCGCCATACGCGACCTTCGCGCCGACCGGGATGGTGATCTTCTGGGTCAATGAGACGAAGGCGGGGTCGATGACCTGCGCGGTGCCCTGGGTGGTGTCGGTGAGGATCGTCGCCCCGCCGTCCTGCAGCACGTCGAGGTGGGTGGATGAGCCGTTCACCTTGGCGTCGAGCTCACCGATCTGGTGGTTGAGACGACCGCCGAGCAGCTGCTTGCCGTTCGTCACCCAGACGTTCTGGGCGGTCAGGTCGACATCGGTGACCGGGAAGCCCCGGTGCGCGATAGCCAGGGTGATCGGCACGCCGGCCAGCACCGCGATGGCGACGACCGACGAGATGACCTTGCGCCCGCGGAGTTTCGACCAGAACGCATTCTTAGTCGGCATCGTCACTCCCCCGCTTCCATTCAAGCAGAGGCAGGTCTTCCACACTCACGAGGTGGGTGGCGAGCGAATACTCCACGAGCCGCGCACGACGGTTGTTCGCGAGCTTGCCCTTGCCTCCGCGCAGCCCGGAGACCCCGATCTTGTCGAGCTTGTCGCACACGTTGTCGAGCTTGCGATTGAAGGTCGTCATCGACCAGCCGAGGCGGGCCGCGGCATCCGCAGAACTCGGCACCTCTCCTCGCCCCGGCACGGCCTGGGTCAGGATGTTCTCCGCCAACGACAGGATCAGCTGCTTCTGTGTGGCGGTGAGCGTCACCGGCATGATCGTTGTGGAGGTGGTGGTCGACGAGGCGAAGGGCGACATGCTGAAATACTGCTCGTCCGTGTGGATGGTGAAGTCGTAGGTGGTCGACCCCGCGCTGAACATGACGTGCATCGTCGGGAAGACGAGCGGCAGGCGCGCCCCGGACGCGAGCCAGGCCTGCACCGAGCCGGTGCCGTCCGACACTGTGGCCGCGAGCAGATTGCCGACGTTGCCGAGCCACCACATCTCGTGGTCCGCGTAGATGCGCAGGAATTGCCGATGAAGGTAGGGATTGTCGTCGATGGCGAGATCGCCCTCGCGACCGACGAAGAAGTCGCCGGGTTCTTCGATCGAGTACCACTCGCCGCAGAACTCCACCTTCACCACGTTCACCGGTCGCACACCGCCAAGGGGTTAGCCGAACTGATTCCATCGCGCAGCACGGCGACATTGATGCAGGTCTTCGAGCCGGGCACCACACCGGTGACGACGGCGGTCGGCTGGTCGGTCGGTGTCTGCTCGGTGGGCGACTCGGCCTTGGCCCAGAGAAAGCTGTCACCCTTCTTCGGTTTCGGGTTGGTCCAGGTGAAGGTGACGGTACTGCCGTCGGCACTGGCGACCGCCGCACCGTTGGTCGGCGCCGGTACCGAGGAGACGTCGATCACGCCGCCGTTTCCTCCGGGTGCCGCGGTCGGTCCGGCCGGGGTGGATCCGCCCTGCGGAACGACGAAGAACAGCACTGCGGCGATCACGATCACGACGATTGCGGCAGCGATGCCGATCAGGGCACCGCGCTTGCGTCGCGGCTGGTGCGCATCGGGCTCGGCACCGGTCTCAGCGCCGGCCTGAGCACCGCTCTCGCGCTGCGTAGAAGTCGCGGGCGGCGGGGGCTGCGCGGTCTCGCGGGGACGCATCACCGTCTCCTCGACGGCTACCTGAACCGGTGCGCGCAGTCGGGTGGATTCGACCTGCGATTCGACCTGCGATTCGACCAGCGATTCGACCTGTGCCGGATGCGGGACCGGGCGCTCGATGATCGGGGGCTGGATGATCGGGGGCTGGATGGCCACGGTCGCAACGGAGCGCACCCGTGTCTCGTCGGCATCCTGACCATCGCTCTCGCGAGCGGTCGCCTCGATGTGCAGGTTGGGCACGTCGATGGTGGTCGGGGCATAGCCGAGTTCGAGTTCCAC
Source organism: Lacisediminihabitans changchengi (assembly GCF_016634425.1). Classification (GTDB taxonomy): domain Bacteria; phylum Actinomycetota; class Actinomycetes; order Actinomycetales; family Microbacteriaceae; genus Lacisediminihabitans; species Lacisediminihabitans changchengi. Next base: position 269,645 of record NZ_JAEPES010000001.1, read on the forward strand.
CCGCTGGAGGGCACGAGCGAAGTCGAGCGCTGTAGCGAAGCGGTCGCTGCGGTCGGAGGCCATCCCCTTCCGCAGCACGGCGACGAGAGAGCGCGGCAGGTCGGTGCGGGAGAACGGGGTGATGGCTCCACGCTCGATGCGGCCGATCAGATCGAGGGTTCCATTCGAATGACCGCGCACCTCGAATGGCGTCTGCCCGGCCAGGATCGTGTAGATCGTCGCGGCGAGGGAGAACACATCGGAGCGCACATCGGGCTCGGGGTCGTCATCGAACATCTCCGGCGGCGACCAGGGAACGGACATCCCGACCGAAGCGCCTGTTCCGCTGGTTCCGGTGGTTCCCGTGGTGCCGGCCGCGCCCGCGAGGGCATCGGCGAGAGTGCCGGTGTGCAGCGGCAGAACGTCTTCTTCGACGGCGGAGGAGATTCCGAAGTCGGTGAGTGCCGGCCATCCGTAGTCGTTGGTGAGCACGTTCGCCGGCTTGATGTCGCGGTGAAGAATGCCGGCAGAGTGTGCGGTCGCCACCGCGCTCGACAGTCGCACGCCGATGCGCAGCGCGTCGGCGACCTCGAAGGTCTCCTGCTTGTATCGCTCGGCGAGGCTCGGGCCAGAGCAATACTCCATCACGAAGTACGGACGGTCGTCGGAGGCGACATCCGCCTGGTAGATCGTGACGATATATGGATGGGTCGAGAGTTGCGCCATGAGGTTCGCCTCACCGACGAACGCGGCTCGCGTCGCGGGCGTGAGGTCTTCGGTGAGCAGCACCTTCACCGCGACCCGGCGCTTGGGCAGCTTCTGCTCGTAGAGGAAGACGTCGGAGAACCCGCCGGAACCCAGCACCTTGACGAAGGTGTAGCCCGGCAGCTCGGGCGGCTGTGAGGTGGAGCGACGCATCAGTCTTCGTCCACCCGGAGGGTTATGCCGCCGCCGAAGTCGACGACGGTGCCGATGATCACCGCGGTCGGTTCGCCGGCGCGCAGCTTCTGGGGCTCCTTGCCTGGCAGCACCACCATGGTGCCGTTGCGCGAGTGGAGGTCGGTGACGACCACGGTCTCACCCTCGAGCACGAACCGTGCGTGGGTTCGTGAGATGTCCTGGTCGGCGGTGCCGACGGTGATGAGTCGAGGCACCTGGCCGCCGGAGATCTGCGTCACGCTCGGCGCTCGACCGACGAGGATCGGCTGCGCGAGCGGCTCCCGCGATCCGTTCGGCAGCGTCAGCACGATGTGGGGGGCCGGAGCGGGAACGGGCGTCGAGTGCGCGGTGCGCTTGGCCTTGCGCTCGTTGCGTTCCGTGCGGAGTTTGGCGATGTCCGAGGTCAGCACGGTCTGGCCGTCGTGGTCGCCCTCGACTTCTGTCTCGTCGCCGGCAGCCGGGACGGCGGATGCCTGCGGCTCCTCGGTCGCGGACGCCTCGGGTTCTTCGGCCACCGCCGCTCCCGCGACATCGCGGTACATCGTGTCGCCGAACAGGTCGTCGTAGCGCCCGCGCTCGGTCGTCGGTGCTGGTGCAGCTGCGGCGACGGCCTCGGGCAGCTCGCTCACGGTCGCCTCGGGGTCGATGTCCACTCGAACGGGCTGCGACGTGACGGCCGTGGGCGCGAACCCGGCAGCACCAACGGACAGCGAGGCGACCCAGGAGATGCCGTCGGAGATCGGCAGCCTTCCGACGCCGCTTGCCGCGGTCGCGCCCTCGATCGAGACCGTGAGACGGGTAGCTCCGGCCAGCACCTGTTCCGACCAGGTGGTGACTCCGGCGCCGGTCACGATGCGCTCAGCATCGGGACCCATAGCGGTGACGGTCACGCCACCCCGCACGATCACCCGTGGCTCACCGGTCGCCTCCACGAGCGCGAAGGAGGGGATGGCCGCCAGACCGTTTCTGGCGAGCAGGTCGAGCGCAGCGCGGATGCCGCCGTCTTCGCGAATGGCCGAATGCAGGGAGGTGATGAGCGCGGCATCCGTCGTTGTCTCGATCAGCAGCACTCGCTGCGGGGAGCACAGGGCGAGCCAGCCGTCGCTGACAGCGGGTACGTAGTCGAGAGTCATTGTGTGGAGAGTGGTTGTTGTGTGGAGAGCGGTCATTGCGCGGTCACCCTCTCGGCCGAGTCTCTTCGAGTTGTGCTGGCATCGCATCGCGATCGACGGTGTCGTCGCTCACGACCGCAGTTCCGACCGCCTCGGACTGGACGACGATGACGGTGACATTGTCGGATCCTCCGGCGGCGACGGCGGCATTCACCAGTCGTTCGGCAACGCTGATCGCGTACTCCCCCGGTGCCGTCCGTGCCGACTCGGCCGCGTGAAACACGATGATGCGCGCGATCTCGTCGTCGTCGAGCTCTTTGGTGAGGCCGTCGGAGCAGACGAGGAAGGTCTGGCGATCTCGAGCGGGGAGTAACCAGATATCGGCGTCGACCTCGGCCTCTGCACCGAGCGCGCGCGTGACGACGTTGCGCTCCGGATGGCTGTGCGCCTCCAGCCGGGTGATCTCGCCCTGGTCGACGAGTTCCTGCACCGCGGAATGGTCGACGCTCAGCTGCAGGAGGGTGCGACCGTCCCAGCTGTAGACGCGCGAATCGCCGACATTGAACGCCATCCAGTGGTAATTGCCGCGGGGTCCGGTTTCGACGAAGGCGACGCCGGAGAGCGTCGTTCCCGAGAGGGATCCGTCGGCATCCGCGCTGTCTCCGACGGCCAGCACCGCGTCGTTCGCATGGCGGATAGCGTCGAGCACGCGCTGTGGTGATGCGACCTCGGTGTCGACGAAAGAGTCGGCGAAAGCGGCGATCGCGGCCTGACTCGCTCGGTCTCCGAACGCGTGACCGCCCATACCGTCGGCCACGACGAACAGGGGTAATGCAGCGAGGTAGCTGTCTTCGTTGATGCGGCGAACCGCGCCACGATCGGAATACCCGGCGAACCGGAATCGCACAGTGTGGTTTGGTGCGGCGTGGTTTGGTGCGGCGTGGTTCGGCGCGGCGCCGTCAGACAGCACGATCTCGCGCTGGATCTCCATCGTCGGCGACACCTCCCCCCGCAACACTCTATGCGCTGCTCACACGGGCGCCTCCCGCAACCGTAACCGGCATCCGGCGCTCCCGACATGGGGACTGCTGCCCATGGGGCGCTCGCCCGTCAGCCGGCGCTCGCTACGACGAGACGGATGCCCGGTTCTTGTCGATGCGGATCTTGATCAGGCTGGCCACGACTGCAACCGCCATCGAGACGACGATCACACCGAGCGACATGAGCGTGGAAATCTCGGGTGCCCACTCGATGCCCTTGCCGCTATTGATGAAGGGCAGCTCGTTCTCGTGCAGGGCATGCGCAACCAGCTTGACGCCAATGAAGGCGAGGATGAAGGCGATGCCGTACTTGAGGTACACCAGCTTGTCGATGAGGTCACCGAGCAAGAAGTACAGCTGGCGCAGCCCCATCAATGCGAACACGTTGGCGGTGAACACGATGAACGCGCTTTGAGTGATGCCGAAGATCGCCGGTATCGAGTCCAACGCGAAGATGAGGTCGGTGGAGCCGATCGCCAGGAAGACGATGATCATCGGCGTGAGCACCTTCTTGCCGTCGATCACAGTGCGCAGCTTCGCCCCGTCGAACTCATCGGTGATCGGTACGCGCTTGCGCAGGAGACGGATGACTCCGCTCTCCTTATCTTCCATCTCGTCGCTGTTTTCGAATGCCTGCCTAATGGCGGTGTACAGCAGGAAGGCGCCGAAAATGTAGAAGATCCAGCTGAAGTGTTCGATCAGCTGTGCGCCGAGAATGATGAAGATCGCTCTCAAGACCAGTGCGATGATGATGCCCACCATCAGCACTTCCTGCTGGTATTTTCTCGGGACCGAGAACCTCGCCATGATGATGACGAAAACGAACAGGTTGTCGATCGACAGGCTGTATTCGGTCAGCCAGCCGGCGACGAATTGTCCGGCATGGTCGGCGCCGGCGAAGACGAACATCAACACAGCGAAAATCAGTGCAAGCAGCACGTAGAAGCCCACCCACAGGCTCGACTCTTTGGTGGACGGGATGTGCGGACGCTTGTAGGCCAGCACCAGGTCGGCGATCACAATGAGGATCAGCACGACGATGGTCGTGATCTCAAACGCGATCGGGAGTTGAAGTTCCAAGGGCGGGCCTTTCATCGGGGTCGGCGGGTACGCCGGATTCCCGAAAGTCTCTTCCGCGCGGCCGCGGTCTGACCGCTGTGCTGCACCACCGCACCCGGGTCGGCACCTTCGACGACCGTATTGACGATTGCGGCGTAGGGCGTGAGCCCCTGGGAATACTCCCCTTCGCTATCGCCAACCCTACCGGGTGAACTGGAGTGATGCCGGGCGTCGACCGTAATGCCGTGCGCTCGTGCTCGTGTCGTGCGGGCGCAGCGCGATGGGCATGCAGTTGCAGTGGGATTGGAATCCGGTTGGTGTGCGGAGTGGCATCACGTTTTCTTTCGCGTTTCCCCTCTCCCTCCTTTTCCTTCTCGTTCTCGTTCTCGTTCTTTTTTGTCGCGTTCCCTCATCCTGACCACGTCAGGTTGACCACCTTTCCTCCTCGTCTGGGTGTCTGGTCGGGGTCGATCCACGGTGGCGGGATGAAATACGGCACCCGGTCGCGCATGACGATCTCCCAGCCGTCGTCGTGGATGCGGTGGTGGTGGAACGAGCACAACGGGATCGCGTTGTCCAGATCCGTTACCCCACCACGGGACCACCACTGGAGGTGGTGGGCTTCGGTGTAGCTGGGTGGGTGTGCGCAGGCCGGGAACGCGCACCCGCCGTAGGTTTCGGCCAACGCGTGGCGTTGGGCGGGACTGAACAGCCGCCGCGACCTGCCCAGATCCAGGACTTCCCCGGCACCGCCGAGCACTACGGGGATGATGTTCGCATCTGCGGCAAGACGGCGGGCTGTGGTGGCGGAGATCCCGGCATCGATCCCATCGATCTGGGCGCTGCCGAGCCCGGTGACCAACTGGTCGAGGCTCATCCGCACGATCATCGTCACCAGCGGACCGCCACCACCCCGACCAGCAGCGCACGTGCAGTTGACCGCCTGCCGGAATAGGTCTTCGGCGGCATCGGCGCGGCGGTGCGGCATGGTCCGATCATCGATGTCGGCACTACCGTCCTGTCCCAAGGATTCGGGAACCCGGTCGCGGGCAGCCCGTAGCTGCTCGCTCACGAGCTGGTCGATCCCGGCGCGTGCTCCACCAGCAGTCGCTCCCCCGCCGCGCGCGCTTCGGTGGAGCAGAATGGGGCGGCCAGGTCCAGTTCGCGCACGATCACCACGGCCGCCTCCACCCCCACCGACCCGGCGGCGATCGCCTCGCCCACAGCCGGGTATCGGGCCGGCAATAGCGCGCCGTCCAAGGCGGTCCGTTGCCGCGTTGCCAGACCCACCTCACACAGCCTGGTTGCTTCGGCGACGCTGATCTGCCACAGCTCGGCCAGATAGGAGCCTGGTCGGGCATGTCCGGCCCGGCGCGCCATCGCCTCGCCGCCGCGGTGGGCAGCGGACAAGTCCGCAAGTTCTCCCGCAACTGCAACCCGGAGCGCATCGATGCGGCGCTGCACCGCCGCCAGATCCCCGATCAGCTGCAACAGCATGCCGGGTTGGTCAACGATGGTGTCGTCCCACGCCTGCGCGAGGGCCGCGAGATGGGCGGTCAGTGCGTGGGTGGAGACCTTCATGACCCGATTGTTGCAGCGACCACCGACATTCGAGTCGGCACCAATAATGCTGACCAGACCCTGTTTATAACCCACCACACCGGGCTACCTGTGGAGGAGAAGAGGGCCACCCTTCGACAAGCGCAGGGACCGAAATACTGACCGAGGGAGTCGGGAACCGGTTAGCGCAGTTTCGGGTTTTCCACGTCATCGGCCATGGCGAGGTAGCCACTCAAGCGATCGACGAAGTCGTCAGTCGGGCGGTATCCGGGGTCTGCCGAGGCCTTCGTGTACTCGGCCTGCAACTCGTCGATGGCCTGGTCGATCTCGAGCACGGCGAGTGCGTCGCGCTGCGAATCGTCGAGTGCCACCATGAACCCGATCGCGCGGTCGATATCGGCAGCTCCGCCGTAGACGTATTCAGACATGCGCTCAGCGTAGCGCTGAGCGCACACAGCACTCCTACCGGGCGTTTTCCCATCCATCACACCTAGGCTCACCGCCATGACGCCGCCCAACCAGCCCCGCCAGTTCCGCCCGCAATCCCGAAATGTCTCCGGCATCGGATACCTGATCTTCTTCAGCCGCTGGCTGCAGGCCCCTCTGTACGTGGGCCTCATCATCGCCCAGGTGATCTACGTGGTCGTTTTCATGGTCGAGCTCTACCACCTTGCCGAAAAGGTCGTCAAAGACCCGCTCCATATCGAAGAGGCCGCGATCATGCTCGGCGTCCTCGGCCTGATCGACGTCGTCATGATCGCCAACCTCTTGATCATGGTGATCATCGGCGGCTACGAGACCTTCGTCTCAAAGATCAAGATCGACGGGCATCCCGATCAGCCCGAATGGCTCTCCCACGTCAACGCGAATGTGCTCAAGGTGAAACTCGCCATGGCGATCATCGGCATCTCGTCGATTCACCTTCTCAAGACGTTCATCGAGGTCGGCGACATCGGCTCCAAGAATTCGGACACCAAATCGGTGACCGGGGAGACCTACACCGAGGACGGCGTGTTCTGGCAGGTCGTCATTCACATGGTCTTCATCCTGTCCGCGGTCGCGCTGGCCGGGATCGATCGGATGTCGCGGGGCTCGAAGCCGAACGCGATCGAGGCCGCACATTCTTCACCCGACCGGCCCGAGCTTCCCGCGTACGCGTCGTCCGCCTCCGCCCGCGACGAGCGCGAGGCTCAGGCACAGCACTACGAGCAACTCGCCCGCGATTTGCGCAGCACCCAGCACTAGCGATACCCAGCAGTAGCAGCACCCAGCTCTAGCAGCACCCAGCACTAGCAGCACCCAGCTCTAGCGGCGCCGAGCTCGAGCAGCACTGAGTACAGCCTGAGGGGTGCCCACGGGGCCACGTCGATTCGTCTGATGATGCTGAATAATCTCAGCACGAGCCATCACCGTGCCCACTCGGAGGAAAGCGCTGTGTCTTACTACGATCTGATCGACCAGCCCCACGAATCACCGACCATCGAGACCCTGGTCGGGGCGTGGCGGCTGCACCGCGTGGAGGGCATCTACAGTGATGGCGAGGTGCTGCAGCAGAGCGATCCGGAGGTGACCGGGTACCTCACCTACGCCGATGACGGCGTGGCGTCGATCGTGCTCGGAGCTCTCGATCGTCTGTATCTGGATGCCGGAGACTACCGACTCGACGAGCACTCGGCAACGGTCAGCCACCAGTTCGACATCGCGCTGTTCCCGCACTGGCACTGCGCTCCCTTCATGGCGCGAGCGCAAATCAAGGACGGCACGCTGAGTCTGCGACTGACCCCGTGCCTCGCTCCGGACGGTCGGACCCTACTGTTGCAGTTCTGGTGGACCAGAGTCGATGTCGGGTAAACCCGAAAGCACGAAACAAATGCTGTCAGGACGGAGACGTGAGAGGTATATTCATCAGACCTTCCCGCGATAGGGAGTTCCCTGTCGCGGAACCCTCCAGCCCGGAAGGAGGACTCGTGAATAACGGATCTCTCCTCGCGACGTACTTCAGAGCCCGCCGCGAACTCATCCAGCCGGAAGATGTTGGAATCACGCGCGAACCGAACCGGCGGGTGCAGGGCCTGCGCCGTCAGGAGGTCGCGGCCCTCGCCGACATCAGCTTCGACTACTACCTGCGACTCGAACAGGGCCGCCACCACCAGCCGTCCGAGCAGGTGCTCGCCTCCCTGGGCCGAGCGCTGATGCTCGACGAAGACGCGATGGCGTATGTCCACCGTCTGGCACACAACGCCGCCCGGCCGTTGCTTCGACCTGCCCCGCGCGCCGAAAGTCTGGATGAGAATCTCATTCGCCTGCTCGAGTATTGGTCGCACACCCCCGCGATCATCCTCGACCGCAATCAGGACGTTATCCGAGCCAATCGCATGGCGCTCGCGCTGGGCAGTGGCCATTTCAATCCCGGCTGCAATCTCGTCATGGCGCTGTTCGATGCCGAAGTGCGCGACACGTTCCCACGGTGGGAGGAGTCGGTCTCGCAGGCGCTCGCCGCGCTGCGCTACGAAAGCGACCCGTTCGATCCGCGATTGCGCGAGATCGTCGACATCCTCTCGACTCGCGAACCGGAATTCGCGCGGGTGTGGGCCCGCCATGACGCTCGGCCAATCATGTCGGGAACGATTCGCAGCGGCGACACTGCACTCGGACCCATCGACCTGCGGTTTCAGAACTTCTCTGTGCCCGGTCACGGCGGATATGCGCTGCGTACCTACTTCGGTGAGCCGGGAACGGATGGGGCCGCGGCCCTCGGCCAGCTGGCCCTGACCGTAGACCGAGACGTGGCTACGGAAAGCCAGCCCATTCCCATCGCGGGTTGGATGCCCGCACCCTAGTGACGCCAGGTCGGATGCATCAGACTGTGACCCTAGCTGACTTGGACGGTGAGAAACCATGGCCACTCCCGACATGACGGACATCGACCCGACCGTCGCCCCGAGCGGCGCCGGCTGCGTCGAGTGTGATGCCGACGGCTCGTGGTGGGTGCATCTGAGACGCTGTGCCCAATGTGGACACGTCGGATGCTGTGACGACTCGATCAACAAACATGCGACTGCGCACTACCGCGAGACCGGGCACACCATCATCCAGAGCTTCGAACCAGGCGAGGACTGGTTCTGGAATTACGAAATCAACCGGGTCGTTGCTGGCCCCGTCCTCGCCGCGCCGGACTGTCATCCGCTCTCCCAAACCAGCCCGGGGCCGGCCGATCGAGTGCCGCGAGACTGGCAGCTGATGCTGCAGTAGGGCGCGATCTCGAGCGGATGTCGCCAGCTCCCTGGGCTTCAGCCTTCAGTCCTCGTCGGCCGGGACCAATCGGAAGGTCGCGTCCGCGGCATCCGCCGACACCACGGGGTCGACATAGTCATCGGAGTACCGCGCGTACTTCAGGCGGTAAGCCGCGTCGATCTTCTCCGTGAGCGAAGAGCCGGCCTCCTCGAAAACGACATCCTCCTCGATGCCGCCGCCGCTGATGCGTCCGCGGTGTTGCACGAGCGCCCGCTGGAACCATGGGTTATCTCGGCCACCGCCGGAACGCACATAGAGGTCGTTGCCCACCGCCACCACCCAGACGATGACGGCCGGGCGCAGGCTTCCGTCCTCGCGCCGGGACTTCAGGTAGATCTCGTCGGCGCCGCTGAGCGCATCGAGCTGATAGTCGGTCCATGCCGTCATGATCTGTCCCTCTCGCTGTCGGCGGGCGCGGGGGTTCTCCTCCACCCGACAGCAGCAGGGTACTCCCGCACCGAGGGTCGGGACGGTGTCCCGGGAAGGGCGATCCGCGACGAGAGTACGTCTAGCGCGCTGAGGGGTCAGCGCGTCACCGTGCTTCGGGCCGGCCATTCCGCCAGGTCTGCGGCGGCATGGTAGGTCGCGTCGAGAAAGTCGAGCACCAGCCGGTCGGGATCCGCCGACGCCCGCACCACCTCGTACGGCAGAAGGAATTCACCGTACTCATCGCTATAGAAAGCCCCGGTTGGCACCGCGGCATCAGCGAAACCGTCGGGGGCCGGGTACGCGTAGGAGTAGAAGGCACCCTCCGCTCCGCCGCCCGGCCAGAACCCTGCGCTGCTGAGCTCGTGCGAATAGCCCTCGACCATCACCCGGTTGGGGCAGTTCGGCACCTCCCCGGGGTACCGGGGGGCTGGGCGCCCGGAGAACCGGGTCACCGCCAGGTCGAGCGCGCCCCAGAACAGGTGCACCGGGCTGGCCTTGCCGATGAATCCCGACCGGAACTCGCGCAGCACCCGCTGCGCCTGCACCAGCTGGCGCCAGAACAACACCATGCTGCTCGCGTCGTAGCTGGCGTGGGTCTCATCCTGCGCAAAGGGGATGGCCGGGTCGACCTCGTTGGGGACCGCGTAGATCGAAACCTGGATGCCGAGCGCGAGCATGGCATCCGTCACCTCCCGGTAGAAGGTGGCGACCGACATGGGGCGCAGAGCGATGGAGCGTCGGTCGCCCGTGCTGCGGCGGATCACCAGCTCGTGCGCAAGCAGATCGAACTCGATGTCGAATACCCCGTCGGTGTACGGGATCGCGCCCGTCGTAAGTCCGCGCGCGCTGACATACAGCGGCACGTGCCACCAGTGATTCTCAGCAGGCGTCGACACCATGCGAATCTTGCCGACGATCTGCGTCCAGAGGTGGAAGGTGTCTCGGGTTTCGTTCCAGTCCTCGACCGCGAGGGCCGGCCATCGTGCATCGGTCATGATTCGATCATGCATCGGTGCCCGCGGATTGGCCATCCGGAAATAACAGTGCATCCGGAAATAAAAGTGCCCGGCCCCCTTTTTTTACAGGGAGCCGGGCAGTTGTTGTGACCCCAACCGGATTCGAACCGGTGTTACCGCCGTGAGAGGGCGGCGTACTAGGCCGCTATACGATGGGGCCGTAGCGGACAACTCATCGAGTATGCCACACGCTGAGCCCGGTTACCAAAACGGCTAGGGACGCGCCGGCGCGAGCACCTTCAGAGCCCCGGGCCGCACCTCGATCGTGACCGGCAAAGGCCCGACTCTCTCGCCATCGCCATAGGCCGCAACGCCCTCCGCGGCGATCGTGACCCTCTTGACCCGACGCACGGTCACCCGGGGATCGGTCAGATGCTCGCCCCGGAATACGCGCGGAAAGATGCGCAGGAATTGCAATCGCGTCAGTCGCCCGACGACCAGAACGTCGAGCAGCCCGTCGTCCACCTCGGCATCGGGCGTGACGAGCATGCCACCGCCGAGCGAGACACCATTGCCGACCGAGATCATCATGCCCTCCACCTCGGTCACCTCTCCATCGAAAGTGAGGGTGTACCGAATGGGCTTCAGCCCGATGAGTTCGTAGAGCAGCGCCAGGTTGTACCGCATCGGACCCTTGGGCCAGGTCATCCGGTTGGCTCGCTCGTTGACGACCGCGTCGAAACCGGCCGAGACCATACAGGCGTACCAGGTCTCGCCGCCGTCCGATCGGTGGATGAGTCCGGCATCGATGGTGCGCGCGGGCAACTGCAGTTGCTTCAGCAGCAGGTCGATCGCGCCCGCACTGTTCTCGTGCGGGATGCCGAGGGCTCGCGCCATGTCATTGCCCGTGCCAGACGGAACGATGCCGAGCGGCACGTCCGTTCCCGCGACCAGGTTGGTTCCGAGGTTGACCATGCCGTCTCCCCCGACCACGATCAGCGCGTCGGGGCCGGTGGCGATGGCCGCCTTCGCCGAGGCGATCAGCTCGGCGTAACTGGGCTCCTCGAGCCTCGTCACATCGTGCCCTGCGGTGAGCAGTGCGGCGACGACCGCTGGCCCCACCTTGCTGCCCTTACCGAACGATGCCGTCGGATTGATCGCGACGAATACTCTGCGCGGCTTCGATGCCTCGACCATGGGACCTCTCGTGGTGCTGACGGTTCGCGCCAGTGTATTGGTGTCAGAGGATATTCGGGGGCAGGGCACGATCCGACGGGAGACGGATATGCGTCCTCGTTCCGTACGTCGTTGGTTGAGCAGGCCGCGACGAAGGAGCAGCCGTATCGAAACCCGCGCGGGCCTCGATACGCGTCCTCGATACGCGTCCTCGTCCCTCGGGCGCTACTCGACCGGCGAGGTCACCTCGGGCGGGAAGCGACCAACGTCACTTCAGGCGGGTCAGCCGCAGCAGCTGCGCATTGAGCGCCACGATGATCGTCGACACCGACATGAGCGCGGCCGCGAGTGCGGGCGGCAGCAGGATGCCCACGCCGAACAGCACGCCGGCCGCCAGCGGGATGCCGAGGATGTTGTAGCCGGCAGCCCACCACAGGTTCTGCACCTCTTTGCGGTAGGTCGCACGGCTCAGCGCGATGACGTCGGCCACCGCGCGGGGGTCGCTCGAGGCCAGCACGATGCCGGCCGATTCGATCGCGACATCCGTCCCCGCCCCGATCGCGATGCCCACGTCGGCCTGCGTAAGCGCGGGCGCATCGTTCACTCCGTCGCCGACCATCGCGACGCGCAGCTTCTGCGCCTGCAGCGCCGTCACGACGTCGGCCTTGCTGCCCGGCAGAACCTCGGCATGCACCTCGTCGATATCGAGCTGGCGTGCGACCCAGCCGGCGACTGCCCGCGAGTCACCCGTGACCATCGCCACCCGCACCCCGCGTCTCTTCAGTCGCTCGACAGCCTCCACCGATTCCGGGCGGATGACGTCGGCCACGGCGATCGCCCCGAGCACCGTCTGCCCATCGAGCACGAACACCACACTCTTGCCCTGCGCCCCGAACTCGCGGCTGACATTGACGAGATCGGCGGAGAGCTGGATGCCCCGTTCCGTCAGCACCCGCGGGCCAGCGACCGTCACCGTCCTTCCGCCGACCTTCGCCTGCGCACCCCGCCCGGCCAGCGAGGTGAATTCCGTCGCCGACTCGACGCTGAGCGCGGATGCCTGCGCCACGATCGCCCGGGCGATCGGATGTTCGGAGCGCCCCTCGACAGACGCGGCCAGCGCCAGCACCGCATCTTGCTCCCCTGCGGCGACGGGGACGACATCCGTCACCCCCTGGCGGCCCTCGGTGAGCGTGCCGGTCTTGTCGAACAGCACCACGTCGACGCTGCGAGCCTCTTCTAGCGCGAGCTTGGTGCGCACCAGGATGCCCGCACGAGCGCCCTTGGTGGTGGCGATGAGCGAGACCAGCGGGATGGCGAGCCCGAGGGCGTGCGGGCAGGCGATGACGAGCACGGCTACGACGCGTTCGAGCACGAAACCGGGGTCGCCGGGCGCAAGGATGAACCAGACCACGAGGGTCAGCACCGCGGCGCCGACGGCCACGTAGAACAGCAGCCCCGCGGCACGGTCGGCCAGCACCTGCGCACCCGACTTGGAGGCCTGAGCGTCGGCTACCAGCTTCATGATGCCGGCAAGTGCCGTATCTCCGCCGACTTTGGTGACCCGCACGGTAATGGCCCCAGCCCCGACGATGCTGCCCGCGATGACGCTGGAGCCGGGACTCTTCGCTATCGCTCTCGATTCCCCGGTGAGCAGCGCCTCATCGACGTCAGACGCGCCCTCGGTCACCTCGCCATCGGCGGGCACCGCGGCACCCGGCCGCACGACGACGACGCTGCCGACGGTGAGGTCGGCGACCGCCACCATCGTGCCGTCCTCGAGCTCGGCCTGGTCGGGCAACAGCTTGGCGAGCTGCCCAAGCGCGTCCTGCGCGCCCATTACCGCCGCCATCTCGATCCAATGGCCGAGCAGCATGATCGTGATGAGAGTCGACAGCTCCCACCAGAAGTCCATGCTGGGCAGTCCCAGCGTCACGGCGATGCTGTAGCCGAGCGCGACCACGATGGCCAGCGAGATCAGCAGCATCATGCCCGGTGTGCGAGACCGCAGTTCGGCGATGCCGCCCCGCAGAAACACCAGACCGCCGTAGAAGAACAGCGCGATACCGAATACCGCAGGGATGTACTGGCTGCCCGGGAATCGCGGACCGGAGAGTCCCAGGATGTCTTGGAGGCCGGTCGAGAACACCAGCGTCGGCACGGTGAGCACGAGACTGAGCCAGAACTTGCGCCGGAACATCCGCGGATCATGGCCGCTGTGGCCGCTGTGATCGCCGCCCCCGGCGTGATCGTGCACGTCGCGCGTGTCGTGCATCGAATGGTCGATCGTCGCGTCGCGTGCGGGCTGGTTCGTCATGCGCTCCATAATACCCCCGGGGGGTACTATCGAGCAACGAAGTGAGGCGAGTAAAGTCTCAGGTATGCGAGTGACCAAACAAGAACATGCCGCCCTGATCCTTCAGTCAGCGGAGAAGGTGCTGGTCGTCGATCCGGGGTCGTTCACCACCGCGCTCGTCGGTCTCAGCAACGTCGTCGGCATCGTCATCACCCACGAGCACGCCGACCATTGGACCGCCGAGCAGCTCACCCGCATTATCGACCGCAATCCCGACGCGGTCATCTACGGGCCCGCCGGGGTCGTCGCGGCGGCGAGCGACTTCCATGTCGTGGTGGTCGAGGCGGGTGACACGGTCACGGTAGAGCCGTTTACCCTGCGCTTCTTCGGCGGCGAGCACGCTGTCATCCATTCATCCATCCCGGTCGTCGACAACCTGGGCGTGCTCGTCAACGACACCCTGTACTACCCCGGAGACTCCTACACGATCCCTGAGGGCGTCGAGGTCGACACCCTCGCGGCCCCGGTTGGAGCTCCGTGGCTGAAGATCGGTGACGCGATGGACTTCGTTCTTGCCGTGAAACCGCGCCGCGCGTTCGCCGTTCACGAGATGACGCTCTCTACGGCGGGCAAAAACATGCAGCGCGAGCGGCTGGCCTGGGCAACAGAGCAGGGCGGCGGCGAGTTCTTCGTGCTCGAGCCCGGCGAATCGCTCGATCTCTAACCGCGGGTCAGGCCGCGACCATCTGCTCGCCGCGAACAGTGGCACGGATGACCGCGGCCGCGGCGCCGCGCGCCCAGTCGTCGAAGGTGTGGCTGGTCGTCACGATGCGGGCGTTCGCTGCGGAACCGAAAGCGTGCTCGGCAAAGGCCTCCCGCAGGCGCGTCTCGTATAGGTCGTAGTTCGCCACCGATTCGCCGGCGACCAAGACGATCTCCGGGCCTACCAGGTTCACCATCGCCGCAACAGCGGTGCCGATCACGCGGCCGGCCCGATCGAAGGCCGCAACGGCTGAGGCATTACCGGCGTGGGCCAGGTCGATGGCGTCCTGCAGGCTGAGCTCTGGGCGCTCTTCACTTGCACGGATGGCGGCGAGGATCGAACCGGACGACGCGACGGCCTCGACGCAGCCGTGGCGGCCGCACGTGCAGAGGTAACTCTCGGGAGCGAGCGGCAGGTGGCCGATCTCCCCCGCGACGCCGTTCGCCCCGGACACGACGTCACCGTTCACGTACAGCCCGCAGCCGATTCCGGCACCGATGGTGACGATGGCGAAGGTGCCAGCGTCGACCCCGACGCCGAACCACTGCTCGGCAATAGTGAGGGCGCGCACATCGTTCTCAATGAGCACCGGCGACTGGAGCTCGTCGGCGAGAATGCGTCCGAGCGGCACCTCGTGCCAGCCGAGCAGCGCGGAGTCGCGGACCACTCCGCCTCGCGTGTCGACGTCGCCAGAGACCGAGACGCCGATGCCCGCGACGCGCGCGGCCGAATCGCCGAGATCAGCCCGCAGCGAACTGACCGCGGAGACGACGGCGGTGACGATCGTCTCGACGGAGGTGTCTGCGACCGGAAGGTGCACGGAGTGGATGATCTCCGCGCGCATCGTCGTCGCGACACCGATCACCTCGTCGGCATTCACCTTCACACCGATCGACAGGAGCGAGTTCGGCATGACCCGCAACGGATACACCGGGCGCCCGGGGGCGAGACCACGCTGTTGCTCGTCGTCGACCACGACGAATCCTTCGACGATGAGCGGAGTGACCGCCTTAGTGACGGCCGCCTGCGACAGTCCAGTCTGACGGGTGATGTCGATCCGCCCGATCGGCCCGTGCGTGAGGATTCGGGTGAACACATCGATGGCGGCCGGCGTGCGCAGTTCGAGCCGCGGCGGCGCAGCGACGACCGGATCCGGTCGTGCGGTCGAAAGGGTCGTCATTCTCCTGCTCCCCGTGTGCCATCACGCTGATCGTGAAGGCGAGTGTATTGCCCAATTGATGGAAAGTGGACCTGCCCGCCGCGGTCGACGGGCAGGTCCACACTGCTAGTTCTTGCCGGCGATGACGTTCTTTGCCGCGGTGTACAGCTTCGGGAAGACCTCACCGTTGGTCTCGTGCAGCATGTACGACTCGAACATCGGGGTCAGAGTGGTGCCGATGTCCGACCCGTTGGCGTACGGCGAAGCCGGGTAGATTTCTTTCTTTTGCGCAGCGTTCTCGAACACGCTGAGATCGACGCCCTTCGACTTCTGCGATGCGGCGAAGGTCTTCATCGCGCCGGGAATCGACGGGAAGAACGAACCGCTGACGAGGGCAGCCTTCGTCTGGCAGCCCTCCGTCCCCATGTAGGAGATCCACTTCCAGGCTGCTTCCTTGTTCTTGCTGCCAGCCCAGATTTCGTTGCCGTTGGAGTTGCTCAACGACGCGCGCGTGGTGCCGTCCGGGCCGAGCACGGTCGGCGCGACACCGATCTTGAGGCCGGGCAGTTGCAGGGCGGTGGATGCGGTCCACGAGCCGTCTTCGAGAAGCGCGACCTTGCCGGATCCGAGCTGCTCGGTACCGCCGATGGTGAACTCACCGAACTTCGGCGCGATGCCGCGGTCACTCAGCCCACGCATGTACTCCATGGTCTGGGCGAAGATCGGCTTGTCGTACTGGAACGCGGTCGGCCACGAGTCTTTGTTGCCGAGGCGCCATCCGGTGGTCGAGATGAACGAGCCCCACGTGGTCTGCCCGAGGAAGTCGCTGCTGCCGAGGAGCCCGGAACCGTAGACGGCGACGTGGTCCTTGTCGAACCCGGCCTCGTCGGCGTGCTTGCCGTTGACATCCGTCGTCAAGCGAGCAGCGATCTTGTCGAAGGTGCCGCCGTCCTTCGGGTTCCAGGTCATCGTCTGGATGTCCTTGTCGGTGAGCCCGGCCTTCTCAACCATGTCTTTGTTGTAGAAGAATGCGGGCGCTGCCCAGTCGAGCGGAAGTCCGTACTGCTTGCCATCGGTGTACTTCCACGCGCTCACCCCGACGTTGAACCGGTCGAGGCTGTACTTGTCTGCCGTGATGTAGCTGTCGAGCGGCTCCAGTTGGTGCTGCTTGGCGTAGGCGTCGAAGAACTGCACGCTGTTCTAGAACGCGTCTGGCGCATTGCCTGCCACGAATCCCGCGGTGAGTTTAGTGAAGTAGGCATCCACCGCGTACTGCGAGATCTTGATCGTGATACCGGGGTTCTCTTTCTCGAACCCGGCGAGGCAGGACTTGTACGACGCTGCCTGCTTCTCGTCCCAGGTCCACCAGTTGACGGTCGTCTGGCCCGACCCGGAGTTGCCGCTGCCGGCGGCGCAGCCGACCAGCGGGATCATCAGAGCCGCCACCACGAGGGCGGGTATCAGTTTCGTGAGCTTCATTGTCTCTCTTTCTGTGGGGGGACATCCGCGGCGGCGCGCGACATTGCCGCGCCGCTCAGGATGGGTTCTCGGTGTTGTCGGTGAGTTCTGTGGAGTCGGTGAAGTGTGCTGATGAGCCCGGCGAGATCGTCGCTGCCTCCGGCCTCGTGCCCGTTGAACGGCCAGATCCGTATGGACTTCTCTCCGCGGTACGCGTTGTGGGCGGCGAAGACGCTCGACGGCAGGCTGATTCCGTCCATCAGTCCGATGGAGAACCATCCAGGAGCGACAGCGCGCCGGGCGAAGTTGACGCCGTCGAAGTACGAGAGGGTCTCAAAGATGAGGTCGCGATCGTGATGCCGCTGCGCAAGAGCGTCGCCGAGCTCGCGATAGGGATACGCGTCGGTGGCGACGGATGCTCGCGGGAAGTCGCAGAGGAACGGCGCCTGGAAGAAGCCCGCGACCAGGTCATCGACCAGCCCGCTGACCGCCAGCGCGATGCCACCGCCCTGACTGTTGCCAGCGACGGACACCCACGCCGGGTCGACCGAGTCAAGCGAGCGCACGGCATCGACCGCTCGCACCGCGTCGGCGAAGACGCGACGGTAGTAGTAGGTCTCGCGCGAGGCGATGCCACGGGTGAGCAGGCCTTTCGACGCCGGGCCCACTCCCGGGATGTCCTCGGTGACGCCGCTGCCCTGCCCGCGGGTATCCATGAGAAGGCTCGCGTAGCCGGACGCGGCGAGCACGATGTCGTCGAGCGGATGCCCGCGGCCAGCGCCATAGCCGTTGAAGTGCACCACGGCCGGGAGCGCTGCCGCGCGCTGCCGCGGAAGGCGAAGCCAGGCGTGCACGCGCGTGGCGTCGGATCCGGTGAAGGTGAGGTCGAAGACATCCACCTCGCGCAGTCCGGTGTCGACCGGGTTCAGTTCGAGGTCGAGCGGATATGCGCGTGCCGCGGCGATCGTCCGCGCCCAGAACTCGTCGAAATCGGCCGGGTCGTGCACCGAGCTGCGGTACTCCCGAAGCTGGTCTTCTGGCAGGTCGACGAACATCAGCGGGTAACCAGGGCGAAGTCGTAGGCCGACAACTCGATCGGCTCTGCACTCAGGAGCAGACTGAGCTCGGCGCCGCGGTACGTCACTCGCACCGGTTCGGCGCCCCCGGCCGTGTGGACGAGACTCGCTCGAACGAGCTCACCCGCGGCCCACTCGACATCGATCGACACCGCGCCCGGCAGGCGGATGCCGCGAACCGATCCCTCCGACCAGGCCTCGGGCAGTGCGGGGAGCAGGCGCACCACCCCGCGCTCCCCCTGCACGACGGTGGCCGCGATGCCGACGATGAATCCGTAGTTTCCGTCGAGTTGCACCGGCGGGTGCGTACTGAAAAGGTTCGGCGCCAGGCCGCCCCAGTCGCCACCATCAGCCTCGGCGAGCGCGTGGAGGTCGCGTTCGTAGGGCCGGGTCGCCTCGAGCAGCAGGGACCGCACCGCCTCCCCGTCGCCCAGCCGCGCGCGCAGCGCCATCTTCCACGCCCACGACCAGCCCATCGCGCCCGAACCTCGGCGATCAAGCAGCTGTCGTGCAGCCTCCGCGAGCTCCGGGGTGCCTTCGGGATGGATCTGCCCGAGCGGGAACAGCGCGACCACCTGCGATATGTGACGGTGCGCTGGATTCAGTTCTTCGTAATCCTCCGCCCACTCCTGCAACCAGCCACCGGCGGTGATCGCAGGAGCCGGGAGCAGCGGGATGGCCCGCGTGATGCGGGCGGTGAGGTCATCCTGCAGCCCGAGTACGGTCGCGGTGGCGATCGTGTCCGCGAAGACCCGGCGGATCAGGGAAATGTCCATCGCCGTGGAGCTGCCGAGCGACTCACGGTGTCCGTCGGGTCCGATGAACAGGTTCTCGGGGGATGTCGACGGGATCGTCCGCAGGCGACCGGCACCGTCTTCCGTCAACCAGGAGAGGGCGAATTCAGTCGCTCCCCGGAGAAGCGGGAGCGCGGTGCACTCGAGGAACTCCCGGTCGAGGGTCGCTTCGTAGTGCGTCCACAGATGGGTCGCCAGCCACATGCCCCCCATCGGCCAGAACGCCCACGACACATCGCCGTGACCCGCGCCGACCGGCAGCGCCCAGCCCCAGAGATCGGTGTTGTGGTGCGCGACCCAGCCGTTGGCCCCGTAGAGCTCCGCGGCGACGGCCGTGCCGTTCTCCGCCACCCGCTGGATCAGGTCGAACAGCGGCAGATGCGTCTCAGAGAGCCCAGCGAGCTCTGCACCCCAGTAGTTCATCTGGGTGTTGATGTTGATCGTGTAATTCGACGACCACGGCGGACGCTGCTGGTCGTTCCAGATGCCCTGCAGATTCGCGGGCGGTCCGCCCGGGCGCGACGAGGAGGCGAGCAAGTACCGCCCGAACTGGAACATCACGGTGGCAACCAGACGATCATCGCCGGAGCGCAGCACGTCGGTCGCGACTTCGAACCGGCCCGAGCGACGCTTTCCGATGGTGAGCGACGTGCCGCCGAGCAGACCACCGAGATCGCTACGGTGGTCGGCGAGCAGCCGTTCTGCGCCAACGGCGAGTGCCGCGGATGCCCGACTCTCCGCCTCGGCCACCCGGGCATCGGTCGCTGAACGCCCGACATCACGGCCGTCGCGGTGCCACCAGTGCTCGGCGTTCGTGGACGAGGAAAGAGTCAGCAGCACCCGCGTTGCGCCGGTGATAGTGACGACATCGTTTCCGGTAGTCAGCTCGCCATCGGTGTCCGCCGCGAGAGCGGCGACAGCGAAAGGGTCGAAGCGCTCGGCGTCGACCGCCGCCGCATACCGGCGGTCTACCGCAGACTCCTCGTGCAGCGGAGCGCCGTCGACAGGCAGCTCCACCCCGAGACTGACCACCCCGTCGGAGGCGGCGCGGTGACGGATGCGCTCCCCACTTCCCAGCGCGATTCTGAGGTCGAGCGGTGCTTCTGCCACGATCTCGACGCACATGGCTTGCGCGGGGCGCGATGCCCAGCTGCGGCGCATGACCGGCACGTCGCCGACGCGGAATCGTTCGGTCACGACTCCGTCGTCGAGATCCAGCTCGCGTCCCCCGTATGACGAGTCGCCGGGGCTGGTGACGTCGATGGTGAGATCCACGAAGGGGAGAAATTCCTGACTCCACCGAGCCTCGAACAGGTCGAGCAACAGAGACTCCGCGCGGCGGTAGTCACGAGCGTCGATGGCGGACCGGACCTCGGCCAGGCGTTCGGGCCCCGCACCGGCGGCGGTGCGCTCGGCGAGCGCAACGGCCGGGCCGTCAGGGCTGCCGGACCAGGCGAATCCGTCATTGATCTGCCAGCGGGCGGAGGTCGCACCACCGAAGACCATGGCGCCGAGTCGGCCATTGCCGATCGGGGCCGCCTCGACCCACTCCTCGGCGGGAGTGGGCCAGAACAGGCGGAGAGTGTCGGCGGGCATCACTTGATTCCCGAGAAACCGATGGAGTTGACGATGCGCTTGCCGAAGACCATGAACAGGATCAGCATCGGCAGCGCGGAGATCAGCGTCGCCGCCATGAGTCCTGCCCAGTCGGGCGATGCCTGCAGCACGGCGAGCACGAGAAGGCGAGCCGGGCATCACCGCGGTGTGCTGGCGAATTCGCGTTCAGGGATCCCCGCGGAACCTTGCGCTGTGGCCGGGCTTTGGAAGCTCGGGGTACTACCGTGATCGCCATTGACTTCACCTATCGTCGAGATCGACGAGGCACGAGGACGGCATCGTCGAGAACTGCGTGAATCGCCGGGCGATGTGCTCGTCGAGTCGCTTTCGGTAGCATAAGTATGAATAATTGATGCTGTCAACTAATTCGACGATGAAGGACAAAAGCATGCACCCCGAGCGCGACAACGTTATTCACCTGCGGGCCGGAGGGGTGTCCGTGGTCTTCGACGCGCGCCGCGCCCTGCCGCGCGTTCTGCACTGGGGCGCCGACCTCGGCGACCTGTCGACGGAGGAACTGGATGCGTTCGCGCTCATTGCTGGACCGTCCCAGTTGCATAACTCCCCCGACGAACCGCGTGCCTTCACCGTATGGCCGACGCAGTTCGACGGATGGTCGGGCACGCCGGCGATTACCGGTCATCGCGCCGGGGTCGCCACGACCCCGCGGGTCGCACTCGACCGGGTAGAGCGCGACCTCGAACCAGACGGCGGAACGGGCATCACCTTCTGGCTGACCGATCGGGTGAGCCTGCTGGAGATCCGACTGACCTACCGGCTCACCACGCAGGGACTGGTGGAGGTGCAGTCCACTGTGCGTTCCACCGCCGAAGCCGAATCGGCCGTCTACGACCTCGGCTCGGTCCTCACTCTGATGCCCGTGCCGACACGCGCCGGCGAGATCGTCGACTTCACCGGCAAGTGGTGCCGGGAGCGTTCGCCGCAGCGCGGCCCGCTGCGGGATGGCTCGTATACGCGCAACGTGCGCCGCGGCAAGCCGGGCGCCGACACGCCGTACTTGCTGATGGTCGGCACGCCCGACTTCGGATTCCGTCATGGCGAGATCTGGGCGACCCATGTTGCCTGGAGTGGCGACCAGACCTGGCTGGCCGAACGACTGCCAGAGGGCGCGGGCGGCTCGTCGTCGGTGCTCGGCGGCGGCGAAGCCCTAGTCCCGGGCGAGATCCGATTAGCGGCGGGCGAGTCGTACACCTCGCCGGTCACGGTGTTCGGCTGGTCCGACAGCGGGATGGACGGCCTAGCCGATCGGATGCACGCGCGCCTGCGCGCGCGGCCCCAGCATCCGAAGTCCCCGCGTCCGTTGGTGCTCAACACCTGGGAGGCGGTCTATTTCGATCACGACATCGACCTCCTCAGCGAGCTCACCGACCTCGCGGCCGAGGTCGGCATCGAGCGCGTCGTGCTTGACGATGGCTGGTTCGGCGGGCGCCGCAACGACGCTGCCGGACTCGGCGACTGGACGGTCAGCGCAGACGCCTGGCCGAACGGGCTGCATGCACTGGTGGACAGGGTGCGCGCCCACGGCATGAGCTTCGGGCTGTGGTTCGAACCAGAGATGGTCAACCTTGACTCCGATCTGGCGAGGCTCCACCCCGAGTGGATATTGGCCCCGAGCGCCGGGGTCGGGCCCTCCGCACGCCACCAATACGTGCTTGACATCGCTCGACCCGACAGCTTCGCCTACCTGCTGGAGCACATCGACTCCCTCGTCACCGAGTATGCGATCGACTTCATCAAGTGGGACCACAACCGCGACCTGCTCGAGGCCGTGATGCGGGAGCCGTCAGGAGATATCCCCGGCGTGCATCGCCAGACCGCGGCTCTTTACGCCCTGATCGACGAGCTGCGTGTACGGCATCCCGCGCTCGAGATCGAGAGCTGCTCTGCCGGTGGCGGACGCATCGACCTCGGCATCCTCGACCGCACCGACCGGGTCTGGGCGTCGGACTGCAACGACCCGATCGAGCGACAGGCCATCCAGCAGTGGACCGGGCTGCTGCTGCCGCCGGAATTGGTCGGCTCGCACGTCGGTGCCGCCCGATCACACACGACCGCGCGCGTGGCCGACGCCCCGTACCGATTCATTACCGCTCTGTTCGCGAGCGCCGGGGTCGAATGGGACCTCACCGCGACAACGTCGGAAGAGCTCGCCTCGGTGAAGGTCTGGGCCGCGCTGTACAAGGAATTCCGCGGTCTGATCCATAGTGGGCGCTCGGTGCACGCCGACCTCCTCGATGACGCGGTGCAGTTGCACGGGAGCGTGGCCCAGGACGGGTCGCACGCACTGTTCGCGTGGGTTCGGCTCGCGACATCCGGTGCTGGCCAGGCGGGACTCACGCAGATCCCCGGCCTCGACCCGAGCCGGAACTACGCCGTGCGGGTGCGCACCGATCTGGGCGAGCCCAGCCTTCACCAGGGCTTAGGCCCGGGCTGGTTCGAGGCCGCGAGAGCCGGTTCGCTCACGGTGAGCGGCCACGTGCTGTCGACGGTCGGGCTCACCATGCCTACACTCAATCCGTCGCAGGCGCTGCTGCTGGAGTTCACTGCCGTCTGATCTGCTTGCCGCTAGCTCAGGCCGCCCATGCGCTCGAGGGAGGCGGTGATGAGCGCGGTGGCGCCGTCGGGGATGATGTGGTGGTTGAGGTACGTGCCCTCGAACCAGCTGGAGACCTCGTCGGCGGGGAGCCCGACGGCATCCCAATCGATGCCCGGTGCCACCGAGGTGACCGGCTGGTCGGTGGCCGGGTCGACCCAGGCGCGAGCGATCTCGCGGTCGGGCGAACCACCGGCACCATTCCAGAGCAGGGCGACCAGGTGATTGTCGCCCTCGAGGTGCTCCTGTGCGACCTCGCCGGAGCCAAGCCATGGCAGGGTCAGCAGCTCACCCTCGATCTCTACCTCGAGAAGTTCGAGGAAGGCAGGGTCGGTCTCGCAGACATAGAGCGGGTACCCCGCCTCCTGCCACGCGGCCGCCTCTTCGAAGTCCTCCATGAGATCGGGCATCCGCGCGAAAAAATCGGCGGACAGGATGGTGGCCCACTCGAGCAGCACGGCCGTGTCACGCGACGACCAGGGGCTGCGCGCACTGCTCTCCCCGTTGGCGCGGTGGAAGTGGTGCTCGGTGCCGCTGGCGCTGCGGTCGAGATGCAGTTGGCCGTCCTCGTATTCGACGAAGAGCGAGCAGACCGAGTTCTCCTCGTCCCAGTCGGCAAACAGCTCCGGATGCGCGAGCGCTTTCGGCAACTGGATGCGCGCGGCGTTTTTCAGACCGAGATTGAACACCCCGCGGAAGATCGTGGTGGGAAGGCGAAGGGTCTCGTCGGCTGCCATGGCGGCTGGTTCTCTCTGTGGGGCGGGTCGCGGTGCAAGCTGCCAGGGTATCCGGTCACTCGGCGGTATCCAAAGACTGCGGCCGCGGCTAGGGCGTTCCGCCACGCCTGCGCAAAAGCGCGAGACTAGTGCGGTGACCACTCCCCCGTTGCCGCAGCTCCGCGACACGATGGCGCGCGCCGTCAGCGAAGCCGCGCCGTCGCTCATCGAACTCTCCCACGACATCCACGCCCGCCCTGAACTGGCCTGGAACGAGACTTTCGCCGCCGAGCGAACCGCGGCGCTGCTGGAGACATACGACTTCCGGGTCGAGCGCGGCGTGGCCGGCACCCCCACCGCCTTCGTGGCGACCGCGGGCAGCGGCAGCATGACCGTCGCGTTCCTGGCCGAATACGACGCCCTGCCCGGCATCGGCCACGGCTGCGGCCACAACGTGATCGCCGCGACCGGTGTCGGCGCGGGAATCGCCCTCGCCGCGGTCGCGGATTCCCTCGACGTCACCGTGCAGGTGATCGGAACCCCCGCGGAGGAGAGCGGCGGCGGCAAGATCCGCATGTTGGAGGCGGGCGTCTTCGATGGCGTCGCCGCCTCGCTCATGGCCCACCCCGGTCGCGAGGAGATCGCCGGCACCGTGTCCCTCGGCCTCACCGACCTGCAGGTCACCTTCCGCGGTCGGGAATCGCATGCCTCTGCCGCGCCGGAACACGGCCGAAACGCCGCGGATGCCGCCACCATCACCCAGGTCGCCATCGGTCTGCTGCGCCAGCACCTCCGTGCCGGGCAGCAGGTGCACGGCATCGTCGAGCACGGCGGGGTCGCCCCCAACATCGTGCCGGCCGAGACGGTGATGCATTATTATCTTCGCGCCCGCACCGCCGAGGCGCTCGACGACCTGACCGAACGGGTCCTGGCCTGCTTCGAGGCGGGCGCGATCGGCTCGGGCTGCACCGTCGAGGTCGAGGAGGTCTCGGCGCGCTACGACGCCCTCGAGCCCGACACCGACTTGGTGGAGCTGTACCGCGAAGAGCTCGCTCGGGCCGGACGCACCGCGATCCCCGCGGCCCGCGAGCAGGACTTCCCCCTCGGCAGCACCGACATGGGCAACCTCAGCCGGGTCGTGCCGAGCATCCATCCGGTGATCGCCATCGACACGGATGCCTACACCCACCAGCCCGGGTTCACCGCGGCGAGTGCGGCTCCCGGAGCCGATCGGGCGATCACGGATGCCGCGGTCGCCCTCGCGGGCACGGCGGCCAGCGCCCTGGCCGACCCGGTCATCCGAGCCCGGCTGGCCGCCCGGCTGGCGGGTAGGACGGTTCCGCCGGTCGAGTAGGCCGCGAGCGCTAGCGAGCAGCCGTATCGAGACCCGCAGGCACGCCGCCCCGGGCCTCGATACGCGTCCTCGTCCCTCGGGCGCTACTCGACCAACGAGAACGCTACTCGACCGACGACGGCGCTACTCGACCAGCGCCGCGAACCGCTGGCGGATGTCTGCCAGCTGCGCCTGGAGCTGCGCTGGCAGGCGATCACCAAACAGGGAGAAGAACCTCTCGGTGTCGTCGAGCTCGGCCGACCACGCGACCGGGTCGAGGGCGAACAAGGCGCTCTCGTCGACATCCAGTCCGTCGGTGTTCAGCCCGCCGCTGTCGGGTCCGCCCTCGACCGGAGCCCAGCCGAGCGGGGTGTCTCGGGCCGCGGCACTCCCGTCGACCCGATCGAGGATCCAGGCCAGCACACGGGAGTTCTCGGCGAATCCCGGCCACAGAAAAGAGCCGTCGTCGCCCTTACGGAACCAGTTGACCTGGAAGATGCGCGGCGCGCGGCCAGCCGACCGTGACCCGGTGCCCACTTCGAGCCAGTGCGACCAATGGTCGGCCATGTTGTAGCCGCAGAACGGCATCATGGCGAACGGATCGCGCCGCAGCTCGCCGAGAGTGCCCTCGGCCGCCGCGGTGCGCTCCGACGACACGGTCGCACCGACGTACACCCCGTGCTCCCAACTGCGGGCCTCGACGACCAGCGGTACGTTTGTGGCGCGCCGACCGCCGAAGACGATGGCGTCGATGACGACACCCTCGGGGTCGTCCCAGGCGTCGGCGATCGAGGGGCACTGCGCCGCCGGAACGGTGAACCGGGAGTTCGGATGCGCGGCTGTCGTTCCGGACTCCGGCGTCCATTCCTCGCCGCGCCAGTCCCGTAGCCCGGTCGGAACCTTCTCGGTCAGCCCCTCCCACCAGACGTCTCCGTCGTCGCGCAGCGCCACGTTGGTAAAGATGGTGTTTCCCCACAGCGTGTCTACCGCGACCGAATTGGTTGCGGCTCCCGTGCCGGGCGCGACACCGAAGAATCCCGCCTCCGGGTTGATCGCCCGCAGCCGTCCATCGGCGCCAGGGATCAGCCAGGCGATGTCATCGCCGATGGTCTCGACCTTCCAGCCGGGAATCGACGGCGCCAGCATGGCGAGGTTGGTCTTGCCACACGCGCTCGGAAACGCGGCGGCCACATGGAACACCCGCCCGCGCGGATTCGTCACCCGGATGATCAGCATGTGCTCGGCAAGCCAGCCCTCGTCGCGAGCCATCACCGAGGCGATGCGCAGCGCGAACGACTTCTTGGCGAGCAACGCATTGCCTCCGTAGGCCGATCCGAACGACCAGATCTCGCGCTGCTCGGGAAAGTGGCTGATGTACTTCGTGGCGTTGCACGGCCACGGCACATCCGCGGCTCCGTCGATCAGGGGCGCGCCAACGGTGTGGGCGGCCGCGACCCAGTCGTTCGTTTCGCGGATCAGGCGCAGGGCATCCGTTCCCATGCGGGTCATGGTGCGCATGCTGGCGACCACGTAGGGGGAATCGGTGACCTGCACCCCCAGCTTGGAGTACCGGCCGCCAACCACTCCCATCGAGAACGGCACGACGTACATGGTGCGTCCTCGCATGCTGCCCGCGAACAGACCATCGAGAGTGGATCGCATCTGCGCCGGATCACGCCAGTTGTTGCTGGGCCCGGCGTCGTCCTCCGACTCGCAGCAGATAAAGGTGCGCGCCTCCACCCGCGCCACGTCGCTCGGGTCGCTGCGCGCCAGGAAGCTCGAGGGACGAAACTCCGGGTTGACCTGCAGCAGGGTTCCGGTGTCGACCATCTGCCGGGTGAGCCGGTTGTACTCGACCCGCGATCCGTCGCACCAGACGACCTCGTCGGGACGGGTGAGCGCGGCGATCGCATCAACCCACGCCTCGACTCCCAGCGCCCGAGCGGCAGACGGGGAAACGGAGGCGGTGGGCTGGTCGATAGTGAACGGGCTGGGCGGGGCGATGGTCACGGCGGTCTCGTTTCGGTCGGTATCGATTGGAGCGGGGGCGACAAAGAACTGCTGGTTCTTCTACCCTGCGCGCAAATGAGAGGGAAAGATCGCCCCTAACGCTGGTAAAAAGCTCGATTCTTTCACTATGGTCAAGCCATGACCGATCTGATGACTCTCGGACAGCGCATCCGCTTCTACCGCACCGGCGCGAGACTCACCCTCGATCAGCTCGGCGCGGCCGTCGGCATCGCCGGCAGCCAGCTGTCACTGATGGAGAACGGCAAACGGGAGCCGCGCCTCTCCCTGCTTCAGTCACTCGCCCGCACGTTCGGCGTCGAGGTCGCCGACCTGCTGACCGTGACGCCGCCCACCGAGCGCGCGGCGCTAGAGATCGAATTGGCGAGCCTGCAAAAGTCGGCGGTGTATCGGTCACTCGGGCTCGCCGACATCCGTCCAAGCCGGGGAATGTCGGATGAGACCCTGCGCTCGGTCATCGGCCTGCACCGTGAGCTGGCTCGCCGCGCGCGCGAGGCGATCGCGACGCCCGAGGAGGCACGGCGAGCGAATACCGAGCTGCGCCAACACATGCGCACTCAGAACAACCACATCGCCGAGATCGAAGTGCTGGCGGAGGAGGCCGTCGCCGCCGCGGGTTACCGGGTGGGGGCGCTCACCCATCGAGCCGTCGGGCTGATGGCGGAGCGGCTCGGCTTCGAGCT
Source organism: Lacisediminihabitans changchengi (assembly GCF_016634425.1). Taxonomy (GTDB): domain Bacteria; phylum Actinomycetota; class Actinomycetes; order Actinomycetales; family Microbacteriaceae; genus Lacisediminihabitans; species Lacisediminihabitans changchengi. The sequence goes on from NZ_JAEPES010000001.1 coordinate 297,723, forward strand.
GATCTATGTGAACGACCTGCCCCACTCCACCCGCTCTGTCACCGATCTGGAGAACGGCAGGATCTATCTGCCGCCGGCGTCGATTCCCGGCGGACATGGACTGCGCTCGATGGCGCTGCAGGCCATCGCCCACCGAGTGCTCGGGCACCACGAACCTGACACCTACGCCGACTTTCTGCGGCAGCGGCTCGAAATCAACTACTTCGCCGCCGCGTGTCTCATGCCGTTGAGCCAGTCGCTCACCTTTCTGCGCGCGGCCAAGGCCGAGCGCAACCTCGCCATCGAGGATTTCCGCGACGCCTTCGGGGTCACCCACGAGTCTGCGGCGCTGCGCTTCACCAACATCGCCACGGTGCACCTCGACATGCCGGTGCACTTCCTGCGGGTCGGCGAAGATGGCGCGCTCTATAAGGGCTACGAGAACGACGGGCTGCAGCTGCCGACGGATGTCACCGGCTCGACCGAAGGGCAGCTGGTCTGTCGACACTGGAGCGCCCGCACCGCCTTCACCCGCGCCAACCGCACCACGGAGTTCTACCAGTACACCGATACCCCCACCGGCACCTACTGGTGTTCGACGCAGACCGGCACGGCGAGCAGTGAGGAGTTCTCCATCACGTTCGGGGTGCCGTTCGCCGATGCGAAGTGGTTTCGGGGGCGCGATACGACCACGAGGGAGGCATCCCGGTGCCCGGATGACGGATGCTGCCGCCGACCGAGCGCGGAGTTGGCCGACCGTTGGAGCCACCGGGCCTGGCCGAGCGCACGGCTGCACGCGCACATCCTGGCACCGCTGCCGTCTGGCACCTTCCCCGGAGTCGACGACACCGAGCTCTACGATTTTCTCGAAGCACACTCGGCGCGATAACGGGCAATAAATCAGTTGCCGTCACCTCTTGCCGAAATGCGCAGACGAGAGAAAGGTTGATGTGTGACAAACAATTCGATGACCACTAACAGCACCGGCACCCAGCTCCACGAGATGATGGCCCCGGAGCAGAACCTCACGCGCATCATGCGAACCGGCACGGTCTGGTTCGCGGCGGCCGTTGGAGCCACCGCTTTCGTGCTCGGCACCCTGTTGGCTTCGGGCTGGCGCCCGACCGTTCTCCACGGCGGAGTTGCACTGCTGTGGTGGGTCAGTGCAACGGTGGTCGTCGGCAGCATCGGCCTGATCGGTTGGTCTGGTTGCCCGATCCTCGAGGTCGACGTGCCCACCGCTGACCGCAACAAGACCCGCACCATGCAGCTCGGCACGATGCTCTTCATTCTGGGCGGTGCCGGGGCGCTCCTCGCTGTCCTGCTCGGCCCCGCCTGACCTGTCGGCCAACAGATCTTCCTGGCACGGCGAGGTCGGCAGTGAGCATGGCGAGGCGGCGGTGGGTCTTTGCCGGCCAGCTCGGCCAGCAGTTCGACGACGGCGGGCCCATGCTGATCATCGAGGCGAAATCGGTCTTCGGGCGTCGCCCCATCCACCGGGCGAAAGCCCACCTCATTCTCTCCGCGCTGCGGCACCGGGCCCGCGAGCTGGGCGATCGCGCGGAGTTCCACCAGGTGCAGCGCTACTCCGACGTCGTTGACGGCCGAGGCGATCTAGAGGTGATCGATCCCCCTTCGTGGAGCGCGCGCCGCTTCGTGCAACGCCGCGATATCACTGTCTTGCCGAGCCGGGGATTCGTGACCAGCGAGGCGGACTTCGAGCGCTGGGCCGATTCGCGGGGAGCGCGCCGCCTCCTGCTGGAGGACTTCTACCGCGACGTGCGGTCGCGCACCGGAATTCTCATGGAGGGGCAATCCCCCTCGGGCGGAAACTGGAACTTCGACCACGACAACCGCCGCCCACCGCCCAAGAACGCCGCGACCCTGGGCCATGCACCGTGGTGGCCAGAAGAAGACGATATTGACGAGCGGGTGCGCCGCGACCTCGACCACTGGCAGGCGGAGGGATCCGTACGACTCGTGGGCGACGACGGCCCGCGGCGTTTCGCCGTCACCGACGCGGAGGCCAGGCTCTCGCTCGACGACTTCCTCGACTACCGGCTTTCCGACTTCGGCCCGTACGAGGATGCGATGCTGCAGGGTGATTGGACGATGGCGCACTCGCTTCTCAGCGTTCCCCTCAACCTTGGCGTGCTGAATCCGCGCGAGGTCGTCGATGCGGCAGAGGAGCGCTACCGCGCAGGCCACGCGCCGCTCAACAGCGTCGAGGGGTTCGTTCGGCAGATAGCAGGATGGCGGGACTACGTCTGGCACCTGTACTGGCATCTCGGCGAGTCATATCCGACCGATCACAATCATCTGAACGCCACGGCCCCGCTCCCCCCGGCCTTCCTCACGCTCGACCCCGACCTGATCACGGCGCACTGCCTGCACGAGACGATCGACGGCATGCGTCGGCATGGTTGGGCCCACCACATCCAACGCTTGATGGTTCTCGGAAACTGGGCGCTGCAGCACGGCTACGCCCCAGCGGCGCTCAACGACTGGTTCGTCGACATGTTCGTCGACGGCACCCCGTGGGTAATGCCCGCCAACGTCATCGGCATGTCTCAGCACGCCGACGGCGGCATCGTCGCCACCAAGCCGTACGCGGCCGGCGGCGCCTACATCTCCACCATGTCGGACTACTGCGGCTCTTGCCGCTTCAACCCGAAGGTGCGGCTCGGCGACGACGCGTGCCCATTCACCGCCGGGTACTGGGCGTTTCTCGACCGCACAGAGGGGAGGCTGGCCGGCAACGCACGGATGCGAGAGCCGCTGGCCGCGCTCCGTCGACTCTCCGACCGCGAGGCCGTCGTCGATCAGGAGCGGCGTCGCGAGGAGTGGTAGCCAGACGGCCCCATTGTGTGCGCGCGCATCATTCGTTTGCCCGGCGTTCCAGCGGGTTGTCGAACAGCGTGCAACTGCGGGCGAGTGGCGATCTCCAGCGCGCCGCGGGGCGCCGCGGTGCCGGGAATGGCGATGTCAGCGAGCCTCACGACGCGACCTCGTCCGCGCTCATCCGCACGATCGTCTTCCCCGTCGCCGAGCCGGGCGAGGAAAAGGCCGCGGCCGCCTCGTCGAGCGACACGACGGAGCCCACCAAGGTGCGCAGCCGGCCAGTCCTTACCCGCTCGGCGAGCTCCGCGAGGTCGCTTCGGCGCGGTTCCACCACGAAGAAGATTGCCGTCACACCGGCCCGCTGCGTTTCGGGGGGCGACGCTATGGAGACGAATCTGCCGCCCTCGGCGACCAGAGCCGCCGAGCGCGCTCCGATCTCACCCCCGATCACGTCGAAGGCGAGGTCGACCGAGCCGACATCGGCAGAGAAGTCGGCGTTCACGTCGACGAACCTGTGTGCGCCAGCATCCAGCGCTCGGTCTCGCTGGTCGGCCCGGCCCGTGCCGACCACGACCGCGCCGGCCTCCCGCGCGAGTTGAGCGACGACCGAGCCGACCCCGCCGGCCACCCCGTTGACGAAGACCGTCTGGCCCGACGTCAGTCGGCCGTGCTCGAACAGCCCCTGCCAGGCGGTCGAGCCCGAGATCGCGAGGCTCGCGCCCGTGACGAAATCGACGTCGGCGGGCAGTGGGGCCAGATTACGCGCCTCGACCGCGACGAACTCCGCCAGCGATCCGTCGCGCGCCCAATCAGTGAGCCCGTAGACACGCTGGCCGATCGACAGGCCGGTCGTGCCGTAGCCGAGAGCGGTCACGATCCCGGCAACCTCGTGGCCGGGAATGGACGGGGTGCGGTCGCGGCCGGCCCGGTCTGTCCAGGTCGCCGGCCACTCTAACTCACCGGGCGTGAATCCCGCGGCGTGAACCCGAACGATCACGTCATTCTCCGCGGCATGCGGGGCGGGCCGGTCATCGAGGCGCATCCCCGCGACCGAATCGACGCGATTCGGCACGACGATGGCCTTCATGGCGACTCCTTTTCAGGATGTTTTCTGGCGCCTATTTTGCCTCGGTGTCGCGGTGTGCGCCACAACCGAATGCCCCTCGGGCGTCACGCAGGCTGCCGGTCTGCGGAGCGTTAGGCCACTCAGCCTGCCTCGTGAGCCAGCGCGCCCGAGATGAGCAGCTGCACGAGCACATCGGCCTCGTAGTTGGCGTCATTGGCCGCGCCGATGCAGAGGTTTCCGACACCCTTGAGCAGGTTGTAGGCGTCGACCGTCGCAGCCGAGTCGACGGATTTTAGTGCCGCGTGGAGTAGAGAACCGCACACCGGGACGAGGCGATCGACGAAGTAGGAGTGCAAAGCATCGGACCCGGCGCTGTCTCCCTGAAGAGCGCCGGCAAGGCCGTGCTTGGTGACCAAGAACTCGACAAAGAGCGCCACCCAGGCTCGCAAGGCCGCCTCGGGCGTCGCGCTCTCCGCGAGCAGTCGCGGTCCGGCGTCGGCGCACGCCTCGACCTGATGGCGGTAGACCGCGACCACGAGTTCTGATCGGGTGGGGAAATGACGGTAGATCGTCCCCATACCGACTCCTGCCCTCGCCGCGATCGCACGGACGGGAGCGTCGACGCCGGACGTGACGAACACGGCCGCCGCCGCCTCGAGGAGTGCCTGCTCATTTCGTCTCGCATCGACGCGCATCGGCCGCGCCGCAGGTGGTCGCGACTCGTCGGTATCAGTCACAATCTCGCAGACCTTTCGATGTCGTCGACACTCGTATTTGCTATTCGGAACAATGCTCCGTATATTTCGGAGCGGTGCTCCGCTTCCAGTATGGCAGAGCCCGTTCCCGTTCGAAAGGAAGCAATCATGTCCCCAATTACGTCCCCAACCGTCGAGGCACTCAATTCCATCGTCGGCGCTGGAGTTCCGGTCGTCTCGGCTTCTCCCGTCGAGCTTCTCGCCCCCGCACGACCGGTCCCGCTCGAGGTGCGGATATCCGCCCCGGCAACCGGCACGGACCTCCCCGTGGTGCTGTTCTCTCACGGCAACGGGTGGAATCTAGACGGCTACGCGCCGCTCGCGGCGTTCTGGGCCTCCCGCGGATTCGTCGTCATCCAGCCCACGCATCTCGATTCCCGCCGCATCGGATTCGGATTCGACCACCCCGTGTTCCCGTCGATCTGGACAGAGCGGATCGCTGATCTCGGGCACATCCTCGACCAGCTCGACACCGTCGAGGCCGCAGTCCCCGGCCTCTCCGGTCGCATCGACCCCAGCCGCATCGCCGCGACCGGTCACTCCTGGGGCGCGCAGACCGCGCAGTCACTCCTGGGCGCACGCATCGTCGACAAGGCCGGCCACGTCGGTGACGACATGTCCGACCACCGCATCAGCGCCGGCATCCTGCTCTCCGCGACCGGTCTCGGGGGCGAGCACCTACATCCGTTCGCGCAGGCGAACTTCCCCTTCATGCACCCGTCCTTCCAGGAGCTGACCACGCCGACGCTCGTCATCGCCGGTGACCACGACCAGTCGAAGATGTCTAGCCGCGGACCCGACTGGTTTACCGACGGATATACGCACAGCCCCGGCGCGACCGACCTCATCACCCTGTACGGCGCCGAGCACGGGCTCGGCGGGATCGTCGGTTACGAGGTCGCCGAGACGACCGACGAGAACCCGGAGCGGGTCGCCGTCATCCAGCGAATGACTACTGCGTACCTTCGGAGCGCCCTCGACGTCGATGACGCGAGCTGGCCCGCTGCGCGCGCCGCCTTCAACGACGGCACGCACGAGATCGGTCGCGTCGAGACGAAGTGATGCTCGACGGATGCCGCGGCGAGGCCCCGCCGGCTATTCCCGAATAGCCTGGGACAGCCCCACCCTCTCGCCACTCTCGACCGCCTCCAACCAGCTCGCGAATACGGTGCCCCCCGGCCGCGTCGCCGAGCGACTCGGGGCGGTGAACGGGTCTCCCGCGTCGAACTCGATCGTCGAGGTGCGCTCGACCGGGGCGGTGGGATTCGCGCGTTCACTCTGAATCAGTTCCGCCAATCGACGCCCGATCGGTTTGACGACGCCATCGCTGTCGATCAACCCCAGGGTGTACTCGAGCTCGGGGAAGTCACCAAGCGTGCGACTCACATCGTGCGAGCACCACCAGGTGACGCCCCACAGCTGCGGGGAGTCGAGCGTGTTGCGCAGGCTCGACTCCAAGAAGTCGGGGGCGTCGGCCTCGGCCACCGCCGGGAAGGGAGCACCGATCTCCTGCAGCCAGACCGGTCGCTGCGGGTCATCCGACCATGCGGCCGCGAGCTGAACCAGATACTCGGCAAATCTCGTGCGGGCCGGATGCCCCGCGGGAAACTCGCGAGCCACCGCCGTGAAGATCCACGAATGCACCGTGGTGACATCCCCCAGAGCCGCGGCGTGCAGCGGCGTCACGGGAGACCGATCGTCAAACCACACATCGTCGTCGAACGAGTGCTGATGCTGACCGTGCGGCCAGCCCTCCCGCGCCGCCGCGAGCATCGTCTCCAGCCAGGCGCCCATCTGGTCGGCGCTGGTGACGAAGGCCTCCGGATGCCGGTCCAGCGCGAACTGGTCCGTCTCGTTTCCGACCGTGAGGCCGATAACGTTCGGTCTGGCCGACACCTCGCGAGCGATCGCGGTGATCAGCTCCGCTTCTGCCGCGACGACCTGCGGGTCGGTGAAGATGTTTCGGCGATGCCAGCTGGTCACCCAGCTCGGCAGGAAGTCGAAGCTCGACAGGTGCCCCTGCAGACCATCGACGGCGACATCCATTCCGAACTCCGCCGCGACGTCGACCACTGTCCCGACCTTTGCCAGCTCCGCACCGCGAATCAGCGTCCGCGACGGCTGCAGAAGCGGCCAGATCGGGAACACCCGCACGTGGTCGAGTCCGAGCCCGGCCAACACCTCGAAGTCGCGCCGCACGGCGTCGGCGTCGAAGTCGAGCCACGAGTGGAACCAGCCGTCGCGCGGGGTGTAGTTGGCGCCCCAGCGCAGCGGCCGAGAACGGGTGAGGGAAACGCTCATCGGCGGCGGAGCCTCACGGTGACGATCTGGAACGGACGGAGGCGCAACGCCAACTCGCCACCATCCGAGCTGACGAGAGCGGCACCATCGAGCGGCTGCTCGAGCAGATCGGTCTCCCACGCGGAATCGAATGCAAAGTCCGGGGTCACCGTCGCGCGGGCACGCGAGCCGAGGGGCTCGTACAGACGCACGATCACGTCGCCGCTCTCATCCTCTGCGAGCTTGACGGTCTCGAGCACCACGGCACCTTCGGTCCGCGCGATCGGAGCGACCGGGGTGGCCCCGAAGATACGGCGCTCGGGCAGGTTGATCGCGTAGCCGGCCTCAACCGCCTCGCCGAGCTCGGCACCGACGACCAGTCCGAAGCGCACGCGATGCTCGCCCTGGTCGGTCTGCGGGTCGGGGTACTTCGGCCCGCGCAGCAGCGACAGGCGCACGGTCGTGTAGCTGCCGCCGTCTTCGGACTCATGGCGCGCGACGTCGTGCCCGTAGGTCGAATCGTTGACCACTGCCGCGCCATAGCCGCGCTCCCCCACGTGCACCCAGCGATGCGCAGAGACCTCGAATCGTGCGGTGTCCCACGTCGTGTTCACGTGGGTCGAACGCACCAGGTGACCGAACTGCGTCTCGAATGCGGCCTGGTCGGTGTGCACGTCGATCGGGAAGGCGACCTTGAGCAGCTTCTCCTGCTCGTGCCAATCGACGATCGTGTCGATGTCGACGGTGGTGGAATCCGGAGCGACGGTGACGTTCTGCACGATGTGCGACGAGCCGAAAGCACGCGCGATCCGAACCGTCGCGCTGCCGTCGGCCGAGCGCAGCAGTTCGAGCGATTCGACGTCGCGCAGGTCGACGACCGTGTTCTTGTAGAACTCGTCGATGTCCCACGCGTCCCACATGTTGGGAAAGTCGTTGTGTACCTGCAGCAGGTTGCCCGACTCGCCGGCGGGCAGAACCTCGCGATCGGCGGCGAGGTCACGCACCGAGCCGAGCGTGCCGTCGGCCTCGACGACGATGCGGATACGCCCGTTGTCGAGCACGAATCCGCCGTTCTCGGCGACGGCGTCGACCGGGGTGGTGGCGACGACGCTCAGCGCGGCACCGTAGCTCGGCACGCCGTCTCGGGCGAACGGAGAGGCGTTGAACACCAGCTCCGCGTCGCCCTCGCCGGCCAGCGCACGCTGCGACGACTCGATGATCGCGTGCAGGTCTTCAGCGATCTGCTGGTAGCGCTCGGCGGCCTCGCGATGAACCCAGGCGATCGAGGTGCCGGGCAGCACGTCGTGGAACTGGTGCACCAGCACGAGCTTCCAGATGCGGTCGAGCTCGGCGTGCGGGTAGTCGGCCACGCCTCGGATGGCCGCCGTCGCCGCCCACAGCTCGGCCTCGTGCAGCAGATGCTCGCTGCGGCGGTTGCCCTGCTTGGTCTTGCCCTGCGAGGTCAGCGTGCCGCGGTGCAGCTCGAGGTAGAGCTCGCCCTTCCAGACCGGTGCATCGACATACTCGCGCTGGGCCTCGGCGAAGAACTCTGCCGGCGTGCGGATGACGACCTTCGGCGATCCCTCGAGGTCACGCGTGCGCTTCGCCGCCTGCAGCATCTCGCGGGTGGGCCCGCCGCCGCCGTCGCCCCAGCCGAACGGCACCAGCGAGTGATTCGATGCGCCTTTGTCACGGTAGTTGCGCACAGCGTGGGCGAGTTCCTTGCCCGACAGATTGGAGTTGTAGGTGTCAGCGGGCGGGAAATGGGTGAAGACGCGCGTGCCGTCGATGCCCTCCCAGTTGAAGCTGTGGTGCGGAAAGAGGTTGGTCTGGTTCCACGAGATCTTCTGCGTGAGAAACCACTTCATGCCGGCCAACGTCACGATCTGCGGCAGGGCCGCCGAATAGCCGAACGAGTCGGGCAGCCAGACCTCGTGCGCGTGGATGCCGAAGTTCTCCATGAAGAACTTCTGGCCGTGGACGAACTGCCGGGCCATCGCCTCGGAACCGACCATGTTGGTGTCCGACTCGACCCACATGCCTCCGACCGGCACGAAGCGACCGTCGGCGACGGCCTTCTTCACTCGCTCGAAGACCTCGGGGCGGTACTCCTTGATCCAGGCGTACTGCTGCGCCGACGACATGGCGAATTGGAAGTCGCCATCGCTCTCGAGCAGGTTGAGCACGTTCGACGACGTGCGCGCGACCTTGCGCACCGTCTCGCGCATCGGCCAGAGCCACGCGGAGTCGATATGCGCGTGTCCGATCGCGGTGACGGTGTGAGCGCTCGCGTTGGCCGGCGCAGACAGCACCTCCACCAGTTCCTGGCGAGCGGATGCCGCGGAGCCGGGCACATCGGAGAGCTCGAGAACATCCATCGCCCGTTCCATCGCCCGCAGGATGTTCCACCGACGCGGCTCGCCCAGCGGCAGCTCCAGCTCCAGCTCGAGCAGTGCGGTGAGGTCGGCCGCCAGCTCCCAGAGCTCGCGGTGGAAGACATCCACATCGGCCCGGGCGAGCGTGTAGATCGGCTCGTGCGATGAGGTCAGTTTGTCGCCCTCGTCGGTGGGGAGAAAGGGGTGAACGTCGAGCAGCAGGGGGTTGGCTGCCGCCTCGATGTAGAGATCGATGGGGTCGCCGGCCGCGCCTTCGACGGGGATCCAGACGTTGCGGGGGTTGAGTGCCTTGACCACCGAGCCGTCGGGCCGATAGACGAGGCCCTCGCTCTGGAATCCCGGCGAGTGATTCTGCCAGCCGAGGTCGATGACGATCTCCAGCTCGTTGCCCTCCGCCTCGGGGGGAACCGTGCCCGTGACATGAAACCAGGTCGTGCCCCAGGCGGGGCCCCACGGGTCGCCCACCGCGAACGGCTGATAGTCGACACCCGCGTCGGCCTTCGCCGTCGCGTCTCCTCCCGGGAGTGCGACGGAGGGCTGGACCGGCTCGCCACGACCGCCGGCGACATGCCATGCCTCCACGGTCAGTGGAGCCACCGGCTCGTGGACGGTGGTCGAGATGCGCTCGAGCAGCACGCGGGCGACTCGGTTTTCGATCAGGACGTGGTTGTCGTGCATGAAAAGCCTTTCGATGTGAAGCGGTAGAGCGATGGAGAAGATGCGCGAGAAGTCAGCCCTTGACGGCGCCCTCGCCCACGCCCTTGAAGAACTGACGTTGCAGGGCGATGAACAGGATGATGAGGGGCACCACCGCGATGATGGTGCCGGCAGCGACGACCCGCGGGTCGCCGGCGAAGGTGCTCTGCAGGTAGTTGAGGCCGATGGTGAGGGTGTATTTGTCGGTGTCGGTCAGCACGAGCAACGGCCAGAGGAAGTCATCCCAACTGCCGATGAACGACATCAGCCCGACGACGGCGAGAGTTCCGGTCACCGCGGGCATCGCGATGTTCCACAACCGGCGCCACGCGTTCGCCCCGTCGAGTGCTGCCGCCTCGTCGATCTCGTGCGGGATGGCCAGGAAGGCATTGCGCATGAGCAGCACATTCAGCGCGCCGATGCATCCGGGCAGCACTACCGCGACCAGCGTGTTGGTGAGGTGCACGGAGTTCATGATCTGCAGCAGCGCGATGATCGAGGCCTCGCCAGGAATCAGCAGTGCGCCGACGAACACCGACAGGGCGAGCGAGCGCCCCCGGAACCGGAGTCGGGCGAGCGCGTAGCCGGCCAGGGCCGACCCGATCACATTGATCGCTACGTTGGAGACCGCCACGATGAGCGAGTTGCCCACGAAGCTCAGCACGGGCACGATCGACGTCACCCGTGCGTAGTTCTCGCCCGTCGCGTGCTTCGGCAACCAGATCGGGGGGATCGCGTAGAGGTTGTCGCCGACGCCCTTGATCGAGGTGAGGAACTGCCAGACGAACGGCCCCACAGTGATAGCGAGCACGAGCAGCAGCAATAGGTAGCGCACCGCCAGCTCGGGCCCGCGAAGACGGTAGCCGTCTTTGGTCTCGTAGCCACGTCGGCGGCGCACACGCGTGGAGGTCGCTTCGGCGGTCATGACAGATCCTTCGAGTTGGAGACGCGCAGGTTCACTGCCAGCAATCCGACGGTCAAAACGAAGAGCACGACCGAGACGGCCGACGAGTAGCCGAGTTGGGCCGAAAGCCCGGTGCCGGATGACTGGATGAGGGTAACGAGGGTGCTGTCAGCGCCTCCCGGACCGGCCGTGGGACCCGCCAGCAGGTACACCTCTGAGAAGACCCGGAACGCCGAAACGGAGGAGATCACCCCGACCAGGATCATCGTCGCCCGCATGGCGGGCACGGTCACGATGAGGAATCGCCGGATGACACCGGCCCCATCCATCTCCGCGGCCTCGTGCAAATCGCGCGGAACGTTGCTGAGCACAGCCAGGTACACGACCATGTAGTAGCCGAGGCCCTTCCAAATGGTGACGACCATCGCGCAGAACAACAGAAGCACGGGGTCGGAGAGGAACGGGATCGGCTTCGAGATCACGTGTATCGACTGCAAGATTCCGTTGATCAGGCCGCGATCGTTGAACATCCACTGCCAGATGATGATCACGACGACGGTCGAGGCGACGACCGGGGTGTAGACGGCCGTGCGGAAGAACGCCGACCCGGGGATGACGCGTTGCATCAGAATCGCGAGCAGCAGGGGCAGCACGATCATGAACGGTACGACGCAGACCACGTAGAGCAGGCTGTTGCGGAACGCCACCCAGAACAGCGGATCAGTGAAGACGGTCGCGTAGTTCTCGAGGCCGACGAACTTGCCCGCGACGAACGGGCGGGCGTCGGTGAACGAGGTGACGATCGTCTGCACAAACGGCCAGAAGACGAAAGCCAAAGCCACGAAGAGCCCAGGCAAGAGGAACAACCACGGCGCCAGTCGTCCGTTCAGTCGCACCTGCGAACCGGCGGGAGCTGTTCGTTCCCTGCGGCGCTGTCCCGCGGGGGCGGCGGGTGCCGCCACCCCCGCAGGAGTCGTTCCGACGCTGGTCATACTCAGCCCAGCAACTGGTTGCACTTGGCCACAGCGTTGGCCAGCGCATCCTTGATCGGAGTCTTTCCGAGAATGGCGTCGGCGAACTGCTGCTGCACGTACGTCTCCATCGCGGCGGTGAACACGGGCGGGCGGAACGACTCGGCAGATTTCAGCTGAGCGGCGGCCGCGACGCGGAGTTCGGTGTTCTGGGTGCCGTCGGTCTTGGAGAAGAACGGGTCGTCGAGCGAGCCGGTCGACGACGGGAAGATGTTGACGATCTTCGCGAAGGCCATCTGGTTTTCGGCGTTCGTGACGTACTTCGCAAAGGCGACCGCGGTGGGGGTGTTCTTGCTCTTCGACGAGACCGACAGGTCTTGCACCGACATCTGATAGACACCGGTGCTGCTGAAGGCCGGCGCGATGCCGAGGTTCTGAGCAAGCTCGGGCGCGTTCTTGTCAAAGTTCTTGAGGTCGTAGGCGCTACCGGAGTTCATGGCGACCTGCCCGCTCATGAATGCGTCACCGACACCGGTGTAGCTCGCGCTGAGCCCGGCCGGCAGGATGCCCTTGGCGTCATACGCGGCCTTGAATTCCTTCAGCAGCTCTTCCGCGCGGGAAGAGTCGAAGGTGAACTTCGTCTGGTCGGCGGTGATCACCTTCACACCGTTCTCGGCCAGGTCGATGATCGTGGGAACGTTTCCCCACATGTAGAACTTGCCGTTCGCTGCCTTGCCGAGTTGTGCCGCCTGCTTCAACATGTCGTCGTACGACTTCGGCGGAGCTGCGGCGTCGAGGCCCGCCTCGGTGAACAGCTTCTTGTTGAAGAAGGTCGGCCCCGTGTTCAGGTACCAGGGGTAGGCGAACGAACCAGCGGGATCGGCGTACTTCGTGCTGTCCCAGGCGTCTGCGAGGTACAGCGACTTCGCTTTCGGGTCGGCCTTACCGAGATCGAGCAATGCTCCCGCCTGCGCGAGCGGGTAGGCGAGATCGGGCGCGGTATTGACCACGTCGGGAAGGCTGTTCGACGTCACCTGCGCCTGCAGCTTCTGGGCATAGTTGTCGGCGGGCTGATCGAGCCACTTGATCTCTGTGCCGGGGTGCTTCTTCTCGAACGACGAAATCAGGCCCTCGAAGTAGTCCTTGAACCCGGCCTTGAGGTTCCAGGTCTGGAACGTGATTGCGCCGGTTATCTTCCCATCGATGCTCTGGGGACTGCTCGATCCCGCCGAACCTCCCGCACAGGCGCTGAGCGCCAATGCCGCTCCTGCCGCGATCGCGATGATTCCCATCGTCCGTTTTCTCTTGCTGAACACCATTGCTCGCTCTCCTCTGAACTGCAGTCGTGATACATCCTGCGCACACCTTATGCGCATAAGTACGGGTGTAACCATATAATCACTTAAGCGCCTAAGTGACAACCGGTCCACCCGAGCGCGAGCAGCCGAGGAGGTGGGCGCAGTGAAGCGAGCCAGAATCCAAGACATCGCGGATGCCGTCGGAGTATCGGCCGCCGCCGCGTCGTTCGCCCTGAACGGCAAGCCCGGAGTCTCGGAGGCCGTTCGCCGCAAAGTACTCGACGCCGCGGAGACGATGGGCTGGCAGCCGAACGTCGCGGCGCGCTCCCTGGCGGGGGCGCGAGCAGGCGCAATAGGTCTGGTGATCGCCAGAACCACCGACAGTTTCGGCACCGAGAACTTCTTCCTGCGCCTTATCGCGGGTATCGAGCAGAGCATCGCGAGTCGATCGCTGTCGCTCGTTCTGCAGTTGGTCGATTCCGTGGAGGCGGAGATCGCCACCTACCGTCGGTGGTACTCGGAGCATCGGGTTGATGGCGTACTGCTCGTCGATCTGCGCGTGGACGACCCCCGCCCCGCTGTCTTGACCGAACTCTCCTTGCCCGCCGTGGTGATCGGCGGCCCCGAGTCGTTCGGCCTCCCCCACGTGACGATCTCCGACGACGCCGCGATGCGCATCATCGTCGCGCACCTTGTTGCTCAGGGGCACACCCACATCGCCTACGTGAGCGGGCTCAGCGAGCTCTCGCATACCCAGAGCCGCATCGACGCGTTCGAGCAGGCATCCGCTGCAGCCGGCATCATCGCCGACCCCGCGTATTCCACCGACTATTCAGCAGCCGACGGATCTCGGGCGACCATCGAACTGCTCATCCGCGAGCCGCGGGCGACCGCGGTGATCTTCGACAACGAGGTGCTCGCAATCGCCGGCCTCAGCGAGCTCGCCGACGCCGGGCTCGCCGTCCCCGAACAGATGGCCGTCGTCGCCTGGGAAGACAGCCCGATCTGGCTGGCATTGCGTCCCCACCTGACCGCGCTGCGGCGCGATCCCACCGTGCTCGGGAACGACGGCGCCACAGCGCTCCTCGCCGCGATCGACGGCGAACCGGTGCAGACGGTCGCCGAGCCGGTTCCGACCCTGATCATCCGGGAGTCGACAGGCGGATGACGTCGTGATGGAACCGGCCATCGAGCCGATCGGCATTGAGGTGGATGACGCGATTGACTAGCTCATCGCCGCGTCGCGGGCTGTCGCGCGTTCGCGCGCAGCCGCCACTGCCCCGCTGACACCAGGGGCGACAACGGTCAACGAACCCACGCCCGTTGCGACGAGCTCGATGCGGGCTCCGGCTTCCTGCGCGAAAAGAAGACCGGCCATATCGTCGATCGGGTCGTATGCCCCGAGGATCGTCGCAACACTGCGCCCGCAGCCGGTCGTGACCAGCGAGAGAGCGGATGATCCCATGATCCTGGTTGTCGCGTGATCGTTCGCGAGCTCTGTGATCACGGAATACATTCCCTCCCACGGAAGGTGACCCCGCCACTCGGTGAGAACGACGGTTCCGGCAAGCGACGAGGCTGGGGAACAATGAACCGGCAGGCCATTCAGTCGAGCACCATTTCCTCGTTCCGCAGTGAATATCTCCCCGCGAGAGGGGTCGACGACCACTCCGAGAAGAGGTCCATCGCCGTCCTCCAACGCCAGACTGAACGAACTCCACGGAATGCCGTTGGCAAAGTTGGTCGTGCCGTCTATCGGGTCGAGGTACCACGTCGGCGATCCCGCGTTGCCTCCTGTCGTTCCGAATTCCTCGCCGCTAATCGTGTGCGACGGAAACCGTCGGGAGAGCACGTCTCGCACTCGCGACTCGATGCGCTGGTCGACATCCGTCACGATGTCCGCGAGGTTCGCCTTCGCCGTCAACTGCAGCGGCTCCGAGTTGCGCATCTCCTCTGCGGCCCACCGGCCCAGTTCGAGTGCGGCTGCAGCCCACTCGTCGATGGTGGCGCGATCAGTCATGGGTACCCCCTGTCGAGCGGGCGGCGGCGCGCTCCCGCATGAGCATTTCGATGTCGTTCGAGATGATCGCATCGATTCCGAAGGACATCAGCCTGCGCATCATTTCGGCGTCGTCGACCGTGTAGGTGCTGGCGAACATTCCCCGGTCGTGAATCCAGCGCACTAGATCGCCTGTCACCAGGTCGTGAACCTGGTTGAAATACTGCGGTGCGATCCTGCCGAAGGTCGAGTCATCGGGCAGATCCGGTTCTTCCCAGCTCAGCGCGATCGTCGCGTCGCTCGACCGTTCCCTAACGCGCGCGAGGGCGTCAGGCGACCCGGTGAAGATTCCTCCTCCGGCGACATTCCGCGCTTCGACGGCATCGAGGCCCGCATCGGCTTCCGCAACGCTCGCGACATCGATCATGAGTGCGACCGAAAGCTTCCCCGCCACCGCCAGTGCTTCATCGAGGGTCGGGATCATCAGACCGTTCCCGCCCGCCCTGCCCGGAAGCTCGTCGACAGGCACCCTGATGACGGGTCGAGGGTCATCCCACAGACGTTCCAACGTCTGATCGTGAAGCACGACCGGCACGCCGTCGCTGGTGAGCTTGATGTCGATTTCGACCCAGTCCGCTCCGCAGGCGGCGGCTGCAGCAATCGAGTCGAGAGTGTTCTCCCGCGCCAGCATCGGCGCGCCCCGGTGGGCGATGGTGATCGTCACTGGTTCGCGCTCGCAAAAGTCGATGCCCGGGAGATCGTCACGAAGACATCGTTGCTGGCCCATCGGCGCAGTGCGGAGTCGAAGACGCGCAGTTCCTGGTCGCCCACCCGGACGATCAGTTCGCGATAGTGACCCAGCGGGATGTCGCGCACGATGGTTCCCGGCGCACCCGCACCGACCGCGGCGAGCTGAACGTCTTCCGGCCGGATGGCGACGAGGCTCATGCCTCCGGGTAGACGCTCGCCGCCGGTTACTGGCACGTGCACACCCGACGGCAGTTCGATCGACTGGACGTCACCGCCGTGCACGAACGCGTCCACGAGATTCATCGTCCCGACGAATCGGGCGACGAAGGGCGTCGCGGGATTTCGATAGATTTCGTCTGGGACACCGAGTTGTTCGATCTTGCCGTTGTTCATTACGGCAATCCGGTCGGCCAAGGACAGCGCTTCCTCTTGATCGTGGGTCACGAATACCGTCGTGATTCCGCTGCGCTTCTGGATCTCGCGGATCTCCTCGCGCACTCGCACCCGCAGTTTGGCGTCGAGATTCGACAGGGGCTCGTCGAGCAGAAGGAGGCTGGGTTCGAGCACGAGCGCCCTGGCGAGGGCGACACGCTGCTGCTCTCCGCCGGAGATCTGTCCGGGGCGGCTGCGGAGGTGGTGGCTGAGGCCCACCAGCTCGAGAACCTCCTCGACTCGGCGTGTGATGTCGCTCTTCTTCGTCTTGCGCACCTTCAACCC
This sequence comes from Lacisediminihabitans changchengi, assembly GCF_016634425.1. Taxonomy (GTDB): domain Bacteria; phylum Actinomycetota; class Actinomycetes; order Actinomycetales; family Microbacteriaceae; genus Lacisediminihabitans; species Lacisediminihabitans changchengi. Next base: position 314,375 of record NZ_JAEPES010000001.1, read on the forward strand.
GTAGGCCACGTTGTCGAACACGGTCATGTGCGGCCACAACGCGTAATTCTGGAACACCATCGCGGTGGGGCGACGCTCCGCGGGAGTGCGCGTGTGGTCTGTACCGCTGATCGAGATCACCCCGGAGTCGGGTGACAGAAATCCCCCGATCATGCGCAGGGTGGTCGTCTTGCCGCAACCCGACGGGCCGAGGAGGCAAATGAGCTCCCCTGCCGCGATGTCGAGGTCCAGAGCGGAGACGATCTCTCGCCCTCCGAGCGATTTCGTCACGCCAGAGAGCCGCAAGTTATTCGGATTTTTCGATGTCATTCGTGGGATGCCTAACGGAGTTGAAAACCATCGGCTACGGCGCCGCTCATGACGTGCTTCCGCACGGTGAACAGAAGCAGTACCGACGGGATGGCCAGCAGGATGGAAAAAACGGCCGAGACTTGGCCCGGGTAGTGGCCGATGAGCGAGTACATCTCGGTGGGCATGGTGATGAAATCGGGTGCGCCGACGAGGAACGTGCCCTGCGCTTCGTCGAAGGCAGCGAGGAACGACAGGATGACGGCGACGAGAATGCCAGGCGCGGCAAGGGGGAATGTGATCGTCGCGAAGATTCGGAACGGACCCGCGCCGGCATCCCGGGCGGCTTCTTCCAAGTTTCGCGGGATCGCGGCGAACGCCGCGGCCGGTATCCACGTCATGAAGACGATGGTGCCGATGAGCTGAACGATGACGATCCCGAGGAATGTGCCCATCAGGTTGAGTGAGTAGAACAGGCTAGCCATCGCGATGAACAATCCGAAGCGAGGGAATGCGTTGGTGGCGAAAATGGCGATCAGTAAGAACCGCCGCCCCGGGAAGTCCATCCGAGCGAACGCGTACGCGGCGGGCAGACAGATGATCATCGACACGACGGTGACGACAGGGCTGATGATCAGGCTCAACCGAATCGACGGCAGCAGGTTCGCGTCAGCGATTACCTGATTCCACCAGGACAGGGTCCATTCGGTGGGAAGGAAATTCGGATAGAGCCATTTCGCGGAGAACGCGTTGATTCCGAGCCAGACCAGTGGCCCGACGATGAAGACGGCCATCACAATGACGAAAATCAGTCGGGCGGTTGAACCCATGGCCGCGTGAAAGAAACGTGAGCCCTGGCGGGTGACGGTCATCGTGAGTTCCTTGCTTTCTTGCTTCCCCGAAAATTGGCCCAGATATAGGCGACGGCGGCAACCGAGGCGAGCGCGAAGACAGCGATCGCCATGACCTGGGCTTGTTGCGGCATGTTGAACGCTGAATACGTGCTCGACATCAAGGGCCCGAGCATGTTGCCCCCGGTGGGCCCGACGATGTACGGGAGCGTGAAGCTTCCGATGATCCCGATCGCGGTGAACGTGGCGGCGATGATGCTGGGAACCGCGGTGAGTGGCACGAGGATGGTCCAGAGGCGTCGGTTTGCCGACGCTCCGACATCTTTCGCCGCCTCGATCAATCCTTCTGGCACGGAGGCGAGCCCCGACGAGATCATCAGAACGGCGAACGGAAGATTCGACCAGATCGAGCCGATGATCACGCCGACGATCGTGTAGCTGAAGGTCGGCGCATCCTCCCAGCCGAACTGCGCGGCGAGCGTCCTGACAAACCCATTCGGGGCATAGAACGTCACGATCGCGTAGGCACCGATGACCGCCGGGATGAACATGGGAACTACCGCGAGCCCGGCGATAGTCCGCGACATCCAGCCGTCACGGAATCGAAGGGTGAGTGCCAAACACCACGCCAGCACCATGACCACCGCTGTTGACACCACCGTTACGACGATGGTGACGCCCAGGCTGTCGAGGAACTGTGCGCTCGTGAAGACCTCCCGATATGCCTCGAAAGTGACAAGCCCGTGCGTCGGGAGGTGCTGATGCTGCGCGATGGTCGAGATGGTCTCGTTGAAACCACCGGTGTCGCCGAGGGTGTACATCAGGCCGGACACCACAGGGAGGCCTATGAAGAGAGCAATCACCAACACGGGTGCTGAAACGAGGAGGAGCCCTCTGATTGCGGAGTGATTTTTCATGTCAGCTTCCTGGGATGTCGCGGCCTGATGGTAATCACGGGTGGGCTGGCTCGTTATGGGACGAGCGTCATCCACTTGCTGTTCATGTCAGCCGCGGACTTGGACGAGTAGAACTGTGCGCCGCCTTCGGTGTCGAGACCCTTCAAGACGCTCTGCGTGTCTGCGGGCAGGTCGGTCTTGGGGATGACGGGGAAGCCCGCGATCTGCGAGACCATCTGCGCCTGCTGGGCCGGGTCGAGGACCCAGTTGAGAAGGGTTTCGGCGGCCTTGACGTGAGCGCTGTTCTTGGGGATAGCGAGGTAGGAAGCGCCGCCGGGCATAGCGGGGCCGGAGATCGACACGGCCTTCACCGATTTGCCGAGACTTCCGGCCTTCTTCGCGGTGAGGAAGATGTCAGACCAGCTCGGGACCATGCTGACTTCGCCGGTGCCGAGCAGGTTGAGCGAACCGGTGTTGCCGTCCGGGTAGTGCTGCTGGTAGATCGCGGGGGTCAGCGACTTGAGCACATCGAAGCCGTCCTTCCACTTCGACTGTGCCTTGACGTCGTAGCCGGTCGCCATCTTCGTGACCGAAGCCTCGTCCATGCCGCTGTCGAGCACCGCCTGCACGAATCCCTGGCCGGATCCACCGGTGCTGGGGTTGTTGTAGGTGAACTGGCCCGGGTGGGCTTTGATCCAATCGATGAGCTTGGGGAGGGTGGTCGGAGGCGCGGCGACCTTTGCCGAGTCGTAGGCCAAGATCACAGCAGAACCGCGATAAGGAATCTCGTCGTGCGTGCCGAGCATGTTCTCTGTCACGTTGGCGAGGTTCGGGATAGTGGTTTTCGAGATCGGTTTGAGCAAGCCGGCTTCGGAAGCGTCCGCGATAAAGCTCGCATCGATGATGACGTCCATCGGAGAGCCCTTCCCCGATTTGGCCGAGGCTGCGATCTTGGCGAGCTGAACAGCGTCGGTCGAGGCGTCCGCATTGCTGAACTTGACGGTGATGTTCGGGTATTTGGCCTCGAATGCGGGGATCAGTGTCTTCGTCCAGAGGTCCTGCACGCCGACGTCGCTGTTGGTGAAGAGCGAGATGGTTTCGGGAGCGGCTTTCGTGCCGGCATCCGCGGTGTGGGTGGATGACGCGCATCCAGCCAATGCGACCACGGCGCTCACGGCGATTGCTGCAACGGAGATTGTTCTTGAGATTCTCATTTTTCTTTCCTGGTTGGTTGCGTCTGCGACGGTGAAGATGGAAGAGCTTGGTCGGCGTGGCCGCAATCGTCGATCCACGCGGTGATCAGGTCACTGACGGCGGACGTGTCGGCGGCAATTTCAGATCGGTGGCCGAGTAGCCATGACTCGAGGCCGTGGAGAGTGGGGTTGCTGACTGCGCCGCCCAGTCCGCTGGCGGTGTACGACGCACAGAGGTTGGCGAAAAGAAGTCGGTCGGCAACCGCCATATCTGACGAGGCAGTGCGCATCAAGGCCGCCACGAATTCATCGCCGGCTCCCGTGGGATCGACCGCGCGGACGCGGATACCCGGAGATTCGCTGAGTACGCCCGATCCGGCGTCGAACGCGAGCGCACCGGAAGGCCCGCGTGTGATCACCGTCATGGCTACGAATTCGCCGAGACGACTGATCGCGTGTTCGACGGTGCTGGTGCGCGTGTAACTGAGCGCCTCGCGCTCGTTGAGCACGAAAACGTCGACATGCTGTAGCTGCGTGAGCACGTCGTCCGACCAGCCGTGCCGCTCATCCCAGCCGACGCCGCCGAAGACCGTCGTGCCCGCGGCGCGACGCTTGCGCACCCACGTCGGCAGCTCCAGGTCGAGGGCGACGAACATGGTGGCAGCATGGCCGACCGCGTCGACCTCGGAGGCGAGGTCGATCGGGTCGAGCTGACCATGACTGATGAACGACCGGTCTTCGGCCGTGGACAAAGCCACGCTTAGCGCGGTTTGCATCCCGCGCTGGCGACCGCTCGGAGCTAGCGAAAGTCTCTTTTCAGCGCCGAGCATGTCCGAAACGAGATCGCCCACCTCGTCGTCGCCGATCGCGGTGACCAGTGCGGTCGACGCCCCAAGCCGCGCAGCCCCGACGGCCGCGTTGGCGATGCCGCCTGGCGAAAGGGCGCGGTCAGTCGCCCAAACTTCTTCCCCAGGCGCTGGCGGCACCGAGATGCCCGCCATCACGACGTCGAGAAACACCGTGCCGACGAAGAGGGCGTCGATCGTGTCAGCCGTGGTTGCGGGCTCACTCTGTCGATTCATCTGGCCTCCTTCTGGTCGAACGGCATGACTGCCGCGGTGTAGATGTAGCGGCGATGCACCGCGCCGAAATGACACTAAGCGGTGTGAGCGTTTCGGAACGACCTTGAACGTCTCTGTTCACCGAGTGTTCAGAAGACCGCATTTTGTACGTCATTTGCGGGTCCGCGACGGCAATTTGGGCTAATTTTTCACAGCGTGATCGATTGTGATCGCTTTCCGGTGCTAGCATCCGATCATGCTTGCTCATCAACGCGACGAGAAAATACTCGACAGACTCCGGGAAACCGGGAGTGCTTCCGCTCAGGACCTCATGGCTTTGCTGAATGTCAGCGGTCCGACGATCCGACGCGATCTGGAGCGGCTCGAACAAGAGGGCGCGCTTCAGCGGGTACACGGAGGCGCCTACCTCGCCGGCGGCGCACCAGAAGCTGTGGCCGAACAGCCTTTCGGAGCCGTCGTGGATCAGAACGCATCAGTGAAAGACGCGGTCGCCGCCGCCGCCGCCGCGCTCGTAACCGATGGGCAGGTCGTCTTGCTCGACATCGGTACCACCACGATGCGTATCGCCCACCATTTGCGCGGTCGCAAGGTGACGGTGATCACGAGCAGCCTGGCGATTCTCGACGTGCTCAGAAACGACGATGTCGTCGACTTGGTACTTCTCGGCGGCGCTGTTCGCCGCAACTATCAAACTCTCGTCGGACCGCTGACCGAAGACGCTCTGGCGAGCATCAGCGCCGACATCGCATTCCTGTCGTGCACCGGAGTTCGCAGCGACGGCGCGGTGGTCGATGACATCTCGCGAGAAGCTTCAGTCAAACGCGCGATCGTGAGCGCCGCGAATCAAGTTGTGCTCGTCGCACCGGCGAACAAGTTTCCGGGCACTGGCTCGTTGAAGATCTGCGCCCTGTCGGAGATCGACGTACTCGTGACGAGCTCAGGCGCCGTCGAAGCGACTCTCGCCCAGTACACCGAGGCCGGCGGACGGGTGGTCTTCGCATGAAACTCGCAATCTTGGGCGGAGGTGGTTTCCGTGTGCCGCTCGTATTCCAGGCACTCGTAGAAGGCGAACATCTCGTCGACGACGTGTGGCTTTACGACGTCTCCGAATCTCGACTCGCCGTCATCACGGCGGTGCTCACGCAAATGACACCGCAGGGAAGTCGGATCCGCGTGCATTCGACGACATCGCTCGACGAGGCTATCGAGGGAAGCGACTTCGTCTTCTCGGCGGTCCGAGTCGGCGGTCTCGAAGCCAGAGTCGCGGATGAACGCGCCGCGCTCTCGCTCGGGGTGCTCGGGCAAGAGACCACGGGCCCAGGAGGCATCGCGTATGCCCTTCGGACGATTCCAGTTGCCATGCGGGTCGCCGACGTTGTGGCTCGACTGGCTCCGCTGGCGTACGTAATCAACTTCACCAACCCGGCTGGAATGATCACCGAGGCCATGCAGTCGATACTTGGAAACCGGGTAATTGGCATTTGCGACACTCCCAGCGGCCTAGGGCGGCGTATCGCGTCGATGTTCGGTCTCCCCACAGATCGCCTCGAGCTCGACTACGTCGGGCTGAACCATCTCGGATGGCTGCGCGGAGTGCGCTATCTCGGCAACGAAATCCTTCCCGATCTCTTCGCCGACGACGACAAACTCGGTCGCCTAGACGAAACCGGGCTCTTCGGGGCCGAATGGCTGCGCTCGTTGGGAATGATCCCCAACGAGTATCTGCACTACTACTACAACAACCGCGATGCTGTGGCAGCGATCTCGAAGGGTCGGACCCGCGGCGAGTACCTCCACGAGCAGCAGCACCGTTTCTACGAGCGCGTCGCGTATGACCCGTCCATTGCCTTGGCACTGTGGCACAGCACGAAAGCAGACAGGGAGGCGACCTACATGGAGAATGAGCGCGATCCCTCCGCCGCGCCCCATGATCTCGTCGGTGGAGGTTACGAGAAGGTGGCCCTCGATGTGATGCGCGCGATAGCGCACGATCAGCGAACGACGATGATCCTCAACGTACGAAACGGCTCCACGCTCGCCGGGTTGCCGGCGTCGGCGGTGGTCGAAGTGCCCAGCCTTGTCGATGCGTCCGGCGCCCATCCCCTCTCGACCGATGAGCCCGGTGGATCGGAGCTTGGCCTCATGCAGCAGATGAAGTCCGTCGAACGCCTGACGATCGCGTCGGTAGTGAGCTCAGATCGCAGTCTCGCCGTCAAGGCTCTCGGTCTCCACCCGCTGGTCGGGTCTGTCTCGACCGCCCGACAACTTCTGGCTGCGTATGAGGCCAACACCACATCGCTGTTCGCGGTAGCGGGCACGCACTAGCGCTGGTCAAAGAAACGAACCCCCGTCGGCTCTCGCCGGCGGGGGTTTTTTCGTCGGCCGACAGCGTCAGCAGCCGAACGCATGAGAGCCGATTAGACCTGAGCACAGCCAGCAGAGTTCATCCGCAAACACATGCGCAAAGCGGCGTAGATCTAATGCGAGTCGATTAAGCCAAAAAGGCGCGTGATCCGGGAAGTAGCCGGTCACACGCCGCGATTGAACGAATTTTGCTGGGGTACCTGGACTCGAACCAAGAACAAAAGAATCAGAATCTTCCGTGTTGCCAATTACACCATACCCCACCGGACTTCTCCGCGGAGGAGCCGACTAGTAACTGTAACCTACCCGCGCGGGCTGCTCCAAACCGAGGCGACTTCACGGCGTGTACACGGGTCGATGGTGCCAGAATCGCGATGTTCTTCGACGAATGGAGACCCCACGCCCGACCTGCTCACTTTCCTCTCCACGTGGCGCCTTGACCCTGTCGCGGTGGTTGCGCTGGTCGTCGCGGGCGGGCTGTACGGAGGGTCGGTGGGGATGCTGCGGCGCCGCGGCATCCGGTGGCCCCCGCTTCGCACGCTGGCGTTCTTCGCGCTCGGGCTGGGGTCGTTCGCCGTGGTGCAGTTCGGCTTTCTCGGGGCGTGGAGTACCGAGCTGCGCTGGGCGTTCACGACGCGTATCGCGCTGCTGCTGTTCGCGGTGCCGGGGTTACTGAGCCTCGGCTCCCCGGTGCAGCTGGGGCGGGCGGCACTCGCGGGGCTGCCCCTGCGGATGCTCGAGGCCGTTCTACGCTCCCGTCCGGTACGGATCATGGGCACCGCCGTCTTCGCCCCGCTGTTCGCTCTGGCGGCGTTCAGCGTCTTCCTGACCCCCCTCGCCGGAAGCCTGAGGGAGAGCGCGGTCGCGGGCGATCTGATCACCGTCGTCGTGCCACTGATCGGACTCGTCATGGTGCTGCCGATCGTGGAACACACCACGCAACGGGCGAGCTTCTTCATCACGGTCGAATTTCTGCTGGTGTTCGTCGAACTCGTGGCCGATGCCATCCCGGCCATCATGATCCGGCTGAACGCGCATGTGCTCGATATGGTCGGGCCGGTGCTGGGTGCGCTGCCGAGCTGGTTTCCGACTCGCTTACACGACCAGCACCTATCCGGCGATTTCCTGTGGTTCATCGCCGAGGTCGCGGACGTTCCGATTCTCATCCTGCTGTTCATCCGGTGGTCGCGGATCGATCGCACCGAGGCGCGCTCGTTGGATGACCTCAGCGACGAAGAGATGGATGCGTTGACCCGCGAACACCTGCGCGGCCCGCGGGAGTGAGCCGGGCATCCCGGTATCCTCGAGAGGCTCCCCCGCTCCACGAAAGGCCCCTGTGACGATTCGCGCCGCCGCTGACGGTTCAGCCCTCGGAAACCCCGGCCCGGCTGGCTGGGCCTGGTATATCGACGACGACAACTGGTCGGCTGGCGGCTGGAAGCACGCCACCAACAACCAGGGTGAGCTCACCGCTGTGCTGCAGTTCTTCCGCGAGACCAAGCACCTCGACGACGACCTTCTCATCCTTTGCGACAGTCAGTACGTAATCAATTGCGTGACCAAGTGGATGCCGGGCTGGAAGCGCAAAGGCTGGCGCAAGGCCGACGGCAAGCCGGTGATGAACGTCGACCTGCTGAAGGAGATCGACGCCGAGCTGGTCGGCCGCCGCTACCGGTTCGAATGGGTCAAGGGGCACGCCAATCATCCGCTGAACGAAGCGGCGGATGCCCGCGCCCGCGCCGTCTCGGAAGCCTTCCAGCGCGGCTCGGCCATCCCGTCCGGGCCAGGGCTGGCCGGGCGTGCGGCGCCTGCCGCCCCGGCGGTCGCCGTTCCTGCCGCCCCCGCCACTGAGGCTCCGTCGCTGTTCTCGTTCGATGACGAGGAGACGGTGTCCCTGACCGTGAACCTCACGCGGTCGGAGTACGACCGGCTCGCGGCACGGGCGAAGCTGCGCAAGTCATCTGTGGAAGACACGCTTCGCGGCCTGATCTAGTTCTGCGGGTCAGTGGCGGGGAATCCCGATCAGGTCTCGATTGATGGTCGCGGCGACGCGGGCCCCCGCGCCGGCTGCCACGATCAGCTGCTGCGGCCCGGGAGCGGTGGAGTCTCCCGCCGCGTAGATGCCGGTCGCGCTGGTGCGGCCGTCGGCATCCGTCACCAGCAGCCCCCAGCCGTCGAGGTTCGGGTTGAGCGCGTCGAGGTAGCCGAGCTGCGCATCCCAGTGCGGGCGCACGAAGCCGCCCTCGACGGGGATCAGCTCGCCATCCGCGAGTTGCACGCCGGCGACGACGCCGCGGTCGCCGACGACATCCGCCAGCTCGCGCCGCTCGATGCGCACACCGCGCTCGGTGAGCAGCGCCTCCTGGCCCGCGCTGATGCGCCCGACGCCATTGGTGAAGACGATGAGGTTGTGGCTCCACTGCGCAATCAGCAACGCTCGCGCCGCCAGATCGCTGGTCTCGCCGATGAGGGCGAGCGGCTTGTCGCTGTGCTCGTAGCCGTCGCACTCGATGCAGCTGAACAGCCCGAGGCCGTAGAACGCACGGATGCTGGGCAGCGTCGGCAGCGTCTCCTTCAGTCCGCTGGCCACCAGCACGGCCTTCGCGCGCACCGACCGGGCCGGGGAACCGTTGACGCCGCGGGCCTCCACGGCGAACCGCACCCCGTCATCCGCCCTCCCGACTTCCCCACGTTTGCCCGAAAATGCAGGTTCTGACCCCTCCAAACCTGCATTTTCGGGCAAACGTGGGCTTACGGAGGTGACTGTCGCGAGCTGGTGCTCGGCCTCGGGGTAGCCGGCGAGCTCCTCGCGAGCGAGGCGGCGCAACTCGTGCGGGGGCACACCGTCGCGGGTGATGAACCCGTGCGAGATCATCGTGGCCGCATTGCGCGGACGGTTGCCGTCGAGCAGCAGCACGCGCCGACGCGCCCGCGCCAGGTGGAGCGCCGCGCTCAAACCCGCGGGGCCCGCACCGACGATGACGACGTCGTAGTCGTCATCCTGCCGCTCTGCCATGGTCACAGGCGGGCCTGCAGCCTCGCGATCCGGGCCAGCGTGGACTCCTTGCCGAGCAACTCCATCGACTCGAACAGCGGCGGGCTGATGCGCTTGCCGCTGAGCGCGGTGCGCAGCGGACCGAAGGCGAACTTGGGCTTGATTCCCGCGCCGTCGACCAGGGTGGAGCGCAGCAACTCTTCGATCTCGGTCGCGCCCCACTGGTCGAGCTGCTCGAGAGCGCCATACGCAGCGTTCAGGATGTCGGCCCCACCCTCCTTGGGGAGCGCGTCGGCGTCGTACTCGATCTCGCCGTCCGGGGTGAAGATGAAGCCGAGCAGCGGGCCGGCCTCGCTGAGCACGGCCATGCGCTCCTGCACGAGCGGCGCACCCTCGTGCAAAAACACCCGCTCGGTCGGGGTGGGCGGGTCGGAGATGTACCCGGCGAGGTACGGAATGAGTCGCTCCTCGAAATCGGCCGGCTCGAGCATCCGGATGTGGTCGCCGTTGATCGACTCCGCCTTGCGCTGGTCAAACCGGGCCGGGTTGGGGTTGACGTTGGCGACATCGAAGGCGGCGACCATCTCGCCGATCGAGAACACGTCGCGGTCGTGGCTGATGGACCAGCCGAGCAGCGCCAGGTAGTTGACCAGGCCCTCGGGAATGAACCCGTGCACCCGGTGGTGGAATAGGTTCGATTCAGGGTCACGCTTGGAGAGCTTCTTGTTGCCGTCGCCCATCACATAGGGCAGGTGTCCGAAGCGGGGAACGAAATCGGTCACGCCGATCGCGATGAGGGCGTGATACAGCGCGATCTGGCGCGGGGTGCTGGAGAGGATGTCTTCGCCGCGAAGCACGTGCGTGATGCCCATCAGCGCATCATCGACGGGGTTGACGAAGGTGTAGAGCGGGGCGCCGTTCGGGCGCACGACCACGAAGTCGGTGAAGCTACCGGCCGGGAAGGTGATCTCGCCGCGCACCAGGTCGTCGAAACTCAGATCGTCGTCGGGCACGCGCAGACGCAGTGCGGGCTTGCGCCCCTCGGCGCGGAACGCCTCGCGCTGCTCCTCGGTGAGGTCGCGCTCGAAGTTGTCGTAGCCCTGCTTGGGGTCTTTGCCGTTCGCGACGTTGCGGGCTTCCATCTCCTCGGGGGTGACGTAGCTCTCGTAGAGGTAGCCGGCAGCCTTGAGCCGCTCGATCATGTCGAGGTAGATGTCCGTGCGCTGCGACTGGCGGTAGGGGCCGTTCGGGCCACCGACGACGACGCCCTCGTCCCAGTCCAGGCCGAGCCACCCGAGAGCGTCGAGCAGCTGCTCGTAGCTCTCTTCGCTGTCGCGGGCGGCATCCGTGTCTTCGATGCGGAAGATCAGCTTGCCGCCGTTGTGCCGGGCGTAGGCCCAGTTGAACAGCGCCGTGCGGATCAGCCCGACGTGCGGCGTTCCGGTGGGCGACGGACAGAAGCGGACACGGATGTCGCTCCCGGTCGCAGTGGTGAACAGGGCGGTCGAAGATGTGGTCGGCATGGCCATCCGATCCTATCGTTCGGGTGCCGTGGCGGGCTTATCGCCCTTCGACAGGCTCAGGGACCGCACGGCTCCAGACCGAGCGACCGAGCAGAATGCCGGTCACAATGGCGGCGACGCCAGGGAGGATCAACCCCCCGAGCACGAGCAGATGCCAACCGAAGATGCCATCGGATCTCAAGAAGTTCGGCAGGAACAGCAGGAGGGCGACAGTCGGCGGCACGATAGTGGTGACTAGCTTCTGACTTCTGGACCAGAGGGTGGAGGCCCACATCATCACGATCCCCACCGCCCAGCCGATAATCGGGAACACGATGCCGCCGAACATGATGAGCAGGACAGTGAGGATCGAGAACCAGCGCGATGGAGCCAGCGCCGGCTGCGTAGCGGGACTTTCCGCGCGCGCCTCTGCGGCGATGAAGGCAGGGTCGCCGAGGGACTCGATCCGCGCGGCGGCGGCCGCGGCATCCAGCCCACCGAGCTCTTCGGCGACGCCGGCGACGATGCCGTCGCGGACATCCGTCGCCACTCCGCTCAGCGCGGTCTCGAGCTGGGCAAGGTAGTTGCGCACGACCTGCGGTGCGGTCTGATCGATCATGATGCGTCCTCTCCGATGAAACCTTCGACCGTCTTCGCGAACGGCCCCCATTGCTGGCGGAAAAGGTCGAGCTGCCGCTCCCCCGCCCCGCTGAGCCGGTAGTACTTGCGCACCGGGCCCGACTCCGAGCCCTGGTCATACGTGGTGACGAGTCCTTGCGTGCGCAGGCGCGACAGGACGGGGTAGAGGGTGCCGATGCTCGCGATCATTCCGCGCGACTCCAGCGCCTCCGACAGCGACCAGCCGTACATCGGCTCGCGCGCGAGCAGGCCGAGAATGCAGTACTCGACCACTCCCTTACGGAGCTGAGCCCCCACATCCGCTGTCATGCGATACACGCTACCTTGCAACGCAAGACAGTGCAATCACACCGCGGGATATCGCGAGCGTCAGGCGGTGCGGGCCCAGGCGCGACGGGCGAGCAGCACGCCGATGGCGAGCGCCAGAATCACGGGCACCCCCGGAATCAGCAGCAGGGTGAGGTGCCAACCGGGCGCGGCAGCGGCCGCTGACTGCACCAGGGAGAGCACGATGAAGACGACGAGCCCCGATGCCGGCGGCGCGATCGAGGCGAGAAGCTTTTCGACGGTGCTGAACAACGGAGAGATCCAGAGCATCACGACGCCGGCGATCCAGCCGATCAGCGGCACGACGAAGGTGCCGACAGCAATGAGGGCGAGAGACGTGATGACCCACCAGCGCTGCGAGCTGGCGGCTCGTGGGGCGATGACGGACGGAGGGGTCGTGACGGTATCGCTCATGTTCATACCCTAGGGACATGTCGGCGGCTCTCGTTATCGTGGCACTGTGATCGAACGCGAGATCGTCTACTGCGAGAGCGCCGAGGCGTGGGAGGCCTGGCTCGATCAGCACGCGGCGGACAGCGACGGAATCGCCCTCGCCATCGCCAAGAAGGGCGGGGCTCACCCGAGCGTGAGTTACGCCGAGGCGGTCGACATCGCCCTCTGCTTCGGCTGGATCGACAGCCAGAAGAATCGCCTCGACGACCATCACTTCACCCAGAACTTCGGCCCGCGTCGGGCCCGCAGCATCTGGTCGCAGGTCAACCGCGACAAGGTCACAGCGCTGATCGAGGCGGGGCGGATGCGGCCAGCCGGGCTGGCCGAGGTCGAGAAGGCCCGGGCCGATGGCCGGTGGGAGCGCGCATACGCCGGGTCGAAGACGATCGAGGTTCCGGATGACCTGGCCGCCGCCCTCGCTGCGAGCCCGGATGCCGCGGCCTTCTTCGCGACTCTGACCAGCGTCAACCGGTACGCGATTCTGTTCCGCATCGGCAATGTGAAGCGCGCGGATACGCGGGCCCGCAACATCGCGAAGTTCGTCGCGATGCTCGAGCGGGGCGAGACGATCTACCCCTGACGTCGCATCAGGTGACGTAGACGAACGCCAAGCCGAGCCCGAGAATCGCGCCCCAGGCCACGAGCCCGGCGAGGATCGAACGGATGCCGGACCGCACGAGTTTCTCGAGGCGCAGCGATGCACCGATCGCGAACAGTGCTGTCGCGAGCAACGCATCGTGGACGACATCCGTCACCGCGTAGACGCCGCTCGGCAGCGGGACAAACGACCGGATCAGTACCGCCACGACGAAGCCGACGATGAAGAGCGGCACGATTGGCGGGAGTTTCGTCGCGCGCCCTTCGACGAGCTCGCGCCCTTCGACGAGCTCAGGGGCCATGTCGGTCCCTGAGCTCGTCGAAGGGCGGGCAATGCGCCGGCGGGTGTCGAACGACGCCACCGCCACCATCGGTGCGAGCATCAGCACCCGGGTGAGCTTCACGACGAGGGCCACCGCCAGCGCTGCCGCTCCCCCGGTCTGCGCGGTCGCGACCACCTGCCCGACATCGTGAACGCTCGCCCCGACCCAGCGGCCGAACTGCGCGGCGTCGAGGCCGAGCAGCGATGACAGCACCGGCAGCACCACGATCGCGAGCGTCCCGTACAGCGTCACGAGCGCGATCGGTCGCGCCGTCTCGCGCTCATCGACACCGCGCGCTCCCGCCATCGCCGCGACCGCCGAAACGCCGCAGATCGAGAATCCGGCGGCGAGCAGCACGGACTCCTCTCGCTCCAGCCGGAACAGCCGCGCGATCAGCCAGGTCACCCCGAAACTGACGACGACCAGCACCACGATCGCGACGATGCTGAGCCAGCCGAGCGAGGCGATGTCGCGCAGGCTCAGGTCGAGCCCCAGCAGAACGATGCCGAGGCGCAGGATGCGGCGGGACGAGAGAGCGAGCCCGGCCCGGAATGCCCCGTCCAGCGCCGATCGCGCGGGAGGCAGACATCCGACGATCGCCCCGAGAACGAGCGCGGCAGTCAGCCACGGCACCGCGGGAACAAGCAGGTGGATGCCGTACGCCGCGGCAGCGCCGGCCGCCGCGAGCGCGAGCCCCGGCAGCCAGCGCTCGCTCATGCCCGGTCGCGGGTCGGGTTGCTCAGGGTGCCGATGCCGTCGACAGTCACGTCGACGGTCTGGCCCGCGGTGATCTCGCCGCGGCCGATCGGCGAACCGGTCATGATGACGTCGCCGGGCAGCAGCGTGAATATGTCGGAGACGAATTCGATGATCTCGGGCACGCTGTGCAGCATGTCCCTGGTGTTGCCGGCGCTGCGTTCTTCGCCGTTCACCGCACTGCTTAGATCGGCGGCGGCCCAGTCGAACTCGGTCTCGATGACCGGGCCGAGCGGGGCGAAGCTGTCGTAACTCTTGCCGCGACTCATCTCGCCGTCGGCCTCGATGACATCCCGAGCGCTCACGTCGTTGCCGACCGTGTAGCCGAAGACGACGTCAGCGTAGTTCTCTGCCTTCACGCGCTTGGCGATGCGTCCGATCACGATCACCAGTTCGGCAGCGTGATCGATGGTGCCGACCGGCGGCAGCTGAATGGCGTCGCCCGGGCCGATCACGGTGGTGTTCGGCTTGAGGTACACCAACGGCGATGCCCCGCGCCCGCCCTCGTAGTTGCGCGCGATACCGACGACCTTGGAGCGCGGGATGACCGGCGCGAGCAGCTTGGCGGCCGCGACATCCACCCGCTCCCCCGTCGTCTCCATCCCCTGGAACATCGGGTCGCCAGTGAACACCACCCAGCCGTCGCCGTCGAGCACGCCGTAGCGGGGGTCTCCCCCGTCGACGCTGAATCTGCCGATCTTCATGGGTTACTCCGTCGCAGAATCGGCCGCAGCATCGGAGTCGAGACGCATCATCCAGCCGTGGGTGTCTTCGACCCGGCCGTATTGGATGTCGGTGAGCTCCTGACGCAGCGACCGCGCCAGCGACTCGTCGCCGTCGAGGTGGGTGATCTCGAAGTCGGCGCCCTTGAGGCTGCCGATCGGGGCGAGCACGGCGGCGGTTCCGCAGGCGAAAGCCTCCACGATGTCACCGGATGCTGCGCCCTCCCGCCACTCGTCGATGGTGACCTTGCGGCGCTCGACGCGGTGACCGCGGTCTTCGGCCAGCTGCAGGATCGAGTCGCGCGTGATGCCCTCGAGGATGCTGTCGGAGGCGGGCGTGACGAGTGTTCCGTCCTTCTTCACCAGCACGATGTTCATGCCGCCGAGCTCTTCAAGGTAGCGGCCCTCCTCGGAATCGAGGAACAGCACCTGGTCGCAGCCGTGGTCGTAGGCCTCGGCCTGGGCCACGAGCGAGGAGGCGTAGTTGCCACCGGTCTTCGCGGCACCGGTGCCGCCCTTGCCGGCGCGGGCGTAATCCGTCGACAGCCAGATCGACACGGGGGCGAGGCCGCCCGTGAAGTAGGCGCCGGCGGGGCTGGCGATCACGTAGTAGTTGACCTTCTCGGCCGCGCGCACGCCAAGGAAGGCCTCTTTGGCGAACATGAACGGGCGAAGGTACAGGCTCGTGTCCGGCGCCGACGGCACCCAGGACGCGTCGGCCTGGATGAGTTCGCGAAGCGACTGCAGGAAGTACTCGGTCGGCAGCTCGGGCAGCGCGAGGCGGCGGGCTGATCGCTGCATGCGCGCGGCGTTGGCCTCCGGGCGGAAGCTCCAGATGGAACCGTCCTGGTGGCGGTACGCCTTCAGGCCTTCGAAGATCTCCTGCGCGTAGTGCAGCACGGCAGCGGCCGGGTCGAGCTGGATCGGGCCGTATGGCTGCACGCGCGGGCGGTGCCAGCCGCCTCGGGCCGACCAGCAGATGTCGACCATGTGGTCGGTGAAGTGCTTGCCGAAGCCCGGGTCGGCGAGGATCTCGGCGCGTTCCATCTCGGCCAGGGCCGCGGTGTTGGGGTGACGCGTGAACTCGAGCGTCGAGGGGGCGAGCAGGTTCTTGATCATGCGGATCCTTTTATCGAAAAGAGTGGTCTAATTCTGCGCCAGGCGGGCGGCGATCGCGTCCCCGACCTCCGCGGTGGAGCGCCGGGTGGTGCCGCGCGCGGCGAGGTCGCTCGTCACGGCCGCGGTGACGGAGGCCGAGGCATCCGTCAGTCCCAGGTGATCGAGCAGCAGGGCGGTGGAGAGGATCGCCGCGGTGGGGTCGGCGAGCTGCTTTCCCGCGATGTCGGGCGCTGACCCGTGCACGGGCTCGAACATCGAAGGGTAGGTGCCGTCGGGGTTGATGTTGCCCGAGGCGGCCAGTCCGATGCCTCCGCTGATTGCGGCAGCAAGATCGGTGAGGATGTCGCCGAAGAGGTTGTCCGTGACGATGACGTCGAATCTACTCGGGTCGGTGACCAGGAAGATCGTCGCCGCGTCGACGTGCAGGTAGTCGACCAGGATGTCCGGGTACTCGGCCGAGACCGCGTCGACGGTGCGCTGCCAGAGGCTTCCCGCATTGACCAGCACGTTGGTCTTGTGCACCAGCGTGAGCTTCTTGCGCTGCCGTGTGGTGGCGGTCTCGAAGGCGAAGCGCACGACGCGCTCGACCCCGTAGGCGGTGTTGACGCTGACCTCGTTGGCCACCTCGTGCGGCGTGCCGACGCGGATGCTGCCGCCGTTGCCGACGTACGGCCCCTCTGTGCCCTCCCGCACGACCACGAAGTCGACGGTGCCGGGGTTGCTCAGAGGCGACTCGCTGCCCGGGAACAGCCGGGTGGGGCGCAGGTTGACGTAGTGGTCGAAGGCGAATCGAAGCTTCAGCAGCAGCCCGCGCTCGATGATGCCGCCCTTGAGGCGCGGGTCGCGCGGGTCACCGCCGACCGCGCCGAGCAGGATCGCGTCGAAAGCCTTGAGGTCGTTCAGCGTCTCTTCATTGAGGATCTCGCCGGTTTCGAGGAAGTTGGTCGCGCCGAGCGGGAACAGCGTGGTGTCGACGGTGACGCCCGAGGGCACCGCGGCCTTCAGTACCTTGACCGCCTCGGTGACGACCTCCGGTCCGATTCCATCCCCGGGGATGAGCGCGAGCTTGATGGTTCTGGACATGCCGGTGCTCCTCGAAAGACGTCTGCGGTATGCCTTTCAGCGTACCGGTCGGCGCTCGGGGTTCTCGGGGCGGCGTACTGTGCGGAGCGCTGCAGTCCATCGGTTGCAGTTCACCGCACGGAAGGGACTCACATCATGGGTATCGGCACCGGCATTTTCCTGTTCGTCGTAGGCGCGATTCTTACCTTCGCCCTCAACTTCCAGGTCACCTGGATCAATCTCGACCTCGTCGGCTACATTCTGATGGGCGCGGGCGTCGTGGTCTTCGTCATCTCGCTGATCTTCCTGCTGCGCCGCCGCTCGACGGTCTCGACGACCCGCACGGGCGTCGATCCGTCCGGAACCGAGCGCGTCACCCAGCGCGAGACCCGCGGCGACGGCCTGTAGCGGGCGCTCTCGATCGGTCGGCTACCCGAGGCGGCGTGCTCGCCGGGCGAGGCTGGCCGACGGCTTGTCGATTTCGTGTTGTCAGTTCGCGCTAACATCAGCGCGAACTGTCTTCACGTTTCGCAGATGACGCTGCTCCGCGACACGCGGCAATGTCAGTTCGGGCTGACATTAGTCCGAACTGTCATTACGAATGCGCGCATCCGTTCCGCCGCGACACTCACCCCACCGTGATCGGCAACAGCGCAACGCCCGTGGACGGGTCCGTGGCGAGACGACCATGCGTCTCCACGTCGAAACGGTCAGTTCCGTAGCGCAGCTTCTGGCGCTCGACGCCCTCCGCGATGAAACCGGCAGCGCGGGCGACGGCACATGATGCGGGGTTGTTCGTGCGGTGTCCGAGTTCCAGGCGGAAGAGCCCGCGGTCACTGAACGCCCAGTTCGCCGCTGTCGCGAGCGCAGCCGACGCTAGGCCGCGGCCGCGCGCCTCGGCAGAGAGCCAGTAGTACACCCACCCGGTGCCGTGCCGATCCTCCATCGCGGAGATTCCCACATTGCCGACGGCAATCCCATTCAGCTCGATTGCGAAGTTGCAGACGGCGTCGGATGTCGCGCCGAGAATGCCGATAGCCCGCCGCGCGCCATGGATATCCGCGGGTGTGGTGCCGCCGAATTGCGGGCCGAGATCGTCGGAGACGGTGACGGCTCGCAGGAGCGCGGAAGCGTCATCCGCTCTCCAACCGCGCAACAGCGCGGCGCCGCGGTCAGTCGTGGTTCGGTGCCTTCACCATGGCGACGATCGCCATGACAGTTCCGACGAAACCGACGAGCACGAAGACGCCGAGAAATCCGACGATGATGTCTGCAGCCATGATGTGTCTCCTTGTGCGCGTTCGGCGGTGCCCTTAACGGTACCAAGCCCGGATGGCCGAGAAATTACATCTCCATGTTCCACACGGGGCGCACCTCGATCGATCCGCCCGTCGGGCAGAGCGCCGCGAGGTCGCGCGCGATCGCCGGGGTATCGACCTCGATCAGGTAATACCCGCTGAGGAAGTCCGCGGCCGGATCGGAGAGCGGGCCGTCGGAGTACATGGCGGGCTGCCCCTCCCGGGACGGAACCACGGAGTAGCCGGTTTCGAGGCCCTGCAGCGCCTCTCCGCTGAGCACCTTTCCGCCGGTCGCGACGACCGCGGCCATGAACGCTTCGTGCTTCGCCATCTCCTCGGCGAAAGACTCCGGGCTGGGGTTCTCCCACGCGCCCTCGATGATGAGGAACAGATATCGATCGGCCATGTAATCCTCCAGTGGGTTTAGGACAAAGTACTCGCCGAGTTGCCCAAGATGGTCGTCGCTTCTCGCGATCGGGCAGCCATCTCGGGCAGTTCGCTCACGTTTGCCCAAATATGCAGGTCTTAGATGCCCAAAACCTGCATTTTCGGGCAAACGTGCGAGAGAACGTGGGGCCTGTGCGCGGCGCTAGCGGCCGCCGCCGCCTCCACCGCCGCCACCGCCGCCGGAGAACCCACCGCCGAAGGAGCCGCCGCCGAAACTGCCGCCGCTGCTTCCGCCACCACTGGTCCAGGTGGGCGTCGGGGTGGAAGTCGTTCCGACCGACGACGAGAAGCCGCTGAACGCCTGCGCGAACAGCAGCGAATTGAAGACGTTGGTGTTCGAGACGTACCAGTTCGGCGACTGGGAGGCCGCGTCGTACTTCACCGCGAGCTCCTTCGACCATTCCTCTTCCATGCCCCAGAGCACGGCGAACGGGAGCAGCTTCTCGTAGAGCTTGACGAGTTCCGCGCTGTCGCCGACATCCACCCGGTCCGCCCCTTCTGGGCTCTGCAACATGCGGAACCGGTCGGCTTCGGCGAGCTTCAGGTAGTCACGCATGCCGAGCAGATAGTCGCGCTGCTCCGCCCCGGCGTCGGTGAGCAGCGGGCCACGGATAGCCAGCCCGATCGTGATGAAGAATCCGACGAAGGTGAGGATGAGGGCGGCGATCATCCACGGACTGAACACCCCGGCGGCCGCGGTGAGGAAGCTGACGGCGACCACCACGACGAACAGGACGACGTCGATCAGGATCGCAACGAGGCCGGGAATGAACGATGCCTTGCGGGTGAACCCGCGATCCTGCAATCGCTTGGCCTGCGCGCCGGTGACGACGGCGAGTTTTCGAGCGAGAGCATCGTCAGTGATGCCGAGAGCCTGGGTGTCGCCCGGCTTCAGATCGGCACCGAATATCGCCACGAGCAACGAGCGTTCGTCGTCATCCACCCCGGTGTCGTTGAGGAGCTGCACGGTGAAATCGCCGCCCCCGTCGTCGACGGCGTAGTCGAGGATTCGCAGGTTGCCCCGCACCGCGAAACTCACGACCTGTGCGGAAACTGCGGATGCCGTGCGCCCGACGATCGCGCCAGCCTCCAGCAGATTGAGCTGCTTCGGCACGCTGTACTGGGGGATGATGACGCCGCGACCCTTCGCGTCCTGCTGGCCGAAGGCGAACCGACGGATGACGACGCCGATGAGGAACAGCAGGCTGATCACCGAGAGGGCGATGGCCAGAATCGTCGACCACAGCGGCACGTTGAATCCGAAGCCCTCGCGCGGAACTTCCACGAAACTCTTCGCGTCGAAGCCGATCGCGACCGTGAGGTTCTGCCGCGGACCGAGATTCGAGGCGGTCGCGGTGAAGAGTTGCTTGTCGTCAGTCTGGGTGATCGGGCAGGTCGTGTTCGAGTTTTGCGCTCCCTGGTAACAGGCCGCGCTGCCGTCAAGCAGATCGACGATCGACGGGTCGATGTGCACGCGGGCGGTGACCCTGCCGAAGCTCTGGGCGAACCCGGTGCCGTTGGTGTCCCAGTAGAACTCGTCGTTCTTCGCGTCGGGGAAATACCGCACGACGTTCTCTTGGGTGTAGGTGATGCGATAGGTCTGCTGGCCGCGCACGTACTCGTCGGTGCCGAGAGCGAGCTCGACATAGCCGTCGTTCTCCGTCTTCTCGAAGTTCACCGGGGCGCCGGTCGCGTCGGTAACCGATTCGACGTCGGTGTGCAGCGGCACGCCGTCGTAGTCCGTCGGGATCGCGCGGATGATCCCGCGGTTCTGGTCGAAGTCGGGGAACTGAGCGACGAAGGTCTCGACCGTCTTCAGCGTGCCGTGCCTCTGGGCGTTGCGGGAGAGATAGAAGTCGGCGTCGTACGACACGAAGCTGAAATCGCTGACGTCGCGCGGGGCCGTTGGAGCGTGGAGCGGGGCAGCGGATGCCGCCAGCGGGGTTCCGAGGAAGAGCGCGACGAGCGTGGTGACGGCAAGCGTTCGAACGACCCGGTTCACGGGACCGAGCCTAGGGGACGGGCTATTCGGTGATGTCGATCTCGCGGAGCAGGTCGGCGGAGATGGCGGTGCGCACGGTCTCGAGCAGGCCGTCCGGCACCGGCGAGTCGACGGTCAGCACGCTGAGCGCCTGGCCACCGGCCTCACGACGGCTGATCTGCATGCCGGCGATGTTGATGCCGGCGTCACCGAACTCCTTGCCGTAGACCGCGACGATGCCGGGGCGATCGGTGTACACCATGACGATCAGGTGATCCGCGACCGGTACCTCCACGTCGTAGCCGTTGATCTCGACGATCTTCTCGGTCTGCTTCGGCCCGGTCAGCGTTCCCGAGACGGAGATCTGGGTGCCATCGGCAAGCGCGCCGCGCACGGTCAGGAGGTTGCGGTATTCGTCGCTGACGGCATCCGTCACGAGGCGCACGGCGATGCCGCGCTGTTCGGCGAGCAGCGGCGCGTTGACGTAGCTGACCGACTCGCTCACGACGTTGGTGAACACGCCCTTCAGCGCGGCGAGCTTGAGCACGCTCACGTCGAACGCGGTGATCTCTCCGCGCACCTCGACATCGATCGAGGTGACCGGGCTGCCCGCCAACCCCGAGAAGATCTGGCCGAGCTTCTCCATCAGCGGGATGCCCGGGCGCACGGTCGGATCGATGATGCCGCCGGCAACGTTGACGGCATCCGGCACCAGCTCACCGCCGAGCGCGAGACGCACCGACTTGGCCACCGAGACCCCGGCCTTCTCCTGCGCCTCATCGGTGGAAGCCCCGAGGTGAGGGGTGACGACGACGTTGGGAAGGTCGAGCAGCGGCGAGCCGGTCGGGGGCTCGTGCACGAAGACATCCAGCCCGGCGCCCGCGATCTCGTTCGTGGTGAGGGCACGGTACAGCGCGTCCTCGTCGATGAGGCCGCCGCGGGCCACGTTGACGACAAACGCGGTCGGCTTCATCAGGGCGAGCTGGGCATCCGAGATCATGCCGGTGGTCTCCGGCGTCTTCGGCATGTGAATGCTGATGAAGTCCGCAGTGGCGAGCAGCTCGTCGAGCGGCAGCAGGGTGACGCCGAGCTGCTGTGCGCGCGAGGCCGTGACGTAGGGGTCGTAGGCGACGATGTTCATGCCGAAGGCCTGCAGACGGGCGGTGATGAGGGCGCCGATACGGCCGAGGCCGATGATGCCCACCGTCTTCTCGAACAGCTCGACACCGGTGTACTTCGACCGCTTCCACTGCCCCTGCGCGAGCGCGCCGTGCGCGGCGGGGATGTGGCGGGCGAGACTCAGAATGTGGCCGACCGTCAGTTCCGCGGCCGAGATGATGTTCGACGTCGGCGCGTTGACCACCATGACGCCGGCGGCGGTCGCCGCCTTGATGTCGACGTTGTCGAGACCCACACCGGCGCGGGCGATGACCTTGAGCTGCTTCGCCGCGGCGATGGCCTCCTCGTCGACCTGCGTCGCGGAACGAATCAGGATCGCATCCGCATCTTCCAGGGCCGCGAGCAGGGCGGTCCGATCGGTTCCGTCGACGTTCTTCACGTCGAAGTCGGGGCCGAGGGCCTCGACGGTTGCGGGGGAAAGTTCTTCAGCGATCAGCACGATCGGCTTGGCCACGAATCGAGTCCTTCGGTCAAAAGATGGGCAGCACGGAACGGCTACCCGAAAGCCCCTTCACCCTATCGGCAGCGGTCTGTGTGTGACTGCGCGTGACGCACAATGGAGCAATGAGCGCCTTCGACATCGTCCAACTGGTGCTCCGCATCCTCGTCGCCCTGATCTTCGTGCCGATGGGGATCAATCACTTCGTGCCGAAATCCGCGCGCGCTATGGTGGCGATGATCCCGCCATCGCTCAAGACCCGGGTGAGCGGAAAGACGCTGGTGCGGTTCACAGGAGTGTGCGAGATCGCGGGGGGCGTCGGCATCCTGATTCCGGCATCCCTGGTGCCCGGTCTCGCTTTCGCGGCCGGAATCGCGCTGGCGGTGTTTCTGATCGCGGTGTTTCCGGCGAACAACTTTGCCGCTCAGAACCCGGAGCGCTTCGGGCGAGCAGCGATCCCGTTCTGGCCGCGGTTCGTGGCGCAGGTCGTGCTGATCGCGGTCATCCTGGTCGCGGTCGTCTGAGCTACGCCGTCGTCTGACGGGGCGGGCGGATGTCGCGGCTCAGGTAATGCGCGTGAGCGAGAAGGCGATCGACTCGAGGGTCAACGCGCCGGCGGACAGCACGGCGAGCGCCATCACGAATACCCCGACGAAGGCGAGGATCGGGCGACGGCGGGCGATCACGAAGGCGAGCCCGAAGGTGATGAACGGCAGCGCCAGCAGCGGGGCGATCGCAGCCCACGGGAACACGAGCTCGGTACCGCCCGCCTTCTTCAGTACGCCGTTCTGCGTCTGGAGGTAGCCAGACAGCTCGAGGGTCTGCGCGAGCGCCTCGTAGAAGTAGAAGGCGAAGAGCAGCCCGAACACCACGGCGATGATCGCGTGGATCACGCCGAACTTGGTGCGTTCGGTGCTGAGTTCTGCGGCGCTCACGATCCGAATCCCAGCACGAAGGGCCACGGCGCAAGCACGACCACACCGAGCAGAAGCCAGAGGATGCGCCGTCGGGCCTTGGTGTTCGGCACCAGCAGCAGCACGCCGAAGAACCAGATCGCCGGCGACAGGAAGGCCAGGAACTGGGCGACCCGATCGAGGATCAGCGCCAGCGCACCTGCCGATCCGACGCCGATCGACTGGACCGCGATGATCCACCCCACGACGTAGAGCAGAAAGACCCCGGCGAAGATGCCGTAGACGACGAGCAGCACCGAGCTGGTCGGCTCCGGCGCGTCATCGATCTCGTCCTCATCGACAACGGGAGCATCGACGGCCGACTCGACATGAGTCGCGTCGCGCTCCGTGCCCCAGGTGAAGGCGTCGTCGTCGGACTCGTCAGAGGGATGCCCCTGTGCGCCCGATCCACTCATGACTTCAGCGTACTGACTTCGGCGCACCCGGGGCGCCCGTTACACCGCCGTCACATTCGTGATGTTGACTGCTGGAACAATGGATCTCATCAGCGTTCGAGAGGTGCGCGTCGCCCGAAACCGCGACGACATCGTCTTCGCGCCCGGTGAGCAGCCGCTTGGCGGCGGCACCTGGCTGTTCTCCGAAGAGCAAGACGGCCTCACCGGCCTCGTGGATCTCACCGGCATGGGCTGGCCGTCGATTACCGAGACCGATGCCGCGCTCACCATCTCCGCCACCAGCACGATCGCCGACCTCGCCGCCCTCACCCCCGCTGACCTGCGCTCGGACCCGCTGGCCGGCGGCCGCGACCGCGGTATCGGCGATGCCCGAGCGCTGTTCTGGCAGTGCGCCAACTCGCTGCTCGCCTCCTTCAAGATCTGGAATGTCGCCACCGTCGGCGGCAACATCGCCACCGCCCTCCCGGCCGGCCCGATGACCTCTCTGGCGGCTGCCCTCGACGCCACGGCGATCATCTGGACAGCGGATGACGGCGAGCGCACGCTCCCCGTCGCCGACCTGGTCACCGGGGTGCGGCAGACCGCTCTCGCACCCGGCGAGGTGCTGCGCGCGATCGAGATCCCGCGGAGTTCCCTCGAATCACGCACCGGGTTCCGGCGCATCGCGCTCTCGCCGCTGGGACGTACCGGCACCATGGTGATCGCGCGGGCATCCGCTTCGGGAGCCAGCCCCGAGGTCGTGTTCACGGTCACCGGGGGCACGACCCGGCCGGTGCAGCTGCGCTTCGACGAGCCGCCGTCGGCCGCCGCGCTCGAGCGGGCGCTGCTCGGCATCGACTGCTGGTACACCGATCCGCACGGCGCCGCGGATTGGCGTCGGGCGATGAGCGCGCGTTTCGCCGAAGAATTACGAGCGGAGCTGCAATGAGATTCACCGTGAACGGCGAGCAGATCGAGGCGAGTCCCCTGCCCGGCCAGGTGCTGCGCACGGTGCTGCGCGACCACGGCCACTTCGAGGTGAAGAAGGGCTGCGACGCGGGCGACTGCGGGGCGTGCTCGGTGATCCTCGACGGGTCGCCGATCCACTCCTGCATCTACCCGGCGCACCGCCTCGACGGAGCCGAGGTGACGACGGTGTCTGGGCTCGGAAGCCCGGAGGCGCCGCATCCGCTGCAGGAAGCCTTCGTGCACGCCGCAGGATTCCAGTGCGGGTTCTGCACGGCGGGGATGATCGTCACGGCGTCTACCTTCGACGAGGCCGACCGCGAGGATCTGCCGCGGATGCTCAAGGGCAACCTGTGCCGGTGCACCGGGTATCGGGCGATCGCCGACGCGATCCACGGCCTCGACAACATCGTGCAGCCGCAGGCCGGCGAGGCAGCGGGCCGCTCGGTGAAAGCCCCCGCCGGAATGCGGGTGGCCACCGGGCGCGAGGAGTACACCCTCGACCTGACGACCACCTCCCTGCTGCACCTCGCGGTGCTCCCCAGCCCGCACGCGCACGCGCGCATCCTCTCCATCGATACTTCCCGGGCGGAGGCCGCGGATGGCGTGCACGCGGTGCTGACCCACCGCGACTCCCCCGCCACCCTGTTCTCCACCGGTCGTCACGAGCATCGAACGGATGACCCCGACGACACGCTCGTCTTCGACACCGTCGTGCGCTTCCGCGGGCAGCGCGTCACCGCCGTCATCGCCGACACCGTTGCCCACGCCGAGCTGGCTCTCTCGCTCATCGATGTCGAATACGAGCAGCTGCCCGCCGTCTTCGACCCCGATCTCGCCCGCGCTCCTGGCGCCCCTCTCGTGCACGGCGAGAAGGGTCCGGAGAACCGGATCTCCGATGCGAGCCGCAACGTGCTCGCACAGCTGCACGGCGAGACCGGCGACGTAGACGCCGCGATCGCCGAGGCGGATGCCGTGGTCACCGGCGTCTGGCAGACCCAGCGGGTGAACCACGCGGCCCTCGAGACCCACGCCACCCGAGGCTGGCTGGACGCCGACGGCCGGGTGGTGTTGCGCACCAGCTCGCAGGTTCCGTACCTCGTGCGTGACGAACTGTGCCACATCTTCGGCGTCGAGCAGGACCGGGTGCGCGTGTTCACCAAGCGGGTCGGCGGCGGGTTCGGCGGCAAGCAGGAGCTGATCACCGAAGACCTGGTCATGCTCGCAGTGCTGCGCACCGGGCGTGCGGTGCAGTACGAGCTGCGCCGCAGCGACGAGTTCACGGTGGCGTCGCCCCGGCATCCGATGCGCGTCGGGGTGACCCTGGCCGCCCGCGCCGACGGCACGCTCACGGCGATCGCGATCGACGAGCTCATGGACACCGGCGCATACGGCAATCACGGCATCGGTGTGATGTTCCACAGCGTTCACGAGTCGATCGGCGTGTACCGCTGCGCGAACCGACGGGTGGATGCCGAGTCGGTCTACACGAATAATCTCCCGTCCGGCGCCTTCCGCGGTTACGGCCTCGGGCAGGTCATCTACGCGGTCGAGTCGGCGATGGACGAGCTCGCACTCAAGCTCGGCATGTCGCCATTCGAGCTGCGGCGCAAGAACGTGGTCGTGCCCGGCGACCCGATGGTGGTCGTCGATCCTGACGAGAAGACAGACCTCGACATGCACTCCTACGGGCTCGACCAGTGCCTCGACCTGGTCGAGGCTGCGCTGGCTGGTCCGTCGACGAGTTCAGGGACCGTGCGGTCCCTGAGCTCGTCGACGGGCCATGAGCTTGTCGAAGGGCGATGGAAGTACGGCACCGGCATGGCGATCGCCATGATCGCGAGCATCCCGCCGCGCGGCCACTATGCCGACACGGTGGTCACCCTGCTCGACTCGGGCGACTACGAACTCCGCGTCGGCACTGCCGAATTCGGCAACGGCACCACCACCGTGCACGGACAACTGGTGGCGACCGAACTCAATACCACCGTCGACCGGATACAGATCAAACAATCGGACACGGATGTCGCGCGTTACGACACCGGGGCGTACGGGTCTGCCGGTGTCGTGGTCGCCGGTAAGGCATTGCTGGCCGCCGCAGTGAAACTCAAACAGAGCATGCTCACTCGGGCATATGACCTGACCGGTGAGCACGGGGAGGTGGTTTCTGGCGGTGTGCTGGTGCCATCACGGCTGGTGTCGGCATCCGAACTGGGCGCGCTGAGTGCGGACGGCAGCCACGACGGCACACCGCGCTCGGTGGCCTTCAATGTTCACGGTTTTCGCGTCGCGGTCGATCCCGCGACCGGCGAGGTGCGCATTCTGCAGTCGGTTCAGGCCGCGGATGCCGGGGTCGTGCTCAACCCGGAACAGTTGCGCGGACAGATCGAGGGCGGCACGGCGCAGGCCATCGGCACGGCCTTGTACGAGGAAGTTCTGCTGGACGGCGCGGGAACGGTGACCACCACGGCGTTCCGCAACTATCACGTACCGCAGTTTGCGGACATCCCGGTCACGGAGGTGCTGTTCGCCGACACCTTCGACGACACCGGGCCGCTCGGGGCGAAGTCTATGAGCGAAGCGCCGTACAACCCGGTCGCCCCCGCGCTGGCGAACGCGATTCGGGACGCCCTCGGCGTGCGACCGTACGAGCTGCCGATGTCGCGCGACCGCCTCTGGCGCCTGCTGCACGCCCCCGTCTCGCCGGTTGAGTAGGCCGCGGCTGCCGCTGCTTGAGTAGCGCACGCGCTCTGGCGCGTTCGCGTATCGAAATCGGGGCAGGCCTCGATACGCGCCTCGTTCCTCGGGCGCTACTCGACCAACGGGAGTTCCGCGGTGGCTCGCCGATGGATCGGCCCGGCCGTCGCCACCAGCGGGAGCGTCGACGCTCTCGTTCGCACCGCGATGATCTCGGCCAGGATCGCGACGGCGGTCTCCTCGACCGTGCTCGCGCCGATGTCCAAGCCGATCGGCGACCGGAGCCGGGAGATCGACTCCTCACTGACCCCGCGCTCGCGCAGCGACGCGACCCGGCGGTCGTGTGTGGTGCGCGATCCCATCGCGCCGACGAAGGCGGCCGGGGTATCGAGGGCCGCGGCGATCAGTTCGGCGTCGAAGCGGGCGTCGTGACTGAGCACGCAGATCATCGTGCGCTCGTCGACCTGCTGCGCGGCCAGCCAGGTGGTCGGCCAGCTGACGACGACCTCGGCACCGGGGAAACGGGTGGGGGTGGCGAAGAGCGGACGCGGGTCGCACACCGTGATGCGATAGCCGAGCATCCGTGCCGCCTGGGCGAGGGCCGCCGAGAACTCCATCGCACCGAAGACGATGAGGTGGGGTGCGGGCGTCGACACCTCGAAGAACGTCTCGATGAGCTCACCGTCGCAGTCGATCACCCCGAGGCCCGTCTCGCCGATCGCGATGCGGGCGGCGAGTTCGGCGTCGAGGCGGGCCCGGTGTTCGCTCCGGACGAGCGAGAGCACGGATGCCGTGCCGGCCGCCCCGCCGGCCGTCACGACGCGCAGTTGGTCGGCCACGTCATCCGTCAGCAGCCGCACGTGCACCCGGATCTGTCCGCCGCAGGTCAGCCCGACCGAGAACGCGGTCTCGTCGCTGACGCCGTACTCCACGGTGCGCGGTAGCCCGTCGCCGAGCACCTCCTCGCAGACCCCGACCACCGCGCCCTCGACGCAGCCGCCCGCGATGCTGCCGATCACCTCGGCGCCGTCGAAGGCCATCGAGGTGCCGATCGTACGGGGGGCGCTGCCGTCGATGGAGACGGCCGTGGCGACGGCGATCGGGCGACCGCGCTCGCCCAGCGCGAGCAGGCGGTCGGCGAGTTCGAACATGCCGTCAGCCTCTCACGGCTGCGTTTCGAACGAGTTAACCGACTCCCACCAGTGCGGCGCTGCGGTCCCACAGGCCACGGCAGAGCGTCTCGTCGTAGGCCTGACGATTGGACTTGGAGACTGTGCGATGGGTGAAGTACTCGCCGTGCGGCCAGTCGACGCCGGGACGCGTGGTGGCCAGCCAAACCAGGGTGTCCGCCCCCTTCTCCGCCGTGGTCAGAAAGCGTCGAACCCCGCGCGCATAGAAGCGCCGAAGATGGCTGTTGCTGCCCGACGAGAAATTGGTGGCCACGATTCCCGGGTGGAATGAGGCGGCCGAGATGCCGCTGTCGCGATAGCGCCGGTCGAGCTCACGGGCGAACATGATGTTCTGGAGCTTCGTGGTGCCGTAGGCGCGCGACGGTCTGTAGTCGTGCGCGCTCTCCAGGTCGTCCAGGTCGACGCGGCCGAAGACGCGCCCCGCCGAACTCGCGGTGCCGATGACCGTCGCCTGCGACTCGACCAGGCGGTCGTGCAGCAGGCTAGTGAGCAGGAAGGGCGCCAGGTGGTTCACCTGGAACGTCAATTCGTGACCGTCGACCGTGACCGTGCGGTCGCCCATCAGGCCGCCGGCGTTATTCGCCAGCACGTCGATCCGCGGGTACGCGGCGAGCAACTTCTCGGCGAGCTCGCGCACGTCGTCGAGCTCGGCGAAGTCGGCCAGATACCAATTCGCACCGATCTCGCGTGCCACGGCCTCGGTCTTCTGCGGCGAGCGCCCGACGAGCACCACCCGCTCCCCCTGCTGCGTCAACTGCCGCGCGGCGGCGGCGCCGATGCCGTCGCTGCCTCCCGTGATGACGATGGTCTTGCCAGGCATGAGTCCCCTTCGCTCCCTGAAAGAATCGCACACCAATGACCGGCCGCCGCACCTGGTAGAACATGTGCATGCTCACCATTACCGGCGCCGACCACATCCTCATCGACGAATTCACCGAGGTCTCGGGCAACCTGCACCTCGACGACGGTGTCGTTCTCGCCGGCGCTCCCGCCGAGCGCGGCGAGGTGATCGATGCGAGCGGTTGTGTGGTGACGCCGGGGCTCGTCAACGCACACCACCACCTGCTGCAGAGCGCATTCCGCACCCTGCCCGGAACGCGGGGCGTCGTCATGTCGGAGTGGCTGCCCACGATGGCCGCGGCCTACACCCGGGTCGGTGTGGATGCCGAACTGGCGCACGCTGCGGCATCCGTCGGTCTCGCCGAGGCTCTGCTCAGCGGCGTGACCACCGTCGCCGACCACCACCTCACCTGGCCGTCGGGCGCCGACACCGTGGCGATCGCGACCGCGACGACGGATGCCGCCCGCGCGCTGGGCGCGCGCCTCGCCTTCGTGCGCGGCTCGGCCCGCGACGATCCGCAGGACGCGGCCGCCTCGGCCGCGGCGATCGTCGAAGCGCTGCTGCCCGGCACCCGAGGCGGCGTGAGCGACGACGGGATGCTGCAGCTCGCGGTCGGGCCGGCCGGGGTGCACAGCGACAGCAGGGAGACCTTCGAGCTGCTCGGAGAGGTCGCCGCGACGTACGCGCTGAAGCGTCGGACCCAGGCCAACGAACAGGTGGACGTCGCCATCGCGCTCGAGAAGTACGGCAAGCGCCCGATCGATCTGCTCGAGGAGTGGGGCTGGCTGGAGACGGGCGTGACGCTCGCGCACCTCTGCGACGTGACGGACGATGAGATCCGTCGGCTGGCGGCATCCGGAATCACCGCGACGCACGCGCCGGGCTGCGACCTGCCGATGGGCTGGGGCATCGCGCCGGTTTCCGCTCTGCGCGAGGCCGGAATCGTCGTGGGGCTCGGCACCAGCGGCGGCGGCAGCAACGACGCCGGACACCTGCTGGCGGATGCCCGGCTCGCGATGCAGGTGGCACCCCTGGTCGGCGCGCCGATCGCCGCTCGCTCGGTGCTCGGTATGGCCATGGCAGGATCCGCGGCGGGGCTCGGCCGGCCCGAGCTCGGGCAGCTGCGCCCCGGCGCCGCCGCCGACCTCTGCGTCTGGGACGTCTCCGGGGTCGCGGATGCCGGGGTCGCCGACCCCGTCGCCGGGCTACTGTGGGCGGCGCCCGGTCGCCGCCCGAAGCACGTGGTGGTGGCGGGAAGGGTGGTCGTGCGCGACTACGAGCTGGTCACCGCCGACGAGCGTGAGATCGTGGCGACCCTGAACTCCCGTCTCGGTCGTTCGTCGGTCGAGTAGGCGCGCGGGGGTTTCGATACGCGGACGCGCCAGAGCGCGTGCGCTACTCAACCAGCGGCGGCGGGCTAGAGCTCCAGCACCAGGCGGGGACAGGCCGCGCGCGAGACACAGATGTACATCACACGGTTTTCGGCCTGCTCGCTGGGCGTGAGAATCGAGTCGCGATGCTCCACCTCGCCCTCCAACACCTGCGTCTCGCAGGTGCCGCAGGTGCCCTCGTGGCAGCTCGAGAGCACGAACACGCCCGCCTCCTCCACGACCTCGAGGATGCTGCGATCCGGCGGAACGGTGAGCGTCTCGCCCGACAGCGCGAGTTCCACCTCGAAGGCCTCCGCGTAGACCGGGGCACCGAGTTCCTTGGCCTCGAACCGCTCGACGTGCAGCGGATGATCGCCCGCCGCCGCCTCGACCGCCTCGATGAAGTGCGCCGGCCCGCAGCAGTAGATCGCGGTCGCCGGGTCGAGCGCGGAGATGATGGCTGGCAGGTCCATCCGCGTTCCCTCGTCGGAGACGTGCAACTCGGCCTCCGGCACCTGGTCGAGCAGCGCCATTGCACCGCGGGTGCGTCCCGCGTAGTGCACCGAGAATTCGACCCCGGCCGAGCGTGCCGACGCCACCATCGCGGCGATCGGCGTGATGCCGATTCCCGCGGCAAGAAACAGGTACCGCGTGCCGGTGACCGGTGCGAATCCGAAGTGGTTGCGCGGGCCGCGCACTCGCACGGTGTCACCGACACCCAGGGAATCGTGAAGCCACGCCGACCCACCCCGGCCCGCGGTCTCTCGCAACACGGCGATGCGCCAGCGGCCGGCATCCGTCGGGATCAGCGAGTACTGACGCTCGCCCGCTGCCAGCAGCAGATCGATGTGCGCGCCGGGCTCCCACGCGGGAAGCGCGGCGCCCGGAGCCTCCAGATCGATCAGGACGACGGATGCCGCGGCCGGCGTCACCGCCACGACCCGGGCATCGATCTCCCGCTCGCCGCCCGAACTCACGGCTCGTCCCCCACAGCACCGTCCGCCAGACCATCGTCGTCGAACGAAGCATCCCCGATCAGGCCACCGACGAAGCGGGACTTCACCAACCTCGCCTCGGGCTTCTGCTTGACCACGAACAGGCGATATCCGCCCGGTTTCACGGCGTGCCAGCGATGCCGGATCCCGCCTTCGAAGTAGATCGAGTCGCCCTCGGTGAGCACCGAAGAATCGCGCCCCTCGAAGTCCACCGCCACGGTGCCCTCGAGAACGTAGAGAAACTCGTCGCCGTCGTGCTGGTAGAACTCCCCGAGCTCCTCGCTGTCGGCGGTGAACTCCATCGGGTGGAATCCGCGACGACCGTGCACCAACAGGCGACCGAGGCCGGCGCCGTATGGCCCTCGGGTTCCCTCGTCGGAACGCACCACGACGATATCGGGCTGGTCGGGCTGATCGTCCTCCTCACCGGCGGCGATGAGTTCGAGCTGGCTGCTGCCGAGTGCGTGGGCGATGCGCTCGAGCGAGGCCATGCTGGGGCGGGCCCGACCGCGCTCCAGCTGGCTGAGAAACGGATGCGACAGCCCGGCAATCCCCGCCAACTGCACGAGGGTCAGACCCCGCGCGAGGCGCAGTTCACGGATGCGAGCGCCGAGCCTCTCGGCGTGACGGTCGGTCTCGGCCTCGGTGGTCGTGACGGGGTCCTCCAGATGTCGTGGGCACAGAAATTGTGATGGGCACAGGATTTTATCGTGCGCAGAGCTCGCGAGTGCGGCTGCGCATTCAGGATGCTGTCGAGTTCGTCACCTCCCGCTATCTATGCTTAACAGATCGCAATGGGGCCGTTACATGTCGGAAACAGGATGTCCCTAGATTTTGTGATGTTGACAATATCAACATTCAGGTGCGACTGACTCGACGGTGCGACGGTCGCAAACATCCCCCCTTTGTTTTCCGCCACGACGTTTCCGGAGACACCGCATCGTGCCAAACCTCCCCCGCCGGATCTCTGTGATCCGGAATGCGACCCTCGCCAACGGTGACGTCGTGGACGTGCGGATCGACGGCTCCACGGTGGTCGAGGTAGCCCCGGCCCGTTCGTCCATCGGCGCCGGCGACCGCGACCGTGACGCCGACCGTGACAGCGACGCTCTCGACCTGCGCGGTTTTCTGCTTCTGACGGCACCGGCCGAACCGCATGCCCACCTCGACAAGGCGATGTCGTGGGATCTGATCAACCCGCCGATGGGCGATCTGGTGCGCGCCATCGACTCGTGGCGCGCCTACTCCTCGGTAATGACCGAAGACAGCATCGCCGACCGTGCCCGCTCCGCCGCACTCCGGCTGCTCGCCAACGGCACGACGGCCATTCGCAGCCACGTCGACCTGCTCGTCGGCGACGAGCCGCTGCGCGGGGTCCGTGCCCTCGTGCGGGTGCGCGACGAGCTGCGCGACCTGATGGATATCGAACTGGTCGCGCTGGCGGCATCCGATCTCCCCGACTCGACCATTGAGGAGGCGATCGACCTCGGCATCGACCTGGTCGGCGGGGCGCCGCACCTCGCGCCGGAGCCTCTGGCAGACCTGCGCCGCCTGCTCGCCGTCGCCGAGCGGCGAGGCGTGGGCGTGGACATGCACACCGACGAGAGCCTGACCGGGGCTCCGACGCTGGGCGAGCTCGCCCGCATCGTGCGCGACTGGGAGACTCCGGTCTCGGCCGGCCACTGCGTACGACTCGGCACCCTCGAGCCCGCCGAGCTCGCGGATGTGATCACAGAGGTGCTCGCCAGCGACATCGGCATCATCTCCTTGCCGATCACCAACCTCTACCTGCAGGGTTGGCAGCAACCGGTCTCCACCCCGCGCGGGCTCACGGCCCTGCGCGCGCTCCTCGATGCCGGGGTGCGGGTGGCCGCGGGCGCCGACAATGTGCGTGACCCCTTCAATCCGGTGGGCCGCAGCGACGCGCTCGAGACGGCATCCCTGCTGGTCACGGCTGGCCATCTCACGCTGGATGAGGCCTACGCCGCCGTGAGCGCTGGCGCTCGCGACGTGATGAATCTGCCGGTCGCCGGTGTGCAGATCGGCGCCGCAGCGGAGCTGGTCGCCGTGCGGGGCACCAATCTGTCGGATGTCGTCGCCAACGCCTCGGCCGACCGGTACGTCATCCACGCCGGCAGCCTCGTCGCTCAGAGCACCGTGAGCTACGAGATCGCCGCCATTCGCAGCAATTCACCACTAGTTACAGAAGCGAGGTGATGCTGCCCGTGTCCACGACAGCACCAGCACCCACACGAACGACGACGGGCACCCTGCTCGACTTCACCGACGTCGCCATGCAATTCCCCAACGGCACCGTCGCGCTGCAACACGTCGACCTCACGGTGAACCGCGGCGAGTTCGTCACCGTCGTCGGCCCGTCCGGCTGCGGCAAGTCCACGCTGCTGCGCATCGCCTCCGGACTCGAGATCGCGTCCCAGGGCACCGCCGAGGTCGATACGAACCGCATCGGCTACGTCTTTCAAGACGCGACGCTGCTGCCCTGGCGCTCGGTGCAAGACAACGTCGAGCTGTTGGCCGAACTGAATGGCGCCAAGAAGGTCGATCGGCAGGCGAAGGCAACCGAAGCGATCGAGCTGGTCGGCCTGAAGGGCTTCGAGAAGAACCTCCCCAAGCAACTCTCCGGCGGAATGCGGATGCGCGCATCCCTCGCCCGCTCCCTCACTCTCGAACCGGAGCTGTTCCTGTTCGACGAGCCGTTCGGCGCGCTCGACGAGATCACGCGTGAGCGCCTCAACGACGAGCTGCTGCGCCTGTTCGTGGAGAAGCAGTTCGCCGGTCTGTTCATCACCCACTCGGTGTCAGAGGCCGTCTACCTGTCGACCAAGGTCATCGTGATGTCCGGCCGCCCGGGAACCATCGTTGGGTCTTTCGACGTTCCGTTCCCGATGCCGCGGGACCCCGACATCCGTTTCACCGCCGAATTCGCCGAGCTCGTCGGCGAGGTCTCGCACGCACTCCGAGAGGGGCACCGCTGATGTCACAGAGCCCACTGACCATGACCTCGGGCGAGGTCGCCGCGGCCGTGGTGAACGCCCGTCGGGTGCGAGCGTTCTCGCGGAGCGGACGCGGCGGCAAGGCCGCGCTCTGGATTCTGCCGATCGCCGTGTTCTTCGTACTCATCGGTCTCTGGTACCTGATTGCGCTCTACTACGACAAAGCGCAGCAGCTCAGCTTTCTGGTGCCGTACCCGCACCAGGTGGTCGCCGTGGTGTTCTTCCCGAACTCCGCGATCGTGCCCTCCTTCTCCAGCCAGCTGCTCAACGGGCTGCTCAATTCCACCGAGGTGGCGCTGACCGGTCTCGCTATCGCCATCGTGATCGGCGTCGTCTGGGCCGTGTTGATGTCGCAGGCGAAGTGGGTCGAGCGCTCGCTCTACCCGTACGCGGTCATCCTGCAGTGCGTGCCGATCCTCGCGCTCGTCCCACTGATCGGCTCGCTGTTCGGCTTCGACTTCCCTTCCAGGGTGATCGTCACGGTGATGATCTCGCTGTTCCCGCTGGTCGCGAACACCCTGTTCGGGTTGCAGTCGGTCGACCGCGCACAGCGCGAATTGTTCCGCCTGCAGGGCGCGGGTCGCTGGACTACGCTCACCAAACTGCAGGTGCCCGCCGCGATGCCATCGATCTTCATCGGCCTGCGCACGGCCGCCGGTCTCTCGGTGATCGGCGCGATCGTCGGCGATCAGTTCTTCCAGCGCGGTACGCCGGGCCTCGGAGTGCTGATCCAGGTGGCCACCTCGCGGCTGAACGGCGCCGGCGCCTACGCGGCGATCATCACCGCCTCCCTGCTCGGCGTTGCCGTCTTCCTGCTGTTCGGCTGGCTGGGGCGTCTCGCCGTCGGTAAGTGGTACGACTTCAGCTGATTTCCGCTCTCTCGCTTTCCTGAATCACCTTCCGCACAGCACCCGCCCCATCCCCACCAAGGAGTATCAATGAACAAAACAGCAGTTCGCTCCACGATCGCGATCGGCGTCGTCTTCGCCGCCGGGCTCGCCCTCACCGGCTGCGCCGGAGGTAGCTCTACCCCCGCAGCGACGAGCGCCAGTGGCATTGGGGACGTGAACCTCTCGAAGGTCTGTCCGGCGGATGTCGTCATCCAGACCGACTGGAACCCGGAGTCGGAGCACGGCCACCTGTACCAGTTGCTCGGCCCCAACCCGGTGATCGACGCCGACAAGAAGTCCGTCTCCGGAGACCTGGTCTACAAGGGCAAGTCCACCGGCGTCAAGGTCGAGATCCGCTCCGGTGGACCCGCGATCGGCTACTCCACCGTCACCAGCCAGATGTACAAGGACAAGGACATCACCCTCGGCTACGTGACGACGGATGAGGCGGTGCAGCTCTCGGCCAAGAACCCGACCACCGCGGTCTTCGCACCGCTCGACATCGGCCCGCAGATGATCATGTGGGACCCGGCCACCTACCCCAAGGTCAAGACCGTCAAGGAACTGGGCACGGCCCTCGCCGCCGATGGCGGAGTGGTGCGCTACTTCGGTGGCGCCGCGTACATGGACTACCTGACCGGCTCGGGCACGCTGCCCAAGAGCGTGGTCGACGGAACCTACGACGGAACTCCGGCGAAGTTCGTCGCAGCCAAGGGCAAGGATGCGCAGCAGGGCTTCGCGAGCGCCGAGCCGTACATCTACGAGAACGAGATCCCGGCTTGGGGCAAGCCGATCGACTTCCAGCTGGTGCACGACACCGGCTACCCGGTCTACGCCTCGGCGATGTCGGTGCGCAGCGACGAGCTGTCGTCGCTCAGCCCCTGCCTGAAGAAGCTCGTCCCCGTGCTGCAGCAGGCCGAGGTCGACTACTTCAAGTCCCCTGCGGCCACCAACAAGCTGATCCTCGACCTCGTCGGTGCGTTCAACAACGGTTGGGTCTACACCCAAGGAACGGCCGACTACTCGGTCAAGGAGATGAAGAAGCTGAAGCTCGTCGGCAACGGCGACAACGCCTACATGGGCGACATGGACTCCGCCCGCGTGCAGAAGGTCATCGACATCGACACCCCGATCTTCACCGCGAGCAACTCCGCCCCGAAGGCCGACCTGAAGCCGGCCGACATCTTCACCAACGAATTCCTCGACCAGTCGATCGGATTCTGACCCGTTCATGAGTGAGCCATCGATGACGACGAGCGGCGGCGACCGGCTCGCCGGCAAACGCGTCGTCGTCATCGGTGGCGCTCGCGGGATCGGCGGCGAGATCGCCACCCGATTCGCGAGCGAGGGCGCACAGGTGGCCGTGCTCGACCGCCTGGTCGAGTGCGGCACTCTGCTTGCCGAACAGATCGGGGCGTCGTTCTTCGAGGTCGACCTCATCGACCCGGTCTCCGCCGAGACCGTGACCGCGGATGCCGTCGCCGCCCTGGGCGGTGTGGATGTCCTGGTCAACAGTGCGGGCATCCTGCGCTTCTCCCCGCTGCTCGATGTGACAGTCGCAGAGTGGAACGAGATCTTCTCCATCAACACCCGCGCGATGCTGACCACCATGCAGGTGGCAGCTCGCGCCATGATCGCGGCCGACCACGGCGGCAAGATCATCAATATCGCCAGCATGGCCGCCAAGGCGGGCGGCGCGAACGAGGGTCACTACGCCGCCTCGAAGGCCGCCGTCGTCGCCCTCACCCGCGTTGCCGCGCTGGAGTGGGGCGTGCACGGCATCACCGCGAACTCCCTCTGCCCGGGCTACATCCTCACCGAGATGGGCGCGGACACCCGCACCGACGACGATGTCGCGACCTGGTCATCCTTCTCCCCGCTCGGTCGACTCGGCGACGCCGCCGACGTTGCCCGGGTTGCGCTGTTTCTCGCCTCCGAAGACTCCGACTACCTCACCGGCCAGGCGATCAACGTCACCGGTGGGATGGTCATGCACTGATCGCTCACCCGCTCCACCCGAAAGGCACCACACCATGACCGACACCATCGACGCTCTCGTCGCGGAACTCCGCGGCATCCTCGGCGATCGCGGCGTGACGACCGAAGACGCCGTGCTCGACCGTGCCTCGGTCGACGGGTCCCGCCTCTCCCCCGTGATCAGCGAACAGCTTCCCCTCGGTCGCGCGGAGCTCGTCGCCTACCCGACCACGGCCGAACAGGTGGCCGAGGTCGTCGCCGCCGCGGTGCGCTACGAGGTGCCGGTCACACCGCGCGGCAAAGGCACCGGCAACTACGGTCAGGCGATCCCGATGAGCGGTGGCCTGGTGCTCGACCTCTCCCGCGCCCGTGCCATCGTCGAGGTCGGCGACGGCTATCTGGTCGCCGAGGCCGGGGCATCGATGGCCGCGCTCGAGCAGGCGGCGAACAAGGCCGGACAGCAGATCCTGATGTACCCGTCCACCGCCAACTCCAGCGTCGGCGGATTCATCTCCGGCGGATCCGGCGGCACCGGCTCGATCAAGCACGGCTCCAACAGTGACGGGTTCGTGAAGGCACTCGACGTGGTGCACGCGGTTCCGGATGCCCGGCTCGTGCACGTGGAGGGCGAAGCAGCCCAGCCCTACGTTCACAACTACGGCACCGCAGGAATCATCGCCCGCGCCACCATCGCGCTGGAGCCACTACAGGACTGGCGCGGCTTCTACGCGAGCTTCGACGACTTCGAGCAGGCGCTCAGCCTCATCCGCCCGTTCGCCGATCTCGAGCCGACACCGCGTCTGGTCTCCGCCGACCTCCCGACGCTTGCCGCCGCGCTGCCTGCCGACGAAGCGATCCCCGCCGACCGCTCGAGTCTGCGCGCGATCCTCGACGCTGCGACCATCGAGGAGGCGACTCGGCTGGTCGAAGCAGCGGGTGGCCGGGTCGAGGCGGTGCGCGAGGGCGCTCAGGCGTCGATGAAGATCAGCATGATGTCGTACAACCACCCGATCGAGTTCTTGCAGAAGGCCTACCCGGACACCTACTTCCACGTGGAGGTCTCGGGCGACGCGCTGGTCGACCGCATCGACGAGGTGCACGCCGTCTACCCCGGCGGCATGCTGCACATCGAGTCGCAGCACGGCCGCCCGATCGGCATGCTGGCCGGCATCTACACGAACGCCGAAGACGTCTTCGCGGGGTTCGAGAAGCTCACCGCGCTGGGGGTCGGGTTCCACAACCCGCATCAGTGGTACGTGGACTTCGAACCGGAGCGCACCATCGCCCTCGCCGCGACCACCGACCCGCAGGGCCTGCTCAACCCGGGCAAACTGGTCGACCCGACGCTCGTTACCGGACGGAAGGTGTCATGAACCGCGACCTCGTCAATCTGAGCGGGCCCGCGGCATCCGCTGCGCTCACCGCGGAGTCGATCCTGGTGCTGCCCACCGGCGCCATCGAGCACCACGGGCCGCACCTGCCGCTGTCGACCGACTACCTGATGGCCGACATGATCGGGCGCGCGGTGGTCGAGACCGCAGCGGACCAGGGACAGGATGTCTGGCTGCTCCCGTCGCTCGCCTACACCAAGTCCGACGAACACCACTGGGCTCCCGGCACCATCTGGCTCACCTGGGACACCCTGATGCAGACCGTGGTCGACATCGGCAACTCCGTGGCGAATACCCCCGCCAAGACGTTGGTCTTCTACAACGGCCACGGGGGCAACATCGCGCTGCTGCAGGTCGCGCTGCGCGAACTACGCCGCCGGTTCGGCCTGCGTACCTTCCTGATGGGCACCGGAATCACCGCCGGCGATGGGGTGAACGGGCCAGACGAACGCGGCTTCGGCATCCACGGCGGCCATGGCGAGACCTCGATGATCCTGCACCTCCGCCCCGACCTCGTCGACATGACGCTTGCCGACCGCTGGGTGCCCGACCACATCGCCGACACCGAATTCATCAAGTTCAACGGTGGCGCGGTCAGCTTCGGCTGGCTCAGCAACGACTTCGGGCCCGCCGGGGTGATCGGAGACGCGACCGGTGCCACCGCAGAGTGGGGAAAGGTCGTCTACGACCGGGCAGTGAGCAACGGGGTGGCAGCCCTGGCCGAGATCACCGGTTTCAGGCACCAGCCGTGAGCGAGCCTGCAAACCCCTGGGATGTCGTGCGCGCCTGGCTGCCCGCCAACGGCGATCCGGAGCGCCCGCAGATGACGCTCTCCACGGTCACCCCGGCGGGGGAAGCGGATGCCCGCACCGTGCTGCTCAGTGAGTTCGGCCTCGAGGGCTTCTATTTTCACACCGACGCGATGTCGCGCAAGGCGAGTCACATCGTCAACAACGCCTCGGTCGCGCTCACCTTCCTCTGGCCCGGGTTCACCAAACAACTCGTGGTGCAGGGCCGTGCCGAGATCGCCCCGCCGGCTGAGGCGACGGCGGCGTATCGCGCTCGATCGCCGTACCTGCAGCAGCTCGCCTGGCAGAACACCTTCGCGTTCGCGCAGCTGCCGGATGAGGAGCGCCACGCAGCCTGGAAGGCATTCGCCGAGGAGCATCACGGCGTGTTCGCCCAGCCCGACACCTGGATCGGCTTTCTGGTGCGCCCCACACGAATGACCTTCTGGCGCAGTGATCCGGAGGCAGCGAGCCGCCGGGTCGAGTACCGCGAGAGTTCGGGCGGCTGGACCGTCGCCTACCTGCCGGGCTAACCCACCCGCTCCTCGTCGACAAACCGCCGGTCGAGTAGCGCCCGCGCGAGGACGCGCGGGATTTCGATACGGCTGCTCCTTCGTCGCGGCCTACTCAATCAACGCCGGTTCGCCGCACCAACGCGCTAGAGCGCGTGCGCTACTCAATCAGCGGCGGGGAGGGGCTTGCGCGCGAGCAACACCGCGTCGATCGCGGTGCCCTTCGGCGTGTCCCGCTCGTACTGGCCGCTGTCGACGATGTCCAGGCCGGGCACCGCCTCGCGCAACTGCTCCGCCGTGGTCAGCACCGCAGCATCCTGAGGGCCGCCGACCCCCCGGATGATGTTGTCCCGGTCGTGATTGATCACCGCGAGCAGCCCGCCGGGGGCCAACGCCGCCGCCGCGGTGGCGAGGGCCGCGGCCAGTTGCTGCGCCGGCAGTTGCAGGTAGGCGATCAGCACGAGATCGACGGGTTCGCGGGCTCGCCAGGTCGTCGCATCCGCTTTCTGCCAGAGCACCTCGAGACCGAGCTGCTCTGCCCGCCCCGAGCCGACCGCCAGACCGGCCGCGGCGAAGTCGACCGCGGTAACCTGCCAACCGCGCTGTGCCAGCCAGAGCGCATTGCGCCCCTCGCCGGCGGCCAGATCGACGGCCGTGCCCGGCGTCAGCCCGGAGAGATTCTCGACCACCCAGACGTTCGGCTCGAGCGACCACACACTGTCACGGCTGTTCGCCGCCTCGCGATACCTCGCGTTCCAGTCATCCGAATTCATTTCGCGCGTATTCATCGCAACTCCGCTCCGATTCGGGCAATGGCCTCGGCGAACCAGGCCTCGCGACCGGCGGAGGTGCCGCCGGAGAGATTGACCCCGCGCACCCCGTCGAGCTGCAGCAGTTCGCGGCTGAGTTCGACGGCCGCCGCGATGCCCTCCTCGAACGGATCGCGGGCGGCGAGAATGCGGGCAAG
Organism: Lacisediminihabitans changchengi; assembly: GCF_016634425.1. Lineage (GTDB taxonomy): Bacteria > Actinomycetota > Actinomycetes > Actinomycetales > Microbacteriaceae > Lacisediminihabitans > Lacisediminihabitans changchengi. The sequence continues at coordinate 355,834 of NZ_JAEPES010000001.1, forward strand.
AAGCCCCTCGGGGAGAACCAGGGTAGTGAAGCTCTCAAGCAACTCGGCGCTCTCCCGATCGACGACGACCGGGACGCAGGGAATGAACGCCATCGTCGCCCCGAGCTGCTGCGCGCTGTCGATGAACTCGCGCACCGGGCGCACCCCGCCGGCGTGATTCACGAAGCAGACCTCCGCGCCGGCGCGCATCTTCTCGACCAGCCGAGCGGCGCGGCGATCGACGGGCGGGGTCGCCGGCGCTTCCCCCACGGAGACCAGGTGGCCGGCTGCGCGGGCCACGGTCGTCGTCCGGGTGGAGTCCAGATCGAAGACAGGGGCGGCATCCGGCCGGTCGCCGGTCAGGGTGTGGTCGCCCGTGACGCAGTGCACCCCGGCGACGCCGACATCGGCGAGGGCGGCCAACTCGCCCTCGATCGCGACGCGGTTGCGGTCACGATTGTTGATGCCGGTCCAGACCGGGATGCCCGCGCTCTGGATGAGGTGCGCACGATAGGCGGGCGGGAACTGCACGCGAGCGTTGCCGGCATCGCCGGCGAGCACGGCATCCGCGTGCCCGACCAGGATGGCAGCACACTCCGCGATGGACGAAGCCGACAGCGCCCGCGCCGGGAAGTCGGCGACCACGATCTGCGTGGTGGCCAGCCGCTCGCGCATCGACGCGGCTGCGGCCGTCGGCGGTGCGATGGTGACCTCCCCCCGAAACTGCACGGTGGCGGTGTCGAGGAAGACGCAGGCGTGCGGGGAGACCTCGCAGCTTCCATCGAACTCGACGCCGCCGCACGGCCCGAACTCCATGTGCTTCGGACAGGCGAGGAGCGCGCTCATGACAGCGAAGTGCTCAGTCCTCTGTAGTGCGCGCCTCGGCGACACTCTCGTCGTAGCCGGCGTTCTTCAGCATGCGGCGCAGGTCGACGACCATCTGCTCGTCGACATCCTTGTGGCGTGGTCGCTCGAAGATCTCCGTCTCGGCGCCGAGGGTGACCTTGAACTTGCCGTCGTGGCGTTCCTCGACCGTGCCGGCGTCTTCGAGCAGCGCGACGACGTCTTTCCATTCGAGGTTGTGACTCACCGGATGCTGCAAGATCTTCGACAGGGTGTCGCGGTGATGGTTGCTGAGGTGTTGGATGTCCGCCATGGTGATCTTCCTTTCGCTGAGTCCGAGCGTAGTGGCGGCACGGGCGACAGTTCCGACCAATTCCAGCCCGATAATTGTCAGGGTCGGGCGTACGCCCGTAAACGGCGGGAGAGCGGATGTCTGAGACCTTCGAACTGGTTCTGAGAGGGTCATCCGTGCTCATCGACGGCGCCTTCCGCCCGGCCGAGATCGCAATCACGGGTGGGCGCATCGCCGCGATCTCCGACACCCACCTCATCGGTATCGAGACCGTCGAGTTGGCCGACGATGAGGTGTTGCTGCCGGGCCTGGTCGACAGTCACGTGCACATCAACGAGCCGGGACGAATCGAGTGGGAGGGGTTCGCCAGCGCCACCCGCGCGGCCGCCGCCGGCGGGGTCACGACCCTGATCGACATGCCACTGAACAGCATCCCGCCGACGATCGACGTGCCCTCGCTCGAGATCAAGCGAGCCGCCGCGACCGGTCAGATCGGCGTTGACATCGGTTTCTGGGGCGGCGCCGTTCCCCAGAACCTCGGCACGCTGCGCACACTCTGGGACGCCGGAGTCTTCGGCTTCAAGTGCTTCCTGTCCCCGTCGGGTGTCGACGAGTTCGACCACCTCAGCGCCGACGAGCTCGACCTCGCGATGGCCGAGATCGCCGGTTTCGGCGGGCTGCTCATCGTTCACGCCGAAGACCCGACCGTGCTCGACGCCCATGCCAACGACGGCGGCGCGGACTACCGCCGGTTCGTCGAGTCCCGCCCCGACCAGTCCGAGGTCACGGCGATCGCGCGGGTGATCGAGGGCGTGCGCCGTCACGGCACCCGCGCGCACATCCTTCACCTCTCGTCGGCCGCGGCACTGCCCGCCCTGCGCGCCGCCCGCGCCGAGGGCCTGCCGATCACCGTGGAGACCTGCCCGCACTACCTCAGCTTCGACGAGGAGCACATCCCCGACGGCGCCACCGAGTACAAGTGCTGCCCGCCGATCCGTTCCAATGCCAACCGCGACCTGCTCTGGCAGGGGCTCGTCGATGGCGACATCGACATCGTCGTCACCGACCACTCGCCCTCCACCGCCGAGCTCAAGTTCGCCGGTGACGGCGACTTCGGCGCGGCCTGGGGCGGCATAGCCGGCCTCCAGACCGGGTTGGCCGCGGTCTGGTCAGAGGCCCAGCGTCGCGGCATCCCGTTGCAGCAGGTGGTGGGATGGATGTCGCGGGGCCCGGCCGATCTCGTCGGACTCACCGACCGCGGCCGCATCGAGGTAGGCGCCCGCGCCGACCTCGTCGCCTTCGCCCCCGCCCAGGAGTTCACCGTGCACGCGTCGGACCTTCAGCACAAGAATCCCGTCACTGCGTTCGAGGGGCGCGAGTTGCGCGGGGTGGTCCGCAGCACCTGGCTGCGTGGCCGACTCACCGACGACGTTCCGCACGGTGAGCTGCTGACCCGCGCGTAACGCGAAACACACAATGGTGATGGCGGTAACACCCCCGTCACACGCGCGGTCCATGATTCGAGGATGGCAATCATCCTGGGCGACCACCAGTACGGCAAGGCCGAATCGCGCCTGGTGCGCATCTACCGCGACAGCCCGCGGCACGAGATCCGCGACCTCAACGTCTCCACCGCGCTGCGCGGCCCGTTCGAGGCGGCATATCTCACCGGCGATCAGTCGAAGGTGCTGCCCACCGACACGCAGAAGAACACCGCGTATGCCTTCGCGAAGTCGAAAGGTATCGAGTCGATCGAGGAGTTCGGTCTCGACCTGGCCCGACACTTCGTCGCCGATATCGACCCCGTCGAGGGTGCCCGGATCGAGATCGAGGAGTACGCCTGGGAGCGGGCGATCGTCGACGGCGCCGAGCACGACCACACCTGGCTGCGCAAGGGTCAGGAAATCCGCACGGCCGCGGTGACCGTCGGCGCGAGCGGAGAGCACGTGATCGGCGGACTCAAAGATCTGGTGCTGCTCAAGTCGACCGGCTCCGAGTTCGCCGGCTTCCTCAGCGACGAGTTCACCACGCTGCCCGAGACCCACGACCGGGTGATGGCAACGGCGCTCGACGCGAAGTGGCGCTACAGCAGCACGGCTGTCGCCTGGGACGAGGTCTACGCCGACGTGAAGAAGCTCATGGTGAAGCAGTTCGCGACGCTACAGTCGCTCGCCCTGCAGCAGACGCTCTGGCACATGGGCACCGCGGTGCTGGAGGCGCATCCGGAGATCGCAGAGCTACGCTTGAAGGCACCAAACAAGCACCACTTCGCTTACGACCTGGGACGGTTCGGCATCGACAACAACAACGAGGTCTTCACTGCCGCAGACCGCCCGTACGGCCTGATCGAGGCCACCATCACCCGCGATGGCGCTCCGGACTCCGGGGACGCCTGGCGCGCATCCGCGGGTCTCGCATGACTCCCGTGACTGCAGGCACGGCCGCGGTAGACGCTCGCTGGCTCGCCCGCACCGTCGAACTCGCGGTCGAGAACGTGGCGAACGGCGGCGGTCCGTTCGGCGCCCTGATCGTCAAGAACGGCGAGCTGATCGCCGAGGGGCAGAACCGCGTCACCGCGAACCTCGACCCCACCGCCCATGCGGAAGTTGTCGCCATCCGTGCCGCCTGTCAGGTCGTCGGCGACTTCTCACTCGCGGGCGCGACGCTGTACACGTCGTGCGAACCCTGCCCGCTCTGCCTCGCGGCGGCGCTCTGGGCCCGGGTCGACCGCGTGGTGTTCACCGCAGATCGGCATGACGCGGCCCGCGGCGGCTTCGACGACCGGGAGTTCTACGAGCTCTTCGGCAAGGAGCGCACCGAGTGGCACATCCCGATCGACTCGGTGCGAACGGATGACGCGCCCGCGCCGTTCGACGCCTGGCTCTCGCGCCCCGACCGCACCGACTACTAGCTCAACCGCTGGTGCCCTTCGGACCAACGCTGGTTGAGTAGCGCCCGAGGAACGAGGACGCGTATCGAAACCCACCACGCGATGACATCGACCCGGCTGCTCGCCCCTCGCGGCCTACCCAACCAGCAAAGACCTAGTTTCCGCGGTACGTCGAGTACGCGAACGGGCTGAGTAGCAGCGGCACGTGGTAGTGCTCGACGCCGTCGACGACCTCGAAGTCGATGGTCACCTGCGGGTAGAAGGTCGTGGTGCCGGTCATGCCGTAGTACGCCTTGGTGTCGAAGATCAGGCGATAGGCGCCCGCCTCGAGCGAGTCCGGTCCCAGGTCGGAGATGCGACCCTCGGCATCCGTGGCGGCGATCGCCAGCGGAGCGCCGGTGCCGTGCAGCAGCGCGACGGGAACGCCGACCGCGGGGGTTCCGGTCGCTGCGTCGAGGATGTGGGTGGTTACATGGCTCATGGTGCCTCCGGTGCGAAGAGTTTTTCGAGTCGAATGAGTGCGATCTCGCGCAGCTGGTCGCCGACGATCTCGAGCTCGGTGGAATTGGGGAGTTCGAGACGTCGCTCGAGCTCTGACAGGATCTCGGCCCGGTCGCGACCGGCGGCGCGGATGATGAACACGCGTCCGAAGCGCTCCTCGTAGGCGGCGTTGCCCGCGGCGATCGCGTCGACCAGGTCGGTCTCCTCGTCACCGAGCCCGGCCTGCTCATCGCGGCTGAACTGCCGCGAGCGGCCCTCGCCGACCGGCTTCTCGCCGATCCGCGGATGATGGGCGATGGCCTCATCGATCTCGCTCGGGCTGAGCGGCGACGCGGCCTCGTTCGCCCGCTGCAAGAGCTCGGCGACGGTGTCGTACGGCGAGTGCGACAGCACCTCGGTCACCCAGCGCTCGACGGCGAGGCTGGCCCATAGGCCGTCGCTCAGCTCGGTATCGCTCACGGGGATCATCTGCTTAACATTACCCATGACCGACCTCACCGGGATCGTCCTCGCCGCGGGAGCCGGCCGCCGCATGGGCGCGCCGAAGTCCCTGATGCGCACCGTCAGCGGGGATCCGTGGAGCGCACGCGCCGTCGACTTCCTCCGAGAATCCGGCTGCGATCGGTTCATCGTCGTCCTCGGAGCGGAGGTCGAACGGTCGAGCGCACTCGCCCCGGTCGACGCCGAGATCGTGGTCGCCGAGCACTGGGAGCAGGGGATGTCCGCCTCCCTCCGCGCGGGAATCCTCGCGGCGAGCGGGGCCGCAGCCCTCATCACGCTGGTGGACCTGCCGGAGCTGCCGTCATCCGTCGGGCAGCGGGTGGTCGGCGATACGTTCTCCGGCAGCACGCTGCGGCGTGCGGTGTTTTTGGGGCGGCCCGGGCATCCGGTGCTCGTCGGTGCTGAACACTGGCAGCCGCTCATCGCAACCCTCGACGGCGATCGCGGCGCGCAGAGCTACCTGAAGGCCAACGACGCGCTCGAGATCGAGTGCGGCGACCTCTCCGACGGCCGCGACATCGACACCTGACGCCGGGGGCGGCGTCGATGCGCGTCCGGCGAAGTTCTACCCGATGGTCGCGACCACCACGCCATCGGTGCCGTCGCTGACCTGCCAGACGTTGCCTCGTCCGCGAACGAGCAACTCGCCGTCGCCCACCACGAGCACTGTCGACTCGTCGATCGCGATGCCGCCCTGCACGAGCCCCGCCTCGGTGGCAGCGATCAATCGAGTGAGCGTCCCCCACTGGGCGGCGTGCACGTCGATGGCGAGATCGACGAAACCGAGCCCCTGCGCGATGGTGACCTCGTCGAGTTGCTCCGAGAAGTCCTCGTCGCAGATCGGAACTCCGCCAAGTCGCCATCCGCCGATGATCGCGGTGTCGGCCGCGATCGCCGCGCCCGCGGAGAAGCCGAGGTACGGGAGTCCGTCGGCCACAAGGAGGCGCAGTTCGTCCATGCGGGGTTCGAAGGCCGCAAGATAGGCCGGCGTGAGACCACCGGCGACGAAGATTCCGTCGATGTCGGTGAGCGCGCTGGAGGGCAGCGTCTGACCGAGCCGGACGAATTCGACGACGGGATCACAGGGCGCGACTCTCGCGAGCGCTGCCAGGTATTGCGCCTGGTGGTCGATGCTCGCCTCATCGCCGACGAAGACCAGGGCGAAGCGGGGCACGAGGCGTTCGGAGCGTTCCGCCCGCTCGGCCGCCTCTAACAGGAAGCCGCCGAAGATCTCGGTCTCGTGTTCGACGGACCAGCCGCCCCCGACCAGGTGGATGCTCATGCGATCACGGTAGCGCGAACCGCTGGTTGAGTAGCGCACGCCGTCTACGGCGTACGCGTATCGAAACCCGACGAACTACCACGCGGCCGACGCTTGACACTCAGGCCGGGAAGGGAATCCAGATTTCGAGCAATCAACGCCTCTCGCTTCTTGCGGCTCCACCCTTGGATCTGCTTTTCGCGCTGATACGCCTCGTCGATGCGCTCGCATTCTTCGGCGAACACGAGTTCGGCCGGAAGCCGCTTTCGTGTGTAGGCGGCGCCCATTCCGTCGCGTACTGCTGCGGGGGGTCTCGATACGCGTCCTCCCGCGGACGCTCGGGCGCTACTCGACCAGCGGGAACGCCGTGGACTACTCGAGCTCGTGCAGGGAATCGTAGGCGGCGCCGATCGCGGCGAGCCGGGCGCGGCCGCGCGCCGGGTCGGCCGCGAGCACCGCCGAGGCGAGTAGGCCAATGATGCTTGCGACCGCAGCGTAACTGTCGAAGGATGTCACGCTGCCGACGGCGATCTCGACGATCTCGTCGACGCGGCTGGCGTACCCGCGTCCCGTGGCATCCGTCAGCAGCACGACCCGCGCCGGCGACGCCGCGAGACCCGTGACCAGGGCACCGAACTCCCGAGGGCGCCGCGGAAATCCGACCAGCACCGCGACATCCCGAGCGTCGAGGGAGGCGATCTCCTCGCCGATCGACTGGCCGGGCTGCGGGGCGACGGCTACCGCATCCCGCGCCTGGGTGAGCTGTTGGCGCAGGTGTAGCGCCATCGGATAGCTGGTGCGGAACCCGATCACGACCACCCGCCTGGCCTCGGCGATCAGCCCGGCGGCGGCGGCCAGGTCGAGCCCGCTGACCGCCATCCGCAGATTCGAGATCTCCCGGTCGAGGTGCGCGCCGAAGTCGGACGGATGCTCACTCACCCGGGGCGCGCCGCGCAGCGTGCGCACATGGTCACGCAGCTCCTCCGCCGAGTCGAAGCCGAGGCGGCGATACAGCCGGGACACGGTCGCCTTCGATACCCCGCTGAGGCCCGCGACCTCCGTGGCGTTGTACACCGCGAGGTCATCGAGGTGGGCGTGCATGAAGTCAGCGGCTCGCCGTTCTTGGGGGGTCAGCGCCGGATACTGCTCCCGGATCCGCTCCAGAATCGTCTTCATGAGTGCCGCGCGGCCGTGGCGAGCACCGCCGCGTGCAGCGCGTCGACGGCGAGCGCGACATCCTCGACCAGCACCGACTCGTCGGCGTGATGGCTGATGCCGCCGCGGCAGCGCACGAACAGCATGGCGACGTCGGTGATCGCCGCGACCGCCATCGCGTCGTGGCCGGCGATGCTGAACAGCTCTAGCGGATGCTCGTCCCCGGTCGCGATGATGCCAGCACGGATGTCGTCCCGCAGTTCGGTCGCGCAGTGCACCGCCGGGGCGCTGTGCGTCTCGGTCACCTCGAGGGTGAGCCCGCGGGCATCCGCTATCCGTTCCAGATCGGTCAGGATCAGCGCCCAGGTGGCGTCGCGCCCCTCGGCGGACTCGTCGCGCAGGTCGAGGCTGAACTCGGCGAGGCCGGGGATCACGTTGACCGCGTCCGGCTCCACGCGGATATGCCCGACGGTGGCCGGGCTGCCGTTCGCGCGGGCGATGCGCTCGATCGCGACGATGGCTTCGCTTGCACCGAGCAGCGCGTCGTGGCGCAGCTCCCAGGGCGTCGCGCAATGCCGCGCCTCGCCGACGAGGGTGATCGAGAGGCGGCGAGCGGCGGCGATCGAGGTGACGACGCCGAGCGCACGCCCGGCGCTCTCGAGCCGAGGTCCCTGCTCGATGTGCGCCTCGAGGTAGCCGACCAGGGTGGCGGGATCGCGGGCCGCGTCGGCGATGCGGGACGGATCCAGGCCGAACCCGATGGCGGCATCCCAGAGCGTCTCGCCGGTGTGGTCGGTGAGTTCGGTCCACTCCGGATTCCACTGTCCGGCGAGCGCGCGCGAGCCGAGCAGCGTGGTGCCGAAGCGCGTTCCCTCCTCGTCACCGAAGGCGACGACCTCCACCGCGAACGGCAGCTCCCCCGCGGTCAGCCGACCGACGACAGCGATCGCCGACAGCACACCGAGGATGCCGTCGTACCGCCCCGCGCCGGGAACCGTGTCCAAGTGCGATGCGACGAGCAGCGCGGGAAGGCCGGGGACTCTGCCCTCGAGACGTCCGCACTGGTTGCCGGCGGCATCCTGCCAGGTGTCCATGCCGACCTCGCGCATCCAGCCGTCGGCGAGAGCGTTGACTCGGGCGTGCTCGGGCGAGAGATAGACCCGCTCGATGCCGTCGGGGAGGGAGGTGTAGGCCGCGAGCTCGTCGCAGCGGTCCATGATGACGTTGGCGTCGCGCCGATCAAACAGCTCAGTCATTGTAGAAATCCAGAGCCGCGCCGACTCCCGATCCCGCGGTCAGCGAGAAGCCGCGACGCCTCAGCACCTGCTCCAACGCCGCGAGGGTGGTGAGCACGGTGTCCCGTCTGGCGTTGTAACCCATGGTGCCGATGCGCCAGACTCGGCCGTGAAGCGGACCGAACGACGTGCCAATCTCGATGCCGAAGTCCTGCAGCAGGGCGGCACGAACCCCGTCGCCGTCGATGCCGGCCGGGATCTCGACACCGACGACGTTGTTCATGCGCACCGACTGGTCACCGAACAGCTCGAGTCCCATCGCGCTGAGCCCGGTGACCATCGCGGTGCCGTGCAGGCGGTGCCGCTCGACGGCGTTGTCCATCCCCTCCTGCACCAGCAGGCGCGCGCACTCGCGGGCGGCGTAGAGCATGCTGGTCGCCTCGGTGTGGTGGTTGAGGCGTTTCGGGCCCCAGTAGTCGAGGATCTGACTGAGGTCGAAATAGTTCGAGCGGATCGGGCTTGCGCTGACGGCATCCCCCTCCGAACGGATGCCGGCCTCCACCGATTTGCGGGAGTTCACGAGTTCCACGGCCTTTGCGGAGAGGCTGATCGGCGCGCTGCCGGACGGCCCGGCCAGGCACTTCTGCAGGCCCGCGGTCGCGACATCCACACCCCAGGCGTCGAGCTCGAAGGCGTTTCCGGCGAGAGAGGCGGTGACATCCGTGTACAGGATGACCCCGTTCCGCTCGCAGATCGCCCCGAGTTCGTCGAGCGGCTGCGCGAGGGTCGTCGAGGTGTCGCCGTGCACGATCGCGAGGATCTTCGGACGGATTCCGGTGATCGCGGCCTCGACCTCGGCCGGGGTGAAGACGGTCCCCCACTCGCGCTCGATCACGTGCACGTCGGCGCCGCAGCGCTCCGCGATCTCGCGCAGCAGGTGGCCGAACCGTCCGAAGATCGGCACGAGCACGCGGTCGCCCGGCTCGATCATCGAGACCAGCGCGGCCTCGATGCCGGCGCGGCTGGTGCCGTCGATCAGCAGGGTCGCCTCGTTGTCGGTGCGGAAGACGGCGCGGTAGAGCGCCATCGTCTCGTTCATGTACGCGGTCATCGCCGGGTCGTACTGTCCGACCAGCTGCGCGGACATCGCACGGAGCACGCGCGGGTCGGCATTGATCGGACCCGGCCCCATCAGCAGCCGTTGCGGTGGGTTGATCGGGGCGCTCTGAGTCAGTTGTTCCACGAGGGCAGTCTACGGAACAGGTGTTTCATGCGGGTTAATACTCAACCAACGAAATTCCGCTGGTCGAGTAGCGCCCGAGGAAGGAGGACGCGTATCGAGGCCCACCGCCCGAAGGGGTTTCGATACGGCTGCTCGCGCGGGCGCTCGCGGCCTACTCAACCAACGGGGCCATCAGCGCAGCACCCAGGGCGATCAGCGCCAGGTCGCTGTACCGCGGGCCGACCAGGCACAGGCCGACGGGGGCGGCGGCCGTGGTCTCCACCGGCACCGTCATCAGCGGAACGCTCAGCGCCGGCCGACCGGTAATCCCGGCGATGCAGGTCAGCCGCAGCGTGCTGCCCCGGATCGCCTCCAGCTCGGCACCCTCCGCCGTGGTCGACGGCGCGGCCGACGACGCGGAGGGCAGCAGCAGAATCCGGTCACCGAGCACCCGATCGAGGTGCGCTCGGGCGCCGTCGAAGGCGGATGCTCCGGCGAGCGCCTGTCCCTCGGTGATCCCTTTCGCCACGGCGAACCGCGCGGCGATGTCCGAACCGAGCGCGCCGGGATGGGCGTCCACCCAGGCGCCGTCCGACATCCAGGCTTCGGCTGCCTGCGTCACGCGGAACGCCTCGACCAATTCGTCCGGGTCGCCGAGATCAACCGAGGTGACGGAGAGGCCGGCGACGGCGGACGCGAAGGCGGCCTGCACCTCCGGCGTCGCCAGCGCGACCAGAGACGGGTCGACGACGAACGAGGGTTCGAGGGAACGCTGCGCCGCGGCATCCACCGAGACCGAGGCCGCCAGCTCCAACGTCGCGGCATCGCGGGTGAGCCAGCCGACGGTGTCGAAGGAGGGCGCGAGCGGCAGCATCCCGGCACGGCTCACGGCGCCATGGGTGGTGCGCAGCCCCCAGAGCCCCTGGTACGACGCGGGCACCCGAATCGATCCACCGGTGTCGGTGCCGAGGCCGATCGACGCCTGCCCGAGGGCGACCGCGGATGCCGGACCACTCGACGAACCACCGGGAATCGCCCCCGGCACCGCCCCATTCGGCGGGGTGCCGTAGTGCGCGTTGCGGCCGGCGATGCTGTACGCGAACTCGTCCGTCTGGGCGATGCCCTGCACGCTGGCGCCTGCCGCAAGCAGTTCAGCGACCACGGTGGCGTTGTCTCCGGCCGGCGCGCGCGCGGCGAGAAACGCCGGCACTCCAGCCCCGGTGGCGAACCCCGCGACGGCGAACAGATCCTTCACCGCTACCGTCTGCCCGACCAGCGGTCCGGATGCCGCCCCCGCGACGAGCGGGCTGCCCACGACCCGCCAGACGGCGGCCGCGATCGCCGCCGCTGGCTGACTCACGTGCGCGGCCTCGATCACCCACGACCCGTCTGTCGTGCGGCACCAGACCTGCGTCTGCTGACCACGTCCGCCGGTCGACGGGAGGGTCTGCGCGATGACGACGGCCGTGTCATCCGTGATCCGGCGCACGTGAACGTCGCCGATGGTGCGCGCGGGCGCTCCCCCGCGACCGCGACGGAAGGCGCTGATCGCGTCATGTCCAACCAAGATGCCGCCGGCATCCGCCCGGAGCGTCTGCGGGCCGGGGGCGAAAAACCCATCGAGTGCGACGAGGTCGTTCGCCATGAGCGCTCGCTCGTAGCCCCAGAACGCGTCGAGCAAACCGGCGGGCGCCATGTCGTACGTTTCTTCAGGCAAAGTCGGCCTTCCTTAGTCGAGCATGAACACCGGTGACGATGTCGACCACCTGGGAGATGTTGAAGTCGGTCGCGGCGCTGAGGTAGGCGTAGGCGTGAGCCGCATCCATCCCGAACCGCGCCTGAAGCAGAGCGATGGCTGCGCGGACGCAGCGCCGCACCGCCTCGTCGAGGTCCTCGCTCATGCCCGTCGGGATAAGGAACTCGGTCGTCTCGGCGAGCGGTCCGACCAGTTCCCCGAAAGCGGCAACGGCGGAAGCCTGCGGGATCACCTCGAAGCGCAGCGTCGCCCGCAGCGATGCCTCCATCGCGGTCAACGCGACCTCACCATCGCCCTGAGCGAAGTGCGGGTCACCGACATAGGCGAGCGCGTCCGGCACCTGAACGGGCAGGTACAGGGTGCTGCCGACGGTCAGCGGGTTGATGTCGATGTTTCCGCCGTGCGGCCCCGGTGGCACCGAATGCGGCCGCACGTCGCCGGGCACCGCCACCCCCATGATTCCGAGAAACGGATGCAGCGGAAAGCGCACCGTGTGCGCACCGTCCAGCACCCGCGGCATGGTGCCGTGCGAACCGTCGACGGCGGCGAACACGCTCACCACGTCCCCGTCGACCGGGTAGTCGGCTGGAAGCGCGCCGCGGCCGTGGCGATTCGAGATGACCCCGTACGGCACGCGCGGCAGCGTCTCCAGCACGGTGATCGCCAGCAGGTCCCCCGGCTGCGCGCCGGTCACCGCGATCGGTCCGGTGATGACGTGCGGGCCGTCGAGAGCGGGGTCACGGCGGTAGTCCGAGGCGGCGAGCGCGACGACATCCGCCAGCACCTCATGGGGCAGGACACCGAAGCCGTCGAAAAAGGCGAGCGGATCGCGACCCTGGTCTTCGTGGATGCCCTCGTGGCTGATCGTGTCGATCGTCACCTCAGTGCCGCTGGCGACCGTGAGCACCGGGACATCGGCGGCGCACGGCAGCCGTCCCCAGAGCACCCGTGCGGGATCCGCGGGCAGATAGACGTCCGAACGGATCGGCCCGACACCCGGTTGCAGGATCATGCGGCCACCATACCCATCGCGCGTTTCGTGCTGATCACACCGCATACAGCGACACATCGTGCGCCGCGAAACTGAACCACGCGGCACTCCCTGGCACCAGGTCGAGCGCGGCCGCCTGAGCCGGCGTCAGGTCGGCGAACAGCGCCTCGCTGCGCACCCGGATAACGTCCCCTCGCGGTTCGAGATCGCTCACCTCGATCGGCACGAGGTTCTGTCCCGGGCGAACGGATGGCTCGGCCGCCAGCACCTCGATCGCCGACGGTCGCACTGCCGCCGCGGCCGCGCGGCCGACCGGCAGGTCGGAGGTCGCGGTCACCACGCCGACCGCGGTGTCGATGCCCGCCGCGACGCTCCGGCCGAGCAGCAGGTTGAGCCCGGCCAGCTCCGCGGTGAACGGATGCCGCGGCCGCTCCAATACCTCGCGTGTCGGCCCCTGCTCAACCACGCCGCCGCGCCCCAGCACGATCACGTGATCGGCGAGGGTCAGCGCGTCGAGCACCTCGTGCGTGACGATGATCGCGGTGCGGCCCCGGAGCACCCGGCGCAGCATCCGGCGCAGCGTCGGCGTGACGGCGATGTCGAGCGCAGCGAGGGGCTCGTCGAGCAGCAGCAGGGCCGGCTCGGCGGCGAGGGCCCGCGCAATCGCCACGCGTTGTGCCTGCCCGCCGGACAATTCGCCTGGCTTCTTCTGGGCGAGGTCGCTGGCCTCCACCTCGTCGAGCCATCGCCGGGCCGTCTCGCGAGATGCGGCGCGGAGCTCGCCCGCGCTCCGGGGACCGAAAGCGACGTTCTCGAGCACGGTGAGGTGGGGAAAGAGCAGCGCCTCCTGGGCGAGCAGCGCGACGCCGCGACGATGGGGTGGCAGCCAGACGCCCGGGCCGAAGAACACAGTGTCATCGAAAGAAGAACTTCCGGAGTCGGCTTTCAGCAACCCGGCGATCAGAGAGAGCAGGGTTGATTTTCCGGCACCATTCGGCCCGAGCACCGCAACCGTCGTGCCCTCGGGAACCTCGATCGAGAGGTCGAAGCGGCGCGTGGCGACCGTCGCCTGGAAGGTGAGCCCGGTCACAGTGCCGACCGCCTCGTGATGCCGGAGGTGCGCAGCGTGAGTCCGACGACGAGCAGCGACACGACCACGAGCACGAGGGCGAGCGCGACCGCGGCATCCGGATCGGTCTCCCGCTGCAGATAGATCTCGAGCGGCAGCGTGCGAGTGACTCCTTGCAGACTGCCCGCGAACGTGAGGGTCGCCCCGAACTCGCCGAGTGCGCGGGCGAAGGAGAGCACCGCACCGGAGAGGATCGCGGGTAACACCAGCGGCATCGTTACGCGCCAGAGCACCGTGGACGGGCTTGCACCGAGCGTCGCCGCCACCGCCTCATATCGGGTCCCGGCGATGCGCAGCGCCCCCTCCAAGCTGAGGACGAGAAACGGCAGGGCGACGAAAGATTGGGCGAGCACGACGGCGGTGGTCGAGAAGGCGATCTGCACACCGAGCACCTCGAAGGTCTTGCCCAACAGCCCGGTGCGACCGTAGGCCGCGAGCAGCGCGATGCCCCCGATCACCGGCGGCAGCACCAGCGGGAGCAGCACCAGGGCCCGCACCGCCCGCTGACCGGGGAAGGTGGTGCGAGCAAGCACGAGCGACATGGGCACGCCGAGCACCACACACACCGCGGTTGCCGAGAGCGATGTGCGCAGGCTCAGCAGGAGGGCGTCACGGGATGACGGGGACGTGATGAGCGGAAGAAAATGCACCCAGTCGACCCGGGTGGTCATCGCCACGATCGGCAGCAGCACGAAGACCGCGCCGACCGCAGCGATGACGACGATCCATCGCGGCACCGCCGAATTCGTCATAGTGCGACCCTCGTAGCGAATGACACGTCCATATCGAGGGATTACGGCTTGCCGAACCCGGCGTCAGCGAGAACCTTCTGCCCTACCTTGCCGGTGACGTAGTCGATGAAGGCCTGGGCGACCTTCGGCGTCTTGCTCGCCTTGAGAGCGGCAATCGGATACGTGTTGACCGCCTTCGATGAGTCCGCGAACGGGATGCCCTTCACGGAGGAACCCGCGCCCGTGACGTCTGTGACGTAGACGAGCCCGGCATCCGCCTGTCCGGAGCTCACCTTACCCAGCACGTCGGTGACCGCGGTCTCCTCGCTGACGGGAGAGAGCTTCACGCCGGTAGCGGTCTCCACGGTCAGCGTTGCGGCACCGCAGGGCACGGCCGGAGCGCAGATGACGGTCTTGACGCCGGGCTTAGCCAGATCGGCGAAGTCCGTGATGTTCGCCGGGTTCGACGGCGGTACGGCGATCTCCAGCACGTTGGTGGCGAAGTCCACGGGAGTGCCCTCGACCAGCGACGCCGTTGTCAGCTTGTCCATGTTCTTCGTGTCGGCGGAGGCGAAGACGTCGGCCGGTGCGCCCGCGGTGATCTGGGTGACGAGGTCGGCCGAGCCGGCGAAGCTGGTCGCTACCGTCACGCCCGGATGCAGCTTCTGGAAATTGGCGGCCAGCTTCGTGAAGGTCTTGGTGAGCGACGCGGCACCGAACACGGTGATGCTGCCGCTGAGTGTGTCGGCCGTGGCGGTGGTGCTCGGGCTGGCGGCCGGTTTCGGAGCAGAGCAGGCGGTTGCACCGAGCATTAGTCCGAGAGCCACGGCGGCGATGACGATCTTTTTCACGGCGGTCCTTCGTTTGTCAGGCGGATGCGTGTCAGGCGGATGCGGGGGTTTCGACGATCACCGTCGTCGCCTTCACGACCGCCACGGCGATCGATCCCGGTTCGAGGCCGAGTTCGCGCACGGCCTCGCTGCTCATGAGGGAGACCACGCGATGCGGGCCGCACTGCAGCTCGACCTGCGCCATCACGGTGTCCATGACGATGTTGGTCACCAACCCGACGAATCGGTTGCGGGCCGAACTCCCGATGCCGGAAGGGTCGCCGGGGAGCACCGCGTGCTCACGGGCGAGGGTCGCCAGGGCCAGTCCGTCGACGACCGCGCGGCCGGAGTCATCCTTCGTGCTCGTCAGCACGCCCTGGTCGATCCAGCGGCGCACGGTGTCATCGCTCACGCCCAGATACAGCGCGGCATCTTTGATCCGTATTTGCGACATGGAGGTGAGTGTATATCCGAATCCTCGGAGATATGGGCCGAACTGTCTGGCTCACCCGGACGATTCCCCCACCACCTGCGAGAATTGGGGGATGTCCGAGACCCTCTCTCCCGACGTGCGCTACAGCCGTCAAATCGCTCTCCCCGGCTTCGGGGAGAAAGCCCAGGCCAAACTCGCCGGAGCCCGCGTGCTCGTCATCGGGGCGGGCGGACTGGGCAGTTCGGTGCTCCCGAGCCTCGCCGCCGCGGGCGTGGGGACCAGCGGCATCGGTGCGATCGGCATCGTCGACGACGACCGTGTCGAGACCAGCAATCTGCACCGCCAGCTCATCCACACGCCGGCGGATGTCGGCGCCGCCAAGGTCACCTCGGCCGCCGAGAGTATCGCCGCGCTCAACCCGGCTACCCGACTCGAGATCATCGACCAGCGACTTACCTCCGACACCGCCCTCGAACTCTTCGCCCTCTATGACCTCGTCCTCGACGGCAGTGACAACTTCCCCACCCGCTATCTGGCGGCCGACGCGGCGACGCTCACCGGCATCCCGCTGGTCTGGGGCGCCGTCTCGCAGTATGCCGGGCAGGTCGGCGTGAGCTGGGCCGAACGCGGGCCGCAGTACCGCGACCTGTTCCCCACACCGCCGGCGCCAGGCTCCGTTCTCTCCTGCGAGGCGGGCGGCGTTCTCCCCACAGTGGTCTCGGTGATCGGCTCGCTGATGACCGGCGAGGCGATCAAGATCATCACCGGCATCGGCGACCCGCTGATCGGGCGCGTCACCACCTTCGACTCGCTCAGCGGCGGATTTCGCGAGCTCTCCTACGAGAGAGACCCGGAGGCCGAGGCCGTGACCGAGCTGATCGAATACGACCTGTTCTGCGGCGTCGGCACGGGACTCAGCGCGAACGACCTCGCCACGCAGCTCGCGACGGACGACAACGGCATCGACCTGGTCGACATCCGCGAGCCGTGGGAGGTCGAGATCGCGAGCATTCCGGGATCACGAGCCGCGACCGTGGACGAGTTGCTCGCCGACCCACCGACCGGCGCGGTGCTGTACTGCCACCACGGCGTGCGCTCCGCCGCCGCGGTGGAGCGCCTCGCCGAACACGGCGTCACCGCCCGACACCTCGAGGGCGGCATCGACGCCTGGTCGCGCGAGGTCGATGCCGAGATCGCCCGGTACTGAGACGATGCGCATCGGACAGCACCGGCCATCGGTCGACGAGCACGCCGCGCTGATGCGGTCGCTTCTCGTGTTCGAGCGCCGCACCGAGACCGTTGCCCTCGACGAGGCGTTGGGGCGAATCACCGCGCGCGCCGTGACCTCGCCGGTCGACCTGCCGTTGTTCCGCAACTCGCAGATGGACGGCTTCGCGGTACGGGCCTCCGACATCGCCGCGGTTCCGGCCAAGCTCCCGATCGTCGGCGAGATTCCGGCCCGCCCCGGCCAGCCCGCTCCCCTCGCACCGGGCACCGCCGTTCGCATCATGACCGGCGCCGTGGTTCCCGACGGGGCGGATGCCGTGGTTCCGGTCGAAGACACGACCGTCGTCGACGGCGTGGCCGTCATCGAGACGCCGCGCGTGGTCGGCGAGTATGTGCGCGATCGCGGCAGCGACCTCCGCGCCGGCGACGAACTGCTTCCGGCCGCCACCGTGCTTCGCTCCCGTCACCTGGCCGCGCTGGCGGCCGCGGGAATCGCGAGCGTCGAGGTGCTTGCGCCGGTTCGCGTGGCCGTGATCACCACCGGCGCGGAACTCGCCGCGCCGGGTGTCGATCCCCAGCCAGGACAGGTCTACGACGCGAACGCGATCGCAATCGTGTCTGCTGTACGGGCGGCCGGGGCATCCGTCGTCATCAGCGCGCGGGTGACCGACGACCACGACACCTTCCGCGCTGCCCTCGCCGCCGCGACCGATGCCGCCGATCTGGTCATCACCTCGGGCGGTATCTCGATGGGCGACTACGAGGTGGTGCGCGAGGTGCTCGAGCCGCTCGGCGCGACCGTGACCACCATCGCTATGCAGCCTGGCGGCCCGCAGGCGACGGCCGTGATCGACGGCGTGCCCGTGATCAGCTTTCCCGGCAACCCGGTGAGCACCCAGATCTCGGTGGAGATGTTCGTTGCGCCCGTGCTGCGCGAGCTGGCCGGTCTGCCCGCCGCGCGGCGACAGTCTCGAGTGCTCGACACCGACGTTCGCTCCGTGCCGGGCAAGCGTCAACTGCTGCGCGGTCGCGCCGTGGGCGAAGATGGAGTGACCGTCGTCGGCGGCCCGAGCTCGCACCTGGTGGCGGGCCTCGCCGCATCCGACCTGTTGATCGACATCCCCGAGGCGACCGTGCAACTGAGGAAGGGCGACACCGTGGAGACTCTGGCCCTGTGAGCGACCTCAGCCATCTCGACTCCGAGGGTCGCGCCCACATGGTCGATGTCGGTGACAAGTCCGTCACCGCCCGCACTGCCACGGCATCCGGCCGCCTCACGACGACCCCCGAGGTCATCGCGCTCGTGAAGGCCGACGGGATGCCCAAGGCCGACGTGCTGTCCACCGCGCGCATCGCGGGCATCTTGGGTGCCAAGCAGACCAGCGCACTCATTCCGCTCTGCCATCCGCTGCCGCTCAGCTCGGTGAATGTGGACTTCGCCTACACCGATGAGGCGATCCTGATCTCCGCGACCGCCAAGACCACCGGTAAGACCGGCGTCGAGATGGAGGCGCTCACGGCCGTCGCCATCGCCGGGCTCACGCTGCACGACATGGTGAAGGCCGTCGATCCCGCGGCGGTGCTCGGCGAGATCCGACTGGAGGAGAAGACCGGCGGCAAGCGCGGGCACTGGACCAGAGACGGCGTCATCCCGCCCGCACCGCTTCGGCCGAATGCCGCCGCCGTGATCGTGGCCTCGACCGGTGGCGCCGCTGGCGTCCGCGAGGACACGACCGGCCCGCTCATCGCCGACTGGCTGCGCGTACACGGATTCGCCGTCGATGCCGTCACGGTCGTGGCAGACGCGGATGTCGCAGCCGAAGTCACCCGCGTGGTGGCCAGTCACCCCGCGGTCATCCTGACCACCGGAGGCACCGGGCTGAGTCCGACCGACCAGACCCCGGAGGCGACGCTCCCCCATCTCGACCGACAGTTGCCCGGCATCGCCGAGGCGATCCGCGCCGCGGGGCTGGCGAAAACGCCGACAGCGGCCCTGAGCCGCGGGCTGGCCGGTACCGCCGACGGCACCATAATCGTCAACCTGCCCGGCTCCCGCGGCGGGGTGAAAGACGGACTGGAAGTGCTCGACGGGCTGCTCGTGCACCTCGTCGCCCAGATCGCCGGTGGAGGCGCGCATGAGTGAGTTCGCCCTGGTCTCCGACACCCCGCTCGACGCCGCAGCAATCGAACAGACCGTGCTCTCGGACGAGCACGGAGCACTGGTGACTTTCCGCGGGATCGTGCGCAATCACGATCACGGGCTCGCGGTCAGTGCGCTCGAATACCAGGCTCATCCGGAGGCCGCCCGCTTCCTGGCCGAGTGTTGTGCGACCATCACCGCCGAGACCGGACTGCCCGTCGCCGCTGCACACCGCACCGGACATCTCGTGGTGGGCGACATCGCCCTGGTCGCGGCGGTCGCCGCCGGACACCGCGGTGAAGCCTTCGCCGCCTGCGAAAAGCTGGTCGACCTGATCAAGCAGACCGTTCCGATCTGGAAGCGCCAACATCTCGCCGACGGCGCCACCGAGTGGGTCGGCCTGTAGCCCCTACGGCGACGCCACTCAACCGAAGTTGCCGCTCAGCGCGGGGCCGCCCGTGTTCTGACTGATGATGTACTGCAACGGTGCGGTCGCGACGTTCGCGGAGGCGAGCGCGGGTGATTTCTGCACCAGGTCGTACACGCTCTCGAGGTGCTCTGGGCTCTCGGCGATCACCGCCGGAGCGGCCTGGCCGAGTGCGACGCTGACGACGCCCGGAACGGCGAGCACGGCCATCACCTGCCGCACGGATTCGCCGGGCGTCTTCCACACGGTCGGATACACCGGAAACCTGCCCGCGCTGTACGGCGTGGTGTCGGTGTCCGCGCCGCCGATCGTGCGCCCCAGGCTGAACTGGGCGTCCCACAGCTTCGCGTCTGGCACGGCGAACTTCTCGGAGATCTGCCGTTCGGCCGTCGCCGCGGCGGAGGCCTCGTCAGCGGTTGCCGTCTCCGCCATCGTCACGGAGACCGTGATGCGCCACAGGCTGGCATCCCAGCAGTCCGGCCCGGTCGGCCGCGGCGACGGTGAGGGGGTCGATGACGATGACGCGCTGGCAATGCCGCATTCCCCGACCAATCCTGACTCTTTCGACACCTGCGACGTGTCAACCGAGCTCACACCGGGCAGAGCGCTCAGCTCCGATCGCACGAAGGCGGCGATCGACGGCCCCCGCGCATCGGCCGGACGAGCGGACGCACTAGCGCACCCCGCAAGCCCGATCACCATCAGCACTGCAATACCAGCCCGCGTAGAAATCCTCACCAAGTGAGTCTGCCCCATCTCTCACGTTTGCCCGAATATGCAGGTTTTCGACCCCGAAAGTCTGCATATTCGGGCAAACGTGGGGTGGTGGGAGAGCGGATGCCGCGGCTCAGCCGCCGGCGAACGGCGGAAGCACGTCGACCCGGGCGCCGACCGCACGCCCGTCATCGCGCGACACCACCCCGTCGACGAGGAACGACCCGGACGCGAGCACCCGGCGCATCGCATCCCCATACCGCTCGATCAGCGTCGCGCGCAGCTCCCCAACCGTGGGCACCGCGGCGAGCGACTCTTCTTCGACGCCAGCGGCCTCGGCGGCGGCGGCGAAGTAGCGGATCAGTACCTCAGCCACCGATGGCCCCCATGCTGCGCTGCGGGCGCACGAAGTCATCCCGATCCATTCCATGCCCGGCCTGCTTGCCCCACATCGCCGCACGCCACCAGTCGGCGATGGTCGCATCATCCGCCCCGCCCCGCAGCAGTGCACGCAGGTCGGTCTCGTCGTCGCCGAACAGGCAGGAGCGCACGGTGCCCTCCGCGGTGATGCGGGTGCGGTCGCAGTCGGCGCAGAACGATCGCGTCACCGAGGCGATGATGCCGACCGTCGCCGGCCCGCCATTCACCAGCCATTCCTCCGCCGGTGCCGACGGGTCTTCGCGGTGCGGCTGAGTGAGCGTGAACCGCGCACCGAGCAGATCGAGCAGCTCGGCAGCATCCACCATGTTGTCGCGGGCCCATGCTTCGTCGGCGTCGAGTGGCATCTGCTCGATGAAACGCAGTCGCACGCCGTTGGCCAGCGACCACTCGAGCAGATCGGCAGCCCCGGCCAGGGTGTCGCGCATGAGCACGGCGTTGATCTTGAGCGGCGTCATCCCGGCCTCTTTGGCCGCCTGGATACCGGCGAAGACGCTCGGCAGCCGGTCGCGCCGGGTGAGGCGGGCGAAATGATCGCGGTCGACCGTGTCGAGCGAGATGTTGATGCGGGTGAGGCCGGCCTCGACCAGCTCGTGGATGCGGTGGTCGAGCCCGATCGCATTTGTCGTCATGGAGATGGATGCGCCGCCGCCGACCGCGGACGACCTGCGGATGATCTCGGCCAGATCCGCCCGCATCAGCGGCTCTCCGCCGGTGAAGCGCACATCGTGAACGCCGAGATCGCGCACGCCGATGCCCACCAGCCGTCCGATCTCCTCGGGGGTGAGGAGGTCGTCGCGGGCGATCGAAGGTAACCCAGCTTCGGGCATGCAGTACGTGCAGCGAAGCGAACACTTCTCGGTGATCGAGATGCGCAGATCGCGAGCGGTGCGCCCGAACCGATCGATCAGGCCCGGCACCTGGGGCCGACCATCCACCGGCGGAATGGTCGCCGGGTCGCGACGAATCGACGGGATGCCGAGCGCGAGGGATGCCATACGGTCGATCTTAAGCGAATCCCTTTCCGCCCTGGCCGCCGCATCACTAATCTGGACACATTCGATGAAAGGGGCCGGACATGGCTGTGATTTCTCGTGGGTTCGGCGGACATCGACGCGAAAGCGACCCCGACTTGCCGCCCGGCCAGTATCTGACCACGGACTTCCCGGTGCTTTCCGCCGGTCCGACGCCGCGCATCCACACCGACGAGTGGGAGTTCTCGATCGCCACCGAGTCCGGCGCCGTGCACAAATGGAGCTGGGACGAGTTGCACGCCCTCCCGATCGCCGATGTCGACACGGACATCCACTGCGTCACGCGCTGGTCGAAGCTCGGCACGCACTGGCGCGGAATCTCGCTCGACACCCTCTTCGAGGGCGTCGACACCTCGTATCAATACGTGATGGAGCACTCCTACGGCGGGTACACCACCAACGTGCCGCTCGCCGATCTCATGGGCAACAAGGCCTGGATCGTGACCGAGTTCGACGGCGCGCCGCTCGATCCAGAGCACGGTGGCCCGGCACGATTGCTCGTTCCGCATCTCTACTTCTGGAAGAGCGCGAAGTGGATTCGTGGCCTGGTCATGCAGAAGTCCGACCAGCCCGGATTCTGGGAGCAGAACGGCTACAACCTCTACGGTGACCCGTGGAAGGAACAGCGCTATTCGTGAGTGACCTCAGCGCGCCGCTATTTCACGACACCGAGGTCGACTCCGCGAGCGGCGTCGACACGACGGTCTGGCGCGTCGGCACCGTGGTCTCGGCCGCGCGGGAGTCGACATCCGGTCGCAGCCTCACCATCGACGTGCCCGGCTGGACCGGCAACCTCGCGGGCCAGCACACCGACCTGCGGCTGACCGCACCCGACGGCTATCAGGCGGTGCGCTCCTATTCGATCGCCTCGGCAGGCCCGGGCGAGCGCATCCAGCTCGCCGTCGACGAGGTGCCGGACGGCGAGGTTTCGCCGTACCTCGTCGAGGATGTCATGGTCGGCGACCAGCTGGAACTCCGCGGGCCGCTCGGCGGCTGGTTCGTCTGGCGCCCCGACGACATCGGACCGGTGCAGCTCATCGGCGGTGGTTCCGGCATTGTTCCGCTGATCGCGATGACGCGTGCCAGGGCAGCAGCGAAGAGCGCGACGCCGTTCCGCTTGCTCTACTCGGTGCGCACGCCCGAAGACGCCTTCTTCCGCGCGGAGCTCGAGGCCCCGGCGCCCGGGCTCGACGTCACGTGGCTGTACACCCGCAGGACTCCGGATGACTGGCCTCGCCCCGCCGCGCGGATTTCCCCCGCCGACCTGGCCGCCAACACCATCGCGGCAGACAACAACCCGATGGTGTTCGTCTGCGGCCCGACGGGGTTCGTCGAGGCGGTCGCAGACGCGCTGGTGAACCTGGGCCATCCGCCAGCACGCGTGAAGACCGAACGCTTCGGAGGTGCGTGATGACAAGCCATGTCGACGGCAACATTCTGGCCGGTCCGCTGTCGGAGCTGTTCAGGTTCGACGTGACGGTCGCGTCCGCTCGCTGCGTAACATGCGGCGAGGTCGCGATGCTCGCACAAGCGATGGTCTACGTGCAGCCGCGCGCCTACGTCGTGCGGTGTTCCCATTGCGACGACGTGCTGATGACGGTGATCGACGAGGGCGACGCAACGCAGCTCGACCTCAGCGGCATGGTCTGGATGCACATTCCCCGGTGAAGCCGTGACTCGCCCTGCGCAGGTCATCTAGGGCGGTTCTCCCGCTTTCCGCAGGCTCTCGGCGTAGGGTGCAGGCCATGAACCCGCACCGTGCCCCCCATTCCGGGGGTGAATCCTCGCAATCCCCGGCCCCAGGCCCTACCCTGGAGTCGTGGCACGGGGGTGTCACACGAGCGGGGGCTCCGATGACCAGCATTGCCGATTCGACCGACCGGACTCTCCCGCGCGCGGCCGTCTTCGCCGCGGCCGGTGAGAGCGCCCTCAAGCACCGCCGTCGCATCCAGGGACTCGCGGTCGCTTTCGGCGTGTCCGCCCTGGTCTGGGGCGGCATCATCACGGGTGTCATCGCCCTGGTCAACGTCCTCAACTAGATTTCCTCCCCGAACTGCCCGGGATGGCGGTTTCGGAAACAGTGCAGTTCGGAAACGGTGCACAGCGGATGCCGCTGCCCGCGAACAGCGAAACAGCCCGGGTTCTTTCGAACCCGGGCCGTTCCTGTATTTAGCTGGCTACTTAGCGCGCTGCGGAGCCATCGGTGTAATCGGTGTCCTGCTGCTTCCAGGCGAAGAGCGCACGCAGCTCCTTGCCGGTGGCCTCGATCGGGTGCGCGGCACCCTTCTCGCGCAGGGCGAGGAACTCGGGGGCGCCCGCATCCTGGTCCGCGATGAAGCGCTCGGCGAAGGCACCCGACTGGATGTCCGCGAGAACGGCCTGCATGTTGTCCTTCACGTGCGGGTCGATGACGCGCGGGCCGGAGACGTAGTCGCCGTACTCAGCGGTGTCGGAGACCGACCAGCGCTGCTTGGCGATGCCACCCTCCCACATCAGGTCGACGATGAGCTTCAGCTCGTGCAGCACCTCGAAGTACGCGATCTGCGGCTGGTAGCCGGCCTCGGTCAGGGTCTCGAAGCCATACTGAACGAGCTGCGAGACACCGCCGCAGAGAACTGCCTGCTCGCCGAACAGGTCGGTCTCGGTCTCCTCGGTGAAGGTGGTCTTGATGCCGCCGGCGCGCAGGCCGCCGATCGCCTTGGCGTACGACCAGGCGAGGTCCCAAGCCTGGCCCGATGCGTCCTGCTCGACGGCCACGATCACCGGCACACCACGGCCGGCCTCGTACTCGCGGCGCACGGTGTGACCGGGTCCCTTCGGGGCGACCATGATCACGTCGACACCCTCAGGCGCGGTGATGTAGCCGAAGCGGATGTTGAAGCCGTGACCGAACAGGATGGCCTTGCCGTCGGCGAGGTGCGGCTGGATGTCTGCGGCGTAGAGCCCACGCTGGTGCTGGTCGGGCGCCAGGATGACGATGACGTCGGCCCACGCGGATGCCTCGGCAGCGGTCAGCACGGTGAAGCCGGCCTCCTGCGCCTTCGCGACCGACTTCGAGTCGGGCTTGAGGCCGACGACGACCTCGACGCCCGAGTCGCGGAGGTTCTGCGCGTGGGCGTGGCCTTGCGATCCGTAGCCGATGACAGCGACCTTCTTGCCCTGGATGAGTGCGAGGTCGGCGTCGTTGTCGTAGAAGATTTCGGTCACTGTGCTTTTCCTTTTCGTTTTCCGCTGATTGCGTAGCGCCCGAGGGACGAGGACGCGTATCGAAATCGGCTGTTTCGTGGTTCTTTTTTAGTTGGAAAGATCTCGATCCGGCCCTTCGACAAGCTCAGGGACCGTGATATTCGGACTAGTTCTTGAAGACCCGCTCGGTAATGCTCTTGCCGCCACGGCCGATGGCGAGAAGGCCCGACTGGGCGATCTCCTTGATTCCATATGGCTCGAGCACCCGCAGCAGCGCCTGCACCTTCGCGGTGTCGCCGGTGACCTCGATCACGAGGGCGTCGGGGGCGACATCCACGATCCGGGCCCGGAACAGGGTGGCGGCCTCGAGGATCTGGCTGCGGGTGGTGTTGTCGACGCGCACCTTGATCAGCATGTGCTCGCGCTGCACGGTCTGTGCAGGGTCGAGCTCGACGATCTTGATCACGTTGATCAGCTTGTTGAGCTGCTTGGTGACCTGTTCGAGCGGAAGTTCTTCGACATCCACCACCACGGTGATGCGGGAGAGACCGGGGATCTCGCTCGCACCGACGGCGAGGGATTCGATATTGAACCCGCGACGGGCGAACAGCCCCGCAACACGCGTGAGCAGGCCGGGCTTGTCTTCGACCAGCAGGGAGAGCACGTGGTGACTCATCGCGTTACTCGCCTTCCCACTCGGGCGCGTGGTCGCGCGCGTACTGAACTGAGGAGTTGCCGACGCCCTGCGGCACCATCGGCCAGACCATGGAGTCGCGACTCACGATGAAGTCGATCACCACCGGGCGGTCGTTGGTAGCGTTGGCCAGCTCGATGGCCGCGTCCACTTCGTCTTTCGACGTCACGCGGAGCCCCAGGGCACCGTACGCGTCGGCGAGCTTCACGAAGTCGGGAACCATCGCCGTGCCGTGACCCGTGTTGAGGTCGGTGAACGAGTGGCGGCCGTCGTAGAACAGCGACTGCCACTGACGCACCATGCCGAGCGAGGAGTTGTTGATGATCGCGACCTTGATCGGGATGTTGTTGATGACGCAGGTAGCGAGCTCCTGGTTGGTCATCTGGAAACATCCGTCGCCATCGATCGCCCAGACGATGCGGTCGGGCTCTGCCACCTTGGCGCCCATGGCGGCCGGGACGCCGTAGCCCATGGTGCCGGCGCCGCCGGAGTTGAGCCAGGAGTTGGGACGCTCGTACTTGATGAACTGCGCCGCCCACATCTGGTGCTGGCCAACGCCGGACGCATAGACCGCCTCCGGTCCGGTGATCTGGCCGATGCGTTGGATCACGTACTGCGGGCTGAGCAGGCCATCTTCCGGCTCGTCGTAGCCGAGCGGGTAGAGCTTGCGCAGCTGGTCGAGCCGGGTCCACCATTCGGTGAGATCGGGCTTTCCGCTCTTCGCGGTCGCCTCGGCGAACGCGGTGGTCAGATCGGCGATGACATCTTTGGCATCGCCGACGATCGGAACATCCGCCACGCGGATCTTCGAGATCTCGGCTGGATCGATATCCACATGGACGACCTTGGCGTGCGGGGCGAACTCGCTCGGCTTGCCGGTCACCCGGTCGTCGAAGCGCGCCCCGAGCGAGATCAGCAGGTCGGATTCCTGAATGGAGAGCACCGCGGGCACCGTGCCGTGCATGCCAGGCATGCCGAGGTTGAGCGGGTTCGAGTCAGGGAATGCGCCGCGGGCCATCAGCGTGGTGACGACGGGCGCGCCAACGGCCTCGGCCAGTTCGAGCAGTTCAGCGGATGCCTGGGCCCGGATTACCCCGCCACCCACATAGAAGACGGGCCGCTTCGCCTCGGCCAGCAGCTGTGCCGCTGCCTGGATCTGCTTGCCGTGGGCCTTCGTCACCGGGCGGTAGCCGGGCAGGTCGACCTTGGGCGGCCAGATGAACGGCGCGCTGGCCTGCTGGGCGTCTTTGGTGACGTCCACCAGCACGGGCCCGGGGCGGCCGGTCGTGGCGATGTGCACCGCGGCCGCGATCGTGGCCGGCACGTCCTCGGGACGCGTCACCAGGAAGGAGTGCTTGGTGATCGGCATGGTGATGCCGGAGATGTCGACCTCCTGGAAGGCGTCCGTGCCCATCAGGGTCGAGAACACCTGCCCGGTGATCGCGAGCAGCGGCACCGAGTCCATGTAGGCATCCGCGATGGCGGTGACCAGGTTGGTCGCGCCCGGGCCGGAGGTCGCGATGGCGACGCCGATGCGGTTGGACGACGAGGCGTAGCCCTCAGCGGCATGTCCGGCACCCTGCTCGTGCCGCACGAGGATGTGACGGATGCCGGTGGAGGACATGAGCTCGTCGTAGAAGGGCATGATCGCGCCACCGGGCAGGCCGAAGACATCCGTAATTCCCAGCGCTTCGAGGGAGCGCAGGATCTGGCCCGAGCCGGTGAGGATCTCGGGGGACTTCGGCGTGGATTTACCGGCGGCAGGCACGGGGCTGGATTCCGTGGGCATCGATGATTCCTTGGGTATCTGTGGTGCGCGAGTGAGATGGTGAGGCGATCAGCCGGTACTGGTGTTAGCCAGTGATGGCGCCCTCCGCGGCGGAGTGCACGAGCTTGGCGTATTTCGCGAGGACGCCACGGGTGTAGCGCGGGGGAAGCGGAGCCCAGCCAGAGCGGCGAGCTGCGAGCTCAGCGGGCTCGACGAGTAGGTCGAGGGAGCGAGCGGCGATATCGACCCGTATTAGATCACCATCGCGCACGAAGGCGATAGGACCTGCGTCCACCGCTTCGGGTGCTATGTGGCCGATACACAGTCCGGTTGTGCCGCCTGAGAATCTGCCGTCCGTCAAGAGTAGTACATCCTTGCCGAGCCCGGCGCCCTTGATGGCCGCGGTGATGGCGAGCATCTCGCGCATGCCGGGGCCGCCCTTCGGGCCCTCATAGGTGATGACGACGATGTCGCCCTTCTGGATCGTGCCCTCCGTGAGGGCATCCATTGCCTCGCGCTCGCGCTGGAACACCCGCGCCGGGCCCTCGAACACGTCGGCGTCGAAGCCGGCGGTCTTGACGACGGCACCGCCGGGAGCCAGCGAGCCCTTGAGGATGGTGAGTCCGCCGGTCTTGTGGATCGGGTTGTCGAGGGTGCGCAGCACCGTGCCGTCGAGCGCGTCGGGGTTCAGCTCCGCCAGGTTCTCGGCGACCGTCTTGCCGGTCACGGTGAGGCAGTCTCCGTGCAGCAGTCCCGCGTCGAGCAGCGCCTTCATCAGCACCGGGATGCCGCCGTGCCGGTCGATGTCGGCCATGACGAAACGACCGAACGGCTTCATGTCGGCGAGGTGAGGAACCTTGTCGCCGATGCGGTTGAAGTCGTCGATGGTGAGGTCGACCTCGGCCTCGTGCGCGATGGCGAGCAGATGGAGAACGACGTTGGTCGAGCCGCCGAGCGCCATGGCGACCGTGATCGCGTTCTCGAAGGCCTTCTTGGTGAGGATGCCGCGGGTGGTGATGCCGAGGCGCAGCATGTTCACGACGGCCTCGCCCGAGCGGTGCGCGAAGTAATCGCGACGGCGGTCGGCGCTGGCCGGACTCGTGGAGCCCGGCAGCGACATCCCGAGTGCTTCGGCGACGCTGGCCATGGTGTTGGCGGTGTACATGCCGCCACAAGCACCCTCGCCCGGGGCGAAGGCGCACTCGATGCGGTGCGCATCCTCCGCGCTCATCGTGCCGGCCTTGAGACCTCCGACCGCCTCGAAGGAGTCGATGATCGTGATCTCCTTCTCGGTGCCGTCGGTGAGCTTGACCCAGCCGGGCGCGATGGAGCCGGCGTAGAGGAAGACGGATGCGAGGTTCAGTCGAGCGGCGGCCATGAGCATGCCGGGCAGCGACTTGTCACAGCCGGCCAGAAGAACGGAGCCGTCGAGGCGCTCGGCCTCCATGACCACCTCGACCGAGTCGGCGATGACCTCGCGGCTGACCAGCGAGAAGTGCATGCCGACGTGACCCATCGAGATGCCGTCGCTGACGGAGATGGTGCCGAACTGCAGCGGGTAGCCACCGCCGGAGTGCACGCCCTCCTTGGACGCCTGCGCGAGGCGGTCGAGCGAGAGGTTGCAGGGGGTGATCTCGTTCCACGAGCTGGCGATACCGATCTGCGGCTTCTCCCAATCGGCGTCTCCCATTCCGACCGCGCGAAGCATCCCGCGGCTGGTGGTGGCTTCGATTCCGTCGGTGACGACGCGAGAACGGGGCTTCCAGTCAACTGTTTCCGGCATGTGACGAGTTTAGGGGCGCGCGGGGTATGCTCTTGCGCTACTGCTCGTGGACGTCGCCGTCGCGCAGGTCGGCGAGCAGATTGAGCGCCCGCGCCACGTCGATCGGTCCGGCCACCCGGAAGTTCGCCAGTGTCGCGCCCTCGCCGCTCTTGAGGCCGACGTCATCCGCACCGAGCGCGTCGAACGCGTCTTCGTCGGTGACATCGTCGCCGGCGTAGAAGACGGCGCTGGCCGCGGTGTACTCGCGCAGGTGCTGCACCGCCTCGCCCTTGGTGGTCGACCGCACCGAGAACTCGAGCACGTTCTTGCCGTCGCGCACCGTGAGACCGGAATCTTCTGCGGCCGTCTCCTGACGCGCCACGAGGTGGGCGATTCGAGAATTGTGCTCCGTCGCGAGCCTGGTATGCAGCGCGAAGCCGGCGGGCTTCGGCTCGATCCAGACCTGGTCGAAGTTGTCGGCGACCTCGTTCAGCACGTCCTTCAGCACGTCGACCCGCTGCAGCTCGGTGGTGTTGAGCGACACGGCGTCCTTCGGATCGTCGAGGCGCAACTCGATGCCGTGCGAGCCCACGAGCAGCACGCTGTCGGGAACATCGGCCACGTGGATGAGGCTTTTCAGGGCCCGGCCGGAGACGAGCGCGACCCGGGTGTTCGGCATCCGGGCCAGCCGCAGCACGGCAGCGCGGGCCTCGGGCAGGGCTCGGGCCTGCTCCGGAACGTCGACCTCGGGCGCGAGGGTGCCGTCGAAGTCGAGCGCGATCAGCAGACGCTTGGTGCGGGCGAGCTCACGCAGCGCACCGATGAACGGCTCGGGCAGGCGGGAATAGGCGGGAGGGGTATCGACGTCGACCATCAGCGCAGTTCGTGCCCCGCCGACCCGTGATGGGCGTAGCTGCCGAGCACCTGGAGGAACTCGTTCGACCAGCGCGAGACATCGTGCTCGAGCACGCGTTTGCGCAGCGAGCGCATGCGGGCACGCCGGTCACGCTTGGGCATACCGATCGCCTGCAATATGACCTCCTTGAGGCCCTCGATGTCGTGCGGGTTGATCAGCAGTGCGCGCTTCAACTCGTCGGAGGCGCCCGCGAACTCGCTGAGCACCAGCACGCCGTCGTCGTCGAAGCGGCAGGCGACGTACTCCTTGGCGACGAGGTTCATTCCATCGCGGAGAGCGGTGACCAGCATGACGTCGGCGGCGAGGTAGAGCGCCACCATCTCGTCTCGCGGAAATCCGTGATGCTGGTAGCTGATCGGCGAGTGGGCGATGGTGCCGTAGTCACCGTTGATGCGGCCGACCGTGAGCTCGATCTCATCCCGCAGCTCCATGTAGGCCTGCACCCGCTCGCGGCTGGGGTTCGCGACCTGCACCAGGGTGACGTCCTCGGCGCTGAGCTTGCCCTCGGCGAGCAGCTCGCCGTAGGCCTTCAACCGATGGCCTATGCCCTTGGTGTAGTCGAGCCGGTCGACGCCGAGCATCACCGTCTTCGGGTTACCGAGCTCTTCGCGAATCTGCTGCGCGCGCTCCTGCACCGACGCGCTGCGGGCCAGTTCTTCGAAGCTCGCGGAGTCGATCGAGATCGGGAAGGCACGGGCGATCACCGTGCGGAAGTTACCCTGACGTTTGATCGGGCCGAATACCCGCACGCCCGGGGTCTGGTCGACGAGCGGCACCTCCACCTGCGTGCCCTTGGTGACGTAGCCCTTGAGCCGGCGAACCGCGCGCTGGAAATTGCTGGCGTCTGCCACCCGCTGGAAGCCGATCACGTCGGCCCCGAGTAGGCCCTCGACGATCTGGGCGCGCCAGGGCAGCTGCGAGTAGATGCCGTATGGCGGGAACGGGATGTGGTTGAAGAACCCGATCGTGAGGTCGGGCCGCAGCTCGCGCAGCATCTTCGGCACCAGCTGCAGCTGATAATCCTGCACCCAGACGATCGCACCCTCGGCAGCCGCCTCGGCGGCTGCGCGGGCGAAGCGCTGGTTGACCTCGACGTAGCTCTCCCACCACTCGCGATGGAAGCTCGGCGGCGCAATCACGTCGTGATAGAGCGGCCAGAGGGTGTCGTTAGAGAAGCCCTCGTAGTAATTCTCGATCTCGTCGGCGGAAAGCGGAACGGGAATGACACGGATGCCGTCGCTGTCGAACGGCTCGAACTCCAGATCCGGCTGCCCGCCCCATCCGATCCACGCGCCCTCGTTCTTGCGCATGACGGGTTCGAGCGCCGTCACCAGTCCCCCGGGGGAACCGGCCCAGCTCGCGTTACCCTCGGCGTCGATCACCCGGTCGACGGGGAGACGGTTCGAGACGACGATGAAGCTGTATTCGCCTGCAACGACGAGGCTCGGCTCGGATCCTGCTGCTGCTGCTGCTGCTGCTGCGGATTCTTCAGGTGTAGTCATGAATGTGTGATTGCTCTCTCCGGGGTACTGCGGCGCACCCTCGCCCGTAAGCAAACCCCAGATTAGCAAAGGGGCAAGGGCTAGCATTGCCCGCATGGTCACCACTCGCCTCTACTGCGCTGGTGCGCTCACCATGCAGGACTTTCCGGTCGACAGCATCTCTGATCACATTTCCGAACCAGACTCGTCGGTCTGGGGCGATTTCGAGTCGCCCACCGCGCAGGATCTGGCGGCCATCGAGGAGGAGCTGTCGCTGCATCCGCTCGCCGTCGAAGACGCCGTCAACGCGCATCAGCGTCCCAAGGTCGACCGCTACGACACCCACCTCTTCCTCGCCGTGTACGCGTTGCGGTTCGACCCGAAGACCAGCGAGCTGACCAAGACCGAGGTGCGCGCGTTCATCACACCGCATGCCCTCATCACGGTGCACGAGCCCGCCTTCGACATGAGCGCGGTCAAGAAGCGCTGGGACGAGAACAAAGACCTCGCGAGGTTCGGCGTCTCATTTCTGCTCTGGGGGCTGCTCGACGTGATCGTCGACGGTCATCTGGATGCCGTGCAGCTCTTGGATGCCGGCATCGACAGCCTCGAAGACAATCTGTTCGAGAACCGGCCGCATGACGAATCGGTCGTGCGCAAGTCGTTCGAGCTGCGCAAATCTCTGGTCGAGCTGCGGCGCTCCATCCAGCCGATGCGCGAGGTTCTCAACGCGTTCATGCAGCGGGATGCCGAGAACATCGCCATCGACATGCGCCCGTATTACCAGGATCTCTACGACCACGCCATCCGCTCCGCCGAATCAGCGGATGCCCTGCGCGACCTGGTCGCGACGATCCTCGAGACAAACCTCAGCATCCAGAGCAACAACATGAACCTCGTGATGAAGAAGGTCACCAGCTGGGCGGCCATCATCGCGGTGCCGACGGCGATAACCGGCTTCTTCGGCCAGAATCTGAAGTTCATCGGCTTCGGAACGACGTGGGGCGTCTGGTTCTCGCTCGCGCTGATCGCGGGAACCTCGGTGAGCCTGTACATCTCGTTCAAGAAGCGCGACTGGCTGTAGGCACCAGCGGTCAGCGGACGAGCGCGGTCGCCGCCCGCAACCGCGCCCGCGGCGCGATCACCGGCGTCAGCCCCAGCGCCCCGGCCCGCCGGGTGCGGCGGATCGCGAGCATCGACACCAGAACAGAGCCGATCCCGAACGCGAGCAACACCAGTGCCGACTGCACGACAGGACCGACGTCGCCGCCGGCGATGATCCCCTGCATGCCCTGCACGCCATACGTCAGCGGCAGGAACGGGCTGATCACCTGGAACGGTGTCGCCAGCAGTTGCACCGGATAGAGACCGCCGGTCGAGGTGATCTGCACTGCCAGCAGGAACAGCGACACGACCAGTCCGGCCCGGCCGAGTCCGATAGTGAGTAGGTAGTGGAACGCGGTGAACGCGAGCGCCATCAGCACCGAGAACGCGAGTACCGCGGGCAGCGACGCCCACGACACCCCGACGGCGAAGTGCACCAGCGCCGTGAGCAACAGGGCCTGGCCGACGGTCACGACCGATGCGCGGGCGATGGTCGACACCACCAGCCGTCCGTTGCCGGCGGTGGATCCGAGAGCACGGCGCGTGAGCGGGCGTAACACCAGGAACACGGCAAGAGCCCCGATCCACAGCCCGAGCGGCACGAAGAAGGTCGCGATGACCTGCCCGATGTCCTTGATCTGATTCTGGCGAATGACCGTCACTCCGATCGGGTCGGCGGCCACCGACGCGGCCTTCTTCGCCGCGGCGGCATCCGTCGTCGGCAGTTGTGCGACGCCGGCTTTCAGGCCATCGGCGAGCTGCGTGGCTCCGCTGCTCAGCTGCGTGGCTCCGGATTGAGCGGATGTCGCCCCACCAGTGAGCGAGCCGAGCCCGGTCGCGAGGCCGCTGGCCCCCGATCGCAGCGCCGCAGAACCCGAGGAGAGTCGGGCTGCACCCGAGGCGCTTTGCGCCACACCGGAGGCGATCCCTGGGGACAGCTGCGCGTTCTGAGCGGCGAGCGCGGAGAGTTGGGCCGAGGCCGCGGCCAGCTTGGGCGGGATGGTCGGATCCTGCGGATCCGCCGAGAGCTCGGCCGAGTACTGGGCGACGGCGGCCGACGCCGCGGAAATGCCTTGACTCAGCGGGGTGAGGTTCGCCGCGTTCGAGTTCAGCGTGGCGAGACCGGAGCTGAGGGCATCCGCCCCTGAGGTGTACTTGGACACTCCGCTCGACAGCTGCGTGGCGCCCGACTGCGCGGAGGTCGCGCCGTCGGCGAGCGAGGCGAGCCCGGTGCTGAGATCGGTAGCTCCGCTCGCGAGCCCGGTCGCGCCATCCGCCGCGCTGCTCAACGAGGTTCCGAGGGTGCCGACGCCGCTGGACAGGCCGGCGATGTACTGCTCGGTGATGGTCTTGCCGAACGCGCTCGTGAGGCTGGAGCCCACGATCTGCGCGACGGCTCCGGTGAGGTAGCTGTGCGCGTCATCGGTGTGAATCGACAGCTCGCCCTTCACCGGGTTCGCCGAGCTCAGCGACAGGATCGACGACGAGAAGTCCTTGGGCACGGTGAGCACGGCGTCCACTGTGCCGTTCTTGAGTGCCTTGGCGGCATCCGCCTTGTTGGAGATCGTCCAGTCGAAACCGCCCTTGCCCCCGGTGAGCTCGGTCACCAGCTGGCGCCCGGCGAAGACCGGGGTCTTGGTGCCGTCGGCCGCTGTCTGGTAGACGAGTGTGTCGTCGTTCACCACCGCGGCCGGGATGCGGTCGATCGAGGTGGTGGTCTGGGACAGCGCGCCGACGAACAGTCCGGCGAAGGCGAGCGGCACGAGTACGACCGCTCCGATCGCGATGCGGCGCAGCCACCGGCTGCGGGTGGCGGGTGCCGGGGTCTGCTGGCTCACAGCGTCGCTCCTGTCGTTGCTGCTCCGGTGCTGCTCGCGTTCTCGAACAGGTCGATACCGACGAGCGCGCGCCCATCGCTGGTGCTGAGGGAGGCGACTCGCACCGGCACGGGGGTGCTCAGCACGATCGTCGTCTCGGTGCGGGCGAGGCGGCAGACCGTTCGGATGAACTGGGTCTCGTCGTCTTCGACCGCGAAGGTGTCGAGCTGATCGAGCACGACCACCGGCGTTCCCTCGGCAAGCGCGACCGCGGCCAGGGCGACGGCACGTTCACGCTGCGGGAGCGCGTCGAGCGTGGTCGCCGCGGTCACCCCGATACTCATCGGGTCGACCGCGAGCATGGCGGCGTTGATGCGCGCGATCCAGCGCTGCACCCGTCGCCCCATGCCGAATGGGCCGATCGTGAACGTGCGGTACCAGGGTTGGGTGAGCTGCAGTCGCTCTTCCAGCAGCTGGCCGAGAGACAGCGTCGACTCGGATCGCTCGAGCCCCGCGACATCCGCCATCGCGACCAGGCGCGAGACCGCTCCGGCCTCGGAGGGAAGCGGATGTCCCGCCACCTGGGCGCGTCCGCTCTGCACATCGAGTCGGCCGGCCAGAGTCGCGGTGAGCAGCCTGCGGTCGGTGGTCTCTCCGCTGATCAGCAGCAGACCGCCCGGCGCCACGGCCAGGTCGAGCGGCCGCACCGCGTACTCCTCGGTGCCGGCACGGAGGGCTTCGGCGCTGATCGCCAAGCCGCGCTGGTCGAGCGCCCAGCCCACCGCCTCGCGGTGTTCGCGCAGGTTCTCGCCCTCGATGTCCATATTCGGCAGCAGCTTCTGCAGCCACTTCGGCATCCACCACGCGGCTTTGCCCAGCAGGGTCATCACCGCGGGCACCAGGGTCATCCGCACGAGGAAGGCGTCGAAGGCCACACCGGTGGCGAGGCCCATTGCGATCGGCTTGATCGTGCCAGAGCCGTCAGGCACGAACGCGATGAAGACGAAGAACATAATCAGCGCGGCGGCGGTCACCACGCGCGCACCATTGGCGAATCCTTTGCCCACCGCCTCGCGGGCGTTGCCGCTGTGCACGTAGGCCTCACGCATGCCGGAGACGAGGAACACCTCGTAGTCCATGGCGAGGCCGAACAGCACGGCCATCAACAGGATCGGCATGAAACTCAGGATCGGTCCGGGGTTCTCGACGTTGAAGACATCCGCAAACCACCCCCACTGGAAGATGGCGACGACGACCCCGAACGAGGCGAGCACCGACAGCAGGAAGCCCACGGCGGCCTTGATCGGCACGAGCACCGACCTGAACACCATCATCAGCAGGATGATCGAGAGCCCGACCACGATCGCGCCGAAGGGCAGCAGCGCACCGCTCAGCCGGTTTGAGATGTCGATCCCGACCGCCGTTGCGCCGGTGACCGAGATCGGGGTGTCGTAGGAGTCTTTGATCTTGGGCTGCAGGTCGCGGATGGACTGCACCAGCGCCTTGGTCGCGGGGGCGTCCGGCGCGCTCGATGGGGTGACCTGGATGATCGCGGTATCGAGGGTCGCATCGGGGATGCCCTGGCTCACCATCTCGACGTCAGGCAAGGTCTTCAGGTCGTCGGCGATCCCGGCCAGATCCTTCTCGATATTGGTGGTCTGCGTGATGTCGACGGCGACGATGAGCGGACCGTTGTACCCGGCGCCGAAGCCCTCCTTGATCATCTCGTAGGCCTGACGCTGCGTGGATCCCTTGGGCTCCGATGCGCCGTCCGGCAGGCTCAGGTCGAGCGAGAGCGCGGGAATGGCGAGCACGCCGAGCACGGCGACGACCGCGATCAGGGCGAGCACCGGTCGCTTCATCACCCCCCGCACCCAGCGCAGGCCGAGGGTGGGCTTGCTTCCCTCATCGTGCACGTTCGCACGGGCGAAGGCGCGCGAACCGGGCTTGGGCGCGAGGCGGCCCTTGGCCAACCCGAGCAGCGCTGGCACCAGGGTGGTGGCGACGCCGATCGCGATGAGCACCGCGAACGCCGCACCGACGCCCATGACGCTGAGGAAGGGGATGCCGACCACGAGCAGACCGAGCAGGGCGATGATGACCGTCACGCCGGCGAACACCACGGCGCTTCCGGCCGTACCGACCGCGGTCGCGGCAGATTCCTCCGGGTCGACGCCCTGGGCGAGCTGATTTCGATGGCGGGACAGGATGAACAGGCAATAGTCGATTCCGACCGCCAACCCGATCATCAGGGCGAGCAGCGGAGCCGAACTCGACACCGTGGTGAAGGCGCTGATCACGCTGATACCACCGGTGACGATGCCGACGCCGAGCAGCGCGCTGAGCAGCGGCATGCCCGCGGCTATGAGCGAACCGAAGGTGATCAGCAGCACGATGCCGGCGAATACGACGCCGATGACCTCGGTGATGCTGATGCCGAAGGAGTTGTCGGAGAAGACCTGGCCTCCGAATGCGACGGTGAGACCGGCATCCTCCCCGATCTTCGCGGTCGCCTTCAGCTCGGTGAGCGTCGCGGGCTTCACGTCGGCGGCCGTGCCGTCCAACTGGATCTGCGATCGTGCGTACTGGCCGTCGCTCGAGATCGCGCCGGTGGCGTACTCGGAGAACGGACTGAGCACCGAGCTGACACCGTCGATCGTGGCGATCTTGTCGTCCATCGCGGTGATCGCTGCTTTGTAGGTGGGATCGGAGACGGATGCCCCATCCGGAGCCTCGACGACGGCCTGCGCACTGGCGCCGGCCACCGACGGGAACACGGCGTCGAGTCGATCGAGCGCTGCCTGTGACTCCGTTCCGGGGATCGCGAAAGACTCCTGAGTCTGACCGCCGAGGGCGACGCCGCCGCCGATGACGCCGACGGCCAGCAGCAGCCAGACGCCGATGATCAGCCACGGGCGACGGAACGAGAAGCGACCGAGTCGGTAGAGAAGAGTTGCCACGGTGTTCTCCTGGGTCAGACGGCGGAAAGAGGTGCGGTGGGAATCGGTGCGGTGGCGATCGGTGCGAGCAACTCGCTGAGGATCGTGATGAGCGCGGCACGGGTTTCGGTGATCGGGATGTCGTACCCGAACGTGTCTTGTGAGCAGAGCGTGTACGCGGCCCCGCCGAGAGCGATACCGAAGCGCATCTTGTCTTCGACGGATCCGGTGGTCGCCTGGAAGTACTCCGCCAGTGTGATCACGAGCTCATTCGCCCGATCGATAACCGGCACGTCGACCAGCGACGGACCCTGGTTGATGAAGAGGTTGACCTCGCGGCGGTACTGCAGGATGAAGTCCACGAATTCGGTGAGGAAGGCCGACCGGCGCTCGGGAGTAAAGGGGCCGGAGGCCAGTTCGTCGAGGATTTCGGCCATCCGGTGGATCGCCGGAGCGACCGCGGCTTCGAGCAGCACCTCCTTGGAGGCGAAGTGGTACAACACGCTGGATTTCGAGAGGCCGGCGAGCTCGGCGATGCGATGCAGCGACGTGGCTGCATAGCCGGAGACGGTGAACTCGGCGAGCGCGATGGCACGCAGGTCATCGGAAGAGGTCGACATGAGGCCCAGGGTATTCTGACCGATCGGTCAGAAACTGTCCGATCGGTCAGTTTGCCAGACTCTTGCCAGCGCCCGCCCAGGTTTCAGCGGACTGGTTACCGAAACGAGTCAGGCGCTTAGCCACAACCCCACGGTCGCGGAAGCCACCGTGAGCGGTGCTGCTATAGCCCCGAGCATTATGTAGCGATGCCAGGAGATCTCCACGCCAAGCGCCGTCAACCGCTGATGCCAAAGCAGGGTCGCGAGCGACGCCCACGGCGTGATCAGGGGGCCGGCATTCACCCCGATCAACAGCGCTGCCAACCGCACCGGGCTACCCGCGACCGGTTCCAGAGCCAGGTAGGCCGGCAGGTTGTCGAGCACGTTTGCCCCGAGCGCGCCGGTGCCAGCCAGCCGCAACAGGCTCAAGAGGTCACTTCCCGAACCCGACACGCTCGCGAGCAGGGAAGTCAGCCCCAGCGAATGCGCCGCCTCCACGACCAGGAAGAGTCCGGTCGCGAAAACCACGAGCTGCCACGGAATGAGCGAGAGACGCAGCACCTCGCGACGCCGCACCAGGAACACGATGCCGAGCACGATGGCCGCCGCGAGCGCCGGCATCCATACCGGCAGTCCCGAGACGAGCAGCGGCAGCAGAGCCACCACCACGATCGCGCTCGCCACGAGCACCAGGCGGTCGTCTGGCTCGCTGCGCTGCTCTGCGGTGTACCGCTGAAGCAAACTCTTTCGGCTGACGATGAACAGGATGACCGCGGGCACGACGATCGCGATCAGCGCCGGCAGCGCCATCAGCCCCGCGAACCCGAGCGGACCGAGTGATCCCATCTCGTGTTCGGCGAGCAGATTGGTGAGATTCGAGACCGGCAGCAGCAGGGAGGCCGTGTTCGCGATCCACACCGTGGTGAGCGCGAACGGCAGGGGTGACAGCCCCACGTGGCGAGCGAGCACCACCACGACAGGGGTGAGCAGCACCGCGGTGGTGTCGAGCGAGAGGAAGATCGTGCTCAGCACCGCGAGCACCAGCACGAGCAGCCACAGCAACCACGCTCTGCCTCGACCCCAGCGGGCCGTCTGCTCGGCGATCACCCGGAACAGCCCGGCCTCGGCCGCGAGTTCGGTCACCACGGTGATGGCGACCACGAACAGCAGGATCGGCCAGACCCGTTCGCCGAGCGCCGAGGCCTCGGGAACCGGCAGAATGCCCACCGCGATGGCGACGGCGCCGATCACGATCAGGGCGGCTCCGAGGATTGCTGTGCGCACGGCATCCTTTCGGGTCTTCCGCCGGTCTCGGTTCACTGTACGGGCCGCCAGGGCTTGCGCGTGCGGGGTAGCGTGGTGCAGACCGAACCCAGGAGGACCTGTTGCGCAAATTCATCTTCAGCGGCACCATGCTCAGCGCCGTCGTGGGAGGGTGGGGTGTGCTGCAGACGACCCGTAAAGGTCCGAGAGACTGGCGACTGATCCTGATGTGGGTCAGCTGGGGACTCAGCGTGGCGATTGCCGTCGGCACCGTCATTCAGCAGGCACAGGACGCCGACGAACTGGAAGACTGACCCCATGGTCAATCCACTGATTCCGGCTCCCTTCCACCTGTTCAGCATCTTCGGCGGCATCCTGAGCGTGTTCATCGGGCTGCTCGTGTTCGCCGCCGTGATCGCGGTGCTGTTCCTGCTGATCCGCTTCCTCATCGTCGGAACCCAGGCCGCGCAGCTCTACGTTGCGAAGAACGCTCCGGCGACGCGGGGTGCTTCCATAGCACCGGCCGGTCCCGCCGCTCCGGCCGGTCCCGCCGCTCCGGCCGGTCCCGCCGCTCCGGCTGAGCCCGCTGCCAGCTCGGTGGCTCCGCCGGCCGCTCCCGCAGCTCCCGCTTCACCCGCTTCCTCCTCCGGTTCTGCGACGGCGGCCCCCGTGGTCGGTGAGCCCGTGGCATCCGTCGCCCCAGTCGCTGCCCCTATCGCCGCCCCGGTCACCAAGGTCACCCCGACTCGCGCCGTCAGCACCCCGGAGACCACGCCGACCGCGACCACGGCAGTCGCGACGAAGCCTGCAGGGAGGGCTTCCGCTACCAAGTCGCCGGCTAAAGCGCCGACAACCCCGCCCGTGTCCACACCGGATGACGTCGCCCCCGCGGCGAAGGCGCCGGCGAAGCCCCGCGTGCGCAAGACCCCGCCGCCCACGGCGTAACCCCGCGTACGCCCGCCGGATGCGGCTCAGGCCAGGAAGCCGCGCAGCAGGGCCGCGGAACCGTCCAGGTGCTCCTGCATCGCGGCGGCGGCCCGCTCGACGTCGCCCGTGAGAATCGCCAGCACGATGGCCTCGTGCTGTTCGTTCGAGTGCTCGAGGTTGGGCTGCAGCAACGGGATTTCCTCGAGCAACTCGTTCACGCGCATCCGGTTGTCGGCGAGCAGCGGGACGAGCGACGGGGCGCCCACCAGCTCACCGATGGTCAGGTGCAGCCGGGAGTCGAGCCTCCGATAGTCCTCAATCGACGCGGCAGATGACTCTTTCAATCGCGACCACAGCACCTCGCGATCCGTCGCAGATAACGCCCGCGCCGCGGCGGCCCGTGCCGCACCTACCTCGAGGATGTCGCGCAACGCAAGCGCATCCTCCAACTCCTCCGGGCTGGACGGCACTGCATCCGCGACCCCCTCGATCCTGGCGCCCGAGCCGCGGGACGGCAGCACGTCGACCACGAAGGTCCCGCCATAGCGGCCGCGCCGCGAGACCAGAAACCCGGCGTCGGTGAGAGAACGGATGGCCTCCCGCACGGTATCCCGACTGACCGAGAATCGCGCGGCGAGGTCACGTTCGGCGGGCAACGCCTCGCCTGGTGCGACGATTCCCAGCCGTACGGTCTGCAGCAACCGGGCGACGGTCTCCTCGAAGGCGTTTCCGGCCCGCACGGGACGGAACAGCGCACTCTCGGCCAGGTCAGACACCTGAAGATCCTAGATCGGAGTGACGTAGGCCGCGCCGATGCCCCCGTCGACCATGAAGGTCGAGCCGGTGATGAACGACGCGTCGTCACTGGCGAGGAAGGCGACGGCCGCTGCCATCTCCTCGGGCTCGCCGAAGCGTCCGACGGGAACATGCACCAGACGCCGCTGAGCGCGCTCCTCGTCTTTGGCGAATAAATCCTGCAGCAGGGGCGTGTTCACCGGGCCGGGGCACAGCGCGTTGACCCGGATGCCCTGTCGGGCGAACTGCACGCCGAGCTCGCGGCTCATCGCGAGCACTCCGCCCTTCGACGCGGTGTAGGAGATCTGGCTGGTGGCCGAGCCGAGAACGGCTACGAAGGATGCGGTGTTGATGATCGACCCACGCTGCTGCGGCACCATGTATCGCAGCGCCGCCCGGCAACACAGGTAGACCGACTTCAGGTTGACGTCCTGCACCTTCTGCCAGGCGGGCAGCTCGGTGGTCTCGATCGAGTCGTCGTCCGGCGGGGAGATGCCCGCGTTGTTGAAGGCGATGTCGACAGAGCCGTACACCTCGTTGGTGGTGTCGAAGAGCGCGTTGACCTGGTCCTCGTCAGAGACGTCGACCTGAACGAACAAACCGCCGATCTCCGCCGCGGCCGCGAGTCCGGTCTCCGGGTTGAAGTCGCCGATCACCACGGTCGCCCCCTCCGCGGCGAACCGGCGGGCGGTGGCGAGGCCGATGCCGCTCGCCCCTCCGGTGACGACCGCGACCTTGCCGGCCAAGCGTTGAGTGAGGTCGATAGGGGTCACTGCCATGGTGATGCCTTTCTGATGGTGCTGGGCTCGGTCACGGGGCGTCCGAGAGGAAGACGTTCTTGATCTCGGTGAAGGCGGCAGCGGCATCCGGCCCGAGCTCCCGGCCGAGGCCGGACTGCTTGAAACCGCCGAACGGCGTCGAATAGCGCACCGACGAATTGGAGTTGACAGACAGGTTGCCGCTCTCGATGCCCCGGGATACACGGATGCCGCGCCCCAGGTCACGCGTCCAGATCGAGCCGCTCAGCCCGTAGTCGCTGTCGTTGGCCAGCGCGATCGCATCGGCCTCGTCATCGAACGGGAGCACACTCACGACGGGGCCGAAGATCTCGTCCCGCGCCACGCGATCGTCACGCGAGCCGGGCAGCAGCACCGTCGGCGCGAACCAGAAGCCCGGGCCATCCGGGGCACTGCCGCGAAACGCGACCTGCCGGTCGTCGGGCACGTAGGAGGCGACCTTGGCGAACTGCGCGGCTGAGACCAGCGGGCCCATCTCGGTCGCCTCATCGCCCGGGGCTCCGACCATGACCTTCTTGACGGCGGGCTCGAGCAGCTCGAGAAAGCGGTTGACCGCGCTGCGCTCGACCAGGATGCGCGACCGCGCGCAGCAGTCCTGTCCGGCGTTCTCAAATACCGCACTCGGCGCCATCGCCGCGGCCTTCTCGAGGTCGGCGTCGGCAAACACCACGTTCGCGCTCTTGCCACCGAGCTCCAGCGTGACCGCCTTCACGTTCGCGGCGCAGCCCGCCATCACGCGCTTGCCGGTCGCGGTCGAGCCGGTAAAGACGATCTTGCGAACGAGCGGGTGGGACACCAGACGCTCACCGACCACGTCGCCGCGGCCGGGCAGCACCTGCAACAGCCCCTCCGGCAGCCCTGCGGCGAGCGCGAGGTCGCCGAGCCGCAGCGCGGTCAGCGGCGTCCACTCGGCGGGTTTGAGCAGCACGGCGTTG
The DNA here is from genome assembly GCF_016634425.1 of Lacisediminihabitans changchengi. Lineage (GTDB taxonomy): Bacteria > Actinomycetota > Actinomycetes > Actinomycetales > Microbacteriaceae > Lacisediminihabitans > Lacisediminihabitans changchengi. Next base: position 398,546 of record NZ_JAEPES010000001.1, read on the forward strand.
CCGGCGGCGAGCGCCGGGGCGAATCCCCAGGCCGCGATCGTCATCGGAAAGTTCCACGGCACGATCACGCCGACCACGCCGAGCGGTTCGAGGAAGGTCACGTCGATACCGCCGGCCACCGGAATCTGGCTGCCGAGCATCCGTTCCGGCGCCGCCGAATAGTAGGTGAGCACATCGCGTACGTGTCCGGCCTCCCAGCGCGCCTGGGAGATCGGATGCCCGGAGTTCAGTACCTCCAGCCGCGCGAGCTCCTCCACCGCCCCATCCACCACGGCGGCGAAGGCACGGAGTGTCGATGCACGTTCAGCGGGCGCCAGGGCAGCCCAGCGCTTCTGTGCGGCGACCGCCCTGGCCACCGCCTCGTCGACCTCCTCGACGCTGGTGTGCTCTATGGATCGGATCAGCGTCTCGTCGGCCGGGTTGATGAGGTCGATCGAGGTGGCTGTCACGCGGAAACCTCGGTCACTGAGCTTGTCGAAGTGTTCGCAAAGACGCGCGCAGCATCGACCAGCGCCTCGAACAGCCGACCGTCTTCGGGCGACTGCTCCGGGTGCCACTGCACGGCGATGCCGAACGGCACTGACTGCACTTCCACCGCCTGCACGGTGCCGTCGTCGGAGCGTGCGGTCACCACCAGACCCTCTGCCACCCTGTCGATCGCCTGGTGGTGATAGGAGAGCACAGGCAGCGTCGGGGTGTCGGCGAGGATCTCCGGAACGTGACCGCGCTCGCCGAGGTGCACATCGTTCAGTGCGAAGACTCCGTCCTTGCCGCTGTATCGTTCGGTGCCGACGACCTCGGGCAGGTGCTGGTGCAGCGTGCCGCCGAGCGTCACGTTGAGCATCTGCAGACCGCGGCAGATACCGAGGAAGGGCGTGCCGCTCTCGATCGCCGCGGTGAACAGGGCTTCCTCCCAGGCGTCGCGGTCGGGGCGGGACTCGTCGGTGAGCGGGTGGCGGTGCTGTCCGTACAGGGCCGGGTCGACATCCTTTCCCCCGGCGACGACCAGGGCATCGAGCCCGGAAACGACGCGCGCGGCGATCTCGGCGTCGACCGGCTGCGGCGGCAGCAGCACGGCGATGCCGCCGGCGTTCGTCACCGCGTCGATGTAGACCTTCGGAAGGAATGACGCCACAACGTCCCATACCCCGGTCTGCGACCGCTCCATATAGGTGCTGACCCCGATGATGGGCGCCCGTCCGCTCGTATCTCTAAAGGCGTTCAAAACCGCGCACCCGCTCCCAGTCAGTGATTGCCGCGTCGTAGGCCTGGACCTCGATGCGGGCGTTGTTCAGATAGTGGTCCACCACGTCTGCTCCGAACGCCTCGCGGGCGATCTCGGATTCGCCGAACAGGGCCGCGGCGTCACGCAGGGTGCTCGGCACGCGCGGCAGGTCGCTGTCGTAGGCGTTGCCCGCGAACATCGGCTCGAGCTCCAGCTCGTGCTCGATGCCGTAAAGGCCGCCCGCGATCAGCGCAGCGGTGGCCAGGTACTGGTTGACGTCGCCGCCTGGCACGCGGTTCTCCACGCGCATACCGAACCCCTTGCCGACGACTCGGAGCGAGCAGGTGCGGTTGTCGAGACCCCACGCCACGGCGGTCGGGGCGAAGCTGCCCTCGACGTAACGCTTGTACGAGTTGATGTTGGGGGCGAAGAACAGGCTCAGTTCTCGCATTGTCTTCAGTTGCCCGGCGAGGAAGTGGCGGAACATTTTCGACATGCCGAGTTCGTCACTCGGGTCGGAGAACACCGCGCTGCCGTCCGCGCCACGGAACGAGATGTGGATGTGGCAGGAGTTGCCCTCCTTCTCGTTGAACTTGGCCATGAAGGTCAGTGACTTGCCGTGCTTGTCGGCGATCTCCTTGGCGCCGTTCTTGTAGATCGAGTGGTTGTCGCAGGTGGTGAGTGCGTCTTCGTAACGGAACGCGATCTCTTGCTGGCCCAGGTTGCACTCCCCCTTCACCCCCTCGCAGTACATGCCGGCTCCCTCCATCGACACCCGGATGTCGCGCAGCAACGGCTCCATGCGGGTCGAGGCGAGCAACGCGTAGTCGATGTTGTAATCACTGGCCGGAGTCAGCCCGCTGTAGCCCTTCGCCCAGGCCTCCCGGTAGCTGTTCTCGAACACCAGGAACTCGAGTTCGGTGCCGACGTACGGCACCAGACCCTTCTCGGCCAGCCGGGCGATCTGCCGCTGCAGGATGGCGCGCGGAGAGGGAGCGACGGGCGTCTCGTCGAGATAGGTGAGATCGGCGATCACCAGCGCGGTGCCCGGAATCCACGGAACCAGCCGCAGCGTCGATAGGTCGGGCATCATCGCCATGTCGCCGTAACCGGTCTCCCAGGACGAGATGCGGTAGCCGTCGACCGTGTTCATCTCGACGTCGACGGCGAGCAGGTAGTTGCAGCACTCCGCTCCGTGACTCGAGATCTCCTCGTGGAACAGCCGCGCCGAGGCGCGCTTGCCCACCAGCCGCCCCTGCATGTCGGTGAAGGCCACGATGACGGTGTCGATCTCCCCCGCATCGATCAGGGTATTCAGTTCATCGGTGGTCAACATGCCAGTGCGTGCGGCCATGGGCTACTCCTGACGAGACGAGCGAAGTGGGTGGATGCCGACCATTACATCACGCGAGAACGCCGGTGCCGCAAGCACAAAGTAACAGGATGTTTACACCCAAAGGTAGACATTAAGTACCAATAGCGGCCATGCTCGGCTCCAGCACCACGCACCACCGCCCGAGAACTTTTTTCCCAGGAGGAACGGCATGGCAGAGAACACCACGGCAGGCGTCACCTACACGAAGGCAGCCGACGGCTACTTCGAGAAGCGCAGCCTGAAACGCACGGCAGGCTTCTGGGGAATCTGGGGAATCGGCATCGCCGCAGTCATCTCCGGCGACTTCTCCGGGTGGAACGTCGGGCTGGGCACCACCGGGTGGGGCGGCCTACTCATCGCGACGATCGTGATCATCGTCATGTACTTCACCATGATCTTCTCGATCGGCGAGATGTCGGCGGCCATGCCGCACACCGGCGGCGCATACTCGTTCTCCCGCGCAGCGATGGGGCCGTGGGGCGGGTTCGTCACCGGCATCTCCGAGTCGATCGAATACGTCGTGACCACCGCGGTGGTCGTGCTGTTCTCGGCGAGCTATCTGGGCAGCATCATCACCGATCTGACCGGGGCGGAGGTTCCCGGGTGGATTCTCTGGATCATCCTGTACGCGGTATTCATCGGCCTGAACTCACTCGGCGCTGCGGTCGGCTTCCGTTTCGCCCTCATCGTGGCCATCATCTCGATGGGCGTCATCCTGCTGTTCGCGGTGCTCTCGATCGCGAACGGCGCCGTCGACTTCTCCCGACTGCTCGACATCAAGCCCACCGAGGGCAACTCGAACTTCCTGCCCTTCGGCGGCATCGGCATCCTGTTCTCCCTGCCGTTCGCGATCTGGTTCTTTCTCGGCATCGAAGAACTGCCGCTCGCCGCGGAGGAGGCGAATAACCCGGCCAAGGACATCCCCAAGGCGGGCGTCTGGGGAATCATCACGCTGGCCTTCTTCGGCCTGCTGATTCTGTTCCTCAACCCCGCGGTCACCGGGTCCAAAGCGCTCACCGTCTCCCCGGGCGACGGTGACGAGCCGCTGCTGGCCGGATTCCGCGCCTTCCTTCCCGACAGCGTCGCCGCACTGCTCGCGCTCTTCGCCCTGATCGGTCTCCTCGCGTCGCTCCAGGGCATCATGTTCGCCTACGGACGCAACATGTACTCGCTCTCCCGGGCCGGTTACTACCCGAAATTCCTCTCGCTCACCGGCCGCAAGCACCAGACGCCGTGGGTGTCGTTGCTGGTCGGCGGTGCGATCGGGTTCGTCATCCTGCTGGTGGTCGCGCTCATCATCCCCGCGGTGAACCCGGATGCCGCGGGCGCAGCCACCGGCGTCATCCTCTTCATCGCGGTCTTCGGTGCGGTCATCTCCTACCTGATGCAGATGATCTCGTTCATCGTGCTTCGCCGGAAGTTCCCCAACGCCAACCGCCCGTACACCAGCCCGACCGGAGTCGCTGGCGCGGTCACCGCCGGGGTGATCGCGATCGGAGCGTTCTTCGGCATCGTGCTCAATGCCACGTTCCAGCTCGCGGTGATCACGTTCCTGGTGATCTTCGTGGTCGGACTGGTCATCTTCGCCCTGGTAGGTCGCAAACGACTCGTGCTCTCGCCGGAGGAGGAGTATGCGCTGAGCGGTGGCTTGCACGGCGACCCGCAGATCGAGGGCTACGACGCGATGGAGTCTGAGGTCTTCGACGGCAAGGCCTGACTCCCATAGACCCAGCTGGGCCCACCGGAGGCAAGAGCCGGTGGGCCCTGCTGCAGTTCGCGGCATTTATCCGCGAAAGTGGCTGGTCGGGTCGCGTGTCGACCGGGATTTCGGGGGCCGGTAACCGACAATAGGCGAATACCCCGCTCCTCATGTCGAAAGGCCGACCGTGATCAACCCGCTGCGCAGACGCAACAGAGACCGCGGGCTGACCCTGGAGCAGCGCGATGAGGTGCAGAAACTCGTCTACGAACTGGTGCAGACGCGCCTCATCCACGCCTTCGGACCGCGCGGTCTGTTCACCGTGACCCCGCACGACTCCAGCGCGGTCGACACCTTCTTCGCCCAGGCCGTTGCCGACACCATCGCGTGGGATGTCGCGGCCAAGCTCGCCTCGCCCGGTGCGGTTTCCGCGCCGATCGAGCAGGTTTCTGCGGTGCTGGCAGCCGCGGTTGCCGCGGCACCCGCCGCCCCATCGCCGGTCACAGTCCCCGTCGCCACCGTTCCGGCCGCAATCGCGCCGGTGCCCGCTGAGCCGGTTACCGCGGCGCCGGTCAACCCCGAGACCGAAGCCAGCGTCTCCGTCGACACCGCGGGCGTTGCCACGGTCGTCGCCAGCCGTTTCGCTCCGCCTGCCGAGCCGACGGCAGCATCCCAGGTCGCCGATGCGCGCGCGCAGAGCTCCGCAGCATCCACTGAGCGCCGCCAGCTCGTCGCCTAACCACCCCCGTAACACTTCTCCGCAGGGCGCGAGTAAGTCGGCCGTGCGCTGCCCCGTGTGCATGGCGCTGCCGGTGTTCATGGCGCTGGTTGAGGACTGATCGCCGCCCCCTCCTGGCAGAGGTGGCGGCGATCGGGTCTCTAACCCCGGTACCCGAACCAGGGCATACCTAGAACCACTCGGATTTCCACGCCCCCGCGTTTCCATCACGATCTAGGAGACCCCCGGAAGACTGAGTCCCCCGGCTATCCGGGACAAAGTTAGCACCGTGAAGTAATTCGCGAAGCCCCTCGGTCGCCCCCAATTCGGGGGCTCTTCTCAGATCTGCCGCGGGCGAAGGCCGCGGGCGTTCGAGCACGATGGCGCAGCCATCCATGAGACCCAGCGCCGTGTGGTCAGGGAGCGATGCTGCGTGTGCGGCGATGTCGACGATCAAGCACGCGCTGGATCGGGATGTCGACGAAGAGCAACAGCAGCGCCCAGAGACCCACCCCCGGCACAACCAGGGCGAGCACCAGCGCCACACCCATGGTGACGACCGCGACCACGGACGCCCCCAGCGCAGTAGTGGACCCCGCGTCGGCGCTGAGGATCTCCGGATGCCGGGAGATGATGACCTTCAGCATCAGGCCCGACAGGCTGGTGACGAACATCGTGCCGATGTAGATCGCATCGATCGTGGGACTCTGCGACGCTTTCCCGGCGATCAGCTGGGTGGGAAACGGAATGAACACGATGCTCAGCAGCCAGAGCGCGTTCACCCAGAACAGCGGCGGAGTGAAGGCGACAAGACCGTCGAACAGCGCGTGGTGAATGAGCCAGAACCGCAGGATGACCGTAAAACTGAGGGTCAGCACGAGCACCTGGCTGCCGTTCTTGGCGAAGAATTCGGAGAAGCTCGTGAGGTTCTCGTTCACCGCCGTATCGACCAGGGGAAGCACGAGAAGCGTGGCGGCGATCGACACGACCCCGTCGCTGAAAGCAGTGAGCCGACCGATCGACCGATGAGCACGGGGAGTGAGCGCGATGTTCGTCATTGCCCTATCGTCCGCTTACTACGAGGAAATCGGAGCGGATCGGAGCACCCGCGAACCAACTCTCCAATATCTCCCGCACCGCAGCGGCGGAACGGGCTTGCGCCGGAAGGGTCGCTCCCGCGACGTGCGGGGTCATGGCGGCGTGCCGCATACTCCGCCACGGGTGCGTGATCGGGGGCGGCTCGGGGTACCAGGCGTCGCCGCCGTAGCCAGCGAGCCGACCGGAGGACAGCGCCCTCACGATCGCGTCACGCTCGACCAACTCCGCTCGCGCCAGGTTCACCACATACGAGCCGCGCGGCATCGACTCGATCATCGCCTCATCGACCAAGTGGTAGGTCTCGGGGGTCAGCGGGGCGTGGATAGACAGGATGTCCACCGATCGCACGAGAGCTGCGACATCCGGAACATAGGTGAGCGCCAGCTCGGTCTCGAGCTGCGGGCGCAGCCGCACCGGATCACTGTAGTGCAGGCCGACACCGAAGCCGGCGAGGCGGTGCAGCACGGCGAGACCCACCGCGCCGGCCCCGACCACCCCCACCCGCATTCCCTGTAGATCGTAGGAACGCTCGACGCTCCCGGCGATGTCCCACCCCCCGTCGGTGACGCAGGCGTGGGCGGCGAGGAAGTCGTGGGCCATCGTCAACATGAGCATCACCGCGTGTTCGGCGATACTCACGGTCGCCGTGGCGGAGGTTTCGGCCACCGTGATCCCGCGTCGCGCGGCCGCTTCCAGATCGATTCCGTCGGTGCCGGCGCCGGCCACCACGGCCAGCTGCAGGCGGGGAGCAGCGGCGATCCGCGCGGCGCTGAGGTGGATCGGCCAGGATGGCTGCGACACCACGACATCGGCGGTGGGGAGTTCACGAAGGAAGTCAGACCTGTCCCCGGTGACGTCGGAAACCACCACGTACTCGTGCCCTGCTGCCTCCAGAAACCGGCGCAGTCCGAGCTCGCCCGACACGCAGCCGAGCAGTTGGCCCGGGGCGAAGTCCAGGGCGTCCGCGTGGGTCAGCAAGACGTCGCCGACCGCATCGACTGCGGGGATGCCATCGCGCGCGTATTCGGGCGGGTACCCGGAGGCGGGATCCGGGTACAGCACGGCGAGGACCTTGGCCACGAACCATGTCCTTTCGACGATCGGAGGACGGGTTGGCTGGTGTTCGGCCGGGCTTTAAGGCCGCCCTCCGAGAGCCGGTCCGAACCACCGACCCTCACTACCGAGAGTGGCGTTCAGCGACGACCGCAGAAAGGGTCATCTGACTGAACTTGACCGGCGCTGAACTAAACCGGCGCGCTCAGCCCTGCGACACCATCTCGCTGAGGGCGGAGTGCAGGGCGGCTCGCGAAGAGATCCCGAGCTTGGGGAAGATCTTGTAGAGGTGTGACGACACGGTGCGCGGCGACAGCGAGAGCAGGGCCGCGATGTCCTTATTGCTGCGGCCCTGGGCCGCGAGGGTCGCGATCTGTCGTTCCTGCGCGGTCAGCATCACGGCGGTCTGCGAGGTCGAGTGCGCATTCTGAACGCCGACAAGTCGCAGGGAGTTGCGCGCATCCGCCAGCCAGGCCTGAGCGCCGAGACGCTCGAACACGTCCGCGGCCACGCGAAGGTGCGATCGGGCAGCAGTGCGCTGCTTCGCGCGACGCAACCACTCGCCGTACTCCTGCTGCGCCCGGGCGTAGTCGAGCGGCCAGCGCTCGGCATCGCGATCTGCGAGGGCCGCGTCGAACAGTGCCGCGGCATCCTGGGCTGGCGCCAGAAGCGCACGGATGACCGCGACCTGAAACCCGAGTCTGGGTGAGATTTCGCCCACCCGGGCCTGCTGCGCGGCAGCAAGGTGGCGGCGCGCCGCGTCCTCGTCTCCGGCGTGCAGAGCGGCCAGCGCGGTGTCGAAGAAGGTGGACAGGGCCAGTGGGTGGTAGCGCCGCAGCTCTCCCGCCGGGCTGATCCGGGTGGTGGCCATGAAGGCCGCGTCATAGTCGTGTTCGCCGAGAAAACCGAGCGCCTCCGCCCAGAGCGCCCAGGACTCTAGGTGCATCATCCGCCGCGGCCCCGCCCAGGCCCGCACCGTCGCGATGTTCTGCCGCGAGCTGTCGATGTGACCGGTGACCGCGTCGAGCAATGCCAGGTAGACCCGGAACTCCGACACGATCTCAGCGAAGTCGAGGTGAAGCGCCGTCTGAAGACCGCGCTCCGCCAGCGAGCGCGCGTACTGCCACTCCCCCGACCCGATGCAGTCCACCACGACCAGTCCGAGGGCGCGCAGATAGCTGTCATATGACCCGCTCAGCTCTTCCGCTTCGATGATGGAACGAAGCGCAGGACGCCGTGCGCCGAGGTCGTCGATGAACAACCCGGCGCGATAGACCCAGACCAGCCGCCACGGTTCGAGACTCCCGGGACGGGGAAGGGCGATCGCGAGCCGTTCGGCCAGGCCGTGGGCGCGACGGGCCGGGTCGCTGATTCCGTCCCGGGTGTTGCGGATCTCTGCGGGCACCCGCTCGCCCAGGGCATCCAGCAGTCGGTCGACACCCTGCCACATGTCCTCGCGCTCGGCGCGGAGACAGACGATCAACAGCAAATGGAGTAGCGCGTCGACCTCGGCACTGACCGGCCCTGCCTGGCGCCGGGCAGCCTGCATCAGCAGGTCGTACGCACCCTGGAGGTCGCCGTCGACGCGGAGCAGGATGCCCGCCTTGGCCGTGACCGCTCCCGCCAGGGTGTCGCCCAGGCCGCCGGCGAAATCATCCAGGGGGACGGTGTCTTCCAGCCTGCTCAGCAGGGAATGGGTCAGCTCCACGCGATCGGAGTCGGCCGCGAGCAGCGCGGCGTAGGCGAGGCGACGCTCCCGCGCGGGCTGGTCGGCCGTCAGCTCGATCGAACGCAGCATGGTGCGGAGGCTGGTTCTCGTGCCCCCTCGCCGCGCGTATTGGCGCCCGAGCTGTTCGAGCGCGTCGGCGACCGTCGCATCCGGGCCCGTCGTCGCCGCGGCACTATGCCGCGCCCACAGCTCGAAATTATCGCTGAGGGCGTCGGCGAGCCGGCCGTGAGCGCGACGCAACTGCTCCTCCGTCGCCATCTGCACTATGCCCGATCGGATGAGCGGATGCCGGAAGGAGATGTGCCCATCCTTGATGCGCAGGATTCCCGCCTCGCCTGCCTCGACCAGGTCGGGAAACCACCAGTCCTCGCCGGATGCCCGCTGCACCGTGTCGAGCGAGCTGGTCTGGTCAAGGGCGCACAGCAGCGCCACAGCACGCGCCCCGGAACTGAGCGCATTGGCTCGGCCCGCGAACACGATCTCCAACCGTCGAGTGAGCGGCAGCAGCCCGTTCTCCATGCGATCGTCGTCCCCGCGATCCGACGCGAAGGTCTCTGGCAGTTCGGTGAGGGCCAGCGGATTGCCCACCGCTTCCCGCAGGATTCGCCGACGTACGACATCTGACAGCCCGAGGGCGCGCTGAGCGAGCAGTTCTTCGGAGTGCCCTGGTCCCAGCGGCGCGATGTCGAGGAGCGGGATGCCGGCACGATCCCAGATCGCATCGCTGTGCTGGCCGGCATCCGTTCGGACGCCCCCGATGAGGCTCACGCGGGGGTTCACGATGCGCCGGGCCACGAAGGCGAGGGTCTGCACGCTCGACTCGTCGATCCACTGCACATCGTCGACGACGAGCAGGAGCGAGCGGGTGAAGCTGGCACATGACACGAGTTCGAGTACCGCGTTGGCCAGCGCGAATCTGCCCGCGCTTCCCCCGGAGTCGCCGTCGAACGCGTCCTGCAGCACGGCACGGGAGCGAGCGGGCAGAGATTCCGTGTGCTCGATCACGGGTCGGAGCAACTGGTGCAGGCCCGACAGCTCGATGCCCGCTTCCGTCTCCACGCCGACGCAGCGGTAGACGGCGGCCCCGTCGGAATCAGCGCGTGCTGCCGTCGCATCCAACAGTGCGGTCTTGCCCACCCCCGGCTCACCCCGCACGAGAAGCGCCCGTTGCGGGGTCGACCCCGATAGGACCGCGGCCAGGGCTGCGAGACTGCCGTCGCGTCCGATCAGCTTCACTCTGTACTCCGGTCCGTCGGTGTGAAACGGCATGGCTCATAGCGGTGAGGAGCTGCGGTGACCCTCGTTTTCCATTATGGGTTCGTCGTTCCGACGCCGCTGAAGAAATCCTCCGAACCGACTGTCTCTCGTGAGCGGTCGTCAGAGCTTCATTTCCCGGCGACCGGCTGCGCTACGAGGCCCTCCCATCGCGCGCAATCCCCGTATTTGCGGGGGTAGCAGCACACGTTTCGGTGTAGCTATAGCAGCGGAATCTCGTTCGACCGGCCCGAGAACGTTCCGAGATTGCAGATCACGAGCTCGGACCGATATCCCTCCTAGGGCTATGTTCCGACGCCGCCAGCTGGCTCACGCCGACCAGCGTGTAGAGGAGCTGCCCGCCGAATTCGGAGTTCTCCCGGGAACGAAAAAACCCGGACTGCGAGCAGTCCGGGCTTCTGTGGTGCACCCCCCCGGACTTGAACCGGGAACCCACTGATTAAGAGTCAGTTGCTCTGCCAATTGAGCTAGAGGTGCGAGTTTTGGACCAGGAATCACTCCCCGAACCGAAGATCGACTATAGCAGGGTCCCCGGGTGCTCTGCCAAATCGTGGCGGGCGTCAGCGCTGCCTAGAATCGAGGCCGAGGCGCACCCGGCGCACAAGGGAGAGAACATGTCGGAAAACACCAGACTCACCGCGGGAGAGACCGCACCGACCTTCACCCTGAAGGACCAGGACGGAACGGATGTCTCGCTCGCCGACTTCGCCGGACACAAGACGATCGTCTACTTCTATCCCGCCGCGAGCACCCCGGGGTGCACGACCGAGGCCTGCGATTTTCGCGACAACATCAACTCGCTGAAGTCGGCCGGCTACCAGGTGCTCGGCGTCTCGAAAGACGAGCTGCCCGCGCTAAAGAAGTTCCGCGACGAGCAGGGCCTCAACTTCCCGCTGCTCAGCGATCCCGACCTTGCGGTGCACACGGCATACGGCGCCTACGGAGAGAAGTCGCTCTATGGCAAGACCGTGACCGGAACCATCCGCTCTACCTTCGTCGTCGAAGACGGCACCATCGTGCTCCCGCTGTACAACGTCAAGGCAACCGGACACGTCGCGTCACTGCGCAAGAGGCTCGGCATCGATTCCTGAGCAGACCCGACTCCCGCGAGCATCCGGTTCACGGCGTCCAGATCACTCGTCTGCGGGCGATTCCGGCCGCTTCGTCGCGCGAATCACCGTCGGGGTGAACAGCAGCACCAGAACGACGACGGCCGGGATGATCAGCACCCAGCCGATGTCGGGGCGCGAGAACAGCCCGCCGAAGCTGCCGATGCCGATCGCGATCTGCAGCACCTGCCAGGTGACCGTGCCGCCGCGGATCCAGGCCCGCCCAAGCAGCGCATGGGTAGCCATCACAGCCAACCAGGCTGTCGCCAGGAGCGCGAGAATCAGGATGGCGACCCCACTCGCGTAGGAGTCGGGGCGCTGGGTAAGAAGGTCGATCAGCAGCACGACGCTGATCACCGCGAGGGCGGCCGACTCTAGGTAAATCAGGGCCGCGAGAAGGATCAGCAACGCCGGACGACGCCGCACATTCGGTTCACTCACAGCTAGTTACCTCGATCGACTATTGATTTGCTACAACCAATATGCGAGTCTATGTGAGGTTGATTTGCGCTACAGGGCCGTGGCAGCATCCCGAAATTCCCTCCAAAGTCCCCCCACCCGAATTTTCGGTCGATGACCCCTGCACAGAGATCCCTTTTTCTCTGTGTTCGCAACACAATAAGGAGCACCACACATGGATTGGCGCGACAAAGCCGCTTGCCTCACGGCCGACCCAGAACTTTTCTTCCCGGTCGGCAACACCGGCCCGGCAGTAGACCAGATCGACAAGGCCAAATCTGTCTGTGGGCGCTGCAGCGTCACCGAGATGTGCCTTCAGTACGCTCTCGAGACCAGCCAAGACTCCGGAGTGTGGGGTGGCCTGAGTGAAGACGAGCGTCGCGCACTCAAGCGCCGCGCAGCCCGCGCCCGTCGCGCCTCCTAGAACTTCTCACCACCGCTCGCCGAGCGAGCACCGCCGCATTCCAGTTCCGAAATGCAGGCAGATTTCACCGGATGCCGGTGTGTCGTCACCGACACACCGGCATTCGTTGCGTCGGGCCTGCATTTCGGACGGGGTGGGGCGGGACGTGGTCGGGCGGGACGCGGTGGGGCCGGGCGCGGTGGGGCTGGACGGGGAAGAAACTCGCTAGAGCTTCGTGAGCCAAGCAAGCGGGATGTCGATGGTCACCTCGGTGCCGTCCCCCACCATGGTGTGCCAATCGATGGTTCCGCCCAGCTCGCCCTGGATGAGCGTGCGCACGATCTGAGTGCCGAGACCCGAACCGACCTTGCCCTCTGGTAAGCCCGAGCCGTTGTCGCGCACCGTCACCATCAGCGTTTCCGCCGAGCGCTCCGCGATGATCTCCACGATGCCCTCCCGACCTGCGAGGCCGTGCTCCACCGCGTTCGTGACGAGCTCGGTGAGGGCCAGTGACAGCGGGGTCGCATACTCGCTCGGCAACACCCCGAAACTCCCGGTGAAGATCGGATGCGCCTTCGTTCCATGGGTGGACGCGACCTCGGCGATCAGCTTGAGCACGCGGTCGAACACCACATCGAAGTCGACGTTCTGGTTGAGACCCTCGCTGAGGGTGTCGTGCACGACCGCGATGGCCGCAACGCGCCGCATCGCCTGGTTGAGCGACTCGCGCGCCTCATCGGAGTGCGACCGTCGCGCCTGGATGCGCAGCAATGACGCCACCGTCTGCAGGTTGTTCTTCACCCGGTGGTGGATCTCGCGGATGGTCGCATCCTTGGTGATGAGCTCGCGCTCCTGATGACGGAGTTCCGTGACATCCCGACACAGCACCATCGCACCGATCCGCTCGCCGCGATCCCGGATGGGGATGGCACGCAGGGAGACCGTGACGCCGCGAGCCTCGATGTCGGTGCGCCAGGGGGCACGGCCGGTAACGACCAGCGGCAGCGACTCGTCGATGATGAGCTTGCCGCTGAGCAGTGCGGTCGTCACCTCGGCGAGGGACTCCCCCTCGAGTTCGCCGGCGAAGCCCATGCGATTGAAGGCCGACAGACCGTTGGGGCTGGCGAAGGTGACGATGCCGTCGACATCCAACCGCAGCAGTCCGTCGTTAGCGCGGGGCGCACCGCGGCGCGGGCCGGTCGGCGCCCCCAGGTCGGGGAAGTCGCCGGCGCAAATCATCGCGAAGAGATCGTTCGCGCACTCGTTAAAGGTCAGCTCCTGGCGGCTCGGGCTGCGGGCCTCGCTGAGATTGGTGTGGCGGGTGATGACGGCGATCGGGAAATCGGTGGTCTGGGCGCCGGTGACCGACAACCGGCGGAGCACCGGAACAGCGCGCACGCGGGTCGGGGTCTCCTCGTACCAGTCCGGTGCGGCCGAGTCGATGATCTGCGCCGAGTCGAAGGCCGCAGTGACCTGGCCGAGCCATTCCGGCTTGATGTTTTGGCCGACGAAGTCGCGGTAGAACAGCGTCGCCGAGCTCGACGGACGGGCATGCGCCACGGCGACGAAGCTGCCGTCTTGGGTGGGCACCCACAGCACGATGTCGGCGAAAGCGAGGTCGGCCAGCAGCTGCCAGTCTCCGACGAGGAGGTGGAGCCATTCGATATCGGCCTCATCGGACCGGCCCTGCGCGAGTACGAGATCGGAGAGGGTCGACACACGGCAAGTTTAGGCGCGCCGGAACTGGGTGCGAGCCACGCGGGTGCGGGCACGGCGCCCTTGGCGTCTCTCGATCGCGACCGGAGGAAGGATGCGCTCGGCGACCAGACCGGCGACGGCCAGCCGCGCGGGCGACCGCGGCGCGACATCCGCCAACGTCTTGCCGCTCAGCACCGCAGCATCCACCGCGGCCTGATCGTGCGGGATCAGCACCGGCGCGGCGATGCCACCGAACCGCAGCAGGGTCTGGCGCACCTGCGCCGCGGCATCCAGCCCGATCGCGCTTGCCCGTACCCGGTTCATCACCACCGCAACCCGTTCACTGTCGACCACCTCGACCAGGTCGACGTGGGCGCGCAGAAACCTCGACAGGCCCACCGGGTCGGCCGAGCCCACCGCGATCACGCGATCTGCATCGGCAAGCGCGGTGAGCGTCGCCGCGTTGCGTCGGGGAGCGAACAGGTCGCTGGAGATCTCCTCGTCGTTCTCCAGGCTCGCGCCGGTATCGAGCACGGTGTAGTCGACCCAGGTTCGACACTCGGCGATCACGCGGGAAACACGTTCGGCCGACAGCTCCGGCCAGCGGCTCGGGCGGCCGATGCCGGTGAGCACCCAGAAGCCGCCGCGCGCCGTCGCGTAGCGCTGCCCGATGCGTTCGAGCTCCGCGCGGTTCAGACTGTCGGATCCGGCTAGACGGCAGGCCGCCGCGAATCCTGGGGCCTCGTCGAGTAGTCCGATCGCCGGCGCGATCGATCCGCTGTGGGTGTCGACGTCGGCGAGGGCGACCGTGTGCCCGGCCGCGGCGAGTTCGGCGGCGATCGCGATGGACAGGGTGGTGCGACCCGGCGATCCGGCCGGTCCCCAGACCGCGATCACCGTGCCACGGGTCGGGTCGACCGCGGCGGGGGCGGTGAAGGCAGGCGAGCCGAGCAGCATCAGTTCGAGCTGTGACCATTCGGATGCCGCATCCGCCGTCTCGTGAAGGCCCAGCTCTGCCGCGTGCCGGCGCTCGCTCTCCTGCGCTACCAGCGCGATGATACGCACGCCCGCGGCATCCGCCTCAACGATCAGTCGATCGTTGAGATACCGTGCGGTCGCGGCGACTACCGCGTAGTCCGCGCGCCCCGTCGCGAGCAGTGCGGCCAACTCGTCGGCGCTCGAGCACCGCCCGGCGAGTTCGTGGCCGTGGCGCACCAGATCGATACCGAGCCGGTCTTCGTCGCTGAGCGGCAGGGCCAGAGCAATGCGAGCCATCGGTCAGCCCTTCGCCACTGCGCCAGCCGGAACCAGCGAGATCGCGTCGTCGTTGGCCACCGCCTCGAGCACCCGGGCCACCTTCGCCCTCGGCACCAGCACCTCGACGGATCCGGCGCCGCCGTCGGCGATGATGCCGTCGGCGGCGATCACTCTGACCACCTGCGCCGCGGGAACCAGCACGCTCGGCGCTCCGAAGTCGCGGTCATCGGTCTGCTCGGCAGCCCACAGGTCGACCTGCTCCCCGGCGTCGATGGCTTTCGCGAGTTGCTGACGCACCGGCACGACCACCGATGCGAGACGCCGGCTCGCGCTCGTGCCAACCGCCGAGGCGGGAACCAGCTCGCCTTCGGCCACGGCCCGGGTGACGATCAGCCCCGACGCCGGAACATCACGGATGCCCAGATACCGCGACGAGGCCTCCCCCAGTTGCACACTCTGCCGCACCAGGTCACCGCCGCTCAGCCGATCCCCGGGGCTGAGGGCCGTGCGCGCCACGTAGACCAGCACCGTGTGATCCGCCGCAGAGACCACCACGAAGACGCCGGCCACAGAGAGTGCGACAAGCCCCAGGCCGATCGCGAAACGCACGTCGAACCACCATCGACGCGGTGCGCGACCGCCCGATCCTGCGTTGTCGATTGCCATCTGGACTCCCCTGTCTCGGCTCGATTAAACGGTGTGCGCGTCTATCGTCTAGAACTTCCGCCAAGCGGTCCGAAAGTTATCCACAGGCCGGTCCGCGGCGGGGCGCGATCTGCATAATCGACTCATGAACGAAGCCGAACTGCCCGGGGAGAGCCGATTCCTCACCCTCGCTGACGTCGCCGATGTGCTCAATATCTCGGCCAGCCAGACGTACGCTCTGGTTCGATCGGGCGAGCTCCCCGCCATCAAGGTCGGCGGTCACGGGCACTGGCGGGTCGAACGCACCATGCTCGAGCGGTACATCCAAGACAAGTACGAGGAGTCGCGGCGCATCGGCCTTTGGAATCAGGCGGAGTTCGCCAGCCTGCAGGAATACTCGTTCGATTCTCGAGACTGAGGGCACAATCGCCCGAATACCCTCAGCTCAGGCGGAGGTACACGAGGCGCTCGAACGGCAGCACGCGATACTGCAGCACCGCGGACTCGCGCCGCGCAACACCGATCGGGTGTTCGGCGAGGTCGAGATGATCCCTCCCCACCCGATCGATCGTCCCGACGATGATTCCGGATGCCGTCACCAGTTCCACGGCGCGTCGCCGGCGACAGAGATCGCGGAGCACGAACGCGAGGCCGAGCCGCGCGGAGAGACGCGAACCGTCTTCTTCGGGCTGGGGAACCAGGCTGAGCCGCACCTGCTTCCGGTCGACGATCACCGCGTCTATCGACGCCAACGGCACGATGCACTGCAATCCCCGCGCCGTCCCGTCGACGAGGTCGCCCGAGAGCCAGTCCTTACCGATGCTGACCGGACGCACGGACACGCGATGGTCGGCAAGCTGAAGGGTGACGGCGTCGCACGCGGGGTCTCGGTGGAGTGCCAACAGCCGGTCACGGAGGCTGAGCCGCCCGAGACGCAGCCGTTCCTCTTCGGCACGGAGATCGACCTCCTCGGCTTCCAACTCCTGCTCTAGTTGGCCCTCGAGGTCGTCGAACAGCTTGCCCCAGCGCATGCCCGGGCGCTCCATGTCAGATCTCCCCGCCGGTCATTCTCCGAACCCTAGCCCCGGGCGAGGGCAGGTCGCTGGAGTTGTCCACAGCCTTCCACGACTACTGCTTCTCACGCCGACTTATGCACAGCCCCCACGTGGGGGCATGGACACGACACCACATGCGGTGGTTGAGTATCTCCTCACCGGAGGTCTACCCCCGTTCGGGGCACCCCCTTCGAGAGCTGGCAACGGGATCGGTGAGGGGGCACACCATGGGGGATGCAGTTCGAGCGACGCCGCAGAGGCGAAGAAGCACGAACGGGCGGGTGGAAGAGATTCTCGCGAGTCGGATCGTGCGCCGCACCGTCGACGACGAGGAGTACTTCGACCCGCAACCGACCGGCCGTGATCGGCTGCCCAATCCCCAACCGCTGCTTGAGAATCTCACCCGCTGCGTCATCGAGATCCTCGCCGGAGCCCGCGAGCTCGAGCAGATTTCGCGCTGGGTCGACGATTCGGTGTACCGAAATCTGCTCAAACGGGTCGTCATCTCATCCCGCGCACGGCAGGCGACCGGCCAGCCGGTGCGCCGGCCGGTGTTTGCGATCGGCTCGGTGTCGATCTTCGAGCCGAGCGACGGCGTGGTCGAAGGCGTGGTGATCGTGCGCAGTCGTGCGCGCACGCGCGCCGTCGCGATACGGCTCGAAGGTCTCGACGATCGCTGGCGCGCGACCGTCATCAACGTGCTCTGACCCCCTTCGCGCAGTGTCATCCGCGCGGTCGAGCTGTCCGCGATCACGTCGGGCAGCCGCGGGCGTTGGCGGGTCGAGCGGTACATCGAAGACAAGCACCAAGAGTCGCGCCGCATCTGCACGTGGCGAGAGGCAGCTCGGTATTTACTCAACACGTAAACGCTCTGGAGGGATGCCGCTACCTCACGCCCGAATCTATGTGGACGGATTCAATCTTCACCGTCGCATCTTGTCAGGTGATCCTGACGTCGAATGGCTGAACCTCCCCGCTCTCGCCGCCCACCTGATGCCTGGCTACGAAATCGACCTAGTGCGTTACTTCACTGCCCTGCTGCGCCCCGGCATCGCTATTGATCCGCAAACTCCGCGCTCCATGGTGGTACCTACCACGTGTTCGCTAGAGGAAAACGGGCTTCGCGCCGAGCGGCTGGGGCAACTGTCATCAACGTTCTCTAGGTCCGCTCGAATTCATCCGCGCTGCATTTTGTCATCCCCGCGGTGGTTGTAACTGGCGCGCGGTTAACTAATTCGCGCGCGATCGCTCGCCGGAGGGCGAACGATCGCGCGCAGGTCGGAGCTAGTTGCGCTTGCCCTGCGCCCGGCGGTCGGCCCGGTTGTTCGGAGTCGCGCCACCGGCGTTCTGGCCGAAGGCTCCACGCTGGCCGGCAGCAGTTGCCGCCTTGCCGAAGGAGGCTCCGGTGGTCGGCATTTCGCCTTCCGCCTCGGCCTCGAGCTGCGCGGTTGCCCGGTCGCTGGATGCGCGGTCGAGCTGCCCACGTTGGTTGCGCACCTCGACCTCTCCGTCGGCGTTCGGCGCGGTATAGCTGAAGCGATCCTCCGGGGCACCGGACTGGCCGAGACCCTTGGCGGCAACAGTCGGCACCGCGGCCGTGGCCTCGCCGCCGGTGACCTCGACCTCGAGGTTGAACAGGAAGCCGACCGATTCCTCTCGGATCGAGCCCATCATCTGCTGGTACAGAGCGAAACCCTCGCGCTGGTACTCGACCAGCGGATCGCGCTGGGCCATAGCACGCAGGCCGATGCCGTCTTTGAGGTAGTCCATCTCGTACAAATGATCGCGCCAGCGGCGGTCGATCACCGAGAGCACGACACGACGCTCCAGCTCGCGCATTGCCGGCTCGCCGAGGGCCGCGGTGCGGGCGTCGTACTGGATGCGCGCATCGGAGAGGATCTCGCGAGCCAGCAGCTCGCGAGTTACCCGGTTGCGGTTGCCCGCCTCGGTGAACAGCTCGTCGGTGGTGATGGAGACCGGGTACAGCGTGCGCAGCTCGGTCCAGAGGCCGTCGAGATCCCAGTCATCCGCATTGCCTTCGGCGGTGTGCACGTCGACGACCTCGGTGATCACGTCTTCGAGGAACTTCGAGGTGCGGTCCTGAAGGTCGTCGCCCTCGAGAATGTGCCGCCGGTCGCCATAGATCGCTTCGCGCTGGCGGTTGAGCACGTCGTCGTACTTGAGCACGTTTTTGCGGATCTCCGCGTTGCGTGCTTCGACCTGGCTCTGTGCGCTACGGATGGCCCGGCTCACGACCTTCGACTCGATGGCCAGATCCTCCGGAACATTGCCGCGCCCCATCAGGGTCTCGGCCGCTGCGGAGTTGAACAGGCGCATCAGGTCGTCGGTGAGCGACAGGTAGAAGCGGCTCTCGCCCGGGTCTCCCTGGCGCCCGGAGCGACCGCGTAGCTGGTTGTCGATGCGGCGGGACTCGTGACGCTCGGTGCCGAGCACATACAGGCCACCGGCAGCGATGACCTTCTCGGCCTCTTCGCTGACCTCGAGCTTGACCTTGTCGTAGACCGGCTCCCAGGCCGCCTCGTACTCGTCGGGGGTCTCGATCGGGCTGAGTCCGCGGCGGTTCATCTCGGCGACGGCCAGGAACTCGGCGTTGCCCCCGAGCATGACGTCGGTGCCACGGCCGGCCATGTTGGTGGCGACGGTGACGGACCCGAGGCGGCCGGCCTGTGCCACGATCGCGGCTTCACGGGCGTGGTTCTTGGCGTTGAGCACCTCGTGCTTGACGCCACGGCGGGCGAGCAGGCGGGAGAGGTACTCGCTCTTCTCGACGCTGGTGGTACCGACCAGGATGGGCTGGCCCTTTTCGTGCCGCTCCGCGATGTCGTCGACGACCTTGTTGAACTTGGCTTCTTCGTTCTTGTAGACGAGGTCGGGGTTGTCGATGCGCTGCATCGGCTTGTTGGTGGGGATCGCGACGACACCGAGCTTGTAGGTGCTCATGAACTCGGCGGCCTCGGTCTCGGCGGTACCGGTCATGCCCGAGAGCTTGTTGTACAGGCGGAAGTAGTTCTGCAGGGTGACGGTGGCGAGGGTCTGGTTCTCGGCCTTGACCTCGACGCCCTCCTTCGCCTCGATCGCCTGGTGGATTCCCTCGTTGTAGCGGCGGCCCATCAGGATGCGGCCGGTGTGCTCGTCGACGATGAGCACCTCGCCGTTCATCACGACGTAGTCCTTGTCCTTCTTGAACAGGGCATCGGCCTTGATCGAGTTGTTCAGGAACGAAATCAGCGGGGTGTTGGCCGACTCGTACAGGTTGTCGATGCCGAGGTAGTCCTCGACCTTCTCAATGCCGGGCTCGAGCACGCCGACGGTGCGCTTCTTCTCGTCGACCTCGTAGTCCTCACCGGGAACCAGCGTGCGGGCGAGGTTCGCGAACTCGGCGAACCAGCGGTTGGCCTCGCCCGAGGCCGGGCCGGAGATGATCAGCGGGGTGCGTGCCTCGTCGATGAGGATCGAGTCGACCTCGTCGACGATGGCGAAGTTATGGCCGCGCTGCACCATGTCGCTGGCCTGCCAGGCCATGTTGTCGCGCAGGTAGTCGAAGCCGAACTCGTTGTTCGTGCCGTAGGTGATGTCCGCGTTGTACTGCTCGCGGCGCTCCTCCGGGGTCTGGCCGGAGAGGATGACGCCGGTGGACATCCCGAGCGCACGAAACACGCGGCCCATGAGCTCGGACTGGTAGCTGGCGAGGTAGTCGTTGACGGTGATGACGTGAACGCCGCGCGACGGGATGGCGTTGAGGTAGGCGGCGAGGGTCGCGACCAGGGTCTTTCCCTCACCGGTCTTCATCTCCGCGATGTTGCCGAGGTGCAGGGCAGCGCCGCCCATGAGCTGCACGTCGAAGTGGCGCATGCCGAGGGTGCGGGATGCCGCCTCACGCACCGCGGCGAAGGCCTCGGGCAGCAGGTCTTCGAGCGACTCGCCGCCCACATAGCGCTCGCGGAACTCGACCGTCTCGTTCTTCAACTGCTCGTCGGTGAGCTCCTTGAAGTCGTCTTCGAGGTGGTTGACGGCCGCCGCGTAACGCTCGAGTCTGCGGAGGGTTCGCCCCTCGCCGACGCGGAGGACTCTTTCGAGGACGTTTGCCACTGATTACTCCAGAATGATTTCGCCGTAGATAAAAGCGCAGATAACGGGCTGGTAACTGTACCAAGACTAGCCCGTGGCTCCGCTGAGAGATGGGCTGTCCGCCGCCCGCGAAAAGGGGCCACCGCACCCAGTGCGATGGCCCCTTCCTGAAACGGACTCAGGCTTCAAACAGACTTAGCGACGTCGGCTGCGGCTCCCCGCGAGCTCTGGCACGTCGGTGGCCTGATTGCGCAGGCCGATCACGCCGTAGTCCCAGCCCTTATCGCGCCGGTAGACCACGCTCGGGCGGTCGGTCTCGGCGTCGATGAAGAGATAGAAGTCGTGGCCGACCAGCTCCATGTAATACAACGCGTCATCGACGGTCATCGGCAGCGCGTCGAAGACCTTCTTACGGATGACGACCGGACTCCAGTCATCCCCGTCGTCCTCGGCGACCGTGGTGTCGATCACGTCGATCGCACCTGTTCGCACCTTCTCCATCACCTCCACGGAGGCCGCCTGGATGTCGGCGAAGCCGCCCGCTGTAGCTGCCTCGCGCAGCGACACCGGGCGATGCTGACCCCGATGCACTTTTTGTCGATCCTTGGCTTTGCGCAATCGCGCCATCAGCTTGTCTATCGCGAGATCGAGGGCGACATACTTGTCCGATCCCGTGGATTCCGCACGCACGAGCGGTCCCGATCCGATCAACGTCAGCTCGACCCGGTCATCGCCGGTCGACCCGTTCTTCTCGTTGTGACGACTGACCTTCACTTCGAAAGCGAAGACCTTCTCGTCGGCGAGGTGGGCGATCTTCTCGGCCTTCTCCGTCGCGTACGAACGGAATCGGTCGGTGATCCCTAGGCCCAGACCGTTGATGGAAATGTCCATGTGCGTCCTCCTAGATCCTTCTGTTGCGCTACCCGCCCAGGTGGACCCAGGCGGTTATTCCGCGCCTCTTTCGAATCACCGTAGACCCCTCTGTATGGTGCTGTCACTGGTTTCGGTGGGAAGCCCCTCAGAATGGGGAAACAGTCGCGGCGTGTACGCCAGGGTGGCCGCACCGACCACCTCCGCGCCCGCCGCGCGCAACACCCTGGCGGCCTCGGCGAGGCTGGCGCCCGTGGTCACGACATCGTCGACGAGCACCAGACGACGGCCCCGGATGTCGCGGCTCACCCGCAGCGAACCCGCGAGATTCTCAGCTCGGGCCTCCCTCCCGAGCCTCTTCTGATCCACCCGGCGCTCGGCCGTGCGCAGCAGCGACGCTGGTCGACCGAGCCGAGCACGACGCAGTAAGAGCCGCACCGGGTCGTAGCCGCGGCGACGGAACGCGGCAGCGCCGATCGGGAGCGCGACCAGCTCGCACCGGCCCGTGAGCGCGGCGCTGAGGGCGGACAGGAGGGGCGTCGCCAGCGCGCGGGCGACATCCGTTCTTCCCTGCTCCTTGTAGGCGAGCACCAGTTCGCGCACCACGCCGTCGTACCGCAGGGCAGACACCACGGGAGTGCCGTCGGCCAGGCTCTGCTCGTGCAGCCGCGGGATGAGCGCGAATCGACATTCGGCGCACAGGGCTCGGTCGACGGCGCCACAACCCGCGCACTCGACCGGCGAGATCACGGCCATAGCATCGAGCAGCACGGCGCGCAGCAGATCGAGCCTCGGAGACGGATTCATGTAGCCAGCATTGCTCGCCGGCGTGTCGCGCAGCGGAGACGCTGCGATGGCTGTGGATAGCCCGCCTGGGGATAGTTATCCCGCGATACCGCGCTGAGTGGCGATGAACGAGACCCGAGCCTTGGTACTCTGCCAGCTGCTGCCGGGATAGCTGTACAGCACACCATCGTCGCCGAGCACGCGCAATCCGTCCAGGCCGTTACCGCCCACGATCGATCGAGAATCCGTGAGCGCCGCGAGGTCGGTGCGCTGCCCGCCGATCACGAAGGTGACCACCTGTGACTGCGTCCCGGTGGTCACGAGAGTTGCCACGGTCAGTTCGTCGACCCAGGTGACCTCTCGAGCATCGCCGCCCGAGAACGGCACGTCGAGAATCGACGGGCCGATGCCGACCGGAACCCGCTTGGAGTCGCGGAGGATGGCGGCGACCAAGAGTCGCGGACCGGTACCCGTGGAAAGCAGGAACGCGATCCGTGCGCCGTCCCGAGACACCTGCATGCTGGTCACCGTCGCATCTGCCGGCAGCGATGGCGCCACCGGATTCTGTTTTCCGGTGGCGTCGATCGCCAGGATCGCATCCGGCTGGTCGCTGGGCACCGACCAGACGAAGCCGTCCTCATCAAGCGACGGCGCAATGAGGTTCGGTCGCTCGTCGAGCAGCCGGGCTGGCGTCGACGCCTTGGCGACGAGGGAGACCCCGGCGCTACCGAGCACCGCCACGTCACCACCGTCGGAGGACAGCGTCGCCGCCGTCGGCGCCAGCGCCGCCACCCTGCTGCTCTGCGGGATCGGCGCCACCTTACCGTTGGCGTAGAACCCGAACTGCTTGCGCAGGAACACCAGGGCCTGTCCATCGACCTTCGGATCGGGCTGCGGACCGGTCGCCCCGAGATCGGGGATCGCCAGGGGGGTGCCGTCCACGGAGATCTCCACCCGGGAAATGCTCGCGATGCTCCGCAGGCTGTCGGTCAGCTGCAGCAACATCAGCTGCTGTTGCTGCGCCGTAGCTGTGCTCGCCTGTTTGGTGAGGTCGACCCGCGCGATGCCAGAGTCGACAGTCACCAGGCTGCCGGAATCCGACAGCTGAGTGCCGTCGGGAAAGTAGGTGCGTACTGCCCCTTCCAGCCACTGCGGGGGGCCGTTCAGCAGCGCGGAGACGATGCGGGTCGGGGCGGTCCCGAGGGCGAACCAGCGCAGATCGGGGACCAGATTGCGCCCGGTCGGGTCGAGGAAATAAATCGGGTGCTTGATGAACACGCGCTGGAAGGTCTGGTCGGAGAGCACGATGCCGTTGGGCGCCGAACTGATCCGCCATTGACCGCCCTCCTTCACGAAGGTGAACGGAAGCGATACCGGGGCGTCGGCCTGCTTGTACGAACCGACCGCGTCCACGGTGGCCGACGTGGTGAAGGCGTAGCTGATGCTGCCGTCGCTCTGCTGCGCATAGCGCGGGGCACCGCTGCGTACCTGCACGCTCTGCTGCGGCTGCCACTTGTCAGAGAACGAGGCCGACAGGTACTGCTTCGCCACGCTGTACCCCCCGGTCGACGACTGGAACGCGGCAACGAAGCCCTTCACAATGTCGAGCTGGCTCGCGCCCTTCTCCGGGCCTTCCGGGTTGACCTCGAAACTCGTGCCGCCGGTGCCCGAGGCGATAGCGAGGCCCTGGTCGACCGGACCGGACGAGGGGATGCTCACGCAGCCGGCGAGGAGGGTCGCGACAGAAACAACCGCGGCGACGATCGCGGCGCGACGAATTCTGCGATCAGTCATCCGCGTCTCCTTCGATTGCCGGCTCGAGTGCGAGCGGCGATGCGGCGATCGGGCGACCACGCTCGCGGGGCAAGGTCAGGCGGAAGCACGTGCCGGAGCTCGGCTCCGACCACACCTCGAGCCAGCCCTCGTGCACGGTGGCGTCTTCGAGCGAGATGGCGAGGCCGAGGCCGGTTCCGCCGATGGTGCGTTGGCGCGACGGGTCGGCGCGCCAGAACCGGTCGAACACGCGCGATGCCTCGAGTGCGGTCATCCCGATGCCGTGGTCTCGCACCGAGATCGCGATCGCCGTGGCATTGCTGTCGACCGACACCACGATCGGCTTTCCCTCACCGTGCTCGACCGCGTTGCCGAGCAGATTGCGCAGGATGCGACGGATGCGACGGGCGTCGACCTCCGCCTCGAAATAGCCGCCGGGCGCCACCACGGTCAGGGACGACCCGCGGCCCTCTGCCAGCGGCGTCATGCTGTCGACCGCCTCCTCGACCAGCCGGACCAGGTTCGTCGGTTCGAATTCCAACTCCACGGCCCCGGCGTCGTACCGGCTCACCTCGAGCAGGTCGGCGAGCAGCACCTCGAACCGCTCTACCTGGGTGTGCAGCAGTTCTGCGGTGCGGGCGGTGGAGGGGGCGAATGACTCTCGCTGGTCGTAGAGCACGTCGCCGGCCAAGCGGATCGTGGTGAGCGGGGTGCGCAGCTCGTGCGACACGTCGGAGACGAAACGCTGCTGCAGTCGGGAGAGTTCGGCGAGCTTCACGATCTGCTGCTGGAGGCTGTCCGCCATTCCGTTGAACGAGCGCGCGAGTGTCGCGATGACATCGTCGCCGCGCTCGGGGATGCGTTCTTCGAGCTGCCCGGCCGCGAGCTTCTCGCTGGTCTCGGCCGCCGTGCGGATCGGGCCGACCACCAACCGCACCACCACCCAGGTGACCATGGCGATCAGCACGATCAGTGCCAGGCCGCCCAGCAACAGCGTCTGCAACACGAACCCGAGGGTGTTCTGCTCGTCTTTCAACGAATAGACCAGGTAGAGCTCGTAATAGCCGGCGGACTGCACGGTGACGCGCGAGCCGACGACGATGCCCGGCGACCCGTCGGGGAGCGCGACCGACTGGAGCTGCACATGACTCGGGTCGGCGGTGACGCGTGACCGCAGCGCGTCGGAGACGACGTCGGGAAAGTCGCTCGTGCTGGTCGACTGCATGATCTGCGGGGTCGACTGCCCCGGCGTGCGCAGGATTTCCAGAGCGGTATTGCCCGGATTAGAGGTGGAACTGAGGATCTTCTGCTGCGCCGTGATGCTGAGGGTGTCGAGTTCGACCGTCGGACCGGCATCGGCACTCGTCGGGATGGCCGAGTCGAAGACATCCTGCGCCAGATTGTGGGCGCTGCGAGCGTCATCCTGCACCTGCTGACTCTTTGCGGCGAACAGCTGATTGCCGATGCTGACCGAGATGTAGCTGCCGATGGCGAGCACCGCGACGCCCGACAGCACCACCGTGATGGTCACGGTACGAAACTGCAGCGACGTGCGCCAGAGCCGGAGCAACCGACCGGGGTATGTGCGCCAGGCGAGAGGCTTCATGGGCGAGGCGTCAGCTGGACCCCGCGCGATAGCCGACGCCACGCACGGTCATGACGATGCGGGGATTGTCCGGGTCTTCTTCGACCTTGGCGCGCAGTCGCTGAACGTGCACGTTGACGAGCCGCGTGTCGGCCTTGTAGTGGTAGCCCCAGACCTGCTCGAGCAGCATCTCCCGGGTGAACACCTGCTGGGGCTTGAGGGCGAGGGCGAGCAACAGCTCGAACTCGAGCGGGGTGAGGTTGATCTTGGTGTCGCCGCGGCGCACCTCGTGGCCCTCGACGTCGAGGTGCAGGTCGCCGACCTGCAGGGTGTTGGTCGCGCCGGTGGGCGTCGGGCGCAGGCGGGTACGGATGCGCGCCACCAGCTCCTTGGGGTTGAACGGCTTGACGACGTAGTCGTCGGCTCCGCTTTCGAGCCCCCGCACGACATCCGCAGAGTCCGACTTGGCGGTCAGCATGATGATCGGCACGCCCGATTCGCCCCGGATCTCGGCGCAGACCTCGATGCCGTCTTTGTTCGGCAGCATGAGGTCGAGCAACACGAGATCGGGCTTGGTCTCGCGGAATACGGCGAGCGCGGCTCCGCCGTCTGCGCAGAAGAAGGGCTCGAAGCCCTCCGAGCGCAGAACGATTCCGATCATTTCCGCGAGGGCGGTGTCATCGTCGACAACGAGAATGCGTGCGGTCATCGTCCCAACTTGGCTAAATAGGCAACTACGAGGCTGGCGGGTTTCGCATAACAGTAGTCGAGTGTGGAAGCATAACCGTGAGGCCAAGGGAGCAGTTGTGAGCGAAGATCAACAGCAGTGGCAGGCTCCGGATGCCGCGGCTCCCGTTCCTCCGCCCGCTCCGGCAGATCCGAACCTTCCCACCGCGCCCCCGCCCGCGGGCTACACCTATCAGCCGCCGGCCGGTTACACGGCGGCGCAGGCCACTGGCGCTCCGGTCATGGGCAGTCCGGCCATGGGCACGCCGGGATGGACTCCCCCGCCGAAGCCCGGCCTCATCCCGCTGCGGCCGCTGACGCTCGGCGACATCCTCGGTTCGTCGTTCCGGGTGCTGCGACGCAACCCTCGGGCCACCTTCGGCGTCTCCCTCCTGTTGCAGGGCATCGTCACGATCGTCACGATCGTCGTGGTCGGTCTGGTGACGTTCTCGGTGCTCTCGCGGGTCGACTTCAGCACCACCGAGGATGCCGCAACGATCATGGACGGCGCTCCCTTCCTGATCGGGCTCGCGGCGCTCATCCCGATCCTGTTCTCCGTGGTGATCGGCGCACTGCTCCAGGGAATCGTGGTGCTGGAAGTTTCCCGGGCTGCCGTCGGTGAGAAGCAGCGCGCGGGCGCGCTGTTCCGTCGTCTCCGTGGACGCATCGGCGCGCTGATCGGCTGGAGTGCCATCGTCGCCGGCGTGGTGCTGGTGGCCGTCGGCATCCTGGTGGGCCTCATCGTGCTCTTCGTCGCCACACTGGGTACGGCCGGGATCGTGCTCGCGGTGCTTCTCGGGCTGGTCGGGCTGCTCGGCGGACTCGTGCTCTACTTCTGGCTCGGAACTCGGCTGTCGCTCGTGCCGAGCGCGATCGTGCTCGAGCGCCTGAGCATCCGCGACGCGTTCATCCGCTCCTGGACGCTCACCCGCGGCTACTTCTGGCGCACTCTCGGAATCGAGCTGCTCGTCGCGGTCATCCTCAACGTCGCCGCCCAGATCGCCAGCGCGCCGGTGAGCTTTCTCAGCCCAATCATCATCGGCATCGTCGACCCGAACGGCCAGAACGGCCCCACCACGATCGCCATCACCGTGGGGGTGGGCGTGCTTACCCTCATCCTCAGTCTGGTGGTCGGCTCGATCGTCGCCGTCGTGCAGGCCGCCGCCACTGCTCTGATCTACCTCGACCTGCGCATCCGCACCGAGGGCCTCGATCTGGAGCTCGCCCGCTTCGTCGAAGCGCGGCAATCCGGCGAGGAACCGCGCGACCCGTACCTGCCGAGCGCGACCGCGTGAGGCTTCCGCACTCTTTGCCGCTCGACGTCCCGCTCGACGTCCCGGTCAATCCTGACGCAGGCCAGGCTCGCGACTGGATCATCGCCGAGCTCACCAAGCCCGAGTACCGAGCCCCCGAACCCACCTGGTTCGACCGGCTCTCGCAGGGCTTCCTCGACTGGCTCGGTTCCCTCAAGTTCAGCGTCGGCGGCGCGGCCCAGGGACCCCTGCTGTTCATCGTCGGCGGAGTGCTCGTCGCTGCAGCCGTCACCGCGTACCTCATCTTCGGCCCACCACGACTCGGCCGCCGCAGTGCCATCGTCGGCAGCCTGTTCGGCCAGGACGACAGCCGCGACGCGGCAGCGATGCGCCGGGCGGCAGCGGATGCCGCGGGTCGCGAGGACTACACCCTCGCGATCGAGGAGCAGTTCCGTGCCATCGCGCGCGCCCTGGCCGAGCGGACCGTTCTCACGGTCAGCCCGGGCACGACGGCGCGCGACTTCTCGGGCCGAGCCGGGGCATCCTTCCCCTCGCTCGCCGGCCGCCTCGCCACGGCCGCGGAGACGTTCGACGCCGTGCGCTATCTCGGGCGACCGGGAACGAGAGACGGCTACCTCGAGCTCACCGCGCTCGATACGGAGCTGCGCGGTGCTCGTCCCCTGCTCGCCCCGGTGGGCGTCGGATGACCGTCACCACCCCGACGCTGCGCGTCGCGACCCGACGTTCGCTGTTCTGGATCATCGCCGGCGTGTTCCTCGTGCTGATCGCCGCGATCACGCTCGTGATCAACGGTGCCGCCCGGGGCGCGAGCACTCCGTTCTCGGCAACCGACCCGAGCCCGAAGGGCAGCAAGGCCATCGCCGAGGTGCTGCGTCAGCAGGGGGTGACGGTCACGGTCACCGCGACGCTGCGGGACACCGAGCGGGCGCTGGCCGCGCATCCGTCAACCCTCTTCCTGGCCGATCCGAACTCGCTCCTGACTGCCGCCCGACTCGAACGGATCGCCGCCCCGGCGCAACACCTCGTGATCGCGGGCCCTACCTTCACCCAGTTGCGGGCACTCGCGCCCGACGTGCGGGGAGCGGGAAAGGTGAGCAAGGCCTCCCTCGCCGCGGACTGCTCGGTGCCCGCCGTTCGCGCCGCCGGCTCGGTCACGGGAACCGGCAGCGGACTGCGACTGGACCCGACCTCCGACGCCACCGGCTGTCTCGAGAGCCGCTCCGGCGTGTTCTCGCTCGTGCAGCGGGACACCATCACACTGCTGGGTGCCACCGCCGCGCTGAGCAACGAGAAGGTGGACGAGCGCGGCAATGCCGCTCTCGTGCTCACCCTTCTCGGTCAGGACGATCACCTCGTCTGGTACCTGCCGACCGCGGACGACGCCGGCCTCGGTGGCGGCCCGACCATCGCCCAGCTCACCCCCTCGTGGGTGGGCCCGGTGTTGGTGTTGCTGATCATCACCGCCCTCACCGCAGCGATCTGGCGCGGGCGCCGATTCGGACCGCTGGTGATCGAGAACCTCCCCGTCGTGGTGCGGGCGAGCGAGACGATGGAAGGCCGGGCGCGGCTGTACCAGCGCGGCGCCGCGCGACTCCACGCACTCGATGCCCTGCGGATCGGGACCGTCTCGCGACTCGCCGCCGCCTGCGGGCTCCCGCGCACCGCGACGGTGACCGAGGTGATCGACGCGGTCGCCGGCATCACCGCGCGGCCGGCCCACGACATCCGTTCGCTGCTGATCGACACCGCGCCCACCAACGACCGTGACCTCGTACGGCTCTCGGATGCCCTGCTCGAACTCGAGCGGGCCGCCGTCACCGCACTCACACCCACCGACGACCGGCCCAAGGGAGAATGAACGCATGACCGACAGCCCAGCCTTCACCACGACCGCGGACACCGACCTGCGCGAACGATTCACCCAGGTGCGCACCGAGGTGGGCAAGGCCGTAGTGGGGCAGGACGGCGCGGTCACGGGTCTGATCATCGCGCTGCTGGCCGGCGGTCACGTTCTGCTCGAGGGAGTGCCGGGCGTCGCCAAGACCCTGCTGGTGCGCACCCTCAGCCGGTCGCTGCACCTCGAGACCAAGCGCGTGCAGTTCACGCCAGACCTGATGCCGGGCGACGTCACCGGATCGCTGGTGTATGACGCCAAGCGGGGCGACTTCGAGTTTCGTCCGGGGCCGGTGTTCACCAACATCCTGGTCGCGGATGAAATCAACCGCACGCCCCCGAAGACCCAGTCGGCACTGCTCGAGGCCATGGAGGAGCGTCAGGTCAGCGTCGACGGCGAGTCCCGTCTGCTGCCCGCGCCGTTCATGGTCGCCGCGACCCAGAACCCGATCGAGTACGAGGGCACATACACGCTGCCCGAGGCACAACTCGACCGATTCCTGCTCAAGCTGGTGCTCGAGATCCCCGAGCGCAGCGACGAGGTCGAGGTGCTGGTGCGCAGCGCCGCCGGGTTCAGCCCGCGCGACCTGGCCGCCGCGGGCGTCACTCCGGTGCTCGACGCGACCCAGCTAGCGGATGCCCAGGCCCTGGTCGCGAAGGTCGGCTCCAGCCCCGACGTGCTCGCCTACATCGTCGACCTCGCGCGCGCGACCCGGCAGAGCCCGTCCGTGCGGCTCGGCGTCAGCCCGCGTGGCACCACCGCGTTGCTCGCCGCCGCCAAGGCCTGGGCCTGGCTCACCGGCTTCGACGCGATCACGCCCGACCACGTGCAGGCGATGGTGCTGCCGGCCTGGCGGCACCGCCTGCAGCTGCGGGCCGAGGCGGAGCTCGAGGGTGTCTCGCCCGACACGATCCTGCGCTCCATCGTGCAGCAGGTGCAGGTACCGATCTAACCGTGGCCGTCTCTTTCTAATGGCCATCTCCGGGTGGTACGTGCTGCTCGTCGCCCTCGGCGTCGTGCCGCTGGTCGCGGTCGGCGATCCGATCTGGCTGCTGGTCTGGCTCGCGATCGTGCTGGTCGTCGGTGCCATCGATCTGCTACTCGCCGGCTCCCCCCGACGGCTCACCCTGAGCCGCGAGCTGCCCGACCGCCTGCGCCTCGGGGAGAGCGCGACATCCACTCTCCTGCTGCTGAACGGCGGGCGTCAGCGGGTGCGCGGCATGGTGCGGGACGGCTGGCAGCCCTCCGCCGGGGCTGCGCCGACGCGGGCATCCGTCAGCATTCCGGCCGGGGAGCGGCGCGCGATCACGACGACGCTGACGCCGTTCCGTCGCGGCGAGCGCCGGGCCGCACAGGTGACGGTGCGGGCGTTCGGACCGCTCGGGCTGGTGGCCCGCCAGGCGAGCATCGCCGTGCCCGGAGTGATCCGAGTGCTGCCGCCGTTCGCCTCACGCAAGCACCTCCCGTCGAAGCTGGCCCGCCTCAGGGAGCTTGATGGTCGCACCAGCGTGATGATCCGCGGGCAGGGAACGGAGTTCGACAGCTTGCGTGAGTACGTGCGCGGCGACGACGTGCGCTCGATCGATTGGCGGGCGACGGCCAGGCGCAGCGACCCGACCGGGAGCTCCGGGCCCGACCTCGTCGTTCGCACCTGGCGGCCGGAGCGCGATCGCCGGGTGGTCGTGATCGTCGACAGCGGCCGCACCTCTGCCGCCCGCATCGCCGACGAGCCGCGCATCGACACCGCCTTCGAATCCTCGCTGCTGCTCGGGGCGCTGGCAACCCGCGCGGGGGATCGCGTCGACCTCGCGATCTACGACCGCCGGGTGCGCGGACGGGTGCAGGGGGCGACCGGCGCCGAGCTGCTCTCGCGGATGGTCGAGACGATGGCACCGATCGAGCCGGAACTCATCGAGATGGACTGGGCAGGCGTGCCCGGGCTGGTGCGCTCGATCACCGCACATCGCGCGCTGGTGGTTTTGATGACCTCGATCGATGCACCCGGCGCATCGCGGGGGCTGCTCAGCGTGCTGCCGCAGCTCACCCGGCAGCACCTCGTCGTGGTCTCGTCGGTGACCGACCCGTCTGTGCTCGACCGGGCCGCCGACCGCAGCGATCGGGATGCCGTCTACCTCGCGGCCGCGGCCGAGCGGGCCCTGCTCGACACGGCGCGGGTATCTGCCGCCATCCGTCAGCTCGGAGCCGAGGTCGTCACCGGCGCCCCGGCAGACCTGCCGCCCGCCCTCGCGGACCGCTACCTCGCACTGAAGGCCGCCGGGCGCCTCTAGCCCGTCGCGATCTCGAGTCGGCCCGGCAACGCAGAAGCGGCCGGGCACCCGAAGGTACCCGGCCGCGTCTAGGGAGAGGTGCTACTTGGCGACGCCGACGAATTCGGCCGCCTCGTTCGCGGTCTCGATACCGGCCGCAGCCTTTGCCAGCTCAGCACGGAGCTTGGCGCCAAGGGTCGCGTCGACGTTGGTCCAGTACTGGATCGCGCGCTCGCGGATCTCGTCGCTCTTCACGCCACCGACCGCGCCGGTCAGCGTCTCGAGGATGCGCTGCTTGGCCGCGTCGTCGAAGACCTCGCGATAGAGGGTTCCGGGCTGGCCGAAGTCGTCGTCCTCGGGATGCAGCGTCGCCGCGGCACGCACCAGTGCGCCGTCGCTCTCCCAGCTGCCCTCACCGGCGGCAGCGGCATCCGCTGTCGGTCCACCGAAGGAGTTGGGAGCGTAGACGGGCGCGTCGGCTGGCTTGAAGCCGTGGCGGGCGGCGCCATCCTGCGTGTAGCTGTTGACCTGCGACTTGGGCGCGTTGACCGGCAGCTCGTTGTAGTTCGTGCCGACGCGGTAGCGCTGAGCGTCCGGGTAGGAGAACACGCGGGCCATGAGCATCTTGTCCGGGCTGATGCTGATGCCGCGCACGGTGTTGGCGGGCGAGAACGCCGCCTGCTCGATCTGCGCGAAGAAGTTCTCCGGGTTGCGGTTGAGCGTGAAGATGCCGATCTCGTGCAGCGGGAAGTCCGCGTGCGGCCAGACCTTGGTCAGGTCGAAGGGATTGAAGCGGTAGGTCTTCGCGTCTTCGTAGGGCATGATCTGCACCTTGAGCGTCCAGGACGGGAAGTCGCCGGCCTCGATCGCCTCGTACAGGTCGCGGCGGTAGTAGTCAGCATCCGCTCCGGCGATCGCCTCGGCCTCTTCCCCGTACATCTCGACGTTGCCCTGGTTGGAGACGAAGTGGTACTTCACCCAGAACTGCTCGCCCGCGGCGTTGATCCACTGGTAGGTGTGCGAGCCGAAGCCGGGCATCGTGCGCCACGACTTGGGCAGACCGCGGTCGCCCATCAGGTAGGTCACCTGGTGCGCCGACTCGGGCGAGAGCGTCCAGAAGTCCCACTGCATGTCGGCGTCGCGCAGACCCGAGCCCGGCAGGCGCTTCTGCGAGTGGATGAAGTCGGGGAACTTGATCCCGTCTTTGATGAAGAACACCGGGGTGTTGTTGCCGACGATGTCGTAGTTGCCCTCGGAGGTGTAGAACTTCGTCGAGAAGCCGCGGACGTCACGCCAGGTGTCTGGACTGCCCTGCTCGCCGGCGACACTGGAGAAACGGATGAGCGTCTCGGTCTCGGCGCCCGGCTGAAACACCGCGGCCTTCGTGTACGCCGACACGTCGCCGGTGACGACGAAGTCACCGAAAGCGCCGCCGCCCTTGGCGTGCACGATGCGCTCCGGGATGCGCTCGCGGTTGAACTGCGCGAGCTTCTCGACGAGGTAGCGGTCGTGAAGCGCCGTGACGCCGTTGTTGCCTGCGGTGAGGGACTGGTCGTCGCTCGAGACCGGGGTTCCGGTCTGCGAGGTTGTGTGGTCGGTCACGTTGTCTCCTTCTTTAGTGGTTCGCGTTCGGTGAGTTTCTGGCAGTCGGCGCAGGTCCCCCAGAAGGTGACCTCCGCCTGCTGGATGGTGTAGCCGGCGGCATCGCCGGGCGTGAGGCAGGGTGCGTCACCGTGCACACAGTCGATGTCGGCGACCGCCCCGCAGCTGCTGCACACGACGTGGTGATGGTTGTCACCGATCCGGCGTTCGTATAGCGCGGCGGACCCCGCCGGCTCGATACGGCGCAGGAGGCCGGCGGCGGTGAGGTCGGCGAGCACGTTGTGCACGGACTGCACGGAGATTCGTGGCACCTGAGCGCGCATCATCCGCCAGAGGGTGTCAGCGTTCGAATGCGGCGCGAACTCGATCGATCGGAGCAACGCGACCCGCCCATCCGTGACGCGGAGCCCCGCTTCGCGGAGGTCGTGGTGCGACGTGGACTGCATCCGCCCAGTCAACCAGTAATCGTGAACTACTCAAAACGACGCGGATGAACATTCGGTATCGGTCCTGACCCTGGCAGGACTATCGTTCCGGTAACGCGCTTCATTCACAGCTAAGGATCAGAATCATGGCCGATTCCCCCGCCCCCGCGCTCCACTCTCTCACCGCTCGTCTCATCGCCGAGGCTGTCGGGACCTTCTTCCTCGTCGTGGCCCTCATCGGTACGGCGCTCTTCACGTCTTCCTACGTCAGCGTTCTCGGCGTCTCGCTCTCTATCGGCCTCGTCGTGCTGGTCGGTGCCTATGCTTTCGGTCCAATCTCCGGCGGCCACTTCAACCCGGCCGTCACCCTCGGGGCCGCCGCTGCCGGACGACTCCCCTGGAAGGATGTGCTGCCGTACATCGCGGCACAACTCGTCGGCGGCATCGTCGGGTCGAGCCTGCTGGCGTTGATCGCGCTCGACGGGCCGAAGGGATTCTCCACGTCGGCCCATGCCGGCGGCTTCGCGTCCAATGGTTTCGGCGACCACTCCCCCGCTGGCTACGGTCTGGTCGCGGCGATCATCGCCGAGGTCGTGCTCACCGCTCTGTTCCTCTATGTGATCCTCGGGGTTACACACCTGCGGGCCGCGGCAGGCTTCGCGCCGATCGCGATCGGGCTCACGCTGACGATCATCCACCTGGTTTCGATCCCGATCGACAACACCTCGGTGAACCCGGCGCGCTCGATTGCGACGGCCATCTACGGCGGGCCGGAATACCTCGCTCAACTGTGGGTGTTCATCCTCGCGCCGATCGCCGGGGCGCTGCTCGCGGGCTACACGTTCCGCTTCCTGTTCGACCGCAAGCCGATCGTGGGCGAGGGCTCGTACCTCGACACCTACGAGCTGTCGGGCGAGGGTGACGCGAGCGCACAGCCGACCACCTGACCCCCCACGTTTGCCCGAATATGCAGGTATCCGGCACCCGAAACCTGCATATTCGGGCAAACGTGGCAGCTACGCGTCGACCGGATGCGGATCCTGCGGCTGTGCCTTCACGAACCGCGAACGAATCGCGAGTTCGCAGACGAGCTGGGCCTCAACCCGGGCACGATGCTGCATCACGTCCGCACTCTCGTCGATACCGGATTGCTCCGCGCCGATGAGGCACGCCGAGGCGCGCGCGGCGCCCGCGAGGTGCCATACCTGGCTACCCGCGTGTCCTGGAACACCTCTGTCGAGGGCATCTCGCCGATCCTGATCGACACCTTTCTGCAGGAGATCGAAGGTCTCCCCGCTGACGAGATCCGCGTCATGCGACTGGGACTCAAGCTCACTGACGCTCGCCGAGATGAACTGATCGGCAGAGTGCACGCGCTGTTCCAGGAGTACGCGTCGGCAGAGGCGGATGTCGACGGCTCGCCGCTCTCGCTGCTGTTCGCCGAGCATCCTGACGTCCCCCGCGCAGAGCGGGGCATCCCAGAGTAGGAGGAAGCGCGAAAAGCCAGCGTTACCCGGCCACCAGCTGCCGCGCCCCCGCCTCGAACTCCTCCACGTCACCGGTCTGGCCGGCCCGGTGGGCACGACCGCCGAGCACCCACTGGTAGACCAGGAAGGCGGCCAGCGCGATCGTGCCGATGCCGATCTTGATCGGCCACGGCCACGGCTGTTTGGTTACGAAGCCCTCGATGATGCCAGACACGAGGAGCGAGGCGATCAGTCCGATGACGACCGTGAAGAGCGAGCGGCCGGCGTCGGCGAGCGCGGCGGCCCGGGTGCGGGCGCCCGGCGCAATCCAGGCCCAGAAGATCGCGATTCCGGCCGCGCCGCCGGTGAATACGGAGTACAACTCGAGCTGCCCGTGCGGGGCGATGTAGAGAAAAAAGGTGTCGAGGTGGCCCTGCGAGCCGAGCAGGGCTGCCGACAGTCCGAGGTTCTGAGCGTTGTTAAACAACAGGTACGGCGCGTAGACGCCGACGATGCCGAAGGCGATGCACTGTGCTGTGATCCAGGCGTTGTTGGTCCAGACCTGGCTGGCGAACGACGGTGATGGCCGGTTCGAGTAGTAGTCGACGAACTCCTTGACGTAGTCGGAGCGATCGGCAGCGGTGCCGACCGCGGCGAGCACGCCAGGGGTATTCAGCGCCCAGAGCGCGTAGAGCAGCGCGATGATCGTGGTGCCCGCCGCCACGGCCAGGGTGAGCCAGCGGATGCGGTACAGCGCCGCCGGCAGCTGTGCGCCGACGAAGCCGGAGAGCTGGCTGGTGACGTCGCGTCCGGCACCGGTGAAGCGCATCCGTGCCCGCGAGAGTGCGAGGGAGAGCCGGTCACCCTGCACGGTCTGGCCGAGGCTGGTCTTGATCGCCGAGAGCTCGGTCGCGCCGGACTGGTAGAGGTCGATCAGCTCATCTGCCTGTTTTCCGTCGAAACGGCGGGAGCGCCCCAGCCGGGCAAGCCGGTCCCACTCATCGCGGTGAGCGGCGGAATAGGCGTCGAGGTCCATCTGCTTGAATACTACGCATGGCCGAGCCCGGTACGACTGCGGAATGGATCGACGATTCCGAGCTGATGACCGGGGAGGCCGTCGCCCTCGACGTGCGCCCCACCGGCTTCGTGCTGCGGGGCGCGGGCGCTGCCATCGACTTCCTGGTCAGCGGGGTGACGCTGGTCCTGGTGCTTCTGGCCATCAATTCCCCGCCGATCTCGCGCCTGCTCGACAAAGGCACCGGTCCGGCGGCGACGGTGACCGCGCTGGTGTTCTGCCTCGTCGTGCTCCCGACCGTCATCGAGCTGGCGAGCCGGGGCAAGTCGCTCGGTCGGTTGGCGGTCGGCGCCCGCATCGTGCGGGATGACGGCGGCGCCATCGGTTTTCGGCACGCCTTCGTGCGCGCGCTCACGGGCGCGCTCGAACTGTTCTTCACCCTGGGCGGCCTGGCGGCCGTCGTCGCTCTGCTTGCGCCACGCTCCAAACGGCTCGGCGACCTGCTGGCCGGCACATACAGCCAGAACGAGCGCGTTCCCCGCCTGGTCGAACACTCCGCGCTGATGCCCGCCGAGTTGGCGACATGGGCCGCGACCGCAGACGTCGGGCGGATGCCAGAGGGCCTCGCCCGCCGCGTCTCCCAGTTTCTGGGGCAGGCGCCTCGTCTCGTCCCCGCCGCCCGCCTGCGTCTCGGCATCGAGCTGAGCGCCGAGGTCTCGCGGTACGTGTCCACCGTCCCCGGTGCGAGCCCGGAGTCCTTCCTCACGGCCGTCACCGTCGTGCGCCGTGACCGCGAGGCGGCTGCCCTGCGACTCGAACGCGAGCGACTCGACCGGGTACGGCCCGTGCTCGATGCGTTGCCGCACGGGTTCCCCGAGCGCGACTGAGGCCATTCGCTCCCGACTGAGCTCACTCGCTCCAGTAGGGGTCGATGAGCAGTCGGGTGCCCCACCGCTGGCGGAGGGCCGCGAGCTCGGAGGGCGCAACGGCAGCCTCGCGGGTCTTCGATTCGAAGTGGTAGAGCCGGGCATCCGGAGTCCAGACGATGGAGCGCCCGGCCGCGCGCACCTTCAAGGAGAGGTCGACGTCGTTGTAGTTGCCGGCGAATACCGACGAGAGTCCGCCGATGCTCCAGAACAGTTCGGCGGAGATCAGCGCGCAGGCTGCCGTCACGCCCGACACCTCGCGAGTCACACGCATGGAGCCCAGGGCATCGTCGCGGTCCATCGGCCAGCCCCAGGCGATGTGTCCGGCCCAGCTGTCGCGATACAGGTGCCCACCGTGCTGCACCGTGCCGTCTTCGAAGAGCAGCAGCGAACCGACCATCCCCACGCCGGGCTGCTGTGCCAGCCCCAGCATCGTCCCGATCCAGTCCTCGCTGATCGGGTCGGTGTCGTCGTTGAGCAACAGCAGGTACTCGCCCGACGCGAATGCGGCACCGCGGTTCACTTTCGCGGAGAAGTTGAAGCTGTCGGTCCAGCGCACGAGCCGCACGCTCCCGGCGCCAACCGTGATCAGGTCGTCGATCACCGACTGCGGAGTCTCGTCGTCGGCGACGATCACGATCTCAAACGACCGGTACGTCGACCGCTCGACGATCGCCCGCACCGCGTCGACCACCAGCACCCGCTCCGTTCCTCGGATGACCGCGCTGCTTCCCCGGGTCGGGATGATGATCGAGACCAGCGGCTCCCCCTGCACCGGGTAGCGAACTCGACGAGAACCGTCGCCCCGGCGGGTCACCTCCGCCTCCGGCCAGTGCGACTGGACCTCGTCGCCGCGCGGCACGGCCACGCGATGAGGAGCGCTGCTCAGCACCCGTGGCACGTGCACGACGTCGGTCAGCAGCGACGGGTCGGTGCCGAATACCGTGCGCGAATACACGCGCAGCGGCCCCAGGTAGTCCTGCTCCCTCAGCCGCAGGGGCGAGAACACCGGGCGGCGCAGCACCGCACCGCCCTCGCGGCTATCGCCGTAGAGGAGCTGGCTCGGAAATCGCGCGAGAACGGCCGCAACCTCGTCGAGCGCTCCCGGTTCGAGATGCGCGCCATCGGCGAGCTCGACGATGTAGTCGTCGCCGAGAGCGCGGCCGGCGTCGATCTCGTGGAAGCCGATGGTCACCGCGTGCGCGCCCGGGAGATGAATCGCTGGGCCACCCTCAGCGGTGCCGTAGCCGCGCGACCGACGCGCCACGCGAGCGAGGACTGCATCGCGATCAGTCGCTGCTCGGTGCGAAGGCGCTCTGAGGGCGTGAGGGAGTTCTCCGCGGACACCTGGGACAGCTGGGCTTCGAGCCCGAACACCCGGTCGACCAACGCGAGCTGACGCTCACGCGCCGCGAGTTCGTCCGCGGGGAGAGTGCTCTCCTCGCCCTCCCAGGCTGCCTTCTTCGCGTCGCTCACAGTGGTTGGATCTCCTCGCAGGTTGACGCCCCCACTGTAGCGGCGAGCCCGCCGATCGGCCTGTGCTCGATAATGGCGTGTGACCGAATCGCCCATGGACCGCCCGTCGACCGTGATCGCGGTCGTGCCCACCTTCGTACCGGATGTCGGCGTACTCGAGCGCCTGCGCTCGCTCGCGCAACAGGTCGACTCGATAATCGTGGTCGACGACGGGAGCCCGGAGCGGGCATCCGTCGTGCTCGACAGTATCGATGCGGCGGGCTTTGAGCTGATCCGCACGGGACGCAACTCCGGCATCGCTTCGGCGCTCAACACCGGCACCCGGTTGGCGCTCGAGCGGGGAGCGCACTTCGTGCTCACCCTCGATCAAGACTCGCTGCTCCCGCCCGACTACGTCGCCGACTGCCTCCACGCCTTCTCCCTGGCTGCGCCCGAGACCAAGGTCGGCGTCGTCTGCGCGGATCGGATCAACGGCGCGCCCTCCATCCCAGGTTCGTACACGCCCGAGGGTCTCGGCGTCGTGCGGGAAGCGATTCAGTCGGGCTTCGTGATCCGGCGGGAGGTGCTCGAGCAGTGCGGTCTCTTCGATGCCCGCCTGTTCATCGACGACGTTGACACCGAATTCTGCCTGCGGATCGCCCGCCACGGTTGGCTGACCGTCGTCGGCCCCGGCACGGACATCACCCACTCGCTCGGTGAGCAGGCGCTGCTCCGGCCGTTCGGGCTGCAGAGATACATCAACGGCGAACCGGCCCGCTATCAATACCACCGCCCATTCCGCCGCTACTACATCACGCGCAACAACATCGATCTCTATCTGCGCTATCTGCGGTCATCACCACGGTGGGTGCTCTCATCGGTGCGACGTGAGCTCTCGCCGACGTTCACCACGATCGTCTCAGGGCCTCATCGGCTCCGACACCTGCTCGCTGCGAGCGTTGGCCTCGTCCATGGCCTAGCGCGACACCGCGGCCCGCTGTCCCCCGCGCTCGCGAAGGTACTCACTCCGGGGCGCTAGAGCCCGACCCGGTAGTCGAGCACCGCGGCGATCACGCGTCCGACCTCGTCGTCGCCCATTCCCGCCCACAGCGGCAGACGTACCAGGCGGCGAGAGAAGTCAGCGCTGCGCTCGAGTTCGCGCAGCGTGCGCCCATAGCGCTGGCCAGCGGGGCTCGTGTCGAGGGGAACGTAGTGGAACGCTGCCTGCACTCCCTGCGAACGCAGGTGGGCGATGAATGCGGTCTGGTCGCCCCAGGTCGGCATGATGACGAAGAACAGGTGGGAGGCGTGGATGCCGCCAGGTGGGTCCATGAGCTGCACGCCGCTTTCCGCGGCCCACTCGGCTAGCTCTGTCGAATAGCGGTTCCACACCGCTGTGCGCAGCAACTGGATCTCCCCGAAGTCCGCAAGCTGCGAATCCAGCACCGCCGCGTTCAGCTCGCTGGGGAGGTAACTCGACCCCCAGTCCATCCAGCTGTACTTGTCGACCTGGCCGCGCAGGAACTGCGAGCGGTTGGTGCCCTTCTCCCGCATGATCTCCGCGCGTGCCACCATCGACGGGTCGTTGATCAAGAGCGCTCCGCCTTCGCCGCAGTGCACGTTTTTCGTGTCGTGGAAACTTTGCGCGGCCAGCACTCCCGCGGTACCGAGGCCCTGCACCCCGAGCCCGTGAGCGTTGTCTTCGATGATCGGAAGACCGTGCTCGACGGCGATCGACTGGATGGAAGCGACATCCACCGGGACACCGCCGTAATGCATGATCGAGATCGCCGCGGTCAGCGGTCCGACAGCCTCGGCAACGTCA
This sequence comes from Lacisediminihabitans changchengi, assembly GCF_016634425.1. GTDB lineage: Bacteria > Actinomycetota > Actinomycetes > Actinomycetales > Microbacteriaceae > Lacisediminihabitans > Lacisediminihabitans changchengi. The sequence goes on from NZ_JAEPES010000001.1 coordinate 439,322, forward strand.
GCCGGGTCGATGTTGCCCGTCGCCGGATCGATGTCGACAAAAACGCAGGTCGCCCCGGTGCGGGCGACGGCATCCGCAGCCGAGGGAAAGGTGAAGCTCGGCATGACCACCTCGTCACCCGGCCCGATGTCGAGAAGCGAGCTCGCCATCTCGAGCGCGTGAGTGGCGGATGTCGTGAGCAGCACATTCTCGGACCCGGTCAGTCGAGAGAGGCGAGCGGTGGCACTCCGTGTGAAGTCCCCGTCGCCGTGGACGTGACCCGAGCCAAGCACGGTCTCCAGGTTCGTCAGCTCAGCGGAGGAGCGATACGGACGCGAGAACGGGATGACATCGACCGCCGAGGCGACAGATTTGCGCGCCATGTTCCACCCGTCCTTCTGGCCCACCGGGCTTCTGGCTCATCTTATGCAGCACGGATGACGCAGCCCCTATCAGAAACGCCCAAAAAGCGCCCCAATTCTGGGTCACGATTCGCTATGAGAATCGTGGCGCGCAGATCAGCCCTGGATGAGAGCCAGCACCTGATCGCGGATGCGTTCCATTGCCTCGGGGGTGCCGGCCTCCACGTTGAGTCGCAGCAGCGGCTCGGTGTTGCTCGGACGCACGTTGAACCACCAGAATGGCTTGTCCCCCGAGACATTGCCCGTCACCGTGAGGCCGTCGAGCTCGTCGAACGAACCGACACCGGTGAATGCCTCGACGATGCGGTTGTAGGCGGCCGGGACATCCTCCACCACCGAATTGATCTCGCCGCTGAGCGCGTACGGCGTGTATTTCGCCGAGATCGTTGACAGCGGGCCCGGCTGCGAGCCGAATTCCGCGAGGAAGTGCATGGCGGCGAGCATGCCGTTGTCTGCCCCCCAGAAATCGCGGAAGTAGTAGTGCGCCGAGTGCTCGCCGCCGAAGATGGCGCCGGTCTGGGCCATCTGATCCTTGATCAGGGAGTGCCCGACACGGGTGCGCACCGGAATAGCGCCCGCTGCCTCGATCGTCTCCGGCACGATGCGCGAGGTGATGAGGTTATGAATGACATAGATGTCACCCTCCGGCTGCGAAGCACGCACCCGGGTGATCTCGCGCAACGCCACCACCGCGGCCACCGCCGAGGGAGTCACGGCGTCGCCGCGCTCGTCGACGACGAAGCACCGGTCTGCGTCGCCGTCGAAGGCGAGACCGATATTTGCGCCGTACTCGACCACGGCCTTCTGCAGGTCGACGATGTTCTTCGGGTCGAGCGGGTTGGCCTCGTGGTTCGGGAACGTGCCGTCGAGCTCGAAATACATCGGGATGATCTCAATCGGCAGCGCGGGCAGGCCGGCAGCGGTGCCGAGCACGGCGGGAACCGTGAGTCCGCCCATGCCGTTACCGGCATCGACGACCACCTTGATCGGGCGGATGCCGCTGAGGTCGACGAGCGAGCGCAGGTACGCCGCGTAGTCGGCGAGCACGTCGACGTCGCGGGAGGAGCCGGGCGTCTCGACGGGCGTGACACCGGTGGACAGGTACTCCTGCGCCCGGTCGCGGATCGACTTGAGGCCCGTGTCGAAGCTGATGCCCTGCGCGCCGGCCCGGCTGAACTTGATGCCGTTGTAGGTCGCCGGGTTGTGACTGGCCGTGAACATCGCGGCGGGAGCGTCGAAGTGGCCGGAGGCGAAGTAAGTCTCATCGGTGGAGCAGAGGCCGATGGAGACGACGTTGCCGCCACGGGCCTGGGCGCCGGCGGCGAATGCGGCGGCGAATTCCGGGGACGAGTCGCGCATGTCGTGGCCGACCACGACATCCGTTCCCGCTCCCACTTCGTCGACGAAAGCCGCTCCGAGGGCCGTCACGACCTCGGTCGTCAGCTGAGAGCCGACGAGTCCGCGAACGTCGTAGGCCTTGATGAACGGGGAGAGGTCGATCGGTGAATCCATGCCCATCAACTTACCCGGCAGAGGCGGTGTCGGCTGGCCGGTCGGACTGCTAACTGGCGAGCGACACGTGGCGCACGACCTGCCAGCCCAGGGGAACGGAGAGCCGTTCCGCGTGCTTGGTGCAGAGGTCGTAGCTGTGCGGTTCGGCCACCAGGCTGAGCGGCCCGAGCACGGCCATGGAGTCGGCGTAGTCGTAGGTGAGCGTGGCGATCGCGGGGTGCGAACACGCGACCTTGCTGCACAGCCTGACATTCATTTGATTCGAGCCTAAGCCACGCGGCCGTCTGAGCCGCGGAGGTCGCCGGTAGAATCTCAGGATGCCCCGCGACAGCGCACGATCGTCTCGCACCGGCGACCGCGACCGCCACGGCCGCGGGCTGCGCTCCCCCGTCACGGGTCCGGATCTGCCGCCGCTGCACAGTCGTGCGGAGCTGTTCGACCTGATCGTCGGCTCGACGGCGGAATACCTCAAAGACATCTGGCCAGACGAACTAGCGACCGCGACGTTCGAGGTCGCGGCCCTCCCCGCCCAGATCGGCGCGGGGGACGGCATCGACCGGTGGCAGGTCGACCCTGTCGCGCGTCGCGTGACGCTCTACCGTCTGCCGATCGAACGGCTGGCGCGCAGCCAGCGCGGCGATGAGACGCAGCGACGGATGATGATCGAGAGCTGCGTTTTTCGCGCGGTGGCCGAGCTGCTTGGCAAAGACCCGTGGGATCTGGCGCCGGAGCGCTTCCGCCACCTCTAGCGGGTGCAGCCCAGGCCGGCTCAGCTCAGCCGAACACCCGGATCGGCGTCGACACCGGTGTCGGGGCACTCGCGGCGAAGGATGCGAGCTGGCCGTCGCCGAGATAACTCACTGACACCGCCACTCGTCCCGTCGCCGAGAGCGAATAGGTCTCCCCCGGCGTCACGGGAATCGCGCTGGCACCTCGGGCCCCGAGGGTGGTCACGATGGGGGCGCCGACCGTCGGAGTCAGAGTGACGGTCACCGCCGAAGTCGCCACGCTGGCGAGGCTGAGCGTCGCGGCCGGTCCCGGCGCGATGGCGAGCTCGCTCTTCCCGTTCTGGGCGGCGGCGGCGGAGAACCAGGCGAAATCGGATGACCGGCCGGTCCCGACCGTCGAGGTGCGGGCAGCGGCGACCACGGGCTCATCCGTCGTCACGCGCACGGTGTAACTTCCGTCGGGGTACGACCCGAGCGGAACCTCCGTCACCATGCCGGCGCGGAGGGTCAGCCTGGCGGTCGTCACAACCGAATCGGGGGCGTTCTGCGGCTCGATGGCGATCTCGGCGTGAGCGTCTGTTGTTCCCGGCACGAGCAGCCGGATCACCGAGGTCAGGTCGCCGGATCCCGCTTCGCTCTGTCGGGCGAACGTCGCGGCGGAATTTGCGATCACGATCCCGGGAATGGTGGTCTCGGTCGAGGGCGCCGTGGTGGCGCCGATGATGTCGACACCGCCGGGCTCGAGCGTGCGAACCACGGTCTGCTGCAGGTTCGCCACGATCGGGCCACCGCGACTCTCGACGTGCACCACGGGGGCGTCGACACCGGGGGCAAAGGCCGCCAAGGAGAAGACGCGCTCGGACCCGGCTGGCACCACGATGCCGTCCGTGCCCGTGCCGACGACGATGCCCTGCGCGGAATAGGTGGTCAACGACACCGTCGCGGAAACCTCACTCGGGTTGCTGAGGGTGATGAGTGTCGTGCGACCGGTCTCGGTCGAACCGCCGACCAACCAACTGTCCGCAGTGCCGACTGAACACTCGGCCGCGGCAAAGCCGACGATATCGCCGGATGCCGCGACCTGCGCTTGGCTCCCGGCGAACAGCACCGGCTTGCTCGATGCTGGCACGCTGAGCACCATCGGTGCCACCCCGGTGGAATTCTCCGTCGTCGGCAGCGCCGCCGCACGCACGCTGTCACGGTTGGCGGCGGATCGCACCGTCGGGCGGCCGAATGAGGATGCCTGGGTTGCCGCAGCACCGGTGTCGTCGCCCAGTCGCAGCAGAGGCCCCGCACACACCCGCTGCTGCTGCGTCGAGACGGGAGTAACGCGCTCGGAGGGGACCGCCACCGTGTGCTGTGGCCATGGCAGGAATGTCGCTCCGAGGATTGCCGCAGCCGCCGCTGCCGTGCCGATGGCGCCGACAAGCACTCGTGCGCTGAGCACCACGACCCCGCGTGCGCCGAGCTTCTGTTTGGGCTCTACCCACTCGTCGTCGTCCGTGCTCCGCACACCAACGAAGTCATCCGTGGCGAGGGTATCGCCCACCGGCTCCCCGGCCAGCGGGGATTCGGGCGCGAGTTCGTCGTCGGGGTCAGCCATTGTCGTCCTCCTCCTCGAAGGTCGTTGCGGGAGCGGTAGCGGTCGAACCGCTGACGGTCGTGCGACGACGCCTCCGCGCGGTGGGGATGCCGAGCAGCAGCGTGAGACCGAAGACGATTCCCTGACCGATGAGCACGACGCGACCCCAGGCACTGTCGACGTTGGACGGCTGACCGGCTGTCGTCGCGATGCCGGGTTCGTTTACCCGCCAGAGCAGCCCACTCGAGGTGCTCCCCACGGCGGCGAGCACGGGATTACCGTCGAGCGCCTCCGAGGCGCGCTGATGCACCTCTCGATGCCCATCGGCCGGGGTGAGCACGACGAATCCGATCGAGAATTTCGCCAGTTCTTTCTTCGTGTCCAGCCCGCTCTGCGAGGCCAGGTTTCCCGCGAGGTCGGCCAGGGAGCGACCGCTGCGCGGGAGGGAGGTCGCGGTGGAGCCGAGCGTCGACTGATCGTCGAGAGTCGCCCCGGCACCCCGCTCAAGCTGAGCGATCAGGCTCCCTCCGGCGTTGGGCGTGAGCACGAGCGTTCCGACGGCAGGGTGGTCGTCGGCTTCCGCGGCGACGACGGCCGGAAGTATCCGCCCGTCGCCCTCGCGCACCGTCGGATTCGGGAGGTACTGAGCGCCGAGAAGGGGGATGGCGAGAATGACCGTCGTGACCGACGCGAGCACCGCGAGCGGAATTGCGGCGCGACCGACGGCGTCCAGAGCGACCAAAACCGCCCCGATCAGCCCCAGCCAGAACAGGCTGAGTGCAGCCCCTGGCCAGATCGACGCCACCGAGGCCCCGGTCACCGCGACGTCGATCCGCGAACCGATCACGGCGGTGGCGAAGCCCATCAGAGCAAGCACGAGCGACGGGATCGACCGCCGGGATCCGGGCACGAACAGCGCGAGCAGCGCGAGCGCGGCCACGGGCAGCAGCAGAGCGGCGACCACGATCGCGGCGCCGGCACCGGGAAGCGACAGGGCGGATGCCGCGCCGGTCCAGCCATCGAGGCCGGGCGCGGCCGAGCCGAGCGCGAGCTGCCACGCGCTTGTCTCCGCGCCACTCACCGGCACGCCCGGCTCCGCAAGAAGTCCCAGCGGATTTCCGCGCTGGATCTGCTGGATCACCAGCGGCGCGAAGAGTGCGGCAAGCGGCACGGGAATGGCGATGAGGCGAAGCACGGCAGCGGGACGCGACACGAGCCAGGCAAACCACGCCACCAGGAGGGCGGGCACCAGTATCGGAGCCGACGCCCCGATCGCGGCGAGCAGCAGCGCGGATGTCGCGGCCGCGGCCCACGACCGCGGCGCCCCGAGCGCGGCGAGCACCAGCCACGGCAGCAGGAGGTGGGCGATGACCGCACCCAGATGCCCGCCGCCGAGGGAGCTCAGGAGCGACGGCGCGAGCGTCCACAGCAGAGCAGCGATGGCAGGCAGCCACGGCCGCGAGCTCACCCGGCGGGCGGCGAACCACGCGCCGAGCGCGGACAGGGGGAGCGCGAGCAGGTAGAGCAGAACGACACCGAAGGAGGGCGACCAGAACGTGATCGAACCGAGCACCGCGAGCACATAGGCGAAGGGATCGGAGGCTCCGACGAAGCCACCACCGATCTCCCGCCAGCCATAGCCGACGTGACTCCACAGTTCACCCGGCGTTCCAGACAGCGGCAGCAGCCCGCCGCCCACGAGCGACTGGGCGCTGAGGATCGGGCCTAGCGCGATCGCGGCGATCACCGCGGCCAGCACGACCATCCAGAGCCCGCCGTGAGCCACGAATCCGGCGACCGGTTCCATCGGAGCAGCGGATGTCGTCGCCGCGTTGTTCGCGGCCTCGCGCGCCTGAAGGCGACGCTCGCGCACATCTCTGGGCGACATCCGGAGTGGTGCGATTGCGCCCCAGCCGACGCGGCGAGTGCGACGGATGCGGCGGCGCGCGCCGAGCACACCGCCAGTGAACGCGGAGGCGAAGGCGGCGCCGAACTCGCCGCCGACGGAACCGGGGCGCTTGGCGAGGATCTGCCCGATCGCGCGGAAGAATGCGAGCGGGACGAGACTGAGCCAGTGCAGCGGCAGTGCGGCGGCCGGCGAATAGACGAGTCGGCGATGCAGCTGAGCACCGCGGGCGATGCGGGCGCGCCTGGAGCCGGAGACGCTGCGACGCCCGAAGGTCTCCGCTGGTCCGGCCGAGGAGACCTTGGCGCCCGGGACCAGGGCGACCCGATACCCGGCGAGCCTGGCACGGATCGAGAAGTCGAGGGCGGCGTCGATGCTCGGGAGCCCGGGGTCGAATCCGCCCAGCGCGCTGAACACCGACCGGCGCACCAGCATGCCGTTTGCCGCGACGCCGAGGGCATCGTCCTGCACGTCGTGCTGGGCCTGATCGAGCTCGCCGTCGACCAACAGCGCCGACGACCCGTATCTGGTCATGGTCTCGCCGAACTCGGCGATGACGTCCGGCTGGTCCAGTCGCATGAGCTTTGGCCCCGCGATGGCCACCGACGGGGAGATCTCAACGGCGGCGAGCAGTTCGGCGAGCGCGTTCGGCTCGGGAGCGTTGTCGTGGGCGAGCAGCCAGAGCCACTCGTCCTCGGATTGCGGTGGAGGCCCGACCTCCAGTGCCCGCTCGACCGCGGAGCCAAAGGGCTGAGCTCGCGTCGTCACCAACTGAGTCGGGGCGGATGCCGCGAGCGAGTCTGCACTGGAGTCGGCCGACCCGGCGTCGACTGCGACTATCGCGTCCGGTCGGCGCGTCTGCGCGGCCACCGCGGCGAGGGTTCGCCCGAGGTACGCCGCCCCGTTGCGGGCGACGAGGATCACGGTGACTCTCGCTTGCATCTAGACGACCCTAAGCGCGACTCGCCTCACGAACAGCGGGACACCCCGGTAACGCGCCGGTTGAGTAGCGCGCGAGGAACGAGCACGCGTATCGAAACCCGACGAAAAACCCCTACGCCCGCTTGCGCAGCTTGCGACGCTCGCGCTCCGACAGGCCGCCCCAGATGCCGAACCGCTCATCGTTCTGCAGCGCGTACTCGAGGCACTGGTTGCGAACCTCGCACGACACGCAGATCTTCTTCGCGTCGCGGGTCGAACCACCCTTCTCCGGAAAGAAGGCCTCCGGGTCGGTCTGAGCGCAGAGCGAATCAGTCTGCCACGCGAGCGGATTCTCGTCTTCGGTTACTGCCTGCCGAACCCCCGGCACCCCCAGCCGTACGGGGTCGACGAACCAGTCTTCCGGCACACCGCGCCGACTGCCACTGGCAGTGCTGTTCTCCTCGAACGCCATAGCACAAGCTCCCCTCCGCGATGCGTACGACGTGCCACATTCGCGTTAGGGATAATTACACCCGTGTAGTTACCTCGAGTCAAGTCGCAGATCGTAAAGCCTCGACATGGTGTCGAGGGTTCACGACGCGCCGTCACCCCCAAAGGAGTGACACGCCCGGGAAGCGACTCAGACGGTGGTGGCGGCGGTGCGCGCGCTCCACGCGCTCTGCACCATCTCGGCCAGGCTGTGACGCATCTTCCAGTCGATGTCGCGGGCGGCGAGCTCACCGGCGGCGACGATGCGAGCAGGGTCGCCCGCGCGCCGCGGTGCGATCTCCGGGGTGAACGGGATGCCGGTGACATCCGCGATCGCCGTCATGATCTCGCGCACCGAGACACCCTCGCCGCTGCCCAGGTTGTACGCGGGTTCGATCGGCTCGCCAGCATCCAGTCGACGGGCCGCCGCAACGTGGGAAAGCGCGAGATCGGCCACGTGGATGTAGTCGCGCACGTTCGTGCCATCCGGTGTCGGGTAGTCATCGCCGTTGATGCGCGGGGTGCGGCCGTTGACCAGCGCATCGAACACCAGCGGGAACAGGTTGTGCGGGCTGGTGTCGTAGATGCTCGGGTCACCCGAGCCGACGACGTTGAAGTACCGCAGCGAGGTGTGGCGCGTGCCATAGGCGACCCCGGCATCACGCAGCAGCCATTCGCCGATCAGCTTGGACTCGCCGTATGGCGAGGCGGGCGCCTTCGGCGTGTCTTCGGTGACCAGATCCACATCGGGCGTTCCGTACACGGCGGCGCTCGACGAGAAGACAATGCGATCGATCTCGCGGTCCGCCATCGCGGCAAGAAGGGTGGCCGTACCGGTGACGTTCTGCTCGTAGGTGTGCAGAGGGCGCTGCACCGAGACGCCGGCGTACTTGTAGCCGGCCACATGGATGACGCCGGTGACGTCGTGGCGCTCGATCGTGTCGAGGAGAGCTTCGCCGTCGAGGATCGTTGCCTGCACGAACGGCACATCCGCGGGTACGAAGGCCGCGAATCCGCTGGAGAGGTCATCGAGCACAACCGGGGACATCCCCGCCGCGTCGAGAGCCCGAACCACATGTGCACCGATATAGCCGGCCCCGCCGGTCACAAGCCACGTCATGCTCCTTAGGCTAGCGGCGCGGCGAGGCGCAGTCGGCAACGCGGTCGTGGCCATCAGGCGAAATGCTCACCGTCAACCCGTCCGCCCGTCCGCCCGACCGCCCGTCCGCCCGTCCGCCCGTCCGCCCGTCCGCCAACAGGATCAGATCGGCAAATCGGCAGTCAACAGGACGAAATCGGGACTTTCGGTGTCGCCATCATGTTGACGGACGGGTGCGGGAACGGATGCCCTACTCCCCCGTCGTCGCGAGGAACACGGTGCCCTCACCGCGGAACGCCAGCGTGCCCTCCTCGGGCGTGACAAAGAAGCTCTCGCCGCGAGCTATCGACGTCGACGACACCGCCCCGGTGATCGTCATCGCGCCGGCGGTGCACAGCGCGATCGCGGGCCCGTCGACGCGGTAACCGGCATCGCCGGTCACGCGCACCAGCAGAAAGTCGGGCACGTCGGGCTGGAACACCTGCACGGTCGGCGCCGGCGTCGACGGATGCAGGTACGGCACGGGTACGGCGCGAAAGTCGAGCACGCTCAGCAGTTCCGGCACATCCACGTACTTCGGCGTGAGCCCTCCGCGCAGCACGTTGTCCGACGCCGCCATCAGCTCGACACCGAGCCCCTGCAAATACGCGTGGATGTTGCCGGCCGGCAGGTACAGCGCCTCGCCCGCCGACAGCGTCACGCGGTTGAGCAGCAGCGAGATCACGATGCCGGGGTCTCCGGGATACTCGCGGGCGAGGTCGCCCACCGTCGCGAACTCGCGGTCGAAGCGGCCCGATGACGCGAGTGGCGCGATGTCCGACACCAGCCGAACGAGGGTGGGCACACCCGCGCCGTTCGACAGGAGCCATTCGAAGGTCGTGCGGAGCGCGTCATCCGCAGACCCGGTAGACGGTGTTGACAGCGCAGCGAGCAGGTCTTCGAGCGGCTGCGGCTGCGGGTCTTCGCGGCGCTGATCGGCGTCGAGCAGGGCGTGAACGATCTCCCGTGTTTCGTCGAGCGAGCGGAACCCGCACAGCGCGTCGAAGGTCTCGCTGAGCGCGAAGATCATCTCGGGCTTGGCGAAGGCATCTTTGTAGTTGCGGTTGCGGGCATCCAGCGGGATTCCGAGCGCGTTCTCCCGCTCGAAACCTTCGAGGGCCTGCTCGGGCGTCGGGTGCGCCTGCAGGGAGAGAGCGGATGACGCGGCCAGCACTTTGAGCAGAAACGGAAGCTGCCCGGCTCCCGCCGCCCCACCCAACGTCTTCGCCGGATCGGCGGCGATCCAGTCCAGCAGAGTGGCGGACCCCTCGGCCTCGGCCGGGTCGACGATGCGACTCGGTGATCCGGGATGCGCACCGAGCCACAGCTCGGCTTCCGGCTCACCGCTCGGGGTGGTGCCCAGCAGGTCGGCGATCGCCGAGGTCGATCCCCAGGCGTATGGACGAGGGGTGTTAGCGATCTTGACGAACATGTACTGCTTCTCTCTAGTCTGCTTGGCAGCGATCTACAAAGCGCGCTCCGCGTCAGTGAGGGCCCGTGCACCAAAAGTACAGCGCGGCCCCGGGCAAATCCGCATCACCTTAGAGTCGACAGGGCAACCCGCACGAGCAATGGAGCAGAACACAATGACGTCATTCGAGCCCATCCCCAGCGACTTCTACGGTTTCGAGAATGCGCTGAGCGATCAAGAGAAGCAGACCATCGTGGCGCTGCGCGAGTTTCTCGAGGCGGAGGTGCGCCCGATCATGAACGACCTGTGGATGAATGCTGAGTTCTTTCCCCGCCACATCGTGACGGGTCTCGCCGACCTCGGCCTGTTCGGTCAGCCGTGGGAGGAGACCCGCCAGTTCGAGAACAGCGCCGTCTTCCGCGGCTGGATCGCTCTGGAGCTCGCCCGCGTGGATGCCTCGGTCGCCACTCTGGTCGGTATGCAGAACGGTCTCGTCATGGGTTCGATCGCGGTCGCCGGCTCCCCGGAGCAGCGCGCAGAATGGCTGCCGAAGTTCGCCAGCGGTGAGCTGCTTGGCGCGTTCGGTCTCACCGAGCCGCTCTCCGGCTCTGACACCGCCCAGGGCCTGCAGACCGTTGCCAAGCGCGACGGTGACAACTGGATCATCAACGGCGCCAAGCGCTGGATCGGCAACGGCTCGATCAGCGACGTCACCATCGTTTGGGCGCGCGACGCCGACGACAACCAGGTCAAGGGCTTCATCGTTCCCACGAGCACCCCCGGCTACTCGGCCAAGCGCATTGAGAACAAGCAGGCGCTGCGCATCGTGCAGAACGCGGACATCGTGCTGACGGATGTCGTGGTGCCGGAGTCGAACCGCCTCCAGGGTTCCAAATCGTTCCGCGAGACGGCCGCCGTACTCAGGCTCACTCGCGCCGAGGTGGCGTGGGCTGCGATCGGCAACTCGATCGGTGCATACGAGGCGGCCGTGAAGTACGCCGGCGAGCGCATCCAGTTCGGCAAGCCGATCGGTTCGCACCAGCTCATCCAGGAGCTGCTGGCCAAGAGCCTCGGCAACATCACCGCCTCGATCGGTCTGGTCACCCGCGTCTCGGCGATGCTCGACGAGGGCACTCAGCGCGATGAGCACTCCTCGCTCGCCAAGGAGTACACCACCAGCCGCATGCGCGAGACCGTCGCCTGGTGCCGCGAACTGTTCGGCGGCAACGGCATCGTCATGGACTACGGCGTGGTCAAATACTTCGCCGATGCCGAGGCCATCTACTCCTACGAGGGCACCCGCGAGATGAACACGCTCATCGTCGGGCGCGCCATCACCGGCAAGGCCGCCTTCGTGTAGTCCCGTCCCGCCGGTCGGCTGCGCGCGACCCAATTCCGCCGGTCGAGTAGCGCCCGAGCGCCCGCGCGGGGACGCGTATCGAGACCCGCCCTCTCACAAGCTCGGCCCTATTCGGTGTTTGGCCGGGTCATGATCCCCGTGGTCAGACCGTCGACCAACTCTCGTCTGCGGCCTCGTGCCATAGGCCAACCGGGCAGAGACGAATCGCCAAACGCCTTCGCTAGCGCATCGAGATCGAGCAACCTCCACAGCTCGCGCAGCTCATCCGCCCGCTCCGTGCCGATCGCGGTCATGGACTCGCATCCCATGAACTGAGCGGCGGCCACCGCGTAGTCGAAGTCCGATGCGACAAGGATCTGTCGTCCGTGATCGGTACCCCACAGCGTCGTGTCGACGTCAGAATCGTTCGCATACCAGAACGCAACGGTCGCCAGGTCGGGGCCGTCCTTGTCGTCGTTTGCAGAGGTCCATCGGTCATGCCACGCCCGCAACTTCAATGCCGAATAGCCGGCGGGCGTTGGCACCCGAATGGACGTCCCGCTCGGCATCCGGAGGGGCGCAGCCCCGGTGAACACTTCTTGGAAAGCGAAGACGCTGAAGGGGTCCGTCTTACGCGTCGCCGGCGCCACTTCGCCCCGCGGATCTTCGACCGAGCCGAAAGGCATGATGTCGACCGAAATGTCCGAGATACGGTAGCGAATGCCTGTGTGACCGGTGCGAGAAAAGCGTCTAACGATCTGCTCGTGGGAATCCCAATCGTCGATTGCCAGGGCGAGATCGATATCCGACGTTCGTCGAAGAGCGAACTCGTGCCCGAGCGAGGCATGGAGGATGTCCCGGCATTCGGCACCCACTAGCATCACTCGATCGCCCGCGATCGAACCGTCGTCGACGATCGTGCTGATCACCTCATCGAGTAGATGAAGCTGAGCTTCGTCAATCCCCCGCAAGTTCACTGTTCTGCTCTCTGTAGATCCCTGCAGCCTCGCGCTGCCGTCCGTCTCCGCTGCTCATAAGGTCCGCGTACACGAGCAGTGAAGGCACCTCGTGCTCAAACCGCTCGTATTCCACCCCTCGCTCTGCGCGAAGAATCTCGGCCGGCGTCTTCCAGAATTGTCTGCGGATTTCGATGTTGGGATTTTCGTCCCGCCTCCATCGATTGGCGAAGATCAGCTGCGGGTCCAGCTCCCGCACGTAGAGAGTCAACGTGGTCGGCCGCAGAAGCGACGGAACGGCAAGTTCACCGCTAATCGAGAACGGCGCGCCGGGACCGATTCCGACCACGCTCACGATGTCGCCGCGAAAACGCTCCAACTGCAGTTTGTTCTTGAGTCCCGTCTGATATGCGGTAGTCCAGTTGTCTATCAACTCTCGTTTGCGCGCGATCGTCGGCAGCCCCTCCCCGACTAGGTAGCCGATCTCTTTGAGAAATTCGATTGTGTTAAACGCACTGCCCACTGACACGCCTGCGACCTGGCCTGTGTAGCGCACAGGCATGGTCAGCAGCTCAGGCCACGTGAGGAGGGCAAAAATTACCTGCGATCGGCTCAGGCTGAAGGGATTCCGCGGCGATTGCACACGCGTTTCTTTCGACCGCGGCGCTGCCGATCGCCGCCCGCGTACGTCGATGAGCACGTCACCGAACTGAATGGAGGCGTTCCCGGCAAGGTCAAGGTAGTCAATGCCTTGCACGCGCAATGCGTTCGCTGTTCTCGGATTGAACTGCTCTCCGAACATCAGCACTCGAGAACCTGATTGTGCGTTCTTCGTGATTGTACGAAGCGCCGATGGGGCACCGGTCTGCATCGGAAAGTAAACGGCGTCGTACTCCTGCGCTGACTGCCCGCGGCGAAGCTCGACCTTCTCGGAGTGTCCCGCCAAAAGGTTCGACCATCCGGCGTCCGCGCGGACTTCCACGCCGAGTTCTCGAAGCATTGACTGAATCGCCGCTGATTGCACCTTGGCTCCACTCGCCTCGTGTTCATTTATCGTGCGCGTTCATTCTATTTGAATTGCGCTTCAAAATATAAAAACCTGGGAGCTACCTCCATGCATAGCTTCGCGCAACAATGGCCGAAGAAAGCTGGCCGCTAGGCTATCCCGGCCAAGTGGCAGCCGCGAAGGGAGCTCCGGATGACGCGCACTCACGCCACCCGCGCGCGCGGAGTCGAGGCGGCCGTCGTCGCCGCCATCGCCATCCTCGCCACCGCTGCCGCGTGGTTGCGCCTGCCGCCGATCGCGCAGCGCACAGTGTGGGCGGAAGACGGAACCATCTTCGTGAATGACGCAATCTCCGGCAGGCCGCTCGAGCACCTGTTCGCCGGGTACATGGGCTACCTGCAGTTCGTGCCCCGTTTGCTCGCCGATGCGGCGGTGTCCTTCGCCCGGATCCAGGACGTCGCGCTGTTCATCAACCTGTCGGCCTGCGCGGTCGCCGGGCTCTGCGCGGCGCTCGTCTTCTGGTGCGCGCAGGATGTCGTCCCCGCCCGTGCGCTGCGCTTCGTCCTGGCGGCGATCACCATCGGTGCGCCGCTGCTCCCCATCGAGGTGCTGGGCAACGCCGCAAACGTGCACTGGATCTTCATCTGGACGATGCTGTGGGTGCTGCTCTACCTGCCGCGCACACGGGTCGGAGCCTGGCTGCTGGGGCTGGTCGCGCTGATCTGCGCACTCTCGGACATCCAGTTGCTGTTTCTCGTTCCACTGTTTTTCGTGCGCCGCCGCTCAGCCCTGGTGTGGCCGCCGCGCATCGGACTCGTCGTTGGCTTGATCGCACAGATCGCCACCAGCCTGCTCTCCCCGCGCGAGGCACATTCCGGGGGCCTCGGCGGAGCGATCCGCGCCTACATCGGGCAGACCGCTCTTGCCAGTTACCTTCCCGACCCGAAGCTTCTGGACGCCGCGCTCGGCAATCTCCGCGTGCTCTGGCTCGCTCTTGCCATTGCGCCCTTCGTCGTCGCGTTCGTCTACGTGCTGAAACGCGGTTCGGGCCTGCAGCGCATCACCGTGCTCTATCTGGTCCCGGGGTCTGCGGTGCTCTGGACCGCTGACTCCTACCTCAACGGGTACGGCGGTGCCGCGCTGACGCCGCACGCCTTCAGCTTCGTCCGCTACGCCGTGGTGCCGAGCATGATGCTGTTGGCGTCGGTGATCGTGGCGGCGCAGATCTTGCTGACGAGGTCATCCCGTCCCTGTCGAGTCGTCGGTGCCGTAGCGGCCGTGGCGGTGGTCGCCCTGCTCGCTATCCACTTCGTTCCCTACGACACGAACCGCTCGAACGGCCCGACCTGGGATACGGCGATCGAGCGCGCACAGATGGCCTGCAATTCCGAGCCTGGAAGCGCCGAGGAACCGATCACCACCGCACCGAAGTATGGAACGGTGCGGTGGGTGGTCTCCGTTCCGTGCTCGCGCATCGACTAATAGGCAGCTATTCGCGCGCGTGCAATGATTCTCTAGCTGTTTCCGCCTCACAGAAGGACTCGCCCCGCATGCTCCCCGAGCCCGCTGACTGGCGCACTCTCGTCGTCATCCCGACCTACGACGAAGCGGAGAACATTGGCACAGCTGTCGCGAACGCACTCGCCGCAGTGCCGACAACGCACGTGCTGGTCGTCGACGACGCCAGCCCCGACGGAACCGGCCGCATCGCCGACGACCTCGCGCAAGCCGACGAGCGCATCCACGTGCTGCACCGCACTGCGAAGAACGGCCTCGGCATGGCCTACGTCGACGCTTTCGGCTGGGCACTCGAACGGGATTACGACCTGATCGTGGAGATGGATGCCGACGGCTCACACCCGGCCGACACTCTCGCCGAGATGCTCGACACCATTCGCGCCGGTGCCGAAGCCACCCCACCGGTCGGCGTCGTCATCGGCTCGCGCTGGGTGCAGGGTGGCCGGGTCGAGAACTGGCCGAAGTCGCGCGAAGCTCTCAGCCGTACCGCGAACCTCTACGCCCGCGCAGCTCTCGGCATCCGTACGAACGACCTCACCGGCGGCTATCGCGTCTACCGCGCAGATGCCCTTGCGGGCATGACTCTGACGGATGTCGACTCGCAGGGGTACTGCTTCCAGATCGACCTCACGATCCGCACCGTGAACGCCGGCTTCGGCGTCGTCGAGGTGCCGATCGTTTTCAAGGATCGGGAGTTCGGCGTCTCGAAGATGAGCGGCAACATCGTCGTCGAGGCCATGCTCAAGGTCACCGCGTGGGGCATCGGCCGCCGCGCCAGCCAGCTGCGCCACCTGCTCGGCTCCCGCGCATCCGTAGCGGGGTCGTCTAGCCTCTAGGCATGGCAATACTCGACAGTCGCGGCTTCCGCCTGGGCTTCGCGACTCTCGCGGTCTTCTCCACCATCGCCAGCGATTTCTGGCGCGATCTGACCACCTGGTACGGCTACGGCGCCGTCGTGCTGATCATCGCGGTGACCACCATCCTGCTGCTGGTCCGCAACCGGGCGAAGATCCGGCTGACCAAGCTGCCCTACCCGTTGATCGCCTTCCTCGCCCTCGCACTGCTGTCGATCGCCTGGTCTGCCTATCGTCCCGAGACCGTGCTCGCCTTCGTCACCCAGACGCTCACGAGCCTCGCTGCGGTCGTCATCGCCGCACTCCTCAGCTGGGCCGAGCTTCTGCGCGTGCTCGGCTGGGTGTTCCGCCTCATCCTCGGGCTGTCGTTCGTCTTCGAGTTCATCGTCTCCGCGTTCATCCGCCATCCGATCTATCCGGTCTGGGTCGTGCCGGATGACCCCGCGCACCCGGCCAAGCTCCTGTACTGGTCGCGCAATCTCTTGTTCGAAGCGGGCAAGATCCAGGGCATCGTGGGCAATTCGAGCCTGCTCGCCCAGGCCGCGCTGATCGGCCTGATTGTTTTTGGAATTCAGCTCGCCGCCCGATCCGTCGGCCGCGCCGGCTGGGTGTGGTTCGCGGTCGCGCTCGTCGCGATCGGGCTCACCCGGTCAGCGACGATCTTCCTCGCAATCGCGGCACTGCTGGTGGTGACGCTGGCCGTCGTGCTGGTGCGGCGGGCGCGAACACCGCGCACTCGCGCGTACACCTACGGCGGGATTGTGGCCGTGGTAGCCGTGCTCGTGCTCGGCGCGCTGGCCGGGCGCGGGGTCATCCTGTCGGTCCTCGGTAAGAGTTCGGAGCTCACCGGCCGCACCAACATCTGGGAGCACGTCATCCACACCTGGTCGCAGCGCCCGGCCTTCGGCTGGGGCTGGATCAGCTACTGGGTGCCGTGGGCGTACCCCTTCACCGACAAGAAGCTGCTCTACGTTGAGGCCGGTGGCGTGCAGGTGCTGCACGCACACGACGCCTGGCTCGACGTGCTGTTCCAGCTGGGGGTGGTCGGGCTCGTCGTCTTCGCCGCGCTCGTCGTGTCGACCGTGTGGCGCTCGTGGCAGCTCGCTGTGGATCGCACCTTCACCGGATCGACGGATCGCGGCACCCACAGCTGGCTCTCGCTGCTGCCGCTGCTGGTGCTGGTCGCGCAGCTTATCCAGAGCATCGCCGAGAGCCGCATTCTGGTCGAGGGCGGCTGGCTGTTGCTCGTGCTGTGGGCGGTCAAGACCAAGTGGGATCGCTCCGTCACCGAACTTGCCGCGGGCAGGCCGAGGCGAGCCGGATGAGGCGAGCCAGATGAGTTCACCCGCCCCCTCGGCATTGGATGTCGCGGAGCACTTCTTCGCGTCGCCCCGGCTTTCTTCCGCCCTCACGCTGGTCATCGTCGCGAGCGAGCTTGCGGCGGTGCTGGCGCGCGACCTGATCGGCTGGCCTGGCGCTCTCGCGGTGCTCGGGGGCCTCGTGGTGTTGGCGTCGCTGTCACTGCTGGCTCAACGCCACATGATCGAGTGGAACGGCCTGCTGCCAATCTCCCTCATGGTCTTCGTGGGTTGGGCTGCTGTCTCGGTGTTCTGGAGCCAGTATCAGTGGGCGAGTCTCGGCAGCATCCTGTATTTCGGAGCGGTCAGCCTGCTCGGCATCTACGTCGCGCTCGTTCGCGACACGATCCAGATCGCTCGCGCCTTCGGGGACGTGCTGCGGGCCGCCTTGCTGCTGTCGCTGGCACTGGAGATCTTCTCCGGCGTGCTCATCGATACCCCGCTTCCGTTCCTCGGGGTGGCCGGTCATCTTGCGGATTTGGGTCCCATTCAGGGCATCTTCGGCGGACGCAACCACCTCGGGGTCATCGCGCTCATCGCCATAGTCACCTTCGGCCTTGAGTTGCGGACGAAGTCGGTGCGTCGCGGCACCGCAATAGCTTCGCTGGTGCTCGCCGGCGCGCTGCTGCTGCTCTCCCGCTCCCCCGTCGCCATTGGCACCATGGTGATCGTCGCGCTGGCGACGCTCGCACTCTTCGGCATTCGCCAGCTTCCGCCGCAGCGCAAGCGGATTGGCCAGGTCGCCCTGCTCGTGCTCGCGATCGTCGCCACGATCCTCGCCTGGGCGTATCGAACGCCGGTCATCAACGCCTTTGCTGCAAGCAGCGAGCTCTCCAAACGTCTGCGCCTGTGGCAACAGATCCGGCTCCTGAACCCGCTGCACGAACTCGAAGGCTGGGGCTGGATCGGGCAGTGGCGCCGCAGCATCCCGCCGTATTCGAACATCGTGGATGCGCCGACCTCTGGCTTGAACGCCTACCTCGACGTGTGGCTGCAGATCGGACTGATTGGGCTGCTGCTCTTCGTCGGGTTGCTCGGGCTCGCGTTTATCCGTTCGTGGCTGCTCGCCTCACGCCAGCGCAGCGTGGTCTACGCGTGGCCGGCGCTGGTGCTGGTCGTTCTCGCCGTCTCGTCGCTGGCCGAGAGCTCGATTCTGGTCGAGTTCGGCTGGCTCACGTTCGTCGTGTGTTCAGTGAAGGCTGCGCGGGAGCTCAGTTGGCGGCGGGCGTTTGCCGAGACGATGTCACCCCGGCCGCTCGAGGAATAGCTCGTCGGAGTTGGCTCGGGCCTCGGGTCAGGGACGGCCGAGCCCCTGGTAGGTCCACCCTGCAGCGCGCCAGGCGGCCGCGTCGAGCTTGTTGCGGCCGTCGATGATCACGGAGGTACGCACGAGGCCAGCGGCCCAAACTGGGTCGATCTCAGCGAATTCCGGCCATTCCGTCACCAACACCACGGCGTCCGCGCCCCGCAGGGTCTCTTCGACGCTCGCGGAGTAGGAGAGTTGTGGATGCCGGGCGCGCGAATTCTCGATGGCCTGCGGATCGGTCGCCACGACGTCCGCTCCGAGTCCGCGCAGCTGCACGGCGACGTCGAGCGCCGGCGAATCGCGCACGTCGTCGGAGTGGGGCTTGAAGGCGAGGCCGAGCACGGCGACCTTCTTCTCGTTGACCACCGGACCGAGCGCTGCGACGGTGAGGTCGACGACGCGCTGGCGGCGGCGGAGGTTGATGTTGTCAACCTCTTTCAGGAAGGCGACCGATTCGCCACGCCCGAGTTCCTCGGCGCGGGCGGTGAAGGCGCGGATGTCCTTCGGGAGACACCCTCCGCCGAAGCCGACCCCGGCGTTAAGGAAGCGGCGCCCGATGCGGTTGTCGAAGCCGATCGCGTCGGCGAGTTGGGTGACGTCGGCGGCGGTGACTTCAGCGATCTCGGCCATGGCGTTGATGAACGAGATCTTGGTAGCGAGGAAGGCGTTCGCGGCGACCTTGACCAGCTCGGCCGTCGCATAGTCGGTGACGACGACGGGGGTGCCGGAGGCGATCGCCGTCGCGTACACCTCGTCCAGAATGGATGCGGCGGTCTCGTCGCCGGCGGCGACGCCGTACACGAGGCGGTCGGGGGTCATCGTGTCGAGCACGGCAAAGCCCTCGCGAAGGAACTCGGGGTTCCAGGCCAGCACCGCTCCGCTTCCGGATGCCGCTATCACGTCGGCGAGGCGGGCGGCCGATCCGACCGGTACGGTGCTCTTCCCGACCACGATGTCGCCCTCGGACAGATGGGGAAGCAGGGAGTGGATGGCCGCGTCGACGTAGGTCATGTCGGCGGCATTGCTTCCGTCGCGCTGCGGGGTACCGACCGCGACGAAATGCACGCGCGATCCGCGCACCTCGGCGATGTCGGTGCTGAACCGCAGACGACCGGTGGCCATCGCGGAGGTCAGGATCTCCGGCAGCCCGGGTTCGAAAAACGGCGGGCGACCGTCGGCGAGCTGGGCGATCTTGGCTGCGTCGACGTCGATACCGACGACGTCATGACCGAGTTCGGCCATCGCCGCAGCATGGACCGCCCCGAGATACCCGCATCCAATGACTGAGATCTTCATGTGTTGCTCCTGTTGTTCACGCGTCGGGCACGCGTAACTGGGTAATTCAATCAGATGGTTGGACTGTCAGTTCTTCAGAGACTCGCAGTCGCGCGTATTGGATTGCCAGAAGCACTGCCTGGATGATCGCGGCCACACACAGCCCCCAAATGGCGCCGACCACGCCGTCAATGCCGAATCCGACGAAGAAAAGAATGATGACGATCACCGCCCCGGCGAGACGGATCCACAGAGTCGCTTTGGGATCGATCATCCGAAGCGCGATCACACACACCGTGCTGATCGAGAGCGCGATCGCTTGCACACCGATCGGCACGAGCAGAGTCCGCGCGCCGGCCCAGGTGTCACCGAGTAAGAGGCGTCCGGCTTCATCCGGCAGGACCAGCAAGACGACCATGAGCGTCGCGGAGACCAACGCAAGGGCACCGGCGAGAGCGAAAGTCCACCGGTCGCGTACTCGAGGCTCAAACCGACGCAGGATGGGGATCGTAAAGGCGACCACCGCGTTGAGGAGCACGTTGAGCGGCCCGAATAGGGTCGAGACCCCCCGAAGAGCTCCCGTCGCCGTCAGACCGGCAAGACCCCCGAGCACGATAGTGAGTCCCTGACTGGTCGCACGGACGGCGAAAAACTCTCCGAAAAACCGATGCCCGAGATAGCGCCGCTCGAACACCCGGCGGAATTCGATGTGGTTGCCGAGCAGACGGATTCGCGGCACGAAAAACGCGAGCGGAACCAGCGAGACCAGTCCGGCGATCCCCCACAACAACGTGACCATCGTGGCGTTGGGGACTCCGAATACACCGAGCGCACAGAGCGCGATGAGAACAGCGACAGCCCCGACCCAGACCGCATCGATAGCCACCGCTAGCTGGGTGGAGTCGAGTAGCGCAGCGCCGAACCGCGCGGTCTCGTGCACGGCCAGCGGCCCCAGAATTATCGCGAGAACGACAAGAGGGCCCCGCACCTCCTCGACGAGGATCGCCCAGACGACAAGGACAACCACTACCGGAATCGATAGCGCAAGAGCCGCGCGGCACGCGGCCACCGCCCGTGCGGCGAGATATCTGCGGTCGCCATTGGCAAGAACGAGCTCCTGGCCGATGAAAGCTTGATAGCCACCGATGATGATCGAGTAGGTGATGAAGACAACCGAGAACGCCCCGAACTCCTCAGCGGAGAGGAGCCTCGCTGCGGCAATAACGATGAAGAAGTTCGACACACTCGAAAGGCCCTGATCGACGATGCCGAGTACGGCAGAGCGGCGGCGGGAAATCGGCCGCACAAGGTGATCTAGCACGACGGACAATCGTCGAGAGTTGCGGAATCCATCGTGAACGCAGCCTATCGTTGTGGCGCATTTCATCGAGCATGAGCCGCCAGTACACTCGATCCCGGCGCTCGTTCGCCGGAAGGCTGGTGTCGATTGCCCCGACTGCTCGATCGTTTCGTCGCATTTGCGATCCTTGTGGTCCCGCCGTCTACGATCATCGCGATTCACGGATTCGGCGACGACGAGGAGAACGCGCTCCGGATCGCCCATTCGGCGCTCGATGCGTCAACGCCGAAAAGCCGGGTAGTGCTTCTCTCGAAGAACCCCGACGACTCGCGGGCGCTCTATCGAATCGCCAACCGGCAGAACAAGCCACTCGATCGAGAGCCTCGCTTCGTTTCGAAGAATACGATTCGTGGACTCTGGATATTCCTCCGCGCCCGGGTGGTCTTCTATACCCATGGATTGTTCGGCAGCCCCCGATCCGGAAGAAGACGGATTCACGTGCTTCTCGGCCACGGTCACGGTCCGAAAAGTGCGAAGCCGAACGGAGCCCAATTCCACTACCTCGCAGATCTCGCCAGCACGAACTCGAGCACATGGGGGCTCCAGGTCATCCGTGATCTGGGGATAACCGCCGAGGATGCCGCTGTCGTCACCGGCAATCCGCGCGAAGATGCGTTCGACGAGTCAGCCGATCGAAGCAGACTCAGCGCACTAGGCATTGATCCGGGTCGCCCGGTTGTCGTATGGCTCCCCACCTACCGGGTCAGTGATCATGCAGCCTTCGGCGGGTGGGTCGACGGCGAGCGGCTGGACACGATGGATGAGTACCGACGGTCGATGGCTGAGCTCAAGACGCTCTGTGCTCAGCACGACATCACCCTGGTGACCAAATCCCACGTGCTCGACGCCCAAGGCGTCTCTGACGAGTGGGAGATCTCCTCCATCACCAACGAGAGCCTGCGCAGCGCGGGCCTCTCGTTCTATCAGTTCCTGCAGCTCAGCGACGGTCTCGTATCGGATTTTTCCAGCGTCTGGGTCGACTACCTCTCGTCAGGTAAATCGATCGGCTTGCTGATCCATGACGTCGATGCATACGCAGAGGCGCGCGGGCTCAATACGCCATCGATCCGCACAGTCGCAGCAGAACTCGAGTTGTCCGACAGCTCCCGGCTGGAAAGATTCGTCGAGTCGATCGCCAATGGTGCGATCTGGAAGTCGGAGGCCCTTGCCGCGGTGAAAGAGTCCATTGAGTTCCCAAAAGTGGATCACCGTTCGGACGCCGTCATCGATTCCGTGATCTTCTACGCGGGCGCCCATTCGGTCTCGGTACCCCTCACCCTTAGGTAAGCTCGCTGCCATGACTCAAGCGCTCGTTGCCATCGGGGCGCTCGCCACCATTGCACTCATCTTCAGTTCCCGCGAATATCGTTCGGGCTGGGGACCGGCGCTCCGGCGAATCCCGCTTCTGGTCTACCCCGCCGCAGCGGGCGTCTGGCCGATCATCGCCACCATTTTCGGGTACTACCTGAAAGATGCGAATCGGCCGCTGCGCACGGAGCAACTGTTCGCGTTCCAGTTCGCGCCACTGCTTCTTGTCAGTGTGATTGTCGCTGTGATTGCAATGGTTCGCGGCTTTCAATTCGTGCTGCTTCCGACGTTCGCTCTGGTTGCGATCCTTCTCGCGGAAGCTGTGGGCGCTCTCGTGCTCGGCCAGTCGTGGGGGCATGTGCTCGCTGCCACCGCAGCTCTGGCTCCCGCGCTCTTCGTCCGGCGAGAAGGCGGCCAGTTGGACATCCTTAAACGGGGCGTGACCTTGGCGCTCGCGCTTCTTGTTCTGGTTCTTGCGGTCTTTGTCTTCGTGAAGCCGGAACTCGCTCTCCGCCCGTGCGCTCAGAGCTTCAAATGTCTGCTCAGCGACCGCGCACTCACTGTCGACTTCGGAGCCGGGAGCAATGTGACCGGTGTGACCCTTGCCCTCATCGCGCCGGCTGTCGTCTACACCATCAAAGGATGGCGCGCCTGGATTCTGCCGCTACCCGTGCTGATGATCGTGATGCTCAGCGGAAGTCGCACCGCGATGGTGGCGGTAGTACTTGGGTCGGTTCTCTCGTTGTTCCTTCGTATCGACTGGTTCGGACGGCGCCCGTGGGTGCTCGCCGCTCCGGTACTCCTGGTGAGCCTGATACCCGCATTCGTGGCTTTTCCACACGCGGCCTTCACAAATCGAGGGAACCTCTGGGGACTCGCCCGTGGACTGATTGAACAGTCTCCTCTGTTCGGCCAGGGCGCATCCTTCTGGATCCGCAACTCCGGTCCGATCAACAATGGCCTGACTTCGTACAGCCCACACAACCTCTGGCTCGGTCTGGCTGTCGACATCGGCATCGTCGGCGTCATCGCGGTTATCGCGGCGACCGTGGCCGGCTATATCACGTCGTCGAAAGCCGGGCGTGGATACGCCTGGCCGTTCATTTTCGCGATGCTGTCGGCCGGCATTCTCGAGGCAACCGTGCTGTACCAGCGTCTGAGCCCCTTCCCGGTCGGACTGCTCATGGCCCTCACCGCGCTTGCCATCGGCTACGCCGACCGCAAGCTCCCAGCCGAACCCGACGTTTCAACAAATGGACCGACGGAGCGGACGACCCCGGCGCCCATCGACGGCCCGACCGCCGAAGAGCTCTTGCGTCCTCGGAACTAGCTCGGTCGGTTCTGCCGTTTCCAGCGGAGCCCGACTGGATACCCGGCCATCTTGGCCAGATCACCGGCGACGACGATGACTGGCACGAGCGCGAGCCCCCGGGTGAGCCCGGTACCGAACTCCTCTCGTGCACGCCACACACGACGTACGTACTTCGACAGGTAAAGGCTTCCCGCGGCGACGAGCGGGATGAGTACGATCGGCTGCCAGAAGGCGACGACGACCAGCGCAATCCCCCCGGAGTACGCCAGATAGCGCACGGAGTGCCGCTTCGCCCACAACCCGGCCTTGCCGTCGCCGCGGGCGTACCGGTAGTACTGCACCATGAATTCGCGCACGCTATGCCGGGCGGACCACGTAACAGTGGCCAACGGAGCGAATGCGAATCGGTGCCCCAGTTCCTTCAGCCGAAGATCAAAGACAAGGTCCTCGCAGTAGTCGAGCCATTCCGGATACCCGCCGGCCTGAGACCACGCGTCGCGCGTAAACGCGATCGATCTGCTTGACGGCAGGAACGTCGCTGAATCGATCTCAGTCAACCGCGGGGTGGCGGTGAACGCGATGGCTCGTTCGACAAGAGATTCGCCCGTCGGGCGGAAGAAACCGCTGACAACTGTGGGCGTCGGTTGCCCGTCGAATGAGTCGAGCAACGACTCGATCCACCCCGGATCAAGCACGGTTCCGCCGTCAGTCACCAGAATCCATGGCGATTCCGCAAGTGAGATGGCGGTATTCCGCCCCTGGGAGATATTCGCGCCGGGGCGCTCGACGATCCGAACGGCTGTTCCGGCTGGAGGACTCCATGCCGTCAATATCTCAACGGTGTCATCGGCGGACCCTCCGTCCACGATCACCACCTCGCTCGGTAGATGGCGCTGTGCGGAGAGGCTTCGGAGGAAGGTCGGCAAGCTGTGGCCCTCGTTCAGCACCGTGAGCACGAGGCTCGCCGGACGCACGTGTGAGTTCGGTACCGCCGCGAGGGTCACGCGCCAGGAACTTTTCCTGAATTGGCCGATGCCTCGGGGTGCCGGCGTTCTGCGAACCGACCGCCGAAGATGAACTCCGGGTATAGGGCGTAGAACTTTACGAGGGATGCGATCTCATGCGCCCAGGGCGACAGTCTGAAATGCGCGGTTTCCCGCGCCCAACCGTGGTTCCAGCGGAACTGGCCCGCAAGTACGACCGGACGACCGGATCGCCAGGATCGGATGGCGATGTCCTTGTCCTCGTAGTAGATGAAGAACCGCTCATCCCACCCTTTGAGCGCGGCGAACGTCGCAGCGGAACCTGCGACCACTGCGCCCATGCTCCAGAAAATGAATCGCTCCTGACCCGGCTCTGCGAAGACCAGATAGGAGTGATGAACCGCGGACTGACGTGAGACACGATTGACCACCTTCGACAGCAGCAGTGGTGCTCCGCGCCCGTTCGGCTGATCTCGGCCGTCGTTGTTAACGAGTTGGGGACTCACCAACCCACCATTCCGTTCAATTGTTTGCGCGAGGTCGGGCAGATCATCGAATTCGACCGAGACGTCAGGATTCACGAACGCGATGAATTCCCCACGCGCAGCGGCGAGGCCGACATTGTTCGCGGCACTGAAACCGACGTTGTGATCGAGTCTGATCACGGTGGCGCCCAGCCGTTCAGCTACGAGCGCGCTGTCGTCCGTCGAGCTGTTGTCGACGACGATCCATTCGACGTCGGCGGGGGTCGGACGCGACCAGTACCGCTCCAGTTCACTGGCACTGTTGAACGCGACGGTGATCAACGTCCACGGAAAAGGCACGATAGTCGATTCCCTTGTGGCCAAAGAGCGGGGATATCCCGGTCGACCCATCCTAATCCTCTCGTTCGCGACAGGCCCGGCCCACGCCGTGCGTCGTCGCACCGAGTAAAGGTAAGCTCGCCCATCGGCATTCCATTGTCGAGATGCGGGAACCACCCAGCTGTAAATGAGAGGTCCTCGTGAGAAACAACGCCCCAGCGCCCACATTGGTGAGACGCGCCCTCCGAACCACCCGTGTCGCTGCCTGCGTCGCGCTCATCGCTGCCATCGTCGCGGGGTGCACGTCCCCGACGCCGACACCGACGCCGAAACTGACAGCGTCGTCGGCTCCCGTCGCGGCCCAGCCTCCGTTTACGCGCACTCCCATCTCTCAAACAACTCCGGAGACGTCGACCGCCACTTCGACCACCTCGACGCTGGCTGCGGACTACACGAAAGCCAACGGGACAGTCGATCAGAACGTCTTGATGAACGCATCACAGGGCGGCTACGCACCGATGCAGAATATGAACTGGTTCCCGGCGCAGGCCGCGCAGATGTCCAGCATGGGGTTAAGAGACATCCGTATCGACCATGTCTTCGACGACAACTATTACCACGTTGTGAATATCGCGGCCGACGGAAAAGCAACCTTCGATTTCACCAACCTGGACCGCGTGGTACTTCCTCTGGTGCGAAACGGCATGACGCCATTCTTCTCGCTGTCGTACTCTCCGTCCGTGTCGGGTAAAGCGCTCTACAAGGCCCCGGTCTCCACAGAGATCTTCGCTGCGGCGAGCGGCGCGCTCGTCGCGCATTACAAGGCGATGGGGATGTCAGGCCGCAATTGGGAGGTCTGGAACGAGATCGACAGCCTGTACACGTACACCGGCACCATCGAGCAATACGAGGCACTCTATGCGGCAACCGTTGCCGCAGTGAAAGCCGCCGACTCGACGGCTCAGGTGGGCGGTGCCGCGACCTCGACGATCGGCGAGCTCGGCGGCTGGTCCTCCCGGTTCCTGCAGTGGCTTACCGCGAACCCGACCGTTCCGGCCGACTTCTTCTCGTACCACAGCTACTACATCGGCGATTTTTCTGACGGGCCGAAGGCTCAGGCCTGGTTGAAGGCGACCGGTCGCAACATCCCGATCTACATCACCGAGTGGAACAGCAACCCGGCCTCCGGGCTCGGGGTCGGCCAGGGGTCGGACACCAACTCGAGTGTCAGCGGATCGAGTTACGTTGCGAAGCGGCTGTACACCGCGATCGGAGCCGGTGCCGCCAAGATCTTCTGGTTCGGCCCCCTTGAGGGTGCGAATCCGAGCAAGGCCTATCTCGGCGACCTCGGACTGATCACCATGGATGGGCACCGGAAGTCAGTCGGAAACGTCTTCGAGATGTACTCCCACCTTGATCCGACGAGGATCGCCGCGACGATAGCGGGTGCGGGAACAGACACCAAAGATGTCTTCGGGCTGATGACGAAGAATCCCACGAAGAAGAAAGCCACCCTGCTTCTCTGGAACAACACTGCCGTGGACAGCACGATGGCCGTCTCGCTTACCAAGCTCCCCTACTCGAAGTCGAACTTCGAGATCTCGCAGACCATGGTGAGCGATCACAAGGGCAACTCGTTCGCCGACACCTCGACCGCAGTCGACTATCGCTATCCGAGCCCGAATGAAAACGCGCCGGTCATCAGCGATACCATCGTCGCAGGAGCCTCCGCGTACAAGAAATCCATTCGAATTCCAGCCCACGGGATCACCGAGCTCACGTTCACTCCCTCTACGAAGAAGGCACAGGCGGCCACACCCGTTGCGCAGCCATCCAACATCGACCTCGCCGCGTCCGGTGCAGGCTCGACAGTGACGACGACCTCCTCGTCTGCGGAGGTACCGATCGCGGGTTGGGGCACCGCAAACCTAATCGACGGGCGCCGGATCAGCGTGCCGTGGGTTGGAAAGGGCGCCGAAGGATGGAGCTCCGCCGGTCACGCGGACCAGTCGGCTACAGAATCCGCCAGAGTCGACTTCGGAAAATCAAGGGCGGTAGATTCCGTCGTCATGTGGTCTCGCAACTCAGCGGGCCACGAAGGAGAAGGATTCCCCTCCGACTTCACGATCAAGGGTTCGAGCGACAACGCCACCTGGACCGATCTGAGCGCCGTCACCAACTATCACGCGAAGACAACTGTGATCGGCCCGCAGACTTTCACCTTCGAACCGAAAAGCGTCCGTTATCTCAAGGTGGAAGCGACCAAGCTCGCTCGCCCGTCTTCGGAGAATGGAGCCTCGGTGTACCACTTTCAGCTCACCGAGCTCGAGGCCTATCGGAATGGTCTGAGCAATGGCGGATTCGAGGGAACGAAGCTGTCACCCTGGAAGGCTCGCGGCAGCGCGAAGGTGCAATCGCTCGTCGTGCACGGCGGAAACGCTGCGGTCGCGCTGACCAAGGCCGGATCTCGTCTCACCTATGCCGTGGCCGGCCTCACGCCCGGCACTACCTACACCGTCGGGGGCTACGTGAGGTCGAGCGCCACCGGGGGCGGTATGACCCTTCAGGCAGGCAGCAGCGCGGCTTCCACGGTGTCCCCGAAGTGGGCAGCCACTTGGGTCACGTTCACGACGGCCAAAGGCCAGACCACGGCCGATCTGACGATCACCAAAACGGGCGGCGGCACAGGCTGGGCGGACGACCTCACCATGACCTCGAAGACCGGCCAGAACTAGCTCGATCCCAAGCCGAAGGCGGCCCTCACAGTGAGTTGTTCATCCACTCGGTGAATGACGCGTCGAACGCTTCGCGGGAGAACTTTCCGCTCCAGCGGCGGCAGTCGTCCGGGTCGAGAGCCAAGGCCTGGCCGATCGCACGGCCGACGTCTTCTTTCACCAGAGCCTCAAAGTGGACGCCGGAGACACCGGCATCCACGGTCTCGGCCGATCCGCCGATCGCGTTGGCGACGACCGGAGTCCCGAGCGCCATCGCTTCCACCGGCATGATCCCGAAATCCTCGAGCGGGGGGAATACGAATACCGATGCCCGCTGGTAGATGGCGTAAAGGAGCGCACTCGACGGGTCGTCGACGAAGGTAACGGGAACTGATGCCTCCGCCCCCTGTGCAACGAGCCGAGGCCTTTCTGGGCCGCCTCCTGCAAGCACCACCGGCATCCCGACTTCTTCGCCGGATGCGATCACCAGATCAAGCCGCTTGTACGGAATGAAACGTGATGCTCCGAGTACGAAATCGGCAGGGAGGGAATCGAGAATCGCCAACTCGTCGCCACCGAGGTGAGTTCGCCAGTCCGCGACGGACTGGAGCGCCGTCGTTTCGACCGGCGGATAGATCACCGTCGCGTCACGATGCCAGTTGAAACTGATGCGATCGCGCACGAAGTTGCTTATTCCCGCGACAGCCGTTGCTTCCTGTGCCCGCTTGCGATCGAGCGGTCGCAACACGACGGACCCCGCTTTGGCGATCAGGCCGTTGCCTCGCTCGTCCATCTCCCGATTCCAGATATATCTGGCCGGCGTATAGGCGTAAATCAACTTTGGCGCGTCGGCGTTCAGGCCGCGTGGGCGAATGTGGTGGCTGAAGAGGTGGGAGCTTGCAAGCACCCAGTCGTATTCCTTGTTCGACGGTATGGCCGAGCGCCACGCCGCAGTAAGAAAGGGAACCGAGGCCGCCTTGCGACCGCGCAGTGGCGAGTCGGCTAGCCAGAGCTCTCGAACGTTGCGATCAGGAAATCGATGCGGAGCGTTCGACCAAGGCGTGACCAGGTCGGCGTCGGGATAGAGCGCGGCAATCGCCTCGAGAACATTCTCGGAACCGCCACGAGCTTCGATCCACTCGTGGGCAATCAGGCCGACCATATCAAACGCTTTCCGCGCCCCTCGGCGATAAGCAGTAACCGTAATGTCTGCCGCGATTCGTCCGAGGCTCCACAATCCTAGAACAGTCAGGACACGCCGGCTCGCGGCACCTTAGAAGCCGCGTGCGGCAAGCCTTTCAAACGACTTCACGTGACCTGTGTTACTTAGCCGTGACTCGATTTAGGTCTTACCTCGTTGAACGCTTCGAGGTGAAAGCTCTCGGTTGATTGAGAGACCTGCGGACTGCCCTGTACCCGTTGAGAAGCCTCACAAAGCCAGCATCCAGTCTTCGCGCCCACGGCGGATATTGAAACCGCTCCGAGCGGACTCGATGTAACAGCATGGGAATCTCATCTTTGCGCTGAGCAGACAACCCAGTTCCGTCGTAGTCGACAGAAACTCGATCGCTTCCAAGTATTCTCCCCATCAACCCGAGTCGGAGGATCAGGTCGTAGTCGCCCGCGAACCCTGCTCGGAGTGAGTACCCGCCTGCTTCCCGTACTGCAGATGCGGAAAATACAGTAGCTGCATGGCAAGCCGAGCGCATTCCAAACGCATGAAGAAACCAATTATGAGGAACATTTCGTAACAGTTTCTCCGGTTTCCCGGGTTCGACCTGTACGGCGCCAAAGACGATAGCTGGCGACTCAAGCTTTTCCGTAGAAACTTGGATCATGTGTCCCAAAGACGCCTGATCATGGAACTTGTCCCCAGCATTCAAATAGAGGATAAACCTGCCGTTCGCAAGTCCAGTTCCCTTGTTGAGCGCATCGTAGATCCCCGAATCCCCCTCCCTGACATATCGCAGATCGCTGCGCGCCAGGGATTCCATGAATTCTCTAGTACCGTCGGACGACAAATTATCGACCACGATGTGCTCGATGACTTCTCTATCGGAAATGTCCTGAATCCTGACGGAATTCATCGTCTCTTTCAGACCCGCAAGGTTATTCCACGTGATCGTAACGATGCTCAATACTGGCTGTTGCACAGTGTCCTAACCAATCGTCGGCCCGTTCGCGACCCGTGTTTCGCTCGCAATGCCTGTTCCTCTTGCAGCTCCATCGTCATCGACTACGACGGGTTTTCCGTTCCGACTTAGGAATATCAGGGCCGGCACGAGTTGGAAAGTGAGAATGGACACGGCAGAAACCCACACCGGTCCTGGGGCACCCCACAATTTGGCGGCACCGATGCACGCCGGCAGCCCTACCACCAACATGAGTGCCACACAGATTGCCTGAAATCTGAGCTCGCGGTCTCGAGTGAGGTACACACCCAACGGGTAGAAGGCCGATTGAGCAAATATAAGTGCGCCGAATCCTCCAGCCAACCACCACGAAACCGACGTCTGGCCGTGGCCGATGAGCAAAGCCGCAGAGGGCAGCACTAAGACAAGCGCCAGCGAGGCAAGGGCAGACGCGGATGCAACGAGGACCAAAGTTCTTCTCAAAACGCGAAGGGTATCCCGACTAGAGGAAACCGAACGAGCAGCCGCAAAGGCTGGCCAGAGCGCTAGAAGGGTCCCAGACACGGCGGCCCAAGCGGGCGCGTAAATCTGGCTGGCAAATGTGTAGGCCACGAGTTGATTAGAACTTGAAACATGACTCAATATCAATTTGTGCCCGAAGAGTAGAGCGGGCAACGCCGCCATGATTACAAGCATGGGGAGCGCACTCCCCCGTATCGAGATTTGCTTCACTGTTCTCGGCCTGAAAATATCGATGACGATACCGATATAGGAATATCCGCTCCACTTGCCGGCTAGCAGGCTAGCCACCAGGGCGAAAATCGCCGCAGAAATAGTCTGTGCCATAACAAACCACACTGGCGCCAGTTCGAGTGCAACTCCGCCCCAAATAAGCAAGACGCTGAGAATACTTGCACCGCAACTGAGCAAAGACCCAACTTGATTTTTTCCGATACCTGTTAGAACTCGGTACCCAAGTTGGAAGAAAATGAAGGCCGAGAACATTCCGAAGAATGCGATTGCCAACAGAGTCGGGTCGTTGAGGAATTTCGATCCCGATCCCAGCACAATCGGCCAGATACCAATTATCGCAAGAAGGATCGCGGCGAGGATGATAGCTGCGCCAGCCACCAGCAAAATACGCTGCGCCGACACGAGAACCCTATATACATGCTGACTCCTATCACCCTTGCGTTGCGCCGCAACCTCGTTGATCACAGCCGCGCCGACACCCATGTCCGCGAAAGGCAAGAGTTGCGACAAAGTCGTTATGAGGATTATGGACGCATACAGTTCAGCTCCCAGGTAGCCGACAGCTAGCCAAGCGCTGACGAGCCCAGAAACCAGAGCTATCGGAGTTGTTATCGCTCGAACGGCAAGATTCGAAACCAGAAGGCGGCGCACATCGGATCCTTTTACGTTTGTATGCCGGCTGGCTCCCGTAATTCGGGGCTCCCACTAAACTTCTCTGCGCTGGCCACTAGCACCAGCGCGAGAGCGATCCCGACCCACCGCCCATTGGCACCAAGCGGGGAGAAGAGGAGATCCCATAGCCCCTGAACTGCGGCGAAAGCAATCACTACATAGTTGGTTCGGGTTGCAAGTATCCCACGCCCAACAACAAAGATCAGGAACAGTCCGATTACTAGGCCGATCAAACCAGCGTCGTACCAAAACGTGCCGACTATGGAATGCAAGTCGACTCTTTCGCCCACCAGCCGTTCGTAAATGTAGTCGGTGTTTAGATTTTTGAAATTTGCTCCGGCGCTCAACTCATGTATTGCGGCAGCACGATCAGTACGCGACGGAACGACACCGATTCCGACACCCAGCGGGGAGTTTTTGAAGTAACCCAAGAGCGCAAGCGGCTCAATACGTCCCGCGAGAAGGCCAATCGCACCCTGTGAACTCTGACGAGATTGCAGGACATGGCCAAATAGTCCAGCGCTCACCATGCTTGTCAAGGCAATGAACACAGCGGCGCAGGTGAGGACAATTGCCCCTCCAAAAGCAACGACTCGACCAGGTGATAGTCCGCGCTTTCGTCGCTTGATAATGACCGCCAATACCGCGGCCAGCACCAAGGCGCCCGCAGCATTCCGTGACTCGAACGCGAAGCTCACGTACGCCAACCCAAGCATGGACACCACCGAGATCAGCAGTGGTGCGCGAGCCAACAACGACGCGAACAGCAGTGACAACGGCCAGGCAAGCACATACTTCCATGGATTTTCCGCTTGAGCACTCGTTATGAAAACTATGGAGAAAAGGGCTCCGAACGTTCCAAGCACGATCCCGGTTACTTGGATTCCGTTGACCTTCGCGCACCACCCGCACGCGACCATCGCACCGACAAAGGCGACGTATTCAAGCAGCCGCTGGATTAGTGAATTTGTATTCCATTCTCGTCCCGATGGCAGGGAAAGTGACACTAACGCGGTCACCAGCGCGACCGGCACAATCGCGAAAGTGGCCCACAGCACCCATCGAGCCGGGCGATTACTCGCAAATTGCCTCGCGGCAAAAGGGAAACAAACAATGGCGATGATCGTGCCGACTGTAAGTCGGGTCGCAACAGGAGATGGCAGAAAGATAGTTGCTGCCGCCACTATCGACAGAATGCGCTCGACTCTTGCGAATCCTTTTCGTCCGTAAATGCACGCACCGGCCTGGTGAATTCGCGAAATAATGGCGCTGATCGGGTTCTGCATGCGGCTCACCAAAGCCACAACTTCTTCGTCGGCCCTCCTAGGCGATAACCCATATTATGTGGACGGTCGCCGATCTTCTTGGCGGGTACGCCAGCGTAAAGGGACCAAGCGTCCAGATGGCCGCGAACGACGGCTCCAGCTGCGATCACAACTCCGTCTTCGATAACACTTCCCGGCAGTACGGTAACTCGGGGTCCAATCCAAACCCGGTCCCCGACCACGACGCTGCTTTCGACATATTCGAAGCTCTCCGACTTCCAGTCATGTTGCGCGCTCCATATTTGCACTTCGCTGGAGACGTTGACAGACCGCCCAATGCGAAGCCCGCCACGCGCGTCTAGAACCGCTTTCTCCCCTATCGATGAATCCTCGCCGATGAAAAGACCTCGGGGGTTTCGAACTTGGTAGCCATGGTAGATGACGACATCGCGCTCTATGGTCACTCCCGCAGCCCGAAGCGTTGCGATCCGAATGAAGTGAATCGGCCACCGGCCAAAAACCGACAGGAAGACGATTTTGAATCCTTGCTTCATTATATTAAACAGCCGATCGTGTAGTGAAGTTATGAACTTCCGGATCGGGGCGATAGCAGTTCACGATAGCTCCCCGGCAAATTTTTGGAGAATCGACTCGATCCTCAATTTGAATTGGCTCGTGCCATATTTGGCCTGAGCCCATCGCTGCGATTCGCCGTTCCCCAGAACCCCCACTCCGCCGCGGAGGATCTCTATGACGGCCGTCGCGAACTCGGCTGGATCGTCGTGAACCGAAAACGGATGACCGCCGCGATTGTCGGTAATTCCCTCGGCACCGATGTTTGTCGCGACCAGCGGCACGCCTCGGAGGAGAGCGTCCAGACTTTTGAACTTCACTCCGGCGCCGGACAGCAACGGCACCACGGCAACTGTGGCCGATGCGTAGTAAGGCTCGACACTGTCGACGTAGCCCGTGAAAGTGACGTTCGCAGCGTCGGCTGCCGCCGCTTGCAGCTGTGCGCTGGGGGAAGCACCAACGATGGCGAACTCCGCGGAAGGTTCAGACTCGATTATTTTGGGCCACACCTCGCGCAGGAACCATGTTGCACCGACATTGTTCTCAGGACGCTTGAACGCGCCGACCATAATCACCCGAGCTAGCCGAGGTTCCCGCTTGACGCGTTCGGCTGAAATTGAATCATCCCAAAGAGGAGGGTCGATATGTTCGACAGAAACCTGGGGAACAATTTGGTGGACTAACCCCGCGTCCTTTTCACTGAACGCGATAACCATTCCCGCACTCGACAGCTTGCTGTGCTCTCCGGGGCCCGTCCTCTTAACGCGGAGCCACCCGAGAGCTCGGCGCATGATCCGACAACGGGGAGTTGCGTCGAGGCTCCGTTGTTCTCGCTGGCCGAGTACGTCCTGAGAAAACAACAATGGCTTCGGGACAATTAGATTGACCGGGAGCAAACTCATAGTTTCGGTCCAGTGAACCTCAACAATGTCTGCCGCTTCCAGCATCGTGCGCGAAAGAGAGTCTTGCTTCATCGCTCGGCGGAAGCGGGGAGCCAGATTCGTTGGGTCTATCGTCGTCCAAAATTTGTCCGTGAATTTCGTCAACCGAGGCCAACCGGACGTACCGATCAATCGGACTTCAAAATCCAAATCGTTTAAAGCCAAGGCAGCGCGATTTCGTCCGTCATTTGGCGCAAGTACGGTTACCGTGTGACCGAGGCTTAACAAAGCGTCAACGTGCCTGCGAACATATTCGCCGCCCGCATGGGGAATTCCCTTGAAAGGAATGACTTTAGAGAGGCTTACGATTCTCAAGACGGGTTCCTGAGCATCGCGTACTTACTGGGCCACTGAAGTCGATTCGGCCGCTGCTCCGATCCGGTTCTTATCATCGACCTGACTCCCCTTTAATTGCATCTTCACACGCCCGTCGAAAGTCAGGCAGGACAGCCTCGACGGTGAAGCGAGA
Source organism: Lacisediminihabitans changchengi (assembly GCF_016634425.1). Lineage (GTDB taxonomy): Bacteria > Actinomycetota > Actinomycetes > Actinomycetales > Microbacteriaceae > Lacisediminihabitans > Lacisediminihabitans changchengi. The sequence goes on from NZ_JAEPES010000001.1 coordinate 474,307, forward strand.
AAGTGCGCGCTCACGAATTGCATCCCCAAATTTCCGGCGAACGACCGGGTCCGAAAGTTTCCTGAGCGAATCAGCAAGCGCTGATATGTTGTCCGACTCTACAACGAGGGCTGCTTCTCCAACCGCCCAGATCAGTGGCTCCGCATTAGTTACAACTATTGCCCTTCCGGCAATCATTGCGTCCATAAGCTTGGCAGGAAGTTGCGCTTCGGTGACCATCGAAGTCTGGATGCTCGGCAGCACAACAATGTCTCCAGTTCGCACCAGTTCGAGTCCGCCTTCGAAAGTTGTGTTTCCGACCCAGTCTTCCCAGGGTTCGGAGTCCGCTGGCGGTGCATCTGTTACCACGAGCGTGACTCCGAAATCTTGGAGTTGACGCACTGCGCCCCGCAATGTTTCCACCCCTTTGTGTTTTCTATTTGTCCCGACGAACACGACCCGAGGCTCGTGGGTTTCATGAACTCGCCCTGGCCCGGTGTCTTCCCGCGCGTGGGGCACAATAGTTCCACCATAGCGACGCTGCAGAACGGGGTTGCTTACTATTCGCGAAACGCCAAACGCCTTCGACCTCATTACAAGAGCTGGCCAAAAGGTCCGAGGTCGAAGTACGGACTTGGCGACCATATGGGTCCATCGTCCTCGGCCGATCCTTGCCTCTATATCAGGGTCGTCAATATCCAGCAGGATCGGTGTACCTGTTAGCTTCTTTAAGCGAAGCGCTCGGCCGAATGACCGGGGAAGTGGCTTGACAGCGATAATCAGGTCAGAGGACTCTGCGAGTCGAGATAGCTCGTCCTCGTCCGATTTCCGCCCGACCGTAAGGGCGACGCAGTCCCGCGAAAATGCAGAATTCGCAAGCGGTGGCCAGAAACGCTCCTCGACTGGGCCGACTACCACAGTCTTCCATCCGAGTTTTCGAGCGAGCATCCAAATCACATACGCTCGTCCTACCGAATTTCCGGACAGTTCGCTCACGAGTATCACAACTGAAGATGTTGTCTCGGGCACTGGCATTTGTTTTCTGACCTTTTCTATCGCCCACGACTAGCAAGCTCGTCACTCGATGGTCCGTGAATCACCGATATCGACGTTTCAAGTTTGACATGTCGTGTTCACAGACAGAGCCTTTGCCTATCCCGCCGAATGGGATGGAACTCCACAGCGATGGAGCGGATGGCCTCAGTCAATAGCGGAACAGTCACTCGGTCGCTGAATCTCGAGGCAGCCCTTTGAGCAGCTTCAGCCACCCGAGTCCGCGAAGCCGGATCCTCCAAGAGGGCCTGAATCGTACGCGCGAGAATTGCACTTTCATTCGGTGTTACCAGATATCCGGTCTCGCCGTGGTCGATTTGCTCACGGGGCCCGCCCTCGTCCCCGGCGATAACTACGAGACCGCCAAGCATTCCTTGATTGATCACTTGCCCGAACGGCTCAGGAGACGTAGACACAGAGACTAAGCAGTCCGCGTCGGCAATGAGCGCTTCGACGCGGTCGACGTGTCCTAGAAACTGAACTGGGCTTCGAAGCAAGCGAGCCTGCGTCTCAAGCATCGACGCGTAGCGCGGATCCGAATGCGCACTCGAGCCCGCAATCATTAGGCTGAAACGCCCGCTGTACCCAGCCACTTCGAGCTCGTGCAGCGCATCGAGCAACACGTGAATGCCCTTCCAAGGGTCGAGCCGGCTCAGAGTGAGGATCCGAAGGGGTTCACTAGGAGCCGAGTTGCGCTTCGTTGCAATCGACCCAGACACTGGATACGCGACACGCTTTGGATGTGAGTCGAATTTCGCCGGCAGCGTCGATAGCGTCCATTCGCTATTCGCGATGAATGCGTCAAACCTCGGGAGAACGAAGCCATTAAGCACCGCTAATTTCAGACGCGAATTTCGTTTCGGGTTGAGATCATCTCTCATGTAGTAGATACGGATGGTGCCTTTGGGCAGTCGAATGCTTGAGAGCACAACTGCCGCCTTGGGACTATTTGCGACGATGATGTTCGGGTCGAGCATTCTCAACCGCCCGGACAGACGCAGGCCCATCCCTAGAAACGCAAATTTGTGGGGGGACGCCGTGAGCACTTCCACCGGTATGCCTGCCGACGTTGCACCAGAAAACGCGGTACCCGGGCCCAACGAGATGAGTCTCGTCAGCTTGGCCTTGCACTGCACCAGGTAGCGGTTTAGTCCCATTTGCCCCCCGCCCGGCAACGCAGAGCTATCTACAAAGACGACGCGTGGCTCGTCTGATAATTCGTTCAAGGTGGAATCAAGTCCCTGCTGGCAGAAGTTCGATATGTCCCAGTTACTCTATGTCGCCACTTAAGGGTGAGGCACCGATGTCGACTTTCGAAGCGGCCGAACAGATACGACGAGACCTTTGTGCGGCACCTTGCCATCAGTCTCAACAACCTCCAGCGCGCATCCCAGCTCGATCAGTCCGAGCGAAAGAACGTGGCGCGTGAGCTGAAATAGTCCGCCAAGGGTCGCCGCTGCCACTGATCGAACCCAAAGGCTGACCCATTTTTGGCGGCGAAATACTAGAGTCGACACAGAATGCTGAGGGCCTGGGGGAGTTTGGCGTCGGTACGCCAGCAAGAACGCGCGATTGATCCTCAATGTTGGTGATTCACTGCGTACAACTGAGGATATATTTGCGAGGACCGAAAGTTCTGCGCACCCGACGGATCACACGGTCATGACGGCGAACTGAGGTTTTGTGACAACCAGTACTGAAAGCGCAACGGCGCGGCGGTCGAGAACTTGGCAGCGAGTGTACGCCCGGCGCCTGATCGTGACCGATCTTCTCGTAGTCGTTCTTGCCGTCTACGGCTCGCAATTGCTGTGGTTCGGACTTCGGCCCGTCGCCCTGGAACAGAAGTTTCAGATCGGAATCGGCTACAACTCTGTCTCGATCGCCATCACTCTTTTGTGGATGTTTGTCCTCAGCGCCTATGCCACACGGGACCTCAAGGTCATCGGCAGTGGAACTCTCGAGTATCGGCGCGTTGTCGACTCGACTATCCGCCTGTTCGGGATTTTCGCGATCGTCGCATTTCTTTTGAGGATTGATCTCGCGCGCGGCTACTTCCTGACCGCGCTGCCAATCGGGGTATTCCTTCTGCTCTGGACCCGATGGGCGTGGCGACAGTGGCTCCGCCGCGAACAGGCACGCGGCCTTCACGTTTCCCGCGCAATTGTCGTTGGCGAACGCGTCAAGTCGGAAAACGTCACTGCCACAATCCGGCGGGCGCAGGGTTCGGGAATTAACGTCGTCGGAGCGCTTACTCGTGACGGTTCGGTTGACAAGCCCTTCTTCGGAGGCGTTCCCGTCCTGGGTAAATACGCCGACATCCTCGTCGCCCTCGAAGAAGTACAGGCTGACACGGTTGTGCTCACGGGAGCAGATGAGATCAGCCACCTCGACATGCGTAAGCTCGGATGGGACCTCGAAGGCAAGGAAGTCACCCTCATCGTGGCGCCCGGACTTACGGGGGTGGCGGGGCCTCGAATTCATGCCCGACCGGTGTCCGGTCTTCCGCTAATTTACGTGGAGTACCCCGCATTCACCGGGGTTAAGCGTCTCTCGAAGCGAGCTTTCGATCTAGTCGGGGCCGGCTTGATCATCCTCATCTCTTCGCCCGTACTTATTGCTGTCGGAATCGCCATCAAAACTTCCAGTCCGGGCAGCATTCTTTACCGGCAGGAACGGATCGGACTTCAGGGAACCCCGTTCGGCATGTTGAAGTTCCGCTCGATGATCAAGGATGCGGACGACCAGCTGGAAAGTTTGCTTGACGCGCAGGGACGAAGCGCAGAGCCCTTGTTTAAGGTGATGAACGACCCTCGAATTACGCGGGTCGGAGGTTTTCTCCGACGTTCATCCCTCGATGAGTTCCCCCAACTGTTCAATGTACTCCTGGGCCACATGAGCCTCGTTGGCCCGCGTCCTCAGAGACAGGCCGAGGTGGCGCTGTACGACGACGCAGCCCACCGCAGGCTCATGATGAAACCGGGCATGAGCGGGCTCTGGCAAGTGAGCGGCCGGTCAAACCTCAGCTGGGATGACGCGATCCGGTTGGACTTGTATTACGTCGAGAACTGGTCAATGACCGGAGACATCATCATCCTGTGGCGAACGATTCGTGCCGTTGCGATGTCGGACGGCGCGGTCTAACTACTTCGTCGAGGGCTGGCAACCCGGCGAGGATAGCGTCACAGCCGTCGGATTGACCATCGGTGTCACGCGCGCGGATAGCGGACCGTAGTCGCCTTTTGTTCCAGCGAATGTCACAGTGAACGTCGCTGTCTGGCTGGCGAGCAGATCGACCTGAATATGAGCAACGGGTCGTCCGAGGTCGCGGGTTGAGCCGACAAGGTTCATGGCGAGCGCGCCACCGCCATCAGAAAAACTGGCATTGGTCGCCCCGGGCGGCCCATAAACATAAACCTGGGTCCGCGTCTTGACGGGCTTGAGGTAGACCTGCGAGCGCACGTAGGACGGAAGAGCCTTCTGCGCCGCTTCAGTAATGTTGGAATTGAGAACCACAACAGCGGTGAAAGTCGGATTGCCAGGGCTCTGGCACGCTGTGGACGTGAGCGCGGCCGAGGTGTTGAGGTAGTAGGACATCTTGGATGCCGAGTTGTCGTTGAAAAAGACGCCGATTTGCGTATTCACTTTGTTGGTAGTGTCCATGATCCCACCGAGCTGGATCGACGACAGGACTTTCTGTTCCTTCAGGTGATCGCTCCAGACCATCAATCGGTTTTCGGAAACCGAGCGTGTGAGCGCCGCTATGAGCTTGTTGGTATCAGGGGCAGAGGATGTGAGCGCCCCGAACACCGAAGCCGCAGCGCTAGCGAAGAAGGCGTTCTGCACCTTCACTCCCGAGTATTTGGCGTAAACCTCGGAGAGCAGGATCGGAACCGCCGTAGTGGAGGTCAAGCTCTCCCCCGATGGCAGCTTCAGAGGCCCGGTCGCAGTGAGCAGGTAGCTGAGTGCGACGGGGTCGAAAGACAGCACACCGTCGACCTTCTGGCCCGACTCGCGCAGCCAGAACGCTTGAGCGAGTTTCGCCGCGGTCGGGAAGTTCGGACGAAGCGTGACGTTGTTCGAGAACTGCAGTCCGTTTTGGCTGAACAGGTCGACCACCGTCGGGTCGAGCGGAATGGGAATCGGCAGATTCCTGGGAAAACTCTCGGTCGCCGGCTGAGCTCCTAGTGTGATCGAGCCATTGTCGACGTTCAAGATCGTCCAGGCGCTCGCTGCCCCGCCGAGGCTCGCTGCCTCAGCATTGTTCTGGAACAGCATGATGTAAGTGCGGGGTCCGCCGGCTCCCATCATCCGCGGAAGCAACTCGAGAGCGTTCCGCGCTGGACCAGTGATGCCTTTGGCCTTGACCAAGAGCCGATCGAGCTTGACTACAGCGTTCTTGACAACCGAGATAGACGTGCTGTCGTTGATCGAATCAACCGTTGAGGAGGCTGCGCCGACCACTTTATCGGCGGAGGTGATGATCGTTCCCGCTTTTGCCAAAGGCTCAAGGTTGATATGCCCGTCAACCGGTTTCAACGCATCGAGATTGAACGTCGACGCGAAGTCCACGGCAGGGTCAATCGCACCGACGGCGACGTCGTTGACCGCACCGGCGAGTTGTCGAACCACTGTGAGATTCTGTCCAAGCACCGGGACCAACTCGACCACTCGCCATATCGGGTCGCTCGTCATGGATACCGCGTTGGCGGTGTCCTTCTTGATCTTGCCTGCGTCGTCTTTTGCCCCAGCGAAGTCTCGTGCGGTCACCTTGGTCTGCAGATCCGCGATCAGGCTCTGCGCCGATTCGAGAGATTTCTTGGCCGAGAGCGCCCGAACCCCGACCCATGCGCCGACTCCGACTCCGACGATCAGAACGGCCGCCACGACGATAAGAGTCGTCCGACCCCGAGTGTTTTGCCGCCACAGTCCATGACGCCCAACGATATGGGAATGCTTGATCGGTACTCGTTTGTCATCTGCCACCGCACAAATGTACCGGAGGGCATCCTGAGAAAGCCCGTCCCGAGCACTGAGCGGACAATCGTGTTCAGGCAGCGGGCAGAATATAAGGGCTGCTGCGCGCCGCGCGCACCGTTTTCACTCGCACTGGGGGTCGGATCATGACCGAACGGATCTCCGTTGCGCTGTGCACGCACAACGGCGCCCGCTTCATCGAGGCCCAGCTGCGCAGCATCCTCGCCCAGTCGACCCCTCCCGATGAGATTGTGCTCTCCGACGATGCGTCGACGGATGACACGGTGGATGTCGCCATCGCGCTCGTGGGGTCAATCGCCCTCCCCCAGCTCGATTTCGTCGTGCTTCGCAACCCGAAGGCGCTCGGCGTCACCGCGAACTTCGAGAGCGCGATTCGGGCAACGACGGGGGAGCTCATCGTTCTGAGCGACCAGGACGACCTCTGGTATCCGGACCGCCTCTCCCGCGCCATCAAGGAGTTCGACGCACGCCCCGGTCTCGACTTCCTGTTCGCCGACGCCCGCCTCGTCGACGCCGAGGGTGTGGACCAGGGCCGCAACCTCTTCTCCGTACTCGAGGTGAGCGAGCAGGATCTCACCGCGCTGCATCGCGGCGACGGGTTCTCGGTGTTCATCAGGCGCAACATCGCGACGGGAGCAACCTCGATGTTCCGTCGCCGGCTGCTCGAGGTGGCCCTGCCGTTCCCCACCGGATGGGTGCACGACGAATGGCTTGCCGTCGTCGCCGCCACCGTCGGACAACTCGACTCGCTGAATGCCGCACTCATCGACTACCGGCAACACGCGTCGAATCAGATCGGCGTCGACTATCCGACCTTCCGGCGTAAGGTGCGGCGAGCGCTCGAGCCGCGCGGCGGACGGAACGACCGGCTCGCCACACAGTTCGCGCAGCTCGCGGAGCGGCTGGACAGCGTTCAGGACCGAGTGCTCCCGGAACGGCTGGCCCACGCGCGCACCAAGGCGGCGTTCGAAGCAATCCGTCAGGCACTGCCCGCGCAACGACGGCGCCGACTCTGGCGCGTGCTCGCGGCGGACCGGCGCGGCTGGTACTCCGAATACGCGAGCCAGGGTCGACTGGATATGGTGCGCGACCTGCTGCAGCCTCACGGAGAGTGACGGCATCCCTCTCGATAAGATGAACGGATGACTGACGCGAGGCCCGTGGGTCGACCACCGGCACGCCTCTCCGGCTTCGTCATCATCCTGGTCGCCACCGGGATTGCCGGCGTGATCTCGTACGTGGTGACGATTCTCGTGCCGAACCGCGTGGGCCCGGCGCTCTACGTGCCGTTCGCGGTCTTCTGGTCGTCGATCTATCTCGTCGTCGGGGCGCTCGGGGGCATCCAGCAGGAAGTGACCCGCGGAACGCATCCGGTCAGCGGCGACGGTCCATACCGGGTCAGTCGGGCGCGCAACTTCGGTCTCGTCGCCGGGCTTACGGTCTTAGCCCTCGTGCTTGCGACGGCGCCACTGTGGGTGCGAGCCGCGTTCCCCACCGAGGGCTGGGCTCTCGTGCCGCCGCTCGCGATCGGCACCTCATCCTTCGTCATGGTCGCCGTGCTCGCCGGCTCACTCTACGGAGTGTCGGCCTGGACGCCGATCGCGCTGATGATCACCGTTGACGCCCTGCTACGCCTCATCGGGTTGGCGATCGCCCTGGCGTTCACCACCGATGTCGTCGTGCTCGCGTGGGCGGTCGCGTTGCCGTTCCCCGTCACGCTCATCGTGCTCTGGCCGTTCATCCGCCCCTCGATAGTCGGACGCTCGCAATTGGATGTCGGCTATCGCGCCCTCACCTGGAACGTCGCACGAACCGTGGTGGCGGCTACGGCGACCGGCATCATGGTCAGCGGATTTCCCCTGATGCTCGGGCTCACCTCGCACTCGGTTCCGCGGGCGCTCCAGGGCATGTTCGTGCTCGCCATCACGCTCACCCGGGCCCCGCTGATCGTTGTCGCGATGTCGCTGCAGAGCTACCTGGTGGTGCAGTTCCGCAATCACTCCGAGCGCTTCTGGCGCCAGTTCCTACGTCTCCTCGGCATCGTCGCTGCGGGCGGAGCGGTGCTGGCCTTTGGCGGGTGGCTGCTCGGTCCGGCGATCTATGGGCTGATCTCACCGACTGGGCCACAGCCCGACGGCCCCTTCTTTGCGATCCTGGTGGCGTCATCCGCCCTCGTTGCGGCGCTCTGCATCACCGCCCCCGCGGTTCTCGCGAGGTCGCAGCATCTCGTCTACACGGCGGGATGGGTTGCCGGGGCGGTCGTCACCGTCGCCGCGCTTCTTCTTCCGCTGGATTTCGCCACGCGAACGATCTGTGCGCTCGTCGCCGGTCCGATCGTCGGGCTGCTCGTGCACGGCACATATCTCGTGTCGGCGGGATTGCGGGAGCGGCGCGCGCGCTGAGCTGCATCCGTCTGCATCCCCCAGCGGCACTTCGGCAGCTCGCCCGCTGCGCGAGGTGAGGACGACGGGCAGCTAGGAGTTCTTCGGGGCTTTCTCGTCCACCTGGACGACTTCGAGCACCGGAGCGGCGTGGCCGGTGAGGTGTTTCTCCAGCTCACCGATGCGGATCTCCTGCAGCGCTGAGGTCTCCGCCAGGGAACGAGTTTTCGCCTCGAGCTCGGTCAATTCCGCACTGTGTTGGATGCAGACCAGGAACAGGACGGCGACGCTGACGAAAAAAACCAGATTGATCGGCACGGCAACCCCGACGAGGCCGGCAGCCCAAATGAGGGTGGAGGGAAACACGCCTGCGATGAGGGCGAGCACACCCGCGACGAGCCACCAGACCGCGTGGCGTTCCCGAAGGCGCCGCCTCCGCAGCATCTCGATGACGACCCCGAGGGTGATGAGCGCGGACACGACACCCAGGATGTAGCTTGCGACGGTCATGAGACAGCCACCTCCTGGAGCTTCACTGGAGGGCGGATGATGGCAAACATCAGCGCAAGCACCGCACGCGCCAGATACGCGGCGGCCTTCACCGGATTGTGAGACGGACGACCGCCGGCCCGCTCGCGCATAGCCACGGGCACCTGAACGATGACGATCTTCGCTCGGGCCGCAATCACCAGGGACTCGATCGTGTCGCCGAGGTACTCGGCCGGATAGTGCTCAGCGAAGAGTCGGACGGCCCGCGGGCCGCTCATCTTGAAACCAGATGTCGTGTCGGTGAGCGTGGTCCGAGCTGTGCGGCTGAGGAACTTGGAGAGCAACACCATCGCCCAGCGACGCGGACCCTTCACCGTGTACTCACCCTCGCCGGCGAATCGAGCGCCGATGACGAGGTCGGCAGTGTCGAGCTGGGCGAGGAGGGCAATCACTCCGGCCGGATCGTGCTGGCCGTCGGCATCCACCTGCACCACATTGTCGAACCCATTCTCGAGGGCATAGCGGAACCCCACACGCATGGCTCCGCCTACTCCGAGGTTGAACGGCAGGCGCGCGACTATGGCACCGGCGGCGAGAGCCTCGCTCGTCGTGCCGTCGCTCGATCCGTCATTCACGACGAGACACGTGATGCCGGGCAGCTTCTCGAACACCTCGAGAACGACGTTTCTGACCGACTCTTCTTCGTTGAACGCCGGCATGACCACAAGCGTTTTTTCGAGGGAGTTGACCATAGAGAGATAGTACCAATCAGCCCGGGGGCTACTTCTTGCGCAACGCCTCGAGGTTCTCGAGGTACCAGTCGTAAGTGTTCGCTACACCGTCGCGGAGCCCGGTCGTCGCCGCCCACCCGAGTTCGCGAAGCCGGGTGACATCGAGGAGCTTCTGCGGTGTGCCGTCCGGCTTCGACGTGTCCTGTGTGAGCTCGCCCCGGTACCCGACCGTTTCCGCGACCATCGTGGCGAGTTCGCGGATCGAGAGATCCTCGCCAACGCCGACGTTGATGGTCTGCGGATCGTCGTAGTTCTCGAGGAGGAACAGGCTCGCCTTCGCGAGGTCATCCACATGGAGGAATTCACGACGCGGAGTACCTGAGCCCCAGATCACGACCTCGGCGTCGTCATTGACCTTCGCCTCGTGGATGCGACGAAGGAGCGCCGGAAGCACGTGCGAGTGCTCGGGGTGGAAGTTGTCGCCCGGTCCGTAGAGGTTCGTCGGCATGGCCGAGATCCAGTGGCGGCCGTACTGCTTGCGAGAGGCCTGCACCTGCATGATGCCGGCGATCTTCGCGATGGCGTAGGCGTCGTTGGTGGGCTCGAGCACACCTGTCAGCAGGGACGACTCCTTGATCGGCTGCTCGGCGTACTTGGGGTAGATACAGGACGAGCCGAGGAACAGCAGGCGGTCCACGTCGATGTCGTTGGCAGCATCCATCACGTTGACCTGGATCTGCAGGTTGTCGCTGAGGAAGTCGGCGCTGAAGGTGTCGTTGGCCTGGATACCGCCCACCCGTGCAGCGGCGTCGATGACGACATCCGGCTGGTTCTCGCGCATGAAGTCGAAGACACCGGCGCGGTCGCGCAGGTCGAGCTCGGCGGATGTCGCGCCGATGATGTCGGTGAAGCCTTCAGCTTTGAGATGGCGCCAGATCGCGGACCCGACGAGGCCGCGATGACCGGCGATGTAAATGCGGGACGATCTGTCCACGGTCCTCCGATAGTGCAATCTCGTTATACTCACCTTGCGCATCGCGCCTGTGGGAAAAACGTTCCTTCGCCGCCCGAACACTCAGGGTGCAGCGCTTTTTCGTCTCACCGATCTTAGCAATCCTGAAAGTGAGAGACATGTCCGACCCTGAGGTCCTCGTTGTGCTGCCGACTCTCGGCGATCGACTGGACACACTCAAGATTACTCTCGACTCGGTAAACGAGCAGCGCAAAGACCTCGGGGTTACCCTTGTCGTCGTGGCGCCTCCCGGAGCCACCGCCGCCCGCGAACTGGCCGCGTCTATGGGCGCCGTCATTGTCGACGATCCCAAGGAAGGCATCTCGGCGGCCATCAACTACGGACTCGCTGCCCGCACAACGGAGAAGTACTACGCGTGGGTCGGCGACGATGACCTGTTCCGTCCGGAGGGACTCGTTACACTCCGTACCGTTCTCGAGGCGACGCCCGGCGCTGTCCTGGCTTTCGGCGGATGCGACTACATCGACCCCGAGGGACGCACCATCACGGTGAGCAACGCCGGCCGCCTCGCCACCTTCCTTCTCCCGTGGGGGCCGGACCTTATCCCGCACCCCGGCACGATGATCACACTCGATGCTCTCGAGGAGATCGGCGGATTCGACCGCGAGCTCAGATTCGCCATGGACCTGGATGCGTTCCTCAAGCTCCGCAAGCACGGGTCGTTCGTCTGGACTCGCCGTTCGGTCTCGGCGTTCCGCTGGCACGCGGAATCTCTCACGGTCGCGAATCGCCTGAGTTCCAGCCGCGAAGCCGAGTCTGTGAAGCGCCGCCACCTCCCCGCGATCCTCCGCCCGGTGAGCGGCCTGTGGCATCGACCGATCCGCTGGGCGTCCGCCGTAGCGGCCGGCCGGGTCAACGCTCAGGCGCGCGCGCTGCGGTAGCGGTCGACCCCGCGCCGCTGCGCTAGGCTGTTGGAGTTTTGAAGCGACCCTGCCCTGGCCTCAGTGCCGTGCAGCCCACCGTTACCCATCGGAGTGAAGTGAATGACTGAGACCACGGCGAAAAAAGCCATCATCACCGGAATCACCGGACAGGATGGCAGCTACCTCGCCGAACTCCTGCTCGGCAAGGGCTACGAAGTCCACGGTCTGATTCGTCGGTCCTCCACCTTCAATACCGACCGCATCGACCACATCTATCAGGACCCGCACACCCCGCATCCCAATCTCTTCCTTCACTACTCCGACCTGAGTGACGGATCGCGACTCGTCACCCTGCTCAACGAGATCCAGCCCGACGAGGTCTACAACCTCGCCGCGCAATCCCACGTGCGCGTGAGCTTCGACGAGCCCGAGTACACGGGAGACGTGACTGGCCTCGGCACTATTCGCCTCCTCGAAGCGATCCGGGCCATCGGGCTCCAGACCCGCTTCTACCAGGCGTCGAGCTCCGAGATGTTCGGCGCCACCCCGCCACCGCAGAACGAGGGCACCCCGTTCTACCCGCGCAGCCCCTACGGTGTCGCGAAGCTCTACTCCTACTGGATCACCCGAAACTACCGCGAGGCCTACGGTCTCTTCGCATCCAACGGCATCCTCTTCAACCACGAGTCCCCTCGCCGTGGCGACACGTTCGTCACTCGCAAGATCACCCGCGCGGTGGCCCGGATCGCCGCCGGCGAGCAGACCGAGCTCTACATGGGAAACCTCGACTCCGTGCGCGACTGGGGCTATGCACCGGAATACGTCGAAGCCATGTGGCGGATGCTGCAGCACGACACACCCGGAGACTTCGTCGTGGCGACCAACACCGCATACACGGTCAAGGACTTTCTGCAGCTCTCGTTCGAGCACGTTGGGCTCGACTGGGAGAAGTACGTCAAGTTCGATGAGCGCTACCTGCGCCCGACCGAGGTCGACTCGCTGATCGGTGACTACTCGAAGGCTGAACGCGAGCTCGGCTGGACTCCCACCATCCTCACGCCCCGTCTCGCACAGATCATGGTCGACTCCGACATCAAGGCACTCGAACTCGGTGGATCGCGTCACGTGGACGCTGTCCAGACCGTCTGATCCTGTGCTCGATGTAGCGCTGTCGATGCTCACTCTCGTTCCAGGAGGCATGGGCGGAAGCGAGACCTACGCGCGAGAGCTCACCCGGCAGTTGGCGACGGTCGACGAGGTCTCGGCCACCGCCTGGGTGCCATCGACGGCGCGGGGCTTCAGCGAGGGCATCGCGGAGCGCGTGATTGCGCAGGTGCACGGCGGCCCGACAACGCTCGACCGCCTGCGGGCGCTGACAACGGCGACGGTCTTCGCCCGATCGATTCGCCGCGAACTGGCTTCCGCGCGCGTCGTCCACTATCCGTTCACCGTGGGGGCTCCGAAGCCGTCGAAAGACCAGGCTTTCGTACAGACCCTCCTCGATGTGCAGCACCTTGACCTCCCCCAACTCTTCTCCCGACCGGAGCTCGCCTATCGCCGCCACTACTACGAGGGAGCGGCCCGGCGTGCCGACGCGGTCATCACGATCAGCGAGTTCGCCAAGACCCGCATGGTGGAGCTGCTCGGACTCGACCCGGCGAAGATCCACGTCGCCCACCTCGCCGTCGATACCCGGCAGTTCACTCCGAACCTCGGGCCGCGTGAGGGGTTCGTGCTCTACCCGGCGCGCGGCTGGCAGCACAAGAACCATGCGCGACTCGTCGAGGCCATGCGCCTGGTGCGTGCTGAGCGCCCCGACATCCGCCTCGTGCTTACCGGTGGTGCGCTCGACCAGCTCGGCGAGCTTCCGGACTGGGTCGAGCGACGCGGCCTCGTCAGCACGGACGAGCTGAAGAACCTGTACCGGTCAGCCGCAGTGCTCGCCTTCCCGAGCCTGTATGAGGGTTTCGGGCTTCCCCCGCTCGAGGCCATGGCGTCCGGGTGCCCGGTTGCGGCATCGAATGCAGGTTCCATCCCCGAGGTGTGCGGCGACGCCGCCGTGCTCTTCGACCCTGAGGATCCGGAAGCGATCGCCGCCGGCATCCTCGATGCCCTCGTACGAGCACCGGAGCTGACGCGTCGTGGGCTCGACCAGGTGCAGGACTTCACCTGGGAGAAGTGCCGCGACGTTCACGTCGACGTCTATCGGAGGGTCGCATGACCATCGCGGAATCCGTGACTCGCCAGCGATCCCTCGTCACCGGGGCGAACGGTCAAGACGGGGTCTACCTTGTGGAGAAGCTGCTCGCCCGGGGGGACGAGGTCCACGGCATGTGCCACTCCCATGCGGGGGCCGCGCTCCTCGCCGAACGCTTCCCCTCGGCGACGGCCCATGTGGCCGATCTCGGGGACGCCACCGGCATCCGCGAACTCGTCGACGCGACGGAACCGACCCGGGTGTTCAACCTCGCCGGCAACACCTCGGTAGCCCGCTCGTGGGAGTTCCCGGCCGAGGCAGCCGATGTGCTCGGGGTGGGACCCATCCGTCTTCTCGAGGCGTCCTGGAATCTCTCGCAGCGCACGGGGCGGCCGGTGCGGATGCTGCAGGCGTCGAGCGCAGAGATCTTCGGCGACGCGACCGAGGTGCCACAGACCGAGCGCACGCCGCTCGTGCCGGTGACCCCGTACGGTGCGGCAAAGATGTTCGCCCATGAGATGGCGGGCGTCTACCGCGCGCGCGGGATGTTCGTGAGCTCGGCGGTGCTCTACAACCACGAATCCCCGCGGCGTCCAGACTCGTTCGTCGCCCGGAAGATCGCGATGGCCGTCGCACGGATCGCGCTCGGTCGCCAGGAGACCATCACGCTCGGCAACATCGACGTGCACCGGGACTGGGGCTACGCACCGGACTTTGTCGACGCGATGATCCGGATCATCTCGCAGCCGACCAGCGACGACTTCATCGTCGCGACCGGTGTGTCGCACTCGGTGCGCGAGTTCGTCTCCGAGGCCTTCGCCGTCGCCGGTGTCACCGACTGGGAAGATCGCGTGATCATCGATCCAGCGCTCTACCGACCGGCAGACCCAAAACAACTGGTCGGCGACCCCACAAAGCTGCGTTCGATCGGCTGGGAGCCGAGCGTCTCGTTCCACGAGCTGGTCGGCATCATGATTGCGGCTGAGCTCGAGCAGCTGTCGTGATGATGGGTGAGGCTCAGTGAGTAAAATCCGCGTGCAGTCAACGGCGCCTCGACTGCGAGCGATCTGGACGACTTCGGTAATGAAGTACGCCCGCTTCGCTCTGCCCCGACCAGACGGCTTGCCCAACCGACGCGTACTGCTCATTTTTCCGGCTCTCGTCGTGCTGTTCGGAATCATCGTCGTCGGTTTTGCTCTCAACGGGACGTCGTCCGGCGAGATGTACGGCCGGATCTATGCGGGAAACGATCCGGCGCTCCTCGCCGGGCATCCTGAGCTGATCCGCTCAGACGAGTGGTACGTGAACACCGCTTGGTCGATCTCGCAGGTCGAGCAGGGGCTCCCGGAGATCAATCGGACGATGCCGGGGGGAATGGATGCGGCGCTCCCCCACGACCTGCCGCGCTCTGACTGGTCGGTCGTCTTTCGACCGCAGCTCTGGGGCTATCTGGTGTTCGACGTCAACCACGCCACAGCGTTCAAGTGGTGGATTGCGGCCCTGACCTTCATCGGCGCCGCCTACCTCTTTCTCGTGACAGTGTTGCCCCGGCGGCCGCTCGTCGCTGCGGCCCTTTCGGTCGGCTTCTTCTTCAGCCCGTTCTTCCAGTGGTGGTTCCAGACCGTCATCTTCTGGCCGATGGCCTGGGCACTGGTCACCATGGCAGCGATGTTGTGGGCAGTTCGCTCGGACAGCCGTGCGTCTCGATGGATCTGGGCAGCGCCGGTGGCATTCCTCACCGTGGTCATGGCAATGGGTATCTACGCGCCGTTCATCGTGCCGATCGTGCTCGTGGTCGCGCTGTTCGCCATCGGCACCGTGATCGAACAGAAGAGACGCGGGGCTGCGTGGCTGGCTCTTCTTGCAAGGGCGGTCCCGATCCTCATCGCCGGCGCGCTTGGCGCGGTGGTAACGCTGATCTGGCTGCAGACCAAACAGACCACTCTCAACGCTTTCTTGGCCACGTCCTACCCCGGCGAACGTCTCACCCCCACCGGGTCGAGCCTGCTCGCGACGGGGGCACGCACGATCGGTTCGTCGTTCTCGCAATCGCTGTCCCTCGGCGATGGCTTGCTCAACATCAACGCGTCCGAAGCTTCGACCTTCTTTCTGATCGGGGCGTTCCTGATCCCCGTCGTCGTCTGGATCGTCGTGCGCGCCGCACGGTCGCGCGTCCCACTGCCATGGACTCTCATGGCCATGGTCGGGTTCATCCTGTTGATCGTGGCGTTCTGCTACATCCCCGGCTGGAATGCAATCGCGCACTTGCTCTTTCTCGACCGCTCCATGGATGCTCGACTGCGAATTGGGCTCGGGCTCGCGTCCTTCGTGATTCTGGCCTACGTCATCCGCTATTTCGACGACGAGAAGAGCCAGGCGGGACTTCGGATCTCCGTGCTTTCAGCGGTGCTGTTCGTTCTGTCGCAGCTCGCTGTCGCCTTGGCGGTGATCCATTTCGGTGGACGTGCGACGCTCTTCCGGAACTCGCCGCTCTGGTGGCTCGACGCGCTTGCCTCAGCCGCGGCCATCTTCTTCGTCGCGCGCAGGCGACCTGCACTAGGCACCGCTCTCTTCCTCGCCATCAGCGTCCTGAGCACCGCGGGCGTCAATCCCGTCTATGTCGGAGTCTTCGATCTGCGAAATGCGCCGGTGACGAAGGGAGTGCAGCGGGTCGATGCCGAACGGCCGGGAGACTGGGTCGGCGTCGGTGGTGTCGAAACCTCTGCCATCCTGATGGAGTCGGGAGTGACCGCGTTCAATGGGATGCAGGGGGCACCGTCGCGCACCATGTGGAAAGAGATTGATCCAACGTCGCAGTACAAGTACACCTGGAATCGACTCGCGGGCATCGGCTGGGTCTTCGCACCGGGCGAGCCCGTCGTCAGCAATCCTGCGGCCGATCAGATCGTCTCTACGTTCGACGCTTGCTCTGAATTCGCACAAAAGCATGTCGCCTATGTGCTGTCGACCGAGAAGAAGGTCACTTCGAAGTGCCTTGTCGCCGACCGTTCGTTCCCCGCTCCGAAACAGACCTTCACCATCTACCGGGTGATTCCGAAGACCTGATTGTTCGCTAGAGCCGCCGGCCGAGTCGAAGAGCGTCGATTGCTGCCGGGAAACGGGCCAGCGAGACGAGAGCGGATCGTCGAAGACGCGCGCGTGGACCGATACGCGCGACCTCGGTGATGGTGCGGGCGATCTGGCGAGCCGTTGCGTGGTCTTTCGCCGCGAGCGCGGCCCGGTAGGCGTGCCCCAGACGCTCACTGGCGGACGGGACGAGGACATGGTGGATGAAGGCCTCGGTCTCGTCGTCGGTGGCTGATCTGCCGCGGAGCTGTCGGGCCAGTCGGAGCCGAGATGCGGCACTCTCGAACCTGCGGCTCGCGATGTCCATGTCGGCGAGGGCGAATACGGACCGAATGGCCGGAACCGTTCGACCCCCCGTCTGACCGTCCGAGCGCGCCACGAGAGCCTCGGCATCCGCGCGGATCGATTCCGCCGCGTCAAAGCGGGCGAGTGACACCAGCTCGGTGAGGATGCGCGCTGTCCAGACATCCGCGCTCCCGCGGGAGTCGACTGTTGAGAGAAGCGAGAGTGCGGCCGGAAGCGCATCCGGGTCGAAGCGGGCGAGCGCAAGGGCACGGTGGCGCGCTGCGTTGATCATCAGGTCGGACGAGTCGCCGTCAAGCACATTCGCCTGTTCCACCCAGAGCGCCGCAGCCCCGAGGGTGAAGTCGAAGTACTGCAGGGCGAGTGGCGCGTCATTGCGGTCGACCAGTTCCCGCATCCCACAGTGATATGCGAGCGATATGGAATTCCAGGGCACGGGCGTGCCGGCGTGCAATGCAGCGAGAGCGGATGTCGGGGACGCCAGGTCGACTCCATGCCTGTCGCTCACCGCGGAGATGGCACGATCCCGGCTGGCGCCAGCGATTTCCCACGCTCCGCGGTTGACCAGCGACCTGAAATGCCGAGTGGCCATGCCGCTTCGGAGGGCGGACCCGGCCGGACCCAATTCGGCGCTCTGGTCGTAGTACCGCTCGAGCGTGGAGGGGTCCGGACCGAAGTCTCCGAACTCCACCGGCTCCGAAGAGTCGATGGCGGCGATCGCCCGAAGGGTGCGACCGTCGAGTTCGATCCGGACGGCGCCGAATCCTGCCTCTCGAAGAAGCATCTCGAGCCCGCCGGAGCTCGCGAGGAAGAGGTGATACCCCGGACTCAACGCAATGATGATTTCGACGTCCGGCTCGTCCGGGGAGACGATCTCCGCTGCGGGTGTCGTCAGTATCAGGCGTCCGGTCGGGGAGAGATGAGCCGCGATCGCCTGCAGGAATCCGAGCGGATCAGGAACGTGTTCGAGTACCTCCGACGCGACAATCAGATCGAAGGCACTGTCGAAGCGTGTCTCTTTTAGAAGGAATTCATCCCGGATGACGATGCCGAGTTCACGCGCGCCCCGCCGTCCAGAGGTCCCCGGTTCGATGCCCATCGCATCCCACCCGAGAACGGTCTTGCCGAGGTGAGCGCCGAATCCGTAGTTGCACCCGACATCGAGCATGGTGGAAACCTGGGCCGGGTCGATGTAATAGAGGTTCCGGGCGATGCCTTCGAGACCAGCTCCGTTTTCGACGTACGCGTCGACTATCGACTCGGGAGTATTGATACTGAACAGGCCGCCGAGAATGGAGATGGAACGGCATCGAGGACACCGCACAGTCTCAATCCGGCCGACCGGCATCCCCAGTACCGCGACGTCGCCCGAAGCATCGCCGTCGTAGCGACACACCGGGCACACGATGTGGGCTGACCCGGACTCCCACACGAGAACAGCAACCAAGCGACTACCTAATCCTTTTCGATAAGAGCCCTTGAGCAGACCCGGAGACATTCTGCCAGCGGATCCAGCGATCTCGGTCAGGAACACGGCTTCGCCGCCGAAGGGTCACAGCTCGGGTTCACTCCGTCTTAATCGGCTCTGGATGCGCCGCACAACCATGCGGGGACCTCCATTGTTCAGGTAGTGAGTGACGAGCCTCAAGTCATGGCGAAGACCCGAGGGCTTAACCCGTTGCCTGGGGCGCGCGACGGAGACAGCGGTTCCCCCCATCCCTTGCCTGTCTCTGGCGTGATGCGCGTCGGCGACGAAGTCGACGAGGGGAGCAAGCGCTCGCTCCCAAAAGTACAGCTCTCGAACCCTGGCGATGTTGGCCTTCGCCTCGTCGATCAACTCGTCGTCGAAGAGCACGCGCTCGAGGGCCGCCGACAACGCCTCCATGTCGCCGGCGGGGACGACGAGACCGAGATTCTCGGCCTCGATGAGCTCCGCGAAATGGTCCCCCGCCGTGACCACCATGGGAAGGCCGGCCCACAGGTAGTCGAGGATGCGGGTGCGGAACGAGAAGGTCGTCTCGATGTGGGAGAAGTGGGTACTGACGCCCGCATCCGCCTCCATGAGGTAGTTCTCGCGATCGGCGTAGTCCACCCAGGACGGATTGAAGAACACGGTCCTGTCGAGCGCGCCGAGGCGGGCCGCAAGCTCACGTGATTCTGAGACGATCGCCATCTCGGGCACTCCGGGATGCGGGTGCTTGGTTCCCTGAAAGAACAGGCGCACGTTCGGTCGGCGCTCGGACAGATCGGCTACCGCCCTGATCAGGATCTTCGGGTCGAACCAGTTGTAGAGCCCGCCACTCCAGAGCACGACCTTGTCCGTCGCTGCGATGCCGGGCACAACGCCCTTCAGTACCTCGCGGCGGTGCTCGGGCGGGGTCGAGGAGAGTCCGAACGGCGCGACACCGATCAGTCCGTCGAGGTCGGGGTCGCCGTCGTAGGTCGCGGGGTTGATGCGGCCGAGAGAGGCGAGCTGTCCCAGCCAGAACATCCGCTGGCGATCTGAAGCGCTGAGGAAGAAATCTCCTCGACTCATCTGCTCGTTGAGCACACCGGTGGCATCGCTGACCTGGGTGGCCCACTCGGCGGAGGGGAGGTGACGTCCCTGCTCGAGCTGTTCGAGGTGCATCGGGTCGTAGATGTCGACCACGACGATCTTGGTGGTGCGACGTAGCGCTTCGAACACCGCCATCGCATGGCCCTGGAACACAATGACGTCGGCCCACTCCTCGAGCTTGTCGAACGCCCGGTCGTCGCCCGGCGCCACGTGCGCGATGTCGAATGGCGCATCGATCTGTTCGGTGCCACTCAGGGTGACGAGTGTGACCGAGTTGTCCCGAGAAAGCAGTTCGGCCATGTTCCAGGCGCGGATCGCCGGTCCGGCGAGTTTCTTGCCGATCGGATCGCCGGTGATGATGAGAACCCTCGTCGCGATGGGAGGGTCGGCGACGTCGAAGACCGTGACGATGTTCTCGTATCCGCGCAGGTAGTCCTCGTCCTGGTAGACGGGCGCATCCGCTTCGCCGAACAGTCTCCAGATTCGGCTGTCCGACACCGTTCTCGTCGCCTGGATCTGGTCGCGAGCGGCGCGAAGGGAAGGGAGTCGTTCGACGAACTGATCGATGGCGTACAGTGCCGAGACGGTGATCTTGGGAATCTCGATGTCCGACTCGCTGTCGCCACCCGGCTTGCGCAGGTCGAAGGCCGAAGAGTCGATCTTTCCGCGCGCGATGGCGCGTCGAACGGACAGCGCCATAGCGGCCGGAAGCGCCTCCGCGAGGTTCTTCTCGTCCATATTCTTATAGAGGGTGAAGAGGGCATTCCGTTCGAGAAGGTAGGTCTCCTTATACGAACCGAACTCTTTCATCGAAGCATGGTGCTTGTGATACGCAAGCGATCGCGGCTCGTAGGCGAAGCGCCAACCGCGCAGGTTGAGTCGCCAGCCGAGGTCGACGTCTTCGAAGAACATGAAGTAGCGCTCGTCGAACCCCTCGAGCTCGTCGTAGACGGATCGCCTGACGAACATCGCCGACCCGGTGCCGAACAGCACGTCCTTTGGAAGGTCCGGCGTTGCGGGGATGGCTTCCGCGGTGTCGGGTTTGTAACCCATTCCGTACCAGGTCATTGCCGACCCGATGTAGTCGACGAGGTTTCCTTCCCAATCGAGCACTCGGCTCGCGACGGCGCCGATGCTCGCCGACTCGGCGAACCGCTCGACGGCGGTCCGCACCCAGAGCGCATCAGGTCTCGCGTCGTTGTTCAGCAGGGCGACGAACTCGCCGCTCGACTCTGCAACACCCAGGTTGCAGCCCCCGGCGAATCCCAGATTCTTGGGAGAGACCACCACCGTCACGTGCGGTGCTGCGGCTCGGATGCGTTCCTCGCTGTTATCGCCAGAAGCGTTCTCCACCACGACGATCTCAAGCCGATCACTCGGCCAATCGAGGCGTCCGAGATTGCCGATCGCCTCAATCGTGTCGTCCGTGCCTTTGTAGTTGACGAGCACAACGGAGACGACGCCTGGTCGCAGTGTGGGCATGCCGGCCTCTCTTGGGCGATTGGGAGCCACGGAAGTCTATAACGGAGGTCAGCCGCGGAAGCGGCGAAACAGGCCCGTCACCGCGCGGACCGGGGCGGTGATCCTCCAGGAGAAGCTCTGCTCGAGTCCATCCACCCTAGTCTGGAGCGAAATCTGCTTATCGAGGCCAGCAAGGATCATCTTGCGAGCCAGGTCGGGTGCGCGCTCCCCCGTGAGGCAATAGGTCACGAGGGGCTGCAGCACGCGCTCCCAGGTCATCGTGGCGGCAAACGACTTCACCCGGTCGACCGTGGCTGCGTGCTCGACGTCATCGAACAGCACAGACTCGAGGGCCGATTCCAACCCGGCGACATCCTGAGGTGCGACTACCCGTCCCAGCTCATGATGTTCGATGATCTCCGCGAACGTGTCGCCGGCGGTGCTGACAATCGGCAGCGAGCCCCAGAGATAGTCGAGGATTCGGGTGCGGAAGCTGAAGGCGGTTTCGAGATGATCGAGATGGGTGCTCACCCCGACATCCGCATCCAGAATGTAGTCGGCGCGTTCGTCGTAGGGAACCCAGCCCTCATTGAAGAACACGACCGACCCGAGAAGGCCGAGCTCTTTCGCTAGGTTCTGCGCGTCGTACGACATCTGCATGGTCGGCACGTTCGGGTTCGGGTGTTTCACGCCGAGGAAGAAGAGGCGCACATTGGGTCGGCGTTTGTGCAGCTCCGCGACCGCTCGGATCAGAGTGAGGGGATCGAACCAGTTGTAGATGCCACCGCCCCACAAAATGACCTTGTCCTCGGCGCTGATGCCAGGAATAGTTCCTTTTATCGCGTGGCGCCTCTGCACCGGAGGCGTAGCATCCAGCCCGAACGGAACGACGTCGAGAAGGCTGCGAAGACTCGCGTCCTGATCGTAGGTCGCTGGGTTGATCCGCCCCATACCGGCAAGCTGGCCCATCCAGAAGTCACGTTGTTTGTCCGACGCGCACACCATGAAGTCCGCGCGGAGAATCTGGTCGTTGAGAACGGTGACCACATCGAGACCCAGCGATACCCGGTCGCTCCAGGACCGATCCTTGCCCTGCTCGAGTTGTTCGAGGTGCATCGGATCGTAGATGTCCGCGACGATGATCTTCTCGGAGTCCTTGAGCCACTTGTGGGTGGCTAGGAGATGTCCCTGGAAGACGATGACATCCGCCCACTGCTCGCTCTCTCGCAGGCCGATGGAAGACGCGTCGAAGATCTCGAAGTCGGGGTGGGTCAGAGACGAGTGGACAGTGGACGCCAATTTAACATTGGCCACCGCAGAGAGTGCCTTGGCCATCTCGAACGCTCTGATGGCTGGCCCCGCCATTCGAGGCGCCAATGAATCGGCGGTTACAACGAGTATGTTGCGCTGGTCGGGCATTGGGAAAAAACATCCTTAAAATCAATCAACCGTCGGCCCCCGGATACCGACCCGGACGACGAGGGAGATCCGGCACGAACCCCGCGTGCCTGCCTCATGTTAACACTGGGCGGTGCCGAAGACAGTGTGAACGCGCGTGGGTGCGATTAGGCTGACCTGCGTTATTCCGCACGAGAAACTACGTTGGGGCCACCAGTGACCATCCAGATCAATTCGAGCCCACCCCGAGATATCAAAGCGACAGCCGTCCGATGGATCACCAGGTTCTGGGCCGTGGCACTCCTCGTGATCGTGGGGTTCTCGGCGACCCTCACGAACGTCGATAAAAATGGGCCGACGTTTTCGCCGTACGACGAGTGGGTCTACTACGACTACATCACGAAGGTTCCGACCGAGGGCTTTGTGCGCCAGGGCGAAACGATCGGCGAGGCTGGCCTTGAGGCCATGGCCTGCAACGGCGACACGTTCGGTCCAAGAGGCGAGCCGTGTACCGGGCCGACGGGCACCTACGACACGCCCTCGGTCTACCCGCAGCAGGGACTCACCACCGCCGACCTCTACACCCCCGCCTATTTCGCCCCCACCTGGGCGGTAGCGAAGGTCATTCAGTTCGTCACCGGCGTTTCGCTCCTGACCGCCGCGCGAGCTGTCGGGTCACTCTGGCTAGTCGCCGGGCTCATCATGCTCTATCTGCTGTGCCGCGAATTCAAGCTGAGTAAGAGACTGACGCTCGGGCTCGGACTCGGAGTGATCGGCCTCGTCTCGACGCACTACGCCTTCAGCTACATCAGCACGGATGCTCCGAGTCTCGTCGCCGGAGCCACCGTCGCCTTCCTGGGCGCGCGGTTTGTGAAGTCAGGGAGATTCGGAGGTTGGTTGGTCGCCGCCTCGGTGATCGGAACTCTTCTCAAAGTCACCAATATCTTCGCTGTCGGCCTCGTTGTCATCATGCTGGTCATCTACGCGATCGTCCGGCGGCGCGCGCCCGTGAATGATTCCATTCCGCGATCTCGCACGATGATCAAGTGGGCCCTGATCGCCGCCGTGTCGTCCGCCGTCGCGCAGGGGATCTGGCTCCTGATTCGACGGGCGACGCGCGTGGGCGACGGACCCGATCAGGGTTTGTCTGGCAACGTCACGCCCCACGGGCTGGCCGCGAACGTATTCGTCTTCTTCTTCCCTCGCGATGGGATATCAGGAGTCAGCCCGATACCAACCCTGTTGACCGCACCTTTCATAGTTCTGGTCATGGTCGGGATCTTCGGATGGTTCATTAGCACCCGAGGCTGGACCCTGAATCGAGCGTGGGCCATAGCCACGGCGGTGGCGTTCACCGTGTTCGCACCCTTGCTCGCGCTATCGATGCAGGTGGTTCTTGGAACCGGCGCGCCGGTCTCGCCCCGCTACGGGCAACCGCTCGCGCCGATGTCCGTGGTGGCGGTCGGAATGCTGGTTCGCAACAACCTCAGCGAATGGCTGATTCTTGCCTACGGAGCCGGGCTCAGCGTGCTCGCCCTGTTCTGTCAGATCGGATAGTCGAGCGTCTCAGCGATCCGATGCATTCAGCGCGGCAGGCTCTCGCAGGCGATGCCGTCGTTGTCTCGATCGAGGCGAGCGATGTCACCGTAGGCGGGGTAGTAGAGGTTGTAGAAGGCCTGCGCCTCAGGTTGCGTCGAGAAGCTCGAGCAGTTAATGCCGGAGCTCGGCCGCGGCGGAACCGTCGGCTGCACATCAGGAACGGGCTGGCTCAGCGACTCGCAGGTGATCAGGTTCTCGACACCGGAAGTCAACGCCGCCGGACCGCCGAGAAGCACGTGGGTCGTAGCGCCGAGGCGCGCCATCTCGGCGAGAGTCGAGGCGTAGACGCAGTTGCCCGGGGTCACGAACAGCGGCGCGTGATCGTGGCCGGCGAGCGCCGCGCCGGCGAGCGCGTCAGCAAATCCTGAGCCCACAGCCAGGAACACGGTCGGCGCGGATTCGAACGACCCGTTGTTGATGGCCACGGATGTCGAGTAGCGGTCCGCTCCGGCCAGGCGCGAGACGACGCCCACCCCGGTCACCGTCCGGAGGGACGCCGAGAGGCTTTCCGACACGACTGCGGTGCCGCCCGCGATCTTCACCGACGTGACGTGAAGCGAGGTGAGCAACTCGCTAGTGGCCGGCGCGACGGCGGAGGCGGAACCGTCCACCAGGACGACCGGAGCGCTGACGCTCCCTGCTGCGGCGGAGGCGCTCAGCGCATCCGGGAAATTCGTTCCGGTTGCGACAAAGGCGCTCGGGCTTCCCGCGGGGAATGCGTTGCGGTTGATGGTGCGGGAGGTCTCGTACCGATCCACTCCCGAGTCGCGACGAATCGCCGGTGTCATCGCGGAAAGCTGGTCGTAGACCTCCGGCGATACCGCCGCGTTGCCGCCCACCACAACGATCAGCTGCGGCGCGAGACGCGTGATCTCCGCGGCCACCACGGCGGGAAGCGAATCAGGGGCGGTCAGCAGCAGCGGACCTCCGAGAGCGGCCGCAGCGGGCGCAGCACTCAGGGCGTCCGGATAGTTCGTGCCTGTCGCGACATAGGCCACCGGTACGCCTTCCGCGAATCGGGAGGCTATCGCCACGGACGTCGAATACCTGTCGCCACCGGCCAACCTCTGCGGCGTCGAGGTGACCGCCCCCGAGGTGACCGCCCCCGAGGTGACGCCGGGCACAAGGGCATGCGCGGCAGTCACCGGCATGACGAGGGCGATGGCTGTGACGAGGACGGGTAGAAGGCGGAGCGCTATCACAGAGACCAATCATGGAGTTCGGGTTGGTCTGAGCATAGGAGACGCGATTCATCGTCAACACTCCCCGTATGGGGGCCGCTGGGTGCCCCCTATGCTCCGAGGAGGCTCGACAGGTAGACGCCGTATCCGCTCTTCCGCAACGGCACGGCAAGACCGGCGAGTTGATCGTCGTCGATCCAGCCCGCACGCCAGGCGATCTCTTCGATGCAGCCGACCTTGAACCCCTGCCGGTCTTCGATGACACGCACGTACTCGGATGCCTGCATCATCGATTCGAAGGTGCCGGTATCGAGCCAGGCGACTCCTCGGTCGAGCACCTGCACCTGCAGCGCCCCGGCGGCGAGATAGCGCTCGTTGACCGTGGAGATCTCCAGTTCCCCTCGAGCACTCGGCTCGATGGTCTTGGCTATCTCCACCACGGAATTGTCATAGAAATAAAGACCGGGCACCGCATAGTTGCTCTTCGGGACGACCGGCTTCTCCTCGATCGACTTGGCGACCATGTTCTTGTCGAACTCGACAACACCATAGGCCGTCGGATTCGCCACGTGGTACGCGAAGATGAGGCCGCCGACGACCTCCCCATTCGTGCGAAGCGACTGCCCCAGCCCCGCGCCGTGGAAAATATTGTCGCCCAGCACGAGAGCGACGCTCTCGTCCCCGATGAACTCCTCACCGATGATGAAGGCCTGCGCGAGGCCATCCGGCGACGGCTGTACCGCGTACTCGAGACGGATGCCGAGGGCGCTACCATCGCCGAGCAGCGCCCGGAACTGCTCGTTGTACTCGGGAGTCGTGATGATCAGGATCTCCCGGATGCCCGCCATCATGAGCGTCGACAGGGGGTAATAGATCATCGGCTTGTCGTAGATCGGCATCAGCTGCTTGGAGATACCACGGGTGATAGGCCACAGGCGTGTTCCGCTGCCGCCGGCAAGGATGATTCCGCGCATGGTTCAGACGACCTTCGTATCGAGCGATTTGTAGAACGCGCGCGCATCCGCCCACCGGGGAAGCAACCCGAGTTCGGCGGCTTCCGCGAGCGACGGCGCGTCCGTGTCCTTCGGGGAGAGCAGGAGTTCGCCGATTTCCGGGGGGAAGACCAGTCCGATAGCCGGGTCCGTCGGATCGATCCCGTGCTCGCGGCTCGCGTTGTAGGTGTCGCTCACCAGATAACTCACCGTCGCGTCATCGGTCAGCGCCACGAACGCGTGCCCGAGCCCCTCGCCCAAATAGATCGCACGTCGATCGATGCTGTCGAGCAGCACCGAGTCCCACTCGCCGAAGGTGGGCGAGCCGACCCGGATGTCGACGACAAAGTCGACGACGGCCCCATGCGGAGCCGTGACGTACTTAGCCTGTCCCGGCGGGATATCGGCGAAGTGAATCCCGCGCACCACGCCTTTCTGAGACACCGAGGTGTTGGCCTGCCGGAGATCGAGGGAGTGGCCGACGGCCTCCTCGAGCAGGTCATGTCGATACCACTCGAGAAAGACGCCGCGATCATCTCTACGTTGGATCGGGGTTATCTCGTAGGCGTCTGGTATTGATAGCTCTCGGATTTGCACGTCTACGAGCCTATCGGAGGGCACCGTTCGGCAATCCCGATCGGGCTACTCGGGAATGTGGAGTGAGTCCAGGTAGGCCGCGATGGTCGGCTTTGCTGCGCCGACGGCCCTGAGCTCTCCACGGTTGAGCCACGCTGCGTGGTCGCACATGTTCTGGACGGTGTCCATCGAATGGCTGACCAGGATGACGGTCTTGCCAGCCCTCTTGAAGTCCTCAAACTTGCGGAAGCACTTCTCCTGGAATTCGGCGTCTCCTACCGCAAGGACTTCATCCACCACGAGGATGTCCGGGTCGACATTGATGGCGATAGCGAAACCGAGACGCACATACATGCCGGAGGAATAGTTCTTCACCGGCTGGTCGATGAACTGCTCGACGCCCGAGAAGTCAACTATTTCGTCGAACTTGCGGGTAACTTCCTTCTTCGACATCCCGAGGATCGAGCCGTTGAGGAAGATGTTCTCCCGGCCGGAGAGCTCGGCGTGGAAACCGGATCCCACCTCGAGCATCGCCGCGATCTTGCCAAAGTGGGTGATTTCGCCCTTGTTCGGGTAGTAGATGTTCGCCAGGCACTTAAGCAGAGTCGACTTTCCCGAGCCGTTGCTCCCGATCAATCCGAAGGTCGACCCGATGGGAACGTCGAAAGAGACGTCGTCCAGAGCCAGGAAGTCCTCATGCACGGATGTCCGACCGCGCATGATGGCGGATTTCAGGCTCTGATTGCGCTCGTGGTACATCCGGAAGCTCTTGGTGACATGATCCACACTGACAGCGATGTTGCTCACAGGGCCTCCGCCAGGTTGCGTTCGTTCTTGCGGAAGACCAGCATTCCGAACCCGATCGCGGCAAGCGACCAAAGCACACAGATAAGCCATTCGTTCGTGTCTGGCCAGCGATTGTCGTAGATCAATTCTCGGAAGATCGCCGTGAAATGCACCATCGGGTTGAGTTCGTAAAGACCGAGAATCGTAATGGGTGTTCCCAGCAGGCCATCGTGTTTGGCTGATTCATTGGTCACCAGGGAGATCGGGTAGATGATCGGCGTGAGATAGATCCAAAACTGGAGAACGATCCCGAGGAGATATTCTGTGTCACGGAAGTACACCGTCATGATCGAGAACAAAAGACCGATCCCGGCGGCGAACACCGCGAGCAGCGCCATCGCGACGATAACCAGCGGCAGCCACGGAAGCACAAACCCACCGGCGATCGTAATTGCAATAAGCAGCACGACCATTTCGAACGCCCAGTTGTAGGCGCTCGCCCCGACTGTCGACAGTGGGAGCACTATGCGACTGAACGACACTTTCTGAATGAGACCGGAGTTCGCGACAAGCGAACCGGCACTTGTCGACACCACGCTGGAAAAGAAGGTCCACGGGAGCAATCCACACAGAAGCCACAACGGAAACACATCGAGACCGCTCGGGCTCCCGGGAGGAGGGTTGCTCTTGAAGATGAACCCAAAGACGAACGTATAGATGAGCATCAAAGCAAGAGGGTTGACCAATGACCAGAGTTGGCCGAACACCGTGCGCTTGTACTTACCCCTGACCTCGCGAGAGGTGAGGTTGAAGAGCAGCTCGCGGGAGCCCCACACTTCGTTCAGGTATTTCATCGATCCTCGCTGGAGTTCACGTGCGCTCACGAATCGAGCCGTGAAGCTCGGAACAATCTAGCCTAGAAGTATGATTACCTACCGATGACACCCTCCGCGCACCAGCCTTCCCCGCCCGTGGTCGGTGTCGTGACGGTCAGCTTTGGCTCGGCCGACGTGCTCGGCGGATTCCTGGATTCCGTGCCGGCCGCGAGCGCTCTTCCCCTCGCCGTCGTCGTAGCAGACAACCGCGCCAACGACTCCGAGGCCGAACGCCTGGCTCGCGCGGCCGCGGCGTCCTATCTGCCTCTCGATCACAATTACGGCTACGGTGGCGCGATGAACCTGGCGGTGCGCACCCTGCCGAATTCGATCGAGTGGGTGCTGATCAGCAACCCGGATGTTGTGCTGCAGCCAGGCTCGATCGACACTCTTCTCGCTGTCGGAAGCACAGATCCTATGATCGGAGCGGTTGGTCCGTCGATTATGACGGATGGCGCGGTGTATCCGTCGGCGCGAGCTGTGCCCTCCCTGCGCACCGGGATCGGTCACGCCCTCTTCGCCAACATCTGGATCGGCAACCCGTGGACGCGTGCCTACCGGCGCGACACGTCCACCACTGAAGAACGCCGGGATGCGGGCTGGCTCTCGGGGGCATGCCTACTCGTGCGTCGCTCGGCATTCGACAGCCTCGGCGGATTCGATGACGGATACTTCATGTACTTCGAAGATGTCGACCTCGGCTACCGACTCGGCAAGGCCGGGTTCAGGAACGTCTACGAGCCGGACGCGGTCGTGACGCACAGCGGGGCCCACTCGACCAGCGACAACTCCGGCCTGATGATCAGAGCCCACCACACGAGCGCGCGCCGGTTCCTCAGCCGAAAATACTCGGGTTGGGTGCTATGGCCGGTGCGGGTCACTCTGTCGATCGGACTCGCCGTGAGGTCGGCCTTGCTCGCGCGGCGTTCGCGGCGCCCCTGATTGGCAACGGGAGATCATGACCCTCATATCCCGCTCGGTCTCGCTGGTGCGCCGGCTCGGCCTCGAGTCACCGGCTCGCCGTGCACTCACGAACACCCGTAGCGCCGTCGCAACCTGTCGGCGACTTGTTCAGGCCATTCTGAACGGCACCCACAAAACGGCGGCAACGATTCGGCGACTGCCGGAGCAATGTCGGCGGACACGGGCCTACCGGGACCTCCTTCGGGGCCCGATCGTTTTCGAGGAACTCGTCGGCACCCCGAGTTCGACTGCCGTGGCCGTCATCGTCTGTCTCTGGAACCGGCCGGAACGGTTAGCCGACATTCTTGGCATCCTCTCTTCCCAGACGACGGAGTCGACGATTCGACTTGTGCTCTGGAACAACCAGCCTGACCATTCCGCCCAGTATCGGCGGGCCATCGACGAGTTCACACCGACGGAGATGTTGAACAGCGTCGAGTTCGTCGAGTCCCCGCACAACATCGGAGGGATGGGCCGGTTCCTCGCAGCGCGCGAGCTGGTAGCGCGAGGCTACACCGGTGCGTACATCATGATGGACGACGACCAGAACTTCGGGCCGACCTTCGTCAGCGACCTCCTCGCCGCAGCTACTCCGCGATCGGTGCGAGGGGTCTGGGCGTGGACGAACGACGGGGCGTACTGGAATCGCACGCAGCTCGAAGCGACCGGCCAGCTAGCGGATCACATCGGTACCGGTGGATGCGTGTGTGATTCGGCCATCGTCAACGACCCCGAATTCTTCCACTCAATCCCCCCACGATTCCTCTTCATGGAGGACATCTGGATGAGCCGCTACGCAGCACACAGTGGATGGACGCTCGCGATGGTCGAGTCGCCGTTCTCGTTCGTGCTGAGCGAGCGGGACCAGGGTCACGCGCTCTTCGATCGCAAGGAAGACTTCTTCGACTGGCTGAGCATCCCGGGGCACATCCCCACGAGACCAGCCTCGCGCTCGTGAGAGCGAGCGATCAGCGCGGATGAAAGAGTGACAGGACTCTTCGAATGGGAGCCGTGAGTTTCCACGAAGCGCTGGATTGGAACGAGGCGGCGAGTTCGTTCGCCTCGAGGACCTCTTCTTTCAGCACCTGGCACTCAGCCATGAGGTTCGACTGGTCCGCCCGGATGGCGGCCAGTTCGTTCTCGAGTCGACCGATCTCCGCGGAGGGGATGCGCAGCGCCGATGTCATCCGGTCGCGCGTGACGTCCCACTTGCGATCAACTCGAATGGGCCACTCGTGCCAGAGGGATGATGAATTGTCCAAGACCATCCGAGTGACAGCCACCTCGGAGCTCCGCAGGGCGAAATTGACCGAAAGCTGGTCTCGGCGAGAATATCGCAGAAGGTGGTCCCACCAGAGCTGCATGGCCGCATCCACCTCGGAAGTCCGGCGCCGAGCCAAAAGCGCCGTCCAGTACGGCACCTCCTCCAACACGGCCGGGACGATGGTCGAGTAGTGGATCAGCTGTTCGTACACGCGGGAAGGGTCGTCGTAGCCGTCCGCGGCGACCGCGTCAAACTCCCCGATCACACTGGTTCTCCAGCTATGGCCGGGAATGGCGAGATCGGTCTCCCTGAGCCATTCGTCCAGCAGCAGATTGGGTGTCGCCCGCAGCCTGACACTGTTGTCGATCCAGAGAGTTTCGTCGTAGTCGCCAAGAATCTCCGGCCCACGCACCTTGAGGTAGCGCGCGCTCCTGATGGTGTCGAGAGGAAACCTCGGAGTAATCAGCCGAATATTCCAGGTCTTGCTTGTGAGCTGTTCGTCATCAGTGAAGCAGATGAATTCGATATCGGTCTCTAGCGCGACAGGCTGCTCATTGAGTTGCTCGTACCTGCCGATGAGTGCGGTATAGACGACTCGGCGTGGTTCTGCCGTCAACTGATGGTCCTCTCCAGTCGGGTAGAGCACGAGGTGCTGGACGGGAGACGGCCATATCCACTCGGCCCAAGAAACGCTAGCAGGGCATGAGACCAGAAACACCATCGCCGAGCGCTGACGCGCCACCGAGCAGGGTCAGAGTCGCCGTGCGCGTTCTCACCATCTGATCGATGACGGATGCCGGAACACAAGACTGCGGGGAGAGGAACAGAGGTACGGAGTTCGCTCCGGCGACAGCGCCTCCGGTGAGCCCGTCCGCGTAAGCCGTGCCGGTCGCGAGATAGGCAGAGGTCGCCGCGGGGAAGGCTGCAGCATTGACGCTGGCGGAGGTGGAATACCGGTCCGGGCCCGCAATTCGCGTGACGGTACCGAACGCACCAAGAGCGGAAGTCATGCCGGCTGAGATTGCCGCCTCACCGCCCACGATGACGAGTTTCGTCACGCCAAACGAGCGAAGAGAGTCTGCAATGGCGGACGGAACTGCCGTGGCCGACCCGTCGACCAACAACAGGGGAGCCCTCTGCGAGCCTGCGGCCGACGCTGCCGAGATCGCATCGGGGAAGTTCGCTCCGGTCGCGATGTAGGCGGTGGTCGCGGGGTTCGCCGGGCCGTACAGGCTGCTTCCCACAGCGATGGAGGTACCGAAACGATCCGTGCCGCTGATCCTCACGACGCTCGGCGAAACGGAGGACAGCTGCGCGAAAGCACTGGCCGAGATAGCAGAAGGGCCACCGACAACAACAATCTGTTGCGGCTGTAGTCGCGCGAGTTCAGCCAGGACATTGGCTGGCACCGCCGCGCTGGTCGCGAGCAACAACGGTGCCCGGCGAGCAGCGGCGATCGGAACAGCGCTGAGAGCATCCGGGAAATTCTCGCCCGACGCGATGTAGGCGACGGGCACCCCGGCAGCGAAGTTCTTCTGCGAGATCTGAACGGCCGTGTCGTAGCGATCCGTACCGGCAACTCGAGACGACGATGTGACAACGGAGCCAACGGTGACCGTGGTGCAGCCGAGGTTGATGTCGGTACCGAGCGACTGGTTCTCCGCATCGGCGCAGACCGATTGGGTCCCAGGAGCGGCGGTGACCGTCATGGCGAACCCGTGGTTCGGTCCGGCCCCGGGGACGGCCGCATCGGCTGCGGCATTCGCTCCTCCGGCTGGGATGAGAGTGCTCCAGCCGTTACCGCGCACCCTCACGTTGATGGCGGTGCCCAGCACGTCCGGGTCGACCGCCCATCCCGTGACGGAGAGGCTGTTTGCCGCCCCGGTCACGGTCTGCAGTGCTCCGGTAGGATCTCCGCTCGGTCCGCCGAACCATTGGTTGTAGTAGACCCAGAAGTTGCGGTTGCCATAAGCGCCGCACGGCGCGGTCCCGTAGAGGTTCGCGAGGGCCGCGGCGTTCGGGGTGTAGGGGGTGTAGTTGTACAGAGCGGCGGTCGCATAGTTGTCGACGTTGACTGTCTTCGACCCGCAACTCGCCACGGTGCTGTAAGCGACCTCCTGCACGCCGGGCTGCCGGGCGAAACGCCCCGCCTTGTAGACCTTGAGTTGCCAGGTTCCCCAGTAGATCTGGTTGAAGAATCCGTAGTACTTCGTGTCGCACACCGCACCGTGATCTGGGCAGGCGTACCCCATTGCAATTCTCAGATTGGCCAGCGTCGGCGAGGTGCCGGTGATGAGCGCCTCCTCCTTTTGCAGGGTCACCAGAATTACCCGGGCGCTGATGCCACACGCCTGCTGCACTTTGAAGATGATGCGAGCGGCCGACTCGTTGCCTTCACTCGGATAGGCGCTGCAGACCAGATTGCCGGTAGCCGAAGAGCTCCGTGACGGCTGGCTCGTCGTTGGGGTCACATAACTCTTGAGACAGCCGTTCGCCCCACATGCGCCCGGTTGCTTCGACTCCAGAAACGACTGGATCTGCGCCTGCGACAGGGCGTTGCCGTCGTAGAACTTCGAGTCGTCGATGATGTGGCCAGCGTTGAACTGGGAGCCGTCGAGAGCCTGTGCGGCAGTTGGAGACTGAATCGCCACCAGCCCTCCGACGAGCAGCGCCAGCGAGAGACCCGCGGCGACCAGTCGGCCGCGATTACGTGCCCCCATAAGAGGAATCGATGTCCTGTACCGCATGTGTCCACATCCCGAGTCGGTCATACCAAAGCTCTTGCATACTAACGAGCGACCAACCTTGGACGCCTAAGCGCTACAGCGCGCCGCACAGGCGCTGTTTCGAGAAGAGACCGGGTTTTCTTCCCTCGACGATATAACCAGTCAACGCCGGTCCAGCCAACCCCCCGTCCGGGCAAAATAGCCCGACCGGTAGGATCAGGGAGACCTTTTTGCATAGGACCGCTCCCTTCCGAAAGATTTCAGGCATGAAAATTCTCGTCACCGGCGGCGCCGGTTTTATCGGCTCGAACTTTGTCCGTCGCACGCTGCAGGACGCCTACCCCGGCCTCGAAGGCGCCGAGGTCGTCGTGCTCGACGCGCTGACCTACTCGGGCAACCTCGAGAATCTCGCCCCCATTGCGGACTCGCCGCGGTATTCCTTCGTCAAGGGCGACATCCGCGATTCTGAACTTCTCGACCAGCTGTTCCCGACCGTCGACGCCGTCGTGCACTTCGCCGCTGAGTCGCACGTCGACCGCTCGGTGCGCGACTCCGGCATCTTCGTCGAGACCAACGTGCTCGGCACGCAGCGACTGCTGGATGCTGCGCTCCGCTCGAACCTCCAGCGCTTCGTGCACGTCTCCACCGATGAGGTCTACGGCTCCATCGCCGAGGGATCGTGGGACGAGACCCGCCCGTTGGAGCCGAACTCGCCGTACTCCGCGTCGAAGGCCGGCAGCGACCTGCTCGCGCGCAGCTACTTCCGCACCCACGGCCTCAACGTGTCGATCACCCGCTGCTCGAACAACTACGGCCCGTACCACTTCCCCGAGAAAGTCATCCCGCTGTTCGTCACGAACCTCATCGACGACAAGCACGTGCCGCTCTACGGCGAGGGCAACAACATCCGTGACTGGCTGCATGTGGATGACCACACCCGCGGCATCGCGATGGTGCTCACGCGCGGCCGCGCCGGCGAGATCTACAACATCGGTGGCGGCACCGAACTCACCAACAAGGAGCTGACCGAGCTGCTGCTGCAGGCGACCGGCAAAGACTGGTCGTACGTCGACCGCGTGCAGGACCGCCTCGGCCACGACCTGCGTTACAGCGTGGACATCTCCAAGATCCAGGCCGAACTCGGCTACGAGCCGCAGGTGCCGTTCGAGCAGGGCCTCGCCGACGTCGTGCAGTGGTACCGCGAGAATCGTGCATGGTGGGAGCCGCTGAAGGAGCGCGCAGCGCTGTGACCCGCTACCTGATCGCCGGTGCACACGGCCAGCTGGGCCGCGACCTGCAACTCGCGCTTGCCGGACGACACGTCACCGCTCTCGGTCGCGCCGACCTCGACGTCACCGACCTGGAGTCCGTGCGTGCTGCGGTTGCCGGGCACGACGTGATGATCAATGCATCTGCCTACACGAAGGTCGACGCGGCCGAGACCGACGAGGATACGGCCTATGCCGTGAACGCTGTCGGCGTGCAGAATCTCGCGATCGCGGCATCGGAGACCGGCGCCAAGCTGGTGACCGTGTCGACCGACTACGTCTTCGACGGCTCGGCCACGACGCCGTACGCCGAGAACACCCCGCGCGGACCGATCTCGGCCTACGGCCGCACGAAGGGCGAAGGCGAGCGGCTCGCGCTGGAAGCGCACCCCGATGGCACCTACGTCGTGCGCACGGCCTGGCTTTACGGTGCCGGCGGCGCGAACTTCGCTAAGACCATGGTGAAGCTGGCTGCCACCCACGACACCGTCTCGGTCGTCGACGATCAGCGCGGACAGCCGACCTGGACCGGCGACCTCGCGGCCCAAATCGTCGCGCTGGTCGATTCGGATGCCCCAGCCGGCATCTATCACGGCACCAACAGTGGCGAGACGACCTGGTTCGACTTCGCCAAGGCGATCTACATCGAGGCCGGCCTGGACCCGGCGCGGGTGCTCCCGACGACCAGTGCCGACTTCGTGCGCCCGGCACCACGGCCGAGTTACTCCGTGCTCGGGCACGACGCCTGGGCCGCGGCCGGGCTTGCTCCGATGCGCGACTGGCGCGAAGCGCTGAGCGAGGCGGCCGCGAACGGCGCCATCACGCCGTAACGACAGCGCACCGTAAAGTTCGAGTCGTGACCAGCGCGCCGAGCCCGACCATCACTGAGAAACCGGCCATTGGCTGCGGTCGCGCGCGCTGGCGCGCCCCTGTGTTCGACGGTGGGACAGCCTCTACTTCGCCGACATCGCGAAGAGCGGTTACTTCTCTGTCGACTCGCACTCCACTTGGGTGGCGTTCTTTCCGGGCTACCCCGCGCGGGCGGGCGGGCTCGCCCGCCTGTTCTCGGGTGCGGCAAGCCCGCTGCGGACGTGCGTTTTCAGCTCGTAATCGACATCGTATTCGCGCTGCTCTGCTGCGCCGGACTGGTAGCGCTGCTGCTGAAGCGGCGCTGGGTGTACTGGGCGTTGCTGGCCTTCGGGCTTGTGCTGCTCGGCATCAACACCTGGTTGTTCACCCTGGGAGCGTGGGCCGACTAGCTGCGAAGGGCTTTGGACCCCGCGGGTAAACTCCCTGTGGGGGTTCGGACAACATCCGGCAATCACATTGGAGCACCATGACCACGACTCTGCGCGTGATCGTCGACCAGATCGTCGCCCCCATCCCGGGCGGTATCGGCCGATACACCGAGGAGTTGACCCGGCAGCTGATCGCCACTGCTCCACTCGGCTGCAACGTCGCCGGGGTGGTGTCCGCCTCCTCTGAGGCCGACTACGAGCTCATCCAGACACTCCTTCCCGGTCTCGCGGGACTGCACAAGACAACCCTCGCCCGCCGCGAACTCGAGCTCGCCTGGCAGCACGGCTTCACCCGGCTCCCGGGCTCTGGCATGCTGCACGCCACCGGCTTGTTCGCACCCCTGGCCCGTCACGACCGCGTCAACAACCAGGGCGAACAGGTCGTCGTCACGATCCACGACGTCGTTCCGTGGACCAATCCCGAGGCACTCACCTCGCGCCGGCTCGGCTGGTACAAAGCGATGGCCAAGCGCGCATACAAGTACGCGGATGCCGTGGTCGTCCCCACCCACGCGGTAGCAGCGGGGCTGAAAAATATCTTCGATTTCGGCGAACGGGTGCGGGTGATCGGCGGGGCCGTCAGTTCCAAGCTGCGACTCCCGGTCGACCCAGACGAGCGCGCAGCTCGCATGGAGCTGCCCGACCGCTATCTGCTCAGCGTGGGAACGCTGCAGACGCACAAGGGCGTCATCGAGCTCATCAACGCCCTGAAGCAGCCGGAGTTGGCGGACATCCCGCTGCTCGTGGCCGGACCGGAGGGGTGGCAGGGGCTCGATCTGGCCGCGGTGGCCGCCGAGGCCGGACTCGAAGAAGGCCGCGTACGGTCGCTGGGGTACCTGGCCGACGCCGACCTCGCCGTCGCGCTCGACCGCGCATCCGTTTTCGTGTACCCGAGCCTCGCCGAGGGTTTCGGACTCCCGATGGTGGAGGCATTCAGCCTCGGTACGCCCGTCGTGCACTCGGATGACCCGGCTCTGCTTGAGGTGTCGGCGGGCGCGGGCATCGCGGTCGCCCGCGCTGACCGGGCGACGTATCCTGAACGGCTCGCGGAAGCGATCGCCACCGTGCTGAACGACCCGGCCCTGGCCGAGCGGATGGGCTACGAGGGGCAGGACCGCGCCAAGACCTTCAGCTGGAAAGACTCCGCCGAGAAGGTCTGGCAGCTACACGCCGACCTCTAGCGGTTAAGGAGTTGGCGTCGCCGTCACCGGGGACGTCGCAACCTTCACCGCGGCGTGGATCTTGTCGTAGTTTGGGTTGCCGTTGTCGAACTGCGGCGGCACCAGCTCGAGCTGCGTCACCGGGAGTTTGCGACCCTTGCCGGCAAGGTCGATGAATCCGGGAATCGCCGCGGTAGGGACATCCGTCTTGATCACCTGGGCCCCCGCCGCCGCGATCTCCTGAAACTTTGTGACGACCACCGACGGCTGCACCTGCTGGATGATCGCCGTCTGCACCTGGCGCTGGCGCTCCATGCGATCGAAGTCACTGCCGTTATAGCGCGAGCGGCCGTACCAGAGCGCGAGGGCACCATCGAGGTGCTGTTTGCCGGCCTCGAAGTAGCCGTAGGGCTGCTTGGCCGTCACGGGCCCGTAGGCGAGCCGGGCCGGCACGTCGACCGTGACGCCGCCGACTGCATCGACCAGGTCGGCGAAGCCCTGCATGTCGATCAGGGCGAAGTACTGGATCGTGAGTCCCGTGACCCCGCCCGCGGCATCCATCATCGCCTGAATGCCCGGCGACGATCCCTGCTCGGTCGCCTTCGGGTACAGGGACGGATGTTCTTCGGCATACGTGTAGATGTAGTCGATCAGGCATTGATCACCGCAGTTGTAGCCGTCGGGGAAGGGCCCCCACAGAGGCGAACCCTTCGTGAACGTCGCCTTCTCCAGGTTGCGGGGGATGCCGATGATCGTCGTCGCGCCGGTTACGGCATCGACGCTGGCCACCGAGGTACTGTCGGGCCGGAGACCCGTGCGGTCGGGGCCGGCGTCGCCACCGAGCAGCAGGATGTTGTACCGGCCGTCGACCGGCGTCGCCATTGACGAGCCCCCGAATATCTGGGAGAGAGCCGATCGGGCGGCTCCGGTCGAGACGGCCGCATAGCCGGCGCTGCCCGCGGTGAGTACGAGCCCCGCAACGGTGACGAACGCGACCAGCACACCAGCCGCCGGCGCGAGCTTCACGAGCCGCACCATCCGGAGCGTGTCGAGGGTGAGGATCGTCCAGAGGATCGCGAATGCGGCGAACAAGACCTGCAGGGCGGTCAGCCCGATCACACTGGTGACGATCGAGTAGATCGCCGTGTGCGCGACCAGCCAGGTGACCAGGGCGACGAGGGCCAGGCCCCAGAGGAAGAACGTGGTCGAGACAGCAAACCGGCCGACCTTACGATTGCCGGCGAGCAACTGCGCCGACCCCGGGATGAGCAGGTTGAGCGCGACCAGCCACCAGGCTCGACGCGCCATCACCTCGGAGGGCGCCGCCCCGGGGAATCGAACGGAGGTGGTTGCGCTCACAAGCTCGCCTGTAACGCCGTGTTCTTCTGCTCCACCAGCGCCGCCAGCGACGCGGCGTACTCGAGCAGTCGCTCCGTGAGCTGGGGGTCGGATGCCGCGAGCATCCGCACCGCGAGAAGACCGGCGTTCTGCGCTCCCCCGATGCTCACCGTCGCCACGGGAATCCCGGCGGGCATCTGCACGATCGACAGCAGAGAATCGAGACCGTCGAGCTTGGCCAGCGGAACCGGCACGCCGATGACGGGAAGCGTGGTGACGGAGGCCACCATGCCGGGGAGGTGCGCCGCGCCACCGGCGCCGGCGATGATGACGCGAAGCCCGCGACCGGCCGCCTGCGTGCCGAACGCCATCATCTTGTCAGGGGTGCGGTGGGCGGAGACGACCTCCACCTCGAAATCGATGCCGAACTGGGTGAGCACGTCGGCGGCGGCCTTCATCACGTTCCAGTCGGAGTCTGATCCCATGATGACGGCGACGCGGGGCTCGGGCATGGCAATCAGCCTAGGTTCTGCTCCTGAAAGTAGGCCGCAGCGGCGCGCGCCAACACCACGGTTTCGGTGAGATCCGGGCCGTACGCGTTGACGTGACCGACCTTGCGCCCCGGGCGCGGGGTCTTGCCGTAGTTGTGCACCTTCACGGCCGGCTGATCGGCGAACGCGTGCGGGTAGCGATCCGCCAGCGAACCCTCGGCCGGCCCACCCAGGATATTGACCATGACCGCCCAGGTGTCGCGGGCATCCGTCGACCCCAGAGGCAGGTCGAGCACGGCACGCAGGTGCTGTTCGAACTGGCTGGTGACGGCGGCATCCTGGGTCCAGTGGCCGGTGTTGTGCGGACGCATCGCGAGCTCGTTAATGAGCAGGCGCTGGTCGGTGGTCTGGAACAGCTCCACCGCGAGAACGCCGGTGACGCCGAGTCCCTCGGCCACCGTCCGCGCGATCTGGGCCGCGACATCCGCCACGCGCCCCTCGGAGTCGGGAGCGGGGGCGATCACCTCGGCGCAGACGCCGTCACGCTGGATGCTCTCCACCACGGGCCAGGCGACGAGCTCGCCCGAATCGCGGCGGGCCACCAGTTGCGCGAGCTCGCGCTGGAACTCGACCAGCTCCTCCGCCAGCAGCGGCTCGCCGAGGGCCAGCCAGTCCTCGATCTCGGCGGCGCTCGACACCACGCGCACGCCCTTGCCGTCGTAACCACCTCGGGCGGTTTTCACCACCACCCGCCCGCCGTTGTCGGCGAGGAACGCGTCCAAGTCAGCCGCTTTTTCGATGCGTGCCCACTCCGGCATCGGCAGGCCGAACTCGGCCAGCTTCTCGCGCATCAGCAGCTTGTCTTGTGCGTACAGCAGCGCGTCGGGGGCCGGACGCACACGGATGCCGCGGCTCACCAGTTCGCGCAAAATCTCCTGCGGCACGTGCTCATGGTCGAAGGTCACCACGTCGACGGTCTCGGCGAAGGCCAGCACGTCGTCGAGGGAGGTGTGACTGCCGATGGACGTCACGGCCATCGCTGCTGACTCCCCTGCAGTCTCGGCCAGCACGCGCAGCTCGAGCCCGAGGTTCACCGCCGCGGGGATCATCATCCTGGCAAGCTGGCCGCCGCCGATCACTCCGACTGTTGGCATGGTTTCTCCCTGGTCAGTTCGCTGGCATTAGACGCAATTAGGATTGCTCCGACCCCTCAATCTTCGCTCATCGCACAAGGAACACATGCGCCGTCTGTTCGCCCAGCTCGTCCGCTTCGGACTCGTCGGCGGCGTCGGCTTTCTGATCGACGTCGGGGTGTTCAACCTCCTGCGCGCCACGGTCCTGTCACCGGATGACGTGTCGCACGGCCCGCTCTACGCGAAGATCGTCTCCACCCTGCTGGCCATCATCGTCAACTGGATCGGCAACCGCTACTGGACGTTCGGTGATCGCAAGCGCCCGAACGTGGCCCGCGAGGGTCTCGAATTCGCCCTCGTCAGCGGTGGCGGCCTGCTCATCGGCCTCGGCTGCCTGTGGGTGTCGCACTACGTGCTCGGCTACACCTCGGTGCTGGCCGACAACATCTCCAGCAATGTCATCGGCCTGGTGCTCGGCACCGCGTTCCGGTTCACCTTCTACCGCCTGTGGGTGTTCCGCGAGGAGAAGAACGACGAGCCGCGGCCGCTGACGCTGCACGAGAGCCACGTGCCGACGCCCATCCCGGCGGACGACTAGCGCGGACATCCGCTCTCCGGGGGGCCCCTCCCTCCCCCACCCCGGCTCGTCCGCTGTCTCCTCCCCTCACCCCGTCCGCCGCTCCCGGCCGTCCCTCACCCCTCCGTCGTTCCCGGCCGTCCCTCACCCCTCCGTCAACAGGATGAGATCGCCGAATCGTCCGCCAACAGGCCAGATTCGGGGATGTGGCCGGGCCTAGCCTGTTGACTGCAGCTTGCTCCGGTCTAACCGAGCCGGGCGGCCCCGGCGGAGGTGACTCTCGACGACCGAAACGCACCAGTCGAGGTCGGACATGATCTGTGAGTGGTGAAATCGGGCGCTCCCGTAGCTGCTGAGCGAGGCTTCCCCGT
This sequence comes from Lacisediminihabitans changchengi, assembly GCF_016634425.1. Taxonomy (GTDB): domain Bacteria; phylum Actinomycetota; class Actinomycetes; order Actinomycetales; family Microbacteriaceae; genus Lacisediminihabitans; species Lacisediminihabitans changchengi. The sequence continues at coordinate 515,432 of NZ_JAEPES010000001.1, forward strand.
CACGACGCCGATCGGCGATCTGCTGCGGTTCACCGTCGTGAAACTGCCTGCTGTCGCATTCGACGATGAGCCAGTCATCGACAACGAGATCGACCTGCCCGACCCGCCTGATCGACACCTGACTTCGCACCCTCAGCCCGCGCCGTCGAAGCGCCACGCGCATCCGAGATTCCGTGCCAGACATCGCGAGTCCGTCGAGCTCGCGGCGGCCCGGTCGGGCGACCTCGCGCACGAGCGGGAGCACCTCGTCCACCTCCTGCCAGGTGAGGAAGCGCTGAAATAGCGCGCTGTCCATCGTCGCGATGAGTTGGTCTCGCCCCGCGACCAGGCCGTACTGCAGGATCGCGTCGCGCACTGACGCCCGCCACCGCACATCCGTCAGCTCGGGAAAGCGCTCGGGCAGCCAGACGCGACTCTCTCCCGGCTGCAGGGCGGGAAGCCGGCTCGCGGTCGGGGCGGTGGAGACGACGAGCGGCGGGGCATCGTCGACCCAGATGCCACGGTGTGCCAAAGCGGATGCGCCGCCGAGCTTGCCGCCCAAACGCACGGCTCTCAGCGCCAGCGGATCCACGCCAGCCGCCGCGACCCAGCCGCGGCGGGGAACCCGAAGGATCCCCGATTGGACGGCAGCGCTGACGCTCGAGCGAGAGTGACCGAGTGCGAGGAGATCGGCTCGGCGGGCCAGCATCCCGAACCGGGTGAGATCGAGCATGAGGTCGCGGCGCACGGAGCAATGGTGCGCACAACCGCCCGCGCGCACCGGTCTGCTGACGCAAGTTGGGGACGGATGCCCGACTCGCCTCCCTGGGGAGGAGGACGGATGCGCGGCACACCGCTCTCAGGCGGATGCAGGGCTCACCGCTCCCGACTCACCGCTCCCCGCTCCCCGCCGGCTGCAGTCAACAGGATGCGGCCCACAGAACTCCCGATCTGGTCCTGTTGGCGGACGATTAGGCGATCTGGTCCTGTTGGCGGACCGGAGGGTGCGGGGGGGGGGGGGGGAGTACCGGGCGGGGGGGGGGGGGTGGTCTCTACAGCGCCGCGAGGGCGGGAGGTCCCCGATGCCGGTGCGTGGACAGCACGACGAGCCGGGGAGGCAGCATGGCGTCGGCGGCGGGAACGGAGGCCGGGGGAGTCGAGACGCGCACCGGGCGCGCTAATGCCAGCAGCATCCGGAGCAAGGGGGATGCCAAGGCGAGAAGCTGCCAGAAGGCCCGTTCCCCGAAACGCAGGGCCAGCACCGTGATGACGGCGGCGACCGCGTGAGCGAACCACATCCAGCCGGGCATCGCCATGCCCGAGTCTGCTGCGGCGAGCGGCAGTGGGGAGAGCATCGGCTGTGCGCTCATGGTCAGCTGCGGGTTCATGTCCATGTGACCGCCGGAGATCGACATGGGGGCGGCGCCCAGCATCCCGAACACACCGTGGAAGAGGAATTGGCTCGCGCCGACCGCGATGGTGAGTCTGGGGGTCGACAGCGCGCGCCCGGAAAGGGCGATGCAGATCATTCCAGCGAAGGCGAGACAGAGCAGGATGCCGGGGAGGCCAGGTGAATCCCCGCCGGCGAGCAGATGCGAGCACAGAGCGACGAATACGGAGACGACCGCAGCGATCCACCCGCGGGCGAAGCGCGCCCACCGTGTGCTCATACTTCGCTGGTTGATCATGAGGGTTTCATTCTAAAGTGCCGTCTCGCGTGCGGCTCGCCGCGAAGCTTTACGCCTCGGTGCGCCCGGTGTCGCCCGCTCGGGTTAGGCTCATAGCCAGATACATCGTCGTACCGACTATTTCGCTGTAGGCAGTTCTCAACTGTCAGGCCCGGGAAGGCCGCTACTCGTACTCGGGCGATGGCCGTCAGGCATTGTGGATGGGCACCAGGAGGAAACCGCATGGCACGCATAGGCGAGAGCGCCGATCTCCTCAAGTGCTCGTTCTGCGGCAAGAGCCAGAAGCAGGTCCAGCAGTTGATCGCCGGGCCGGGCGTGTACATCTGTGACGAGTGCGTCGAGCTGTGCAACGAGATCATCGAGGAGCGTCTGGCCGAGGCCGGCGAAGAGACGACGAGCGAGTTCGATCTGCCGAAGCCGCGCGAGATCTACGACTTCCTCGAGGAGTATGTGATCGGCCAGGAGGCGGCGAAGAAGTCGCTCTCGGTCGCGGTCTACAACCACTACAAGCGCATCCGCGCTCGCAACACGCTCACCTCGGCCGACGCCGTGATCGACGACGTGGAGATCGCCAAGTCCAACATCCTGCTGATCGGTCCGACCGGATGCGGAAAGACCTACCTGGCGCAAACGCTCGCCAAGCGCCTCAACGTGCCTTTCGCCGTTGCGGATGCGACTGCGCTCACCGAGGCGGGCTATGTCGGTGAAGACGTCGAGAACATCCTGCTCAAGCTGATCCAGGCCGCTGACTACGACGTCAAGCGGGCCGAGACCGGCATCATCTACATCGACGAGATCGACAAGATCGCCCGCAAGGCCGAGAACCCGTCGATCACCCGCGACGTCTCCGGTGAGGGAGTGCAGCAGGCACTGCTCAAGATCCTCGAGGGCACGGTCGCCTCGGTTCCGCCGCAGGGTGGCCGCAAGCATCCGCACCAGGAGTTCATCCAGGTCGACACCACCAACGTGCTCTTCATCGTCGCCGGTGCTTTCGCCGGGCTGGAGGAGATCATCTCCCAGCGCGCGGGCAAGAAGGGCATCGGCTTCGGCGCCCCGCTGCACAGCAAGGGCGACGAGGTGAACCTGTTCGGTGAGGTTCTGCCCGAAGACCTGCACAAGTTCGGACTCATCCCCGAGTTCATCGGCCGTCTTCCCGTCGTCACGACCGTCACGCCGCTCGACCAGGTGGCGCTCATGGAGATCCTGACCAAGCCGAAGAACGCGCTGGTGCGTCAGTACCAGCGCATGTTCGAGCTCGACGGCGTCATCCTCGACTTCGAGCAGGATGCGCTCGAGGCCATCGCCGACCTCGCCGTGCTGCGCCAGACCGGTGCTCGTGGACTGCGGTCGATCATGGAAGAGGTGCTCGGGCCGATCATGTTCGACGTGCCATCGAGCGACGAGATCGCCCGGGTCATCGTGACGCGCGCTGCAGTGCTCGAGAACGCCGCGCCGACGATCGTGCCTCACAAGGCGATCCGCCAGGAAAAGTCGGCGTAACCAGTTCCTCTAGATTGGCCCGCGAGGTGCTGCGTCAGCGCGCCCTAGGCTGAGCGGATGCTGCAGCCCATCTCGGCCGGTTTCGTCGCTGCCGTCGCCGGCTTCGCGAGTTCTTTCGCTCTCGTCATCGCCGGGCTCCGTGCCGTCGGAGCGACCTCTGCAGAGGCGTCATCGGGGTTGCTTGCGCTGTGTCTCGCGGTTGCGGTCGTGGCGATCGTCGGGTCGCTCTGGCTGCGCATCCCGCTTGCCATCGCGTGGTCGACCCCGGGAGCGGCGGTTCTGTTGGCGGCTCGCGGCGAAGAGGTGCACTTCTCCGACGCGGTCGGCGCCTTTCTGATCAGCTCGGCTCTCATCGTGCTCTGCGGGCTGTGGCCGGCACTCGGCCGCGCGATCGTGCGCATTCCGCGCCCGCTCGCGAGTGCGATGCTCGCCGGGGTGCTGTTTCCGATCTGTCTCGCGCCGATCCAGGCCGTCGCTACTCTTCCGCTGCTGGCCGCTCCCGTCGTCATCGTCTGGCTCGTGCTTTTTAAACTCGCTCCGCGGTGGGCGGTGCCCGCGGCGATGGCGGTCGCCGTCGGTGCCGTGTTCGTCTCGGCCGGCAGCGGTTGGCTGAGCGGCGGAAACCTCAGCCCAGCGCTGGTCTTCGTGCAGCCCACCTTCGACCCGTTCACGATCCTCAGCATCGGTCTGCCGTTGTTCGTCGTCACCATGGCCGGCCAGAACGTGCCGGGGTTCACTGTGCTCTCGACCTTCGGCTATGCGGGCCCGCCGCGCTACGCCCTGGTGGCGACGGGACTGGGCTCCGGTGCAGCGAACCTGTTCGGGGCGCACGCGATAAACCTCGGCGCCATCACCGCCGCGATCATGTCTGGGCCGGAGTCGCATCCCGACCTGGCGAAACGCTGGGTGGCCACCCTCACCAACGGGATCCTCTACATCCCGCTCGGCCTGGCCGCGGGGGTGGCGGCGGCACTGGTGAGCGCGGCACCGACGGTGCTGATCACCGCGGTTGCGGGCCTCGCCGTGCTCGGCGCTCTCGTGACCAGCGTGGTGAACGCGATGGAAGACCCCGCCCATCGCATCAGTGCCATCGTCACGTTTCTGGTGGTGGCATCCAAAGTGGTCGTGCTGGGCGTCGGGTCCGCGTTCTGGGGCCTCGCGGTGGGTGCGATCGTCTACGCGTGGCTGGGTTGGCGCCGTCGCTCCGCGGCTTCGGCGACTAGCGAACTGCCCAAGAAGGCTGCCGGATAGGCGATCCCGGCAGCAATCTCGGGCAGTTCGACGCGCGGGCAGTTCGACGCGCGAGGCTGGCTCAGCCGTCCAGGCCGCGACGCTTCAACAGCGGCTCGATCACGGCGTCGCGCCCGCGGAAGTCGCGGTAGGCCTCCAGCGGATCCTTCGACCCGCCGACGCCGAGCAGGCGCTGGCGGAAGCGGTCGCCGTTCGCCCGGGTGAGCCCGCCGTTCTCCTTGAACCACTCGACAGTGTCGGCATCCAGAACCTCACTCCAGATGTAGGAGTAGTAGCCGGCGTCATAGCCGCCCGAGAACGTGTGGGCGAAATAGTTGCTCGAGTAGCGGGTGGGCACTGCAGGGTTGTCGAGTCCGGCGTCGGCGAGTGCTTCCGCCTCGAACTCCGCGACATCCCCGACGGTGTCGTCCGCGGTGATGCGGTGCCAGGCCTGGTCGAGCATGGCGGCGGCCAGATACTCGCTGGTCTGGAATCCCTCGTTGAAGGCGGATGATTCGGTGATCCGGTCGACGAAGTCCTGAGGCATCGGCTCGCCGGTCTGGTGGTGCTTGGCGTAGTTGCCCAGAACCTCGGGCCACAGCATCCACATCTCGTTCACCTGGCTCGGGAATTCGACGAAATCGCGGAAGACATTGGTTCCGGCGAACTTCGGATAGGTCACCCGCGCGAACAGGCCGTGCAGGGCGTGTCCGAACTCGTGGAACAGGGTGTTCACCTCGTCGTAGGTGAGCAGGGTCGGCTCGCTGGCTGCGGGCTTGGACACATTGAGGTTGTTGACGACAACGACCGGCTGGTCGAGCAGGGTGTTCTGCGAGACCAGCGGATTCATCCACGCGCCACCCCGCTTGGAGTCGCGGGTATACAGATCGAGCACGTACAGCCCCACCGGCGAACCATCCTCGTCGTGCACCTCGAAGACACGGGCGTCGGGGTGGTACGCGACGAGATCGGGGCGCTCGGTGAAGCTAACGCCGTAGACCTGGCCCGCGGCGAAGAACACGCCGTCGTGCAAAACGCGTTCGGCTTCGAAGTACGGGCGCATGGCCGCAGTGTCGACGTCGTACTTCGCCTGGCGCACCTTGCTCGTGTAGTACGCCCAGTCGGCGGCGGTGATCGGCGCGTCGGAGAGCTGCTGCAGGTCGGCCTGCTCGGCACGCGCGTTACGCGCGGCGATGGGGGCGAGCCGACCGAGCAGGTCGGCGACCGCGCGCGGGGTCTTGGCCGTCTCATCCGCTGTCACATATGCGGCGTGGTTTTCGAACCCCAGCAGTCGTGCCCGCTCCGCGCGCAGGCGGGTGATCTCGAGCACGAGCTGACGGTTGTCGTTGGCGTTGTCGCGTCCGCCGCGCGCACGGGATGCCGCCATGATGCGTTCGCGCACAGCGGGGTCGGTGAGGGCGTCGAGGTACGGATGTCCGGTCGGCAGCACGAGCGTGATCAGATACTTGCCGTCGAGACCACGCTCCTTCGCGGCCTCTGCCGCCGCGGAGATCTCCCCGGCACCGAGACCCTCGAGGTCGGCGACATCGTCGATGACCACGGCGAGGTCGTTGGTGTCGGTGAGGAGGTTCTTCTCGAATCGTGTGGTGAGGGTCGAGAGCTGCTGGTTATAGTCGCGCAGGGCGGCCTTCTGCTCATCGTCGAGCCCCGCCCCGGCGAGAGTGAACTCCGTGTAGTACCGCTCGACCAGGTAGCGCGACTCCGCATCGAGGTCGAGACTGCCCGAGTCAGACCCGGCGAGCTGGTCGTGGATGGTCTTGATGCGCCAGTAGAGCTGGGAGTCCAGCCGAATCGCGTCCGAGTGCGCGGACAGCAGGGGAGCGATCTCCTCTTCGAGCGCATTGGTGAAGTCGTTGCTGTCGGACGAACTCTTGTTGAAGAACACCGTGGCCACCCGCTCGAGGGTCTGACCCGACTTCTCGAGCGGGATCAGCGTGTTCTCGAACGTCGGCATGTCCCGGCGACGGGTGATGTTCGCTACCTCCGCGAGTTGCTCGGCAAAGCCGGCGTCGAACGCGGGTCGGTAGTCATCGTCGGTGATGTCTGCGAACGGGGGCAGCTGGTAGGGGAGCGTGCTGGGAACGAGGAAGGGATTCTGATCAGCCATCCCCACAGCCTATGGCTCGGCCCTATGGTCGAGAATGGCGCTGCGAGTGCGGCGCTCCGAGCCAGACCCATCGAGCCAGACCCATCGAGCCACAGCACTGTGGACGACGTACGGAGAGGGCATGCCATGATCAATCGGGCCAGCATCGACCGCGCCAGCATCAATCGGGCCACGCTGGCCCGCCTGCACGAGCGAGAGCTCGCCGAGTTCGCCCGCCGCAATCCGCGGTCGGCGGAGGCATACGCGGCCGCGGACCATCTGTTCGGGCGCGTCCCGATGACGTGGATGAACAAGAAGGCGGGTGGCTTCCCGCTCTATTTCGAGTCAGCCAGGGGCAGTCGTATCTCCGACATCGACGGCCATGAGTACCTCGACTTCGCGCTCGGGGATACCGGGGCGATGGCCGGCCACTCGCCGCAGGCGGTTCTGGATGCCGTCAGCCGCCGCATCGACACGGTCGGCGGCATCACGACCATGATGCCGACCGTCGACGCCGAATGGGTGGGGGCGGAACTCAGCCGCCGTTTCGGCATGGACGTCTGGAGTTTCTCGCTCACCGCGACCGACGCGAACCGCTGGGCGATCCGGCTGGTGCGGGCGCTGACCGGCCGATCGAAGATCCTGTTCCACAGTTACAGCTATCACGGCAGCGTCGACGAGTCGCTCATCGTGGTCGGCCCAGACGGCGAGGGCATGAGCCGCCCCGGCAATGTCGGGTCGCCGGTGGATGTCACGCTCACCAGCCGGGTCGCCGAGATCAACGATCTGCCCGGTCTCGAACGCCAGCTCAAGCACGGCGACGTCGCCGCCGTTCTCATCGAGCCCGCTCTCACCAATATCGGCATCGTGCTGCCCGAGCCCGGCTATCACGCCGCGGTGCGGGAGCTGACCCGGCGCTACGGTGCCCTGCTCATCATCGACGAGACCCACACCTTCTCGGCGGGCTCCGGCGGCGCAACACGAGCCTGGGGGTTGGAGCCCGACATCGTGGTGATCGGCAAGGCGATCGCCGACGGCGTGCCGAGCGGTGCGTATGGACTCTCCCAGGAGCTTGCCGAGCGCGCACTCGCCCGAGACGACCTCGACCTCATCGACATGGGCGGGGTGGGAGGCACCCTCGCCGGTAGCCCGCTATCGATCGCGGCGATGCGTGCGACGCTGCAGCACGTCCTCACCGACGACGCCTTCGAGGGGATGATCGCGCGGGCCACGACGTTCGCCGCCGGCATCGAGGCGGTCATCGTCGAGCACGACCTGCCGTGGGCGGTCGCACAGCTCGGTGCGCGGGTGGAGTACCGGTTCGCCCGGCCGTACCCGACGACCGGCACGGCATCGGCCGAGAGCGCGGATGCCGACCTCGAGGACTATCTGCACCTCGCCTTGGCCAACCGCGGCATCCTGCTCACGCCCTTCCACAACATGGCGCTGATGGCGCCGACGACGACGGATGACGACGTGGCCCGCCACCTCGCTGTCTTCGCCGAGATCGTGGGCGAGCTCGTCGCCTGAACCTCCCAGCCTCGTGAGTTACACGTTCGAGTGGTTTTGAGCGCGGAATAACGACTCGAACATGCAACTCAGGGGAGGTTGGAGGCGTTGCGGGGGCGATGCAAAAACATTGCAAAGAATTGCTTCCAAAGGAGTCTTTGCAATGTTGGCTTTGCACCATGAAACGGCTGGGGGAGTCCAGCGGGGCAACCAGCTATCACCTGCGCCAGCTCGAACGGCATGGCTTCGTCCGCGAGGTGGAGGGTCGTGCGTTCGGCCGCAGACTCGCCTGCAGCTCGGTCCGCCGCCCGTCTCGTCATGCGCAACTGGGAGCAGAATCGTGCGCAACTGCTCACCGACTTCAGCGAGCAGGGCATCGAAGTGCTCGGCTCGGAGTGGACGGATGTCGCGGAGCTCTCGACCATCAATCTCCGGCTCACCCCGGCGCAACTCGGCAGCATCACCGACGCATTTCAGACCTTCATGAACGACCACATCGAAAGCCTGCGCGGTCGCAACGATCCGGGTTCACGACCGGTGCAGATCCACTTCAATGCCTTCCCCGTCATCGACGGTGACATCACTCCAGGAGGCGACATCACTCCAGGAGAGGTCGCGCAACCGTGATGGAGACCGCCAAAAGCACCCCGTCCGGCCGCGCCGAAATGTCGGTGGTGGGCCGTAATTTCATACCAAGCACCACCAATCAGATAGAGGTGATCCAGATGTCAACCACCGCCGCCGTTGCCAGCGACACTGTCCCTCGCGCCGTTTCACTGTCGGAAGCCGACGTGCGCGCCATACTCCTCGAGCAGAACGAGCGTCGCCGGGTTTCCGGTTTCGACCGCGTCGTGATGCGGGTCAGTCTGGTTGCACTTCTCTGGGCGCGCCATCACACCGAGCCTGTGTCACTGCCGCACGAGGAGCAGCTGCGACTCGTGCTCAACGACCGTGCTCGCGAAGCACGCCTGCACGAGCACTCGCTGGTCGCGCTGCTTCTGCGGCTGCCCTAAACAGGCGTCAGTCGCGGGCGGCGGTCGCTTCGCCATCGGGGCCGAGACGGATGACGGTGCCGTCGTCCAACTCGACGATGGGCCTGCCTTCCAGCCAGGTCAGCGTCCAGCGCCAGTTCGTGGTGTCGAGGTCGGCGACCTCCGCCTCCACCTCGCGGATCGCCGCGACCACGGTGTCCGGCAGGCGAGCGGGGGTCTCCCCGCCGACCGGCCAGCGGGTTCCGAGCTGCATCAGTCGGCCTGCTCTTCCAGCACGACCGCGGTGACGGCGACCTCGTCGCCTTCGGTGAAGGTCAGTTCCTGAATGCGTCCGACCGCCTTGAGGTCCTCGGCCGCGGCAGCGAGCAGCGCCGGACCCGCGATTGTCGCGCTCGTCGCGATCGTCTTCTGCGATGCCTTCGCGTCGGTCTTCGCACGACGGATGCCGATCAGAGCCTGACTGACTAGAACTCGCAGTCCCGTGGGCTCCACAGTCCCGCCCGCGATACCGGCGAGTTCCGCCTCGGTCGGCCATGCAGACGTGTGGATGCTGCCCTCATGGGTCCAGCTCCAGACCTCTTCGGTGGCGAACGGCAGGTACGGCGCGAGCAGACGCAGGAACACGTCGACGGCACCGCGCAGGGTGAGCACGGCCGAGGCCTGCTCGTCCGCGCTGGCGGCTCCATAGGCGCGCTCCTTGACCACCTCGAGGTAGTCGTCGCAGAAGATCCAGAACTGGTGCTCGATCACCTCGAGTGCCTTGGCGTGGTCGAGGTCGTCGAAGGCCGCCGTGGCGGTGCGCACTACGGCCGCGAGCTCGGCAAGCAGGTCGAGGTCGAGCGGGTTCGTGATCGTCGCGTCCGTGGAGGCGGGCTCGGGGAACGAGTACACGAACTTGGCCGCGTTGAGCACCTTGATCGCGAGCCGCCGGCCGATCTTCATCTGCTTCGGGTTCTGAGGATCGAAGGCCGCGTCGGTTCCCAGGCGACTCGACGCTGCCCAGTAGCGCACCGCATCCGCCCCATGCTCGTCGAGAACGGCCGCGGGGGTGACCACGTTGCCCTTCGACTTCGACATCTTCTTGCGGTCGGGGTCGACGATGAAGCCAGAAATACCGGCGTTCTTCCACGGGATGGTGCCGTGCTCGAGCTCTGCGCGCAGCACTGTGGAGAACAGCCAGGTGCGAATGATGTCCTGCCCCTGGCTGCGCAGCGAGTACGGGAAGACCAGGTCGAACAGCTCGGGGTCGCGCTCCCAACCGCCGGCGATCTGCGGGGTGAGTGAGGATGTCGCCCAGGTGTCCATGATGTCGACCTCGCCGATGAAGCCGCCGGGCACGCCGCGCTGGTTCTCGTCGTAGCCGGGAGCGGTGGCGGATGACGGGTCGACCGGGAGCAGATCCTCGCTCGGCACGATCACGCCGGCCTTCTCGCCGTCCGCATCGAGTTCGTACCAGACCGGGATCGGCACCCCGAAGAAGCGCTGGCGCGAGATCAACCAGTCGCCGGTGAGCCCGCCGACCCAGTTGTCGTAGCGCACCCGCATAAAGTCGGGGGCGAAGGTGATCTCGGTGCCTCGATTCAGCATGGTGTCGCGCAGCGCGAGATCGCGGGCACCGTTAGAGATGTACCACTGGCGGGTGGAGACGATCTCGAGCGGCTTGTCGCCTTTCTCGAAGAACTTCACCTGGTGGGTGATCTTGCGCGGTTCGCCAACCATCTCGCCGCTGGCCTGCAGCAGTTCCACGATCTTCGCCTTGGCACTGAACACCGTCTTGCCCGCCAGCTCCGCGTAGGCTGCGCGCGCGGCATCCGTCACGATCACGTCGGGGGCGTCGGCGATGAGGCGCCCGTCGCGGCCGATGATGGTGCGGTTCGGCAGGCTCAACTCGCGCCACCAGGTGACGTCGGTGATGTCACCGAAGGTCGCGATCATCGCGATGCCAGAGCCCTTGTCTTTCTGGGCAAGGTGGTGTGCGAGAACCGGGATCTCGACGTCGAACAGGGGAGTGCGCACGGTGGTGCCGAACAGCGACTGGTAGCGCTCATCGTCGGGGTGCGCGACCAGGGCGACCGCGGCCGGGATCAACTCGGGGCGGGTGGTCTCGATGAAGATGTCGTCGCTCGGGCCATGGAAGGCGACGCGGTGGTAGGCGGCGGGCTGCTCCTTGTCTTCGAGCTCGGCCTGGGCGACGGCGGTGCGGAAGGTGACATCCCACAGGGTCGGGGCGTCGGCCTGGTAGGCCTCGCCGCGGGCGAGGTTGCGCAGGAAGGCGCGCTGGGCCGCGGTCTGCGCCTCGTTGCCGATCGTGCGGTAGCTGAGGTCGTAGTCGACGCTCAGACCCAGCTGACGGAAGACATCCTCGAACTGCTTCTCGTCTTCGACGGTGAGGCGCTCGCACAGCTCGGTGAAGTTGCGTCGCGAAATCGGCAGCTGGTCGGCGGCTTTGCTGCTCGAACTGGACCCATCAGCATTGGCACCACCCTGCAGCGGGGGAGCGAAGTCGGGGTCGTACGGAAGCGAGGGGTCGCAGCGCACACCGTAGTAGTTCTGAACGCGCCGCTCGGTGGGCAGACCGTTGTCGTCCCAGCCCATCGGGTAGAAGATGCTCTTGCCCTGCATGCGGTTGTAGCGAGCGAGCAGGTCCATGTGCGTGTAACTGAACACGTGGCCGATGTGCAGGCTGCCGGAGGCGGTGGGCGGCGGGGTGTCGATCGAGTAGACGTTCTCGCGCGTTGCGCTGTCACGATCGAACCGGTAGGTGCCGTCGGAGGCCCAGTGTGCTCCCCATCTGGCTTCGAGCCCCTCGAGGGCGGGCTTGTCTGGGATGGCGGCGGCCATGATTACTCCGGTTCGATATGTGCGGCACCGAGTCGATGGTGAGGTGCCTGAGTGTGACGGGACTGCAGCCATTCTACCGCCGTGCCGTTAGCGCGTTATCGTCACCGTGCGGTTGGTGATGAGTCCTGCCGCGTTCTCCAGCGTCACCGTGTACACCTGGCTCGGCTGAGAGCAGTCGTAGGTCAGGTCGGTGTACGTGTCGGTCGGCGGCAGGTCGCTCGCGTACGGGTCCTGTTTGGCGTTGGTGGTGCCGACGCCGATGTACGCGGTCTTCGCGTCGGTGCTTCCCCAGGTGAAGGTGAGGGCGACGTCGCCGCTGTCTGACGAGCATCCCGCGCTGCTCTGAGCGCTGAAGGTCGCGAACGTCGGGTTGGTCGGGGCGGGCGGAGCCGTCTGGGTGGGGCTCGGCGTCGGGCTCGGTGTCGGCGTGGCTGAGGGCGTCGTCGACGGGGTGGGTGATGGCGTGTCGGATGTGGTCACTGAGGGGGAGGGCGATGCGGCGGTCCCTCCGCCGATGGTGCGGGTCAGCAGGAGCAGCACCAACACCAGGACGGCCACCAGGAGCACGGCACCGACGACGATCAGGATGATGAGGGTGCGCTTCGACTGCGGAGGTTCGGTCGGTGGGGTGCGGCGCCCCATCGCCTCGGTCGCCGGCACTGACTGGGTCGCCTGCGGTCCGGCGGGAAACAGGGGATCGAACGCTCCCGCTCCCGGGTAGGCTTCGGGCGGCTGCTGGTCGAACCGGCGGGTGGCCTGGTCGTCTGCGGGGCTGCGCGTGGCGGCCGGCCAGCCCCCGAAGGGCTGGTCGTAGCGCTGGGTCGCGGGTTCGTCGACGGGCGCTGTGGTGCCCGGAAAGGCGAAGAGCTCGGTCGCGGGGCCGTCGTCGGTGACGGATGACTCGGTGACGGATGACTCGGTGCCGGACCGCTCGTCTGGGATCTCGTTGGCGGTGGAGGCGTCCTCGTCGCTGAGCCCGGCATCCCGAGGTTCGCCCTCCGGTTCGCGCTGCGATGGAGGCGTAAACAGCTGCGTCATCGGGCCAGGGACGGCAGGCTCGGCTGTGGCTGTGGCTGTGGCTGTGGCTGTGGCCGAGTCGGTGTCGGCCGGGTCGCTGGTGGCCTCCTCGGCGAGGTCGCCGTCGGCGTCGGCGTCGTCGTCGTCGGGGTCGCTGAAATCGAAGATGTCGGTGCCGACCCCGCCGTCCGCCTGGTCATCTGCTCCCGGGTCGACGTCCACCTGCTCGCCCGGTAGCTGCTCCGCGACCGGCAGCTGCGTGGTGGGCTGCTCGCCGGTCGACGCGTGTCCCGCCTCCTGCTCGTTCGGGTTTTGGCTGTTGTTGCTGGCTGCAGCCGCGGCTGCTGCTTCCTCTGCTGCGCGCCGCTCCCGCCGCGTGGGGAGGTCGCCGGACTCGCCGGGGGTGAAGCTTTCGGTGGGGGTGTCGTCGCTCATGGGCTCTCCCGGATCGCGTGGCATCGGGGCGCCCCACTACGCGAACGTGCTGTGATCGAGCAGGGGTGCCGCTCGCAATCCTATTCGCGGGCGGCTCTGCGGGTTACTCCGTGCCTGATCAGCCGGGCAGTGTGGTCATCCGTCCGACCAGCAGCGTGCCCGACCTGCAGCCTGCCCGACCAGCAGCCGACATTCCCTGCAGCCACCATCCCCTGCAGCCAACAGGATGGCGGTCTTGATATTGCCGAATCTGTCCTGTTGAGCGACTAAAACGCCCATTTCATCCTGTTGGCGGAGGGGGATGGGGGAAGCGAAGGGACGGGAACGCCGCGGGGGCTGCTGCTGGCGCTAGCGTCGCAGATCGGGCACCGCTGCGAGAAGGGCCTGGGTGTATGGATGCTGCGGGGCGGCGAACACCGTCTCGGTCGCGCCGCGCTCCACCACACTGCCGTTTTTCATCACGAGCAGCTCATCACTCACCTGCCGTACCACGCCCAGATCGTGGGTGATGAATAGATAGCTCAGCCCCAGGTCACGCTGCAAGCGGTCGAGCAGCGCGAGTACCTGCGCCTGCACCGAGACATCGAGGTTCGACACTGGTTCGTCGCAGACGATCACATCGGGTCTGGCGGCGATCGCGCGGGCGATGGCGACCCGCTGCTGCTGGCCACCCGACAAGACCCGCGGATGCCGCGGCAGCACGCTCGCGTCCAACCCGACCTGCTCCACCAGGGTGACGAGCTCGGCGGTCGTCGGTCGCCCACCGAGCGCATCGGCGAGGATCTGCCGCACCGTCAGCCGCGGATCGAACGAGCTCAGCGCATCCTGGTAGATCGCGCCGATGCGCGCTCGCCGGGAGGTGCGCTCGCGCTCGGGCACCGCGGTCCACGGCTGGCCGAACAGCTCGACGGCTCCCGCGTCCGGGCGTTCAAGCGCCAGGGTGAGCCGCGCGAGGGTCGTCTTTCCCGAGCCGGATTCGCCGACCACGCCGAGCGTGCGACCTCGGCGCAATCCGAATGACACGGCATCGACCGCAACCAGAGACCCGAATCGCTTGGTCAGCTTCGTTGCCGTTACGACCGGCTCACCGGCCGGCATCCCGTCGTGTGCCCGCCCGCCCGGCACCGCCGCGACCAATTGCTGCGTGTACGGATGCCGCGGCTCCCGCAGCACCTGCTGCGTGCTCCCCGACTCGACCACGACCCCCTCGCGCATCACGACGACGTGGGATGCCAGCCGCGACACCACCGACAGGTCGTGGCTGATCAGCAGGATCGCGGTGCCGGCGTCTCGAAGCCCTCCCAGCAGGTCGAGGATGCCGGCCGTGACGGTGGCATCGAGCGCGGTGGTGGGCTCATCGGCGATCAGCAGGCGAGGGCCCGCGGCGATCGCTGAGGCGATGATCGCGCGCTGTCGCAGGCCGCCGGAGAGCTCGTCAGGTCGCTGGTTCGCGCGGAATGCGGGCATCCCGACCGAGTCCAATAGGTCGTTGACGCGATCCTGTCGCTGGCGCGCGGTCGAATTCGTGTGAATGCGAAGCGCGTCGGCGATCTCACGACCGACCGTGCGCAGGGGATCCAGCGCGACGAGGGCGCCCTGCGAGACGAAGCCGATGTCCCGCCCGCGGAGAGTACGCAGGCTGCGCGGGGAGGCGTCGGTCACCTCGACGCCATCGAACCGGATCGACCCCGACACGCGAGCGCCGCGGCCGGCCAGCCCGAGGAGAGTGCGTGCGGTGACGCTCTTTCCCGATCCGGATTCGCCGACGATGGCGACGCATGCCCCGGCGGGAATGTCGAACGAGACATCCCGTACCGCAGCGAGCGATCCGAAGCTCACTGAGAGATTTTTCACCGAGAGGAGGCTCACGATCGCACCCGCTCCTGCAGTCCGCGTCCGAGCAGGGTGGTAGCGGCGGCGGTCAGCACGATGAAGAGCCCGGGAAAGAAGGTCAGCCACCAGAACGAGGAGATGTAGGTGCGACCGGCCGAAAGCATCGCGCCCCATTCGGCGGCGGGCGGCACGGTGCCGAGTCCGAGATAGCTGAGCGACGAGGCCCAGACGATCGACTGGCCCACTCCGAGCGTGACCAACACGAACAGTGAGCCGGCGACGTTCGGCAGCAGGTGGCGAGACACCCGAAAGAATGTGCTGCGGCCGAGCACGAGCGATGCCTCGAGGTACGGCGCCCGCTTCACCACGAGCACGCGGCTGCGGATGATGCGGCTGTAGCCCGGCGCGGTGGCGAGCCCCACCGCAATGGTCGAGGTCAGCACGCCCGGTCCGTAGATCACGATGAAGAGCAGCGCGAACAGCAGCCCGGGAAAGGCAAACAGCACCTCGACGAATCGGGTGGTGCCGAAGTCGAGCCAGCGCGGTCCGAGCCCCGCGAGCAGTCCGAGCACCACCGCGAGTGCCACCCCGATCGCCGTCGCGGTCAGGCCGATCAGCACCGAGGCTCCGGCACCATGAACGATGCGGGTATAGACGTCGCGCCCCGACTCGTCGGTGCCGAACGGATGCCCGAACGACGGCGGCAGAAAACTCGCCGTCGGGTGGATGGCGAGTGGGTCACCCGGCGCGAGCAGGTTCGGTGCGATCGCCGCGAGCGCAATGAAGAGCAGGACGGCCAGCGAGACGATGACGGTAGGGCGCCTCATCATGTTCGCGCTCGCACTGTTCGCGCGTGTACTGTTCGGGCTCGTAATGATGGCGCTCGAAGTCGCGGGTCGACGAACCGGTCCGCGAGGTCGGTGAGCGTTGTGACCAGCATGTAGCCCACCGCGACGACCAACACCACGCCCAGCACGAGCGGGACATCCCGATCCTGCACGGCGGAGAGCAGGCTGCGGCCGATGCCGGGGCGCGCGAAGATCGTCTCGACCACCACCGCCCCGCTGATCAGCGATCCGAACGACCAGCCGGCCAGCCCGATCGCGGGCAGCGCGGCGTGCCGCAGGGCATGGCGCCAGAACACCCCCGCCTCGCCCTCGCCCCGCGCCCGAGCGGCGAGCACGAAGGGGGAGGCGAGCGCGTCGAGCAGAGCCTCGCGCATCACCTGGCCGAGGAATCCGGCGAGCGGGATGGCCAGAGTGAGTGTGGGGAGAATCAGCCCGATCGGCCCGGGAACGCTCACCGGGGGCAGCCAGCCGAGGCCGGTGCTGAGCAGCAGGATCAACGCTATCGCGAGCCAAAAGTGTGGGATCGCCGAGGCCACGATCTCGAGCACCGAGCCGATCGAGACGGCGACCCGGCCGCTGCGTGACGACCAGAGCGCGAGCAGCAGCGCGAGGACGACGCCGAGGCCCAGAGAGCACAGCGCCAGCAGCAGAGTCGGCCCGAGGTTCTGACCGATCACCGTCGTCACCGGCGTCTTGAGCGAATACGAGGTTCCGAGATCGCCCATCGCGAGGCGACCGAGATAGTGCAGGTATTGGATGCCGAGCGGCAGGTCGAGGCCGTAATCCTTGCGCGCCTGCGTCAGGGCTTCCTTGCTCGCTTGGGATCCCGGCCCGCCGAGGATCGCCTCGGCCGGGTCCCCGGGGATCAGGCGAATGGCGAAGAAGGTCACCGTGGCGACCGCCCAGAGCACGAAGACCACGCCGCCGGCCCGAGCGATCGCCCAGCGGAGCCACGACCGCCGTCGACCGGTGTCGGCGGCAGTGGTAGCAGTGGTGGTGGCGGCGGTGAGCGGGAGCGCCACGGTGCTAGCGCGAGAGCCAGGCGTCGTACAGCGTCGGGGTCGACACGGTCGGCATCGCCCGGAAACCCGTGAGTTTGGTGCTCAGTAGGTAGTGATTCTGCTGGTCGTAGAGGGGAAGGATGTAGTACCCCTCCAGCACGATCTGCTGAGCTTTCTTGTAGTCGGCGCTGCGCTTGGCCGCGTCAGACGACTCCGCCGCATTCTCCAGGAGCGTGTCCAAAGCAGGGTCGTTGATCTGGGCATGGTTGGCGAAATATCCGCTCGGCGCAGGCTTGGTGCCGGCGGAGTCGAACAGGATGCGCAGCACGTCGGGGCCGACCTTCGTGTACGGCGCGCTGACCAGGTTGTAGTGGTTTTCGCCGAGCGCCCCGTACCAGCTGGACAGGTCGAGCGGATGCAGGTCTACCTTGAACCCGGCCTGCTTGGTGGTGGCCTGCAGCTGCTCGAACAGCGATTGCTCCGCCGGGATCGACTGGTTGGTGCTCACGGGGAAGTCGAGTTCGAGCACCTTCCCGTCTTTCACCCGGTACCCGTCCGCGTTCTTCTGGGTCCACCCGGCCTCGTCGAGCAGCTTCGCGGCGGCCTTCTGGTCGTAGTCGAAGAGCTTCGGTTCGGAGTAGCCGTCTTTCTCGACGCTCGACAGCGGCGAGTACGAACGCTTCGTGGTGTCGAAGAACAGGCTGGTGATCGCCCCGCTCACATCGGCGGAACGGATGAACGCCTCCCGCACCTTCTCGTCGTCGAACGGTGTGATGCTCGAGTTCAGTTCGATGCGGTTGGATGCACCCGGTCGCGGGGCGTCGACGACCACGAGATTCTTCTGCTTCTCGGCTGCGATGATCGTGTCGGGTTGCACATTGTCGATCACGTCGACGGTGCCGGACTGCACGGCCGCATAGCGCGAGGCCGAGTCGGGCAGGAAGCGCCACTCAATGGCTTTCAGGTACGCCGGGCCCGAGTGCGCAGCATCCGCCGGCGGGGAGTTGTACGAATCGTTGCGGGTCAGCTCGATCGATTGCTGATGATTCCACTTCGTGACCACGAACGGGCCGGTGCCAACGGGCGACTCGCAGTTGACCGCCTGGGTGCGCTTCAGAGCTGTGGGTGACTCGATGGCGAGCCAGGTCTGGCTGAGCGAGTCGAGCAGGGCGCTGTCGGGGGCGCTGAGGTCGATGCGCGCGGTGAGATTGTCGACGGCGGTGACCTTCGTCACCTTCTGCAGCGCGAGATAGCCGGTGGACGATGCCGTCTTCGGGTCTTGCAGGTGCGCGACGTTGGCGACGACCGCCTCGGAGGTGAGCGGGGTGCCGTCGGTGAACTTCACGCCCTTCTTGAGGGTGAAGTCCCAGCTGAGGCCGTCGGCCGATTCGGTCCACTTCGTCGCAAGCCACGGGATGATCTTCCCGGCCTTGTCCTTCGAGACCAGGGACTCGAGGTACTGGCTGGCGACCAGCGCCTGCGGGTAGTTGCCGCCGACGTGCGGGTCGAGGCAGGTGGGTTCTGCGTCGCCCGACGCGTAGACCAGGGTGCCGCCTCGCACCGGGTTCGCGCTCGAGGAGTCGGGGGTGCCGGCGGCGCAGCCAGTGAGCAGAAGTGCTGCGGCCGCAAGAGTGGCGAGGGAGGGGAGGAGTCGGTTCACGGTGGGCTTTCGTAGATGACCTGGTGATGAGGACGCGCTAGGTGGAGAGGCGGCGGAGGCTATTATTGGACTGAGTCCAGTATTACACCCTCGGAGGCTGCATGAGCTCGAGATCGGCCGGTCGCCCCCGCACGTCGTCGCGCGCATTGATCGAAGACGCGGCCGCCGAGCTCTTTCTCGAAAACACCTACGGCGCCACGACGATCGACCAGATCGCCCAGCGCGCCGGCGTCAGTCGCAACACCTTCTTCAATTACTTCGGTGCCAAGAGTGATCTGCTGTGGGTCGAACTCGATGCGGCAATCGACCGCCTCGAGGTCGAGCTACGCGCCGTGGCTCCGGATGCTGCCGCTCTCCCCGCCCTGCGTGCGACGATTCTGGCTGCCGTTGCCGATATCGGCGTCGAGAGGGTGCCGCTCGCGCTCACCCAGGAAGACGTGATGGGCACTCGCGAGGAGACACGCTCCTCGGGTCTCACCCGGTACGCGCGACGCGCCGACGTGATCGCGTCTTTCCTCGGGCGGCAGCAGGGGCTGCCCGACGACGACCTCGCCGTGCTCGCGAAGGCGCATGCGGTCAGCGGTGCGATCTCGGCCGCCTGGACGGTCTGGGCGCGCGCGGGCGTGCGGCGGCATCCGCTCTCCGAGTACGTCGCCCAAGCGCTCGACGCGGTCTAGCCGCTTGTCGCGCTATCACCCCCGTTGTGCAGGCATTGCTGCATAACCCGATCAGTCGGGCAGCTCCGTCATACTCGCCATTCGGGTAGCATTGACAACCAACGACTGCGATCCGGCCATCACCGGGGAGTCGCCGGAAGAACGGTCGGCTCGCCGGCTCACTAGAACCGGGCCGGGTTCGGGAGAACCCAGACAGAGTGGCTCCGAACACAGCGTGACCGCTACCACAGCGTGATCACGAGGTGCGCCGGTTGCAAGCGGGGTGGTACCGCGGCGGAGATCGTCGTCCCCGTACAGGACGCAACCGCAGGAGACTCGATGGCCTACCCCCTCAACTCGGATGACGCGCTCACGCCGAGCCCGAACTTCCCCGACGTCGAGCGCGGCATCCTCGCGTTCTGGAAGGGCGACGACACCTTCCAGGCGTCGATCGACCGACGCGAAGGCTGCGAGGAGTGGGTCTTCTACGACGGCCCTCCGTTCGCCAACGGCCTGCCGCACTACGGCCACCTGCTGACCGGGTACGCGAAAGACCTGTTCCCGCGCTACCAGACCATGCGCGGCAAGCAGGTGCATCGCCGCTTCGGCTGGGACACCCACGGCCTTCCCGCCGAGCTCGAGGCGATGCGACAGCTCGGCATCACCGAGAAGTCGGAGATCGAAGAGATGGGCATCGCCACCTTCAACGCGAAGGCGCGCGAGTCGGTGCTCGAGTACACCTCCGAGTGGGAGCGTTACGTCACCCGCCAGGCCCGCTGGGTCGACTTCGAGAACGACTACAAGACCCTAGACACCACGTTCATGGAGTCGGTGCTCTGGGCCTTCAAGTCGCTGCACACGAAGGGCCTCGCCTACGAGGGCTTCCGGGTGCTTCCGTACTGCTGGCACGACGAGACGCCGCTCTCCAACCACGAGCTGCGGATGGATGACGACGTCTACCGCATGCGCCAAGACCAGACCGTCACGGTGACCTTCCCGCTGGTCGGCGCCAAGGCGGAAAGCCTGGACCTCACCGCGGTCAAGGCCCTGGCCTGGACGACGACGCCGTGGACTCTGCCCACGAACCTGGCGCTCGCTGTCGGCCCCGGCATCCGTTACGCGGTCGTGCCGAGCGGCCCGCTCGGGGCGGCGGATGGCGCTTCCGACGGTCAATCCGAATACCTGCTCGCGAGCGACACCGTCGGTGCGTACGCGAAAGACCTCGGTTACGACTCGGCCGATGCCGCGAAGGCCGCCATCAGCCGCGAGGTCGATGGCGCCGAGCTCGAGGGCGTCGAGTACGACCGGCTCTGGGACTACTACGCCGACACCGAGGTCTGGGGCACGCAGAACGCCTGGCGCATCCTCGTCGCCGACTACGTCGCCACCGGCGAGGGAACCGGCATCGTGCACCAGGCGCCCGCCTACGGTGAAGACGACCAGCTCACCTGCGCCAGGTACGACATCCCGGTGATCATCTCGGTCGACGACGGCGGTCGATTCCTGAATAACATCACGGATGTCGCGGGCCTCCAGGTCTTCGAGGCGAACAAGCCGCTCACCCAGAAGCTGCGTGCCGACGGGCGCCTCCTCCGCGTGGCGAGCTACGAGCACAGCTACCCGCACTGCTGGCGGTGCAAGAATCCGCTGATCTACAAGGCGGTCTCCAGCTGGTTCGTGCGCGTCACCGAGTTCCGTGACCGCATGGAAGAGCTGAACCAGGAGATCACCTGGGTGCCCGAGAACGTCAAGGAGGGCCAGTTCGGCAAGTGGGTGTCGAACGCCCGCGACTGGTCGGTCTCGCGCAACCGGTACTGGGGTTCGCCGATCCCGGTCTGGAAGAGCGACGACGCGAACTACCCGCGCGAAGACGTCTACGGGTCGCTCGAGGAGCTGGAGCGCGACTTCGGCCGCCTGCCCCTGAATGCCGACGGCGAGGTCGACCTGCACCGCCCGTACATCGACGAGCTGACCCGCCCGAACCCCGACGACCCGACCGGCCTCTCGACCATGCGCCGCATCGAGGATGTCTTCGACGTCTGGTTCGATTCCGGCTCGATGCCCTTCGCCCAGGTGCACTACCCGTTCGAGAACCAGCAGTGGTTCGAGGAGCACAACCCGGCCGACTTCATCGTCGAGTACATCGGGCAGACCCGCGGCTGGTTCTACGTGATGCACGTGCTGTCGACCGCCCTGTTCGGCCGGCCCGCGTTCACCAACGTGATCAGCCACGGCATCGTGCTCGGCAATGACGGCCAGAAGATGTCGAAGAGCCTGCGCAACTATCCGGATGTCTCCGAGGTCTTCGACCGTGACGGCTCGGATGCGATGCGCTGGTTCCTCATGGCGTCCTCGGTGATCCGCGGCGGCAACCTCGTCGTCACCGAGGAGGGAATCCGCGAGGCCGTGCGCCAGCTGCTGCTCCCGCTCTGGAACACGTATTACTTCTTCGGCCTGTACGCGAACGCCGCGTCAGGCCCTTCGACGAGCGCAGCGACAGGGTCGGGCTACCAGGCGACCTGGCGCACCGACTCGACGGATGTCCTCGACCGCTACCTCCTCGCCCGCACCCGTCAGCTCGTCCTCGACGTCACAGCCCACCTCGACGCCCTCGACAGCCCTCTCGCCGCCGCGGACCTGCGCGACTTCGCCGACGTGCTGACCAACTGGTACGTGCGTCGCAGCCGCGACCGGTTCTGGTCGGGTGACGTCTCGACCGAGCAGGGCCGTGCCGCCTTCGACACGCTCTACACGGTGCTGGAGACGCTCACCCGCGTCGCGGCCCCTCTCCTGCCGCTGGTCTCCGAGAAGATCTGGAAGGGTCTGACCGGCGACCGCAGCGTTCACCTCACCGACTGGCCCGACGCATCCGTCTTCCCGGAAGACGACGAGCTCGTCGCCACCATGGACCGCGTGCGCGAGGTAGTCTCCGTCGGCCTGGCGGTGCGCAAGTCCACGGGCCTGCGGGTGCGTCTGCCGCTGGCGAAGCTGACCGTGGTGACCCGCGACCCGCGCGGTCTCGACGGTTTCGCGGACATCCTGCGCGACGAGTTGAATGTGAAGAGCGTCGAGTCGATCGAGCTGGCCGAGCACAGCCTGGAGAATTTCGGCATCACCCGCAGTCTCACCGTGAACGCCCGTGCCGCTGGTCCTCGGATCGGCAAGCAGGTGCAGGCCGCGATCGGTGCGGCGAAGGCCGGCGACTGGTCGCAGCAGGGGGAGAACGTGGTCGTGGGTGGCCTCGAGCTGTTCCCTGGTGAATTCGAGCTGAAGTTCGAGCTGCCGGCGGGGGAGAGCGCGATCGCGTTCCTGGCCGATGGCGGCTTCGTCATCCTCGATACCGAGGTGACGCCGGAGCTCGCGGCCGAGGGACTCTCGCGCGACCTCACCCGCGCCGTGCAGGAGACCCGCAAGGCCGCCGGACTCGACGTGAGCG
This sequence comes from Lacisediminihabitans changchengi, assembly GCF_016634425.1. Lineage (GTDB taxonomy): Bacteria > Actinomycetota > Actinomycetes > Actinomycetales > Microbacteriaceae > Lacisediminihabitans > Lacisediminihabitans changchengi. The sequence continues at coordinate 538,164 of NZ_JAEPES010000001.1, forward strand.
ACCGCATCGACCTGGTGCTGTACTTCGCGTCGGACGATGATCGGGATGCCGTGGCCGGCTTCCTGCCCACCATCGCCGCCGAGACCCTCGCCCTCGAAATCAACGGCTACCGCACCGACGGAGAAGACGTCGAGGCCTACGCTGCTCAGCACGGGCGGGTCGGTGCCCACCGCTCGCGCGTCACCGCCGGGCAGTACGCTAACGCCGGCGACGTGCTCGTCGAGATCACCATTTTTGGAGCAGAGATCCATGTCTGACAATCACGATTCCGAACTGCACGACGACCCCGAGCTCGGAGACGATGCGCTGTTCCAGCGCGAAGCCGACGCGGTATATGCCGAACTGCTCGGCCGCATCGGCGAGGCGAACCCCCAGCCGCGCCTCGAGGCGACGCGCAAGGTGGTCGAGTTGCTCGGCGATCCGCAGCGCTCGTACCCGATCATCCACATCACCGGCACCAACGGCAAGACGTCGACGAGTCGCATCGCGGAATCGATCCTGCGCGCGTACGACCTCCGCACCGGGCTCCTCACCAGCCCGCACCTGGTCCGGGTGAACGAGCGGATCGTGATCGACGGCGAACCCATTTCGAACGAGGCTTTCGTCGCCAACTACCGCGACATCCAGCCATACCTGGAGATCGTGGATGCCGAACTCACCGCAGCGGGCGAGCCGGCGCTGAGCTTCTTCGAAGCCTTCACCGCGCTCGCCTTCGCCAGTTTCGCCGACGCGCCCGTCGACGTCGCCGTGATCGAGGTCGGCCTCGGCGGCGAGTGGGACTCGACCAACGTCGGCGACGGTCAGGTGGCCGTGTTCACCCCGATCTCCCTCGACCACATGTCGAGGCTCGGCAACACCATCACCGAGATCGCCCGCACCAAGGCGGGGATCATCAAGCCCGCGGCATCCGTCGTCACGGCGACGCAGGTGCCGGAAGCGCTCGTCGAGCTGGAGCGGGCGGCGGAACTGAGCGAGGCGACCATCGCCGTGCAGGGCACCGCGTTCGAGCTGCTGTCGAACACCGTCGCCGTCGGCGGCCAGGTGATCAGCGTGCGCGGACTCGCCGGCACCTACACCGACCTCTTCCTTCCCCTGTTCGGCGACCACCAGGCTCAGAACGCCACCGTGGCGATCGCCGCGGTCGAGTCGTTCCTGGGCGGTGGAAGCCAGCCGCTGGTCGGCGACGTGCTCGCCGAAGGCATCGGATCGGCGACCTCGCCCGGTCGCCTGCAGGTCATCGGTATCGAGCCGACCGTGATCGTCGATGCCGCGCACAACCCCGACGGCGCGCTGTCTGCGGCAAAGGCGATCGCCACGTACTTCACCTTCGACGAGCTCGCGGTCGTCGTCGGCGTGCTGCAGGACAAGGATGCCCGGGGCATCGTGAGTGCGCTCGCCACGGTCGCGACGCGCTTCTATGTCACCTCGTCGACCTCCGAGCGTGCAGTTCCCGCCGACGAACTGCAGGAGATCGTGCTCGAGTCGGCGGGCGAGGAGACGATCTGGAGCTTCGACGAGCCAGCCGACGCGATCGCCGAGGCCCGTGAGTGGGCAGAGGCCGCGCCGCGCCGCGGTGTGCTGATCACCGGATCGATCACTCTGATCGGCGACGCGCTGGTGATCTCCGCGAACGAGGGGTGGAAGCGGTGACCGACGGTCCGGTAGCCGACGAGCCAGCGTTCGACGAGCCGGCTGCTCCCGCGCCGCGCCTGCGCCGTCGCCGCTCGGCCACCGAATCGCTGCTGTCGATCACCCTGCTTCTCGAGGCGATCCTGGTCTTCTTCATCGTCATGGTCGTCTTCGGCCTGCGCGTGTTGCCGCCCGCCGTCGCCTTCGGCGGGGGAGCGGCGCTCGTCGTGGTGCTGCTGCTCGTCGGGCGGCTCGTGCGCTACCGGTGGGGTGTCTGGATCGGTTGGGTCGTGCAGGCCTTTCTGATCAGCCTCGGACTCCTGCTGCCGGTCATGTACTTCGTCGGCGCGATCTTCACCGGCATCTGGATCTACTGCGTCATCACCGGCCGTCGACTCGACCGCCGCAACGCCGCCTTCTCTGAGCCGACCGAAACCTCCTAAACCCCCACATCCACCGAAACCAAGGAGTCTCAATGACCGACATTCAGGAAACCCTCGTCCTCGTGAAGCCCGACGGCGTCTCCCGTAACCTCACCGGTGAGATCCTGCGCCGCATCGAGGCGAAGGGGTACCAGCTCGTGGACGTGAAGCTCGTCGAGCCGAGCCGCGAACTGCTGGCGAAGCACTACGAGGAGCACCAGGGCAAGCCGTTCTACGAGCCCCTGGTGGAGTTCATGGAGAGTGGCCCGATCGTCGCCCTGCGCATCGCGGGCGAGCGCGTGATCGAGGGCTTCCGCTCGCTGGCCGGCACGACCGACCCGACCACCGCCGCGCCCGGCACGATCCGCGGTGACCTCGGCCGCGACTGGGGCCTCAAGGTGCAACAGAACCTGGTGCACGGCTCCGACTCGCCCGAGTCGGCCGAGCGCGAGCTGGCCCTCTGGTTCTAGGCCCGTCGCTTTAGGCACGGCGCTTAGGCCCGTCGTTTTAGGCACGGTCTGCCCTCAAACCCCCTCCGTTGTGCAGGATTTCCTGCACAACGGAGGGGGTTTCGTGCATCCGGAGCGCGCGTCGCCCGCCGAGTCTTCACAAACGGCGGGTCGTTTCGCAACGAACCGCCGTTTGTGAAGACTCGCCGGGTGGGATGGGGCGGGCGGGATGGCGCAGCCGGGGGCAGCACAAGAACGGGCCGGACTCCCGAAGGAACCCGGCCCATCAAGCGCTAACTCGGATTAGCTGTTCTGCTTCACGAAGGTGAGGAAATCGCCCTTCGAGTCCCAGCGCTTGCCATCGACGAAGACGGTCGGTGTGCTGAACCCGCCCTGCGTCGCGTCGATCAGATCAGGGTTCGAGGTGACCTTGGCCGTAACGTTCGAGACCCATTTTTTGTACGTCTCGTTGTCGACGCATTTGTTAATCGCATCCGTTCCCACGCCCGATTCGCTCAGCAGGCTCTTGATCTGGGAATTCGTCAGTCCATTCGAGCCTTCTTGCGGCTGCTTGTCGTAGAAGACGTTTTGTGCGTCGAGGAATTTGTCCGGTGCGAAGTTGGCGACACACGCGGCCGCATTTGCCGCGCGGGAGGCGTATCGACTCGTCTGATAGTTACGGTCCAGGATTGATACCGGCTGCACATCAAGCGTCGCTTTGCCCGACTTCACGAGGTCAGCGATGTCGGCAGCGTAGGCCTTTTCGAAAGACTGGCACGCCGGGCAGGCCCAGTCGACGTAGGTTACGATATTGGCCACGCCATCGCTGCTGTCTCCTGCCTTGGGAGTCACCGCATCGCTAATCTTCGCCGCGGGCGTAACCGCAGCAGTGAGCTTCCCGTCGGATCCGCTGAACAGGATTCCGCTGCTCCCCATGTTCTTGGGCCCCTTGCTGCTTCCGCCGCCGCCTCCGCCGCTCGATGCGCCGTTGCCGACGACGACCAGCACGATGATCACGACGATGGCGACCACCGCGGCACCGATACCGCCCTGTAGGAAGATCTTGTTGCGACGCTGGCGTTTCTTCTCCGCCTCGCGTTCGATGCGCGCTTTCTCGCGAGCGTCTTCGCGTCGATCCTTCTTACCGGGGGTATTGCTGCCGGGAGTGGCCATTGCTTGTCTCTAGTTCTCTCGGTTGACGGAAATCTCTTGCGAGGCTAGCGGACGAATTCTTGAGGATGGCTGCGCAAAGCCCGCCGGTCGCCTAGATGCGGGTGATGACATCCAACTGCACCTGGGCGAGCAGGAAGATGACCACGAAGCAGAGCAGCGAGATCAGTGGCACGAAGCTGTACAGCGACGAACCGATGCTGCGCGCCCGGGCAGATCCGCCGAACCTGCCCTCTTTCAGATTGAAGAAGGTCACCAGAAGGAAGGTCGGGATGACCGCCACCCAGGTAGTCATGCACCACGGGCACAGCGTGCCGAGGTGGAAGATGCTCTGATTGATCAGCCAGATGATGAAGACAAGGGCTCCGAGCATCCCGAGGTTGAAGGCGATCCAGAACCAGCGCGCGAATTTCAGGCCGGCGAGCACCATCACCCCCACCAGCAGCACGGCGATCCACCCGCCGACGCCGATCAGCGGGTTCGGAAACCCGAAGACCGATCCCTCGGGAGAGGAAAGGTTTTTGCCGCATTGCACGAGGACGCTGACGTTGCAGCTCGGCGCGACATCGGGAGAAACGAAGGTGCCGACCTTGTCGGTGACCAGGCGGATCGCGGCGAAGAAACCGGAACTGGAAGCAAGCACCAACCAGATGCCGAGCGCGGTGGCGTTGCCGGTGCGCGGAAGGCGTCGCACACCGAACGCGAAGATCGCGATGAACACCAGCACCTGAATGACGAAGAACGGCGTGACCGAGGAGCGCCAGATCGCCAAGTAGATCACCCAGAGCTCGAACACCGCTCCGAGCGCCGCCAGCGGCGTGATCGCCAGCCACCACCCGGGCCTGAGCTCCGCGCCGGCGAGCTGCGCCACGCCGAGCGCCAGCATGGCGGCGAACAGCACCAGCGCGAAAGCCGATGAGGGGTAGCCGAGTTCGTTGTCGGCGCCGATGAGCTTGACACCTGTGCCGGCAGCCTCGATTCCCGTGAAGGCGAGGATCACGCTGAGGAACGAGGACAGAACCCCGACACCCCCGAGCATTGTCAGGCTGATCGCGGCGGTTCTCGGGGCACGGATCGCGGTCTCGGTTGGCACCCTCGCGATTATTGCATGGGCGAAATGCGGGGTCCTGGGCAATGCGTGCGATAATTTGGTGTAGTCACCCGGGCCGCGCCCGATGTGACGCCAGAGAATGCTTACCGGGCACCAACCCGGGCCACGCAGGAACGGTGCGAACGCACCGCTATCGAGAACGTGTCGCATAGCCAGTTGCGAGTAGTGACAGTACATGAACGTGACAGCAACGAACGTGACCAGAGCCCGAGCCGATTCAGGCCGGAGCCGGTCACGGAACGTCAAGGATTAGCGGGGACCTGCGCAGCAGGAAGTCGCGAGAGAGAGTACCCGGTGGGCGGCGCGGCCACTCATTCCGGGCTAGGAGTGCACCAGCGATGGTGGAGACAAATTCACAGAACAATGACGGATCAACCGAACCCACCGAGGTGAAGCGACGCGGTCGCCTCTTCGGTCGGGGTCGAAAGGCCGCCGCCGCAGCCCAGGCACCGGTGACGCAGACCGCGCCGCCGGTCGTCGAGCAGACCCCGGCAGCGCCGGTCGAGACGGCCGCGCCGATCGAGACAGTTGTGCCGATCGAGACAGCAGCGCCGGTTACGACGCCAGCTGCCGAGCCGGTGACGGATGCCGCGGCCTCCGTCACTAGCGACACCACCGACACCGCGGCGATCGCGGCCGACGCCGCCACCGCCAAGCGTGCACCGGCGCGTCGTAGCGCCCCCAGGGCGAACGCGGACGCGCCAGGTACAGACGCAGCGGGCGACGAGAAGCCCGCGGTCAGAACCCGCACCCGCAAGCCGGCAGTGGCCAAGGCCACCGCCGCTGGTTCCAATTCACTCGAGGCCGACACCGAGGCCGATGCCGACGACGACCAGAAGCCCGCGAAGCAGGCCCTCGCTCGCCCGACGACCTCTCTGATCTTCCAGGCGCCGGACATCCCGGTGCTTCCGCCGCGCGCGAACCGCGGCCCGATCGATGATCGTGACGACCGCGATGACCGCGACGACGAGGAGCCGGGCACCCTGCGCCGCCGCTCGCGTCGCCGCGCCGGCGACGAGGACCGCGACAACGGCGGCAACGGCAATGGCAACAACCAGCCCGCTAACACCGTCGTAAAGGTACGCACGCCGCGCCCGCAGCCGGAGCTCAGCAACGAGCCGACCAAGGTGCGTGGCTCGACCCGCCTCGAGGCGAAGAAGCAGCGCCGCCGCGATGGTCGTGACGCCGGACGTCGCCGCCCGGTGATCACCGAGGCCGAGTTCCTGGCCCGCCGCGAGAGCGTCGACCGCAAGATGGTCGTGCGGTCGAAGTTCGACCGCATCCAGATCGGCGTGCTCGAAGACGGCGTGCTGGTGGAGCACTACGTGGCGAAGGCCGCCGACGCCAGCCTGATCGGCAACGTCTACCTCGGTCGTGTGCAGAACGTGCTCCCGAGCATGGAGGCCGCCTTCGTCGACATCGGACGGGGCCGCAACGCCGTGCTCTACTCCGGCGAGGTCGACTGGGATGCCGCCGCCGAGAACTCCGCCGAGGGCAAGAGCCAGGCACGCCGCATCGAGCTGGCGCTAAAGCCGGGCGACAAGGTGCTGGTTCAGGTCACGAAAGACCCGGTCGGTCACAAGGGTGCCCGGCTCACCAGCCAGGTGTCGCTGCCCGGTCGCTATCTCGTCTACGTGCCGAATGGCTCGATGAACGGCATCAGCCGCAAGCTGCCAGACACCGAGCGCGCGCGTCTCAAGAAGATCCTCAAAGAGGTGCTGCCCGACAACGTCGGCGTCATCGTCCGCACCGCGGCCGAGGGTGCGACCGAAGAGCAGCTCACCCTCGACGTGAACCGTCTGACCGCGCAGTGGGCTGCCATCAGCGAGACGCTCGAGCACGTGCAGGCGCCCGCGCTGCTGCACAGCGAGCCCGATCTGCTGGTCAAGATCGTGCGCGACGTCTTCAACGAAGACTTCGACTCCCTGATCATCGATGGCGCAGATGCCGAAGCCACGATCTCGACGTACCTGAAGCAGGTGGCGCCCGACCTGGTCGACCGCGTCACGACTTACGACGGCACGGCCGACTCCTTCGACGAGTACCGCATCAGCGAGCAGATCGAGAAGGCTCTCGACCGCAAGGTCTGGCTGCCCTCCGGCGGCTCGCTCGTCATCGACCGCACCGAGGCCATGACCGTGGTCGACGTCAACACCGGCAAGTTCGTCGGCTCGGGGGGAAACCTCGAGGAGACCGTCACCAAGAACAACCTGGAGGCGGCCGAGGAGATCGTTCGCCAGCTGCGTCTGCGCGACATCGGCGGCATCATCGTCGTCGACTTCATCGACATGGTGCTGGAGTCGAACCGCGACCTCGTACTGCGTCGACTGGTCGAAAGTCTCAGCCGCGACCGGACCAAGCACCAGGTCGCCGAGGTCACCAGCCTGGGCCTCGTGCAGATGACCCGCAAGAAGCTCGGCCTCGGCCTGATCGAGTCGTTCTCGGAGGCCTGTGAGGTCTGTGCCGGCCGCGGAATCATCGTGCACCACGACCCCGTGACCAAGCACCGCCAGTCGGTGCAGCCCGAGGTGCGTCGCAGCCGCGGCGGCCGCGGCGGCAACGGTGGCGGCAACAACGGCAACGGCGGCAACAACGGCAACAACAACAACAACGGCGGAAACAACGGCGGCAACGGCGGCGGAAACAACGCCGGTGGCGGCGGCCAGAAGGCTCCGGCCGGTGGCGGCACCCACGCCATCACCGACGACGTGAAGAACGCCCTCGCCCAGATCGCCGCGTCGACGATCCACGACGCCCCCGTCACGGCATCCATCCCCGTGCAGAAGCCCGCAGCGCAGAAGTCAGCGGAGCAGCAGCCCGCTGAGCAGCAGCCCGCTGCACAGAAGACTCCGGATGTCGCGGCTCCTGCCGTCGACAAGGCTCCCGCCGAGCAGGCCCGTGACGCAGGGCAGCCCAGTGTCACCGAACAGCCCAACGTCACCGAACAGCCCAACGTCGTCGAGCAGGCGAGCGTCGCTGCGGCGGAAGCAGCGGTCGCTATCCTCGACATCCCGGTGCAGAAGGCGCAGCGCCAGCCGCGCCGCATCTCCACCCACGATGCCGAGCAGATCCTCGACTCCGTGTTGGATGCACTCCCGGAGCCCAAGCAGCCAGGGCAGGGTCGTTCGCGCACCTCGCGCCGGGCATCCAGTGCCGGAACTGTGCGCACCTCGACCGACGGCACGTCCGAAGGCTAATCGCAGCAACGCCCACGTAGTATGTGGCGGGTGGGTACACGGGTAGCAGAGCGGCGACGCGAGCAGTCCGGGCCCACCCGCCGTTCTTCGTCAGGCAGTTCGTCGTCTGGCCCTTCTTCGTCTGGCCCTTCTTCGTCAGCACAGGCGTCGCGAGGCGCGCGCATCCCGATGCCGGTCGCCCTCACGATCGGCGGGGTCGGCATCCTGCTGGTCTTCGCCATTCGGGCAGTGACGCCGGCCTTCGGCCCATGGTCACTGCCGAACCAGGTGCAAGACCTGCTCACGCTGAGCATCAGCGTCATCATCGAGTCGCTGCCCTTCGTGATTCTGGGCATCCTGCTGTCGATCCTGGTGCAGGTCTGGATTCCCGACCGCTGGATCGTGAAGGTGTTGCCGCGCAATCCGTGGGCGCGGCGAGCGGTGATCTCGTTCATCGGCATCCTGTTGCCGGTCTGTGAGTGCGGAAATGTGCCTCTGGCCCGCGGGCTGATGATCAAGGGGTTCAGCGTCTCGGAGTCGATGACGTTCCTGCTCGCGGCACCTATTCTCAACCCGATCACCATCGTGACCACCGGACAGGCCTTCGGTTTCGACAGCCCGATCTTCCTCTGGCGCGTCATCGGAGGATTCGTCGTGGCCAACGTCGTCGGCTGGCTGTTCTCGCGTCATCCGGATCAGGACAGCCTGATGACCGACCGGTTCGCCGCGGAGTGCGCCATGCCCGATGACCATCATCACGGCACTGATGGTTGGATGCGTGGCCGGTGGAAGAAGAGCATCGAACTCTTCACCCACGAGGCCGGGACGATCATGCCGGCGCTGTTCATCGGCTCGCTCGTCGCCGGGCTCGTGCAGGTGGCTGTGCCGCGCGCCGTGCTTCTCGGGCTCGGCAGCAATCCAGTCTGGTCGATCCTCGCCATGATGGCCCTGGCCTTCGTCATCTCGGTCTGCTCGAACGTCGACTCCTTCTTCATCCTTCCGTTCGCGAACACGTTCATGCCGGGTTCCATCACGGCGTTCCTGGTGTTCGGCCCGCTCATCGACATCAAGATGCTCACCCTCATGCGCACGACGTTCCGGGTGCGGGTGCTCGTCATCCTCACCGTCGTCGTCGGGTTGCTCTCCGCGCTGATCGGATTGGTCGTGAATTACATTGCCTAGACACACTCACGGGCGAGATCGCGCTCGTCGCTGGCCGGCGATCCAGCGCTGGCAGGGCGTCGTGCTGGTCGTGGCCGCACTGGTCTCCACGATCTGGCTCGCGGTAACCAACCAGCTGATCCTCTACATCCACCCGCGCTACATCGTCTTCACGGTCATCATGGCGCTATTCGGGCTGGCACTGGTGATCGGCAGCTTCGTCAGTCGACCCGACCACGATCACGAGGAGCACGAGCCCACGGGGGGCGGTCGAGTGCTCTCGGTCATCGGCAGTGTCGTCACGCTCGTCATCGCCGTCGCGCTCGTGGTGGTTCCACCGGCGACGCTCACCACCGCTACGGCCGACCAGCGAGTGATCAACGCGAGCCAGTTGAGCAGCACGTCGAAGAGCGTGGGCTCCGCAGCATCCGCTCCCACCGGCGCATCGGCGGGGTTCTCGGTGGCCGACTGGGCCTCGCTGCTGCGCCAGACCAGCGACCCCGGCTTCTACGCGAATAAGCCGGCGGATGTCGTGGGCTTCGTGAGCGCAGACAAGACAGACCCAGACAACGTCTTCTATGTCTCGCGCTTCGTCATCACCTGCTGCGCCGTCGACGCGCAGCCGGTGGGCGTCCCCGTGTACCTCCCGAACTGGAAGAACGGCTTCGCGGCCGATTCCTGGGTGCGGGTGAAGGGTGACTTCAGCACCAATCCGAGCCGCAGCAGCAGCCAGACCGTCGTGCTCATTCCCACCTCAACCGCGAAGACCGAACAGCCCAGTGATCCCTACCTCTACTGACCCACACGCGGCTGGCCCAGATCAGGTGCAGCACCGCCGGTACGTACGCGGCATCATCGCGACAGTCGTCGTGCTCGCCATTCTGTGCGGGGCGTTCCTGGTGCTGAACACGCTTCGAGGCCCGAAGCTGTCGAGCGCCACCGTCGATCGCACCCTCGTCACGTCGCAGGCCGGCCAGCAGCTGCGGTTGTTCGCCAACCAGAATCTGGCCAAGGTCACCCCCAAGCAGGTCGTCGTCACGCCCGCAACCCCGGTCACGGTGACCAACACCGGTCAGGTGATAGCGGTGCAGTTCGACCAGCGGCTCGACTACGCAACGCGGTATTCGGTCAGTATCGACGGGGTGCACAGCAGCTATCAGAACCAGCGCGCGACCTTCAGCTATCGGTTCACCACGGCGGCGGCGAGCCTCTACTTCCTCGACCGCGCCGACCCCGGAAAGGCGTCGGATGGGCTCGACTCCATCGTGCGAACCGGTCTTCGGGGTAGTGCGAGCGACACGGTGTACTCGGCCCGGCACATCCAGGAGTTCGTGGTCTTCTCGCGTCTGATCGCGGTGGTGACGATCGCCGACGACGGAACCGATCGACTGGATCTCGTGTCGATCGGTAACGACGCAGCGGTCGAGCACATCTCCCTGCCTCGGTCGGGCGTGATCGAGAATCTGCAGGCATCGCCAGACGGCACCCGCATCGGGTTCACCTTCGGCAGCGCCGATCAGCCCGACGAACTGATGACGGTCGATCTCACCGGCACACACCTCGTCACGCCACTGCTGGGCCTCGACGGCCAGCCGCTGCAGATTCTCGACTGGTTCTTCCTCAACGGCAGCAGTTCCATCGTCGCTCAAGCCGTCGACCAGTCCGTTCTGCTCGTCGACCCGAAAGACCCGAAAGTATCGACACCGCTCGGCAATTTCTCCGCGCTGGAGACGCAATCTCCCGACGGTAGCGCGATCGTCGTGGCCGACCCGCTCAGCCGCATCGCGCTGCGCCTCAAAGATCTGCACGAAACGCGCCTGTACACCCACGAAGTGGGGGGCAACCAGACCTTCGGCGGAGCCATGCAGCTGCTGTCAGACGCGGGCGGCCAGACGACGTCGATCCAACAGGCGGTCGTTCCCGACCCGCAGACCGGCGCCTATGTGAGCTATCTGCTCTACCAGCGGGGCGCGGCCACCACCCGCATCCTGTTCGGCGGAGCGCAGTACAGCGGGAGCATCGACGACTTCCACGTCTCACCCAACGGACAGTATGTCGCCATCACGACCGTGCCAGACTTCGCCACCAGCGTCAGTGACGGCTATGCGCACGAACCGCGGGCGACCTCCGTCAGCACGATCTTCGTCGATGTGGCGACCGGCACCATCGTGCGCAGCGTCGACGGGTTCGACGTCACCTGGTGACCTGTGGCGCCCTGCTCAGCGGATGCCGCGGCGCTCCCTCTGGCTCACCCTCAGGCCGCTGGACCGCAGTCGCTCCACCAGCTGGCGCATCGTGACCGGCTCCGCACCGGCGGCCACGAGCTCGCTGTAGCGCGCCTCGGGAACGTCGTAGTGATCGAGGTCGAAGCCGCGGCGGGGAATGCCCATGGCCTCGGCGAATGCGTGCAGTTCGTCGAGCGAGGAGTCGCTGACGAGGTGCGACCAGAGCGTGCCGTGGGCGGGCCACCGGGGCTGGTCGATCAAGATCATAGGGTCCCGTTCGCGAGAATGCTGAAAGACGAGAATGCTGAAAGGACATGCTAGTTGGCTGTGGCGCGGGGCACGGTGCGTACCGGGTCGAGGCGAGGATAATTCGAGTGCGACCTGAAAGGAACTGAGCCATGACGCCGACGTCTGAGCAGATCGAATCCGAGCGCCGGGGTGCTCCCGAACTTCTGAAGGGGGCGGCTGTGGTCTCCGGGGGAGTGCTCGTGGTCCACGCCGCGGAACTGATCGCCAGCACGGTAGCGAACTTCGGACTGTACACGGACTCTGGCGGCGTCTTCGGGTTGACCTTGCTGTCGGTATTCGGTGAGATCGCATTCGCGCGACTTCCCTTCGCGGTCGGGATCCTGTTGACGTTGTGGTTGGTTCGTCCCGCCGTCGCGAGATCGAGCATCCAGCGGGTCATTGGCACCGGGGCGATCGCGGCGCTCGGGGGCGGCATCCTGTTATTTGTCGTCCAGCTTGCGATGCAGATCGTCCAGGCACCGAATTACTCCCTGATGGGTCGCGTGCCCGGCGTTAACCCGTTCTATTCCGTTACCTTCGCGCTGAACATCGCAATCACAAGCTTTCCACTGGTCATCTTGGGCGTCGTGCTTCTCTGGTTGTACCTGCGCCGTCGCTCGATCTAGGGCGCCTCGAGTGCGCGCGACGGGCTGAAGCACCTCGAATATCGGGTACCCTCGAAGAAGCGTGAGTGAGGCGCGACCCGAGTTTGACCGGGTGGTCGGTGATCGAGTATTGTTGACCCTTGGTGTGCGCTGGGCTGAGCCCGCAAATCTGCACGCCAGGACTTCTTCCGGAATCTCCTCCGGTCACATAGTTAGGGTTACAAGTGGTTTACGCAGTTGTGCGCGCCGGCGGTCGGCAGGAAAAGGTCGAGGTCGGAACGATCGTCGTCCTTGACCGCATCAAGGCAGACAAGAACGGCAACGTCGAGCTCGCTCCCGTGCTGTTCGTCGATGGTGACAAGATCACCCACGAGGCTTCGGCACTCGCGAAGATCACCGTGACCGCTGAGGTCGTCGGAGACCTGCGTGGCCCGAAGATCGTCATCCAGAAGTTCAAGAACAAGACCGGGTACAAGAAGCGCCAGGGCCACCGCCAGGAGCTCACCCGTCTCAAGATCACCAGCATCAAGTAGTCGAGGAGCTGACTAATGGCACACAAAAAGGGCGCAAGCTCCACCCGTAACGGTCGCGATTCCAACGCTCAGCGCCTCGGCGTGAAGCGCTTCGGCGGCCAGGTCGTCGGCGCCGGCGAGATCATCGTCCGCCAGCGCGGCACGCACTTCCACCCCGGCGTCAACGTCGGCCGTGGCGGCGACGACACGCTGTTCGCTCTCGCGGCGGGTTCGGTCGAGTTCGGCGCGAAGGGTGGCCGCAAGGTCATCAACATCGTCGCGGCAGCAGCCGAGTAACACTCGTCGTCGGCGCACAGCCGACACCCGGTGGAGCGAGCTTCGGCTCGCTTTCACCTTTTAACCCCAGTTCCAGGCACGACAAAACGAAGGGATGCGTTGTGGCTACCTTCGTTGACCAGGTAACGCTCCACCTCAAGGCGGGCGACGGCGGCGACGGTTGCGTCTCGGTCAAGCGCGAGAAGTTCAAACCTCTCGCCGGCCCCGACGGCGGCAATGGCGGAAACGGTGGCGACATCTTCCTCGTCAGCGACAGCTCCGTCACCACGCTCCTCGGCTTCCACCGCGCCCCGCACCGCAAGTCCGACAAGGGCGGCCCCGGTATGGGTGACCACCGCAACGGTTTCAACGGCGAGGCCGTCGAACTGGCGGTTCCGGTCGGAACCGTGGTCAAAGACGCCGAGGGCAATGAGCTCATCGATTTCGCCGAGCCCGGCATGCGCTACCTCGCCGCGGCAGGTGGCCAGGGCGGGCTCGGCAACGCCGCTCTCGCCTCGACCAAGCGCAAAGCGCCGGGCTTCGCACTGCTCGGTACGCCGGGCATCGATGGCGATGTCTACCTCGAGCTCAAAGTCGTGGCGGATGTTGCGCTCGTCGGTTACCCCTCGGCGGGCAAGTCGAGCCTGGTCGCTGCGGTCTCCGCGGCCAAGCCCAAGATCGCCGACTACCCCTTCACCACCCTGCACCCCAACCTCGGCGTCGTTCAGGCGGGCGAGGTTCGCTACACAGTGGCGGATGTCCCCGGCCTCATCGAGGGCGCTAGCGAGGGAAAGGGCCTCGGCCTCGAATTCCTCCGCCATGTCGAGCGCTGCTCCGCACTGCTGCACGTGCTGGACTGCGCCACGCTCGAACCCGGGCGCGACCCGCTGAGCGACCTCGACGTCATCCTGGGCGAGCTCGCGGCATACCCTGTGCCGGAGGGTCAGCTGCCGCTGCTCGACCGCCCCCAGCTCATCGCTCTCAACAAGGTCGATGTTCCCGAGGGGCGCGACCTCGCCGACCTCGTTCGCCCCGACCTCGAAGCGCGCGGCTACCGCGTGTTCGAGATCTCTGCGGTGAGCCGTGAGGGGCTGCGCGAGCTCTCGTACGCTCTTGCCGAGCTGGTCGAGAAGCACCGGATCGAGCTCGCCGCCATCCCGGTGGCTCCGCGCATCGTGCTGCGCCCGCGTGCCCAGAACGACGCCGGTTTCGTCGTGCGTGTCGAAGGCGGTTCCGGCGGCAACGTGTACCGCGTCGTCGGCGGCAAGCCCGAGCGCTGGGTCGCTCAGACCAACTTCAGCAACGAAGAGGCGATCGGCTATCTCGCCGAGCGTCTCGCCAAGGGCGGCGTGGAGGACGCGCTGTTCAAGGCCGGCGCGGTCGGCGGTTCGACGGTCATTATCGGTCCGGTCGAGTTCGACTGGGAGCCGACGCTCACCTCTACCGCGGAGCTCATTGCCGCTCCGCGCGGTACTGACCCGCGTCTGCTGCAGAACGATCGCCCGACGAGCAAGACCCGTCGCCAGGAGTACCTCGACCGCATGGATGCGAAGGCCGAGGCCCGTGCCGAGCTGGAGCGCGAGCGCGAGGCCGGGCTGTGGCAAGACGACGAGGGCTTCGCCGTGGTGAACGCTGACACGGATGCCGCGGCTGACGCTCCCAGCGCTGACTGAACACGCAAATGACTGAACTGGCGCATGACTGAACCGATTACGTCCAGGGCCGAGATCACCTCGGCCCGCCGCATCGTCGTCAAGGTGGGGTCATCCTCTATCAGTGGCGCCAACACGGGGCAGATCGCGCCTCTCGTCGACGCCCTCGCCGCCGCGCACGCGCGCGGCTGCGAGGTGATTCTGGTGTCATCCGGCGCGATCGCCACGGGGATGCCCTACCTCAAGCTCGACTCCCGCCCTACCGACCTCGCCACCCAGCAGGCGGCGGCGGCGGTTGGGCAGAACCTGCTCATCTACCGCTATCAAGAGAGCATGCGTCGGTTTGGGATCGTCGCGGCCCAGGTCTTGCTCACCGCCGGTGACCTCGAGAACCCCACCCACCGCGGCAATGCACAGCGCGCGATGGAGCGGTTGCTCGACCTGCGCATCCTGCCGATCGTGAACGAGAACGACACGGTCGCCACGCACGAGATCCGGTTCGGCGACAACGACCGCCTCGCGGCCCTCGTCTCGCAGCTGGTCCACGCCGACCTGCTCGTGCTGCTGTCGGATGTCGACGCGCTATACACACGACCACCCCAGTTGCCGGGTGCCCGCCGCATCGATCACGTCGCCTTCGACGAGGATCTGTCGGGCATCGAGTTCGGTGACATCGGCGCCGCCGGCGTCGGAACCGGGGGAGCGGGCACCAAGGTGGCGGCAGCCCGGCTCGCCGCGTCATCCGGAACCGCCGTGCTGCTGGCATCCACTTCGCAGGTCGCGGAGGCGCTCGACGGTGCCGACCTCGGCACCTGGTTCGCCGCAGCCCACCCGCCGGTCGAGTAGCGCACGCCGTCTACGGCGCCCACCCGCCGGTCGAGTAGCGCACGCCGTCTACGGCGTCCGCCTATCGAGACCAACCGACGAAGTGTCAAGATGGCGCGCGGTGCAGTCAACAGGATGGGCCCGCCGTTAGTGCCGAATCCATCCTGTTGACGGACGATTCGACGATCTCATCCTGTTTGCGAACGGAGCAACCTGCCCGACGTTCCCCGTTCTGGGGACTGGGTTCCCCGCGACGACCGCCGTAGCGTCAGAGTGGAGAAGCTCGGGGGAGCTATCAGCACGAGGCAGCACGAGGCTCGGGGGAGCAATGGCACAGGTAGTGACGCGCGCGGCAGACGGTTCGGCGCTCCGCACGAGGATTCCGGCGTTCGACGCCAGCACCGCGTGTCTCGCGGTGCCGACACGCGAGCGCGGCAGGGTCGGGCGGATGTTCGGCGCGAGCCCGCTGCATCCCGACGCCGTCGCTTCTTTCCGCAAGGCCATCGCAGAACACCGGGTCGCCGCGATCCTGGGCCGCTTCGGCGCGGACTGGACCATGCTGCACTCGCTCCGGCTTCTCGACGGGTCGGTCATCGACCATCTCGCGGTGGGCCCACGCGGTGTCTACGCGATCACGTCCCTCGACCTCCGCGGCGTGAGGGTGCGGGTCGACGACCTGTCGGTCTCCGCCGACGGCGACCGCACCGACCATCTGCGTGACGCGCACTATGTTGCCGAGCTCGCCGCACGACACCTCAGCGACTTGGCGGGCGTGGCCGTACCCGTCATCCCGGTGGTCGTCATCCGCGCGAAGGAGCTGCGGTTCATCAGTGAGAGTCCTATCGTCGCCGTGGTCGCACCGATCGAGCTGAGCAGATGGTTGCTGACTCGCCACCGCCGCCTCTCCAGTCGGGTCAGCGCGTACTTCTCCCTGGTCGCCGAAGACCCCCAGACCTGGCTGGCCGCCCCGGTGTCGAAAGAAGCGGTGTCGAAAGAAACAACGAGCGAGATGCCGAGCGGCGACCCGACCGAGGAGCCGAGCGACGCCTTCCGCGCATTGCGTCAGCAAGTGGATGCCGCGGCTCGCCGTCGTCGCGTCTGGAAGTCCGCTCTGCTCGGCACGGCCGCGGCCGCCGCGCTGATCGCGGTGGCTCTCGGTCACGCGACGCTGGTCGCCTTCAGCTGACCGGCTGAGCTGACACGCTGACCGGCTGACCGGCTGCCCGGCTGACCGTGGCTGACCAGCTGACCGGCTGACCGGCTGACCGTCGCGATCTGGGCGCGCGTACAATCGCTGCATGCCTGAGATCGCCGTCGTCGCGCCTTCGCGCACGCAAAATACGCTGCTCGCTGTGCTCGACGACGCCAGGGTCGCCTCCCGCACGCTCGCCACCGCAACCACCGACCTCAAGAACCGCGCCCTGGCCGCAATCGCCGATGCCGTTGAGGCGAACGCGGGCCGCATCATCCCGGCCAACGATCTCGACCTGGCGAATGGACGCGAGAACGGTCTGAGTGACGGCCTCCAAGACCGCCTCCGACTCGATCAGACCCGCTTGACCGCCCTCGCCGACGCCGTTCGACAGATCGCCGCGCTGGCCGACCCGGTGGGCGAGAACGTGCGTGGTCAGAGCTTGCCGAACGGCCTGAAGCTCAGCGAGGTGCGGGTTCCCTTCGGCGTCGTGGGCGTCATCTACGAGGCCCGCCCGAACGTCACCATCGACATCGCGGCGCTGGCGCTGAAGAGCGGCAACGCCGTCGTGCTGCGCGGCGGCAGCGCGGCCCAGAATACCAACCGCGTACTGGTCGAGCTGATTCAGGAGTCTCTCGCACGCGTCGGTCTGCCGGGGGAGTCGGTGCAGACCATCGATGAGTTCGGTCGAGACGGAGCGCATCAACTGATGCAGGCCCGCGGCTACGTCGACGTGCTCATCCCGCGCGGAAGCGCCGAGCTCATCAGCACCGTCGTCGCCGAATCGACGGTTCCCGTGATCGAAACCGGAGCCGGTGTGGTGCACGTCTTTCTCGACGAGTCGGCGAATCCGCAGTGGGCGGTGGACATCGTCGCGAACGCCAAGCTCCAGCGCCCGAGTGTCTGCAACGCGCTCGAGACGCTGCTCGTGCACGAGGCGGCGGCCGAGCGACTGTTGCCCTCCGTGCTGGGAGAGCTGCGGTCATCCGGCGTCACGATTCACGGCGACGAGCGCACCCGTGCGCTGTTCCCGGATGCCGTACCGGCCACCGAAGAGGACTGGTCGACCGAGTATATGAGCCTCGATCTATCGGTGCGGGTCGTCTCCGGACTCGACGAGGCGCTCGAGCACATCCGCACCTATTCGACCGGGCACACCGAGTCGATCGTCACCAACGATCTCGCCAACACGGAGCGCTTTCTGGCCGAGGTCGACTCCGCCGTGGTGATGGTCAACGCCTCGACCCGCTTCACCGACGGCGGCGAGTTCGGGTTCGGCGCCGAGGTGGGCATCTCCACCCAGAAGCTCCACGCGCGCGGTCCGATGGGCCTGTCGGAGCTCACCAGCACGAAGTGGATCGTGCGAGGGGCCGGCCAGGTGCGCGGCTGACGCCGTGCCCGTTGGTAAGATTGTCGCGTTGTACTCGGCGACGTTGTGCCTCGAGACATTTTTTTGAGTCGTAGTATCCAAAGATTGGGACTGGTGGATTTCGGTGCTGAGCACGATCGTTCGCGCTGCTGAGGAGACCTCGCACGCGCTCATCTTCCCCAACTGGGTCTTT
This sequence comes from Lacisediminihabitans changchengi, assembly GCF_016634425.1. Classification (GTDB taxonomy): domain Bacteria; phylum Actinomycetota; class Actinomycetes; order Actinomycetales; family Microbacteriaceae; genus Lacisediminihabitans; species Lacisediminihabitans changchengi. The sequence continues at coordinate 556,419 of NZ_JAEPES010000001.1, forward strand.
CCGATCATCGCCGCCGTGGTGTTCACGGTGCTCGGCTTCGTCGTCTACAGCTTCCGCGACGTGGCAAACCGTCACAGCGAGAAGACCGGCGGCAACGCCAGCGGCCACACGACGGATCACTGACCACGGCATCTTCCGTGACCGAGCCCGCGCAGCGTCGCGCCCGAATCGGAGTGATGGGCGGCACCTTCGACCCCATCCACCACGGTCACCTGGTGGCGGCCAGCGAGGTCGCCCAGTCGTTCGACCTCGATGAGGTCATCTTCGTTCCCACGGGAACGCCGTATCAAAAGAGCGGTGTCACCGAAAGCGAGCATCGCTATCTGATGACGGTGATCGCCACCGCCGCCAATCCGCGCTTCAACGTCAGTCGGGTCGACATCGATCGGGCAGGCCCGACGTACACCATCGATACCCTGCGCGACCTGCGCGACCTGCACCCCGACGCCGAGCTTTTCTTCATCTCTGGTGCCGACGCCATCGCCCAGATCTTGGACTGGAAAGACGTTCGCGAGCTATGGTCGCTTGCTCACTTCGTTGCTGTGACTAGGCCGGGACATCAGCTGAGTATTTCCGGTTTACCATCCACCGACGTAAGCTTGTTGGAGGTGCCGGCCCTCGCAATCTCCTCTACTGATTGCCGAAGCAGGGTCAGCAGGGGATTCCCGGTGTGGTATTTGGTCCCCGACGGCGTTGTTCAATACATCTCCAAGCACCACTTGTATCGGAGTGCGACATGACAGCATGGCAAGATCAGCCGCCGCTGAGCAGGCGACAGGTTCGACAGAACGAACGCAACGGGTCCGCCGACGGACAGCTCGAGGTGGATTCCGCGCGCCCTCGTGAGGGCTGGGATGTCGACGCTCGTCGCGCCGCCACGCCGGAAAATGTCGCTGCCGGTGACGCCACCGGTACCGCTGGTGACAATGCTGCTGCTACGGATGCTGCGTCAGCAGACCACGCCACAGGTCGCGCCGTCGACCAGAGTGCGGTGACTCGTCCCGCTGTCGCCGGAGGGCGTCGGGCGCAGCGCGCCGTCGGCCCCGCAACGGTTGATGACGTCGCCGCCGAGACGCCCGAGGCTGGTAACCCCGAGCAGACCCCGTACCGAGTGCGTGACTTCAGCCCGGAACAGCGCCCGCGCTTGACGGCGCCGGAATCGGCGGGATGGGCACCGCCCGTCACCCCGTCTGATCTCGACAATCGCGCGCAGTCAGCCGCGTTCCCGCCTCCGGCATCGCCCACAGCTGTCGTGATGCCCCCGATCGTTCCGGTCGCACCCGTCGCCGGCACAGCGGAAACCTCGGTCGTCCCGCTCACCCGCCGCGAGCGTCGCGCTCTCGAGCAGCGCGGCCTGGTGCGCCCGCCGGTCGAGTTCGCTCCGGTTGCCGCGCCGGCCGCCGAGTCTTCGGCGATTGCTGCCGCCGAGCTGCCCGCGGCGTTCGATGACCTGCTCGCGCCGACATCCACCGCCCCGGTCCAGGCCGACGTGGTCGAGACCGTCGCTCCGCCAGCCCTAGTAGATCCGCTGATCTCTCCCGCGACATCCTCGTCCGACGTGGCCGCCCAGAACCTGGTTCTCGGCGAGTCGCTCTCCCTGCTCGACCTCCCCGCCGAGGAGCAGGCTTCGGCCGCTCCGGTGCGGCTGCGCGACCGCTTCCGTCGGCAGTCGGCTCCGGTCGAGACGGCTGCTGTCGAGGACGACGAGGTCATCGTCGCGGAGATCGTCGAGGCTCCTGTCGCTCCTAAGGCTCCTGAGCTTCCTGCAAGCGCCGTTGCTCAGCCCGCGCCGAGTGCGGAGGCTCGCCTCGCCCCACAACCCGTTGATCAGGCACCCGTTGCGCCAGCGCCCGTAATCACTCCGGCGTCAGCCCCGGTAGCCGAATCGCCGGCAGAACCGAGCACCGAGACCGGGAGCTTCGTACCGCCGGTCGGTCACTGGTCCACCCAGGCCAGCATCGATGACGACGAGCAGTTTCAGCAGCAGCCCCTCGCGCGCAACATCGGTGCGACCAGCGGCGCAATCACCACCAATGCCCTGGTCATCCCGTCCCTCCCCTCGGAGGAATTGCTGCGCCCGCTCGGCGCTACCGGCGAGATCCTGATCACCGGCTCCATCGACCTGCCTCGCAGCATGGGCGCAACCGGCGCCCACCCCGCCCGGTACGACCACTCCGACGTCGACGCCCTGCTGGACGCCGACGACCGCGAGGATGCGCACCCCGAATCAGCCCCCGTGCGCGCCATCCGCGCCGTGAGCACCCACACCTCCACCCGTGGCGTCATGGACGCCCGCAAACCCAAGGGCAATTCGCGACTGCCGATCATCTTCGGCATCATCGGTGCCGCGTTGGTCGTCGGAATCGTCGCCCTCGTCGTCGCTGGAATGGTTTTCAAGATCTTCTAGATCTTGTGCGCCGTCTGCCTGTGACATCCGTTTCTTACTCTTCTTTCTCCGTTAGGACTCCGTGACCGCGACCGACCATGCCCGCGAACTGCTTCACATCGCCGCCAATGCTGCCGACTCCAAGCAGGCTGAGGATCTTGTCGCTCTCGACGTCTCCGGCCCGCTTCCGCTGACCGACATTTTCCTTCTCGCCACGGGACGCAACGAGCGCAACGTCGTCGCGATCGCCGGCGAGATCGAAGACAAGCTCATCGAGGCTGGCCACAAGCCGCTACGTCGCGAGGGCCGCGCCGAGGGGCGCTGGATCCTGCTCGACTTCGGAGACCTCGTGGTTCACGTCTTCCACGAGGAAGACCGCATGTACTACTCGCTCGAGCGCCTCTGGAAAGACTGCCCGGTCATCGCGATCGACGTTCCCGTTCGCGAGAACGCCGACTGACAGCGATCGAACTCCCCTCCTGGAGGGGACCGACGGATGACCCGGCTCGGGTCATCGCCCTGGTCGACGCCTGGGCGCATTCCGCCGACCTGGCCGCGCTCGTCGCGGCCTTCGGCGGACGAATCTCTGCCGTCGACCCGCTGCCCTGGCTCGATCGATTCTCGGCCGCGCACTGGGACTTCCGCGGCGGACTCGAGCGCAATCTGGCGCGCGCACCGCAGCTGACGGCGGCGCAGGAGCGACTGGTGTTCGACCTTGCGCCAGCGCTCGGCCTCGCCGACCAGGATGTCCCCGCCCTGCGGCAGTACGACACCGTGCTGATGACCGGCGGAATGGTGCGGGCCGATCTCGTGAAGCCACGCCACGTCAGTGCCCTGCTCGATGAGGGGCTCGACGCGCGCAGAATCGTCTTCCTGGGCGGCTTCCGCCCGTTCGCCGGAGACGAAGCCGAGCTCGCACGCGCGATCGGTATCGACGCGAACGACGAGTTCGGCGCCATGGTCGCGGGAATGAAGGCAGCGTTCGGTCCACTCGGTGAGGCCGTGGTCGCCGGTGTGGAGGAGTCGACACCGTTCGGGTCGTGGCGAGAACTGCGCTGGAGCCGCGGGGCGATGGAGTTCGTGGTGCTGGCGGCACCGTCATCCGTTCCCGAATCTCGGCGGGCCGATACCGCAGACACCTACCGCTTCTGGGCGGAGCAGCGCCGGGCGCCGGGCGAACGAAACGCGCTGATGGTGACCACCCCAATCTACGTGCCCTATCAGGGTGCCGCGGCGGTGCAGGAGCTCGGGCTCGCGCACGGACTCGCGGTGCAGACCGTCGGGACTAGTGCGGCCGCGAACGATCTGGGGGAGTTCAGCCAGGTCTTCACCGCCGCCCATCACCTGCAGGAGTTGCGGTCCGCGATCCGGGGGATGCGTTCCTTGCGTGCCGCTCTGAGCTGAGTCGTTCGGCTCTGTCACATGCAGTAACACGGTTTGGTTGAGCCCGATCCGCTTGCCATACTCGGCTTTTTCCCGTCTTCCTCGTTTCAGTAATGGCGCTGTCGCGTGACGTGTCCACCCCTTCCTCGTATCGGTGCCCATGATCTCCCTTCACAGCGTGAGCAAAACCTTCGGCGACCACACGCGCTCCGTCGCAGCGCTCGATGACGTCAGCCTCGACGTCGCGCGTGGCGAGATCTTCGGCGTGGTCGGCCAGAGTGGCGCGGGCAAGAGCACGCTCATCCGTACCGTGAACCTGCTGGAGCGACCGGATGCCGGGGCTGTCGTCGTCGACGGGGTCGATCTCACTTCGATCGGTAGCGGTCAGCTGCGGCTCGCGCGGCAGAAGATCGGCATGATCTTCCAGCACTTCAATCTGCTCTCTAGCCGTACAGTGCGCGGCAACGTCGAACTGGCGCTCGAGGTGACGGGGGCTGAGCGCCGGGAGCGCCGCCGTCGGGCGGACGAGATCCTCGACCTGGTCGGACTCACCGACAAGGCCGAGGCGTACCCGGGCCAACTGTCCGGTGGTCAGAAGCAGCGGGTGGGTATCGCCCGCGCCCTCGCTGCCGAGCCGACCGTGCTGCTCTCCGACGAGGCCACCTCGGCGCTCGACCCGGAGACCACCCGCTCGATTCTCGAACTGGTGCGCACCATCAATCAGCAGCTCGGGCTTACGGTGCTGCTGATCACGCACGAGATGGATGTCGTCAAGACGATCTGCGATTCGGCTGCGCTGCTCGAGAGTGGGCGCATCGTCGAACACGGGCCGCTGGTCGAGCTGATCTCCCGTCCCGGCTCGCGTCTTGCCGCCGACCTGTTTCCGCTCGGCGCTGTACCGCCTCACGCCGGCAACACGGTCATCGACATCACGTTCAGCGGGGGATCCGCAGACCGCCCGGTGATTGCACAGCTCGCACGTACGCACGGTCTGGATGTCAGCATCCTCGGTGCGGTGATCGAGACCATCGGGGGCAGTCAGGCCGGTCGCACCCGGCTGGAGCTTCCGGGCAGCGCGGCGGCGAACGCCGCAGCGATCGCGGATCTGCGGTCACAGGGGCTTCTGGTCGAGGTGGCGGCATGAACAACGATCCGAGCGCTCCCGGGTTCTGGTCGGCGCTGGTGCAGGTGCTGCTCACGGGCACCGGGCAGACGCTCTACATGGTCTCCGTCGCGCTTCTCATCACGCTGATCGTCGGCCTTCCGCTCGGCATCGTGTTGGTTGGAACGGAACGCGGTGGCCTGTTCGCGGCGCCGTTCGGCCGCCGCGGCCTGGGCGTTGCGATCAACCGGGTTCTCGACTTCATCGTCAACCTGGGGCGCTCCATCCCGTTCATCATCGTGATGATCGCGATCATCCCGTTCACCCGGTTGATCGTCGGAACCTTCATCGGAACCACCGCGGCCATCGTGCCGCTCTCGATCGTGGCCATCCCGTTCTTCGCCCGCATGGTCGAGATCGCGCTGAAGGAGATCGACCCCGGCCTCACCGAGGCGGCAGAGTCGCTGGGGGCCACCCGCGGCCAGATCGTGCGGAAGGTGTTCATCCCCGAAGCGCTGCCGAGTATCGTGCTCGGACTCGCAACCACCATCACCTCGATCATCAACTTCTCCGCGATGGTCGGTGTCGTCGCCGGTGGCGGCCTCGGCGACGTGGCCTTCCGCTATGGCTACCAGGGCTTCAACACCCCGTACATCATCGCCGTGATCATCGTCATCTTCGTGATCGTTCAGATCATCGCCAGCGTCGCCGCCCTGATCGCCCGACGCCTGTTGCACGAGACGGCGTCGCAGGTCAGCCTCGGCAGTCTCGTCTCCTTCCCGAACGGTACCCAGCCCACCCGCTCGCAGCAGAGCATCTGACCCACCTCCCCGCAGGCCCACACCCTGCCCGCGCAATCCCTGCCTGCCCACACCCTGCCCGCCCACATTCGAACGGACACAGCACCCATGAAGATCACCGCCCGCATCGCCGGCATCGCCACTGCGGTGGCCCTCGCCGCCACCCTTGCCGCCTGCTCCTCGAGCACCCCCGCCGCAGAGGCCGGTGCTGCCGCGGTGAAGGACCTCGGCACGATCAAGGTGGGCGCGCTGCAGACGCCAGCCGGCGACATCCTGAAATACGTCAACGACACCCTGGCCAAGAAGGCGGGTCTCAACATCGAGTTCGTGCCGTTCACCGACTACAACACGCCGAACACAGCGCTTGCCGACGGCTCGATCGACGCGAATCTGTTTCAGAACTCGACCTTCCTGAAGACGTTCAACACCGCGACTTCGGGCGACCTGGTGAGCGCGGGCGAGGTCTACCTGCCGACCGCCGCGTTCTACAGCGACAAGCTCACCAGCCTCAAGCAGCTGAAGCGCGGCGCCACCATCGCCATCCCGAGCGACCCGACTAACGAGGGTCGCGCGCTGAAGATCCTGGCCTCGAAGAAGCTCATCGAGACGACGGCCGAGCCGACCAAACTCAGCGACATCACCGCGAACCCCAACAAGTACGTTTTCAAGGAGATCGACAACGCGACCCTGGCGCGGTCGCTGCCCGACGTGGACACCGCGTTCGTCACCATCTCGTTCGCGCTGCCCGCCGGCCTCACCGCCAAGCAGGCGATCCTGATCGAGCCGAGCGACAGCCCGTACTACAACGTGCTGGCGACCACGCCGAAGCTCGAGAAAGACCCGCGCGTCGCGGCCCTGTACAAGCTCCTGCGCTCGGCGGAAGCCCAGAAGTTCATGGACACCACCTGGGGCGGCCTCGTAGTGCCATTCACGAAGTAGCCGAGACCGTCCGTCGTCTCGTGCGCTCTAGGCTCGAATCCGGCGCGGGCGCATCAACCACGGACGCAGGGCGCGGGTCACCAGCGGCAGCGCGAAATAAGTCATGATCGGCGACACGATCAAAACGAGAACCAGCACGCGCAGAAACAGCGGCCACTCTCCGTCGACGAACGACAGCACCCAGTTGAAGAACAGGCTGAGCGGATAGAAGACGACGATGATGCTGATCATCTGCTTCCAGCGCGGGGGAACGGATGTCGTCGCCGCCAGCACCTCCACCGTGGCGGGCTCGTCGAACCACCCCTCGATACCGGTGCGCTTCTCCTGGCGAGTGTCTTCGACCAACCCCAGCGCGCTGGCGACCCACCACTCCCGCTCGGTGGAATTCTCCCAGCCGGCGAGGCTCTCCGCGTCGGCGAAGCGATAGAGCATGTGCCACTGGGGGGACTCGGGGTCGGGTCGTACCCAGCCGGAGCCGAGGTAACCCGGCGTTGTGCTGAGCAGGTCCTGCCCGGCGCGAGCCCAGGCCGAGACCTCCTTGATGCGGTCGGGGGAGACGGTGCGGGTGATCGATACCGTGATGGGTTCTACTGCCATGACCCCAGTGTGCACGCGTTCTTGAGCGCTCGCGAAATGTAGTAATCTAAACAGGTTGCTTGATCGAGAGATCGAAAAACATGGGTCCATGGCGCAGCCCGGTAGCGCACCTGCATGGCATGCAGGGGGTCAGGGGTTCGAATCCCCTTGGATCCACAGAAATACCTGACCAGAGGTTCTTTTTCATAAAGCCGTTCGGCTGGAAAAGGACCTCTGGCCCAGTTAAGGGCCACTATAAGTCGTGGGCGATCTGGTCTGTCGCGGCGTCTACCGCCCCAACCCGATCCCACTGCACCACCCTTGGGTTCTCCCAGCGGCGTACGCGAGCGAAGCCGCTGCCGCACAGGGGCGGGACATCCAAGGATGCCGACCTTCTTCCCGAACGGGCACAGACACTTCGGGCCGTGGGACGCGAGCTCGATCGTCCGCGAGCTTCGCAAGTCGGGAGCGGACGCAACTTCCACCCCGTCGTCCGACGCGAGTAGATTCAGTCAATGAGCAAGCAATACGGCTGCATCGCCTTCACTGACACGGTCGACGCTGAGCAGCAGGCGTACGGTAGCGCAGAGTTCTATCGCCGCATGACTAGCAGGGGACACGGTTTGATCGCCGGTGATCCGTTGGGTGCAAGAGAGCAAGCGTTTTTCGCCACCCGAGACTCGTTTTACCTGGCTACCGTCAGTGAGACTGGTTGGCCCTACGTCCAATTCAGGGGAGGGCCTCCTGGGTTCGTTCGTGCGGACGAGCACACTCTCAGCTGGGCCGATTATCGCGGCAATCTGCAACACGTAAGTACAGGCAACATTCGGGCCGACGAGCGGGTATCAATTATCGCCATGGATTATCCCTCGCGAAGCAGGTTGAAACTTTTCGGACGAGCGCACGTAGTACGAGTCGAAGACGACGAAGGCTTTGTTGAAGGTTTGCGTCATCCGGACGAGACGGATGCCGTCGTCGAGCGGGCGATAGTGATAACCGTCAGTGCATTCGACTGGAATTGTCCACAGCACATAACCCCGCGCTACACCGCAAGTGAAATTGAGAACATATCCGGTCACAAGGCCGAGTAAGAGCGTGCGCGCGGCGACGGATTGGTCGGCATCTAGACAATCCACGTCGCAAATGACACCCCGTGCCAGACTCCAACCGGCGCAGGGTCCAAGCCACCATTGGCACCCCTCGGTCTCGACTGATGATGACTGCCGAAATATTGGCTGGGGTCCGTCCCGGATTCGCAGATAGCTCGAACATGGTGTCCTGCCCAACGATTACAACTCGACGATAGGCGCACAAACCCAATAAAGAACGAATACAAATATGAAAGTAGGAGACGAAAATGAGTACCTCCGAAGTCGTAACCCAGTTCCTTCAGCGCGTTGGCGAGCAGGACGCTGACGGCATCGGCAACCTCTTTGCCGAAGAGATCGATTGGTTCGTGCCCGGAAACCCTCGATTGCCGTGGACGGGCACTCGGTCGAAGCGGGCAGAAGTGCCGACGTATTTCAGGACGATGTGACCGTATTTCACCCCGGCGATGAGCGTTGTTGAAGTCGAAGACGTCCTGATCCATGGGAACACGCAGCGATGTTCGCTCACTTCAGCCACGTGGTGGACAGCACAGGCACAAAGTTCGAGACTCCCAGCGCTTTTCACTTAGTTGTGCGCGACGACAAGATCATCAAGCTGCACCTCTACGAAGACACAGGCACCGTGAGCGAAGCGTTCACGACTGGGCTCTGATCGATACCAAACAGCAGCTCCGCACTCCGCCTCATATCTGCAGGGCAGAGGGGGCGCTTTCAACGGAACGACGGAGGGCGATAGTGATCACGGTCAAGCCACGCTCGATGGAGGGTCAGGGGTTCGAATCCCCTTGGATCCACACAAGAGCACGGACAGTCGTGCAGGGAGGCCGTTCTCGGACACCGAGGACGGCCTCTTTCCGTTCACGACCGCTTACGCGGCCCCCGCCGCGCCTCCGTGGGCGTCCAGCCGCGTGGCCCGATCCGCGCGCCGGTGTGCGGTGCCGCACAATGAAGCCATGAAGATCTATGGCCGTGATGCTCCGGCATCCCGACGACAGCGTGCGGCCGATGCCATCACCAAATTCAGCGGGTCGATGACCTTTGTTCTGCTGCACGTCGTCTGGTTCGCGATCTGGATCGCCGCCAATGTGTTCGTGCCGCACAGCTTCGATCCATTCCCCTTCGGGCTTCTCACGCTCATCGTCTCGCTCGAGGCGATCTTCCTCTCGACCTTTGTGTTGATCACTCAGAATCGGCAGTCGGGCAGGTCGGACGAGCGTGCGGAGCAGGACTTCGAGACCAACCTGTATTCCCAGGCCCTGTCTGAGCTGATTGGCGAGCGACTCGGGGTGAGTGACCGAGACGTGCACCTGCGTTTCGAGAATCTCAAGTCTCAGGCGAAAAAAGAAGACGATGCAGATCCGAAGACCTGATCGCCTCGTACGCCGGAAAAACGTCGTACGGCCAGGGGCACCGATCTGGGTATCGATCACTTAGAGTAGATCGAGATCGGGGGAATCGATGAAGTATACGGCCGTGGCCACCGCGCCGACGGAGCAGAAGGCGGGCCAGAAGAAGCGGAAGAAGCACGGCACGCTGCGGTTCGCGCGTGACGTGGTGGTTGTGCTGGTGGTCGCGGTGATCCTCTCCATCGGGGTGAAGACCTTTCTGGTGCGGGCGTTCTACATTCCCTCGGCGTCGATGACCAACACCCTGCAAATGCATGACCGCATTCTGGTGAACGAGCTGATCCCGAAGCTGTCTCCGCTCCACCACGGCGACGTCGTCGTGTTCACCGATCCGGGCGGCTGGCTACCCGGTGAGGTGAAGGCACCGGCCACCGAGCAGAACCCGATGGAGTGGGTGCTCAGCGCGATCGGCCTCACCGCTCCGGCCACCAGTGACAATCTGGTCAAGCGGGTGATCGGACTCCCGGGTGACACAGTGTCGTGCTGCACCGCGTTCGGCCAGGTGAGCGTCAACGGCACCCCGATCAACGAACAGCAGTACATCCATCTGAACAACGGCGCACAGGACGCCTATCCGAGGCCGTTCGAGGTGACCGTGCCCGAAGGCTCGCTCTGGGTGCTCGGCGATAACCGCGACAACTCGGGCGATTCTGGCTACCACTACCGGGCGAACGTCCCTGGCAGCGGTTTCGTCCCCCTGCGCAATGTCGTCGGTCGCGCATTCGTCATCACCTGGCCGTCCGCGCACTGGGCCTGGCTCGATGATTATCCGGATGTCTTCGCCGGCGCCGATCGCTGACCTCCGCCCATCACGGCTCGCCGTGGCTCACTGCACGCCGTGGGTCAGCGCGATCGCATCGGTGACGACGTCTCTCAGGTTGCCGGAGCGCGTGAACGAGGCCCGTTGGTGGGCGGAACCCGTTCCCTCGGCGAGCAGGCGATTGAGCTCCCTTGGCACCACCGTCGCGTCCCCCGAGGCGATGAGCGCCTCGCCGATGTGGGCGAGCAGAAGGTCGATCGCTACTCGCGAGGTGACCGGAACCCCGTCGATCGGATGCAGCAGCTGCTCCTCGAGCGCGGTCTGCGCCGCGCGGAGTGACGCCAGCCTGATCAGCGCCGACGGCACCGGGGGAGCCGGCTCGCCCGCGTGCCAGTCGCGAACCGCGGTGTCGACGAGTGCACGGCAGATGGCGGCGACCGCTACCGTCGTCGACGGTTCGAGGCAGACATCCGACACCCGGATCTCGATGGTGGGATGGTTGCGCGACAGCCGGGCGTCGAAGTAGAACATTCCCGCATCGAGCAGCACGCCGGTGGCAAGCAGACTGTCGCAGTACGCCGCGTAGGCATCGGCAGTGCCGAAGAGGTCGTTCGGACCCGTCGTCGGCCATTGGCTCCAGGCGCGGGAACGATAGCTCGCGAACCCGGTGTCTTGACCCCCGGCAAAAGGCGAATTGGCGGAGATGGCCGTCAGCAGTGGCAGCCAGCTTCGGATGCGATCCAGGACCGCGACACCCTCCTCGGGCCCGTCGATGGTGACGTGAACGTGAAGCCCGCAGGTGAGGCTGTTGCGCGCGGTGACGCCAAAGCGCTCACGGATGAGGGCATACCGCGAATCGGCCATGATGTGCGGGTGCACGAGCAGGGGAGAGATCGCGACGGCCACGGCTCGGGCTCCCACCGCCTGCGCCGCGCGGTCGGCGTGAGCACGGCCCTCGATGACATCGGTGAGCAACTCGTCGAGGCTCTCGTGCGGTTCGGTCACTGCTTCGACCATTTCCTGCTGCAGTTCCGCTGTCAGTTCGCCGCTGGTCGTGTCGACGGATGACTCCAGCCGGCGTAGCAGCGCACGCGCCACCGGCACGGCCTGACCGGTCTGCTCCTCCACCAGAAGGAGCTCTTCCTCGACGCCGAAACTGCGCATGAGCACATTGTCCTCCCGCCGAGCAAGCCCGACCCGACGCGCGTTGCCGCTCAGCCGATGGCGGTTGCCACGACTCGGGCGAGGCGCTTACCGATCAGGTGATCGCTGCCGAGGACGCGGTGGGTCGTGACTCCCGACATCCGTTCCACGATGCGCAGCACCCCGTCGGATCGAAACTGGTCCATGCTGCCGTAGACCATCTCGATCGGCGCGGTTACCGAGGCGAGATCGCTGATCGTGGTCTGCGATTCGATCGAGTGCTCGAGCGATTTGACGAAGGGCGTCCACGTGCGTTCGTTGATGTCCATCGCCTTCGGAATCGGCAGCAAATGTTCGACGAACTCTGCGCTTCGAAGCGTGAATGCCTCATTGGCCCGGAGGTACTTGTAGGCGCGCAGATAGAAGTCCATCACCCCACGATCGAGGAGATTACTCAGCTCCTCCGGCTTTACGTAGATCGGTGGGCTGACCAGCACCAGCTTGCTCACCTGCTTGGGAAACCGCAGCGCTAGTCTCGCGGCGATCAGCGCGCCCATGGAATGCCCGACGAGCGTGAACGGCTCGTGGAGGTGGATGGTCTTGAGCGTCCGTTCGATCGCGGCGGTGTGCTCGGCGATCGTATATTCCGCGTCAGGAGGAATCGGCGACTCCCCGAAGCCCAGCAGATCGATCGCGATGCATCGGTGGTGCGGGGAGACCAGCGGCACCACGTTCTGGAAGGTGACCGACGAGGAGGCGATGCCGTGCAGCATCACGACGGGAGCTCCCTCTCCCTCATCGAGCGCGACGTGGAGAAGGGGGGTGCGGTCTCGGGTGAAGGCCATGTCCGAGTATCGCAGCGCTCGCAGTCGCGGGGAAGGCCCGGGGTAACCCAGGGCCTCCCACGCGCTGTTCGATAGGCGCCGGCCGGCCGTTATGGCACGGAGCGAGTTATGGCAGGTAGTACGTCGGGTTCGGCAGCTTGACCGAGTGATCCGCCGCCCCACCGATCAGGTCGCTGAACTGGTCACCGAAGTTCGCGACGATGTCGTATTTGCCGCCCGCCTTCGACTCGATGTACTTGCGGGTCTGCGACTTGTACTCGATGGTGGTGCATTTCGCGGTGGCGCAGCTGATGTAGCTGGGCTGCTGCGAGGTGCCGACGCCGGTCCACTTCGTGTAGTAGTTCGCCGCAGTGAAGCCGGTGTAGCCGACCTTCGCCAGGTTGGCGATCGTTGCCGCCTTCTGGTTGTCGTTTCGTCCGGTCAGACCGATGATCGTGCATCCCGACTTCTGGGCAATCGAGGCGAGGCTCACCATCGACGGTGTCGCTGGGAACTTCTGTCCCTGCACGTAGACGTCCTGGAGGGCCGGGTCGAAGGTGAAGTGCATGCCGGCCACCTCCATGTCGTAGGTCCAGAGCGTGGTGTCGTCGGCATCCAGCACGATCGCCGGGTTCTTGTGCAGCTTCTTCTCGATGAAGCAGGCGGCGGCCACTCGCGGCAGCTGCTGCAGCACGACCTTGCGCATCTCGCGGATGTATGGCGAGTCGGTCTTGTTCGCGATGCCGGTGCCCGGGTCGCCGTAGTAGGTGTAGATCGTCGACTTCACCGAGTCGATGTTCGGGATGCCCTCACCGCCCTGGGTGAGGCCGCTCGATCCGTCTGGTGCCATGGTGAAGGTGGTGCGTGGGGCCAAAGCCGGCTCCGAGACGCCGGGCAGGTCCGCCGACGGCAGGTAATAGGTCGGGTTGGGCAGCTTCAGCGTGCTCTGCGTGTACCCGCCCTGCAGGTCAGACCACTGGTCGCCCACGTTCAGCGTGATCGTGTAGCCCAGGTCCTGGATGTGCTTGCGGGTGAGTGCCTTGTACTCGACGGTAGTGCACTTGGCCGCGGCACAGGTGATGTACGAAGGCTGAACGGATGTCCCGACCCCCGTCCACTTCGTGTAGAAGTTGTCTGGCGTGAAGCCGACATAGCCGACCTTGCTCAGGTTGGCCAGAGTCGCGGTCTTCTGATCGTCGTTGCGCCCGGTGAGGCCGAAGATCGAGTAGCCGACGGCCTTGGCCGCGGCGGCGAAGCCGACCATGCTCGGCGTCGCCGGGAATTTCTGCCCCTGCACGTAGACATCCTGCAGGGCGGGGTCGAAGGTGAAGTGCATCCCCGCGACCTCCATGTCGTAGGTCTCGAGCATGGTGTCGTCGGCATCGAACACGATGGCCGGTTTCTGCCCGGCGGCGATCGCCGTGTCGTAGGCGGGCTTGAGGCTCGCGCTGGCCTTCGCCACGATCGACGCCATCTCGCTGATGTAGGGAGACGCCGTCTGGTTGGCGAGCCCGGTGCCCGGGTCGCCGTAATACGTGGCGATGGTCTTCTTCGCCGAATCGATGTTCGGGATGTTCTCGCCACCGACGGTCGCGCCACTCGACCCATCGGGAGCCATCGTGAATCGCGTGTTCGGCGCGAGCGTCTGGCCGGAACGCGAGGCCGCACCGTCGTCTTTGCTGCCGTTATCCCACGCCTGCGCCGAGGTCGCGCCCACCAGCGTCGAGCCGAGCACCAGGGCGATCGCAGCCCCGGTCACAGCTAAGCGGCGGGAACGGATGCCCCGGGCCGCGGTTGAGGATCGATCCAGAGTCATCTGCCCACCACTTCGTCATCACATGCGCACCCCCCGAATGAGGCACAGGAGCACCCTAATCGCGGTCAGGCCGCTGATCAATGTCCCTCGCCCTCCGAGCGAGTCTTCACGAACGGCGCTTCCTTCGCGAACGAAGCACCGTTGGTGAAGGCTCGACGAGCGGATCCGACCAGACTGGGGCCCGCTCGCGTTATGTGTCGAGATCGGCAGCGAGCTGCTCGTCACTGAGCTTCTCGCCGGGGTGCGGCGTACGGAACCGGGGGGCACCTTCGCGGGCGATCTCGGACTCGAGCGTCGGCTCCTGCTCGCCGTCTTCTTCGAGCACGTCTGGTCCGTCGCCGTCGTCGAGTGGTTCGCCCGACGCTACCCTCAGGCCGAGATCATCCTTGATGTTCTCGGGGCGGTCGTCTTCGCGGAAGGGGTCTGGGCGCGGCGAAAAAGGCTCTGACATGAGGTGATCATGCCACGCCGAGGTGTCGTGCCGGTATGGGGACCCAGGGGCTAGGCGGAAACGGTCGCCAGCACGTCGTCGATGAGCAGCTCGGCATCGGCAGGGGAGACCTGCTTGGCCAGGGCCAGCTCCGAGATGAGTACCTGGCGCGACTTGGCCAGCATGTTCTTCTCGGCGGCGGACACACCCTTGTCCTGGTCGCGACGCCACAGGTCGCGCACGACCTCGCTGATGCGGAAGACGCTGCCGCTCGCCATCTTCTCCTGGTTGGCCTTGTAGCGGCGCGACCAGTTGCCGGCCTCGACCACGTAGTCGCTACGCAGTACCTCGAAGACCGCCTCGACGCCGGCCTCATCGATCACGTCGCGCACGCCGACGAGCTCGGCGTTGTCGACGGGCAGGGTGATGGTGAGCTCGCTCGCGTGCACGTTGAGAGTCATGTACTTCTTCTCCTCACCCTTGATGGTGCGGGTCTCGACCTTGGTGATCGTGACTGCGCCGTGGTGGGGGTAGACAAGAGTCTCGCCGACTTCAAAAATCATCTGGGATGTGCCTTCGGTTGTAATCGGATCTAGCGGGGAAGATCTAGCGGAGAAGTCTCTGCTGACGAAGCAATTCGACGAACTCGTCGGCCAACGCCAGGTGTTCTTGGAGGGTGGCTCTGCGTTCGATCGCCTGGTCGATAAATGAATCGAGATCGGCGGCCACGGACTCGTCATTCGCGGAGGCTGTCGACGAACCCACGGTGTCGATGATGCGCAACACCTCGGCCATCTCATCGAGCGAAAAGCCAAGCGGCTTCATGCGGCGGATGACCAGGAGACGCATGAGATCGTCGTGCGTGTAGAGGCGGAAGCCACCTTCCGAGCGCCCGGCGGGCTTGAGCAGGCCCACCTCCTCGTAGTGTCGGATCGTGCGCTGCGACAGGTTCGACTTGTCAGCGAGTTCGCCGATGTGCATCGTGTCCGGTGCGGAGCCAGTCATGAGATCCATTTCGTCCAGTCAATTCTACCTTAACGTCAGGGTAGAGTTGACCGAGATCGCTATTTGCCGGTCGCGGCTGCCACTGTGACCCTCACGGGGCACCCCTGAATTGTGCTTTCAGCGTCACACTGGGGGTACGCACCCCCGTCGATGCGGTCGTCACTGGCTACTGGGGACGCCCGATGTCTCTGGTGCAAAGAGGGCACGTTCCTGGATCCCGGACGGGTGCCGCGCCTTCCCCCTGTGCGGCATCCGCCCGGTCACACCGGCTGAGCCGATTTCGGGCGTATGGATGATCATCCAGGTAACGCGTCGAAGTGTCCATGACATGATTTCGGGGGCACCTTCGCGCAACCCAACTGACTCCATCGTCGTGATTTAGTTCACGGCGTGGAGGAAGTGATACAAATAAGGCGAAGTGCCGCATTCACACTGAGCCCGAGGAACCGCTGTGACGACGTACGATGCCTATCATCACGGTGACCTGCGCAATGCGCTCGAGCATGCGGCTCTGGCGCTAGTCGAAGAGAAGGGCGCAGAGAACTTCAGCCTCTCCGAGGCAGCTCGGCGGGCGGGGGTGAGTCCGTCTGCTCCGTACAAACACTTCGCCGAGCGGGATGCCTTACTCGCCGCCATCGCCGAGAAGGGCCATCGGTTCCACTACGGCATGCTGCGCACGGCGCTGGCTGGCGTCGAGTCTCCGGCGGAGATCATGCGCATCACGAATGAATTGTTCCTCACCTTCGCGGTCGAGCAACACGCCTTTTATCAGGCAAGCTACCGCTCGCATCTCGATGCTGCGCGCTACCCGCAACTCATGGTGGCGTACCAGCGAGTGCTCGACATCACGGATGCCGCGGCCGCCGCGTTACGCACAGACCCCGAAATCGCGGCCGGGCTGGCCCTCGCCAGCAACGCTCTTCGATACGGGTTCGCCGCGACATTCCTCTTCGACCGAAATAAGCCGACGGGGGAGTCGCTCGATACCGCGCGACGTCAGGTCGGGCGGGCGACCCTCGCGCTGGTCGACGGTTACTGAGCCGCTCCTCGCCGGAGCCTGAGGATCGCGCAGCTCTGCGCCGCGAAGGCGCATCTCCGACGCTGCAGACTCGAGGGCTGATCATGCTGATCGACGGCTGGCTGTTCGCTCAGGGTTGGGATGCGCCGCGCGTCTCCCAGGAAATCTCCTTCTGCCGCAGCTGACCCCCGCCCGGACAGCTCGATAGCCCCCGCCTGTCACCGGCGGGGGCTAGCCTTTTCTGCGGGAAGGTCAGTGATACGCACCATGGTCAAGCGCATGCGGAAAATTCCGCCGATGCCTACGCTCGATCCCACAGCGCTCCGACACTCCATCGACGACGGGATGATCATCACCCGTTCGGCCATCGTCGTGGCCCTCGATAACTGGATCATTCTGCGGGCTCTCAGTGCGGGGAAGCCGTTCGACGCGGGCGCCACAACAGCGGAGGCGCGGTCAGAACTGGGCCGCATCGAGACCGAGCAGCGCGAACTTTCTCGCCGCGCGTCCGACATCCGCACTCGGGTGGCGCGGCAGCGCGGCAGTGCGCGGCACGGTCACGATTACAAGCAGGCGGATGACACGGCGCTCGCCCTGCGCAGTGCGGCTCACGCGGAGATTGCCGACCGACTCGCCCACCAGCGAGACGACAAGGCATATCTGGCAGAGCTGGTGGAGGACGCACGGAGGCGAGCCTGGGCGGATGTCGGCTCGGCCATCCTCGGTCGAATCGGCTCGCCCGTGGTCGGCTACGCTCCGGAAGACGACGGCCGCGAGGACCGGCTTCGCGAATTCCGCGAGGTCGATCTCGCAGGACTGCTGGCCCGCAGCCGCGCGCAGGCCGTCGAACACGAACTCGACGATCGCTGGTAGCGGTGTCGGCGCTCCTCTGCGCTCCTCTGCGCCTCTCGGCGATTTGTGTCACG
The DNA here is from genome assembly GCF_016634425.1 of Lacisediminihabitans changchengi. Classification (GTDB taxonomy): domain Bacteria; phylum Actinomycetota; class Actinomycetes; order Actinomycetales; family Microbacteriaceae; genus Lacisediminihabitans; species Lacisediminihabitans changchengi. The sequence goes on from NZ_JAEPES010000001.1 coordinate 574,042, forward strand.
TGTTTCGCGTCCGAAATGAAGGCAGAATTTGAGACACGCCGAGTGGTCGCATTGGGGGAGCGGCGTGTCTCGAAAATTGCCTGCATTTCGGACAGGTAATTGCGGCGAGGTCGTGGCGGACGCCTGACTGGCATCCGTCCGCGTGCAGTTAGCAGCGGTGTAGGTAGACGCGGTTTTGTCAGCCGCGGTGCGCGCGACGGCCGCCGCGGCGGGCCGGGAGCGTACGCACGGCGAAGGCGCCGCGCAGAGCCTCGAGCGCCCGGGCGTCGTCGTCGATGCCGCCGCCCTCGTGATCGTTGAACGGCCAGATCGCGATGTCCTTCTCGCCCTTGTATGCGTGGAAGGCACCGAAAACGCTCGACGGCGGGCAGACCCGGTCCATCAGTGCGACCGACAGCCAGGCGGGCGCGGTTGCGCGTTTGGCAAAGTTCACGGCGTCGAAATAGGGGAGGGTGGTGTCGATCAGGCCGAGACGCTCGCGATGAACCGCGAAGTACGTGACCAGCTCGGCGTACGGGCCTGACGACGAGACGACCATCGATCGCGGGAAGTCGCTGAGAAACGGCACATAGGCGACGACGGCGGAGAGATCGGGGACGAGTCCCGCGACCGCAAGGGCGATTCCGCCACCCTGACTGCCACCGAGCACGGCCACGCGGGACGAATCGATGGCGTCGAGGGCGCGAGCAGCCTCGACGGCGCGCACGGCATCAGTGAACAGCCGCCGGTAGTAGTAGGTGTCGCGGTCTTCGATGCCTTTGGTGAGGAAGCCGCCGGTCTGCGAGCCGGAACCGTGTGGATCATGGGTGTCGCCCACGCTCGCTCCGCCGCCCTGGCCGCGAGTGTCCATTTGGAAGTGTGCGAAGCCGGCGGAGGCCCAGAGCAGATTGTCGATCGGGCGACCGCGGCCGCCGGAGTACCCGACGAACTGCACGACGGCCGGGAGGGGAGCGCTCGCGCCAGCGGGCAGCCGCAACCAGGCCTTGATCGGCTCGCCGTTGTACCCGGCGAAGGTGATGTCGAAGACGTCGACCGTGGTCAGGCCGGTGTCGACCTGTTCGACGCGCACGTCAAGATCGAAGCCGCGCGCCTCGTCGAGCGTGGTCGACCAGAACTCGTCGAAATCGGCCGGGTCGAGCTGCGAGGAGCGGTAGCTGCGGAGTTCGGTCTCCGGAAGGTCGACATACATTCCACCAGAGTATCCGTGCCACACCGCGCTGGGGCTGCCCGCTCCGGTCTGGACCGATCGATCATGCCGACTCAGCGTGGCCACACCGGTCGAAACTGAACACTGATGCGGGGACCGACCGCCTTGGCGGTCTTGAGGATCGCGTGCTCGTGGGTGCGCTGGCAGCTGCCTCCCATGACGATCAGATCGCCGTGGCCGAGCGCGAAGCGCCGAACCTCGCCCGGACGGACCTTCGGGCGCAGGGACAGAACGCGCGCCTCGCCCACCGAGAGTATGCCCACCATGGTGTCCCGATTGATCGTGCGACCGACGCGGTCACCATGCCAGGCGACGCTGTCGTCGCCCGTGCGATAGAAGCACAGCCCCGCTGTCTGAAACCGCTGCTCAGCGGTGATGCCCGATCGGGTGGAGTAGTAGGCATTGAGGTCGCCCATCGCCTCGTCGAGCACCGGATCGGGAAGCGGGTCGCCCGCGCCGAACCAGGACACGAGCCGGGGAACATCGACCACCCGGTCGTACATCTCACGCCTGTCTGCGCGCCAGGGAACGGCCTCGACGAGCCGCTCGAACACCGCATCCGACCCGAGCAGCCAGCCCGGCCGTAGGTCGACCCATGCGCCATCCGTGAGTGCGATGTGCTGCACGGTGCCGCTCTCGAGGGGAGACAGTCGAGGCGACGAGTCCAGTTGATCGAAGAGCGATGGCTGGAAGACGAGAGACATGCGTCGATGGTATTCGAAAGTATGTTCGAAAACCAGCGAGCAACACCCGAGAGCTAGTCTTGCGGACCGCCGGCGACGTAGAGCACCTGACCGGACACGAACCCGGCCTCTTCCGAACAGAAGAAGGATGCGGCGGCGGCCACGTCATCCGGCTGGCCCACCCGGCGCACCGGGATCTGCTTCGCAGCTCCGGTGAGAAACTCCTCGAAGGTGACACCCATGCGCTCGGCGGTTGCACGCAGCATGTCGGTGGCGATGAATCCCGGAGCGATGGCGTTCGCCGTGACGTTGAACTGACCCAACTCGATCGCGAGGGTCTTGGTGAAGCCCTGGATGCCGGCCTTGGCAGCCGAGTAGTTCGCCTGCCCGCGGTTGCCGAGCGCTGAGGTGCTCGACAGGCTGACGATGCGGCCCCACTTCGCCTCGACCTGATGCTTCTGCACCTCGCGGCTCATCAGGAAGGCGCCGCGCAGGTGAACGGACATCACGGCATCCCAGTCGCCCTCGCTGAGCTTGAACAGCAGATTGTCGCGCAGGATGCCCGCGTTGTTGACCAGGACGGTGGGCGCACCGAGAGTGGCCACGGTGCGCTCGACTGCCCGCTGGACATCGGATGCGACGGAGACATCCGCCCCGATGCCGACCGCAGACCCGCCGGCCGCTCCGATCACGCTCACCGTCGACGCGGTCGCGCTCTCGTCGAGGTCGACCACGGCGACGGCCATGCCATCAGCGGCCAAGCGGATGGCGATAGCGGCACCTATGCCGCGGGCGGCACCGGTGACTATCGCGACACGGCGTTCGGACATCGTCGTCCTTTCGTGAACTGGAGTGACTCAGGCGGCGATTCCCCGTGCCTCGAGGGAGTTCTCAACGATCTTGAGGCCTTGCAGGCCCGGCATGCGGGAGATGTGCTCGTCGATCTTGCGCACCTCTTTGCGTCCCTCTGGACCACCCATGAGGTGGTTCATCACGTGGTACACCTCAGGCTCATCCATGACGCCGGAGCCGACCGGACCCCAGAACTTGGAGAGAGCGAAGCGAGCGAATACGCGTGCCTTCTTGCTGCGGGCGAGACGCTCGCGGGCCTGGGACGCATAGAAGGCGACGTGACGTGCCTCCTGCTTGGCGATCCGCCGCAGCAGTACGGCGAGCACGGGGTGCTTCTCCATGTCGGCAAGACGGTTGTATGCAGCGATGGCCGACCACTCGTTGGCTGCGCCCCAGATCATGTGCACGGCGGTGAAATCGGAGCCGACGATGTTGCCGAGCAGGGACTGCTTGATCGGGTCGAGCCGATCCTTCCAGCCGATCTTGAGTCGCGTGGACTTCAGCTCGTCGAAGTCAACGGTAACGCCGTGCGCGCCGAGAACGGCGGCGAGGGCCTCGCCGTGCCAGAACTCTTCGCGGTTCCACATGGTCATGAAGGCCGAGACGTCGGCGTCCTTGTGCGAAGGGGTGACCAGCATGTCGCGCAGGTAGCACACCGTGTGGTACTCGATGTCGCACATGTAGCGCAGGCTGCGGAGGGTTCCCTCCGGCAGCGGGTTGGTGACGAAGTCGTCAAAGTCGAGGTCTTGCCAGTTCACTCCGACAGACGTGCTCGTGTACCGATCGATGTCAAATGCCATGTGTTGTGGTGGACCGGGCGGATGCTGCATCCGCGGTCGATCCATCTCCTTTCGAGATCGTCGGTAGTTCGGAGGCGATGGGGGAAGTCGACTGGTGTGCGGCGGGTCCGCGCTTCCAATCGAGGATATTCCAGCGCTTTTCTTGGGCGTGACGGTACAACGGCAGGTCGGGATTGACCGCCGCCGGATTTCCGAGCAACTGGAGCCAGACCAGGTCGGCGTGGCTGTCGCCGTAGCCGTATGACTTGCTCAGGTCGTACCCGTTGACCTCGGCGTAGTTACGCAGCCAGGCCGCGCGCGCTTCGTCGACCAACGGGGGATCGGCGAGATAGCCGGTGAGCACGCCATCACGCTCGTGCATGCTGCCGGCGACGACCTCGTCGAAGAACGGAAGGAACGGCTGCACCGTGAGATCGATGCTGCCCGTGACCAGGATGGTGCGATGCCCGGCGGCGCGATGCTCGGCAACCCGCTTGAGGGCGTCGGGAAGCGCGCGGCGCATCATGGCCCGGCCGAAGCCGCCGCGCACCTGGCGCTCGATCTCGCTGACCTTGAAACCCTCGTAGCGGCGCATGAAGGTGCGGATGAAGTCGCCGCGATCGCGTCGTTCCGCCTTCACGTACTTCGGTAGCGAGAAGGCGAAGTTGCCGAGGTCGTGGGCGACCCGACTGCGCGGAACGCTGCCAGACCAGAGCTGAAGGTACTGCTTGACCAGGTTGGACTCGAGCACGGTGCCCTCGAGGTCGAAGACGGCCACGACATCCGACCGCGCCGGCAGCAGCGGAGTCGACCGCGGCTTGGCCGCCGGGCGATTGGCGAACGCGCGGGTGAGGGTGGTCACCGCGGGGAAGTGCACTTTCTGGAAATAGTCTTCCCAGTCGATCTTGTCGAGATCGATGCCGCGGTCGTCGCGCAACTCGGCGGGCAGGCTGAGGTGCAGGGCCTTGGTGTTGGTGTCGTCGAAGATGATCTCGGTCTGCACGTACGCGCGGTAGAGGTTGGTGTAGCCGCGCAGCACCTCGAGCTGGTGCTGGCCGTGCTTGATGCCGTCGAGCCACTTGCGGGTGCGCGGCGTGGTGGGAAGCTGCGACACGAATTTCTCCGCGCGCTCCGCCTGCTTCTCGCGCTTGACCAGTGCCTTCTCTACGCGCTGACCGCCGGGGAAACGCCACAGCGGAACCCGGATGTCGCCGTGCTCGTCCGGCAGCGGATTGGCCGTGAAGTAGGCGTTGACGTTTTCGTACATGCGGTGAAAGGGCAGCGGATTGCTCTTGCCGGAACTGACGTGGTAGTACTTCGGGTCGTCGGGGTCGGCCTTAGTCGCGGCGACCGCGATGATCGCATTGACCACGTAATCGACCGGGATGACATCGAGGATGCTGTCGGGCAGGCCGGGGAAGTCGGGCAGCTGGCCGCGACCGTAGGCGAGGATCAGCGGGTCGGCGACTTTGAAGCCGTCGATCCAGCCGGGGAACGGATGCTGCAGTGAGCTCTCGATGATCGAGGGGCGCACCACGGAGAGACGGTGACCGGCCTGCGCCCAGCGCTCCTCGGCGACACGCTCGGCGAAGGCCTTGGTGAGCGTATACACGTCGGTCCAGCCGAGGCTCTCGGCACGGGTGCGTCCGTAGTCGACCAGGCGTTCGCGCACCCACTCGGAGCGCGCGAGCTCGGCGAACTGCGAGACCGCCTGCGGGCCGGTCTTGCCGTGTCGGGCGCGGGCATCCGCGAGGAAGCCGCGCAGCGCCTCCGGCTGGCGGGACTCGAATTCGACGCGGGCGCGGGCGGTCTTCGCCGCCTCATACTCGGCCGCCCAGTCGACGGTGTGCTGCAGGGAGGCCTCTGGGGCGATTCCCTTGCGGATTCCCTGCACGTAGGCGGTGGAGACGTGCACGACATGCGGGTCGCTGCCGCTCTCGAGAAGAGCGCCGTAGACGCCGTTGGCTCCGCCGACGTTGGTGTCGAAGGCCTCGTCGATGGGCGGGTCGAATGAGACGGTCGACGCGCTGTGGATGACGACGTCGATATCGTCGGGGAGCGTGCCAACGTTGCTGAGGCTGCCCTCGATCACGCTGACCCGGCGGGCGACCTCGGCCTTGGCCGCATCTTCGCCGATGCGCTCGATCCAGGATTTGAACACCGGCTTGCGCATCAGATTCTGCAGGCGGCCCTCGCCGGTCTGGCTGCCCTTGCCGCGCACCAAGAGCGAGATGCGGGTGTCGGGGTAGTCAGAGAGCAACCGCTCGAGGATGGCCTGGCCGACGAACCCGGTGCCGCCGGTGAGGAAGATGTGTTCGTTCGTCAGCCCGATGCCCTCTGGCTTCGAGCTGGCGGGGGCGACCGCGGCGGCGGCTTTTCGTACCGCTGGCTTGCGTGCCGCTGGCTTGCGCGCTGCTGGCTTACGAACTGCGGGCTTTCGCGCTGCCGGCGCCTCGTCGGCCGGGGTGTTCTCGGTCGAGCTCATGCGCGCGAAGCCTTTCGAATGAGGGAGAGTCCGGACTGGCCGGGGAGGGTGTCGATGCGGGCGTCGAGCGCCGTCACCGTGGCAGGGGAGGAGGCGATGAGACGCGCGAAGAAGAACGCGGACTCCTGCTTCGGTTGGGCGAGCCGTCCGATCGGCCAGGGCGTGCTGCGCAGGCGACGACGGGTGATGGAACGGGCGCGGCGCGAGAACAGCAGGCGGTAGCGGGCCTGCGCCTCGAAGAACAGCAGCTGACGTTCTTTGACGGCGAGAAGCCGCTCGATCGTGCGGACCAGCTCGGGATGCGGCTCGAGCTCCGCGACGCGAGCGTACGCCGCCTGCATCAGCCACTCGTCGACGGTTCCGACCGCCATGTGCACGGCGGTCATCGGCACGCCGATGATGTTGCCGACGATCGACTCGCGGATGGTGTGCTCGCCGTGGGTGTTGATCTTCGCCTGATCGAGGGCGAGGTCTGCATCGTTCGTCTCGATGATCGCATCGAGCGCATCGGCGATCCAGAACTTTTCGAACGCCCAGGTGGTGAGGAACGCGGTCACCCGAGCGTCTTTATGGGTCGCGGTGACGAGCAGTCCGCGGAGGTGGCTCATGGTCGCTCGCTCGATGTCCCGCAGATAGACGAGAGTGCGGAGCGTCTCATTGCTCAGGGGCGCGTCGGCATAGGCCTCGAGGTCGAGTTCGTCGCGATGGTTTCCCGCTGCGGTGCGAGCGAAATGGCGCACGTCGAAGTCTGCCGCGGGAAGGCCCATGTCGATCACGGAAGCCTCATCGTTATCCGGCATCGTGCCAACCTCCAATAAGAGCGAGGCCCGCTAGTGCGGTACCCCTCGTCGGGTTCCTCTTCGAGCAGGCGAGCTTCGATGAGTCTACAGAACTAACGCTACGGGACCCGTAGCGTAATGTAAGCGTCATGGCAACGGCTCTCATCACGGGCGGCACATCGGGCATCGGCGCCCAGTTCGCCCGTTCTCTGGCCGCTCGCGGCTTCGACCTCGTGCTCGTTGCGAGAGACTCGGCACGACTCGACGCGATGGCAGCCACGCTACATGCCGATTCGGGCATACAGGTCGAGGTGCTCTCGGCCGACCTCTCGAAGCGCGCTGACGTCGACCGCGTCGCGGCACGCCTCGAGGATGCCGAGCATCCGATCGAGTATCTGGTCAACAACGCGGGCTTCGGCGTGCACACCAAGCTGCTGGATCGCGACACGACCGCGCACGAGCTGGCGTTCGACGTAATGGGTCTCGCGGTTCTGCTGCTCGGCGGCGCAGCCGGACGCGCAATGCGCGAGCGCGGGCACGGCACCATCCTCAACGTCTCGAGCACCGCCGGCTTCATCACGATGGGGTCGTACTCGGCGATCAAGGCGTGGGTCACCTCGTACACGGAAGGACTGGCTGTCGAGCTGCGCGGAACGGGGGTGCACGTCACCGCACTCTGCCCGGGATGGGTGCGCACCGAGTTCCATAAGCGCGCAGGCATCCGGGTCGGGTCGATTCCCGGGCCGCTGTGGATCGACGTGGAGCCGCTCGTGGAGACGGCGTTGCGCGACGCCGAACGCGGCACGGTGATCTCCATACCGACAGTTCGGTTCAAGGCACTGATGTGGTTTGCTCGGCACGCTCCGAAGTCGGCGATTCGCAGGGTTTCCGCAGCCATCTCGTCGAGCCGCAGCAGTTCGAACACGGATGCGACCCATCCGGTTGCCCCGTCCGGTCCGAACTCCACAGGTCCAAGCACGACAGTGGGCACGACCGGCGAGGGGCACTGACGATGGCGGACAGGTTCACCTCGTCGACAATGGCCGGAATGCGCTGGGTGGCCCAGCGGGGCATCCTTCGTCCCATCGTCTGGCGCATTACCAAGGTGACCGTTACCGGCCTCGACAACATCCGCGACCTCGAGGCGCCGTTCGTCGCCGTCGCCAACCACTCCAGCCACCTGGACGCCCCGCTCGTGATCGGCGCGTTGCCGTCCAAGATCTCGCGCTATCTCGCCGCCGGTGCCGCCGCGGATTATTTCTTCGACGTCCGCTGGCGCAAGTGGCTCACCGCCCTGTTCTTCAACGCCTTCCCGGTCGAGCGCGGGGCATCCCGCACCCGAGTGGGCGTGTCCAAGTCGCTGCTCGAACGCGGCGTACCGCTCCTGATCTTTCCCGAGGGAAGCCGCTCGAAGACCGGCGAGATGGGCAGATTCAAGCCCGGCGCCGCATCTTTATCCACCGCCGCCGGCGTGCCCATCCTTCCGATCGCGCTGATCGGCGCGAGCACCGCGATGCCGCGCGGAAGAAACTGGCCGGTTCGCGGTCGCCTGCCGGTCTGCGTCGCTTTCGGCGCGCCGATGCGGCAGGGCGCCGAGGAGACGGCTGAGGAGTATTCGAACCGGGTCGCGCAGACCATCAGGCATCTGCGCGAGACGATTCAGCCCACAGGAGTGCCCGTGCATGCAGAGGAAGGAACACGATGACAGACGAGAAGGCCACCAGCGCCGACCACAGCACCGTCAAGCACATGAAGTGGTGGGGGTGGGGTGTCGAGGGCGTCGGATTCCACCACGAGGACAAGCCCGATTTTGCCCCGTTCGTGCTGAAGGCGGTCGATGTGGACCTCTGGACGGCGACGAAGGCGCAGCCGCTCCCGTTCGACAAGCTGGACGTGCCAGACTCCAACGTCTCTCCCGAGTTCTTCGCGGCGCTCACCGCTGCGGTCGGCGATGACAACGTCACCAGCGACGCCATGGACCGGGTGGTGCACACCTTCGGCAAGAGTCTGCGCGACCTGGTGCGGGTGCGCAGCGGCAAGATTGAGCGCACGCCGGATGTCGTGGTCTACCCGGCCGACGAGGCCCAGGTTCAGAGCGTGGTCGATGCAGCCGTCGCGGCGGGAGCCGTCATCATCCCGTTCGGTGGCGGCAGCAACATCGCCGGCAGCCTCGAGCCGATCGTCGGCGAGACCCGCACCGTGGTTTCCCTCGACCTCGGCCGCCTGAACCGCGTGATCGAGGTGGATGCCGACTCCGGTCTCGCCCGGATTCAGGCCGGTGCTCTCGGCCCCGACCTCGAAGCACAGCTCACCGAGCGCGGCTGGACCCTCGGTCACTTCCCCGACAGCTTCACCCACTCCACCCTCGGGGGGTGGGTCGCCACACGGTCCTCCGGTATGCAGTCGGACAAGTACGGCGACATCGCAGACATCGCGCGGGGCCTGCGCGTCGTGCGGCCGGGCGGAACGCTCGTCATCCGTGCCATCCCGAGCGCGTCTACCGGCCCGAGCGTGCGCGAGATGATCGTCGGCAGCGAGGGACGCCTCGGCGTGATCACCGAGGTGACCGTGCAGGTGCACCGCATCCCGGAGAAGCGCGACATCTATGCGTACTTCTTCCCGAACTGGGCGACCGGCCTGAAGGCGATGCAGGAGATCTCGGAGAGCGACGCGGCGCCGTCGATCACCCGCGTTTCCGATGCCCGCGAGACCGGCTTCTCGCTGGCAACCAGCAAGGCGAGCAAGGGGATGTCGAAGTTCCTCTCTGGCACCGTGCTGCCCACGCTGATGAAGCGCAAAGGGTGGAACCTCGACGACATCTGCCTCTCGTTCATCGGCTACGAGGGCGGAGAGGCGCACGCGAAGCGCCAGAAAGCCATCGTCGACGCGATCGTCAAGAAGCACAACGGCATGGGCGTCGGCAAGGGCCCGGGTGTTCTCTACGACCAGAAGAAGTTCGACACCCCGTATCTGCGCGACTTCTTGCTCGACATGGGGGCGGCGGGGGATGTCTCCGAGACCGCAGCACCGTGGTCGAAGCTCGCCGCCGTGCACGATGGCGCGTACGCGGCAGCCCAGGGCGCATTCGACAAGCTGGGCAAGGTCGGCTGGATCATGAGCCACCTCTCGCACTCGTACCACTCGGGCGCGTGCCTGTACTTCACCTTCGCGTTCAAGTTCGGTGAGGGCGACCCGATCGCCGAGTACGACGTCGTGAAGAGCGCGATCCAGCAGGCGTTCATCGATAACGGCGGCACGATCTCGCACCACCACGGCGTGGGCCTGGAGCACTCGCCATGGCTCGAGCAGGACATCTCGGCCGGGGGCGTTGACCTGGTCAAGAGCCTGTTCGCGAGCGCCGACCCGGACGGAACCTTCAACCCGGGAAAGATCGTCGGCGGGCGCCTCGTCGGAGGTCGTGTCGCGACGCTCATCGACACGGACGCCATCGAAACCGAAGAGGTGCAGGCCTAGCCTGACTCGCACGCGAACCCCGCCGAACAGCGGGTGCCGGATTCCCGCACCCGAAGTCCGGCGGGGTTCGCTGCGTCTCGGCTTCTATCAGGCCCTGGCAGCGCAGCGTTAGGCGACGTGGACCGAGACCGATCCGGGGTCGAGCGCAAACTCCGCCCAGACCGCCGTGCCGATGAGGTCGCCGTCGGCCTGGAAGATCGCCGGATCGTGCATCTCCACGGTGACGGCGCGCGCCGTCGTGTAGCGAAAGGCTCCGTGCGGCTCGGTTCGTGGCTCCGGCGGCACGGGCTTGCGGGGCCCCTGATACGGCGTCAGCCAGCCGAGAAAGCGCGCGCGATCTCGGCCATACAGCGACCGCACCGCGAGCACGTCGAGCAGTCCGTCGTCGATCTCCGCCGTGGGCAGAAGGCGCAGCCCCGCCGTGACCGTTCCGCAATTGCCGACGACCAGGGTGTGCAGCCGTGCCGAGGTCGCCGGGCCACCGTCGAGACCGTAGGTGACCGACGCGCGCGAGCGACGATTCGCCGAGCGCAGGATCGGATTGACGTAGGCGAGCCAACCGAAGCGCTTCTTCGCCGACGGGTCGGTGCCGGAGACCATGTCGGCGTCCAATCCGAACCCCGCCATGACGAAGAACGGTCGGGTCCCCGAGCTGCCGTCGACGAGTCGATAGCTGAGCACGCCGACATCCATCGCCCGGTCCGTTCCGGTGAAGGCGATGCGGGTGGCTGCACCCAGGTTGCTGAGCGGAAGACGCAGATTTCGGGCAAGCAGATTCGCCGTACCGCAGGGCAGGATTCCGAGCGGAACGCCCGACTGACGCAGAGCGGATGCCGTCTCGCTCACGGTTCCGTCGCCGCCGGCAGCGATCACGAGCTCGACGCCGGCCCCGAGCGCATCGTCGACGAGTTCGGAGGTCGGCCGCTCGAGCGAGGTGGCCAGCCACAGTGACTCTGACCAGCCGGCCTTGGTCTCCCACGTCGCGACGATGCGCCGCAGGCGGAGGAGGTCGACGCGCACCGGGTTGTAGACGATGGCGGCGCGCCTCACGCCGTGCGTCCCTGCAGGGTCACAGCCCGTCGGAGGACTGTTCGGGGGCCAGCGCTGGCCAGAGGAACTCGAGCACGCTGTCGGCCCAGCCGTCGTCCGAACTGCTGCCGCGGATCGATTCGGCGATGAAGGTTCCGAGCAGCAGGCTCATCACCAGCTCGATGTCGAGGTCGGCGCGCAGCTCGCCCGACGCGCTCCGCTCACGCAGATTGTCGCGCAGTGGCTTGGTGTTTGCCCGGATGCGCTCGTGCAGCAGCGCGGCGAACTCCGGGTCTTCGTTGAGCATGATCGCGGCGACCGCCCCGCGTCCGACGATGTGCTCGATCATCTCCCGCGCGTGCACGAGAAACCACCGGAAGGTGTCGTAGGCCGAGAGCGAGGTGGGCACCGCGATGCGGATCGACGCAGCATCCACCACCGCACGCAGCAGCGCTTCCCGGTTGCGGTGTCGACGGTAGATCGTGGTCTTCGCGACGCCCGAGGTCGTCGCAACCGCCTCGATGCTCACCGCGAGCGGGCCGCCGTTGCGCAGAAGCTCGAGGGCAGCGTTGGTGATTCGAACGTCGACGGTCGTGTCAAGGTGCGGATCATCTGCGTGCGGTTGCGACTGATCGAGCTCGGTGAGAGGACTGTCGGTCACGGCAGTCCTCTCCACGCGGCTGATTCCCTCATCGTACCGGTCCAGCTATGTGCGCCCCGGGAGCCCAGCGGTTCAGGCGAAGGCGTCTACACCGGTGAGCTGAGCAGAGACAGCCCACAGCCGCGCTGCGTCGTTGCGATCTATCGCATGCGCGTCCACGCCGGCAACGCGCGCCGTCGGAGAGCCGGGCACGGTCGGGAGGGCGACATCGACATCCTCGAGGTAGACCCCGCCCATACCGTCGAGCTGAGGCGAGGTCGCGGCCCACACCGTGGTCGCCGCGCCCTGCTCGGGAGTCTTGAACCGGGAGTCTGGCACGCCGTTCTCGTCGATCCAGCCCAGAGCGCGCTGCTCTTCGAGCGGGAGGTGGCGCTGAAGCGGGGTGAGAATACCGCCGGGGTGTACGGCGAAGGCGCGAACACCCTGGTCGCGGCCCAGTGCGTCGAGCTCGATCGCGAACAGGCTGTCGGCGGACTTCGCCTGGCCGTATGCCTGCCACTTGTCGTAGCCCTGCTCGAAGTTCAGGTCGTCGAAGCGCACCGGTGAAAGCTTGTGACCGGTCGAGGAGAGCACGACGACGCGTGCGGGGGCGCCGGCGACGAGCGCGGGCCAGAGCAGATTCGTGAGCGTGTAATGGCCGAGGTGGTTGGTGGCGAACTGCGCCTCCCAGCCGGGCCCTACGCGAGTGAGCGGCGCAGCCATGATCGCGGCGTTGTTGATCAGCAGGTTGAGGGGGCGGTCGCTCGCCAGGAATCGTGCGGCAAAGCCGTGCACGCTCTCGAGATCGGCCAGGTCGAGAGCGTCGACCTCAACATCCGTGAGCCCCTCCGCGTCGAGCGCCTCGCGGGCGACCTCGGTACGGCGAGCGGGAACCAGCACCCATGCGCCGGCGCTGACCAGGGCACGAACGACCTCGATGCCGAGGCCGGAATAGCCGCCCGTGACGATCGCCTGCTTGCCGCTGAGGTCGATGCCCTGGATGACCTCCAGTGCGGTGCTGCGGGCACCGAAGCCCGACCCGATCGGATGCTGCGGGGTCTCTGTCCTGTCGATCTCTGTCATGTCGATCTCCTTGCTCTGCAGTGCTGTCGGTGCTGTGTGAGTGCTGCGCTGACGCTGTGCTGGCGGTGTGCCGACTACCAGGCGGCGGGTTTGTAGTCCTTGAGGAAGATGCCGGAGAGGTCGTCACCCGCCTCCCCGCGAACGATCGGGTCGTAGACGCGAGCCGCGCCATCGACAAGGTCGAGCGGGGCGTGGAAGCCCTCCTCGGCCAGCCGGACCTTGGTGGGATGCGGCCGCTCATCAGTGATCCAGCCGGTGTCGACGCTGGTCATCAGAATACCATCGGACTCCAGCATCTCCTTGGCGCTGGTGCGGGTGAGCATGTTGAGCGAAGCCTTGGCCATGTTGGTGTGCGGATGACCCGGGCCCTTGTAGCCCCGACCGAATTGCCCCTCCATGGCGGACACATTGACGATGTACTTGCGACGCGCCGCGGAGGCTGCCATCGCCGGCCGCAGCCGGGAGACCAGCAGGAACGGTGCGGTCACGTTCGCGAGCTGCACCTCGAGCATCTCCAGCGGGTCGACCTCGTGAACGAACTGCGTCCACGAGTTCTGGTCGTGGTGGTCGGGGACAAGGCCCCCGGCGTCGATCGCGGTGCCAGCGGCCAGGCGCTCGAGGCTCGAGGATCCGGCGGCGAGGGCCAGGTCGGTCAGCTCATCGGCGGTCAGGGCTAGTGCGCTGGACAGGATGGGGTGGCTGGCCACCGAGGCCGCGAGCGCCTGCGGGTGGGCGTCGTTCGTGTGGCCGAAGGTGAGCAGCTCGGGGAGGGGACCGTCGGGCAACGGGGCCGACTCGGCATCCGCCAATGGCGCGTACGAGCCGGGGGAGCGGCGAACGGTCTGCGCGGCGTTGTTGATCAGGATGTCCAGCGGTCCGGCCTCGATCATCGCGTCGGTGAGTCCGATCACCTGCGCCGGATCGCGCAGGTCGATGCCGACGACCCGGAGGCGGTGCAGCCAGTCCGACGAGTCCGGGAGGCTCGAGAAGCGGCGGACGGCATCGCGGGGGAATCTCGTCGTGATGGTCGTGTGCGCGCCATCCCGCAGCAGGCGAAGGGCGATGTACATGCCGATCTTGGCGCGGCCACCGGTGAGCAGGGCGGACTTGCCGGTGAGGTCGGTGCGGGCGTCGCGCTTTGCATGGTTCTCGAGCGCGCAGTCGGGGCAGAGCTGGTGGTAGAAGGCGTCGACCTGCGTGTAGTGCTGCTTGCAGATGTAGCAGGGTCGGGATTTGAGCAGGGTGCCGGCGGTCGGGGCCGCGACGGTGATGGCCAGCGGGATGCCGCGGGTCTCGTCGTCGATGCGATCGGCCGCGCCGGTGGCGGTGTTGGCGATGACGGCCTTGTCGGCGTCGGCGATCTCGGCGCGCTTTTCGAGGCGGCGGGACTTCTTGACCGACTTGAACATGCGGGCGGTGGCCTGACGCACGCGGATGAAGTCGACGTCGTCCTCGTCGAGCTGGTCCATCGAGGCGAGTACGCGGAGGGTGGTCTCGAGATCGGTCGGGTCGATGGCGGGATCGGAAGGCACGCGGTCGGAAGGCACGCGGTCGGAAGGCACGCTGTCGGAAGGCACAGAAGATTCTACGTCGGGGCGGTTGTGCTCTCGGGCGCCCAGGGGAAGTCAGGAGGCACGCCCCGGCCGTCGCTCAACAGGATCAGATGGCCGAATCGTCCGCCAACAGGACGGATTCGGGATTTTGGCGAGCTCCAGCATGTTGAGTGCATGCTGCCACCCGGTTCACGTCAGATCGCCACAGGCGCGGCCGTGAGACTGCGTGCCTTTGCTTTTGCCTTTGGGAACTCAGGACTTCGGCCGGACACCCACCGGCACGCGCAGCGGCTCGCACCTTCGGAAACTCAGGAATGTGGTCATCCCGTGTCTGGCGCTTGCCCGCGACGGCGCGCACTGCGAGGGCCGCGCGCGAACAGAGTCCTGAGTTTCCATAGGGCCATAGCAAAGCCCGGGCGACCAGAGTCCTGAGTTTCCGAAGGGGGAGCGGGCAGGGCGGACCGGGCCGGGCGGCAGCGGCGCGTGGCGGGCTGTGCCACGGTTGACCCATGGCGAAAAAGATCCTGCTCGACTGTGACCCCGGTCTCGACGACGCGTTGGCGCTGTTGCTCGCGCACGGCGATCCTGATCTCGAGCTGGTCGCCGTCACCACCGTGGGCGGCAATGTCGGTCTGCCGCTGACCACCAGGAACGCGCTCGAGTTGCGGGATTATCTCGGCTTCGACGCCCCCGTCGCCGCCGGGGCTGGCGAACCGCTGGTCGGACCGACCCGCGACGCGTCCGCGGTGCACGGCGAAACCGGTCTCGGCAGCACCAACCTCCCGGCCGCCACCACGCCGCTGGACAACCGTCACGCGGTCGAGGTCATCATTGACACCCTGCGCGCGCAGCCCGGCGCCATCCACCTGGTCGCCACCGGGCCGCTCACCAATATCGCGCTGGCGCTCAAGCAGGAGCCGGCCATCGCCCGCTGGGCGGCGTCGTTCACCATCATGGGCGGATCGTTCACCCGCGGCAATGCCACCCCGGCGGCGGAATTCAACATCTACGCCGACCCCGAGGCCGCGCGCATCGTGTTCGACGCCGACTGGCGCGTGACCATGATCGGCCTCGACGTGACACTGCAGGCGCAGGTGAATGGCTCGGTGATCGAGCGACTCGCCGCCCACGGGCTGCTCGCGGAGGAGTTCATCCTGCCGCTCGCCACCTTCTGGGCCGGCGACACCGACGGGCAGGCGGTGCACGACGTCTGCGCGGTCGCCTACGTCTCGCGTCCCGACCTGTTCGCCGGAAGGAGCGCCAGAGTGGATGTCGAGACCCGCGGCCAGTTCACCCTCGGGGCGACCGTGGTCGACTTCGAATCCGCCGAGCCGAACGCCTTCGTGCCGGTCAGCCTCGACGTTGCAGGGTTCTGGGCCTACGTCGAGCACGTCTACGGGCAGGTCGCCACAAACCATGGCTGACCTGCTGCTCGACCGCATCGACCGCACCGCCGCCTACGATCCCGACTCGGTCTTCGACCAGTTCGTCGAATGGGCGGGCGGGCGCGGGCTGAGCCTGTATCCGGCGCAGGAGGAGGCGATCATCGAGATCGTCTCTGGAGCGAACCTCATCCTCAGCACCCCCACCGGCACGGGCAAGTCGCTGGTCGCTATCGGCGCCCACTTCGCCGCACTCGCGCAGGGCAAGCGCACCTACTACACCGCGCCGATCAAGGCGCTGGTGTCGGAGAAATTCTTCGCCCTGGTCGAGATCTTCGGCGCCGAGAACGTGGGCATGGTCACCGGCGACTCCAGCGTCAACGCCGATGCGCCCATCATCTGCTGCACGGCGGAGATCCTCGCCAACCTCGCGCTTCGCCATGGCGAGGATGCCCCGGTCGACCAGGTGGTGATGGACGAGTTCCACTTCTACTCCGACCCCGAACGCGGCTGGGCCTGGCAGGTGCCGCTGCTGACGCTGCCGCGGGTGCAGTTCATCCTCATGTCAGCGACGCTGGGGGATGTCGACTGGCTCGCCAAAGACCTTACGAAGCGGAACTCCCGCGAGACCGCCGTCGTCACCGGGGTCGATCGCCCGGTGCCGCTGCACTATTCCTACGTCACCACGCCCGTGCACGAGACCGTCGAGGATCTGCTCGGTACCGCCCAGGCGCCGATCTATATCGTCCACTTCTCCCAGCTCGCGGCGCTGGAGCGGGCTCAGGCCCTCACCAGCGTGAAGATCGCGAGCCGGGAGCAGCGCGACGAGATTGCCGAGGCGATCGGCGACTTCCGCTTCACCACCAACTTCGGACGAACCCTGAGCCGCCTCATCCGTTCCGGTATCGGTGTGCATCACGCCGGCATGCTGCCCAAGTACCGCCGGCTGGTCGAGCAGCTCGCCCAGCAGGGACTGCTCAAGGTGATCTGTGGAACGGACACGCTCGGCGTCGGCATCAACGTGCCGATCCGCACCGTGCTGCTCACCGCGCTGACCAAATTCGATGGCACCAAGATGCGGCAGCTAAGCGCGCGCGAATTTCACCAGATCGCCGGTCGCGCGGGTCGCGCGGGCTACGACACCGCCGGCACTGTCATCGTTCAGGCGCCCGAGCACGAGACCGAGAACGCGCGCCTGCTCTCCAAGGCCGGTGACGACCCGAAGAAGATCAAGAAGATCGTGCGCAAGCGGGCGCCAGACGGCTTCGTGTCGTGGGGCGAGGCGAGCTTCCAGCGCCTGGTCGCGGCGCAGCCGGAGACCCTCACCTCGAGCATGCAGATCAGCCACGCCATGGTGCTGAATGTGATCGGTCGCGGCGGCAAGCCCTTCGACGAGCTGCGCGCTCTGATCGAGAACAACCACGAGCCGCGGCCGCGCCAGCGCGAACTCGCCCGGCAGGCGCTCGCGATCTACCGCACCCTGCGCACCGCCGAGATCGTTCAACAGAGTCCGGATGGCGCGATCACCCTCACCGTCGACCTGCAGCAGAACTTCGCGCTCAACCAGCCGCTCTCCCCGTTCGCGCTCGCCGTGTTCGACCTGCTGCAGCCGGCCGACCCTTCGACGAGTTCAGGGACCGCGGTGCAGACGAGCCCGACCTACGCGCTCGACCTGATCTCGGTGCTCGAGGCAACGCTCGACGACCCGCGCCCGGTGCTCTCGGCCCAGCAGCACATGGCCCGCGGCGAGGCCATCGCCGCGATGAAGAGCGAGGGCATCGAGTACGAGCAGCGCATGGAACTGCTCGAGGAGATCACCTGGCCGAAGCCGCTCGACGAGCTGCTGGATGCCGCCTTCCAGACCTACCGCGCGTCGCAGCCGTGGGTCGGTGACTTCGAACTCAGCCCCAAGTCGGTCGTGCGCGACCTGTATGAGCGGGCGATGACCTTCAACGACTTCATCGGTTTCTACAAGTTGAACCGCTCCGAAGGGCTGGTGCTGCGCTACCTCTCCGATGCATACAAAGCGGCTCGCCAGACCATCCCCGACGAGGCCAAGACCGAAGAACTGCTCGACCTCATCGAGTGGCTTGGCGAACTCGTGCGTCAGGTTGACTCGAGCCTGCTCGACGAGTGGGAGCAGCTGATCAACCCGGCTGCGGCACCGGATGTCGCGGCTCCCGTTCTGCCACCGACGCCGCACCACGTCACCAGCAACATCCGTGCCTTCAGGATTCTCGTGCGCAACGAGCTGTTTCGTCGGGTGCAGCTGGCCGCCCTCGAGGACTACGAGCAGCTGGGAGAACTGGATGCCGCGGCCGGCTTCGACGCGGACGCCTGGGGCGACGCCATGGACGCCTACTTCGAGGCGCACAACAACCTCGGAACCGGCGGCGATGCGCGCAGCTCCGCCATGCTCATCGTGGAGGAGGGCGCGCAGCAGTGGACGGTGCGCCAGATCTTCGACGACCCGGCCGGCGATCACGACTGGGGGATCAGCGCCACGATCGACCTCGCCGAGTCGAACGAGGCGGGAGTTGCGGTCGTGCGGGTGACCGGGGTCGGGATGCTGTAACGCCCTTCGACACGCTCAGGGTCGTTCGGCCATTCGTCCAGGCTATAGGCGAGCGTAGGCTCGCAGCATGACCGTGTGGAGGGATGCCGCAGACATCGTCGGCGACCGGCTCTACGCGATGCGCCAGCAGGCCCGGCTGCCGTTCGAACAGCAGAGTCCGGTGATCCGCTACCGCGGCGGTCGTCTCGCCCCGGTGCTCCTCATCCCCGGCGTGTACGAGACCTGGCAGTTCATGCGGCCGCTGGGCGACTACCTGCACGGGCTCGGGCATCCGATCCATGCGCTTACCGAACTCGGCTACAACCGGAAGACGATCGCGGCTACGGCCTCGATGGCGCAGGCGTATCTCGACGCGAACGATCTGCGCGAAGTGATTCTGATCGGGCATAGCAAGGGCGGCATCATCGGCAAGCACATGATGGTGACGGATGACGTCTCCGGCCGCATCGCGCAGCTGATCGCCGTCAACTCGCCCTTCGGCGGCTCCTCGCTCGCTCGGTTCGCGCCGAACCCGGCTCTTCGCGTCTTCGACCCGCGCAACGAACTGATCGTCACGCTCGCGAAGAACATCGACATCAACGCACGCATCACCTCGATCTACTCACGGCTCGACCCGATCATCCCGGGTGGCAGTCGCCTCGACGGTGCGACCAACATCGAGCTGCCCATGGTGGGTCACTTTCGGCCACTTGGATCGCCGGATTTATTCCGCGAAGTCGGCTCGGCCATAGCCGCGAGGTAGAAGAATAAGCCGCATGTTGCAGAGACATCAGAAGCTCGTTCTCGCCATCGCGATCCTCGCCTCCTTCGTCTCGTTTCTCGACGGCTCTGTCGTGCAGGTGGCCCTGCCGGCGATCCAGCGCGAGCTCGGCGGCGGTCTGAGCACCCAGCAGTGGGTGGTCGACGCCTACCTGATCACCCTCGGCTCGCTGATCCTGCTGGCCGGCTCGCTGTCGGATGTCTACGGCCGCATCGTCATCCTGCGCGTGGGGTTGATCGGTTTCGGCGTCGCCTCCATCGTCTGTTTCGCCGCCGTATCGCCGGAGATGCTGATCGCCGCCCGGGCGGTGCAGGGAATCGCCGGGGCGCTTCTTGTTCCGAGTTCGCTCGCGATCATCCTGTCGAATTTCACTGGGGCGGCCCAGGCGAAGGCGATCGGGCAGTGGACGGCGTTCACGAGCGTCGCCTTCATCGCGGGGCCGCTGCTCGGCGGGATCTTCGTCGACACGATCTCCTGGCGTTACATCTTCGCGATCAATGTGGTGCCGATCGCAACCGCCCTGGTGCTGCTCGCCGTGCTGAAGCAGAAGGATGTGCGCGATCATGGGGTGAAGATCGACTACCCGGGCGCGGTGCTGGGGGTGATCGGCCTCGGGCTCCCGGTCTTCGCGCTGATCGAACAGGGAAATCTCGGCTGGGGGAATCCCCTGATCTGGGGCTCGATGACGCTCGGGCTGCTCGCCTTTGCCGGGTTCATCGTTCGGGAGAGGTTCGCCAGGCAGCCGATGATGCCGCTCGGCCTGTTTCGGGTGCGCAACTTCGCGATGGGCAACATCGCCACTGCCGCCATCTACGCGGCCCTGTCGCTCGGTGGTTTCGTGCTCACCATCTTTCTGCAGCAGGTGGG
This sequence comes from Lacisediminihabitans changchengi, assembly GCF_016634425.1. GTDB lineage: Bacteria > Actinomycetota > Actinomycetes > Actinomycetales > Microbacteriaceae > Lacisediminihabitans > Lacisediminihabitans changchengi. Next base: position 594,190 of record NZ_JAEPES010000001.1, read on the forward strand.
GCAGTACAGTGCCCTGTTCGCCGGGCTCGCGTTTCTCCCGGTCACAATCATCAGCACCCTCCTCTCGTCGTATGTCGGAGCATTGGCCGGGCGACTCGGTCCGCGCTTATTCATGACGGTCGGGCCGATCATCGGCGGCCTGGGCTACCTGTACTTTCTGTTCTCCGACACGCGGCCGAACTACTGGACCGAGATTCTGCCCGGCGTGATCCTCTTCGGGTTGGGGCTCACGATCACGGTGGCACCGCTCACCAGCGCGATCCTCGGATCGATCAGCTCTGCCCAGTCGGGGATCGGCTCGGCCATCAATAACGCCGTTGCCCGGGTGGCTGGTCTGATCGCGACGGCACTCGTGGGAATCATCGCCGGAAGTCAGATCGGCCTTGGTGGCTTCGACCGCGCGATGATCGTGACCGGGGCTCTCCTGATCATCGGCGGAATCATTTCGTTCATCGGCATCCGCAATCTGCCCGCACTGACCGCATCGACGGATGCCGCGGCCCCCGCATCGCCCGCAGCCCCCGCCCCATCAGCAGGCCCGGGCGCCGTGCCCGCGCCCCCTGCCGGCGGGCCCGCGAGCTAGCCGTACGGTCAGCCGAGCAGGCGGTCGCCGCTGAACACCAGCAGCACGACGTTGACCAGCGCAGCGGCGATGATCAGCTGAAACAGCAGCCGCGTCGGCGGGCGCCGCAGCACGACCGCGATCGCGGCGGCGAGCAGGAGGGTGATCGCGAGGCCGACCCACTGCACCGGGATTTTCGCGCCAGAGGGACCGACGAAAGCGAACACCGCGCCCAGCCCGAGCGCTACCCAGATGACCACGCCGGATGCCCGGCGCCCGATGCGGTGCGGGAGCCCGGCGATGCCGGTGCGGGCATCGTCCTCGAGATCGGGCAGCACGTTGGCAAAATGGGCTGCGACGCCGAGCATGGCGCCGAGGCCGAACGCCCACGGCGCCGCGAATACCGGGTCCGGTCGCGACAGCGTGGCGACGGAGGGCAGCAGGCCGAAGCCCACGATATAGGGCAGCACCGAGATCGGCGTGTTCTTCAGGCCGGCGTTGTAGGCCCAGGCCGCGCCGATGAAGACCGCATGGGTGATGGTCGCCCAGAGCCCGAGTGGCACGGTAAGCAGCACTCCCAGGGCGGCGGCCGCGATCGCGCTCGCCCGCACCAGGCGGACGCTGACCAGACCAAGCGCGACTGGCTTGTCGGTGCGTCCGACCGCCCGGTCTCGCTCGGCATCCAGCCAATCGTTGGAGAGCCCGACCGAGACCTGGTTGGCCAACACCGCGAGGCCGAGCAGCACGATGCGCCACGGTGCGAGGTGCAGGCCGATGCCGAGCAGCACGGCGACGACGGTGACTGCGAGTCCCGGCCCGGGATGTGTCGACAGCGCGAGCGCGCGGAGTCGAGAGGCCATGGGCCCATGTTACGTCGACGCAGCCTCAGCTTCGGCGGCGCGGCCCGCGGTGAGGGGGCCTTACTTCGCACTAAATTGGGGGCATGACGTTTGTTCCATCTGCCGGCTCGCTTGCCGAGTTGTTGCCGGGTAGCTGGCACATCGGCGCCACCAATTTTCCGATGTGGCTGCGCGGCGACCGCCTGAACCCGACGCTCAGCTACGAAGTGCGCTCCGAACAGCCGCTCAAATTTCTCGACACCGTGACGTACAGCACTCGGGCAGGCGTGCGGAAGTCGATCGTGGGGGTCGACACCCTCCGTGGCGACGGGCTCGTATGGCGCGGGCGCGGAATCCTGTTGCCGTTCCGCAGCCACTGGAAAGTCGAGGGGACCGGGCCGTCTGACGAGTTCGTCGTCACCCGGTTCTCGAAGTCGCTGGTGACTCCGGCCGGTGTCGACATCATGGTGCGGCACGGTGCCAGGCTCGATTCCCAGGAGCTCAGAACCATCGTCGCCACGAGCGCAGGCGAGTTCGGTCTCACCCCCGAGGACCTCGCGACGCTCACCTGGCTCGAGCTGCCCGCCAGCGCATAGCGCGAAACCTAGCCCGCGAAACCTAGCGCCGCGAGTACCTCTCGGGGCCTCTCGACCGGGCCGAAGTGGCCGCAGTCCGGGATGACCGTGTGCACGGAGTGGGGCAGGAGTCGGCCGAGCTGATCCAGGTCGGAGGGGGAGACGAAGACATCTCGATCGCCCTTCAGCGCGCGCACCGGGCAGCTGATTGCGCCCCAGAGCGCCTCGGCAGGATACGCACGGGTCGCCCGGGCCGCCGCGCTGAACGACCGCGGTCGAAGCTCGTGCGCGAGAGCGTCGATCTGTGATCGCGGTACCCGAAACGGATGCCGGAACAGCGGGGAGGTCGCCAGCCGCAGCAGCCCGATCCGGTCGACGCCCCGCACGAACGCGCGCCCGGAAGCACCGAGCGGCGCGAGCACCTGCATCACGCGCCACAGCATGACGAAGCCCGGTAATTGCCCGAACCGGCGCAACGGATGCTCGACCGTCCGCATCACCGAAAACGTGGTTCCCGACACGAGGCCGACATCTCGGGTGCGCTCGGGCCACGTCGCCGCCATGTGCAGCGCGACGAAGCCGCCGAGCGAATGCCCCACGAGGCGCCACTCGGTGTACCCGAGCCGAAAGACGACGTCGCGCACCAGCGTGCTGATGGCGAGCACGGTCTGGTCGGCGTGTGCCGCGAGCGTCGCCGAGCCCCAGCCCGGCAGATCGAGCAGCACCGTCTCGCCGAGGTCGACACCGTCTTCCCGTGCGGCGAGAAGGAGCGGAGTCCAGGTGGTCCACGACCCGGCGGCACCGTGCAGAAACACCGTGGCGATCGTCGACTGCCGCGCAGGGGGATGCCGCGCGACGCAGCTTCCCAGGTCGCTCGAGACCGTCGTCGTGACCAATCCGAAGGCGGAAGGATCGGTGTGTAGCTCGAAGGGGCCATAGCCGGGAACGGCGGTCAATCCGGGTCTCCGACGATCTCGTCGCGCACCCGGCGCAGATCCTCGAGCAGGAAGCCGACCAGCACCCAATTCTCCTCGTCGGGGCGCAACACCACCAAGGGCGCGGTCAGGGCGGGGAGCTCCGCGGTCACGGGCGGCGGTTCGTCCGCCCCGCGGGGGGTCCGGGTCAGCAGCAACAGGTCGTGGGCGGCGCGGTCGAGTTCCGTGGCGATCGACTGCACCACGGCATCCGCCGTGAGGGTGACGTCGTAACGGTCGCGCACGGCACGCGCCATGCCGGGAACCCGGGTGGCGAGCACGGTAAGGGTGTCGAGGAAGGCGCGGTCGCGCACGAGCTGCCGGCGATGCTTGCCGCCGCGGGGGTTGAGCGTGAGGCTCTCCTCTGCGCTGTCCAGGCCGGCAGCGGCCGTCTCGCGCAGACCGCGAAGGGTGCGGGCTCGCTCGAGCACCGCCTCCACGCCCGTGCTGTCGGTGGGGGTACGCAGAATGCGGGCGAGATCGCTGAGGGTTGCCGCGATCTCCTCGGCAAGCCGGGTGACCGCGTCATGGGCGGGACCGAACAGCACCGGGGGCACGACGAGCACATTCACGGCGAGGCCGATCACGGCGCCGATCACCGTCTCCACGATTCGGTCGAACGCGTAGCCGGGGGTCTGCAAGCCGAGGGCGAGCACCAACATCGCGCTGATCGGAATCTGGTTGGCCGAGCCCGGGGAGAGTCGCAAGGCCCAGGCGAGCAGCAGGGCTACGACGATGATGCCGAGCACCACCCAGGTGGAGTTGCCGAACAGATCAGCCGCGGCGTAGGCGAGCAGAACACCGACGATGACACCGACGCTGCGCTCGACGCCCTTGGCGAGAGATTGGTTGACGCTCGGGGCGACGACGAGCAATGCCGCAATCGCGGCGAAGATCGGCAGCGGCTGATTCAGCAGCAGTGCACACGCGAGCCAGGCGACGACGGCGGCGATGGAGGTCTTGACGACCTGCAGCAGCGGGCTGCGAGATGATGCTCGCAGGGAGGCGATCGGTCGCATCCTGCCAGAGTATCCCGGGTGTTTCGTATCCTCGGGTGTTTCGGTTGCCCCGGCTATTTCGTTGAAAGCTGGTATCCGCTCGGGAGGCTGGATCCCGGAGTCGTCGAGGAGGCCGTGGTGGCGCTCGCGGCCCCACCGACGGCAAGGCTGAGCGCTAGGGCACTCATGACGATGCCGACGGCAGAGACTCCGCTCGCCACTGCCGAGGCGGGGGTAAGACCTCGGTCGCGGCGGGCGTTGCGCACGATGACCGCGATCACCACGAGGCTGACGGTTGCCAGGGCAACCGTCAGCATCAGCGGGACGGTGAACGCGGCGCTGACCGCGGGTACGGTTTCGAGCGCTCGATTCATTTCTGTGTTCCTCTCGGGTAAGGAACTACTCGTGTCGGGTGCACGAGCGGATGTCGCTGTCCGCATTTCGGGGGACTGCGGTGGCGACTCATCGAAACTAGCAGCGGCACATTCTCGAACTCAACTCGTCGATGGCCCCAGTTCGGGGGTGTGGTCGGATGTTTTCAATAGTGAACTAATCATCCGGCGGTGGAATCGGCGACAAACTCGGGGGCGGGCGACGATATCCGCAGTTTCAGCGACGATATCCACCACCGATTGGCCGCGAAAGCAGCAATTCGCCGTCGGACGCTGAGGTGAGAGAGTTCTCATCGATGCCTCCCGGGGCTCTCATGTACGCAGAAGACCGTTGTACTGTGACCAAATGGTCGCCAAAGAAAGTGGGCCGCAGCCCGCGAAAGAGGCAACGATCATGCGTACTCGAGCGAAATTCATTATTACCGGTGTCGCCACCCTCGCGATTCTGAGCATCGGCACCGCCGGAGCGGTCGCCGCGACCAGTTCGCTCGGGGTCACAGATCAGACCGGCCGGGTGCAGCAGATCGATTCGGTGACGACGGGGAGCGACGACAGCACTGCCGCCCCGACGCCGTCGCCATCGACCAGCACCGACCCGAGCGGCACTTCCACGGTGGCGCCCGCCTCACCGGTCTACATCGACGACGATGGCGGCGATCGGCCCGACGGCGTCTCCGACGATGGCCCCACCCACGACGTGAACGACGACCACGGCGGCACCAGCGGCAGTGGCTTGGATGACAGTGGCTCGAATGACAGCGGCTCCGGTCACGGCGGCAGCAGCGGCCACGGCAGCGACGACTAAGCCGCACCCGGAGCACCGCAGCCCTTCGACGAGCTCAGGGACCGTACGGTCCCTGAGTTTGTTCGAAGGGCGGGCCTGTCGAAGGGCCAGCTCGTCGAGCGGCCGACGCATCGAAGACGGCGTCAGCGCAGCCGATAGCCCATCCCGCGCACCGTCTCGATTCGATCGGCGCCGAACTTGCCGCGCAGGTAGCGCACATACACATCCACCACGTTCGAGCCGGGATCGAAGTCGAAGCCCCAGACTCGGCTGAGCAGTTGCTCGCGGCTCAGCACCTGATCGGGATGTCGCAGAAATTCTTCGGCCAGCCCGAATTCCCGGGCAGATAAGTCCACCTGCGCTCCGTCTACGGTCGCCCGCCGAGTGCGGGTGTCAAGACTGAGCCCGTCGTGGCTGAGCGTGGCATCACCCACGTGGCTGGCATCCCGTAGTCGCAGACGAATCCGTGCGAGCAGTTCGTCGAATCCGAACGGTTTGGCCATGTAGTCGTTGGCGCCGCCTTCGAGGCCCGCCACGGTATCCGCCCGGGAATCGCGCGCGGTCAGGATGATCACGGGCAGCGTGGAGCCGGATGCCCGCAGCCGTCGCAGCGCGTCGAAGCCATCGATGTCGGGCAACCCGATGTCGAGAACCATCAGATCGAACGAGCCGGTGCTGGCGAAGTCCACCGCATCGAGCCCGGTCGCCACGACGCGAGTGCTGAAGCCCGCCGCGCGCAGGCCCTTCTCCACGAACGAGGAGATGCGTTCCTCGTCCTCCACGATCAGGATTCCGCTCATGGTCGCCCCTCCGATATCGGCAGTACCAGGGTGAACGTAGACCCGACCCCCGGTGCGCTGTCGAGCAATACGGTACCGCCGTGAGCCCGCGCAATCGCGGCGACGATCGCGAGCCCGAGGCCTGAGCCCGTCTCACCACGCCCGCGCTGCTGCGCGGTGCCGCGGCGGAAACGCTCGAAGATTCGCCCGTGCGCCTCGCTCGGGATGCCCGGGCCGACATCCCTGACCCAGAGCAGAAGGGAGTCTCCCGACACCCGGCTTCCCAGCTCGACCCGCGTTCCGGGGGTGGCATAGCGATCGGCGTTGGACGCCAGCTGCAGCCATGCCTGGGTGATGCTGTCCGCATCGAGTCCGGCCACGGCCTCTGCGGTTTCGGTCAGTGACCACGAGCGGCCGTCACGAGCGCCGTCGAGAGCGGACACCTTGGCGTACACGCTCTCGGTGAGGGAGGCGACATCCGTCGGCGCGATATCGACCGCGGTGTCGCGCGTCGCACGGGCGAGCAGGGCGATGTCGGCGACCAGACCCCGCATGCGATCGACCTCGTCGAGGGTGAGGTCGCGCGTCGCGCGTACCTGTTCGGCGTCGACCGCGTCGAGCAGCTCGAGGTGGCCGCGCACGATGGTGAGAGGCGTGCGCAGCTCGTGCCCGACGTCGTCGAGCAGGCGCCGCTGCCCGACGATGGCGTGCTGCATCCGATCGAGCATGGCATTGACGGTGCGGGTGAGTTCGGACACATCGTCGTGCCCCGACAGCGGGATTCGCTCGTCGAGGTCGGTCGCGGTGATCCGCTCGGCGGTCTCCCGCAGCACTCGCAGCGGACGGAGCAGCCGACCCGCCACGAACCAGCCCACGATCGCCACGACGATGAGGGCGCCGAGCGACACCAGCGCGAAAGTGGCCGAGGCCTCGGCGATCGGGGCCAGCTCGGCGTCGATGCTGAACGCGGCGACGTAGAGCCCCGTGGCGCTGTCGCCAGCCGCGCTCACCGGCACGGCGATGTAGCGCAGCGCGCCCTGATCGGTGATGGTGGTGCCGATCACCACACGACCTTTCGTCGTCTCGCGGTTCACTCGATCGATGAGAGCGGTGTCTTTCTCCAGCGACAGCCCGACCTCGCTCCCCGGGATGACTGCGGCGCGCCCGTCGACGATGCCGAGAATTCCCTCATTGGTATCGGGGGTGATCTGCTGGATGGCGGCGCCGAGCAGGTCGCGCACGGTCGCGAAGTCGGTGCCGGTGGCGATCGAGCGCAGCCGGGAAGCGGTGTCGGTGAGGCGAGTGTCGACCTGCGACAGCACCCGCTCGCGCTGCAGCAGAAACGAGGTGCCGCCAGCGACCGCCATGCCGAGGGCGGTGACCACGAGGATGACGGCCAAAATGCGCACACGTACCGGCACGGTGATTCTGCGCACAGAATTTTTCGGCCCCGTCGATCCCTCTCTGGAGCGCATGCTCTCATTATGGGTTGGCAACGCCGCGATCGTCGGCAGATGAGAGGGCTCTCATCCGTTCCGCCGCTCATCCATTTCACCGCTTAGGCTGCCGACATGGATCTCGAGGATGTCGCCGTCAGTCCGTTGCTCGACGGGGCCAGCCCGGCGCTCGCCGGAGTGCTCTGTGTGCCAGACGGCGCCGGACCGTGGCCGGCCGTGGTGATCGTGCACGAAGCGTTCGGGGTCACCGAGGTGATGCGTCGCCAGGTGCAGCGGATGGCCGCGGCCGGCTATCTCGTGCTGATGCCCGACCTGTTCACGGCGGGCGGCGCACGCAGGTGCCTCACCGCGACGTTCCGGGCGATGGCCAGCGGGCAGGGGCGGGCCTGGGTCGACATCGAGTCAGCCAGGCAGATGCTGATGGCGCGGGACGACTGCACCGGCCAGGTGGGGGTGCTCGGCTTCTGCATGGGCGGAGGCTTCGCGCTCGGCGCCGCCACCCGCGGCTTCGACGCCTCGTCGGTCAACTACGGACGCCTGCCGAAAGACATGGACTCCGTGCTCGCCGGCGCCTGCCCGATCGTCGGGAGTTATGGTGCCCGCGACGGTTCGCTGAAGGGCGCGGCCGCGAAACTCGATACCGAGCTGACGAAGCTCGGGGTGGTGCACGACGTGAAGGAGTACCCGACCGCCGGCCATGCCTTCCTCAATGACGCGATGGAGGGCTCGAAGGCGACACAGTTTCTCCTCGGCCGCTTTCTCGGAATGGGGCCGAACCCCGAGGCCGCCGTAGACGCGTGGCAGCGCATCGACGGTTTTTTCGCCGAGCACCTGAGCACCTGAGCACCCCGAGCAGCCCGAGCACCTGAGCGCTAGAGCGACTTCTCTCGCGCCATCGCCGCCGCGATCGCATCGGCCGCCCGCACCAATGACAGGTGCGAGTATGCCTGCGGGGTGTTGCCGGCCTGACGTCCGACAGAGACGGCGTACTCCTCGCTGAGCAGGCCGACGTCGTTGGTGAAGGCGACGAGTCTGTCCATCAGCTGCCGGGCATCCTCGAGCCTGCCGCTGCGGGCGTACTGCTCGACCAGCCAGAACGAGCAGGCGAGAAACGGATGCTCGCCGGACGGCAACCCGTCCACTCCACTCTCGGTGAGGTAGCGCTTGAGTAGGCCGCCCTCCATCAACTCTGCTTCGATCGCGGCGACGGTGCCGAGCATCCGCGGGTCGTTCGAATCGATATAGCCGACCTGTGGCAGAAGCAGCAGCGACGCGTCGACGGCCGATCCACCGAAGAACTGCGTGTAGCTGTTCTTGGCGACGTCGAAGCCGCGACTCTCGATGTCGTCTCGCACTTCGTCGCGCATGCGCTCCCAGAGCTCGACGGGGCCGTCGAGACCGTACTCGCGCACCCCGTTGATGGCGCAGTCGAACGCCGTCCAGATCATCACCTGGGAGTGGGTGAAGTGCCGCTTCTGGCCACGGATCTCCCAGAGACCGTTGTCGGGCTTGCGCCAGTTCTTTTCGACGAACGACATGAGGGCGCGCTGTAGCGGCCAGGAGGACTCGGTCTCTTTGATGCCGCGATCACGGGCGCCGCGCAGGGCGAACATCACCTCGCCGAAGATATCGCCCTGGTACTGCCGCCAGGCATCGTTGCCCACCCGCACCGGAGCCGCGCCGTGGTATCCGGGCAGGCTGTCGATCTCGCGTTCGGTGAGACGGCGTTCGCCGGAGAGCCCGTACATGATCTGGATGTCCGCGGGGTCGCCGGCTACCGCCCGTAACAACCATCTCCGCCAGGCGTCGGCCTCGGCGGCATAGCCGTGCTCCATGAGCACGCCGAGCGTGAGAGACGCATCGCGCAGCCACACGTAGCGGTAGTCCCAGTTACGCTCGCCGCCGAACTGCTCCGGCAGGCTGGTCGTCGCCGCGGCGACGATGCCGCCGGTGTCTTCGTGCGTGAGTGCGCGCAGCACCAACAGTGAACGGTGAACCTGCTCGCGATAGACCGGTGACGCCGTGCTCATCGAGGCCCAATCCCGCCACCACTTCTTGGTGTAGCGCAGCCGCCGCTGCACGTCGAGTGGCTTGGGGATGTCGCGGTGCGCGGGGAACCAGGTGAGGGTCATGTCGACGACGTCACCCTCGTTCACGGTGAGTTCGGAACGATGGCTGTGGTCTCTCGCCGTGAATTCCGCGCCGCGGACGACCACGGCATCCGGACCGGCGACCGCGACCAGAGCGGGCCCATGCTCGTCGGGTATCTGCCGCATCCACGGGATGGCGTTGGCATAGTCGAATCGCACCCGTAGCTCCTGGGCCATCACCACGCTGCCCCGGATGCCGCGGATGCGACGCACCAGGTCGGCGCGCCGGTCGCCGATCGGCATGAAGTCGACGACCTCCACCTCGCCATCGTCGGTGACCCATCTGGTCACGAGCACGAACGTGTCCTCGATGTAGGCGCGGCTCGTCTCGAGCACTGTTCCCTGCGGGGCGAGTCGCCAATGCCCGTGATCCTCGGTGCCGAGGAGAGAGCCGAACGTCGATGCAGAATCGAACCGCGGCAAACAGAGCCAATCGATGCAGCCGTCGCGCCCGATCAGCGCAGCCGTATGGAGGTCTCCCACCATCGCGTAGTCCTCAATGCGCAACGCCATGCTCGCCAGTCTTGCAGAGGTAGCCTGAGCGCATGAGTCACGGCATAGGAACACTCATCATCCTCGGTGCCGGTGGAGACCTCACCGCTCGCCTGCTGCTGCCCGGCCTCGGCCAATGGTTACAGAGTTCGCGGGGTCACAACGTCGAGCTCCTCGGCGTCGGGTACGACCCGATGACGGATGCCGACTGGCGCGCCAGAGTGACCGCCGCGTTTGCTGCGGGGGGAGCATCCGCTGCCGTGTGCACCAAGCTCGCCGCGCGGACGCGCTATCTGCAGGCCGACGTGACCCTGCCCGATGACCTGGAACGCGTTCTCGGCGAGGCCGAGGGCACGCCGGCGCTGTACTTCGCGCTGCCGCCCAAGGTCACCATCGCCGCCTGTGCCGCCCTCGGCAAGATCGAGATCCCCGAGGGTCTCGTGTTGGCGCTGGAGAAGCCCTTCGGAACCGATCTGCGCAGCGCCAAGACGCTCAACCGGCAGCTGCTTAAGCTCGTGCCGGAGAGCCAGATCCACCGGGTCGACCACTTTCTCGGCAAATCGACGGTGCTCAACATCCTGGGGCTGCGGTTCGCCAACCGCATCTTCGAACCGATCTGGCGCGCCGACCATATCGAGAGCGTCGAGATCGTCTTCGACGAGACGCTCGCGCTGGAGGGCCGAGCCGGCTATTACGACAAGGCCGGGGCGCTGGTCGACATGATCCAGAGCCACCTGCTGCTGGTCATGGCCGTGGTGGCGATGGAACCGCCGTCGAGTGTCGAGGCGGACGACCTGCGCGGGGCCATGACGCAGGCTCTGCGCGGCGCCCGGGTCTGGAAGGGCGACGCTGTCACGGGCGCTCGCCGCGCCCGCTACCGGGCCGGAACGATCGACGGCCGAACCCTGCCGGCCTATGCCGACGAGAAGGGGGTCGACCCGAAGTCGGAGACCGAGACCCTGGCCGAGGTCATGATCGCAATCGACAACTGGCGCTGGGCCGGAGTGCCCTTCGTTCTGCGCTCGGGTAAGGCGTTGGCCACCCGTCGCCAGGAGATCGTCATCACCTTCCGGCCGGTGCCGCATCGCCCGGACGGTCTCACCGGAGACCCGGGCCCCGCCCGACTGCGCATCAGCCTGAGCCCAGACACGATCAGCCTCGACCTGAACATCAACGGCGAGGGCGACCCGTTCAGCATCGGCCGGGTCAGCTTCGACGCGGACTTCGCTGGGGGAGACCTTGGGCCGTACGGTGAGGTGCTCAATGGCATCCTCACCGACGATTCGACCCTGTCGGTCGGCGCAGAGGAGGTCGAGGAGTGCTGGCGAATCGTCGGGTCGGTGCTGTCGGCGTGGCGTCGGGATGCCGTGCCGATCCAGACCTACGCGGCAGGATCGGCCGGTCCGAGCGCATGGAAGCGCCCGCTCTGGAAGTGATCGGGCCCTAGCGTGTGCCCTCTTCGCCGAGAAGTTCTCTGGCGAGCCCTGCACCATCCGGCGAGTAGACCCAGCGCACCACGCCGGTGCGCTGTTCGGCCTTGCTTCGCCCACCGGCGAGTACCGCCTCGCTGTTCGACAGCTGACGGATGGCGATCGCCTCGACGTTCTGCTCGTGCTCGGCCTGGAACTCGCCGTAGATCTCCTCGTCGTGCTGTCCGTCGTCGCCGACCAGCATCCACTTGATGTCGGGAAACTCGTCGGCGAGGCGGCGCAGGCTCTCGGTCTTGTGCTGCCGTCCGCTGCGGAACCACCGGTCGTGCGTCGGCCCCCAGTCGGTGAGCAGCAGGGGGCCGGCCGGGTAAAGGTTGCGGGAGAGGAAGCGCGTGAGCGTCGGCGCGACGTTCCAGGCTCCGGTCGACAGGTAGATCACCGGGGAACCGGGATGCTCGCGGCGCAGCCTGTCGTAGAGCACTGCCATCCCCGGCACCGGTCGGCGCGCGTGCTCATCCAGCACGAAGGTGTTCCAGGCTGCGAGGAAGGGCCGGGGCAGGGCCGTCACCATGACCGTGTCGTCGATGTCAGAGATGATGCCGACGCGCGATGCCGGGTCGACGATGAAGACCGGCGCCTCGACGGTCTCCGAGTCATCCGTCACGATGCTGATGGTGTGCCAACCCGGCTCAAGTTGAACGTCGACGACATGGTCGACGACCCCGCCGCGATCGGCGGTGACCCGAAACTCGCTGTCGCCGATGCGAACCGTGACGGCGACGTCGTTCACCGGCACACTCGTGAAGCTGCGCCATCCTCGGATCTTCTTGTACTGCGCTCGCCCGTCAGACGAGGGGCGCGTCAGCAGCACCCGACACAGCACGCGTACCCACCCCGCGGCGCCGTAGCCGGTGTAGGGGATGACCGTGGGCACGTAGCCGCGACGGCGTGCGCGTTTCTCACGGAACGCGTGGGCGCGATCTTCCCAGCGCGCCGCGAGATGCATTATCGGCTCGGCCGCCTGGGGCACGACGGAGTCTTTGCGGAACCAAGCCATTTGCCCAGTCTTCCATGCCGCGCCACGCGCAGACCGATGATCGTGGTTGTGGTCACATGCGAATAAGTTGTCAACCAAGAATTAATGTGATGCCCCCTCACCGGGGGCGCGGTAGGATTTCTCGTGATTGGAAAAGAGGTCTGCCTTGCCCGAACGCACTCTTGTCGCCGAAGTACCGGATGGCGTCGCCCTACTGCGTAACGAACCCGTACAGGCGCGCAGCACCGCGCGCCTCGCCACTCTGCTCGATGCTGCGGCCGCCGTCGTCGACGAGGTCGGGTACGAACGCCTCACCACAGCCATGGTCGCTGAGCGCGCCGGCGCCTCGATCGGCACCGTCTACCGCTACTTTCCGGATCGCGTCGTCGTGCTGCAGGGGCTCAGTGCCCGCTACCAGCAGCAGTTCGGCGAGCGGGCCGTCACCATCGCGCAGGACCCGCGCTACAAGACCTGGCAGGATGCCGTCTCCGCGATCATCGACGCCGTCGCGTCCGATTTCCGACGCGAGCCCGGTTTTCGTTCTCTGCGCTTCGGCGACGTGCTCGACCTCGGACAGGCTCCCGGCAGCCGCTCCGGCGTGTCGTCGATCGCGGGTCAGATCGCGGCGGCGCTCACCGCGCGATTCGACCTGAGCATCGACGATCTGCAGCATCGGCTGGATGTCGCGCTCACCATTGTGGACGCGCTGTTCTCCCGCTCGTTCGCCGAGAAGCGATCCGGTGACTCGAAGTTCCTCTCCGAGGGCAAGGCGCTCGCACTCGACTATCTCGGTACCGCGGCCTGACCTGGGCTAGCACGCAGGTTCCGATACACGCCGCCGACACAAAGCGCAATGGTGGGCCATCCGATAATGACGGTGGTGCCGAATAGTGTTTAGCTAGTCAGGTCCGGCAAGTGTCGATTCGCGTGTCAGCGAGGAATGAGCCGAGGTTACCCATGATGCGCCAGCGTTGCACCATCGTCGCGAGAACGTCGTCCGCGTGATCGAATTCCGCGAGGTCTCCAAACAGTTTCCCGACGGCACGCTTGCCGTCGACAAGTTCAGCTTCACCATTCCGTCACGGCGTCTGGTGGTGTTCGTGGGGTCGTCTGGGTGCGGCAAGACGACCATCCTGCGCATGATCAACCGGATGATCGAACCCACCGGAGGCCAGATCCTCATCGACGGCGAGGACATCGCCGACCGTGACGCGGTCAAACTGCGCCGCAGCATCGGATACGTCATGCAGCAGTCCGGTCTGCTCCCGCACCGCAAGATCGTCGAGAACGTGGCCACCGTGCCACTGCTCACCGGAGTGCCCAAGAAGAAGGCCTATGCGGATGCGCTGGAGCTGCTGAATACGGTCGGTCTCGACCCTGCGCTGGCGAATCGCTACCCGGCCCAGCTCTCGGGCGGCCAGCAGCAGCGCGTCGGAGTCGCGCGCGCGCTCGCGATCGACCCGAACATCCTGCTCATGGACGAGCCGTTCGGCGCGGTAGACCCCCTGGTGCGAGCCGAACTGCAGACCGAGATCACGCGACTGCAGAAGGAACTCGACAAGACGGTCGTCTTCGTCACTCACGACATCGACGAGGCTTTTCTGCTCGGCGATCAGGTCGTCATCTTCGAAAAGGGCGGCATCATCGCTCAGCAGGGCACACCCGACGAGATTCTGGCGCGGCCGGCGAGTGACTTCGTCGCCGAATTCATCGGTGCAGATCGGGGCAAGCGCCGCCTCAGCGTTTCCGACGTGCCGGCGCGCGATGGCGAGCTTCTCCTCGTCGATCAATACGGCCACCCGGCCGGTCTGCTCGAGAGTAACGATCCGCTGCTCGCCGGCACCGGCCCGAAATCTCGTAGCGTCTCGAACAAGACGGACCAGGCGGGAGACGCCTAGTGGACTGGGTATGGACGAACTTCGGACTGATCTGGGGTTTGACGCTGAGCCAGGTATGGCTCAGCGCTCTCCCGGTCGTGATCGGATTCGTGCTCTCCATACCCCTCGGTTACCTGGCCAGCCGCTCGAGGGTCGCGCGGTCGATCCTGCTCAGCGTGGGCGGCATCCTGTACACGATCCCTTCGCTGGCGCTGTTCATCGTGATCCCGGTAATCATCGGAACGTCCCTACTCGACCCAACCAACGTCATCATTGCTCTAACCGTCTACGCGGTGGCAATCATGGTGCGGTCGTCGGCTGACGCGTTTGCCTCTGTGCCGGGCTCGGTACAGGATTCCGCAACCGCGGTCGGCTTTTCGCGAGCACAACGGTTCTTCGCCGTCGACTTCCCGTTGTCGGGCCCGGTTCTACTCGCCGGGATCCGAGTGGTGTCGGTCAGCACTGTAAGCCTGGTGAGCGTCGGATCCGTGATCGGTGTGTCCAGCCTGGGCTTCCTCTTCACCGACGGATTCCAACGAAAGTTTTATACCGAGATCTGGGCCGGGATCGTCGGAACGCTTGTGGTCGCAGCGGTGTTCGATATCGTGCTGGTACTCATCGGACGTGCTCTGATGCCGTGGAACCGACGGGCAACTCCGAACTTGGCTCGGATCGTCGGCAGCAAGAGATCGCTGGTGCCGCATAAATGAATCTCTTCATCGAAGGCTTCGCCTGGCTCTTCGACCCGATGCACTGGGTCGGCGGTTCATCGATCGCGGTGCGCCTGGGTGAGCATTTCCAGTACACCGGAGTGAGTCTGTTTTTCGCAGCCCTCATCGCGGTCCCGCTCGGCCTGTACATCGGGCATACCGGCAAGGGGCGAGGAATCGCCATCGCGGCCAGCAATGTGGCGCGCGCGTTGCCCACGCTTGGGCTCCTCGCGGTGTTGATCCTCTCCCTCGGGATTGGGCTCATTCCCGCTGCGATCGTGCTCGTCATCCTCGGCATCCCTCCGCTGCTCGCGGGTGTCTATGCGGGGATCGAGTCGGTCGATCCGCAGACGGTCGACGCCGCACGGGCGATGGGGATGACCGAGTTGCAGATCCTGCGCAAGGTCGAGGTGCCGCTGGGCGCGTCGTTGATCTTCGGCGGTTTCCGCGCCGCAACACTCCAGGTGATCGCTTCCGCGGTCGTCGCCGCGTACTTCTCGCTCGGAGGGCTCGGCCGGTTCCTCGTCGATGGGCTGGCGCAAAACAACAATCCCCAGCTGGTCGGTGGTGCGATCCTCGTCATCGCCCTGGCGCTGGTCGTCGACGGCGTGCTCGCCATCATCCAGAGATTCGTAGTTCCGACTGTGTCCAGCGGAACTCGGAGCACCAAGCGCACAGCACGCGGGGGAGCGATTCCTCCCGTGGCGCAGTCCAGGACACTCATCAAGGAAGGTCACTAATCATGTTCAATACCAAGAAGAAGGTCCTGGCGATAGCCGGGGTCGCGACAGTCGCGGCCCTTGCCCTCGCCGGCTGCTCCTCATCCAGTTCGCTGAGTGGCGGCTCCGGTTCCAGCGCGAAGGAATCCATCGTCGTCGGCTCCGCAAACTTCTCCGAGAACACGATCCTCGCCCAGATCTATGGTCAGGCGTTGGCGGCCGACGGGTTCAAGGTCTCCTACAAGCCGAACATCGGCGCTCGCGCGGTCTACTTCCCGGCACTCGAAAAAGGCACCGTCGACCTGATTCCGGAATACTCGGGAAGCATCCTATCGTTCGTCGACAAGTCCGCTGTCGCGACCTCGCCGGACGACGTGAACGCCGCGCTGGCAAAGGCGCTGCCGTCCACCGTCGTCGCCTACCAGTCGGCTGAGGCGGCCGACTCCGACTCGCTCAACGTCACCGCCGAGTTCGCGAAGACGCACAGCCTGAAGTCGATCGGCGATCTGAAGAACGCCGGGCCGATCACTGTCGCCGCGAACCCCGAGTTCGAGACGCGCCCCGACGGTCTCCCCGCGCTCAAGTCGCTATATGGGCTCGACAACATCACCTTCCAGGCGATCAACGACAGCGGTGGCCCTGCCACGCTGAAGGCGCTGCTCGATAACACCGTGCAGGTCGCAGACATCTACTCGACGACCCCGTCGATCGAGGAGAACAAGCTCGTCACGCTCACCGACCCGAAGAACCAGTTCGCGTCGCAGCAGGTGATTCCGCTGGTCAACAAGAAGAAGGCCAGTTCGAAGGTCGAGGCGGTACTGAACAAGGTCTCGGCGAAGCTCACCACCAAAGACCTGCTGGCGCTCAACGCGGAAGTCTCCGGCGACAAGAAGACCGAGCCTGACGTCGCAGCGAAAGACTGGCTGAAGAGCGCCGGGCTGGTCAAATAGTCGGGCTGGTCAAATAATAGGGCCGAATAAGTAAGCCGGTCTGAACAGTAAGTACGAGCGTCTGGAGAGCGGGGCTCGGTGGCTGCGGCTACCGGGCCCCGTTGTCATTGCGGTGGTCGTTGCGGTCGTCATCCAATCCGGTGACGGCATCCCTCTCGACCGCGCCCATGTGCTGCGCCTCCCGCTTCTCCACCACCTTCTTGATCACGAGTACCGCCACCAGAAACACCACGATGATGCCGGCAAACAGAAATCCGGCGCCATGCAATTGATCGGCGAGGCGGCGATACGAGCCAGCAGCCAGCCAGCCGACCGAGACGTACGCGAGCGCCCACACGATGCAGGCCGGTGCCGTCCAGCGCATGAAACGGCGGTAGGTCATCGGACTGGTCCCCACGGTGAGCGGGATGAGGGCGTGCAGTACCGGAAGGAAGCGCGAGATGAATACCGCTATCCCGCCGCGACGGGCCAGATAGTTCTCGGCGCGATTCCAGTTCTTCGCGCCGATGCGCCGACCCACCCAACTCGCCCGCAGGTGCGGGCCGAACCAGCGCCCGAGCGCGAAGCCCACGCTCTCGCCGGCCAACGACCCGACGATCACCGCGGCGAGCGTGCCCAGGTACTGCGGCCAGCCATCGATGGCGGTGGACGAGACCAGAACGATGGTGTCGCCCGGAACGACCAGACCGACGAGGATCGACGTCTCGCAGAACATGCCGACCAGCAGGATCAGCAGGCGCACCAGCGGCTCGACATGGCGCACAGTGTCGAGAATCCAGGTCAGCACTTCGTTCACACGGGCAGGCTTTCCGCACCGATCTGATCCATCGCGATCCGGCCAGGGGCGATCTGGTCCGGGGCGATCCGTTCGGGCAGAGCGCGCCGCAGCCGGTCGAGTCGAGCTCGCCAGGTCGCGAGGCGTCCGGGTTGTTCCGCGACTAATGGGCCGTCCACCCACGACGTGACGATTCGGATGCCGTGGAGCGCGCTGAGGGCCCAGATCTCCAGTCCGTCGAGGTCGGCGGGCGCTACCGATTCGTAGAGCACATCGATGCCGAGCGCCGTCGCCAGCGCGATCACCGAGCGGGCGGTGACACTGTCGACTCGCTCCAACTCGGGCGAGGGGGAGCAGAGGGCATCCCCGCGCCACCAGAGCAGCGCGCTGTACGCGCCCTCCACGACATAACCAGCGCCGCCGTTCCCCTTGGCCCCGGAGCCATCGCCATCGGCAGAGAGGATGACGGCCTCACCCGCGCCGCGCGGCTGCACCGATGTGCGGGCGGCGAGCAGGGCATCCGTGTCCGGACCTTTGATCGTGGGGGAGCGGCGCGGGTCGGGACCGTCGAAGGTGGCGAGCACCACCGAGCGGGTGCGTTCGGGGGCGGAGCGCAGACGCAGTACGAACAGGGTGCCGTCGGAGCGGCTCTGCAGCTCGACCCGGGGAAACCAGTCGCCCTCGCGCGGGATGAGGTCGATGGCGGCATCCCAGAAGCGCGGCGCCTCGGCCCGGGGGTCCGTGGCCAGACGATGAGTCTCGGCGAACACCTCGACCGCGTCGAGGAAGCGCTGGCGGTGCAGATCGAGGGCGAGCGCCGTGCCCTCGGTGACCAGCCAGGAGTCTGCGGCAGCGACGAGCGTGCGCGACATATCGCAGTAGTCGAGCGGTTGAAGCACGCCTTCGTGCCACCGGTGGATCGAGGTTTCGCTCATAGACTCAGGGTATGCGCCTGCGCCCCCTCGAGGCTGAACTTCCCTGGGCGGAGCCGGTTGAGCTGTTTTCCACGGTATTCGCCGAGGAGCCGCTCGCGGTCTGGCTGGATGGCTCCCCGATGTCGTATATCGGCTTAGGCGATCGCCTGGCGACGGCGTCGGTCACCGACGGAACGGTGACGCTCGACGGGGTGACGCGGGCGGGAGAGTTTCTCGACCTGCTGCGGGACGAGCTGGCCGCGACGGATGTCGCCTCGGGCGAGGGTTTCCGCCTCGGCTGGGCCGGGTGGTTGGGCTACGAGCTGGGCAAGCAGACACTGGGGGTGCCCGTCACCCGGTTCTCGGACCGCCCGGATGCGGCGCTGATCTTCGTCGACCGGCTGCTGGCCTTCGATCATGTCGCCCGCACGCTCACCGCGCTGGCGCTGACGGAGCACGGCCTGGCCAACCTCCGGACCCGCCATGACCGTTGGTCGAGTAGCGCGCGAGCGCCAGCGAGCACGGGTATCGAGGCCCGGCGGGCGATTGATACGGGTGCGAATGATTTCGATACGCGTCCTCGTTCCTCGGGCGCTACTCAACCGGCGGCAGTTCCTCGTTCCTCGGGCGCTATTCAACCGGCGCACGCCACCTGGGCGCACACCGACGCCCAATACCTCGCCATGATCCGCGCCTGTCAGGCAGCGATCCATGAGGGTGAGGCCTACCAACTCTGCCTGACCACGGAGGCGACGGTGCCGCACGCCCCCGACCCGCTCGCCACCTACCTGCGCCTGCGCGAGACCAGCCCCAGCCACCACGGCGGCTTTATCCGGGCGGGCCAGGTGACCCTCCTCAGCGCCTCACCCGAGCAGTTTCTCAGCGTCACCCCCGACGGAATTGTGGAGTCCAAGCCGATCAAGGGGACCAGGCCTCGAGGAAGCACCGCGGCATCCGACAGCGCACTCGCCCGCGAACTCCTCGACAGCGACAAGGAGCGCGCCGAGAACCTCATGATCGTCGACCTGATGCGCAACGACATCGCGCGGGTCAGCGAGGTCGGCTCGGTCAGCGTGCCCTCGCTGCTCGCCATCGAGAGTTACGCCCACGTACACCAGCTGGTCAGCACCGTGCGCGGCATCCTTCGCCCCGGACTCGGAGCGGTGGATGCCGTCGCCGCCTGTTTTCCCGCGGGCTCGATGACCGGGGCACCCAAGATGCGTGCCGTCGAAATCCTCGATGCGCTCGAGGACCGAGCCCGGGGCGTGTACTCCGGGGTCTTCGGGTACTTCGGCTTGGACGGCCGTGCCGACCTGGCCATGGTCATCCGGAGCATCGTGATCGACCCGCAGGGCGCCACCATCGGGGCGGGCGGCGGCATCACCGCTCTGTCGGTGCCCGAGGAGGAGCTCGCCGAAGTGAAGCTCAAGGCCGCAGCCCTCCTGGCAGCCCTCGGGGTCGTCTAACCGTCCCAGTTCGCTAACCTTGTGTTTCGGGCGTGTTTCTCTCCGCCCACATCCCCGCATACGAAGTGAGAATGCCCTTGCCACACGACTCCGCGCCCCACGTTTCCGAGCCGCACAGCGCATCCCCCCGCGGCACCGAAGACGACGGCCCGCGCTACGACCCGGTGGCGCTGCAGAACAAGTGGCTGCCGCGCTGGGAAGAGCTGAAGCCATTCCGCGCCGACATCGAGGGCGACAAGCGACCGCGCAAGTACGTGCTCGACATGTTCTCGTACCCCTCGGGCGACCTGCACATGGGCCACGCTGAAGCTTTCGCGCTCGGCGATGTCGTCGCGCGCTACTGGCGTCAGCAGGGCTTCAACGTGCTGCACCCGGTCGGTTGGGACTCCTTCGGTCTGCCCGCCGAGAACGCCGCCATCAAGCGCGGGGTCGACCCGCGCGAATGGACCTACGCCAACATCGACCAGCAGAAGGTGTCGATGAAGGAGTACGCGACATCCGTCGACTGGGACCGCGAACTTCACACCAGCGACCCCGAGTACTACAAGTGGAACCAGTGGCTGTTCCTCAAGCTGTACGAAAAGGGCCTCGCCTACCGCAAGGAGAGCTGGGTCAACTGGGATCCCGTAGACCAGACCGTGCTGGCGAACGAGCAGGTGCTGGCCGACGGCACGTCCGACCGCTCGGGCGCCGTCGTGGTGAAGAAGAAGCTCACCCAGTGGTACTTCAAGATCACGGATTATGCCGACCGCCTGCTCGATGACCTCAACCAGCTCGAGGGTTCATGGCCCTCGAAGGTGCTCGCCATGCAGCGCAACTGGATCGGTCGCTCCGTCGGCGCCGATGTCGACTTCGAGATCGAGGGTCGCCCCGAGAAGGTCACCGTCTTCACCACCCGCCCCGACACCCTCTACGGCGTGACCTTCATGGTCGTCGCCCCCGATTCC
Organism: Lacisediminihabitans changchengi; assembly: GCF_016634425.1. GTDB lineage: Bacteria > Actinomycetota > Actinomycetes > Actinomycetales > Microbacteriaceae > Lacisediminihabitans > Lacisediminihabitans changchengi. The sequence goes on from NZ_JAEPES010000001.1 coordinate 615,016, forward strand.
GACCTGGCCGCCGAGCTCGTCGCCGGCAGCGCCGATCCGGCGGTGCGCGCGAATTTCGCCGAGTACCTCACTCAGGTGCAGAAGTCGACGGAGATCGAGCGCCAGGACGCCAGCCGCGAGAAGACCGGCGTCTTCCTCGACCGGTTTGCCATCAACCCGGTGAATGGGGAGCGCATCCCGATCTGGGCCGCAGACTACGTACTCGCGGACTACGGTCACGGCGCCGTCATGGCCGTGCCGGCGCACGACCAGCGTGACCTCGACTTCGCCCGCAAGTTCTCGCTTCCGGTGCGCGTGGTGCTCGACACCAACGCTGCCGTCACCGGCGCCATCCCCGTTCTGCCGATCAACCCGGAGACCGGCGAGGCCGAGCTTCCGGATGACCTCCCGCCGCTCGATCCCGCCCACACGGGTCAGGCGCTCACGGGTGAGGGGCGCATGATCAACTCCGGCCCGCTGGACGGCCTGAGCAAGTCGAATGCCATTCGTCGCATCACCGAGATCCTGCAGGCCGCCGGCAACGGTCGCGCCGCGAAGAACTATCGCCTGCGCGACTGGCTGATCTCCCGGCAGCGTTTCTGGGGCACCCCCATCCCGATCCTGTACGACGAGGATGGCGAGCTGATCCCGGTCGCCGAGGAGCAACTGCCCGTTCTGCTGCCGCCGACCGAAGGGCTCGACCTGCAGCCGCGCGGCCAGTCGCCGCTCGGCGCCGCCGAGGACTGGGTGAACGTCACCCTTCCCGACGGTCGCCAGGGTCGCCGCGACGCCGACACGATGGACACCTTCGTCGACAGCTCGTGGTACTTCCTGCGCTTCATGAACCCGAACGACGAGACGCAGGCGTTCGCGCCCAAGGAGGCCGACAAGTGGGCCCCCGTCGACCAGTACGTCGGCGGCGTCGAGCACGCCATCCTCCACCTGCTCTACGCACGCTTCATCACCAAGGTACTGTTCGACCTCGGCTTCGTGAGCTTCACCGAGCCGTTCAGCGCGCTGCTCAACCAGGGAATGGTGCTCTCCGGCGGCTCGAAGATGTCGAAGTCGAAGGGCGGCGTGAACCTCGGTGACGAGATCGCCCTGTACGGCGTCGACGCGATTCGCCTGACCATGGTGTTCGCCGGGCCGCCAGAGGACGACATCAACTGGGAAGACGTCTCGCCCGCGGGTTCGGCGAAGTTCCTCGCCCGCGCCTGGCGTCTTGCGCAGGATGTCACCAGCGCTCCCGAGGTCGAGTGGAAGACCGGGGACAACGGCCTCCGCCGCGTCACCCATCGCTTCCTCGCCGAGGCTCCGGGGCTCGTCGAGTCGTTCAAGTTCAACGTCGTGGTCGCCCGCCTGATGGAGCTGGTCAACGCCACCCGCAAGGTGATCGATTCCGGGGCGGGCGGCGGAGACGCCGCAGTACGTGAGGCGACCGAGACCGTCGCGCTCGCCCTGTCGCTGTTCGCGCCGTACACCGCCGAAGAGATGTGGGAGGTGCTCGGCTACCCCGCCAGCGTGGCACAGCACGGCTGGCGCAAGGCCGACCCGACTCTCCTCGTGGAGAGTTCCGTCACGGCGGTGGTGCAGGTCAACGGCAAGGTGCGCGAGCGCCTCGAGGTGAGTCCCACGATCGACCCCGCAGAGCTTGAGCAGCTCGCCCGCACGTCGGCCGCGGTCATCCGGGCGATCGGCGACGGCGAGATCGTCAACCTCATCGTGAAGGCCCCGCGTCTGGTGAGTATCGCGGTCAAGGGCTAGTCGCTCTCTGCTGGGAGGTCTCCTCTCCATCACCGATCGCTGAAACGGCCGCTCTCCCCAGCCCGGGGTGAGCGGCTGTTCCGCCTTCGGCGCTGGACGTAGCGTGCTGAGGTGCCGTCCACCGATCTGCCTCTCCTCGTCCGGCCGCGGTCGCGGCTGCGGGTCGGGGTAGGGGCGGTCGTGGCGCTCGGGCTGCTCGGTCTGAGCATCGCGGTGATCGTCACCGCCATTGGCCCGCACGGGGCGACGACGCTGGTGGGCACGTCGCCCTCCCCGCCGTCGCCGTCATCTCAGTCGGCGCGTTCTGCTGACTCGCGTGCCGAGATCTACGTTCATCTCCTCGGCGAGGTGGAGCATCCCGGACTGTTCGTGCTGCACGACGGCGACCGGGCAGTGGATGCGGTGGCCGCGGCCGGCGGGTTCACCCCCGCCGCAGACCAGGCGCAGCTCAATCTCGCCCGCGCGCTTGTCGACGGAGAGCAGATCGTCGTGCCGGCGATCGGGGCGGCGCCACCGGTCGTTTCGGGTCTTCCCCCGCCCTCGGGTGGTGCTGCCGGCGGCGGAGCGGGGGGAATCGGCGGCAAGGTCAATCTCAACACCGCCGACCAGGCCGCGCTGGAGACACTGCCGCGGGTCGGTCCCGCGCTGGCGCAACGCATCCTGACCTGGCGGAGCACCAATGGCCGATTCACCGCGATCGAAGACCTGATGAGCGTGACCGGCATCGGCGAGAAGACCTTCGACGGTCTGAAAGAGCTGGTGACGGTGTGAGAGCGCGCGGGGTGGATCTTCGGTTGGCGATTCCGGTCGCCGCGGCCTGGGCGGTCACCGCCGTGATGATCGGGATGCCCGGTGTGCTTCCCTGGGCGGTCGGTGCGTTGGTCGCGCTGGCGGTCGGCACCGCGGTACTCGGGCGTCGGTGGCGCTGGCTGCTCGTCGTGTCCCTCGCGTGTGCAACTGCGGCGGTCCCGGTCTCCCTCGCGGCAGCACAGGCCGGAGCGCGTCACCCCGCTGCGTTGGTGGAGGCGGCGCGTGCGGGTCGGCAGGTGACGGTGCTTCTCGTGGTCGACGAAACGATGCGGGACGGGCATCCGTTCGCGGCAACGCTGACCGACGCGTCGTTCGGGGAGACCGCGCTCAGTGCGTCGGTGCCGATAGCGGTTTTTCCGCAGCGCGGTGAGGTGGTTCAGCGCGCAGCGATCGGCTCGACGGTGTCGGCGCGGGGAGTGCTCGTGGCCGAAGACCCGGGGGAGAGCGCCGCGTTCCGATTCTTCGTCTCCGGCGATCAGCGCGTGGTTCGGGGGCCACCGTGGTTTCTCGCCTGGGCCGATGGACTCCGCGCCGATTTCCGGCGGCTGGTAGCCGACCTGCCTGGCGATGGCGCGAGGCTCCTGCCCGGACTGTCGATCGGCGATACCTCCGCGGTCACCGACGAGCTCGACGCATCCATGAAGGCATCATCGTTAACCCATTTGACCGCGGTCTCCGGGGCGAATTGCGCGGTGATCATCGCCCTGGTGATGCTGGCCGGGGCACGGCTCGGCCTGCCCCGCGGTGGGCGGATCGGCATTTCGCTGGTGGTCTTGCTCGGATTCGTCGTGCTGGTCACCCCCGAGCCAAGTGTGCTGCGTGCTGCGGTGATGGCCGGGATCGTATTGGCGGCCCTGGCGAGCGGTCGACCGACGCGCGGGCTGCCGGTGCTCGCGCTGGCGGTGATCGTCCTGCTCATCGTCGATCCGTGGTTGGCGCGAAGCTACGGGTTTGCGCTGTCGGTTCTCGCGACCGGCGGACTGCTTCTGCTCGCCCGTCCTCTCGCTGGCGCTCTCGCACGATGGCTGCCGATGCCTCTGGCCGTCGCGCTCTCCGTGCCGTTAGCCGCGCAGCTCGCCTGTCAGCCGGTATTGATCCTGCTGAATCCGTCCATTCCCACCTACGGGGTGATCGCCAATGTGCTCGCGGAGCCCGCCGCGCCAGTGGCGACGGTGCTCGGACTTGTGGCCTGTGTGCTGGCGCCGTGGGTGCCGCCGCTCGCGCATCTCGTGGCGGCCATCGCGTGGGTGCCGTCGGCCTGGATCGCCGCGGTGGCCGGCTTCTTCGCCGGGCTGCCGGGCAATGCGCTCGCCTGGCCGGGCGGGGTCGTCGGGGTGGTACTGATCGGTGTCATGTCCGCGCTCGTGATGATGCTCGCGCTCGGTGTCGGCGGGCGCCGCGGGCGACGGGTCTTCGGCGTGCTGGTGGCCGCGTCATCCGTCGGCTATCTGGGAGTGGTGGCCGGCGACCACGTACGGGGCGAGCTGTCGCGCCCGGCGGACTGGCAGATCGCCGCCTGTGACATCGGTCAGGGCGACGCGGTGCTGGTGAGAAGCCTCGGAACGGTGGCCCTCATCGATACGGGACCCGACCCGAAGCTGCTGAGCGGATGTCTCGACACCCTCGGAATCTCGCGGATCGACCTGCTCGTGCTCAGCCATTACGACCTCGACCATGTTGGGGGCACCCCGGCGGTGTTCGGGCGGGTGGATCGCGCTCTTCTCGGCCCGGTCGCCGATAAGAATGACCAGCGACTCGCCGATGACCTTGCCGCGCACGGCGCCGCCGTCGAGCACGTGAGCAAAGGAATGACCGGTGTGCTCGGCGAACTCGGTTGGGAGGTGCTGTGGCCGAAAGCGAAGCTCGCCGGTGTGCAGCCTGGCAACGACGCGAGCGTGACACTGCGGTTTCGTGGAGTGGGGGCGTGCGCGGGCGGGTGTCTCAGTGCGCTCTTCCTCGGAGACCTGGGCGAGCAACCGCAGACCCTACTCATGGCGGCGAACCGACTGGATCATGTCGCAGTCGTGAAGGTTGCGCACCACGGCTCGGCCGACCAGAACGAGCGGCTGTACGGCGCGATTAGCGCCGACGTGGGAGTGATCGGTGTGGGCGCCGACAACGACTACGGGCACCCCACCGATGCGTTGCTGGGCATTCTGAGGTCGTCTGGCACCGCGATCACCCGCACCGATCTGCAGGGGATGGTGCTGATCAGCGCGCGGGTGGATGGAGGCGAGACCATCTGGACGGAGCGGTCACCGCCGGGCGACCGGCTCTCACGCCACTAGTGTTCCTGGCCACGGAGCGTCACGGGCCACGGAGCGTCACAGGCAGCTGACAGTCACAGGCAGCTGCCGATGCCGCCATCGGTCGCGTAGACGGTCGACGGAGGGTTGCCGCTGGCGGCCCGAATCACGATGTAGACCACGCGGTCGGAGAGTTCCGGTTCGTAGTCGGTGTTCGGTGCGAGGATCTCGAACGAGACCATTCGATTTCCGCTTTGCAGCAGCTCGGTGTGCGACAGGCTGCCCGTGACGCCCGGTTGCAGGCCGGGGTAGGCCGCGCGCAGCTCAGCGGCGGTCGAACCGAGGTGGATGCCTTTCGCGGTGCGGAGCGAGGGGCTTGCCGGAGCGATTCCCGCGACTTTGCCGTCGACCACCTCGACATCGAAGGTGTTGTCCCCGGCGTAGTTCGCAACCCATCGGTCCGCCGCAGCGTCTCCGGCGGAAAAGCCATCGCCGTCTCCCTCGAGCTGGCAGTACTGCGGCATGAACTTCAGCAGCGGGCTGTCGGCTGCCGCCATTCCGATGCGGAGCGGGCCGAGTCCCTCCGGGGTGATCACCAGCGAATCGAGAGCGGGCGTGCCGGAGACGGTGGTCGGACTGGCCGACGGTTGCCCGGCATCCGCTGGCTGGGTCGCGGTCGGTGAGAGCGACGGACGGATCGGGTTCGTCGTGCATCCGGTCACCGCAAGGCCCGCGACGGACAGGATGACGATTGCTCGAACGATGCGCATGGGGCGACGATATCCCGTAGTCGCCGCGCACGAGCCGTTCGGTTCAGCACGTCACGATAACGATTGCCTGCGCGAGCTGGACGGCGCTGTCAGAGCTACCCCGTACGCTTGATCCGGGCATCTGATTCCGGCTTCAGCGGAACGATTACGGCGACCAGAGGGAATGGGCAGAATGGCGACGAAAGCTCCCGCGAAGACGGCGGTCGCCATCCCGCAGCTGTCCTGGGACAAGGTTCGCCCGGCGCGGGTCGTGTTGGTCTCCGGGCCCGAAGACTTTCTCGCCGACCGTGCGATCCGGATGCTTCGGGACACACTCAAAGCGGAAGACCCGAGCCTCGAGGTCAACGACATCGACGCCGGCTCGTACGGTCCCGGCGAGCTCGTCACGCTCGCCAGCCCCTCGCTGTTCGCCGAGCCGCGCATGATCCGTGCTTTCACGGTGGAGAAGTGCACCGATGCGTTTATCGCCGAGACGCTGGCCTATCTCGCTGCTCCGGCGGACGACACCTACCTCGTGCTGCGTCACGGTGGGGGAGTGCGAGGCAAGAAGCTGCTCGACGCGGTGCGTGGGGGGCTCGGTGGCGGCATCGAGATCGTCTGCGCCGACCTGAAGAAGGACTCGGAGAAGCTCGACTTCGCTACCAAAGAGTTCTCCTCTCGCGGGCGCCGCATCACCAGTGGCGCGCTTCGGGCGCTCACCTCTGCCTTCGCCGACGACCTGGCTGAGCTCGCCGCTGCCTGTCAGCAACTGTTGTCTGACGCCACGGAAGAGATCACCGAGGCGACGGTCGAGAAGTATTATTCCGGGCGGGTGGAGACGAACGCCTTTCGTGTCGCCGACATCGCGATCTCGGGTCGGCACGGCGAGGCGCTCATCTTGCTTCGGCATGCACTCGCGTCCGGCGCCGATCCGGTGCCGATAGTCGCGGCCTTCGCCAGCAAACTGCGCACCATGGCCAAGCTGGCTGGTGCGCGCGGCACTTCGGGACAGCTCGCCCAGCAGTTCGGACTCGCGCCGTGGCAGGTCGATCGTGCGCGCCGTGACCTGCAGGGCTGGGACGACGCCGGCCTTGGGCGCAGCATCGAACTCTTGGCCGAGACGGATGCCGCGGTCAAGGGCGCAGAACGCGACCCGGTGTACGCGCTCGAGCGCATGATCGGCGTGGTCAGCGCCCGCGGCCAGCAGCCCCGCTAACCCCGGCCCCGTTCGTCGAGTAGCGCCCGAGCGCCCACACCCGTTCGTCGAGTAGCGCCCGAGCGCCCGCGCGCGGACGAGGACGCGTATCGAGGCCTCCACGCGAATCTCCCCGAGCCCCAGCCCCGGGCACGCGAAAAGACCCCGTCACGGCGGTGACGGGGTCTTTCGTAAAAGTCTCTAGTTAGAGCGCTGCAACCTGCTTGGCGATGGACGACTTGCGGTTCGCCACCTGGTTTTTGTGCAGCACGCCCTTGCTGGCGGCCTTGTCGAGCTTCTTGGTGGCGAAGAGCAGGGCAGCGGTGGCCTTGTCCTTGTCGCCGGCGACGATGGCCTCGCGGGTGGCGCGGACGGCCGTCTTGACCTCGCTCTTGACCGCCTTGTTGCGCTCCTGAGCCTTCTTGTTGGTTCCGATGCGCTTGATCTGCGACTTGATGTTTGCCACGTTGGTAACTTCCTGTATCTATGAACGGTGAGGGCAGCCGCGAAGCCGGTGATCCAGACCTGAGGTCTGGCCGATCCGGGCTGCGATCCGCGGACATTTCGGGTGACGAAACTGAACGCGTAAGCCAACAGGCAACGATACCAGCATCGAGGCGGTTTCGGGCAATCGGGCCGGTTGTTGCGTGTCGGAGAGCGAATGGGCGAGTCGGGCTGAGGTTCGGCCCACCCCGCTACCGTGGAACCATGCCCTCTCTCGCGCCGCACGCGCTCTCGGTCCCCGGCTCCGGCATCCGTCGCATCTTCGAGATCGCGGTCGAGCTCGACGACGTGATCTTCCTTGCGGTGGGGGAGCCGGACCTGCCCGTCGCCCCGCACATTCTCGCCGCCGCCGCCGAGGCCTGGGCGGAAGACCGCACGAACTACGCACCCAACGCGGGAATCGCGCCGCTGCGAGCCGCGATCGTCGAGAAGCTCGCGCGCGAGAATGACATGGTGGTCGACCTCGAGCAGGTCTGGGTCACCGTGGGGGCGACACAGGCGCTGCACCAGGCTCTCGGGCTGCTGCTCGAGCCTGGCGACGAAGTACTCGTGCCCGACCCGGGCTACACCACCTTCACGATGAGCACCCGGCTGCTGAATGCGGAGACAGTGCCGTATCAGCTGCGTCCGGAGAACGATTTCGCCCCGGACCTCGCCGAACTCGATCGCCTGGTCACTGACCGAACGAGAGTGCTGATCGTCAACTCCCCGTCGAACCCGCTCGGCCGGGTCTTCGACGAGAAGCAGCTGCGCGCGCTGCTCGATTTCGCTAAGCGGCACGACCTCTGGGTGCTGAGCGACGAGGTCTACGAGTTTCTCACCTACGGCGAAAAGCACGTCAGCATCGCGAGCCTCGACGACGAGAATCGCGTCTTCACCGCCTTTTCGCTCTCGAAGACCTATGCGATGACGGGCGTGCGGGTCGGCTATCTGGTGGTTCCGCCGGGGCTCGCGTCCACCATGCGCACGGTGCAGGAGACCACGGTGAGCTGCGTCGCGATGCCAGACCAGTTCGCCGCGATCGCCGCTATCACGGGAGACCAACAGCACGTCTCCGATGCGCGTCAGCACTATCGCGCCAACCTCGAGGCGGCCTGCGCCCTGCTAGATGAGCGCGGCATCCGTTATCTGAAGCCCAAGGGCGCGATGTATCTCTGGCTCGACGTGTCTTACGCCAGCGGTGGAGATGTCGCCGGCTGGGCCGAAAGGTTCCTGTTGCACGAGCGCGTGGCCGTCGCACCCGGAAGCGCTTTCGGCCGCTCGGGCGAAGGCTGGATCCGCGTCTGCGCCGCCGCCACCGAAGCCGACCTGCTCGAGGGGCTGCGGCGACTGCCGAGCCCGAACTAGGCGGGAAGCCGAGGCACGCTCGCCAGCAACCGCCGGGTGTACGGATGCTGCGGGGCTGAGAGCACCGCATCGGTGCGGCCCTGCTCGACCACACGTCCGTTCTCGAGCACGAGCATCCGCTGGCACAGCGCCGCCACGACGCCCAGGTCGTGGGAGACCACGACGACCGTGAGCGGGCTCTCGCCGGAACCCAGCTCGGCGAGCAGTTCGATGATGCGCACCCGGGTGGAGACATCCAGGGCGCTCACCGGCTCGTCGGCGAGCAATAGCCGCGGGTTCGGCACGATCGCGCGGGCGATGGCGATGCGCTGGCGCTGCCCGCCGGAGAATTCGTGCGGGTAGCGGCCCGCGGCATCCGCCGGCAGCCCCACCGACTCGAGTGCCGCCGACACCCGCTGGTGGACCGCGGCGCGAGCGCGTTCGATGCCGAGCGACCGCAGCGGCTCGGCGATGATGCGCTCGACGCTCTGCCGCGGGTCGAGCGAGGAGTACGGATCTTGAAACACGGCCTGGGCGAAGCGGCGATGGGCGCGCAGCGCGGAGCGGGAGCGGGAGTCGAAGGCAGAACCGTCGGTGAGCAGCGTGCCGCTCGACGGGCGGGTCAGCCCGAGCATCAGCCTCAGCAGCGTGGACTTGCCCGCACCCGACTCGCCGACGATCCCCAGGTTCTCACCGGTCTCGAGGGTGAAGCTCACGTCGGCGAGGGCGTCTGGTCGGCCGCGGTAGGCGAATCCCAGCTCTCTCGCCTCGAACAGTGCTGTCACGCGAGGCTCCCGGGATTGTCTATTGCGCTGTCGAGTTCCCGCGCTCCCGCGACGAGCTCTCGGGTATACGGATGCTGCGGCCGCGCGATCAGGTCGGCCAACGACCCACGGTCCACCACCTCGCCGTGCCGCAGCAGCACCACCCGGTCGGCGACGCGCGAGACGACGGCGAGATCGTGGCTGATGAAGAGCAGCGACATCCCGCGCTCGGAGATGACGCGATCGAGCAGGTCGAGGATTCCGGCCTGAACGGTGACGTCGAGGGCGGTGGTCGGCTCGTCGGCGATCAGCAACTGAGGTCGGGTTGCGAGAGCCATAGCGATGGCGACGCGCTGGCGCTGTCCGCCCGACACCTCGTGCGGGTAGGCCCGGGCGATGCGATCGACCTCGTCCAGTCCGACCTCGACCAGCGCATCCCTCACGGCAGCGCGCAACTCGGCGCGGGAGAGCGTTCGGTAGCGCTGAATCGGCTCCGCAATCTGGCGGCCGAGGCGCATGAGCGGGTCGAGTGCGGTCAGTGGCTCCTGAAAGACGACGGATGCCACCCGCCCGCGCAGCTCGACGAGGTCACGTTCCCGGCTCCCGACGACCTGCGCACCGCCCAGCAGGATGCTGCCATCGGCGGCGAGCCCGTCGGGGAGCAGTCCGGTGATCGAGAGTGCGGTGAGCGACTTTCCGCTGCCGGATTCGCCGATCAGGCCGAGGCGTTCACCGGCCGCGAGCTCGAAGCTCACGTCGCGGAGCAGGGCTCCGCCGGGGGAGCCGGAGCCGGGGGAGTCGACACTGAGAGAGTCGACACTCAGCGCATCGACACGGAGAAGGGGCTCGGTCATCGGCGTCTCCGTCTCGTCGGGTCGCCGACATCCCGCAGCCCGTCGGCAACCAGATTGATGCCGACGACGAGGATGACCAGCAGCACACCCGGGGCGATCGCGCCGACCGGAGCGACCAGAACGGTGCCCTGTGCCTCCTGCAGAATGCGGCCCCAGGACGCATTCGGCGGCGGGGCGCCCAGCCCGAGGTAGGAGAGGCTCGCCTCGGCGAGCACCGCGAGTCCGAACTGCAGCGCGAGGTTGACCACGAGTGTCGGCCAGATGTTGGGCAGGAGGTGCAGGAAGACGATGCCGAACCGGCCGGTGCCCGATACCCGTGCCGCGGTCACGTAGTCCTGCGACAGCACTCGCTTGCCCAGGATGCGCGTGAGCCTGGCCACGATCGCGCTCATGGCGACTCCGATCGCGAGGATGGCGGAGTCGAGCGACGCCCCGCGCGCGGCCACGATGAGCATCGCCAGCAGGAGCGTGGGAAAGGCGATCAGCACGTCGAGAAGGGCCGACAGAGTGTCGTCGAGCCAGCGAGTGGCGAACGACACGATGACGCCGATCGTCACGCCGAGGGCGGCGCCGAGGGCGACCGAGCCGATGCCGACGGTGAGAGCGATCCGCGCGCCGATCATGAGCTGGGTCAGAAGGTCGCGGCCGAGTTTGTCGGTGCCGGCCCAGTGCTGCGGGCTGGGCGGCGCGAGACGGGACCCGCTTGTGTCGCTCGGCGGGTAGGGCAGATAGAACAGCGACACGACGGCGATCACGACGATGATGCCGACCAGCACACAGCCGATCGCCAGGGTCAGCGACCGCCGCCGCGGCGCTCGTTTGGCGGTCTCGATTGCGAGTTCGACCGCAGTGCTCACGAGCGGGTCCTGCTTCCCGACAGCGTGTTTCCCGATACGCTCTCGCGCAGCCGCGGGTCGACGAGCCGTTGAGATAGATCCGCGAGGAAGCCGATCACCAGCACGGCGAAGGTGCTGACGAACAGGATGCCCTGGATGTCGGGGTAGTCGTGCTGCGCGATCGCCTTCAGCAGCATGCTGCCGAGGCCCGGCAGGGCGAAGACGTTCTCGACGACGACGGCGCCGAGGAAGGTGGTGGCGAGCTCGATGCCGAGGATCGAGATCACCGGCACAGAGGCGTTGCGCAGCCCGTGTCTCCACATCGCCGACGCGAAGCTCGCCCCGAGGGCGCGCGAGGTTCGCAGATAGTCGCTGCCGAGCACATCCAGAACCGCGGACCGCACGTAGCGGGTGATCGACGCCGACATCACGATCGCCACGGTGATCACGGGAAGAGCAAGCGAGCGGATGGCGTCGAGCGGATCGGCCCAGTCGTCGCGGGGGAAGCCGCCCGCCGGGAGGACGCGCAACTGGAGCGCGAATGCGGTGATGAGCAACACGCCGATCCAGAACACCGGCACCGCTATGCCGAGCTGGGAGAGGGCAGACAGCGCCAGCCCATACCACCGGCCGGAGCGGTATGCGGCGATGAAACCGACCGGCACCGCGATGATCACGGCGAGCACGAAGGCGATCAGGGTGAGGGGAACCGTGACGACGAGGCGGGAGATGATCTCCGGCCCGACCGGTAGGTCGCTGATATAGGAGGTGCCGAGGTTGAGGGTGACGAGCTGACCAATCCAGGTGCCGAACTGCACCAGCACCGGCTGGTCGGCGCCGACCCGGGCGCGTGCCGCGGCGATCTGCTGTGGACTCGCACCGAGCGAAAGGAGGGCGTTTGCCGGGTCTCCGGGCAGGAGCCGCAACAGCAGGAAGAGCACCGCCATGGCGAGAAACAGTGTGACGACGAGGAACAGCAGTCGCCGCAGCAGGTATGTCGTCATTGCTCGTCGTTCGTCAATGCAGTGTGTTCATCATGGGCATATCCACGGTAGCGGGGCGCCCCGGGCGGGGGGGGGGCCCCCGGGGGGAGAAATAGCGAAGAACAAAGTGATAAAAATGTGGGATGC
>NZ_JAEPES010000001.1:627182-1186781 GCF_016634425.1 Lacisediminihabitans changchengi
GCCCCCGCCGGTATGTCGTATTGGCAGGTCGTCCGAAATTGCTGTGTGTTCATCATGGGCATATCCACGGTAGCGCGCCGCCCGGTCATGGCGGCGCGCCCCGTTGGTACTACTTCGCTAAGTACTACTTCTTAACGATGTCGTAGGCGTAGAACTGCGAGTTCAACCCGTTGATCGGGTAGCCGCTGAGCGTCGACGACGCCACGACGATCTGCGGGTAGAGGTAGAGCCAGTCACTCGCAGCATCGGCGACTATCTGCTCGTTGGCCTTCTTCAGCAGGGCCGTCTGGTCGGCGGTGCTGGTCGCCTGCTCGGCATCACCGATCCACTGGGTCACTTGCGTGTTGTCGTAGCCCCAGTAGAAGTCGGGGTTCCCGTAGAAGACCACGTCGCGGTCGTTGACGTGCTCCTGCAGGGTGGCGACGAAGTCATGTGCCTTGTACACCTTCGAGTACCACTCGTCGGCCGTGATGGTGTTGATCGTCACCGTGACGCCGATATTGGCTAGCTCGCTCTTGATGAACTCGGCAGCAGCGGGGTGCGGGTCGTAGTTCGGGGTGTCGAGGGTGAAGGTGAAGCCGTTCGGCAGACCGGCCTGCGCCAGTTCTTTCTTGGCGAGCGACGGGTCGTAGGGGTTCACACTCGTGAGGTTCTCGTACCAGGGGTCGCTCGGCGGAACCATCGACCCGGTCAGGGTGCCGTACTTGCCCCAGATGGAGCTGAGCAGCTTCTTGTTGTCGATGGCCGAGGTGACCGCCTTGCGCACCAGCACGTTATTGAACGGTGCGACCTTGTCGTTGAAGGCCAGCAGCAGCTTCGTCGTCGACTTGCCGTCGCTGACCGTGTAGTCGTTGTTCGAGGTGAACTGGCTCAGCGCGTCCGGGCTCTGCTCGCTGGTGACGATGTCGACCGCGTTCGTCAGCAGCGCGTTGTTCAGCGCCGTCGCGTCGGAGAAGTAGTTGAAGACCACCTCGGCGTTCTTCGCCTTGGTGCCCCAGTATCCGTCGAATCGCGTCAGGCTCAGGGTGCTTCCGCGCTTCCACTGGTCGAGCTCGTAGGGGCCGGTGCCGTCTTCGGACTTGGTGAAGTTCTTGGCCGCGTGGTTGTAGATCGACACGTAACTGAGGTTGTACGGCAGCGAGATCGAGCGACCCTTGAGGGTGATGACGACGGTGGAGTCATCCGGCGTCGCGACCGAGGCGATCGGCGCGAGGCTCGACTTGCGGGCCGACTGCGACGTGTCGGAGAGCACCTTCTCGATGCTGAACTTCACGTCTTTCGAGGTGAGCGTCGCGCCGGAGTGGAACTTCACGCCGCTCCGCAGCGTGAAGGTGTAGGTGAGGCCGTCTGCTGAGGCGGTGTAATCCTTGGCGAGCAGGTTCTCGACCTTGCCATCGTCGGTGAGCCTGAACAACCCCTCGTAGACGTTGCCGCTGAGTGCTTCGGTCACGCCCTGGCCACCGCCGGCGGTGTTGTCGAGGTTCTGCGGCTCGTAGACGGAGCCGATCTCGATGGTCGCGTTCTTGCCGGTTCCGTTGCCGGTGCCGCTTCCGCTCGACCCGCTCGCCGCGCACCCCGCGAGGGCGAGCGTAGCGGTCAGGGCGATGCCTATCAGGAGTGGTGCTTTCTTCACGGGTGGATCTCCAGTGCTGTGTCGGGTCTGGTGCGTCTCGTGCTGCTACGGCTGGTGGTGGTGCGTCTAGTGCTGGTGCGTCTGGTGCTGGTGCGTCTAGTGGTTCTCGAAACCGTCAGCGAAGACGATGTCGCGCTCGCCGGCTTCGATGGGCACGGTGAAGCGGTTCTGCTTGGGCGGCAGCGGGCAGTTGTACTGGTCGCTGAAGCCGCACGGCGGTACGAAAGCCTTGTTGAAGTCGAGCACCACGCGACCTTCGCTGTCGAAGTCGCTGCCCTCCGGACGCTCCACGAACAGGAACCGGCCCGACGGATAGGTCCCGCCCTCGGCGAACGGCAGCTGGTTGGTCGGGTCGGCAAAGACGAGCAGCAGAACGCCGCCGTCATCGAACGCGCTGAGCGTGTAGTCGACTCCGTCGCGGCTGAAACGGATGTCCCCGGGCACGGCCAATTCGCGCGTGCTGCCGTTGTCGCGCAGGTGCTCGAACGCCACGGTGCGGTCGGCGCCGACGTGGGTGAACTCGGCCTCGATCACCCAGTCGGGATTGAACGGGAAGACCGGCACCTCGTCGAAGTGCTGGATGGCCGGGGAGTTCGCGTCCCAGAGGCGGATCCCCTCCTGCGGACCACCGGTGTCGAGGTCGAGGCGGTGGAGGCGAGTCACGGTGACGGTGTCTGGCTGACCTTCGAGCGCCGCGGCATCCGTCACCGTCTCGCCGGCGTTCAGCCAGCGGGTCTCGATGAGGGCGAGGTCGCCCTGTGGGCCGGTGACGCGGGCGCGGCGCGCGGCGCGCCAGCCATCGCGAGAAGTGCGGGCGGCATCGACGGTAGCGGGAGCAGTCACGGGTCAATCTTTCTGTTCGTGGGGTCGAGGCGGTAATCCGATTGCGGAATGTGTCGTGCGGAATGTGTCCGCGGCCATCTGGCCCTAACGGCAGCGGAGGTGTTCGTATTCCTGCGCCCGTGCCGCGGCGGTTCTCCGTCATGGGACAATTGACCGTCCGGTGCGTTTGCGCCGTGTGGCACCCCCAGCACAGACAGAGGAATTGCGTGAGCCCCAGAGCAGTGAAGGCCCTCGAGCCGGCATCGACCGACCCCGCCTTCATCCGCAATTTCTGCATCATCGCGCACATCGACCACGGCAAGTCGACGCTCGCCGACCGGATGCTGCAGATCACCGGAGTGGTCAGCGATCGCGATATGCGGGCTCAGTACCTCGACCGCATGGACATCGAGCGCGAGCGCGGAATCACCATCAAGAGCCAGGCGGTGCGCATGCCGTGGGAGCTCGACGGCACTACCTTCGCGCTCAACATGATCGACACCCCCGGCCACGTCGACTTCACCTACGAGGTGTCGCGGTCGCTCGCCGCCTGCGAGGGCGCGATTCTGCTGGTCGACGCGGCGCAGGGCATCGAGGCTCAGACGCTCGCCAACCTGTACCTGGCCCTCGAGAACGACCTCGCGATCATCCCGGTGCTGAACAAGATCGACCTGCCGGCAGCCGACCCCGAGAAGTACATCAAGGAGATCGTCGGCCTGATCGGGTGCAAGCCCGAAGACATCCTGCTGGTGTCGGGCAAGACCGGCATCGGCGTGCCGGAGTTGCTCGATGAGGCGGTCCGCCGCATCCCGGCACCGACCGGAGACGCGGCGGCCCCGGCCCGCGCAATGATCTTCGACTCCGTGTACGACGCCTACCGCGGAGTCATCACCTACGTGCGCATGATCGATGGCAAGCTCAGCCCGCGCGAGAAGATCATGATGATGAGCACCAAGAGCGCTCATGAGGTGCTCGAGATCGGCGTGAGCGCACCGGAGCCGACGCCGACCAAGGGGCTCGGAGTCGGCGAGGTCGGCTACCTGATCACCGGGGTGAAGGATGTCCGGCTGTCGAAGGTGGGCGACACCGTCACCTCGTTCGCAAAGCCCGCCACGGTCGCGTTGCAGGGGTATTCGGAGCCGATGCCGATGGTCTTCTCCGGGCTGTATCCGATCGATGGTTCCGACTATCCGGTGCTGCGCGAGGCGCTCGACAAGTTGAAGCTCAGCGATGCAGCGCTCGTGTATGAGCCCGAGACATCCGTTGCCCTCGGTTTCGGCTTCCGCTGCGGATTCCTCGGGCTGTTGCACCTCGAGATCGTCACCGAGCGGCTGGAGCGCGAGTTCGGCCTCGACCTGATCGCGACCGCGCCGTCGGTGATCTACGAGGTCACCACCGAAGACAAGAAGCGCACCACGGTCACCAACCCGAGCGAGTTTCCCGGCGGCAAGATCTCGTCGGTGAGCGAGCCGATCGTGAAGGCGTCGATCCTGACCCCGAAAGACTTCGTCGGCACCGTCATGGAGCTGTGCCAGGGCCGGCGCGGAACCATGAACGGCATGGAATACGTCGGCGAAGACCGGGTCGAGCTTCACTACACGATGCCGCTCGGCGAGATCGTGTTCGACTTCTTCGATCAGCTGAAGAGTCGCACGCAGGGCTACGCGTCGCTCGATTACGAGCCCACCGGGGAGCAGGACGCGGACCTGGTGAAGGTCGACATCCTGCTGCAGGGCGAGGCCGTTGACGCGTTCAGCGCGATCGTTCACCGTGAGAAGGCGTACGCCTACGGCGTGCTGATGACGGAGCGGCTCAAGAAGCTCATCCCGCGCCAGCAGTTCGAGGTGCCGATTCAGGCGGCGATCGGTGCGCGCATCATCGCCCGCGAGTCGATTAGCGCCATGCGCAAAGACGTTCTCGCTAAGTGCTATGGCGGTGACATCACCCGTAAGCGCAAGCTGCTCGAGAAGCAGAAAGAGGGCAAGAAGCGCATGAAGATGGTCGGCCGCGTCGAGGTGCCGCAGGAGGCCTTCATCGCCGCGCTGTCTGGTGACACCGAGGCGAAAAAGAAAGAGAAGTAGCGCTTCGTCAGCTAGTTTCGTGAGATGAAATCAGCTACGGCTCAGACCCTTCTCGTCGTCGTTGCGCCGATCTGCATAGTCCTCGGGTTGGTCGGGCTCGGCGCGACAAACCGTTACGAATCGAATCTCGCGCTCGGCCTCTTTGTGATCGGCGGCATCGCGGCGCTGCTTCGTCTGGCGATCCACGGCCAGTCGCCCCGCTAGCGGACGCGAAACTCCCCACCGGGCGCCTTCGGAAACTCAGGACTGTGGTCGAGCGGCGCCGCGCTGAGGTGCCGAGCGTGAGTGTTCCGTGACCCGTTTCCTGAGTTTCCGAAGGATGCGTCGCTCGGGCAGGGATGGGCGGGGGTAGAAACCCCGCGTATTCTGTCCGCATGAGCCCGAACTGTGCCCGACGGTCGGCGAGCCCCCGATGAACAGCGTTGCGCTGTGGCAGCGGCCGGTGAGCTACGCCGCGGTCGGCGGCACTAAGGCTCCCGACCTGATGAGCTACCCGCCGGTCGGTTACCGGCCATACGAGGGCAGGGAGCGCATCGGGCACGGTGATGCGCGCTGGCAGTTCGCCTGGAACGCCGTGCTCACCTGGGGCATCCAACGCCGCAGCGGATTCCGCGTCACGCTCACCGATAGCCCCGCGGCCGTCACCGATCTCACCTACACCCCCGTGCGATTCGATGACGCGGGGGAGCCGCTCACCGCCGCGGTGGTGGGCGCAGCTCCCTCGGATGGCGAGCACCTCATCGTGCCCGGAGACACCGCTCTGCTCGGTATCCCGTTCGGGCCGTTCCGCGTCGGGGCCCCGGCCCGCGTCGTGTACGTAATCGACGAACCGGATCGCAAGGGCTTCGCCTACGGGACTATCGCCGGACATCCCGAGTCTGGCGAAGAGTCCTTCATCGTCGAGCGCGGGCCGGACGGCACGGTGTGGCTCGAGATTCGCGCGTTCTCGCGGCCATCGAACGCATTCTGGTGGATGGTCTACCCCGTGTTGCGGCTGTCTCAAGCCTTCTACACCCACCGTTACTTCCGTTCCCTGGCGGGCAAGATCTCCTAACCTTCTCGGCGGCCGTAACGGAAACTCAGGACTCTGGTCATAGCGAGCCGGTCGCACGGGCGTAGCACTGCGGTGTGCGTGACCGTCGTCCTGAGTTTCCCGCGAGGGCGGGCGGCGGGAGCACCACGTAGGCCGGGGATAATTGGCTAATGCCCAGCGCCCTCCCCCTCGCCGATCCGGCCCCAGCCGATGGGCTCCTGCCCGCTTCCGTCGCGGACGGTGTGAACGACCGCAACTTCGGCGTGTACCTGCACGTACCTTTCTGCCGCGTGCGCTGTGGCTATTGTGATTTCAACACCTACACGTCGGACGAGCTTCGGGGCGCCAAGCGCACCGACTACGCCGGCCAGGCCATCGCCGAGGTCGCCCTCGCCGGCAGCGTGCTCTCTGGGCTCCCGCATCGCGATGTCTCCACCGTCTTCTTCGGCGGCGGCACGCCGACCATGCTGCCCGCGACCGATCTTGCTGCGATGCTCGCGGCCGTGAGCAACACCTGGTCCCTCGCGCCCGGCGCCGAGGTCACCACCGAGGCGAACCCCGACTCCGTCGATGCCGCCTACCTGCTCGAGTTGGCGGCCGCCGGGTTCACCCGGGTCTCGTTCGGCATGCAGTCCGCCGTGCCGCACGTGCTCGCCACCCTCGAGCGCACTCACGACCCGGCTCGCGTGCCGCTGGTCGTCGAATGGGCTCGCGAGGCGGGACTCGATGTCAGCCTCGACCTCATCTACGGCACGCCGGGGGAGTCGCTCGACGATTGGCGCGCCTCCCTCGAGCACGCGATCGCGCAGCGTCCTGACCACATCTCCGCCTACGCGCTCATCGTCGAAGACGGCACCAAGCTCGCCCGCCAGATCCGGCGCGGCGAGGTCGCCCAACCCGACGACGACCTCCAGGCCGACATGTACGAGCTCGCCGACCGTCTGCTCGCCGACGCGGGCTACGAGTGGTACGAGGTCAGCAACTGGGCAAAGCGCACCGAGCCGGTGGCGACGGATACCGTGGCCGACCCGATCACGGGCGGCGAGTCCGCAGAAGACCTGGCCGAGCATCGCTCGCGCCACAATCTCGCCTACTGGCAGGGCCACGATTGGTGGGGAATCGGCCCGGGTGCCCACAGTCACGTCGGCGGTGTTCGCTGGTGGAACGTGAAGCATCCGGCCGCCTACGCCGAGCGGATGCTCGCAGGCGTGTCCCCGGCGGCGGGCCGCGAGACGCTCGATGCCGAGACGCGACGCGTCGAGCGGGTGTTACTGGGGTCGCGGATCCGTGAGGGGATCGCGGTGCGGGAGCTGACGGCATCCGGTCGCACGGCGGTCGCCGGCCTGATCGCCGAAGAACTCGTCGATCCGCGCGCAGCCATTCGCGGCACGATCGAACTGACGCTGAAGGGGCGGCTGCTCGCCGACCTGGTGGTGCGGCGGCTGCTCGCCGAAGACTGACGCGCTAGCGGATGAAACGGATCGCCAGCGGGTACTCGTAGTGCTCGCCCGTGTTGGCGGCGACGGCGGCGATCACGCTGAACACGATGTTGAGCGCGGCGACCGCCAGCAACACCAACAGGCCGACGATGAACCAGCTGGTGAAGATTCCGACGATGTAGCCGGCCAAAACCGTGAGTTGGAAGTTCAGCGCGGTGCGGGTCTGCTGGTGGATGAAGGCGCCGCGATCCCTGAGCACGAGATACCCGATCAGGGCGGGCAGGAAATGGAAGACGATGCCGCCGACGTGGATGAGGGTCGCCCAGAGGCGCTCGTCGCTCGCGGAGAGGGGCGGGACTGCGGTCGGCGTGGTATCTGACATGGGCCCATTAAAGCAAGAAGCCCGGCGCGAACTGCGCCGGGCCTCGTGCGACGAAAGCTACTTGATGAAGCGGAAGTTGAACGGGTACCGGTAGGCGATGCCATCCTTCGCCTTGGTGAAGGCGATGATCGAGAAGATCAGGCCGATGAGCCAGGCGATCCAGCCGAGTCCGCCGAAGATCGAGCTTCCGCCGTAGGTCACGAACAGCAGAGCGACCGAGAGGATCGTGCCGACGATCCCGAGCACGATCTCCGCGATCAGGATGGTGATCTGGAAATTCAGCGCCTCTTTGGACTCCTGCCGAGTAAACGTCCCACGGTCCTTGAAGACAAGGAAGATGATGAGTGACGGCAGGATGCTGAGGATGCCGCCGAGGTGAGCAAACGACGCCCACTGCCGGTCTTCGGCCTCGGACAGCGGCACGGCCGGTTGAGGGGCCGGAGCCGCGGGAGGTGGTTGGGTCATCTCGTGTGCCTTTCGACATGCTGCGGTGGGAAACGGGTCGGACTGGCCTTCGTGCGCACAGCGTGTGACACGCCGGTGTGAACACGTGCATAAGCTAGCGCTTCAGCGGCGCGCCGTGCAATGGCTGAGCCGCTATTTCTCGCGGTACAATTGGCAGTCTGAGGAGGCGAGTGCTAACAGCTCGCGCGTGATTCGAGAGGTGGTGCCCGTGGTTTCCGAACGCAGTCTCGAAGTGCTGCGGGTCATCGTGCAGGACTACATCGCCTCTCGCGAACCGGTCGGGTCGAAGTCGATCGTCGATCGCTACTCGTTCGGGGTGTCTGCCGCGACAATCCGCAATGACATGGCCCTGCTCGAAGAAGAGGAGCTGATCGCAGCCCCGCACACCTCGTCCGGTCGCATCCCGACAGACAAGGGCTACCGTGTCTTCGTCGACCAGCTCGCCGATCTGCGCCCACTGACATCCGCTCAGCGCACGGCGATCGAGACCTTTCTCGGCGCGTCCACCGACCTCGACGAGGTGCTCAGCCGCACCGTGCGCCTGCTCTCGCAGCTGACGCATCAGGTCGCTCTGGTTCAGTATCCGTCGCTCAGCCGGTCGCGCATCCGTCACATCGAATTGGTGCGCCTGGCTTCCGGCCGGATGATGACGGTGCTGATCACCGACACCGGCCGGGTCGAGCAACGGCTCATCGATATCCCGACCGGACTCACCGATCCGTTCTTCGACGAACTGCGCGCGAAGCTGAATTCGAGTCTCGGCGGCCTCGGGCTCGCCGAGGCCGCGGAGAAACTCGCCACGCTGCCGACCCAGTTCTCGCGGGAGGACGCTCCGACCGTCGAACTGATCACCATCGCCCTGATCGATCAGGTGCTCGCCAACCGCGCGGACAAGCTGGTCATGGCCGGCGCGGCGAACCTGGTGCGGACAGAAGAAGACTTCACCGGGAGCATCTACCCGGTGCTCGAGGCGATCGAGGAGCAGGTCACCCTGCTTCGCCTGTTCGGTGAAATGGCGCCGGATCAGAACGGTTTCGCCGTCTCGATCGGGCAGGAGAACGCCTCGTTCGGGCTCGGGGAGACGTCCGTGCTTACCAGCGGATACTCGACCTCGGGTGGTGAACTATCTCGTCTGGGCGTGCTCGGCCCGACCCGCATGGACTACTCGAACAACATGGCGGCGGTGCGAGCCGTCGCCCGCTATCTTTCCCGCCTTCTCGGCGAGAACTGACATCGGCGTCATCGACCGGCAGACAGCCGTCGATGCTGCGCCGGAAATGTAAAGGATCACTGTGGCAGACCACTACGAAGTACTCGGCGTCGACCGGAACGCCTCCGCCGACGAGATCAAGAAGGCGTACCGGCGCTTGGCGCGCGAGCTGCACCCCGACGTGAACCCGGGGGCGGATGCCTCCGAACGCTTCAAACTCGTCACCCACGCGTACGACGTGCTCTCCGACCCGCAGCAGCGCCAGCAGTTCGACGCCGGACCCCAGGCCGGTTTCGGCGGCGGCGGCGGCAACTTCGGCGGATTCGGCGACATCTTCGAGACGTTCTTCGGGGGAGGTCAGCAGACCCGCGGGCCCCGGTCTCGTCGCGAGCGCGGCCAGGACGCCCTGGTGCGCGTCGAGGTCGACCTCGACGACGTGATCTTCGGCACCACCCGCGACATCGAGGTGGACACCGCCATCCTCTGCGAGACCTGCAACGGTTCGTGCTGCGCGCCGGGAACCCAGCCGGTCACCTGTGACATCTGCCACGGCAGCGGACAGATTCAGCGCACCGTGCGCAGCCTCCTCGGCAACGTGATGACCTCGAGCCCCTGCGGTACCTGCCGCGGCTACGGCACCGTCATCCCGAACCCCTGCGGCACCTGCCAGGGTCAGGGTCGCGTGCGCGCCCGCCGCAGCATCCCCGTCGACATCCCCGCCGGTGTCGACACAGGACTGCGCCTTCAGCTGCCGAACCAGGGCGAGGTCGGGCCGGCCGGCGGCCAGAACGGCGACCTGTACCTCGAGATCAAGGTGCGCCACCACGACGTCTTCAGCCGCAACGGGGACGACCTGCTCGCCACCCTTGAGGTGCAGATGACGGATGCCATCCTCGGCACCAAGACCACGCTGAAGACCCTGGATGGTGAGGTCAGTTTCGACATCAAGCCGGGCACGCAGAGCGCGGAGGTGATCACGGTCAAGGATCGCGGCATCACCCGTCTGCGCGGCAACGGTCGCGGTGACCTGAAGATCGGCATTCAGGTGGCGACACCCACGAAGCTGAACCACAAGGAACAGAACCTGATGAAGCAGTTCGCCGACCTGCGCAAGCCGGCCGCACCGACGCTGACACACTTCCAGCAGGGCCTGTTCCAGAAGCTGCGCGACCGCTTCCTCAACATCTAGCCAGCTCCGCCCGACCCGGGGGGTTCGGAAACTCAGGACAATGGTCATGTGCTGCCGATGCGCGCCCGGAGTTCGGGGAATCCGTCCTCGGGGCCTTGACCACTTTCCTGAGTTTCCGAAGGGACCCCTCACCGCATGGCGCACTTCTATCTCAGCGAAGACCTCGAGCCCGTCGAGATCGGCGCGCAGATCTCGGTCACCGGCTCCGAGGCGAAGCACGCCGTCACGGTGAGTCGCATCCAGGTGGGGGAGTCCATCGCGATCGGCAACGGGTCCGGTTTCGTCGCGACCGGTGAGGTGGTGAGTGCCGCGCCGACCGAGTTCGTCGTGAAGGTCGAGCGGGTGTCATCCGTCGCCCCGGTGAGCCCCGCGATCTGGCTCGCCCAGGCGCTCGCGAAGGGCGACCGGGACGAATACGCGGTGCAGCAGGCCACCGAGCTCGGCGTGGACGGGGTGATCCCGTGGTCGGCGCAGCGATCGATCTCCAAGTGGGAGGGCCCTAAGGTGCGCAAGGGCCGCGACCGCTGGATGGCGATCGTGCGGGAGGCGACCAAGCAGTCGGTGCGCGGGTGGATCCCCGAGGTGGGCGACCTCGTCTCCACTCCTCAGCTCGCCCTCCTGGCCAAAGAGACGCGGATGCTCGTACTCGACCCGACCGCGAGCGGGACGCTCAGCGGACTCGACCTGGACGGCCGCGACCTCGTCGTCGTCGTCGGACCGGAGGGCGGAATCGCGCCTCCCGAGCTGTCACGGCTCGAGGGTGCGGGCGCTGAGCTGGTGCGGCTCGGCGACAACGTGTTGCGCACCTCCACCGCGGGGCCAGCCGCGATCGCGGTGCTCAGCGCGAAGCTCGGCCGCTGGTAGCGAGCACCGCTGACAGCGAACGACCGCGCGCCGGGGTGGGCCTCTCACTTAAGATTGGTCGCATGTCCGCTCCCGAGAAAACAGTCTTCGAGCTCATTGTGGAGCGCGCTATTCCGGCCGACATCGTCTTCGAAAACGACCGGGTGATCGCGTTCCGCGACATCGCCCCGCAGGCCCCGGTGCATCTGCTGGTGGTGCCGAAGAGTTCCGAATACCGCAACGTCACCGAGCTCGCCGCCGGTGATCCCGCTCTGCTCGCCGAGGTCGTGGCCATCGCCCAGCAGCTCGCCGACGAATACGCAAGTGGCGAGTACCGTCTCGTGTTCAACACCGGTTCGTCCGTCGGACAGACCGTTTTCCACGTGCACGCCCACCTCCTGGGCGGCCACCTCCCGGAAGGCTCACTTGCCTGATCGTTCGATTCCCCGTCCCGTCGCCGGAGCGACGGACCGCGTTGAGAAGCGCGTCGACGGCGTCGCCATGGTGCGACTTCTTGGTCCGCAGGACCGACTGCTTAAAACGATCGAGCGGCAGTATCCGCTCGTCACCGTGCTCGTGCGCGGCAATGAGATCACCCTGGAGGGTGACACCGATCAGGTCCACGCCGCCGTGCGCCTGGTCGACGAGCTGATCGAGATGGTGCGCGGCGACCGCGACCTTGGCGAGCAGGAAGTGACCGAGTCGGCAAAGATGCTCCGCAACGACCCCCAGTCCAGCCCCGCCGAGTTGCTCAGCCAGGCGATCCTCACCAGCCGAGGCAAGAGCATCCGGCCGAAGACGCTCGGCCAGAAAGACTACGTCGACGCCATCGATGAGAACACCATCGTGTTCGGCATCGGACCAGCCGGTACCGGCAAGACCTACCTGGCGATGGCGAAGGCGGTGCAGGCTCTGCAACGCAAAGAGGTGAGCCGCATCATCCTGACCCGGCCCGCCGTCGAGGCCGGCGAGCGACTGGGCTACCTGCCCGGAAGCCTCACCGACAAGATCGACCCGTATCTGCGCCCGCTGTACGACGCGCTCAACGAGATGATGGATCCGGAGATCGTGCCGAAGCTGCTCGCTGCCGGCACCATCGAGGTCGCCCCGCTTGCCTACATGCGCGGGCGCACCCTGAACGAGGCCTTCGTGGTGCTCGACGAGGCGCAGAACACCAGCCCCGAGCAGATGAAGATGTTCCTCACCCGGCTCGGACACGGCTCGAAGATGGTCGTGACCGGTGACATCACCCAGGTCGACCTGCCGGTGGGCGCGAGCGGTCTGCAGTTGGTGACCCGCGTGCTCGACAACATCGACGAGATCTACTTCGCGCGCCTGACCAGCCAGGATGTCGTGCGGCACAACCTGGTCGGCCGCATCGTCGACGCCTACACCAAGTACGACTCCGAGAAGCTCGCTGATCGGTACGAGCGGGAAAACCGCCGCGAAAACCAAGGACGCGCAGAATGACCATCGAGATCAACAACGAGTCGACGATCCCCGTCGATGAGGCTGCACTGCTGCGCCTGGCCGCCTTCGCCCTCGACAGCCTGCACGTGCACCGCGATGCCGAGCTCGCGATCGTGCTCGTGGACGAGGGCGCAATGGAGCAGTTGCACCTGCAGTGGATGGACGAGCCCGGCCCCACCGACGTGCTGAGCTTTCCGATGGACGAGCTGCGCCCCGGTACCGAGGATGCGATCACCCCCGCCGGTCTGCTCGGCGACATCGTGCTCTGCCCGCAGGTGGCCATCGTCCAGGCCGAGGCGGCTGGCCACTCACCGCTCGACGAAATGCTCCTGTTGACGACCCACGGCATCCTTCACCTTCTCGGCTTCGATCACGCGGAGCCCGACGAGGAGAAGGAGATGTTCGGCCTGCAGAAGGAGATCCTCACCGCATTCGCCCGTTCCGACGGGTCGGATGCGGAGCGATGGACCTTCCCGCGGCTGACCTCCGAACAGTCGGCTTCCGAACAGTCGACGGAGTAGTGCCGTGATTCCGATCTTCATCAGCGTGGCCGTGCTGCTGGTGATCTTCGGCGGCCTCCTCGCCGCGGTCGACTCCGCGCTCAGTGTGCTCTCTCGCGCCGACCTGCTCGAGCTGGCGGCGCACGCAACGCGGTCCCGCAAAGCTCTCAGCGCGATGGCGACGGATGTCGGCGCTCACATCAACGCGATCAACTTCATGCGTGTGGTTGCCGAGACCGCCGCGGCCGTGCTCGTGTCGCTCGCGCTGGCGTACCGCCTGGACTGGTGGCTGGCACTGATCATCGCCGTGCTCATCATGACGGTGGTCTCCTTCGTGCTGGTCGGGTCGAGCCCGCGCAGCGTCGGTCGGGTGCATGCTCGTGCGGTCATGCGTTTCTCGGCGGTGCTGGTGCACGCCGTCCGGGCGTTCCTCGGACCCATCGCCGCCGCCCTGGTCGCCATCGGCAACCGGGTCACTCCGGGGCGGACGGCGACCTTCTCCTCGGAGGAACAGCTGCTCAGCATGGTCGACGAGGCGACGGAGCTCGACGTGCTCGAGGAGGACGATCGCGAGCTCATCCACTCGATCTTCGAGTTCAACGACACCGTGGTGCGCGAGGTGATGATCCCGCGAACGGACATGGTCACCATCGACGCGGTCGAAGACGTCGGTACCGCGATGGGACTGTTCCTCAGCAAGGGCGTCTCGCGCATGCCGGTCATCGGGTCGGATGTCGATGAGGTCATCGGCATCCTCTATCTGCGGGATGTCGCGCGCCTCAGTTACGAGCGACCGAAAGGTCTCGACGGGGTGACCGTCGACTCGCTCGCGCGAACGGCACTGTTCATCCCCGAATCGAAGAAGGCTGACGACACCCTGCGCCACATGCAGCTGGAGTCGAATCACCTCGCGATGGTGGTGGACGAGTACGGCGGAATCGCCGGGCTGGTGACACTCGAGGATCTCATCGAGGAGCTGGTCGGTGACATCTCCGACGAGTACGACCACGAGGTGACCGAGGTCGAGGACCTCACGGGTGGGCGCTACCGTGTGGCCGCACGTCTGCCTGTCGACGAACTCGGGGAGCTGTTCGACATCGAGCTGGAAGACGACGATGTCGACTCGGTCGGGGGACTCCTGACCAAGGCCCTCGGAAGGCTGCCCCTCCCGGGCTCCACCGCCACGTACTCTGGACTCATCCTTACCGCCGACCGTACGGAGGGTCGCCGCAAGCGACTCAGCACCGTGCTGGTCGAGCGTGACCAGGCCCTTCTCGACGCGCAGGCCGCGTTCCGCCGCACCACCACTGGAGACGACAATGCTGAATGACGCCGAGTTCCGAGCCGGATTCGTCTCCTTCGTCGGGCGCCCGAACGTGGGCAAGTCCACGCTGACCAACGCGCTGGTCGGCGAGAAGGTCGCGATCACCTCGTCGAAGCCGCAGACCACCCGCCGCGCCATCCGGGGCATCGCGCACTCGGAGCAGGGTCAGCTGATCCTGGTTGATACCCCCGGCATGCACCGCCCGCGCACACTGCTCGGGGAGCGGCTCAACTCCATCGTGCAGTCGACCCTCGGCGACGTCGACGTGGTCGGCTTCTGCGTGCCAGCCGACGAGAAGATCGGCCCGGGCGACCGCTACATCAACGAGCAGCTCGACTCGTTCCCGCGGGCGAAGAAGGTGGCGATCGTGACCAAGATCGACGCCGCCTCGCGCCCCGCCGTGGCGGCCCAGCTGCTGGCGGTGTCGCAGCTGCGGGAGTGGGAGGCGATCATCCCGGTGTCTGCCACCAGCAAGATCCAGCTGGACACGCTCGCGACCGAGCTGATCCGTCTGCTGCCGGTGTCGACCGCGCTGTACCCTGCCGACTCGGTCACCGAGGAGAGCCTGGAATCGCGGATCTCGGAGCTCATTCGCGAGGCCGTGCTCGAGGGCGTCGAAGACGAACTGCCGCACTCGATCGCGGTGACCATAGACGACATCGTCGAGCGAGACGACAAGGATCTGGTCGAGGTCTTCGCCAACCTCTTCGTCGAGCGGGACAGCCAGAAGGGCATCATCATCGGACACCAGGGCTCGCGTCTGGCCGACGTGGGCGCCCGGGCTCGGGCTCAGATCGAGCCGCTCGTCGGCAAGCAGGTGTTTCTGTCGCTGCGCGTGAAGGTCGCGAAGGACTGGCAGCGCGATCCGAAGCAGCTCGGCCGCCTCGGCTTCTAGCCCGCGCCTCACCGCCGCCCCGCTACATCCCCGCGTCCCACCTTCGGAAACTCAGGATTGTGGTCGGCCTCTGGCCCGCACGCGGGGCCTGTCGGGCGCGGATGCGACCAGAGTCCTGAGTTTCCCTATGAGGGTGCACGGGTGGCCACCTCGCGACGACGGAGGTCCAGGACATGAGGAGCGGGCGACCTCTCGGGAGGCCGGGCGACACGGGTAGGCGGCCTTGTCACGGCAGCGTCGGTACCCAGCGTCGGTACCCAGCGTCAGTGCCCACCGTGAGTGCCCACCGTGAGTGCCCACCGTGAGTGCCCACCGTCAGTGCCCACCGTCAGTGCCCCTCATCAGGTTTCTCCAGGATTTTCTGAAGACTCACACAGGAAGCGCGAAATCACACCTGGGGCAGCGTCGACCCTCGCATACTGACTCACGGCACCCGCTCGAAAGGCACGACCGTGATCTCCGCACTGCTCTCGCTCCACCTGATCAGCGGGCCGTTGCCCGTCGTGGTCATGGCCCTCGGAGCGGCTGCACTGGTCGCGCTGCTCGTCACCCGCCGGTGGCGTCGCTGGTTGCCCGTTGCAGGGGTCGTCGGGCTTGCCGGACTCGGACTCGGCTATCTTCTCTGTTGGCTTCTCGGGGATGTCCTCGACCTCTTCGACGTGGATCTCTCCTTCACGACCCGGACCTGGTTCGCCGTTCTGGTAGCTGGCATGGCGCTCGGAATCGCCCGATCGTTCCGCGCGGGCCCGCGTTCGAAGGTGTTGGGTGCCGTGGTGGTGGTGGTGGCGGTGCTCGTCGGATCTGTGGGGATCAATGCCGATCTTGGCGAGTTTCCGACGGTGAAGGATGCGGTGGGCCTCGGTGGATACCGCCCGCTGGTCCTCCCCGCTCGTGGAGCGAGCGAGCCGATCGACACGTGGACCTCGCCGGCGCACATGCCGCAGAACGGTCGGGTCGGCACGGTTACCATTCCCGCGACGAGCTCGCATTTCGCTGCGCGACCGGCGATCGTCTACCTTCCGCCTGCCGCGCTGGTCGCTCGTCCGGCCAAGCTGCCCGTCCTCGTCATGCTCTCGGGACAGCCGGGAGCGCCCTCCGACCTGTTCACGTCCGGCGCGCTCGCGAGCGCACTCGACTCCTATGCGCACAGCCATGACGGGTTGGCTCCGATCGTCGTGGTGCCAGATCAGTTGGGGCAGGAGACGGCGAACCCGATGTGCGTCGACGGCGCGCTCGGCAACTCCGCGACCTATGTCACCCGCGATGTCGCAGCCTGGGTCCATGCGCATCTCACGGCACTATCGGGGCCGGCCGACCGGGGGATTGGCGGCTTCTCCCAAGGGGGAACCTGCTCCATCCAACTCGGCGCAGCACACCCCAGCCTCTACGGCAGCATCGTCGATATCTCGGGCCAGGTCGCGCCGAAGCGAGGCACAGTGCAGCAGACCATCGACGCGGGTTTCGCAGGCTCGCGGTCCGCATACGAGGCTGCATTACCCGCCGCGATCTTGGCCCGGTCAGCTCCGTACACGAACAGCTTTGCGCTCTTCGCGGTGGGATCGGGCGACCAGCGATACGGCCCGGGGCTGAGGCAGGTCGCCGCTGAGGCGTCGGCGGCCGGGATGACGACGCATCTGTACGTCTCCCCGGGAACCGCGCATGATTGGCACACCGTGCGCTACTCGTTGGCCAAGATGATTCCCGCGATAAGCGAGCATTGGGGGTTGATATCCCATGGTTAGGAAGACATTGCGCCGCCATCCGACCACCATCGTGCTCGTTGCTCTCACGCTCGTCGGGGCTGTACTCGGCCGCGGGTTCCTCGGCCCTACCTCATCCGTTTCCTTCGCCCTCGGTACCGGATACGAGCAGGTGGTCGGCTTCCACCGATGGTGGACACCGTTGACGTCGGCGTTCCTCACGGACGGCGGCCTCGATCTCCCGCTCGTCATCATCGCCATGGTGGTCGTGGTCGGCGCGGCGGAACGACTCATGGGTAGCCGCAGAACAGCCATCGCGTTCGTCACCACTGCACTGGCCGGGGTGGTGGTCGGAGTCGTGGTGCAGTCCGTCGGCTCGGCTCTCGGCGAACTCTGGTCGCGGCGGGTGAGCGAGATCGTCACCCTCGACCCCATGACAGCGATCGCGGGCACCATCATGACGGCCAGCGCGTTCGCCGGCCCACTGTGGCGCCGGAGAATCCGCGTCGTCACCGGGTCCATCGTGCTGATGTTCCTCCTCTACGCAGGTGACCCCTCCGACCTCTACCGAAGTCTCGCGACACTCGCCGGTCTCGGCCTCGGGGTCGCGCTCCACCCGACCGACGGTCCGCTTCGCTGGCAGCGCAGCTCGCACCGGGAGATGAGGGTGCTCCTTGCCGCGGTCGTCGCGATCACCGCGATCGGTCCGGCCATCACGGTCTTCAGCAGGGTGCGCCTCGGCGCGCTGGCGCCGCTGGGGCTGCTCCTCACCGATGCTCGTCCTGGAGGCGTGTCCACCGTCGACGAGTGCCGCGCCCTCGCCATTACCCACGCGTGCCTTCACGACATGACCCTGGAGCGAATCAGTGGCGTGGGTCCGGTGCTGTTGACCATCCTCCCGATGCTGACCCTCCTCGTCGCAGCGCTCGGCCTGTTGCGCGGCCGCCGATTCGGGGCGTGGCTCGCCATCGGGGTCAACGTCACCCTCGCGGCGCTCGCCGCTTACTTCTACGGCCTCCTTCCCTTGGTGGGCGACCCGGTGCGGGTGCACGGAACGCACTACTGGGAGGTGACGATCTCGCTCACCGCGTCTGTGCTGCTCCCGCTCGCGATCGCGTTGTTCGTGCTGGCCAACCTGCGGCACCTGAGACTTCGTGCGTCGCGGGAGACTGCGGTGCGCTACATCCTCACGGTGGCCATCGCGCTGGTCGGACTTTCTCTGCTCTACGTGGGTGGCGGGTGGCTGCTGAGTTCGCGCTTCCATCCCCGCGTCGGGCTCGCTGACTTACTTCTCGACCTGCCAGAGCGATTCGTGCCGATCGGTCTGCTCAAGGTGGACCGCCTCGCCTTCCTGCCCACAGACACCGCGACACACTTTCTCTACTACTGGATCGGGCCGGTGTTCTGGCTCACCGTGGTGGTCGGCGCGCTGCTAGTTGTCCTCCGCGCGCGGACTGCGGATGACGTGGCCGGGTCGGCGCGTATCCGCTCGCTACTGACGGGTGTTGGTGGTGGCTCGCTCTCGTATTGGGCGACGTGGCCCGGAAACTCCTACTGGTTCTCGCGGTCGGGCGAGGCAGGCGTGGCCTACCGTGTGATCGGCGACGTCGCGATCACCTCGTCGGAGCCGATCGGTGCACCGGATGCAGCGCTCGCCGCCATCGAGGAGTTCGCGACGTTCTGCGACGACAACGGGTGGACCCCCGTCTTCTACTCGATCCACGAGAGATACCTGGCGGAATGTGAGCGTCTGGGGTGGTCGTCGATGGGCGTCGGCGATGAGACCGTCGTGTTGCCGCAGCAATGGAAGACCACCGGGAAGCGTTGGCAGGACGTGCGCAGCTCGATAAACCGCGCGGAACGTGCCGGAGTGCGGGCGGTGTGGACAACCTATCCGTCGCTATCGGTTGCCCACGCGGCGCAGATCGGGGAAATCTCGGAGGCCTGGGTGGCCGAAAAGGAATTGCCCGAGATGGGATTCACCCTCGGTGGGATGGATGAGTTGCACGATCCGGCAGTAGGGCTGATGCTCGCCTGCGATGCGGACGATCGCGTGGTGGCGGTGACCAGTTGGCTGCCGACGTACCGCGATGGGCGCATCGTGGGGTGGACGCTCGACTTCATGCGGCGAGCGCCTGACGGGATGAACGGGATCATGGAGTTCGTGATTGCTCGTGCGGCAGAGCAATTCCGCGACGACGGGATCGAATTCATGAGTCTCTCGGCCGCTCCGCTCGCACACGGCGGAGTCGAGGTCGAACAGAGCGCGGCGGCCCGCACCCTCGCGTTCGTCGGCGCGCGGCTGGAGCCGGTGTACGGCTTCCGCTCGTTGTTCGCGTTCAAGCGAAAGTTCCAGCCCGAGTTCCGCCCGCTCGCGATGGCGTACCCCGACCCGCTGGCCTTGCCCGCGATCGGACTCGCGCTCGCCCGTGCCTACGTGCCCTCGCTGTCGGTGCGCGGCGGCATCCGCTTTCTCCGTTCCCTCGGCCCCGCCTCCGCCCCGGCTCCGGTTCCGGCTGCGCCTCCTGCCCTCGCCCCGGAGACGATAGACCCGCGCCCGGCGCCCGGGCCTGCAGTCGCCGTTCCGGAGCCCAACTCGGCAGCGCACGGCGCCACTCGAGGTACCGACCCCGCCCCCGCCCCGTCGGAAACTCAGGAAAGCGTTCCGGTCAAGACGTGAAACGGGTCCGCTCGGCAGCGGCAGTCGACCAGACTCCTGAGTTTCCAGCGGCGCGGGCCGCGGTGCTAGCCTGAAGACGTGCTTTCCGGTCTGCTCCTCCTTAGCTGCCGCGACGAGTCCTAACCCAGGCCTCACTCGTCGCGGCCAGTGCTGATCAAACGCAGCGTCATTGGCCTCACCCCCACCAGACGAGAGCAAAGACATGAAGAACACCCAGTCGGCTTCTGCAATGCCGATCCACAAGTACCGCCCGTACCGCGAGACCCTGGGCGTCGATCTGCCTGACCGCACCTGGCCGTCCAAGCACATCACCGAGGCGCCGCGGTGGTGCGCAGTCGACCTGCGTGACGGCAACCAGGCCCTGATCGACCCGATGAGCCCCGAGCGCAAGCGGATCATGTTCGATCTGCTCGTGAAGATGGGATACAAGGAGATCGAGGTCGGCTTCCCGAGCGCGAGCCAGACGGACTTCGACTTCGTCCGCACGCTCATCGACGAAGACCTGATCCCCGACGACGTCACTATCCAGGTGCTCACCCAGGCGCGCGAGAGCCTGATCAACCGCACCTACGAGTCGCTGATCGGTGCGAAGCGGGCCATCGTTCACCTCTACAACTCGACCAGCATTCTGCAGCGCGACGTGGTGTTCCGCACCGACAAGCAGGGCATCATCGACATCGCTCTTGAGGGCGCCCGGCTGTGCAAGGCTGCAGAGCCGATCGCCGCCGGCACCGAGATCTTCTACGAATACTCGCCAGAGAGCTACACCGGCACCGAGCTCGAGTTCGCGCTCGACGTCTGCAATCAGGTCATCGAGATCTTCGAGCCGACGCCCGAGCGCAAGGTCATCATCAATCTTCCCGCGACGGTCGAGATGGCAACCCCCAACGTCTACGCCGACTCGATCGAGTGGATGTCGCGGCGCCTGAACCACCGCGAGAACGTCATCCTGTCCCTGCACCCGCACAACGACCGCGGCACAGCGGTGGCAGCGGCCGAGCTCGGCTACCTCGCCGGAGCCGACCGCATCGAGGGCTGCCTGTTCGGCAATGGGGAGCGCACCGGCAACGTCGACCTGGTTGCCTTGGGCATCAACCTGTTCACCCAGGGCATCGACCCGCAGATCGATTTCAGCGACCTCGACGCGGTCAAGCGCACCGTCGAGTTCGTCAACCAGCTGCCCGTCCCCGAGCGTCACCCCTGGGCCGGCGACCTGGTCTACACCGCATTCAGCGGCTCCCATCAGGACGCCATCAAGAAGGGCTTCGAGGCGATGGCGACGGATGCCGCGGCCCGCGGCATCACGGTGGACGAGCTCACCTGGGCAGTGCCCTACCTGCCCGTCGACCCCAAGGATCTCGGACGTAGCTACGAGGCGGTCATCCGGGTCAACTCGCAGTCGGGCAAGGGCGGCGTTGCCTACCTGCTCAAGACCGACCATGCGCTGGATCTCCCGCGCAAGCTGCAGATCGAGTTCTCCGGCGTCGTGCAGACCAAGACCGACGCCGAGGGCGGTGAGGTCACCAGTGATCAGATCTGGGAGATCTTCCAGGACGAGTACCTGCCCGCGAGCTCGCCCGACGACAAGTGGGGCCGTTTCGAACTCGCCTCGACGCGCACGTCGAGTGACATGTCGGGCAGCACCATCCTGCTCACCGAGCTGCGGGTGGGCGACGACATGATCACTGCCGAGGCGGTCGGCAATGGTCCGATCGCGGCGTTCCTCACCGTGATCGCCGACCAGGGCGTGGAGGTCAAGCTGTACGACTACGTCGAGCATGCGCTCAGCGGCGGCGGGGATGCGGTCGCGGCGGCGTACGTCGAGCTGGACGTCAATGGCACGCGCCTCTGGGGCGTCGGCATCGATGCGGACATCTCCACGGCATCCCTCAAGGCGGTCGTGTCGGCGGTGAACCGCGCGGTGCGGTCGGCTTCGAGTGACCGTGAGCTCGCCGCGGTCTAGGGCGCGCCCGGTGTCCTGAGTTTCCATTTGTCTCTTTGCGGGCACCCCGCTCCAGTCAGATAACGGAAACTCAGGAGTGCGGTAACGGGTCGGGTCTGAATTGGCTCTCTGTGCAGGCGGCCGCGACCGGTGTCCTGAGTTTCCCCCGCGGCGCGTGGTGGGACGGGTGCCGAGCGACCCGCCAGTATCCTGAGGCAATGACGTCGGGGGAGCAGCTTCACGCCCGACCGCTCGCCACCCGCATCGTCGATCACGCCGCGATCGCCCGCAACATCGAGCGACTACGCCCCTCCAGCGGGGCCGGCATCATGGTCGTCGTCAAGGCAGATGGCTTCGGCCACGGCATGCTCGATGTCGCCCGCACCGCCGTGGCGATCGGCGCGGAATGGCTCGGCGTCGCCACCGTCGACGAGGCTCTTGCCCTGCGCGCGGCAGGCATCGACGCCCCCGTGCTCTGTTGGCTCGCTGACCCCTGGACCCGGTTGACGGATGCCGTGGCCGCCACCGTCACCATCTCCTGCGCCAACATCGAGACCCTCCGGGCGGTGGCCGATGCAGCGCGCATTACCGGCAGCACAGCCCAGGTGCACCTCGAGCTCGACACCGGCATGGCCCGCGGAGGCGCTGAACGCGCGCGCTGGGCCGAGCTCTGCGCCGCGGCCGCTCACCTCGAGGCAGTGGAGGTAACCGGAATCTGGTCGCACCTCGCCCTCGCTGCCGACCCGGACCCGCTGTCGACGACAGCACAGCGAGAAGCGTTCGAGCACGGGGTGGCCCTCGCCAGAAAAAGCGGCCTGACCCCGCGAGTGCTCCACCTGGCGAACTCCGCTGCCGCCCTCGATCACGAGCAGACCTGGTTCGACCTGGTGCGCTGCGGCGCCGGCGTGTACGGCATCGAAACCGTCAGTGACCGCGTGCACGGCCTCGAGCCGACGATGCGTGTTGTGAGCCGTGCCACGCAGGTGCGTCGAGTTGCCGCCGGCAGCGGCGTGAGTTACAACCACGCCTATGTGACCGAACGCGAGACGACACTCGTGCTCGTGCCGGTGGGCTATGGCGACGGGGTGCCGCGCGGGCTGTCGCACGGCGGCCAGGTCGTGATCGACGGCGTGCGGCATCCGATCGTCGGGGCCATCTCGATGGACCAGCTCGTGGTCGACGTGGGTAACGCTCCCGTAAGACTCGGAGCCGAGGTCGTGCTGCTCGGGTCACCGCGCGCGGGCGAGCCGGACGCCCAGGAATGGGCCGACGTGACCGGTACGATCGCCCATGAGATCCTCACCGGTCTCGGCGGCCGCATGGCAAGAGAACACATCAACCAGGTAGGGACAGCATCATCGTAAAGCGCATCGGCATCATCTTCGGCGGGGCTAACAGCGAGCACGAGGTGTCGCTGAACTCCGCCAGAAGTGCCTTCGACAACCTGGATGGCGAGCAGTTCGAGGGCGTGCTGATCGGCATCGACAAGTCCGGTCGCTTCCACCGGGTCGAGACCGTGGATGCCCTGGCCGACGCCGAAGGCGGCACACGGTTCCCGGATCTCGACGACATCGACGTCGCCTTCCCCGTGCTGCACGGACGATTCGGCGAAGACGGCACCGTGCAGGGTCTGCTCGAGCTGTCCGGAATCCCCTATGTCGGCTGCGGGGTGCTCTCGAGCGCACTCGCGATGGACAAACTGCTCTCCCAGCAGGTGCTGGAGGCCGCGGGCATCCCGACCATTCCGACCCGCGGCATCACCGCCGATACTCGCGACGAGGCGATCGAACTCTCGGCAGAGCTCGAGTACCCGCTGTTCGTCAAGCCGAACCGCGCCGGGTCGAGCGTCGGCGCGAGCCGCGTCGAGACGCCCGACGAGTTGCTCGCCGCCATCGACCTCGCGCTCGAGCACGACACAACTGCGCTGGTGCAGATGGCTATTGTCGGCGACGAGATCGACCTCGGCGTTCTGCAGGCCGTCAATGGAACGCTCGGCGTGGGGGCGCCGCTGCGCATCCGCCCGACCCACTCGGTGTTCTTCGACTACGAGGCCAAGTACACGGCCGGTGGCGCCGAGCTCGAGGTGCCGGCCCAGATTCCAGACGCCCTCGCCACTCAGCTGGGGGAGTACGCGCAGCAGGCCTTCCGCGCCCTCGACTGCGAGGGTCTTGCCCGCGTCGACTTCTTCGTCGGCGAGGACGGCACCATCACCCTCAACGAGGTCAACACCCTGCCCGGGTTCACCGCCTTCAGCCAGTACCCGCGCATGTGGCAGGCGGTCGGCGTGAGCTACACCGAGCTGCTGACGAGGCTCATCGACCGGGCTGTCGCGATCCGCTGACCCAGGTACACACGCGATAATCGGGGGATGCCTCTCTACCGTGACGAAGCCGTCGTGCTGCGCACCCACAAGCTGGGTGAGGCCGACCGCATCGTCACGATGCTCACCCGGCAGCACGGCAAGATCCGTGCGGTGGCGAAGGGCGTTCGCCGCACCGCGAGCAAGTTCGGTGCACGGCTCGAGCCGTTCATGGTCGCGGATGTGCAGCTGTTCGAGGGGCGAAGCCTCGACACCATCACCCAGGCCGAATCGGTCGGCTCGTACGGCGCCGAAATCACCGCGGACTATGGCAGCTACACGGCCGCCAGCGCCATGGTCGAGGCTGCCGACAAGCTGACGGATGCCGAGCCTAGCCTGCAGCAATACCTGCTGCTGGTCGGTGCGTTGCGCTCCCTCGCGCGCACCGAGCACGGCTCCAGCCTCACGCTCGACTCCTATCTGCTCCGCGCGCTCTCCATCGCCGGCTGGTCGCCGAGCTTCATCGACTGCGCCGTCACCGGCGCGCCCGGGCCGCACTCCGCCTTCGTCGTGCAGCTCGGCGGCGTCGTCGCCGACGAGGTCGCCCCGCCCGGTGCCCCGCGGCTCGACCCCGGCACTCTGGGGCTGCTGTTCTCGCTCCTGACCGGCGATTGGGCAGCGGCCGACGCGGCGGATGACCGCACCCGCTCTCAGGCGAGTGGCGTCGTCGCCGCATACACCCAGTTCCATCTCGACCGCGGACTCCGCTCCCTCGAGCACGTCGACCGCAGCCGCATCCCCTCCCAGGAAGTGTGACTCGATGCCCGTAGCCAAGACCCACCGCGACGCCGTCGACTTCAAGCCGGTCGACTGGACCGGTCTCTACCCGCCAGCCTTGCCGAAGGCCGCCGTACCCAACCACGTCGCGATCGTCATGGACGGCAATGGGCGCTGGGCCAATGGCAAGGGCCTCACCCGCGTCGAGGGTCACAAGGCCGGCGAGGCGTCACTCCTCGATGTCGTGGCGGGTGCCATCCAGATCGGCGTCAAGCACCTCAGCGTCTACGCCTTCTCGACCGAGAACTGGAAGCGTTCGCCAGATGAGGTCCGGTTTCTGATGGGCTTCAACCGCGATGTCCTTCACCGCCGCCGCGACCAGCTCAACGACTGGGGAGTGCGGGTGCGCTGGGCCGGACGCCGCCCCAAGCTCTGGCGATCGGTCATCGACGAGTTGCAGTTCGCCGAGCGACTCACCGCGGGAAACTCCACGTTGACCCTCACCATGTGCGTGAATTACGGCGGACGTACGGAGATTCAGGATGCCGTGCGCCGGATCGCCGACGAGGTCGCTGCGGGCAGGCTGAAGCCGTCCGGAATCTCGGAGAAGGTCATCCAGAAACACCTGTACCAGCCGGACCTTCCCGATGTCGACCTCTTCGTTCGGAGCTCGGGCGAGCAGCGCACCAGCAACTTCATGCTCTGGCAGAGCGCATACGCCGAGATGGTCTTCCTCGACACGCTCTGGCCGGACTTCACCCGCGACGACCTCTGGCAGGCGATCTCGTTGTATGCGTCGCGCAACCGACGGTTCGGCGGCGCGATTGATGCGCCGAGCGCCTAGTTGCGCGGAGCCGCATGCCGCTAGGCTGCGGGCGTGAGCGAGATCATCCCTGTCCCTGCCCCGGCGACACCCGAAGCGGCGCTGGTGCAGATCGGCGACGTCGTCTTCAGCAAGAGTTGGGTGGTCACCCCGATCGGTGCCCGGCCGATCCAGGGCACACAACTCTTCGTCACCGACCTCAGCCGCACCGAGTCGAAGATCCCCACCTGGGCGATCGTGCTGGCGGTCGTCCTCGCCTTCTTCTTCCTGCTCGGACTGCTCTTCCTGCTGGCGCGGGAGAACCGCACGGTCGGCTATCTGCTGGTGACGGTGCAGAACGGCGACCTGGTTTATGCAACGCAGATCCCCGCGCCGAACCCCTTTGTGGCACAGGACATCAACGGTCGCGTCACCTACGCCCGCCAGCTCATAGCCGCCGCCTGACCGCGCCCGCTGCGCGCTTCCCGTTCCCTGTCGAGGACCTAGCGCCTCGCCATCTTCGGAAACTCAGGACTCTGGTCGCGAGCCACGCGGTTAACGCCGGAAAACCGGCGCTGTGACGACCGCTTTCCTGAGTTTCCGTAACGCAGGAGGGTCATGCGCCCAGCGCAGTCGACAGCGGGCCAGCGAACCACCGCTCGTCGGTACGCTGGAGCCATGGCCGCACCCGACAAACCCCCGTTCATCTCGCGTTTGCGTCATGCGCTGGTCGGGCGCCACGAGGTTCCCGCTGCGAGCGGGCGCAACCCGGGCATGCTGGGGCACGCGCCCGAGCCCGGGCCATTCGACGAGCCGCCGGCCGAGCCGATCGAGCTCGCCGGACCGCTGCCGTGGGAGCTCCGCGAACCCGAAACCAGTGACACCGGTACCAGTGACACCGAGACAGAGGACTAGAAATGACCGCCATCCGCACCGGGATCATCGGCTACGGCCTCTCGGGACGTATCTTCCACTCGCCTTTCATCGCCGCGAACCCCGACTTCTCGCTCGACCTCATCTCCACCTCGAACGAGGCGCGAGCGCAGCAGGCGCGGGAGCAGCATCCCTCGGCCACGGTCGTCGCGACGCCGGACGAGCTGCTCGACGGAGAGCTCGACCTGGTCGTGCTGGCCTCCCCGGCGCAGGTGCATCTCGAGCAGGCGCAGGCGGCCATCGCCGCTGGGATCGCGGTCGTCATCGATAAGCCGTTCGCGGCATCCGTCGTCGAGGCGACCAGCATCATCGAGGCGTCTGAGGATGCCGGGGTGCCGCTGACCGTGTACCAGAACCGCCGCTGGGATGGCGATTTCCGCACTGTGCAGAAGCTCCTCGCCGATGGCACACTCGGCCGGGTGCACCGCTTCGAGTCGACGTTCGAGCGCTGGTCGCCGGCACTTCGCGACCGGTGGCAGGACACTACGCCGACCTCGGCTGGCGCGGGCATCACCTTCGACCTGGGCAGCCACCTCGTCGATCAGGCCGTGCAGCTGTTCGGGCCGGCGACTCTCGAGACCGCTGAACTCTCGGTGCTGCGTGAGGGCGGGGTGAGCGATGACGAAGCGTTCCTCTCGCTGCTGCACGAGAGCGGGGTGCGGTCGCATCTCACGATGAGCCGATTCGCCGCACAGAACGCGCCGCGGTTCCGGGTTCTCGGGTCGGCATCCGGATACACGGTGCAGGGTCTCGACGGGCAGGAGCCCGCGCTCATGGGCGGTGCCCAGCCGTCGGATCCGGGATTCGGCGACGTGCCCGAGGACCGCTGGGGACTGCTCGGCATCACCGGGTCGGCCGACGTGCCACCGACGCCATACCCCACCGAGCGCGGCGAGTACGCGGCGTTCTACGCGGGCGTCGCCCAAGCGCTCCGCGATGGCACTCCGATGCCGGTGGCCCCGCGCGACGCACTCGCTGCTCTCGATCTGATCGAGCAGGCGCATCGCCGCACCGGCATCTGACCGAAGCTGCACGCCGAGCTTCACCCGGCAGCCCCTTCGAAAATTCAGGAAATTTGTCGTGCCAGCCCAACCACGGTCCCGAATGCTCGGTCGTGGTGCTGTGAACCGCACACCGTCTTCCTGAGTTTCCGAAGCGTGGGCGCGCTCAGGAGGGTGTGAGGCCCCAGTCGTCTCCGCGCAGTGCACGCAGCAGGCTCATGCTCGCAGCAAGCGCCGGCACTCGGGCCGCGCCCTCGTTGGCCACCGCCTGGATGCTCCGGATGCTCGGCTTCCGGAGCTCACGCGTCACCGCCCCGGCGGGAAGCGCAGCGGTCGCGAGCGCCAGCCGCGGCAACATCGCCACTCCGAGTCCGCTTGCGACCATGCTGAGTACGGCACCGGCGTTGTCTGTCTCGAAGCCGATCCGCGGGATGAACCCCTCCGCCTCACACACAGCGAGGAGGTGGCCGCGGCAGCGCGGGCATCCGGCGATCCATCGTTCGTCGCCCAGCCTGGTCACGTCGACCCGGTCATCCGCGGCGCGCGCATGCCCGGCCGGAAGCACCACGACGAGCTCCTCGGTGAACAACGGCACCACGAGATCGGTGACATCGGGCTCACCGCGGTCACCGGGGTACGAGAAGGTGATCGCGACGTCGATCGCGCCCTCCCGAAGCATCGCAATGGCTTCGGGTGGCTCGGTCTCCAGGTAGCTCACATGGACTCCCGGGTGACGCTCCGCCATGCCGGCGAGGAACCTCGGCACGATGGTCGATGACGCCGTGGGAAACGCGGCCACCCGCACGGTGCCCGATCGCAGCCCGGCGAGATCCGCGAGCTCGCCCGCGGCTGCGTCCAGCGCTGAGGTGATTGCGAGCGCGTGGCGTGCTAGCAGCTGCCCTGCCTCGGTGAGTCGCACGGTGCGGCCGGCGGGCGCGACGAGCGGGAGTCCGATCCGACTCTCGGCGCGTTGCAGGTGCTGGCTCACGGCTGGCTGGCTGTAGCCGAGCATCCGTGCAGCTCCGGTGATGCTGCCGCTGTCGGCGATCGCCCGCACGATGCGGACGGTGTGCAGATCGAGATCCATTGACTCAGGTTATTGGTTGCATGGCACATGTCGTCTTGTCCAATGGATGTTGACCG
This sequence comes from Lacisediminihabitans changchengi, assembly GCF_016634425.1. Classification (GTDB taxonomy): domain Bacteria; phylum Actinomycetota; class Actinomycetes; order Actinomycetales; family Microbacteriaceae; genus Lacisediminihabitans; species Lacisediminihabitans changchengi. The sequence continues at coordinate 655,746 of NZ_JAEPES010000001.1, forward strand.
CCCAGGCTGGTCACATGTCCCCGTCACCCCGGCTCGGCCGCGCCGTCGCCAGTTTCGCATCCCCGCGGGGATACCTCGCCGCCGCGACGATGGGCCTCCCGACCGCCGAGACGCTGGCTGCACAGCGTGCCGATCTCGATCTCTGGGAGTCGGCTCAGCGCAACCCGATGGATTATGACGGCGTCGTTTCGCGCACACGCGAGTCATATGCCCGACTCGTCGGCGTCGCCGCCGCCCGGGTGGCGATCGGCTCACAGACCTCCGCCATCGCGAGTGTCATCGCCGCGGCAGTGCCCGCCGGCGCCGAGGTGCTCACCGTCGACGGCGAGTTCAGCTCGATGGTCTTCCCGTTTCTTCAGCGCCGCGATGTGAGGGTGCGCTCCGTTCAGGTCGGGCAACTCGCCGAGGCTGTGGGCGATGACACGTGGCTAATTGCGTTCTCCCACATCCAGTCGTCCACCGGGCAGGTCGCCGATGTCGACGCGATCGTGGCGGCCGCGAAGCGCCATGGCGCGTACACGTTCTGCGACACGACGCAGTCCGCGGGGGTACACCCGGTGGATGCGTCCGTATTCGATGCAACCGTCTGTCACGCCTACAAGTGGTTGTGTTCGCCGCGCGGGGTCGCCTTTCTCACGCTGTCCGCGTCGTTTCAGAAACTACTGACGCCGACGCAGGCGGGCTGGTATTCGGGGGACGAGATCTGGCAATCGTGTTACGGGCCCGCAATGCGACTCGCCGACGACGCCCGGGCGTTCGACGTGTCTCCCGCCTGGCCCGCGTGGGTCGGGGCGGAGCCTGCCATCCGCATGTTCTCCGAACTGGACATCACCGAGATCTGGGATCGGGTCGCCGGCCTGGGCAATGCGCTGTGCGATGGCCTCGGGATCCCGCGGCAGGAGCGCGCGATCGTGACGTGGGCCGACCCTGACGGTGTCGACCTCGCGGCGTTGGCGGCAGCGGGCATCCGTGCGTCGGGTCGAGCGGGGAGGCTGCGAGCCGCCTTCCACCTCTGGAACGACGATTGCGACGTTGCGGCGGTGCTTGCCACCCTGCTGCCCCTTCGGAAACTCAGGACTGCGGTCACGACCACCCCGGAGGTGAACGATCTCCGTGTGCCAGTCTCCTGAGTTTCCAAAGGGCGGGGGATCGCTAGGCTGAAGGCTGCAATTCGACCGCCCACTCAGACCGCGCACCCAGCACGGCTGACCTTTGGAGTTACACGTGGCCAACGCCTCCCCGCTCGATCCCGTCATCAACCTCGCGAAGCGCCGCGGTTTCGTCTTCCAGTCGGGAGAGATCTACGGCGGATCGCGCTCCGCCTGGGATTACGGGCCGCTCGGCACCGCCCTCAAGGAGAACATCAAGCGCCAGTGGTGGCAGTTCATGGTGCAGGGTCGCGACGACATCGTCGGCCTCGACTCCGCGGTCATCCTTCCCCGCAAGGTCTGGGAGGTCTCCGGCCACGTCGAGGTATTCAGTGACCCCCTGGTCGAGTCGCTCTACACTCACAAGCGCTTTCGTGCCGACCACCTGCTCGAGGCCTATGAGGAGAAACACGGTCACCCGGCCCCGAACGGCCTCGCCGACATCAAAGACCCCGACACCGGCCAGCCCGGCAACTGGACCGAGCCGCAGAACTTCTCCGGTCTGCTGAAGACCTTCCTCGGCCCGGTCGACAACGAGGAGGGGATGGCGTACCTCCGCCCTGAGACGGCGCAGGGGATCTTCACCAACTTCGCGAACGTCATGGGTGCGGCGCGCATGAAGCCGCCATTCGGCATCGCGCAGGTCGGCAAGAGCTTCCGCAATGAGATCACGCCCGGAAACTTCATCTTCCGCACCCGCGAGTTCGAACAGATGGAGATGGAGTACTTCGTCGAGCCCGGCACCGACGACGAATGGTTCCAGTACTGGATCGACGCCTGCGAAGAGTGGTTCCTCGGGCTGGGCATGACGCCGGACAACATCCGACGCTACGAGCACCCGACCGAGAAGCTGTCGCACTACTCGAAGCGCACTGTCGACCTCGAGTACCGCTTCCGCTTCGCCGGCAGCGAGTGGGGCGAGTTGATGGGCGTCGCCAACCGCACCGACTTCGACCTGAAGACGCACTCGGAGGGATCCGGCGTCGACCTCAGCTACTTCGACCAGACCAAGAACGAGCGCTGGATCCCCTTCGTGATCGAGCCTGCATTCGGTTTGACACGCGCTCTGATGGCGTTCCTGGTCGATGCATACCACGAGGACGAAGCCCCCAACACGAAGGGCGGCGTGGACAAGCGCATCGTGCTGCGACTCGACCGCCGTCTCGCGCCGGTGAAGGTCGCCGTGCTTCCGCTGTCGCGCAACGAGCAGCTCTCCCCGGTGGCGAAGAACCTCGCAGCCGACCTCCGCAAGTACTGGAACATCGACTTCGACGACGCCGGAGCCATCGGCCGTCGCTACCGCCGCCAGGACGAGATCGGGACGCCGTTCTGCATCACGGTCGACTTCGACACCCTCGAAGACAACGCTGTGACTATCCGCGAACGCGACTCGATGGGACAGCAGCGCATCTCGCTCGAAAAAGTGCGCGGGTACCTCGCGGAGCAGCTGCTCGGCGCTTGACCCGCCCCGGGCCGCTGCGTCGCGCGGTCGCCGCGTTGCGCACGCCGGGCGTCACGTCGCGCGTGCCCACCTTCGGAAACTCAGGATTGTTGCCCCCGGCCCCAACGAGATTCCCGGATTTCCGGGGATGCGTGGTTGATGCCAGCTCACTAAGTCCTGAGTTTCCGTTGGGGTCTGCTCGTCCACAGATGAGCAGACGAGCGTCCTCTCCACAGAACCCGAGTTCAGGTCACGGTGAGCGGATGCCGCGGCTCACGATGTCTGCATGCGAGACATTGCCGCTATCGTCGACTCCCTCGGCGGGATGGCCCAAAAGCAACAGCTGGTCGCCCGCGGCGCGCGTGACCTCGACCTGACCGCCGCGGTGAAACGCGGCGACGTGATTCGGGCACGGCAGGGGTGGTACACGACCCTCCCGACAACCGATTTGCGGGTAAGGGCCGTACGGGTCGGCGGCCGCCTCACCGGTATCTCGGCGATTCTGGCGGCCGGCGGCTGGGTGCTCGGCGATCATCAGTTGCACGTCTCCGTGCACGACAACGCTGCGCGGCTCCGCTCGGTCCGCGACCGCCATGTCCGCTTCGATGTGACAGCGCCTCACGGTGTCGTGCTGCATTGGGATTCGAGGGATATCCGCGATCGAGGCGACGCGACATCCGTCGGCCTGATGGACGCCCTTCACCGCGTGGTGCTCGACGAAGACCTCGAGACCGCGGTGGCGGCCATCGACTGGGCGCTCCGCACCGGGCGCATCGAGCAATTCGACCTGGAGTTGCTCGTCCTGGGGCTGCCCGCAGACTTCGAAGGCCTTTCGCGCTGGGCGGATGATCGCTGCGACTCGCTGCCGGAGAGCCTCAGTCGCACGCGGCTCAGGAGCGGTGGCCACCGGCTCAGATCGCAGGTTCCGCTGACGACGGGCGAGCGGATCGACCTGGTCGTCGACGACACCGTGGCGCTGGAGATCAATGGCGAGGAGTTTCACGCGCCGAGGTTCGAGCAGGACCATCACAAGGGTGCGGTGACCACCATCGAAGGCTTTCACAGCCTGCGCGCGTCGGCGCGGATGGTGTTCACCGACTGGCAGCTCGTCGAAGCCCAGATCGACGCTGCCCTCGCCATGCGCTCGCCCCAGGGAAACTCAGGAGTCGCTTCGCCCGCGCGGGTGAACATCCCCGGAAGTAGGCGACGGCGCAGACGAGAGCGGCGACGAAGTCCTGAGTTTCCGATGGGTGTCGGCGGGAATACGCGTCGGGGTGGCGCGTTGGCACTGACATGAGTGAGCCGATCAAGGTAGACATCTGGTCCGACGTGCAGTGCCCCTGGTGTTTCATCGGAAAGCGTAAGTTCGAGGCCGGCGTCGCCGAATTCGGGGGAGCCGTCGAGGTGGAGTACCACTCCTTCGAACTGGCACCCGACACCCCGGTCGACTTCGAGGGCACCCCCATCGACTACCTGAGTGACCGCAAAGGCATCTCCCGCGACCAGGCCGAGCAGATGATCGGCCGCGTCACCGACATCGCGAAGTCCGTGGGCCTCGATTATGACTACGACCACATTCACCAGACCAACACGGTGAAGGCGCACGAGCTGCTGCACTATGCCAAGTCGAAGGGCCGTCAGCTCGAGATGAAGGAGCGCCTTCTGGAGGCGTACTTCGTCAACGGTGAACATGTCGGGCGCATCGCTGACCTGGCCGACATCGCGGCAGACCTGGGCTTTGATCGCGATGACGTGGTGCGCGCGCTCGAGTCCGAAGAGTTTCTCTCCGACGTCAAGGCCGACGTCGCGCAGGCGACCGAGTACGGCATCAACGGGGTTCCGTTCTTCGTGATCGACGGCAAGTACGGTGTGTCCGGCGCTCAGGAGGCTGCGGCGTTCGCTAACGTGCTCGCCAAGGTCGCCAGCGAGAGAGAGTCAGTCCAGTGACGGATGCACGCACCATCCCCCTCACCATCCTGGGAGATCCGTCAGCGGCGGCCTGCGTCGGCGACTTCTGCGCGATCCCTGAGCACCACGAGCAAGCGATCGTCAACGCGCGCCTTGACGACGACAACGTCTAGTCCGCGCTGACCCTGTGGACGGATGACTCCTCCACAGATTCGACGGATGTCGCTGCCGCGCTCCCCACGGTCGTCACGCTGGAGCGATGACGATTCCCCACTACGACGACACCGCTCTCGAGATACTCGACACTGACGCACTCCTCATGGTTCGCGTCGAGCAGCTGGTGGGCCGCGCGCTGCGCCGCCAGCTCTGGCTGATGTTTCTCGACCACGACGACGTGCAGCTCCCGTTGCTCATGCCGTCGGACATTCCACGACGGCCCGAGGCGGACTCGGTGATCAAATTCGCCGACTTCCTCACCGATCTGATCGCGGAGGTTCGCGCCAGCTCTGTCGTGTTCGTGCTCGAGCGATTCGGCTCGGACACGATCAGCGACGACGATCGACTCTGGCTCCAGCTGGTGACGGAGGCCGGACGCCTCGCCAGAGTGCGAGTGCGTGGCCCGTTTCTCAGCCACGAACGAGGAGTGCGTACCGTCGGTCCCGAGGACATCGGATCGATATGACTCAGCTGATGTCGGCCACGGTTGCGTGGAACGCGGCGATGAACGAGTCCGCGTCGACGAACGCACTGTAGCCGTGCGCGCCCGCGCCGAGCGCGATGCGCGATCCCGTGATGGACGCGTCCGCATAGACGGGCCAGTCACCGTAAGCGCCGAGCGGGGTGATGGTTCCCCGCGCATACCCGGTTGCCTCCAACGCCAGCTCCGGCGACGGCAACGAGAGCTTGTTGACACCGACGAGGGCCCGCAGCTTCGCCCAGGAGATCTGCCGGTCGCCGGGGACGAGGGCGAAGAGGTACTCGCTCGGCGCACCCTCGGGGGTGTGCTTGCGCACCACGAGAGACTTGATGATCTCGCGGGGCGTGAGTCCGAGCAGCTCTGCCGCATGCTCGAGGCTGTCGGCGGGTGGCCGCTCGACGATCTCTATCGCGAGGCCGCGAGCCGCGGCATCCGCTTCGACTCGTGCGGTTCCGGTGAGGGGTTCGGTCATGTCGGGTGCCTTCCACGCGCTGACGGTACGCAGCGAGCCTATCGAGGTCAGGCGAGCCGTCACCCAGAGAGAACATGGGACAATCGTGGGGTGACCATGACCGCAGCCCCGCAGAAGAATCTCACGATCGGGCCACTCGAGCTTGATGTTCCGGTGATCCTCGCGCCGATGGCAGGCATCACCAACACCGCCTTCCGTCGGCTTTGCCGCGAATTCGGTGCAGGGCTCTACGTGTCCGAGATGATCACCAGCCGCGCGCTGGTCGAGCGCACCGAGGGATCGATGCGCCTCATCAAGCACCACGAGTCGGAGACGCCGCGCAGCATCCAGCTTTACGGCGTCGACCCGAAGACCGTGTCCGAGGCCGTGACGATGCTCGTCGCCGAGGACCGGGCCGATCACATCGATCTGAATTTCGGATGTCCGGTGCCGAAGGTCACCCGAAAGGGCGGCGGCGCCGCACTCCCGTGGAAGCTCGACCTGTTCCGCGACATCGTCGAGGGAGCGGTGAAGGCTGCAGGAGACCGTCCGCTCACCATCAAGATGCGTAAGGGTATCGACGCAGACCACCTCACCTACCTCGAGGCCGGGCGCATCGCCGAGGGCGCAGGGGTGTCGAGCATCGCGCTGCACGCGCGAACCGCCTCCGAGTTCTACAGCGGTCACGCCGACTGGTCGGCCATCGCGAAGCTCAAGCAGACCATCACCAGCGTGCCGGTGCTCGGCAACGGCGACATCTGGTCGGGCGCCGACGCAATCCGCATGGTCGAAGAGACCGGCTGTGACGGCGTCGTCGTCGGGCGCGGCTGCCTCGGGCGACCGTGGCTGTTCGGCGAGTTGTCTGCCGCATTCCGTGGGGAGACCGACATCCCGCAGCCGTCGCTCGGTACCGTCGCCGCGACGCTGCGGCGGCACACCGAGCTACTGGTCGATTTCTTCGACGGCGACGAGGATCACGCGTGCCGCGACATCCGTAAGCACATCGCCTGGTACTTCAAGGGGTACCCGGTCGGTGGTGAGGTGCGAGCCGCCCTGGCGACCGTGGAGAGCCTGCAGCAGATGGACGATCTGCTGGGCACGCTCGACTGGGAGCAGCCGTACCCGGGGTCCGACGCGGAGGGTCCGCGCGGTCGCGCAGGAACTCCGAAGCGTCCTTCGCTACCCGATGGCTGGTTGCTGAGCCGCGAGCTGGAGCAGTCCGGCCGGGCCGAGATGGCGGAGTTCGAGCTGAGCAACAGTGGCGGCTGATCGCGGCGCCGGCCTGACCGGCATGGGGGAGCGAGTGGCAGCAGAGACCTACGGCGAGCACGACACGGCGCGGTGGTATCCCGAACAGCATTCCAGCAGGCGCAGCGACTTCGCACGCGACCGCGCTCGGCTGCTGCACTCGAGCGCGCTGCGTCGTCTCGCGGCAAAGACGCAGGTGCTCAGCCCCGCCGCCGGACTCGACTTCGCTCGCAACCGCCTGACCCATTCGCTCGAGGTCGCACAGGTCGGTCGCGAACTCGCTACCAGCCTGGGGCTCGATCCGGATGTCGTGGACACCGCCTGCCTCGCGCACGACCTCGGACACCCGCCGTTCGGCCACAACGGCGAGAAGGCTCTCAGCGTCTGGGCTTCTGACATCGGCGGCTTCGAGGGCAATGCGCAGACCCTGCGGGTGCTGACCCGCATCGAGCCGAAGGTCTTCGGCAGCGACGGACGGTCGTACGGGCTCAACCTCACCCGGGCGAGCCTTGATGCGAGTTGCAAGTATCCCTGGCCGGACAGCTCGGCGGTCGACGATCCGAGCGGGCGCTCGAAGTTCGGCTTTTACGCCGATGACGTGGATGCATTCACCTGGCTGCGGCAGGGCGCACCCGACCGCCGGCTGTGTATCGAGGCTCAAGTCATGGACCTCTCAGACGACATCGCCTACTCGGTCCACGACTTCGAGGATGCTGTGGTGAACGGCTACATCGACGTCGCCGCCCTCGGCGCTCGGGTCAACCACAGCGATCTGGTCGATTCGATGTTCTCGTGGATCGGGGGCGAGTTCGATCACAACGAGCTGATCGCCGCGTTCGATCGCCTCGATCTGCTCGACGTATGGCTCGACACGTGGGACGGCTCGCGCCGTGATCAGGGCCGACTGAAGAACCTGACCAGCCAGCTGATCGGACGCTTCGCGGGCGCTGCGGTGCAGGCAACGCGGGCAGCAGACGGCGATGGCAGCCTCATCCGCTTCCGAGCCAGCATGGTTGTGCCGCGCGAGATCGCCGCGGAGATCGCCGTGCTGAAAGGCATCGTCGCGGCCTTCGTCATGTCGCACAATACGCGGCAGCCGATCTACGCCGAACAGCGGGAGATCCTGACCGAACTCGCCGAGACGCTGTTGGCGCGGGGCGATTCCGTGCTCGACGCTGGCTTCGCGGCCGACTGGCGCGAGGCCAGCACTGACGCCGGCCGCAAGCGCGCGGTGGTGGACCAAGTAGCGTCCCTCACCGACCAGTCGGCGATGTCCTGGCACGAGCGCCTCGTCCGCTAGCGAAGCCCCGAACGCAACTCCTGAGTGTCCATAGTTGCCCGAGCCGAAATCGGAAACTCAGGAAAGTGGTCGCGTTTCGCCGTCGACACGTGCGCGGTGGGCGACTCCCCGCGCACAAGTCCTGAGTTTCCGTGGGGTCGCCCACAGGTGGGGCCGCCCCGGCCGGAGCGACCCCGCGCGAAAGTAGACTGGGCGGGTGCCCGGACTGATCAGACGCAATGACATCGACGAGGTGCGGGCGCGCGTCAACATCGCCGACGTGGTAGGGGACTACGTCACCCTGAAGGGCGCCGGTGTGGGCTCCATGAAGGGCCTCTGCCCGTTCCATGACGAGCGCAGCCCGAGCTTCCATGTGCGCCCCGGTGTCGGTCGGTACCACTGCTTCGGCTGCGGCGAAGACGGCGATGTCTTCAGCTTCTTGCAGAAGATGGACCACACCACGTTCTCCGAATCGGTCGAGCGCATGGCGGCCCGCATCGGCTTCGAGCTCCACTATGAAGACGGCGGCAACGCCAACCCCGACCAGGGCAACCGCGCCCGCATCCTCGGCGCCAACGAGGCGGCGGCAGCGTACTTCGTCGGCCAACTGGTCACGCCCGAGGCGGAGCCCGCCAGGCAGTTCCTCGGTGAGCGTGGCTTCGACCCCGCCGCCGCCCAGCGTTTCGGCGTCGGCTTCGCGCCGAAGAGCTACGACGCCCTGAGCAAGCACCTCAAATCGAAGGGTTTCACCGAGGCGGAGCTGCTCGCCGCCGGACTCGTCGGGCAGGGCGATCGCGGCACGTACGACCGATTCCGCGGCCGCCTGGTCTGGCCGATTCGCGACGTCACCGGCGCCGCGCTGGGGTTCGGCGCTCGGCGCCTGCTGGATGACGACCAGGGCCCCAAATACCTCAACACCCCCGAGACGGCGGTGTATCACAAGTCGCACGTCCTCTACGGGCTGGACCTGGCAAAACGTGACATCTCCCGCGGCAAACAGGTCGTGGTCGTCGAGGGCTATACGGATGTCATGGCCTGCCATCTCGCGGGCGTCACGACCGCGGTCGCCACCTGTGGCACCGCTTTCGGGGTGGACCACATCAAGGTCGTCCGCCGCGTGCTGGGCGACTTCGACAACGCCGATTCGCACGGGCTGGGTGAGGTCATCTTCACCTTCGACCCGGATGAGGCCGGCCAGAAGGCGGCGAGTCGCGCTTTCGCCGAGGAGCAGCGCTTCGCCGCCCAGACCTTTGTCGCGGTCGCGCCCGACGGACTCGACCCGTGCGACCTGCGCCTGCAGCGCGGCGACGACGCCGTGCGGCGGTTGATCACGAACAAGAAGCCGATGTTCGAGTTCATGCTGCGGCGCGTGCTCGCGGAGTACAACCTGGACACGGTCGAGGGCCGGGTCGGCGCGCTCCGGGCGTCCGCGCCGGTGCTCGCGGGCATCCGTGATCAGTCCCTCACCTCGGGCTACGTGCGCAGTCTCGCGGGCTGGCTCGGCATGGACCTCGGAGAGGTCGGTCGCGCGGTGACCTCGGTGCGGGGGCGCCCGGCCGAACCGCAGCGCAGAACGCAGCATCAGCCGGAGTCGGCCCAGACGGTCGTGCAGGACGCGATCGTCGGACCGTCCATGATGCAGCTGCCCACCGACCCATCCACGCGTCTCGAGCGCGACTCGCTCATGGCGATGCTGCAGTACCCGGAGTCCATCGGCATCGACCTGGTGCGCCGTGCCAGCCAGGCCGTCTACTCCAATCCGTCGCTGGCGGTGGTGAGCGACGGCATCACCGCGGCGCTCGGCTCGCCCGATGGTCCCGCAGCCTTCGCCACCACGGCGTGGGTCGACCGGGTGGTTGCCGAGGTGCCGCTGCCGTACGCGAACCTGGTGAAGGAGCTTGGCGTGGCTCCGATCCCCGAGAAGGAGGGGCGCGAGCTCACCATTTACGGCCGTGGGGTCACCTCCACCATGGTCGACCGTGATCTGTTGCGGCAGAAGACCGAGCTTCTCGGTGCGCTGCAACGAACGGATGCCGTGGCCGAGCCCCAGCGCTACCGCGACCTCCAGGTCGAACTGGTCCGCATCGAGGCCGAGCGGCGCACCCTCCGCGGGGACTGAGCCCGCCTCACTGCGGGCCACTCCCTGTGTTGCAGGTGGGTAAACATTCCGCCGTTTTGCCCCCGTGAATTGGTGGCCGACTCCGCTTCTCTGATAGCAAGGACGCATACAGCAATGCACGGCCCTCGTTCGGGGTGCCTTTTCGTGGTCTGCCGCATGCGCTCCCGAAGTCAATGAGCGCTCGTGGCCTGCCCGAGTGCTTTCAACCAAGAGAGCCGAGTGCTTTCGACCAAGAGAGGTAGACGCATGACGTCCGCATCCATCTTCCGCAAGCGTTCGCTTGCACTGCTGGGGGTCGCCGCCGTTGCGGCAATCACCCTGGCGGGTTGCTCGGCCGGCGGGGCAAACAGCAACAACGCTGCCTCCACGCCGCTCACCATCGGCACGACTGACAAGGTCACCGTGCTCGACCCGGCCGGTTCGTACGACAACGGCTCGTTCGCCGTGCAGAACCAGGTATTTCCGTTCCTCTTCAACACCCCGTACGGCAGCCCGGACGTTCAGCCCGACATCGCCGTCTCCGGTGACTTCACCTCGCCGACCGAGTTCACGGTCAAGCTGAAGCCAAACCTCAAGTTCGCCAACGGTGACAAGCTCACCTCCTCCGACGTCAAGTTCACCTTCGACCGCGACCTGAAGATCGCGGACGAGAACGGCCCGTCGTCGCTGCTGTACAACCTCGCGAGCGTCGCGGCCCCCGATGCGACCACCGTCGTGTTCACGCTCAAGCAGGCGAACGACCAGGTCTTCAAGCAGATTCTGTCGAGCCCCGCTGGCCCGATCGTCGACGAGCAGGTCTTCCCGGCCGACAAGCTCCTCAGCGACAACGACATCGTCAAGAGCAACGCCTTCGCCGGCCAGTACACGATCAAGAGCTATAACTTCAACAACCTGATCTCCTACAAGGCGAACCCCAACTACGACGGGGTGCTCGGCAAGGCGAAGACCGATGTGGTCAACGTCAAGTACTACACGTCGCAGTCGAACCTCAAGCTCGACGTGCAGAAGGGCGATGTGGATGTCGCCTTCCGCAGCCTGTCGCCCACCGACGTCTCGAGCCTCGAGAAGGAAAAAAACGTGACCGTTTACCACGGTCCCGGTGGCGAGATCCGCTACTTCGTCTTCAACTTCCAGACCGCTCCGTACGGAACGAAGACACCGGATGCCAACCCGGCCAAGGCTCTCGCTGTGCGCCAGGCGGCTGCCGACCTGGTCGACCGCGACGCTCTGTCGAAGGATGTCTACAAGGGCACGTACTCGCCGCTGTACTCCTACGTTCCGGACGGCCTGACCGGTGCCACCACGGTGCTGAAGGACCTGTACGGCAACGGCAAGGGCGGCCCGGACGAGTCGAAGGCCAAGAAGACCCTGCAGGACGCCGGCGTCACCACCCCGATCAAGCTCGACCTGCAGTACAACACCGATCACTACGGTGAGTCGTCGAGCGACGAGTACGCGGCACTGAAGAGCGAGCTCGAGACCGGCGGCCTGTTCTCGGTCAACCTGCAGTCCACCGAGTACGTGCAGTACTCGAAAGACCGCAAGGCCGGCGTCTACTCGGTGTTCCAGCTCGGTTGGTTCCCGGACTACTCCGACGCTGACAACTACCTCACGCCGTTCTTCTACAACCCGACGGACAAGGAGGCGTTCATCCTCAACCACTACGACAACCCGACCGTCGACGGCCTCATCCTCAAGCAGGGTGTGACCAGCGACAAGGCCGAGCGGGCGAAGATCATCGAAGAGATCCAGGCGGATGTCGCCGCGGACCTCCCGACCATCCCGCTGCTGCAGGGCGACCAGGTCGCTGTTGCGGGGAAGGATGTCAAGGGGATCAAGGACACGCTCGACGCGTCGTTCAAGTTCCGCTACGGAGCGCTCTCGAAGTAGGTCAGCGACTAAATAGCACGAAATAGCACGGCGTTCACGCGGCTAGAGTTTTCTCACCGTGTGAACCGAGGGCGACCCGCACGCAGGTAGCGGGTCGCCCTTTCCATCTGCATCACCTTTGATCGATTGGTCACGATGACGTCAACCGCCGTTACGACGGATGCCCCTCCCGGGGTTCCCGAGCCGACAGCAGCGAAGAAGACCAGGGGTGGCAGCCTCGGTCGCTACATCCTGGTGCGCTTCCTGCTCATCTTCCCGACCATCTTCATCCTGGTCACGATGGTGTTTCTTCTGCTGCGGGTGATCGGCGATCCCATCACCGCATCGCTCGGCGGCAAGCTCAACGCCGTGCAACTGCAAGAGCGCATCCATGCCGCAGGCTATGACCGCCCGATCCTGGTGCAGTACTTCGAGTACCTCGGCCAGATCTTCACCGGCAACTTCGGCACCACCATCAGCGACAACCGCCCGATCAGCGAGGTGCTGCTCACCTACGGCGGCGCGACACTCGAACTCGCCTTCTACGCGCTGATCGTCGCCTTCGTGGTCGGTATCCCGCTCGGCATGCTCGCCGCGTACCTGCGTGACCGCTGGCCCGACGCGATTCTGCGGGTTCTCGCCATCCTGTTCTACGCCACCCCGGTGTTCTTCGCCGGTCTCCTGCTGAAACTCGTGTTCGGAGTGTGGCTCGACGTGCTGCCGATCGCGGGGAGAGCGTCGACGAGTACCGAGCTGGAGATCCAGCTGCTGCCCAACAAGACCGGCATCTACCTGATCGACTCGTTCCTCACCGGCGACCCGGCCGCCATCGGCGACGTTCTGCAGCACGCTGTGCTGCCCGGCATTGCGCTCGGCCTGCTCACCGCGGGGGTCTTTCTCCGTCTGGTGCGCACGAACGTCATCGGAACGCTGTCCTCCGAATACGTCGACGCGGCGCGTTCGCGCGGTGTGAGCGAGTTCCGGCTGGTTCGCAAGCACGCGTACAAGCCCGCCCTGGTTCCGATCATCACGGTCATCGGCCTGCAGATCGCGCTGCTGCTCGGTGGTGCGGTGCTCACCGAGACGACCTTCGAATGGAAGGGGCTCGGCTTCATGCTGGCCCAGTACCTCTCCGCGCGTGACTTCGTGGCCGTGCAGGGCATCGTCGCGCTGCTCGCGGTCATCGTCGCCGTGACCAACTTCATCGTCGACATCATCGCGGCACTTGTCGATCCCCGAGTGAGGTACTGATGACCACCATCGCCACCCCCAAGCGCCCGCTCTGGCAGCGCATCCCGGTCGTGCACCAGCTGCGCCAGAGCGTCGGCCTGCAGCGCGGCATGCTCATCGCCGGACTCGTCATCACGGCGATCTTCGTGCTGACCGCGATCTTCGCGCCGCTGCTCGCCCCGTATCGGTACGACCAGCTGAAAGATGATTCGGGCAACTTCGGCGCACAGTTGCCTCCGGGCGGCAAGCACCTCCTGGGCACAACGGTCGGCGGCTACGACGTGCTCTCCCGGGTGATCTGGGGAGCGCAGACCGCGGCCCTGGTCATCGTCGTTGCACTCGTCCTCTCTGTTTTCGCGGGCATCCTGATCGGTCTGGTCTCCGGTTATATCGGTGGCTGGGTCGACCGTGTGCTGGTGACCATCGGCGACGCCGTCTACGCCTTCCCGAGCCTGCTGCTGGCGATCGTGTTCTCGATCGTGATCTCCGGCGGTCAGTCGGGGCTCTGGCCTGGAATCCTCTCGGCCGCGGTCTCGATCACCGTGGTATTCATCCCGCAGTATTTCCGGGTGATCCGCGCCGAGACGGTGCGCATCAAGTCCGAGGCGTACGTCGAGTCGGCCAAGGTGATCGGGGCGAGTAGCGCGCGCATCATGTTCCGCCACATCCTGCGCAATGCCACCCGGTCGCTTCCACTAATCTTCACCCTCAACGCGTCAGAGGCCCTGCTGACCCTCGCAGGTCTCGGCTTCCTCGGCTTCGGCATCGAGCCGACGAAGGCTGCCGAGTGGGGCTACGACCTCAACAAGTCGATCTCGGACGTCACGAGCGGAATCTGGTGGACGTCGCTGTTCCCCGGCCTCGCCATCGTGCTGGTCGTTCTCGGACTCACCCTGGTGGGTGAGAGCCTGAACGACCTGGCCGACCCGCGGCTGCGTACCCGTCGCCGCAGCGGTGGCGCGGCGACCGTCGCAGCGGTATCGACCGTGCCCGGGGGCAGCCTCGATATGGTCTCCGACATCGACGAGCTCGAAGCCGACGACCCGGATGCACGCGAACGCGAGGAGCAGAGATGAGCACGCTGAAGCGGGGCGAGCAGGCGGTCGGCATCACTGACCTCACGGTCACTTTCGCCACCGACGGTGGGGATGTCCGCGCGGTCGACGGCGTCAGCCTGGCGGTCGCCGCGGGCGAGGTTCTCGCCATCGTCGGCGAGTCGGGCAGTGGCAAGACCGTCACCGCCAAGACGATCCTCGGCCTCCTGCCCGAGACGGCCACGGCGTCGGGGGTGGTGCTGCTCGGCGGCGACAACGTCGTCACCGTCAGCCACTCGCGCCTGCGCGAATTGCGGGGCGCCAGCGCCGCGATGGTGTTCCAGGAGCCGTCCACCGCGCTGAATCCGGTGTACACGGTCGGCTGGCAGATCATCGAGGGGCTGCGTGCCCACGGAAAGTACAGCAGGGCCGAGGCGAGGGCGAAAGCCGTCGACATCCTGACCAAGGTCGGTATTCCAGATGCCGCGACCCGCATCGACTACTACCCGCACCAGTTCTCGGGCGGGCAGAAGCAGCGCGTGGTCATCGCGATGGCGCTCGTGCTCGACCCCGCCGTCATCGTCGCCGACGAGCCGACCACCGCGCTCGACGTGACGGTGCAGGCCGAGATCCTCGACCTGCTGCGGCGTTGCCGCGACGAGTTCGACACGGCGATCGTGCTGATCACCCACAACATGGGTGTGGTCGCCGACCTTGCCGATCGGGTTGCCGTGATGTATCAGGGCGAGCTCGTCGAGCAGGCGGACGTCGTCACGCTGTTCTCGAATCCGCAGGCGGACTACACCAAGAAGCTTCTCGCCGCCGTGCCGCGCATCGGCACCGGAACCGCACAGACGCGCGAGCGCGCGATCGACCGTGCCCTCGCCCCGACCGAGTCGCTCGTCGTCGCGAATGACCTCGTCATCGAGTATCCGGGTCGCCTCGGTCAGAAGGGATTCCGAGCGGTCAACGGGGTCAGCTTCGAGATCGGCACCCGAGAGGTGCTCGGGCTGGTCGGTGAGAGCGGATCGGGAAAGACCACGATCGGGCGCGCCATCGCCGGCCTCACCAAGGTCAGCGGTGGGTCGCTGAAGGTGCTCGGCCAGGAGATGCTCGGGGTGAAGGAGCGGAACTTCCGACCGCTGCGCAAAGAGATCGGCTTCGTCTTCCAAGACCCCGCCACCAGCTTCAACCCGCTGCTCACCATCGCCGAGTGCGTGGCCGAGCCGCTCATCGTTCACGGGGGAGCGGCGGATGCCCTCGCCGCCCGCACCCGAGTGCACGAGTTGCTCGAGGCAGTGCAGCTGCCGCGCTCGTTCGGGGACCGCTACCCGCACGAACTGAGCGGTGGCCAGCGACAGCGTGCCTCGCTCGCCCGCGCTCTCGCCTTGCAGCCCCGCCTGTTGATCGCCGACGAGCCGACCAGCGCCCTCGACGTCTCGGTGCAGGCCCGCGTGCTCGAGCTGTTCGCCGAGCTGCAGAAGGAATTCGGCTTCGCTGCCCTCTTCATCAGCCACGACCTCGCGGTGGTTGACCTGCTCGCCGACCGCATCGCGGTGCTGTACCACGGTGATCTGGTTGAGGAGGGGACTGGCGCCGAGGTGTTGGGAGCGCCGCGACATCCGTACACCCGTCGTCTGCTGGCATCGCTGCCGGTGCCCGACCCTCTCGACCAGGAGCGCCGCCGCGAAGAACTGCGAGCGATCGTCGCGGAAGAACGCGCGGCGAGCGTGAAGGAGGCTGGCTGACATGGTCGCATCGGGGGATGCACTTCCGGTGGTCAGGGCGCGGGACGTCTCGATCCACTACCGCTCCAACACCGCGTCGCCCGAGTATGTGGCGGTGCGCGGCGTGACGCTCGACATCGGTCTGGGCGAGGTCGTCGGTCTGGTCGGCGAGGCCGGTGCCGGCAAATCGACGCTCGGTCTCGCCATGGCCGGGCTTGCCTACCGCACCCATCCCGGCCTCGGTGTGCCCGAGATCTGCGGGGGCACGCTCGAGGTGCTCGGTCGACGGATGCGTCGGCTCGGCCACCGTGGGCGCGACAAGATCACGCTCCGGGTCGGCCACCTGCCGCAGGACGGCGCCGAACGCCTCGACTCCACCTTCACCATCGCTGAGAGCATCGCCGAGCCGATCTACCGCCGTGACCGCAAGTTCAACACGAGGGAGGCGGCGGACGCCGTCGCCTACCTGGTCGATGCCGTGCGCCTTCCCCTCAGCGTGATGAACCGGATGCCGTGGGAGTTGAGCAGTGGACAGCGGCAACGGGTCGCGCTGGCCCGCGCCCTCATCCTGGAGCCGGTGCTCCTGATCGCCGACGAGCCGACCCGCGGCGTCGACGTGTCGGTGCGGCAGGGTGTGCTCGATGCCTTGCGCGACCTGCAGCAGGATCGGGCGTTTTCGGCGCTGATCATCAGCAGTGACCTGTCGGTCGCCACCAGCATCTCCGACCGTCTTGCGGTGATGCAGCACGGCATTCTGGTCGGCCTCGGTACGCCAGCCGAGGTGCTCGAGCGGCCGGAACACGAGTACGTCAAAGACCTGTCGCGCACACGCCCGACGATGATCCATCCCGAACCGATCGACCGCACCCTCGACCTCGAAGGAACCACTCCATGAGTCAGCACCGCGCCGTTATCGCAATCCAGGCCGAGCCGCTGGCGGCCGATCTTCGGCCCGAAGGAGGGCCGGTCGCGATCGTTCCTGAATTCGACGACCTGTACGCCGAAGCCGTTCGTGCGGGAGGCGGCGTCGTTACCGACACCGACCTGGACGCTCGCGCCATCGTCTGGACCTCCCACGGCGCTGGACCACTCGAGGGGTACCTCGACACTCACCGCAACGTGGGCTGGGTCCAGCTCCCGCTGGCCGGAGTTGACGCGTACCGCGAGCTGATCGCCCGGCGACCAGACCTGCTCTGGACCAGTGCCAAGGGGTCGTTCGCTCAGCCGGTCGCCGAGCACGCCCTCACCCTGACCCTCGCCCTGCTGCGCGAACTGCCGAAGCGCGTCCTGGCCAGAACCTGGGATACCAACAAGACCGGTACCTCGCTGTTCGGTCTCGAGGTGCTCATCGTCGGAGCGGGCGGGATCGCCCTCGAACTGATCCGCCTACTCGAACCGTTCGGCGTCAGAATCACCATCGTGCGCCGCAGCCCAGACGCCGTTCCCGGCGCGCATCGCACGGTGACCGCTGAGCACCTTCTCGACGTGCTCCCCGACGCCGACGTCGTCGTGATCGCCGCGGCGTTTACCGACGACACCAAACACCTCATCGGTGAAGTCGAGCTGACCGCCATGCGTGACACCGCCATCCTGGTGAACATCGCCCGCGGAGGACTCGTCGACACGGATGCCCTGGCAGGAGCCCTCGCCAGCCGACTGATCAGCGGCGCCGGCCTCGATGTCACCGACCCGGAGCCGCTCCCCGACGGACACCCGCTCTGGAGCGAGCCGCTTGCCATCATCACCCCGCACGTCGCCGACACCCCGGAGATGGTGCAGCCGCTGCTCGCAGCGCGAATCCAGGAGAACACGGAGGCCTTCCTCGGCGACGCTCGGTTCGTCGGAGTCGTCGATTCGACGCTCGGCTATTGACCGATTTCTGGGTCGGGTCGTACACCGCGTCGATGGGTGGCCAGGCGCGAGGGATCGGGTGGGCGCAGACTCGGGACGACGGCACGCTCGAGTACCGCGGCGTGGCCGCCGAAGCCTCCTCGCCGTCGTTTCTCGCGCATGGCCATCCGAATTCCGTTGGCGCCGGCATCCTGTACGCAGTTGATGAGGCAGCAGCGCGCATCGAGGCGTATCGTGTCGTCGCCCCCGGGATGCTCGAGCCCCTCGGCGGCCAGGCGACGAGTGGCGCGGCCCCCTGTCACATCTCGGTGACTCAGGATCACCTATACGTCGCGAACTATGTCGGAGGAACTGCCGACCGATTCACACTGAACGTCGACGGAAGTGTCGGTGAGCTTGTCGACACGCTGCGCGGCACGGGTTCCGGGCCGCACGCGGCCCAGGAGGGCCCGCACCTGCACTCGACCCTGCCGGTGGGGGAGAGTGTTCTGAGCGCCGATCTCGGTTCGGACCTGGTGCGCGAGCAGCGGCTGGTCGGCGGCCAACGCGATCCGGCCGAGGCGACGTTTGCCATCGACGAGACGATTCGCCCCGACTCGCCATCACTCATGCTTGTCGCCGAAACGGAGTTCCCGCCCGCAACCGGTCCCCGCGATCTGCTGCTGACCGACGGCGAGATCTTCGCCCTCGGCGAATTGAGCGGTGCGCTGTTTCGTCTGAACGAGCATGGCGCCATTCTCGCCTCGGGCCGTTCCGTCGCCGACTGGGCACCGGGCGATCACGCCGCCGCCCTCGCGGCCTACGGCGACTGGCTCTACACCGGCCTCCGCGGCTCCAACCGCATCGCAGTCGCCCACCGCGGCGACCTCGCGCCGGCGTTCTCGCTTCCCACGGGCGGTGACTGGCCGAGGCACCTCATCGTCGCGGGCGAGACCCTGCACGTGGCCAACCAGCTCTCCAGCACGGTGACCAGCTTCCGCCTCGACCGGACCACCGGCATCCCCACCCCCGTCGGCGCGCCAGCCGCTGTCCCGTCACCCACCTACCTTCTGCCTGCCTAGCCGGCGCCCGCGCCTCCGCCGGTCCTGCTGGCGTCCGCGCCACGCCTGCCCCGCTCGCGCTCGCGCCCCGACTGCCCTGCCCTGCCCTGCCCTGCACCCTTAGGGAAACTCAGGAAGGTGGTCGCGGCTCCCCACGAGCGATCGGGCGGCATCCCGCTTGGCGTGACCACTTTCCTGAGTTTCCCAATCCGCGAGGGGATTTCGAGCAGGCGCAGCCCCGCCGCACCAGCCAACTCGGCCAACCCCATCCGCGGCAGCGCCCAACGGAAACTCAGGACTCTGGCCAGCGCGAGGCCCGATACACCCGCGTATCGCGGGGCGCGGTGACCACATTCCTGAGTTTCCGAAGGGGGGAGGCGAGGGTAGGCGAGGGAGATGCAAGGTGGGAGGTGGGGAGGGACCGGGCGGGCGCGACGCGCGCGGGATGCGTCGATTTTGCAGAAGCCCAACCTTTGGTAAAGTAATCACGCTGTTCACAGCAATCCTCGATAGCTCAATTGGCAGAGCATCGCACTGTTAATGCGGCGGTTCTTGGTTCGAGTCCAAGTCGGGGAGCTCGATAGTCGCAAGGGGCTCCACCCCCTGCGACTTTCGTTCGTTAAAGGCGAAGTTCGCCCGGGCGAAGGAGGCGCACGTGAGTATCTTCCTGCTGGCGATGGATCATCGCGATTCTCTCGAGCGCGACGTGTACGGATTCACCGCCGACCCGACACCCGAGCAAGCTGCGCAGATCGTGCACGGCAAGTCGCTCATCTTCGACGGCCTGCTGGCCGCAATCGACACGGCCGCGGGCGGCTCGTCACCCGTCCAGTCCGCGAACGGTGGGCAAGCGACTACCAGCGCAGCGGATGCCGCCTCCGCCGGTGTCCTCGTCGACGAGCGTTTCGGTGCTCAGGTCGCCCGCCGAGCGCACGAGCGGGGAGTGGACCTGGCGATGCCCATCGAGAAGAGCGGCCAGAAGCACTTCACCCTCGAGTACGGCACCATCACCGGCGGCGAATGGCTCGACCACATCGCCGACTTCGACCCCGACCAGGTGAAGCTCCTGGTGCGCGACAACCCCGACGACGCCCCGGATGCCCGCGAGAAGCAGTTCGAAGATCTCGCCCTGGTCTCCGAGCTGCTGGCCGAGGCAGCCCGGAGCTTCATCATCGAGCTGCTGGTTCCGGCGAGCCCGTCACAGCTGGCCAGCGTCGACGGCGACGTGGACCGTTACGATCGCGATGTCCGTCCAGCTCTCACCGCCCGGGTGATCACCGAGTTCCAGCAGCACAAGATCGAGCCGACGATTTGGAAGATTGAGGGGCTGGAGACCACCGAGGCCGCCGAGCTGATTGTGCGCACCGCACGCCAGGGCGGACGCGACGAGGTGTGCTGCATCGTGCTCGGTCGGGATGCGCCAGCCGACCGCCTCGACCACTGGCTCACCATCGCGGCTCCGGTGGAGGGGTTCATCGGCTTCGCGATCGGCCGCAGCATCTGGGAGCAGCCGCTGCGCGATCACCTCGCCGGCGGCTCAGAGCAGGAGTTGGTGGCGGCGGTCGCCCGCAACTACCGGCGCTTCGCCGACACGTACGCCGCCGCATCCGCTCTCCCCGAGGGGTCAGTACTCCCCAGGGAGTAGCCCGCAGGCTCCGCAGAGCGGATGTCGCGGTGCCCACCCCGAACTACGATCAAGGCATGCCACACTCGGGTCGGTTCGCGCGCGAGCGCTGGCGCGACCGCTGGCAGGAGCCGGGGATCGAGCACGAGATCGAACGGCACGCCCGCGTGCAGCAGTCCTCCCGCTGGGCCCGGCTCTGGGTGCCGGTGATCATCAGCCTGTTCGTCCAGGTGCCGGGGTCCTTCGTTCACGTGGTCCCCGGGCACGGTCTCGAGCGCGTTACCGAGTCGTCACTCGGCTGGTTCGTCCTCTCCCTCGCCATCACCCTGGTCGGGCCTATCGTGTTGATCGGCGCGCGCCGGTGGCCCGGTCCGGTGATCGCGGTGACCGCGGCGGCTGCGTCGGCCGACATCCTGCTGTTCCACGACGTGAACAGGCCGCCATATGTGGCCCTCGCCTTCGCCCTGGTCTCGTCGATCGTTCGCGGTGCGCGGCTCTGGGCCTGGATCTCGGTCGCGGCCGCCTGGGTGTTGGTGATCGCGATCGCGTTGCTCGGCGGGCTTGATCTGCCGCCGCAGCGCATCGCGGCGATCACGCTCGGCATCCTGATCGTCATGGGGCTCGGGGAGGCCGTTCGCACGCGCCGCGACAACTTCCTCGAGTTCTCCCGGCGGTTCGCCGAACGCAAACAGTCGGAGGTGCAGGCCGAGCGGGTGCGGATCGCCCGCGAACTGCACGACGTCCTCGCGCATTCGCTCAGCCAGATCAATGTGCAGGCCAGCGTCGGCCTGCATCTCATGGACACCCAGCCCGACAAGGCGAAGGATGCCCTGGCCAGCATCAAGGAGAGCAGCAAGTCCGCGCTCGACGAGGTTCGGTCGATGCTGGGGGTGCTGCGCGCGGAGGATGGCGCGGATCCCGGCGCGCCCCTCGTCCCCGAGCCCGACCTCTCCCGTCTCGCTGGGCTGGCCGCCTCGATCGAGGCGCAGGGCATTGCCGTCGACGTGCACAATCGCATCAGTTCGCCGCCGCCCGCGCCGGCACAGCTCGCGCTATACCGCATCGCCCAGGAGTCCCTCACGAATGTGCTTCGGCACGCGAAGGCGACAAGGGTGACCGTGCTGGCGGAGCAGATCGACGGGGAATACCGGCTGACTGTGACCGACAACGGCACCGGTGTGCCGGTGTCGACGAATGGCGGGCGCGGTCTGCTCGGCATGCACGAGCGCGCCGACCTGCTCGGTGGCACGCTCGAAGCAGGACCGCGCGCGGTCGGCGGGTTTGAGGTGCGCGCCACGATTCCCACCCAGACACAGCCAGGCACGAAGGACACCCCATGATCCGCGTCGCGATCGCCGACGATCAGCAGCTCATCCGGGCGGGCTTCCGCTCGCTGCTCGAGGCGGAGCCAGACCTCGAGATCGTGGGGGAGGCCGGCACGGGAAGCGACGCCGTCAGCCTGGTCACGCGCGAACGCCCCGACGTCGTGCTCATGGACATCCGGATGCCCGATGGCGACGGACTCTGGGCCACTGAACAGATCGTGGCGAACCCCACGCTCGCCGACACGCACATCGTGATCGTGACGACCTTCGAGCTTGACGAATACGTGGCGCGGGCGATCCGCGCTGGTGCGAGCGGCTTTCTGGTGAAAGACACCGAGCCCGTGGAACTCATCCGTGCTGTGCACGTGGTGGCAGGGGGCGATGCACTGCTGTCGCCGGGCGTGACGAAACGCCTGCTCGAGCGCGTGGCCGCGACCCTCGGTGAGGCGCCAGATACCCGGCAGCTCTCGGTGCTCACCGAGCGCGAGCGCGAGGTGCTCGGGCTGGTCGGGCTGGGGCTTACCAATGACGAGATCGGGCGCCGGCTGTATCTCAGCCCGCTGACCGCGAAAACGCACGTCTCCCGCATCATGGCGAAGCTCGCTGCTCGCGACCGGGTGCAGCTCGTGGTGGTCGCCTACGAGACCGGCCTGGTGCGCGCGGCCTACACCGACTAGGCCTGACTGCTCTCACGGGAGTATCCGAGTGCATCCGCTGGGCAGATTCGCTGATGTCGGGGTACGGCGAGTCTTGAGGTAACGGTTCCGCCGGAACCTCTACAGACAAGGATTCACCATGCTCTCCACTTTCGCTATGTCTCACCCGTGGGGCCCGCCGTTCGTGGGCGGTTTCGGGCTGTTCTTCCTGCTGATTCCGCTGTTCTGGATAGCGGTCATCGTGCTCGTCGCCACGCTCGGTCGTCGTCGCTGGCGCCGCACCTGGGCTGCCCAGGGCGGGCATCCGGGCTTCGGCGGCTGGACTGCCGGCACGAGCGCGGAGTCGACGCTGGCTGAGCGCTTCGCCCAGGGTGACATCGACGAGGTGGAGTACCGCGCCCGACTCGAGGTCATTCGCGCGAACGCCTCCCCCCGCCAGCGGTAGTTGGTCGGTCGAGTAGCGCGTGAGGGCCCGCGCTACTCGACTTACAAATCACCGCTACCCTCTAGTTCGGGCTTCAACCGGGGCCAGAGGGAGACACACGTGGACGCTTGGCTCGCCGAGAACGCACAGTTCCTGACGATGGTGCTCGCCATCGCGACCGCCGTGCTATTCGTTTTGGTGATCGTCTTCGCCATCCTCTGGGCGGTGACCGCCCGCGGTCGTCGACGCCAGCGACTTGCCCGCATCGCGGCCGAACGGCACCGCCTCGACACCGACGTCGAGCTGCAAGAGCAGCTCGGCCGCTTGCGTATAGTGCGCGAGCTGCACGAGGTCGCGGTGCACTCCGTGTCGGTCATCATCAGCCAGGCCGATGGCGCTCAGTACGCCGCCAAGACCGATCCGGATGCCGCAGTGCGCTCCGCGGCCGTGATCGCCGACACCGCCCGCTCCACCCTCGCAGACCTCCGCCGGGTCATGAGCGTCGTGCAGGACGGCGAGGCCGCAGCCTCCCCACAGCCGCGGCTCAAGACCGCGCGCGACCTGTTCGCGGTGATGCGGGACAACGGCCTCGACATCGATTTCGTGGAGACCGGTCAGCGCTTCGACCTGAAGGAGGGTGCGGAGCTGGCGATTTACCGCATCCTGCAGGAGGCATTGTCCAACGCGCTCGAATACGGGGGAGAGGGCACCAGGGTCAGGGTGTCGTTCACCTGGACCGAGGAGGGCCTCCAGGTGCTCGTCGACGATGAGGGCGCGAAGAACGCCGCCGTGCGCGTCGGACGCGACCCGAACGCCGAATCGCGCGAGCGTCCGTACACGATCGATGAAGACCTCCATGCCCTCACGAACGTCGTCAGCGGTCCGGGCATCACCGAGATGCGAGAGCGCGCGGCACTGTTTGGCGGCATCCTCAACGCCTACACGGTGCCGGGCGTCGGCTTTTCGATCTCCGCAATCTTCCCGGCGTTGCGCTACGACAACGGCGTGCACGGTGTGAATCTGGACCAGTCGTGACAAACCTGCCCGCGGCCCCGGTCATCCGGATCGTGTTGGCCGACGACCAGCCGCTTCAGCGCCAGGGCTATCGCATGGTGCTCGACTCGCAGCCCGACCTCGTCGTTCTGGGCGAAGCGAGCGACGGTGCGCAGGTGCTCGCTCTGGCGCGCAACGAGCTGACGGATGTCGTGCTCATGGACATCCAGATGCCGCGTGTCAACGGGCTGGTCGCCGCCAATCATCTCTCCCGTGACACGGAGGTGCGTGCCCTCGGGCCTGCGCCCCGCGTCATCCTGCTCACCGCGGTGGAGGTCACCGACGAGACCGTGGACGACGCCACCGACGGGGTGTTCGCGGTGTTGTTCAAAGACGTCGCACCCGAGCAACTGCTGGCAACGATTCGTGCCGCAGCGGCGAGCATCCCCGCGGAGGGATGACGCCGCGGGGCAATCGCGCTACGCGTCGAGGTCGTCGGTTCCCGGCAACCACGACTCGCCGGGCTTTCCCCAGCCGTTCTTGCGAATCGCCTTCGCCGCTGATTTAGCGTGGGAGTGCTCGAGCCGGTCGACGTAGAGCACGCCGTCGAGGTGGTCGTACTCGTGCTGGAAGATTCGGGCCAGCCATCCTTCGGCACGGATCTCGAACGGCTGCTGCCCCAGATCGACGGCGCGCAGGATGGTGAGCTCCGCCCGGCGCAGGGGAAAACGTTCGCCCGGAACCGAGAGGCACCCCTCGGACTCGTCGTCCTCATCCGCTTCCCCGATCGGCACCGGACTGATCCAGAGCTCGGGGTTGATCGCGACACCACGCCACAGCACCTCGTCGTCGTCCACCCAGTTGTAGACGAAGACCCGCAGCGGAACTCCGACCTGCGGCGCTGCCAACCCGACCCCCGGAGCCTTCTCCATGGTCTCGAACATGTCGTCAACCAGGGTCGCCAACTCGTCGTCGAAGCTGGTCACCTCACGGGCTCGGGAGTGGAGTACGGGTTCACCCGTGATCTGAATGGGGAGTACGGCCATTCGCCAAGAATATCGACCCGTCAGCGGGTAGGGTCGCCTTCGTGACACCAGTGCTATTCGAGGTCGCCTCCACCGCGCTCCTGTCGACCAGGACCTACATCGGCATCCCCATCGCTCTCGTGGGCGCGGTATTCCTCGCCTTCGGCGCACAGCTGCAGCACCGCGGTGTGAACAAGGTGGACGCCCAGAAGGAGGGCGGCGAGGCAACGGCCCTCCGCATCGGCCAGTTGTTTGCGCTACTGCGCCGGCCATCCTGGCTGTTCGGGACGCTCATGCTCGGCCTCGCGGTAGTGCTTCAGCTGACCGCGCTGTATTTCGCACCGATCATCGTGGTGCAGCCGCTGGGCGCCGTGGCCCTCGTGCTCACCGCGATCGTCAACGCCCGGGTATCCGGCGTAAAGCTCACGCTGCCGACCATCAGGTCGATCTCATTCTGCATCGTCGGCGTCGCGGTGTTCGTGACCATCGCGGCGTTCCAGGCTCAGGAGAAGGAGATCACCGAGCGCGAGCTGTCCACCGTGCTGATCCTGCTGCTGATCATCACCGCGCTGTTCGCGCTGGCGTTCGTGTTTTTTCGTCACCGATTCAAGGCGATCATCTACATCGTCGGTGCCGGTGTGCTGTACGGCTTCGTGGCGACGCTCGCCAAGGTGGTCATCGGCCGTATCCAGACGATCATCACCTATGGCGCAAACGGCTTCGAGTGGCTCACGATCGTGTGCGTGATCGCGCTGATCGCCGCGACGGCCCTCGGCGGCTATTTCGTGCAAACCGCCTACGCGTCGGGTCCGCCCGACCTGGTGATCGCGGGACTCACCGTCATTGACCCGCTCGTCGCCGTGACGATCGGCATCATCGTGCTCCGCGAGGCGTCGAACGCAGAATGGTGGGCGATCGTGGCGTTCATCGTCGCGGGGGCCCTGGCCGTTTATGGTGTGTTCCAGCTCGCGAAGTACCATCCGCAGTCCCAGCGATAAGCTGAAATTTCCGTTGTCTACCGCAAGGATCTCCTCACCGTGACTGATTTGCCGGACCACGCGCCCCGCGAGGACGCCGACCCGACGCGACCGCTCAAGATCCTGATCGGGGTCGACACCTTCCCGCCCGATGTCAACGGAGCGGCGATGTTCTCCGCTCGTCTTGCCGCCGGCCTCACCGAGCGCGGACACGACGTGCGCGTCGTTTCGCCGGCATCGGGCCGCAAGCGCGGCTTCATCCGCGAGACCCACGAGGGCGTCACCTTCGGCGTCTACCGCCTGCCATCCCAGCGTTGGTACCCGCACGACTGGCTGCGGTTCGTCTGGCCGTGGCGGGTGCGCCACTACTCCCGCAAGATCCTGGATGACTTCCAGCCCGACGTCATCCATATCCAGTCGCACATCGTGGTGGGCCGTGGCCTCACCCGCGAGGCGGTAATTCGAAACATCCCGGTTGTCGCCACCAACCACTTCATGCCCGAGAACCTCATGGAGCACACCCTGCTCCCGAAGTTCCTGCGGCGCACCGCGGCCCGCATCGCCTGGAACGACGCGGCGAAGACCTACCACCTCGTCTCCGCCGTCACGTCGCCGTCACGCAAGGCCGCCGATTTCCTCGAGGCGGAGACCGACATCACCGATGTCCACGCGGTTTCCTGCGGCATCGATGCGTCGTTGTACACGCCCAGCTTCGAGAAGCGCACCGAGAACCGCATCCTCTTCGTCGGTCGGGTCACCGCCGAGAAGCACATCGACGAACTGATGAAAGCGGTGGCGATACTCGATCCGGCTCTCGATGCGAAGCTGCAGATCGTCGGAGGCGGCGACCTGATGAACCAGCTGCAGCAGTTGGCGAAGACCCTCGGAATCGCCGACCGCACGACCTTCACCGGATATGTGACCGAGGAAGAGCTGCACGACGCTCTCACTCACGCGACGGTGTTCGCCATGCCGTCGATCGCCGAACTGCAGAGCATCGCCACCATGGAGGCCATGGCTTCTGGCGTGCCGATCGTCGCGGCCGATGCGATGGCGCTGCCCCACCTGGTGCACAACGGGGAGAACGGTTACCTGTTCACGCCCGGTGATGTCGATGATCTGGCGGCCAAGCTCACCACCGTGCTCACTCAGACGGATGCCGAGACCACCGCGATGAAAAAATGGAGTCTTCGCTACATCGCGGCCCACGACATCCAGCGCACCTTGAGCATCTTCGAAGCGCTGTATCGTGGAGAAAAGGTGACCGATCCGGTCACCGATGCGTCGCTCGAACTCTCCTGATTTCGTCGCGCACGGGGCGGTAGCTCAGCTGGTTAGAGCAGCGGACTCATAATCCGTCGGTCACGGGTTCAAGTCCCGTCCGCCCTACATAACTTTTACTTCTTCTCGATCTTCGTTGTCGCAGCACCTACGCTGGCGGTGTGCCGAGGATCTTCAGTACCGCGTTCGCGGCGGTCTATCCGCTCTACGTGACGAAGGTCGAGCGCAAGGGAAGGACAACCTCCGAGCTCGATCAGGTGATCACGTGGTTGACCGGCTTCGACGAGGCGACACTTCGTCGTCACATCGCCGGCGGGTCGACCTTCGAGCAGTTCTTCGCCGACGCGCCCATGAACCCTCACGCCGCGCTGATCACCGGGGTGGTGTGCGGCGTTCGCGTTGAGAACGTGGAGGATCCGCTCATGCAGCAGATCCGCTACCTCGACAAACTCGTCGACGAACTCGCTAAAGGTAAAGCAATGGACAAGATTCTTCGCGTGCCGACCGAGGCCGCTGCACAGTAACGGTGTCCCACGCACCCGGCCTTCGCCCCTTCGGAAACTCAGGAAAAGGAAACACCGCAGCGCGCTTCGCTCCCGGTGCGTCGACATACTTCCTGAGTTTCCGAAGGCGCGCAGTGGCGAGTGCTGGCCGGCGCCCTTCGATTGGGCAACCCGGGGAGCCCCCCGAAGCTCAACGCAGCGATTCTCCTCGGCGAACCGCCGGTCGGCGATTTGCAGCGGAGCGCCAGGGCGTCCGTCGATTTCCTCTCGACTTTCGAGCTGGCAGCTAGACAGCGGCGGGGTTCACGAGTTCACTCCTCGTCATGCCCGCTCTATTCATCGTCCTCATCGTTCTCGCTCTGATCTTCTTCGGCTTCGGTATCGCCATCACCGCGGTCAAGTGGCTGATCTACATCGCCATCATCCTGCTGCTGGTTGGCGTCATCGGCTTCATCCTGCGCGCCATTCGTAACCGGGCGTAGCACCCCAGCTCAGCCCTTTCGCTGGCTGCGATACTCCGTGGGGCTAACCCCGTGCATTTTCTGAAAGTGCCGGGAGAAGTAGAACGGGTCGGTGTAGCCGACGTCCGCACCGATCGCGGCCACAGTCATCGACGTGGAGTCCAGCAGTTGTCGTGCCCGCGCCATGCGCAGAGCTGTGTGGTGTGCGAGCACGCCGCCTCCCGTTGCACGGTGGAATAGCCCGCTGAGATGCGACGGCGATACCCCCACCAGCCGTGCAAGATCGGGAACCTGCACGCGGCTGTCGAGTCGGCTGGCGAGATACTCCATCGCGCGCTGGAGCGGGTCACCGTTCAGCGGCAGCAGCCGTTCGGTGGCAATCTGAGTGAGCAGCTTCCACGCGGCGCCAGACGCAGCAATGAGCCGCGCACGCGAGACGTCTTTCTCGAGCAAGGTGACGATCTCGTCGATTCCGGCGACCACACGCTCGGGCGACCGAAGTGCAAGGATTCGGCGGTCGGCCGCCGTGCCGGCCTCGGCAATGAGATCGTCGACGACGAGCCCCCGCAGGTGGCACCACCAGATCGTCCATGGTGCCTCGTCTGAGGCGCCGTAGCTGTGTGGCAATGACGGCGGAATCAGGATCGCCGTCGATGCTCCGATGCGCGTGCGCGCGCCGTCGACCACCACCGCTCCGGTGCCAGCGGTGCAGACCAGGATGACGGCTTCGGGGATGCCTTCCGGCCGGTCTTTCCAGTGCCCTGTGGCCTCAGGGAACAGCCCTGCCATCGTGACGGTCAGGTGACGAGTTATCGGTTGCTGCAGCGCGCTGTCAATGCTGGGATGCGGGATGACCGCAACCCGCTCGCCAAGAAAACTTGTCGGTCGCACCATTCCGCAGACCGTACACCCGACGTCGCAGCGATCATCCAACCCGACTGGCGGATGTCGGTGCCGAGGCTTAGAGTCGAAACCATCGAACATATGTTCGAGTGTTAAAAGGGAGCTGAGATGACACTCGTGGGTGCGACAGTGACAGTGTGGACGGGCGTGCGGGGGATCCCCGAGCGCTTCGTCTGGGACGGCCGACGATACCGGGTAAGCGATACCCCGACCGCGCTCGACGTCGACTATGCGGCGATCACCCACCCACCCGATCAGATGCCGCTCGGGTGGCGGTTTCAGGGCACGAGCGACGCGGGGGAGACACGCATGTTCGACGTGCTGTTCGACGAAAGCCGACAAGAATGGCAGTTGCTGCACACCTACGTGTGATGCCTCCGTGGCAGCGGGATGACGGGCCGCTACAGTGAGCGCATGAGACAGGCTGCACGCGTATGAGAAGACTTGCCATCGCTACTCGGGTGCTGATTGCCATCACCGTCATCGTGGCCATCGTCGGGCAGCTTTCGCTGAGTCTCAGCAACTGGCGCGACGCGGGCATCGACAACCCCGTCGTGCAGGTGGTCAACTTCTTCAGTTTCTTCACGATCGAGTCGAACGTGCTGACTGTTGTCGTCGCTCTGCTCGGAGCATGGTTTCTGCTCCGGGGTGATCGAGACGACCGTGGGTGGTACCTCGGCTTGCGTGCTGCGGCGGTCACCTATATGGCCACCACTGGCATCGTCTACAACCTCCTCCTCCGAGGCATCGAGCTGCCGCAGGGCACGACGCTCGGGTGGTCGAACGAGATCTTGCACGTGGTGGCACCGGCATATCTGATTCTCGACTGGCTATTCGCCCCCGGGCGTAGACCGCGCGAATGGAAGGCTGTCTGGCCAATTCTGATCTTTCCCTTGGTCTGGGGCATCTACACACTGATCCGCGGTCCGATCACCTTCGACGCAGTCACCGGCAAGTCGTACTGGTACCCGTACCCATTTCTCAATCCGAACACCTCGCCGGAGGGCTATCTGTCGGTCTCGTTCTACATCGTGCTAATTGCGGCGGTCATCGGGCTGGTCGGACTCGGGGTCGTCTGGGTGTCGAAGCGACCTCTTCCGGCGATCTCGCGGGGTTAGAGCCGTCGCCTCGCGATGCGGGGCAGCACGAGAAGCAAGAAGATAAGCACCACGAGGATCCCACAACCGGCGAGCACCCCGGTGATCAGGTTCACCAGGAAGCCGAACAAAAAGACCACGACCCCCGAGGTCAAAACCGAGACCAGGACCAGCACGATCTGCAGGATGACGTCGGCAATACCGACCATCTGCTCCTTGGCGTGGCGACGGAACAGGCGCCGATGGAGAGCGACCGGTGCAAGTCCGAAGGCTGTCGTAGTCGCCGCGAGGATCACCAGCACGATGTAGATCACCCGCTCGTAGTCCTGGATGTCCGCGAAGCGCTGCTGAAAAGGAAGCGTGAGAAGAAACCCGCTCATGATCTGCGTACCGGTCTGAGTTACCCGCAGTTCTTGCAGGATCTCGTCCCAGTTGCGGTCGTACCGCTGCGACGCCGTTTCCGGGCGCCCGTCGGCAGGATCGACGTCCCGATTGGCCGGATGGAGCGGCTCGGTCACGACGGGGCAACAACCTGCCGGACGACTGCGGCCACTCGCCGGGCCCGCGTATCGGGATTCTTGGTGCCCTCGACGCTCGTAACGTGCGCTTTCTGTCGCGAAGCGGAGAGCGCGTCGAAGGCCGCGCGGGCACCGTTAACCTGTGCAAGTGCTGTGGCGAGGTCATCCGGAATCTCGACCGTCCGGGGTGTGAGGTCAAGGTGCAGCGTCACCTCCACCTCGTCGCCGGTGCTGAGGTTGAGGGCGGCGCGGTGCGCCGCACTGAGCGGAATGAGATAGCCACCGCCGCGGGAACCGACCGTGCTCGCATAGCTGTAGTCGCCGATGGCGACCGTAACCGCGGGCTTTTTCGAGCCGCCGAGGTCGGTCACCACCTGGTCGGGGACGGGCAATCCGGTGGCCTGAAGCCCGGGCGCCTGCAGCACTGTCGTCGTGAATGTGACACTCATGCGGTCACTGTAGCGAGGCTTCGAACGATGAGAACGAAAAATTTCTTGTTCCGTTTGTGTCACATAGCTGTTGCGTTTGGGAGGAAGTGCACTAGCGTGGAACGTGCAGTTGCAGTACCTCGCACATCTTGAATGCTTGGAACTCCTCGAATTTTCTTCGGCGGGTGCCTTGACTCTTTCGGGAGCGGACGATGAACACCGCGACGAGCGGATCCGAAAGTCGGATTCGCGCGAAGACTCCTGAAGGAGAAAAATAATGGCACTAGGAACCGTGAAGTGGTTTAACGCTGAAAAGGGCTTTGGATTCATTGCTCCCGACGACGGAAGCCCCGACGTGTTCGCGCACTACAGCGCGATCAACTCGAGTGGCTACAAGTCCCTCGACGAGAACCAGAAGGTCGAATTCGACCTGGCGCAGGGCCCCAAGGGTCCGCAGGCGGAGAACATCCGTCCCCTCTAAGTCCTCGGGACTACGAGAGCGCTTCAGTTCAATCTGAAGGAAGCCGGTCATCGCGTAAGCGGTGGCCGGCTTCTTGCATGTCCCGCCCCGTCGCACGGCGGGCATAATCGCGAGTCGAGCGTGGTTGCAAAGAGGGAACCAAGGCAGGATGGAACCCATGACCGACACCACCGTCAACACCCCCGAATCGCAGTTCGAGAACTTCCACGCGCGTCGTGAGCTCTCGGTCGTGCAGCCGAAGGGCAGCCTCGCCCTCGTCAACACGCAGTGGATCGACTCCGAGCAGACAATCTGGGGCGTTCCCGGCACCTGGGCTCCGCTGCCCAAGGGCGAATCCGGCCTGCTGCTCACCGCGACTGCGGCTGAGGGCATCAGTGTCGACGGCGAACTGGTCGATGGTTCCGTCGTCGTTCGCGGTAAGGATGCCGAAAACCCGAGCGAGATCGTCTTCGGGCCGACAGTGACCGGCTTCGTCATCGCCAGCGAAGAGGGAACGTACGCTCTCCGGGTGTGGGATGCCGACTCCGAGGGCATCCAGGAGTTCGGCAGCATCGCTGCCTTCCCCTACAACCCCGACTGGGTCATCACGGGCACCTTCACCGAGATCGAGGGCGGAACCACGGTCGGTTTCGAGCACCTCAAAGACGACGGCAAGACCCGTGAGCTCGCGGTTCCCGGTGAGATCATCTTCACCAAGGACGGAGTCGACTACAACCTCGCTGCGTTCAAGTCCGGGCGCGCGCTCCAACTGGTGTTCTCCGACTCCACCAGTGGCGACAGCACCTACAGCGTCGGCCGGTTCCTGTTTGTCGCGCCGAAGGCCGACGGCACCATCGAGCTGGACTTCAACCGCGCGGTGCTTCCGCCCTGTGCCTTCAGCTACGCCTTCAATTGCCCCATGCCGCCGAAGCAGAATCGCTTCCCGGTTGCGATCGAGGCGGGCGAGAAGCAGGCGCTGAAGAAAGACGGCACGCTGCTGCACGAGTAGGGCGACATTCGCTCACCAACGGTCGGGCGCGGCGGGTAGGATCGCAGCACTCGTTCATCGGTGATCGGAGGCTGTGGTGGCGCGTCTGAAGGCGGCTCCTCCGATAAGCCTGCGACGGGCGCATGACGCGGTCATCGGCGAGGGAGTCCGCGCCGCTGGCATCCGTCCCCTGGTCGCGGCCTCCTGGAAACGGTCGCTCGACCTGCACCTCGACCCGGACCGGGTGAATCCCGGCTTCGAGTTCGACGACGACGATCTGCGCGAGTATCGCGATGGGCATCCGATGTCGCTGGTTCTGCCGACCATCCACAGCTTGCTGATCCGGCACAGCTTCGATGCCGGGTTGATCGTGGCCATCGGTGACGAGGCAGGAAGGCTGCTCTGGATCGACGGCGACCGCACCCTGCGTCGCAAAGCGGAGGGCATGCTCTTTGTCGAGGGGGCCGATTGGTCAGAAGCCGTCGTGGGTACCAGCGCGCCGGGCACCGCCCTGGCTCTCGACCACGGCATCCAGATCCAGGGCGCCGAACACTTCAACCGCATCGTGCATCCCTGGAGTTGCACGGCCGTGCCGGTGCACGACCCCAGCTCGGGCGCGGTGCTCGGGGTCATCGACATCACCGGGGGAGCGGATGCCGCGGCTCCCGCCACGCTGCCACTGGTCGAGGCCGCGGTAGCCGCCGCCGAATCCGAGTTACGCATCCGCCGCCTGGACGACAGCCGCTCCCGACAGCGGATGCCCCGTCGCCGCGCGGCTCCCGTCGCGGCGCCGCTACTGTCGGTGCTCGGAACCGATGTGGGGCGGATCACCTCCGGCTCCGGTGCCGCCGAGCTCAGCGCCCGTCATGCCGAGATTCTCACTCTGTTGGCCTGGCATTCCGAGGGGCTGTCGGTGGACCGGCTCGCGGCGATGCTCTACGACCACGAGGTCTCGGTGGTGACGCTCCGGGCCGAGATGGTACGACTGCGCAAAGTGCTCGAGCGCGTCGATCCGAGCCTGGTGCCGCTGTCTCGCCCCTACCGCCTGTCCCGTCGGCTCGAGCTCGACGCGCACCGCGTTCTCGCGTTCCTCGACCGTGGTGCGCATCGCGTCGCACTGGGTGCATACACGGGTGGGGTGCTCCCCACCTCGAACGCTCCGGGCATCATCGAGCTGCGGGATGAGGTGAGCAGTCGCCTGCGCGACGCTCTGCTGACCGATGCCTCGGTCGACACCCTGCTCGCCTACGCCCGCACCGACGAGGCGGCATACGACGCCGAGGTCTGGCGGCAGTGTCTGCGGCTTTTGCCCCCGAAGTCGCCGAAGCGCGCATCGGTCGTAGCGCGCCTGGAACGTATCGAAGCCGACTTGGGCTGAGCGCGCAACATCCTGCAACCTCGGCGCAACGGCCGAGGCTTAGCGTTGATCTGGTGGGCTCACCAGGCCCGCAAAGACAATGACGTCGAACAGGAGTTGTTATGACCGTGTACGCGGCCCCGGGTACCCCGGACGCAAAAGTCACCTTCAAGCCCCGCTACGAGCACTGGATCGGGGGTGAATGGGTTACACCGGTGAAGGGTCAGTACTTCGAAGACATCTCGCCGGTCAACGGCAAGCCGTTCGCCGAGGTCGCCCGCGGAACCGCCGAGGACATCGACGCGGCGCTCGACGCCGCACACAAAGCAGCGCCCGCCTGGGGCAAGACCAGCCCCGCCGAGCGCGCAGCAGTACTCAACAAGATGGCGGATGTCATCGACGCGAATCTCGAGCTGCTGGCCGTCGCCGAGACCTGGGACAACGGCAAGCCGGTCCGGGAGCCCTTGAACGCTGACCTTCCGCTCGCGTCCGACCACTTCCGATACTTCGCCTCTGCCATTCGCGCGCAAGACGGCGACTTCGCCGAACTGGATGGCGACACGGTCGCCTACCAATTCCATGAGCCGCTCGGCGTCGTGGGTCAGATCATCCCGTGGAACTTCCCGATCCTCATGGCGGTCTGGAAGATCGCGCCGGCGCTCGCGGCAGGAAACGCCATCGTGCTGAAGCCGGCCGAACAGACGCCGGTGTCGATCCTGGTGCTCATCGAGCTGATCGGGGACATCCTCCCCGCCGGCGTGCTGAACATCGTGAACGGATTCGGGGTGGAGGCGGGCAAGCCACTCGCGTCGAGCCCGCGTATCCGCAAGATCGCGTTCACGGGAGAGACCAGTACCGGTCGCCTGATCTCGCAGTACGCGAGCGCCAACCTCATCCCGGTCACACTGGAGCTCGGCGGCAAGTCGCCGAACATCTTCTTCTCCGATGTGGCAGACCACGACGATGCGTTCTACGACAAGGCGCAGGAGGGTTTCACGCTCTTCGCGTTCAACCAGGGCGAGGTCTGCACCTGCCCCTCGCGCGCTCTGATCCAGAAGCCGATCTACGACTCCTTCCTCGACACGGTCACCGAGCGCACGCGTATCGCGGTGCAGGGAAACCCGCTCGACACCGACACCCAGGTCGGTGCGCAGGCGTCGAACGACCAGCTCGAGAAGATCCTGAGCTACCTCGACATCGGCAAGCAGGAGGGTGCGAAGGTGCGTCTCGGCGGTGAGCGTGCCGACCTCGGCGGCGACCTCAGTGAGGGCTACTACGTGCAGCCCACCATCTTCGAGGGCAACAACAAGATGCGCATCTTCCAGGAAGAGATCTTCGGTCCGGTCGTCGCCGTCACCAGCTTCACCGACTACGACGACGCGATCTCCATCGCCAACGACACGCTATACGGCCTCGGGGCCGGCGTCTGGTCGCGCAACGGCAACGTGGCATACCGGGCGGGCCGCGACATCCAGGCCGGTCGCGTGTGGATCAACAACTACCACGCCTATCCGGCCGGAGCGGCGTTCGGTGGCTACAAGAGTTCGGGTATCGGTCGCGAGAACAACAAGCTCGCGCTCGACCACTACCAGCAGACGAAGAACCTGTTGGTGTCGTACTCCGAGAACAAGCTCGGGTTCTTCTAAACCGAAACACAGTGCGGGGATCGGGCCAAATTGGGGGGCGGCCCGATCCACGCCCTTCGGGCGCATACTGAAGTACGCACTACCGACGGAAGCTGAGGACGAGGATGTCTGCATCAACAAGCACGGCCACCGAAACGGTTATCGCCACTGTCACCATTCCTGGCGAAACCAAACCGCGGGTCGAGTTTCTGCCGGTGGCCGTCGAACTGCTACGCAAACTCTGGGACCAGTACGGTCCATTGATGTTCCACCAGTCCGGCGGATGCTGCGACGGCTCCAGCCCGATGTGCTACCCAGCGGGAGACTTCATCACCTCGGATCAGGATGTGCGGCTGGGACGTCTGGACATCGCTCCAGATGGCTCGGAGCCGCAGGAGATCGACTTCTGGATGTCGTCGGAGCAGTTCGCCTACTGGAGTCACACCTTCCTCACGGTCGACGTGGTCAAGGGACGCGGTAGCGGCTTCTCGGTGGAGGCACCGGAAGGCGTCCGATTCATGATCCGGTCGCGGCTGATGGAGACCGCCGAGCCTTTCGTGTGATCTGAGCCAGTGGTGTCATCGGGCACAGTCGTGTCGCTGGCACAGTCGTGTGGCTGGCACAGTCGTGTGGGCGGCACAGTTGTGTCACCGGCACAGTCTTGTCGCTGGCACAGGGCAGACTTGAGTCGTGTACGTCGCCCTGTTCGAGTCCTCGCACGGGGCGGTGCTGCAGCCGCTCGACGAGAGCGGTCTCGCGACCGGTGAGGCGCGTGATGTCGGTGCGAGCGGGCTGGCTGCTGCCGTGGCGGAGCTGGAGGCCGGGCACCCGCGCTGGGTGTGGGACGACACGTCACGCTGGTACCCACGACTGCTGGCGGAGGGCGTGCGGATCGAGCGGTGTGTCGACCTGCGGTTGAGTCATGCGATCTTGCGAAACTCGGCCCTGACCGCATCCTCCACCTTGGCACGGAGCGCGGCCTCGAGCTGGGATCGGGCCGCGCCGGAGACCGTGGAACTGACCGCAGATGCAGCCCTGTTCGACTTCGACGGGCCTGCGCAGCTGAATTCTGCCGAGGACACACTCGCCGAGTTCGCGCTCCAGCGGGCGGCGATCGCCGGTGCCGCCGATCCCGCCAGACTCGGGCTGCTGCTCGCTGCAGAATCTGCCGGGGCGCTGGTCGCCGCCGAGATCCTGTACGCGGGATTGCCATGGCGGGAAGACGTTCACGACGCGATCCTGGCCAGGCACCTGGGGCCGCGACCCGCCCCCGGCGTGCGACCGGCGAAGCTGCAGGCAGTGCTCGAACGGCTGCGGGAGGCTCTCGACGCCCCCACCCTCAACCCCGACTCAC
The DNA here is from genome assembly GCF_016634425.1 of Lacisediminihabitans changchengi. Lineage (GTDB taxonomy): Bacteria > Actinomycetota > Actinomycetes > Actinomycetales > Microbacteriaceae > Lacisediminihabitans > Lacisediminihabitans changchengi. The sequence goes on from NZ_JAEPES010000001.1 coordinate 692,787, forward strand.
CGCCCGAGCTGCTGAAGGCACTCGCGCGAGCGGGACTGATAGTGCGCTCGACCCGTTCGTGGGAGTTGAAGAAGCTCACGCATCCGTCGATCGAGCCGCTGCTCGAATACAAGAAGCTCGCACGACTGCTCAGTGCGAACGGCTGGCATTGGCTCGACACGAACGTGCGGCACGGCCGATTTCACCCTGAGTATGTTCCGGGCGGCGTCGTCACCGGCCGCTGGGCGAGCAAGGGTGGCGGCGGCGCGCTGCAACTACCGAAGCAAATCCGCTCCGCGGTCGTCGCTGATCCTGGCTGGAAATTGGTCGTGGCCGACGCCTCGCAGCTGGAACCCCGCATTCTCGCTGCGTTGTCGGGTGATCGGGGAATGGCCGAGGCTGGCGCAGCCGGTGACCTGTACGCGGGCATCGTCGCGAGCGGAGCGGTGGCAACCCGTGATCAGGCGAAGGTCGCCATGCTGGGGGCAATGTATGGCGCGACGACAGGGGAGAGCGGCAGACTCATGCCGGCGCTCACCAGGGCGTATCCGCGGGCCATCGGCCTGGTGGAGACGGCCGCCCGCGCGGGGGAGAAGGGCGAGATCGTCAGCACTCGTCTGGGCAGGAGCTCGCCACCGCCCGGACCCGTGTGGCGGACGAGCCAGTCCGAGGCCTATGGCGAGGGGGCAACCGATGCGGATGTGTCCCGTGCCCGTGGCCAGGCCCGCAGCTGGGGGCGGTTCACCCGCAACTTCGTCGTGCAAGGCAGCGCGGCGGAGTGGGCGTTGTGCTGGATGGCGACGCTGCGTGGCACGCTCGACGAGCTCGGCGACGGCGCGTGGCTGACAGACTCGCCACACCTGGTCTTCTTCATGCACGATGAGGTCGTCGTGCACTGCCCCGCGGATGCCGCGGCCTCCGTCGAAGCGGCGGTGCGGGAATCCGCGGCGCAAGCCGGTCGGCTCCTGTTCGGCGCAGCCCCGGTGACCTTCCCGCTGACCGTGGCCGTCGTCGACGACTACGGTCAGGCGAAGTAGGCCCCGCTCTCAGCCGGTTGGTTGAGTAGGCGGCACTTGATTGGTTGAGTAGACCGCGACGAAGGAGCAGCCGCATCGAAACCCGCGAGGGTTTTGCGGGGTGGGTCTCGATACGCGTCCTCGTTCCTCGGGCGCTACTCGACCGGCGGTGCGGGCGCCGGGCGTCGGCCACGGCGGGGGCGCGCCTCGTTGAGTGGACGAAAGCCCTCGTAGTCCGAGAGCGCAGCAATGGCAGAGCCCAGCCACGCGATGGCGGCGACGCCCTGGGTCTCGCGGGCGATCGCCGCGAGCCGGGCATCCATGGAATCGGGCTTTGCGGCATCACGGGCTGCGGCGAGATCCGCCTCCCACCACCGACGGAAGTCCTCGGCCAGACTCTTGGCCCGGTTCGGCGCGATCGAGGTCACGACCACGACCTGGTCGAGCATCTCGGTCCACTCGGGCAGCGCGGCGAGCTCCACCGTCGACATCCAGCGATCCGCGGCGGCGTGGCCTGCCCGGGTGAGGCGGTGCAGAGGGAGAGAGTCATCCGTCGTCCCGGCCGGCTCGATGAGTTTGCGCGCGGTCAGTCGATCGAGGGTGCCGTAAATCTGACCGACGTTGACCGCGCCGCGATGCGGGGTGCGAATGGCCAATTCGGCGTGCAACTGATGCCCGTAGGCGGGTCCGAGGGTGAGGATGGCGAGCAGCGCATCGCGAACGGACACGGAACCTCCGGAGGCAGTCGACGAGCGATGAATATACGGAGTATAGGTTGACGCCGAATGCTCGGCAATTACACAGTTGTGATTTCGTTACATGACCAGCAATAATGGGCCTGGCGGCTCGCCGTCTAATTTCATATGCAGCGCGGACGCAATTTACATTCCGAGGTCGATGGGGAAGTCGCACCTCAACGGAATGGAGATCATCGTGGCTGCAACGGATGTCGCTGCAACGGATGCCGTCGCAATGGCACGCGGAGTGCTGTACGTGCACTCTGCTCCCCGCGCGCTGTGCCCCCACGTGGAGTGGGCGGCAGGGCGCGCCCTTGATCGCGCCGTGAATTTTCGGTGGTCGGCGCAGCCTGTGCTCAAGGGATCGATGCGTAGCGAGTTCTATTGGGAGGGTCCCCAGGGCACGGGTGCGGCACTGGCATCAGCGCTGCGCGGCTGGGAACACCTCCGCTACGAGGTGACCGAGGATGCGTCGCCCGGGAGCGACGGCGGTCGCTGGATGCACACGCCCGACCTCGGCGTATTCTTCGCGCAGATCGACAGCGCGGGAAACACCGTCATCCCCGAGGATCGGGTGCGCTATGCCATGGAGATCGCCGGCTCCGATGCCTTCGAGCTGCACCGTGAGCTTCGGCTCGCGCTCGGACAGTCCTGGGACGAAGAACTCGAGGCGTTCCGTTACGCCAGCGACGACAATCAGGTGGTCTGGCTGCACAAAGTCGGCTGAGCCGGCTCGGTTCTGGGGCTTCACTCTAGGCGTGACCTGTACTCACGAAATATGCTGGCCTGATGTACATCGTCGTGTCCGTGCTCATGCTCGCCCTGGTGATCGGTGCGCTCGTCGATATCATCACGCGTGACGACTGGCAGGTGAAGCACCTCCCCAAGTTGGTCTGGGTTCTGCTGGTGGTCTTCCTGCCTCTGGTGGGCAGCATCATCTGGTTCGCCGTCGGGCGCGAATACAGCCGTCCGGTTGACCGCGGCACTTTCGGTGACTCGCGACGCTGGGGAGCATCGTTGCCCGCTGCCCGGCCGGCGAAGTCGACCGAGGAACAGCTCGCCGAGCTCGAACGTGAGATCGAGTTCTACGAGGGCAAGCGCGGTCCCAACGCCGATAAGGCCTAGTGCCGATAAGGCCTAGTGCAGATACGGCTTAGGCCGCGGCAGTGGTGGTGCGATAGATCTCGACCACGCGCGCAACGTAGTTTGCCGGGGCGAACGCCTCGCGGTCGGCGCGCGCACCTGCCGAGAGTCCGGGAAGCAGGGCCGGGTCGCTCACCAGCTCGACGATCGCATCGGCGAGACCCGCGACATCCGGCGTCTCGCTGAGGAAGCCAGAATTGAGCAGCCCCTCGCGCAACTGTGGGTCGCAATACAGCACCCCGCGTTCGCGGCTTACCGCCTCGGCGATGGTCATCGGCTGGTTGTCGAAGCCGAGTGAGCTGAGAACGACGGCGGAGGACACGTCCATCAGATCGAGCACCTGGTCGTGGGGGAGCACGCCCTGGATGCGAATCTCGTCATGCCCCTCCGCGAGCGCGCGCAGTTCCGCCAGGTCGGCACCCTCGCCGACGAAGTCGACGCTGAAGGCATTGTCGGTGCGGCCCAGCGCCTCAATGGCCGCGCGCGCGAAGACCAGGGGGCGCTTGATCGGCTCGCAGCGAGCCACCCAGAGAAAGCGGGGGCGGAGCCCGGGCTCCAGCGGCACCGACGGGCGGTCGGAGGTCGCCACCGGGTTGGGGACCACCGCGATGTCACCGGACACGCCGGCCGCGGCGAGGTCTCGGGCCTGGTGAGCGGACGGGGAGATCACCCGATCGGCCCGCAGCGCCATCCCGAGCGTGAGATTGCGGATGACGTTGTCGCCCGCGCGCGAGGTGAAGACCTTATTGGGGAGCTTGGCCTTGGTGACCACGCGCAGGCCCAGCCGCAAAAACCACGCGACGGATGCCTGCGGGCCGGACTCACTGGCCCAGTAGAAGGTGTGCACGGTGTGGACGACGGGGATGCCGAGCTTCTTCGCGACATCGGCTGCGGCGCGTGCCAGGCTGAACTCGGTCTGCACGTGGACGACCTCGATGCGCTGAGCTCGGAAGTACGCCTCGAGCTTGGCCCGCACGCGGCCGTTGTTCGGTACGACGGGCAGTTCGAGCCCCGGGATGGTGAAGTTGGGCTGGAACATGGCGTCCCCGTCGACGAGCCGCATGCGCCGCCCGGCGAGGCCGCGACGGGTCGAGACCATGACCACGTCGTGCCCCGCCTCTTCAAGCGCGAGACGCTGCTGCTTCATCGACGTCTGGGCACCGCCGACGTAATCGAGAAAGTAGTCGCTGACTATCGCAATCCGCATGAGTGTCGCGGCCGCGGGCGGCTACACGCTCCGAATGGCGAGAACCGAGTTGTGACCACCGAACCCGAAGGAGTTGCTGATCGCGAGCAGCGGTCCCTCCGGCAGAGCCTGTGCCGTACCGGACACCGAGAGGGGAATCTCCGGGTCCTGCTCGGTGATGTTGATCGTCGGTGGGGCGACGCGATCCCGCAGGGCGAGGATGGTGAAGATCGCCTCGAGCGCGCCGGTTCCCCCCAACAGGTGACCGGTGGCGGCCTTCGTCGCGGAGAGCGGGATGCCGTGCACCCGGTCGCCGAACACACTCAGCAGCGCCTTGTACTCGGCGATGTCGCCGACCGGCGTGCTGGTGGCGTGGGCATTGATGTGCTGCACCTCGTCGGGCGTCGCGCCGGCCTGCGCGAGCGCGGCGTGCACCGCGCGGGCGGCACCCCAGCCCTCGGGATCCGGGGCGGTGATGTGATACGAGTCGCTGGTGACTCCGCCGCCGGCGATCTCGGCGTAGATGCGGGCACCGCGGGCGAGCGCGTGCTCTTCGGTTTCCAGCACCAGGGTCGCCGCGCCCTCGCCCATCACGAAGCCATCGCGGCTGATGTCGTATGGACGTGACGCGGTGGCGGGGTCATCGTTGCGCTTGGACAGCGCCTGCATGCCGGCGAAGGCCGCGATGGTGAAGGGGTGGATGACCGACTCGGTTCCTCCGGCGACGATCACGTCGGCGAGGCCCTGCTGAAGGTGGTCGTAGGCATTCGAGATCGACTCGGTGCTGGAGGCGCAAGCCGAGACATCGGTTCGGGCGAAAGCGCGCGCGTTGATGTCCATGCTGATCGCGGCGGCAGCCGCGTTAGGCATGAGCATCGGCACCGTCATCGGGAGAACGCGGCGCGGACCTTTCTCACGGAGGGTGTCCCATCCGTTGAGCAGGGTCCACAGTCCGCCGATGCCGGTGGCGTAGTCGACACCGAGGCGTTCCGGGGCGACCTCGGGGGAGCCGGCATCCGCCCACGCCTCGCGAGCCGAGACGAGGGCGAGCTGCGCGGACGGGTCGAGCCGCTTCGACTCCTGGCGTTCGAGCACCGTGTCGGGGCGAACCTCTGCCTCGGCGGCGAAGGTGACGGGGAGCGTGTACTGCTCAACCCAGTCGTAGGCGAGGCTGCGGCCGCCGGACTTGCCTGCGAGCAGCGCTGCCCAGGATTCGGGGGCGGTGCCACCGATCGGCGATGTTGCGCCGATCCCGGTGACGACGATCTTCTTGGTCATAACGGCATTTCTCTCTGGTGGATCTTCGACGATGGGCTCGTCATACGGGCGGCCAGCTCAGAAGAACTGGGCTGGCCGACCACGTGTGGGGCTGAATTAGCCCTGAGCGTTGACGATGAAGCTGACAGCGTCGCCGACGGTCTTGAGGTTCTTGACCTCTTCGTCCGGGATCTTTACGTCGAACTTCTCTTCTGCGTTCACGACAATGGTCATCATCGAGATGGAGTCGATGTCCAGGTCGTCGGTGAACGACTTGCCCAGCTCGACCGTGTCGGTGGCGATGCCGGTTTCGTCGTTGATGAGTTCCGCGAGACCTGCCAGAACTTCTTCTGTGGACAATGCCATTGTGTTTTCTCCTTGAGGGGTGTCGTTTGACCGTTGATTATCTTACGGGAGGACCACTACCTGGGCCCCGAAGACGAGGCCGGCACCGAATCCGATCTGCAGGGCAAGGCCGCCGCTGAGTTCGGGGTGCTCTTCGAGCAGGCGATGGGTCGCGAGGGGGATGGATGCGGCTGAGGTGTTGCCCGTGGTCGCGATGTCCCGGCCGACGATCACCGTATCCGGCAACTTGAGCTGCTTGGCGAACTCGTCGATGATGCGCATGTTCGCCTGGTGAGGAATGAACGCGGCAAGATCGCTCGCCTCGATGCCGGCAACCTCGAGCGCCTGGTGCGCGACCTTGACCATCTCCCAGACCGCCCAGCGGAACACCGTCGGACCCTCCTGCACGAGAGTCGGCCATTCGATCAGGCCATCGCGGAAGTCGGCGAGGGTGCCATTCATGCCCACGGCATCCGCCTTGGATCCATCGGAGCCCCAGACGGGAGCCGCGATGCCGGGGAAATCGCTCGGGCCGATCACCACGGCGCCCGCGCCGTCACCGAGGAGGAATGAGATGGAGCGGTCGGCCGGGTGGACGATGTCGGAGAGCTTCTCTGCACCGATCACCAGCGCATAGTGCGCGGCACCCGAGCGGATGAGTGCGTCGGCCTGGGTGACCCCGTAGCTGAATCCCGCACACGCGGCGTTCTCGTCGTAGGCCGCGGCCGGGTTAGCGCCGACGCGGTCGGCGACGATCGCAGACATCGACGGTGTCTGGCGCGGGTTGCTGATGGTGGCGCAGATGACGAGGTCGATGAGGGCCGGGTCGATACCGGACTTCTCGATGGCCTCACGCGCGGCATCCGTTGCCAAGTCGATCGCGTCGACCTCACGCGGCGCGCGCTTGCGGGTGATGATGCCCGTGCGCTGCCGGATCCACTCGTCGCTGGAATTGATCGGACCGATGAGGTCGTCGTTCGGAACCACGAGCTCTCCGCGTGCGGCGCCGTAGCTGTAGATGCGGGTGAATTCAGCCCCGCGGGACTGCTTCAAGGTGGGCTGGCTCATGAGTTCCCGTCGATGAGATCGAATGCCGCGGCGAGATCGTCGGGCGTCTTGACGGCCACGGTGGGCACGCCCTTGAGGCCGCGCTTCGCCAGACCGACTAGCGCGCCGGCCGGAGCAAGTTCGACAATCCCGGTCACACCGGCCTCTGCGAACGAGTCCATGGTCTTGTCCCACCGTACCGGCGAGGAAACCTGGCCGACGAGCAGGTCGATGAACTCGGTGCCGCTCGCGACGGTAGAGCCGTCGCGGTTGGTCCAGATGGTCATATTCGGGTCGTGCTTCTCGAGGCCGCCGGCGACCTCACGCAGACGCTCGACCGCTGGCTGCATGTAGCGGGTGTGAAAGGCGCCGGCGACCTGCAGCGGAATGACGCGCGCACCGGCGGGTGGGTCGTTCTTCAGTGCCTCGAGCGCCGGCAGTTCACCCGCGACGACGATCTGACCGCCGCCGTTGAAGTTGGCCGGGTACAGACCCAGGATGTCGAGCTTGGCAAGCAGGTCGGCCTCGACTCCGCCGACCACGGCGCTCATGCCGGTCTCGGTGATCGCGGCCGCGGCGGCCATCGCCGTCCCGCGCTCGCGCACCAGGGTCATCGCGTCGTCGTTGCTGAGGATGCCAGCGGCCGCCGCAGCGGTGACCTCGCCGACCGAGTGGCCCGCCACGCCGCCAATGCGCGCGGAGCGGGTCTCGAGCAGCGCGGAGAGCGAGAGCAGGCCGGCCGCGACGATCAGGGGCTGAGCGACGGCGGTGTCACGGATCGTGTCTGCATCACTCACGGTGCCGTGGGTGACGAGGTCGATGCCGACGCCGTCGGAGATGGCTTCGAGCTGCTCGCGGAACCGGGTTTCGGTGAGCCACGGGGTGAGGAATCCTGGAGTTTGGGAGCCCTGACCCGGGCACACGACGACGATCATCCCTCCAGTCTGCTACGGGTCAGTCGACAAGCGGCTGTGGGACACGACTAATAAAGCCGAAAAGCTTTGTCGTGCGTCTACAGAGAGGCGTCCGCAATGAGCTAGCGGCGGCGCAGCGGACCGTCCGGCTCGGCAATCGAGCCCAGGATGAGCGCGGCCTGAAGAATAAGCGACTCGCGCGCACCCGTGGCATCCCAACCGATCACCTCGGTCACGCGCTTCAGGCGGTATCGCACGGTGTTGGGGTGCACAAACAGCTCCCGCGCGGTCGCCTCGAGCGAGCGACCATTGTCGAGATAGCACCACAGCGTCGTGAGCAGTTCGGTCGAATGCGCCTGAAGCGGCTTGTAGATGCGATTGATGAGAGTGGCGCGGGCGAGGCCGTCGCCGGCCAGTGCGCGCTCCGGCAGCAGATCGTCGGCGAGCGTCGGGCGCGGAGCATTGCGCCACGACCGCGCGACGGCGAACCCGGCGAGGGCTGCCTTCGCACTCCGGGAGGCTTCGACCAGCGAGGGGACCTCGTGGCCGAGCACCAGGTGTCCGTCACCGAAGCCGGGCTCGAGTGCGGTCGCGATGTCGAGGAAGGCGATGAGGCCCGTGGCCGGCGGGTCTCCGTCTTCGGGGCTGGGATGTGCGCGCCCGATGACCAGGACCAGGCGGCTTCCCTGCACCCCGATCAGCACATCGGCATCGAGGTGCCGTGCGGTGCGGCGCAACATGTCGACGTCGAGCATCTTCGGAGCGGTACCGACGAGCACCGAGACCTCGCCGTGCCCGTGCCAGCCGAGCGCGGCGATGCGCGAGGGCAGTTCGTCGTCATATTCCCCGCTGAGAATGGAGTCGACGACAAGCGCTTCGAGCCGAGCGTCCCACAGGCCGCGGGCCTCCGCCGCACGGGCATAGACGTCGGCTGCCGCGAAGGCGATCTCGCGCGAGTAGAGCAGGATGGCTTCGCGCACCGATTCGTCACTGCCCTTGACGCGATCCTCGACCACCTCGACGGTCACCTTGATGAGCTGGAGCGTCTGGGTGAGGCTGACAGACCTGAGGAGTTCGCGTGGCGCTCCGCCGAAGACATCCGCCGCGATCCACGGTGTCGAACTCGGCTCGTCGTACCAGTGAATGAACGACGTGATGCCGGCCTGGGCCACCAGGCCGACGGCGGAGCGTCGGCCTGGTGGCATGTCTCCATACCAGGGCAGGGTGTCATCGAGGCGCTTGAGCGTCGCGGTAGCGAGTTCGCCGGAGAGCGAGCGCAACCATGCGAGCGTCTGCTCCTTCGTTCTCGCCGGCGCCATGGTGGTGGGGGTACCCCTAGCTCTCGCCGCCGACAGAGCCGGTCGTGCCCGCGTTCACGTCGTGAAGACGGTAGCGGTCGATCGCCTGCTGCGGCACACTCGGGTCGAGTTTTCCCTGGGCGACGAGCGACTCCAGGGTGCGAACGACCAGCGACGGTCCGTCGATCTTGAAGAAGCGACGGGCCGCGGCGCGAGTGTCGGAGAAGCCGAAGTCGTCGGCGCCGAGGGTGGCGAAGTCACCGGGCACGAACTGCCGGATCTGGTCGGGCACCGCGTGCATGAAGTCGGAGACGGCGAGGAACGGACCCTCGGCGTCGCGCAGCTTCTGCGTCACGTACGGCACGACCTTGTCGTCGTTCGGGTGCAGGAAATTGTGCTCCTCGGCGGCGATGCCATCGCGGCGCAGCTCTGTCCAGGAGGTGACCGACCAGACATCGGCCGAAACGCCCCAGTCGTTTGCCAGCAGTTCCTGTGCCTCGAGAGCCCACGGAACCGCGACACCGGATGCGAGCAGCTGCGCGCGGGGACCGCCGACGGAGGCGCCCTTCAGCAGGTAGATGCCCTTGAGCACTCCGTCGACATCGAGATTCTCGGGCTCGGCCGGCTGCTGGATCGGCTCGTTGTAGACCGTGAGGTAATACATGACATTCGGGTTCGGATGCGAACCGCCGTACATGCGCTCGAGGCCGTCCTTGACGATGTGGCCGAGTTCGTAGCCGTACGCCGCGTCATAGGCGACGATCGCCGGGTTGGTCGACGCCAGCAGGATCGAATGGCCATCAGCATGCTGCAGGCCCTCACCGGTGAGCGTGGTGCGACCAGCGGTTGCACCGACGATGAAGCCGCGAGCCATCTGGTCGCCCGCAGCCCACATGGCGTCGCCAGTGCGCTGGAAGCCGAACATCGAGTAGAAGACGTAGACCGGGATCAGCGGCTCACCGTGAGTGGCGTACGACGTGCCCGCCGCGGTGAACGCCGCGAATCCGCCGGCCTCGTTGATGCCGACGTGAACGATCTGCCCCTGAGGGCTCTCCTTGTACGCCAGCAGCAGCTCGCGGTCGACCGAGGTGTAGTTCTGTCCGTGCGGGTTGTAGATCTTGGCCGTCGGGAAGTAGGCGTCCATGCCGAAGGTGCGTGCCTCATCCGGAATGATCGGCACGATGCGATTTCCAAAGCCCGGCGCCTTGAGCAGGTCTTTCAACAGGCGGGCGAACGCCATCGTGGTGGCGATCTCCTGCTTGCCAGAACCCTTCTTGGCGATCGCGTACGACGCCTCCTCTGGCACCGCGACCTGGGTGTACTTCGACCGGCGCTCCGGCAGGTAGCCGCCGAGCGCGCGGCGACGCTCCTGCAGGTACTGGATCGCCTCGTCGTTCTCACCCGGGTGGTAGTAGGGCGGCATGTATGGGTTCTCTTCGAGCTGCGCGTCAGTGATCGGAATGCGCATGGCATCGCGGAAAGACTTGAGCCCGTCGAGGGTGAGCTTCTTCATCTGGTGGGTCGCGTTGCGGCCCTCGAAGGCCGGCCCGAGTCCGTAGCCCTTGATGGTGTGGGCGATGATGACGGTCGGCTGGCCCTTGTGCTCGGAGGCCGCCTTGAAGGCCGCGTAGACCTTCTTGTAGTCGTGCCCACCCCGCTTGAGGTTCCAGATCTGGTCGTCGGTGTAGTCCTTGACCAGCTCGAGGGTGCGCGGATCGCGGCCGAAGAAGTTCTCGCGAACGTAGGCGCCGTTCTCGGCCTTGTAGGTCTGGTAGTCGCCATCCGGAGTGCGGTTCATCAGGTCGCGGAGCGCGCCGTCGGTGTCGCGCGCGAGCAGGTCGTCCCACTCGCGGCCCCAGATCACCTTGATGACGTTCCAGCCGGCCCCGCGGAAGAAGCTTTCGAGCTCCTGGATGATCTTGCCGTTACCGCGAACTGGGCCGTCGAGGCGCTGCAGATTCGCGTTGATGACGAAGTTGAGGTTGTCGAGGCCGTCATTCGCGGCCAGCTGAAGAGCACCGCGGCTCTCAACCTCATCCATTTCGCCGTCGCCGAGGAAGGCCCAGACCTGGGAGTCGGAGACATCCTTCAGGCCGCGGTTGGTGAGGTACTTGTTCGACTGCGCCTGGTAGATCGCGTTGATCGGGCCGAGACCCATCGAGACCGTCGGGAACTGCCAGAAATCCGGCATAAGACGCGGGTGCGGGTAGGAGGAGAGACCTCCACCGGCGTGCGACTTCTCCTGACGGAACCCGTCGAGCTGGTCAGGCGTGAGCCGGCCCTCGAGGAAGGCGCGGGCGTACATGCCGGGAGAGGCATGCCCCTGATAGAAGATCTGGTCGCCGCCGCTGGCGTCATTCTGGCCGCGGAAGAAGTGGTTGTGTCCCACCTCGTACAGAGCAGCAGAGGAGGCATAGGTGGAGATGTGGCCACCGACGCCGATGCCGGGGCGCTGGGCGCGGTGCACCGTGATGGCGGCGTTCCACCGGATCCAGGCGCGATAGCGCCGCTCGAGTTCCTCGTTGCCCGGGAAAGTCGGCTCGTTCTCGGGAGCAATCGTGTTGAGGTAGTCGGTGGTGGGAACCATCGGCACGCCGAGGTGCAGTTCCTTCGACCGCTTCAGCAGGCTCAGCATGATCTCGCGACCACGCTCGTGCCCCTGTGCCGCGACCAGCGCGTCGAGGGACTCCTGCCACTCAGCAGTTTCGTCAGGGTCTCGATCGGTGTGGGTCACCGAGTAAGGGTCCTGGTCGTTTACCGTCAACGTCGACCTCGCTCTTGTTCGCGGACAATCTTTACCGTGCTGGCTCGAGCCGATCGGGTTGCGATCGGCCGGGTCCGGAGCACGGCCTCAATGAGTCTAGTTCCGTGCGAGGACATGGTTGCTCCATGCGGCCGCCCTCCCTGGAGTAGCGTCTCCCGTATGGCACTCCACACTCTGGACAACGGGATACTGCGCGTCTCGATCGAGTCTCGCGGCGCCGAATTGCAGTCCCTGGTGGATTCTGTCGGCACCGAGCTGCTCTGGCAGGGAGGCGCTGCCTGGGGCCGCCGGGCTCCCGTGCTCTTCCCGATCGTCGGCCAGATGCCGGGCGGGGTGCTCGAGCACGACGGCATCGACTATCCGATCTCGCAGCACGGTTTCGCCCGCGACCTCGATTTCACAGCCTCCGAGGCGACGGATGACCGCGTGCTCTTCACCCTCGAAGACTCGGCCGAGACCCGCACGCACTTCCCGTTCTCGTTCCGCCTCGAGATCCGCTACTCGCTGGAGGGCACGACGCTCAGCGTGGAGACGACGGTGACCAACCTCGGCGACGAGACGTTCTCCGCGTCGGTGGGGGAGCATCCTGGATTCGCCTGGCCGTTGCTGCCGGGAATCGAGCGAGAGGCGCACACACTTCAATTTGCTCGTGACGAAAGCGCTCCCATCCGTCGCATCTTCGGTGGACTGCTGCTGCCCGAGCCGATTGCGACACCGGTGGTGGGTGACACTCTTCACCTCGATGACGGTCTTTTCGTCGACGACGCGGTGATCTTCGACCAGCTCGAGAGCCGCACCGTGCGCTACACGGCACCGGGCGCGCCGGTGATCACCGTCGATTTTCCCGACTTCCCGCTGCTCGGTGTCTGGTCGAAGGCTCCCGGCGAGTTCGTCTGCATCGAACCGTGGTTCGGGATGACGGCACCGCAAGGATTCGAGGGCGAATATTCGGCGAAACCGGGGCAGTTCACCCTTGTGCCCGGCGCATCCCGACGATTTGCCTACGCGGTTTCCGTGGATTCGGTGGAATAAGCAGAAACCGTGCAGAGCAGGCGTAACATTGCCGACTGTGTTTACCGGGTGTTTACTCTCCCGGAGATAAGGATCTGAACATGGCACTGGAGAACGACATCCAGGCACCCGACTTCGATTTGCCCAACCAGTTCGGCGAGCACATTCGCCTGAGCGAGTTTCGCGGCAAGAAGCCGGTAGTGCTCGTCTTTTTCCCCCTCGCATTCTCGAGCACCTGCACCAGTGAGCTTTGCGAACTGCGCGACAACCTGTCGCTGTTCAAAGACAAGAGCATCGAGCTGATCGGCATCTCTGTCGATTCAAAGGCCACCCTGCGTGCTTTCGCCGAGGCCGAAGGATATGACTTCAACGTGTTGGCAGACTTCTGGCCACACGGCTCCGTCGCCAAGGAGTACGGCGTGTTCGTGCCGGAGAAGGGTTTCGCCAACCGGGCGACTTTCATCATCGATACCACCGGCATCATTCGCGCGAGCTTCATCACTGCGCCCGGCGAAGCCCGTTCGATCGCCGCTTACCGCGCAGCCCTCGCCGAGCTGACCCCGGTCGCCGCGTAGATTTCCCCTGGTGCCGACAATCGGTACTATGGACCAGTCGTGATGCGCCCCGCGAGGGCGTGATCGCGGGCCTTTAGCTCAGTTGGTAGAGCGCCACGTTTACACCGTGGATGTCATCGGTTCGAGCCCGGTAGGGCCCACCACGTAGTCAGTGAGTCGACGGAGTGCCGGTCTCGTGAGCCGAATCCGTAATCGGACGGTTCGCGGGTCGTTGCGCGGAGAAAGTCGCCCATTCGGCGCGTGGCCGCTGCTGCCTCCGGGGTGCCGACCATTGCCGGGTACACGTGCGAAGCCCTTCGCCGACATTCAGTTGCACGTCGACGCTGGCTTCTTCCGCCGAGGCGGCTAGGCGTACTCGGCCCGCGAGGGAGGCGTTCGTCGTGGGGAGAACCACGTATACGGAGAATGGTCGTGCGTGTCGTCCAATCGATCTTCGCGGACAACTGGGCGAGGAAGAACTTCAGCTGGTTCCCCTCGAATAGACCGTCCTGCGGAGGGCCCTAATCCCAGCCGAATAGCGAGAGGTGCTGTCCCGCTAGGTCGAGATCGGCGTAGCTATGCAGACGCCCGATCAGATCCGGGGTAAGTGCGGGATGATGAACTCGCAAAAAGTGTGGGTGAAGTGCGACGTGTGGTTCACGCGTGTCGCTGACATTGTTCAGTTGTTTGACTGGAAAGGAAGCACGGACCATGGCCTCGATTCCCGAACTTCTCGAATCCAACCTGCATCGCGTTTTCGGGGCAAAAAACGACGACGATAGGCACACCGCGGTGCTTGAGACCTATGCGGACCAGGTCACATTCACGGATCCCGAGGGCACCTCCGTCGGCATACGTAGCGTGGAAGCACGAGCGAGGGCACTCTCAGAGGCGGCTCCGGCAGACTTTCGATTCATCAAAGATGGTCCGGTGTACGTCGGCGACCACAATGGCGCCCAGGCCTGGGCCCTCGGTCCAGAAGGCGGAGAGCCTGTGGCGCGAGGAATCGATTTCGTGACGGTCGAAAGCGGGAAGATCACCTCGGTGATCACGCTGCTGACCGAGATGTCGAAAGACGTCTGATTCGGCCCAGGCGCTGGGGCAGAGCTCGGCTGGCGTGGGGCGGGGAGCTGCTTCGCCTTCGGGACGGGCAGGTGACGCCCCGATCGGCTGATCTCACTCGGCCGCGACGATCGCCCGGGAAGTACCTGACGCGGCCTGGAGAGACCAGTACTGGCCGAGCAGATGGCTGCGTAAAACGGCCGGGAAAAATCGACTTTGTTCTCAGGAAAACTTCAGAGTTCGTACAGCTTCAGTTGAAATTGGAACCAACGAGAGCGCGTCGTATCCGTCAGTTCCACGTTTCGAGAGGAGTAGCAGATTCAAGTGAATCGACCGGAAACGAAGGCGCCGGCTCTATCGACTCGCCGGGGCCTTCGTCATTTCGAGATCCGGCGCCCGCGCGGGCACGATCAGAGGTACGTGAGCGAGCTCAATATCGGAGGCCGCTCAGAAATAGATGATCTTGATCAGGGTTTCCAGGCCGAAAAAGTCTTTACCGTCACGAGTGATCAGAGCAGCGCCATCGGCAGCGGCCGTGGCAGCGATCATCACGTCAGGCACACGACCGCGAGGGCTCCGGCCAGCCCCCGGAACGAACTCAGTGATGTAGCCGTACTGCCGTGCAGCAGCGTCATCGAATGGAAGCCCCTCACTGAACGTCTGGTTGATCACGTCCAGGCGCTGCAGTCGCTGGATTCTCACCGAGACCTGATCAGCGACCGCTGCACTTCCGATATGCACCTCCGCCGTGAACTAGCCGTCGTCTTCTCCGGCAGACTCGAGAACACCCAGCCGAAAGCGGTTGCCCTCGTACACGACGACGGGAAGCGTAATGAACTGCCGCTGTTGCCAATTGAGATCCAATCGCTCAAGCCGATGAACAATGAGAAAGGGCGGGTGGCCATGGCCACCCGCCCCTTCTTGGTTACTGGCAGAGCGAGCTTGAACCCGCCTGCGTTCCGAATCGGTCGTCTCAGAACCATGAAAGTCGAGACGCTTCGATCTGAGCTCAATACCGTCTCAATAAATACCGTCTCAATAAATAGTCGAAAGCAGTGGTCTATCGGCGCGCGACTCTCTGGGTGGTCACGGCCTTGTACGTCAGCTGCGCGGCGACGGCGATGAGGAGGCAGCCGAACAGCACGCTCGACACACGAGGGGGCAGGATCAGTGCCAGCCAGGCGCCCGGGATCGACGCCACCGTTGCCGATAGACCGAGCACGAGCCCTGCCCGCACGTTTACCGTGCCCGCCCGCCAATTCGACGCGGTGCCCACGATGCTGGTTGGGATCATCACCAGGAGGGAGGTTCCTTTGGCCACGAGGTCGCCGATGGCAAATACCCCGATGAGTGCGGGAACCGCGATGATTCCCCCGCCGATTCCGAAGAGGGCGGACAGGACTCCCATGAGAAGCCCGAGCACAATGTATGCCGCGGCGATGGAGACGCTAAGGGCGACTTCCTGTCCGCGTTCCGGGGTCACCAGGAACAGGCGGGCGGCAACGAGCAGTATGAAGATGATGAACAGCCACCGCAGCCAGGTGAGCGGGATGCGCTTCAGGAATCTACTGCCGAGCAGTGCTCCGGCGACCGCCCCGATCGAGACGAATCCGGCGGCAACGAGATCCACCTCCCCAGCGATCACATAGGTGATGGAACCGACGATCGAGGTGGGCACGATCGCAGCGAGGGAGGTCGCCGCAGCGGCTCGCTGATTGAGTTTGGCGAACGCGGTGAGCAGCGGCACCATGATGATTCCGCCTCCGATGGCGAACAGTCCGGAGAGGAGCCCGCCCGCGAGGCCGATTAATACCATCGCCCTCCACCGGGGGGAGTCCGGCGGCCCGGCGTTTTCAGACTGCTCTGTGTTCTTCGACGGCTCTGCGTTTTCAGACGGTCCGGTGTTTTTCGATGGCTCTGGGCTAGAGGTCACGATCAGGGCCTTCCGCTTCGCTCGGCGTGTGGAGTGGATTGCTGGCACGATTCACCATCACCGGATCATGGTAACGCCGGCGCCGCAGCCGAAAATCGTCACTCCCGTCGTTAAACCACCTCGTCCATTTTCGACCTTCGTCGCCTGTCGACACTGGGGTGATACCCGGATTCGATGATGCGCACAATATGGTGCGCTGTCCACAACTTTCAATTTCACGAGGAGCTCGCCATGCCGGTGGTCACCATCCCCGACGGAGTTGGAACTTTCTCCCCGGGCCGGTGCATCGACCAGCTCATTGTGCTTCGTCACGCACTCCCACGAAGCCCTAGCCGGGTCGAGCGAAGAGTGGCATCGTAGTGATCCCAAACATCCTGCCGCCGACCTCTCCACACGGCCGCTGCTCAAGACTTTCTGACCTTCCTCACGAGCGAGACACGAAAATTACCAAGGAGTAGCAATGGCCACCATCACCGTCGGAGAAGAAAACTCTGCACCCATCGAGCTGTACTACGAGGATCAAGGCGTGGGGCGCCCGGTCGTGCTTCTGGCTGGCTGGCCGTTCGACGCTCGCTCGTGGGAGCCACAGTTGCACCCCCTCCTCGACGCGGGGTACCGCGTCGTCAGTATCGATCGTCGCGGGTTCGGTCGCTCGAGCGCTCCGATTTCGGGCTACGACTTCGACACCCTCAGCGCAGACGTCGATGTGGTGCTGACGAAACTCGACCTGCGGGACGTCACGCTCGTGGGGTTCTCGCTCGGCACCGGTGAAGTTGCGCGGTACATCGGCCGATTCGGCACCGATCGGCTTCGCAGCGCCGTGCTGATCGAAAGCCTCACGCCGACATTCGCCCACAGCGATGACAACCCGAAAGGTGTCGATGAGGCGGGGGTCAAGGGAGTGCAGGACGCGATCCTCGCCGATCGGTTCGCGTGGCTCACCGGCATGATGGGCAACTTCTTGAACCTCGACGACTATCAAGGCACGCGAGTCAGCGAAGACACCGTGCGGGCGATGTGGTCGGCGGGCGCCGACGCGTCGCCGTACGCAACGTGGGCCTGCCCCCAAACCTGGCTCGAGGACTTCCACGCCGACCTGGAACGCTTCGACGTGCCGACCCTGATCATGCATGGCACTGCAGACCGGATTCTCTCCATCGACGGGCAGGGAGCTCGCGCTCACGAATCCCTTCCCTCCGCCCGCTACGTGGAAATCGAGGGTGGTCCCCACATCAATCCCGTCACCCACACCGCGGAGGTCAATCAGGAGCTCTTGAGTTTTCTCGACAGCGCGTCGTAGCGGTCGGGACGAGAGGATGTTCGAGGATTTCGATTCCCGTCTGGTCGACGTCGACCGAGGAACAATATTCGCGCGGGTCGGAGGGGAGGGACCTCCGCTGCTGCTGCTTCACGGGTACCCCCAGACCCACGTCATATGGCATGACGTCGTTCCGCAGCTCACGAGCCACCACACCGTCGTCGTTGTCGACCTCCCCGGGTACGGTCGCTCATTCCGACCGGAGACCACCGACGACCACAGCCCCTATTCGAAGCGCGCTATGGCGAACGACCTGGTACAGCTCATGGCCGTTCTGGGCTTCGAACAATTCGCCGTCGCCGGGCACGATCGGGGCGGACGCATCGCCTATCGGATGGCGCTCGATCACGGCGCGACAATTACCGCGGTGGGCGTATTCGACGTCGTTCCCACGGGAGAAGTGTGGGCTCGCGCTAACGCGCAGTTAGCGCTCACCTACTGGCACTGGGCATTTCTGGCTCAACCGGAGCCGTTGCCGGAAGAACTCATCAACTCAAACCCGGGAGCGTTCTTCGATCATCATATTCTGGCACTCGGGTTGGGCCGCACGGCAAAGAGGTACCCAGTAGAGCTGATGACCCTCTATCGAGAGATTCTCGATGACCCCACCGTAGTTCACGGAATCTGCGAAGACTATCGCGCCGGAGCCGGCATCGACCGGGTCCACGACGACGAGGACGTCAGCTCCGGAAACCTCATCACCTGCCCGCTGCTGGCGTTGTGGAGCGCACCGGGTGCCCTTCCCAAGTTTTATGGCGATGTCCTGGCAATCTGGCGACGCTGGGCGACCGACGTGCGTGGAACTGGCCTGGCCGCGACTCATTTCCTGGTAGAAGACCAGCCTGATCAGGTGGCGAACGAGCTTCTCCTGCTGCTCGATCCTGCTGCTCAATCCCGCTGATCCCCATTCCCGCTGATCCCCAACCTCGAAAGGACCGCACCGTGAACTCCCCAGACGTCGAACCCACCGCCACCGCGGATGACCAGGATCAACTCTCACGAAAACTCAAGCGCACGGAAGTGCAGCACGAGTCGTCATCCATTCCGGGCCGTGACATCGTGCAGGTGCTCACCGAAATTCCGGTAAACGTCTCGTCGGGCTGGCACCACCACCCCGGTGAGGAAGTGGGGTACATCGTGGCGGGGACGGTTCAAATGGAACGCCGCGACGGCGAGACGCGAATTCTCAACGCGGGCGACGGATTTCTCATTCCGCCCGGTGTTCCGCACAACGCCACGGACCTTGGACCTGACACCGGCCGAATGCTGTCGACCTACATTGTGGAGACCGGCAAACCCGTCTCCACACTCGACTCCTGACCTCCGAACATCCCGGCGAGCTACGCCTCGATAACGCGCCTAGACCATGGGATTCAGCCAGGCCGACCTGCAGGCGTACCGGGGCGGCACGTTACCCGACCTGATCTCACATCACCTGCGCCTGCTGATCGTGGGTATCAATCCGGGGCTCCTGACCATCGCGGTGCAGGCCCACTTCGCCCGTCGGGGCAATCGGTTCTATCCCGCCCTATACGGTGCCGGGATCACCGATCACGTCATCGACGCATCCGCCGGTCTGAAACCGGACGATGCGAGACACCTCGACGAGCGGGGGATCGGGATCACCTCGATCGTGCCGGCCGCGACGGCACGCGCGTCGGAATTGACCGCGGCGCAGCTTCGTGACGGCGGTATCGCACTGCGGGCTCGCGTTGCCGAGTTGCGGCCAGCAGTAGTGGCGTTTCTCGGAATCACCGCCTATCGCATCGCCTTCGATGAGCCTCACGCCCAGGTGGGCAGGCAGGAGCAGCGATGGGGTTCATCGCAGCTCTGGGTCGTCCCGAACCCCAGCGGGCTGAATGCGCACTCGTCGCTGTCTGATCTCGCTTCCGCGTATCGGGCCGTCGCGGTGGCTGCCGGCATCGAGACGTATCCCACCCACGATGAGGCTTGAATGGAGAGCACCGACCGGTTGGAGGATCGATGTTCCGCACCCACCACGCAGTGGCGATCGCCGCGACCGTCGCGCTCGCACTTTCCGGCTGCACTGGGAGCGCGGTCGATCCGCCGGCGTCGGTGACTCCAGCCCCCAGCTCGTCGGCGCTCGGAGTCGACGAGGTCGAACCGACCGGAGCCAGAAAGGTTGTTGCCAGCGGGCTCGACGCCCCGTGGTCGGTGATTCTCGACGGTGACGGCGCGCTGGTGAGCGAACGTGACTCCGCCGACATCCTGCAGCTTCGAGCCAGTGGTGCCCTGCGCGTCGTGGGCACTGTGCCCGGAGTGGCCCACGGCGGTGAGGGCGGACTCCTCGGGCTCGCGCTCGACGACCAGCATCGCCTCTACGTCTACTCCACGGGCGACGACGGCAACCGCATTCAGCGCTTCGCCCTCGCTGGGCCGGCCGGCACCCCGCGGCTCGGCCGGGCGACAACCATCCTCGATGGCCTGCCTGCGCAGCGCGTGCACAACGGCGGCCGCATTGCTTTTGGACCCGACGGGATGTTGTACGCCTCCGTCGGCGACGCTACCAACCGCGGCTCGGCACAGGATCTCGACGAGCTCTCGGGCAAGATCCTGCGGATGACCCCCGACGGCGACGTGCCCGACGACAACCCGTTCGACGGCTCGCTCGTCTACAGCTACGGACACCGCAACGTGCAGGGCCTTGGCTGGGCCGAGGACGGCACCATGTTCGCCTCCGAGTTCGGTCAGGACACCTGGGACGAACTGAACATCATCGAACCCGGCGCCAACTACGGGTGGCCGATCGTGGAGGGCAAGGGCGGTGGCAAGGGGCTCACCGACCCCGTGCAGCAGTGGCCGACGGATGATGCGAGCCCGAGCGGTCTCGCCGTGCTGGGGGGCACGGTCTTCATCGCCAATCTTCAGGGCGAGCGGATCCGCGGGGTGCCGGTGGCCGACCCGACCACGGCGCGGGAGTACTTTATCGGCGACTACGGCCGCATCCGTTCGGTGCTGGAGGGGCCAGATGGCTCGCTCTGGTTCGTGACCAACAACACCGACGGGCGTGGCTCCCCACGGGAGGGCGACGACCGCATCGTCTCCGCACAGCTGGTCGGTGGCTGATCTCAGGCGCGCAGGGCGATCGCCTCGCTCACCCAGAGCGAGTAGAGCGACCACGGATCCGTGACTCCGCGGCTCACGGCCGCGACCAGGTCGGCGAGTCCCTGGTTCGCCTCGAACCACTCCGTGTGGGGGATGCGATGCGCAGCGAACTGGCGGTGCCGAGCCTGCTCGAGCGCGCGGTCTCCGCGCTCGAACGCGAGCACCTCATCGTGCGGAAGCGCGGCGATGCGTCGGCGCGGGTTTGCGGAGGTGCCGATCTTGATGCGGTCGCCGTATCGGAGGTAGTAGACGACGTCCACGCGAGGTGCTGCCGTCATGTCAGGCCGATCGCCCACCCGCCATTCGCAGAGTGCACATAGCCATCCGCTGGGATACCGCACACCCAGCCGTGACCCGCAGGCGGCGCACGGAGCGGGGAGAACATCCGTTTCACCGATCTCGCCAATGACCCAGCCGTGGGCTTCGAGGAGGTGGTTGAGACAGAGTTGCAGGGGAGCATCGGCGGCGACCGCGGCCGAGCACCCGTCTAACGCGCACGTGTTCACGCCAGCACCATAGGGGTGACCCCCGACAGCGATCAGCCCCAGGCGGATGCCGGAGCCGTGAAGACGTCGACCGGCGTGTAGTGCCAGTGCGCCCCGTTGGCGTAATGGCTACTGGCCCACGGTGAGGCCCAGATCGCGTGCTCCGTGACCTCGGTCGGAGCGGAGGCGGCGAAGTCTGCCGCCACCTCGGCGAACAGGGGATTCTTCTGCAGGTTGGCCGCGGCCATCTTCGCAGCGGTGACGAGGTCGGGGTAGCTGCCGAGTCCGGCTCCGCCACCCGATCCCCAGCCGTTGTTCAGTGGATTGTTGCGGTTCCACCAGTCATTCGGACCGTTTTCCTGCCGCATCCACCGGGTCATCACCGTGACGTTGGCGTCGCTCATCGGCCACCCCGCCGTCGACATGACCAGCTTCGCCCAGTCGTAGTTGGTGCCGCTCGCCGCGAGAGTCTTGGCGCCCGGCGTGCCCGAATACACGTCGCGTGACGCAGACGTGATGCTGGAGTCGTCGGCCATGGACAAGTTCTGCACCTTCGACGCCAGGTAGGCGCTGCGTAGCGTGCTCGCGTAGGCGCTCGGCGGTGGGGGAACAGTAGTGATGGCGACGAGGGCACAGGCAGCGGCCGCCGCGAGAAAGACCAGCGACTTACGGGTTCCGCCTCGCGCGGTAGGGGGACGCATCGTGTCACGAAGGGTGACCAGAAAATAGCGTCTGCGTGTCATAAACCTGTGGTCCTCCGCCGAAGTTCGGCTCGGTGTGCCCGGATGTCGATGACCAGAGTAACAACGGCTTCTGGACTGATCCTGGGTGCATCGGTGCCGGGCGACTCTGCGGTCGCCCTGAACCCGGTGAGAATCAGCCGGACAACGGAGTCAACCCCCTGTTGCGTAATGGCGCAGAGATTTAGCATGGGGTCAGCGATGGACAGTAGCCGCGAGTGAGATCACCCACTCGGACCGTGCCGTCATCGCGATCGTGCTGGGAGGTTCGATGAAGAACAACGCAACAGGTCCGTGCCCCGCCGAATATCTGCTTGTGAGCAGAATCTCGGTGGACGAATGGCGGATCGCCGACGGCAGATTGAGTGACGGATCCGCGGCCAAGGTGCTGGGGTTCATTCAGTATCGCAATGCGCAGTACGAAGTTCTCAACATCAAAATTCCCGATCACGACGAGGTCTTCTCGGATTGGGAGAGCGCTGTCGGATTTTTCGCCGCACCTGTCGTGCGCGAGAAGGCTCAGATCAAGCGATAACGAATAAATCACGACAGTCGCTTTGTCAACCCCCTGACGGCGCAGTCCCGCGGTCCCATAGCCTGAGATCACATCGGAAATGTAACCAATTTGGGGGGTCAGCGATGACAACTGCAGTGACCAGCTCTTCGGACCGTTTCACCACGTCCGCCCCTGGCATGGAGGTATCGGTCGACCCGCTGCGGGATTACCTGCAGCGCATCGGCCGTGCTCGCCTCCTCACCGCGGAGGAAGAGGTCTTCCTTGCCCGTCGAATCGAGGTCGGCGTGATCGCGGGCGAGCGCCTGGTCAAAAACCTCGATCTCTCCGGCAAGGAGATCCGCGAGCTGAAGTATCTGCAGCAGGATGGCGCCGCTGCGTATGAGCATTTCATTCACGCCAACTTGCGTCTCGTGGTGAGCATCGCCAAGCGCTACGCGGGGCGAGGACTACCGATCATGGACGTCATCCAGGAAGGCAACCTCGGTCTGGTGCGCGCCGTCGAGAAGTTCGACTACACCACCGGCAACAAGTTCTCGACCTACGCCACCTGGTGGATTCGCCAGTCAATTCTTCGTGGGATCGCCGACGCGAGCCGCCTCATCCGCATCCCGGTACACACCGTCGAGAAGATCGAGAAACTAGACCGCATCCGTCGCGACCTGAGTGGCGAGCTGGGACGAGTGCCGACGCTGATCGAGCTTGCCGATGCCGCGCAGATCAGCACCGAGGAAGTGCTCAAGTTGCAGCGCACCGAGCACGACACCGTGTCGCTGGGGTTGCCCGTTGGTGACGACGGTACGGCCGAGCTCGGAGACCTGATCGAGGACGCGCACAGCGCCGAACCCTTCGAAGCGGTCGAACTCGACTTCCGCCACGATGACATCACCCGGCGCCTGGATGAATTGCCGCAACGCGACGCCACGGTGATCCGTCTGCGCTTCGGCCTCGACGGACGCCAGGCTATGACGCTGGACGAGGTGGGCGAGTTGTATGGCATCACCCGCGAGCGAGTGCGCCAGCTCGAGACCCGCAGTCTGAAGCGTCTGCGTTCGGCAGAGCTGCACTCCTACCTCGCCTGACACCGGTCTGGCGCGATCGAAAGAACGCGATCGAAAGAATCCGTCGGCTGCTCGCGGGGATGCGGGCGGCCGACGGTTTTCCGTGCCCAGGGTGATTACCGGCTATCGTTCCGAGGCGCTACTCTTCCGACGTCCGACCCAGCGCGCCGACCTCGTCGGTCAGTTGAAGCCCCTGGGCGCTGTTGGACGAATTGGTGAGCACGTCGAGCCACTCGCGGTTGATCTTCGGCATGCGTCCACCGTTGTATCGGAACACCAGCGGAATCGACGGATCGAGCCAGATCACGCTGCGACCATCGCCGACGCTCTGTTCGTCGCGCCAGGAGAAGAAGAAACTCTCGCCGCGGCGCAGCTTCAATCCGATAACCAGCTGCAGATGGGCGAGCACTCGATCGTCGAAGACGACCTCGATGGTCGGGCCGTACAGTAGCTTCCCCACGTGCAACTCCTCGAATCATCCGGCGCCGAAACTGCCGTCTGTGATGATCATACGGACTGGTTACTCTGGCACCACGTCTGCGGGTGATTTGTCGGGCCGGAAGCCCCGCCAGGTGGGCTGTCGCAGGCGCCCGGTCGACGTCCATTCGGCGAACTGCACCTCGGCGACGAGGTCAGCGCGCACCCAATTGGCGTCCTTGGCGTCGGCGGTCGGCACGTCATAGAGCGGGGAGGTCGCGCGGGCGCGGTGCGCGAACACCGCGGCAAGTTCGTCGAGGGCTCGGTCGCTGAAGCCGGTGCCCACTCGTCCGACGTAACGGATGCCGTGGTCATCCGGGATCCCCAGCAGTACCGAACCGACGCCGTCGGCCCGCCTGCCGTTGCCGGGCCGCCAGCCACCGATGACGACCTCCTGGGTGCGATGGTGCTTGAGCTTGATCCAGGCCGGTGACCGTCGTCCCGCGGAGTACGGCTCGGAGCGTTCTTTGGCCACTACGCCCTCCAGCCCGAGTTCGAGGCTGGTGGCCATCGCATCATCGAGGTCGCCGTCGAACGCCGGCGGAACCTGCACCACCCCGCGTTCCCGGTCTCGGACCAGGTCGGTCAAGGCAGTGCGGCGAGAGTCGTAGTCCCGTTTCAGGAGGGATTCGCCGTCGAGCAGGAGCAGATCGAAGAGCATGAGCTTCACCGGGGTGGAGGCTCGCAGCCGTTCGATCTCACGCGCGTCGGTCACATTCATCCGCGACTGCAGCACTCCGAAATCAGGGCGCCCGGAGCGGTCGAGGGCAACGATCTCGCCATCGAGCGTCGCGCTGTGGCCGCCGACGGCAGCCGTCACGGCCGCGAGTTCGGGATAGGTGCGGGTCATGTCGTTACCATTGCGGCTGGTCAGGGTGACGCCGTCAGGGCCAGCGGTGACGATGGCGCGGATGCCGTCCCACTTCATCTCGAAGGCCCAGTCCGCTTCGGTGCGGATGTCTGTGGTGCTTCCTGCCGACGCGAGCATGGCTTTCGGTGGGGGCATTGGGTCGGCGGCTGCGGCGCGTGGCTGCTCCTTCATGAGGTGCATGAGCCAGTTTTGGTCGTCTTTGCCGCCGCCGTGCTTTGCTCCGCCGTGGCCGGTATGGATCAGCGCTACGCGTCGCGGGATTCCGCCGAGACCGCCGTCCGCGCGACCGTTCAGGGTGACGATGACCTCCTCCCCGTCGCGCCACTTCTCGAGGTCGTAGGTGCCTGCATCCCAGATCGAGACGGTGCCACCGCCGTATTCGCCCGCCGGGATGGTGCCCTCGAAGCTTCCGTACTCAAGCGGATGATCCTCGGTGTGAACCGCGAGGTGATTCTGCTTCGGCTCGGTCGGAACGTTCTTCGGTACTGCCCAGCTCACGAGCACTCCGTCGTGCTCCAGGCGGAAGTCGAAGTGCAGACGGCGGGCGTGATGCTCCTGAATGACGAAGCTGCGACCATCTGAGGTTTCGGCGGGGCCGGCGGGCACCGGCTCTGGGGTGCGATCAGCGCTGCGCTTGCCGCGGTAGGTCGCCAGCCGGTCGGTCCGCTCGAAGGCGGCGAGGTGCGCCGGCGTCGGCTCGAGCGAGTTGAGATGGCCGGAGGCGAGATCGGCAAGCGGATCACCCCGGCGCTTCACCCGCCGGAGTACTTCCTCATAGTCCAGCTGGTCGAGATTCTTGGAGGCCAGTTCGCGCCAGGTTCGGGGGGCCGCGACGGTGGGGGTGAAGCGTCCTCGGAGGGAGTACGGCGCGATGGTGGTCTTCGACCCGTTGTTCTGGCTCCAGTCGAGCAGCACCTTGCCGGTGCGGAGCGTCTTCTTCATGTCGCTGACCACGAGGTCGGGGTGGTCGGCTTCAAGGGCTCGGGCCAGTTCATGGGCAACGGCGGAGACCTGATCGGAGTTCTGTGACCCATCCAGAGCCGCGTAGAGGTGGATGCCCTTGCTGCCGCTTGTCACCGGCATGGCGGTGAGCCCCATGTCGCTCAGGATGTCGCGTACCAGTCGAGCGACCTCCGCGCACTCCAGCAGACCAGCGCCATCGCCCGGGTCGAGGTCGAGCACCAGGCGGTCGGGGTTGCGACGCGTTCCGGTGCGCCCGAACCGCCACTGCGGCACATGGATCTCGAGGGCGGCGATCTGGGCCAACCAGGTGAGTGTGGCCAGGTCGTTGACCAGGGGATAGAGGTTCTCGTGGTCTTTGTGCTCGATGGTTCGACGCTTCACCCAGGTCGGGGCTGAGTCTTCGAGGTTCTTCTGGAAGAAGACCTCACCGGGATGCTCGGGGGTGCCGACCCCGTGCACCCAGCGCTTGCGGGTTGCGGGGCGATTGCTGGCGTGGGGGATCAGAACGGAGGCGATCTCGGCGTAGTAGCTCAGAACATCCGCTTTGGTCGTCCCGGTCTCGGGGTAGAGCACCTTGTCGAGATTGGTCAGCTTCAGCCGATGTCCCTCGACGCTGACCGTCTCGCCTGAACCGCCCGATGAACGGGCGCCCGATGAACGGGCGCTCGATGAACGGCTGCTCGATCGCGTCGCTGGCATGGCCGCCAATGTACGCCGATCCCTTGATCCGCGGGACGGAGGGGTATCGAATTGGGTGATGAGAGCCATCTGGACAGGTGCCATCACCTTTGGTCTGGTGAACGTGCCGGTGAAGGTCTACAGCGCGACCGAAGACCACGACATCCACCTGCACCAGGTGCATGACAAGGATGGCGGGCGCATCCGCTACGAGCGGCACTGCGAGATCTGCGGAGAGCTCGTGCCGTACAACCACATCGACAAGGCATTCGACGATGGCGAGCGCACGGTCGTGCTGACAGACGACGACCTGAAGTCCCTCCCGGCGGAGCGCAGTCGAGAGATCGATGTCGTCGAGTTCGTGCCGAGCGATGAACTCGACCCAATCATGTTCGACCGCAGTTATTTCCTCGAGCCGGATTCGAAGTCTCCGAAGGCCTATGCGCTGTTGCGGAAGACGCTGGAAGAGACCGATCGCACGGCCATCGTGCACTTCGCTCTGCGACAGAAGACCCGCCTGGGGGCACTACGCGTGCGAGGCAAGGTGCTCATGCTCCAGTCTCTGCTCTGGGATGACGAGGTGCGAGAGGCCGACTTTCCCGCTCTGAAGGAGGTCACCCGGGTGTCGGCGAAAGAACTCGAGATGTCGGGCGCCCTGGTGGACAGCTTCTCGTCGAGGTTCGATCCGGCCAAGTTCACCGACGAGTATCAGGAGGAGTTGCGCACCCTCATCGACGCGAAGCTTGCCGAGGGGGAGTCGCTCGACACCGCCGCGACGTTCGGTGAGGAGCCGGGGGACGACCAGGGCGCAGAGGTGCTCGATCTCATGGAGGCCCTTCGACGCAGCGTAGAGAAGAGTCGTGGGGCGAAGGCGGGCACCAATTCGCCCTCGAAATCGAGCGCGAAGGCGACTTCGCAATCCACTTCGACGCGGGGAGCAGCGCCTACCAAGAAGGCAAAAAAACCGGCGTGATCGAGTCTTCCCTACGCGTATTCGGGCCGGGCGCAACCCCCTAGTAGCTGAGCATCATCGGCATATTGTCTGTTCTGCCCTGGGAGCACCGTGCTCACCTTCTGGGAACAGAAAGGCACATATCCGATGAATATCCTCTTGATCGTCATCTTCGTCATCGCAGTAGTCCTCCTGATCACGGGTGGATTCGTCCAGTCGTTGAACTTCTTGCTGTGGGTGGGAATCGTGTTGGCCATCATCGCGGTCATCGTCTTCCTCGCGAGAGTCATCACCGGTCGTCGCTCCTAGACGACCACCGGCGAACGGCGGCGGAGTGCCAGCTCCGCCGCCGTTCGGCGTTTAACCAGGGCAGTGCGCCGAGGCCGGAAGTCTTTCGCTCGAGGTCTTTCGCCCGAGGTCCGTGGCTCGCGGTCCTTCGCTCTAGGGTCGAGTAGTGAGCCGAGCCGCGACATCCGCCCCACCCGCCAGGCTGCCGGTTATCGCGCTTGTGCTCGCCTCGGTGCTGTGGGGAACCACGGGTACGGCTGCCAGCTTCTTCCCCGCAGGGGTCAGCCCGCTCGCGGTCGGTGCCGTGACCATGGCGTTCGGCGGCCTGCTGCTCGTGGTCGTCTCGCTCCGTCGTTCTGTGGCCGTGCTCCGCGATAGTGCCGCTCGCCGCTGGGTGTTGATCGGCACCATCGGGGTAGTGGCGTATCCGCTCGCCTTCTACAGCGCCATGAACCTGGCCGGTGTCGCGATCGGCAACGTCGTGGCTCTGGGCTCCGGCCCTGTTTTCGCCGCCATCATCGAATGGCTGGTCGAGCGCCATCGACCCACCCGTCGGTGGGCGGTCAGCACCCTGGTTGCGATCGTCGGAATCGCCCTGCTCTCGGTACTCGGTCGCCAGGTGACGGATGTCGGCGACCGCCTGCTTCCCGGAGTGGCGCTCGGTCTCGTCGCCGGGCTGGCATACGCCCTCTATGCCTACGCGTCGTCGAGGGCGCTCGCCGCTGGCCACAGCGGTCGGGGCGTGATGGGGGCGATGTTCGGTGCCGGCGCGATACCTCTGCTCCTGGTGATGGCGGTCGTCGGTGCGCCCCTGCTCCAGTCCGGTCGCACCGTCGGCATTGCCGCGTATCTGGTGATCGTGCCGATGTTCCTGGCCTATCTGCTCTTCGGCATCGGGTTGCGAGGTGTTCGCAGCAGCGCGGCGACCACGATCACACTGGTCGAGCCTCTGGTCGCGACGGTGCTCGCGGTCACCGTGGTGGGGGAGCGGTTGACGTTGCCCGGATGGCTCGGACTGCTCCTGATTCTGGGGGGAGTGACGGCGATGGCTACGGCCCGTCAGCCGAGGGCCAACCCGGCCGCCCCGTAGTATTTGTTGCATGGCAAGCGACGACGACGCGGAAGAAAGCGGCATCGCCGAAGACCCGAATCAGCCCCAGGGACCGCGACGGTCTACCTTCACGCCTCCGCCCTCGGGCGCCACGGGGGAGCGCTCTGCCGACGGGCAGGACTACGACGACGACGCGCTTGCTGCCGCGCTCGCCGAGCAGTTTGCGCCATTCGGCTCGACCGGCATTCTGCCGGCGACGCCTGCTGCACTCGAGGATTTCCCTGCGCCGTCGGGACCGCCGGTCGTATTCGGCACCGACGATCTCGCGCTCCCGACCGAGCCGACCGCCCCATCGGCGGAAGAACTTTCCCGTTTCGCGCCGCCGGAGGCGTCGCCTACCGGACCCGTCTGGTCTCCGCCCGGACCGACCCGGCAGTCGTACACGCCGCCGGCGGAATTCGTGGATCCCGAACTCGTGCTCGCCGAGCCGAAGCCCGAGCCGACGCCCGAGGCGGCGCCGGTCGAGAGCGCGCCGGTCGAGAGCGCGCCCGTCGAAAGCGCGCCGGTCGAAAGCGCGCCGACCGAGAAGGCGCCGACCGAGAAGGCGCCGGCGGACGGCGTGCTGCCTTCGGTGCCCGAACGCCGTTCCCTTGCGGACGATGAGCTGGTGAGGACCCTCGAGACAGAGGTCGCGTCGGGCTCGACACTCGACGCCATGACGCAACTCGAGGAACAGCTGCGCCTGCGGCAACAGGATGCCGACGACTTCGACCGGTGGCAGTCGACGATGCGCAGCATCGGCACGCCCGAGGCCATCGACTCGATCGAGGCGGCTATCCCGACCTTCACGGATGTCATCAACCTCCCCACCCCGGACCAGCTCGCCGGCGCAGAGGCACCAGCCCAAGTCTGGCCTGCGCGAGAACTCCACCCCGCCGAACCTGCCGCGGACACGTCGGAGCCCGAGCGGGCTGGAGAGCCGGAGCCGGAGAGTGAAGCGGATCCGGAGACTGAATTGGAGCCGGAGTCGGAGCCGGAGACTGAACCGGATCCAGATCCGGATCCGGAACCAGCCCCGGAGCAGTCGGCACCGGTCGCCGAGCCCGTCGTCTACGAACTGATCGAACCCCTCGTCACGCCAACCCCCGGCTCTGGCATCGCCCCGCTCGCGTCTCTTGACCTGGTGCGCGATTCGGTCGAGGGCATCCTCGACCCTGGAGTGCCACATCTCGACGAGGTGCCGGCACCGACCGGTCGCGAACACCTGCCCGGGTTTGATGACCTGATCGGTTTCGACGATCTGCTCAGCGGCAGGATCCGGACAGTTGCCGGCGACACCGATACCGACACCGATACCTATCCGGACGCCCACACCGCGCCCGGCGGCGACCCGGTCGAGACCGGACAGCCCGAGGCCGGGCCCCTCGACCCGGCTACGCCCCTCGATGCTGCTGCGACGCTCGACGCTCGCACTCCCGACTCGGCCCCCGTGCTGCTGACGGTGGACCCTGTGCTGCCGACGGTCGACCCTGTGCTGGCGTCGGC
Source organism: Lacisediminihabitans changchengi (assembly GCF_016634425.1). Classification (GTDB taxonomy): domain Bacteria; phylum Actinomycetota; class Actinomycetes; order Actinomycetales; family Microbacteriaceae; genus Lacisediminihabitans; species Lacisediminihabitans changchengi. Next base: position 723,102 of record NZ_JAEPES010000001.1, read on the forward strand.
TCCCGTGCTGACCGTGGACCCCGTGCCAACCCCGGCCGTGCCGACCCGCGCCGTCGCGGAGCGTCCGCAGCGGACATCCGTTCTCACCCCGGAGCGCGCCGGAGTCGAGCCGACCCCGATGGACCAGCGGGTCGGTCGAGCAGCGCGGATGTTCTGGCTCTGGTTCGCCACCAACTCCTCGCTGATCAGCCTCGCCTTCGGTGGTGTGCTGCTCTCGCTCGGCATGAGCCTGCGCCAAGCGGTGGTCGCGGCGTTGATCGGAGTGGCCATCTCGTTCCTCCCGCTGGGTCTCGGCACCCTCGCCGGTAAGTGGAGTGGTCAGCCGACCATGATCGTCTCCCGCGCCAGCTTCGGGATGATCGGCAACATCGTTCCGGCCTCGCTCGCGGTGATCACCCGGGTGTTCTGGGGGGCCGTGCTGCTGTGGTTGCTCGGCTCATCCACCGCGCGCATTCTGATCGGAAACCGCACTGACGGCACGCTCTTCGGGCTCGGCGAGACGAAGATTAGCGCTCTGGCCATCGCGGTCGGATTCGTGGTGTCGCTGGCGGTCGCCGTGCTCGGGTACGCCGTCTTCTCGCGGGTGCAGCTCATTCTGAGCATCGTGTCGACGGTATTGATCGTCGCGTTCGTTGCGGTCAGCTGGCACGCGGTCGACGTCGGTCAGGCTCTCACCGTCGGCGATGGCCCGTGGATCCTGGTGGTGACCGGAGTGGTGCTCGTCGTGAGCTTCCTCGGTGTGGTCTGGGCGACCAGCAGTGCCGACCTGGCGCGGTATCAGCGGCCGTCGAGTTCCGGCGCCGCAGCGATGCTGTGGGCTCCGTTTGGTGCAACGCTGCCCGCCTTCGTGCTGATCGCGTACGGCGCGCTGCTGTCGGCATCCTCACCTGCCCTGGCGCGTGGTCTGGTCGACGCTCCGCTCGACACGATCGCCTCGCTCACGCCCGCATGGTTTCCGGTGCCCCTGCTGCTCGCGACCGTGCTCAGTTTGCTGGTCGGCGTCGTACTGAGCATCTACTCCGGCGGATTCGCGCTGCAGGCCGTGGGGCTTCGGGTGCCGCGTTCCTGGTCGTCGACCACCATCGGCGTTCTGGTCTTCGTCGTCGCCCTCGTACTCACCCTCACCGTCGGGTCGATGGCCGCGGTGTTCCGCGATCTCACTACCACCATCGCCGTTCCGGTCTCCGCCTGGATCGGAATCTTCTCGGCCGAAATGATCCTCCGTCGTCGACGCTTCGATTCCGCTTCCTTGCTCCGCCGCGGAGGCACATACAGCGACGTGAACTGGGTGAACCTCACGATGCTGGTGGTCGCTTCGGCGATCGGGTTCGGCCTCACCACGGCGACCGTCGGTTGGCTCGGCTGGCAGGGCTACCTGTTCGGCGCCTTCGGGGTGCCGCTCGACGGTCAGCTCGCCGGCACCGATGTCGGTGTGCTCGTCGCGCTGGTGCTCGGTCTGCTCACCCCCTTCGTCTCGGGCCTGCCGACAATCCGCAAGCAGGAACGACAGCCGCGCTATTCGGCCTAGTCACCCGCCCGGATCGACCTCGCGTCGAAAGTAGACTGACCCCATGCCTCACAGCCTCGCCGAGATACTCAGCGTCACCGAGCGACTCTGGCCGATGTCCGGTGCCGAAGGGTGGGATGCCGCGGGTCTGCTCTCCGGCGATCCGGCCAGGCCCGTCACGTCCATTCACCTGGCGGTCGATGCGGTCCCTGATGTCGCGGACGAAGCCATCGACGCGGGCGCCGATCTGCTGCTGGTGCATCACCCGCTGCTGTTGCGTGGCGTCACCTCGATCGCCGAAAACCGCTTCACGGGCGCAGTGCTCGCCCGACTGATTCGCGGCGGCTGCGCGCTCGTGTCCGCCCACACCAATGCGGATGTCGTCGAGACCGGCACCTCCGCCGTGCTGGCCGAGCGGCTCGGGGTGCACGCCGCGCTCCCGATCGTCGAGGGAACATCAGCATCACGCGGCATCGGCCGGGTCGGACGACTGGCCGAGCCGACAACGCTCGGCCGACTTGCCCGTCAGTTGGGGGAGATCTTGCCCGCGACGGCCACGGGCATCCGTGTCTCGGGCGACTACGGCCGGCCGATCGAGAGGGTTGCTCTCTGCGGTGGTGCCGGCGATAGCCTGCTTGCCGAGCCCGCTGTGCTCAGTGCCGACGTCTACATCACCTCCGATCTGCGCTTCCACCCCGCCTCGGCGTTCCGCGAGGATGCGAAACTGGTGGGCGGCCCGGCGCTGATCGACATCTCGCATTGGGCGAGCGAGTGGCTCTGGCTTGCTACCGCCGCCGACGAACTGCGTACGGCACTTCCCGACATCACGGTCACCGTCAGTGACCTGCGCACGGACCCGTGGGATTTCGCCGTCGTGCAGTAGCGCGTCCCCGCTCATTTCACTCGCAATTACAGAAGGACGACACCCATGGCACTCAAGGCCAGCCCCACCGAGCAGGCTCGTCTGCTCGACCTGCAGGCGCTCGACACCCGCATCCGCCAGCTCGACCACCGTGCCAAGTCGCTGCCGGAACTGAAGGTGCTCGCCGGTCTCGGCGTCGAAGTAGACGGTCTGCGGGTCGAGCGGCTGAGCGCGACGGGCGCCGTCGAGGACGCCCGTCTCGAGCTCGGACGGATCGAGTCGGATGTCGCCGTGGTCGAGGCGCGGATCACCCGCGACACCGATCGGCTTCAGTCATCCACGTCGGTCAAGGACGTCGCGGGACTCGAGAGCGAGCTGTCGGGGCTGCGCAAGCGCCAGAACGACCTCGAGGAGATCGAGCTGACCGTGATGGAGCGGCTGGAGAACCTCGAAGCGGTGCTCCGTGAGGCCGACGTGCGCGTCACCGAGGTCGAGCAGAAGATCGCTGAGGCGACGGCGGACAAGGATGCTGCGCTCCGTGCCATCATCGACGAGCGCACGAAGGCGGCTGCCGATCGCTCCGCCCTGGCAGCCCAGGTCTCCGCTGAGCTGCTGGCCCTGTACCAGCGCCAGCTCGACCGCTACGGCGCCGGGGCATCGTTTCTGCAGTACGGCACGTCGAGCGCCAGCGGCGTGAAACTCAATGAGAACGACATGCAGACCATCCGTGCCGCCGCGCCCGACGACGTTATCCTCTGCCCGGACTCCAGCGCGATCCTGGTGCGGACGGCGGAGTCGGGCCTCTAGCTCTCCGGCTTCCGGGTCTCGAGGGTCTGGAGCCGCCCGGTTTGTGACCGGACCTCTCGATTGCCAGCTCGGCGTGGTCAGGCCTTCGCCTGATCGAGGGCCGACTGCAACGAGCTGATGTACGCGTCGCTCGTATAGGTAGCCCCGCTGACGGAATCGATCTGCGCAGACTGGGCGGCGAGGGCTTCGGAGCGCAGGATAGGCGCGGCCTGGTTGTTGATTTGGTCGGAGCGAGCCTCGTTGCCGCTGAGCACAGGAGTGCTGACGTCGGTGATCGCACCGCCGGAGACGGTGATCGCGACCTGCACGTCGCCGAAGCGTGTCGTCTGTCTCGAGCCCGTGAAGGTGCCGTCCTTCAGCTTCGTGCTCGGCAACTGTGCGGGAAGCACCGAGCCGCTGGTATTGGATGCTGTGGTCGACGAACCGCCGGTTATAGATGCCGTCACCTGCCACCCGATCACCACGGCGACGAGCGAGCCGAAGACGCCGGTGAGTACTCGCCGTGTGCGGATCACCACTCGAACCTTTCACTGTGGAGCTGATGGTCGGGCAGACCCGCTGCGCGGGCATCCGCTTCGATGGCGTCGAGCCAGGCGGTCGGGCCGCAGACGTAGAGGTCAGAGGAGAGCAGCTCGGGAAAGACACTGCGCAGGCTCACGCCGCGCTGGGCGTCGGCGGCAGTCATCCAGGTCGGGGCGGTGATCGAGCGCGGTCCGGTCATCGTGTAGAGCCGAGCGCCCTTCCGTTCGGCGAGATCGGCCATCTCTGCCCAGAGATAGGCGTCGTCAGTGCTGGAAGCGCGCAGGAGTACGGTCGCCTCGCCGGGCCTCAGGTCGGACTGTTCCAGCAGAGCCCGGGCCGGGGTGATGCCGATGCCGGCCGCGACGATCGCGAGCTTCGGCGCCGTGCGCGCGCTCGGGGTGAACAGGCCGTACGGTCCCTCCAGCGAGACCGCGGTGCCGACGGGAATGGTCGAAATATACCTGCTGCCGACGCCCAGGTCGCGAACGGTGATGCGCGCCGTGGTCTCGGTCGACACAGAGGAGAGCGAGATCGGGTGCGAGTGCCACCAGGTGCTGCCCGTCCAGAACCGCCAGACGAAGAACTGGCCGCCGTGCGACCCGAGCGCGCGCAGATCACGACCGGTCAGATGGATCGAAACGACTCCGGGGGAGATCGTCTCGACCTCGCTCACCCGGATGCGGTGGCGAAGCGACGAGACCGCTGGCTCGATGAACCGGAAGATGCCGATTGCTCCGAAAGCCAGCGCGTAGAGGGTGATCCAGTAGATGCGTTGCACGGTTCCGGTCGCGAGCACCCCGCCGAGGCTGAGCTGATGGGGGAGTGCGAAGGCGACCGCGACATAACTGAGAAGGTGGATGAGGTGCCACCCCTCGTAGCTGAACCTGCGGCGCACCGCAACCAGAGACGTCACGACCACGGCGATGAGTAGCCCGATTGCGATGATGGCGAGAGGGACGTCCGGAGTGGCCCAGAGGTTGGCGAGTTCGACGAACGGATTCACCCCCTGATCGATCGCGTACCCGATTGTCAGCAGGGCACCGTGGCCGAGCAGCAGGTAGAGGGCCGGCTTGCCGAGCTTGCGGTGCACAGCGATCGCCCGGTCGTGCCCGATCGTGGCGTCGATCGCGGGGATGCGTGCGGCGAGCACGAGCATCACCAGGATGAAGTCGGTGCCGACCAGCCCGGCCAGAATGCCGACGCTGCTGATCGCGGCGCCGAGGGACCCGAAGGGTGCGGACCCCGAGGAGGTGAGGAACAGGATTCCGGCGACCACCCCGGAAGCCCAGACGAGAAACGTGAGGAGGGCGGCGCGCGCCGCGCGGCGACGGTGGGAGAGGGAGTGGTCGGGAGGCGACATCCGCTCTTCTGGTGCGCTGACGGTAGTGGTCATGGTCTCACTGTGACCGCCGTTTCTATGGACCTCCTCTGTGCCGGGCCTATGGGGGATGAGAATTGATACAGACAAGCTGACGATAAGATTGCACGCGAATGGGTCGGCAAGACGGTCGCGTCGCTTCTCTGGTGTGAAAGCACGGCGAGAGGCGCCGAGGAACGTCCGGGCTCCGCAGAGCAGGATGGTGGGTAACACCCACCCGGGGTAACCCGCGAGAAAGTGCAACAGAAAGCAGACCGCCAGGGACTTCGGTGCCTGGTCAGGGTGAAACGGTGGTGTAAGAGACCACCAGCGGCCCGTGTGAGCGGGTCGGCTAGGTAAACCTCGTCCGGAGCAAGGTCAGACAGAAGGCTATGAGGCTGCTCGCCTCGTCTTCGGGTAGACCGCTAGAGGGCTGCGGCAACGTAGCTCCGAGATAGATGGCCGTCGATGTCGCCTCGTGCGGCGGGACAGAACCCGGCGTAATAGCCGGCCCATTCACCCTCTGTCTCGGCGGCGGCTAGACCACGCCGCTGGTGCCGAGCGCGGAGCCGATCAGGTAGGTGGCCGCGAGGGCTATCGCGCCACCGACCACCACCCGGATCATCGCGCGAAGCACGGGGCTGCCGCCGATCCGAGCACTGGTGGCGCCGGTGATCGCTAGAGCGACGAGCACAGCCACGAACGTGACCGGAACGCGAACGGATGCCGGCGGCAGCAGAATCGCGAGCATCGGCAGTATCGCGCCGATGGTGAACGCGAGTGCCGACGCGCCTGCCGCCTGCCAGGGGCTGGCGATGTCTGCCTCGGTGATGTTGAGTTCGGCCTCCAGGTGTGCGGCGAGCACGTCGTGGTCGGTGAGTTCGATGGCGACCTGGCGTGCTGTCACCTCCGACAGGCCTTTGTCGCGGTACAGGGCGGTCAGCTCTTCTAGCTCGACCTCGGGCTCCTCGGCGAGCTCGCGCTTCTCCTTGGCGATCAGCGCGCGCTGGCTGTCGCGCTGACTGCTCACCGACACGTACTCGCCGAGCGCCATGGAGATCGCGCCACCGACCAGGCCGGCGGTACCGGCCGTGAGGATCGCTGGAACGGAGGATGTCGCCCCCGCGACCCCGACCACGATGGCCGCCACCGAGACGATGCCGTCGTTTGCGCCCAACACGCCGGCGCGCAGCCAGTTGAGGCGCGCGGCGATGCCGGTACCGTGCGGTTCGTCGGGATGCGGTTGTGCTGACATGGGGCAAGCCAAGCACTCTTGGCCGCGCCCGGCTAGCAAGGAGAGGCTGCCCTGGCTGGTGGCTGCGGTCCTGAGCCTGTCAGCATTTCGGTCCCTGGGCGTGTCGGCATTTCGGTCCCTGGCAGCCTCAGCATTCGGTCCCTGAGCTTGTCGAACGGCGCCCTCTTCTCCTCCACAGGTAGCCCGGCGTGGTGGGTTATAAACAGGGTCTGGTCAGCATTATTGGTGCCGACTCGAATGTCGGTGGTCGCTGCGACAATCGGGTCATGAAGGTCTCCACCGACGCACTGACCGCCCATCTCGCGGCCCTGGCGCAGGTGTGGGACGACACCATCGTTGACCAACCAGGCACGCTGTTGCAGCTGATTGGGGAGCTGGCGGCGGTGCAGCGCTGCATCGATGCGCTGCGGGTTGAGGTTGCGGGAGAACTTGCTGACCTGTCCGCTGCCCACCGGGGCGGCGAGGGGATGGCGCGCCGGGCCGGATATTCCCGACCAGGCTCGTATCTGGCCGAGCTGTGGCAGATCAGCGTCGCCGAAGCAACCAGGCTGTGTGAGCTGGGTCTGGCAACGCGGCAACGGACCGGCTTGGACGGCTCCCTATTGCCGGCCCGATACCCGGCTGTGGGCGAGGCGATCGGCGCCGGGTCGGTGGGGGTGGAGGCGGCTGTGGTGATCGTGCGCGAACTGGACCTGGCCGCCCCATTCTGCTCGGCCGAAGCGCGCGCGGCGGGGGAGCGACTGCTGGTGGAGCACGCGCCAGGGTTGACGGTCAAGCAGGTGCACGGGCTGGCCCGGCAGGTACGCGACCATCTCGATCAGGACGGTGCCGAATCCCGCGATGTGATCCGGAGGCAGCGACGAGCACTGTCCTGGGTGACTCAACCGGATGGGATGGTGCGCCTGGTCTGGGTGATGCCCCCAGAAACCGCCGGCCTGGTGCGCGCCGGGATCGACCAGCTGGTCGGTGAGCAGCTGCGCGCCGCCCGCGACCGGATTCCCGAATCTCTGGGGCAAGACGGGTTCACCGACACGGACGATCGGACCATGCCGCAACGCCGCGCCGATGCCGCCGAGACCCTGTTCCGGAAGGCCATCGGCTGTGGCTGCGGTGGTGGTGGTGGTGGTGGTGATGGGGGTCCGCTGGTGACGATGGTCGTGCGGATGACCCTCGACCAGTTACGCGACGGCCTCGGCAGCGCCCAGATCGATGGGATCGATGCCGGGATCTCCGCCACCACAGCCCGCCGTCTTGCCGCAGATGCCAACATCATCCCCGTAGTCCTTGGCGGGGCCGGGGAAGTCCTTGATCTGGGCAGGTCGCGGCGACTATTCAGCCCCGCCCAACGCCACGCGTTGGCCGAAACGTATGGCGGGTGCGCGTTCCCGGCCTGCGGTCACCCACCCAGCTACACCGAAGCCCACCACCTCCACTGGTGGTCCAGCGGTGGGGTAACGGATCTGGACAACGGGATCCCGTTGTGTTCGTTCCACCACCACCGCATCCACGACGACGGGTGGGAAATCCAACTTCGGGAGCAGGTGCCGTATTTCATCCCGCCACCCTGGATCGACCCCGACCAAACACCCAGACGAGGAGGAAAGCTCATGCTGGTCGAGTGACAGCCCAGTGACAGCCCGGTGACGGCCCAGCGGCGGGCGGCAGCGGAGTCAGCGTGGGGTAGGGCGATAGCAGGTTCTCGCCTTGGGGGCGAAACTGACGCGCCGAGCCCAACAACTCCGAACCGGACCGGACCGGACCCTAGATCACCCGGCATCCGGCGCAAAGCGGTAGCCCATACCCGGTTCGGTCAGCAGGTACCGGGGTCTCGACGGCTCTGGTTCGAGCTTTTTGCGCAGCTGGGCGAGGTAGAGCCGCAGGTATCCGTCTTCCTTCTCGTACCCGGGACCCCACACCGAAGTGAGCAGAAGGTGCTTGGTGACCAACCGCCTCGGGTTGCGCACGAGTACCTCGAGAATGTGCCACTCCGTCGGCGTCAGCTTCACCGGCTCGCCCGCCTTGGTGACGGTGTGCCCGGCGAGATCGACCACCACGTCACCGAAACTGGTGACCGGCTCATCCGGCTCGGTGGTCGCCCGACGGCTCAGCGCACGGATGCGCGCCAACAGCTCGTCGATCGCGAACGGCTTGGTCACATAGTCGTCGGCTCCGGCGTCGAGAGCATCGACTTTGTCCGCAGAATCCGATCGCCCGCTGACCACGAGGATCGGCACCTCGGTCCAGCCGCGCAAGCCCTCGATCACCCGAATTCCGCTGAACCCCGGGAGCCCGAGATCGAGCAGCACGAGTTCCGGTTTGGTCTTCGCCGCGACGTCGAGAGCTTCGGGTCCCGAGCGCGCCAGCGAGACGTCGTAGCCGCGCGCGGCGAGGTTGATCCGCAACGCCTTGAGGATCTGCGCATCGTCGTCGACCACGAGAATTCGCATCAGGAAGTCCTCGCCGGAGAAACGACAGCGGACGCCGCGATCGGAAGGGAGACGACCATGGTGAGACCTCCACCGGGGGTGTCCTCGGCCTGCAAGCTGCCCCCCATCGCCGTCATGAAGCCATTGGACAGTGCAAGACCGAGACCGATGCCGGTGGTGTTGTCGGTGTCCCCGAGTCGCTGGAACGGTTGGAAGGCCTCCGCCCGAGCGGCCGGGGGAATGCCGGGTCCGCGATCGATGACGCGCAGCTCGACGCGGTCTCCGAACGAACTTGCCGTGACGAGTGGCGGAGTGCTGACGGGGGAGTAGCGCAGAGCGTTGCTGACAAGATTCACAATCACGCGCTGTACCAACGCCGGATCGCACCGAACCTCGGGAAGGCTTGCCGGAACGTCGACCACTACCTGACCGCTGGCAAGGCCCAGCTCATCGAGAGCGAGCGGCGCAATCTCGTCCATGCCCACGGTGCTGAGCGAGATCGGCAGCACGCCGGCCTGCAGTCGACTAGCGTCGAGCAGGTCGGCTACCAGATCGGCGAGGCGGTGCAGGGATACTTCCGCAGTCTCCAGCAGTTCGTCGCGGTCCTGCTCGCTCCAGCGCACATCCGTTGCTCGCAGGCTGGAGACCGCAGCGGTTGCCGACGACAGCGGCGTGCGCAGATCGTGCCCGACCGCGGCGAGCAGGGCGGTCCGAAGCCGATCGGCCTCCTCCAGCGGACGTATGCCCTGCGCCTGTTCGCGCAGGTCGCGCTGTTCCAGCGCCGCATCGATCTGCGCCACGAAGGCGTCGAGAATGCGTCCATCGGAGGCAAGCAACTCGCGCCCGGTGAGGATGATCTGTCCGCCCTCGCTGAGGGCGACGACGGTGCGGTTGGGGGTGCGGTTGGGGGTGCGCGGTCCGGCAGCAACGGCGCCGGACTCGAACAGTACGGCATCCTTCGAACGGATGACCACACTCGCCATCCCGAACACCTCACGCAACCGGTTCGCCAGTGCCTCCACCGCGTTCTCACCCCGGATGATGCTGCCGGCCACGGTCGCGAGCGTCTCGGCTTCGGCAGCGGACCTCCGTGCCGCCCGGCTGCGGCTGGCCGATCTGTCGACCACGAGTGACACAAGCACACCCACCAGCAAGAAGATCAGCAGCGTGACGAGATGCGCAGGGTCGGCGATCCGCACCGTGTAGAAGGGCACGACGAAGAAGAAGTCGAGGCAGAACCCCGCGATCACCGCCGCCGTCACCGCGGGCCAGAGTCCCCCGACCAGGGCGACGATGACAACCAAAAGTTGAAACGCGAGCACGTCGCTCACCAGCGCTTCTGGACGACGCACCAGCGTCAGGAACAGCGTGAGGAGCGGGGTGACCAGCACAGTGACCGCGAAACCCAACAGCCGCTGTTTCCAGGTGAGCGAACCGCGCGAGCGAGGAAGTTGCAGCGTTCCGGCAGCGGCGTGGGACACGATGTGCACGTCGATGTCGCCCGACGCACGGATGACCGTCGCACCGATTCCCTGCCCGGTGAGGAATGCGGTGAGTCGGCTCCGCCGGCTGACCCCGATGACCAGCTGAGTCGCATTCACCGCGCGGGCGAACTCTACGAGCGCTGTCGGCGTGCTGTCGCCGACCACCTGGTGATAGGTCCCGCCGAGGCTTTCGACGAGTGCGCGCTGTTGCGCGAGGGCGCCGGGGTCGGACTCGGCGAGACCGTCGGGACTCGACACATGGAGAGCGAGCAGCTGGCCGCCGCTCGTGCGGGCGGCGATTCGAGCGCCCCGACGGATGAGCGTTTCTCCCTCACTGCCGCCCGGCAGTGCCACCACGACCCGCTCACGGGCCTCCCATTTGCCGCGGATACCGTGACCGTCGCGATAAGCCTGGAGCGCGACATCCACCTCATCGGCCAGCCAGAGCAACGCGAGTTCGCGCAGAGCGGTGAGGTTGCCGAGCCGGAAATAGTTGCTGAGGGCCGCGTCGATGGTTCCTGCCGGGTACACGTCTCCGCCGGCGAGCCTGGCCCGCAGTGCTTCGGGCGCCAGGTCGACGACCTCGATCTGGTCGGCAGAGCGCAGCACGGAATCGGGAATGGTCTCACGCTGCACCACCCCGGTGATCGACTGCACGACGTCATTGAGAGATTCGATGTGTTGGATGTTGACCGTCGAGAGGACGTTGATTCCCGCGTCCAACAACCGCCGGACATCCTGCCAGCGTTTCGAATTCTCCGACCCGGGGGCATTGCTGTGGGCCAACTCGTCCACCAGTGCCCATTGCGGAGCTCGCGCGATCAGCGCGTGGATGTCCATCTCCTCGAGATCCACCTCACGGTGCGAGACCCGGCGGCGGGGAAGAACTTCCAGACCTTCGAGCATCGAGGCGGTGCCCGAGCGCCCGTGCGTTTCGACGAGTCCGACCACGACGTCAAGGCCCTGCTCCCGGAGCCGGCGTCCCTCCTCGAGCATCGAGAATGTTTTGCCGACTCCGGGCGCAGCGCCCAGATAGACCTTGAGGAATCCCTCGGTCACTTAATTGCCATTCGCTCAGCCCAGCTTGCTGAGAGCGATGTTGAGCTCCAGCACATTGACGGTGGGGTAGCTGAGGTAGCCGAGCACCGGAGCCTGCACGTGCGCCTCGACGAGGGCTGCGACATCCGACTCCTTGAGACCGCGTGTTTCGGCGACGCGCGCCACCTGCTCACGAGCGTACTCGGGGCTGATGTGCGGATCGATTCCCGAGGCGGATGCCGTGAGGGCGTCGGCAGGGATCGACGCCGGGTCGACACCATCGAGCTTGGCGATCGCCGCACGGCGTTCCTTGATGGCCTTGATCAGGTCCGGGTTCTCGGGGCCCTGGTTGCTGCCGCTGGACGCTCCGCCGTCGTCACCGGTGGCGGACGGTCGCGACTGGAACCACTGCGGGAGAGCCTTGCCCTTTTTGTCGGCAAAGCTCTGGCCGATGAGGCTCGAGCCGACAGTCTTGCCGTCGACCTGCACCAGCGCGCCGTGTGCCTGTGCTGGTGCGAGGAGACCGATGCCGGTGATGACGAGCGGGTAGCCGATGCCGAGCACGACCGTCAAGACGATCAGCGCGCGGAGTGCGACCCAGTACTGCCTGGTAATGCCGCGTTGTGAGGCCATGATTGTGATTTCCTTACGAAGGTTGTGGCTTAGAAACCGGGGATCAGCGAGATCACGAGGTCGATGATCTTGATGCCGATGAACGGCGCGATGAGCCCGCCGACACCGTAGATCCACAGATTGCGACTGAGGATCTTGGAAACGCTCGACGCTCTGTACTTCACGCCGCGCAGGGCCAACGGGATCAGCACGATGATGATCAGTGCGTTGAACACGACCGCGGACAGGATCGCCGAGGCGGGGGAGTGCAGCTGCATGAAGTTCAGCGCGGCGAGTCCCGGGTAGCTGGCCACGAACATCGCGGGGATGATCGCGAAATACTTGGCCACGTCGTTGGCAATCGAGAAGGTGGTCAGCGATCCGCGGGTGATCAGCAACTGCTTGCCGATGGCCACGATGTCGATGAGTTTCGTCGGGTCGGAGTCGAGGTCAACCATGTTGCCGGCCTCTTTCGCGGCCGACGTTCCGGTGTTCATCGCGACGCCGACGTCTGCCTGCGCGAGTGCCGGGGCATCGTTGGTGCCGTCTCCGGTCATTGCGACGAGGTTGCCGCCCTGCTGCTCCTTCTTGATCAGCTCCATCTTGTCTTCCGGCGTCGCCTCGGCGAGGAAGTCGTCGACACCGGCCTCCGCGGCGATGGCCTTCGCGGTGAGGGGGTTGTCACCCGTGATCATCACCGTGCGGATGCCCATCCGCCGCAGGTCGGCGAAGCGCTCGGCCAGGCCGGTCTTCACGACGTCTTTCAGATAGATGACACCCAGAACGGATGCCGTCCCCTCAGCCGTTCGCTCGGCGACGACCAGCGGGGTGCCGCCGGCCTCCGAGATGCGGGTGACGATGGCGTCGAGCTCATGCTGGATCTTGACGTCGGTCACCCCGGTCCAGGCTGCGACCTGCGATCCGGCGCCCTTGCGCACCTGGCTGCCGTCCGCGTAGTCGACTCCCGACATTCTGGTCTGAGCAGTGAACGGAACGACCTCGCCCGTGACCTCGGTGGGAATGGTGAACCCTAGCTCGTGAGCCAGGTCGAGCACCGACTTTCCCTCTGGCGTCGGGTCGCTGAGCGATGAGGTCGCCGCAGCACGGGCCAGACGTTCGAGGCTCACCCCGCTGACGGGAGCGAACTCGGCGGCGCGACGGTTGCCGTAGGTGATGGTGCCGGTCTTGTCGAGCAACAGGGTGGTCACATCTCCCGCTGCCTCGACGGCACGGCCCGACATGGCGAGCACGTTGTGCTGCACGAGTCGGTCCATTCCGGCGATGCCGATCGCAGAAAGCAGAGCACCGATGGTGGTCGGGATCAGGCAGACCAGCAGCGCTACCAGCACGGGCACGCTCTGTGTGGCGTTGGAGTAGCTGGCGATCGGATTGATGATCAGCACGACGACCACGAAGATGATCGTGAGGCTTGCCAGCAGGATGTTCAGCGCGATCTCGTTCGGCGTCTTCTGCCGGGAGGCGCCCTCGACCAGGGCGATCATTCGGTCGACGAAGGTCTCACCGGGCTTGCTGGTGATCTGCACCACGATACGGTCGGAGAGCACCCGGGTGCCACCGGTGACAGCGCTGCGGTCACCGCCGGATTCGCGAACGACCGGAGCCGACTCCCCGGTGATGGCGGACTCGTCGACGGAGGCGATTCCCCAGACGATGTCTCCGTCGCCCGGGATCGACTCCCCGGCGGTCACCACCACGATGTCGCCGAGGGTGAGTTCTGCCGAGGCGCGCTGCACCATCGTGCTGCGCAGAGCTGCGGCATCCGTCTTCGGGTCATAGCCGTCGACCACGTTGGCCATGGTGCTGGTGCGACTCTCGCGCAGGCTCTTCGCCTGTGCCTTGCCGCGGCCTTCGGCGACGGCCTCGGCCATGTTGGCGAACACCACGGTGAGCCAAAGCCAGACCGCGATGGCCCAGATGAACGCGAGGGAGGTGGGAGACGCAGTCGACGTGGAGGCGTCACCGACGAAGGGCTGCGCGATCGCCAGCACCGTGGTCAGTGCGGCGCCGATCTCGACGACGAACATGACCGGATTGCGCCACATGGTGCGCGGGTCGAGCTTGCGCAGCGCACCGGGGATGCTCGCGACGAGCTGACCGGCGCTGAACGCCGACGCGGTCTTTCGGGTGGGGGTGTCCCCGCTTGCCCCGCTGTTGGTGGGGCTGATGAGTGTGGTGGACATGGTTAGTTGAGTCCTTCTGCCAACGGGCCGAGAGCGAGAACGGGGAGGTAGGTGAGTGCTGAGACGATCAGGATGACGCCGATCAGCAGGCCGACGAACTGCGGGCGGTGCGTGGGCAGCGTGCCTGCGGTGACCGGGATCTTGTCCTGAGCGGCGAAAGAACCAGCCAGGGCGAGCACGAACACGATCGGCAGGAAGCGTCCGAGGAGCATCGCCACCCCGAGTGCAGTGTCGAACCACGGGGTGCTGGCGGTGAGGCCGGCGAAGGCGGATCCGTTGTTATTGCCGGCCGAGGTGAAGGCGTACAACACCTCAGAGAAGCCGTGCAGCCCCGGGTTTGCCAACGACGTGCCGACGACGGATGAGCGCACCGCCGGTATCGCGAAGCTGAGGGCGGTACCGGCCAGGACGATGGTCGGCGTGATCAGGATGTACAGGCTCGCGAGCTTGATCTCGCGGGCACCGATCTTCTTGCCGAGGTATTCCGGCGTACGCCCCACCATCAGGCCGGCGACGAATACCGCAACGATCGCCATGATGAGGATGCCGTAGAGACCAGAACCGACGCCGCCGGGGGCGACCTCGCCGAGCATCATGTTCAGCATGGCCAGTCCGCCGCCGAGAGCGGTGAAACTGTCGTGCATCGAGTTGACGGCACCGGTGGAGGTGGCGGTGCTACTGGTGGCGAAGATGGTCGAATCGACGATGCCGAATCGGGTTTCCTTGCCTTCCATCGCGCCGCCGGCCAACTGTGAGGCGGTGCCGTGTCCGACCGATTCGAGCAGCGTCAACAACGCCGCAGAGACGATCCAGATCAGGCCCATCGCCGACAGGAGCGCGTAGCCCTGTCGCACGTCGCCGACCATCCGACCAAAGGTGCGGGTGAGGGCGAAGGGGATGGCGAGCATCAGCACGATCTCGAACAGGTTGGTCCACCCATTCGGGTTCTCGAAGGGGTGGGCGGAGTTCACGTTGAAGAACCCGCCACCGTTGGTTCCGAGAATCTTGATCGCTTCCTGCGAGGCGACCGGGCCACCGGGAACCGTCACAGCACTACCGGCGATCGAGGTGAAGTGCTGGAAGCCGTCGAAG
The DNA here is from genome assembly GCF_016634425.1 of Lacisediminihabitans changchengi. Taxonomy (GTDB): domain Bacteria; phylum Actinomycetota; class Actinomycetes; order Actinomycetales; family Microbacteriaceae; genus Lacisediminihabitans; species Lacisediminihabitans changchengi. The sequence continues at coordinate 738,265 of NZ_JAEPES010000001.1, forward strand.
TTCTGCACGACCCCGCTGACCAGCAGCACGATGGCGGCGAATACCGACAGCGGCAGCAGGATGCGCACCGTACCGCGCGTCAGGTCCACCCAGAAGTTTCCGATGGTCAGACTGCGACGTGCGGCGAGCCCGCGGATGAGCGCAATGGCGATCGCGATGCCGACGGCGGAAGAGACGAAGTTCTGCACCGCCAGAGCGACCAGCTGCACCGTGTAGCCCATGGTCACCTCAGGCGAGTACGACTGCCAGTTGGTGTTGGTGACGAAGGAGATCGCGGTGTTCCACGCCAGGCTCTGCTCCACCGGCGGCAGGCCGAGGGAGTATGGCAAGAACTGCTGGAGGCGCTGCACTCCATAGACGAGGAGCACGCCCAGCGCGGAGAATGCCAGAACGCTGCGCAGGTACACGGCCCAGGTCTGACTGGAGTGCGGGTTCACCCCGATGATGCGATAGAAGCCACGCTCGACTTTGAGGTCTTTCTTGCTCGTGTAGACCATGGCCATGTAATCGCCCAGGGGGCGGTAGATGAGGCCGAGAATCACCACGAGAGTGAGCATGGTGAAGACGAAGAGCCAGATGTTGCTCACTAAAAACGCTCCGGCTTGATCAGGGCGAACACCAGGTAGACCAGTGCCGCGAATCCGAGGACGACAGAGAGGATGCTGAGGACGATCACAGCTTCTCTACCCCCCAGGCGACAAGGGCGACGATGGCAAACAATGCCACTACGCCAGCGAGGTAAGCGAGATCGAGCATGGGGTTCCTCCGCGAGGGTTGACTCTGTGTGCGCTGCCACTTCGGCAGCGCACCGACGAGTCAATCCTTGTCAGAGCAGGAGGAGCGCGGTCCTAACGTTTTTCTAACGTCGGCCGCAGGGAATCTAACGCCCCGATCAGACGACAGCTGCTAGACGACAGCTGCTACTTTCCGGATGCGAGCGCGGCGGCACCGAGAATGCCCGCATTGTTGCGCAGCGTCGCCGGAACGATCGGGATGTCCAGCTTCAGCAGCGGGAGGAAGTCCTCGTACTCCTTGGAAACACCTCCGCCGACGATGATCAGGTCTGGGTGGAACAGCTTCACCAGCTGGTCGTAGTACACCTGCAGCCGTGCGGCCCAGTCGGCCCACGACAGCGACTCGCGCTCCTTCGCCGAGTACGCGGCCTGGGTCTCATAATCGACGCCGTTGATCTCGAGGTGGCCGAGTTCCGCGTTCGGCACGAGTACGCCGTTGTAGATCAGCGCGGTGCCGATTCCGGTGCCGAGCGTCGTGACGAGAACGAGGCCTTTTTTCTTCTTGGCGGCACCGTAGACCGACTCGGCGTAGCCGGCGGCATCCGCATCGTTGACGAAATGGATGTCGCGTTTGATGCCGGCCTCGAACAGCTTCTCGGCCTCGAGGCCGATCCACTTCTTCGACACGTTCGCGGCGGAGAGGGTGCGACCGTTCACGACGACGGCGGGGAAGCAGATGCCCACCGGCTCGTTCTTGACGATGCCCTTCTCGTCTTCTGCGGCGAGGCGACTCAGAATCGTGGCCACCGTTTCCACGATCGCGTCAGGCTCGCCGCCGGTCGGTGTCGGGAGCTTGATGCGCTGGCTGAGCAGCTTTCCCGAGGACACATCGACGATGGCTCCCTTGATCCCGGTGCCGCCGATATCGATGCCTACCGCTTTGTGAGCCATCTGACCATTCTTTACTACTCAGAGCGCTGGCCTCGACAGCGGGGGTGGGGTGTCGGTGCGGGGTTAGGGAAGTGTCAGCACTTCCGCGCCGCGCTCGGTCACGACGAGGGTGTGTTCGAACTGTGCGGTGAGACTGCGGTCGCGGGTGACGACGGTCCAGTCATCCGCCCACATCTCCCACTCGATCGAACCCAGGGTGAGCATCGGCTCGATCGTGAAGACCATGCCTTCCACTATCTCGTTCGCATAGGCCGGGGCCGCGTCGTAGTGCGGGATGATCAGCCCGGAGTGGAAGGCCGTGCCGACGCCGTGACCGGTGAAGTCGCGTACCACGCCGTAGTCGAAACGCTGGGCATACGACTGGATGGCCCGGCCGATCACGTTGACAGCCCGACCGGGGGCGACGGCCTTGATGCCGCGGTTGAGGGATTCACGGGTGCGGTCGACGAGCTCGATCGCCTGCTGCGATGCCTCGCCCACGATGAAGGTGCGGTTCGAGTCGCCGTGAACGCCGTTCTTGTACGCGGTGATGTCGATGTTGATGATGTCGCCGTCGTCGAGCACCGTGTCGTCGGGGATGCCGTGGCAGATCACCTCATTGATCGAACTGCACAGCGACTTCGGGAAGCCGCGGTAGCCGAGCGTCGAGGGGTACGCGTCATTGTCGATGAGGTACTGATGCCCGATCGCGTCGAGCTCATCGGTGGTGATACCGGGACGGATGCTGGCGCCGACCACGGAGATCGCATCGGCGGCGATCCTGCCCGACTCCCTGATCAGCTCGACGGCGGCGGCGGGGTAGACATCCGAGCCGGTGAATGGCGTCGGCGACTGCTTGCCGACATACTCGGGTCTGGCGATGTGCTTCGGCACCGCTCGCATCGGGGAGATGTGCCCCGGCACAAGATGGCCTTCGGAATCCTTGGGCATAGGATCAATTTTAGTTGGGAGACAGGAGCACTCATGACCGACTGGTATTACAACATCAAGACCCACGAGGTCGAAGAGGGCCCTCAGTCGCTTGCCTCGGATCTGGACGGTCCGTTCGCAACCCGCGAGGAGGCGGAGCGGGCACCCCAGATTCTGGCCGAGCGCTCGGCGAAGTGGGCCGAAGAGGACGCGAACGGCTGAGCCTCAGCTTCGCGCTGACGGTGTTTGCACCCGGTCCCATCGATAATGGTCTCTGCCGCTCGATGAGCGGCGCGATAAGAGAGACGGCTGGTATCAGGTGAACTACTTCGGCAGACTGTCGCGCGCGCTGCGCACCGAGGGTGTCAAGTCCGCGGCCTGGCGTGCGGGCAAGTGGGTGTCTACCCGCAGCGGTCCGTTCCGGGTTCAGCCGCTGTCATCCGTGTACCCAGAAGACGTGATCGCGGCCGACTGGTCGAGGCCTCGCGACTTCAATTCCCACATCGTGCCGCGGCCGGCCGATGGCTACAAGGTCGCCTGGGTGATCACGCCTCCGAGCGCGACCAGCGGCGGCCACCAGAACGCTTTCCGTTTCATGAGTTTTCTCGAGGCTGCCGGCCACGAGCTCACCGTGTATCTGTTCTCGCCGCCCAAATATCCCGTGGTGAACCCCGACGCGATCCTCGAGATGATGGCCGGGAACACCGGGTATCCCACTCTCAAGGCAGAGTTCCGGGTCTATGACCCGGAGGTCGGCATCGAGGGCGATCCGCACGCGATCTTCGCCTCCGATTGGGAGGCCGCGTACGCGATCTACCGCTACCCGAAGGTTGCCAAGCGTTTCTACTTCACCCAGGACTTCGAACCGGCGTTCTTCCCCGCGGGCAGCGACTACGTGATTGCCGAGAACTCGTATCGTCTCGGGTTTCACGGCTTCTCCGCCGGCCGCTGGCTCGCCCAGAAGCTCGAATCCGAGTTCGGGATGTCGTGCGACTACTACGATTTCGCCACCGACATCACCCACTACAGCAGGGTGAACACGAAGCCGCGCAACGAGGTGGTGTTCTACGCACGCCCACCCACGCCGCGGCGAGCCACCGAATTCGGGCTGTTGGCGCTGCTCGAACTGCATCGCCTTCGTCCCGACGTCACCATCAACCTGGTCGGCTGGGACATGTCGACGTACGACGTGCCGTTCCCCTATGTGAACCACGCCGCCGTCGACATTTCGAAGCTCAACGCGATCTACAACCGCTGTGCAGCGGGGTTGGTTCTCTCGCTCACCAACATGTCTCTGGTGCCGATGGAGGTCATGGCGAGCGGCGTTGTCCCTGTCGTCAACGACGCCCCCAATACCCGTGGCGTCTTCGACAGCGAGTACATCGAGTACGTTCCGATGTCGCCGCGGGCCATCGCCGAACGGATGATCGCGATTCTCGACCGTCCCGACCAGGCCGAGCATTCCGCGGTCATCGCCGACTCGCTCGAGGGCGTGGAATGGGAGGACGAGGGTGCGGTGTTCGCGACCTCGTTCGAGCGAGCCATGACCACCGCGCTCTGACCTCGTGACGACGTCATCCTCCGAGGCAGCAGCGGATGCCGCCGCTCCGGCAACCCTCGACGCCACGGTGATCATCCCGACCCTCGACGGAGACCGGTATCTCGCCGAGGTGTTGGACATCCTCGCGCAGCAGGATTTCGCCGGCACTTATGAGGTGCTGGTCATCGATTCGGGATCGACGGATGCGACCCTGTCGATCGTGCGCGACCGTCCGTGGGTTCGGCTCCACCAGATACCGAACGCGGAGTTCGGCCACGGCCGCACGCGCAATCTCGGCGCACGCCTCGCGTCGGGGCGGTTACTCGCCTACCTCAGTCAGGACGCGATCCCGGGTGACCGGTCGTGGCTCGCCCGAATCACCGAGCCGCTTGACCCGGCCGGGGTGAACGCGGTCGCCGTCGTCGGACTCCAGGTTCCCCGGCCCAGCTGTTTTCCGCTGCTTAAGTACGAGATCGATGGAGTTTTCGCCGCCATCGGTCCTGCCGACCGGGTCACCGTCGTCGAGCGTGGGGATGCGATTCCCGAGGAGGAAGAGCTCGATCGGCTCGCCTTCTACTCCGACGTGAATTCGGCGACTCGACGAGAATTTCTGCTCGACGTGATTCCCTATCAAGACGTTCTGTACTCCGAGGATTTCGCGTTCGGCAAAGACGTCATTCTCGCCGGATATCGCAAGGCCTACGCCCCCGCCGGGTTTGTCGTCCACTCCAACGACCTCACTCTGCGTGAGTACCGCAAGCGGGTCTTCGAGGAGACGATCTCTCGCCGTCGCGTGGGTAACCTGGTGCCTCCGGTCGGGGTGATCGGGGCAGTTCTGCGCGCGGGTTACGGTGGTCTGCGCGACGTGCCGCGCATCGTGCGGGATGCCGACTACAGCGCGCGCGCAAAGCTCGGCTGGCTTCTGCGAAATCCGCTCTATCACGCGGCAAAGTGGCTCTCCATCCACTCGGCGAGCACGCTGTCGCTCGACGACCACGCACGCATCGCCCGCGGCTCTCTCGAGGCCGAACGTAAGCCCGACCGCGCCTGAACCCCGGCGTCACCGCCCACGTTTGCCCGAATATGCAGAGTTGGGCACCCCAAAACCTGCATATTCGGGCAAACGTGCGAGATGCGCGGATTAGGCGGTTGTCGCGGCTCCGGGCAGCGGTGCGTTGTTCGGCCGGTAGGTGATCGGCAGTCGTCGGTCACGTCCGAAGGCCATCCCGCTGATCTTCGGCCCTATCGCGCCCTGCCGACGCTTCCACTCTGCCCGATCGACGAGGCGCGTCACGAAGTCGACGGTCTCCGGGTCGTAGCCGAGGTTGACGACATCCGCCCGTCCCAGTTTCTTGGCGATGTACCCGTCGAGGATGCCGTCGAGGATGTCATAAGGCGGCAACGTGTCTTGATCGGTCTGGTCGGGTCGCAGCTCGGCACTCGGGGGCTTCTCGATCGAGTTGGCCGGGATCGGCGGGGTCTCGCCACGGGACGCCGCATACTCGTTGCGCCAGCGGGCGAGTTCCCAGACCAGGGTCTTCGGCACGTCTTTGATCGGAGCAAAGCCGCCAGCGGCATCCCCGTAGATTGTCGAATAGCCGACCGAGATCTCGGTCTTGTTGCCGTTAGTGAGAGCCAGGTGGCCGTGCATGTTCGACTCGGCCATCCAGATCATGCCGCGGATGCGGGCCTGCACGTTTTCGGCGGCGACGCCGGTGAGCTGCAGCTGCTCTTCGATCGGCGCGACCAGGTCGGCGATCGGCTGCACCGAGTAATGGAAGCCGATGCGCTCGGCGAGCTCGCTGGCGTCATCGACCGATCCACCGGAGCTATATCGACTGGGCATGGCGATGCCATATACGCGGTCGGCTCCGATCGCGTCGGCCGCGATGGCGGCGACGACGCTCGAGTCGATCCCGCCAGAGACTCCGAGCACGACGCTCGGGAAGCCGTTCTTCGTCACGTAATCGCGCAGCCCGAGCACGAGTGCATTCCAGATCTGCTCACGGTCGTCCGGAGGCACGGCGATGTCCGACTGCAGAAACGACGGATCGGCCGACGGCGCATCCAGCGACACCCACCGCACATTCTTGGGCAGTTCGGCCGCGGTCGCCGGCTCGACATCGAGATCGGCGACGAGCAGGTATTCGCGAAACTGCGGCGCGCGCGCCACGATCTCGCCCGACGTGTCGACGATCACGCTGTCGCCGTCGAAGACCAGATCGTCCTGCCCGCCGACGATGTTGACGTAGGCGACGATGGTGTCGCTCTCGATCGCCCGCCGGGTTACCAGGGGGAGGCGCACATCGTCTTTATCGCGCTCGAACGGCGAGGCGTTGATGACCAGCAGAAGGCCGGCATCCGCATCGAGCACGCGGGCGAGCGGGCCGCCATCGCGCCAGAGGTCCTCGCACACGATGAGCGCGACATCCACGCCCTTGATACGCAGCACGAGCAGCTCGTCGCCCGGGATGAACACGCGATACTCGTCGAACACCGAGTAGTTGGGCAGGTGGTGCTTGGTATAGCGCGCCTGCACGGCGCCGTGCTGCAGCACGCTGGCCCGGTTCTTCGCGATCGCCGTGGGGGCGCTGCTGGTGCCGAGCAGACGTGGTTCGAATGGTCCGTCCGGATGCCCGACGACCACGGGCAGCTCGCCGAGCCCCGCGTGCTGAAGTTGCCGTGCCAGGAGGTCGACCGCGTCGTGGCATTCGGCGAGGAACGAGGGGCGCGAGGCGAGATCTTCGATCGGATAGCCGGAAATGGCCATCTCGCCCACTGCGAAGAGGTCTGCACCGGCGGCGGCGGCCTCACGAGCGGCATTCAGGATCTGAGCCGAATTGCCCTCAAGATCGCCGATGATCGGGTTTGTCTGGCCGAGCGCCAAGCGGAGTCGAGGCATAGCCACTAGCCTAATAGTCGGGTTGCAGCACCCGCTCCCGGCCGGCCCGTATGGCCAGCACGGAGCCCCATGAACACGGAGCCCATGAGCCCGGAGCAGGTAAATAAGGAGCAGAGTGGATAAGCAGCGTGACTTCGTTCTCCGAACCATCGAAGAGCGCGGCGTCAAGTTCATCCGACTCTGGTTCACGGATGTCGTGGGCACCCTCAAATCCGTCGCCATCGCCCCGGCAGAAGTCGAGGGTGCATTCGCGGAGGGCCTCGGTTTCGACGGTTCCGCCATCGAGGGGCTGACCCGCTCGTACGAGGCGGATGTGCTCGCCCATCCCGACCCCGCGACGTTCCAGATCCTGCCGTGGCGCGGAGAAATCGACCCGACCGCTCGGATGTTCTGCGACATCACGACACCGGACGGTCAACCGGCCGTGGCCGACCCACGCAATGTGCTCAAGCGCACCCTCGCGACCGCCGCCGACCGCGGTTTCACCTTCTACACGCATCCCGAGGTCGAGTTCTACCTGCTGAAGAGCTCGCAGTACGGCCCGGACGGGCCCGTGCCGGTGGACAACGCCGGCTACTTCGACAACGTCCCCGGCGGCACCGCGCACGACTTCCGTCGTCGTTCCGTGCGGATGCTCGAAGACCTCGGAATCTCGGTGGAGTTCAGCCACCACGAGGCGGGGCCCGGCCAGAACGAGATCGACCTGCGCTACGCCGATGCTCTCACCACTGCTGACAACATCATGACCTTCCGAACGGTCGTCAAGGAGGTGGCGATAGAGCAGGGCGTGTACGCGACCTTCATGCCGAAGCCACTCTCGGGCGAGCCCGGTTCTGGCATGCACACGCACATGTCGCTGTTCGAGGGTGATGCCAACGCGTTCTTCGACGCAGGCGGCCAGTACCAGCTCTCGACCATCGGCCGGCAGTTCATCGCCGGACTGCTGCGCCACGCGCCGGAGATCACGGCCGTGACCAACCAGTTCGTCAACTCCTACAAGCGACTCTGGGGCGGTGCGTCGCAGAACAAGCTCGGCGAGGCGCCGAGCTTCGTCACCTGGGGGCACAACAACCGTTCCGCGCTCGTGCGCGTGCCGCTCTACAAGCCGGGCAAGGGGCAGAGCGCTCGCGTGGAGTATCGCGCCATCGACTCGGCCGCCAACCCGTACCTCGCGTACTCGCTGCTACTCGCTGCCGGCCTCAAGGGCATCGAGGAGGGCTATGAACTCCCTCCCGAGGCCGAAGACAACGTCTGGGAGCTGTCCGACTCTGAGCGCCGTGCGCTCGGCTACAACCAGCTGCCGGCGAGCCTCGACCACGCGGTGTCGCTCATGGAAGACTCCGAGCTCGTGGCCGAGACCCTCGGCGAGCAGGTCTTCAACTTCGTGCTGCTCAACAAGCGACAGGAATGGCGTGAGTATCGGGCCCAGGTCACCCCATACGAGCTGAAGAGCAACCTGGAGGCGCTCTAACCGTCACGAATCCGCGTTTCGCGGAACGAGGTAGGTCGAGGGGCAGGCAGCGATGACGCGAGCGCAGACCAGCCTCACCGAGCTCGCCCGCTTGGGCTTCGCCGAACTCGACTCGACGGTGGCATTGCTCGACGAGCTGTCGGCCGCGGTCGAGGTATCACGGGTGCTGCCATTGTTCGCTCTGGCCGCCGATGCCGATCAGGCTCTCGGCTTGCTGTGCGCGTTGCAGAGGCAATCCCCGAGCGACACTGCCGCCGCTCTCGGTGACGCCGACCTGGCTCAGCGCCTGGTGCGGGTACTCGGCGCATCGGCGGGTCTTGGCGAGTTTCTGCTGCGACACCCCGACGAACTCGAGGCGCTGCGAGGTGATCTGCCCAAGCCGCTCGGCGCCGACGAGTATCGCGCCGACCTTCGAGCGTCGGTAACGGATGTCGACGGGGAGGAGGCCGCCTGGAACGCCCTCCGAACGCGCTACCGGCACCACCTCGTGCGTCTGACCGCCTTCGATCTGGCCCAACCCGACCCGCTTGCCGCAATCGCGACCGTGTCGGCCGCGCTGGCCGATCTGGCCGCCGGCGCGCTTGACGCCTCCCTGGATGTGGCGCGAAAGAACGTCGGATTTCCGCCCGATCAGGTCGCGGCAACCAGGCTCGCCATCATCGGAATGGGCAAGGCCGGCGCGCGCGAGCTCAACTACGTCAGCGACGTCGACGTCATTTTTGCTGCCGAGCCGGCATCCGTTCTGCTCGGGGGAGAGTTCGTCGGCGATGGGGCGCCGGAACCCCTGTCTACCGCGCGAGCGGTCGAGATCGCGACCAGGCTGGCCATGCTCACGATGCGAGGAATTCACGAGCTCGCTCTCGAGCCTCCCCTCTGGGAGGTGGATGCCAATCTCCGCCCGGAGGGCAAAGACGGCGCCCTGGTGCGCACGCTCGAATCGCACATCGCCTACTACGACCGCTGGGCGAAGAGCTGGGAGTTTCAGGCACTGCTGAAGGCCAGACCGCTGGCCGGCGACCTCGACCTGGGCAACGCGTACGTCGACGCTATCGCTCCGAAAGTCTGGAATAGCGCCTCGCGAGACGGCTTCGTCGAGGGCGTGCAACGGATGCGCGAGCGGGTCACGCAGAACATCCCCGGCGATGAACTCGACTATCAACTCAAGCTCGGCCCGGGCGGGCTGCGGGACATCGAGTTCACGATCCAGTTGCTCCAGCTGGTCCACGGGCAGACCGACCCGGAGGTGCGCCAGGGCGGCACGCTTCCCGCGCTGGCCGCGCTGGCCGAGCAGGGCTACATCGGTCGGGTCGAGTCGGCAGAGTTCGCGCGGGACTACCGCTTTCTCCGACTGCTCGAACACCGGTTGCAGCTGGCCAAGCTGCGCCGCACCCATCTGATGCCGAGCGATCCCGATGCCGTGCGCATCCTGGCGAGAGCAACGGGGCTGACGTCGAGCGGCGCCGACCTGATCGAGCGCTGGAGCCGCACGAAGCGCGCCGTGCGAAGTCTGCACGAGCGGCTGTTCTACCGTCCGCTCCTCTCGGCGGTGGCGGCCTTGCCCGAAGAGGGCATGGCGCTCACCAGCAGTCAGGCCGAGGCCCGCCTCGCCGCCATCGGGTTCCGCGACCCCCGCGGCGCGCTCGCCCACATCGCGGCGCTCACCACGGGCGTCTCGCGGCGAGCGAACATCCAACGCCACCTTCTTCCCGTGATGCTGCAATGGTTCGCCGAGGGTGCTGATCCGGATTACGGGCTGCTCGCCTTCCGCAAGCTCAGCGATGACCTGGGGGAGTCGTACTGGTTTCTTCGCATGCTGCGCGACTCCTCCGGCGCGGCCCAGCGGCTGACTAGCGTGCTCTCGGCATCCCGATTCGTCGGTGTGCTGCTCGAGCGCATCCCCGAGGCAGCGGCCTGGCTGGAACAGGAGGAGGAGCTGCGCCCGCGGTCGCTCGAGGCCTTGCTGGAGGAGGCGGCGGCGACTGTCGCCCGCCATCATGACGAGGCGGCCGCCGCGCTTGCCCTGCGTTCGGCCCGACGTCGGGAGGTGCTGCGACTCGCCATGGCGGCGGTGCTTGGCCAGATCAATGTCGAGGAGCTCGGCCGAGCGCTGACCGACATCACCACGACGCTGCTGACCGGGGTACTGTCGGTCATCCGCTCTGCTGATCCCCAGGACGGCATCGAGTTCGGCATTATCGCGATGGGCCGCTACGGCGGTGCGGAACTCGGCTTCGGCTCCGATGCAGACGTGGTCTACGTGTATCGGGCGACCACCGCGACACCGGAGACCGCGCAAGCACGCGCAGAGATGATCGTGTCGTTTCTGCAGCGCTACACCGAGGACCTCCGGCTGCCCCTCGACCTCGACATCGGATTGCGCCCAGAGGGCAAGAACGGTGCCGTGGTTCGTTCGCTGGACTCGTATCGGGCCTACTATCGCCGGTGGTCGCTCACCTGGGAGGCGCAGGCGCTGCTTCGCGCCGACGGCGCCGTCGGCGACGAGGGCCTACTGCTCGACTTCGTGACGATGGCAGACGAGGTGCGGTATCCCGCGAACATCCCGGAGCACGATGTTCGCGAAGTGCGACGGATCAAGGCGCGGGTCGAATCCGAGCGCCTGCCGCAGGCCGCCGATCCCGCACGCCACCTCAAGCTCGGCCGCGGCTCGCTCAGCGATGTGGAGTGGTTCGTGCAGTTGATCCAGCTCCAGCATGCCGCCCGCATCCCGGCCCTTCGAACCACGTCGACGCTCGATGCCCTCGATGCTGCGCGCGACAATGGGTTCGTCTCGGACCTCGAGGCGCGAAGACTTCGAGACGCCTGGATCTTCGCTTCGCGTGCCCGCTCGGCGATGACGCTATGGACGGCCAAGACCGCCGATGTGCTCCCGACCGATCGGCAGCAGTTGGAGGGTGTGGCCCGACTTCTGGAATACCCGCCGGGTTCGGCCAGCCGGCTCGAGGAGGACTACCTGCGGGTGACTCGTCTGGCGCGAGCAGTGTTCGAGAAGCGCTTTTACGGCTGAGTAGAGAGTCGTCTCGACGCCAGCTATGACGCGGATTTGATGTCGGTCATGTTACGAGTCGGTAAACGTTCCCAACGCGGGGTTTCGTCACTTTTTCTCTCAGGTCGTTGCGACGTTGTACCCCTTTCGGGCCACACTGGTCATTCTCGGCGAGCCGTGTCGACGAGTTGTGTACCCGGTGCGCGCGTTGAATCGATGCAAAACCATGTATCTAAAAGACCCTCTGAACAGCATTTACGTCTCAGTGGTCCTACCTCTTGCGGACCAGCCCGGGGTGGGGCGGGCAGGGCCTCGCTGTCCGCACAAGGGGGGTCAGCACAATGGTCGGCACAAGTGCTGACACCGCCCTGAATTCCAAAAATGAACATTAATTGAAAATGGTCGACAAGCTGGTCTACCCCCGTTTCGACCCTGTTGCGCCCCCCTCGTTTGCGTGTCAATAATCGGTCAACCCGAAGAAATGACCAGTTCCCCAGCGTCGCGGAAACACAACACAGCATCACATCGAGGAACTCGTGTTCATCTTCATTCTCCAAATCAGGCACATGCTCGAAGGTCACCTTGAGGTCTATGCCTTCGCCGTCTACTCGGCGTTGATCTGGATCCTGTGGCTTCTCAAGCTCATCATCTCAAGCCGTTACAAGCCGTTCACCGGCACTTACACCGGTACGACGAGCGTTGTCGTCCCGGTGGTCGACGAACCACTCGACCTGTTCCGCGACGTCATCTCGCGCATGGTCGAACAGATGCCCGGCGAGATCATCGTGGTCATCAACGGTGCGGTGAACGTGCCGCTCCAGGAAGTGTGCGAGGAGTTCGCGCCCCTGGTGCGCTGGGTTCACACCCCGATCCCCGGCAAGCGCAATGCGGTGATGATCGGCACGGAGATGTCCAACGGCGACATCACGGTGCTGGTCGACTCCGACACCGTCTGGACCGAGGGCACGCTCGCCGAACTGGTGAAGCCGTTCGCCGACGAGTCGGTGGGTGGCGTAACGACGCGCCAGCGCATCCTCGAACCGGAGCGTAGCTGGATCACGCGCTGGGCGGACTGGCTGGAGAACTCGCGGGCGCTGTACTCGATGCCGGCGCAGAGTGTGCTCGGTCAGGTCGGTTGCCTGCCAGGACGCACCATCGCCTTCCGACGCACGATCTTGATGCGCGTCATGGAGAAGTTCATGACTGAGCGCTTCATGGGTGTCTTCCTCGAGGTCAGCGACGACCGTACCCTCACGAATCTCACCCTCAAGGAGGGCTACCGCACGGTGTACCAGTACACGTCGCTGGTGTACACGGATGCCCCGCTCCAGATCAAGAAGCTGTTCAAGCAGCAGCTGCGCTGGGCTCGCGGCAGCCAGTACAACACCCTGCGCATGCTGCCATGGATGCTCGGACATGCGCCGGTGCTCGCGCTGTTCTTCGTGATGGATATTATTCTGCCGTTCATCTTGGCCGGAGTCATCGGCGGCTGGATTTACCGAGCGTTCACGGGCCAGGGCTACAACTTCTATGAAGGCATTCTCAAGGAATACGGCTTTGGGAGCGGCATCGCTTTGGTTGTCTCGTTGATGGTCGTCTCGTCCGTGCTCAGCATGGCGATCCGGCAGATCCGCCACCTCTCAGAGAAACCGTTCGACTTCTTCCGGCTCCCGATCTTCATCATCGTGTCAACGGCGTTCCTCATGCCGATCCGCCTCATCGGGTTCTTCCGCATGGGACACGCCAGCGGATGGGGCACCCGAGCCGGTGCCTACGGTGGCGGCGCCTCGAACGACGACCTGATGGACGAGCTGACCAGTGTCGACCTCCCCGCGGCCCCTCCCGGAGGCGATGCGCTACTCCCCACCCCTGTGCTCGTCGACACTGCCTCGGCGAACGCCGACGGGCTCGCGGCGCTCGGCCTCCAGCCGTCTCCGGTCGGTGCCGCGTCGCACGCCGCAAGCATCGAGGCGTCCCCACGTCGTGCCGGGGCATCGCGAGCGGCCGCGCCGAAGGCGCAGAAACGCCGCCGTCTCAATCCCAAAGCAGCTTGGCCATACGTGATCGGAATCGCGATCTTCGCAATCGAAGGGTACTTCGTTGTCATCAACTAACCGCACGCTGTCCTGGTGGGCGCATTCGAGCACTCGGGCCCGATTCACCCTCGCTGGCGCAGCGCTCATCATCCTCGCTCTCATCTCCACCTCCGTGGTGGTCTGGAATTCGCCGTCCAACCCGATCGCTAAAGCAGTCGCGGCCGTGTCGAAGGAAGACATCGCGCAGCAGAAAGTGCTGCGCGAGCGCAATGCGCTTCTGAGCCAGGTGGTCGCGCTGCAGAAGCAGCTCGTGGCCAAGCAGTCCAACCTGAGCACGACGAAGAACCAACTGGCGTCGATTCAGCAGCAGCTATGGTCGGCGCAGGGCAAGCTCGACGCCGCTGCCGCTGCCGCTGCCGGTGCCGCTGTTGCTCCCGTGGCGCCGGTCAAGAAGCCCACGGTGAAGACCGCGAAACCGGCCGTTGTTCCCGCGGTCGTGTCTGCGCCGAGCAAAGCAGCGATCATGGCACCGACCTCGCCGTATTTCGGTCTGTATACGGAGCAGGCGCCCTTCAGCTTCTCGTCGTACGACGCGATCTCCGACCGGATCGGATCCAGCCCGAACGTCGTCGGCTACTTCGGAGGCTGGGACCAGACCTACCGCGGAGACGTGGTGGCGAACTCCTGGAAGCGCAACACGCTTCCGATCTTGACCTGGGAGTCTCGTCCGATCAACGCCTCCAATGCGGTAGTGGACGAGCCCGACTACGCCTTGCCGAAGATCATCGGGGGAAACTTCGACGCCTATCTGCACCAGTACGCCAAAGACATCGTGGCGACCGGATTGCCGCTTGGCATCCGTCTTGACCACGAAATGAATGGTATTTGGTACCCCTGGGCCGAAGACGACGGCAAGGGTAAGTCGATCAACGGCAACAACGCCGGTGACTACGTCAAGATGTGGCAGCACGTTCACGACATCTTCCAGCAGGAGGGCGCGAACGCTCTCGTGGTCTGGATCTGGGCACCAAACATCGTCAATAACCTCCCGACCACCCACAAGACGAGCGCCTATCTCGACGGGCTGTATCCGGGGGATCAGAACGTCGACGTCGTGGGACTCTCCGGCTACCTCCGCCCGGCCTACAAGCCGGACAACAACTTCACCTTCGATTACACCTTCGGGCCGACGCTCAAGGAACTGCGTCGAGTAGGACACGGCAAGCCGATTCTCCTCGCTGAGATCGGCGCCTCCGAAACTGGCGGTCACAAGCCGGCCTGGGTGACCAGTCTTTTCTCTGGGCTCAACAACCCTGCCAACTCGGACATCATCGGATTCGTGTGGTTCGACCTCGCCGTCACCACGTATACCGAGGGCCAGCTCGGCACCAACGACTGGCGAATCGACTCTCGACCGGAGACCCTGGCGGCCTTCATCGCGGGACTCAACTCGCCCGGCAGCAGGTTCCACCTCCTCCCGCGCTGACGCTGTCACCGCCCCCGTCACCGGGCCGAGCCGGCTCACCCGCACTGCGCCTCGCTTGAACCAGCCCCTCTCGAACCAGCCTTTCTCGAACCAGCTCCGCTCGAACCAGCTCTAGCTCGCTCCCAACACCTAGCTTCCCCTTTCCGTCCCAACCGCATCATTTGGAGGACACCATGAAGAAGAACGACGATAATTCAGAGACCGAGCAGGCGATCGTGTCTGCCGAGCACCCGCCGCAGGCTCCCCGCATCAGCGTCGTCGGCACCGGATACCTCGGTGCGACGCACGCCGCCGCAATGGCCGAGATGGGCTTCGAAGTCATCGGAGTCGACAATGACCCGGCCAAGGCCCAGGCTCTGAGTGAAGGGCGTGTGCCCTTCTTCGAGCCCGGTCTGCCGGAGCTCATCCGCAAGCACGTGAAGAGCGGTCGACTGCGATTCACCACGGACATTGCCGAGGCAACGGCATTCTCCGACGTGCATTTCATCTGTGTGGGAACGCCCCAGCAGCGCGGCAGCAATGCGGCCAACCTCAGCTACGTCGAAGAGGCGACGATGCAGGTTGTGCGCAATCTGACGCACGACGGGCTCATCGTCGGCAAGTCGACCGTGCCGGTGGGGACCGGCATGCGTCTTCGGTCGATCGTGGCGGAGAACGTCCCGGCCGGGATCGACGCCGAACTGATCTGGAACCCCGAGTTTCTCCGCGAAGGCAAAGCGGTCGACGACACGCTGACGCCCGACCGCATTGTGGTTGGCGGGACATCCGCCCGTTCCGAGGCGCTGATGCGAGAGGTGTATGCCAAGCCGATCGCCACCGGTACGCCGGTGATCGTGTGCGATCTGCCCACTGCCGAACTGGTCAAGGTCAGCGCCAACGCCTTCCTGGCCACGAAGATCTCGTTCATCAACGCGATCGCCGAGGTCTGCGAGGCGGCCGGCGCCGACGTGACGGTCTTGGCGGATGCGCTGGGTCACGACGTGCGCATCGGTCGTCAGTTCCTGAACGCCGGGCTCGGCTTCGGAGGCGGATGTCTGCCGAAGGACATCCGCGCCCTCATCTACCGCTCGAGCGAGCTCGGCGCCACCAAGGCGGCGTCACTGCTGCAGCAGGTCGACGAGATCAACATGTCTCAGCGCCAGCGCGTCATCGACATGGCCATCGAGGCGTGTGGGGGATCGGTGCTCAACCGTCGCATCGGCGTGCTGGGCGCGGCGTTCAAGCCGCTCACCGACGACGTGCGCGATTCGCCGGCGCTCAACGTGGCCGCGGCGCTTCACCTGCGCGGGGCACAGGTCGTGATCTACGACCCCGAGGCGAACGAAACGGCGCAGCGCATGTTCCCGACCCTCACCTACGCGGAGTCGGTCGAGGAGGCCGCGACCGGGGCCGACGCGCTGCTCGTGCTCACGGAGTGGAAGGAGTTCTCGGCCGCCAAGCCCGAGGAGATCCGCAGCCTGGTCGCGCGTCCCGTCGTGATCGATGCCCGCAACTGCCTGGATGCGGCCGCCTGGCGCGCCGCCGGCTGGTGGTTCACCGGTCTCGGCGCCTCGCCAGCGCCGACCGCGGTGACCACGGCGACCGGACCCCTGCTGGTCAACACCATCGGACAGCTGGTCGGAGCGCACTAGCCAGCCACAGCCCACGAAGGCCGCATCCTCTTTATCGAGGGTGCGGCCTTCCTCGTCTTCGTCCCTGCCGACCGCCCCTGCCCACCGCCCCCTGGTCACCAGGCCGCCGAAGCGATTAACGACGAAGGCCGCACCCCTTAGGGGTGCGGCCTCATCGTTTGCGGGGTTTAGACGCCGTAGTACAGCTCGTACTCGAACGGGGTCGGACGCTGCGCGGCCGGGATGATCTCGGTCGACCGCTTGTACGAGATCCAGGTCTCGATCAGATCCGGGGTGAACACTCCGCCTGCCGTGAGGAAGTCGTTGTCGGCCTCCAGTGCCTTCAGGGCCTCCTCGAGCGAGCCGGGAACCTGCGGGATGTTCTTCGCCTCCTCCGGGGGAAGCTCGTACAGGTCCTTGTCGACGGGCTCGTGCGGCTCGATGCGGTTCTTGATTCCGTCGAGACCGGCCATGAGCTGCGCGGCGAAGGCGAGGTACGGGTTGCCCGAGGCATCCGGCGCGCGGAATTCGATGCGCTTGGCCTTCGGGTTTGTGCCGGTGATCGGGATGCGGATCGACGCCGAGCGGTTACCCGCCGAGTACACCAGGTTGACGGGCGCCTCGAAGCCGGGGATGAGCCGGCGGTACGAGTTGAGCGTCGGGTTGGTGAAAGCGAGAACCGCGGGGGCGTGCTTGAGCAGGCCACCGATGTACCAGCGTGCGATGTCGCTGAGTCCGCCGTAACCCTGCTCGTCGTAGAACAACGGCTTGCCGTCGCTCCACAGCGACTGGTGGGTGTGCATGCCCGATCCGTTGTCGCCGAAGAGCGGCTTCGGCATGAACGTCGCGGTCTTTCCCCATTCGAGCGCGGTGTTCTTGACGATGTACTTGAACTTAAGGATGTCGTCTGCCGCGTGCACCATCGTGTCGAAGCGGTAGTTGATCTCGGCCTGGCCGCCGGTGCCGACCTCGTGGTGGGCGCGCTCCAGGATGAGACCGGCATCGATCAGCTTGAGGCTGATGTCATCGCGGAGGTCGGCCTGCTTGTCGACCGGGCTGACGGGGAAGTAGCCGCCCTTGTATGCGGTCTTGTTGGCGAGGTTGCCGCCCTCTTCGACGCGTCCCGTGTTCCAAGCGCCCTCTTCGGAGTCGACGGAGTAGAAGCTCGTGTTCTGCTTCACTTCGTAGCGAACGTCATCGAATATGTAGAACTCGGCTTCGGGCGCGAAGAACGCGGTGTCGGCGATTCCGGTCGAGGCGAGGTACTTCTCCGCCTTCTTGGCGATCTGGCGCGGGTCGCGGGCGTAGATCTCGCCGTTGCGCGGGTTGTAGATGTCGAAGACCATGATCAGTGTCTTCTCGGTGCGGAACGGGTCGACGTAGGCGGTGCTGACGTCGGGAATCAGCTGCATGTCCGATTCGTGGATCGATGCGAAGCCGCGGATGGAGGAGCCGTCGAACAGCTGCCCGACGGAGAAGAACTCCTCGTCGACGGTCGACGCGGGGATGTTGAAGTGCTGCTGCACACCGGGAAGGTCGGTGAAGCGGATGTCAAGGAACTTGATGTCGTTTTCCTTGATGAACTTCAGCACCTCTGAAGAATCATTGAACATGTGAGGTACTCCAATGAGTTTGGTACGGGGATGGCCAAAGACAGCCACTGCGAGGCTAGACGGACGGAGTTTCCCCGTGGTGTCGCTATTGTTTCGCGCAGGTTACGTGTCACGTGAATCCGTAGACTCGACGGCATGGCCCCTGCGAATCCGACCGTCGACCGCGCCCAGCAGGATGATTGGCCCGGACGCCAGCTCGGCCTTCCGGCATCCGGCCCGCGATCGATCGCGCGCCTGGGGCGTCGCATCGCCGGCATCGCCATCGATTGGGCGATCGCGGTTCTGATCTCCTTGGCGTTCTTCCACTACAACGGGGGAGCCACGCTGGCCGTCTTCGCGATCGAGCAGGTGCTCTTCATCTCACTGTTGAGCGGCAGTGTCGGGCATCTCATCCTCGGGATGCGCGTGGTTCCGCTCGCGGGCGGCTGGGTCGGTGTGTGGCGACCCGCCGTGCGAACCGTACTGCTCTGCCTGGTGATCCCCGCCGTCATCTACGACAAAGATCAGCGCGGCCTGCACGACAAGCTCGCGGGTACCGTGCTGGTACGTCGCTAGCGCGGGCCGGACTGCGTTAAGCCGGACTGCGCTAGAGCGGACTGGGCTAGCGCGGTCGAGGTGCGCGCGCCCGCAGCGGGTCGACGCCCTTGGGGATCGGCAGCTGGTTCTTGCCCAGCGAGCTGAGGCGGTTGCTCACCGCGTAGACCTCGGCCTTGGTGAGCGAGCGCTTGAAGCGCGCCATCCGGGCCGGAAGACGGTGCAGCGGAACCGAGTCGGCATCCGGACCCACCTGAAGGTAGTTGACCGCCACGTTGGGGAGGATTCGGGCGACCCGACGGCGCTCATCTTCGAGCATCTTCAGGGTGCGCGACTTGGGACCCTCGCCGATGAGGACGACCCCGCCGGTTCCCACCGCACGATAGACGGCATCCTGCGTCTTCGGACTCACCGCAACCGGCATCTCGCTCGCGGTCCAGCCGCGACGCAGAGAACTCTTGAGCACCGCGCCGACCGCACCGGGCTGACCCTCGATCTGACTGTAGGCGGCACGCTCGGCCTTGCGGCCGAGCACCACGAGAAAGAGCAGCACTCCACCGAGCACGCCGGCGACGATCCAGAGCACGAGTCCGAAGGGGTTGTCGCGGGTGAGGATGAACCCCACGATGAGTGCGACCGCGATCGGCGCGACGAACGCGAGAATCATCCACCACACCGCGGTCGAGTCGTACCGACGGGTCATCTGGAAGACCTGGAACATCTGCTTGAGACGACCGGGCTCTTTCGCCGGTTTCGCCGACGAACTCTGAGTGCGTGCCATGGAGTCAAGGATACGGCCTGGTGACGGTCGTGGCCGCACGGTTCCGCGGCGAGCGGACGACAATCTCCGCTCCTCCACCGGCGGCTGTGGTGACGAGCTCTCCACCGGGCCGCACCGTGATCTGCTGCGCGGTGTGGGCTCGGAGCACCATGAATCGTATGGAAACCGTGGGCGGCTATCGACTCGTGCGGAGATTGGGCGAGGGCGCCCGTGCCGAGGTCTGGTTGGGGCACGCCACGCGCCATGACGATCGGGTGGCGGCGATCAAGCTCTTCCGAGAAACGACGCTCGACGAGCAGATCGATATCGAACTCGACGCGATTGCTCGCTGCACATCGCGGCACCTGCTTCGTCTCGACGATGTCGGTTCGGCTCCAGACGGAAGGCCGTGCCTGATCCTTCCGCGCCTCGGCACCAGCATCGCTCGGCTTCTCGGCGCGCGAGCCGCCATCGGGATGGGGGAGCTGGTGACCGCCGCTGCGCCCGTGGTCGCCGCCGTTCAAGAACTCCGGCGGGTCGGTGTCGTCCACGGCGCCATCGGGCCATCGACCGTGCTTCTGGATGATCTCGGCGCTCCGGTCGTCGCCGCGTTCGGTTACGCCCGCGTGGTCGGCCCTGCGCCGGAGGCACTGGACGCCTCGAGCCTCACCCCGGCCGAGCGGCATGCCGAACCAGAACTCCGCATCGATCTGACACGGCTCTGCGGCTACGTCGAATCGCTGGCGGTACGGGCGGCCGACCGACGAGGACTGAGGCCGCCCGCCGTTGACGATCTGATCGGCTGGCTCGGCACGATCTCCGGTGGCGAGGGTGGAGACGGTGACGCGTTTCTCGACGAGCTCGGCGGTCGCCTGTTCGATCTGGCTCCGGCCGCTCCGATCGCCACCGACAGCGCGCCGGCGGCACCAGCCGTGGTCTCGCGGCACATCCCGGTTGCCCAGATGCCTGTTACCCACGTGCCTGTTGCCCATGTCCCTGTTGCCGATGTCCCTGTTGCCCATACCCCTGGCGCCCGCGACCTCGCCACGCCGGCCGCCGCGCCCGACCGCGCAGCTGATCGGCTGAGGGACCGCGTTGACGTCAGCTCAGTCGACGCGCTCCGGGCGGCGCTCGGCTCGCGGATTCGTTCAGCCCTTGCTCCCGTTCGCACCCCAGTGTGGATCGCCGGCGGCGTTGGACTCATCGCGTTGCTGGTGGGGGTGATGGTGGTGCCGGCGCTGGGTGACGAGGGCGATGGGCGCGGCACATCCAGCGAGAGGGCACACGCCACGCCGCCCGCGAGTGTGAGTCCTGCACGCACGCCACCCGCCAGCGCGCCACCCGCCAGTACGTCAGAGGGAGCGGTCCCGCCCGATGCCACGGCAGCTCTCGCGGGGGACGACCCCGTGGCGGCGGCATCCGCTCTCGTCGCCGGTCGCGCGCTGTGTTTGGCGGCGCGAAAGGTCGCCTGCTTCGACGGCATCGATCAGCCGGTGTCGGCCGCGCTCGAATCCGATCGCTATGCCGTTCGGACCAAGACCGGTGCTGCAGCGCGCGGTGCGCGCCCACTCCCGAGCGCGCCCATCGCGCTGGTGCAGTTGCTCGGAGAGTCAGCGATCATCGGGCTGGGACAACCGACGGCGACGGATGGCGCGGCTGACGCGCCGCCCCAGACCTATCCGGCGTCGCTGCTCATCGTGAAAACGACGAACGGCTGGCGGATCCGGGATCTCACCACCGGGGTGAGTCCGTGATCAACCAGCCGTTCAGAGCCGAGTCGACGGCGTGCCGTTTACCCGTTGTGGGAAGTGGCCGCCGCGTCGTTATATGCCGAGATTGCCGGCGAAGTTGCCGCCCTCGAGGCGGTTCTTCACCGCCACCAGGAAGCGTGCGGCGTCTGCACCGTCAACGATGCGGTGGTCGTACGACAGCGCGAGATATACCGTGGAGCGGATCGCGATAGCGTCTGAGCCGTCGACGGTCACCACGACGGGCTTCTTGGCCACGATGCCCGTGCCGAGAATGGCCGACTGTGGCAGGAACACGATCGGGGTGTCGAACAGTGCCCCGCGCGACCCGGTGTTGGTCAGCGTGAAGGTGCCGCCGGCGAGCTCATCGGGCTTCAGCTTGTTGTCGCGGGTGCGGGCGGCGAGATCGGCGATCTGGGCCGCGAGACCGGCGAGGTCGAGCGAGCCGGCGTCCCGGATCACCGGGGTGAGCAGACCGCGCTCGGTGTCGACGGCGATGGAGATGTTCTCCTGTGCCGGGTAGACGATGGTCTCGCCGTCGATCGTCGCGTTGATGATCGGGTAGGCCTTGAGTGCCTCCGCCGCGGCGAGGGCAAAGAACGGCAGGAAGGAGAGCTTGAGGCCGGTCTTGGCCTGGAAGTCCGCCTTGACCTGGTCGCGGTACTTGGCCACCAGGGTGACGTCCACCTCGACCACGGAGGTGAGCTGCGCCGAGGTCTGCATAGAGATGACCGCGCGCTCGGCGACGACCTTGCGCAGACGAGACATCGGAACGCTGCTTCCGCGCAGGGGCGAGGTCTCGAGCGAAACCGGAGCGACGGGTGCGGTGACCAGCACCTCGTTGCTCGCGGTCGGGACCGCAGCGAGCACGTCCTCCTTGCGGATGCGGCCGCCGACACCGGTGCCGATGACCGCCGCGAGATCGATGCCCTTTTCGTTCGCGAGCTTGCGAACGAGCGGGGTCACGTAGCCGGCGTTGGCGTCGACCGAGGTCGCGTCAGCGGCGGGCGCCGAACTGGCCGGTGCTGCAGCGGCCGGAGCCGGTGCTGCGGCGGCCGGAGCCGGTGCTGCGGCGGCCGGAGCCGGAGTTGCGGCCGGAGCCGGAGTTGCGGCCGGAGCCGGAGTTGCGGCCGGAGCCGGGGCAGCAGCAGGCGCCTCGGCAGCGGGCTGCGCGTCCTCGGGAACCGGGGCAGAGACGGGCTCTGCTGCCGGCGCCGGGGTCGGTTCGACCGATGCGGCTGGAGCAGCGGCGGGCTCGGCAGGTGCCGCGGCCTCTGCCGGAGCGGCCTCCGGAGCAGCAGGTTCTGCTGCCGCCGGTGCCGAGCCGTCGCCGATGGTGACGAGCGGGGTGCCGACCTCGACGGTCTCGTCCTCGGCGACCAGAATGGCCTCGATGACTCCGGCGATCGGCGAAGGGATTTCGGTGTCGACCTTGTCGGTCGAGACCTCGAGCAGAGGCTCGTCGACCTCCACCCGGTCGCCGACGTTCTTCAACCAGCGGGTGACCGTACCCTCGGTGACACTCTCGCCGAGTGCCGGGAGGTTGACGGATTCGCTCATCAGTGATGCTCCTTATGCGGTTCTTGTGATTTTTAGTTTAGAGACTGCGGCGCTTACAGCGCGTGCAGCGGCTTGCCCGCGATGGCGAGGAATGCCTCGCCGAGAGCTTCGTTCTGGGTCGGGTGCGCGTGGATGAGCGGGGCGACGTCCTCGGGGTACGCCTCCCAGTTCACGGCGAGCTGAGCTTCGCCGATGAGTTCGCCCACGCGGGCGCCGATCATGTGGACGCCGATGACGGGGCCGTCGACGACGCGGACGACCTTGACCGAACCCGACGTGCCGATGATGTGGCTCTTGCCGTTGCCGGCCAGGTTGTAGTCGTAGCTGGCGACCTTGTCGGCGCCGTATTTCTCCTGCGCCTTGGCCTCGGAGAGGCCAACCGACGCGACCTCGGGGTCGGAGTAGGTGACCTTCGGGATGTTCGTGTCTTCGATGACGATCGGGTTGAGGCCCGCGATCTCCTCGGCCACGAAAATGCCGTGCTGGAAGCCACGGTGTGCGAGCTGCAGGCCGGGGACGATGTCGCCGACCGCGTAGACGCCGGGGATGTTGGTCTGCAGGCGCTCATTGGTGAGCACGAACCCGCGATCCATGCCGATCCCGACTTCCTCATAGCCGACATTGCTGGTCATGGGGCCGCGGCCGACGGCGACGAGCAGCAGCTCCGCCTCGAAGGTCTGGCCGTCTTCGAGAGTGACGACGACCCCCTGGTCGTTCTGCGTCACGCTCTGGAAGCGCTTGCCGAGGCTGAAGTTGATGCCGCGCTTACGGAAGGCGCGCTCGAACTGCTTGCTGATGGCCTCGTCCTCGTTGGGAACCAGGTGGGGGAGCGCTTCGATGATCTGCACATCGGCGCCCCACGACTTCCACACGCTCGAGAACTCGACGCCGATGACTCCGCCGCCGAGGACCAGCACCTTCTTGGGCACGAAGTCGAGCTCGAGTGCCTGCTCGGACGTGATGACGCGGCCACCGATCTCGAGGCCGGGGAGCGAACGCGAGTACGACCCGGTCGCGAGCACGATGTTCTTGCCGGTCAGGGTGATGTCACCCACCTGAACGGTGGTCGGCGAGGTGAGCTTGCCGAAGCCCTCGATCACGGTGATGCCGCGGGCCTTGATCAGACCCTGCAGGCCCTTCCACTTGCTGGCGACGATGCCTTCGCGGTAGCTGGTCACGGCGGAGATGTCGATGCCCTCGAAAGTGGACGTGACGCCGTATTTGGCGGACTCGCGCGTGACATCCGCCACCTCGGCGGAGTGCAGCAGCGCCTTGGTGGGGATGCAGCCGACGTGCAGGCAGGTGCCGCCGAGCTTGCCCTTCTCCACCAGGGCTACCGAGAAGCCCAACTGGCTTGCGCGCAGGGCAGCGGCATAGCCACCGCTTCCTGCTCCGAGTACGACGATGTCAAAATTCTGCTCGGACAACCCAGCGGCTCCTTGAGGTATCAGATCTGCGCGTCGACCTCGCCATTGTGGTGGCGTCGGTCGTCATGGCGAGAGTTTTTCGCGCCTCAAAGACCCTACTACTTGTTGACTGGGCTCCCGCGGGATTGACCATCCCGGGTCGCGGCGCTACTCGGAGGGCTTGACCTCCGCGCTCGGGGCACCGGATGCCTCGGCGAGCGCGAGAAGGGCGCGCACAGTGACCGCCGTGGCCCCCTTGCCGGTGAACCCCCACGGGCCGGCGTTGTTGACCGCCGGACCGGCGATGTCGATGTGGGCCCAGGGGATTCGGCTGCCGTCTTCGCGCGTTCCGACGAACTCCTGGAGAAATACGCCGGCGACGAGCATCCCGGCAGCGGTGTTGCCGATCTTCGCGTTCGCGATGTCCGCGACGTCGGAATTGAGCAGCGCCCGCAGCTCGCCGGGAAGCGGCATCGGCCAGAGCTGCTCGCCCGTTGACGCACCAGCGGCGAGGATCGAGTCCACGAGCGTGTCGTCTCCCATCACCCCCGAGTAGCGATCGCCCAGGGCCACGCGTTGCGCGCCAGTGAGCGTGGCGACGTCGATGATGGCGTCTGGCTGTTCTTCACCGGCGGCCACGATGCCGTCGGCCATGACCAGGCGGCCCTCCGCATCGGTGTTGAGAACCTCGACCGTGCGCCCGCCGCGCATCCGCAGCACATCGTTCGGGCGGATCGCGGAGCCGGACGGCATGTTCTCCGCCATGCACAGCCATGCCGTGAGGCGCACAGGAAGCGCGAGCTTCGCGGCGGCCACGACGACGGCCATGACGGTTGCAGCGCCGGCCATATCGTCTTTCATCCCCACCATTCCGGCCGCGGGCTTGAGCGAGAGGCCGCCGGTGTCGAAGGTGATTCCCTTGCCCACCAGAGCCAGATGCGTCGTCGCGTCCGACGGGGAGTAGCTGAGCTTGATCAGGCGCGGCCCCCGGCTAGACCCCTGGCCGACACCGAGGATGCCGCCGAAACCGCCGGCGGCGAGCTCCGGCTCGCGAAGGATGTCGATCTCGATCGGCAACTCGCCCACCAGGTCCACCGTCGCCGCGGCGAAGGTCTCCGGGTAGAGCACATCCGCGGGGGCGTTGACCAGGTTGCGCACGCTTTCCATCGCGGTGGCGACCACAACGGCGCGGTCGAGAAGCTTCTGATTCGTGTCGGTTGCGCCGAGTGTCGTGACCACGGTGATCTCCGACGCCGGCAGCTTCGTCGCCGCGAGGCTCGCCTGGCGGAACTCCGTGAACGCGTACGCGCCGATCGCCGAGCCCTCGAGAACCGCGAGCGTCTGCGCATCGTCGGCGACCGGTAGCGCGAGCACGAGCGATTCGACGCCGACCAGCTGGCGCGACGCGGCACCGGCGGCGGAGCGTAGGGCGTCCGCTGAGATCGACCCGTCTGTCTCGGCAGAACCGAGGCCGATCAGCGCCAAGCTGGATGCTGCGCCGATTCCCTGCAGGCGGCGAATGGAGTCCGCAGCACCCGTGATGCCGATCGCAGAGAGCGACTCGCGCAACGAATCGAACTCGGGGCCTGCGAAGGCCTCACCATCCGCGTGCAGGCGGGGGCCGTCATCCGTTGCAGAGACGCCGAGCACGAGCACGTCGGCGGCGATGGTGGGGGCGGGTGCAGCGGAAAGGATGAGGCGAGGCACGGTCATCCCGCCATGCTAACCGGCACTCAGCGGCGCCCCGGACCTCGCCGAAATTAGGTGGGGTGGCCTGTTCGCTGAGGGCATCACTGCGGGTGCCGCTGCGCGCGTCCGCGTCGCCGGGCCCCGATTACAGTGGACATATGCGAGATCCAGACGCCCTTTTCGAGCTCACCCCGGATGCCGCCGGTGTGCCCGCTGGACTCCACCTGGTCGCCGGCCTCACCGGTTTCGCCGACGCTGGCGGGGGAGTAACTCAGCTCAGCGAGTACCTGACCGAGAGCGTCGACCACCGCCTGATCGCTACTTTCCACGCCGATGAACTGCTGGATTACCGGGCACGCCGCCCCACCATCCATTTCGACGAGGATCATGTCACCGACTACCGCCCGCCGATGCTGGCGCTGTACCTCGGCACGGACGAGATAGGTCAGCAGTTCCTCTTTCTCACCGGGTTCGAACCGGACTTCCAGTGGGAACGGTTCTCGGCGGCCTTGCTCGGCCTGATCGCCCATTTCCACGTGAAGACCACCACCTGGGTGCATGCAATACCCATACCAACGCCGCACACCCGACCCATCGGGGTCACGGTGAGCGGAAACCGCGTAGAGCTGATCGATTCGATGTCGATCTGGAAGCCCAACACTCAGGCTCCGGCCACCGCGCTGCACCTGGTGGAATACCGTCTGCAGGAGATGGGGCACCCGACCGTCGGATTCGTCCTGCTCATCCCGCACTACCTCGCCGACACCGAGTACCCGGATGCCGCGGTGACGGCGATCGAGTCGATCAGCGCCGCGACCGGGCTGATCTTCCCGACCGATCGGCTCCGCGAGGAGGGGCGCGAGTTCCTCGCCAAGATCGACGCGCAGCTCGAGACGAACCAGGAGCTCGCGCGTCTGGTCGGAACCCTCGAGGAGCGGCACGACTCCTACATGGAGGGCAACCCGCTGCGGTCCCCCCTCACCGACGAGGACGGCGAGCTCCCGACCGCCGACGAGATCGCCGCCGAGCTGGAGAATTTCTTGGCGATTCGGCGCAACGGCGAAGACGACCAGCCAGGCCTGGTGTAGTCGGGTCCCATTCGGGCCGATCCGCGGCCGCGATTAGGCTTGCCGGGTGAACTCCCGACGCTCCTGGCTCATCTGGGGCGTCGCGGTCTTCGCCTATATGATCGCCGTGCTTCAGCGCACGTCTCTGGGGGTATCCGGCGTCGCCGCAAGCGAACGTTTCGGCGTGACGGCTTCTGTCCTCTCGAGTCTCGCGGTTGTTCAACTCGTCGTGTACGCAGCGCTGCAGATCCCGGTCGGCATCCTGCTCGACCGCTTCGGACCCAAGCGCCTGATCACCATCGGCGCGGCGCTCATGTTCCTCGGTCAGATCGTGCTCGCCTTCGCCCCCTCGATCGGCATCGCCATCGGCGGTCGAATCCTGGTGGGGGCAGGCGACGCGATGACCTTCATCTCCGTGGTGCGTCTGCTGTCATCGTGGTTCCAGGGCCCGATTCTGCCGCAGTTGTCGCAATGGACCGGCAACATCGGCCAGCTCGGACAGGTGCTCTCCGCGATTCCGCTGTCGTTGGTGCTGCACGGCGCCGGGTGGACCCAGGCCTTCCTCGGTGCGGCGTCGCTTTCGGCGATAGCCCTGGTACTCGTCATCCTGTTGCTCGCGGATCGTCATACGGATGTCGAACCGCCGGTCGTCGCGCCCGGCGCGTTGCGCAGACTGCGTGACGCGCTCGCGCGGCCGGGGACCCAGCTCGGATTCTGGTCGCACTTCGTCACCCAGTCATCCGGCACCGTGTTCACGCTGCTCTGGGGTTTTCCGCTTCTCACCGCGGGGCTGCACTACTCGACTACGGAGGCGTCGGAGCTGCTCACCCTGATCGTGATCACGGGATTCGTCAGCGGTCCGGTGCTGGGCATCCTCACCGCTCGCTTTCCGCTGCGACGTTCGAACCTGGTTTTGGGCATCGTCACCGCGCTGGGCGTGGTCTGGACCGCGGTTCTGGTGTGGCCGGGCAGCCCGCCGCCCTGGTTGATCATCGTGCTCGTGGTGGTGCTGGGGATCGGCGGCCCTGGTTCCCTCATCGGCTTCGACTTCGCGCGCAGCTTCAATCCGCTGCGGAGCCTCGGGTCGGCGAACGGTGTGGTGAACGTCGGAGGCTTTCTGGCCAGTTTCGTCATGATGTACCTGATCGGGGTGGTGCTCGACCTGCTCAATCAGCGACGGATCGCTTCGGGCGTGCCGAGCGACATATTCGCTTGGGACTCATTTCGCGTCGCCCTCTGTGTGCAGTACCTCATCGTCGGTGCGGGAGTCGTCTTCCTGCTGCACGCGCGTCGTCGCACGCGCCGTCGCATGCAAGAGGAGGAAGGAATACAGGTCGGCCCTCTTTGGGTTGTACTCGTAGGACGATGGCGCAGACGTAGGGCGGCGCGGCCAGTGAATGGCTCCAGCGACTCACTGAGCGACTGACTTATAGCCACATCGCCCGAAGTTGGCAAGGGGCACGGGAAAACCATGCAATAATTGGATTAAGACCCGTTCTTGACCTCGGGGATCGTTCGTACCTTCATGGTGCTCGCGCCCAGGACTTGACATGGGTCTTAATGCTGTCCAAAAACTGCTGTCCAAAAACTGCTGTCCAAAAACTGCTGTCCAAAAACTGCTGTCCAAAAACTGCTGTCCAAAAACTGCTGTCCAAAAACTGCTCTAGTTCCACTTGCTTCACCCGCTGCCCCGCATGCAGCAACACCCCGATCGGAAGGTGCCCACATGGCTACCACAGCAAAGTCCGCGGCTCTCGTAGAGTCCGAGGCGGTCGAAGAGGTCAGCGTCGACCCCACGGCCGCTGCCCCCAAGAAGACCACCGCCCGCGCGAAGGCGGCGCCCAAGACCGCGGCCGCGAAGGCCAAGGCACCCGCGAAGGCTCCGGCCAAGCGCGCCACCAAGGCGAAGGCCACGGATGACGGGCCCGACGGCGAAGAGATCGATGACGACGTCGAGGTGGTTGTCGTCGTCGACGACGTGAAGGACGACAGCGCGGAAGACGCCGAAGAAACGGAAGAGACCGAGAGTAAGACGGAGAAGGCCCCCGAGGTCCTTCCCAGTGGCGCGCTCGTGCTCTCCCTTGTGGACGATGAAGACGAGGTTCCCGTCTATTCGTCCGCCATCACGGGAGCTACGGCCGACCCGGTCAAGGACTACCTGAAGCAGATCGGTAAGGTCGCCCTGTTGAACGCGGCCGAAGAGGTCGAGCTCGCGATGCGCATCGAGGCCGGTCTGTTCGCCGAAGACAAGCTCTCCCAGATGGCGCCGGCCGAGCTGAAGTCCTCGCTCGGTCGCGAGTTGTCCTGGGTCGCCAAAGACGGCCAGCGTGCCAAGAGCCACCTGCTCGGCGCCAACCTCCGTCTCGTGGTCTCCCTGGCCAAGCGTTACACCGGTCGCGGTATGCAGTTCCTCGACCTGATCCAGGAGGGCAACCTGGGCCTCATCCGTGCCGTCGAGAAGTTCGACTACACCAAGGGCTTCAAGTTCTCCACCTATGCGACCTGGTGGATCCGCCAGGCGATCACCCGCGCCATGGCCGACCAGGCCCGCACCATCCGCATCCCTGTGCACATGGTCGAGGTCATCAACAAGCTGGCCCGCGTTCAGCGCCAGATGCTGCAGGACCTCGGTCGCGAGCCCACCCCGGAAGAGTTGAGCCGTGAGCTCGACATGACCCCGGAGAAGGTCATCGAGGTGCAGAAGTACGGTCGCGAGCCGATCTCGCTGCACACCCCGCTCGGTGAGGACGGCGACAGCGAGTTCGGCGACCTGATCGAGGACACCGAGGCAGTCGTGCCCGCGGATGCCGTGGGCTTCACCATGTTGCAGAAGCAGCTGGAGTCGCTGCTCGACTCCCTCTCCGAGCGCGAGGCGGGCGTCATCCGCATGCGCTTCGGTCTGGGTGACGGCATGCCGAAGACTCTCGACCAGATCGGCGACACGTTCGGTGTGACGCGCGAGCGCATCCGCCAGATCGAGTCGAAGACCATGGCGAAGTTGCGCCACCCCTCGCGGTCGCAGTCGCTGCGCGACTACCTCGAGTAAATCGACACTCAGCTATACCTAGAGACGCGCCGACGGGCATCACCGTCGGCGCGTTTCTGCATGCACCGCTCTGTAGGCTCGATAGTCGGCCACGGGGGAACGTGCTCCGCTGGACTCCACACACGCAGAACCACTGAAACGGATGTGACTCAATGGTCGCCGACAACACTCCCGCAGCCTCCCAGCCCGCCGCGAACGACGGCAAGAAGCTCGAGACCATCGTGGATGGCGTGCGCTATTCGCGGATCCCGATCAAGACCCGCCTGGTCGGCCCTGACGATGACATTGTCGAGGTCGTCACCTCCTTTGCCGACCCCGTGATCGAGGCAGGCGACCTCCTCTTCGTCACCGAGAAGATCGTGGCCATCACCCAGGGCCGGGCCTATCCGGTCGACTCGATCCAGGCGCGACCGCTGGCCGTGCGTCTGTCGCGCTACGTCACCAAGACCCCGTCCGGCATCGGCCTAGGCCTGCCGCAGACCATGGAGATGGCGCTGCGTGAATGTGGAGTGCCGCGCATTCTCTTCGCCGCAGCGGTTGCCGCCGTGACGAAGAAGCTCGGTCGTTCCGGCGACTTCTACCGCGTGGCCGGGCCGAAGGCCCGCGGCATCGACGGCCCGACCAGCGGCACCATCCCGCCGTACAACTCTCAGGTGGTGCTCGCGCCGTCACGTCCGGCGGAGGTGGCGAAGCGGCTGCAGAGCGCGCTGGCGACCCCGGTGGAGGTGCTCATCGTCGACATCAATGACTTCGGTGGCAACATCCTGGGCTCCACCGTGGATCGGGCCACCGATCGCGCGATGGAGAAGGTGTTGGGCGACAACCCACTCGGTCAGGGGCACGAGAGCACGCCGCTAGGCGTGATCCGCCGGGCACGCTGATCGGTGGCGGCGCGGACGCCCGGATGACTCTCTCGGCTAGAAGCCGACGAACTCGCGGAAGCGCGGGCGGCTGCCGGTGCGGATACCGGTGACGCTTGGCTTGTTCTCGTAGACCCCAGCCGCCCAGTTGCCCTCTACCAGCACCGGACCGGTCTCGCCGATGACGATGTCCCAGCCGACGTATTGGATCTGCGGCACCACCCGGGCGGCCTTGTCGATGAAGGCGAACAGTTCGTCGACCATCGGGAGCTGGAAGTCGACGATCGAGACGCCGGACTCCGGGTGGGTCTTGTACACGTTGTCGTGCGAGTCATAGCCGGCGCCGCGCGAGTGACCCTGCAGGTCGAGCATCGTGTAGAAGCCGCCGAAGGTCTGTTGGTCGCTCGCAGCGCCCCGCCCGAACTTCTGCGCCATCGAGAGCACGTGGGTGTCGGTGCCGTCGAAGAACGTGGTGACCCGCGTGGTGTTGGCGGTGCCGGGGCAGATCGCGGCCAGCGTGGGGTGCTGGGTGATGTACTCCTCGAGCAGGGTCTGGCCCTTGGCGAGCAGCTGGGCGCGGAACTTCTGCCAGTCGACGACATCCGTTGCTTCGTAGCGCTCGACGCCGTGGCCGGAGTCGCTGAACGGTACCTTGCCCATGACCTTCTCGTGGGCGAGCACGAAGTCGCGGATCTGATCGACTGACGACTCTCGCACATCGATCCAGCCGCGACCGAGCAGGTCGGCGAACTTGTGGTTGAACTCCAGCTTGTCGTGGAACAGCGAGCGGAATTCGGGCTGGTCGTACTTCATGGCGATGTGGTTCGACAGCGAGTGCGTCATGAAGGTCTCGCGCTCGGTGGCGGTGAGCATCGCGAAGTCGTAATCGACGTAGTCCTGGAACGCCGTGTTCTTGAACGCCGCCGACCAGAGCATGTCGGCGAAGACGACCGGGGTCGGCTTGCCGAACCGTGCGCCGACCTCGCGGGAACGCTGCAGTACGGAGGCCGCATCGAAGCCTCGGGCGCGACGCCCCAGGTAGCTGAGGCGGTTCTTGAGGCCGAGGCCCTGTGCTGTCACGGTGGTCGTTCTCCCGTCGGTGGCCGGCGTGTGCCAGACGATTCTACCGTTCGGGCGCTGGGCTCCTCCCGCCCGGCTTCGGCACGGCGAATGGCCGACACCGTATTCTCGAGGCATGCAGTCCTCCCACCGCCACGCGCTCGGTGTCGAACCCGCGCCCGTCGGCCGGCATCGGCTGCGCGTCGATTTGGAGGCAATTCGCCACAACACCGCGGTGTTGCTCTCCCGCGGGCGACCGGTGCTCGCCGACGTTTCGGCAGATGGCTACGGCCACGGCGCTGCCGAGGTCGCCCGCGTCGCCACGGAAGCCGGTGCGACTTCCATCGATGGTGAGCGTGGCGAGTCCAACCTGGCCCTGTATGGAATGACGGATGACCCGGCCCTCCGCCCGGCGATGCGCGTGTCTGCCGTGGTCGTCGCCACCAAGACCATCGATGCAGGGGAGGGTGTCTCCTACGGCCTCACATACCGCGCCACCGCTCGAACGAACCTCGCCCTGGTCGGCATTGGCTACGCGGACGGGTTGGACCGCTCGGCCAGCAACACTGCGAGCCTGCTGTTGAACGGCACGCAGCGCCGCATCGTCGGACGCGTGGCCATGAACGCGCTCGTGCTGGAACTAGGCGACGACACCGCCCAGGTCGGCGACGAGGCGGTCGTGTTCGGTGACCCGGCCGCTGGAGACCCGCACGTCCGGGAGTGGGCCGCATCGATCGGGCGCCCTCCTGCCGAGGTCACCGCGGTCATCGGGCTTCATTTGCCGAGGAGTTACGCATGAACGACGAGCTCGGCATCTCCCAGGTGATGCCCCCGCGCATCACCGTCGACCTGTCCGCGTACGCGCAGAACCTCGACGCCATCCGCACCCGCGTCGCGCCGGCCGAGGTGATGGCGGTGCTGAAGAGCGACGGATACGGTCACGGCCTGCTGCCGATCGCTCACGCCGCACTCGATGCCGGGATCACCGCCCTCGGCGCTCTCGACATCGACACGTCGTTGCGGCTGCGCGACTCCGGCATCGGCGAGGAGGTGCTGATCTTCGCCTGGTTGCTCGCGCCAGATGACGACCTCACGGCGGCGGTCGCCGCGGGGATCGATCTCGGTGTCTCGTCTCTGGACGAGCTGAACCGCATCGCGGCAGCGGCATCCGCTCGGTCCGATGGTCGCCGCGCCCGCGTGCACCTCAAGATCGACACCGGGTTGCACCGCAACGGTGTCAGCCCGGAGCACTGGCCGGCCGTCGTCGAGCGCGCCGTGCTGGTGCGCGAGAGCGTCGACCTCGTAGGCATCTGGACCCATATCGCCGAGGCCTCCGACGAAGAAGACACGGATGCCATCAGCCGCTTCCACGCGGCCGTGGCGGTGGCCCAGGCGGTCGGCGCCGAACCGCAACTGCGGCACCTCGCGGCCAGTGCGGCGTCGTACTTCCGGGCGGACTCGCGGCTCGACCTGGTGCGGGTCGGAGCCTTCGGGTACGGCATCTCGCCCGGCGGCGGGATCACCCCGGGAGAACTCGGCCTCACCCCGGTGATGACACTGACGGCGACCGTATACGCGAGTGACGACGGCACGGCCCGACTGGCGATCGGGTCGGGCGACGGTATCTCGAGCGCGGCTGCGGGGCGGGTCTCCGTCGCGGTAAACGGTCGGCGATTTCCGGTGGCCGATGTCGGGCTGGACTGGATCGGACTCGCGGACCCCAATGGTGAGCTGCAGCGTGGCGACGAGGCGGTGCTGTTCGGTCCTGGGACCCGGGGCGAGGCGACGCTTCAGGAGTGGGCGGACGCGACCGGCACGATCGGCGAGGAGATCGTCACTCGCCTGAGCGCAGACATCCCTCGGTCGTATCCGAAGGGTTAACGACGAAACGCCCCGGCCGAAGCCGAGGCGTTTCGTGAAGATCGTGGGTGAGCGCTACTTGTTCTCGAGCAGGCGAGCCGACTCGTCGTGCCAGTCGCTGGCGATCGTCGACAGCTTCTCCTGGTACTTCTTGCCGTGGTGGGCGCAGAACAGGAGTTCGCTCTCACCGATGGCAACACGGATGTAGGCCTGGGCGCCGCAGCTGTCGCAACGGTCGGCGGCGGTGAGTTCGTGGCTGGAGCCGAGGTCAACTGCAGTCGTTTCGGGTGCGATCTGTGACATGAGATGCTCCTCCACTTTCGTACGGGTCGGTGTGACGTTGTTCTATACAAGCACGCGGATGTTTCGCCGGTGGGACAAACGTCCACTATTTCGCTGAACGCGTAGCCCGACCGGTACCACTGGGGTCGGGGGGTGTCGGGTGCCGAGAGATGCCCCTTGCTTCATTAGTCTTGAACGCGGTCCGCCTCCCCGTCATTCCTCATGACCGGCTTTTCGATCGGTCGGGAGGCTCGGCCCGCGTAAAGGAGAACACACGTGGCGAGTTCCGACTACTCCGCACGGCATCTTTCGGTGCTCGAGGGGCTGGAGGCCGTGCGCAAGCGGCCCGGCATGTACATCGGCTCGACCGACTCCCGTGGACTGATGCACTGCCTGTGGGAGATCATCGACAACTCGGTCGATGAGGCCCTCGGCGGCAATGGCGAGGACATCGAGGTCATCCTGCACCCCGACGCCAGCGTGGAGGTGCGCGACCATGCTCGCGGCATCCCGGTGGACATCGAGCCGAAAACGGGGCTCTCCGGCGTCGAGGTCGTGTTCACCAAGTTGCACGCCGGCGGAAAGTTCGGCAGCGGTTCGTACGCGGCATCAGGCGGACTGCACGGCGTCGGCGCGTCGGTCGTCAACGCGCTCTCCGAGCGGCTCGACGTCGAGGTCGACCGCGACGGCAAGACCTGGGCAATGTCATTCCATCGTGGCGAGCCCGGGCGATTCGCGGATGTCGACCCGAAAGATCCGAAGCCCGATTCGCCGTTCAGTCCCTTCATCTCCGGGAGCGAACTCACCGTCGTCGGCAAGGTGAAGAAAGACGTCACCGGCACCCGCGTGCGTTACTGGGCCGACCCGCAGATCTTCACCAGGGGCGCCACCTTCCAGACCGAAGAACTGCTGGCCCGCGCCCGCCAGACCGCATTCCTGGTGCGCGGCCTCGGCATCGACATCGTCGATGCACGGGGGAGCGAGAGCGGCGAGGGGCCCACCCGCGAGCTGTTCAAGTTCGACGGCGGCATCGCCGAATACGTCGACTTCCTGGCACCAGACTCCCCGATCACCGAGACCTGGCGGATGACCGGCTCCGGCACGTTCGCCGAGACGGTCCCCGTGCTCGACGACAAGGGCCACATGGTCGCGACCGAGTTGCAGCGCGAGTGCACCGTCGACATCGCCCTGCGCTGGGGCACCGGCTACGACACGGTGTTCCGCAGCTACGTCAACATCATCGCGACGCCGAAGGGCGGAACGCACCAGACCGGGTTCGAAGCCGGGATGCTCAAGTTCCTGCGCGCCCAGGTCGAGCAGAACTCGCGCCGGCTCAAGGTCGGCAACGACAAGCTGGAGAAGGATGACATCCTCGCCGGCCTCACCGCTGTGCTCACGGTGCGCCTCCCGGAGCCGCAGTTCGAGGGTCAGACGAAGGAGATCCTGGGCACGCCCGCCGTGCGCAACATCGTGTCCGCGGTGGTCGCCAAGGCCATGGCCGAACGGTTCGGCTCGTCGAAACGCGACGACAAGACCCAGGCATCGCTCGTGCTCGACAAGATCGTCGCCGAGATGAAGTCCCGCGTTTCCGCCCGCGCCCACAAGGAGACCCAGCGCCGAAAGAACGCCTTGGAGAGTTCCTCGCTTCCGGCCAAGCTGGTCGACTGCCGCTCCAGCGACGTGGCCAACAGCGAGCTGTTCATCGTGGAGGGTGATTCCGCCCTCGGCACCGCGAAGCTCGCCCGTGACAGCGAGTACCAGGCTCTGCTGCCTATCCGCGGCAAGATCCTCAACGTGCAGAAGGCCTCCGTGGCCGACATGCTGTCGAACTCGGAGTGCGCCTCGATTATCCAAGTGATCGGCGCTGGCTCGGGACGCAGCTTCGACCTCGCCACAGCTCGCTACGGCAAGGTGATCATCATGAGTGACGCAGATGTCGACGGCGCCCACATCCGTACGCTGCTGCTCACCCTGTTCATGCGCTACATGCCCGACATGATCCGTGACGGACGGGTCTACGCCGCGGTGCCGCCGCTGCATCGGGTGATCGTGATGAACCCGGGGTCGAAGCCGAACGAGACGATCTACACCTATTCCGAGGCAGAGCTGAATGGCGTGCTCGCCGGGCTGAAGAAGTCGAACAAGCGGTATCAGGATCCGATCCAGCGGTACAAGGGGCTCGGCGAGATGGACGCAGACCAGCTGGCCACCACGACCATGGACCGAGCTCACCGCACCCTGCGTCGGGTGCAGATCGGCGATGCCGCCAACGCCGAGAGGGTCTTCGAGCTGCTGATGGGAAACGACGTCGCACCGCGCAAGGACTTCATCATCGCCGGCTCGGAAGGGTTGTCACGCGAGCGCATCGACGTCTGAGTTTCGGTCAATCGGCGGATTACGCCGTTCACCCCGTCGGCATAGGATGCGATCATGCCCACCCGAACCGCTACCGCAGACGGCGTGAGCACCGACCTCCTGACGGTCGACACGGCGAGCGGCGCGGTTCGCGGCGTGGTCAGGCGTGGACTACGGATGTGGCGCGGCCTCCCGTATGCGACGGCTCCCGTCGGCGCACTCCGGTTCCGTGCTCCCCAGCCGCCGCGGCCGTGGGACGGTGTGCGCGACGCGACGCACTTCGGTCCCGTCGCCGTTCAGGATCGCAAGGGGCCGTTCGTCGGCGCCTCGCGCACGGTCGTCATGTCGGAGGAGTGCCTGAGCCTCAACGTGATCGCCCCGGGGGAGGCATCCGTCGTGCCGTTGCCGGTGATGGTCTGGATTCACGGCGGCGCATACACGGTCGGCTCCTCACAGGAGATGGACCGGCAAGGCGAGGTGCTGGTGCGCGAGGGCGGCGTGATCTTCGTCAATTTCAACTATCGTCTTGGCGCCCTCGGCTACCTCGACTTCAGCAGCTTCTCCACCCCGGAACGCACCTTCGAGAGCAATCTCGGGCTGCGCGATCAGGTCGCGGCGCTGGAATGGGTGCGTGACAACATCGCCATGTTCGGGGGAGACCCCGGCAACGTCACGCTGTTCGGCGAATCCGCCGGCGCGAATGCGGTGACCACGCTGCTCGCCGTGCCCCGCGCCCGGGGGCTGTTCGCCCGGGCGATCGCCGAGAGTCCGCCGGCCGACGCGGTCTACGGCAGCGAGACGACCGCGGTCTGGGCAGGGGAGTTCCTCGAACTGCTGACCGAGATCGTCGACGACCACAGCACAGACAGCACCTCGCATGAGGACGCCGCTGCACTTCTCGACGCCGCGCCACTCGACGCGCTGGTGCGGGCGGCGACCAGGATGCAGCTGCTCACGCCCGACGTCAACCCGGGCACGATCAGCTTTTGTCCGGTGATCGACGGCGACTTCCTTCCCGAACGGCCGATCGATGCGATCGACAACGGCCACGCGCATCCTGTACCGCTCATCATCGGCACCAACGACCGCGAGGGCTCGCTTTTCCGCGGGCGGCTGGACATTCTCGCGACGACGCCACCGCGCATCCGCGCCATCTTCGCCAAGACCAAGAAGAAGGCGCGCAAGCGGCTGAAGGCCCTGTATCCCGGCCTCCCCGATAAGCGTGCGGCCGCCGACTTCGGCGGTGACTACTCGTTCTGGTACCCGTCGATCCGCGTCGCCGAACGGCATGCCGATGTCGCGCCAGTGCACTTCTACCGATTCGATCTCGCGCCCCGGCTGATCCGGTTGATGGGGCTCGATGCCACCCACGGCATCGAGATGTTCGCCGTCTTCGATAAGGGCTCTGGCTTGCGGGGGAGGGCGATCGGCGTGCTCGGCGGCTACAACGCCTTCCAGGCGACCGGACGACGGATGCGCGCGAACTGGCTGCGCTTCGCCCACACCGGGCGAGTTGACCCCTCGTGGCCGACCTACACCTCTCGCAAGCGCAACACCCTGATCATCGACGAGACCGATCGCGTGGAGCAAGACCCGCGGGGCGACAAGCGTCGCGCCTGGCAGGAGTTCGTGCCGCACGTGTGACCCGTCGCGCCGCGACGGAGGAGCAGCCGTATCGAGACCCATCACCCGTACGCTGAACACCGTGATCTTCCACCTCGCCCCGGCCGCCGACTGGGCGGCCGCGCTGACCGGCACGCCGTACCCCCGATCGAGCCGTGAAGAGCTGTTCGCTGACGTCGGGTTCGTCCACGCCTCCACCGCCGAGCAACTCCCGGGCGTCGTCGAACGGTTCTACCGCGATGAGACGGGAGCGCTGATGCTGCTCACCATCGACGAGGCGCTGGTGGAGTCATCCGGTGTCGAGGTCCGCTGGGAGGGGCGCAGCGACCGCTACCCACACGTCTACGCGCCGCTGCGACCGGAGTGGGTGGTGCGCGCCGAGCCGGCACACATCGTCGACGGCGTGCTGGTCGTCGGCAGCTGAACGCTGCCCTCGTGCCGGCTAGCTGGACCAGGCGTTCGCGCTGGCGATGCTCTCGCCCACGCTGCCGATGACGCCCTCGAGCGGCGTTCCTGACGCGTCGCGCTTGGCTCCGGCCTCGGGGAGGGCGCGCACGGCGCCATCCGGGGCGACCGGAATCGCGGGGGCGGCCCCCGCCCAGCCGAGCGCGAGCACATCTTCTCCCTTCAGGAAGGTGTGAGCCCGCACGCCGCCGGTGGCGCGGCCTTTACTGGGGAACTCCGTGAGATACGAGACCTTCGCCCGCCCGGCATCGACGCCCACGAGGGCCGAGCTGCTGGACGATACGGTCACCACCACCGGCTCTGTGGTCGGGTCGATCACACCAAAGAAGATCACCTCTGCCGTTGCGCCCAGATTGATGCCAGCCATGCCGCCTGCGGTGCGCCCCTGGGGGCGGACCGCGGATGCCGCGTAGTGCAGCACCTGCGCGTCGGAGGTCATGAACAAGAGCGTGTCGCCGTCGCCGCCCTGCCGAGCACCGACCACCTCGTCGCCGGGCTTCAGCGCGATGACCTCGAAGTCGGGCTTGTTCGGGTAGTCGCCTGGCGCGAGCCGCTTGACCACCCCCTGCCGAGTGCCGAGGGCGATCGGGTCGTCGGAGGTCAGGGAGACCAGAGCGAGCACCCGCTCGCGCGTGGAGTCCAACCCGAGGTAGTCGGTGATCCGCACCCCCGCGGCGAGCTGGATCGAGTTCTCTGGCACCACCGGCAGATCGACCGGGGTCAGCTTGATCAGGCGCCCGAGATTGGTGATCGCACCGATCTCGGCGCGGCTCGTCGTGACCAGGGCGGACAGGATGGCGTCGTGCTTGCTTCGGCGCGCGATCCGGGCGGGTAGCGCGGCCTCGTCCGCGATCTCCTCGGCGAGGTCGATGCGGATGGCGCGACCCGTCGTAGAGAGGAGCACGCGGCACGGGGCATCCGCGATCTCGAGAATCGGAGCGGATTTGCGGGACGACGTGGCGATGCTGGGACGCGCCTCGGTGAGCAGGGTGCGGCGCGGGGTGCCGAACTTCTCGGCGATCTCCTCCAGCTCGTCGGAGACCAGGCTGCGGATGCGTTGGGGCACGGCCAGCAGCTCCTGCAACTGAGCGATCTCGGCACGCAACTGGTCGCGTTCGGTCTCGAGCTCGATGCGCGAGAACTTGGTCAGCCGACGCAGGCGCAGCTCGAGGATGTACTCGGCCTGGATCTGGCTGAGGTCGAAGACCTCGATCAGCCGAGCGCGCGCAGCCTCGGTATCGTCGCTCGACCGGATGACCTGAATGACCTCGTCGATGTCGAGGATCGCGATGAGGAGGCCCTCAACCAGGTGCAGGCGGTCGAGCTTGCGGGCGAGCCGGAAGCGGCTGCGTCGAGTGACCACCGAGATGCGGTGGTCGATGTAGACCTGCAGAAGTTCCTTCAGGCCCAGCGTCTTGGGGCCGCCGTCGACGAGGGCGACGTTGTTGATATTGAAGCTGTCTTCGAGCGGGGTGAAGCGGTAGAGCTGCTCGAGCACGGCGTCCGGACTAAAACCGGTCTTGATGCCGACCACCAGACGCGTGCCGTGTGCGCGGTCGGTGAGGTCGGTGACGTCGGAGATGCCCGAGAGCTTCTTCGAGTTGACGCCGTCTTTGATCTTCTCAATGACCTTCTCGGCGCCGACCATGAAGGGCAGCTCGGTGATCACGAGCCCCGCCTTGCGAGCCGTGATGTTTTCGACCGACACCCGGGCGCGGGTCTTGAACGCGCCACGGCCTGTCTCGTATGCATCACGGATGCCCGCGAGGCCGATGATCGTGCCACCGGTAGGCAGATCCGGGCCAGGCACATACGACATGAGGTCATCGAGGGTGGCGTTCGGGTTGTCGATGAGGTGCCGAGCTGCGCCCACGACCTCGATGAGATTGTGCGGCGCCATGTTGGTCGCCATGCCGACCGCGATGCCGGAGGCACCGTTGACCAGCAGGTTCGGGAAGGCGGCGGGCAGCACCTCGGGCTGCTGAAGCTGGGCGTCGTAGTTGGGCACGAAGTCGACGACGTCCTCGTCGAGATCTTGGGTCATTGCCAGAGCCGCTGCGGTCAGCCTCGCCTCGGTGTATCGCGCTGCCGCGGGGCCGTCGTCCAGAGTTCCGAAGTTGCCGTGCCCATCGATGAGCGGCACGCGCATGATGAAGGGCTGAGCGAGGCGCACCATGGCGTCGTAGATGGAGCTGTCACCGTGCGGGTGAAGCTTTCCCATCACCTCGCCGGTGACGCGGGCGGACTTGACGTGCCCGCGATCGGGCCGCAGTCCCATCTCGGTCATTTGGTAAAGAATGCGTCGTTGAACGGGCTTGAGACCGTCGCGCGCGTCGGGGAGTGCCCGCGAGTAGATGACGGAGTACGCGTATTCGAGGAAGGACCCCTCCATCTCGGCCGAAACGTCGACGATGTCGATGCGTTCTCCGGTCGAGGCCTGTGCAGTTGATTGCTGAGCGGCGTCGGAGGTGGGTGTATCTGAGGTAGCCATAGGATTGCCACCATGCTACCGGCCACGAAATCGCACCGGTTGAGCCTCGCGGATGTCGTCCCGAGTTCGCTCTCCGCCCTTGCCGGTCGAGAGAATCCGCTGGGCCTCGCCGCCGCCGATAAGGCGAT
Source organism: Lacisediminihabitans changchengi (assembly GCF_016634425.1). Classification (GTDB taxonomy): domain Bacteria; phylum Actinomycetota; class Actinomycetes; order Actinomycetales; family Microbacteriaceae; genus Lacisediminihabitans; species Lacisediminihabitans changchengi. The sequence continues at coordinate 779,454 of NZ_JAEPES010000001.1, forward strand.
CGTGCTGCTCGTCGACGGGCTCGGAAGCGCCCAGCTCGCCGCACGCGCCGGGCACGCACGAACGCTCGCCCCGCTGCTCACCAAGAGCGCGGTGATCGGGTCGCGGTTCCCCACCACGACGGCGGCCGCCCTGGCCACGCTGACCACCGGTGAGCCGTCGGGAACGCATGGCCTGGTCGGCTATTCGGTGTTCGACGTCGCTCACGATCGCGTGGTCAATCAGTTGAGCGGCTGGGAGGGAGACAACAAGGCGGGGTACCTCGATCCGGCGACCTGGCAGCGCGTTCCCACCCTGTTCGAGACGGCATCGGTTGCAAGCTTCGTCATCGGGCCTGAGCGCTACCGCGACAGCGGCTTCACCCGCGCGGTCTTGCGGGGCGCCGAATACCGCGCGGGCGCATCCGTCTCCGACCGGTTCGCGGTTGCACGGCAGACGCTGGACGAGATCGAAACCGGGCTGCTCTACCTCTACGTTCCCGAGCTCGACCAAGCAGGGCACGCGAAGGGCTGGGAATCGCCCGAGTGGACCCGCGCCCTCGAAGACCTCGATGGCGAGGTCGGGCGCTTCGCTTCCACCCTGGGTCGCCGGGAGGGGATGCTTCTCACCGCCGATCACGGAATGCTCGACGTTCCCGTCAGCTCGCACGTTCTCTTCGACGCGGAGCCGGGCCTACTCGACGGCATCCGTCACGTGGCGGGGGAGCCACGCGCCCTGCAGCTGCACTTCGAGCCGGACGCGAGCGAGCAGCACCGTGCAACAGTGCTCGAGCGCTGGCGGATCGAGGAGGGGTCACGCTCGTGGATCGTGTCCCGTCGCGAGGCAGTCGACTCCGGCTGGTTCGGACACGTCGCCCCTGAGGTCGAACCCCGCATCGGCGACCTGGTGATCGCCGCGCGCAAGGCGGTCGCCTACTACACGCAAGCCTCGCACGCGAAGAACTCGATGATCGGCCAGCACGGTTCGTGGACCGCGGAGGAGACGAGCGTGCCTCTCCTGCGGTTCGGCGCCTTCGCCTGAGGCATCAGCGCGCCCGTTTGTTATCCACGCGCGTGCTGTAACCGGCGCGGGGATGACAACGGGGCGCGCGGATGACACCGGAGCGTCGTTGCCGAGCTAGTCGTCTTCCGAGCGGGCGCCGAAGACGATGTCATCCCAGCTGGGCATCGCGGTGCGGCCCTTCTTCGCGCGAGCGGTGGAACGCGGAGCGAAGACACTCGGCTGGGGAGCCGTATCGCCCGGGGTCTCGTGGTCCACATCCACGGCGGGCAGCGGGACGTCGACCAGACGAATGCTCCCGGTTGACGGATGCGCGGCCATCGAGCCTTCATCGTGGAAGTTGGCGGCCTCGCGTTCGCCCCGACGACGACGCAGCGCCTCGAGCAGGTCGGCGGTCTGGTTGGACTCGGCTTCCTGCTCGGCCGGCGCCCGGTTGATCACCGCGTCGGCGACACCGCGGGGGGCGTCAGCGAGGCGACCATACGGCACCGGTTCCAATAACGGACCGGTCACGCGCTCGGTGAGCTCGTCGGCGGTGAAGGCACCGCTGTCGAAGCGGGATTGGTCGGGCAGTCGTTCCTCGTCACCGACCGCACGCAGCCGGGGGATGAGCGCACCGGTCATCTCGCCCTGCTGTGACAGTGTGATCGCCTCGTTGTTGAGCGGCGAGAGTGCCGACTTCTTAGGGTCGAAGCGCCAGCGGGCGTCGTGGTCGATCTCTTCGGAAGTGAAAGACAGCTTGACGATCCAGCCGCCGCCGACCTCTTTCCAGCTCGCCCAGCGTTCGTTGATCGCGCCGAGGTCGTGAAGTCGTTCGCGGATGACCGTGCCGAAGGTGGAGCCGGACAGTGGGCCGGTGTCGGCGGCGGTGTGCACCGGGACGGCGAGGGCGGCGGTTACGACGAACTCGCGTTCGGCCAGCACCGGCCCCTCGAACTTCTGGATGTATTCGAGCGGAACGCCGGTGATGGCGGCGACATCCTGAGCGGACATTCCTGAGCGGATATGCGCCTGGATCTCGCGTGGCGCGAGCTTGCGGCCGGTGCCGGGATCGGGAATGGCTTGCCGCAATCGGGACTGCAGCACTTCGTCGATGGGTACACGAAAACGCGTGCCGTCGTCTGTGGCGACGAGGAGGGCTCCGCTCTCCACTCCGATGACTCTGAGGTCTTGCATAACTGAACGCCTCTCGCGGTCCGTTGGTATCTCTAGGGTGACACGCAAAACGCTGATCCTCCGGGAATAACGCGGGCGTGCCGTGAGTTCCATCAGCGTCGGATTCACGGTCGTGTGGCAGTGGTTTGCTATTCGCAAACTATTGATGCAAACTATGGCCGCCGATTAGGGCCAAACAACGATTTTCAGAACTGGATGGGCATGGCAACCGACTACGACGCACCCCGTAAGACCGACGACGACTCCGAGTCGATCGAGGCTCTGAAGGAGCGCGTTCCGGACAAGATGTCGGGCGTCGTTGACGTCGATGACGCAGACAACCCCGGTGGATTCGAGCTCCCTGGAGCCGACCTCTCCGACCTCGACCTCGACGTCGTGGTGCTCCCTCCGCAGGCGGATGAGTTCACGTGCGTGAACTGCTTCCTGGTGAAGCACCGCTCACAGCTAGACCACGAGGAGAAGCTCGGCCCGATCTGCCAGGAGTGCGCCGCCTAACCGCGTCACGACTGGTCGGCTGAGCCTTCCACGCGAGCCCGAGCGCTGCTGATCGCTTCGATCAGCGCCTCGGGCTTTCGTGTTGATACGAGCCAGTACGGAGTCGGGTCTTCTGGGTCGAGCACGTCGATCTTCGCCACCGGCGATACCCATCCGCGGATGAGGAGCCACGCCCGGGCGTCGAGCTTGCGTCCCCGCGCGAGCGTCGCAGCCTCTCCGCGGTACGCGGTGAGTTCCCCGACGAACACCAGCGGGATCGTGGCGCGACCTGCGGTGAGTGCGTCGTCGGTGACCCGAAGCACGGGCGACCCGAGGATGAGGGCGGCGACGATTGCCAGATAGAGCAGAATCGCCACGAACACGCCCGCCGTGGGGTTGATCGGCAGGAACACCAGCAGGCTGGCCGGGATGATGAGCGCGGTGCTGATGAACACCAGGGGCGACGCCCACAGGCGTTCGCGGTAAATCGTCATGCCCCCATTCGATCAGACTTTGACTGCTCGAACCTGCACGATCACCCTCCTGCGACCCCGTCGGGCTCTGCACTAGCCTCATCACGTGCCTGAAAGCGTGGAAGTCCTGATCGTGGCGGAGTCTGTTCCGTCGTACGCGCATCCCGGTGACGCGGGCGCCGACCTGACCTCCGCGGATGCCGTGGAGCTGGCGCCGGGACAACGCGCGACCGTGGGAACTGGCGTCTCCATCGCGCTGCCAGACGGATACGCCGCCTTCGTGGTTCCCCGCAGCGGCCTCGCCGCGAAGCACGGGATCACCATCGTCAACAGTCCGGGGACGGTGGATGCCGGCTACCGAGGCGAGATCCGGGTGACGCTCCTGAACACCGACACCTCGGTGTCGTATCCTGTCGCAGTCGGAGACCGGATCGCGCAGCTCGTGATCATGCCGGTGACGCGGGCGCGGTTCGTGCCGGTGGAGAGATTGCCCGGAAGCCATCGCGGAGAAGCGGGCTTCGGGTCCACCGGGTACAGCACTGCACCCTGACCGACAGCACCCTGACCGGCAGTATCCGGACCGCGAATCTCGAGCGGCCCCACCAACGACCACCGAATATCGGAGACAACCCGTGAGTGACACGACGTCAATCGAAGGCGACGACGAACTGATCCAGGCCAAGTCGGCCCCGGCTGACCGCGCGACGGAAGGCCCCCTAGACGAGAGCGAGGCCAATGCGGTTCGTCCCTACGTCGACCTCGGCGGCGTGAAGATCCTTCCGCGCGAGGGACTCCACCTGCGCCTCGAGGTCGAGGAGGGCAGCCAGCGCGTCGTGGCCGTCGGACTGGATTACGCGGGCTCGACCCTGCAGGTGCAGCCGTTCGCGGCGCCGCGCACCTCGGGGCTGTGGCACGAGATCCGTGACCAGATCGCGGAGCAGATCGAGAAGCAGGGCGGAACCACCACGCTGTCCGTCGGACCGTTCGGGCCGGAGCTCCTGGCCGAGATTCCGGCGGCGACGGCGGAGCAGCCGCGGGCGACCCGTCTGGCGCGATTCATCGGCGTCGACGGTCCGCGCTGGTTCCTGCGCGGCGTCATCGCGGGAGAAGGCGCCGTCGACCCGGTCGCCGCTGCCGAGGTCGAAGACCTGTTCCGCAGCGTCGTCGTGGTGCGGGGCAAGACCCCGATGCCCCCGCGTGACCTCATCCCGCTGCAGATGCCGAAGACCGACGGGCTCTGATTCACGTGGCAGACCCGACTCCGAGGGACCCCGCTCCAGACGATGAGCAGCCGATCAGCTTCCGGGATTCCATGGCCGCGGCCATGCGCAAGACCGGCTTCGGCCAGGTGACGCCCGGGGAGGTGCCAACCGCGGGCTCACTGCTCAGCGCGGTCGGTGGGGTGCGCGGCCTGATCGAATCGATCCTCCCCGGCCTCGTCTTCCTGGTGCTGTACACGATCACCAAGAGCGTGCCGCTCGCGGTGCTCGTGCCCGTGATTGTCGGCGCTGCCTTCATCGTGGTGCGCCTAGTGACTCGCAGCCCCGTGATGTCGGCGGTCATCGGACTGCTCTTGCTCGCGGTCTCGGCCGTCCTCGCGCTCATCTCGGGGCGCGCAGAGCAGGCGTTCATCCCCGGCATGGTCATCAACGCGAGCAGCGTGCTCGTGCTGCTGATCAGTATCATCGTTGGCTGGCCATTGATCGGACTGATCGTGGGCTTCCTCACCAATGAGGGCGTGGAGTGGAAGAAGGATGCGGCCAAGCGCCGCGTGCTCTACATCGCCACCTGGATGTGGCTGGGCCTGTTCGCCCTGCGCCTGGCCGTCGAAGTGCCGCTGTACCTCGCCCGCCAGACCGAATGGCTGGCCGGCACCAAGCTCGTGCTCGGTGTGCCGCTCTACGCGGTGCTGCTCTGGGTGACGTGGTTGCTGGTGCGCGCGGCGTACGGCCGTGCGGCGGTCGTCGCGCGCGACTGAGTCCATTCGACTTCGTGTCGGAGCCCAGGACATCCGCGACTATGATTTATCTTGATGTCAAGATAGTTTCATCCTCGATCGGCCGGAGTTGCGCCGCCCAGACTTAGGTTCGCCTTGCTGGTCACCGGGCGCTCACGGCGAGAGAATGGCTTCGCCAGATCGCAGGGTTCGTACAAGGGAGACGACGGAATGTCGCAGGTCAACAGCTTCGGGTCGAAGGACACACTGACGGTCGGCGGGACCGACTACGAGGTGTTCCGGGTCGACTCGGTCCCCGGGTACGAGAAGCTCCCGTTCAGCCTCAAGGTGCTGCTGGAGAACCTCCTTCGCACCGAGGACGGCAAGAACGTCACCCGCTCTCAGATCGAGGCGCTCGGCTCATGGGTTCCCACGGCGGAGCCCGACACCGAGATCCAGTTCACCCCGGCGCGCGTCGTAATGCAGGACTTCACCGGCGTTCCCTGCATCGTCGACCTGGCCACCATGCGTGAGGCCGTCGCGAACCTCGGCGGCGACCCGAAGAAAATCAACCCGCTGGCTCCGGCCGAGATGGTCATCGATCACTCCGTCATCGCCGATCTGTTCGGCACCGAGAATGCCTTCGAACGCAACGTCGAGATCGAATACGAGCGCAACGGCGAGCGGTACCAGTTCTTGCGCTGGGGCCAGACGGCGTTCGATGACTTCAAGGTGGTGCCTCCGGGAACCGGCATCGTGCACCAGGTCAACATCGAGTACCTGGCCCGCGCCACCATGACCCGCACCGTCGACGGCGTGCTTCAGGCCTACCCAGACACCTGCGTCGGCACCGACTCGCACACGACCATGGTCAATGGCCTCGGCGTGCTGGGATGGGGTGTCGGCGGCATCGAGGCCGAGGCGGCCATGCTCGGCCAGCCGGTCTCCATGCTCATCCCCAAGGTCGTCGGCTTCAAGCTGTCCGGCGAGATCCCGATGGGCGTCACGGCGACGGATGTCGTGCTCACCATCACGCAGATGCTGCGGAAGCACGGGGTCGTCGGCAAGTTCGTCGAGTTCTACGGCGAAGGCGTCGCGGCGGTGCCGCTGGCCAACCGCGCCACCATCGGCAACATGAGCCCCGAGTTCGGCTCCACCGCCGCCATGTTCCCGATCGACGACGTCACCCTCGACTACCTGCGCCTTACCGGGCGGAGCGAGGAGCAGGTCGCCCTGGTGGAGAGCTACTCGAAGCTGCAGAAGCTCTGGCACGATGCATCCGTCGAGCCCTCGTTCAGCGAATACCTCGAGCTCGACCTCGGCACCGTCGTGCCGTCGATCGCCGGCCCGAAGCGCCCGCAGGATCGGGTCGAGCTCAGCAAGGCGAAGTCGCAGTTCGAGGTCGACCTCGGCGCATACGCCGAAACCACCACCCGCGTCGATGAGGCGCTCGAAGGTACCTTCCCGGCCTCCGACCCGGTCGGCACCACCGCTCAGGACGAGAACTGGTCGGATGCCCCGGTCGTCACCAGCCCGAGTCCAGCGCACGCGTCGAACCCGGCCGCTGTGACGACGGCCGACGGTGAGACCTTCACCATCGACCACGGTGCCGTCGCCATCGCCGCGATCACTTCGTGCACCAACACGTCGAACCCGAGCGTGATGCTCGCTGCTGGCTTGCTGGCCCGCAACGCCAGCAAGAAGGGCCTGAAGTCCAAGCCGTGGGTGAAGACCACCCTGGCCCCCGGATCGAAGGTCGTCACCGACTACTACGAGAAGGCCGGCCTCAACGGCTACCTCGAAGACCTCGGCTTCTACCTGGTCGGCTACGGCTGCACCACCTGCATCGGCAACTCGGGCCCGCTCGAAGACGAAATCTCGCAGGCTGTTCAAGACAACGACCTCGCCGTCACCGCGGTGCTGTCGGGTAACCGCAACTTCGAGGGTCGCATCAACCCCGACGTGAAGATGAACTATCTCGCCTCGCCGCCGCTGGTGATCGCCTACGCCCTGGCCGGCTCGATGAACTTCGACTTCGAGACGGATGCCCTGGGCCAGGATCAGGACGGCAACGACGTCTTCCTCGCCGACATCTGGCCCGACGCGGCCGAGGTGCAGGCCACGATCGACTCCTCTATCGACACCGAGATGTTCACGCACGAGTACGCGGGCGTCTTCGATGGTGACGAGCGCTGGCGTTCGCTTCCCACCCCTACCGGCTCGACCTTCGAGTGGGACGAGAAGTCGACGTACGTGCGCAAGCCCCCGTACTTCGACGGCATGACGATGGAGACCACCCCGGTCAGCGACATCGTCGGAGCCCGGGTGCTCGCCAAGCTCGGCGACTCGGTCACCACCGACCACATCAGCCCGGCTGGCAACATCAAGGCTGATAGCCCGGCTGGTCGCTACCTGGACGAGCACGGCATCGCCCGCGCCGACTACAACTCGTACGGCTCGCGCCGCGGCAACCATGAGGTGATGATTCGCGGGACCTTCGCGAACATCCGTCTCAAGAACCAGCTGTTGGACGGAGTCGAGGGTGGCTACACCCGCGACTTCACCACCGCCGATGGTGAGCAGTCGTTCATCTACGACGCCAGTCAGCACTACCAGGAAGCCGGCACCCCGCTCGTCATCTTCGGAGGCAAGGAGTACGGCTCCGGGTCATCCCGTGACTGGGCAGCCAAGGGCACCAGCCTTCTCGGCGTCAAGGCGGTCATCACCGAGAGCTTCGAGCGCATCCACCGTTCCAACCTGATCGGTATGGGCGTCGTTCCGCTGCAGTTTCCGGCCGGAGAGAGCTGGGCGTCCCTTGGCCTTGATGGCACGGAGATCGTCTCGATCGCCGGTCTCGAGGAGCTGAACTCGGGTACGACCCCGAAGACGGTGCGGGTCACCGCCGTTCCGAGCGAGCACTCGCCCGAGGGTAAGCAGCCGATCGAGTTCGACGCGGTCGTGCGGATCGACACCCCCGGCGAGGCGGACTACTACCGCAACGGCGGCATCCTGCAGTACGTATTGCGCTCGCTCGTCTAGACGCTACGGGGTCAGACCCTGTCAAGGCCCACGTGGCGCTCACCGTGCGTGAGCGTCACGTGGGTATGGTGGAGATATGTCGTTGCTTGAGAACATCCATGGGCCACGAGACCTGGATGGGCTCGACCAGGGGCAGCTGACGCAGCTCGCGGCCGAGATTCGTGCCTTTCTGATCGCCGAGGTCTCCAAAACCGGTGGTCACCTGGGGCCGAACCTCGGTGTCGTCGAGCTGACCATGGCCGTACATCGCGTCTTCGACTCGCCTAATGACGCGATCGTCTTCGATACTGGCCACCAGGCGTATGTGCACAAGCTGCTCACCGGGCGGCAGGACTTCAGCCACCTGCGCGAAAAGGGTGGGCTGGCCGGCTACCCGCAGCGATCCGAGTCCATCCACGACATCGTCGAGAGTTCGCACGCCTCCAGCTCGCTGAGCTGGGCGGATGGGATCTCCCGCGCCTTCCAGATGACGGGTCAGAAAGACCGTTCAGTGGTGGCGATCGTCGGCGACGGCGCGCTCACCGGGGGGATGACGTGGGAGGCGCTGAACAACATCAGCGACGACAACAGCCGTGGCTTGGTGATCATCGTCAACGACAACGGCCGGTCGTATGCCCCCACCATCGGAGGTATGGCCCGCTTCCTCAACGGCGTGCGCACCCGTCGCGAGTACCGCGACCTCTACATGACCACGCGTCGGTTCGCCGACCACTTCGGCTCCGTCGGCCGAGCGATGTACCGCGGCCTGCGCGGCGGGATGCACGGATTCCTCTCCCGCTTCTCCAACAACGAGGCGCTGTACTCGAACCTCGACATCAAGTACATCGGGCCGATCCATGGCCACGACGAGGCCGCGATGGAGGAGGCGCTCCGACAGGCGAAGGCATACGGAGCGCCGGTGATCGTGCATGTGATCACCCAGAAGGGCAAGGGCTTCGAGCCCGCTGTGCTCGACACCGCCGACCAGTTCCACGCGGTTGGTCACATCGACCCAGAAACCGGCGAGCCGATCGGCGGAACGGGCAGCCCGTCCTGGACCTCGGTGTTCTCTGACGAGATTGTGAAGCTCGCCGACAAAGACCCGAAGATCGTCGGGATCACGGCGGCCATGCTCATCCCCACCGGACTGCACAAGCTCGCCGCGAAGTACCCCGAGCGGGTGTTCGACGTAGGAATTGCCGAACAGCACGCCGTCACCTCGGCCGCCGGGCTCGCCTTCGGCGGCCTTCACCCCGTAGTCGCGCTCTACGCCACGTTCATCAACCGCGCCTTCGACCAGGTGCTGATGGATGTCGCCCTGCACAAGGCGGGCGTCACCTTCGTGCTCGACCGGGCCGGTGTCACCGGTCCGGACGGGCCCAGCCACCACGGCATGTGGGATTTGGCCATTCTGCAGGTCGTCCCGGGCATCCGTCTCGCCGCGCCGCGTGACGCGACGCGGCTACGCGAAGAGCTGGGGGAGGCGGTCGCCGTCGGCGATGCGCCCACCGTGCTGCGGTTCTCGAAGGGCAGCGTCGGCGCGGAGATCGACGCCGTGCGTCGAACGGATGACGGGGTCGACGTGCTGCGCGAGGCACCGCACAAAGACGTGCTGATCGTCGCGGTCGGGCCGATGGCCGAACTCGGCATGCAGGTTGCCGAGCGCCTCGCCGCCCAGGGCATTGGTGCGACCGTCGTCGATCCGCGCTGGGTAGTCCCCGTGCCGCAGAGCATCATCGGGCTGGCGGCGGATCACCGACTGGTCGTGAGCATCGAAGACGGCATCAGGGTCGGTGGTATCGGCACGCGCATCCGTCAAGACCTTCGCGCGGCCGGGGTCGACACGGCGCTCACCGAACTCGGGCTGCCCGACGAGTTCATCGATCACGCCTCGCGCGCCGAAATTCTCGAGCAGGTTGGTCTGACACCGCAGCACATCGCCCGTGATGTGGTGGCGCAGGTGCTCGGCAGCCGCATCCCGGTCGCCCGGCCCCTCCCCGAGGAAGCTGACGAGCGTTCACTGGGGATCGACCGGCAGTAGCTGGTCCGGGCAGCTGCGCTCGAAGCTCGAACTGACGACACACGGTCGTCCTCGCTCCGCATTTGACTTAGAGCGCGCTCTAAGTCTTAGCCTCGTAGTGTGACCATCGAGCGCACCACGTCAGTCCTGACTATCTCCCAGGTAGCCGAGCTCACCGGACTCTCCACCCATACCCTCCGCTACTACGAACGCGCCGGGCTTATGCTCGCGCCGATCGACCGGGCGCCGTCCCGGCAGCGGCGATACTCGGATGCCGATGTGAGCTTCGTGAGATTCCTCACGATGCTGCGCGCGACATCCATGCCGATCGCTCAGGTGCGCGAGTATGTGGACCTGGTGCGGGCCGGAGACGGCGCGACCCCGGAGCGACTCGAACTGCTACTGCGGCACCGCATCGCAGTGAAGGCGCAGCTCGATGAGATCACCACCAGCCTGGCCGCGATCGACTACAAGATCACGACCTATCAAGGAAAGGCCCCCCGGCTATGAAGAAAATCACCCTCGGAACCGACGGACTTGAGGTCTCCCGCATCGGTCTCGGTGCGATGGGGATGTCGGCGTTCTACACCGGCGCCGGCGTCGACGACATCGCGTCGATCAAGACCCTGCACCGTGCTATCGACCTCGGCGTCACCTTCTTCGACACGGCGGAGACGTACGGCCCGTACATCAACGAGGAACTGCTGTCACGGGCATTCGACGGCAAGCGTGACCAGATTGTCCTCGCCAGCAAGTTCGGCACCATCTCGCACGTGAACGGCGATACTCGTGGACTGGACGGCAGCCCGAAGAACGTGCGGCTATCGATCGAGGGCACCCTCACTCGACTGGGCACCGACTACGTCGACCTGTACTACCAGCACCGCATGGACCCGAACACGCCCATCGAAGACACCGTCGGGACGCTGGCCGAGCTCATCGCCGAGGGCAAGATCCGCAGTTACGGGCTGTCGGAGGCGGCACCGGCCACCATCCGTCGGGCGCACGCGGTGCATCCCGTTACTGCGCTGCAGACGGAGTACTCGCTGTGGTCGCGAGAGCCCGAAGCGGAGTTGCTGCCACTCGTTCAGGAGCTGGGCATCGGTTTCGTGGCGTACTCGCCGCTCGGCCGCGGCTTCCTCACCGGCACGATCCGCAGCATCGACCAGCTGGACGAGACCGACTTTCGCCGCGACAACCCGCGCTTTGCCGGAGAGAACCTGGCCGCGAACATCCGAATCGTCGAGCAGGTGGATGCCGTCGCTCGTGAGTTGGCGGTCAAGCCTGGCCAGGTCGCCCTCGCCTGGCTGCTGGCGCAGGGTGACTACATCTCGCCGATCCCGGGCACCAAGCGCATCCCGTACCTCGAGGAAAATGTGGCAGCGGATGACGTGGTGCTGTCACCCGCGCACCTGGCAGCCCTCGACGCCCTCGCAGCGCCCGTCGGCGACCGCTACGCCGACATGTCCACGGTCAACCGCTAGCGGGGGGCCCGCCGGCACCGAGTCGGCGCATTCCCCTTCGGAATGCCGTCCCCTTCCGAAATGAAGGCAAAACTTCCGACACGCCGTTCGTCAAGCACGATCAAACGGCATGTCGCGAAAAAAGCCTTCATTTCGGAAGTATGGCTGCGGAGTGACCGTTCCTCCACAGGGGCGCGAGTGGGTGACGCTTCCACAGAACTACTCAGCGAGACCACCGGACGCCGCAGCTCGGTCAGCCTTGCCGCATGCGAACGGATCCAGCTCGTGCGTCATTGCGCTCCCTGCTGGCCGAAATCCACCATCGCGGCGGAGTGGCAGCGACTCATGAGCTGCTGCGAGTGGGAGCAACGAGCCATCAACTCGCGGCGGCGGTGAGGGCCGGTGATCTAGTGCGACCTCGGCAGGGTTGGTACATGGGCCCGACGACCGGTGAGCCGTACGTTCGTGCTGTCCGGGTTGGCGGGCGACTCGCCGGTGTCTCGGCCGCGGAGACCTACGGTCTGGCTGTGCCGCGAGACGTCGCGCTTCACGTGCACGTTCCGGCGTACGCTGCCCGGCTGCGCTCGGAACACGACCCCGTGCTGCGGTTGCGCGATGCGGAGGGCGCCACCACCGTGGTGCATTGGGGAGCGGCGGGGCCGCCAACGAAATCGACGAGATTGCGGGTCGGTGTGTTGGATTGCTTGGCTCAGGTCGCGCTAAGCGAGGACGAGGATGATGCCGTCGCCTGCATCGACTCGGCCTTGCATGTCGGTCTGATTGCCCCGTCTGTAACGGCAGTGATTGCGCGACGATTGCCCGCGCGGCTCTCACATCTTCCTCAGATCGTTGACGGTCGAAGCGAGAGCTATCTGGAGAGCGTCGCACGCCGGAAGCTCGCGAGGGCGGGCATCAGTACAGAGCTGCAGGTGGCGGTGCTCGGCGAGCGGTGGATCGATCTCCTCATCGGAGACTGTTTAGCGCTGGAGCTCGACGGTGCTGGCAAGTACCAGGGCCTTAGCGATGCAGAGATTGCGCGAAAGGTGCACGGCGACCGCGATCGGGATTCGTTTCTCGAGGCGTTGGGTTATCACGTCATTCGCATCAGTTATCGAATGGTCATTGATGACTGGCCCGCCACTCTCGCCATGATTCAGGCCGTAATGGACCGCGGAGACCATCTCCATTCCCGCTGACTCTCAGCGACCACGGAGGCACCTCGAGGCACCCGACGCACCTCGAGGTACCCCAAAACACCTCGATGTACCTCAAGCTACCTTCTGTCATTTCCGAAATGAAGGCGATTGTTGAGGATGCGCGGCGTGTTCGACATCTGTTGCGGCGTGGCGGCCAATTGATCCTTCATTTCGGAAGAGAGACGTCGGATTTCGGAAGAGAGAAGTCGGAAGTCGGAAGTCGGAACAGGGAAGTCGGAACAGGGAAGGGGACAGCGTGGCGGCGTCCGGGAGGTGACAGCGTTGCAGGTCAACCCGTAGACGCACGAACGCCCGCCCAGCGGTGCCGGGCGGGCGTTCGTGCGTGGTACGCGGTGCCTAGTCGGTGCCGCGGATGACCGGGTGGTGGAAGGTGTCGTGGAAGACACGTTCTGACGCTCCCACGCGGTCGAGGTACGGCGTGACGCCGCCCATCTGGAACGGGTAACCGGCACCGAGGATGAGGCAGAGGTCGATGTCTTCGGGGGCCGAGACGACCTTGTCCTCGAGCATCCGGTGCACCTCGTCGGCCAGACCGTCTTCGATGCGGGTCTGCAGCTGGGCCGCCGTCATCGGGTCCTTGCCACCCTCGACGATCTTGCGCGCCTTCTTGTCGATACCGGTGACCTTGCCCTTCGAGTCGCGCTCGAAGATGTGACCGAGCTCGGCCAGCTTGTGCAGGTTCTCGCTCTCGAAGAAGCGCTCGGGGAAGGCGGCGTGATGCGTGTCGAGTACGTGGGCGCCGACCTTCAGCCCCACCAGTTCGAGCAGTTCGAACGGCGTCATCGGCAGACCGAAGGGCTTCGTCGATTCCTCGACCACCTCGAACGGCGTGCCGGTGTCGACCGCGTGCATTGCTTCACCGAGCACCTTGGCCAACACACGGTTGACCACGAAACCGGGAGTATCTCGGGTGATGACCGCGTTCTTGTAGAGCTTTGCGGCAACGACCATCGCGGTGCTGAGGGTCGCCTCATCCGTCTGCGGCGTGTTCACTACCTCGATCAGCGGCATGACGGCCACCGGGTTGAAGAAGTGGAAACCGACCAGACGCTCGGGGTGCTTGAGCTTCGCGCCGATCTGCTCCACCGACAGCGAGGACGTGTTCGTCGCGAGCACGGCTTCGGCGGAGATGTACTGCTCGACGTCCGCGAAGACGTCCTGCTTGACGCCTAGCTCCTCGAACACGGCCTCGATCACCCAGTCGGCGTCGGCGAAGTCAGCCTTGTTCGTCGTACCGCTGACCAAAGCCTTCAGGCGGTTGGCCTCGTCGGGGGAGATGCGCTTCTTGCCGAGCAGCGCGTCGATCTCGCCGCGGATGTAGTCGAGCCCCTTGTCGACGCGTGCCTGGTCGAGGTCGGTGATGACCACCGGCACCTTGAGGCGGCGCACGAACAGAAGCGCGAACTGGCTGGCCATGAGGCCCGCACCGATCACGCCGACCTTGGTTACCGGCTTGGCGAGCTTCTTGTCCGGGGCGCCAGCGGGCTTCTTCGCCCGTTTCTGCACCAGGTTGAAGGCGTAGATGCTGGCCTGGAACTGGTCCCCGGAGATCAGCTCAGACAGCGCCTCGTCCTCGGCAGCGAAACCGGTCTTCTTGTCGGTGTTTTTCGCGGCCTTGAGCAGCTCCAGTGCCTTGTACGGCGACTTCGCGACGGTGCCGATGCGGTTCTGCAGCATCTTGGTGGCGATGCCGATCGCGACGTCCCACTTCACCGCCCGCTCGATCTTGCCGGGCACGTTCGGGCGCTTGACCTTGATACTGCCGGAGATCACGCCGTCGGCCCAGCGCACCGAGTCTTCGAGAAAGCTCACCGAGTCGAAGATCGCATCGGCGATCCCCAGGTCGAAGGCTTCTTGACCCTTGAGCGTGCGGTTGTTCTTGAGCGGATTCTCGACGATGACCTTCAGGGCGTTCTCAATACCGATGAGGTTCGGCAGCAACCACGCTCCACCCCAGCCCGGGATGATGCCGAGGAAGACCTCGGGCAACGCTAGCGCCGGGATGTTGCGGTCGATGGTGCGGTAGTCGGCGTTGAGGCCGATCTCCACGCCGCCGCCGAGCGCGAGTCCGTTGATGAACACGAACGACGGCACACCGAGCTCCGACAGGCGGCCGAGGGCGGCGTGGCCGAGCTGTGCCATCTGCTTGCCGATCGCTTTGCTCGGGATCTCGCTGACCTTCGACAGGTCGGCGCCGGCAGCGAGGATGAACGGCTTACCGGTGACGGCGACGCCGGCGATCTCGCCCTTGGCCGCGCGCTCCTTCAGGCCGTCGAGCGTCTCGGCGAACTCGAGCAACGTCAATGGGCCGAGGGTGGATGGCCGGGTGTGGTCGCGGCCGTTGTCCAGAGTGACGAGGGCAAGCGTCTTGCCACCCGAGATCGGGATGTCTCGCACGTAGGAATGCGTGACGACCTCGTCATCCGACATGTTCTTGAGGTCGGCGAACTGGTCCAGGTCTGGGCTGGACGAGGGGCCGGCGGTCTGTTCGATCGTCATCTACTTCTTCTTCTTTCCGTCGAAGTACGGGTTCTCCCAGATGACCGAGCCGCCCTGGCCGAGACCGATGCACATGGCGGTGAGGCCGTAGCGCACGTCGGGGCGCTCGGCGAACTGCGCGGCGAGCTGGATCATCAGGCGCACGCCGGACGAGGCGAGCGGATGTCCGATCGCGATCGCGCCGCCCCACTGGTTGACCCGGGGGTCGTCGTCGTCGATCCCAAAGTGGTCGAGCAGCGACAGAACCTGGATGGCGAACGCCTCGTTCAACTCGAACAGGCCGATGTCGTCGATCGTCAGGCCTGCCTTCTTCAGCGCCTTCTCGGTCGAGGGGACCGGTCCGATGCCCATGATCTCCGGCTCGACGCCGGCGAAGGCAAAGCTGACGAGCTTCATCTTGGTGGGGAGACCGAGTTCCTTGGCGGTCGCCTCACTGGCGAGCAGGCTGATGGTCGCGCCATCGTTGAGCCCAGACGAGTTTCCGGCGGTGACGCGACCGTGCGGGCGAAACGGCGTGCGGAGTCCGGCGAGACCCTCCAGCGTGGTCTCGGGGCGGAGGGCTTCGTCGCGCGTGGCGAGCCCCCATCCGTTCTCTCCGCGGGTTGCGACCGGGATGAGGTCGGGCTGGAACTTGCCCTTGTCGTACGCAGCCGCGGCCTTCTGCTGGCTGCGCAGGGCGTAGTGATCCGCGCGTTCCTTGGTGAGGTGCGGGAAGCGGTCGTGGATGCGCTCGGCGGTGGAGCCCATGTTGAGCGCCTCCTCGCCGACCAGCTTCTCGGACAGGAAACGGGGGTTCGGGTCGGCGCCGAATCCCATGGGGTGGCGGCCCATGTGCTCGACCCCGCCGGCGAGGGCGAGGTCGTACGCGCCGAAGCCGATGGCCCCGGCGATGGTGGTGACCGATGTCATCGCGCCAGCACACATGCGGTCGATTGCGTAACCGGGCACCGACTTCGGCAGCCCCGCGAGCAGAGCGGCGGTGCGGCCGAGCGTCAGACCCTGGTCGCCCTGCTGAGTGGTGGCGGCGATGGCCACGTCATCGATGCGGTCCTGGGGAAGTTCGGGGTGACGATCGAGGAGTCCGACCATTGCCTTGACGACGAGGTCGTCGGCCCTGGTGTTCCAGTACATCCCTTTTTCGCCGGCGCGTCCAAACGGGGTGCGTACCCCGTCGACGAACACGACTTCATGTCTCTCGGCCACAATGCCTCCACTTTCGATGAGTACCGCAGACGATCCTATGGTTGGGCGAAAAACCCTGAGAATCGTTTGCTTGTTCCTACGAAACGGGCTCGCCGGGCTCTTCCTCGATTTGGCTGGCATCGACAAAGGCATCGTGAATTACCTGTGAGGTAGCGTCAACCTGCCACGGACGGGCACCGAGCTCGGTGAGGGCGGAACGGATGCTGTCCACGTCGAGATCTGACGGCGGGCTCCAGGCCAGCCGACGCAGCAACTCCGGTGTCAACAGGTTCTCGAGCGGAATCGTCAACTCGGTCGACAGGTCGGTGATCGCGGCGCGAGCGGCCTTCAGGCGCTTATCGGCGGCCGGGTTGCGGTCCGACCAGGCGCGCGGTGGCGGCATCGCGTCGCCGGGGCCGCGGAGTGCGGGCAGGTCGTCGGTGCTCATGCCGGCTTCGATGGCAGCCCACCAGCGATTGAGTTCTGAACGGCTGGCCCGCCCGGTGAAATCACGCATGCCGGCGAGAGCATGCTTCGAGTCGGGCATCGCCTTGGCCGCTGCGACCAGCGAGGAGTCAGGCACGAGCCGACCGGGCGCGGTGTCGATCTCTTGGGCGTAGTCGTCGCGCGCCTGCCAGAGCGAGCGGGCGACGGCGAGGTTGCGCGCCCCACGAACCGTATGGAGCCCGGAGAGCTTTCGCCAGGCATCCGTCTTCGGCGGCTTCGCCTCGCGGTGCAGCACCTCCGAGAACTCCTGCTCGGCGATGTCGGCCTTGCCAGCCTCGGTGAGGAGCGCGCCGACGGCGTCGCGCAGGTCGGGGAGCAGCTCGACATCGAGCGCGGCGTACACCAGCCAGGACTGGGGGAGCGGCCGGGTCGACCAGTCGGCGGCGGAGTGCTCCTTTGCCAGATGGATGCCGAGAAGTTCTTCGACCACGGTGCCAAGACCGACCCGGGGCAGCCCGGCGAGGCGCGCGCCGAGCTCGGTGTCGAAGATTCGCTCGGGATCGAGGCCGACCTCGCGCAGGCAGGCGAGGTCTTGGCTGGCGGCGTGCAGCACCCACTCCTCGTCGGAAATCAGCGCATTGAGGTCGCTGAAGTCACCGATCGCTGGCGGGTCGAACAGAAAGACGCCGGAGCCCCGACGGAAGATCTGAATCAGGTACGCGCGTTGCGAATAGCGAAAACCGGATGCTCGCTCCGCGTCGATAGCGATCGGCCCGTGCCCCGCGGCGATCGCTTCTACCGCGGCGAGATACGCCTCACGGGTATCGATGACGGAGACGACGGCGTGCGGCTCCTGAACCGGTGCGACATCCACCTCCGGTTCGACCGCGGGCACGGTCTCTTCGCTATTACTCACGTCCAGCTCGACGGGCAGCCAACACACTCACTCCTTCAGCAGCCGGCGGAAGGCCCGCCAACATGCACAACAACTCGCCCCAGCTTTCCACATGCGAGGTCACCTCGTGGCCGAGCGGGGTCCATGATGCCCGGAGTTCGATCTGCGCGCCGTCGCCCTGGCTCTCCAATTCGCCGTATCCGGTGGACAAGATCTTGGTGGCAGTGCCCGACGCAGCCCGGTATTTCGCTCCTCGCGCATCGAGCGCATCGACCAGCCACGACCACGTGACATCGGCAAGAAAAGGGTCGAGGCCCATCTCGGTCTCGAGCGGCGCCTGGGCGAAGCAGACCACGCGGAATTGGCCGCCCCACGCGTCCGAACCGGCAGGGTCGTAGAGCAGGATGAAGCGACCGGTGCCCAACTCGGAGTCTTCCGAATGTCGTGCCGGGGTGACATCCGCGGCCAGGGCGATCGAGTACGGTGCGAGGCTCCCCGGGGCCGGTATCTCCGTCAGCACCAGTTCCGGTCGCAGTGTCGCACTGCGCACCGCGGCCAACGCGGCGGCGAAGGCCGCGGGTACCGCCGGTCCATCCAGGTTTTCGGGCACGGTACGAAGACTAAAGTTCTCTCGTGGCAGATCATCGCAGGCACGCCGCCCGCCGAATCCCATGGTGGGGTGTCTCGCTCGTGGCCGCGGGCACGCTTGCCACCCTGCTCACTGCTGGCGCGGCGGCTCTGACCCTCTTCGTGGCGCGCACGATCGTCACTCCGCCGAAACGGCGGGAGGAGAACATCCGCATCCTCGCTGTGCGCCCCGACGACGGGACGATCGTGCTGTCGTCCACCGTCGATTCGCGGCTGCCCGGCGACTACGGCCTGTGGTTCGCGGGGGATGCGGGCTACGCGCGGGTGGGCGAGATCCTTGCCGCGACGCCGACCGCGGTCACCCGCACGCTCATCGATGTTTCGTTCGGCGACCTGGAGGCGGCGACGCGAGCTCGGCTGTCCGGGTGGTACTACCTGCATCCGTCCGAGCTGGGGGTCCCCACCGAGGAAGTCGCCGTGCAGACCGAACTCGGACCGGCCCCCGCGTGGCGGGTGCCGCCGGCAGAACCCCGGGCCGACGGACGGATGCCGTGGGTGATCCAGGTGCATGGCCGCGCGGTGCGTCGCACCGAGACCATCCGGGCGACCCCGATCTTCCGAGAGGCCGGCTATACGACCCTGATGGTGTCGTACCGCAACGATGGCGAAGCTCCTTTCAGCCTCGACCGCCGCTATGGGCTTGGCGATACCGAATGGCGTGATATCGACGCGGCTATGGCCTATGCGAAAGAGCACGGGGCGACCGATCTGGTGCTGATGGGCTGGTCGATGGGCGGCGCGACGGTGCTGCAGGCCCTGACGCGCTCCGAGCATGCAGAGCTCGTGCGAGGAATCGCGCTGGACTCTCCCGTGATCGACTGGGTCACCGCGCTGCGCTATCAGGGCACTCTCAATCGGCTGCCGACACCGATCAGTTCGGCGGTGCTCGCCCTCATCGGCAAGCCCTGGGGCCGCCGACTCACCGGGCAGGGCAGGGCGATCGACCTGCCACGGCTCGACTTCGTCGCGCGCGCGCCGGAGCTGAACCTGCCGATTCTGCTCATGCACAGCGTGGATGACGGCTTCGTACCGGTCACCGCGTCGCGCGCCCTCGCCGAGGAGCGGCCCGACATCGTCGACTTCGAGGCCTTCACGGGCGCTGCGCACTGCAAACTGTGGAACTACGACCGCCCGCGCTGGACGATGGCGATTCGCGACTGGCTTGCCGCGCTGCCCCTAACGGGAGATCCGCGCGACTGACCAGCGCGCGAACACGACGCCGGCATCGTCGACGGCGAGGCGTTCGAGCCGCAACTCCGTGGCGGCGACGGACAGCGGATGCTGTGGCCCGCCGATCCGCGGACTCGTGCTGAGACACAGCTCATCGACCAGTCCCGCGTCGACCAGGGTGCCCGCGAGACTTGGGCCACCCTCGCAGACGATGGATCCAAACCCGCGGGCACGCAGGGCGGCGATGATCTCACCAGCGGCCATCCGCCCTTCCGTCTCGGGCAGCACGATCACCGTTGCGGCGGGCAGTTCGGCGGTGACTCGATCGCGGGCGGAGTCCGGGCACAGCACGAGCAGCCGACCAGGCTCGACGCCGGCGAGAGCATGTCCGCTCAGCTCTCCGCTGCCGGTGACGATCGCGAGCGGAGCGGTTTTCGGCAGCACGTAGCCTTCACGGCGCACCGACTCTGCGCCGACGAGAACGACATCGGCAGCACGGCGGATCGCGCCGAGCACCTTTCGGTCGGCACCCGCCGTGAGTGATGCGGAGGTTCCGTCGCTGCCGGCCGCGCTGCCGTCGACCGACAGAACCAGGTTGATGCGGAGCCACTCGGTGCTCGGGGTGGCGTAGAGCGCGTCGAGGCGCGAGCGGGCGTCATCCGTCGCCAGGTCGATGGGCGGGCCGACCTCGGGGAAGACCGGCCGAACGATCACGCGCCGGACTCGGTTAAGGGAGCGCTCTTCTCGCGGATCTGTCGCTTGGACCGGGCGAGCAGAGCGGTCATGCCCCGGATGCGCAGCGGGCTGACGGCAGCGGTCAGGCCGATGGTGTTGGGGAAGTCGTCGGGAACGGCGAGAGCCTGCTCGACGGTGAGGCCGCCGAGGCCCTGCGCGATGATCGACGCGAAACCGCGGGTGGTCGGCGCCTCCTTGGGCGCGGTGGCGTAGACATGCACGCGGTTGTCATCATCGACCTCGACGAAGATGAAGACGGGGGACTGGCATTCGACGACCTGCTCGAGCAGATCGGGGTGCTCGGAGTAGCGCGCCGGCAGCTCGGGGAGTTCGTTGGCGAACTCCAACAACAGCAGAAGCCTGTCTTTCTCGGGAAGGTCGAGGAAGTCGGTGCGGATCTCGCTGAGCTGTTCAGGCAGCTGCGGTTCGGGGAGCTCGTCAGTCATGGTCTCTCCAGTATCCCAGCGCCGGGACGAGCAGTTGCCCGTCCCGGCACCGTGGTCACGAGAACCGTGGTCAGCGAGCGACGGCCACGCCGGGCTCGGTGCCGCGCACGATCGGGACGCGCACTGCAGAGCCCCACTCGGTCCATGAGCCGTCGTAGTTGCGCACGCTGTCGAAGCCGAGCAGATGCGTGAGCACAAACCAGGTGTGACTCGACCGCTCGCCGATGCGGCAGTAGGCGATCACGCTGTCGCCGTCGTGGAGACCGGCCTGGTCGCGGTAGAGCGCGTTCAACTCGTCGAGGGAGCGGAAGGTGCCGTCTTCGGCGGCAGCCTTGCCCCACGGAACGTTCTGCGCGCTGGGGATATGGCCGGCGCGCAGCGCACCCTCGTCGGGGTAGGCGGGGGCGGTGGTGCGCTCTCCGCTGTATTCCTCGGGTGAGCGGACGTCGATCAGGGGATCCGTGCCGAGAGCGGCAAGCACGTCGTCTTTGAACGCACGGATGTCGGCGTCGTCGCGCTCGACGACCGGGTAGTCGACGGCGACGGGAGTGGAGGCATCCGTCGTGTAGTCGCGGCCTTCGGCCTCCCACTTGGCCCGGCCGCCGTCGAGGATGCGGACATCCTGGTGGCCGAACAGGGTGAAGACCCAGAGGGCGTACGCGGCCCACCAGTTGTTCTTGTCGCCGTAGACGACGATGGTCGTGTCGCGGCCGATGCCGCGGGAGCCCAGGAGCGCGGCGAACTGCTCACCGTCGATGTAGTCGCGCTCGACCGGGTCGTTGAGGTCGGTGTGCCAATCGATCTTGACGGCACCGGGGATGTGGCCCGTCTCGTAGAGCAGCACGTCTTCGTCGGACTCGACGACGACGAGCCCCGGCGTGCCGAGGTGGTCGGCCAGCCACTGCGTGCTGACCAGACGTTCGGGGTGAGCGAACTCGGCGAAGCGTGGTGAAGAGTCGACCTCGACGGCCATGGGTACCTCCAGTTGGCGCCCGAGTGGGCGACCGATCGTGTGGGATGCGCGGGCTAGTCTGGGACAGCAGGCCGCCGAACAAATCTACGCGGGAATGCGGTCGTCGAGGCCGCCTCACCGAAGGTCGCCGCAAGACTTCGACACATAGCCCATCCACGTCCGTAAGGTGCCTTTCGTGACATCGCAGCAGACCGGCGCCCCCGAGCGCCTGGTCGACCGCTCGCCCACGCTCAGTGGCGAGGAGATCGCCGCTCATCTGGTGCCGCCGCGGCAGTTTCTCACTGCCACCCTCGACACCTATCGTCCCGACCGTGACTACCCATCGCAGGGCGCTGCGATCGCCGCGATCCGCGCTTTCGCGACCGGCTGGCACGGAGGCAAGAAGGGTGGGCTGTTCACCCGAAAGAAGGCCGCACAGACACTCCCGGGCATCTATCTCGACGGTGGCTTCGGAGTCGGAAAAACCCACCTGCTCGCCGCCCTCTGGCACCTCGCGCCCGAGCGCAAGTACTTCGGCACGTTCATCGAGTACACCGCGCTGGTCGGCGCGCTCGGCTACCAACAGGCGGTCGCGCTGCTGAAGGGAGCTTCGCTCGTCTGCATCGACGAGTTCGAACTCGACGATCCCGGTGACACCCGGTTGATGTCGCGGCTGCTGTCTGAGCTCGTCGCCAGCGGGTCCAAGATCGCGGCGACCTCCAATACCCCGCCGAATGCGCTCGGTGAGGGACGCTTCGCCGCGCAGGACTTCCTGCGCGAGATCGACGCCCTCTCGGCCAGATTCGACACGCTGCGGATCGACGGCACGGACTACCGGCGGCGCGATCTCGAGGGTCATGCGGTGACACTGGATGACGAATCCTTCGCCGCCGCAGTCGCGGGCCAGGTCGGCGGGGTCACGGTCGACTCGTTCGATGGGGTGCTCGCGCACCTGGCATCCGTTCACCCGTCCCGGTATGTGAAGCTCATCGATGGGCTGGAGGCGGTCGGGTTCGAGGGGGTGCACCTGCTTGACAATCAGACGGATGCCCTCCGCCTGGTCGCCTTCGTCGACCGGCTCTACGACGCTCAGGTGCGCATCATCGCCACCGGCCTCTCGCTCGATCAGGTCTTCGCGGAGGACATGCTCGCCGGGGGCTATCGCAAGAAGTACCTGCGTGCCGTATCGCGCATGATCGCGCTGACCTCGTCCTGATCCGGTGACCTCGTCCTGATCCGCTGGCCTAGGCTGGATCCTGGTGCGCCGGGAAGTCTGGTCGGCAGGTGATCGAAGAGATCGCTTCACGAGATTACGCGCGCCGCGATGCGGCAGTGGGGACACCGAATGAGCATCATGAGGTCGGAGCGGGTGGCGGCCGTGCTGCTGCTGATCGCAGCGGTACTGGGATTGATCGCCGCCAACAGTCCCCTCGGTGCGGGGCTGATGGCCATTCAGCATGCGCACCTGTCGATTCCCGGTACGCCGGTCGACCTCTCCGTCGGGCACTGGATCAGCGACGGCCTCCTCGCCGTCTTCTTCTTCGTCGTTGCCATCGAGCTGAAGAACGAGCTCACCGTCGGGCAACTCAACTCGGTGTCGAAGGCGGTGCGTCCGGCGATCGCCGCAATCGGGGGAGTGCTCGTTCCCGCCCTGATCTACCTCGCGGTGACGGCGGGCTCGGGCTATTCCGGGGGGTGGCCCATTCCCACGGCGACGGACATCGCCTTTGCGCTCGGCGTTCTCGCCGTTTTCGGCAAGGGCATCCCGTCGAGGCTGCGCATCTTCATTCTGGCGTTGGCGATCCTCGATGACATCGTGGCGATCCTGATCATCGCGCTGTTCTTCACGAAAGACCCGAACCTGCTCTTCCTGGCGATCGCCGTTGTCGGAGTCGCGGTGTTTGCCCTGCTCAGCCGGTTGCTCGGCACCCGGATGCGCGTCCCGGTAACCATCGCGATGGTGCCGGTCGCGCTGCTCACCTGGTTCCTCGTCTACGAGTCCGGCGTGCATGCGACCATCGCGGGAGTCGCTCTGGGGCTCGCGATGCTGCGAAAGCCGGGCATGCGCGTGCGGCACGCACTGGAGCCGATAACGAACGGCGGCATCCTTCCCCTATTCGCGTTCTCTGCTGCGCTGGTGGCGATTCCGCAGGTAACCATCGGCGAGCTGAAGGCTCCGTTCTGGGGGATCCTGATCGCACTCCCGGTCGGCAAGCTGATCGGGATAGGTCTCGGCGGTTGGCTCTCCAGCTTCGTCGGCGCCAAGGGCAACCGACCGCAGCTGACTTTCCAGGGACTGGTCACCGCCGGAGCGCTCGGCGGCGTCGGGTTCACCGTTTCGCTCCTCATGAACGAGTTGGCTTTTGCTCGACGGCCGGAGGTGGCCGACGAAGGAACCCTGGCCGTGCTGCTCGGCTCGGCGATCTCGATAGTGCTCGCGGGCATCCTTGTCTCGCGGTTGGCCGCCTACTACCGGCGATTGGCCGCGCTGCGGCACGATGCGGAGCGTCGGCTCTCGGCTCCGTGAACATCCGCGCGCAGTGATGGCGGTGTCAGACGCCGGCGAAACACAGTGTTTACACGCCCGATGATCGCGTAACCCACTCGAAACACGTCTACACCCGTGCGGAAATATCGACGCAGCAAACTTGCGTGCACCCGACGTCTTTTGCGCAGGCTGCCCGCCACGCGCACGAAGTCGGAGGGTAACCCCTTGTAATCAGAGAGAGGCAACCCCCACATGGTCGACTTGTCGGTCTTAACGAATGCCACTACAGACGGCATTACTTCAAACCTGAACTCGCTGTGGCTTCTTGTCGCTGCTGCCCTCGTGCTCATCATGACTCCCGGCGTTGCCTTCTTCTACGGCGGTATGGTCCGCGCCAAGAGCGTCATCAGCATGATGATGATGAGCTTCGGCGCAATGGGACTCGTCGGTGTGCTGTGGGTTCTCTACGGCTACGGACTCGCCTTCGGCAAGCCGCTCATCCCGCACTGGTTGGGTAACCCGTTCGCCGGATCGCTCGGTCTCGGCAGCCTGATCAACATCGGCAAGGACGGGGCCATGGATGCCGACCTCAACGGTCTCGCTTTCGCCGGTTTCCAGGCTACGTTCGCGATCATCACCGTCGCGCTGATCTCCGGCGCCATCGCCGACCGTGCCAAGTTCGGCTCCTGGATGATCTTCGCGGGCATCTGGGTCACCATCGTCTACTTCCCCGTCGCCTACTGGGTCTTCAACCTGACCGATGGGTGGGCCCCGGCTCTGCTCAAGGTCAATGACTTCGCTGGTGGTACCGCTGTGCACATCAACGCCGGTGCCGCGGGCCTGGCCCTGGCACTGGTGCTCGGCAAGCGCGTCGGCTTCAGCAAGGGCATGTCCAAGCCGCACAACGTGCCGCTGACGCTCCTCGGCGCGGCGCTGCTCTGGTTCGGCTGGTTCGGATTCAACTCCGGCTCCGAGGCCGCTGTCGACGGTGTCGCCGCCATCGCCTGGATCAACACCCTTGCAGCCCCGGCCGCGGCCATCCTCGGCTGGCTGATCGTCGAACGGATCAAAGACGGCAAGCCCACCTCGATCGGTGCAGCATCGGGCGCCGTAGCCGGTCTTGTCGCGATCACCCCGGCCTGTAACATCCTGACCCCGGGGTGGGCGATCGTGCTGGGCATCCTGGCCGGTGCGGTCTGCGCCCTCGCTATCGACCTGAAGTTCAAGCTCGGCTTCGATGACTCGCTCGATGTCGTCGGCATCCACCTCGTCGGTGGCCTGCTCGGCACGCTCTACATCGGTATCTTCGGCTCCGGCATCGGCCTCATCGACACCGGCAGCTTCAAGCAGCTCGGTGTGCAGGCGTTGGCGGGAATCGGAATCGGCGTCTACTCGTTCGGACTCGCCTGGATCATCGGCACCGTCATCCAGAAGACCATCGGATTCCGTATCACCAACGAGGATGAGGTCGCCGGGGTCGACACCATCGTCCACGGTGAAGAGGGCTACGCACTCGAAACCGTCTAGGCACTAGCGGCACACAGCCAGTGGGGTGCCGTCCTTCGGGACGGCACCCCTTACTGTTGGCTGGCGAGTGTCAGACCGATTCGAAGGACCGAGATGGATGCTGCGCCCGTCGCTACGGCGGCGTTGAGTGGATTGAGTGCCGCTGGCATCCTGGCCCTGGTGCCGCTGTTCGCGCTGCTGCGGGCCCGGTCGGCGGGGGAGTCCCTCCGGGCGCGACGGATGTTTTTCGTCGCGACGCTCGGTGCGGTGATGACCGGCATCGCGGTGCTGACCGGAATCACCGGCATCGCCCCGGCGTACATCGCCCCGGCGATCGCTCTCGGAGCCCTGTTCGCGACCGTGGCGACGCTGGGGATCGCCGGCGCGCCACTCGGGCGGCAGCTCATCTACGCGCTGGTGCTGACCGCGGCGGTGTTCGTGCCGATCGTGAGCGTCGTGCTGACGCTGTGGTGGGATCCGTTCGCAACGGGGCTCGGCTACCTCGACTTCGGGGTGGCGCTGCCGATCGTGATCGCGGCTGCCTGCGCGACGCTAGGCACCCTCGTGGTGGCCAGAGTGGTGGACAGAGCCCGCCCGCAGCCCGTGCGGCTCGGGACGGGCTCGCTCGGACTCGTTGCGGCGATCTGGCTTGCCTGGCTGGCCTGGCTGCTCGGTTTGCAGCTCGGCATCGACCCGGTTGCCGGGCTCATCGTCATCAACACCGTGGTCATGCCGATCGCTGCCGTGGCGACCGCAGCGCTGGTTGAGCGGTTACGTCGACGGCGGAACACCATCTCGGGGGTGGTCTTCGGTGCGCTGGGAGGCCTCGCCGCCGCGGCGCCTACCGCCGCCTACCTGATCACCCCGGTTGCGCTCGTCGTCGGGCTACTCGCGGGGATGCTGGTCGCCTTCCTCCCCGAGGGCGGAGCGGCGCGCCGGATCGCCGCGACGCTCCTCGTGGCAGGGGGCTCGGGCATCCTGCTTCTGGGGCTGGTCGCGAAAGACGTGAGCTTCATCTACACCGGCCAGCCCGAGGTGCTGTTCGGCCAGGTGCTGGCCGTCATTCTGGCCGGGATCGCCGGGTTCGGTGTCGCCGCGCTGCTCTGGCTCGCCCTGAGGCCGCGGCGGTAGCCGGGGTCAGCGCATCGCGCGGCGCATGACCTCGCGCGCAGCCTTCGCCTCGCCGATAGGCAGCAGCGGGTAGACGTGAATCATGCCTGGCGCCTCATGGAAGTCGAGGTCGACGCCGGCGACAGCCGCGGCATCCACCAGGCGGTGAGCGTCGGCATTCAGGATGTCGCGGGTGCCGCTGAACATCGTGATCGGTCCGAGGCCCAGCAGGTTGCCGTAGATCGGACTCACCAGCGGATCGAGCTCGGGAAGGTCACCGCGATAGAGCTCCCCGGCGGCGTGCGAACCCGGGACGGCCAGCCATGGGTCGCTGGGCGCGATCTGCGCCAGGCGGGGGTCGGTGCCGCTGATGTCCAGCCACGGGGAGATAAGCACGGTCGCCCGCGGGGCGGGGAATCCGCGGTCGCGCAGCTGCTGGGCGACGGCCAGCGCCATCCCCCCACCGGCCGAGTCGCCGAACAGACCGAAATGGCGCGCGCCGTGTTCGGTGATGAGGGACGCCGCGAGCTCCGTCATCGTGGGCACGATGGTCGACGCGGTCGCCTCGGGCGCGAGCGGAAAGATCGGAACGGTGAAACGGATGCCAGCGGTCGCGGCGAGGTCGGCAATCAGCGTCCAGTGCTGTCGTTGGATCTGGAACACGTACGACCCGCCGTGCAGGTAGAGAGCAACCCTGGTTACGGTGCCGTCACGCGGGCCGACCGTGTACACGGGCATGCCGCCCACCGTCGTTTGCTCGACGCGAACCTTTTTCGCGAGTGCGGGCGGGGGAGCCCACGATGCGGGATGTGCGCGCAGTTCGTCTACCCGCTTCAGCGTGAGCTCGGCCGACGAATAGCGCCGCTTCGCACCCCGCAGCGTCATCACGAGCGGCATCAGGCGGCTGGAGAGGCTCTGCATGCTCTTCCTTCGTAGCGGGGTCTCCCTATGATGGCCGGATGTCGAGCTCAGCGTGGACCGAAATCGCCGACGGCGTGTCCCAGCGCCGTTACGACCCGGAGGATGTGTCGATTGTGGCCATCGTCGGGACCTCGGGCGTCTCGGTCATCGACACCCGTAACAATCCGGCGGAGGGCGAGGAGATGATCGCCGATGTCGAGCACGAGTTCGGCCTCCCGATCGTTGCGGTAATCAACACCCACGCCCACTACGACCACACCTTCGGCAACCAGGTCTTCGCGGCGCGAGGCATCCCGATCTACGGGCACTACCGCATCGCCGCCCACCACGCTGACTATGAGGCGCCGAGAGTCGCCGCGGCGCAGGCCGATCCGGCACGAGAGCCGGGTCAGAGTTGGGCGGATGTCGTGCTGACGGCGCCGACGGTGCTCATTTCCGAGCCCAGCACCGTCGATCTCGGCGGGAGGGCGGTCGAGCTGATCCCGATCGACCCCGGCCACACCGACACGGATATCGCCGTTTTCGTCCCCGATGTGCGGGTCTGGGCGCTCGGCGACGTGATCGAACAGTCCGGTCCGCCGATGTTCGGGTCTGGCAGCTTTCCGCTGCTCTGGCCGGACGCCGTGGCGCGTCTGCTCGACTCGATCTCGTCGAGCGATCCCATCATCCCGGGGCATGGCACGGTGGTCGATCGCGATTTTGTCGAGCGTCAGATTGACCAGCTCGCAGCCGTGGCTCACGCCATCCGCTCGAGGCATGCCGCCGGATTGTCCGTGGCTGCCGCGGTGGCCGAAGGCGGCCTCGAGCTCTGGCCAGCGTGGATGCTCGAGTCGGCCTTTGCCCGCGGGTACGCGCAGCTCGATGCGCAAACATCCTGAATCGACGCGATCTGAAACGACGAAAGCCCCGGAAAACCGGGGCTTCAGAAGTGATTCTGGTGGGCGATACCGGACTCGAACCGATGACCTCTTCCGTGTGAAGGAAGCGCGCTACCAACTGCGCCAATCGCCCTGACTCGACAATCTTGCCATATCGCGAGCGGTGGTCCGTGCCGATAACCGGCGCGACTCGCGTGACACGCGCGGCGTGCGCGCCCGAATTGGCTCTCTGCGCTCGGCTGGGCTAGAGTCATTTCCGCACGCAGAAATGTAAAGCGAAATGCGGATGTGGCGCAGTGGTAGCGCATCACCTTGCCAAGGTGAGGGTCGCGAGTTCGAATCTCGTCATCCGCTCGAAGGAAGAGTCTCACGACTTATACACACAGAGCTGAATAAAGTGTGCTGAAGTAGTTGTCAGCACTGGTAGTACTGAAGTTCAGATCATGGTGGCGTGGCCGAGAGGCGAGGCAGCGGCCTGCAAAGCCGTCCACACGGGTTCAAATCCCGTCGTCACCTCCACAGATATAAATAGCTTGAGCGATTGGCGCAGCGGTAGCGCGCTTCCCTGACACGGAAGAGGTCGCTGGTTCGATCCCAGTATCGCTCACACGAGTAAGGCCCCGGACTTCGGTCCGGGGCCTTACGTGTTTCTCGCGCCGCTACAGTTGGAACTACATTTCCACCCTGTAAGGAGCACCTTCGTCGTGTCTGAATCGCCTGCCGGCAACGAGTCCACCGCTGTACCGAATGGGGCAGTCGAGTCGATCACGGCGACGGAGACCACGACCGGGTTCGGGCTCTTCTCCGACCGCAAGATCGTCGCCATGTACGTGAACGGCGACCTGCTCGACCTCGCGGCGACGGTGGAGGCCGGCCAGACCGCAGAACCGGTGTTGATCTCTTCTCCAGCGGGACTCAGCATCCTGCGCCATTCCGCCGCGCACGTCGCAGCCCAGGCCGTGCAGTCGATCAACCCCGAGGCGAAGCTCGGTATCGGTCCGCCGATCACCGACGGTTTCTACTACGACTTCGATGTCGACACCCCATTCACCCCGGAAGACCTGAAGGCCATCGACAAGGCAATGGCGGCGATCATCAAGCAGGGTCAGCGTTTCCAGCGTCGCGTGGTCACCGAGGACGAGGCGCGCGCCGAACTGTCGAACGAGCCGTACAAGCTCGAGCTGATCGGCCTGAAGGGTCATGTCGGCGAGGGCGACGGCAGCACCGACGACAACGAATCCGTCGAGGTAGGCGGCGCGGAGCTGACAATCTACGACAACGTCGACCCGAAGACGGGGGAGACGGTCTGGAAAGACCTCTGCCGCGGCCCGCACCTGCCGAACACCCGCATGATCGGCAACGGATACGCGCTCACCCGCTCCGCCGCCGCCTACTGGCGCGGCTCGGAGAAGAACAAGCAGTTGCAACGCGTCTATGGCACGGCCTGGCCGACCAAGGAGGAGCTGCGCGCCTACCAGAGCCGTCTCGAGGAGGCTGCTAAGCGCGACCACCGCAAGCTCGGGGCAGAGCTCGACCTGTTCTCGTTCCCGGAGGAGATCGGCTCCGGACTCGCGGTGTTCCACCCGAAGGGCGGCATCATCCGTGCCGAGATCGAGGACTACATGCGCCAGCGGCTTCGCGCCAATGGCTATGAGCTCGTCAACTCGCCCCACATCACCAAGGGCGCGCTGTTCGAGACCAGTGGTCACCTGCAGTGGTACCGGGAGGGGATGTTCCCCCCGATGCACCTGGACGAAGAGGTCGATGCCGACGGCCACGTCACCAAGCAGGGCCAGGACTACTACCTCAAGCCGATGAACTGCCCGTTCCACAACCTGATCTTCCGGGCGCGCGGACGCAGCTATCGGGAGCTTCCCCTGCGCCTCGCCGAGTTCGGCACGGTGTATCGGTACGAGAAGAGCGGAACCCTGCAGGGTCTCACCCGCGTGCGCGGCCTCACCCAGGACGACGCGCACATCTACGTCACACCGGAGCAGGTCAAGGACGAGGTTGCGAGCCAGCTCGAGTTCGTGCTCGAAACTCTGCGCGGCTACGGTCTCACCGACTTCTATCTCGAGCTCTCCACCCGCAACCCGGAGAAGTCCGTCGGGGCTGACGAACTGTGGGAGCAGGCGACCGAGACGCTGCGCGAAGTGGCGGTCGCATCCGGCCTTGATCTCGTTCCCGACCCGGGCGGAGCGGCCTTCTACGGTCCGAAGATCTCGGTGCAGGCACGGGACGCCATCGGGCGCACCTGGCAGCTGTCGACCGTGCAGCTCGACTTCAACCAGCCGGATCGCTTCGACCTCGAGTACACCGCGGCCGACGGCAGTCATCAGCAGCCGGTGATGATCCACCGCGCGCTGCTCGGCTCGATCGAGCGGTTCTTCGCCATCCTGCTCGAGCACTATGCCGGAGCCTTCCCGGTCTGGCTGTCCCCGGTGCAGGTCATGGGCATCCCGGTGGCGGAGGAGTACCAGGAGTACCTCGCCGGCATCATCGACCAGCTGAAAGTTCTGGGCGTGCGCGCAGAGCTCGACACCTCCAGCGACCGGATGCCGAAGAAGATCCGCACGCACACGCTGCAGAAGATCCCGTTCCAGTTGATCGCAGGCGAAGAGGACCGCGCGAACGGTGCGGTCAGCTTCCGCTTCCGCGACGGCCACCAGGAGAACGGCATCCCCATCGCCGAGGCGATCGAGAGGATCACGTCGGCTATCGCCACCAAGGCGCAGGTCTAGACATGGAGTCGACGGGGGACCGCGCGGCGGACGCCTACGGGAGCGATCCCGTCATCGGTGATGCCAGCTTCGGCGAGGTGAGCATCGAGTCATCCGCCGACTTCGCCGCGGTTCCGGATGCTTTCCAGCGCCTGTGGACCCCACACCGGATGGTCTACATCGAGGCAGGGCCCACCCCGCACGAACAGGAGTGCCCGTTCTGCGTCGCACCATCGATGTCCGACGAGAAGGCGTTGATCGTGGCGCGGGGAGAGCATTGCTACGTGCTGCTCAATCTGTTCCCCTACAACTCCGGTCATCTGCTCATCGTGCCGTACCGCCACATCGCCACCTACGACGAGGCGAATGCGGACGAGGTCGCCGAGATGGGCAGCCTGACCCAGATCGCCATGCGGGTGCTGACCGCGACCTCACACTGCGATGGCTTCAACATCGGCATGAACCAGGGAAAGATCGCCGGGGCCGGCATCGCCGGGCACCTGCACCAGCACATCGTGCCACGGTGGGCGACCGACTCGAACTTCTTCCCCATCATTGCCGGAACGAAGGCGGTACCGCGCCTGCTCGGTGAGGTGCGGGCGGAAGTGGCGGGAGCCTGGCCGGCCGCGTAATGCAGCACCACCGGAATCGTCGGGCACCCGCGCCCGCAATACAATGAAATGGCCTCGAAACCCACCGAGGCACAAGAGAGGCAATCGTGAGTGACGACACCCAGACCAACAATTCCGAGACAATCGGCTCGAGCCGTGTGAAGCGCGGGCTCGCCGAGATGCTCAAGGGCGGCGTGATCATGGATGTCGTCAACGCCGAGCAGGCCAAAATCGCCGAAGAGGCGGGCGCCGTCGCCGTCATGGCGCTGGAGCGCGTGCCCGCAGACATCCGTTCGCAGGGTGGCGTCGCGCGCATGAGCGACCCCGACCTCATCGACGGCATCATCGCCGCCGTCTCGATTCCGGTCATGGCCAAGGCGCGCATCGGCCACTTCGTCGAAGCACAGGTGCTGCAGGCCCTCAAGGTGGACTACATCGACGAGTCCGAGGTGCTGTCGCCGGCCGACTACGTCAACCACATCGACAAGTGGCCCTTCACCGTTCCGTTCGTCTGTGGCGCGACCAACCTCGGTGAGGCGCTGCGTCGCATCAACGAGGGCGCGGCCATGATCCGCTCGAAGGGCGAGGCCGGCACCGGCGACGTCTCCGAGGCGACTAAGCACATCCGCACCATCAAGGGCGAGATCGCCGCGCTGACCGCGATGTCGCACGACCAGCTGTACGTCGCGGCGAAAGAACTGCAGGCACCGTACGAGCTCGTCGTCGAGATCGCGCGCACCGGCAAGCTCCCCGTCGTGCTGTTCACCGCGGGCGGAGTCGCCACGCCGGCCGACGCCGCACTCATGATGCAACTCGGTGCTGACGGCGTGTTCGTCGGCTCCGGCATCTTCAAGTCGGGCGACCCGGCGAAGCGTGCAGCCGCGATCGTCAAGGCCACCACCTTCTTCGACGACCCGGCCGTTATCGCCGAAACCTCGCGCGGGCTGGGCGAGGCGATGGTCGGCATCAACGTCGCCGACCTCGCCGCGCCGCACCGTCTCGCCGAGCGCGGCTGGTAATTCGGGTGACCTCCGACGCCGTTCCGGTCGGGGTTCTCGCCCTGCAGGGCGACTTCCGCGAGCATCTCGCGGTTCTCGCCTCGCTGGGTGCGGATGCCCGGCCGATCCGTCGGGAGAGCGAGCTTGCCGAGGTGCGCGGCCTCGTCATCCCGGGTGGGGAGTCGAGCGTGATGGACAAGCTGTCGCGGGCTTTTGGGCTCGCGGATCCGCTGAAGGACGCCATCCGTTCGGGTATGCCGGTCTACGGCACCTGCGCGGGCCTCATCATGCTCGCCGACCGCATCCTCGACGGTATCCCCGGGCAACAGAGCCTGGGCGGTCTGGATGTGGCGGTACGGCGCAATGCGTTCGGCTCTCAGTTGGATTCCTTCGAGACCGACCTCGACATCCCGGAGCTCGGGGAGCCCGCGATGCACGCGGTGTTCATCCGCGCGCCCATCGTCGAGGAGACCGGGCCCGCCGCGACCGCGCTCGCGACCGTGGCGGATGGCCGCGTGGTCGCCGTCGAGCAGGGCAATCTGCTGGGCACCTCATTCCACCCGGAGATCACCGGGGACACGCGGTTTCATGAGTACTTCCTGCGGAAGGTGCGCGCGCGGGAGTAGTTCGCGCGCCTGGCAACCACTGAGTTGCCCGAATATGCAGGTGTGAGCGCCCGAAACGTTGCATTTTCGGGCAACTCAGTGGGGGCGAGTTACGGAACGTTGGCGGCGTGCTCCCACGGTTCCTCTTCACGGTCGCGATGCCAGCCCTCTTTCGAACCATTCGGCCGCACCATGTCAGCCAGCCAGTACGTTTCGTCGGGGTTGAAGTTCGCCAGTACGGTGTGACCGCCGGCAACCGGGAGCGCTCGTCCGGCCGTGGCGAGATATCCAGCGACGGTGAGGTGCACTCCGTCAAAGACAGTGGATGCCGCGAGCCAGTCCGGAATGAACCATCGGCCGTCGACCCCGGTCGCCCTCCACCAGTTGTGCCGGCGGGATCGCGTGACTTCGAGCGGGAACCGTTCGACCAGCCCAATCCAAGCTTCCGGACCCTCGATCTCGAGCACCCGCGCTGAGGGTGCCACCGACACGGGAGTGGCCTCCGCGTCGGTCCATCCGAATCCGTCCTCGACAAGGGTGAGGCCGATGGGCCCTCCCCGGGTCAGCTCGCGGGTGGTCACGGCAAGCCCGGTGAAATTGGGGATGGACCACCACGGTCCGCTGATGCGCTCGGTCACCGGCACGGCTAATTCAGGTGCGCTGGCTTCGTCGTCGATCGTCCGGATGCTCCAGTTCGCGAGTCGCTCGGAGAAGTCCCAGCGCGACTCTTGCTTATCCCGCCCCGGATTGTCGAAGGCGACGATCCGTTGAGACTCGGCTGCGCAGGGGGACTCCCACCACTGGGCTCCGGGCGCGGCGCTGACGGCCGTTGCCAATGTGCGTAAAGCCTCGATGCATTCGGGCCTCGCGAGCAGCGCGTCTTCGTCGTCGGGCGCCTGCCAGTACATCGCCCGATCGACGGATTCTCGGAGGGATGCCAGTTCGAACCTCTCGACCACATTCGAGATCACTCGGGCCGGGGCTGGCACCAGAGTCGCGATCGCCTCGCAGAAGGCGGAGCGAGCGGCGACATCATCCGGAGCCCAGGCGGCAATAAGGCCGAGATTCCATACCTGCTGGTCCAGCCGGTGACCAATGGCGAACAGGAGGCGCCGGCCACGCGGTCCCGCAAGCAGTGACTGCGCGTCCATGCTGAGCCTCCGTCGTGTTTCTCTCACCCTATGACCTCACCCTCCCGGTGAGTCTTCATGAATGGCGCTTCGTCCGCGCGCGAAGAGCCATTGGTGACGACTCACGATGTGGAGAGCAGCCGTTCTGCCGGGGCGCCTGCACGACGGAATCGCGCGGGCTCCGATCAGCCGCGATCGGGGCGGAGGCGTCCGAAATGACGGAGATTCTGTCAGGGTGACCCATCTCGCCCGATGGGATTAGATGAGGAAGCAATTTCTCCGTCATTTCGGACAGAGATAGACGCTGCCCGCCCCCGGAGGCCAATCGAGTGTCGCCTTCTGCCGGGTGCCGGCAGATAGTCGATGCGGGGGGCCGACGTCATCCGCGACCCGTGGGCGCGACGGGCCGGGCTGCGGGGGAGGCGTCGCGACCCTCGCCGGGTAGAATGTTCAGCATGTCAGGCCACTCCAAATGGGCAACCACCAAGCACCAGAAGGCGATCAAAGACTCGCGCCGTGCCAAGTCGTTCGCCAAGCTCATCAAGAACATCGAGGTCGCCGCCAAGATGGGCGGTGCAGATCTCTCCGGTAACCCCACCCTCGTGGATGCGGTTCAGAAGGCGAAGAAGACCTCTGTTCCCAACTCCAACATCGACAATGCCATCAAGCGCGGTTCCGGCCAACTCGGTGAGGCCGTCGATTATCAGACCATCATGTACGAGGGCTACGCCGCCGGTGGCGTCGCACTCCTGATCGAATGTCTCACCGACAACAAGAACCGTGCCGCCGCCAACGTGCGTGCCATCATGTCCCGCAACGGCGGCACTATGGGCGACCCGGGCAGCGTCGCGTACAACTTCAGCCGCAAAGGCGTCATCTCGGTGACGAAGACCGACGGCACCGACGAGGATGACATCCTGGGCGCGGTGCTCGACGCGGGAGCGGAAGAGGTCAACGACCGCGGTGCCGGGTTCGAGATCGTCACGGAGCCGCAGGACCTGGTCGCTGCGCGCACCGCCCTGCAGGATGCCGGTATCGACTACGACTCGGCCGACGTCGAGTTCGTCCCCGGTCTCACCATCGCGGTCGACCTCGAGACGGCGAAGAAGGTCTTCCGCCTGATCGACGCGCTCGACGACGACGACGATGTGCAGAACGTCTACGGCAACTTCGAGGTGCCCGCCGACGTGCAGGCGCAGCTCGACGAGGAATAAGCGACTCAGGTGGGCTCCGTGCGGGTGCTCGGGATCGACCCCGGCCTCACCCGCTGCGGCGTCGGAATCGTGGATGTCGCCCCCAACCGCACCGCGGTGCTGGTCGACGTCGTCGTGATTCGCACCCCCTCGACCATGGCGCTCGAGAAGCGGCTGCTCGAGGTCGGCGAGGAGATCGAGCGACTGCTCGACGTTCACCGTCCCGCGGCCG
Source organism: Lacisediminihabitans changchengi (assembly GCF_016634425.1). Lineage (GTDB taxonomy): Bacteria > Actinomycetota > Actinomycetes > Actinomycetales > Microbacteriaceae > Lacisediminihabitans > Lacisediminihabitans changchengi. The sequence goes on from NZ_JAEPES010000001.1 coordinate 815,594, forward strand.
TGGCGATCGAGCGAGTGTTCGCCCAGCAGAACCTCGGCACGGTGATGGGCGTCGCCCAGATCAGCGGCATCGCGCTGTATCACGCGTCGAAGCGCGGACTGCCGGTCGGCCTTCATACGCCGTCGGAGGTCAAGGCGGCGGTCACCGGGTACGGGTCGGCCGACAAACAGCAGGTGGCGACGATGGTCGCCCGCGTGCTCGGTCTCGCGGAGCTGCCGAAGCCCGCCGACGCCTCCGACGCCCTCGCGATCGCGCTCTGCCACGGCTGGAAGCGGGGAACGGTCATTGCTCCCGCCGGGGGAGCGCTGACCCAGGCCCAGCAGGCATGGCTCGCCGCAGAGCGCTCGACCGCAAAGTCGGCGCCCAAACGTAGGCTTGGCGCATGATCTCCTCCGTCCGTGGCACCGTTCTCGGTGTCGCCGGAACCACTGCTGTCATCGAGGTCGGTGGCCTCGGTCTCTCCATCAACGTCACCCCCCAGCACGCCCTGTCCCTGCGCATCGGCACCGAGGCGACGGTGCGTACCGCGCTCATCGTGCGCGAAGACGACCTCTCACTGTTCGGGTTTCAGGATGCTGACGAGCTCATGGTCTTCGACCTGCTCCGTGGCACCACCGGCGTGGGGCCGAAGTCGGCGATGGGAGTGCTGGCGGCGATGACCCCGAGCCAGATCTCCGCAGCCGTGGCCTCCGACGACGATGCTGCGTTCCGCAAGGTCTCCGGCATCGGCCCCAAGACCGCGAAGCTCATCGTGGTGTCCTTGACCGGCAAGATCCAGGCCTTTGCATCCAGCGCTCCGGCGCCACGGGCGGCGACCACCGTGACCGAGAGTGTGCTCGTCGCACTGGTCGGGCTCGGTTGGAGCGAGCGCGTTGCGGCTCAGGCTGTCGACGAGGCTCTGGCCGAAGCATCCGCCGATCAAGCCGCGGCGGACCAACCGCACACGGTGCAGCAGTTGTTGCGACTCACGCTGTCGCGTCTCGGACCGCAGTCGGCAGACCCGGTGGGGAGCAGTAGGTGAGCATGTCCGACGACCCGTCCGTCGCCATCGTGCGGCCCACGCCAGAGTCGGATGCCGAACTCGCCTTCGAGGGGGCGCTCCGCCCGAAGTCGCTGGCCGAATTCGTCGGCCAGGCCAAGGTGCGCGCGCAGCTGCAGCTGTTGCTCGAGGCCGCACGCATCCAGAACCGCACGCCCGACCACATTCTGCTGGCCGGCCCTCCCGGACTCGGCAAGACCACGCTCGCGATGATCGTGGCGCAGGAGAGCGGCAGACCGCTGCGGATGTCGAGCGGCCCCGCCATCCAACACGCCGGCGATCTCGCCGCGGTGTTGTCGTCGCTGGTACCGGGGGAGATCCTGTTCATCGACGAGATCCACCGCATGGCGCGTTCCGCGGAGGAGATGCTGTACCTCGCGATGGAGGATTTCCGCATCGACATCATGGTGGGTAAGGGGGCAGGGGCGACCTCTATCCCGCTCGATCTCGCACCGTTCACCCTGGTGGGCGCGACGACGCGCTCCGGCATGCTGCCGAATCCGCTGCGCGACCGCTTCGGCTTCACCGCGCATCTCGAGTTCTACTCGGAACCGGAGCTGGAGCAGGTGCTGAGCCGTGCTGCCCTTCTCCTAGACCTTCCGATCGATCGTGCCGCTCTGGCCGAGATCGCCGGGCGTTGCCGGGGAACGCCACGAATCGCCAACCGGCTGCTTCGTCGAGTGCGGGACTACGCCCTGGTGCACGGCGACGAGGCGGGACTCGGCGCGGTGCAGGCCGCCCTGGAGCTGTATGACGTCGACCAGCTCGGGCTGGACCGCCTGGATCGAGCCGTGATGGAGATCATCCTGACCCGCTTCGACGGGGGACCGGTGGGGTTGAACACGCTCGCGGTCTCGGTCGGCGAGGAGGCGGAGACCATCGAGTCGGTGGTCGAACCCTTCTTGGTGCGCATCGGACTGATCACGCGAACCCCCCGCGGCCGCGTCGCGACCCGGCTGGCCTGGCGCCATTTCGGACTGTCGCAGTCGAACGGGGCGTTGTTCGGCGATGACCTATAATTCAAGCTGGCCACTCAGCACGCAGGGTTAGACTCCCCGTGTTTCCCTAAGAACTCGGAAGGTTCCTTCGCGCATGCAATTCGATCCCACCCTTATCCTCATCGCAGTTGTACTGGTGGCTTTCGTCATCTTCCAGTTCCGCTCCTCCCGCAAGAAGGCCAAGGCGGCGGCCGAGCGTCAGAAGCAGATCGTTCCGGGCGTGGAGATCATGACCAACTACGGACTGTTCGGCACGATCACCGAGCTCGACGACGAGAACAACTTCGCGTTCATCGAGATTTCTCCCGGCAACGTGATCAAGATCCACAAGTCCACAATCCTCAAGGCCGCTGACGACACCGTCGAGCCCGAGACCGTGGAAGAGCTCGAATCCGAGGGTGGCGGCGAGACCACCATCGTCGTACCCGAGCAGTCCTCGTCGACCGTTAAAGAGCCGCAGTTCGGCGAGCGTGTCGAACCCGCGTCGACGCCCGAGACCGGTGCGGCAAAAAAGCTCGAAGACTAACCGCTAATCTGAACGGGGCCGCTCGAGATCCTCGGGTTGGCCCCGCTCCAGCGTTTCGCCTTGCACCCTAGCCTGCGCGCGTGCTGACCTCCCCGCTCACAGAAAGCTGAGTTCCCTTTGGCAAGAACGACCCCGGTCAAGAAGGCGACACGTTCGCTGGTTTGGCTCCTGGTCATCGCGGCTCTTCTCGCGATCGCAAACGGGGCGAATGCCTTCTTCACTGCGAATCCCAAGGGACCGGATATCAGCAAGGTGGTCGCCGCGGCGACCTGGACGCCGAAGCTCGCGCTCGACCTCGAGGGCGGCACCGAAATCATCCTGCAGCCCCAGGTGGCCTCTGGCCAGGCTGCTCCGACGGCGGAGCAGCTCGATCAGGCCGTGGCGATCATCCGTCAGCGCATCGATGCGAGCGGTGTCTCCGAGGCGGAGATCAACACGCAGGGCAGCCAGAACGTCGTCGTGAGCATCCCCGGAATTCCGGATCAGGCGACGATCAACCGCATCGAGTCCTCGGCGAAGCTCGAGTTCCGTCCGGTGCTGGTGACGGATGCCGCGGCCAGCAGCGCCGTGGGAGGTTCGGCCACTCCGAGCCCGACGCCGAGCGATTTCACTACGCTCCAGGCGACCCCGAGCACCAAGCCGACCAACGGCAGTGACCTCGCCTACGTCACCCCGAAGCTGAAGGCCGAGTTCGATGCCTTCAGCTGCGCCGACGTCGACAAGACCAAGGCGAACGTCGCGGATCCGAAGATCCCGCTCATCACCTGCGATGACAGCGGTGCATACAAGTACATCCTCGGCCCGGTCGAGGTGGCAGGCGAGACCATCTCCGACGCCACCAACGGCCAGGTGCAGAACTCGCAGGGAGCGACGACCGGCCAGTGGGCGGTCAATATCGTCTTCAACGCCAAGGGCACCAAGGAGTTCGCCGCGGTCACCACCCGACTCAACGCCTTCCCGCAGACCGATGCGCGCAACCGTTTCGCCATCGTGCTCGACGGCCGCATCATCTCGGCGCCGACCACCAACGCGGTGATCACCAACGGCAAGCCCCAGATCAGCGGCAACTTCACCCAGGCGACGTCGAAGACCCTTGCGGACCAGCTCAAGTTCGGCGCGTTGCCGATCGGGTTCAAGGTGCAGAGCAACGAGACCATCACGGCGACCCTCGGTAAGACCCAGCTCCAGAGTGGTCTGCTCGCCGGGCTGATCGGTCTGATCCTGGTCGTCTTGTACTCGCTGCTGCAGTACCGCAGCCTCGCCTCGATCACGATCGCGTCGCTGGTGGTGGCGGCGGTGCTCACCTACCTTGTCGTCGTTCTGCTCTCCGGTCGAGAAGGGTTCAGGCTCTCCCTCGCCGGTGTGGCCGGCCTCATCGTCGCCATCGGTATCACGGCGGACTCGTTCATCGTCTACTTCGAACGAATACGAGACGAACTGCGGGATGGCCGGGCGCTCGACGGGGCCGTCGAGGCGGGCTGGAAGCGCGCGCTGCGCACCATCATCGCGTCCGACGCCGTCAACTTTCTCGCCGCGGCCATCCTGTTCGCCGTCGCGGTCGGAAACGTCAAGGGCTTCGCGCTCACCCTCGGCATCACCACCCTGATCGACCTCGTCGTGGTCACCCTGTTCACGCACCCAATGCTTCAGCTGATCGCCCGGCGACCGTTCTTCGCGGAGGGCCACCGATTCAGCGGGCTTGACCCGAAGGCTCTCGGCGCGGTGTACCGCGGGCGTGCCCAGTTCCGCGAGCCGGCCGCCGCGGTCGCTGCCAAGAAGACGGCGGCGTCGGGCGAGGCTCAGCGTCGCCAGACGATTGCCGAGCGCAAGGCCGCCGAAGCCGCAGCCTCGCAGCCATCCACTAGCCGCACCAAGGGGAAGGACTCCTGATGGCCAGCTTCTCCCAGTTCGGCAACGACCTCTACACCGGCGCTCGTTCGTACAACATCGTCGGCCGCCGCAAGGTCTGGTATCTGGTCTCCGGCCTCCTTCTGCTCATCGTGATCGTGGTTCCGATCGCCCGGGGCGGCTTCGTCTTCGGCATCGAGTTCCTCGGGGGATCGCAGTTTCAGATCTCGAACACCGCGAACACCAACCAGCCGTTCGCCCAGAACACCGTCAACGACACCGTTGCCGGCAAGAACCCGCGCGTCACCGTCGTCGGCAACGACTCCGTACGCATCCAGACCGATCAGCTGACATCTGACCAGAGCGTCGAGGTCAAGGATGCGCTGGCCAAGGCCTACGACATCCCGAGCAAGCAGGTCACGGCTTCCTTCATCGGTGCGACCTGGGGTCAGGACATCACGCGCCAGGCGCTCACCGGTCTCATCATCTTCGTGGTTCTCGCCGCGATCGTGATGGCACTCTACTTCCGCACCTGGAAGATGTCGGTCGCTGCCCTCGTCGCATTGCTTCACGACCTGGTCATCACCGCCGGCGTCTACGGCGTCTTCGGTATCGAGGTCACGCCGGCCGCGGTCATCGGCTTCCTGACGATCCTCGGCTATTCGCTGTATGACACGGTCGTCGTCTTCGACAAGATCCGAGAGAACACATCGGAGGACGGCGACCTGTCGCGGCGCACGTTCGGGGAGTCGGTCAACCTCGCCGTCAACCAGACCCTGGTGCGATCGATCAACACGTCGATCGTCGCGATCTTGCCGGTCGGCTCGATCCTCTTCATCGGAGCGGTACTCCTCGGTGCCGGAACGCTGCGCGACATCTCGCTCGCGCTCTTCATCGGCATCATCGTGGGCACCTATTCGACGATCTTCGTCGCAGCGCCGCTATACGCGCAGTTGCGTGGAACCGAGCCCGCGGTGAAGAAGCGCAATCAGCGGGCGTTGGCGAACCGTGAGGCTAGTCTCACCAAGTAGTTCCGCGCAGTCCTCCCGAACCACCCGTCGAACGGAAGAAGCAGTCATGGCCGGCATCCCCGAGATCAGTGCAGCGAATGCGATCACCGCGGTCGCGGAGGGAGCCTGGCTCATGGATGTCCGCGAGCAGGACGAATGGGATCGCGGTCACGCACCCGGCGCTCACCTGGTGCCGACGTCGCGGCTGAATGAGCTGCTCGGCGAGGTACCGACCGATCAGAAGGTCTTGGTGGTCTGCCACTCGGGCATGCGGTCTGCGCGGGTTACGGCTGCTCTGTTGCGCGAAGATTACGACGTGATCAACGTTGAGGGCGGGATGATGGCCTGGGCCGACGCCGGCGGCGCCCTCGAGACGGACGGCGAGGACGCACCACGCGTCGACTGATGGGCGGCAGTGCGGGGGTATGCCGCAGGCGTCCCGCTCAGAGCGAACCGGCACGGCACGTCCAGCGTGCGGTGCTAACTTTGCAGTGGAGGCTGGCATGACCGAGACCACACCGCGCCAGGCAGCGCCCGAGGCCAAGAATTCCGGGCGCGACACCGGTCCCGTGATCACGGGGACCGGCGGTTCGAACAATTCGTTGCGAACTCTGCTTCCCCGCATCTTCTCTCGGGCCCAACCGGCGGGGGCCGTTGACCGCCTCATCAAGACGGCCAAACTGCACCATCCGAAGTCGGACATCAGCATCATCGAGCGCGCCTATGCGACCGCAGAGCTCGCGCATCGCGGCCAGAAGCGCAAAAGCGGCGAACCGTACATCACGCATCCCGTTGCTGTCGCCCAGATACTGGCCGACCTCGGCATCGGACCGAAGACCCTCGCGGCCGCGCTCCTTCACGACACGGTCGAAGACACCGAGTACACGCTCGACATGTTGCGACACGATTTCGGTGACGAGATCGCGATGCTGGTCGACGGCGTCACGAAGCTCGACAAGCTGAAGTACGGCGACAGCGCCCAGGCCGAAACCGTGCGCAAGATGGTCGTGGCGATGTCGAAAGACATCCGCGTGTTGGTGATCAAGCTCGCCGACCGACTGCACAACGCGCGTACCTGGGGCTTCGTGCCCGCCGAGTCGTCCCGTCGTAAGGCGCAGGAGACCCTCGAGATCTATGCGCCGCTCGCGCACCGCCTGGGCATTCAGAACATCAAGTGGGAGCTCGAAGACCTTTCGTTCGCGGTGCTCTACCCGAAGCTGTACGTCGAGATCGAGAACCTGGTGAAGCAGCGCACCCCGCAGCGTGAGGAATTCGTGCAGCAGGTGATCAACGCCGTAAACAACGATCTGAAGTCGGCGAAGATCAAGGGCAAGGTCGTCGGTCGACCGAAGCAGTACTACTCGATCTACCAGAAGATGATCGTGCGCGGTCGTGATTTCGATGAGATCTACGACCTGGTCGGCATTCGGATTCTGGTGGGCTCTGTGCGCGACTGCTACGCGGTGCTCGGGTCGATCCACGCACGCTGGAATCCGATCCCCGGTCGGTTCAAGGACTATATCGCCACCCCGAAGTTCAACCTGTATCAGTCGCTGCACACCACGGTCATCGGGCCGAAGGGGCGCGCGGTGGAGATCCAGATCCGCACGGACGAGATGCACCAGCGCGCCGAGTTCGGTGTGGCCGCGCACTGGAAGTACAAGGAGCGGGTCAACGGCGGCAAAACCAGTTCTGACTCGCACGATGACGCCGACATGGCGTGGCTGGCACACATCAGCGACTGGCAGGCCGAGACCGCCGACCCGAATGAATTCCTCGACAGCCTGCGCTTCGAGATCGGTGCCAAAGAGGTCTACGTCTTCACACCGCAGGGCAAAGTCATCGGCCTGCCCGCCGGTGCCACGCCGGTCGACTTCGCCTACGCGGTGCACACCGAGGTCGGGCATCGCACCATGGGATCCAAGGTCAACGGCCGCCTGGTGCCGCTCGAGTCCACCCTGCAGAGCGGTGACGTGGTCGAGGTGTTCACCTCGAAGAACCCCGACGCGGGTCCCAGCCAAGGCTGGCTGAACTTCGTCAAAAGTCCCCGCGCGCGCAACAAGATCCGCCAGTGGTTCACCAAGGAGCGCCGCGACGAGGCGATCGAACAGGGCAAAGACGCCATCGCCCGAGCGATGCGCAAGCAGAACCTGCCGTTACAGAAGTTGATGAGTCAGGACTCGTTCAGCGAGGTCGCCGCGCAGATGCGGTACGAGGATGTCTCCGCGCTCTACGCCGCCGTCGGTGAGGGGCACGTCTCCACCCAGTCGGTGATCGAGAAGGTGGTCGCCGCCGTTCGCACCGAGGCGGAGGACGAAGACACCGAGGTCGAGTTTCCGAGCAAGGGCCGCACCCGGCCGTTGCGTCCGAGCGACTCTGGCGTGCTCGTGCGGGGCGCGCCAGACATCTTGGTCAAGCTCGCCAAGTGCTGCACGCCGGTGCCGGGCGACGAGATCGTGGGCTTCGTTACGCGGGGTGCGGGGGTTTCGGTGCATCAGGCAAGCTGTCACAACGTGGCCGAGTTGCTCACCGAGCCGGAGCGCATGATCGACGTCGAGTGGGCGCCGTCGACCTCGAGCGTCTTTCTGGTGCAGATTCAGGTGGAGGCGCTCGACCGTGCCGGTTTGCTGTCGGATGTCACCCGGGTTCTGTCGGAACATCACGTCAACATCCTCTCGGCCTCGGTCTCCACCTCGAGTGATCGCCTGGCGATCAGTCGCTTCGTGTTCGAGATGGGCGACACCACCCATCTCGATCGGGTGCTGAACGCGGTGCGCCGCATCGATGCCGTCTACGACGTCTATCGCGTCACCGGCGGCTGAGCCTGCTGTAGGCGGCGTAGTGCCCGCCGTTTGTCGGGAAGGTTGCGGCGTCGCTGGATGAGGGCCTCGCAGTCGGCTAGCCCGAACCCCCCGATGGCGAACAGCCGGGTGATCACCTCGCGGTGCGGTTCGGGGTCGAGGCGCGCGAGATCGACGGCGGTGCGGAGCGGCGTCGTGATGCGCAGTGGCCCGAGGGTGACGACATCCGTTGCGTCGACAACCACCTCACGCAGGATCGCCGGACCGATCGGTGGGCGAGTGCGGGCGGTGATGTCTGCACACAGTCGGTGGCGCGACGGCGGCTGATCGAGCGCTCCCCACACCCAGGCAGCGCTGTGCAGTTCGGCGATGAGTCTGCGCGGGGTTATCGCCGCGAGTGCGAGGGCTCGGTGGTGAAGGCCGGTCGGCTGATCGATCGGACTGAAGCACTCGTCGACCCGATAGAGCTCGCCATCGAGTCGGGCGGCTTGGAGCTCGGCCGACGGGAGGTCGGCGGGGGAGAGGACGGATGCCAGTCGCATTTCCCCATGTTCCGCCGCTGCCGACCGGTGTCATCGGCTGCGCGGCGGAACTGTGGAGAACCAGCACGGTGGAGAACGAGCACTGTAGAGAACCAGCCCTGTAGAGAACCAGCACCGTGCAGGGCAGGGCCGGTGTGACTAGTTGATGACCTTGAGCCAGGCCTTACGGGCGTCGAGCGCCTCTTGCGCGTCTTTGACCTTCTTGGCGTCGCCGCCGGCCTTCGCGTCGTCGAGCTCTTTCTCGAGCTTGGCGATCGCATCCTGCAGTTGACCGGCCAGACCCTCGGCGCGGGCGATGCGCTCGGGGTTGCTCTTCTGCCAGTGATCGTCGTCGAGCTTGCGAACCGCCGCCTCGACCTTGCGTAGGCGCTCCTCGACCGGCTTGACCTGCTCGCGCGGAACCTTGCCGATCGCGTCCCAGCGTCGCTGAATCGAGATCAGGGCGTTGCGGGCGGAGACCCGGTCGGTGGCGGTGAGCAGCGGCTCGGCCTCGGTCAGAAGCGCCAGCTTCTGCTCGAGATTGGCAGAGAACTCCTCGTTCTCGATCGCGTCGACCTCGGACTTGGCTGCATACAGCTCGTCGCCAGCGGCCTTGAATCGAGCCCAGAGCGCGTCGTCGAACTTCTTGCCGGCGCGGCCGGCAGCCTTCCACTGGTCAAGCAGGGATCGATAGGTCGGGATGCCGGCCTGCCCCTGCCCGACGAGGGCCTCAGCCTGCTCGGCGAGAGCGGTCTTCTTGGTCCTCGCGTCTTTGTGAACGGAGTCCAGCTCGGCGAAGAAGGCCTTGCGGTGCGTCTCGATGGTGGTTCGCGCGGCACGGAACCGCTTCCAGAGCTCGTTGCTCTCGTTCTTCGGCAGGCGCGGGCCGTCCTGCTGGTGCTTCTGCCAGCGGGCGAAGAGGTCGTCGAGGGTGGCGCTGACCTGCTTCCACTGCGCCTTGGCCGGGTCTTGTGCAGCGAGCGTCTCCGCCTCGACGACGAGGGCTTCGCGCTCGGCGAGTGCGGCATCCGTCGTGGCTTTATTCTCGGCGGTCTGCTTCTCGGTCAGCTCGTTCACGGCCCCGCCGAGCGCATTCAGCCGGGCGGTGAGGGAGGCGAGGTCGCCCACGGCGTTGGCCGTAACCACGGTCTCTTTGAGGTGCGCGATCGTCTTAGCGACGTCGGCGGCCGCGGTGCCGCGCTTGATCCGCTGCTCGAGCAGGGTCACCTGACCGGCGAGCTCTGCGTACTTACGGACGAAGTAGGCCATCGCCTCTTCGGGGGTGCCGTCGGGGTATTGTCCAACGGCGCGTTCGGTAGCCGGCCCATCGCCGTTTGCCTCGCGCACGAAGACGGTGCCCGTCTCGTCAACGCGGCCCCACGGAGCTTGATCGTCTGTAGCCAAAATTCTCACCTTGCTGCTCGGGCGGAAATCGCCGGGCACCAGCCTATTGCACCCGGCGAAGGAGGTCTCGGCCTCCGAGGTCACCTGGCGGGCAAATCGGCGCCAGTCGTACCTCTAGTTCAGCGTGAGCCGGGTGATCGAGGTCGCCACCTTCGGCGCGCCGTCGGTCGATCCGTTGGCGACCCCGGCATCCGCGATCTTCGAGATGAAGTCGGACAGTCCGCTAGTGACCTTGCCGAACACGGTGTAGCCGCCGCCGGAGGTGTCGAGCGTGCTGTCTTTGTAGACGATGAAGAACTGGCTGCTGTTGCTGTACTGGTCGGTGCCGCGGGCCATCGCGATGGTGCCGGCCGGGTAGACGCCGTCGACGGGAGCGTTCTCGACCGGTCCGAAGCTGAACCCGGGGTCGCCGGTGCCGTCACCGTTGACCGAGCCGCACTGGATGACGCTCAGGCCGCCGGTGGTGAGACGGTGACAGGTCTTTCCGGTGGTCGTGTAGAAGTTCTTCTTCGCAAGCGAGATGAATGCCGAGGTCGCTTGCGGCGCGACCTTGCCGTCGAGAGTGATGCCGAGCTTCACGGAGTTCAGGTCGAGTTCGCCGGACCAGTCGCGGTCTTCGGCGATGGTCTTCGCGGGAACGTCGCCGGTGTTCTTGCCTTCCGGGCTGGCGCTGGGCGAGGAGGATGCCGACGGAGACGCGGAGGCGGACGGCGAGCTGGTCGGTGTGTAGCCGGGGCCAGCGGTGAAGTAGAGCACCTGGGTGACGGTGGCGAGGGCCGCAACGACGACGACGCCGACGATCGCGATGATGTTGTCGCGCTTGCGGCGCGTTACCTGGTGACCGAAGACGGCCTGTCGAGCGTTGTACCGGCGCAGCCGGTCCCGTGCCTCGCGTGCGTCCCGCTCGGCGTTCCTGCTCGGTGCCACATGTCCTCCAGGTGCTGATGTCCTCCAGAACTGTATAGGACGAAGCCTCATGAGTGAGGCAGGCGGTGTCGGAGGCCGCAACTACGATTGAGGGATGGTGGATGCCCAGCTCGGCCTTCGCGGAGGCGCGACGCCGCTGGCCGTCCGTATGCGTCCGCGCAGTCTCGACGAGGTCGCCGGGCAGCGTCACCTGCTCGGCCCCGGTTCCCCGCTGGTCAGTCTCGCCTCCGATCAGACCGGAGAGCGCGGATCGGTGTCGGTCATTCTCTGGGGACCGCCCGGCACCGGCAAGACGACCCTCGCGCAGGCCATCGCCCACAGCTCCGGCCGACGGTTCGTCGAGCTCTCCGCGGTCAACGCTGGCGTGAAAGATGTCCGCGAGGTCATGGAACAGGCGATGTCGAACCGCGACCTGTATGGCGTGTCGACCGTGCTGTTCCTCGACGAGATCCACCGCTTCACCAAGGCGCAGCAAGACGCCCTGCTGCCCGGGGTGGAGAACGGCTGGGTGATCCTGGTCGCGGCGACGACCGAGAATCCGTCGTTCTCCGTCATCTCACCGCTGCTCTCCCGCTCGCTCCTGCTCACGCTGGAGGTGCTCAGCGACGAGGATCTCGGCATTCTCGTCGACCGGGCGGTCAGCGATGAGCGCGGGCTGTTCGGCAGGGTCGTGTTGGACGAGGAGGCGAGGGCGGCGATCATCCGTCTGGCTTCCGGCGATGCGCGCCGTGCGCTCACCGCTCTCGAGGCGGCGGCACTGTCGGCGACCACGACCAGTGATGAGTCGTCGGCAAGCGCCGACGGAAAGCCGGTCATCACGGTCGACATCGTCTCGCTGGCGGTCGACCGTGCGTTGCTGCGCTACGACCGCAACGGCGATGAGCACTACGACGTGATCAGCGCGTTCATCAAGTCGGTGCGCGGTTCTGACGTCGACGCGGCGCTGCACTACCTGGCGCGCATGATCGAGGCGGGGGAAGACCCGCGTTTCATCGCCCGCCGCGTGATGATCAGCGCGGCCGAAGACATCGGCATGGCCGACCCGCAGGCGCTCGTGATCGCGGTGGCGGCGGCCGATGCCGTGCAATACGTCGGCATGCCAGAGGGGCGCATCCCGTTGGCTGAGGCGGTCGTCTATCTCGCCACCGCACCCAAGTCGAACGCCGCATACATGGCGCTCGATGCGGCGATTGCGGATGTCCGCGCCGGCAAGATCGGGCGGGTTCCGAAGCACCTGCGCGACGCCCACTACGCAGGGGCGAAGAAGCTCGGCCACGGCAAGGGCTACAAGTACTCCCACGACTATGAGTTCGGGGTGGCGGAGCAGCAGTACCTGCCCGATGAATTGCGCGACACGCGGTACTACCGTCCGAGCGAGAACGGCAACGAACGCGACGTTGGTCCGCGCGTCGAGAAGCTCCGCAGGATCATCCGAGGCGAGTAGTCGAGAATCGAGACCATGAACAGCCTCGATCTCTCCCCGGGTGCAGACCTCAGCGGTCTGTGGGGCGAGGTCGCCCCGTTCTGGCCCGAGTTGCCGTGGCCGGAGCTGATCCCGGGCTACGGCGCCTACCATCGGGTCGCTCTATTTCCGGGCCGCGCGGTCATCCGGGTGTCGACCGGGCTCGGACACGAGCGCCGCGCCCGACGCGAACATGCCAACGCGACGGCCGTGGGGCTGCTGGATCTGCCGGTGCCGACTCCGGGTCCGATCGGACGGCCGGTTGTCGCCACCGAATGGACGGCATGTGCCATCGATTATCTGCCCGGGCGTCGGCGCCAAGACGAGGAGTGGGATGTCGTCGGACCCGAGCTCACGCGAGTGCTCGCCGAGCTGCGCTCCGTACCGCTGCCTGTCTCGGCGGGCCTGCGTCCGGTGCGGGACTGGTGCGGGGGACCGGAATGGCCTGCCGTCGTGGAGCGGATCGCCGCGCCGCTCGGGCGCACGTTGCGGCGAACCGCCATCGATGCCGCGGCCGCCGTGTTGGAGGTGGAGCGCGACATCCGCCCGGTGTTCGTGCACGGTGACTTCGGCATGCACAACCTCCTCTGGTTGGGTGGGCGCATCGCCGGGGTGCTCGACCTCGACACGGCCTGCGCGGGCGACCCTGCCATCGATGTGGCCCAGTTGCTCGGCGCTTTCGACCCGGACGATGTCGAGCGGATGACCGGTGCAGCCGTTTTCGCTCGTGCGGTGGTGCACAAGCGCACGCTCCCATTGCAGGTTGCGGCCGCCGCTGACCTTGCGGGCGACGCGGTGCTGCGTGACCATGCGCTCAGCAACTTCGTCGAGCGGCTGGACGAGATCTAGCGGGGCTGGACGAGATCTAGGGCGGCTGGACGAGATCTAGAGCGGCCGGGCGACGGGCTGCCGGAGACCGGCGCGCGGCGCCCGAACGCCGCAGGCATCTACTTCTGCCGGGTGCCCGCGATCTGTTAGTATTTACAGGCCCACAGGGGATCTCCATGCATGGCTGCTGCGGAGATCATTACTGAAGGGGAGAGTGTCCTTTAGCCGGACCCTCCTCGGTGGCACATCCCTCTTCACTGGATCGCGGCATCCGCGCGCGATCTCGAAGACCGATGAAAGGAAACCGTGTCTACTCAGTCACGTACCCGTAGCAAGACCCGCTTGTCGCGGGCGCTGGGCATCCCGCTCACGCCTAAGGCAGCAAAGTACCTGGAGAAGCGTCCGTACCCCCCGGGGGAGCACGGCCGCACCAAGCGCAAGACCGACAGCGACTACGCCGTCCGTCTGCGTGAGAAGCAGCGTCTGCGTGCCCAGTACGGCATCCGCGAGGCGCAGCTGAAGATCCAGTTCGAAGAGGCACGTCGCGCAGCAGGCCTGACCGGTGAGAACCTGGTTGAGCAGCTCGAGATGCGTCTCGATGCGCTTGTCGTCCGTGCCGCCATCGCGCGCACCACGGCACAGGCACGTCAGATGATCGTGCACCGTCACATCCTCGTCGATGGACAGCGTGTCGACCGTCCCTCCTTCCGCGTGAAGCCGGGCCAGTTGATCCACGTCCACCCGAAGAGCGAGGGCATGGAGCCGTTCCAGGTTGCAGCGGCCGGCGGTCACGTCGACGTTCTGCCGAAGACGCCCGGCTACCTCGAGGTCGAGATCGACAAGCTGCAGGCGCGCCTCGTGCGTCGCCCGAAGCGTGCCGAAGTTCCGATCACGTGTGAAGTTCAGCTCGTCGTCGAGTACTACGCAGCGCGCTAGTCGCGAAAGCAGTACAGCAGTTCAGTAATACCGAGGAAGGGTCGCAGCGAAAGCTGCGGCCCTTTCTGCGTTAACGTAAGAGGCTCGGCCACTCGAACGGATGGCCGCACGCGTGGATGGGGAAACGACAATGACGGGTGGCGACATCGCCGGACTCATCGCGGCGGGCATCTTCGCCGTTCTGGTGGCACTGCTCGCGGTTCCCCTGCTCAAGCTCGGCAAGGTCTTCGACGAGACCACAAGCGCCATCCACGAGCTGAGCGAGAACGTCACACCGCTGCTCGAAGAGGCGACCACCACCATCAGCGAGACCAACAAGCAGCTGGCCAGGGTCGACACGATCACCAGCGGGGTCGCGGATGCGACGGCGAACGTCTCCTCCCTGATCGCCCTGTTCGCGGCCACCCTGGGTGGTCCGCTCATCAAATTCGCCGGGTTCACCGCCGCCGTGCGGGTCGCGGTCGTCGGACTCCGGCCGGGCCGGAAGGCCGCGGAGACTTCGAAGTAAGCTTTCCCGTGCGGTCGTGCGCCGCGCATCCGCTTCGCACCGTGTCGTACCGGCTCGAGTGTCGAGTCTCACCATCTGAGGGAGAAACCTATGAAGAGCATCCTGATCCTCGCCGCCGGTGTGGCCGTCGGCCTTCTCGCCGCGCACCAGCTGAACAAGACGCCAGAGGGAAAGAAGTTCTTTGAGGGAGTCGACAGCCGCGCCAAGGAGTTCTCCGGCGCCGTCGTCGACGGGTACAAGGCCCGCGAGGCAGAACTGCGTGCAGCGGTCGCCGACGCGGAGGGCGTCATCGCCGATCTGCGCGCCAAGGCGTAGCCCACAGCTTCTCCGCTCAACCATCTTTCCCGGTCGCGCCGCGCGACCTCTTTGATTCAGGACACCATGCAGACCGCAGACATCCGCCAGCGCTGGCTGGACTTCTTCTCCGAGCGCGGACACACCGTCGTTCCCTCCGCATCGCTTGTGAGCGACGATCCGTCACTGCTGTTCACCGTGGCCGGCATGGTTCCGTTCGTGCCGTATCTCACCGGACTCGTTCCGGCGCCGTTCCCGCGCGCGACCAGTGTGCAGAAGTGCATCCGCACCCTCGACATCGAGGAGGTCGGCAAGACTCCGCGGCACGGCACGTTCTTTCAGATGAACGGCAACTTCTCCTTCGGCGACTACTTCAAGGAGGGGGCGATCACCTACGCGTGGGAGCTCCTCACCACCTCGGAAGCCGACGGCGGCTACGGCTTCGAGGAGAAAGACCTCTGGGTCACGGTCTACGAGGAGGACGACGTCTCGTTCGACCTCTGGCGGCGCATCGCCGGGCTGCCGGAGCACCGCATCCAGCGCCTCGGCAAGTCGGAGAACTACTGGTCGACCGGCCAGCCCGGCCCGGCCGGACCCGACTCGGAGATCTTCTTCGACCGCGGTTCCGCGTACGGTGCAGACGGCGGCCCGGCGACCGGTGACGATCGTTACGTCGAGATCTGGAACCTCGTCTTCATGCAGTATCTGCGCGGCGCGGGAAGCGGCTACGACTTCCCGATCCTTGGCGACCTTCCCCAGCAGAACATCGACACCGGCATGGGTCTCGAGCGCGTCGCGTTTCTCAAGCAGGGCGTCGAGAACATCTACGAGATCGACCAGATCCGTCCGGTGCTCGACCGCGCGGCCGAGCTCTCCGGGCGCGCCTACGGCGCGAACCACGACGACGACGTGCGGATGCGCGTGGTCGCCGATCACGTGCGCTCGAGCCTGATGCTCATGTCCGACGGTGTGACGCCGTCGAACGAGGGGCGCGGCTACATCCTGCGCCGCCTGTTGCGACGTTCGGTGCGCTCGATGCGTCTGCTCGGCGTCGACGCGCCGACCTTCGAGGCGCTGTTCCCCGCATCGCGTGACGCGATGAAGGCGGCATACCCCGAGGTGGAGACCGACTACGACCGCATCGGTCGCCTCGCGTACGCGGAGGAGGAGACCTTCCTTCGCACGCTCGCGAGTGGGACGACCATCCTCGACGTCGCCGTGGATAAGTCGAAGTCCGCGGGATCCGCGCAGCTGCCCGGCGATACCGCATTCCTGCTGCATGACACCTTCGGGTTCCCGATCGACCTCACCCTCGAGATCGCCGAGGAGTCCGGCCTCAGCGTCGACCGTGCCGCCTTCGATATGCTCATGACCGAGCAGCGCACCAAGGCGAAGGCCGATGCGAAGTCGAAGAAGAGCCACCTCGCCGACCTCTCGGTCTACAGCGCATTCCGTGCCAAGGGCGAGACGATCTTCACCGGCTACGACTTCCTCGACACCGACTCGTCGGTGCTCGGCATCATCAAGGACGGCGAGTCCATCACCCGCGCGGTGGTGGGAGACATCGTCGAGGTCATCCTGCAGGAGACGTCGCTCTACCCCGAGTCCGGTGGACAGGAGGCCGACCAGGGCAGCATCGTCGGCAACGGTTTCGACCTCGAGGTGCTCGATGTGCAGCGGCCGGTCAAGGGACTGGTGAGCCACAAGGTGCAGGTGCGCAGCGGCGAGGTCGGAGTGGGGGACGCCGCCAGCAGCATCGTCGACCCCGGGTATCGGCGGGGCGCAGAGCAGGCGCACTCGGCCACCCACCTCATCCATGCGGCTCTGCGACAGGTACTCGGCGCCGAAGCGCACCAGGCCGGGTCGTACAACAAGTCCGGCTACATGCGCCTCGACTTCAACTGGTCGAAGCCGCTCTCGCTCGAGACCCGCAGCGAGATCGAGGACATCGCCAACGGCGCCATCCGAGACGACCTCGAGGTCAGCACCCGCATCATGCCGCTCGACGAAGCCCGGTCGCTCGGGGCCATGGCGCTGTTCGGTGAGAAGTACGGCGACACCGTGCGCGTCGTCCAGATCGGCAGCCCGTGGTCGCTCGAGCTCTGCGCGGGCACTCACGTCGCCCGCAGCTCGCAGGTGGGTCTGATCAACCTGGTCAGCGAGGCGTCCATCGGGTCATCGAACCGTCGCGTCGAGTCACTGGTCGGCATCGATGCCTTCCGCGATCTGGCCGCTGAGCGCGCCATCGTGAACGAGCTGACCGCCAACCTGAAGACGCCGCGCGAGCAGCTGCCCGAGCGGATCAGCGACCTGGTCGCAAGCCTCAAGGCCGCGGAGAAGCGCATCGCGGAGTTCGAGTCGGCAGCGCTGAACGAGCGCGTTCCCGCTCTCGTCGGTGCAGCATCCCGAATCGGTGCGGTCACCGCCCTGGTCGAGAACGTCGGAGAGCTGAATAGCTCGGACGACCTCCGCACCCTGGTCACCTCGGTGCGCGGTCGTCTCGGCTCCGATGCTGTTGTGGTCGCCCTGGCGGCGAGCGTGGGCGGCAAGCCCGCGGTGATCGTCGCGACCAACGAGGCGGCTCGCTCGCTCGGCGCCAAGGCTGGAGCGCTGGCGAAGACCGCGGCGGGTATCCTCGGCGGTGGCGGCGGCGGCAAGGACGATCTGGCCCAGGGCGGCGGCTCCGACGTCTCGGCGATCGGCATCGCGCTCGAGGCGATCAGTTCGGCGCTGCCGCGCTGACCGCGCGGCACACGGAGACCCGTCGATGAGGACTGGAGTGCGGCTCGGCATCGACGTGGGCAAAGCCCGCATCGGTGTTGCCCGCAGTGACCCGCACGGCATGCTCGCGACCCCCGTGGAGACCGTTGCGCGCGGACCCGGCGACGTCGCCAGGATCGTGGCGATCGCGCGCGAACTGGAGGCCGTCGAAGTGGTCGTCGGGCTCCCGCTCGCCTTGTCCGGCAACGAGACGGCGTCGACGCAAGACGCGAAGGACTTCGCGCGTGACCTGTTCACCGCTGTCGGCGTGCCGGTGCGAATGGTGGATGAGCGGCTATCGACGGTGTCGGCGGGGCGTGCGCTGCAGGCATCCGGTCGCAACACCAAGAAGCAACGTCCGGTCATCGATCAGGTGGCCGCTGTTATCATTTTGCAACATGCCCTCGACTTCGAGCGCTCTGGGGGACTGACCCCGGGAACACTCCTCGACCCGGACGAAGGACAGTAACGCGTGGCAGATGAACCGAGCTGGGACGAGATCTTCACCTCCCAACCAGGTGCGCAGATACCGAAAACACCGGAGCCGGGGTCACCGCAGATCCCCACTGGTGCATCGTCGACCCCCGATCGTCCGCTGACCCGTCGGCAGTTGCGCGAGGCTCACGACGCTGCGGCCGCTCCGCGCCAACGCAGCACCTACGAGCCCCCGGTCGATCATTACGGACTGCCGCCGGCTCCGAAGCGCAAGCGCAAGCTGACCTGGCTGTGGGCTCTACTCAGCGTGATCGTGCTGCTCGGAGCAGGCACGGCCGCGGTGTACGTTGCGTTCGGCCCGCAGATCCGTCACGTGCTCGGCACCGAGGAGCCCAACGACTACGTCGGATCGGGCACCGGCAAGGTCGTCGTGACCATCACGAACGGCCAGATCGGGGCGGATGTCGCCACGACGCTCGCGAAGGACGGCGTCACCAAGAGCTACGACGCCTTCTACAAACTGTTGCTGACGAAGCCTGATGTGAGCTTCCACCCCGGTAGTTACGCGCTGAAGAGCCGCATGAGTGCCAAGGCGGCTCTCGCCGCGCTCATCGATCCGGCCAATAAGGTCACCACCCAGGTGTCACTGCCGGAGGGCATCTCGGTCAAGGGAGTCATCTCGAGGCTCGGCGCCCTGAGTGAGAGCACCGGTGTCACCGCGGATCAGCTCACCGCGGCCTCGACCGACCTCGCCTCCTTCGGCCTGCCCGCCGACGCTCCGAGTCTCGAGGGCTACCTGTTCCCGGCCACCTACAGCTTCGATCCGGGCACAGACGCCCACGCGATGCTGCAGACGATGGTGACCAAGATGTTCTCGGTGCTGGACGCCGCGGGCGTCGCCCCGGCCGACCGCAACCGCGTGCTGACCCTCGCCGCTCTCACCCAGAAGGAGGGCGGCAGCGTGCAGGACTTCTACAAGGTCGCGCGAGTCTGGGACAACCGCCTCGCCCAGGGAATGAACCTGCAGTCGGATGCCACGGTCAGCTACGGGGCCGGAAGCACGTCGATCAACACCACGCCGGCGCAGCGTGCAGACAAGTCGAACAAGTACAACACCTACGCCAATCCGGGGCTGCCCATCGGGCCGATCTCCAACCCGGGGGAGAAGGCGATCGACGCGACCCTGCACCCTGCCGACGGCAAATGGCTGTATTTTGTCGTGGTGAACTGCTCGACCGGCGAGTCCGCGTTCTCCGATACCTATGCGCAGCACCAGGCCGCGATCGGTCAGCTCGATGCCTGGCTCAAGGCCAACCCCGGTGGCTGCAACTGAGCACGCCGGAGTGAGTGCTCGATTGGCCGTGCTAGGCCATCCGATCGCGCACTCCAAGTCTCCGGCGTTGCATGCCGCCGCCTATAGCGTGCTCGGTCTCGATTGGAGCTATGACGCCCAGGACGTGACGGGGGAGACCCTCGGCGCGTTCATCGAGTCTCGCGACGGTGCGTGGCGCGGCCTCTCGCTGACCATGCCGCTCAAGCGGGACGTGTTGCCGCTGCTCCACGGTATCGACCACTTCGCCGAACTCACCGGCGGCGCCAACACGGTCCTCTTCGACGGTGGGAAGCTCCGTGGCTTCAACACCGACGTCCATGGCGTCGTCGAGGCTTTCCGCGGCGTCGGTATCGAGCGGCTCGGCTCGGTGCGCGTGCTCGGCGGCGGAGCGACCGCCGCCTCGGTTCTCGTGGCGGTGCAGCGGATGGGCGCCGAACGGGTGGCGCTGGCGGTGCGGGCACCCGAGCGGCTCGGGTCGCTCATCTCCCTCGCCGAGCGGCTCGACCTCGCGTTGACCGTGGAGACGCTGGGCACCTTTGACCCGGCATTCGTGACGGATGCCGTGGTCAGCACGTTACCCAATGGAACCGAGCTCTCGTTCCGACCGGCAGCCCTCGCGGCTGTGACTGTGGCGGGGGGTGCCCTCTTCGATGTCGCCTACGAGCCATGGCCTACCGTGTTGGCGGCAGGGTGGGCCGGCCCGGTGATCCCAGGGCTCGAGATGCTCGCCCACCAGGCTCTCGTGCAGGTGAGGATCTTCGTGAATGCCTCGCCCGACGCGGAGCTGCCGGGCGAGGCATCCGTTTTCCAGGCGATGCGTAGCGCGGTAGGACTGGGCTGAGCCGACCCGCGCGCTGTGGGAGGATTTGGGGGTCGGTCTCCGCGAGGAGCCGACCACAGCTGAGAGGACTGGCATGCTGCGTTGGTTGACCGCGGGTGAGTCGCACGGCCCGGAGTTGGTCGCGATCCTGGAGGGCATGCCCGCCGGAGTGCCGGTGTCTCCCGAGGCGATCCAAGCCGACCTTCACCGCCGCACGCTGGGCTACGGTCGCGGCGCCCGGCAGAAGTTCGAGCAGGATGCGCTGAGCATCAGCGGCGGGATCCGTTTCGGTCTCACGATGGGCAGCCCGGTCGCGCTGCGCATCGGCAACACCGAGTGGCCGCGCTGGACCGCCGTCATGAGCGCGGTGCCCGTCGACCCCGAGACCCTCCCCGCGGGGCGAGGAGCAGCGCTGACCCGCCCGCGCCCCGGCCACGCCGACCTGGTCGGCATGCAGAAGTACGGTTTCGACGAGTCGCGGAACGTGCTGGAGCGGGCAAGCGCGCGCGAGACCGCCGCGCGTGTCGCCCTCGGCGCCGTCGCCCGGTCGTTTCTGGCCGAGCTGGGCATTCAGCTGGTCTCCCACACCCTCTCCATCGGCCCTGTGCGCGTGCCAGAAGGCAGCACGCTGCCGGGACCGGCGGATGTCGCTGCCCTCGACCTCGACCCCCTGCGCTGTTTCGACGCCACGACCTCGGCACTCATGGTCGAGGAGGTCGACCGCGCCCACGACGACGGCGACACCCTCGGCGGAGTGGTCGAGGTGCTCGCCTACAACGTGCCCCCCGGCCTTGGGTCGTACACCCATTGGGACCGCCGACTCGACTCGCAGCTCGCTGCCGCACTGATGGGGATCCAGGCGATCAAGGGTGTCGAGGTCGGCGACGGCTTCGCCACCGCGGCCCGCCGCGGATCGCGTGCACACGACGAGCTGTTCCAGACGGACGACGGCATCGTGCGCTCCACCGATCGGGCCGGCGGTACCGAGGGTGGGATGAGCACGGGAACCGTGCTGAGGGTAAGTGCGGCGATGAAGCCGATCTCCACGGTGCCGCACGCGCTGCGCACCGTTGACGTCGCCGCGGGTGGGGCCGCAGAGGCACATCACCAACGCTCCGACGTCTGCGCGGTCCCCGCCGCGGGCGTCGTGGCCGAGGCGATGGTGGCCCTGGTGCTCGCGAACGCCGTGCTGGAGAAGTTCGGCGGAGATTCCATCGTGGAGACCAAGCGCAACCTCGACGGATATCTGGCGGCGATCCCGGAGAACCTGCGCACGGCATCCGCGTCCGACAGCAGCGCCGGCCAGAACAGCAGCGCGGGCTCGTGAGCCCGGCGCCACACGTCGTGCTGATCGGCCCGCCCGGTGCGGGCAAGACCCGGTTGGGCAAGCGCGTCGCGCGCATCCTGCGCACAGACTTCATCGACACCGACCGCCGTATCGTCGCCCAGCATGGTCCGATCGCGCAGATCTTTGGCGAGCAGGGCGAGGTCGCCTTCCGTCGTTTCGAACGCGAGGTCGTCGCGCAGGCGCTCACCGAGCGCGCAGTGGTGTCGCTCGGCGGGGGAGCGGTGCTCGACCGGGACACCCAACGCGAGCTTGCACGACTGCGCGTCGCGCTGATCACGGTGAGTCCCGAGGCCGTCGAGGCCCGCATCGCCGGGTCGAAGCGGCCGCTGGTCGCCGACGGCATCGCATCGTGGTCGGCGCTGGTCGAGGCGCGACGCGAAACCTACGAACGTCTGGCGACGCGCACCTGGGACACCAGCCATCGCCCCATCGAGCACATCGCGGCGGAGATCGCGGCCTGGGTCGAGGCCCCGGTACTCACAGAGGAAGCACCATGAGCACCAGCATCATCACCGTTCCCGGCACCGACTCGTACGACGTTCTCGTCGGACGCGGCATCCTCGGCCAACTGCCCGAGTTGATCGGACCGGACGTCCGCAAGGTGCTGATCGTGCACCCGCCCACGCTCGGGGCCCGTGCCGAGAAGCTGCGTTCGTCGCTCAGCGACCGATATGAGGTTCTCCTGGCCGAGGTTCCGGATGCCGAGACCGGCAAGCGGGTCGAGGTCGCGGCGTTCTGTTGGCAGATCCTCGGGCAGTCGGACTTCACTCGCTCCGACCTCGTCATCGGTTTCGGCGGCGGTGCGGTGACCGACCTGGCCGGCTTCGTGGCGGCCACCTGGCTGCGCGGTGTGCGCCTCATTCAGGTCCCCACCACCCTGCTCGGCATGGTCGATGCCTCGATCGGCGGCAAGACCGGCATCAATACCAACGAGGGCAAGAACCTGGTCGGGGCGTTCTACGCTCCGTCCGCCGTGCTGGTCGATCTCGACACGCTCGACGGGCTGAGCCAGATGGAGATTCTGGCCGGCTTCGGCGAGGTGGTCAAGGCCGGGTTCATCGCCGAACCCGAGATCCTCGACATCATCGAGCGGGATGTGGATGTCGCGACGAACCCGCAGAGCGAGGAGTTCCGTCGCATGGTGGAGCTCTCCATCGCGCTGAAGGCCCGCGTCGTCGGCGAGGACTTTACCGAGCACGGGCTACGCGAGATCCTGAATTACGGTCACACGCTCGGGCACGCGATCGAGTACGCGGAGCGGTTCCAGTGGCGGCACGGCGCTGCCGTCGCCATCGGTATGGTGTACGCGGCGGAGCTGGGCCGGCTCACCGGACGGCTGTCGGATGCGGTCGTGGATCGGCACCGCAGCATCCTCACGTCTCTGCAACTGCCGATCGGCTACCCGGCCGGGCGCTGGCAGACCCTGCTCTCGGTGATGAAGCGGGACAAGAAGGCGCGCGGCAGCATGCTGCGCTTCATCGTGCTCGACGACATCGCCAAGCCGACCGTGCTCACCGGTCCGGATGAGAGCCTGCTGTTCGCGGCCTACCAGGAGATCGGCCTGTAGCGCTGCCGCTGATTGAGTAGCGCACGCCGTCTACGGCGTACGCGTATCGAAATCGGGGCCTCGCTGCTCGACCGGCGGGTCGGGCGCTAGCCTGAGCGCATGGAATCCTCACGTCCGATTGTGCTGCTCACCGGACTGGGCAGAAGCATCGGCATCGCCGCCGGAATCGCCGAGCAGCTGGCCCGGGACGGCTGGGACATCGCCTTCGTCTACAACGCTGAATACGACGCCACCCTGAACGGCGGCGCTGGCGATGTCAAGGGAATCGAGGAGAGTCTGCGCGCCCTCGGCGCGCAGACCCTCGCCATCAACGCCGACCTCGCCGAGCCGGAGGTCGCCACCGCCGTCTTCGATGTCGCCGAGACGCTCGGACCGGTCAGCGCGCTGGTTCTCAGCCACGCCCACAGCGTCAACGCCACGCTGCTCACGGAGACGATCGAGGGCTTCGACCGGCACTTCGCGGTGAACACGCGCGCGAGCTGGCTGCTGATGCGAGAACTCGCCCGGCGATTCATCGGCACCTCCGGGCGCATCGTCGCTCTCACGAGCGACGCGATCGATGGCGAGATCGCCTACGGGGCGAGCAAGGGCGCCCTCGATCGATTGGTGCGAGCCGCCGCGGCGGAGTTCGGGCCGCTCGGCATCAGCGCCAATCTGCTGAACCCCGGCCCGATCGACACCGGGTGGATGACCCAGCAGATCCGCGAATGGGGGATCGAGCAGACCCCGGCCGGCCGTCTCGGTACCCCGGCGGACATCGCGGCCCTCGTGTCGTTTCTGCTCTCCGAGCGCGGGGGCTGGATCAGCGGGCAGCTGCTGAAGGCCGACGGCGGCTTCAGCACGTACCGGTAGTGAGCTAGGGCTGAGCAGCGCCGATATGCTCGCAGCATGCCCAGCATCCTCGTCCTCAACGGCCCCAACCTCGGCCGCCTCGGTTCTCGTGAGCCCGAGGTGTACGGCAGCGGAACCCTCGAAGATCTGCGGGCCGAACTGAGCGAGGCTGCCCCTCCTGGATACGACCTCGACCTGCGTCAGACCGACGACGAGGCCGAACTGATCTCCTGGCTGCACGAGGCGGTAGATCGAGGCTGCCCGGTCATCCTGAATCCCGCAGCCTTCACGCACTACTCGTACGGGCTGCGGGATGCCGCGGCTCTGGTCTCGAAAGCGGGCCTGATCCTCATCGAGGTGCACATCTCGAACCCGCACTCGCGGGAGGCCTTCCGGCACACCAGCGTGATCTCCGGCGTCGCGACCGGGATCATCGCGGGCTTCGGGTTCGACTCCTACCGGCTGGCCATCCGCGCGATCGACCTCAAGCTCGGATAACGCGGGCTCGGATACCGGGTAGACTTCATAGCTGGTTTCCCCTTGCGGGATCGCTTCCTTCCCCAACTTCACCATTCCTCATAGATACGGATTCACAGTCATGGCCTCTACCGCTGACATCAGGAACGGCGTCGTTCTCAACATGGACGGCCAGCTCTGGACCGTGATCGACTTCCAGCACGTCAAGCCCGGCAAGGGTGGGGCGTTCGTTCGCACCAAGGTCAAGAACGTCATGAGTGGCAAGGTTGTCGACCGCACGTTCAACGCCGGCGCGAAGATCGAGACCGAGACGGTCGACCGCTCCGAGTTCCAGTACCTCTACGCGGACGGCGAGAACTACGTCTTCATGGACGTGGGAAACTACGACCAGATCACCCTGACCGCCGCGCAGGTCGGTGACGCTGCCAACTTCATGCTCGAGAACCAGAACGTGACGATCGCGCTGCACAACGAGGCTCCGCTCTACGTCGAGCTGCCGGCATCCGTCACGCTGGAGATCACCTACACGGAGCCCGGCCTGCAGGGCGACCGCTCCACGGGTGGCACCAAGCCCGCGACCGTCGAGACCGGATACCAGATCCAGGTTCCGCTGTTCCTCGAGACCGGTACCAAGGTCAAGGTCGACACCCGCGACGGCAGCTACCTCGGCCGCGTCAACTAATGAGCGCACGGACGAAGGCGCGTAAGCGCGCCATCGACCTGCTGTACGGCGCAGACCTCCGCGAGATCTCCCTCAATCAGGCGATCGAGATGGAGGCCGAACGGGCCAAGGCAGATCCGAACCGCTGGAACTCCTGGATCTATGCGCGCCAGATCGTCGAGGGGATCGCCGAGCACGGCGACGAGATCGACGAGCTGATCGAGACCTATGCGCAGGGCTGGACCATCAATCGGATGCCCGTCACCGACCGTGCGATCATCCGCATCGGTATCTGGGAGATCCTGTTCAACGACGAGGTGCCGGATGGCGTGGCCATCGACGAGGCGGTGGAGGCGGCCAAGTCGCTCAGCACCGACGATTCGGGCAGCTTCGTGAACGGCCTCCTCGGCCGCATCGCCCAAACCCGCGCCTGAGCCCTTCCGCGCGACCGCACTCCTACTCTCGCGATCGCTGATCTCCCCTTCCGAAATGAAGGAAACGTTCCGCGACGGTCGGTGTGTCGGCGTCGACACTCCGGCGGGCGCCTAGTTTTGCCTTCATTTCGGAAGAGAGTGGGCGGAGTAGGTGGCGGAGTGTGGGGCGGCGAGTGGGCAGGAGGCCGCTCACGGATCGGGTAGGGTTGAGTCATCCAGACATCCTTTAACTTCCGTCCTGTGAGGCGGGGAAGGAGGTCAGATTGCCCGCACGAATCGTGCTTCAGCAAGCTGATATCACCCGCGCGTTGACCCGCATCTCCCACGAGATCCTCGAATCGGTCCGCGACGGCGACAGGCTCGTGATCCTCGGCATTCCGACGCGCGGCATCGTGCTGGCGGAGCGAATTGCCGAGATCATCCGATCGGTGTCCGATCAGCAGGTGGCGCTCGGCACGCTCGACGTGACGATGTACCGCGACGATCTTGACCGCAATCCGACTCGCAGCCCCGCACCGACCCAGATGCCGGCCGATGGCATCGACGGCGCGGTCGTCGTACTCGTCGATGACGTGCTCTACTCGGGCCGCACCATTCGTGCTGCTCTCGACGCGCTGCAGGCGATCGGCCGCCCGCGCTTCGTGCGCCTGGCCACCCTGGTCGATCGCGGTCATCGGGAGTTGCCTATCCGCCCGGACTTCGTCGGCAAGAATCTGCCCTCATCGCGCTCCGAGCGCATCAACGTGCATCTGACCGAGATCGACGGCGACGAGTTCGTCAGTATCGATGGACCCAGCATCGACGGACCCAGCATCGATGGACCGCGTATCGATGAGCGCGCGGAAGGAGCAGCATCGTGAGACACCTGCTCAGCACCCGCGACCTCGGCCGCGACGAGGCCATCGCCATTCTCGACGTCGCCGAAGACATGGCGGATGTCGCCGACCGTGAGGTGCGCAAACTCCCGACCCTGCGCGGCAAGACCGTCGTCAATCTCTTCTTCGAGGACTCCACGCGCACCCGCATCTCGTTCGAGGCCGCGGCCAAGCGGCTGAGCGCGGACGTGATCAACTTCTCGGCGAAGGGGTCGAGCGTCTCCAAGGGCGAGAGCCTCAAAGACACCGCGCAGACCCTCGCTGCTATCGGTGCGGATGCCGTGGTCATCCGGCACGGCGCATCTGGAGCGCCCCTGGTTCTCGCCCAGTCAGCCTGGATCGATGCGGCGATCATCAACGCCGGCGACGGCACCCACGAGCACCCCACCCAGGCGCTGCTCGACGCCTTCACCATCCGGCGCCGGCTGCACGGTCGAGGCTCGCGCGGTCGGGCGCTCGACGGGGTGTCGGTGACCATCGTCGGGGACATCCTTCACTCCCGTGTGGCTCGCTCGAACGTCTGGCTGCTCTCGACCCTCGGCGCCGAGGTCACCCTGGTCGCCCCAGCAACGCTGCTTCCGGTAGGAGTGCGAGACTGGCCGGTCGCGGTGACCTACGACCTCGATGAGGCGCTCGATGCCATCCCCGACGTGGTGATGATGCTGCGCATCCAGAGCGAGCGGATGCACGCCGCCTTCTTCCCCAACGCTCGCGAGTACTCGCGGCAGTGGGGTCTCGGCGACGAGCGGCTCGCCCGGCTCGCCGCGGATAGCATCGTCATGCACCCTGGCCCGATGAACCGTGGCCTCGAGATCTCGTCCGGAGCGGCGGATTCGCCGCGCTCGACGGTGCTCGAACAGGTCGCCAACGGCGTCTCGGTGCGGATGGCAGTGCTGTACCTCGCGCTGTCCGGGCAGCGGGGGCTCGCCGAATCCACATCCGTCAGTCACGCAGGGAGCAACCGATGACCACCATCCTCGTCAAGGGCGCAACGCTTGCCGACGGCAGCGGCAGCGACATCCTGGTGCGTGACGGCCGAATCGCCGAGCTGGGCAGCAACCTCTCGGATGCGGCGGCCGAGATCATCCACGCCGACGGCCTCCTGGCGCTTCCGGGCCTGGTCGACCTCCACACGCATCTGCGCGAGCCCGGCTTCGAGCAGAGCGAGACGGTACTCACAGGTTCGCGGGCAGCGGCCATCGGCGGCTTCACCACGGTGCACGCCATGGCGAACACGTCACCCGTCTCCGATACGGCCGGGGTCGTCGAGCAGGTGCAGCGCCTCGGCGAGGACGCCGGCTACGTCACGGTGCGCCCGATCGGTGCGGTCACCGTGGGGCTCGAGGGGCAGCAGCTCAGCGAGATCGGCGCCATGGCCGGCAGCCGCGCCCGAGTGCGGGTGTTCTCCGACGACGGCAAGTGTGTCTCAGACGCCCTGCTGATGCGCCGTGCGCTCGAGTACGTCAGCACCTTCGGCGGCGTCGTCGCCCAGCACGCGCAAGAGCCCAGGCTCACCGAGGGTGCCCAGATGAACGAGGGCACACTGTCGGGCGAACTCGGGCTGGCCGGGTGGCCCGCAGTCGCCGAGGAATCGATCATCGCCCGCGATGTGCTGCTCGCCCAACACGTCGGCGCCCGCCTGCACATCTGCCACGTCTCCACCGCCGGCTCGGTCGACGTCGTGCGCTGGGCCAAGGCTCGCGGGATCGACGTGACCGCCGAGGTCACCCCGCACCACCTGCTGCTCACCGAGCAGCCGGTGTCGAGCTACGACTCCCGGTACAAGGTCAACCCGCCGCTCCGCTCGGAGGAGGATGTGCTCGCGCTGCGCGAGGGCCTCGCCGACGGAACCATCGACATCGTCGCCACCGACCACGCTCCGCATCCGGTCGAGGCGAAAGACTGCGAGTGGGGAGCTGCCGCCTTCGGCATGGTCGGCCTCGAGTCCGCGCTGAGTGTGGTGCAGGCATCCGTCGTCGACACCGGCATGCTCGGTTGGGAAGATGTCGCCCGGGTGCTCTCCCGAGTGCCGGCCGAGATCGGTCTGGTTCCCGGCTACGAGTTCGGCATCGCGGTCGGAGCCCCCGCCGAGTTCACGCTCTACGACACGAACGCGAGCCGCGTCTTCGGCCTGAGCGACCTGCACGGCAAGGGCATCAACTCGCCCTACCTGTCGATGCCGCTGCCGGGGCGCGTGCTCACCACCGTGCATCGCGGCTACGTCACGGTGCGCGACGGTGAACTGGTCGACGCTGAGACCATCGCGGGGTTCGCTCGCACGAACCCGCAGGCGGTGAGCCTGCGTGGATAGAACCACCTCGACCACGATCGTCGTCATCGTCATCCTGCTCGCCCTCGTCGGCATGGTGCTCAGCTGGCGGGCACGCCAGCGTCGGCACGCGAGTCTCGGGGTTCCGGATGCCGTCCCGGCGAATCCGGGAGCCACCCTCTTCAGCACCGAGAGCTTCTATGCCGCCACGACCCTCGCCAACGAACCGCTCAATCGCGTGGCCGTCCGCGGGCTCGGCTTCCGCGGTCGGGCGACCATCACGGTCACCACGACCGGCGTGATCCTCGGCATCGCCGGAACGCCGGAGGCATTCATCCCCTCGGCTGCCCTTCGCGCGGTGGAGCGGGCCACCTTCACCATCGACCGCGTGGTCGAGAGCGGGGGACTGGTGGTCATCGCCTGGACCCTGCACGGCACTACCTCGACCGACGTCGACTCCTTCTTCCGCGTGACCGACCCCGCGGACCTCACCCCCCTGATCGACGCCATCACGGGACTCATTCCCGCTGAGGCCACGCCCGGAAAGGCATCATGAGTCGTTTCGACCCGGCATTCTTCGTCCTCGAGGACGGCACCCGTTACACCGGCCACGCCTACGGAGCGCGAGGCCGCAGCCTCGGCGAGGCGGTCTTCACCACCGGCATGACCGGCTACCAGGAGACCATCACCGACCCGTCGTATGCGGGGCAGATCGTCATCATGACGGCTCCGCACATCGGCAACACCGGCGTGAACGACGAAGACCCGGAATCCCGGCGCATCTGGGTCGAGGGCTTCGTCGTGCGCGACCCCTCCCGAGTGGTCTCCAATTACCGGGCAACCGGCAGTCTCGACGACCAGCTGGTGACGGAGGGAGTCGTCGGCATCAGCGGCATCGACACCCGCGCGGTCACCCTGCGACTGCGGGACGCCGGCGTGATGCGCTCCGGCATATTCTCGGGAGCGGATGCCGAGCTCAGCGCCGAAGAACAGCTCGCCATCGTGCGGGCCGGCGCCGAGATGACCGGCCAGAACCTCTCCGGCCAGGTCTCGGTGACCGAGCGTCGCGTGGTCGAGGCAGACGGTGAGAAGATCGGCACCGTCGCGGTGCTCGACCTCGGCGTGAAGGAATCCACCCTCCGCTACCTCGCGGCCCGCGGCCTCGAGGTCGTCGTGCTACCCCAGTCGGTCACCGCGGCCGAGCTGCTCGAGCTCAAGCCGAACGCGCTGTTCTTCTCCAACGGTCCGGGCGACCCGGCCGCCTCCGACCAGCACGTCGAACTGTTGCGGGCCGGGCTGCGCGCCGGGCTCCCGTTCTTCGGCATCTGCTTCGGCAACCAGCTGCTCGGCCGTGCGCTCGGGCTCGACACCTACAAGCTGCCTTTCGGCCACCGCGGAATAAACCAGCCGGTGGTCGACAAGACCACGGGCAAGGTCGAGATCACCTCGCACAACCACGGTTTCGCCGTGCAGGCCCCGCTCGACGGACCGTTCGACTCGCCCGCAGGCTTCGGCCGGGTCGAGGTGAGCCACGTCAACCTCAACGACGACGTAGTGGAGGGCCTCAACGCCCTCGACATCCCCGCCTTCTCCGTGCAGTACCACCCGGAGGCCGCCGCCGGCCCCCACGACGCCAACTACCTATTCGACCGGTTCCGCGACCTCATCGTCGTCGCGAAGGCCTTCACGACCCCTGAAAGCGAAGCGAAGTAATGCCCAAGCGCGACGACATCCACTCCGTCCTCGTCATCGGCTCCGGCCCGATCGTGATCGGTCAGGCCGCGGAGTTCGACTACTCGGGAACCCAGGCCTGCCGCGCCCTGCGTGAAGAAGGCATCCGGGTCATCCTGATCAACTCGAACCCGGCGACGATCATGACCGACCCCGACTTCGCCGACGCCACCTACGTCGAGCCGATCACCTGGGAGGTCATCGAGACCATCATCGCCAAGGAGAAGCCGGATGCCATCCTGCCGACTCTCGGCGGCCAGACCGCTCTGAACGCGGCCATCCAGCTGCACCACCACGGCATCCTGGAGAAGTACGACGTCGAGCTGATCGGCGCCAACTTCGAGGCGATCAACAAGGGCGAGGACCGCCAGATCTTCAAGCAGCTGGTGCTGGACGCCGGCGCGGATGTCGCCCGCTCCCACATCGCCCACACCGTCGAAGAGGCGGTCGGCTTCGCCGCAGACCTCGGGTATCCGCTGGTCGTGCGCCCGTCGTTCACCATGGGTGGCCTCGGCTCGGGCTTCGCCTATACGCCGGAGGAGCTCATCCGGATCGTCACCGACGGTCTTCACCAGAGCCCGACGACGGAGGTTCTGCTCGAGGAGTCGATCCTCGGCTGGAAGGAGTACGAGCTCGAGCTGATGCGCGACACCGCTGATAACACGGTCGTCGTCTGCTCGATCGAGAACGTCGACCCGGTCGGCGTGCACACCGGCGACTCGATCACAGTCGCCCCGGCGCTCACCCTCACCGACCGCGAGTACCAGAACCTGCGCGACATCGGCATCGACATCATCCGCGCGGTCGGCGTCGACACCGGCGGCTGCAACATCCAGTTCGCCATCGACCCGTCGAACGGCCGCGTCATCGTCATCGAGATGAACCCGCGCGTGTCCCGCTCGTCGGCGCTGGCATCGAAGGCCACCGGCTTCCCGATCGCGAAGATCGCCGCCAAACTCGCCATCGGTTACCGCCTCGACGAGATCCCGAACGACATCACCAAGGTGACCCCGGCAAGCTTCGAGCCGACCCTCGACTACGTCGTCGTGAAGGTGCCGCGCTTTGCCTTCGAGAAGTTCCCGGCGGCGGATGCCACGCTGACCACCACCATGAAGTCGGTCGGCGAGGCCATGGCGATCGGCCGCAACTACTCGACCGCTTTGCAGAAGGCGCTGCGCTCGCTCGAGAAGCGCGGCTCCAGCTTCCACTGGAACGGCGTGCCCGGCGACAAGGCCGCGCTGCTGGCCAAGGCCTCCGTGCCCACCGACGGCCGCATCGTCACCGTGCAGCAGGCGCTGCGGGCCGGCGCGACGATCGAGGAGGTCTTCGAGTCGACCAAGATCGATCCGTGGTTCATCGACCAGATCGTGCTGATCAACGAGGTCGCCGAGGAGATCGGATCCTTCCACGAGCTCGACGAGCGCATCCTGCGGCTGGCGAAAGACCACGGCTTCAGCGACGTACAGATCGCGGAACTCCGGGGGATCGACGAGGCGGAGGTGCGCAGCATCCGTCATTCGCACGGTGTGCGTCCGGTGTTCAAGACCGTCGACACCTGCGCCGGCGAGTTCCCGGCGCTGACCCCGTACCACTACTCGAGCTACGACCTCGAGTCCGAGGTGCGGCCGAGCGACCGCCGCAAGGTCGTCATCCTCGGCTCCGGCCCGAACCGCATCGGCCAGGGAGTCGAGTTCGACTACTCCTGCGTGCAGGCGAGCTTTGCGCTCTCCGAGGCGGGCTACGAGACGATCATGATCAACTGCAATCCCGAGACGGTCTCTACCGACTACGACACCAGTGACCGCCTGTACTTCGAGCCGCTCACTCTCGAAGACGTGCTCGAGGTCATCCACGCGGAGAGCCAGAGCGGCGAGCTCGTGGGCGTCGTCGTGCAACTCGGCGGTCAGACCGCCCTCGGTCTCGCCAAGGGTCTCAAGGCCGCCGGCGTCACCATCCTCGGCACCACGCCCGAGGCGATCGACCTGGCCGAAGAGCGCGGGCTGTTCCAGGGGATTCTGGATGCCGCGGGGCTGGTCGCACCGCGCAACGGCACGGCTTTCGACTACGAGGGTGCCGTCGCGGTCGCGGAGGAGATCGGCTACCCGGTGCTCGTTCGTCCGTCGTACGTGCTCGGTGGCCGCGGCATGGAGATCGTCTACGACAGCCCGTCGCTCGACGACTACTTCGTGCGGGTCGCCGACCAGGGAATCGTCGGTGCAGAGCACCCGTTGCTGGTCGACCGCTTCCTGGATGACGCCATCGAGATCGACATCGACGCGCTCTACGACGGCACCGAGCTCTACGTCGGCGGCGTGATGGAGCACATCGAGGAGGCCGGAATCCACTCCGGTGACTCGAGTTGCACCCTTCCGCCGGTGACCCTCGGCCGCGAGCAGATCGCCCGGGTCGTCGAGGCCACCCGCGCCATCGCCGAGGGCGTCGGCGTGCGCGGTCTGATCAACGTGCAGTTCGCGATCGGCGCCGGGGTGCTCTATGTGCTCGAAGCGAACCCCCGGGCCTCCCGCACGGTCCCGTTCGTGGCGAAGGCACTCGGGCTGCCGATCGCGAAGGCCGCCTCGCTGATCATGGTGGGGGAGAGCATCCGTTCCCTCGTCGAGAGCGGGATGCTGCCCGAAGCCGACGGCTCGATCGTGCCGATGGACTCGCCGGTCGCCGTGAAGGAAGCGGTGCTGCCGTTCAAGCGCTTCCGCACCAAGGACGGGCTGATCGTCGACTCAGTGCTCGGGCCGGAGATGCGGTCAACCGGAGAGGTGATGGGAATCGATGCGAACTTCCCGACCGCCTTCGCCAAGAGCCAGGAAGCCGCGTACGGCGGGCTGCCGACCAGCGGATCGGTGTTCGTGTCGGTCGCCGATCGCGACAAGCGCGCGATCATCCTTCCGGTACTGCGCCTGCAGCAGCTCGGCTTCGAGATCCTCGGCACCATCGGCACCGCGGAGGTACTCAGCCGCAACGGCATCACCGCCACCGTCGTGCGCAAGTACGACCAGGGCGAGGCGACGCTGGCGGGGGAGCCCTCGATCGTCGACCTGATCAACCGCGGCGAGGTCGACATCGTGATCAACACGCCGAGCGGACGAGCCGCCCGCGCGGACGGCTATGAGATCCGCGCCGCGGCGGTCGCTGCGGACCTGCCGCTGTTCACCACCATCGCTCAGCTCGGCGCCGCCGTGGCGTCGATCGAGGCGACCGCGAACAGTTTCGACGTGAAGTCGCTCCAGGACTACGCGCTCGAGCGTGCCGAGCGACTGGCGGTGCTCGTTGGCTGATTCCGCGTCGCCACATTCCGCGGCACCAATCCGCGGGTTCGGTGAACGGCTGACCAAGGTCTTTGATCGTCTCGGTCAGCTCTGCGTCGGCATCGATCCGCACCCGTATCTGCTCGAGCAGTGGGGGCTTCCCGATACCGCAGCGGGGCTCCGTGAGTTCGGACTCTCCGTCGTGGCCGCCACGGTCGACGGCGACGCCGGGATCATCAAGCCGCAGGTTGCCTTCTTCGAGCGTCACGGCGCTGCAGGGTTCTCCGCCCTCGAAGACGTGATCGCCGCGGCCCGTCATTCCGGCCTTCTCGTGATCGCCGACGCCAAGCGCGGCGACCTGGGAACCAGCGTCGAAGCCTACGGTCAGGCCTGGCTCACGCCAGGAAGCCCGCTGGAGGCCGATGCGATGACCATCAGTGCCTACATGGGCGTCGGCTCGATCCAGGCTCCGATGGAGCTCGCCGAAGCCACCGGCAAGGGCCTATTCGTGCTGGCGGCGACGTCGAACCCCGAGGCTCGCTCACTCCAGACGGCACGGCTGGGAGGCGGACAGACCGTTGCGTCCAGTATCGTCAGTGACGTGGTGGAGTGGAATCGAGCACAGGGCGCTGAGCGCGTGATGGGGTCTGTCGGTCTGGTGCTCGGTGCGACCGTGGATTTCGCCGACTACGCCATCGATCTCGACAGTCTCTCGGGTGTTGCGGCCACACCCGTTCTCGCGCCGGGCTTCGGGCACCAGGGTGCGAGCTTCTCCGATCTCGGCCGGATCTATGGTGCCGCGGTCGGGTCGACCGTCGTTGCCGCATCCCGCAGCATCCTGCATGCCGGTCCCGATGGCGTCGCGGAGGCCGTGGCGGCCCAGGCTGCGGAGGTGCGGGCATGCCGCGCGTAGCTCCCCCCGACGTCGACCGTGTCGCCGCAGCCCAGGCCGCGGTGGCCGCTCGCCGTGCGCGAGCGGCAGTCAAGCAGGACATTCACGATCGCAAGCGCAGCGCCCTCGAGGTAGCCGAGGCCGCCTGGACCGGCGAGCACACGGCCCCCGAGGCGACCCTTCGGGTGCGGGAACTGCTGACGAGCATGCCGGGCCTCGGACCCACACGAGTGGCGCGGGTGATGGAGCAGCTCGAAATCGCCGAGTCGAAGCGGGTCGGGGGGCTGGGCATCCGTCAGCGTCGTCGCCTGCTCGAGTGGCTGGTCGCCCGCGAGCACCGTGGATCGACGCCGGAGCCGGCACGGTTGGTCGTGCTGGCCGGGCCCACTGCCGTGGGCAAGGGAACGGTCTCCACTTACATCCGCGACAACTACCCCGATGTTCACCTCTCGGTGTCGGCCACCACCCGCACGGCCCGGCCCGGTGAGGTCGATGGGGTGCACTACTTCTTCGTCAGTGATGACGAGTTCGACCAGCTGATCGAATCCGGCCAGATGCTCGAGACCGCGACGGTGCACAACAGCTTCCGCTACGGCACTCCGCGTCCGCCGATCGACGCCGCGCTGGCCGAGGGCAAGAGCGTGCTGCTCGAGATCGATCTGCAGGGCGCACGCTCGGTGCGCCGCGCGATGCCGGAGGCCGTTCTGGTATTTCTGCTGCCCCCGACCTGGGAAGAACTCGTCCGCCGGCTGATCGGCCGGGGCACCGAAGACTCCGTGGAGCAGGCGCGTCGGCTCGAGACGGCCAAGATCGAGCTGGCCGCGCAGGATGAATTCGACTACAAGGTGATCAATAGCGAGGTGAGTCGCGCGGCCCAGGAGGTCGTCGACCTGCTCTCCTGAGTCATCATCCGGGGCGGATGACCGGCGAACTTGCGCGAGGCCGTAGACTTGACGTTCACCCCCAGATTTGAATTTTTGGAGTACCACCATGGTTGAACGCGCCAAGGGCATCATCGACCCGCCCATCGACGAACTGCTGTCGAAGGTCGACTCGAAGTACGCACTCGTGATCTTCGCGTCCAAGCGGGCCCGTCAGATCAACGACTACTACGCCGACCTGCACGAGGGAAGCCTCTTCGACAACGTCGGACCGCTGGTCGACTCGACCATCGAAGACAAGCCGCTCTCCGTGGCGATGCACGAGATCAACGAGGACAAGCTCACCGTCACGCCGCTCGCCGAGCCGGCCGAGTAACTCCTCTCGCCTCACCCCCGATGACCGGTTCGGTGTATGTCAGAAGCCTGAACATCATCGTCGGCATGACGGGCGGCATCGCGGCGTATCACGCCGTCGGTGTCGTCCGTCTTCTCGTTCTGGTCGGCTGACCAGCGCGCGTCGCGCGCACGGGCTGTGACTCTCTCGTCCTCAACAGGGTGGGCTAGAGCGAGGGTTTCGCCACAGAGAGCAACACGATCGTGGTGCTCGACAGCGCCGCAGCTATAGTGATGGAGGCCTCCGGAAGCACGGCGTCGGTGGCCGATCGTCTGTTGGACTCGCTCGTCTGAGAGCCTCCGGCAGCCGCCTCCACGACTCGATCCAGGGGATACCCATGAGCACTGCACCTTTCCGACTGTTCACCTCGGAGTCGGTGACCGAGGGTCACCCCGACAAGATCTGCGACCAGATCTCCGACAGCATTTTGGATGCTCTTCTCGAGGTCGACCCGAACAGTCGCGTCGCCGTGGAGACGTTGGTCACCACCGGCCTAGTGCACGTCGCCGGCGAGGTCACCACCACCGGGTACGTCGACATCCCCACCATCGTGCGCGAGCGCATCTGGAACATCGGCTACAACTCATCCGACGTCTGGTTCGACGGTCGTTCCTGCGGCGTGAGCATCTCGATCGGCGGACAATCTCCCGATATTGCCCAGGGCGTCGACGACGCGTTCGAGGCGCGCGAGCAGGCCAGCATCGATGAGCTCGACCGGCAGGGCGCTGGCGATCAAGGCATCATGTTCGGCTATGCGACCACCGAGACGCCCGAGTACATGCCGGTGCCGATCTGGCTTGCTCACCGCATGGCCGAGCGCCTCGCCGAGGTGCGCAACACCGGCCTGGTCGACTACCTGCGCCCCGACGGCAAGACCCAGGTGACGGTGGGCTACGACGGAATCGTGCCGCGCACGGTGGACACCGTCGTTCTCTCCACCCAGCACTCGCCGCGGGTCAGCACCGAGCAGCTGCGCGCCGAGATCGAGGAGCTGGTGATCCGCCCGGTGCTCGATCGCGTCGACCTCGAGAGCGTCGATCCCCGCGTGCTCATCAACCCGACCGGCCGCTTCGAGATCGGCGGACCGCAGGGAGACGCCGGCCTCACCGGCCGCAAGATCATCGTCGACACCTACGGTGGCGCGAGTCGCCACGGTGGCGGAGCCTTCAGCGGAAAAGACCCGTCGAAGGTCGACCGCTCTGCCGCGTACGCAATGCGTTGGGTGGCCAAGAACGCGGTCGCCGCCGGTCTCGCCGACCGCCTCGAGGTGCAGGTCGCCTACGCGATCGGCACCGCGTCGCCGGTCGGACTGTACGTGGAGACATTCGGCACCGGGCACGTCTCGGAGGAGACCATCATCGGGGCGATCCGGGATGTCTTCGACCTGCGCCCCGCCGCGATCATCCGGGACCTCGACCTGCTCCGCCCGATCTACGCCAAGACCTCCACCTACGGTCACTTCGGCCGCGAGCTTCCCGAGTTCACCTGGGAGCGTCTCGACCGGGTCGACGCGCTGCGCAGCGTCGCCGGTCTCTGATTCGGGCAGCATCCCGATGAGCGATCTGCCCGCGCTCGACGGTTCCGGCCGTCAGACCGTGGCGCGCGTGCTCATCGACTCGCCGCTTCCTCAACTGGACCGCCTGTTCGACTACCGGATCCCCCCCGCTCTCGTCGCCGAGGCGGTTCCTGGCGTTCGCGTGCGAGTTCCGCTGCGCTCGGCCGGGCGCATCGCCGACGGCCTGCTGGTGGAGCTGGCGGAGGTCGGTGACTACTCCGGCACGCTCAGCGACCTCGACGCGGTGGTCTCCCCGGCGCGGGTGCTGACCCCCGAGGTGTGGGCGCTGGCGCGCAAGGTGGCCGATCGGGCGGCCGGCAGTGTGAGCGACGTCGTGCGCCTCGCCATCCCGAAGCGCCAGGTGCGGGTCGAGAAGGCCTGGCTGGCCCGGGAAGCCCCGTCGGCGCCGGTGCCCATCGTGCCCCGAGAACTCGACGCATACGACACCGCACGATTCGACACCGTCGTGGCAGCCGGGGGCCGTGTGGCGATGGACGCGCTGCCGCTGGTCCGCGAGATCCGCAGCGGCGACCAGCCGGGCGCGTGGGTGGGGCACTGGGCGACGACCCTCGCGGCCGCCGCGACGCGCGCGCTCGAGGCGGGCTCGGTCATCCTCGCCGTTCCCGACTATCGAGATCAAGACCAGCTCATTGCGGCACTTCGCGCCGTACTGCCCGCCGAGCGCATTGTCCATCTCGACGCCAAGCAGGCGAACCCCGATCGCTATCGCGCGCTACTCGACTGTCTCGGCGAGACCCCGCTGGTCATCGTCGGCAATCGCTCGGTC
Organism: Lacisediminihabitans changchengi; assembly: GCF_016634425.1. GTDB lineage: Bacteria > Actinomycetota > Actinomycetes > Actinomycetales > Microbacteriaceae > Lacisediminihabitans > Lacisediminihabitans changchengi. The sequence goes on from NZ_JAEPES010000001.1 coordinate 854,006, forward strand.
GTCTATGCCCCGGCCGCCCGTCTCTCGCTCATCGCGATCTGGGATGACGGTGACCCGCTGCACTCTGAGCCGCTCAGCCCCTACATTCATACCCGCGACGCCGCTCTGGTGCGGCAGGAGCAGCAGGGTGCCGCGCTGCTGTTTCTCGGTCACGCCAGAAGCACGGATGTCGAGCGCCTGGTGGAGATCGGCTGGGTCGAATCGATGTCCCCGATCCGCTCGTACCTGCCCAAGGTGATCCCGACGGCGCAGCAGCAGTCGCAAGACCGCCTTGCCGCTCAGGCCAGAATCCCCTCCAGCGCCTGGCGTGAGGCCCGCGCGGCGCTCGAGCGCGGCCCCGTGCTGGTGCAGGTCGCTCGCCCCGGCTATGCGCCGAGGCTCGCCTGCGCCAACTGCACGCAGTCCGCGCGGTGCGAGTTCTGCGAGGGCCCGCTCGGACTGAAGTCCTCCCGCTCGGTGCCCGGCTGCCAGTGGTGCGGCCGACTGGCCACGAACTGGACCTGCTCCAACTGCGAAGGCACCACCCTGCGCAACATCGGCCAGGGCGCCGGCCGCACCGCCGAAGACCTCGGCCGAGCCTTCCCTGGCGTTCGCGTGCTGATCGCGGATGGAGAGCGACCGATCCTCCACGTGGGCGCCGAGCCCGCCCTGGTGATCGCTACCCGCGGAGCCGAACCGATCGCTGCTGGCGGCTACCGCGCCGTGCTGCTCCTGGACGGAGAGCGGATGCTCGCCCGCGAGAGCCTGCGCGTCGCCGAAGACTGCCTGCGCTGGTGGTCCAATGCCATCGCCCTCGCCGCGCCCGGCGCGCCCACCGTGCTGGTCGGGGTCGGGGGCGCCTTGGCGTCGGCCCTCACCACCTGGCGGCTCGCGGCATACGCGCGGTCAGAGCTCGACGATCGTCGCCGGCTGCGGTTTCCGCCCGCCGTGCGCGTCGCGACCATCACGGGTGACCCCGCCGCCGTGCAGCGAGCCAGCGAGATCGTCTCCGAGCTCGAGCGGGTGGACGTGCTCGGGCCGGTGGAAGTGCAACCGACGCCCGGCAAGGAGTCGGGCGGCGAGCGGGCGATCGTACGATTCGACTACGCGGAGGGGGCGGCCGTGGCATCCGCTCTGCGAGCAGAGGTCATTCGCAACGCCACGAGCAGGCGCAAGCGGGTGACCGCGGCCGCCCCCCGCCCGGTGCCTCCTACACTTAAGGTGCGGTTCGACGACACCGAGCCATTCGACCAACAATGAGTTCGACCACCTGAATTCGACCACCTGAGCTCGACCAAACGACTGTGATCCACCACGCCATGCACCTTTCGCCCGCCCGCGCCCACTCCCGGAACTCCGCCGATGTCTGATCTCGAGATCGTCTTCGCCGGGAGTCCGTCCGCCGCGGTTCCGAGTCTGCAGGCCCTCACCGCCAGCCGCCACGACGTGCTCGCAGTACTTACCCGTGAGGATTCGCCGCAGGGGCGCAAGCGCACGCTAACCCCGACCGCTGTCGCCGAGGCCGCGGATGCTCTCGCACTCCCGATCATCAAGGCGAATCGGCTCGCGGGTGCCGCGACCGAACAGCTCACCGCCCTGCAGCCCGACCTCGGGGTGATCGTCGCGTACGGCGGACTCGTCCGTGAGCCGTTGCTGTCGATGCCGCGCCTGGGCTGGATCAACCTCCATTTCTCGCTGTTGCCGCGCTGGCGCGGGGCGGCCCCGGTGCAGCGTGCCATCATCGCGGGCGACGAGACGACAGGCGCATCCGTCTTCCAGCTGGTGCCGGAGCTCGACGCCGGCGACCTGTACGGCCACCTGCGGCAGCCGATCGGTGCCCACGAGACGGCCGGGCACCTGCTCGATTCGCTCTCACTGTCTGGCGCTGAACTGCTGGTGCAGGTGATCGATGCGATCGCCGACGGCGACGCGCGGCCCGAGCCGCAGGTCGGTGAGGTCACCCTGGCCCCCAAACTCACCCTCGACGACGGCCGGATCGACTGGGCGCAGCCCGCGATCGCGGTCGACAGTCTCATCCGCGGCGTCACGCCCGAACCGGGAGCGTTCACGATGCTCGACGATCAGCGCCTCAAGGTGCTCCAGGCCACCATCGCCCGCGACCGAGCCCCGCTCGCTCCCGGGGCCTTCGCCCTCGACGGGGGAGTGCTCCTGGTGGGTACCGCCTCCGATCCGATCGAGCTGACCACCGTGCATCCGGCCGGTAAGAAGCCGATGGGAGCTACCGACTGGTGGCGTGGTCGTCCGACTGGCGCGGCGGCGGTGGCATCGTGAGCAACCAGCATCCCTCCGGCCGCATCCGCCCCGCGCGCTCGGAGCAGAATCGCGTCGCCCCCGCGCGCATCCAGCCGGCCCGCCGGGTCGCGTACGAAGTGATCACCGCGGTACGCCGCGACGACGCGTATGCCAACCTGCTGCTCCCGGTGAAGCTGGAGCGCGCCCGGCTCGGTGCGCAGGACGCCGCCCTCGCTACCGAGTTGACCTACGGAACGCTGCGTCAGCAGGGCTACTACGACGCCGTGATCGAGCTGGCGGCGAAACGCCCGACCAGCGAGATCGACGAGGCGATCCTCGACGTGTTGCGCCTCGGAGTGCACCAGCTACTCTCCATGCGTGTCGCCGCGCATGCCGCCGTCGACGAGTCGGTGTCGCTGGCGCGTGAGGTCGGCTCACGCTCCGCCACGGGCTTCGTCAACGGTGTGCTCCGCACCATCACCCGCTCCGAACCGGATGAGTGGCGCGCTCGAGTGATGGCTGCGCCGCGCACCGACGACGAGCGGCTCTCGCTCGAGTTCTCGCATCCGGTCTGGATCGTGCGCGCATTTCGGCAGGCCCTGGCCGCCGAGGGGCGCGAGGAGGAGCTCGAGGCGCTGCTCGAGGCGGATAACTTCGCTCCGAAGGTGAGCCTGGTCGCGCTGCCCGGCATCGCGAAGGTGTCCGAGATCCGGGGCGAGCGGGCGTCCAAGTACTCGCCGGTCGCCGGGGTCAGCGATGGGGGAGATCCCGCACTGCTTCCCGCGGTGCACGAGGGCCGAGCCCGGGTGCAAGACGAGGGCTCGCAACTCGCCGCGCTCGCTCTGAGCCGCGCCCGGCCGATCGAGCCGGGCGAGCGCTGGCTTGATCTCTGTGCCGGTCCGGGCGGCAAGGCGGTGTTGCTGGCCGCGGAGGCCGCTCTCGGTGGCGTCACGCTGGTCGCCAATGAGATCACCCCCGCGCGCGCGCAACTGGTGCGCAATGCCCTGAAGGTGCTGCCCGAACCGCCGCAGGTGCTCGTGCAAGACGGTCGAGAGCTGGGCGAGCAGCTTGCCGGACAGTTCGACCGCATCCTGCTCGACGCGCCATGCACGGGTCTCGGCGCGCTGCGCCGCCGCCCGGAGGCACGCTGGCGCAAGCAGCCGAAAGACGTGCCAGACCTCTCCGCGCTGCAGACCCAGCTGCTCGAGGCGGGACTCACCGCGCTGAAGCCGGGCGGCATCCTCGCCTACGTCACCTGCTCGCCCCACCTCGCTGAGACCCGGGCCGTCGTCGGCTCGGTGCTGAAGAACCGCACGGATGTCCGACGCCTCGACGCGGTCGAGGTCCTGTCCGGCGTGACCAAGACGCCGCTTCCGCTCGGGGACGGCGACGACGGTCACGTGCAGCTCTGGCCGCACCGCCACGGCACCGACGCGATGTTCATCGCCCTTCTGCAGCGCGACGAGTAGGCGCGACGAGCAGCCCGGTCGACCAGCCGTAAAATCGTGGGATGACCGCGCGCATCAATCCGAGCATCCTTACCGCCGATTTCGCCAATCTCGAACACGAACTCGACCGGATCGCCACCGCCGACCTGGTGCACGTCGACATCATGGACAACCACTTCGTGCCGAACCTCACCTTCGGGCAGCGCATGGTCGAGTCCCTCCAGCGCGTGTCGCCTCTGCCGCTCGACGTGCACCTGATGATCGACGACCCGGATCGCTGGGCACCCGGCTACGCGGAGGTCGGCGCGTTCTCGGTGACCTTCCACGCCGAGGCCGCCGCTGACCCGGTGGCGATCGCCCGCCGACTGCGCCAGATCGGCGCCCGCGCCGGCATCGCGGTGAAGCCGGGAACGGACATCCGTCCCTATCTTGAACTGCTGCCCGAGTTCGATCAGGTGCTGGTCATGACCGTGGAGCCGGGTTTCGGTGGCCAGAGCTTCATGGAGAGCACCATGCCCAAGCTGGGCTTGCTGCGCGAGGCCGTCTCCGCCTCGGGGCTGGACGTCTGGCTGCAGGTCGACGGCGGAATCACCGAGCAGACGATCACCATCGCCGCCGAGGCCGGGGCCGACACCTTCGTCGCGGGTTCGAGCGTCTACAACGTGGGGGAGCCGGCCAGCCAGATCGCCGCGCTGCGTGCCGCTGCCGCCGCCGCCCACACGCACTAACGGCCTTCTCTAACGGACCTTCCCCGCCCCGGCGCCCCTTCCGAAATGAAGGAAAAATTTCCGCCACGCCGTCACTTTGACGCAGCCGTTCGGCGTGTCGCGAGCATTGCCTTCATTTCGGAAGTGGGGGGGGCGACAGGGCGCGGCACGACGAGGCGTGACTCTGCTTGAATTGTCACCATGAGTGACTTCAACAAGACCAAGCCAGAGATCGAGCCATACGACGGCGATGCCCCCAGCGAGCTCGTCCTCATCGACCTCGAGGTCGGCGACGGCCCCGAGGCGACCCCCGGCGCCACCGTCGACGTGCACTACCTCGGCGTCGACTTCGAGTCGGGAGAGGAGTTCGACTCTTCCTGGAGCCGCGGGCAGTCCGTCGACTTCCCGCTCGCCGCGCTGATCGCCGGGTGGCAGCAGGGCATCCCCGGCATGAAGGTCGGCGGCCGCCGCGAGCTGATCGTTCCCCCGGCCCTCGCCTACGGCGAAGCCGGCGGCGGACACCAGCTCTCCGGCCGCACCCTGATCTTCGTGATCGACCTGCTCGGCGTCAGCTAGACCCGAACAGACTCAGTTCCACGGAAGGGCGATCGCGGTGACGCGGTCGCCCTTCTTCGCGCCATCGGACGGCACGACGAGCACGCCCGCGGCGTCGGCGAGGCCGCGCATCATCCCGGATGCCCGGTGCCGGTTGGGCACGGCGGCCCCGTTCTCGAGCCGGTACGGCATCAACACCGCGCCCCCAGCCACACCGTCGACGGCCACCGCGAGCGTCACCGTGTCCAGGTCGGGCAGCGCCACGCCGGTCATTCCGGCGATCAGCGGACCGCCGATCGTGAGCAGTGCGAGCATCGCCGCGAGCGGATTGCCGGGGAGGGCGAGCACGAGAGAGCCGCCGGGCAGCCGGGCGAGCAGCGTCGGCCCGCCCGGACGCATACGGATGCCGTCGATCAGCATCTCGGCGCCGAGTCGCTCCAGTGCGGTGCGAAGGTGATCGCGAGCGGAATTGCCGGTGCCCCCCGTGCTGATGACGAGGGCTACGCCGGGCTGCGAGAGCGCGGCGATGGTGTCGTCGATGGTGTCGGCGACCCGCCGCGAGCTGGTGACCGACGCCCCGAGCATCCGGAGCATGGCGGGCAGCTGCGGGCCGAAGCTGTCGCGCACCTGGCCGGCAGCGGGGAGGCCGGCGGTGATCACTTCGCCACCGGTCAACGCGAGCGAGACTGTCACCGCCCCGCGCACCGTCAGTGTGTCGTGCCCCGCGCCCGCGGCGAGGGCAACGTGGGCCGGATTGAGCACGGTGCCGGCCGCGATGACGGTCTCGCCGCGCGTGGCTTCTTCGCCCGCGGGACGAATGTGGTGACCGCGCGTCGGCGTCGAGGCGTGAAGTCTGCCGTCGAACCGTTCGGCGATCTCGCTGCGCACCACCGCATCGGCACCGATCGGGATGTCGCCGCCCGTGACGATCGCCGTCGCCTCGCCCGGTCGCAGCGCCGCCCGCTCGACGATGTCCCACGGCCCCGCTCCGGCAACCGCCCAGCCGTCCATCGCCGACGAGGCGTAGTGCGGAACGTCGAGCAATGCGGAGACGGGCTCGACCAGTATCCGGCCGACCGCGGCATCGAGCGGAACGGTCTCGACCGGGACGACGGATGCCGCGGCAAACGCCACCTCCCGAGCCTCGAGCCATCCGGCTCGCGTGCCCGTCGTGGCGCCGTGGTGCTGGGTGATGCTCATGCCCTGCCCGCGAGGGCCGCGGCGGTGGCGATCGCCTCGCGGACCGCCCGGTCTGGTTCGACCCCGGCGGCCGCGGCGAGCCCGGCGGCGTAGCCCACCACGAAGGTGGTGAGCGGGGCCGCCGGTCGCACGACGGCGCGAGCCGCGACCCCGGCGAGGGCGAGCACTTCGTCTACGTCGATCGTGAGCCCGGCGACGCCGAGCTCCCGGGTGAGCGTCGCCGACCAGTCAGCGAGCAGTTGATCGGTATCGTCTTTCTCGGTCACGCGTGTGCTCCAAACAGTTCGGCGTCGGTCCAGGTGTCGATGTCGCGGGTGCTGCCAGTGGGGACGGGGACCCGGGCAATCGGATCGATCGCCGCCAGCACTGTGCGCATGGCGATGCCGTCGACGGGTCCCGCGGTGGCGGCTCGCAGCTCAGCGGTCGGGAGAAGCGCCGCCAGGTACTGCTCGCGGCCGTCGTCGACGGCGATACCGCCGCCGGCCTCCCGCAGCGCGGTGATCACCGTGGCGATCAGCGGCATGTCGCAGGCAAGCACGAGGGTGTGCTCCGCCCCGGGGGCAAGTCGGGCCAGTCCGGCGGCGGTCGCCGCCACCGGCCCGCCGAAAGCGGGGTTCTCGCGGGTGAGCAGAACGCCGGGGCGCACGGTGACGTCGCCGACGACGACGGTGCGCCGCGCATCCGTCACCGCATCGAGGGTGAGGTCGAGCAGTGACCGTCCGGCGATCTCGAGCAGCGCCTTGGCCGTGCCGCCGAGCCGGGCCGACCGGCCGCCGGCGAGCACCACCGCATCGAACTCCATGTGCATCACCCTAGGCCGCGCCCCAGCGTCGCGACACGATCGTTTGGCCGTTGTCAGGGAGCGCAGTCGGTGTTACTCCTGACAGATGGGAAGAATCACGGTTCGACGTCGCGTTACCCGCATAACTGTCGGGCAGGAGCCGAAGCGTCGGGAGGACGTGCTCGCGGTCGAGGAGCCGCTCGAAATTCGGGTCGGCGGCAAACAACTCGCGATCACGATGCGCACTCCTGGGCACGATTTCGACCTGGCCGCCGGTTTCCTGGTCTCGGAGGGCGTCATCGCGCAGGCCAGCGACTTCGGGGCGGCGCGCTACTGCGCCGGGGCGACGGTCGACAGCCAGAATTCCCTGATGCCGGAGAACACCTACAACGTGCTCGATGTGACGCTGGGTTTCGGGGTCGCGCCACCCGACCCGAGCCTGGAGCGCAACTTCTACACCACCAGTTCGTGTGGGCTCTGCGGCAAGGCCAGCATCGACGCGGTCCGCACCCTGTCTCGGCACGCGGTGGCGGATGACCCGCTCACCATCGATGCGGAGCTTATGGCCTCCTTCCCCGACCGGCTCCGCGCCGGGCAAGACGTCTTCGAGAAGACCGGGGGACTTCACGCCGCGGCCCTGTTCGACGGACGAACCGGCGAGATGCTGGTGCTGCGCGAAGACGTCGGTCGCCACAACGCGGTCGACAAGGTGGTCGGCTGGGCCCTGAAAGAGAATCTGCTGCCGCTCACCGGCATGGTGCTGATGGTGTCGGGCCGGGCGAGCTTCGAGCTGACGCAGAAGGCGTCGATGGCGGGCATCCCGATTCTGGCGGCGGTGTCGGCGCCGTCGTCCCTCGCGGTCGAACTGGCCGGTGAGCTGGGATTGACCGTCGTCGGCTTCCTGCGCGGCAGCTCGATGGTCGTCTACTCGGCCGACCAGCGCATCCTGTCCGAACCCTCAAATGCCTCTGAACCCCCAAATGCCTCTGAACGCACAGATGCCTCCGAACGCACAGATGCATCCGAACCTGCAGACACCGCGAACCAGCCGATCCTCGAGAAAGCAGACGCGTCATGAGCACGGACGGCCCCGAGAAGACTCCCGTCAGCGCGGAGAACGACTACCCGGAACTCACGGTGGAGCGGCGCGAGGATTGGGCCGTCGGGATGCCGGCCATCTTCAACTCGATGGAGCCTGCCATCCGTCGCATGGGGCTCGCTCGTACCGCGAAGTTGATGACGACCATCAACCAGAAGGACGGCTTCGACTGCATGAGTTGCGCCTGGCCCGACCCCGACAGGCGCAAGACCCTCGAGTTCTGCGAGAACGGAGCGCGCGCCGTCACCTGGGAGGCGACCCCGGTGCTGGTGCCGCACGAGTTCTGGCAGAAGTATTCGGTGAGTGACCTGGCCGACAAGTCGGAGTACTGGCTCGGCATGCAGGGGCGGCTCACGGAGCCCGTCTACAAGCCCGCCGGTTCCGCCCACTATGCGCCGGTCAGTTGGGACGAGGCCTTCACCATCGTCGGTGATGCCCTGAAAGCCCTCGACAGTCCCGACGAGGCGGCCTTTTACACGAGCGGTCGCGCGGCCAACGAAACCGCCTTCGTCTACCAGCTGTTCGCGCGCGCCTTCGGGACCAACAACCTGCCCGACTGCTCGAACATGTGCCACGAGGCCACCGGTACCGCGCTCGGCGAGGTCATCGGCATCGGCAAATCGACCATCGCCTACGACGATTTCGAGCGCACCGACCTGATCATCGTCATGGGTCAGAACCCCGGCACCAATCATCCGCGGATGCTGACCGCGCTGGAGGACGCGAAGTGCAAGGGTGCCAGCATTGTGGCGGTCAATCCGCTGCCGGAGGCCGGGCTGATCCGCTACAAGAACCCGCAGCGGGTGCGCGGTGTGATCGGCAAGGGCACCGCCATCGCCGACCAGTTCCTGCAGATCCGTTTGGGCGGGGACATGGCGCTGATGCAGGCGGTGTCGAAACGGGTGCTGCTCGCCGAGGAGGCGAATCCCGGCACGGTGCTCGATCACGATTTCATCCAGAAGCACGTGTCTGGCTTTGAGGAGACCCGGGCCAATCTGCTCGCCGTCGAGGAGGCCGACGTCTTGCTCGCGACCGGGCTCACGTCTGCGCAGATCGACGAGCTGGCCGAGCGCTACATCGCGGCCGACCGGGTCATCATCACCTGGGCCATGGGGCTCACCCAGCACAAGAACTCCGTTTCCACGCTCAAAGAGCTGATGAACCTGCTGTTCCTACGCGGAAACATCGGCAAGGAGGGGGCCGGGGCATCCCCGATCCGCGGGCACAGCAACGTGCAGGGCGACCGCACCATGGGCATCTGGGAGCAGATGTCGCCTACCTTTCTCGATGCCCTCCAGGCCGAGTTCGGCTTCGACCCGCCGCGCGATCACGGCTTTGACTCTCTCAAGACCATCGCGGGCATGCAGAGTGGGCAGATCAAGGTCTTCATGGCGGTCGGCGGTAACTTCGTGGCCGCGATCTCGGACACGGATGCCGCGGAAGCAGCCATGCGCGGTACCGAGCTCAGCGTGCAGGTGTCGACCAAGCTCAACCGTTCGCACACGGTGACCGGAGCCGCCGCCCTCATCCTGCCGACTCTCGGTCGCACCGAGTTCGACCTGCAGAAGTCCGGGCCGCAGTTCCTGTCGGTCGAAGACACGGTCTGCGCGGTTCATGCCACCCACGGCAGCGTGCCGCCGGTGTCCACGAACCTCCGGTCGGAGTTGGCGATCATCGTCGGGGTGGCGCGAGCGACTCTCGGCGACGCCGGTCCGGTCGACTGGCAGGGCCTCCAGGACGATTACGACGTTATCCGTGACCACATCAGCCGCGTCATCCCGGGCTTCAACGATTTCAACCGGCAGGTGAGACGCAAGGGCGGCTTCGTCCTGCCGAACGGACCGCGCGACTCGCGCACCTTCACCACGGCCACGGGCAAGGCGATGATGACGGTCAACGCACTGGAGCATCTCGAACGCCCGGCCGGCCGCCTCATCCTGCAGACGGTGCGCTCGCACGATCAGTTCAACACCACGATCTACGCCCTGAACGACAGATACCGCGGTATCCACAAGGGACGCGATGTGATCTTCGTGAACCCCGACGACATCATCGAACTCGGTCTCGCCGACGGGCAGCGCGTCGACATCTTCGGCGAGTGGCACGACGGAACGGAGCGAGTGCTGCGCAACTACCGCGTGGTGTCGTACGCCACCGCACGCGGCTGCGCCGCCGCCTACTATCCGGAGGCGAACGTCCTCGTGCCGCTCGACAGCGCGGGAATCGGTAGCAACACCCCCACGTCGAAGGCCGTCATCGTGAGGCTGGAGCCGGCAGCTGCCCTCGTCCCCGCGGCCGACGGCGCGGTCACCCTCGGCTGAGACTCGACGAGTCCGTCAACAGGATGAGATGGCGGAACCGTCACTCAACAGGACCAGTTCGGTAGATCCGGAGGGGTCATCCTGTTGCCTGCGGGGCGGGTGTCGCCGGGCTTCGCGCTCGACGGTCGCTGATTGAGTAGGCCGCGACGAAGGAGCAGCCGTATCGAAATCCACCCGAGACTGGCCTCGATACGCGGACGCGCCAGAGCGCGTGCGCCACTCGACCGGCGATGGTCTCGCGCCTCGATACGCGAACCCCTCGACTGAAGGCTTAAACCCGCCCTTGCTCAAGCGGCAGTCAACAGGATGAGATCGCACAACCGCCCCTCAACAGGACCACATCGGTAATTCCGGAGGGTGCATCCTGTTGACCGCAGCGGCGGGTCGCGTCGAGCGGAGTGCCGACGTCTCGGCCCGCCATCAGGTCGCGGATCGGCGGCGCTCCCGAGCCTCCTCTCGCCGCTGACGGGATTCCTCGATCTGCTGCATCTCGACGGGGTTCTTGCGCGCTCCCGACAACCACCGCGATGATCAGCATTACGACGAGTATCAACCCAACGTCGACCAGCAGCATTTGCACCATCTGCCGAGTGATTCATGAGAAAACCCCAGAGGCAATCGTCGCGCCCCGACTGAGGGCATATTCGGCCACCAGCAGGCAGGCTCCCTCCCCGAAATGACGGAGATTCTGCAGAAACGGTCCCGGATGACCGTGTTTTCGCTGGAGGAGGCAGTATCTCCGTCGTTTCGGAAGCACTCGGAGTGGCCTCGATCCGCGGACGCGCCAGAGCGCGTGCGCTACTCGACCGGCGGCGGTCCCGCGCCTGGGTACGCGAGCGTGCGCTACTCGACCAGCGGAGGTCCCGCGCTAACCGGCCGGCACGGGCCACTAACCTAGAGGGGTGAAGACCTTCGACGACCTCTTTGTGGAGCTGAGCGAGAAGGCCGCGTCCCGGCCCGAGGGCTCGGGCACTGTCGCGGAGCTCGACGCCGGCGTGCATGCGATCGGCAAAAAGATCGTCGAGGAGGCCGCCGAGGTCTGGATGGCGGCCGAATACCAGTCGCTCGACGAGACCGCCGAGGAGATCTCCCAGCTCGTCTATCACCTGCAGGTTCTCATGGTCGCGAAGGGGCTCGCCCCGGCGGACATCTGGCGACATCTCTGATCGGTGAGCTCCGACCCGTCGCCCGCATCCTTCTGCCGACCGAAAGAGAACAATGCTCCGCATCGCAGTGCCCAACAAAGGCTCCCTGAGCGAGACCGCGTCTGAGATGCTCGCCGAGGCCGGATACTCCGGCCGTCGTGACCCGCGCGCGCTCAACGTTGTCGACCCGCGCAACGACGTCGAATTCTTCTACCTCCGCCCTCGCGACATCGCCACCTACGTCGGCTCCGGCGCCCTGGATGTCGGTATCACCGGCCGCGACCTGCTGCTCGACTCCGGATCGACCGCGGCGGAGATCGCCAGCCTCGACTTCGGCGGATCCACCTTCCGTTTCGCCGGTCGCCCGGGCCAGTTCAGCGAGCTGACCGACCTCGACGGCATCCGGGTGGCCACGAGCTATCCCGGTCTCGTCGGCGACTTCCTGGCGAAGGCCGGCGTCGCCGCGCACCTCGTGAAGCTCGACGGCGCGGTGGAGTCGGCGGTGAAGCTCGGGGTCGCGGATGCCGTGGCCGACGTCGTGTCGACCGGTTCCACCCTGCGGGCGCAGGGTCTCGAGATCTTCGGCCCGGTCATCCTGCAGTCGTCCGCGGTGCTGATCAGCGGCAGTGCCGGACAGAATCGCGCCGAGCACCCCGGCCTCGCCATCCTGCAGCGCCGCCTGCAGGGCGTGCTCGTCGCCCGCCAGTTCGTGCTGATGGACTACGACCTCCCCGTGCACCTCATCGACCAGGCCTCCGCCATCGCTCCCGGCCTCGAGTCCCCGACCGTCTCTCCGCTGCGCGACAGCCAGTGGGTGGCCGTGCGCGTGATGGTGCGCAGCGACGACACCAACCTGATCATGGACCGCCTCTACGACCTGGGTGCGCGGGCAATCTTGGTCAGCCCGATCCACGCCGCGAGGATCTGACCGTGGCCGTCATCACCCGCGTGATTCCGTGCCTGGATGTCGCGGCAGGCCGTGTCGTCAAAGGCGTCAACTTTGTGAACCTCCGCGACGCCGGCGACCCGGTGGAACTCGCCGCGAAGTACTACGAGCAGGGTGCGGACGAGATCACCTTTCTCGACGTGACGGCGACGGTGGATGACCGCGCCACCACCTATGACGTGGTGCGGGCGACCGCCGAGCAGGTCTTCATCCCGCTCACCGTCGGCGGCGGCGTGCGGTCGAGTGACGATGTCGCCCGCCTGCTCGCGGTCGGCGCGGACAAGGTCGGGGTCAATAGCGCCGCCATCCAGCGTCCGGAGCTGGTGGGCGAGATCGCCGACCGGTTCGGGGCGCAGGTGCTCGTGCTGTCTCTCGACATCAAGCGCAGTGCGGCAGCGCCATCGGGCTTCGTGGTCACCACTCACGGCGGCCGTCGCGAGACCGAACTGGATGCCCTGGCCTGGGCCGCGGAGGTGATCGAGCGTGGGGCGGGCGAGCTGCTCGTCAACTCGATCGACGCGGACGGAACCAAGCAGGGCTTCGACCTGGAACTGGTGCGGCTGATGCGAGAGCTCTCCCGCGTCCCGGTGATCGCCAGCGGCGGCGCCGGCTCGGTGCGGGATTTCGCGCCGGCGGTCGAGGCGGGGGCAGACGCGGTGCTTGCGGCGTCGGTGTTCCACAACGGAGAGTTGACCGTCGGTGATGTGAAGCGCGAGCTCATGGCATCCGGAATCGAAGTGAGATGACCATGACTGCAACCGACATCGACTCCGTGCTGACCCGGGCGAAATTCGACGAGAACGGCCTGTTGCCGGCGATCATCCAGGAGGAGTCGACGAAGCAGGTGCTCATGCTCGGCTATATGAACGCCGAGGCACTGCGCCGAACGCTCACCGAGGGGCGGGTGACCTTCTGGTCGCGCTCCCGGCAGGAGTTCTGGCGCAAGGGCGATACCTCAGGCCACCGACAATACGTCAAGAGTGCGGCCTTCGACTGCGACGCCGACACCCTGCTGGTGCAGGTCGAGCAGATCGGCGCAGCCTGCCACACCGGTGAGCACGCCTGTTTCGACGTCGATCCGCTGGCGCCGGTCATCGGAGATTCCCGTAGCGACTCGCATCCGGAGACGGGCTACATCGGCACCGAGACTCCGGACTTCGTCGACAACGAGATCGACCAGACCACGTTCGGCGAACTCGATGAGTGAGACCAGATGAGTGAGACAAGTACGCGAGAAGAGTTCGATTCGCTGCTCGCCGGGCATCGTGTGGTGCCGGTGATCCGTGAGCTGTTCGCCGACGGGGAGACCCCGGTGGGCATCTTCCGCAAGCTCGCCAAGGGCACGCCGGGCACCTTCTTGCTCGAATCGGCGGAGCAGGGCGGCATCTGGTCGCGCTACTCGTTCGTCGGGGCGTCGAGTTTCGGCGTCTTGACCCAGGTCGACGGCGAGGCGGTCTGGCTCGACTACGGCATCGACGAGGCCAGGGCGCTCGGCACGGACTTCAGCCGGGCACCGCTGGAGGCACTCGGCCATCTCTACGAGCGCTGGGGCACCGCCCACGTGCCCGGACATCCGCCCCTCACCGGCGGTCTGGTCGGGTTTATCGGGTGGGAGGCGATCCGGCAGATCGAGAGCCTGCCGAACATCCCTCCGGCCGACTTCGCCATTCCTGGCCAGGCGTTCAGCTTCGTCTCCGAGCTGGTCGTGCTCGATCATCGCACCGGCGCGGTGCTGCTGATCGCCACCGCCCTCAACGACGGGGTCGACGACGCCGCGCAGCTGTGGGCCGGCGCGCAGTCCCGTCTCGACGACATGCAGCGTCGCCTGGCCGAACCGTCGGAGGCGTGGCTGGCCGAGGTCGACCTCACCGTCGCGCCGAGCCCGACCCCGCGCATCCTACCCGCCGAGTACCAGGCGGCGGTGGAGCGCTCGAAGGACTTCATCCGCGACGGCGACGTCTTCCAGGTCGTGATCTCCCAGCGCTTCGACCACGAGGCGACGGCCGACCCGATCGACGTCTACCGGGTGCTGCGCACGCTCAACCCCAGCCCGTACATGTACCTGCTGTCGCTGGAAGATGCGGCGGGCGAGCCGTACTGGATTGTCGGCTCCTCGCCCGAGGCGCTGGTCAAGGTCGAGAACGACCACGTCTACATGCATCCGATCGCCGGTTCCCGCCCCCGCGGGCAGAACCCGGAGGAGGACCTCGCCCTGAGCGACGAACTTCTCGGTGACCCGAAAGAGCGCGCAGAGCACCTGATGCTCGTCGACCTGGCTCGCAACGACCTGTCCAAGGTCTGCGTCGCCGGTTCGGTCGAGGTCACCGAATTCATGCGGGTGGAGCGATTCAGCCACATCATGCACCTGGTCTCCTCGGTCGAGGGTGACCTCCGGCCCGATGCCAACTCGATCGACGTGTTTCGCGCGACCTTCCCTGCCGGCACCCTGTCGGGCGCGCCGAAGCCGCGGGCGCTGGAGATCATCGACGAGTTGGAGGTCGCCCAGCGCGGACTCTACGGGGGAGTGGTTGGCTACTTCGGCTTCGCTGGCGACCTCGACCTCGCCATCGCCATCCGCACGACGACGATTGCCCGCGGGGTCGCCCGAGTGCAGGCCGGGGCAGGGCTCGTCGCCGACTCCGACCCCCTCTCCGAGCACCAGGAGACCCAGAACAAGGCGGCGGCGCCCCTGCGCGCGGTGGCCGTGGCCAACGCGATGAAGCGGGTCGGGTCATGACCCCGCGCAGACTCAAGTCGTTCACCATGCTCGCCGGCGTGGTGCTGAGCGGTCTGACCATCCTCACCTGGACCGGCCAGTGGTTCGCTCTCACCATCGACGGCAATGCCGCCACCCAGAGTCACCTGAGTGCTGCGGGGGATGTCGCGGCTCCCGCCCTGGTCACCCTCGCGCTTGCCGGTCTCGCGCTGGTCGGCGCGCTCGCGATCGCCGGACCCCTCATCCGCTACGTGCTGGGGGCCGTGCAGACCCTGCTCGGCATCACCGTCGTGCTGTCGGCCGTGTCCGCCCTGCGCGATCCGATCGCGGCATCCGCGTCACTCATCACGGGGGCGACCGGGGTGAGCGGGGCCGCACCGGTGGCGGCTCTGGTGCGCAGCGTCACCGTGACGGCATGGCCCGCGGTCACCATCGTCGTCGGTGCGCTGGTCACTCTGCTCGGGGTCTTTCTGTTGATCACCGGCCGCCTCTGGCCGGCATCGTCGCGCAAGTACCAGACCGTGCGGCTCGAGGCGCAGAAGCCGGGGGAGAACCCCGCAGCCGACTGGGACAGCCTGAGCGACGGTACCGATCCGACCGGTGACGATGCGGCCTGGAACGACCCGACGCCGGATGGCCCAGCCGGGGCCGCCCCGACGAGCGACGATCCGTCGTCACGCTAGACTTTCTACCGACCAAGCACGAAGGAGAAAACCCAGTGAGCGACGAATTCCACGAGCCCGGCGAAGGCAACTCGCCCGCCGCCTGGACCGCTGTAATCATCATGCTCGTGGGCTTCGCCATCGGCACCCTGGCCTTTTTCCTGCAGCTGCCGATCCTTGTCTGGTCTGCTGCAGGACTCGTTGTCGTCGGATTCTTCGTCGGCGTTATCCTGAGCAAAATGGGCTACGGCGTATACGGCCCCAAGTACACCGCCAAGCACGACAAGTAGGTGCTCTCCGACCTCCTCGCCGGGTCCCTGGAGGACGCGGCCGCACGCCAGTCGCTCCGCCCGCTCGCCGAGGTCGAGGTCGAGGCCCTCGCCCGCACCCCGGCGCTCGACGCGCTAGCAGCGTTGGCGCCGACCGACCGGGTGAAGATCATCGCCGAGGTCAAGCGTGCGAGCCCCTCCCGCGGCCCACTCGCCGAGATCGCCGACCCGGCAGCCCTGGCGACGCAGTACGAACTGGGTGGTGCGAGCGCGATCAGCGTGCTCACTGAACAGCGCCGCTTCGGCGGGTCGCTCGCCGACCTCGAGGCGGTGCGGGCATCCGTCTCCATCCCGGTGTTACGCAAAGACTTCATCGGTGAGCCGTACCAGGTGTTCGAGGCCCGTGCCGCGGGCGCCGACCTGGTGCTGCTCATCGTGGCTGCCCTCGATCAGCCCCGACTCGCGTCGTTGCACGAACTCATCCGCGAACTCGGGATGACCGCGCTGGTCGAGACCCACAGTGCAGACGAGCTGGCCAGGGCCATCGATATCGACGCACGCCTGGTGGGCGTCAACGCCCGCAATCTGAGCACCTTCGAGCTCGACCCCGACCTGTTCGGGGCGTTGGCCGACCACATCCCGGCCGGCGTCATCCGTGTGGCGGAGTCTGCGGTGAAAAACGCCGACGATGTCGCTCACTACCGCGCTGCCGGTGCGGATGTCGTGCTGGTCGGCGAGGCGCTGGTCACGGGCGGCGATCCCCGGCGCACCCTCGCCGACTTCCTGGCCGTCTGACGTCGTTATGCCGGCGCGAGTACCCTTCGCGTACGGCCCGAGAGGAACAGCATGAGCAACCCGAATGACGTCACCCATCTGAGGAACAACGCCGGACCGTTCTTCGGCGAGTACGGCGGTCGCTTCATGCCGGAGTCGCTGATCAAGGCGATCGACGAGCTCGCCGCGGCGTACGAGCAGACGAAGACCGACCCGCTGTTTCAGGCGGAGCTGGCTGAGCTGCACCGCACCTACACCGGGCGACCCTCGATCATCACGGAGGTGCCGCGCTTTGCGAAGCACGCCGGCGGGGCCCGCATCATCCTCAAGCGTGAGGATCTCAACCACACCGGCTCGCACAAGATCAACAACGTGCTCGGCCAGGCGCTGCTCACGCGCAAGATCGGCAAGAAGCGCGTGATCGCCGAGACTGGCGCCGGTCAGCACGGTGTTGCCACCGCGACCGCGGCCGCCCTGTTCGGCCTGGAGTGCACCATCTTCATGGGCGAGGTCGACACCCAGCGCCAGGCCCTCAACGTGGCCAGGATGCGGCTGCTGGGCGCCGAGGTCGTCTCGGTGACGACCGGCTCCCGCACCCTCAAAGACGCCATCAACGAGGCGTACCGCGAGTGGGTGACGTCGGTGGAGACCACCAACTACATCTTCGGTACCGCGGCGGGCCCGCATCCGTTCCCCGCCATGGTGCGCGATTTCCAGAAGATCATCGGCGAAGAGGCGCGGCAGCAGGTGCTCGACCTCACCGGCCGGCTCCCGGATGCCGTGGCCGCCTGTGTGGGCGGCGGATCGAACGCGATCGGCATCTTCCACGCCTTCCTCGACGACCCCAGCGTCAAGCTCTACGGCTACGAGGCGGCGGGCGATGGGGTGGACACCGACCGCAACGCCGCGTCCATCGAGCGCGGTCGCCCGGGCATCCTGCACGGCGCCCGCAGCTACCTTCTGCAGGACGAGGACGGACAGACCATCGAGTCCCATTCGATCTCGGCCGGCCTCGACTACCCGGGTGTGGGGCCAGAGCACGCCTACCTCAACGACATCGGCCGTGCCACTTACCTGCCGGCGACGGACACCGAGGCGATGGATGCCCTGCGCCTGCTCAGCCAAACCGAGGGAATCATCCCGGCGATCGAGTCGGCGCACGCCCTCGCCGGTGCCCTGAAGCTCGGTCGGGAGATGGGGCCCGAGGCGATCATCCTGGTCAACCTCAGCGGCCGTGGCGACAAGGACGTGCAGACCGCTGGCGCCTGGTTCGATCTGTTCGACGAGGGAGCTCGCCAAGAATGACCAACACCGCTGTGAGCACCGTATCTTCGACCATCGCCGCGCGTCGCGACGCCGGTTCCGGTGCCCTGATCGGGTATCTGCCGGTCGGCTTTCCCGATCTGCCCACCAGCATCGATGCCGCGGTCGCGCTGGTCGAGAACGGGGTGGACATTCTCGAACTCGGTCTGCCGTACTCCGATCCGGTCATGGACGGCCTGGTCATCCAGCAGGCGACTCAGACGGCGTTGAAGGCCGGGTTTCGAACCCGCGACGTGTTCGCGGCGGTGGAGGGCATCCGTTCCCGCGTCGATGCACCGGTGCTGGTCATGACCTACTGGAATCCCGTGATGCAGTACGGCGTCGATCGCTTCGCCGACGCGCTGCGCAATGCCGGGGGCGCGGGCCTGATCACTCCAGACATCACACCGGACTCCGCCGGCGACTGGGTGGCGACGAGCGAGCGAACCGGTCTCGACCGGGTCTTCCTCGCGGCGCCGTCCTCGACGGATGCCCGCATCGCCGACACCGTCGCGGCCAGTCGGGGCTTCGTCTACGCCGTCTCCACCATGGGGATAACCGGCGCCCGTCAGGACGTCGACGCCGCCGCCCGCACGCTGGTCGCGCGGCTCAAAGCCGACGGCGCCGAGAATGCGTGTGTCGGCATCGGCATCTCCACCGGCGAACAGGTGGCCCAGGTCATCGAGTACGCGGACGGCGCGATCGTCGGCTCGGCGCTCGTGAAAGCCCTCGCCGAGGGGGGAGTGTCCGGCGTCGCCGCGGCAGCATCCGGCCTGAGTCGCGGGTTGTACGCTTAGCTAGTTCCTCGGTGGCTCTAGCCGCCGAGCTCCCCGCGTGACACGCACTCCGCACGAAAGGCAACCAGCCCCTTGGTCCTCCCCGCAAGCATCCCCAGCCCGAACGACGCCTGGCAGGTATTCAACCTCGGGCAGTGGTTCCGCGACCTCGGTTGGACCTCCTTCGGCCTCGACATCAACCTTCGTGCCTCGACGGGGTTCATCATCCTCGGCCTGATCATCGCGCTGGCCGTGACCTCCCGCCGCCTCACCACGCGCGGGGCCGAGCCGGGCATCGTCGTCGACGTCGCCATCTGGGCAATCCCGCTCGGCATCGTCTTCGGTCGTCTCGTGCACGTGGCGTTGCACCCCGATGTCTACTTCAGCGCGGGCAGCCGGGCGTGGAGCTGGGCATTCGTCTGGGAGGGCGGCGTCTCGATCTGGGGCGTGCTGCTCGGCGGACTGATCGGTGTGGCCATCGGGAGCAGGCTCGCGGGTCTGCGCACCTCGACCTTCCTCGACCTGGCGGTGCCCGGCATCCTGATC
Organism: Lacisediminihabitans changchengi; assembly: GCF_016634425.1. Lineage (GTDB taxonomy): Bacteria > Actinomycetota > Actinomycetes > Actinomycetales > Microbacteriaceae > Lacisediminihabitans > Lacisediminihabitans changchengi. The sequence goes on from NZ_JAEPES010000001.1 coordinate 873,485, forward strand.
GGCACCATCGGTGAACGCATCGGCGACTGGTTCGAGCACGACTACTTCGGCACGCCCACTAGCGCGCCATGGGGCGTGCAGATCCCCTCGGACGATCCGAGCTTTCCGGTCGGCCTTCCCGATTCCACGATCTTCCAGCCGAACTTCCTGTACGAGATCGTCTGGGCGCTGGTCGGCCTGGCGCTGATCACGGCGATCGCCAAGAAGTTCGAGCTGCAGTGGGGCAAGGTGTTCGGCCTCTACCTGGTCTGGTACGGCCTCGGTCGCAGCTGGTTCGAGTCCCTGCGCATCGACCCGAGCCTCTATCTCGCCGGTCTCCGGGTAAACATCTGGATCGGCTGGGGCGTCGCGATCATCGGCCTCATCGTTCTCATGGTCGCCTCACGTCGCCACACCGGCACCGAGCCGAGCGTGTACGTGGCCGGTCGCGAGTACATTCCCACCGCTGAGGTACACTCTGAAGACACCTATTCGGACACCGACGAAGACGCTATGTCTTCGGCAGGCAATGACGCCACGGTCGACACCACAGACACCGAATCGGTCAAGGCCACACGGTCCGTCACAAGCGGGGCTGGCACGAAGTAACGGATAGCCGGGTTCCTCGGTCCGTCGCTTGAATCCCGGGCCGCTGCAGTCCCACACGCTCCCAAAGTCTCGTGAGGACGGTAACTACATGGCTCTCACGCCACCCTTTTCCCGGTTCAGTGTCGCCCCTGGGGCAACCGGGCTGTACGACCCTGCTCGCGAGAAAGATGCGTGCGGTCTGGCCATGGTCGCCACCCTTCGTGGCACCGCCGGTCACGACATCATCGACGCCGCTCTCGGTGCCCTGCGTAACCTCGAACATCGCGGCGCGATCGGGTCGGATGCCGGAACCGGTGACGGCGCCGGAATCGTCACCCAGATCCCGGATGACTTCCTCCGCGCGGTCGCGGGCGTCGAGCTCCCTGCGGTGGGCCAGTACGTCGTCGGAACCGCATTCCTCCCCGTCGACCGGGCCGAGCGCGAGGCCATCAAGGCCGGCATCGAAGCCCTTGCAGCGCAAGAGAAGCTCCACGTTCTCGGGTGGCGCGATGTTCCGGTGCGTCCCGAGGTTCTCGGCAATCTCGCCCGCGAGGCGATGCCCGCCTTCGAACAGCTCTTTCTCACGTCGACACTGTCGACCGACGACTCCCCGGTGGAGGGCATCGCGCTCGACCGTCAGGCGTACCGCCTGCGCAAGCGCGCCGAGCGCGAGCTCGAGGTCTATTTCCCGTCGCTGAGCAGCCGCACCCTCGTATACAAGGGAATGGTCACGACGCTCCAGCTAGAGCCGTTCTACCCGGACCTCTCCGACGAGCGTTTCGCCTCCAAGCTCGCGCTGGTGCACTCGCGCTACTCGACGAACACCTTCCCGTCCTGGCCGCTCGCCCAGCCGTTCCGCATGATCGCCCACAACGGCGAGATCAACACGGTGCAGGGCAACCGCAACTGGATGCGGGCCCGCCAGTCCCAGCTGGAGTCCGCCGTTCTCGGCGACCTCTCGCCGCTCTTCCCGATCGTCACGCCCGGTGCGAGCGACTCGGCCTCCTTCGACGAGGTCGTCGAGCTGCTCAACCTCGGCGGTCGGTCGCTCCCGCACGCCATGATGATGATGGTGCCGGAGGCCTACGAGAACCAGCCAGACCTCGAGCAGGCCCGCCGCGACTTCTACGAGTACCACGCGATGATGATGGAGCCATGGGACGGCCCGGCCGCCCTGGTCTTCACCGACGGCTCCCTGGTCGGAGCGACCCTGGACCGCAATGGTCTCCGCCCCGGCCGCTACCTGGTGACCGATGACGGGCTGGTCGTGCTCGCCAGTGAGATCGGCGTGCTGCAGATCGATCCCGCCCGCGTGGTGCGCAAGGGTCGCCTGCGCCCCGGCAAGATGTTCCTCGTCGACACCGAGGCCGGTCGCATCGTCGAAGACGAGGAGATCAAGCGCGAGCTCGCCGAGTCGGAGCCGTGGGGCGAGTGGCTCGACGGTGGTCGCATCAACCTCAAGGACCTGCCGGAGCGCGAGCACATCGTGCACACCCCGGCATCGGTCACGCGACGTCAGCGCACCTTCGGGTACACCGAAGAAGAGGTGCGCATTCTCATCAAGCCGATGGCGGAGAAGGGCGCGGAGCCACTCGGCGCCATGGGGTCCGACACCCCGATCGCCGTGCTCAGCGACCGTCCGCGCTTGCTGTTCGACTACTTCACCCAGCAGTTCGCCCAGGTGACGAACCCGCCGCTGGACAGCATCCGTGAAGAGGTCGTCACGTCGCTGAAGCTGGGCCTTGGACCGGAGCGCAACCTGCTCGACGCGACGCCGGAGCATGCGCGCCAGGTCATCCTCGACTTCCCGGTGATCGACAACGACGAGCTGGCCAAGATCCAGCACATCGCCCCCAAGGGCAGCCGGCTCGGCTTCCAGCCGACCCACACCATCAAGGGTCTCTACCGCGCCGACCAGGGCCCGAAGGCCATGGAGCAGCGCATCGCCGCCATGTGTGACGAGGCGGATCGCGCCATCGACGAGGGCGCGCTGTTCCTGGTGCTCTCCGACCGCGACTCCACCAAGGAGATGGCACCGGTGCCGTCCCTGTTGATGCTCGCGGCCGTGCATCACCACCTCATCCGCAAAGAAAACCGGATGAAGGTCGGCCTGATCGTCGAGGCCGGTGACGTTCGCGAGGTGCACCATGTCGCTTTGCTTGTCGGCTACGGTGCGTCTGCGATCAACCCGTACCTCGCGATGGAGTCCGCAGAAGAACTGGTCCGAAGCGGCCTGCTGCAGGGGGTCACGCCAGAGAAGGCGGTCAAGAACCTGATCAAGGCGCTCGGCAAGGGCGTGCTGAAGATCATGTCGAAGATGGGGATCTCCGTCGTCGGCTCCTACGCCGGAGCTCAGGCCTTCGAGGCCGTCGGCCTCGACCAGGAATTCGTCACCCAGTACTTCACCGGCACCTCCAGCCTGCTCGGCGGTGTCGGCATCGACGTCATCGCGGCGGAGAGCGCGGCGCGTCACAGCGCTGCATACCCGGAGGACGGCGCAGTCAGCGCTCACGAGCGCCTCGCCACCGGCGGGGAGTACCAGTGGCGTCGCGACGGGCCGCCGCACCTGTTCAGCCCAGACACCGTGTTCCGCCTGCAGCACGCGACCCGGTCTCGCCGCTATGACATCTTCCGCGAGTACACCAGGCTCGTCGACGACCAGTCGCAGTCGCTCATGACCATGCGCGGGCTGTTCGAGTTCAAGAAGGGGCTGCGCTCGGCCGTTCCGATCGACGAGGTCGAGTCCGTCGCATCCATCGTGACGCGCTTCTCGACGGGGGCGATGAGCTACGGCTCGATCAGCGCCGAAGCACACGAGACGCTCGCCATCGCCATGAACAGCATCGGCGGCAAGAGCAACACCGGCGAGGGCGGCGAAGACACCGCCAGACTGCTCGATCCCACCCGGCGCAGTGCGATCAAGCAGGTCGCGTCGGGACGGTTCGGCGTGACGAGCATGTACCTGACCCACGCCGACGATATCCAGATCAAGATGGCGCAGGGTGCCAAGCCCGGCGAGGGCGGCCAACTGCCCCCGGGCAAGGTCTACCCGTGGATCGCGCGCACCCGCCACGCCACCGCAGGCGTCGGCCTTATCTCGCCGCCGCCGCATCACGACATCTATTCGATCGAAGACCTGAAGCAGCTCATCTTCGATCTCAAGCGTGCCAACCCCGAGGCCCGCGTTCACGTCAAGCTGGTGAGCCAGTCGGGAATCGGCGCGGTCGCCACTGGTGTCACCAAGGCACTCGCGGATGTCGTGCTGGTCTCCGGTCACGACGGCGGAACCGGTGCGAGCCCGCTCAACTCGCTCAAGCACGCCGGCACGCCCTGGGAGCTCGGCCTCGCCGAGACCCAGCAGACCTTGATGCTCAACGGTATGCGCGGTCGCGTGGTGGTGCAGGTCGACGGTCAGATGAAGACCGGTCGTGACGTGGTCGTCGCGGCGCTGCTCGGGGCCGAGGAGTACGGCTTCGCCACGGCGCCGCTCGTGGTCTCCGGCTGCATTCTGATGCGCGTCTGCCACCTCGACACCTGCCCGGTAGGCGTCGCCACCCAGAATCCCGAACTCCGTTCACGCTTCACTGGCAAGCCCGAGTTCGTGGTCAACTTCTTCGAGTTCCTCGCCCAAGAGGTGCGCGAGTACCTCGCCGAGCTCGGTTTCCGCTCCATCGAGGAGGCGATCGGCCACTCCGAGGTGCTGGATGCCACCGGCGCGATCGATCATTGGAAGGCCGACGGTCTCGACCTGGCACCCATCCTCGACGGTCCTGTCTTCGGCGACGACGAGCCGAGACGCAACGTCAGCAGCCAGGACCACGAACTCGACAAGCACTTCGACGTCGAGCTCATCCGCCAGAGTGCCGCCGCACTGGCTGACCGCACGCCGGTCTCCATCGACCTGCCGATCCGCAACACCGAGCGTGCCGTCGGCACGATGCTCGGCCACGAGGTGACGGTCAGGCACGGCGAGAACGGTCTGCCGACCGGCACCATCCAGGTGAATCTCACCGGGACCGCCGGGCAGTCGTTCGGCGCGTTCCTTCCGAGCGGTATCTCGCTGCGCTTGGTCGGAGACAGCAACGACTACGTCGGAAAAGGCCTCTGTGGCGGGCAGATCGTCGTCACGCCGGACGCCGCCAGCGGCTTCCCCGCGGAGAACAACGTGATCGCCGGCAATGTCATCGGGTACGGCGCGACCCAGGGCAGCATGTTCCTGCGGGGCATCGTCGGCGAGCGGTTCCTGGTGCGCAATTCCGGCGCGACCGCGATCGTCGAGGGTGTTGGCGACCACGCGCTTGAATACATGACCGGCGGCCTGGCGCTCATCCTCGGTGAGACCGGACGCAACCTCGGCGCCGGCATGTCTGGCGGCACGGCGTACGTCTACGATTTGAAGCGCGAGCGAGTCAACCGCGACTCGCTCGACTCGGGCGAACTCGAGTTGTCGCCTCTTGGTGCCGGTGACATCGAAATCGTCACCGATCTGCTGCGTCAGCACGTGGCGCAAACCGACTCCGCCGTGGCGGAGCGGATGCTGCAGAACCTCGACGAGACCATGTCTCGCTTCGTGAAGGTGCTGCCCCGCGACTACGCGGCGGTGCTCGCCACCCGAGCAACCGCCGTCGAAGAAGGATTGGACCCGGATGGCGATGTCGTCTGGAGCCGGATCATGGAGGTAACCGGTGGCTGACCCGAAAGGCTTCCTGAAGACCCGCGAGCGGCAGACGCCCGCCCGTCGGCCCGTCGCTCTGCGACTGATGGACTGGAAAGAGGTCTATGAGCAGGGTGACGCGGCTACGACCCGTAAGCAGGCCGGCCGCTGCATGGATTGCGGGATCCCGTTCTGCCACCACGGCTGCCCGCTCGGCAACCTGATTCCGGAGTGGAACGATCTCACCTGGCGTGGCGAAGGTCGCCAGGCGATCGAGCGGTTGCACGCCACCAACAACTTCCCCGAGTTCACCGGGCGACTGTGCCCGGCACCGTGCGAGTCGTCGTGCGTGCTGGCGATCAACCAGCCCGCCGTGACGATCAAGCAGGTCGAGGTCTCGATCATCGATCAGGCCTGGGCCAACGACTGGGTCGATCCGCATCCTCCGGAGCGTCTCACGGGCAAGACGGTCGCCGTCGTCGGGTCGGGCCCGGCCGGTCTCGCCGCCGCTCAGCAGCTCACCCGTGCCGGTCATACCGTTGCGGTGTTCGAGCGCGATGACCGCATCGGCGGCCTGCTGCGATACGGCATCCCGGACTTCAAGATGGAGAAGAAGCACCTCGAGAACCGGCTGCGGCAGATGCAGGCCGAGGGCACGCGCTTCCGGGCAAACGTAACCATCGGCACGGACATCAGCTGGGATGACCTGCGCGCCCGTTACGACGCTGTTGTGGTCGCCACCGGCGCTCTGGTGCCCCGCGACCTCCCGATCCCCGGACGTGACCTGCCCGGCGTACACTTCGCCATGGAGTACCTCGTGCAACAGAACCGCGTGGGTGCGGGCGACACGGTCGTCGACCAGATCAGCGCGGAAGGCAAGCACGTCGTGGTCCTCGGCGGTGGCGACACCGGTGCTGACTGCATCGGCACCGCACACCGTCAGGGTGCGCTGTCGGTCACCAACCTCGCCATCGGTACCCAGCCGCCGAGCGAGCGTCCCGAATCCCAGCCGTGGCCGATGTCCCCGACGCTCTTCGAGGTGTCGAGTGCCCACGAGGAGGGCGGCGAGCGGGTCTACCTGGCCTCCACCGTCGAATTCCTGTCGAACGAGATCGGCGAACTGCGGGCCATCCGCGTCGCCGAGACCGAATACCTCGACGGCCGTCGGGTGCCGAAGTCCGGCACCGAGCGCGAGATCCCGGCTGACCTGGTGCTGCTTGCGCTGGGCTTCACCGGCACAGAGGGGGAGCAGCTCGAGGAGCAGCTCCGCGTCGTCTCCGAGCGCGGTAACGTGCAGCGTGACGGCGATTACCAGACCAGCGAGTCTGGCGTCTTCGTGGCTGGCGATGCCGGCCGCGGACAGTCGCTGATCGTCTGGGCGATCGCCGAGGGCCGCGCTGCCGCGGCCGCCGTCGATCGCTTCCTTGAGGGCGACACCCAGCTGCCCTCGCCCGTACGGCCCACCGACCGGGCCATCTCGATCTGATCCATCCGGTGCCCGGCGATCCCGGGCGCAGCGAGAACAGAACCCCAACAGAAAGAAACGAATGAGACGCGCAAAGATCGTCGCGACCCTGGGCCCGGCAACGTCGAGCTATGAAAACATCAGGGCCATCATCGAGGCCGGCGTGGATGTCGCCCGCATGAACCTGAGCCACGGCAGCTACGACGTCCACGAGGAGGTGTACCGCAACGTGCGCCAGGCCAGCCTGGACACCGGCAAGGCGGTCGCCGTCATGGTGGACCTGCAGGGCCCCAAGATCCGCCTCGGCAAGTTCGCCGATGGACCGCACGACCTTGCGGTTGGCGACATCTTCAAGATCACCACCGAGGACATCCTGGGTACCAAGGAGATCTCCAGCACCACGTTCAAGGGTCTTCCCGGGGACGTCCGCCCCGGGGACGACCTGCTGATCAACGACGGCAAGGTCAAGCTGCGTGCGCTGTCGGTCGACGGCGAGGTCGTGACGACCGAGGTCGTCGTCGGTGGCGAGGTATCGAACAACAAGGGAATCAACCTTCCCGGCGTCGCGGTCAACGTTCCCGCGCTGTCCGAGAAGGATGAGGCCGACCTGCGCTGGGGCCTGCGCCTCGGTGCCGACCTCATCGCGATGTCGTTCGTTCGTAATGCCGAGGACGCCCTGCGTGCCCACGAGATCATGGCGGAGGAAGGCATTCGTCTTCCGATCATCGCCAAGGTCGAGAAGCCGCAGGCCGTCGACAACCTCGAGGCCATCATCGATGCCTTCGAAGGCATCATGGTCGCCCGTGGTGACCTCGGCGTCGAAATGCCGCTCGAGGCGGTCCCGATTGTGCAGAAGCACGCCATCGAGCTGTCGCGTCGTATGGCAAAGCCGGTCATCGTGGCGACGCAGATGCTCGAGTCGATGATCTCCAGCCCGATCCCGACCCGTGCAGAGACCTCGGATGTCGCCAACGCCGTCCTCGACGGCGCCGACGCGGTCATGCTGTCCGGCGAGACCAGCGTGGGGGAGTACCCCGTGATCACGGTCGCCACCATGGCGCGGATCGTCAAGTCCACCGAGGAGCACGGGCTGGAGCGCATCCCACCCCTCGGCACCAAGCCGCGCACCCAGGGCGGCGCGATCACTCTTGCGGCGGCCGAGGTCGCTGACTTCGTCGAGGCGAAATTCCTCTGCGTGTTCACCGAAAGCGGCGACTCGGTGCGTCGCATGTCGCGACTGCGTCACCGCATTCCGATCATCGCCTTCACGCCGGAGGAGCGCATCCGCAACCGCCTGGCATGGGTGTGGGGTACGGAGACCTACCGGGTCGAGCGCAAGACCCACACCGACGAACTGTTCGGGCAGGTCGACGACATCCTGATCGGCAACGACCGAGCCACCCTGGGCGAGAAGGTCGTCGTGATCGCCGGGTCCCCTCCCGGAATCTCTGGGGGCACGAACGACATGCGCGTGCACCGTGTGGGCGATGCTCACAACGCGGTCGCTCCGGCGTACGCGGCGGATTAGTCCCGGTACACAGGGTCCCGGCTCACAGAGTCAGCCCAAGCCAACGGCCCGGCACCCGAGAGGGTGCCGGGCCGTCGGCCTATTCCGGCGACTACCGTGCGCGGATCAGGAGTTGATGAAGTCGCCGGACCCGAACTGGTCGAACATCGGTGAGACGATCTGCACGAACGCGACCCCGCCGAGGATCAGCCCCAGCGCGGCAAGTGCGATCGCGACGATCATCGGCGCTAGTCCCCGCCCGGAGCGCCGCTTCACGATCACGGTGCGACCGATCACGTAGACCAGTACCCCGACGCTGGAGATGAGAGTGAAGAATGCCCACGGCCAGGGGAACGGGCGTTCGAAGCCGGTTGCTTTCAGTCGACGGTTGTCGAAGTAGGCGAGCACGATGACGGCAGCGTCGACGAGCCAGCCCAGGAGTGAGATCGCGAGTGTCGCTCCACCGCCCACGCCGAACCCCATTGCGCTGCCGCTCTCGCCGAGCCGAGCGTCCTGCAGCGCGGAACGGCCGATGGCGGCGTAGTTCACGGTGAGTGAGAGCGCGAGTGTGATCACCGGGAGCAGTACGAGAATCCAGATGAAGACGTTGTTCGCCGGGGTCGTGGCCGGAACGGTGTTGCGCGCTGGGGTGGCGGGCGCAGGCGGCATGGCCGCGGGCGCGCTGGGCTCCGTCACGTGATCCGACCACGCGGTGCCATCCCACCACCGCATCCGCGGCTCGCCGGTGTAGTCCGGGTACCACCCGGCCGGTGTCTGCACGCGCGGTGTCTGCGCGGGCGGAGTGTTGTCGGGCGAGGTCATGCGGCGGTCCCATCGTGGTCGTGGAGGCGACGGATCGACCCGACGCCCGGTTCACACGGTATACCGCTCACCCGCTGTCTGGTTGTCTGCTGGGAACGCGAGTCACCCGGGCCGCAGCGGCGTAGTCTCACCGTCACGCGAACGTGTGCCGCACACCTCTGCTTCTCGAGACGCGCGGCCGTTCTCACCGCTGAAGGAGCATCATGACCGACACCACCGAACTCTTCGACACGAGCACCGGCCCTGACGGCCGCACAATCAGCGACTGGACCGATCTTGGCCGCGAGATGTGGTCGTACCTCACCGGCCGCGGCGCCGCGGTCAACTACGAGTTCATCGACATGACCGTCGAGGTTCCGCGTGACATCGGGCCGGACGCGCCTCGCGCTACCTGGAAGCTGAACGGCACGCTCCGCGTCACGACCAGTGACGACGAGGCAGCCGGCTCCGACACCCATCGTTCGCCCGACGTCGCCTCCTAATGGTGGCGACGCGCTTCGACATCGAGCTGGAGTTCTCGCTCGAAGAGGCGGCGGGTGCAGCGGATGACGGCGAGCCGTCGAAACTGCTGACGGGAAGCATCACCGCTCACGGCTCCGAGGTACAGATCTACGCCAGTGATCCGGAACTCCTGATCTCGGGCCGCGCGCCGAAACTCACCGCACTCCGCGAGCTCGCGACGCAGATGGCCGAATTGGGGGTCTCGGTGACCCTCACGGGTCCGGCGGGCTACATCGCCGGAATGGGCGACGTGAAGTCGAGCCTGGTGCAACGCGCCATGACCGGGTCTCCGCACATCCGCCTCGGGGCTGCGACCGCGATTGCCCCGCTGCTGCGTGCCCGCCCGACCGCGTCGAGCATCTCTCTGCCGCCGTCGACGCCATTCCCTCTTGTTCCGACGGTAAGTCGGCGTCTGCGACGACGGGTGACGACCACGCACTACACGCCGGGCTCCGGCCGGCCTCGACTGATCTTCGTCGTCGGGTCTGAATACTGGGACGGCACCCCTCCTCGAGAATTCGAGCTTCTGCCTGGTGTCACCACGATCGGGTCTGACGAGAAGTGCGATCTTCGGCTTGACGGCCTGTTGCCGATGCACGCCGAGATCCGGCACGACGGTAACGATGAATATGTGCTCTACGCGCACGGTCCGATCGCGAGCAGTGCTGTTCGGGCTGTCGAGGGGCAAGGGCAGATCCTGCGCACCGGAGCTCGGCTAGAACTCGGCGACTGGCGGATGGCCTACTTTCGTGCCGAGTTCGCCGACCATGGGCGCCCTTTCGGCGGCAGAGTCGGTGGGGAACTTGCCCGCCAGAAGCCTCAGCCCGAACGACGGGTGCCGAAGAACTGAAACGGATGCCGTGGCCTGCGCCGCGGCATCCGTCTCGTTCTGACGTTCGTGCTTCTGCTGTTGTGCTGGTGTCGCCTGTGCCGGATGCGAGACTCGAACTCGCACGCCCTTTCGAGCAAAGCATTTTGAGTGCTCCGCGTCTGCCATTCCGCCAATCCGGCGCACGTGGACTCTGGTCAGAATACCGTAGGGTTGAGTGCGTGACCGACCAAGAAAATGCACCGCAAACCCCCCGCCGCGTTGTTGTGGCCGAAGACGAGTCGCTGATCCGGCTCGACATCGTCGAGACCCTGCGGGACAACGGGTTCGAGGTCGTCGGCGAGGCCGGCGATGGCGAGACCGCTGTCGCCCTCGCCACCGAGCTGCGCCCCGACCTCGTGATCATGGACGTGAAGATGCCGCTCCTCGACGGCATCTCGGCCGCCGAGCGTCTCACCAAGAACCACATCGCCCCGGTCGTGCTGCTCACCGCCTTCAGCCAGAAAGAGCTGGTCGAGCGCGCGACGGAGGCCGGCGCGCTGGCCTACGTGGTCAAGCCCTTCACCCCGAACGACCTGCTGCCGGCGATCGAGATCGCTCTCGCGCGGTACGCCCAGATCATCACGCTCGAGGCCGAGGTCACCGATCTGGTCGAGCGTTTCGAAACCCGCAAACTCGTCGACCGGGCCAAGGGTCTGCTCAACGAGAAGATGGGGCTGAGCGAGCCCGAGGCCTTCCGGTGGATTCAGAAGGCGTCGATGGACCGCCGCCTCACCATGCACGACGTCGCCCAGGCGATCATCGAGCAGCTCAGCGCGAAGAAGTAGCGCTCGCTCTCAGCAGCCTTTAGCGCGACGGCCGCGCCGCCAGAGACGGTCTTGCTGTGCCAGACGATTGCACTGTACCGGACGGTCGAATGGCAACCGGACACGCCGGATGAAATCGTCCGTTGTCGGCACTCCTGTAACCGTTCTGCAGGAGTTACTGAATCACGGGAACCTCGGGCGAGGGCGGCTCTCGCCGCGATATCTGACGGGCGCGATGGCGGGTAAAACAGTGCAGCCTGCCACACAGAGACTGCGCCCGGGCAGACAGCGCCCGGCGAAATGAGCGGCCCGCGAGTTTAGCGGTCGCGCAGCATGTTCGTCATGCGCACGGTCGAGAGCCGCCGGCCCTGTTCGTCGCGCATGACGATCTCGTGGGTCGCCAGCGTGCGGCCGAGGACGAGCGCCGTGCAGGTGCCGGTGACGATGCCCTCGGTGACGGAGCGGCTGTGCGTCGCGTTGATCTCGATGCCGACGGCGTAACGTCCCGGGCCGGCATGAATCGCCGAGGAGACTGAACCGAGGGACTCACCCAGCACCACGTGTGCTCCACCGTGCAGCAGGCCGATCACCTGGGTGTTGCCGTCCACCGGCATCGTCGCAACCGAGTGCTCCGCCGACAGTTCGAGAAACTCGATTCCCATCTTGCGAGCGAGCGAGCCGCCACCGGTGGTGACCAGGCGCTCGACGAGTTCTGGGTCGAGGTCGGCGGGAAAAGTGGTCACGGGCATCCTTGGAAATCGGTGGCTGGTGGAGGGCTTCGGCCTGTCAGAGGCCACCGTTAGGCTGGCTTCCGTGCCGGACAACGAAAAGCCTACCCTCCTCATTATCGACGGGCACTCGCTCGCATTCCGGGCTTTCTACGCCCTCCCGGTGGACAGTTTCCAGAACCGCGAAGGCCAGCACACTAACGCCATCCACGGCTTTATCTCGATGCTGCTCAACCTGGTCGCCAACGAGAAGCCCACCCACCTCGCCGTCGCCTTCGACATCTCGCGGTACTCCTTCCGTACCCGTGAATACCCGGAGTACAAGGGCACCCGCGGCGAGACCCCCGCCGAGTTCGTCGGGCAGATCCCGCTGCTCGAGGAGGCGCTGCACGCCATGGGCATTACGACGGTGACCAAGGAGGACTACGAGGCCGACGACATCCTGGCCACCCTTGCGAAGCGTGGTGCGGCCGAGGGGTACACCGTCTACGTGGTCTCCGGCGATCGTGATGCCATCCAGATGGTGACGGATGACGTCACCCTCCTGTATCCGAACGCCAGGGGCGTCTCCGAACTCAAGCGCTACGATCGCGACGCCGTGTTCGAGCGTTACGGCATCGAGCCGGCGCAGTATCCCGATGTCGCGGCCCTCGTGGGGGAGACCAGCGACAACCTGATCGGCATCGACAAGGTCGGTGAGAAGACGGCCGTCAAGTGGATCACCCAGTACGGCAGCCTCGACGAGGTTCTGGCGCACGCCGACGAGATCAAGGGCGTGGTGGGGGAGAAGCTGCGCGAACAGCAGGACCGCGCCATCCGTAATCGCAAGCTCAACCACCTGCTCACCGATGTCGCTCTGCCGGTCGGCCCCGACGACCTGCTGCGTCGTCCGCTCGACGAGGCCAAGGTGCGCGAAGTCTTTGACAAGCTGCAGTTCCGCACCCTGCTCGACCGCGTGCTCAAGCTCGCGGCAGCCGCGGGCGACGATGTGTCGACCGCGAAGGCCGGTGAGGGCTCGGCCCAGCCGGGCTCGGAGATCCCCGTGGTTCGCACCCTCGTCGACGAGGAGCTGGGCTTGTGGCTCACCACTGCATCTGGTCACGGCACGAAGCCACTCGGGCTGCAGCTCGAGGTGGGTGTCGACGGCCTGACCGGCTTCGGCATCGCCTCGGCCGATGACAGCGTCTACGTACCGTGGGCTCATGGCCGACTCGACTACGTCGACCTCGCTGATTGGCTGGCGGGCGACTCGCCGAAATTCGTCTTCGACTACAAGCCGATGCTGAAGACGCTGGCCGCGGCCGACCTCGAACTCGGCGGAGTGGTGTTCGACACCACTCTGGCCGCCTGGCTGCTGAAGCCCGGGGGGCACGACCAGAACCTGGCCGCGCAGGTCTACACCCACCTGGGCGAGCACCTGGCCGAGCCCGACCCCAATCAGCTGGTGCCCGAGGCCGACGCCGTGAGTCCAGCGACCGAGGCCTGGTACGTGCTGCGTCTCTGCGAGTATCTGAACGAGCGACTGGACGAGGGCTCGCGTCGCGTGCTGTCCGACCTCGAACTGCCGCTGATTCCCGTGATCAACCGCATGGAGACCACTGGCATCACGGTCGATGCCGACATTCTCGCCGGACTCAACACTCAGCTCGGTGCCACCGCGATGGACCTGGCCTCCCGCGCCTACGCCGAGATCGGCCGCGAGGTGAACCTCGGCTCGCCCAAACAGCTGCAGCAGGTGTTGTTCGAGGAGCTGCAGATGCCCAAGACCCGGGCAAACAAGACCGGATACTCGACGGATGCGGCGTCCCTCGCCGACCTCCAGGCGCAGAACCCGCACCCCTTCCTCGACCTGCTCCTGCAGCACCGCGACGCCACCAAACTGCGGCAGATCGTGGAGACGCTGGAGAAGTCGATCGCTCCCGATCACCGCATCCACACGCGGTACGACCAGACCGGTACCAGCACGGGCCGGATCTCCTCGACCGAGCCGAACCTGCAGAACATCCCGGTGCGTGCCGAGGTCGGGCGGGAGATCCGCTCCGCGTTCATCTGCGGCCCCGAGTTCGACACGCTGCTGACCGCCGACTATTCGCAAATCGAGATGCGCGTCATGGCGCACCTCTCCGGCGACGCCGGGCTGATCGAAGCCTTCCACTCCGGGGAGGACCTGCACCGCTTCGTCGGCTCGCGCGTCTTCGGGGTCGACCCGGCGGATGTGAGCAACGCCATGCGCACCAAGGTGAAGGCGATGTCGTACGGGCTGGCATACGGCCTGAGCCCGTTCGGTCTCTCCAAACAGCTGCGCATCGAGGTGAGCGAGGCCAAGCAGCTGATCGCGGACTACTTCACCCGCTTCGGCGCGGTACGCGACTACCTCCGCGGCGTTGTCGAGCAGGCTCGCGAAGACGGCTACACCGAGACGATCATGGGCCGCCGGCGACCGTTCGGCGACCTCACGTCGTCGAACCGGGTGCTGCGGGAGAACGCGGAGCGGCAGGCGCTGAACGCGCCGATCCAGGGGTCGGCCGCGGACATCCTGAAGGTGGCGATGCTGGGCGTCGACGCCGACATCCGCGATCGGGGTCTCGACTCCCGCATGCTCTTGCAGGTGCACGACGAACTGGTGTTCGAGGTCGCCCACGGCGAGTTGGACGAGCTCACCGAGATCGTGGTGGATCGGATGGGCGGAGCGGCCGACCTGGCCGTGCCGCTGACCGTGCAGGTCGGAACCGGCCCCAACTGGGACGCGGCGGCGCACTGATCATGGCGCGACTCGAAGGTCCCCTGGCCGAGCTGATCGACGCCCGCTCGATCCGTCTCGACGAGCACGCGGTCGACCGGTTCGACGCCGTGCGGAGGGCGGGTGAAGCGCTCCTCGAGGTCGGTGCGGTCGGCGAGCTGTACATCGACGCCATGATCGAACGTGAGGCGAGTGTGTCGACGTTCGTCGGCGAGGGCTTCGCCTTTCCACACGCCACCCGGTCGGCGGCCGGCGATGTCGACCACGATGCGCTCGTGGTTCTGCGCTTTCCTGACGGGGTCGACTGGGACGGCGAGAGGGTGTTCGTCTGCATCGGCATTGCTGCTCGGGGTCGCGGCTACATCGGGCTGCTGTCTCGCCTGGCGACGCTCCTGCTCGATCCACGGCGGGCCGCGGCGCTGCGGTCGGCGACGTCACCGGCCGAGGTCTACGCGCTTCTCGGGTAGTGTGCTCCGAAACTCCCTCGCCCGATGCGGCGCGGTGAGCTCACCCGAGAGTCGTACCGCCGAAAGCGAGCATCGCATGCCCGACCGTACCGTCGTCGTCGCCTCCAGCGTCGGCCTCCATGCTCGCCCAGCCTCGCTGTTCTGCCAGGCGGTCGCGCGAATCGGTGTGCCGGTGCTGCTGACCGGAGCGAGCGGCCGCAGCGTCAACGCCGCGAGCATCCTCGGCGTGCTGTCCCTGGGGATCGGGCCTGGCGAGTCGGTAACTCTGGAGGCCGACGGGGAGCGGGCCGAGATCGCTCTCGACGAGCTC
The DNA here is from genome assembly GCF_016634425.1 of Lacisediminihabitans changchengi. Lineage (GTDB taxonomy): Bacteria > Actinomycetota > Actinomycetes > Actinomycetales > Microbacteriaceae > Lacisediminihabitans > Lacisediminihabitans changchengi. The sequence goes on from NZ_JAEPES010000001.1 coordinate 888,881, forward strand.
GTCGCGTTGCTCAGCGTCGACCTGGACCTCGAATAGCGTTCATTCGCAATAGGCTCGGTGCATGACTGAAGCTTTCGGAGCGCACCAGATTCGCACCCCCACCGCCGTCGACGCCGTCGCTGAGAAATGGGTCGAGACCGAGCTCGACCTGTTTCCCGAGTACCGGGTCTACATCGGCCGCCCCGGCCACGAGGGGGAGTACTCCGATTACTCACCGGCGGGAGCGGAGCGCGCCGTCGAGGCCGTGCGTTCTGCCCTCGCGGAGGTTCAGGCGACGACGCCGGTCGACGCGATCGACGAGGTCACCAAGATGGACCTCGCCCGCGAGCTGCAGCTCTCGATCGACAAGCACGAGGCAGGCTTCAACCAGCGCAACCTCAACGTGATCGCGAGCCCGGCCCAGGAACTCCGCGACATCTTCGACCTGGTGCCCACGGCATCCGTCGACGACTGGAGCAATGTCGCTAAGCGATTGCACAACCTCCCCGAGGCGATGGACGGCTATATCGAGACGCTGCGGAGCGGCATCGCCAACGGCAACGTCCCCGCGATACGCCAGGTGAAAGAGATCATCACTCAGGCCAATAAGCAGGTTGCCGACTCCGGGTTCTTCTTCCAGCTGGCGGCGAACGCGAACGGCCGTCTCGAGGCGGGGTCGCTGCCAGACTCGCTGCAGAGCGACCTCGACGCGGGCGCGCAGGCCTCGGCGAACGCGTACCAGAAGCTCTCCGACTTCCTCCGCACCGAACTCGCCCAGCACGCTCCGGAGAAGGATGCCGTCGGTCGCGAGATCTACTCGCTCGCCTCTCGGGACTTTCTCGGCGCCGTCGTCGACCTCGACGAGACCTACGAGTGGGGCATCGAGGAACTCGCCCGCATGACCTCCGAGCAGGAGGCGATCGCCCGCGAGATCACGCCTGGCGCCACCGTCGCCGAGGCCATCGCCTATCTCGACCAGGATCCGAGCCGAAAGCTGCACGGCACCGAGGCTCTGCAGCGCTGGATGCAGGAGACCAGCGACCGCGCCGTCGACGAGCTGTCGAAGACCCACTTCGACATCCCGGAAGAGGTCAAGAGCCTGGTCTGCATGATCGCCCCTACCCAGGAGGGTGGCATCTACTACACCGGCCCGACCGACGACTTCTCCCGCCCCGGCCAGATGTGGTGGAGCGTGCCGGAGGGCGTCACCGAGTTCGACACCTGGCGTGAGCTCACCACGGTCTACCACGAGGGTGTGCCCGGCCATCACCTGCAGATCGGCCAGGCCGTCTACAACAAGGCTCAGTTGAACACCTGGCGCCGCAATGCGGGCACCTCCGGCCACGCCGAAGGCTGGGCGCTCTATGCGGAGCGCCTGATGGAGCAGCTCGGCTACCTCGACGACCCGGCCGACCGCCTCGGCATGCTCGATGGTCAGCGGATGCGCGCGGCCCGCGTCGTGCTCGACATCGGCGTACACCTCGAGAAGCAACTGCCAGACGGCTCGGGCCCGTGGACCGGCGACTACGCCTTCGGCTTCCTCGGCGAGAACGTCAACATGAGCCGTGAGTTCGTGCGCTTCGAGGTCAACCGGTACCTCGGCTGGCCCGGTCAGGCACCCTCGTACAAGGTCGGCCAGCGCATCTGGGAGCAGTTGCGGGATGAGTATGCACGGCGCGAGGGCGCGGCATTCGACATCCGTGCGTTCCATAAAAAGGCGCTGGATATCGGCGGCGTCGGACTCGACACCCTGCGTTCGGCCCTTCTCACCCCGGCCAGGTAGGGCGTTGGCTCGACAGAACACGACCCGTCTCACCGGTTCGAACACCGCTCCTTCGCCCTATGAACTCGTGCTCGGCGACGAGCTCGACGCTCTTCATCCCCGACTGAGGGCATATTTCGATGGCATCCCCGACGGCTCCACCGGCGTCGGTTCCGGCGTCTTCGAGCGGGTAGGGACGCCCCGGCTGTGGCTCTGGCCGGTGCTTTGGCTGCTCGAGCGGGAGGGCGTGCTCTTTCCCGTCTGGAGCGCGCGCGTGCCATTCACCGTGCGCAATTGTCCGGTGATCGATGCCGCGGGAAACACCGCGGTGCTGGCCTCGCGGGAATTCCGGTTCAGCGCCAGGCGCCCCTTCGGCCGCGACCGGGAGATGACGGATGCCATCACGGCCGAGCGCGGGCGGCTCGTCGATCACCTCGGCACCCAGCGACGGTACGCGGCACGCCTGCGGGCGGAGGTCGTCGATGGCGAGCTGCACCTGGTGTCGACCCGGGTCTCGGTGCGATTCGGCCGGTTCGCGATTCCGATCCCGACGTCGATCGCGCCGGTGGTCCGCCTGGTCGAGCGGTTCGATGCGAAGTCCGGCCTGCAGCACGTCTCGGTCGTCGTCGAGTCGCCCCGGCTCGGGCGGCTCTACGAATACGCGGGCTCGTTCAGCTACAGCGTCGTTCCGGGAGCGTGGTGAACGGATGCCCGAACACATCGTCATCGCGGGTGGCTCCGGGTTCATCGGGCAGTACCTCGCGCGCGCCTTCCGCGCCGACGGCGCCATAGTGCGCACTATCGGTCGTTCCGGCTCCACCGCGACCTGGGGTGACACCGCCGCGATCACCGATCTCCTGGACGGCGCCGACCTGCTGATCAACCTGGCGGGGAAGAGCGTCAACTGCCGCTACACGCCGGAGAATCGAGCCGAGATCCTGCGATCACGGGTCGAGACCACCCGAGAGCTGGCCGAGGCGATCGCTGACTGCGAGCATCCGCCGCCGCTCTGGATCAACTCGTCGACAGCGACGATCTACCGCCACGCCGAGGATCGCCCGATGACGTAGTCGTCCGGTGAGATCGGCACCGGATTCTCGGTCTCGGTCGCCGAGGCGTGGGAGCGGGAGTTGTACGCCCGCGACCTGCCGGGCACCAGGAGGGTCGCCGTGCGGATGGCGATCGTGCTCGGCGACGGCAGTGCGCTCACGCCGCTGCTGCGGCTCGCTCGCGTCGGTCTCGGCGGCCCACAGCTCGACGGCGGCTGGTTCGCCACCGCGGCCGGGCGTGCTGCCGGCACATTCCACGAGTTCCGCGCGCGGGACGGACGCCAGCGCTTCAGCTGGATCCACATCGCCGATGTGCTCGGAATCATCCGCTTCCTCCGCACCCGCCCCGACCTCGACGGGGCGATCAACGTGTCGTCGCCGAACCCGTCAGACAGTCGCACACTGATGGCGACCATCCGTCGGGTGCTCGGGATGCCGATCGGGCTGCCAGCCCCGCGGTGGATGCTCGAGATCGGCTCCGCGGTCATCAAGACCGAGACCGAGCTGGTGTTGAAGAGCCGGTGGGTGCTCCCGGAACGCCTGGTCGAGGCCGGCTACGCGTTCGAGTTTCCCGAGCTGGAGCCGGCCATCCGAGACATCGTGACGGCGAAACAACCCGCCTGAGACTCGGTGGCGACCCACCCCGCGAAGACGCTAAGCTAGAACGTCACGTTTGTGACATCCCATCCGCTGCCGTGCGCGGAACATTATCTTCTCCACCCTCTGCGCCGGCCTGAATAATGCCTCAACCGAGGCGTCCATCCTGGAGCAACCACTACATGACACTCGTAACGACCACCGGCCCCAAGCAGGTCGCGATCAACGACATCGGATCTGCTGAAGACTTCCTCGCCGCGGTCGAAAAGACTTTGAAGTTCTTCAACGACGGGGACCTCATCGAAGGCACCGTCGTGAAGATCGACCGCGACGAGGTTCTCCTCGACGTCGGGTACAAGACGGAGGGCGTCATCCCCTCCCGTGAGCTTTCCATCAAGCACGACGTGGACCCCTCCGAGGTCGTCCAGGTCGGCGACAGCGTCGAGGCTCTCGTTCTGCAGAAGGAAGACAAAGAGGGTCGTCTGATCCTCTCCAAGAAGCGTGCTCAGTACGAGCGTGCCTGGGGAGACGTCGAGAAGATCAAGGACGCCGACGGCGTCGTCACCGGTTCGGTCATCGAGGTCGTCAAGGGTGGCCTCATCGTCGACATCGGCCTCCGTGGCTTCCTGCCGGCATCGCTCATCGAGCTGCGCCGCGTCCGCGACCTCACGCCGTACCTCGGCCAGGAGATCGAGGCCAAGATCCTCGAGCTCGACAAGAACCGCAACAACGTCGTTCTGAGCCGCCGCGCGCTGCTCGAGCAGACGCAGTCGGAGAGCCGCACCACCTTCCTCAACAACCTCGCCAAGGGCCAGATCCGCAAGGGTGTCGTCTCGTCGATCGTCAACTTCGGTGCGTTCGTCGACCTCGGCGGCGTTGACGGACTCGTTCACGTCTCCGAGCTGTCGTGGAAGCACATCGAGCACGCCTCCGAGGTCGTCGAGGTTGGCCAGGAGGTCACCGTCGAGATCCTCGAGGTCGACCTCGAGCGCGAGCGCGTCTCCCTGTCGCTCAAGGCGACGCAGGAAGACCCGTGGCAGGTCTTTGCCCGCACCCACGCCATCGGCCAGGTTGCACCGGGTAAGGTCACCAAGCTCGTCCCCTTCGGCGCGTTCGTTCGCGTTGCAGAGGGCATCGAGGGCCTGGTCCACATCTCCGAGCTGTCGGGCAAGCACGTCGAGCTCGCCGAGCAGGTCGTGTCGGTCGGCGACGAGGTCTTCGTCAAGGTCATCGACATCGACCTCGAGCGTCGCCGCATCTCCCTCTCGCTGAAGCAGGCGAACGAGGGCGTCGACCCCAACGGCACCGAGTTCGACCCGGCGCTGTACGGAATGCTCACCGAGTACGACGAGCAGGGCAACTACAAGTACCCCGAGGGCTTCGACCCGGAGACCAACGAGTGGCGCGAGGGCTTCGAGGCCCAGCGCGAGAAGTGGGAGCAGGACTACGCTGCCGCCCAGGCTCGCTGGGAAGCGCACAAGAAGCAGGTCGAGGCAGCTGCCTCGCAGGTCATCGAGGACATCCCCGGTGCCGGCTCCAGCTTCTCCAGCGAGTCCGAGTCGACCGGCACGCTCGCCGACGACGAGGCGCTTGCCGCTCTGCGCGAGAAGCTCAGCTCAAACAACTAGTAGGCACTGCCAACTAGTAGGCACTGCCAACTAGTAGGTCAGCAGCACCACACGGCCGGATCCCCTCGGGGATCCGGCCGTTTTGCATCTGTCGGTGCTTATGATTCGGTCATGCGCCGCCGATGGTTCCGCCCGTCGACAGTCTCACGGTCCGTCCGGTCCCGGAGCCTGTCGACGGGCCGCGCCCTCGCGGTAACGGTGGCAATGCTGGTCGGCGTCGGCGCGGCGGCGCCGGCGTTCGCAGGGACGGATGCCGGGCATCCGTCAGCCTCGTCGTCGCCGTCTGACCATGGCTTCCTCCGATTCCGACTCCCGTATCTCGACGGGATCGCCCCCGCCCCCGACTTTCCCAACCTGGCCCGCGCTGCCGCCCGCCCGGCACCACTGCTGCTGTTCCTCCCTGCGACGGGGGCGGTGCCCGACGACTATCGGGCCTTTCTCGCAACGGCGGCCGCCGTCGGCTACAGCGTGATCGGTCTCGACTACCCGAACCTCGGGCGGTCGGTCACCCGCACCTGCTTGGGCGATGCGAAGTGCTACACCATGCTGCAGCGCAACCGGTTTACCGGTGCGGATCCGTCGCGATTCAGTCACGTGACCGCGGCCAATTCCATCACCAACCGCTTTCGCGCGACGGTGCACTATCTCGAGCAGCACGACCCGAGCGGTAGATGGGGGCGCTATCTGCAACACGGGCACATCGACTGGTCCCGCATCGTGGTGGCCGGGCATTCGCAGGGTGGCGGGGAGTCGGCATTCATCGCGCACTACAACCGGGTGCAGGGTGTGCTGATGTTCTCCTCGCCGGTCGAGTCGTACGACAACGTCACGGCATCCTGGATCGACGGGAAGGGTGCAACGCCGGTGAGCCGGATGTTCGGCTTCGACGTGCTCGGCGATATCTACCAGGACAGGATCGCCGGGAGCTGGCGCAAGCTCGGGCTGGGCACCGATCACGATCCGGTTGCCGTGCCGACCGGAGGCCACGCGCTTCTGAGCTCGCTCCCGGTGGGGAGCCCGATTCAGACGCATGGCAGGTCGGTGGACGACCGAACACCCCGAGGAGCGAATGGCGTCCCGGTCTTCGCTCCGACCTGGCGCTGGATGCTCGACCAGGTCCGCCAGCCGTGAGTTGCATGTTTTGGTCCCTTTCAGGCGCTGAAAGGGACCAAAACATGCAACTCAGGGGAAGGCAGGCGCGCGGCTAGCATTGTCGCGTGCATCTGATCGGGCTGACGGGCGGGATCGCCTCGGGGAAGAGCGCCGTGGCGCAACGACTGGCGAGCCACGGAGCGATCGTGATCGACGCGGATCGGCTGGCGCGGGAGGTCGTCGAGCCGGGTACGCCCGGGCTCGCTGCGGTCGCCGATCGTTTCGGTGCCGGGGTCATCACCGCGGACGGCATGCTCGACCGCCCAGCACTCGGGGCGATCATCTTTACGGACGATCGCGCGCGCCTCGACCTCAACGCCATCACCCACCCGCTGGTGCAGCAGCGGGCACGCGACCTGATTGCTGCTGCGGAGGCGCACGACCCGGATGCCGTCGTGGTCTACGACGTCCCGCTGCTTCTCGAGGCCTCTTCGCAGAGCGGGTATCACCGGTTCGAGAAGATCATCGTGGTGGAGGCAGAACCGGCAACGCGCATCCGTCGCCTCGTCGAGTTGCGGGGGATGAGCGACCACGACGCCGCGCGCCGCATCGCGTCGCAGGCCACCGACGCGGAGCGCCGAGCGATCGCCGACATCGTGATCGACAGCAACGGCACGCTCGACGACACACTCGCGCAGGCCGACGACGTGTGGACGCAGCTCCGCGAGCTCTAAGTTCTCCCGGGTTATGGGCCGACCCGGGATATGGTTGCTGCGGTAGACGGGGACCGAGGGGAGTCGCATGCGCACGGGGCGACGCCTGGCGATCATCGCCGCAGCGCTCTGCGTCGTGCTGTCGTGCACTGTTGCCCAGGCCGCCCGGGCCGATACCCGCGACCACGCCACTACCCCTGATCACGATGGGCCGGGATCGTCGCTCATCTCGTTCCGGCTGCCGGAGACCGGCGATGCCTTTCTCTCGCCAAACGCGCGCAACTTCGCCGTCAGAGGCACGAAGGGCAGCCCGCTGCTGCTGTTTCTGCCGGCCACCCGCTCGGTCCCTCGCGACTACCGCTCCTTCCTCGACACCGCGGCCTCGCTCGGCTACCACGTGCTCGCCCTTGACTATCCGAATCGCGGCCAGTCCGTGGTGCACCTGTGTGCCGGGGCGCCGCGCTGTTATGGCGAGGTGCAGCGCAATCGCTTCCAGGGCGGCGGGCAGAGCGCGTTCAATTCGGTCGACCGGCGTGACTCGATCCTCAACCGGTTGCGGATGTCGCTCGACCACCTGCAATTCACCGACCCCGGCGGGGCCTGGTCACGGTATCGCTCCGGCGACAGCATCCGCTGGGATCGGGTGGTCGTCGCAGGCCACTCCCAGGGCGGGGGACTCGCCGCCTACATCGCTCATCGTTTCCGGGTGCACGGTGCCCTGATGTTCTCCTCCCCGGTGCAGAGCGACGCTGGTGTGCCGGCTCGTTGGATGCGCAAAAGCGGGGCGACCCCGGCATCCGTCCAGTACGGCCTGGTGGACGTCCGCGACCGATACGCGACGAACGTCACGGCGTCGTGGGCGACCATGGGGATGACCGGCACTCACGCCATCGTGTCCGAGCTCGATCTCGGCTCGCCCAGCGACTCGCACCTTCGCACCGTCACCGACCGGAGCCCCCGCGTCGATGGGGTGCCCGTGCTCGCGCCGACCTGGCGGTGGATGCTCGAACAGGTGCGCTGAGTAGGCTGGGGGAATGTCGGCACCCGAAGGCCTCCGTGCTCTTATCCACCGGCAGGCGTTGGCGTCGCCGCGGTCGCGTTACCTCGAAGACGCACGCTCGAATCGATCCATCGACTACGCCGAACTCGAGGCGACCGCCTCCGTCTGGGCCGCCGAGCTCAACGCCCGCGGCATCGCTCCCGGCGGCTCGGTCATCATCGACATCGCCGATCCGCTGGACTTCGCCCTCGTGCACCTGTCGGTGATCGCGGCGGGGCGACGGTCGGTGCCGACCAATCCCGATCTCACCGAGGCCGAGCTGCGTCGCATCTCCGACCTGCTGGACGGTGCCGACCTGCTCGTTACGGATCGTGACGACCGGGCCGGTATCGGAGTGCCCATCGTCCCTGTCGTGCCGGTCGTGCCAGCCATCACGCTCTCGTCCACCGGTCCGGCTGCGGTCCCGGGCGAGGGCTCGGCCCTCCTCTTCACGTCCGGATCGACCGGCACACCGAAGGGGGTGGAGCTCGGCGAACGTCAACTGCTCTTCGTCGCGCGCGGCATCGCCGAGAACAACCAGCTCGTGCCGACGGATCGCGGCTACAACCCGCTCCCGCTGTTCCACGTCAACGCCGAGGTGGTGGGTCTGCTCTCGACCCTCGTCGCCGGGGCGACCATCGTGCTTGATCGTCGGTTTCACCGCACCGGGTTCTGGGAGCTCATGGACGAGCGCCGCATCACCTGGCTGAACGCGGTGCCGGCGATGCTCGCGGTGCTCGCCCGGGGTGGGGAGTTCGCCGTGCCGGCGTGTCTGCGGTTCGTGCGCTCGGCATCCGCCCCGCTGCCAGATGCCGTGCGCGCCTCGCTCGGCGACGTGCCGCTCATCGTCAGCTACGGGATGACCGAGGGGGCCAGCCAGATCACCGCGACGCCGCTCGATGCGCCACCACGTGACGGGTCGGTTGGGGTTCCCGTCGGCAGCGAGGTGCAGGCGCGGGCCGAGGACGGCACGGTGCTCGCGGCTGGCGAGGTTGGCGCATTCTGGATCCGCGGGCCCGGCATCGTGACGAGCTATTTCGAGGGGCGCGCGCGCGAGCGCTTCGATGCCGACGGCTGGTTGAGTACGGGCGACCTCGGCTACCTCGACGACGACGGGTACGTCTACCTGGTCGGCCGCTCTGACGATGTGATCAACCGCGGCGGAGAGAAGGTCTACCCGGCCGAGGTCGAGGAGGTATTGCTCGGCGACGCGCGAGTGCGCGAGGCGGTGGTGGTCGGTAAACCCGACCCGATCCTGCACCAGGTTCCGGTCGCCTTCGTGATCCCCGTCAGCGCGCTGAGCGACAGCGAGACGCTGGCCTTCGTCGGCGAACTGTTCGAGCGGGTAGAGCGCGAGCTCCCGCGATTCAAGCGTCCGATCGACATCTCGGTCGTCAACGACGTGCCGCGCGCCCCCACGGGCAAGGTGCAGCGCAGCCGAGTACGCGAGCTGGTGGAGCAGGAGTGACGTCCGCACAACCCGCAGCCGCGACATCCGCGCCCCGCGTTCGCGCGCCGCACCTCTACGAGGTCGACGTCGTGCGCATCCTCACTTTCGCCTGCGTCATCGCGGTGCACACCACGAGCCACACGGCGGCGGCGGATGATGTCGGCCTGTACGCACTGCTCGGGCTCGTGCACTTTACGCGAGAGGTATTCTTCGCGCTCTCCGGTTTCGTACTGGTCTACAGCTACCTCAGCAAACCGGTGCCGATGAAGAAGTTCTGGCCGCGGCGCTTCCTTCTCGTGGGGGTGCCGTACGTGGTGTGGTCGGCGATCTATTTCGTGTCGGCGAACATCTATTCGCCATACGGAACCATTCCCGAGATGGTCGGCAGATTCGCTCTCAAGCTCGTCACCGGCAACGCCTGGTATCACCTGTATTTCCTGCTCGTGACGATGCAGGTCTACCTGCTGGTGCCGGTGATCGTCTGGCTGATCAGGAAGACCCGCGGGCATCACGTCGCCCTGCTCGTGACCGCAGGCGTCTTCCAGTTGGCACTCACCGCGGTCTACGCGTATGTGCCGGACTTGCCGGAGTGGCTGGGTGGCTACGCCAAGGTCTACTTCTTCAGCTACCTGTTCTTCATCCTTCTCGGTGCCGTCGCGGCCGACCACGCACAACAGCTGCTCGCCTGGGTTCGCGGGCATCGCGCACTGATCGGCTGGGTGACCCTGGCGACCGGTCTCGTCACCCTCGGGGTCTTCGCCTTCCAGCACCTCGCGCTGGGGTTCAGCCTCTACCGCTCGGGCACCCCGCTGCAGCCGATCCTCATGGTGTGGTCCGTCGCGGTCGGGCTGGGCTTCCTCGCGGTCGGCAGCTGGTGGGCCGATCGCCGCCGGCCGACGTCGTTCGTGGCCAGGGGAGTGGATGTCGCCTCCGACCGGTCGTTCGGCATCTTCCTGTCGCATCCGCTCGTGCTGTGGATCCTGCTCTGGGTCGGTGGGGACTGGGTGCCCAACCACGTGGCCACGCCGTGGCTGACGCTCGTCGCGTACGTGGTCGTGTTGGTCGGGGCCGCGGCGATCACCGAATTGGCCCGTCGCTCGCCGGTCAGCCTGCCGCTCACCGGTCGTCCGTGGATTTACAGGCGCACAAAGCCCCGCCCCGCCGCGGTGGCGTCCCCGGGTGCCGGTGGCCCGCCGCCGGACTGACTTCCCCTGTTCGTGTTCCGCCATCCGTCGATCCTGCCCGCGCATCATTCAGGAGGTGGTGGGGGGTTGACGGATGGTACGAAGATCCGCCACTCGAGACACTCGCGTCACACCACGTCCTGAATCTCGCGAAACCTCATTCGCGCGCCCGCTTGTCATCCGCGCGGGGGTTACAACCTGCGCGGTGTTGACAATGGGGCGCGGTGTTGCCGTGAGCGGCGTCCGAACTAGTCGGTGCTGCCCGCGAGGGGGGAGCCGATCGGATCTACCCGCTTTGGCTTCATCACGCCGGCGAGCACTGTCGCGGCGACCAGGATGCCGATGGAGACGGCGAACGGTACGACGAAGTCGCCGGTCACATCCACGAGAGCACCGACGACGATCGGGGAGAGGATGCCCGCGACGCCGAAGCCGGTGTTCATCATGCCGCTGGCCGTGCCCGACCAGGTGGGGGCGACATCCATCGGAATCGACCAGAGCTGCGCGTTGGTGAGTTCGAGGAAGAAGAACGAGAAGGCGAGGGCCACGATGGCCACAGTCAGGGGCGGTGAGAACACCAGCGGCACGAGGCAGAGCGCCGAGCCGATGAAGCCGATCAGCAGCAACGTGCGCCGGGCGCTGCGGGCGTTGCCGGTCTTACGCAGCAGCCGGTCGCTCAGTACGCCGCCCAACGTGTCGCCGATAACGCCACCGGCGAGGATGAGGGAGGTGAGCAGGCCGTACTTGCTGATGTCCTGCTTGTAGACGGTGGCGAGCAGCGTCGGAATCCACGTGAAGAATACCCAGGCGACCCAGCCGTAGCCGAAGTCGACCAGCGTCACGGGCAGGATCGTGCGGATCAGCCGCTTCCACGGCACCGGCGGGCGATCGGCCGCCTTGGGGATGGCGGGAACCTCGGAGAGTTCCTGCGCGGTCATCCCCTTCATGTCCCTCGGACGGTCGCGGAACATGACGAACCAGACGATGGCCCAGAGCATGCTGAGCACCCCGACGAGGAAGAACGACTCGCGCCAGCCCGACCAGATGATCAGCGTCGTCACCACGATCGGCGCGGCGAACGTGCCGAGGCGGGATGCCGAGTGCACGATGCCCTGCACGAAACCGTTGCGGTCCGGCGGCATCCATCGGCTCATCGCCTGGGTGGCGGTGGGGAAGGTGGCCGATTCGCTGAAGCCGAGGATCGCGCGCGCGATCAGCAGGGAGACCAGGCCGACGGCGAGTCCGGTGAAGAGCGTCGACGCACCCCAGAGTAGGCCCAGGATGAGGAGGCCACGGCGAGGGCCGACCTTCTCGCCGATCCACCCGCCGAATATCTGCAGGCTGGCGTAGAAGATCGCGAACACCGATGCCGCGAGGCCGAATTCCGCGTTGGTGAGGCCGAATTCCTTGATGATCGAGGGGCCGGCCGCAGAGATGTTGGTGCGGTCGAAATAGGCGATGAAGTACATCACGCATAGCAGTACGAGTACGCGCCCGCGGCGGCGGTGGAACAGGATCGGCGTGGCGGCCGTGCGCGGAGCAGTGTCGGTCAGTGCCATGGAGCGCTCATTCCGCGAGAGGTGACATCGGGTGTACTCGGTGTGACGCTACGGATATTCCCTATCCAACAGCTATGCGGCCATAAAACACCCGAAACGCCGTGCACTCAATGCTCGTGCATGGATCTGACCAGCCCAGAGCTCAGGCGAGCACTGCCGGAGCCACGATCAGCACGGTCGGCACGGCGAGCAGCGCCACGCTGCAGATCAGCGCGAGGGCGCGGCCCGCGGCGCCGAGGGGCCGCCCCGGCGTGATGAGTCTCGTGAGGCGGCGCTCGGCCGAATGGCCGTCGGCGGCGAGGGCGCGAGCCGTGGCATCCGTCGCCGGGTCGAGGCGCGAGACGGCCGGCGCATCCGATGCCGAGGCGACCAGGGCGATGGATGCCGCGAGCGCCTCGTCCGGAACCTGCTGGCGAGCGCGGTCGTCGGCCAACATCTCGACCAGCACGGTCACCGCATCGAGGGCCCGCGTCGCGATGGGGAACCAGGGCAGCGATCCGCGCCAGGCCCGGAAGGCGACCAGGAGAAGGTGATGACGCTGCGTCGCGTGGGCGAGCTCGTGCGCGATGACTGCCTGCAACTGCTGGTCGTCGAGCAGTTCGACGAGCCCGGCCGAGAGCACGGTCACCGAGCGGGTCGTTCCGGGCAGGCAATATGCCACCGGCGCCTCGTGCTCGAGCAGACGCATGCCGGGGCGTTCGGGAATGGGTGCGCTGAGGAGTCGAACCAGCTGGCCGTGCCGGCGTCGAGAACGCTCGGCGCGAGCGAAGGTAAGGCCGAGCGTGAGAAGCAGGTGCACCCCGAGCAGGATGCCGCCGCTGACCGCGAACATCTGCAGGAAGCTTGTCCCGGCCGGCAATTCGCCCGCCACCAGCCAGCCCGGGAAGGCGGCGAGTCCGGTGGCGAGATCGTCGCCGAATGGCTCGAGCCCGAACGAGAACAGAGCGCCGAGCATGGAAAGTCCACCGGCCAGCGCGATCGCCTGCCAGACGATCAGGGCGGTGGCTGGCGCTCGAGCTGGCCAGGATGCCCGTGCGAGCAGGATCGGCACCGGCCAGGCCAGGGCGATCGCGAGAATCGCGAGAGCAACCCAGGTGATGGTCACAGCAGCTGCTTGTCGCCCACCAGTCGACCGTCGAGCATCTGGCGCAGAGTGGCCGCCTCGCCCGAGCTGACTTGTCCGATGAACCGTGCGAGCACCGCGGTGCGGTCGGGCGCCGTGCCGAGCACCTCATGCATCAGCTCGGCCATGTGCGCGGCACGGGTGGTAGCGGCGGCGAACAGATGCGGGCGGGCATCCCGTTCCCGGATCACGAAGCCTTTGCTCTCGAGGCGACCCAGCACCGTCAGCACCGTCGTGGTGGCGAGTTCTTTGCCATCGAGGCGGTCACGGATGTCCGTTGCCGCAAGTGCGTTGGCGGAATCCCAGAGGATGTCCATCACCGTTCGTTCGAGTTCCCCCAGCGTTGCCATGTCCAGATTCTACTCGATGTAGAAATGTAGTTCTACATGGTGTAGAACTTAACTGTTTCTACATTCGGTAGAAGAAGGAGCGTCATGCTGCACGGTGCTGGTTTTATGCCCATGGACCTCGATCCGCTGCTCATCGCACGCTGGCAGTTCGGCATCACCACCGTGTACCACTTCTGGATGGTTCCGCTCACCATCGGCCTCGGACCGATCGTCGCCGGCATGCAGTGGAAGTGGATGCGCACCGGAGACGTGCGCTGGTACCGCATGGTCAAGTTCTGGGGAAAGCTCTACCTGATCAATTTCATCCTCGGTGTCGCGACCGGCCTGGTGCAGGAGTTCCAGTTCGGGCTGGCCTGGAGCGAGTATGCGAAGTTCGTGGGCGACGTGTTCGGCGCCCCGCTGGCCATGGAGGCGTTGCTCGCCTTCTTCGTCGAATCGACGTTCCTCGGCCTGTGGATCTTCGGCTGGAACAAGCTGCCCAAGAAGCTGCACTTCGCCAGCCTGTGCGTTGCCATCGCGGGGTCGATCGTCTCGGCCTACTTCATCATCGTCGCGAACTCGTGGATGCAGCATCCGGTGGGTGTCGCCCTGATCGACGGCCGCCCCGTGATGACGGATGTCTGGGCCGTCCTCACCAATAACACTGCTCTCAGCGCCTTCAGCCACACCCTCTGCGGCTCGCTCGCCGTCGGTGGCGGCTTCGTCGTCGGCATCGCCTGGTACCAGCTGTGGCAGCGGCGCCGCGATGGGATCGACACCGTTGGTCTCGACAAGAAGGTGGTCGTCGGCGAGGCCGCCGACATCCCTGGTCGGGATAAAGCCGACCACAAGGTCTGGATCACTTCGCTGCGGATCGGCGCGGTCGTAGCCATGGTGGCGTTCGCCGGTGTTGCCATCACGGGCGACTCACAGGCCAAGCTGTTGTTCGAGCAGCAGCCGCTCAAAATGGCGGCGGCCGAGGGCGCCTGCCACGACGGCACCAGCTTCTCGGTGCTCTCGGTGGGCGAGCTCGGCTCGAAGAACTGCTCGGACATCACCCCGATCATCGAGATCCCGGGCCTGCTGTCGTTCCTCGCCAAGGGCGACTTCAGCACCGACATCAAGGGCATCAACGAATTGATCCCGCAGTATCAGGCCAAGTACGGTACGAATCTGCCCGACAAGGCGATCTACGGCGATCGGGCCGGTCAGGCGATCGACTACACACCGGTGCTCGAGGTGACCTACTGGGGCTTCCGGATGATGATCGGCTTCGGCATCCTCGCGGCCGGCGCCGCGGCGCTGGCGCTCTGGCTGACGCGTCGGGGTACGGTGCCCCGTCAGCGCTGGCTGATGCAGTTGGCGGCGGCGAGCATCCTCGCCTCATTCGCGGCGAACTCGGCTGGCTGGATCTTCACCGAGATGGGGCGGCAGCCATTCGTCGTCGCGCCAAACCCGGACGGCATCGATGGGGTCTTCATGTTCACCGCCGCCGCTGTCTCGCCCGGAGTGAGTTTCGGCGAGATCCTGTTCTCGCTCAGCGCCTTCACGCTGGTGTACGCCGTGCTGATGGTGTTCGAGATCCGGCTGCTGGTGCGGTATGTGCGCGGCGGGGTCGCCAGCGCGGTGCCGGAATTGGCGCATCCGAAGAACGACGACGATGACGATTCCGACGCGACCTCGGGCGACGTGCTCGCCTTCGCGTACTGAGACCCCGAGTTACTAGGAGCTGACCATGCTGCCCACCATCTGGTTCATCCTGATCGCCGTTCTCTGGCTCGGCTACCTCTTTCTCGAGGGCTTCGACCTGGGAGTAGGGATGCGGCTGTTCTTCCTCACCCGCAAGGAGGCCGACAAGCGTGTGATGCTCAACGCCATCGGGCCGGTGTGGGACGGCAACGAGGTGTGGCTGGTCACCGCGATCGGCGCTACCTTCGCCGCCTTCCCGTTCTGGTACGGCTCCCTGCTGTCTGCCCTCTACCTGCCGATGGTGTTCGTGTTGCTCGGCTTGATCTTCCGTGCCGTCGCGATCGAATACCGGGGTAAGGGAACGAGCGATCGCTGGCGGCGGGGTTGGGATGCCGCGCTGGGCCTCGGCTCGCTGGTCGCCGCGTTCGGAATCGGTGCGACCCTTGCGCTCACCACCACCGGGCTTCCGCTGAACGCGAACGGCGACCGGGTGGGCGGCGCCTTCGCCTGGCTCACTCCGTGGGCGATCGTCGGCGGTCTCGCCGTGGTCGGATTCGCGCTCGCTCACGCCTCGGTGTTCCTCGCGCTCAAGACCGACGGCCCGGTGCGCGTCGCCGGGCGTCGTTTCGCGGGCCTCGTCGGTCCGATCGCGCTGATACCGCTCGCGGTCTGGCTCATCGGCGTGCAGCTTCGCACGGGCAACCCGGTGACCTGGGTGATCGCGATTCTCGCCATCGCGGTCGCCGTGGGCGCGTGGTTCGCCAACCGGGCCGGTCGGGAGGGCTGGGCGTTCGTCAGCCTCGGATTCGCGCTCGCGCTCACGGTCGGCGCGATCTTCGCCGCCAGCTACCCGGTGGTGCTGCCCTCGACCATCGATGCCCGCTTCGACCTCACCGTGGCGAACGCGTCATCGACGCCGTACACGCTCTCCGTGATGTCGGTCGT
Source organism: Lacisediminihabitans changchengi (assembly GCF_016634425.1). Taxonomy (GTDB): domain Bacteria; phylum Actinomycetota; class Actinomycetes; order Actinomycetales; family Microbacteriaceae; genus Lacisediminihabitans; species Lacisediminihabitans changchengi. The sequence continues at coordinate 905,019 of NZ_JAEPES010000001.1, forward strand.
CGCCGGCTTCGGGGTGCCCCTCGTGCTGGCCTACCAGGCCTGGACCTACTGGGTGTTCCGCAAGCGGGTCAGCGCGACCCAGCTGCCGGCCGCACATCCGGTCGAGGCGGCGGTGCGACGCCCGATGGAACAACACCCGTGAATCGGCCCACGCCGCGCGACGACCTGGCCAGGATGCCGCGAGGGTTCCTCTATCTGCTCGCCCTTCTGGGTGCCGCGAAGGCGATCGCCCTGATCGGTATCGCCACCGCGATCGCCGGCGGCGTCGCGGCGGTGGCTGACGGTCACACGGAGATCGGGAACAGTGCGATCGGGAACAGCGCAGCCGGTCACGCTGACTGGGCCGGCATCATCGCCCTGGGCGCGGCATCCGCTCTCGGTCGAGCGCTGGTCGCCTGGGCGCAGCGGGTCGTCTCCGCACGAGCGCTCCTCGGTTCGAAGGAGCGGATGCGCGCGGCTCTCGCCGACCGCGCTCTGCAGCCCGGCACCGCACCCGCGTCCGTCGCCACCCTGGCCACGCAGGGACTCGACGAACTCGAGAAGTACTACACCGTCTACCTGCCGGCGCTGGTGACGGCGGCCACGGTCCCCGTGATTATCGGCGCGCGCATCCTCTTCGCCGACTGGGTCAGCGCGCTCATCATCGTGCTGACGGTGCCCCTGATCCCGGTGTTCATGACGCTGATCGGCATGCACACCCAGGAGCGGGTGGCCGCGGCGACGACGGCTCTGGCCCGGCTGTCGGATCACCTCGTCGAGCTGGCCCGCGGCCTTCCCGTGTTGGTCGGACTGGGGCGTGCCGAGGAACAGACCGACGCCCTGCGCGAGATCTCAGACCGTCACCGCCGCGCCACGGTGCAGACCCTGAGAACAGCCTTCCTGTCCTCGCTGGCACTGGAGCTGATCGCGACGATCTCGGTCGCCATCGTGGCGGTATTCATCGGGGTGCGACTCGTGGGCGGCGACCTCACACTCGAGGTCGGACTGCTGGTGCTCATCCTGGCCCCGGAGTGCATGGCGCCGTTCCGGGAGATCGGCGTGGCCTTCCATGCAGCGCGGGACGGACGCGAGGCGCTCGCCCGGGCACAGGCGATTATCGACGAACCGGTCGAAGAATCGATCGTCTTCGATGGCGATGCCGACCTGTGCGTGACCGACCTGCGCGTGCGCTTCGCCGACCGACAGACGGATGCCGTGGCCGGCCTCTCCTTCGCCGCCCGTCGCGGGGCGATCACGCTTCTCGACGGGCGGAGCGGTACCGGTAAGTCGACGGTGCTCGCGGTGCTGGCCGGGCGGCTCCGATCCGGTGCGTCGGCCGAGGTCGGCGGGAGGGTCGAGGGACTCGACGCGACCCGGGTTGCCTGGCTGCCGCAGCATCCGCGCACCACCGGCGACACCGTGCTCAAGGAACTCGCGATCTACGGGGGAGACGAGTCGCTGCTCCAGCGCCTCGGCATCGCCCACAGCGCCGACCTTCCGCCCGCGCTGATGAGCCCCGGAGAACTGCGGCGGCTGGGGGTAGCTCGGGTGATCGCGCGCGTGGACGCCGGTGCACGCCTGGTGCTGCTCGACGAACCCACCGCTCAACTCGATTCAGCGAGTGCCGCGCAGGTGCTGCGCGAGATCGCGCGGCTGCGCGGGAAGGCGACGGTGCTTCTCGCCTCGCATGACCCAGCCGCCCGCGCCCTCGCCGACGCCAGGGTTCGGCTCGACGCCGGCGCGGCGTTCGAGGCTGCGCCGATGTCGTCCTCGGTGGTCGCCGAACCCCTGCCGGCACGCCTGGTCGAACCCTTCGGCGAGCCGGAGCATCCGTGGCGCGAGCTCGCCGCTCTCCTTCGTCCGGTTCGAGGGAAGATCGCCGGCGCTGTCGCGCTGGGCACACTCGCCACGCTGTTCGCGATCGCCCTCACCGGAGTCTCGGGCTGGCTGATCGTGCGGGCGAGCGAGCACCCGCCGATCATGTACCTGCTGGTCGCGATCGTCGGCGTGCGCTTCTTCGGGGTGGGTCGCGCGGTGCTGCGCTACTCGGAACGACTGCTCAGCCACGATGCCGTCTTCGCGGCCCTCACCGGCGTGCGCATGCGGCTCTGGTCGGCCCTCTCGGCGCGCGGGCTTCGCGGTCGCGACAGCGTGACGGCCGGCGGCACGCTCGATCGCCTGGTCCGCGAGGTCGATGAGCTACGCGACCTGGCGATTCGTGTGGTGCTTCCACTCGCCAGCGGGGTGCTCAGCCTGCTCGTCACGCTCGTGGCGCTCGGTGTTCTGGTGCCGGCCGTCGTTCCGGTGCTGATCATGCTCGGACTGTTCGCCGGCATCGTCGCCCCACTGGTGGCCCTCGCCGCGGATCGCCGTGCTGCCCGAGGCCTGCAGTCCCTCCGTTCCACGGTGTTGGTGCGCTTCGCCGCCATGCTCGGTGCCGCAGACGACTTGCGGGCCAACGGGGTCGACGCTGGGGTTCGGGCAGAGCTTGCGGCGCTGGACGGCCGGGCCTCCGCCGCTGCTCGTCGCGGTGCTGGAGCGCTCGGACTCGGCGGCGCGGTGGTGATCGCGAGTTGCGCGCTGGCGGCCGTGCTGCTGGTGCCGTTCGCGGTGCTGCAGCAGCCAGACATCCAGCCCGGTCTGGTGGCGGTACTCGCTCTGGTGCCGCTCGCGTTGATCGAGCCGACGCTCGAGCTCGTCGGAGCGGTGCAGCTGCTTCCCGCCCTGCGCCGTGTACTCGGCCGGGTGTCGCGCACCACGGCGGTCGAGCGCGAGGCGCCGGGGACACCCGTCGACGACCGTCGAATCGAGAGCATCGAGCTGCGGCAGGTCGCGACGGGCTGGCAGCCGACACAGACCGTGCTGACGGATGCCTCGGCTCGCGTCACCCGCGGCGACTGGCTCACCATCACCGGGCCGTCCGGCTCGGGCAAGTCGACGCTGATCGCGCTGCTCCTCGGACACCTCGAGCCCACCTCGGGCGCCTACCTCATCAATGGTGACGACGTCTCCGGCCGCGACCTCTCGCCGCTCGCCCGCCGATTCGGCTGGAGCCCGCAGGAGGGGCATCTGTTCGACTCGACCATCCGCGGCAATCTGCTCATCGCCCGGCCGCGCGAGTCTGCGCCCGACGAGGCAGAGCTGATCACCGTACTCCGTCGTGTCGGGCTCGGGCCCCTGCTCGACCGACTGACCGACGGGCTGGATACGCGCATCGGCGCGGGCGGCGCACAGCTGTCTGGAGGGGAGCGACAGCGGCTCGCGGTGGCCCGCACGCTGCTGACGGGAGCCGACGTCATCCTGCTCGACGAACCGACGGCACACCTCGACGAAGAGTCGGCGCGAGAGCTGATGACAGATCTGCGGATCGCTCTCGCCGACCGCATCACCGTGCTGGTCACGCATCAGCTCGTCGACCAGCGACCGGCGGATCAGCGCATTGTTCTCGGTGCAGCGCCCGTTCTGCCCACGGCGCAATTCGAATCGAGTGTCAGTGGCCCTGCTTAAGCTTGAGGCATGGAACCGACCAGATCCGTGCGCCCGTTCGAGGTCGTCAGCGAGTACGTGCCGAGCGGCGATCAGCCCCAGGCCATCGCCGAACTGACCGCCCGCATCAACGCGGGGGAGACGGATGTCGTGCTGCTCGGCGCCACCGGAACCGGCAAGTCGGCGACCACGGCCTGGCTCATCGAGCAGGTGCAGCGCCCCACTCTCGTGCTCGCGCACAACAAGACGTTGGCGGCGCAGCTGGCGAACGAGTTCCGCGAGCTGATGCCGAACAACGCGGTCGAATACTTCGTCTCGTACTACGACTACTACCAGCCCGAGGCCTACGTGCCGCAGACCGACACCTTCATCGAGAAGGACTCGTCGATCAACGCGGAGGTGGAGCGGCTTCGGCACTCCACCACCAACTCGCTGCTCAGTCGGCGCGACGTGGTGGTGGTCTCCACCGTCTCCTGCATCTACGGACTCGGCTCGTCCGAGGAGTACCTCGACGCCATGCTCGCCCTGCAGGTCGGCATGCGCATCGACCGAGAGGCGCTGATCCGCAAATTCGTCTCGATGCAGTACCAGCGAAACGACGTCGACTTCTCCCGCGGCAACTTCCGTGTGCGCGGCGACACGATCGAGATCATCCCGATGTACGAGGAGCTCGCCATCCGCATCGAGATGTTCGGTGACGAGATCGAGGGGCTGTACAGCCTGCATCCGCTCACCGGCGACGTGGTGAAGAAGCTCGACGCCGTCTCGGTGTTCCCCGGGTCGCACTATGTGGCCGGCCAAGAGAGCATGCAGAAGGCGATCGTCACGATCAAGGAGGAGCTCGAGCTGCGCCTGGCCCAACTCGAGCGTGAGGGCAAACTGCTCGAGGCCCAGCGACTGCGCATGCGCACCACCTTCGACATCGAGATGATGGAGCAGATCGGGTTCTGCAGCGGCATCGAGAACTACTCGCGCCACATCGACGGTCGCAACCCGGGCGAGGCGCCGCACTGTCTCATCGACTACTTCCCCGACGACTTCCTGGTGGTCATCGACGAGTCGCACGTCACGATTCCGCAGATCGGGGCCATGTACGAGGGGGATGCGTCGCGCAAGCGCACTCTGGTCGACCACGGCTTCCGGCTGCCGAGTGCCCTCGACAACCGCCCGCTCAAGTTCAACGAGTTCCTCGACCGGGTCGGCCAGAAGGTCTACCTGTCGGCGACGCCCGGCAAGTACGAGATGGGCATCACCGACTCGGTGGTCGAGCAGATCATCCGCCCGACCGGCCTGATCGATCCCGAGATCGTGGTCAAGCCCACCAAGGGTCAGATCGACGACCTGCTCGAGGAGATCCGCGCCCGTGTGGCCCTAAACGAGCGGGTGCTTGTCACCACCCTCACGAAGAAGATGTCCGAGGAGCTCACCGAGTTCCTCGGTGAGGCGGGCGTGCGCGTGCGCTACCTGCACTCCGATGTCGACACGCTGCGGCGGGTCGAGCTGCTCACCGAGCTGCGGCAGGGCGTCTACGACGTGCTGGTCGGCATCAACCTGTTGCGGGAGGGCCTCGACCTTCCCGAGGTGTCGCTCGTGGCCATCCTCGACGCCGACAAGGAGGGGTTCCTCCGGTCGTCGACCTCGCTGATCCAGACCATCGGTCGCGCCGCCCGCAACGTGTCCGGCGCAGTGCATATGTATGCCGATGTCATGACCGACTCCATGGCCCTGGCCATTTCGGAGACCAACCGGCGGCGCGAACTGCAGGTCGCGTACAACCTCGAGCGTGGGGTCGACCCGCAGCCGCTGCGCAAGAAGATCGCCGACATCACCGACCAGCTGCAGCGGGAGGATGCCGACACGGCAGAACTGCTGAGCGGTCGCGGCGGGCGCAAGCGTGCACCCACGCCGAGCCTCAAGCGCGAGGGCAAGCACGCGGGTCTGGCTGCCGCGGGTGCGAATGATCTGGAGACGATCATCCGTGACCTCAACGAGCAGATGCTCCAGGCCGCGGGGGAGCTCAAGTTCGAGCTCGCCGGCCGGCTGCGCGATGAGGTCGCCGATCTGAAGAAGGAGCTACGTCAGATGGAGGCGGCGGGCCACCTGGCCTGACCGCGCCGGTCGATTCGCCGGTCGAGTAGCGCCGTTCCGCTGGGCGGTTAGCGCCCGAGCGTCCGCGCGAGGACGCGTATCGAGGCCCACCACGGACAGGTTTCGATACGCGAACGCGCTAGAGCGCGTGCGGTACTCAACCAAAGGAGTATCGCTGACACCAGGTCCGCTAGGGGCTTAACCGATCGGGCAATGTCGGTGGCTTACGTAGACTCGTATGGTGACTATTTCCCCCGTCAAGTCCGGCCCGAAGCTCTCTGTCCTCGGGGCCAGGGTGCACAACCTCAAGAACGTCGACCTCGAGATCCCGCGCGATTCTCTGGTCGTCTTCACCGGTCTTTCCGGTTCGGGAAAGTCGTCGCTCGCCTTCGACACGATCTTCGCGGAGGGCCAGCGCCGCTACGTCGAATCGCTGTCAGCATACGCCCGGCAATTCCTCGGTCAGGTCGACCGCCCCGACGTCGACTTCATCGACGGTCTGAGCCCCGCGGTCTCGATCGACCAGAAGTCGACCAACCGCAACCCGCGCTCCACCGTCGGCACGATCACCGAGATCTACGACTACATGCGCCTGCTCTGGGCGCGCATCGGCATTCCGCACTGTCCTATCTGCGGTGCCAAGATCGAGCGCCAGACGGTGCAGCAGATCGCCGACCAGCTCATGACCCTGGAGACCGGGGTGCGCTACCAGATCGTCAGCCCCGTGGTCTCGCAGAAGAAGGGCGAGTTCGTCGACCTGTTCAAGGAACTCGCGGCCAGCGGCTACTCGCGCGCGATCGTCGACGGTGAGCAGATTCAGCTCAGCTCCCCACCGACGTTGAAGAAGCAGTACAAGCACGACATCTCCGTCGTCGTCGACCGTCTGGTTGCGGCCCCCGACATCCTCACCCGGCTGACCGACTCGCTCGAGACCGCGCTACGCCTCACTGATGGCCTGGTCAGCATCAACTATGTCGACGCAACCGGCCCGGAGGCCTGGCGCAACTTCTCCGAGAAGCTGTCCTGCCCCAACGGGCACCCGGTGCAGCTCACCGAGATCGAGCCGCGCACGTTCTCGTTCAACGCCCCGTTCGGCGCCTGCCCGGAGTGCTCGGGTCTCGGCACCCGCATGTCGGTCGATCAGGAGCTGCTGCTCGGCGACCCGGCCCTCAGCCTGGCCGAGGGCGTCATCCTGCCGTGGACCCAGTCCGGCAAGGGCCTGTTCAACTACTTTCAGCGCCTCCTCGAGGGTCTCGCCGCCGACCTCGATTTCTCCCTGAAGACGCCATGGCAGGAGCTGCCCGAGAAGGTGCAGCGCGCCATCCTCGAGGGCAACGACTTCGAAGTAACTGTCAAGTGGAAGAACCGCTTCGGCCGCGAGATGAAGTACTCGACGGGCTTCGAGGGCGTCATGCCCTACATCGAGCGCAAATTCCTTGAGGCGGAGACCGACTCGGCCCGCCAGCGTTACTCGTCGTACCTTCGCGAGATCGCCTGCCCGGTCTGCCACGGCAAGCGCTTGAAGCGCGAGGTGCTCGCGGTCACCGTTCATGAACACAACATCGCGGATGTCTCCGAGCTCAGCCTCGTCGACGCCTACGAGTTCATGAAGCTCCTCGAACTCACCCCCCGCGAGGCCAAGATCGCGGCACAGGTGCTTCGCGAGATCCGGCTGCGGTTGGAGTTCCTGATCGAGGTCGGCCTGAGCTACCTCAACCTCGCCCGCTCGGCCGGATCGCTGTCCGGTGGCGAGGCGCAGCGCATCCGTCTCGCGACCCAGATCGGTTCCGGCTTGACCGGCGTGCTCTACGTGCTCGATGAACCGAGCATCGGCCTGCATCAGCGTGACAACCGCCGTCTGATCGAGACCCTGGTGAAGCTGAAGAACCTCGGCAACACCCTCATCGTCGTCGAGCACGACGAAGACACTATCCGCACCGCTGATTGGGTGGTCGACATCGGACCGGGTGCCGGCGAGCACGGAGGCGAGGTAGTTCACTCGGGGTCGTACGCAGACCTGCTCGCCAACACGCGTTCCATGACCGGCGACTACCTCTCGGGCCGGCGCGCGATCGAAACGCCGACGGTGCGTCGACCGATCGACCCGAAGAGGATGCTCACGGTCGAGGGCGCGCGCGCCAACAACCTGAGGGATGTCACCGTCGAATTCCCGCTCGGAACCTTCACCGCGGTGACCGGCGTCAGCGGATCGGGCAAGTCCTCACTGGTGAACGACATCCTGTACAAGGTGCTCGCCAATGAGTTGAACGGCGCGCGCCAGATCCCCGGCAAGCACACCCGCGTCACCGGTCTCGACAACCTCGACAAGGTCGTCCACGTCGACCAGGCGCCGATCGGCCGCACTCCGCGGTCGAACCCGGCGACTTACACGGGCGTGTTCGACAAGATCCGCAACCTGTTTGCCGAGACCGTCGACGCCAAGTCCCGCGGCTACCTGCCCGGTCGCTTCAGCTTCAACGTCAAGGGCGGTCGCTGCGAGAACTGTTCCGGCGACGGCACGATCAAGATCGAGATGAACTTCCTGCCAGACGTCTACGTCGTGTGCGAGGTCTGCAACGGTGCCCGGTACAACCGCGAGACGCTCGCGGTGCACTACAAGGGCAAGTCGATCGCCGAGGTGCTCGACATGCCGATCAGCGAGGCGGCCGAGTTCTTCGAGGCGATCTCCTCGATCAGCCGCTTCCTCAACACGCTGGTCGATGTCGGCCTCGGTTACGTGCGCCTCGGGCAGAGCGCGACGACCCTGTCGGGTGGCGAGGCGCAGCGTGTCAAGCTGGCCACCGAACTGCAGAAGCGGTCGATGGGACGCAGCATCTACGTGCTCGACGAGCCAACCACCGGTCTTCACTTCGAAGACGTGCGCAAGTTGCTCCTGGTGCTGAACGGTTTGGCCGACAAGGGCAACACGGTGATCGTCATCGAACACAACCTCGACGTGATCAAGTCGGCGGACTGGCTCATCGACATGGGGCCAGAGGGCGGAGCCGGGGGAGGCCAGGTCATCGCGACGGGCACCCCCGAGCAGCTCGCGGCGGTGGAGGCCAGCCACACCGGCCAGTTCCTCGCCGAGATCCTCGAGCCTGCTCCCGCGCCGGTGGTGAAGGTGTCGTCGCGCAAACCCGCCAGTAAGCAGCCGCGCAAGCCGGCCCGCGCCTCGGCGTAGGCTCGGCGACCATGGCAACAACGACGCCGCCGCGGCGATCGCCCCTCGGGGCGACGCCTCCTCGCCCGCCGATGTCGGGCACGGTGAGTTGGCGGCCGAAGGCGGGGGAGATCCCGCAGCAGCCGGGCGTCTACCGCTTCCGCGACCAGAACCAGCGGGTGCTCTACGTCGGCAAGGCGAAGAACCTGCGCTCTCGGCTGAGCAACTACTTCCAGCCGCTGCGCAGCCTTCACGAGCGCACGAGGCGCATGGTGCTGACCGCGGCATCCGTCGAATGGACCGTGGTCGGCACCGAGTTCGAGGCGCTCTCGCTCGAGTTCACCTGGATCAAAGAGTTCGACCCGCCGTTCAACGTGCAGTTCAAAGACGACAAGTCGTACCCGTATCTGGCGATCACCCTCGGCGACGACGTTCCCCGCGTGCTGGTCACCCGCCACAAGACCATGAAGGGCGCCCGCTACTTCGGGCCGTACACGAAGGTCTGGGCGATTCGCGAGACCGTCGACCTGATGTTGAAAGCCTTCCCGATGCGCAGCTGCTCGGACGCGACCTACAAGCGAGCGGAGCAGACCGGTCGGCCCTGCCTGCTCGGCGACATCGGCAAATGTGCCGCGCCGTGCGTGAAACGCATCACCAAAGAGGACCACAAGTCGATCGCTCTCGACTTCGCCTCCTTCATGGCGGGAAATGACTCGCGCTACATCACGGATGTCCGCAAAAAGATGATGGCGGCGGCCGAGACCCAGGACTACGAGTCTGCCGCGCGCTATCGCGACCAGCTCGGAGCGCTCGAGACCGCGCTGTCCAAGAGCGCGGTGGTGCTGGCCGAAGACGTCGACGCCGACGTGTTCGGCATCGCACACGACGAGCTCGCCGCCGCCGTGCAGCAATTCACCGTGCGCGGCGGGCGCATCCGCGGTGTGCGCAGCTGGGTGGTCGACAAGGAACTCGACCTGGCGCTCGGCGAGCTGGTCGAACTGGTGCTGCAGAACGCCTACGAGGACGAGCTCGTGCCACCGCGCCAGATCGTCGTTCCCGAACTTCCGGAGGACGTGAAAGAGCTCGAGGTCTGGCTCAGTGGGATCCGCTCCGGGCGCGATGGCAACGGCAAGGTGGGTCTTCGCGTCGCACAGCGCGGTGACCTCGCTGCCCTGGCCCAGACGGTCGAGACCAACGCGAAGAACGCTCTGATGCTCTACAAGACGCGGCGCAGCGGTGACTTCACCGCCCGATCCCAGGCCCTCGCCGATATTCAGGATGCCCTGGGCATGCCCGACGCGCCGCTGCGGATGGAGTGCTACGACGTGTCGCACCTCAGCGGTACCAACATCGTCGCCTCGATGGTGGTGTTCGAAGACGGTCTGCCACGCAAAGACCAGTACCGTCGCTTCAGCATCCCCGAGTCGACCGACGACACCGAGTCGATCTACCAGACGCTGAGCCGACGGCTCGCCTACCTTGACCCGACGGGCAGCGAATCGGACCCTGAGGGGACCGAGGCTGCGGACCCCACCACCGACGACATCGTCGACCCCGCCGCCGAGACCCGTCGGCAGAAGTTCGCCTACCGACCGAACCTGCTCATCGTCGACGGTGGTCAGCCGCAGGTGGCCGCGGCGAAGCGCGCCCTGGAAGACGCCGGCATCACCGATATCCACCTCTGCGGCATCGCCAAGCGTCTTGAGGAGATCTGGCTGCCTGACTCCGACTATCCGGTCATCCTGCCCCGCAACAGCGACGCGCTGTTCATGATCCAGCGCATCCGTGACGAGGCGCACCGGTTCGCGATCACCTATCAACGCCAGAGACGAAAAAAGGATGTCTCGTCGCAACTCGGCGAGATCCCGGGCCTGGGGCCCGCGCGGGTGAAAGAACTGCTCCGGCACTTCGGCTCGGTGACCCAGCTGCGCACGGCGGATCAGACGGCCATCGCCGAAGTGCAGGGCATCGGCCCGACGCTCGCCCAGACCATCTACGAACGCCTGCGCCAGTGACGCACGAATCAATCAGGCGCAGGAAACGATTAAGTAGGCTTGCAGCATGAGCGCGGAGAGCGACAAGCAGGAAGTGCTGATCGTCACGGGCATGTCGGGAGCCGGGCGCTCCACCGTCGGCAATGCGCTCGAAGACCTCGGCTGGTATGTCGTCGACAACCTGCCGCCTCAGATGTTGCGCCCTCTCGTGGAATTGGCAGGCCGGGTCGGCGACACGCTGCCGAAGATCGCGGCCGTCGTGGATGTCCGCGGCGGCAATCTGTTCTCCGACCTCGAGCAGATCGTCGAGTCCCTGCGCGAGAACAACGCCGTTCGGGTGTTGTTCCTCGAGGCGACGGATGCGGCGCTCGTGCGTCGGTTCGAGCAGGTGCGGCGTCCACATCCGCTCCAGGGCGACGGCACCCTGCTCGATGGCATCGGCGCCGAGCGGCAGCGGATGCTCAACCTGCGAGAGTCCAGCGACATCATCGTCGACACCTCCGACCTCAACATCCATCAGCTGGCCACGACGGTGCAGGAGACGTTCTCCGACGCGGAAACGCCCGGGCTGCAGGTCACGGTGATGAGCTTTGGTTTCAAGTACGGGTTGCCCACCGACGCCGATCTCGTGGCCGACATGCGCTTTCTGCCCAACCCCTTCTGGGTGCCCGATCTGCGGGGGAGCACCGGCCTCGATCAGCAGGTCTCCGACTTCGTGCTCGCCCAGGAGGGTGCGGCCGAATTCGTCGACAATTACACCCGCGCGCTGGCCCCCGTGCTCGCAGGCTATCAGCGCGAGAACAAGAGACACGCTACGATCGCCATTGGATGCACGGGCGGTAAACACCGTTCCGTCGCGGTCGCCGAGAGGCTCGCTCGCCTATTGCGAGAACAGCCCGGCGTTGCCGTCAGCGTCAAGCACCGCGACCTCGGTCGCGAGTGAGTTTCGCCGCGCCAGCGGCTCCCTGCCCCCAATTTTCCGCTTGACGGACGAGGGCACGGCATCCAGGATTCCGATACAACAGAAAGAAGCCCAGATTGGCTCTCACCGCCGACGTCAAAGATGAACTCGCCCGCATCGAGGTGAGCAAGACCACGGTGCGCGCGGCGGAGCTAGCCACCATCCTGCGTTTCTCCGGCGGCCTCCACCTCATCTCCGGGCGCATCGCGGTCGAGTCAGAGCTCGACACCCCGCAGCTCGCTCGCCGGGTGCGCAAAGACCTGGCCGAGCTCTACGGCGTGAAGAGCGAGGTCTCGGTCATCTCCGCATCCGGACTTCGCCGCACCAGCCACTACCTCGTTCGCGTCCTCGACGGCGGCGAGACGCTCGCTCGCCAGACCGGCCTGCTCGACGCCCGTCGCCGCCCGATCCGTGGGCTCCCGAACAAGCTCACCACCGGGGGCAAAGACGAGCTGTCGGCCGTCTGGCGCGGGGCATTCTTGGCGCGCGGTTCCCTCACCGACCCTGGTCGTTCTGCAGCACTCGAGATCACCTGCCCCGGCAACGAGTCCGCGATGGCCCTGGTCGGTGCCGCCGGTCGGCTGGGTGTGGCTGCCAAGGCTCGCGAGGTCCGCGGAGTGCACCGCGTGGTCATCCGTGACGGCGAAGCGATCAGCGCGATGCTCGTGCACATGGGCGCGGCGGCCACCGTGCTCAACTGGGAGGAATTGCGTCAGCGGCGCGAGGTGCGGGCCACAGCCAATCGTCTGGTGAACTTCGACGATGCGAACCTCCGCCGTTCCGCCCAGGCGGCCGTCGCGGCCTGCGCCCGGGTCGAGCGAGCACTCGAGATCCTCGACGGCGACGTTCCTGAGCACCTGCGCTACGCCGGTGATTTGCGGCTGCGCTTCCGCGACTCGAGCCTCGACGAGCTCGGCCACCACGCCGACCCGCCGATGACGAAGGATGCCGTGGCCGGCCGCATCCGCCGCCTGCTGGCCATGGCAGACAAGAAGGCCGTCGATCTCGGGATCCCCGGAACCGACGCCAATCTTCCCGCGGACTACGAAGACGCCTGAGCCCGGCATGGTCGCGCGCCGGGTGAACTGATCCCGGGTGAACGGACCCTGTACGTACGGGAAGCATTCGCTGGGCGCCGGAGCTGACGCGAGTACACTGAAATTCGGCCCGGTAGATGGTGCTCGTAGCCCCCGGGTCCACAGAAAAAGGAGATCGGAATATGGCTGAATACACGCTGCCCGAACTGGGATACGACTTTGCGGCTCTGGAGCCGCACATCAGTGCCCAGATCATGGAACTTCACCATGACAAGCACCACCAGGCGTACGTCACCGGCGCCAACACGGCGTTGGCCGGCCTCGCCGAGGCGCGCGACAGCGGCAACCTGGCCAATGTGAACAAGCTCGAGAAGGACCTCGCGTTCAACCTCGGCGGTCACGTCAACCACTCGATCTTCTGGACCAACCTCTCTCCCGACGGCGGAGACAAGCCGACCGGTGAGTTGGCTGCGGCGATCGACGACCAGTTCGGTTCGTTCGACAAGTTCACCGCTCACTTCACGGCCACCGCGCTGGGCGTGCAGGGCTCGGGCTGGGCGATCCTCGGCTACGACAGCATCGGCAAGAACCTGAGCATCTTCCAGCTGTTCGACCAGCAGGGCAACATCCCGCTGGGCCTCGTACCGCTGCTGACGCTGGATGTCTGGGAGCACGCCTACTACCTCGACTACAAGAACGTGCGCGCCGACTACGTCAAGGCGTTCTGGAACATCGTGAACTGGGCGAACGTCCAGGAGCGCTTCAGCACAGCAACCCAGAAGACTGACGGCCTCCTGGTACTGTCTTAATCGGTGAGGTGGCCGGTGCGAGAGCACCGGCCACACCCCTGTCTCGACACCCGTCACCCGTGGGGTCGCCCCAGTAGCCACGGCGGTTACCCCGCGCAGCAGCACCCCGACAACAACACATCGCGCCCTCGGCGCATCAGCATCAGGAGTTCTCTTGACAGTCAAGATCGGCATCAACGGCTTCGGTCGCATTGGTCGCAACTACCTTCGCGCGTCCCTCGCTCAGGGCGCTGACCTGGAAATCGTCGCCGTCAACGACCTCACCGACCCTAAATCGCTGGCACACCTGCTCAAGTACGACTCCGTCGGCGGTCGTCTCGCCGAGAACGTGTCGGTCGAGGGTGATTCGATCATCGTCGGAGACAAGCGCATCAAGGTCTTGGCGGAGCGCGATCCCGCGAACCTGCCATGGGGCGAACTGGGCATCGACATCGTGATCGAGTCGACCGGCCGCTTCACCAACGCCAAGGATGCCCGCAAGCACCTCGAGGCCGGCGCCAAGAAGGTCATCATCTCGGCGCCCGCGACCGACGACGACGGCACCTTCGTCATGGGCGTCAACGAGTCCGACTACGACCCCTCGACCATGGACATCCTGTCTAACGCGTCCTGCACTACCAACTGCCTCGCGCCGCTGGTGAAGGTCTTCCTCGAGAACTTCGGCATCGAGCGTGGCCTCATGACGACGGTCCACGCCTACACCGCAGACCAGAACCTGCAGGACGGCCCGCACAGCGACCTGCGCCGTGCGCGTGCCGCCGCCCTGAACATCATCCCGACCTCGACCGGCGCGGCGAAGGCACTCGGCCTCGTCGTTCCCGAGGTTCTCGGCAAGCTCGACGGTTACGCGCTGCGCGTTCCGGTGCCAACCGGCTCGATCACCGACCTCACCATCGACGCCGGCCGTGCGGTCACCGTCGCCGAGGTCAACGCGGCGTTCAAGGCTGCGGCCGAGAGCGGCCCGCTCGCCGGCTACCTCGCATACACCGAAGACCCGATCGTTTCCAGCGACATCCAGGGCGACCCGCACTCCTGCATCTTCGACGCGGGCCTCACCAAGGCCATCGGCACCCAGGTGAAGATCGCCGGCTGGTACGACAACGAGTGGGGTTACTCCAACCGCCTCGTCGACTTCACCGAGTACGTCGCCGAGCGCCTGTAACGGCTCGGGATGACGCTCCGCACGATTGAAAGCCTCGGAGATCTCCGAGGCAAGAAGGTCATCGTCCGCTGTGATCTGAATGTCCCGTTGAAAGACGGCGAGATCACGGATGACGGCCGCATTCGCGCATCGCTCCCCACGCTCCGGCAGCTCATGGCTGCCGGAGCGCGGGTGATCGTGATCTCGCACCTGGGACGCCCGGACGGCGTACCGACACCCAAATACAGCCTTGCCCCGGTCGCTCGGCGCCTGGGGGAGTTGCTGGTCTCCCCGGTGGTCTTCGCCGACGACACTGTCGGCCCCGAGGCGGTCGCGGCCGTCGAGAAGCTGACCGAGGGCGACCTCGTCGTTCTCGAGAATCTCCGATTCGACCCGCGCGAGACCTCCAAAGACGACGAAGATCGCGAGTCGTTCGCCGCGGACCTCGCCGAGTTCGCAGACGCCTTCGTGTCTGACGGTTTCGGCGTCGTGCACCGCAAGCAGGCGAGTGTCTTCGAACTCGCCGGGTTGCTGCCGAGCGCCGCCGGCGGGCTCATTGCGACCGAGCTCGATGTGCTGGACAAGCTCACCGAGACACCCTCCAAGCCGTACGCCGTTGTTCTCGGTGGCTCGAAGGTCTCCGACAAGCTCGGGGTGATCGCGCATCTGCTGCCGCGGGTCGACTCCCTCCTGATCGGCGGCGGCATGCTGTTCACCTTCCTCGCGGCCCAGGGCCACAAGGTCGGTTCCAGTCTGCTCGAGGTCGACCAGCTCGACACCGTGCGCGGCTACCTGGCCAAAGCCGACGAGCTCGGCGTGCAGATCCTGCTGCCGACTGATGTCGTAGTCGCCTCGAAGTTCGGTGCCGACGCAGAACACGAGGTTCGTGCTGCCGACGACATCGAAGGCTCGCCGTGGGGTGAGGCCGGGCTCGGTCTGGACATCGGTCCGGCCACCGCTGAGGCGTTCGCCGCGGTCATCCGTTCGTCGAAGACCGTGTTCTGGAATGGTCCGATGGGAGTCTTCGAGCTCGAGCCATTTGCCGCGGGCACCAAGACGGTCGCCCAGGCGCTCACCGAGGTCGACGGACTCTCCGTCGTCGGCGGGGGAGACTCCGCCGCCGCAGTGCGTGCCCTCGGCTTCACCGACGACCAGTTCGGTCACATCTCGACCGGCGGTGGCGCCAGCCTCGAATTCCTCGAGGGGAAGAGCCTTCCCGGCCTCACAGTCTTGGGCTGGCAGGCGTGACCCCGGTGACGACGGGCGCTCGCGTCCCGCTGATCGCCGGCAACTGGAAGATGAACCTCGACCACCTGCAGTCGATCGCTTTCGTGCAGAAGCTGGCCTGGAGTCTCAAAGACGCCCGGCATGACTTCGCCGCGGTCGAGGTGGCGATTTTCCCGCCCTTCACCGACCTGCGATCGGTGCAGACGCTGATCGCCGCAGACAAGCTCGACCTCCACTACGGCGGTCAGGATGTCTCCGAGCACGTCTCTGGCGCGTACACGGGCGAGATCTCCGCGACGTTCCTTCGCGCGCTGGACTGTGGCTACGTCATCGTCGGTCACTCCGAGCGCCGCACGCTGCACCACGAGACCGACGAGAAGGTGGCGGCCAAGGTCGCTGCTGCCGTCACCGCGGGACTCGTGCCCGTGCTGTGCGTGGGGGAGACCGCGGAAGACCTCGAGCTGCACGGCCCGAGTGCAGTGCCGGTCGCTCAGCTTCGTGCGGGCATCGCCGGGCTCACGGCGGGTGTCGAGCTCGTCGTCGCGTATGAGCCCGTGTGGGCGATCGGCTCCGGCCAGGCGGCCACGCCCGAGCAGGCACAGCAGGTTGCTGCGGCCCTGCGGGCGACTCTTGCCGAGGTGCTCGGACAGGAGACGGCGGATGCGGCGCGCATCCTGTATGGCGGTTCAGTGAAGGCCGGCAACATCGCCGGTTTCATGCGCCAGACGGATGTCGACGGCGCTCTGGTCGGCGGCGCGAGCCTCGATCTGGCCGAATTCTCCCGGATCGCGCAGTTTCCCAAGCACGTCGGTACCTGATCACGGCGCAGGGAGGCGCGGCGATCGCGCCTCCCGAGCGCTGATCCGAGGCCCGGGTATACTGAAGGACGACTGCGTGTGGCTCCGTGCCGGCGCGGTCCCATTTCCGTAGTCGAAAGGTGCAATCGCACAGTGGCAATCCTTCAGGTCATCCTCCAGGTGGTGCTCGGTATCACGAGCCTCCTGCTGACCCTGCTCATCCTGTTGCACCGCGGTCGCGGTGGCGGTCTGTCCGACATGTTCGGCGGTGGCGTGACGTCTAACCTCGGCGCGTCCGGGGTCGCAGAGCGCAACCTCAACCGCATCACGGTGATCCTCGGCCTCGTCTGGGTCGCGTCGATCATCGTGCTCGGCCTCATCACCAAGTTCGACGCCGCAGCGTAACGCCGGCGAGAGAAGGAACACACAGATGGCTTCAGGTGGCAGTGCAATTCGGGGCTCGCGCGTCGGCGCGGGGCCCATGGGCGAGCAAGACCGTGGCTTCCACGCCGAGCGTCTCCAGGTCTTCTACTGGTGCGCGAACGGTCACGAGCTGAGCCCGTACTTTCTCGCGACGATCGAGCCGGAGGAGATCCCGGTCATTCTCGACTGCCCGAACTGTGGTCTCCCGGCCGGCCGTGACAAAGAGAACCCCCCGTCGGTGGCGAAGCTCGAGCCGTACAAGACTCACCTCGCCTATGTGAAGGAACGTCGCACCGAGGAAGAGGCAGAGACTCTGCTGGATGAGGCGCTGGAGCAGCTCCGCGCGCGCCGCTCGCGCCTCACTGCACAGTAGTTTTACCGCGGTAGTTTTACCGCGCAGTAGGTGCAACTGCGAAGAAGGCCCCGTTCGACGATGTCGACGGGGCCTTCTTTTGTCGTGCGGGGCACAAAGTCAGTGCCACACAAAGGGGCCAGCCGAACGAGTCGGCTGGCCCCTTGTGTGGCATTGCTGTCTAGAACTGGGCTGTCTAGTACTCGACTGTCTAGTACTCGACTGTCTAGTACTCGACGGCGATCAGCTCGCCGGGAACCTCGGCGGCCGCGTCGCGATCGACGAAGAACACAGTACGAAGGCGCCCCTCGATGCCGGCGACCGGAACCTCCCAGGTGCTTGCACCCGCGAGAGCGAGACCGAGCGCCGAGGCTTTGTCCGATCCGGCCAGCGCGAGCCAGATCCGGTCGGAGCGATTAAGCACCGGCAGGGTGAGGCTCAGGCGCTCCGGGGGAGGCTTGGGCGAGTTGCGCACCGAGACGACCGTCGCATCCGTCACCTGGATACCCGGGTGGTCGGGGAACAGCGACGCGACGTGACCGTCGGGCCCGACGCCGAGGAAGGTGATGTCGAAGCGCGGGTGTGCACCGCCGTCGGCAGCAACGGAGAGCTCGGTTGCATATTCCTCGGCCGCGCCGTCGAGCGTGAGCGGCCCATCGGAGCTGGCGAACGGATGCACGTTGCTCTCGATCACGCCGACATGGTCGATCAGCGCGGCGCGAGCCTGGGTTTCGTTGCGCTCAGGATCGCCGGCCGGAAGCCAGCGCTCGTCGCCCCACCACAGATTCACCCGCGACCAGTCGATGCTGTCGCGCGCCGACGACTCGTTGATCGCCTCGAGTACCGCGGTACCGACCGAGCCCCCGGTCAACACGACATTGACGTCGTGTTGCGCATCGAGAAGGTCGACCACCTTGGTGATGAAGCGTGCCGCCAGCGAACCCGCGAGGGACTGCTTGTCGGCATGCACCAGCACGCGGCGGGCGTTGGTCACCGAGCCGCCTTGGTGATCACGGCGGGCTCCGACAGCGCTTTCAGTCCATTCTGCACAACTTCACCGTACAGGTCATCCGGGTCGAGTCGACGCAATTCCTCGGCGAGGCAGTCGCGAAGGCTACGGCGGGGCAGAGAGATGTCGTGCGTCGGCTGGTTTGGCTGCAACAGCGTCGCGATGCTCGGGCTGGTGCGCTCGAGTTCGATCACGGTGTCACCGCGGTAGAGCTTGACGCCCTGGATTCCGCTGGAGCCGTGAGCGGGAGTGACCAGTTCGTGACGCGCCTGCGTGCCGAGCGCATCCTGCAACCAGGCCGCGAGCAGCTGGGTCGAGGGTGAGTCGGGCGAACCGTGCACCTCGATCCCGGTGATCGGCTCGTACGGAGGCTGGTCGAGTACGGCCGCCAGCTGCGCGCGCCACAGGGTGAGCCGGGTCCAGGAGAAGTCCGTGTCGCCGGGGGCGTAGCAGCCCGAGAGGTGATTCAGGAACCCGCGGGGATCGGGCTGTGCCGCGGCATCGGTGATCCGACGCTGGGCGATACGGCCGAGCGGGGACTGGGACACGACGGCAGGCGCCTCTCCCGGCCACCAGGCGACAACGGGGGCGTCGGAGAGCAGGAGTCCGGTGACGAGCCCCTCCTCGTCGGTCGCGGTGTCTCCGTACGCCTTGAGCACGATGACCTCGCTCGCGCCGGCGTCGCCGCCGACCCGGATCTGGGCATCGAGTCGCGGTTCGTCTGTTGTCACATCGCCGCTGCACGTGGAGACGACGATCACGCGCATGGGGTGCTCGCGCGAGGCGTCGTTGGCGGCCTCGATGGCCTCCTCCTCATGCCCAAGCTCGGTGGAGATCACCAGGGTGAGCACGCGCCCGAGAGCAACCGCGCCACCCTCTTCGCGGATCTTGACGAGGGTTTTGGATACCTGACTGGTGGTGGTATCCGGAAGATCGACTATCACGGGCGTCTCCATGTTCTGCCGTCGCGGGCGAGTAATTCATCGGCGGAGCTCGGTCCCCAGGTTCCTGGGCGGTACTGCTCCGGCTGGCCCTGAGTGGCCCAGAACTCCTCGATCGGGTCGAGGATCTTCCAGCTGAGTTCCACCTCCTGGTGGCGCGGGAACAGCGGCGGGTCGCCGAGCAGCACGTCGAGGATGAGCCGCTCATAGGCCTCGGGGCTCGCCTCGGTGAAGGCGTGGCCGTAGCCGAAGTCCATCGTCACGTCGCGCACCTGCATACCGGCGCCGGGAACCTTCGAGCCGAAGCGGATGGTCACACCCTCGTCGGGCTGCACACGGATGACGAGCGCGTTCTGGCCGAGCTCGCCGGTCTGGCTCTCGGCGAACAGGTACTGCGGAGCGCGCTTGAACACGACCGCGATCTCTGTCACGCGGCGACCGAGGCGCTTGCCGGCACGGAGATAGAAGGGCACACCGGCCCAGCGACGTGTGCCGATGTCGAGACGAATCGCCGCGAAGGTCTCGGTGAGCGACTCCGGGTTCATGCCGTCTTCGTCGAGGAAGCCGACGACCTTCTCGCCACCCTGCCAGCCGCTGGAGTACTGGCCACGCGCCGTGGCGGTGGACAGATCCTCGGGCAGACGAACGGCCGAAAGAACCTTCTCCTTCTCGGCGCGCAGGTCGGCCGCGTCGAAGGAGACGGGCTCCTCCATCGCGGTGAGCGCGAGCAGCTGCAAAAGGTGGTTCTGGATGACGTCACGCGCGGCGCCGATTCCGTCGTAATAGCCTGCACGACCGCCGACGCCGATGTCCTCGGCCATGGTGATCTGCACGTGGTCGACGTAGTTCGAGTTCCAGATGGGCTCGTAGAGCATGTTGGCGAAGCGCAGAGCAAGGATGTTCTGCACCGTCTCCTTGCCCAGGTAGTGGTCGATGCGGAACACCGAGTCGGGCGGGAAGACCGACTCCACTACGGCGTTGAGCTCTCGTGCCGTCGTGAGGTCGCTACCGAACGGCTTCTCGATGACGACGCGGCGCCATGCGCCCTCGACGTCGTCGGCAAGGCCGGAGCGGCGCAGCTGCTCGGTGACGAGCGGGAACGACTTCGGTGGGATGGAGAGATAGAAGGCGTGGTTGCCCATCGTGCCGCGGGTGCGGTCGAGGTCGTCCAGCGTTGTCTTCAGCTCGGCAAATGCCGCGTCGTCGTCGAACTCACCCTGGACGAAGCGGATGCCTTCGGCCAGCTGAGCCCAGACATCCTCATCGAAGGGGGTGCGGGCGTGCTCCGCGACGGCGTCGTGGACGACCTTCGCGAAGTCCTGGTCTTCCCAGTCGCGGCGGGCGAACCCGACCAGTGCGAAGCCGGGCGGCAGCAGACCGCGGTTGGCGAGGTCGTAGACCGCTGGCATCAGCTTCTTGCGGGCGAGGTCACCCGTCACTCCGAAGATGATCAGGGCGCTGGGTCCAGCGATTCTGTTGAGACGGCGGTCGGAGGGCAACCTGAGGGGGTTGAACTCCGGCGTGATTTCCACCGGGGACAATGAGACTCCTAAATTCAGTCGACCGCGCTGAACAGCGTGGCGAGGTTCTGCGTCGCGTCCGTCAGCGTCAGCGTCAGTACCGGACGACCGTGCTGCTCGAGCACTGTCGCGTCACCCGCGGCCTGGGCCTGGATGAGGTAGCCGAAGCTGAACGGGCTGTCGGGGATCTCGAGATCCTGCGGCGCCGTCGCCGTGATCTGCAGGAAGGCGCCGATGGCGGGTCCTCCCTTGTGGAACTGTCCGGTGGAGTGCAGGAACCGCGGGCCCCAACCGAACGTGACCGGACGTCCGGACTTGGCAGCCAGCAGGTTGCGCAGGTCGGACAGCTGGTGCAGTGTGTGGCTGTCCACATAGGCCTGGATGGCGAGGTAGCCGTCCGGACCGATCTGAGCGACCAGGGCGTCGATGACACCGGCGATCGTGTCTTGGCCAGCCACGACATCCGCAGATCCGCGCACCTCGATGCCGTCGGCCGCGAAGGCCGGGGCGAGGGGGGCCGGGCGGGAATCGAGCAGGGCACGAGTGGCGACCTTTGCCGACTCGACGTCGGGCTGGTCGAAGGGGTTGATCGCCAGCAGGCGACCAGCGACGGCGACCGCGTACTCCCAGACGAGCATCTGCGCGCCCAGCGTGCCGCTGATCTCGATCTCGCCGTCCCGCACGTGCTCGGTGGCACGGGCGCTGCCGACCAGACGCACGATCTGCACGTCGGCGAGGTTCTCGCTGAGCTCGGGGGAGGTCGTGTCAAGCACTACCGGCAGGAGGCCGGTGCCGAGCTTGCCGGTCGACTCGGCGATCAGCTGCTCGACCCAGTCGCCGAAGCCGACGATGTAGGTGCCGTCGGCGACGATTCCGACCTTGTTCTTCAGCGGCGTGGTGCCCGCGATGGCAGCACCCAGAATGAGAGCCGGGTTGCTCGGGCTGTCTACCGCAAGCTGGATACTGATGGAGGAAGCCTCCTCCAGCAGCGCACGGATGTCGACTCCCGCCAGGCCCGACGGCACCAGACCGAAGGCGGTCAGCGCCGAATAGCGCCCGCCGACATTCGGGTCGGCGTTGAAGACTCGGTAGCCGGCGGCGCGGGCGTCCTTATCCAGCGGCGAATCGGGATCAGTCACGATGACGATGCGCTCGAGGGGATCGATGCCGGCGTCGTGGAAGGCCTTTTCATAGGCCTTGCGCTGGCTGGCGGTCTCCAGGGTGGAGCCCGACTTCGAGGACACGACGACCGCAGTGGTCTCGAGTCGATCGTTCAGCGCGGAGAGGATCTGGCCCGGATCGGTGGAGTCGAGGATGGTGAGCTCGACGCCCGCGGTACGGGTGATGACCTCCGGCGCGAGCGAGGATCCGCCCATGCCGCAGAGGACGATGTGGTTGATTCCCTCTGCGTGCAGCTTGTCGCGCAGCGCCAGGATGTCGTCGATGAGCGGCTCAGAGATGACGACCGCCTGCACCCAGCCCAGGCGCTTGGCGGACTCCTCTTCGGCGTCAGGGCCCCACAGGGTCGGGTCGCCGTCGGTGATGCGGGAGGCGACAAGGTCGCTGACCAGCTGCGGGACGACCCGCTCCACGGCTTCAGCGGCTGCGCCGCTGACCGAGATGTCGAAACTCATCGGACTCAGGCCTCCGTCGACACGGTGTGGTCGGAACCGGAGCGGTCGGACTCGGTCTCGGGCTTGCCGGTCTGTGCGGACTCCAGAGCCGCGGCGACGGTGTCGAGCAGCTCGTTCCAGGAGACGATGAACTTCTCCACGCCCTCCTTTTCGAGAAGCTCGGTGACCTCGGAGTACGAGACACCCACGGCGTCGAGCTTGTCGAGAACCTCGTTCGCCTCGGCGTAGAAGCCGGTGACGCGGTCGCCTTCGATGACCCCGTGGTCGAACGTGGCGTCGAGCGTCTTCTGCGGCATCGTGTTGACGACGTCGGCAACGGCGAGCTCGGTGACATAGAGGGTGTCGGAGAGGTTCGGGTCTTTGACACCGGTCGAGGCCCAGAGCGGACGCTGGCGGTTGGCGCCGGCGGCGAGAAGCCCGAGGGCACGCTCGCTGGCGAAGGCCTGCTCGAACACCTGGTAGGCGAGGCGCGCGTTGGCGACGCCGGCCTGGCTCTTGAGCGCGACCGCCTCGGGCGTGCCGATGGCCTCGAGTCGCTTGTCGATCTCGGTGTCGACCCGCGACACGAAGAACGAGGCGACCGAGTGGATGGTCGACAGGTCGTGACCGGCCGCCTTGGCCTTCTCGAGACCCGAGAGGTAGGCGTTGATGACGTCGCGGTGACGCTCGAGGCTGAAGATCAGGGTCACGTTGACGCTGATTCCGGCGCCGATGACCTCGGTGATCGCTTCGAGGCCCTCGACCGTCGCGGGGATCTTGATCATCGCGTTCGGGCGGTCGACCTTGGCCCAGAGCTGCTTGGCCTGGGCGATGGTGCTTGCCGCGTCGTGAGCGAAGCCGGGCTCGACCTCGATCGACACGCGACCGTCCTTGCCAGCGGTCGAGTCGTAGATGCCACGGAAGATGTCGCTGGCGTTGGCCACGTCATCCGTCGTGATTTCGAAAACGGCCTCGGTGACGGTCTTGCCGGCCGCTGCCAGCTCGGCAACCTGGGCGTCGTACGCCTCGCCCTTCGCCAGCGCGCTGGCGAAAATGGTGGGGTTGGTGGTCACACCGACGACGTTGCGGCCGTCGATGAGCTCCTGCAGGCCGCCCGAGGCGATGCGCTCGCGCGACAGGTCGTCGAGCCAGATGCTCACGCCGACGGCGGACAGTTCTGCGGTGGGGGTGTTCTCTGTCATTTCTCTATTCCTTTTGTGCCGGGGCCCCTAGAGGGCGGCCAGCGAGTCCTTGGCGGCGGAGATGGCGTGCTCGGTGGTCATGCCGAACTTCTCGAACAGCGTCTTGTAGTCGGCCGAGGCACCGAAGTGGTCGATCGACACGCTCCGGCCGGCGTCGCCGACGTAGCCGCGCCAGGTGAGGTCGAGTCCGGCCTCGATCGAGACGCGGGCCTTGATCGAGCTCGGAAGCACCGACTCGCGGTACTCTGGGGTCTGCTCCTCGAACCACTCGAGGCACGGCGCAGACACGACGCGGGCGTTGATGCCCTCTTCCTTGAGCTTCGCGCGAGCGTCGACCGCGATCTGCACCTCGGAGCCGGTGGCAATGAAGATCACGTCGGGGGTGCCGTTCGGCGCCTCCGCGAGAACGTATGCGCCCTTGGCGACGTGCTTGGCCGAGGCGAAGACCTCGCCGCTTGCGGCGTCTTCCCCGCGCTCGAACACCGGGATGTTCTGGCGGGTCAGCGCGATGCCGGCCGGCCCGTTGCGTCGCTCGAGGATCGTCTTCCAGGCCCACGCGGTCTCGTTGGCATCGCCGGGGCGCACCACGTCGAGCTGCGGGATGGCCCGGAGCGAGGCGAGCTGCTCGATCGGCTGGTGGGTCGGTCCGTCTTCGCCGAGCGCGACGGAGTCGTGCGTCCAGACGTAGATGGCCGGTGCCTTCATCAGAGCGGCGAGACGCACCGCGGGGCGCATGTAGTCGCTGAAGATGAGGAACGTGCCACCGAACGGGCGTGTGTTGCCGTGCAACACGATGCCGTTGAGGATGGAGCCCATGGCGTGCTCGCGGATGCCGAAGTGCAGTACGCGACCGTGCGGGTTGCCCGTCCACTCATGCGTCGACCGCTCGGCCGGGATGAACGACGCCGCACCCTCGATGGTGGTGTTGTTCGACTCGGCGAGGTCTGCCGATCCGCCCCACAGCTCGGGGATGACCGGGCCGAGAGCGTTCAGGACCTTGCCGCTGGCGGCGCGGGTCGAGATCGACGATCCGCCCTCGAACACCGGAAGTGCCTCCTCGACGCCCTCGGGCAGGTCGCCGGTGAGGATGCGGTCGAGAAGCGCCTTGCGCTCGGGGTTGGCTGCGGCCCATGCCTCGAGCTGCGTGTTCCACTCGGCGTGCTCGGCCTTGCCGCGCTCGACCGCGAGGCGGGTGTGCTCGATGACTGCCGGGTCGACCTCGAAGTTCTTGTCCGGGTCGAAGCCGAGAACCTCTTTGACGGCACGCAGCTCGTCGGTGCCGAGCGCGGATCCGTGGATCTTGCCCGAGTTCTGCTTCTTCGGCGACGGCCACCCGATGATGGTCTTGAGCACGATCAGTGACGGCTTGCTGGTTTCGGCCTTGGCAGCCTCGATCGCGTCGTGCAGTGCCTGCATGTCCTCGACGTATTCGCCGGTCTTCTTCCAGTCGACCGTCTGCACGTGCCAGTGGTAGGCCTCGTAGCGGGCGGCGACGTCTTCGGTGAAGGCGATGTTGGTGTCGTCTTCGATCGAGATCTGGTTGCTGTCGTAGATGACGACGAGGTTGCCGAGCTCCTGGTGTCCAGCGAGCGACGAAGCCTCGCTGGTGACGCCCTCCTGCATGTCGCCGTCGCCGGCGATCACGTAGACGAAGTGGTCGAACGGGCTGGTGCCGGCCGGGGCGTCCGGGTCGAACAGGCCGCGCTCGTAGCGGGCGGCGTAGGCGAACCCGACGGACGAGGAGATGCCCTGGCCGAGCGGGCCGGTCGTGATCTCGACCCCGTCGGTGTGGCCGTATTCCGGGTGTCCGGGGGTCTTGGAGCCCCAGGTGCGTAGTTCCTTGAGGTCTTCGAGCTCGAGGCCGTAGCCGCCGAAGTAGAGCTGGATGTACTGGGTGAGTGACGAATGCCCAACCGAGAGGATGAAGCGGTCGCGTCCGATCCAGGTGCTGTCGCTTGGGTCGCGACGCATGACCTTCTGGAAGAGCAGGTACGCGGCGGGCGCCAGGCTCATCGCGGTTCCCGGATGCCCGTTCCCTACCTTCTCGACGGCGTCGGCCGCGAGGATCCTGGCCGTGTCAACGGCCCTATTGTCGATGGAATCCCACTGGAGAGCTGCCACGAGATTGAAGACCCTTCTGTTGCCGCGGCAGGGCCGAATGGGACCATGCCGATGGAGTTGTCGCGCTTACCAGACGTCGTCGGCACCACCGCGGGCAGCCCAACTCGCAAGCACATCGTCTATGGGTGTGCAAGCGGGGGGACTGGGCGACGGCCTGCGGCTGGCAAGCACATTCGAGTATAAGAGAATTCTGAGCCGTTCCGGTCTCGGAGGCGGCATCCTCTGGGCTTTGTCCCGGACGGTACACCTTATGATCGAAGGCGAGCGCGGCCGGAGTTCGCGGTCAGGCAGGCCACGATCAACCTGGCGGTGAGATGGAGCGATGGACGTAGCGGTGGAGGCGCCCGTTGTGCAGCAGCACATCGGACTGAAGCGCACGGTTCGGGCATACATAGCGCTGACCAAGCCGCGAGTGATCGAACTCCTCCTGGTGACGACAGCCCCGGTGATGATCCTGGCCCAGGGGGGGATACCCAACCTCTGGCTGGTGCTGGCGACTCTCGTGGGGGGCGCACTGAGCGCCGGTTCGGCCGGTGCGTTCAACTGCTACATCGATCGCGACATCGACCGCGTGATGAAGCGCACGAGCTCCCGACCCCTCGTCACCGGCGAGTTGAGCGACCGACAGGCGCTGATCTTCGCGTGGGTGCTCGGCATCGGGTCGATTCTCTGGCTCGGCCTTCTCGTGAACTGGCTGTCCGCCGCGCTGTCGCTCGCGGCCATCCTGATCTATGTCGTGCTGTACACGATGGTGTTGAAGCGCCGCACGCCGCAGAACATCGTCTGGGGCGGAGCGGCGGGCTGTGTTCCGGTGCTCATCGGCTGGTCGGCCGTCACCAACTCGCTCGGCTGGGCGCCGCTCATCCTGTTCGGCGTGGTGTTCCTGTGGACGCCGCCGCACTACTGGCCGCTGTCGATGCGCTACCGCGACGACTATTCGTCGGCAAGCGTTCCCATGCTCGGCGTCGTGCGTGGCCGTATGATCGTCGGCCTCCAGGTCGTGCTGTACGCCTGGGCGACCGTCGCCTGCTCGCTGCTGCTGATCCCGGTCGCGCACATGGGCATCGTCTACACCGCGACCGCTGTTCTCGCTGGCGCTTGGTTCTTGTACGAGTCGCATCGGCTGTACTCGATGGCCATCCGTCACGGCAAGGTGAGCCCGATGCGCGTCTTCCACAGCTCGATCACGTATCTCACCGTCCTATTCGTCGCGGTCGGCGTTGACCCGCTCGTGCCGTTCTTCCGCTTCTGACCCCCCCCGTTTCCGCTTCTCAGACCCAAGGCCATCTCATCCGCACCCCATTCGCCTGGCTTTCCGACCGAGTGACCCTCGGGGAGCGAGCTCTGCGCTGGGGGACCACGGCATCTCTCGTGCTCAGCGTTCTCATCGTGCTGGCGGGCGGTGTCGTGCGGGTCACCGCCTCCGGCCTCGGCTGCCCGACCTGGCCGGCCTGCGAGGTGGGCTCGCTCGCGCCAACGCCCGAGCTCGGCATCCACGGGGTGATCGAGTTCGCCAATCGACTGTTCACCGGCGTGCTGATCTTCGCCGTCGGCTGGGCCATTGTCGCGGCACGACTGCAGAAGCCGCGTAATCGCGGGCTGACCCGCCTGGCCTGGTCCCAGTTCTGGCTGGTGGTGGCGAACGCCGTCGCCGGTGGGCTTTCCGTCTTGGCGGGTCTCAACCCGTACGTCGTCGCGCTGCACTTCACGCTGGCGATCGCGCTGCTGACCACCACGACCCTGACCTGGCACCGCGCACGGCAGCCCATTACCTCCCCGCCCTCCCCGTCGCGGCCGGCCCGCGCCCTCGCCTGGGCCGTGACGATACTCACGCTGGCGCTGATCCTCGTCGGTACCCTCGTCACGGGATCCGGTCCCCACTCCGGCGACTCCGCCGAAGTGCATCGGATGTCGTTCAACTGGGAGCACGTCACGATCGTTCACGCGGTGCTCGGTTCGCTCACCGTGATTCTCGCGTTGGCGCTGTGGGTGGTTCTGCGCGGCGATGCCGCCGGGCGGCTCGCTCGCCGTCGCGTCGGCTTCTTCATCGTCGTCGTCATCCTGCAGGGGGCGGTGGGAACGGTGCAGGCTCTCACCAGCCTTCCGGCCGCGTTGGTCGCCATCCATCTGCTTGGCGCGGCGCTGGTCTGGATCGGTGCGCTGCGCGTGCTTCTCGACACCAACCCCGGTCTGTTTCGAGGTCGGCCCGTCGAGCGAGCAGCGGTACCCGTGAATACCGTGGGCGCCCGCTGAGACTCGGCCGAGCCCTGTAGAATCGTCGGTATTGTCTTCGCCGCCGCCACAGCCTGCTGAACAGGTCTTGGCCGCGGGAATGCGCGGCCCCATGGCTCGTGTTCACAGTGGACAGGAAAGAGGAAAGCGCATGTCAGACATCCTGATCGATCGCCCAGAGCTAGAGAGTCTCGGCATCTACGAGTTCGGCTGGTCCGACTCCGACGTCGCTGGGGCCTCCGCCAGACGCGGAATCTCTCCCGAGGTCGTCGCCGACATCTCCGCTCTCAAGAGCGAGCCGGAATGGATGCTCAAGAACCGCCTGAAGGCGCTCGCGCTGTTCTACAAGAAGCCCATGCCCGCGTGGGGTGCCGACCTTTCCGGCATCGACTTCGACAACATCAAGTACTTCGTGCGCTCTACCGAGAAGCAGGCGCAGACCTGGGACGACCTCCCCGACGACATCAAGAGCACCTACGAGAAGCTCGGCATTCCCGAGGCTGAGCGTCAGCGCCTGGTCTCCGGTGTCGCCGCCCAGTACGAGTCCGAGGTCGTCTACCACACGATCAACAAGGAGCTCGAGGAGAAGGGTGTCATCTTCATGGACACCGACACCGCTCTGCGCGAGCATCCCGAGCTGTTCCAGGAGTACTTCGGCACGGTCATCCCGTCGGGTGACAACAAGTTCGCCGCTCTGAACACGTCGGTCTGGTCGGGCGGTTCATTCGTTTACGTTCCGAAGGGCGTGCACGTCTCGATCCCGCTGCAGGCCTACTTCCGCATCAACACCGAAAATATGGGCCAGTTCGAGCGCACGCTGATCATCGCCGATGAGGGTTCGTACGTTCACTACATCGAGGGCTGCACCGCCCCGATCTACAAGTCCGATTCGCTGCACTCCGCAGTGGTCGAGATCATCGTGAAGAAGAACGCCCGCGTTCGCTACACGACGATTCAGAATTGGTCGAACAACGTCTACAACCTGGTCACCAAGCGCGCTATCGCGCACGAGGGCGCCACCATGGAGTGGATCGATGGCAACATCGGATCCAAGGTCACCATGAAGTACCCCTCGATCTACCTGGTCGGCGAGCGTGCCAAGGGCGAGACCCTGTCCGTCGCCTTCGCCGGTCCCGGCCAGCACCAGGATGCCGGAGCCAAGATGATCCACATGGCTCCGTACACGCAGTCATCCATCGTCTCCAAGTCGATCGCCCGTGGCGGTGGACGCACCGGCTACCGCGGCGAGGTGCGTATCGCCGAGGGCGCGCATCACTCCGCGAACACCGTGCGATGCGACGCGCTGTTGGTCGACTCGATCTCTCGCTCTGACACGTATCCGACCACGGACATCCGCGAAGACGACGTGCAGATGGGCCACGAGGCAACCGTCTCGCGGGTCAGCGCCGAACAGTTGTTCTACCTGCAGTCCCGGGGTCTGCCCGAGGACGAGGCCATGGCCATGATCGTCCGCGGCTTCATCGAGCCGATTTCCCGCGAGTTGCCGATGGAATACGCACTCGAACTCAACAAGCTCATCGAAATGGGCATGGAAGGGTCTGTCGGCTAGATGACCGCCCCAGCACCAATCGTCACCACCACAACCACCCCATCACCAGAGCACTCCCGCCTCGGCTCCAAGCAGCACAGCGACGGAGGCTGGGGACTCGTTCCCGTCCAGGTGCGGTCCGCGCGCTTCGCGTCGTTCGAGGTCGGTGACTTCGAGGCGGTGACCGGCCGCGAGGTCGAGTGGAAGTACACGCCGATCCCGAAGATCCAGCCGCTGCTCGCCGACAGCATCCTGGGCACTCCTCTCGAGCCGGGAACGGTGCTCGGCGACGGTGCGACCGTCGAATGGATCGAGCGCTCTGACGCGCGCGTCGGCTCGGCTGGCAAGCCCGAAGAGCGCGCCTCTGCCGCGGCCTGGTCGAGTGTCGAGAAGGCTCTTGCCATCACCGTCAGCGGCGAAGACCACAGCACCACGACCGTCGACCGCACCGGCCTCGGCCGCGACGCTCGCGCGGCACACACCGTGATCACCGCGACCAAGCACAGCAACAGCACGGTCATCCTGCTCGGCAGCGGCGACGCGATGTTCAGCGAGAACGTCGAGATCATCGTCGAAGACGGCGCGATCCTCACCGTGGTCACCGTGCAGGAGTGGGCCTCCGACGCCGTTCACCTGGCGAGTCACTTCGCCGAGGTCGGGCGCGACGCGAAGCTTCGGCACGTGGTCGTTTCGCTCGGAGGCGAGGTCGTGCGGGTCAACCCGTCCGTCCACCTGTCGAGCGAGGGCGGATCGGTCGAGCTGTTCGGCGCGTACTTCGCCGATGCCGGTCAATACCTCGAACAGCAGGTGTTCGTGAATCACGACGCCCCGAACACGGTCTCGCGCGTCACCTACAAGGGTGCCCTGCAGGGCGAGGGTGCACACACCGTCTGGATCGGTGATGTGCTGATCAAGCCAACAGCATCCGGCACAGACAGCTACGAGCAGAACCGCAACCTGCTGCTCACCGACGGCGCTCGCGCGGACTCGGTGCCGAACCTCGAGATCGAGACCGGCGACATCGCCGGTGCCGGTCACGCCAGCGCCAGCGGGCGTTTCGACGACGAACAGCTGTTCTATCTGCAGGCCCGCGGCATCGAGGAGCACGATGCCCGGCGTCTAGTGGTCCTCGGCTTCCTCGCCGAGGTCGTGCAGAA
The DNA here is from genome assembly GCF_016634425.1 of Lacisediminihabitans changchengi. Classification (GTDB taxonomy): domain Bacteria; phylum Actinomycetota; class Actinomycetes; order Actinomycetales; family Microbacteriaceae; genus Lacisediminihabitans; species Lacisediminihabitans changchengi. The sequence goes on from NZ_JAEPES010000001.1 coordinate 935,820, forward strand.
AATCGGTTCCCCCGACCTCGAGGCGCGCCTGCAGGCCGTCATCGAATCCGAGCTCGCTGGCAACAGCGGAAAGGCAGCATGACGGTGAGCACCATCAAGATCTGTGCAGAAGAGGATGTCGCGCTCGGCTCGGCCGTGCGCGTCACCATCGACGGCACGGCCATCGCCGTCGTGCGGGACTCCGCCGGGGCCGTTCACGCCATCGGCGACGTCTGCACCCACGGCGACATCTCGCTGTCCGAGGGTTTCGTCGAAGACGACACCCTCGAGTGCTGGGCTCACGGCTCCAAATTCTCGCTTCTGAGCGGTAAGCCGCTCACCCTGCCGGCCTACGACCCGGTGCCCGTCTTCGCAGTCAGCATCGTCGACGGCGACGTCTACATCGACCCGACGCCCGTTGTCGTTGACTAAAAACGGCGCGGAATAGAAAGCAGCAAATTATGTCAGTCCTCGAAATCAAGGACCTGCACGTCTCCGTCGAGACCGAGCAGGGCACCAAGCAAATCCTCAAGGGTGTCGACCTGGTCGTGAAGACCGGGGAGATCCACGCGATCATGGGGCCGAACGGCTCCGGTAAGTCGACCCTCGCGTACACGATCGCCGGGCATCCCAAGTACACGGTCGACAGCGGTTCGATCACGCTCGACGGCGAAGACGTGCTCGCGATGACCGTCGACGCTCGCGCCCGCGCCGGTCTGTTCCTGGCGATGCAGTATCCGGTGGAGATCCCCGGTGTTGCGGTGACCAACTTCCTGCGCACCGCCAAGACGGCGATCGACGGCGAGGCGCCGTCGATCCGCACCTGGGGCAAAGACGTCAAGGCGTCGATGAAGAACCTCCGCATGGACTCGTCCTTCGCCGAGCGCAACGTCAACGAGGGGTTCTCCGGTGGCGAGAAGAAGCGTCACGAGATCCTGCAGCTCGAACTACTGAAGCCGAAGTTCGCCGTACTCGACGAGACCGACTCCGGACTGGATGTCGACGCGCTCAAGATCGTGTCGGAGGGCGTCAACCGTGCCAAGGCGAACACCGACCTCGGACTCCTGCTGATCACCCACTACACGCGCATCCTCCGCTACATCACGCCGGACTTCGTCCACGTCTTCGTCGACGGTCGCGTCGCCGAGGAGGGCGGCCCCGAGCTCGCCGATCGTCTCGAAAACGAGGGCTACGACCGCTTCCTCACCGACGTGGCCGAGGAAGAGAACGTGAGCTGACCATGGCCGTCGCACTGGAACCGAAATTCTTCGACCAGGTCGAAGAGGCGTTGAAGGATGTCGTCGACCCCGAGCTCGGCGTCAATGTCGTCGATCTCGGCCTGATCTACGACCTCACCTGGGACGAAGAGTACAAGGCACTCATCATCAGCATGACGCTGACCTCGGCCGGGTGCCCGCTGACCGATGTGATCGAGGAAGAGACCGCTCAGGCGCTCGACGGCATCGTCGAGCAATTCCGCATCAACTGGGTGTGGATGCCGCCGTGGGGCCCGGAGAAGATCACCGACGATGGTCGCGACATGATGCGGGCCCTCGGCTTCTCGATGTAGTCACGGCCGCGCGGCATCCGTCCCTCGGACTGGGTGGACGCCACGCTCCTCGACCGCTGGTCTTGCGCGGTAGTCTTCATCCGATGGACCAGACTCGGGGGAAGAGCGGCACGTCTGACGAGCGTCGGCGGGTGAGACTGCGACGCTCGGTCGTGCAGTCGCAGCTGTTGGTCGCCGCCTCGATGCTGGTGCTTGCCTGCCTCGCCATCGCGCTCGACTCGGAGGCTTTGGAGTCGCCGATCTTCCTCTGTGGCCTGGGCGTGGAGTTCGTGGCGACCACCTACGCGCTGCTGATCCCCTGGTCGGAGAAGATCGCGCGTTTTGCAACCGTCCTGCCTATCGTCAACATCGTGGCGATCGTGCTAGTCCGCGAGGGGCGTCCCGAACTGGGTGCCGGCCTGCTTTTGGTGCTGCCGATCATGTGGATGGCACGACACAACGGTCTCGCTGGGACCATCGGCGGCGTGGGGTTCGCCACGGTGCTGTTGTGGGGCGGCACGGCGCTCACCGGGTTGCCGACGATAGGGTCCGCCTACGTCGTGCTCCTGCTTCTCCCCATGACGCTCGCCTTCGTGGCCACGGCGACTCATGCCACGGCGCGACGCAACATCAGCCAGCGCATCCTGCTCCAGCAACAGGCGCAGCTCGTGGAACGGGCATACGCCCGCGCGCGGAAGCAGGAGCTGTTCCGCAACGAGGTTCTCGATGCGGTCAGCTTCGGGGTGCTGGCGTTCGACCGCGAGGGCAACCTCACGCTCATGAACGAGGCGCATCGACTCTCCCTCGCCACATTCCACACACCGGCGGGATCCATCGTGCACCCCGTGGCATACCGTTCTGACCGGGTGACCGCGTTCTCGTCGGAGGAGCGCCCCATGGGCCGTGCGCTGCGCGGTGAGTCGTTCGATGACGAGACCATCTGGGTCGGCGAGCCCGGCTCGCGCCGAGCAGCGTATGCCGTCACCTCCCGGCCACTCTCGACGCCGGACGGCGAATACGACGGCCAGGTCGTGGTGGTGCGCGACATCACGCGGGAGCTCGACGCCGTCGAAGCGAGGGATGACCTGGTGGCGTCGGTCTCGCACGACCTGCGCACGCCGATCACTTCGATCCTCGGTTACCTGGAGCTCGTGCTCGAAGACGACGGGATCGACGAAAAGAACCGCAAGATGGTCGGGATCGCCCACCGAAACTCCGAACGGCTGCTCGCGCTGGTGTCCGATCTGATGCACGTGGCGAGTCAAGCCGATGCGCGGGCCCCGATGACCTTCCAGCCCTACGACGTCGGCTACACGGTAGACGAAGCGGTGGAGTCGCAGCGGCCGATGATCGAGGGGCAGGGTCTGCGGCTGGAGGCGGACATCGACGACCAGGCAATGTGTGTCGTCGATCCCCTGCGGATGCGCCAAGTGCTCGACAACCTGTTGACCAACGCGGTCAAATACAACCGGCCAGGGGGAGTGGTGCGCGTGACCTTGCGAGACGACGGAGAATTCGTGCGAATAGCGGTATCGGACACCGGAGTCGGAATCTCCGAGACCGATCAGAAGCGCCTGTTCGAGCGGTATTTTCGCGCCGAATCTGCTCGCCAGTCCTCCGTGCACGGCTCCGGTCTCGGCCTCAACATCACCGCGGAGATCATCGCGGAGCACGGCGGTGAGCTGCTGGTGTCGAGCGAGCCGGGCGTGGGTTCCAGATTCGAGATCGTGCTTCCTTCGCTTGGCTCCGCGACGTCGGTCGTCGGCCCAGGAACCGTGATGGGAGCCCCGTGATTCTGGATGCCACCACGCTCTCGCTGGTCGAGGGGCTAGTGTTTCTCACCACCGGGGCGACCTTCATCCTCGGCACGGTGTTGGGCCGAACCACTGCGGTCGGACGGGTGTGGAGCGCGGCATTCGCGGTCGGCATCCTCGCGGTGATGTGCTTCGGGGTGTCCGGCATCATCGAGGGCAACCTTCGGACCATCAACGCCATCGGATGCGCCGCGTTCTCTGCGGCGATCGCCATCATGTGGAGCGGTTGTCGCGTGGCCAACGGCCGCGGCAGTCTTGCCTGGGTGGCGGCCATCGCGGCGAGTGCGGCCGGCCCAGTCGTCTACCTCGACGATCCGGCATACGGTCAGTGGGCGGGCTCGCTGCCCTTCTTTCTACTCGTGGCGGTACTGGCAGCGCTCGTGGCGGTCGAGACCCTGCGCGGCCGATTGCTCCACGACTCGAATGCCTCTGCGCTCACCGCAATCTTCGCCTTCGCCGCGCTGTTTTACCTGGTGCGCGCGGCGGTGGTGGCCATAGTGGGTGTCCGGTCGCCGATCTTCCTCGACTGGTTCGGCTCGATCACCACCAGCATGGTGGTCATCGTCCTCATCCTGGTCGCCGGCATCTCCATGTCGGCGCTGCGGAACACGCTTCCCTCTGAAGCGGACGATAAGGACACGAGCGGGTCGGGGATCCCCGGCATCGCCGGTCCAGCACTCTTCGATCAGCAGCTGCGGGATTGGCTCCGTCGAGCTCGAATCGATCGGTCACCCCTCATGCTGAGTCTGATCGAGGTCGACGATCTCGACCATCTCACCGCGGTGTTCGGACGCGAATTCGGCGACTTGGCGATCCTTGCCGTCGGTCGTGCGGCCTGCGAGAGCTCGCCCATCGGTTCCGTCGTCGGCCAGGTAGCATCCCGACGGTTCGCGGTGATCTCGGTCGTCGCCGATGCGCGGCGGGTCGCCGATGACATCCAGAACGCCCTGGTGGACCGTCCGCTGGATAGCGTGACCGGCATTCGCGCGGTTGCCACGATCGGGGCCGCAACGACGGTCGAGGCCGGGTACCGGGAGCCCGACCTCATCGCGGCCGCGCAGGCCGCGCTGGATCTAGCGATCGCTGGCGTGGCTGCCCAGACGCCGCCGGCACAGGCGGTCACGGACTGACCGGATCTGATCAGCGCGCGATCGCGATGACTATGGTGTCGGTGGCCGTCTGCTTCGCGTACTGCGCCGACGTCGGCGTCGACTGCAGCAGCAGCTCGTAGGTGAGGTCGAGCGTCACCGACGTCGCCTTCGGATCCAGTGCGGGCAGCACGAACGTCTGGCTGTAGCTGTAGGGGGTCTTGATCAGATAGCCCGGCGTGATGCTCGCCTGGTCGGCGATCGGGGCGGGTGCCGGCAGGGACTTATTACCGTCCGAGACCGCGACCACCGCGCTCACCTTGGAAAGATAGACCTGCTGGCCGTCGTCGGGGGTTAGTGCCCCGGTCAACGAGAAGCTCAGGGGCTTGTTCGCGCCAGCCGTCCACTTGTCCATCGCTAGGTCGGACCAGTAGTTCACCGTCAGGCCGATGCTGCCCGCGGTGAGCGCGCGCTTGGTCGATCCGGTGGCGAGATCGTTTGTGATGGTGCGGATTGTGGGGCTCGCGGTCGGGGAGGGGCTGGAGCTGGACGCGGATCCCTTGTCCAACCACGGGGGAGTACCACATCCGGTGAGGCCCAGGAGGACTGCCGACGCCGCGATTGTCGCGATTGCCGTGCTGGTGACGCGCCGACTGATCATGATGCCCCCCGATGACTCTGCTTCCGCGAGGATACATGGCTTCCGCCGAAATACGTGGCCGAGTGTCCCGCGCCGGATTTCGCACGCGAAAGGGGGGTGGGAAAGCGTCGATGCGCCTGTGATGATGGTAGACGTACAGGTCTACCACGCCCGTACTCCTGGACTGTCCACCCGGGAAGCTGATGAGAAACGGTGTCACGACCATGTCGAACGATGTCACATCCACGCCTGATGCGTCGGTCGAGCCGCACGATTCACTCGTCCCGTTCCGCAAGAACTACGTGCAGTACCACGAAGAGGTCTCCCCACTCGCGTCGGACTTCATCGCGAGCGTCGAGTCGATCGATGTAGAGAAGACCACCATCGGCTGCGTGATCCCCGCCTACAACGAGGCCGAATCGATCGCCGAGGTCATCGAGTCGCTGCTGGCGCAGACGCGGGTGCCCGACGTCATCCATGTCATCGTCAACAACACCACCGACGACACGGTGCGAATCGCCAGCGAGTTCGCCGGGCCGCACACGCGCATCGTCGACGGCGTGGAGCAGAGCACCGAGGTCTATGTCCATGACATCGGGCTGAACCGCGACAAGAAGGTCGGCGCCCTCAACTACGGCTTCACCCTCGTCGAAGGCTGCGACTATCTGCTGGGGGTCGACGGAGACACCACCGCAGAGCCGGATGCCGTGAAGGCACTCGAAGACGAGATCAACTCCGACAGCCGCATCGGCGGCATCTCCGCCATTTACAGCATCGACGACACCCGAGTACACGGCGTCATCCCCTCGTTCCTGATCGCCGGCCAGCGCACGCAGTTCGCGGCCTTCAATATGCAGAATATGCTGCGCGGGCGCAACATGGCGGTGCTCGGTGGGCAGTTCTCCATCTTCTCCGTGCGCGCGCTCAACCAGGCGATGATCGAGAACAAGCAGTCGACCCCCTGGGTGAAAGACAGCGAGGTCGAAGATTCCCTGTTGTCGCTGCAGATCAAGAGCGCGGGCTTCCTCACCAAGATCAGCGCCCAGGCACGGGCGGATGTCGGTGGCATGACCACCCTGCGCGGTCTCGACGCCCAGCAGGTCAAGTGGAATTTCGGCGCCATCGAGCTGATGTGGCCGGGCCAGCGCGGTGACACCAAGGGACAGCCGCTCCACCCGAATCTGCGCCTGCGGTGGCTGGAAAACCTGTCTATGGCCGTCAACGGCGTCACCCGCGTGCTGTTCCTGGTGTTGCTTGTGGCATCTCTGTCGATCCACGCGTTCGTCTTCAGCCCGATCTGGCTGATCCCGCCGGTGGTCGCCGTGCTGCTCAACCTGCGCATCGCGCTGTCGATGAAGAAGCGCAACTGGCGCGATATCCTGTTCGCGGTGCTGGTGATTCCGGCGGAGGTCTATATGGTCATCCGTCTCGGACACTTCTTCCGTGCCTGGACCAAGTTCCTCAGTCGCAAGCAGGTCGACAATTGGGCAGCGCAGGCGAAGGCAGAGCGTGGCTCTGGCAACGCCCACCTGGCTCCGGTCTTCATCTTCCTCCTCGCCGTGGCCATCCTGGTCTTCACGTGGTTCCAACTTGACGTGGTTGTGCAGTCGACCATCCTCTGGATCGGGTGGCCGATCCTGGGGGTCATCACGTTCACGCAGACGATTACCATGCTGGGATCGCTGCTGCGCCGTCACCGCGGTTACAGGGTCTGACCGGGGTCACACCGTTCGCGGACTGCGCTCGGAAGCGAGAAATCCCGGACCCGCGACTCAGAGACTGTCGTCAGCGGTCGAGCGATACCCGACGGCTCCGACCGACTCGATCCAGCGCGGCTCAGTGGAGTTCTCTCCCAGTTTCTTTCGCAGGCTGACGAGCAGTACGTCGATGGCGCGCTTCTCCGCGTCGCTGACGAAGTGGGTGGTGACGAAGCTTTCGCGACGGAGGAGCAGCACGAGGTCGGGCTTCGTGCGCACGCGGCGACCCGACTTGAGTAGAGACGCCAGCAGATCGAACTCGCTGCGGAGCAGCACGACATCGCGACCGTCGACGAACACCTCACCGGACTGGGTGTTCAGCGAAAGGCCGTTGTGCGCCAACCAGCCTTCGCCGCTGGGGACGACGTAGTTATCGATATCGGGCGGTCGGACATCCGCGGCGAAGGTCGACGTAACGACCGGACGCTCGTGGGATGCCTTGGCGCGCTCGGCCGCACGATGTTCGGGCACACGCTGCTCGGTGACAGGGTGCTCCGTGACGGGGTGCTCGGTGACGGGCGGTTGCGCACGCACCGCCTCGGCGATCGCCGACGGAGCGATCTCGATGGTTGCCGGGATGCTCGCTGGAGCCGGCGGCGCGTTGGCGGCGCTGCGCGGACGGCGCAACATCGCCTCGATGCGGGCACGCAACTCGCGAGGACGAAACGGTTTTGTCAGGTAATCGTCAGCACCGGCGCGGAGGCCATCGAGCGTGTCTATCTCGTCCTGCAGAGCGGTCAGCATGACGATGTAAGTGTCGCTGAAAGCTCGGATGCGCCGGGCGACCTCGAAGCCATCCATGCCGGGCATGTTGACATCGAGCGTGACCACCGCCGGCTGGTGATGACGCACCGCCTCGATGCCATCGGGCCCGTTGCCGGTCGCGATGACCTGAAATCCGGCCTGTTGCAGCACCGCTTCCAGCAGATGGCGGATGTCGACCTCGTCTTCGATCACGACGGCAACGCGCATCTCTTCCCCAATCCCCATGGGCATGATCGTAGCAATCAATGCTCCCCGCCCGGGAGCGGATCAGACGCGATTCGTCAGCCGCTCTCGCCGAGCAACTCCAGGGCGCTATGGTCCCACCACTGACCAGCCGCTGGCCCACCGTTGCAGGTTCCATCACTCTCACCGGGCGGCTTGATCCACAGGTTGGCGTCGCGAGCGCCGCCGGAACGGTTGATGGCGGGCTTCTCGCCGAGGCGACGGCCGGCGGGGTTGCACCACACCCCGCTCGAGCCGGCTCCGTTGCGTGACACATCGATCACGTAGTGGGAACCGCCGGTCATCCGGCTGACCTCGTTCGCGTACTTCGTCTCGCGGCCACTGGTGTTGTAGTTGGCGACGTTGGTGGCGAAGCCCCGAACCGAAGAGACCTTGGCCCGGATCAAGAGATCCGCCATCGTCTTGGCGCCGAGCCAGTCGGAATTTCCGCCGTCAAGATAGACCTCGGCGCCGGTGCCGGCGAATTGGGAGGCCGCCGCGCGAACCTGGGCTATGCGAGCATCCTGTCTCCCGCAGCTCGCGCTGAGGGCCAGCGAATCGGGCTCGAGGATCACGATGCTGTCGCGTCCGCGCACACCGTCGGCGATCGCGGCAACCCAGTCGGGATATTCAGCGGCGTCGAGGCCACCGGCGGACTCGGACCCGCAATCGCGATCCGGGATGCCGTAGACGACGAACGTCGGAACGGTCGCGGTGGAGCTGGCTGCTCCTGCGATGCCAGCCACGTAGTTCTCGACCGATGCGGTCGGCTGCTTCTCCGGCGTCAACCAGACACCCGTCGGCGTAGTCACCAGGGGGCGGAAGTCATCGGCGCGTTCGGGTTCGGCGACGATCTCCTGCGCTGCCGACGAGTTCGGGTCGGTGTAGAGATCGAGCCCGGAGAGGTAACGATCTCCACCGGTACTCACCCCACCTGCCGTCTTGGCGATCAGTACCGCCCCCGCGCACAGCACGGCAGCGACAAGCAGCCCAATTGCGAGGACTAGCGCCGGGCTCGGGCGTCGAACGGACGCTGACATCAGGTCAACCGCCGGATCGGCGAGAGCGGGTTCGAGGATGTTGCGCCGCAGATGACGGTGCGGTCCGCACCTGTGCGACGAGCCGTCATCGGGTTACAACCGGCGAGACTCCGTCGAGTCCGCCCGATTGACGCCGAACCAGGCGAGGCGGACGAAACCTGCAGCGATGACCGCCTTGATGATGCCGCCGAAGATGAAGGGGTACAGGCCGTACTGCAGGGTCTCGGTGAGCGTGTAGTGACCGACGACGGCGAGCCAGGGGAGTCCGACGGCGAAGGTCACGACCGTGCCGGCGCCGAAGGAGGCGAGAGCGCCGAGGATCCGGTGATCCCATGAACGCTGGGCGAGCCATCCGGTGAGCGCAGCGGCGGCGGTGAATCCGATGATATAACCGCCGGTTGCGCCGAAGATCACGCCAACGCCGTGGCTGCCGTCGCTGAATACCGGCAACCCCAGGGCGCCGATCACCGCGTAGAGGACCATCGAGAGCGTGCCGCGCACGGCACCGAGCGAACTGCCGACGATAAGAGCAGCCAGGGTCTGGCCCGTGATCGGGACCGGGCCGATCGGCACCGAGATCTGGGCTGCGATGGAAACCAGCGCTGCACCGGCGGCGATGAACACTAGGTCGGTTGCGACCGAGCGGCGCAGAAGCCGGTCGACGAGGGTGGGGCGGCCGAAGGCCAGGCTCACGGTGGTCATGCGTTCTCCTCTGGCGGAACTGTCTGGGAGGGCGCGGACGCTGAGCGCGCGACCCACGATTTATACTAGAGGCCTACCCCACCCCCTCGTCGCTCGAAAAGCGACTAATGAATTGGACTATGCCTGTGCTCGCCGTCAACGGCCTCGAATTGCGTGTTGGCGCACGCATGCTCATGGAGGACGTCACCTTCCGAGTGGAACGCGGCGACAAAATCGGGCTGGTGGGACGTAACGGTGCCGGCAAGACCACGCTGACGAAGATCCTGGCGGGAGAGGGAATGCCGACCGGCGGCACCATCGACCGCACCGGCGAGATCGGCTACCTGCCGCAGGACCCGCGCTCGGGAAACCCGGAAGATCTGGCGCGAACGCGCATCCTGGATGCCCGCGGCCTCGGTCAGCTGATGATCGGTATGGAGAAGGCGGCCACCGAAATGGGCGACGCCGACCCCAAGGTCAGCGAGAAGGCGATGAAGACCTACGGCAACCTGCAGGACCGCTTCACCGCGCTCGGCGGGTATGCGGCTGAGGCGGAGGCCGCGTCTATCGCGAGCAACCTCAGCCTGCCTGACCGCATTCTCGACCAGCCGCTCTCGACCCTCTCGGGTGGGCAGCGCCGCCGCATTGAGCTCGCCCGCATTCTGTTCTCCGGCGCAGACACCATGCTGCTCGACGAGCCCACCAACCACCTCGACGCCGACTCCGTCGTCTGGCTGCGCGAATTCCTGAAGAACTTCCAGGGCGGTCTGATCGTGATCAGCCACGATGTCGAACTGGTCGAAGAGACCGTCAACCGCGTGTTCTATCTCGACGCAAACCGCCAGGTCATCGATATCTACAACATGGGCTGGAAGCACTACCAGCGCCAGCGCGCCGCCGACGAGGAGCGCCGCAAGAAGGAGCGCGTCAACGTCGAGAAGAAGGCGGGCGTGCTGCAGATGCAGGCGGCCAAGTTCGGGGCTAAGGCCTCCAAGGCCGCTGCCGCTCACCAGATGGTGCGTCGGGCGGAGAAGATGCTCTCCGGGCTCGAGGAGGTGCGCGCCGTCGACCGTGTCGCCAAGCTGCGCTTCCCAGAGCCTGCACCGTGTGGTCGCACGCCACTGATGGCATCCAACCTGTCGAAGAGCTACGGATCGCTGGAGATCTTCACCGCGGTAGACCTCGCGATCGACCGCGGCTCGAAGGTGGTCATCCTGGGATTCAACGGTGCCGGAAAGACGACGCTGCTGCGCATCTTGGCCGGCGTCGACCAGCCGGATACCGGACAGCTCGAGCCCGGTCACGGCCTGCGCATCGGCTACTACGCGCAGGAGCACGAGACGATCGACGTCAAGCGCACGGTGCTGCAGAACATGGTGTCGTCGTCGCCGAACATCACCGAGATGGAGGCGCGCCGCGTTCTCGGCTCGTTCCTCTTCACCGGGGATGACGCCACCAAGCCGGCGGGCGTGCTGTCCGGTGGCGAGAAGACCCGTCTGGCCCTTGCGATGATCGTCGTCTCCGGCGCGAATGTGCTGCTGCTCGACGAGCCGACCAACAACCTGGACCCGGCCTCGCGCCTGGAGATCCTTGATGCCCTCGCCAACTACTCTGGCGCCGTCGTGCTGGTCAGCCACGACGAGGGTGCCGTCGAGGCTCTCAACCCGGAGCGGGTGTTGCTGCTACCCGACGGCCAGGAAGACCACTGGAACAAGGACTACCAGGACCTCGTCGCCCTGGCGTAGAACGTCACCGCGTCAGCGGGAGTCGGCCATCGAATCTGAACTCTCCAGCAGCGCGTCTTCGATCTCCGCGTCGCTGCGTGGCTTGGCCAGTTTGCGTCGTTCGCGCTCTGCGGCCTTCTTCCGCTCCTCGGGATCGTCGGCGTTACGAATGCGGTACTCCTGCCGGATCGCATAGGCGAGGCCGAGGAACGCCATGATTCCGAACAGCACCCACTGAATCGCGTACGAGATGTGCAATCCCTCATCGAGGGTGGGAGCCGCCTCGGCAACCGGTCGCGTTGCGGCGGCGGGGGACTCCGAGACCATCAGTCCGTATGCCCCGGTGTAGGTGGGGAGCTTCACCAGCTTGGCCACTGTCGGCAGGTGGATGGTGGCGATCTGGCCGGAGCCGGCGCTGCGTCCGTCGAGGGTGGGCTCGCCCTTCTGCAGGCGGACGACCACCGAAACCTCACCGGCGGCCGGGGCAGGAACGCTGTCAGGCGCATCCTGGTCATTGCCGGTCGGCACGTATCCGCGGTCGACGACGAAGACCGAACCGTCGGCGAGCTTCAGCGGCGTGAGCACCTCGAACCCGGGGTTGCCGTCGAGCGGTCGGTTGCGCACGAGCAATTGGTCTTTCATGAGGTACTCGCCGCGCAGCGCGACCTGCTTCCACTCCTGGTTCGCGGCGAACGCAGTGCGCGAGGGGAGAACATCCGTCAGCGGCGTCGGCGTGCTGTCGAAGTTACGCTGCACGAGCTGATTGGCCGAGCGAGCTTCGTTGGTGCGGTCGACCTGCCACTTCGAGAGTCCGATGCAGACGATCGCGAAGACGATCGCGACGGCGAGATAGCCGAGCCAGCGGCGGGTGAGGGCGAGACGGAGGATCTTCACGCGCGACTCGTTACGTCGGGCACACGGTCGACGGTCGTGCCGACCGCGGTCACCAGCACCGGAAAGTCCCGGGCTTCGAGGTAGTCGCGCAGATAGTCCGCGTGGTCGTCGCAGGCCAGCCAGACCTTGACCCGGTCAGCGGTGTGGATGCGGGGATTGCGCCAGTTGACGTTCCAGGCGGCGGCTTCTCGGCATCCCGCGCGAGAACAGATCGGATCCAGCACCTCGGCGGGATCGAGACCGAGCCCGATCACCGGTGCGACTCGTCATGGCCAGCGGGCGGAGCATCCGCTGGTGTGGGGATGATCGGAGCGACCCGCACGATGCCGCCCGGGCGAAGCACCGGGGCCGACCCGCGCTGCGTCGTCGCGTTCGCCAGCACCACGGCGATGTACGGGAGAACCACCGCGCCGATCGCCGGAAGGAGCAACCACCAGCCTCGAACGAACAGGCAGAGCACGATGCAGACCATGCGGATTGCCATGGCAATCGAGTATTGGATCACGCGACTGCGCCGGTCGTCCTGTGGAGACCGGGGAATGCTGGTTATCGATTGCATCTTCGCCATGGGCAAGCTCAAGCCTACGTCTAGAATCGTGGAAGTTTGCCGGTGCCGCCGGAGCTTTCGGAAGACGACGGACCGCGGCCCCACCTCCACCGAAAGTGAGCCAGCATGTCCACTCCCCGCACCGTTCTCGTCACGGGAGGCAATCGCGGAATCGGCCGCGCCATCGCCGAAGAGTTCATCGCCCAGGGCCACCGCGTCGCGGTCACCGCTCGCTCGGGATCGGGACCGGATGGCGCGCTCACCGTGGTCGCCGACGTCACCGACTCCGCCTCCCTCGATGCGGCCTTCACCGCGGTCGAGGCCGAGCTCGGGCCGGTCGAGGTGGTCGTCGCGAACGCCGGCATCACCAAGGACACCCTGCTGCTGCGCATGAGCGAAGACGACTTCACCTCGGTGATCGACACCAATCTCTCCGGTGCCTTCCGCGTGGTCAAGCGCGCATCGAAGGGCATGCTGAAGGCTCGATTCGGCCGCATCGTGTTGATTTCCAGCGTGGTCGGACTGCTCGGGTCGGCCGGGCAGGTCAACTACTCCGCCTCGAAGAGCGGTCTGATCGGACTCGCCCGCTCGGTGACGCGCGAGCTCGGCGCCCGCGGGATCACGGCGAATGTCGTCGCGCCCGGGTTCATCGAGACCGACATGACCGCGGAGCTTCCCGAGGCCCAGCAGGCCGAGTACAAGAAATCGATCCCGGCCGGGCGTTTCGCCAGTGCGGAGGAGGTCGCCAAGGTGGTCACCTGGATCGCGGGAGACGACGCGGGCTATATCTCCGGCGCGGTCATTCCCGTCGACGGCGGCCTCGGCATGGGGCACTAGCCCGCGGGCTACAACCCCAGCAGTGGCAGAACGCGCGACAGGTCGCGTACGTCGAGCAGGACATCCGCCTCGTCGCGCACCGGCGCCTTGGCGTCGAAGCCGACCGCCAGCCCGGTGATGGCCATCATGGGCAGGTCGTTTGCCCCGTCGCCCACGGCGACGGTATGGGCCAGCGGCACCCCGAAGTCGTTCGCCCAGGCGGTGAGAGTCTGTGCTTTGGCCTGCGCGTCGATGATCGGGCCGACCAGACCGCCGGTCAGGATGCCGTCAGTCACCTCGAGGCGGTTGGCACTCCAGTAGTCGAGGCCGAGATCCTCGGCCAGCTCATCGATCAGCTCGTGGAATCCACCCGATACGACGCCTACGCGACCGCCCGCGGCATGAACACCGGCGATGAGCTCTGGCACGCCCGCGGTGACCCGGATCTTCGCGGCGATGGTTGCGAAGACGCCGTCGGGCAGTCCCGCGAGCGTCGCGACCCTGGCGCGCAGACTCTGCTCGAAGTCCACCTCGCCGTTCATTGCAGAGGCGGTGATCTCGGCCACCGTGGCGCCGGAACCAGCCGCATCGGCGAGCAGCTCGATCACCTCGTTCTCGATGAGGGTGGAATCGACGTCGAGGACTACGAGGAAACGAGGCACCGCCCAAGGGTATCGGGTAGCGCGAAGCGGAAATCGCCTAGGAGACGGTGACGCCCTTGCCGACCACGGTGATGCCCGAGTCTGTCACCGTGAAGCCGCGAGCCCGGTCGGCATCCGCGTCGACGCCCACCGTTGCACCGGGGCTGATCACGACCTCCTTGTCGAGGATCGCGCGACGGATTATCGAGTCGGGCCCGATGCGCACGCGGTCGAAGACGATCGAGTCCACCACCTGGGCGCCAGACTCGACAGTCGCCCACGGCCCGAGCACGCTGCGTTCGATATGGGCACCGGACAGCAACGACCCCAGCGAGACGATCGAGTCGATCGTGGTGCCGAGGTTGCCCTTCGAGTCGCGCACGAACTTCGCCGGCGGCGAGTTGAGCTGCTGGCTGAAGATCGGCCAGTTGCTGTTGTACAGGTTGAAGATCGGTAGGGCAGAGATCAGGTCTTGGTGCGCGTCGAAGAACGACTCGATGGTTCCGACGTCCCGCCAGTAGTAGCGGTCGCGATCGGTGGCGCCGGGAACCTCGTTGCGATTGAGGTCGTAGACCGCGGCGTCACCGCGGGAGACGAAGTCGGGGACGATGTCGCCGCCCATGTCGTGATTGGAGGTCGGCACCTCCCCGTCGCGCAGCACCGCGTCGATCAGCACATCGGCGTCGAAGACGTAGTTACCCATCGAGGCGAGAACCTCGCCAGGCGAATCGGCGAGACCGACGGCATTCTTCGGCTTCTCCAAGAACTGCGCGATGCGGGTGGGGTCGTCGGCGTCGAGCTCGATCACCCCGAACTGGTCGGCCAGCGAGATGGGCTGCCGGATCGCGGCGACCGTGACACCGGCGCCGGAGGCGATGTGGGCGTCGATCATCTGGCTGAAGTCCATGCGATACACGTGGTCAGCACCAACCACGACGACGATGTCGGGCTTTTCGTCGCGCAGCAGGTTGAGCGACTGCAGGATGGCGTCGGCAGAGCCGGCGAACCAGCGCTTGCCGAGACGCTGCTGGGCCGGTACCGAGGCCACGTAAGAACTCGTGATGCCGTCGAGGCGCCAGGTCTGCGAGACGTGCCGGTCGAGACTGTGCGACTTGTACTGGGTCAGTACGACGATCTGCCGAAGCCCCGAATTGATCAGGTTCGACAGGGCGAAATCGATGAGGCGGTAATTGCCGCCGAAGGGGACGGCGGGCTTTGCCCTATCCGCAGTCAGGGGCATAAGCCGCTTACCTTCACCGCCCGCAAGGACAATGCCAAAGATCTTCTTCGATGCCATGGCTCATACAGTACGTGAATGCTGCCCATGTACTAGCGTTCACGGGATGAGAGTCGATCTTTTGACCCGGGAATATCCGCCAGAGGTCTACGGCGGTGCCGGTGTGCACGTCGCAGAACTCGTCAAGGCACTGCGCGTCGACGTCGACGTTCTCGTGCGCTGCTTCGGTCTGCCGCGCGATGAACAGGGCGTGTACGCCTACCTGGTTCCGCCGCAGCTAACCAACGCGAACCCCGCGCTCGCGACACTCGGGGTCGACCTGCAGATGGCGCAGGACTCTGGGGGAGCGGATCTGGTGCACTCACACACCTGGTACGCGAACGGTGCCGGTCAGCTCGCTCAGCTGCTGCACGGCATCCCTCACGTCATCACCGCGCACAGCCTCGAGCCGCTCCGCCCATGGAAGGCCGAGCAACTCGGTGGTGGGTACCGCGTCTCCAGCTGGATCGAGAGCGGCGCGTTTGCGGCGGCCGACGCGATCATCGCCGTGAGCCATGGCATGCGCCGCGACATCCTGCGCTCGTATCCGTTCCTCGACGAGCAGAAGGTCTCGGTTGTGCACAACGGCATCGACCTGACCACATGGGTGCCGACCGAAAACCCCGAGCTGCTGGCCACGCTCGGCATCGACCCGACCCGTCCCTCCGTCGTGTTCGTCGGGCGGATCACGCGGCAAAAGGGTCTTCCGTATCTGCTGCGCGCCGCCGCCCAGCTGCCCAAAGACGTGCAGCTCGTGCTCTGCGCGGGAGCCCCGGACACCCCCGAGATCCTCGCCGAGGTTCGCGAAGGAGTCGCCGAATTGCAGAAAGAGCGCACCGGCGTCGTCTGGATCGAGGAGCTGCTCAGCCAGCCCGACCTCTCCGCCGTGCTCACTGCGGCGACCACCTTCGTCTGCCCGTCGATCTACGAGCCGCTCGGCATTGTGAACCTCGAGGCCATGGCCTGTGGGGCGCCGGTGGTCGGAACGGCGACCGGCGGCATCCCCGAGGTCATCGACGAGGGCGTCACCGGACGACTGGTGCCGATCGAGCAGGCAGAGGACGGTACCGGCACCCCGCTCAACCCGCAGAAGTTCGTGGACGACCTGGCGCGCATCCTCACCGAGGTCGTCAGCGATCCTGAGACGGCGCGCGCAATGGGCGCGGCGGGTCGTGAGCGGGCGGAGCGCGACTTCGGTTGGGCGGCAATCGCGAAGCGGACGCAGGAGGTCTACGCGTCGGTGCTTTCCTAGGGCGTGCCGTCCTAGGGAGTGTCGTCGTAGGACCGTGCTTTCGGAGAAGCACGCTGTCGTAGGGGGCGTGCTGCGCCAGACGGCGCCGTCGGATCGGTAGGGTTGAGACATGGCTCGCGTTCTCCAGTTCACCGACGTGTCCGTCGTTCGAGACGGCACCACCATCCTCGATTCGCTGAACTGGACGGTCGACAGTGACGAGCGTTGGGTCATCCTCGGTCCGAACGGAGCGGGAAAGACGACGCTGCTGCAGCTGGCGGCCGCGCAGAGCCACCCGAGCGCGGGAACGGTCGAGATCCTCGACAGCACGCTCGGCACCGCCGACCTGTTCGACCTGCGCCCGCGCATCGGTTTCGCCTCGACGGCGATGGCTCGCCGGATCCCGAAGAACGAGAAGGTGCTGGATGTCGTGCTCACCGCCGCCTACTCCGTCACCGGGCGTTGGAACGAGGCCTACGAAGACGTCGACACCCGTCGCGCCCAGCGCGTGCTCGCGGAGTGGAAGCTCAGCGCGTTCGAGTCTCGCAACTTCGGTGACCTGAGCGATGGCGAACAGAAGCGGGTGCAGATCGCCCGCTCGGTGATGACCGACCCGGAGTTGCTGCTACTCGACGAGCCGGCGGCAAGTCTCGACCTCGGCGCGCGGGAGGAACTGCTGCAGTTGCTCAGCGGGTACGCGCAGGCTCCCAAGGCTCCCGCCATCATCATGGTCACCCACCACGTCGAGGAGATCCCGCTGGGCTTCACCCATGCGTTGCTGCTTGCCGACGGTGCGGTCACGGCGTCGGGACCGATCCGCGAGGTGATCACCGCAGCCAACCTCGGCGACACCTTCGGACTCGCGCTCGAGCTCGACGAGAACGACGGTCGGTTCAGCGCCCACGCTGTTTGATCCAGGTTCGCCGGCGCCGAGCTAGCGCAGCATCCGGCCCGCGTCTGATAAGATTGCTCGTTGGCTCCCTGAGCCCCGAACACTTTTTCTTCTTCACACCAACAATCACCCAAGGAATAACGATGAAGTCTGACATCCACCCCACGTACGCACCGGTCGTCTTCCGCGACCTCGCCAGTGGCGAGACCTTCCTCACCCGTTCGACGGTCTCGAGCGACAAGACCATCGAGCTCGACGGTGAGACCTACCCGGTCATCGACGTGGAGATCTCCTCCGCCTCGCACCCGTTCTACACGGGTAAGCAGCGCATCCTCGACAGCGCCGGTCGCGTCGAGAAGTTCAACTCGCGTTACAAGAACTTCGGCAAGTAACACCTGCCACCAAGGATGGCGCTCGGCTTCGGCCGGGCGCCATTGTTGCGTTAACGCCTCATCACGACAGGGCCTCGATACGCGTCCTCGCGCGGGCGCGCGGGCGCTACTCGACCAGCGGGGTGATGCTGATTGAGTAGCGCGCGAGGGACGAGCACGCGTATCGAAATCCACCGCGACAGGGCCTCGATACGCGTCCTCGCGCGGGCGCTCGGGCGCTACTCGACCAGCGGGGTGACGCTGATTGAGTAGCGCGCAAGGGACGAGCACGCGTATCGAAATCCAGCGGGTATGGGGTGGCGAACGCGCGGGCGCTACTCGACCGGTGAATTGCGGGAGGCGAGGAGCGGCAGCAGGATCTCGCTGCTGAGCGGTGCAAGCGCGATCGCCCCCGGGTCGGCCGGGTCGACCCAGACGAGTTCGACGATCTCCTGCGCAACCTCGATCGTGTCGACGATCGGGCCGAGGATGATCGGGGCGTCGAAGACACGGGCGTCGAGCACCGTGTCGGCCTCGTTCGCCGCGTCCGCCGAGTACCGGCCCACCAGAACGAGTTCGTCGGGGTCGACGACCAGACCGAGCTCCTCCTGCAGTTCGCGGGCGAGAGCTGCGGCATCCGTCTCCCCGGCCTCGGGTTTGCCGCCCGGCTGCATGAATCGTGTGGTGCCGCGTTTGCGCACCAGCAGTGCTCTGCCACGCTCGTCGACGACGAGCGCGGCGACGATACGCAGAACCGCGGGGGAGTCCGAGTCGGTCACCGGGCGCTGAGGGATGCGCCGAGCGCAGCACGCATCGGCCAGACGCCGTCGGCGACGAACGCAGGATCTTTGGTGCGGCGCATGTACTCCTGAAAGCTGGCCGCGCTGTCTGACGCCCAGGCCACCTGGTTGGTGTGCACCATGACGACATCGTCACCGAGGGTGTCGGAGTACTTGCGAGCGATCGCCTGGGCGACGCGGCCGGCGGCCACGGCATCTGCCTCGGCGTCGTGAGCGTCCATGAGCTCGACACCGTAGAACTCGGCCGCGGCCTCGAGGGTGCGCTTGCCCTTGCGATAGCGGTCCATCGCCCGATCGATCACCAGGGGATCGATGACCGGCGTCGGATCGATCAGCGGCTCGATGCCGTAGCGCAGGCACTCGTGGTGCAACAGCGTGAGGTCGTAAGCGGCGTTGTAGACCACCAGAGGGACGCCCTGAGCGAGCAGCGCACGCAGCACCGCCACGATCTCCGCGACGACCTCCGGCGCCGAACGTCCTTCGGCTCTGGCGCGCTCGGTGGTGATGCCGTGCACGGCCGTTGCCTGGCTGGGGATCTCGACACCGGGATCGGCGAGCCACGACACGCCCTTCGGTGCCCCGTCGGCGTCGATCACCCCAACGTACGCCGAAACGATCCGACTCGTCTCGGTGTCGATACCGGTCGTCTCCAGATCGAAGACGCCGAGACGGTCGAACCACGGGCCGCTGGTGCCTGGGCCACTGGTAGCGGGGCTGCTGATATCGGAGGTGCTGGTCACGCCGTAACCCTACGACCGAGCACTGACGAAACCGGGAGACCCGACGTGCAGCCAGTAGAAGCTCTGGGTAGCGAGCGTGAGGGTGATCGATCCGTCCTCGCCAACGGTGGGGAATTCCCCGCCGCCGAACAGGTCGAAGAGGTGTGAGCCGGCAAACTGCTCCGCCTTGATGGTCACCGCGATCGGATTGTGGGCGAAGCTGAACACGCAGAGCACGTCTTCCGCGGAGTCACCGAACTGCGTACCAGACCCCTCATAGCTGCGCACGAAAGCGATCACCGACTCGTGGTCGGTCTCGAGCATCGTGATCGTGCCGAGCCCGAATGCCGGATGGGCCTTGCGCACGTGGATCACATTGCGCACCCAGTGCAGCAACGACCGAGACTGTGCGAGCTGGGACTCCACGTTCGTGAGCGTGTAGTTGTAGACCAGCGACTGGACCACTGGCAGGTAGAGCTTTCCCGGGTCTGCGGACGAGAAGCCGGCGTTGCGGTCTGGCGTCCACTGCATGGGAGTGCGGGATGCATCGCGATCCGGGAGCCAGATGTTGTCACCCATCCCGATTTCGTCGCCGTAGTACAGGAACGGGCTGCCCGGCAGGCTGAACAGCAGCGCGTGCGCCAGCTCCAGCTCTGCTCGGGAGTTGTCGAGCAGCGGAGCGAGGCGCCGACGGATGCCCACATTGGAGCGCATCCGGGGGTCGTATGCATACCAGCCGTACATGGCCTGCCGGTACTCCTCAGAGACCATTTCGAGGGTGAGCTCGTCGTGGTTGCGCAGGAAGACGCCCCAGCCGGCACCATCGGGGATATCCGTGGTCTCCGACAGGATGCGCTTCAGCTCGCCCGCGTTCTGCGAACGCAGGGAGTAGAAGATGCGGGGCATGACCGGGAAGTCGAAGGCCATGTGGCACTCCGGCTCTTCGTCGGTGCCGAAGAACGCTGCAACCTCGCGCGGCCACTGGTTCGCCTCCGCGATCATGATGCGGCCGGGGTATTCGTCATCGAACATCTGGCGGATGCGCTTGATGTACTCGTGCGTCGGTGCCTCGCCCTCACCGTTGCCCTCGTCGGACTCGAAGAGGTACGGGATCGCGTCGAGACGGATGCCATCGACCCCGAGGTCGAGCCAGAACCGCATGATGTCCATCACGGCATCCTGCACAGCCGGGTTTTCGAAGTTGAGGTCGGGCTGGTGCGAGAAGAAGCGGTGGAAGTAGAACTGTCGACGCTGGGAGTCGAACGACCAGTTCGAGTCCTCGGTGTCGACAAAGATGATGCGGATATTCGGGTACTTCTCGTCGTCGTCGTTCCAGACGTAGAAGTCGCCGAACGGGCCGTCCGGGTCGCTGCGGGACTGGAGAAACCACTCGTGCTGGTCCGACGTGTGGTTCAACGGGAAGTCGATCACGATGCGCATGTTGCGTTCGTGAGCCTTGGTGACGAGGTCTTTGAACTCGTCGAGCGTGCCGAACTCCGGAAGGATGCTGCGGAAGTCGGCGACGTCGTACCCGCCGTCGCGGAGGGGAGAGTGGTAGATCGGCGGGAGCCAGAGCGCATCGATTCCGAGCCACTGCAGATAGTCGAGCTTGGAGAGCAGCCCCTGCAGGTCGCCCGAGCCGTCGCCATTGCTGTCGACGAACGAGCGCACCATGACCTCGTAGAACACCGACCGCTTGTACCACCGCGGATCGAGGGTGAGGCCCGGCAGTTGGATCGGTGCGGTAAAGCTCACTGGTGCTCCTCTCCAGAGCATTTCTCACCGTCGATGTACAGCACATGACAGTCGTGTTAAGAGTCTAGGCGCGGGTTCCCAACGGCACCGCGACGGACCCGAACAATCCATAGACTGGCGAACGATGGCCATTGAATCCCCTTATGCAGCACTGCTCGCGGCACTGCCGATCGAGCGTCACGAGATCGAGATCCTGGGCTCGACCACCCGGTACTGGAGCTACGGAGACCCCGACGCGCCCACGACGATCGTCGTCGCGCATGGATATCGGGGTGAGCACCACGGTCTGGAGCCGGTGATCGCTCAGCTTCCCGGCATCCGCTGGATAGGGCCCGATCTCCCCGGCTTCGGGGAATCGACGCCGCTCACCGAGGCCAGCCACGACATCCCCGGCTACGCGGCGTGGCTGGAGGCGTTCATGAGCGCCCTCGGTCTGAGCGAGTCGGCGATCCTGCTCGGCCACTCCTTCGGATCGATCATCGCGTCCCAGGCGCTTGCCAACGGTCTCTCGCCTCGCGGCCTGGTGCTGGTGAATCCGATCGCGATCTCCGGACTCGACGGCCCGAACCGCCTCGCGACCGCCGTCACCGTCAAGTTCTACCGCCTCGCAGGCCGTCTGCCGGTGTCGGTCGGAACCTGGTTGCTGCGGCACTGGATCGTGACGCAGTTCGTGAGCTCGGCGATGGTGAAGACCACAGACAAGAACCTGCGTCGCTGGATCCACCGCGAACACCACACGTTCTTCGGCCGCTTCGCCACGCGGGATGTCGTGGTCGAGGCTTTCGAGGCCTCGATCAGCACGCACGTGGGCGAGTTCGCCGAACAGATCACCGTGCCGACGCTGCTGGTGGCAGCAGAGCTCGACGAGATCACGCCGATCGACGCGGTGCGTGGGCTTCACGCGAAGCTCGCGGATGCCCGGCTCACGGTGCTTCCCGGTGTCGGCCATCTCATCCACTACGAGGTCCCGGTGCCCGCGGCCGCGGCCATCGCCGACTTCGTGGCGGAGCTCGACGGCGCTTCCCCCGGCAGTGTCGGAGCCGAAGGTGATCCGCTCCCGTGAAAGTGATCTTCGATTGCCGGTTCGTGCGGTTTCCCCGCCACGACGGCATCAGCCGCTATTCGGCGGGGCTGGTGGCGGCATTCTCCAAGCTGCATCCCGTGACGATGCTCATCCACGACGAGCGCCAGCTCACCATGTTGCCCGACCTGCCGTGGATCAAGTCCAGGCCCGGGCACAGCC
Organism: Lacisediminihabitans changchengi; assembly: GCF_016634425.1. Lineage (GTDB taxonomy): Bacteria > Actinomycetota > Actinomycetes > Actinomycetales > Microbacteriaceae > Lacisediminihabitans > Lacisediminihabitans changchengi. The sequence continues at coordinate 958,264 of NZ_JAEPES010000001.1, forward strand.
TGCTCGAGCCGTTCATCCCCTTGCTGACCCTCAACCGCGAGCACCCCGACGTCGTCTTCTGCCCGATGCAGACCATCGGATCGACCGGGCGCCGGGGCTACAAGATGGTGCTCACCGTTCACGACATGGTGTTCTACCGCAACCGCACGCCCCCGAAGGAGTTCACGCCGATCGTGAGGCTGATCTGGTTTCTGTACCACCTCACCTACTGGCCGCAGCGCTGGACGCTGAACCGTGCCGAGGCGGTAGTGACCGGCTCGTATAACTGCGAGCAGGAGATGATCGACGCTCGGCTCACCAAGCGCCCACTCAGCGTCATCCGGCCCGGAATCGACGACTCGGGGCTGCCGCCGCGGGAATACCCGCAGGCAATCGTCGACGAGTCTGGTGAGCTGCGCAAGCAACTCGTCTACATGGGCACCTTCCAGCCGAACAAGAATGTCGAGACCCTTGCCGCGGCGATGCACCACCTGCCCGGGTACACCCTGCGGTTGCTCAGTCGTATCTCCGACGAGGCGAGGGAACGCATCGCAGCGCTGGGACCGAGTGGCTCGATCGTGTTCGAGAACGGCGTCAGTGATGAGCGCTACGCCGAAGTGTTGGCGCAGGCGACAGCCATGGTGACCGCGTGTCGTGACGAGGGTTTCGGAATCCCGCTGATCGAGGGCCAAAACGCCGGCACGCCGGTGGTGCTGAGTGACATTCCGCTGTTCCACGAGGTCGGCGGTGACGCCGCGGTGTTCTTCGATCAGGAGAATCCTCGCGCCTTCGCTGATGCCGTTCTGGCGATGGACGAGCCGGAGAGCTGGGTGGCGCAGAGCGCCCGCGCTCGCGCTCACGCCGGCGAATTCAGCTGGGACGAATCGGCCCGGCGGATGTACGACCTGGTGACCGGGCTGGTGCCCGACGCACCGGTACGCACTGCCAAGGCGGTACGACGCCGCTCAACACCGCCGGTCTAGGCACGACAGCTCGCGCCGCTGCCGGAATCAGCGCGGGACTCAGCGCTCGGCGGCGTTCTGCTCCGCGACGTCGTCTGCACGACCGTTCGAGTCGCCGTCGAGGTCCACGGTGAGGTGGACGTCGACCGAGTCCCACTCGATCGGATCGTCGAACGCGATGAGGCGCGGCGTTCCCGCAACGATTTCAAAGCTGTGGATCGAGCCGTTCGAGATCGGCACACCGCTGTGAGCGAGCGCGCCGGGGGCGACGGCATTCATCACAGAACGGATGACCCCGCCGTGCGTCACCACGACGATGCCGGCTCCCGGGTGGCGTTCGCCGAGCGTCACGAGCGCGGCGATGGCGCGGGCCGCGACATCCGTGCGCCGCTCCCGGCCTGGTACCGGCGTGTCGTCGGGAAAGCGCCGATCGAGTTCCTCGCCGGACAGGCCCTCGGCGTCGCCGTACGCACGCTCGACCAGGTCGGGCTCGATCTCGATCTCGGCCGGGCCGAAGCTGCCGAGCCCGATCTCGGCCCCGATGATCTCCGCCGTTTCGTACGCGCGTGACAGGGGGCTCGACGCCAGGACGTCCCAATGTCGGCGAGCGAGCAGGCGCCCCGCGCGGCGAGCCTGATCCCGGCCGGTGTCGTTCAACGGGATGTCTGTGCTGCCCTGAATGCGGCGTTGCAGGTTCCAGTCGGTCTGTCCGTGGCGGACGAGGTAGAGCAGAGTCACGTGGCGAAGGCTTCCGGATTGGCGGCTAGGCCCGTCGTTTCTCTTCAGGAAGCGAGGCGCTCGGCCAGCTCCGCGAGAGTTCCCGTCGTGCCCGCGTTCAGTTTAACGGTGGCGCGGGAGTCGCCCTTGGTCTCGCCTCGGTTGATGACGACCACCGGCATCCGTCGTTTAGTCGCCTGATCGAGAAGTCGAATGCCGGAGTTGACCACCAACGATGAGCCGGCGATGATCAGCGCGCCGGCCGACCGGACGAGGGCACTGGCCTCGACGAACTTGTCGGTCGGGATGAACTCGCCGAAGAACACGATGTCGGGTTTGAGGATGCCGCCGCAGACGGTGCAGACCGGCGTCTCGAAGGCATCGATCTTGGTGAACTCCACGTCTCCATCTGGACCGAGCTCGAACGAGTCCGGCTCATCGAGCCAGGGATTGGCATCGGCGATTCGCTGGGCGATGTCTGCGCGGGCGAAGGTCTGTCCGCAGGTGAGGCAGCGCACGCGATCCATAGTGCCGTGCAGATCCACAACGCGCTGCGATCCTGCACGCAGGTGCAGGCCGTCGACGTTCTGCGTGATCACCCCGTTAACGAGTCCGGCGTTCTCCATCGCCGCGATGGTGCGGTGTCCATCGTTCGGGCGGGCTCCGTCGAAACGTCGCCACCCGAGGTGGCTGCCGGCCCAGTAGCGCTGGCGGTACGCCGCATCGCTGAGGAACTGCTGGAATGTCATCGGGTTGCGCGGGGGAGCGCCCTCGCCCCGGTAATCGGGAATCCCGGAATCGGTGCTCACTCCGGCACCGGTGAGCACAGCAATGGTCTTGCCGCGCAGAACCTCGGCGGCGGCATCCAGCTCTTCGGCAGGGGCGGGGGCCCAGGCGCTGGACGCGCGCGACTGAACCGTGCTTTCCGTTGCAGCGCTATCGGTAGCCATGTCGCCCTCATCTCCCCGCTCACGCGGTGTCAATAGCCTAAACACCGGAGTTTTCGGATATGTTTCCGAAAGCTGCAGATCGGTCGTCTCGGTCGGCACGGGGCCAGGAGAACTATGCACATCATCCATATCGACGACCTCGACGACCCGGCGCTCGCTGACTATTCGAGGCTCACCGACGTGGCGTTGCGTCGCGTGAGCGAGCCGGCCGGTGGGCTGTACATCGCCGAATCGACCAAGGTCATCGGCCGAGCGCTCCGCGCCGGTCACGTGCCCCGATCCGTGCTGCTACAAGGACAGTGGCTTCCGGATGTCGAAGCGCTCCTCACCGGGCCTGACTTCGACGGCAGCGACACTCCGGTCTACGTCGGCTCGGCCGCGCTGCTCGAGAAACTTACCGGATATAACCTTCACCGTGGGGCCCTCGCCTCGATGCATCGGCCGGAGCTGCGTCCAGCGGCCGAGGTCATCGCCGGTGCCACTCGCATCGTGGTGATCGAGGATGTCGTCGACCACACCAATGTCGGGGCGATCTTCCGTGCCGCGGCCGGGATCGGCGCCGATGCCGTGCTGGTGACCCCGCGGTGCGCTGATCCTCTCTATCGTCGGAGCGTCAGGGTGAGCATGGGAACGGTGCTGCAGGTGCCGTGGACTCGCATTCCAGAGTGGCCGGAGGGCGCGGACATCCTTCATGCCGCTGGATTTCACATCGCGGCGCTCGCTCTCGCGGATGACGCGGTCGACCTCGGCACCTTTGCCGCCACCGCGCCGGAGAAGATAGCGCTACTCCTGGGTTCGGAGGGAGACGGTCTGAGCCGCGCGGCAATCCACGCGGCGGACTCCATCGTCACGATTCCGATGCTGCACGGTGTCGACTCGCTCAACGTCGCCTCCGCCAGCGCCGTGGCGCTCTGGGCGATCCGGCCGGGCGTATGAGCTCTGTGGTCACCGGTCTGCCGCCGCATCCGCCCGAACACGTGCCGAGTCGTCGGCGACGGTATCTCCAGCGTCGCATCGCCGTGGGGTCGGCGGTGCTGGTCATTCTCGCGATCGTTCTGTATCTGCCGTTCAGCTTGCTCGCGCCCCTTGGCGTCGCGCAGCGCAGCGTCACTCCTCCACCACCGCTGCAGGCAGCGGCCGCTCAACTCGCGTGGCCCGGTTTCGGCGCGAGCGCGTTCGGAGCGGTCGGCTACCCCGATCTGCTCTCGGTGAGCGGCACCGAAGAAGCGCTCCCGATGGCGAGCATCACCAAGATCATCACCGCCATGGTCGTGCTCGACGCCAAGCCCCTCGCGAAGGGTGCCGACGGCCCGGAGATCGTGTTCAGCGCGGCGGACCGTGCGCTGTACTCGAAGTACACCGCACTGCGCGGGACGGTCAAACCGATGCCGGTCGGCGCGAGCATGTCACAACACGAGGTGCTGCAGGTGGCGCTCATGGCCTCGGCCAACAACTACGCCGAGGCGATCGCCGACTGGGCATTCGGCACCGAAGACGCCTACGTCGGTGCCACGAAGACGTGGCTCGCTGAGCACGGGCTGAGCCATACGACCGTGCTCGAACCAACCGGGATCAACCCGGCGAACACGAGCACTGCGACCGACCTTGTCGCGCTCGGAAAGCTCGCCATGGGCGACCCGGTGATCGCGGACATCGTCGACACCCCGACGCTCACCCTTCCCGAGGTCGGCACCATCAAGGACACCAACCAGCTCCTCGGCTCTGACGGGGTGGTGGGTATAAAGACCGGCACCCTCGAGAACGTCGGGTCGAGTCTGCTCTTCGCATCCAAGCAGAAGATCGGGTCGAGCACGGTGACGATCATCGGTGCTGTTCTCGGCGCGCCCGACCACGACACGCTGTACCCGGCCGTCAGCGGGCTGCTGCGGTCGATCGCCTCGGGGTTTCACGAGATCACCCTGGCGGATAAGGGTCAGGTGTTCGCCAATTACCGCACCGCGTGGTCGGCCACAACCAGCGCGAAAGCGGTCAGTGGGGCGAAAGTACTGGTCTGGGGGAATACCCCGGTGTCGGCCGCGGTGTCGGTGGCGGACATCCGTCTGGTCTCACGGGGCGAGAAGGCCGGGGTCGTGACGTTCACGGTGGGAGAGAACCAGATCACGGTTCCGTTGGCCTTCAGCGCGAGCCTCGTCGACCCTGGCGCGGGGTGGCGGCTTGTCCATCCGTTCGGGCTTGGCGACTAGGCGCGACACTCATTCTCCTTCGGGAATATGTGCATAGCTCTCACAGTATGTGCCCTTAGGGTGGGGTCATCTGTAACGGAGCATTTCGCTCCTTTTTCTACCCCGACTGGGAAGTCATCCCCGAATCGAGGTTCTGTGTCTGATTCTCTCGCCACCGCGACGACAACCATCACCGCCCCCGTGGTCACCTTTACGAAGACCCGTCCGGGCGGCGCTCGCGCCAATCCCACGACGGAGTATTCGGCTCTTCTGCGCACAGTGCGCGACGCCGGACTCCTCAACCGCCGAACATCGTTCTACGGGATGATCTTCGGCATCATGATGCTCGCCCTCGGCGGAGCAGTTGCCGGTTTCATTCTGCTCGGCGACAGCTGGTTCCAGCTGCTCATCGCCGGCGTTCTCGGCATCATTCTCACCCAGTTCGCCTTCCTCGCCCATGAGGCCTCGCACCGCCAGGTCTTCACCTCGGGCAAGCTCAACGACCTCGTCGGGCGCACGCTCGCGAACCTGTTCGTCGGCATCAGCTACTCCTGGTGGATGACCAAGCACAGCCGTCACCACTCGAACCCCAACGTCATCGGCAAAGACACCGATATCGAGCGTGACTTCATCTCCTTCCAGGAGGTCGACGCGGCCAAGGCCACCGGCATCTACGCCTGGTTCACCCGCAAGCAGGGCTACTTCTTCTTTCCCGTGCTCGTTCTCGAGGGTGTCAACCTCCACCGCCACGGGTTTATGACCGTGTTCGGCAAGGGCAAGGTCGACAAGCGCTGGCTCGAGATCACGATGCTCACTACGCGCATTGGTGCCTACCTTGCGGTGGTGTTCCTCTGCCTGCCGCTCGGCATGGCGTTCGCCTTCGTCGGTGTGCAGCTCGCGGTGTTCGGTGTGTACATGGGGGCCTCGTTCGCCCCGAACCACACCGGAATGCCGATCCTGCCGCACGACAGCAAGGTCGACTTCCTGCGCCGCCAGGTGCTCACCTCCCGCAACATCAAGGGCAACTGGCTGATGGACAGCTACATGGGCGGGCTCAATTATCAGATCGAGCACCACCTGTTTCCGAACATGCCTCGCCCGCACCTCGCCCGCGCGCAGGAGATCGTCAAGGAGTACTGCGCCACGCACAAGATCCTGTACACCGAGACCACGCTGACCGAGTCCTACGGCATCGTGACGCGCTACCTCAACCAGGTGGGCCTCTCGGCGAACCGTCCGTTCGACTGCCCGGCAGCGATGCAGTTCGGCCGCTAAGCCGCAGACGTTCACGACAACGAAACCCCGGATCGCAGAGCGGTCCGGGGTTTCTTCGTGCCTACAGCACCGTGGTTATCGCACCCCGGCTACAGCGAGGTGTTGCGGTACGGCGCCACGAGCGGGCGCTTGGCGCTGATGCCGTCGCCGGAAGACTGGTGACGGATGCGCCGGATGACCCACGGCACCAGGTACTCGCGCGCCCAGCCCATGTCTTCCGTGCGCGCCTGGCGCCACCGTACCTTCGGCAGCGGTTCCGGCTTGTACGGCTCCAGGTCGTTCTTCACGTTGAGTGAGTCCAGCACCATGCGAGCGATGGTGTTGTGGCCGATCGGTGAGAAGTGCAGGCGGTCGGGCGCCCACATCCGCGTGTCTTTGAGCTCTCGGAGTGCCCACATGTCGGCCACCACGAGATCATGGCGCAGGGCGATCGCGCGGAGATTCTCGTTGTAGATGGCGACCTTGCCCCGGATGCGCCGCATCACCGGGGTCATGCCGATGTCGGGGCCGGTGAACAGGACCACCGTCGCCCCGTTCAAGCGGAGCTTCTCGATCCCGCTCTCCAACCGGCTGGCCACCTCGTCGGGGTCGGTGTTGGGCCGGATGATGTCGTTGCCGCCGGCGGAGATGGTGATCAGGTCGGGGCGCAGCTCGAGCGCGGCACCTACCTGCTCATCGAGAATCTGCTGTAGGAGCCGACCCCGGACGGCCAGATTGGCATAGGAGAAGTCGTCATTCTGGTCGCTCAGAACCTCGGCGACCCGATCGGCCCAGCCGCGGTATCCACCGGGGCTCTGCGGCTCAGGGTCCCCGATGCCTTCGGTGAAGGAATCGCCGATGGCGACGTACCGGGACCACGGGTGCTTCTGGCTCATGAATCAAGCATGCTCCTTCGTCGAGGCCCGCGCCAACCGGGTCGGCGTCCGGCGGTGTCAGTCACCCAAGGTAGGGTTTTTCTCCTATGAGCACGCCCCTGTATTCGGACCCGACGAGTTCGAACACACCCCCGGGTGAGCTTCACCCCGGTGCTGAGATTCAGCACAGCGGCCCTCCCGTCGCCCGCGCCGCGGCCGAGCATCTGTCGCCCGCCTTCCCGGAACGCGCGGCACGAGGCACCGCTGGCAAGCTGCGAGCCTGGCAGGAAGAGGCTCTCGACACCTACTGGAAGACGGAGCCAAAGGACTACCTCGTGGCGGCGACGCCGGGCGCAGGAAAGACCACCTTCGCGCTCCGCCTCGCGACCGAGCTGATCGCCCAACGCAAGATCGACCGGGTCACCGTCGTCGCCCCTACCGAGCATCTCAAACGCCAGTGGGCCGACGCCGCACACAAGGTGAGCCTGCGGCTCGACCCGATGTTCAAGAACGCCCACGGCTGGGCGGGCAAACACTTTCACGGGGTGGCCGTCACCTATGCGCAGGTCGCCATGCGGCCCGCGCTTCACCGCACGATGACCGAGGGCGGGCGCACTCTCGTCATCCTCGACGAGGTGCACCACGGTGGAGACGCACTCAGCTGGGGCGATGCGATCCGTGAGGCCTTCGGGCCGGCTACGCGGCGTCTCTCGCTCACCGGTACGCCGTTCCGATCCGACACCGCGCCGATCCCGTTCGTCACCTACTACCCGGATGAGCACGGCATCCGTACCTCGCAGGCGGACTACTCCTACGGATACGGCCGTGCCCTCGCCGACGGTGTCGTGCGCCCGGTCATCTTCCTCGCCTACGCGGGAAAGATGCGCTGGCGTACCCGGACCGGTGACGAGATGGAGGCTCAGCTCGGGCAGGGCGACACCAAGGACATCACCGCGCAAGCCTGGCGCACCGCGCTCGACCCGGAGGGCGAGTGGATACCCGCGGTGCTGAAGGCAGCCAACCGGCGCCTCACCTCGGTGCGGCAGGGGATTCCCGACGCCGGCGGACTGGTGATCGCGACCGACCATTTCAGCGCTCACGCCTACGCGGACATCCTGGAGAAGATCACCGGGCAGGAGCCCACCGTCGTACTCTCCGACGACGCCGGGGCGAGCGACCGGATCGCGAAATTCTCGTCGGGGGATTCGCGCTGGATGGTCGCCGTGCGCATGGTCTCCGAAGGGGTCGACGTGCCACGACTGGCCGTCGGGGTGTACGCGACCTCGGCGTCGACACCGCTGTTCTTCGCTCAGGCGATCGGACGTTTCGTGCGTACCCGACGTCGCGGGGAAACGGCATCGATCTTCCTGCCCAGCGTGCCGACGCTGACCGCGCTGGCGCAGACCCTCGAGTTGCAGCGCGACCACGCGCTCGATCGCGAGCCGGGTGAGGGGCTCGAGGAGATCCTGCTCGACGACGACGATCTCGATGCCGCGAATCGCGTCGAGGGCGCCTCGGCCGATGCGCTGCTGTTCGACTTCACACCCCTGGAGTCGGAAGCAGCCTTCGACCGGGTGCTGTTCGACGGCGACGAGTTCGGCACCGGCGCGGCGACCGGCAGCCTCGAGGAGCTCGATTTCATCGGTATCCCCGGGCTTCTCGAACCCGACCAGGTGGCGGAGCTGCTGCGTCATCACCAGTCGCGGCAGTCCAAGCGGATCGACGACAGGCAGAAGCGCTCGGAGGCATCCGGCGTGGAGTCTGACGACCCGCCACCGCTGTATCGCAACCTCAAAGAACAGCGCAGCCTGCTCAACAGCCTGGTGGGCATGCGGGCCAAGTCGACCGGGGAGCCGCACGGCATCATCCACGCGGAGCTGCGGCGGATGACCGGTGGCCCGGCGGTCGCGCAGGCCAGTGTTACCCAGCTCCAGGCGCGCATCGACATCCTGCGAAAGAACCTGCGCAGCTGAGGCGTGGCCGTCGCCCGCTAGGCTGATTTCGACGGAGATGTCGGTCGGTGCCGCGGGGAGCACACGACACTCTAACTGGGGTGGACAGCCCCCGCGAACGCGGGTCGCGGGCGGGGGCGAGTAACACGAACACTGGAAAGCGGGATCGTCCGGTGACATCGGGGGCGCCGACGACCCGTCGTCGAAAGCTCACCACCATGCTGCCTCACAGCACGTTCGCTCGTATTCTGCTGTCATCGGGGATTCTCGGCAGCGTGATCGTCGGAGCAGGATTTGTCTCCTCGATCGCGCCTCACACCGAGCGCGCCGTGGTCGGACCGACAACGACGGTGACGGCCACACCCTCGCCGAGCGCGTCGAACCTCGCCTCCACTCCGGCGAACGGATGGCCGGATAGCGCGAGTGCATCCGACCTGTATCCGGGCGGCGTCTGGCTCAATCCCGCCTCGTTGCCCGTCACCGAGGTCGCGAAACTGCGCACCGCCGGTGCCTCAGCAGACGCGGACACCCTCGGTCAGATCTCGTCGCAGCCCATCGCCACCTGGTTGGGCGACTGGTGGAGCAGTGACCTGTTGACATCGAAGCTCACCGCGATGATGAGCGCCTCGGCGCAGGCGCACGACACTCCCGTGTTCGTGATCTACGCCATCCCCGACCGTGATTGCGGCGGGTACTCGGCCGGCGGGTACAGCGATGCGGACTATGTCGCGTTCAATCGCACGGTGGCGGACTCACTTCGCGGACATCCTGCCGTCGTGTTGATGGAGCCAGATTCGATTGCGATGCTCGGCACCGCGCGGTGTGGATCGATCGTCGATCGTCGCCTCGGCCTGATCTCCACGGTGGTGCAGTACTACGCCCAGGCCGGCGTGGCGGTGTACCTCGACGGCGGAAACAGCAACTGGGTGCAGCCGCAGGTGATGGCCGATCGACTAACCCAGGCCGGTGTGCAGTACGCCAGGGGCTTCTTCACCAATGTCTCCAACTTTCGACGGGTGAGTGAGGAGCAGCCATACGCCGAGAAGATCGTGGGCCTGCTCGGCGGGACCAAGCATTATGTGATCGACGTGTCGCGCAACGGGGCGGGCTGGAAGGGTACCTGGTGCAATCCGACCGGGGCGGCCCTGGGGCAGAATCCAAGCGTCTCGACCGCCGGCGGTAGCCTCGACGCGCTGCTCTGGGTGAAGACGCCGGGGGCGAGCGACGGAACCTGCAACGGGGGACCAGCCGCGGGCAAGTGGTATCAGTCCTATGCGCTCGATCTGGTGAGGAATCGAGCGGCCCTCGCGAATTGATTCGCGCCGCTGGGCACTCAGCGCCGCAGGGTGAGGTGGATGACTCCGCTCTCGGCCGCTTCGGACGAGATGGTATAGCCGCTCTCGAGGCCGCGCAGGTCATCCCAGAGCCGGATGCCACGCCCCAGCAGGATCGGAACGATCGCGACGTGCAGTTGATCGACGAGCCCGGCACGGAGGAATTGCTTCACCGTGGTCGGCCCACCACCGACGCGCACGTCGCGTCCGCCTGCCGCCGCGATAGCGGTGGCCAGCGCCTCCTCCGGGGCTGCGTCGATGAAGGTGAAGGTGGTGCCGTTGTCGAATTCGATGGTCGGTCTCGGGGTGTGCGTGAGCACGAATACCGGCACTCGAAATGGCGGCTCCTTGCCCCACCAGCCGCGCCAGTCCGGGTCGTCCTGGTGGTCGTGGAGCCCGAACATCCCCGCCCCCATGATCTCGGCGCCGAGCTCGGCGAAGTAGGCCTGGGCGTAGTCGTCATTGATCCCGGTGGTGCCCGTGCCGCTGGTGTCGTGCAACACCCGTTCGCGGAAGGTGCGGGTGGAGACGTAGGTGTGCACCAGCCTCGACCAGTCCTCACCGAAGGGGTTCTCCGGCGTCTGGTCGGTGGTGGTGGCGAAGCCGTCGAGGGAGATGTTGAGATCGACGCGCACGGTCATGGTTCCTCCTGGGTTCAGCGATCACGGTACTGGATCGCCATCAATGAGCTATCGCCATCAGAGAGCGCGACGCTCAGCGGAAGTCGCGGGAGGCCGTGCGCTGGGTGATGGGCAGCGCCTCCAGCCGATCGGCGAGCAGGTTGGTCACGCCCTCCGGGGAGCGTTCCAGGATGCCGCGCACGATAATGGCCGGCGCATCCCGAGCCACCCGCCGATAGCGGTTCCACACGCCGACGCTGCAGATGACGTTGACCAGGCCGGTCTCATCCTCGAGGTTCATGAAGGTGATGCCACTCGCGGTCGCCGGTCGCTGCCGATGGGTGACCACCCCGCCCACCTCGATGCGCCGGCCGGACTCGGTCGTGCGGAGGTCTGCCGCGCTGTGCACCCCACGATCGGTCAGTGCCGAACGGACGTAGTGCACCGGGTGGTCTGCAGGCGAGATGCCGGTCGCCCAGAGATCCGCCGACAGTACCTCCATGCCGCTCGGCGTCGAGAACAGCGGCGGCTGCACGCTCACCGTGCTGTGCTCGAGGTATTCCGACCGATTCTGGGCGGCGTCGCCGGCTGCCCAGAGCGCCTCGCGCATGCCGAGACCGAAGGACTCGAAGGCACCGGCGGCGGCGAGAGACTCGAGCTGGGTAGTCGTGAGGTCGACCCGGCGTACCAGGTCGGCCATGTCGGCGAAGTCGCCGTGCTTCTCGCGATCGGCGACGATGCGCTTCGCGAGCTTCTCGCCGATGCCGGTGACCTCGGCCAGCCCCAGCCGCACCACGAAGGCTCCGTCGCGGCGGTGGTCGTCCGTGTCGAAGTGCGCCTTCGGGTCGAAGTTCGCGGAGGGGACAGGCTGCTCGTGCTCGAGGCAAGCCGCGTCGCCGGTGGGTGAACGCATGACCGCGGCTGTCTCCATGCCGGGCCGCCAGTCGGAGCGGAGGATGTCGGGGCGTCGCACCTCGACACCGTGGCGCCGGGCATCCGCCACCAGGGTCGCCGGCGAATAGAACCCCATCGGCTGGGACCGCAGCAGCGCGGCGAGAAACGCCGCCGGATAGTGCAGCCGCAGCCAGGCGCTGGCATAGACCAGCAACCCGAAACTCTGCGCGTGGCTCTCGGCGAAGCCGAAATTGGCGAAGGACTGGATGCGTTTGTACACGTCGTCGGCGTCGTCCCCGGTGATGCCGTGGCCCGCCATGCCGCGATACAGGTCGGCCTTCACCGACTCGATCTTCTCCAGCCCGCGCTTGGACCCCATCGCCCGCCGCAGCAGGTCGGCCTGGTCGGCGTCGAGGTCGCCGAGCGCCATCGCGAGCTGCATCAGTTGCTCCTGAAACAGTGGGATGCCGAGCGTGCGCTCCAGCACCGGTTTGGCGAGCGGATGCAGATAGGTGATCGGGTCGATGCCCATCTTGCGGCGGATGTACGGGTGCACGGCACCGCCCTGGATCGGGCCCGGCCGCACCATCGCGATCTCGATCACCAGGTCGTACAGGCAGCGCGGCTTCATCCGCGGCAGCATGCCCATCTGCGCGCGACTCTCCACCTGGAAGACACCGACCGAGTCGGCTCGGCAGAGTTGGTCGTAGACGCCCTGCTCCTCCTTGGGAATGGTGGCGAGCTCCCACTGCTCGCCGAGATGATCGCGGGCCAGATCGAAGCAGTGCTGGATCGCACTCAGGATTCCGAGGCCGAGCATGTCAAACTTGACCAGCCCCATGAACGCGCAGTCGTCTTTGTCCCACTGCAGCACCGTGCGCCCGTCCATGCGGCCATGCTCGATCGGGCAGACCTCGCCGACCGGGCGATCGGTGAGCACCATGCCGCCCGAGTGGATGCCCAGGTGCCTCGGGGTGCCGAGCACCTCCAGTGCGAGGCCGACCACCGCATCCGGGATGTCGTGGTCGGTGCTCGAGACCAGCCCGCCGTGCCGCTCCACCTGCTTCGACCACGCATCCTGCTGACCGGGGCTCGCGCCGAGCGCCTTGGCCATGTCGCGCACCGCGAACTTCGGCCGGTACTGGATGACGTTGGCCACCTGCGCCGCATTGTGTCGGCCGTACTTGTCGTAGATGTACTGGATGACCTCTTCCCGCCGCTCGGAGTCGAAGTCGACATCGATGTCTGGCTCCTCCTCGCGGGTGGAGGAGAGGAAGCGCTCGAACGGCAGCTTGTACTTGATCGGGTCGACGGCCGTCACGTCGAGCAGGTAGCAGACCACCGAATTCGCGGCCGACCCCCGCCCCTGGCAGAGGATTCCGAGCGCGCGGGCATGGCGAACCATGTCCCAGACGATGAGGAAGTAGCCGGGGAAATCCTTCATCTCGATCACCTCGAGCTCGCGCTCGATACGAACCCGGGTCTCGTCGCTGATCGTGCCGTAGCGGCGCGGCACGGCCTCCCACACCAGCTGGCGCAGAAAGGTCATCGGGGTGTGCCCTTCCGGCACCTTCTGTTTCGGCAACTTGGGCTTCGCGCTGCGCAGTCGGAAGCCCAGCTCGTCGGCCAGGGTGACGGTGTGCTCGACGACACCGGGGTAGCGGGCGAAGCGGCGGGCCATCTCGTCGCCTGAACGCAGGTGCGCGGCCCCGGATGCGGGCAGCCAGCCGTCGAGGTCGTCGAGACTCCTGCGGGCGCGCACGGCGGCCAGCGCGGCGGCGAGCCGGTGCTCCTCGGGCCGGGCGTAGTGCACGTTACCCGTGGCGATCACCTGCAGCCGCTGTTCCTGGGCCATGGAGAACAGCACGTCGTTGTGATCGCTGTCGAGCGGGTTGCCGTGGTCGTGCAACTCGACGATCACGTTGTCGTGGCCAAAACGATCGACGAGCCGGTCCAGCTCGCGGGCTGCCTCGCGCGGACCCCCCGCGACGAGAGCTTGTCGCACCGTGCCTTTGCGGCATCCGGTGAGGATCGCCCAGTGCCCCTCCGCCCGCTCGGCGAGTTCGTCGAGATCGTAGATCGGTCGCCCCTTCTCGCCCCCGGCGAGTTGAGCGGAGGTGAGAGCTCCGGCCAGGCGGTGGTAGCCCTCCTCCTGCCGGGCGAGCACGAGGAGGTGGCTGCCCTCCGGGTCTGCCGACCCATTCTGCGGCGCGGTCAGGTCGAAAGAGAGCTCTGCGCCGAAGACCGTGCCGATGCCGCGGTGCGCCTCCGCCGCTTCTGCCATGCGGGCGATGCCGTAGAAACCGTCGTGATCGGTGACGGCGAGCGAGTGAAGCCCGAGCCGCACCGCCTCCTCGAGCAGGTGCTCCGGCCCCGATGCTCCGTCGAGAAAGCTGAAGTTGCTGTGCGCGTGCAGCTCGGCATAGGGGACAGCGCTCTCGACCCTGTCTTCCGCAGGCGGGGGGACATAGGCGTTGCGCTTGAGCGACCAGCCGGGGCTGTCTCCACCGTCTGCACCGACCGGGGGGCCGCCGGGGCGACGGCGGCTGGAGAGCATCCGTTCGTGCTCCGACCAGGGGATGGGCGGGTTATTCCAGCCCATGAGCGTTCTCTCCACGTGGCATCAGTCGTAGCTCGCTTCTGCCCACCACAGGTGGTCTTCGAGCACGAGCAGCCAGGCGCCGCCGTGTTCGTCGACCACCTGGAAGCGGCTCGAACTGCGGGCGGAGCCGGCATCCCACCAGCGCACATCGATCGGCCACGGGCCCGCCCAGCCCACCACGGTGAGCAGGGTGCGGCCGTCGACCGAGAACCGGGCGGGCTCCCCGCTGAGCTCGCCGCGGCCGTCAACGTCGACCGTGCTGTTTCTGGCGTCGAGCACCAGAGCGGGTTTCGGCGATTCAAATACCGTGGTCGGCGTGGGCGGGGGCAGCTGTCCTGGCCACGGTTGCCGCGGGGAACGCGTCTCGAGCGGACGATCGCCCCAGGCCACCAGCTCCCGGCGCTCCATCAGGGTGCGCCCGCCGCCGAGCGCGCCGGTGAGCACGCCACCGTGCCCGAGCAGGCTCTGCACCCGAGAGAGACCGTGGTGGATGCGCTCGTCGTGGCCTGTACCCCAGAGGCCCTGCTCGTGGTTGCCGATCGGGTCGACCGCCTCTGGCACGATCCGCACCCGGGTGACTGCCGAGCGCAGCCCGGAGTCGTCGCCCGCGGCGCCCGTGCCGAGCTGCCAGCGCACCCGGTCCACGATGTCTGCCGCGGTGAAGGAGCGCGGATGCAGCCAGCTGCGCTCCGACAGCTCTCCGCCCTCCGAATCGATCTCGACCCGGATCGCGGTGCAGACCAGCTGCGCGCGGATGAGCTCGTGCACGAAGGCGTCGGCAGTGCCTCGCACACCGAAGGCGACCTGTTCGACCCTGTCGAGCGGGGGTTCGAAGAAGATCGAGCCGTCGAGCTCCTCGGGGGGAACCCTGGCGATGATCGGGCGCGAGTCGAGGCCGGCGGCCAGGGCGTGCAGGCGTGCGCCCTCCTGCCCGAAGCGGGCCTCGACATCGGTCGCCTGTAGCGCGGCGAACTGCCCCAGGGTACGGATGCCGAGCCGCAGCAGCAAGGTCGACAACGAGCCGCCGCTGGTTCGAGTGACTGTGCTGCGCTTCGCCGCCGCACCGGGGCTGACTTCTGCACCGATGAGCCCCACCGGCAGCGGTGCCAGGAAGCTGGCGGACTGACCGGCGGGAACGATGCTGATGCGACCGGATGCGACCTGGCCAGATGCGACCTGGCCAGATGCGACCCGGCCAGATGCGACCCGGCCGGGTGCGAGCTGGGGACGAACGGAGGCGCGCGCGGCGTGCTCCGCGGTGAACGGGCCGTCGGCGATGCCGATCCGTGCCCCCCGGATGCCGAGTTCGTCGAGGGCGTCGAGCAGCCAGAGCGCCGCCTCTTCCTCGCTGCCGTAGTAGGCGGCCGGTCCACGGGCACGCACGGCACACGTTCCCGGGCGCAGCAGTTGCACCCCGGGCATGGTCTCCTCGATCACTTCGAGCACCGGCTCGAAGGCGCGGAGGTCGAGCTGCGACTCGTATGGCAGCACGATCAGGTCGGAACAGCGGGCCTGGGCGTCGCGCACCCGCTGCCCGCGCCGCACTCCCTGGGCGCGCGCGGCGGCGGAACAGGCGAAGACCTCGCCCCGGTCGATGAGGGCTAGCCGGGCGTCCGCCGCCGCGGCACCGGGATGCGCGCGCAACACGGTCTCGGAGCGCCCCGCCGCGATGACCGGCCAGTCGGGCACCCAGAGCAGGATGGTGCGCGTGGGGACGGGGGTGGAGGCGGGGCGCGCGGGTGAGAGGACCGGTGTACTCATACCGCGGCTCGCAGGTGGGTGACGGGGGAGGCGAGCACGGGGGAGGCATGCACCGCGCGGAGGGCGAGCTGCGGGTCTGGCAGCCAGAGCCGGGTGCTGCGCGGACGTCCGGCGAGTCGGCTGCTGACGGTGACGGTGACCTGGCGCGCGGCGAGATGGCCGTGGCCTGCGCCGATGCCAGACCAACTGCTCTCGGAGATGCTCAGCATCGCCTCACTCTGCGGCCACGGCCCGAGCACGATGAGGGTGGCTCCGCGCTGCCGGAGGCGGGCGCTGAGCCGAGAGACGCTGCCATCACTGGCGCGCTTGGGCGGGCGGATGACGACGACCCCGAGCACGTCGGCCACCGCGGCCGCCACGGCCAGCCACTGATCGCCGGGATGCGGAACGAGCACGAGCCGCTCCAGGTCGATGCCGAAGCCCGCTGCCGCCTCGAGGCCGAACTCGGGGATGCCGACGATGCCGCACCATGACCCCGCGGAGGATGGGCCGGCCAGCAGCGCCATCACCAGCGCGGCGGACTGGTCGACCGAGTATGCGGCACCCTGCTTGAGGCCCCCGCCGGGGAGCAGCGCGCCGATCGCCGGGTGGGTGGGCACCAGCCGGGTGTCGAGCTTCGTCGCCTGCATCTGCCGGATGCGCGCCTGCAACTCCTCCACAGTGGCGCGCGTCGGCTCCGCTGCTAAAGAGAGCGCATCCGCAGCCAGTGCGGGGAGCGTTGCGGTCGACGGGGCCATCTCCTCATATTCGAACACATGTTCGACTATGTCAATTGCCTCCGACACCCGCGCGAGTTGCCCCTAACTGTGCTTCGGCAGGCGCCGGCGGAAGCACGATGCGGCGCACGCCGAACACCCACCAGCGGTACAGGGCGAAACGGAAAGCGGTACCGAGCGCGAGCCCCACCACATTGCTCGCGACGTTGTCGGCGAGCAGCGAGGTGTAGCCGAGGGCGTAGTGCGAGATCCAGAGGCACCCCAGGGCTATCAGCGAGCCGGCGATGCTCACCGCTCCGAACTCGACCGCCTCCCGCACCACCTGCGCGCGGGAACCCCGGCGACGTTCGGCGCGGAAGGTCCAGTAGCGATTGCCGATCCAATTCGCGACGATGGCGAGCGCCGTGGAGATGGTCTTGGCGATGATGGGTCCGCCGTGCACGTCGTGGGGAGACAGCACCGTCGTGCGCAGGGCGTTGAACACGACGACATCGATCACCAGGCCGATGCCGCCGACCAGGAAGAAGCTGACGGCCTGGCGGGCCAGGCCGTGCAGCCGCTGCCCGGCCACGACTACGACGGAATCAGGCATGAACGATGCTCGGCGTCTCTAGAGTCTCCAGCGCGATGCGGGTGACCGGCATCGGATGCCGTGTGCCGAGCACTCGGGCGGGAAGCCCCTGAAGTCCCCAGACCGTGACCCGCGCGATCGCCTCGCTCACGATGCCGGAACTCATCTTCGACTCGCCCAGCACCCGCTCGACGAAGGTGATCGGCACCTCGGCAATGCGGAGCCCGGTGCTGTACGCCCGCCAGAGCATGTCGATCTGGAAGCAGTAGCCCTGGCTCAGCACGGTGTCGTAGCCGATCCTACGCAGCGCATCGGCAGTGAAGGCGCGATAGCCGCCGGTCACGTCTCGCACCGGAAGGCCCAGGGCCAGGCGCGCGTAGAGACTGCCGGCTCGGGAGAGCAGCCTGCGCCGCAGCGGCCAGTTCTGCACGGCACCGCCGGGCGTCCAGCGCGAGCCGAGCACGACATCCGCGCCCCCGGAAACAGCCCCGCTGCCCATGTCCCTACTGCCCAGATCACCCCTGCCGAGCGCGTCGAGCAGGCGATGGAGCTCTTCTGGGCGGTGCGAGCCGTCGGCATCCAGCTCGACGAAGCGCTCGTAGTCGCGGGCCAGGCCCCAGGCGAAGCCTGCTCGATAGGCGGCACCGAGTCCCTGCTTGCCCTCGCGGTGCAGCACGTGCACCCGGTCGTGCCCGGAGGCGAGCGCCGAGGCGACTGCCCCGGTGCCATCGGGGGAGTCGTCATCCACGACCAGGATGTGCACGCCGGGCACGCTCTGCAGCACCCGCGCGGCGATGAGCGGCAGGTTCTCGCGTTCGTTGTAGGTCGGGATGACGACGAGGGTGCTGGCGTTAGTCATGAGGTCTCCAGGGTGAGTTCGTAGACGGTGCTGCGATGAACAGGAAAGGCGTGGGTGACGGCATAGCCGAGCCCCTGCAGGTGACGGATGTCTGCGGGCGCGAGCGACGCGGACGACTCGACCGCCCATACCGTTCGCACCCCCACGAGGTCGGCTGCCGGGGCTGGCCCGACCACGTCCCACAGCCCCGCGGTGCGCTGGTACGGGGTGATCAGCCCGACGTCGAGCAGCCCCGTGAAGTCTTTCGGGTACAGGTGGAGGGCGAGCCGGGGCTTGCGCGAGTTGCGGATGGTCTCGTCGAAGACGATGGCGTCGCCGGGCCGCGCGTGTGCCGCGACAACGGCGGCAGTCTGCCGCAGGTCGCTTCCGCCGTCCTTGGCATACTGGCCACGTTCAGCCGCCCAGGTCGGCGCGGCCAGCGCGACGATGGCGAGTACCGCGGCGATCCGAGCCCAGGTCCACGGCACCGCGGAAATCGCCAGGGCGACCAGGATCGCCACCGCGGGAGTGCAGAACGAGAGATACCGGATGCTGTACATCGGGGCGATCAGGCTGTTGCCGGCGATCAGCACCAGCGGCGGGAGCAGCATCCAGGTAGCGATCAGCACGGTCTGTCGACGCACGGCTAATCCACGCGCGGCTAATCCACGCGCGGCCAATCCACGCGCGGTCTGTCGACGCAGGCCGAGCACGATGCCGACGATGACCAGAAGCCACCCGACCAGCGCGAGCGGACGGTTGCCGAACCACTGCAGTACGACGAGCCGCTCGAAGGTCATGTAGTGCCGATGGCTGAGGAACGAGATCTGGTTGTGCTGCGAGAGTCCGAACACGAGGAGCGGGGTGGAGAGCGCGATGCCCAGCACCACGGCGCCGGCCCAGCGGCCCAGCATCCGTCGGAAGGTGGACCCGAGCTGCGGTCGCATGACGACGAGATAGATCAGGTGTGCTCCGGCCAACAGGATCAGGTAGAGGAAGACGTAGATGGAGAGCGCCAGGCCGACGCCGTAGACGATCCAGGGCAGCAGCCGCGTCGACCGCGTCACGACCAGGTGCACCATCAGCACGGTGAGCCACACCGCGATCGCGGTACCGATCGCGTACGAGCGTCCCTCCTCACCCATGACGGTGGTGCGCGGGAGCACGGCCATGACTATTCCGGCGGTGATGGCCACCCGGGTGGAGAACAGCCGGGCGGCGAGCACCACGACCCCAGCCACCGCCACGCCGATCGCGAGAGCACTGGGCAGCCGTACCGACAGCTCGGAGGCACCGAACAGGTCGATCCAGAGGTGAAGGAACAGGTAGTACGTGCCGTGCACCGCGTCGACCCGGCCGAGTTCGGGCCAGAGGGTCGCCAGAGGCCGCTCCGCCGACATAACGCTCGCGGCCTCGTCACCCCAGTACGACGGAATCCATGAGCCGAGAAACGAAACCAGTGCGCCGCCGAGTCCGATCAGTACTGCCACCACGGGCAGCAGTCGTCGTCGTTCTCGGGACGTCGTGGGGGCGAGGAACTCGCGGGTAGCGCTGGTCACCTCTCGATGGTCGCCAGCGCAACCGCGCGTTCGCTCGGCAATCGGGTGCCCGCGCGTGAGAGTTCACACAGATTAGGTCGTCGGCACCCGGGGCAGAGTGACGGTGACGCTCAGTCCGTCGGCGTTGGCGAGGCTGATCGTGCCGCCTGCACCGGTCACGATCGCGTGCACGATGGCGAGTCCGAGCCCCGCTCCGCCCCGAGTCGTCGTGCGCGAACGGTCGGGTCGCGAGAAGCGATCGAAGGCGATCGGGATGAAATCCTCCGGCATGCCGGGGCCCGAATCGACCACGGTGAGCACCAGACCGACCGCCGAGTGTCGCAGGGCGATCCGCACGCTGCCCTCGCTGCCGAGGGCAGCGACGGCGTTATTCGCCAGGTTGTCGATCAATCGGCCCACGTTGACCGGGTCGATTCGATAGCGGTCGGCGGTATCCACCGCGGCGATGTCGTAGTCGATGGTCACCCCGGTCGCGGCAACCAGCATCCGTGCCCGGTCGACGGATGCCGCGAGTTCGACCCCGAGCGCCGTCCAGTCGCTGGTCGCACGCTCGGCACCGTTCTCCGGTTGCTCGAGCTGGCTGAGTTCGAGCAGGCCGGTAGCCAGTGCGGATAGTCGCGCCACTGACAGTTCTGCGGCGCTGATCTCCGCCTCGAGCGCCGACGCATCACCGCTCGAGAGGTGGGCCAGTTCGAGCTGCCCGGACAGGATCGCGATCGGGGTACGCAGCTCGTGGCTCGCATCCCAGACCAGCTGACGTTCCCGATCGACCGCCCCTCGGATGTCAGTGATGAACTCGTTGAGCGTCGTGGCGAGGGCGGAGAGCTCGTCGCGCGCAGGTCCGACCGGGAGCGGCTCGGTCGAGCCCTCTGCGGCGAGCGCCTGGGCCTGCTGTCGCATTCTGGTCACCGGTCGCAGCGCAGCGCCGGTGAGCAGCCAGGAAGCGACCCCGAAACCGATCAACAGCGCGATCGCCCCGATGACGATCGCGGTGGTCGCCCGGCCGAGCAACAGCATGGAGGAGTCTTCGTTGCGGACCGTCACCACGTGCCAGTCGCCGCCGCTTTCCGCGACGGTCTGCACTCGCACGCGATACACGTCGTCGCCGTCGCTGATCGAGCGGACCACGTCGCCGTCGGAATCGGCCGGAATCGCGACGATCGACGAGAGCCTTGCGGCAATGGGGCGCGGAAGGCTGGATACCACCGCGGTGCCGTCGGCATTGATCACGGAGACGAGCTGACCTTTTCCCGGGCGGTCGATCGCGGTCGGATCGTTCTGGATCTGACTGACGAACGGGGCTGCGTCGTGCGCGAGCACCGTGGTCGTGGTGCTGGAGAGGATCGATTCGAGCTGAACCCGGAAGCCGAGTCCGGCGCCCGCGAAGATCAGGGCAGCGATGAACGAACTTCCGAGCGTGATGCGCCAGCGGATCGAGAGACGTCGGAGCAGCATCATCCGCTCTCCTGGAGTCGATAGCCGACGCCGCGTTCCGTCGCGATCTGCACCCCGGCTGCCCCGGGTTCGAGCTTGCGGCGCAGGTAACTGACGTACTGGTCGACGATGTTCGGATCGATGTTCTGGGTCGTTCCCCACACCTCCTCGAGAATAACGGCCCGCCCGACGGTCTGCCCGGCGTGGGTGCACAGTAACCGCAGCAGGGCGAACTCCTTGGGGCTGAGGGAAAGCGGATGTCCGCCAGCCGTCGCCGACTGGGCCAGCGAGTCGAGACGCACGCTCCCCACCGTCAGCACGAGCTTGTCGGCTGCGGCGTCCCTGCGCAGCAGCGCCCGCACTCGAGCGCTCAACTCCACGAAGGCGAAGGGTTTGGTGAGGTAGTCGTCCGCACCGGAGTCGAGGCCGAAGACCCGGTCTTCGACGGCATCCCGCGCGGTGATGAGCAGAATCGGCAGGCTGCTGCCGGTCTGACGGATGCGGCGAGCAACCTCGAAGCCCGACATCTGTGGCAGCATCACGTCGACCGCGGCGAGGGCGAAATCGCCGCCGCTGAGGGCGATCAGCGCATCGACGCCGGTGTCGACGACGGTCGTTTCGTGCCCTTCGGCCGTGAGACCCCTGGCGATCAGCCGGCCCATCTCTGGGTCGTCCTCGACGATCAGGATCTTTGGCATAGCCGATGGTCGCACGGGTCGAGGCGATACACGCTGTGACCGCGCTGACAAGGGGCACAGCTTCCGGTGGTCCTGAATGTTTTGAGCTTTCGCGGGCGGGGATCCGGATGACGGATGTCGCGAGTAGACAGGTGTCATGACATCCGCTGAGAACGACCAGACTCCGCTCCACCTCAGCCCGCTCCCCGGCAGCGAGCGGCCCTCTGTCGATGTTCTGCGGCCCTCCGCACATGGCCTGCCCCCCGACAGCACGGTCGAGGCCACCATCGTGCTCCGCCGTCGCCCCGGGGCCGACCCCGGTGCCGACACGTCGGGCGGCGCACGCATAGATCGGGCCGATTTCGCGGCCGCATACGGCGCAGATCCGGCCGACATCTCCCTGGTCGAGAAGACCCTGGGCGATCTGGGATTGACGGTGCTCTCTGCCGATCTCGCGTCTCGGCGACTGCGTGTCTCCGGCACCATCTCGACCATGTCGCGCGTCTTCGCTGCCCGTCTCGAAGGGGTGACCAGCCGCACCATCGACGGCGCGGAGGTCGAGCACCGCAACCGGTCCGGCCAGCTGATGGTGCCTACGGCGCTCGATGGTGTGGTCATCGCGGTGCTCGGTCTCGACAACCGTCCGCAGGCGCGGGCGGAGTTTCGGGTCGCCGAGACCCGAGCGGTCACGACCAGTTACACGCCGCTCGAGCTCGGCGAGATCTATCGGTTTCCGATCGGAACCGACGGCAGCGGGCGGACCATAGCCATCATCGAACTCGGCGGCGGGTTTGCCCAGACCGAGCTCGACACGTATTTCTCAGGACTCGGCATCACTGGACCCACTGTCACCGCTGTCGGGGTGAATGGCGCGGAGAATCACCCCGGGGCCGATCCGACCGGCGCCGACGGCGAGGTGTTGCTCGACATCGAGGTCGCTGGCGCCCTCAGCCCCGGGGCCGACCTCGTCGTCTACTTCGCACCGAACACCGACGACGGATTTGTCGACGCAGTGAGCGAGGCGGCGCACGCGGCGATCACGCCGGTGTCGATCAGCATCAGCTGGGGACTCAATGAAGACGCGTGGACCGAACAGGCCAGGCGGTCGCTCGATGACGCGTTCATCGATGCCGCAGCGCTCGGCATCACCGTCACCGCGGCTGCTGGCGATAACGGAAGTTCGGATGGCGCCACCGACGGCCGCGATCACGCCGACTTCCCTGCATCTAGCCCGCACGTTCTCGCCTGCGGCGGCACCTCGCTGCGAGCCACCGCCGCAGTCGTCGCCTCCGAGACCGTCTGGAACAATGGCCCGGGCGGAGGAGCGACCGGCGGCGGGGTCAGCTCCGTGTTCGCTCGACCGATCTGGCAGACGCATGTCGGCGTCCCGGCCGCGTCGCGACCGGGCGGTGGTCGCGGTGTGCCCGACGTCTCGGCGGTGGCGGATCCCAGCACCGGCTATGAGATCCTGGTCGACGGTGAGCACCGCATCCTCGGCGGCACCAGTGCGGTCGCGCCGCTCTGGGCCGCGTTGATCGCGCGCATCGTGCAATCGACGGGCGAGCCGCTCGGGCTGGTGCATCCCCGACTGTACGAACTGGCGAGCGGATTCCGCGACGTCGTGGCGGGCGACAACGGAACCTTCGAGGCACGCGTGGGCTGGGATGCCTGCACTGGGCTCGGGGTTCCGGACGGAATAGCATTGCTTGCGGCCCTCGAGGCGCGTACCAATTAGAGGACCGCGCCACATCGAGAGGACACCCCATGGCAGAGAAGCTGAACGACGCCGCACTTCAGCACGCACGCAGTCTCGTGCGGGACGGCAAGGTCGTGCGGGACAAGCACGCCGGCTGGGCTGCCAAGGCGCCGACAGCGGCAGAGGAGAACGCATTCATCGAGAAGCACGGCTGGGCCGAATACGAAAAGTGGCATCTCGGCGTGGACGAGACCGCATCGGAACAGACCAAGGGGCGTTTCAGCTTTCCCTACGGCGACTTCAGCCGGGTTGACCGAGGAGCGGTGATCGCGATCGAGAGCCGAGCCGCCGAATACGACCACGATGACATCGCCACGGCAGCAAAGAACCTGCTCGAGCTGATCGACGAGGAGTGATCGCCCCACGTCGTGGAGGCCCGAACTGAGCACTGTGTTTCCTAAAAATGCTCCGATCCGGATGCGCGTCTCGTAGAATCAATCCACCCGTATTGCCCAGACTTCGGGCGCGGGACGGGGGAACAAGTGGATCAAACTGTGGCGACGCGACAGCGCATACCGACCGACAAGCGAATACCAACGGGACGGCGCGACCCCACTGAGCAGCGCACTCCGACTGCCAGGCGAGTCCGGACCGCACGGCCCGCCCCGGCCGACCAACGCGTCCTGGGCGATCGACTCCTATTATGGCGCGCCACGAACCTGCTCGTGCGCCCCCTCATCCGCCTGTGGCTCATCGCCATGATCCGCGGGGTGCGGCGAGCCCCTCGGCCAGAAGGCCATTCCGCAGCTCACGCCCCCGGCGCAAATCCCGATCGGGTTCTGCTCCTCGGCAACGGTCCGGCCCTGGGATTCGGCGTCCTGACTTGGGATCTGAGCCTCGCCGGTCATCTCGGACGCAGGCTCGCCACACTCACCGGTCGTGGGGCGGACGTGGAGGTGGTGGCGCGACTGCGGATGAGTGCAGCCGCCGCCTTGGACGCGGCCCGAGGCATCCGCTTTTCCTGCCACGACTCCCTGGTGATCACGATCGGCATGAACGAAGCGATGTCGTTGTCGAGTCTCGGCCGCTGGAGGAAAGACCTCATCGCGCTGCTGGACTACGTCGAGTCGGAGAGCACGAGCGAATTCCATACCTTCGTGGTGGCGAATGCCCCGGCGCGAGCCGGAGGCGGAGTGCCGCGGGTCTTCGCCGCGCTGATCAGCCGCCACATCGGCCGACTCAATGACATCGCGGCGGACGTGCTGTCGACCCGGTCCCGGGCGACCTTTGTCGCTGCCGCGCCAGAACTGGCCGTGAACCTCAACCTGTACTCCAGCGCGTCATACGATCGCTGGGCTGCGGCGATCGCGCCGAGCATGACGTCGGCGCTCTGGCACGCATCGGGCGTGGCACGTCCGCCGGCCCCGATCGACGAGCGCGCCAGGCAGACCGCTCTCGACGCGCTGGACATTCTGGATACCCCGGCAGACGAGAGGTTCGATAAGTTCACCGCGCTCGCGCGCAATCTGTTTGGCGTCTCCGGTGCCGCGATCACTTTTCTCGATAGCGAGCGCCTCTGGATGAAGTCGGCAGCCGGCATTGTGAGAACCGAGTTTCCGCGGCAGGCGTCGTTCTGCGACACCACCATCAGACAGTCGAATGTATTCGTGGTGGAGGATGCCCGATTAGATGCGCGGTTCAACACTCACCCGTCTGTCGCGGAGCCCGACGGCTTCCGTTTCTACGCCGGGTATCCGCTGCTGAGCCCGGAGGGCGAGCACGTCGGCGCCTTCTGTATCTCCGATCGCAGGGTTCGGCGACTCAGTGCCCGCGAAGCCGGCCTGCTGCGTGATCTCGCGCTCCGGGTGCAGGAACAGTTGTGGGCACGGATGCGCTAGCGCCCAGCCGCGTACCCCTGCATCCCGCGCGGATTCGCGGCTCCGAACAGGAGCCCGGTGGCGTCTCGCCCGACAGCCGACAGCCGACCATCGCGCCACTCGCCGTCCACGGTGACGTCGTGTCCGCGCACGATGAGTTCGGCGATCACCGGCATGCCGAGGCGTGATTCGACCACGGCGCCGGCCGGCGTCCACGTTCGCGGCCAAAATGACTCCGGGAACGCGGTGCTGTGGATGGCGGCCGCGTCGATCGCCTGCTGCGGGCTGTAGCCGCCGATGATGGTGCGCAGCAGGTACAGCAGTTGCCACTGGTCCTGCTGGTCTCCTCCGGGAGTGCCGAGCGCGGTGACGGCATCATCGGGACCGAAGACGAGGGTCGGGCTCAGTGTGGTGCGGGGGCGCTTGCCCGGCGTGAGGGTGGTCGGAGTACCCTCCTCGAGCCAGGTCATCTGCAGGCGGGTGCCGAGGCAGAAGCCGAGCTCGGGGATGGTCGGGTTCGACTGCAGCCAGCCACCCGACGGGGTCGCCGAAACGACATTGCCCCAGCGGTCGATCACGTCGAGGTGGCAGGTGTCGCCGCGGGTCTGGCCATCGGAGTCTGTCGGCAGGTCGCCATCGGATTCGCCCTCGAGAGCTGCCTCGTCAGCCTGCCTGGCTACAGGCGCATCCGTCTGCGCGGTCGGCTCGCCGCCTCCGCTGAGATCGGCCGGGATGTCCGCGGCAACGCGCAACGGTGGGTGGTAGGCCTCGATCCCGGGAACCGTGCCGGGGCGCAGATCGGGGGAGGCGGCATCCGTGATCAGGGTCCGTCGCTCTGCGGCATACTCCGCCGACAGCAGGTGCTCGAGCGGCACGGCGACGTCATCGCCGTAAAACGCCTCGCGGTCGGCGAAGGCGAGCTTCTGCGCCTCGAGGATGGTGTGCGCGCCGATGCCAGACGAAGGATCCAGCCGGTCGTCGTCGAAGCCGTCGAGGATGGCGAGGGACTGGAGTACCGCTGGTCCTTGGCTCCAGGCACCGGCCTTGGCGATCGTGCGGCCGCGGAACTCCGCGGTGACCGCGGGCTCGTACGACGATTCGAATCCGGCCAGGTCGTCCAGCGTGATCACCCCCGCGTGATCGTCTCCGGTCGAGTGCCGATGCGGGGTCTGGATGAATTCGACGATCGCCTGTGCGACGAAGCCCTCGCGCCACTCGCGCCGGGTCGCGTCGATGCGCTCCTCGCGGGTGTCGCCGGCGGCCGCCTCGACGAGGCGATCGTAGGTGCGGGCGAGTGCGGGATTGGTGACCAGGGTGCCGCCAGCAGCGATTTCGCCGCCCGGCATCCACTGCTCGGCAGACGAGGGCCAGTGCTCACGGAACAGCGTAGAGACCCGCTCGATCGTCGCGGTGACGGCAGGGAGCCGCGGATGTCCGTCCCGGGCGTAGCCGATGGCGAAGGCCAGCACGTCGGCGAGTTCCCAGCTGCCGTGATCGCGCAACAGGAGCAGCCAGGCGTCGACCGCGCCGGGGATGGCGGCCGCGAGAGCTCCGGTACCCGGAACGAGTTCCAGCCCCTCCGAGCGATAGTGCTCGACTGTCGCGCCCGCCGGAGCCGGGCCCTGACCCATCAGCACGATCGGCTCGCGTGGTGAATGGGAGGTGACGAAGAGTCCGACGACATCGCCGCCGGGTCCGTTGAGGTGCGGCTCGACCACCTGAAGTACGAAGGCCGCGGCGACCGCGGCGTCGAAGGCGTTGCCCCCTCGCTCGAGCACAGCCTGAGCTGACGCCGTCCCCAACCAATGGCTCGAGGCGGCCATCCCGAAGGTCCCCGTCAGCGTCGGACGGGTGGTGAACGCGGGTGCCGAGGAATACGTCATCGTCGCCTCAGCGTACCGCGTCATACAGCCAATGGTCAGGATGACGGCTGGCACTGCCCCTGACAGGGCTGGAGCGCTTGAATGATGTCATGTCATCTCGCACCGTTGCAGACCAGATCATCGATCAACTCGTCGACGCCGGCGTGCGCCACATCTACGGGATCGTGGGGGACAGCCTCAACCCGATCGTCGACGCCGTGCGGCGCACCGGCGGCAGTGCCAAGGGCGGCATCGACTGGATCCACGTGCGAAACGAGGAGGCGGCGGCTTTCGCGGCCGGAGCCGAGGCACAGCTCACCGGTGAGCTCGCGGTCTGCGCCGGAAGCTCTGGCCCGGGAAACCTGCACCTGATCAACGGGCTGTTCGACGCCCATCGCTCCGGCGCTCCCGTGCTTGCCATCGCCAGCCACATACCGAGCTCCGAGATCGGGTCGAGCTACTTTCAGGAGACCCATCCCGACCAGCTCTTCGTGGAGTGTTCCAACTACCGGGAGCTGATCTCGACCGCTGCCCAGTCGCCGCGGGTGATCAACTCGGCGCTGCGCCATGCGGTGGGGCTTCGTGGCGTGGCGGTGGTGGTGATACCGGGGGACATCCCGCTGCTCGATGCGGTGGGCGTGGAGCCGGCATTCGTGCGCTCCGGTCGGCCGTCGGTGGTGCCGGCAGGGGAGGACATCCGCTCGCTCGCCGCCGCCATCGAGAAGGCGAAGACGGTGGCGATCTTCGCTGGCGCCGGAGTCGAGGGCGCGCACGACGAGGTCGTGGCCTTCGCCGACCACCTGGCTGCGCCGGTCGGGCACTCGCTGCGCGGAAAGGAATGGATCCAGTACGACAACCCCTTCGACGTCGGGATGACCGGGTTGCTCGGCTACGGTGCCGCGCACGCGGGCATTCACGACGCCGACCTGGTCATCCTGCTCGGCACGGACTTTCCCTACGAGCAGTTCTTGCCGGATCCTGCGACCGCCGTGATCGCCCAGATCGACTCCGACGCCTCCCACCTCGGTCGTCGGGCCAGCGTCACCCATCCCGTGCACGGCGACGTGCTGCCGGCTCTCGCCGCGCTCACCGCTCTGACCACCCGCAAAACAGACCGCGGCTTCCTTGAAAAGACGCTGAAACGGCACGAGAAACTGCTCGGCGGTGCGGTCGGAAAGTACACGGATGCCGCCCATACGACGCCGATCCACCCCGAGTTCGCCGCCTCCACCCTTGACGATCTGCTCGCGGACGACGCGATCGTCACCGCCGACACCGGAATGGGCAACGTCTGGCAGGCCCGGTACATCACCCCCAACGGTCGGCGTCGCATCATCGGCTCGTACCTGCACGGCTCGATGGCCAATGCTCTACCGCAGGCGATCGGAGCTCAGGTCGCCTTCCCGGGTCGCCAGGTGGTGACCATCTCGGGAGATGGCGGCCTGTCGATGCTGTTGGGCGAGTTGGTGACGATCGCCGCGTACAGGCTCCCGGTAAAGCTGATGGTGTTCAACAATTCCGCTCTCGGGCTGGTCAAGCTCGAGATGTTCGTCGATGGTTACCCCGACTTCGGTGTCGATGTGCCCGGTGTGGACTACGCGGCCGTGGCGAATGCCATCGGAATATTCGGGCGCCGAGTAGAGCACCCGCAGGACCTCACCGGTGCCATCACCGAGGCGCTGGAACACGACGGCCCGGCGCTGGTCGATATCGTCACCGATCCATTGGCGCTCTCGCTGCCCTCGGCGATCACCAGCGCACAGGTGAAGGGATTCTCCCTTGCGATGTCGAAGGTGGTGATGAATGGGGGCGTCGGTGAGGCGGTCGCGCTCCTGAAGTCCAACATTCGGCACCTCCCCGGGCTCTAGTCTCTTCCCCAGAACAGGAGATCCGATGACGTTCCAGGCATACCTCGACACGATCAAGGCGAAGACCGGCCTCGGGCCTGACGATTTCCGTCGTCTCGCGGGCGAGAAGGGGTACCTCACCGCGGCGACCCGGCCCGGTGACATTATCGCTTGGCTGCAGGAAGACTACGGTCTCGGCACGGGGCACGCGATGGCGATCGTGTCCGTGCTCGGAAAGCACGAGGGCGCGGGTCTGTCGGCCGGCCAGAAGCTGGAGGCCCAATTCACCGGGACGAAGGCGCGGTGGCGGTCGACCTTCGACTTGCTGCTGTCCACCCTGATCGAGGTTGGCGGTCCGGTGTCTCTCGCCCCGACGAACAGCTACATCAGCCTGACCAAACCGACGCGCACAGGCCGGGCGAAGGTCGCGATCGTGGCGGTCACGGGGGATCGAATGGATGTCGGGATCAAGCTGAAGGATGCCGCCCCGACCGACAGATTCGCGGCATCCGGTAGCTGGAATTCGATGGTGACACACCGCGTGCGACTCACTGAACCCGACCTGATCGACGACGAACTCGTCGACTGGCTCCGCAGAGCCTACGCAGCCGCGTAACGTTGGGGGTGGCGTCGAGTTGTTCCGCCGCCTTACATCCCCATTTTTGAGCAAGGAATCCAGTGCCCGACGAATGCATCCACGGTCTCGAAGCGGGTCTCTGTGACCTCTGCTACCCGAAGGCCAAACCGGAGGTAGCCCCCGTGGCGACCACCACCCGTACGACCACTCGTCGTCGCACCCCCGCGGTGCCGCGCACCGCCGGTGTCGGCACCCCCGATCACAAGGTCGGTGAGCAGCGGCTCTATCACGTCACCCACATCTCCAATCTCGCCGGCATCATCGAGGCGGGTTCGATCGTGGCTCCCGCTACCCCCGCACTCGACGCTTCCTCGCCCGAGAATCGGGACGCCCGCCGCAACATCACGCTGGAAGGCGCAACCGTCGCCGACTACGTGCCGTTCTTCCTCTCGCCGAACTCCACGATCTGGTCGCAGATCCGCGCCGGAGCCGACGACCCGCGATTGTCCCGCGAGGTGCGCGATCTGCCGCCGGCCGAATTCGTCATCCTGGTGAGCACCGTCAAGGTCGCCACTGCGCTGGAGAGCGCCATCTCGGTCTCCGACGGCGACCCGTCGAGCATCTACACCCGCTTCGGTACCACCCCGGAGACCAACGACCGCACACTGCGCAAGCTCCGTGCCGATGATGCGCTGCTGCTCGAAGGAGAGCTTCTGATTCGCGACGCGTTCCCGTTCGACCAGATCGCGCTGATCGGTGTGGCCAACGACCGGGCTCGGGATGCCGTGCGCGAGATCCTGCAGACCGCGATGCACGAGCCCAAGGTCGCGGTCTACCCGCCGTGGTTCGCCCGGGCGTAGCGTCCGCTCGGCAAAGCTTCTTCCGCGACTAGAACCAGATACTCAGCCACGGCGTCGTCGCCGCATGGAACGTGCGGTCGAGCACCGCTGCGGCACCGGGTGTGAGTTCTTGGATGCGACCGGCCCGAAAAAGTGTGCTGGCCGACACTCCGCCCAGGTAGATCGAGCCGAGCTCGTTCACGGTCAGTGCGACGGCAGCCGTATCACCCGGAATGTCGCCCTCGAGTTCTGAGACGACCGCGGTGCCATCGGCCTGTACCGTCAGCAGGAATCGGCCAGCGGCATACATGAGCGGATCGGAGACGTCGAGCACGAAGTGTCCCGGCGTGTGATAGCGCCGCCCGGTCAGCATGGCGGGGACGTCGAGGATGCGGATCCAGAGGTGTTCGCGCTCGTCATGCTTGACCACCGCGCGTGCGTCGTCGACCTGCCAGTAGACGGGTTCATCGATCGAGCGGAGCGGAGCGCGGATCTCGCCCACGAGGTCGAGCTCGATGAGGAATCGCCAGAGCGCGGCATAGGCGTCGTCGGTGGCGCTGACCAGGTAGTGCAGTTCGACCACCGCGCGCGCCACCGTGGTGCGGGTCTCTTCGAGCACCTTGTAGACCGCGAAGCCCTGCGGCACACCGTGCTCGTCGGCGTAGCGGATGAAGCGCAGGGACTTGGCCTGTTCCTCCAGCCCCACCCCGCGGCCGATCAGACGCTCCCAGAGCACTCCGTCGAAAGACATCTGCCCGGGAGTCGCCAGGCGCACCCGCTCGACCAGTTCTGCACCCTCGGTGACAAGTCGGTCTGCCTCGACGAATTGCACTCGGCCCGGCACCATCGGACCAGTCCACGTGACACGCGAGGTGTCGATAGTCCAGTCGGCCGCCATCGCCGCGGGTGCGAATCCCCAGCGCGAGTAGATGGTCGCCTCGGACACTGTCAGCGCGACCACCGGCAGCCCCAGCGCCTGCGCGGTGCGCAATTCAGCCTCGATGAGCGCCCCGGCGACCCCGCGTCGGCGATGGGTGGGGGAGACGGTGACGGCAGAGACAGCCCATGCCCCGAGGGAAAGATGACCGGGAACGCTCAGCTGGCTCGGCCATCCGGCCACGGTGGCGACGGGAGTGGCCGGGTCGAGCAGGGTCTCGTCCCAGACACCGCTATTGCGGCGCTGCCCCGCCGTGACCCGACGTGCCTCGACCACCTCCGGGGTTGCTCGACCGTCCTGAAACCCTCGACCGACTGCACCGAGCCATGAGGCGAACGCCGCGGCGTCGTCGGTGTCGAGCAGCGACATCCGCAGCCCCTGTCGGGCGAGCCCGGTGGCCGATTCCACGTCGATCGGAAGCGTGAGGTAAGCGTCGTCGGTCATCCCTTGAGGCTAGTGGCGACGGGCACACTCGCGAAGATGTTTCAATGGCTGCATGGCTTCCGACCGCAGCGCCCTCGACAGAACCGCAGCCCTGATCCACCTCGACGATCTCGCCGCGTTCGTCGCCGCGTCGCCGTCGTCGTTCCACGCGGTGGCCGAAGCCGCCAGCAGGCTCGATGCCGCGGGCTTCACCGAAATGGCCGAGACGGATGACTGGGGCTCGGGCACGGGCAAGCACTACGTTCTGCGCGACGGGGCGATAATCGCGTGGTCTGCCCCGGCATCCGCTGTCGCCCCCACGCCCTTCCGTATCGTGGGTACCCACACCGACTCACCCGGATTCAAACTCAAGCCGAAGCCGAGCACGTCTGCGTTCGGCTGGCAGCAGGCCGGCGTCGAGATCTACGGCGGGCCCCTGTACAACTCCTGGCTCGACCGCGAGCTGGAGTTCGCCGGCCGCCTGGTTTTCGCCGATGGCAGCACGGCGTTGGTGCGCACCGGGCCGTTCCTGCGCATTCCTCAGCTCGCCGTGCACCTCGACCGCAGCGTCAACGTCGAGGGCCTGAAGCTCAATCCGCAGCAGCACCTGAACCCCGTCATCGGTGTCGGGGGGCCCGGCAGCTCCGACATCGTCGGCGCTCTCGCGGCCCTGGCCGGACGTGCTGGAGAGGAGGTCGCCGGCTACGACGTGGTGGTCGCCGACACCAATCCCGGTCGCGTATTCGGAGCCGATCGCGAACTCTTCGCGAGTGGGCGGCTCGATAATCTCTCCTCGGTGCATGCCGGACTCACCGCGCTTCTCGCCGCGGCAGATCCGGTCGAGTCGATCTCGGTGTTCGCGGCCTTCGACCACGAAGAGGTCGGCAGCGAGACCCGTTCCGGGGCAGCCGGCCCATTCCTCTCCGATGTCCTCACCCGGCTCAGCCCCGATCCGGTGCTGCGAGCCCGGGCCATCGCCGGCAGCTGGTGCTTCTCGGCCGATGCCGGGCATGCCATCCATCCGAACTATCCAGACCGACATGACCCCGTGAACCGGCCGCTGGTCAACGGGGGACCGTTGCTCAAGATCAACGCCAACCAGCGCTACGCGACGGATGCCGGCGGCGCGGCCGAGTGGGCGGCCGCCTGCGCGCGGGCCGGCGTCGCCTATCAGGAGTTCGTTTCGAACAATGCGGTGCCGTGCGGCTCGACAATCGGGCCGATCACCGCGACCCGTCTGGGGATCCGCACCGTCGACATCGGCATCCCGCTGCTGAGCATGCACTCGGCGCGCGAGATGTGCGGGGTGGGCGACCCGCACGCACTCAGCCGAGCGCTCGCTGCCTTCTTTTCCCCGAGCGGGGACTGACGACTGAGGAATCGTCGGCGCGTAGCCGACTCCCACCTCTCGACTCGAACGGCGGCCTTTCGGAGCCGCCGTTTGCGCGCGGCGCGGTGCGCTAGTCCAGGAGCCCGCGGATGTCGTCAGCGGTGAGGGCAGATCCGAACAACGCCTCGTCGTCCAGCACGGCGTCGAAGAGTTTCGCCTTCTTTGCTTTGAGCGCCATCACCTTCTCCTCGATGGTGTCACTCGCCACCAACCGGTAGACGTTCACGGAGCGGCTCTGCCCGATGCGATGCGTGCGGTCGATCGCCTGGCTCTCGGTCGCGGGATTCCACCACGGGTCGAGCAGGAAGACGTAGTCGGCCTCGGTGAGGGTGAGACCGAAGCCCCCGGCTTTGAGGCTGATGAGGAAGACCGGGGCGTCGCCGTCTCGGAATGCCTGGATGACATCCGACCGCTTGCGGGTCGACCCGTCGAGGTACTGATACTCGATACCGGCGGCCGTCATGCGATCGGCCGCTTTACCGAGAAAGCTCGTGAACTGGCTGAAGACCAGGGCGCGGTGCCCCTCGGCGATCACATCTTCCAGCTGATCGAACAGCACGTCGAGCTTCGACGACGGGATGCTCGAATACTTCTCGTCGACCAGAGAGGCGTCGAGGCTGAGCATGCGCAGCAGCGTCAGCGACCGGAAGACGATAAAGCGATTGCGGTCGAGATCGTCGATGAGACCGAGCAGTTTCTGCCGTTCCTTCTGCAGGAACGTGTCGTAGAGCGCCCGGTGCCGCGGCGCCAGCTCGACTTGCAGCACCTGCTCCTGCTTCGGCGGCAGCTCGGGCGCGACCAGCTCTTTGGTGCGCCGCATCATCAGCGGACGGATGCGGCGGCGGAGCTTGGCCAACAGCTCCGGTGGTGCCCCCGCCGCGATCGGCCGCACGTATTCCTCGCTGAAGCGACGGGAGGATGCGAACAGCCCGGGTGCCACGATCTGCAGCAGGGACCACAGGTCGAGCAGGCTGTTCTCCATCGGGGTGCCGGTGATCGCCAGTTTGAACGGTGTCGCGAGGTCCACGGCGCACTGGTGCGCCTTCGAGGCGTGGTTCTTGACGAACTGCGCCTCGTCGAGAATCAGCCCGGCCCACTCCTGCCCGCTGTACGCCGGAAAGTCGAGCCGGAACAGCGCATACGAGGTGATCAGGATGTCCGCGCCGCGCGCCAGGTCGGCCACCATCGTGTGCGACTTGGCCTGCGTCTCGGTGACCGCGCGCACCACGAGCTGCGGGGTGAACCGGGCAGCCTCGGCGAGCCAGGTGGAGACCACCGAGGTCGGCGCGACCACCAGGAACGGCGCCGCGGCATCCGCTCGGGCGTAGGCGAGCAATGACAGCGTCTGCAGGGTCTTGCCGAGCCCCATATCGTCGGCGAGGATGCCGCCCAACCGCTGACGCCACAGAAACGCCAGCCAGTCGAATCCCTCCTGCTGGTACGGCCGCAGTGTTGCATCGACTCCAGCGGGAAGGGCTGTGCTCGGCACCGACTGCACATCGAGGAGCCCTCTCGCACTGTCCCGCCAGTCGACCGCCTGCTCGGTCTCGTCGGCGAGATCCTCGAAGTCGGCCCAGAGGCTCGCGTGGTAGCGGCTGATCCGCGGCGCGGTCTCCCACTCGTCGAGCTCGCCCGCCTCCTCGATCAGTCGGCGCAGTTCGGCGAACACGGGCTGGTCGAGCGAAAGATAAGAATTATCGACGAGGAGCAGCTTCTTCTTTCCCGCAACCAGAGCGGTGAACAGCGGGGTGAACGGCACGTCCCTGCCCTGCACGGTCACGTAGACACCCAGATCGAACCAGTCACGATGCTCGGTCTCGACGGTCTTCACAACCAACTTCGGCGTCTCGGTGAGTTCCCGGTAATCGGGACGCTCGCCGACCGTCTCGACGATCAGGCCGTCGAGTGCCTCGAGCTGGGGAAGCAGCCGGTCAGCGAACTCCGCCGCATCGAGTCCCGCGAGGGTCGCCGGTCGTACCGGGAATAGGCGCTGGGCCCGATCGAGAATGGCGGCCTCCTCGGCGGCGTCCCGCAGATCGAGGTCGCGCGCGGAATCGGTCGATGCGAAGGGAAGCTCCACCTCGCCGTAGCGCCACGACCAGTCGATGCTCAGAACCTGCTGCGGCTCGTGGTCGGCCGTGGTCGTCGCGCCCTTCGCGCCGGCCTTGCTCCCGGCCTTCGTCTTGGCTTTCTTCTCGGTGCCATCTGTGCCCGTTCCGACTGTGCCAGTACTGACAGTGCCGGTTCCGAACGTCACGGTGAGCACGAGCGACGGGGGAGGCACGTCGGGCAGGGAGACAGAGCCGTCCGAACTGCTCACCGCGATGCTTCGCGTCAGCGCCGGGTAATAGTCACGCACGAACTCGGGCACGTCGGCGGCGGGCACCACGAGGTCGTCCACACGCTCGAGCAGTCCGCGCTGGCGCTCGGTGAGCGGCTCCGCAGTTGGCGCGAGGGTGAACGCCATGCGCGGCTCATGTTGCCAGGAATAGACCCCGTGATCGCCGATCGCGCCGACCATGGAGACCGGATGTTCGCGGCCGTCGATCATCACGACCGGAGCGAGGCGGAGGTCTCCGTCGACATCCGTTCGAGCGTCCATTCCGAGGCTCACCTCGGCACCCAGGCTGACCGCGGTGTCCTTTTTCCCGGTCAGCAGCGGGATCTCGAGCGCAGTCGCATCGCCCAACAGGCGCCAGAGCAGCGGGCTCTGGAAGTCGTCGAGGTACAGCCAGTCGGGTTCTTGGATGCCATAGGCGTCTCTGACCGACCGGTGCAGCGCCGCGAACTGGGCGAACCAGCGCAGAACGGTGGCGTCGAGTTGCAGGCGATTGACCTGATAGGCCAGCGTGCTCCAGGTCACGCCCGCGCGCACCCAGTTGCCGGTGGCACTGCGGATGACCGGGCGCACGGCCAACCGGAATGGCCCGGGTATGGCGCCGCCCTCGGCACCGGTCGCCGTGCGGGCCACCGGACCGTTCCAGCGATTGCGGGAGCGCGGGATCAGCTCGCGCAATTCGAAGAGCAGACCAAGCCGCGCGGTTCGGGTGTCGCCGGTGGCGGTACGGCCGCTGGTAGTTCTGCCGGGGGTGCTGCTGCCGGCCAGCGCGGTAATCGCGGACTTCCAGCCGGGGTCGGCGACGAGTGCCTGAGTGCCGGGTCGGGCGGCGTCGGTCAGATCAGAGTCTGGCCAGTCGGTGCCGAGTGGGTCAGCGCCGAGTGGGTTAGCGCCGGGCGGTTTGGCGCCGGACGGCCCACTTTCGAGCCCGCTGCGTTCCTTCAGTCCGCCGCCCCCCAGGTCGCCGACCCCGCCGCGTTCGCGCAGGATGGCGGCGTTGTTGGCCAGGATCAGCGCGGCGACGTGTTTGCAGTCGAAGGCCATGGGGCAGCTGCATGCACTGCTGCGCGGGGAGGCGAATTCTCCGCTGGGCTCAGACAGCGTGACACGAGTGCGGTATGGCAACGCCGAGCCGCCCTGGACTCTGCCCGAAAGGCGCCTGCTCTCGGCGTCCCACTCGATCTCGTCCACTGCGCCACCGCGCGAATAGCTCTGCCCGCGCTGAAACGAGGTGCGGCCGACGAGACGGGAGATGTCGACGACGTCCACCAGCGGAGCGACCTCGGGCGACATCCGTCTATCGTCCCATGCACATCCGACCGGCCCGGTATACGGTGCGAGAAGCTGCGGTGCTGCTCGCTACCGGCCTGCCGTCTACTGTGCTGCGCGAAGCGGATGTGGGGCGCTCACCCCATGCTCGCCGATCAACCGCCACACGGTCGAGGTGAGAGCCGGGTACTCCAGCGCGATCTGGCGGAGCACCCGGTAATCGCGCGCGGGGGACGGGCGCAGGCCATCGTTCGCGTTGATGGCATCCGCCCGAAGCAGATAGACCACCATCTCGTCGACGGTCGGCAGCTCTTCCATGAACGCCCAGGGGTCTTCGCCAGCCAGCAGCCGCTCATGTACCACGGTGTCGAGCTCTTCATGGGCCTCTGCACGCAGCACCTCGAGGCTCGCCCGGCCGCGGGGCTGGTGAGTTTGAGGCATTCGTCAAGCCTACGACGGGGCACGCAGCGAGGCTGAACGACGGCTCCATCGGCGGGTCATCCGACGATTGAGAGGGGAGTGCCGAGCGGAAGGGCGTCGACAGCCCGCACGGCGTCCTCGCCCAGCCGCACGCAGCCGTGGGAGACCGCGCCGGTCGCCGTGCGCTCGTAGTGGATTCCGATCAGACCGCCGTCGGATCCGCCGAAAGGTTCGTCGGCCGCGGCGGAGTGCAGCGAACTGAGCTGCACCCGAAAACGCGTCTGATGCTGATTCGCGTCGAGGTAGCGTGCCTGCAGGTAGCCGGTCACGCCCTGCGGAGTCGGGGTGGCCGCAGTGCCGACCCCGACGGCGAAACTCTTCGCCGGCGCGCCCTCCGTCACGATCGACAGGGTCTGGTGCGAGACGGCTATCACGATGCTGCTCGTGAGCGCTCTGGGCTGGGTGAGCAGCGCGACCGGCATCCACCCTGCCGTCTGGGCTGGTGCCGATCCGCCATTTTGTGACGGAAGAACGGACCGGGCTGGGGTAAGCACCAGCGCCCAGCGCTTCTGCAAAGCCACTCGCACGACCACGGTCGGCTCACCGAGGAAGTTGGTGGCCGCGAACCGGGCGATCGGCGGCCCGCCAGGCTCCGCCGAGAGCAGAGCATCCGCGCGGAGGGAGTACGCCACCCGCGCGAGTTCGGTGACCTGCGGTGACGCGTACTCCGGCAGGCCGGGGATGACGGCGTCGTATCGTGCCTCGGGGAGTGACGCCGGATCGACGGGAGGGGGCTCGGCCGGAGCCGTCGCCGTTGGCGCGGGCGAGCTGGGCGACGGGGTGCCCGCTGGCAGCTTTCCATTCGGCGACTGTGATGCGTCCCCCGCGATCACAGGCGCCACCGCAGACGGACCGGTGGGCATCGGTGCGCGGTGGGCGAGAGCGACCGCGGCGCCCGGAAGGGCGACGCTGGATGCGGCGGCGACCAGCACCATCACGATCGCCGTGCGCGAGGCTCCCACGTGCTCACCCGCTCACGATGGGGAGCCGGTGAACGGCCGCCGGCGGCGCCGTGGGCGCAGGCGGCGGCGAGGTCGGCGCGGGAGCCGGGGGCACGGGCGGGGGAGGAATGACGCGGTCGCGGACATCCGTCGCCGTTGCCGAGAAGACGAGCGAGCGCATGGCGCCGGATGCGGTCAGCGTCTGAGCGCCCGGCGTCGAATACAGGTGGACCGTCGCGGCCGGCCCGCCGGGCGCCGTGAAGTCGTCGCTCTTCGCCGTGACGCGATACGGAGCGCCGTCGGCCGGAGGAACTGCTGTTACGGCGAGGTGCGCTCCGTTCGGCACCGCCTGCCGCGTGGGGCTACCGGTGTCGGCGAAGACTCCGTTGGTGAGAGTGACGGTCCCGGTAGCTTCGGCCGGGGTGGTAGCGACATCGAGGTAACCCGTGAAGTCGCTGGTGGCGTCGATCGAGAGGCTGAGCGTCGCCGAACCCACCGGCGGAACGTAGGCCGCGGCCTCGGCGCGATACTGGTCGGCCAAAGCTTGGATGCTCGGACGCAACTCTGCCGGCGCGCGACCGAGCACGTACGCATCCCCGCCCTCGGCCTGGTAGCTGGCGTTGCTCGCAATGCTCCACACGGCCATGGCCACCGCGGCAGAGGTGGTGTCGTCTGCGGTATTGCCGTGACGAGCGAGCAGCGAATTCAATTGGATCATCGCCGTCTCGCTGAGGCCGTTCACTTGGCCGACCATGCCAGCGTCGGTGGTCGGCTTGTCGAGTGGGCTCGGTCTGCCCGGCTCGATGCAATAGCTGACCGAGCCGTCGGGGTTGAGGTAGCCGCCGAGGTGCCAGGCCGGCAGGCCGTCCCGTTCGTACCCCGGGCCGAGAGTCGCGGCATGGGCGGTCACCGGCAGTGCCGTCACCCCGGAGAGTATGGCGCCTCCGACCAGCGCCACCGTGGCGATCCAGAGGGCGAGACGTGACGCCCGGAGGCGGCGTCGTGGCGCGGTATGCACCGGTTGCGAACGACGCGGCGGTCGCAAGCGAAACACGGGTTGAGGACGAATACTGTGCGCGGACATCGGAGCGGCTCCCCTCGGCGGACGGCTCCGGATGCCCGGCGCCGATTTCCGACACTAGGAAAAGTCGACGAGCCCACGGCGTGGTCACGGCAATCTGTGGACAACGGCCGCGCGCGAAAGCTGTGGATAACTACGCGTCGAGGAAGACCCGCTTGTACTTTCGTCCGTCGGCAAGCTCGACCGTCTCGGCGCGGAGCTGACCGCGGGACACCCGAAGATACACGGCTTGCGCGGTCACCCCGAGACTCCGCGCGGCCTCGGCGACCGACATCCCGGGCAGGTCGGTCGGTACGCTGCTGGGCCGCGCCGAACGCTTGCGCCCGGCCTCTACGCGAGAGGCGATTTCGGCGTCCGTTCCCTGCCAACGCCACTTGGCTGCCGCGGTGCCGAGCCCGGCAGCGTCGGCGATCGCCGGCCAGTCCGCGCCATCGGCCCGGGCATCCCGAACCGCGCCGAGGGTCGCCGGGTCTGCCTCGAGGGCGGCGATCGCGGTGCGGATCGCGGCCAGGCGATGCAAGGGCTCTTCTGCATCGACAAGCGCGGCCAGCGCGGCCTCGCTCTCGGGCGAGAGGTAGCCCATCACTTCCTCCGGGCGAGGCGCAGCAGGCGTCCGCCGTCGCGACTGAGGCTGACGCCCACGATGGCGCCGAGGGCGATGGCGAGCACCGAGATTCCCGCCGTGGTGAGGGCGGTGACACCGCCGGCTCCGCCCTGCAGCACGCCGCTGAGCCCGATGAAGCCGAGGGCCCCCGGCACGAGCAGCCAGAAGCTCGCGAGACTCATCACCGCGGCCGGCGGCGACGTGCGAAAGCTGCTGGCGATGCGCGCGAAGGGGGCGACCACGACGGCTCCGACAAAGCCGGAGAGCGCCGGTCCGAGAGCCAGCACCCCGAGCGCCTGGGCTCCATAACAGACCGCCAGACTGAGGAAGATCCAGGGCAGCGCGCCCTTCGGTGCAGACATGAACAGCATGAATCCGATCGCGACGAGTGCGACGCCGAGGATGCCGGCCCACGGCCCGAGTGTGGGCTGCACGGTGCCCGCACGGATAGTGCCGGCCACAGTCGAGGCGGCGAACACGCCGAAGACCAGCAGCAGCAGTTGCGCGACCCCATAGACGATGCGACTGGCGCCGGCCACCACCTGGTTGTTGGTCAGCTCGATCGCAGCGATGGTGAGGGTGGTGCCGGGCAGAAACGACACCAGCGGGGGAGCGATGATCTTGAGCGGCTCTCCGCCGACCACGTGCACCAGCACCAGCGTTGTGATGAGGGTCACACCGAACGCGGCGACCACGGGCACGGTCGCGGTCAGCCCCGGCAGCTTCCTGCTCAGCAGCACCAACCCGCCCACGCCTGCACCGAGCCCCACATAGATCGGGATCGCCTGCGCCGTCGGGTTGATCACCATTCCGAAGCCGACGGTCAGCACGATGTGACCGACCAGGGTCATCCAGGCGCCGAACCGCGGCTTCGCCGAACGGATGCGGCGGGCCTCCGCCACCGCGTCCTGAGTGCTCACCTCGGCACGCAGTGCTCTCGCGGTCAACAACTCGATGGCCCCGGCCTGGTCGAGGCGGCCGCCGGCCACCCGCGCGGACTGGATCCTCACCTCGCCACCGGCCTGCTCCGACTGCAGAACGATCACGGTGGGAAGCACGATGGTGCGGGCATCCGTCAGCTGGTATGCCTTCGCAATCGCGCGCAGCGACTCCTCGACCTCATTGGTGGCCTGGCCGACCTCGAGCATCACCAGACCCAGAACCTCGAGCATGTTCAGGATGTCGTGGGCCGCCGCCTGCTCCGCGGTTGCCTCACCCGGCTCGCCGGGCTTCTTCAGCACCCGCCAGACCTGGCGCTCGAGCCAGCCCGGTGCCTTCTCGTCGCTGTGATCCGCCATGGGTCGATCATCCCGCATCCGGGGCTGACGTGATTCGCGGTGGCCTTAGCGGGGTTCTTTTTCAGTGTTCGCGGTTCGCTGTCTTCGTGGCACGGCGCTCATGGTTCACTGAGGCATGCGCATCTCACCCATGGCCTTGGCGAGTCTGATCGGGGTTGGGCTCGCGCTGATCGAGCTTCCCACCACGCTTATCGCGCCGCTGTCGGCGGTGCTGGGCGTGGCGGTGGCGGTGTGCGCGGCACTCGGGATCCTCGGCAGAGGTGTCGCTATCTCGCCGGGCCTCGGCGTTCCGATTCTCGCTGGGGCCGCGGCGGCATCGCTGCGCGTCGCCTGGTTCGTAGCCGGGGAGGCGCCGCTGCCGTGGTTGCTCCTCGCTGCCGTGCTGTATCTCGCCGCGGCCACTCTTTTCGGGTTTGCGGCGACCAAGCAGGGCGTCACCGTCGGAGTGCGAACAGGGCTGCTCGTGCTGCTGTTGTTCGCGATCATCCCGTGGCTGAATCTGGTCGCAATGGCCGCGATTCTGTTCACGTCGTTCCGGCGCAGCGTGAGCTGAGTTCCACCGGGGCTGGCCTCTCCCTCACAGGCGCCAATCTCGTGCAGTTATCCACAGGAAACCCTGGTCAGATGGGTAATTGTTGGATGGAATGTCGGTGGTCGGTGAGACGCTGTCGACATGGAAAACTCGCCCGCGACCCTCCTCGCCGACCTGTCAGAGGTGTGCGCTGACGGGTTCGCGGGTGTCGCTGGTGTCGCGTCAGATCAGCTGCTGCGGATGGTTGCGGACTCCGGCACCGTGCAGCGCGCCGTCGACGCGATCCGAGTGACACTTGCCGGCGAAGTCGTCGAACGATCCGCCCCGCATCTCGGCGCCGAGGGGATGGCCCGGCAGGCTGGCCATTCGAGACCGGCAACGTTCCTGGCCGAGCTGTGGCAGATCAGCATCCCGGAGGCGGCACGACTGTGCGACCTGGGGACTGCAACGCGATCGAAACGCGCGCTGGATGGCTCCCCGTTGCCGGCCCGGTATCCCGCGGTTGCCGCTGCGGTCGCGGATCTGTCGCTTGGGGTGGAGGCGGCTGTGGTGATCGTGCGGGAACTGGACCTGGCCGCCCCATTCTGCTCCACCGAAGCAAGGTTGGCCGGGGAACGGCTGCTGGTGGAGCACGCGCCCGGGTTGACGGTGAAGCAGATCGCGGGGGTGGCCCGGCAGGTGCGGGACCGTCTGGATGAGGACGGTGCCGAATCCCGCGATGTGATCCGGAGGCAGCGGCGAGCACTGTCGTGGGTGACTGAACCGGATGGGATGGTGCGTCTGGTCTGGGTGATGCCCCCAGAAACCGCCGGGCTAGTGCGCGCCGGGATAGACCAGCTCGTGAGCGAGCAGCTACGGGCTGCCCGCGACGCGGCACCGGCCGCATTGGCCGACACCGGGTTCGTCGACAGTGATGATCGGACCATGCCGCACCGCCGCGCCGACGCGGCCGAAGACCTGTTCCGGCAGGCGGTCAACTGCACGTGCGGTGCTGGTGGTGGGGGTGGTGGCGGTCCTCTGGTGACGGTGATCGTGCGGATGAGCCTCGACCAGTTGGTCACCGGGCTCGGCACCGCCCAGATCGATGGCATCGATGCCGGGATCTCCGCCACCCGGGCGCGGATCATGGCGGCGGATGCGAACATCATCCCCGCAGTCCTTGGCGGGACTGGGGAAGTCCTTGATCTGGGCAGGTCGCGGCGGCTGTTCAGTCCCGCCCAACGCCAGGCGTTGGCCGAAACGTATGGCGGGTGCGCGTTCCCGGCCTGCGGTCACCCACCGAGTTATACCGAAGCGCACCACCTCCAGTGGTGGTCCAGTGGTGGGGTAACGGATCTGGACAACGGGATCCCGTTGTGCTCGTTCCACCACCACCGCATCCATGACGACGGGTGGGAGATCGTCATGCGCGAGCAGGTGCCGTATTTCATCCCCCCACCCTGGATCGACCCCGACCAAACACCCCGACAAGGAGGCATAGTGGTGATAGCGATGTGAGCCACGCACGTCGGCGGCACGTTCAGCCGAACTGCTCGTTCAGCCGAACTGCACGTTCAGCCGAACTGCACGTTCAGCCGAACTGGCGGACCGAAACCGCGCTACCGCACCCTTACCGGCAACGCACCCGGCATCACCGTGATCGTCGCCGCCGTGACGAGCCCTACGCCGTCGCCGTCGAGTTCCATCTGCTGCGGTTGCGCGAACCGCACCGCCAGTCGCCGCGACTGCGCGTACCGCAGCGCCCGAAACTGCGGAGCAGCACGCAGCACCTTGCGGCCGCCGGGGGAACGACTGAGCACTCCGCCGACCGCGAGTCGCGAGGCGATGCGGGCCCACCCGCCCGGGCCTTTCGGGCGGATCACCACGACATCCAGCAACCCGTCGTCGGGAACGGCGTTTGGCAGCAGGACTATCCCCGCGGTGAGCGTTCCGGTATTTCCCACGATCACCGTGTGCGCGTCGATGCTGCGCCA
The DNA here is from genome assembly GCF_016634425.1 of Lacisediminihabitans changchengi. Taxonomy (GTDB): domain Bacteria; phylum Actinomycetota; class Actinomycetes; order Actinomycetales; family Microbacteriaceae; genus Lacisediminihabitans; species Lacisediminihabitans changchengi. Next base: position 1,002,106 of record NZ_JAEPES010000001.1, read on the forward strand.
CGCCTCACCGTCCAGCGAGACACTCATCGCGTGCTCGGTGCGATTGCCGATCGACCGCACGATCGGCTCGACGTAGGCAAGCCATCCGATCCGCCGCTTGAGCGCGCTGCTGGTGTGGATCGCCATGTTGGCGTCCAGCCCGATGCCCGCCATCACGACGAACGCGTGCGTCGTCGACGTGGTATCGGCGCGCTCGAGCGTCACGACAGCGACATCGACCGCGCGGGTGTTGTCGCCGAAAGCCACCCGCACTGAGGCCACCAGATCGCCGAGAGGGAGGTGCAGATTGCGGGCCAACAGGTTGCCTGTTCCCGCGGGCACGATGGCGAACGGAATGCCGCTGCCGCGCACCACCTCCGCCACGGTCCGCACCGTGCCGTCACCGCCCGCGACGATCAGCAGATCGGGGGATGTGGCGACTGCTTCTCGCGCCGGACCCTCTCCCGCATCATCCGTCGTCGTGGCGAACCACAGCGACGGCAACCAGCCGCGGCTAATCTCCTCGTCTTCGATCACAGGGCGCAACTGGTCGAGCGCCACTTTGGTGGGGTTGTAGATGATCGCAGCCCGACGGGAGGATGCTGCGAGCTCGGCCATGAATCGAGCGTACGGGCATCCCGGCTCAGTAAAACGTCACTGGTCTTCGGCGGGCACCCGAGTACGTATGCCGTCACTGTCGATCCAGGTGTGGAATGCCACGGCCTCACCGAACGGATCACCGTCGAGCTCAACTTCTTCCGGGCGCCCGAGCCGCACCTTGAGGTCCTTGCCCTTCACGTATCGCAGCGCGTTCACGTCCGGGCCGATCAGGCGTTTGCCGAGCGGCGTGCGTCGCAGAACGCCGTTCTCCCAGATTACCTTCCACAGAATCTCAACCCAGCCGATGATGCCCTCCGGCCGGAAGAACACGATCTCGAACAGCCCGTCATCGACCTTCGCCTCGGGAAGAAGCAGCACATTGGCGCGCAGTGTTCCCACGTTGCCGACGATCATCGTGTGGGCCTGCAGCGACTTGGTGCCACTGCCGTCGAGCTGATAGCGCATCCTGAGTTCGTTCTTGTCGAGCAGAGCACGGCCGAGAGCGCCGACGTAGGCGATCCAGCCCAGGCGCTTCTTCGCCTGCTCGTCGGTGCCGGCGAGCATCTTCGCGTCGAGTCCGAACCCGGCCATCACCAGATAGGCGTGGCGAGACCGACTCCCATCCGCGCGTTCGATCGACGCCCAGGCGAGGTCGATGCGCTTGTCGACGCCTCGGAACGCCGTGCGAACGGAGTGGTCCAGGTCGCTCAACGTCAACTGGAGGTTGCGAGCGAGCAGGTTGCCGGTGCCCGCCGGCAGGAGGGCGAGGGCAGCGGGGCTGCCGTGCAGTTGCTGAGCGACATACCGCACTGTGCCGTCGCCGCCCGCAGCGATCACCACGGTCGCGCCCTGCTCGATGGCCTGGGCGGTCTGACCGGCCCCCGGGTCGTCGGCGGATGTCTCGAACCACAGTGTTTCCGCCCACCCGGCCGAGGTTTCTTCCCTCGCCACGGCGGCACGGAGGGCGTCGATGTCGACCTTCGTGGGGTTGTAGACGACAGCGGCGCGGTTTTCGGTCATGGTGGTCCTTTCGCAGGATTGGAAGACAGACGCAGAATCAGAAGGCGGAACTGGGGCGAGCGCGATCGATCGGCAACCGCGGTTGCGGTGGTCCATCGCGAGCGCCGGCGTATCGGGCGGTGAGATACAGCCGGTGCACGGTGATCACCAGAGACAGCCACGCCGCCCCGAGCACCCAGGCGCCCAGCACGTCGGTGAACCAATGGTGGCCGAGGAAGACGCGGCTGAGGCCTATCGTGAGCGCAAACACCGCGGCGACCGTCACCGTCAGCACCCGGATGCGGGTCGAGCGCTGACGAAGGATGAGCAGGTAGGCGACGATGCCGGCCACGACGAACGCATTGAGCGAGTGGCCGCTCGGAAAAGACGGCGAGTGCTCATATGGCGGCACCGCGAACCGTAGCGGAGGGCGCGTGCGGCCGAACAGGCCCTTCCCGACGATGGTCATCAGCAGCGAACCTCCGCCGGCAGCCGCGATGAGGATGGCTGGCGTCCACGACCGTCGATGCAGCGAGAGCCATACAGCGATTGCGACCGCGATGATCGGCATTCCGTAGACACCACCGATGTCGGTGTAGCCGGTGATGACGACGTCCAGCACCGGGGTTCGGTGCGCAACGGCCCAATGCAACAGGGGGAGATCGAAGCCGGCGACCCCGTCGTCATCCGTTATCGCATCGTAGATCTGCGCGAACACGAGGGTGAGCGCCACCGCAAGGCCCAGTCCGACGACAAGCCCGATTAGTAGGGCCGGCTGCGCGCCGATCGCCCGCCCGACCCGTTGCGCGACCCGGGCGACGCCGCGTCCCACCGGGCCGTACCAGTGCGTAAGGTCCTGCGAACCGAGATAGCGGTCGTCATCGGTGAGGTCGCGAGCCCTGTCTGGCGATTCGGCGCGGTCGGGCGATTCGGCGCGGTCTGGCGATTCGGCGCGGTCGGGCGATTCGGCGCGGTCGGGCCGCCGTTCTTCTGACATTCCGACCCCCTGGCGCCACCGTTCACACCGGATGGCGCGATTCCCCGAGGCTAACGGTTGACCGCGAGGATGTCGCGGGGCTTGCGCAGGCTCCGAACTCCTGTACACGCTTCAGCATGGGAACGAAACTCGCCCACCCGCGGTTAGACCCGATATGACCACCGCGCTCTCCATACTCGATCTCGCTCCCATCGCCCCCGGCCAGACCGTTGCCGACAGTTTCGCCGCGAGTGTCGCCCTCGCGCAGACCGCGGAGAAGCACGGGTACTCCCGCGTCTGGTACGCCGAGCACCACAACATGCCGACCATCGCGTCGTCGGCGACAAGCGTTCTGATCGGCCATGTCGCGGGCAAGACCAGCACGATTCGACTTGGTTCGGGCGGTGTGATGCTGCCGAATCATTCGCCGCTGACGATCGCCGAGCAGTTTGGAACCCTCGCCGCTCTGTACCCCGACCGCATCGATCTGGGCCTCGGCCGCGCGCCGGGCAGCGATCAGAACACCGCGCGCGCGATGCGGCGTGACCCTCGCTCCTCCGACCAGTTTCCGCAGGATGTCGTCGAGCTCCAGGCCTTCCTTCGTGGCGAGTCCATCGTCCCGGGTGTGCAGGCGGTACCCGGGGGTGGAACGGATGTTCCGCTCTACATCCTCGGATCCTCCCTGTTCGGCGCCCAGCTCGCCGCCGCCCTCGGCCTGCCATACGCCTTTGCCTCGCACTTCGCACCGGATGCCCTCCTCGAGGCGCTGACGCTCTACCGTCGTGACTTCCAGCCGTCTGCTCAGCTCGCGGCGCCGTATGCCATCGCCGGCGTGAACGTCGTCGCCGCCGAAGATTCAGACGAGGCGAAGCGAATGTTCGACGTCACCCGTCGCTCCCGCGTGCGCAGCATGATCTCCCGCGGGCCGGGTGCGCCCGCCTACTCTGACGCGCAGATCGACGAGTTCCTCACCACACCGCAGGGCCGGGAGATCGCAAAGATGATGCGCTACTCAGCGGTCGGTTCGCCCGCGGAGGTTCGCGACTTCCTGACCGAATTCGCCGAGCTCACCCAGGCCGACGAGCTGATCACCGCCCACGCCGTGCAGGAGGTCGACGCCCGCCTGCGCTCTGTGGCCCTCACCGCCGACGCCTTCCGGTCCCTGATCCTGTCGAAGGCCTGAGCTTGTCGAAGGGCTGAGCTTGTCGAAGGGCTGAGCTTGTCGAAGGGCCGAGCTTGTCGAAGGGCCGAGCTTGTCGAAGGGCCGGCACTGCGCAACCCGGGATAGCATCGCCCCATGCCCGTACGCGTCTCCGGCACCCTGACCACGTGGAATGACGATCGCGGTTTCGGGTTCGTCACCCCGGTGGCCGGGGGACGCACCGTATTCGTGCACATCTCCGCTTTCCCGCGGGGCGACATCCGGCCGAGGCAGGGCGAGCAGTTGACCTTCGAGCTCGGCACATCGGCGGATGGCCGGCCCGAGGCGCAGCACATCGGCACCCGTGAGCGGCACCAGCCGCACCCGCCGCAGGGTCGACGACGCGGAGCCCCAGCGAGCCTGGTCAGCTTCGTCGCGATTCTCGCATTTCTCGTGCTCGGGTCGGTTCTGGTGATCGAATGGCATGCTCCGGTGTGGTTCGGGCTGGTCTACCTCCTCACCAGCGTCATCTGCTTCGTGGTCTACGCGGTCGACAAGTCCGCGGCAACCCATGGGCGCTGGCGCACCTCCGAGAGCAGCCTGCTCGCGCTCGGAGTCTTGGGCGGCTGGCCGGGCGCGATCGTGGCGCAGCAGGTGCTGCGGCACAAGACGCGCAAACGACGCTTCCAGCTCGCGTTCTGGGGCACGGTCATCCTGAACGTCCTTGCACTCGTCGCCGTCACCTCGCCGCCGGTGCGCGCGGCGCTCGGGGTAGCGTGATCCCATGACTCCCGACGAGTTGCGCGACATCTGTCTCGCGTTGCCGCAAACCACCGAGACCTTTCCCTTCGGGGAGGGTCTCTCCGTATTCAAGACCAGTGGCAACGACAAGATCTTTGCGCTGAGTGCCCTCGATGCCGTTCCCCTCAGTGTCTCGCTCAAGTGCGACCCCGAAGAAAGCCTTGCGCTTCGCCAGCAATACGCAGCGATCACCCCGGGCTACCACCTCAACAAGAAGCATTGGGTGACTATCAGCATCGACGGCACTGTGGCCAGCGACGACAGTGTTTCCATCGACGACAGTGTTTCCAGCGACGACAGTGCGCCGGCCGACCGGCGCGTTCCCGACAGTCTGATCGAGCAACTGCTCCACGACAGCCATGCTCTCGTGCGGCCGAAGGTGCCGCGCTCCCGTGGCTGAGTCGCCTGACGGCCAGACGCCGTACCTTGCGCCGTACCGCGCGACGGATGCCGCTGCCGCTTTCACCGAGGAACGGCACCTGGCCATCCTGTCGACGCCCGGCCCGCACGGGGCGATCCATTCCGTCGCCGTGGGGTTCACCCTGTCGGAGGGCGTGGTGCGAATCATCACCAGCGACGGCACGCAAAAGGTTCGGAATGTCGAGCGCTCCGGATCGGCGACCGTAGCCCAGGTCGACGGACGTCGCTGGCTGAGTCTCGCTGGCCGCGCCAGCATCCGTCGCGAGCCTGACGAGGTGAGCCGCGCCGTCGAGCTGTACGCGCAGCGGTACCGACAGCCGAGTCCCAACCCGAAGCGGGTCGTGATCGAGATCTTGGTCGATGACGTGATCGGATCGCCGGGGATGAAGGGCTAGCTATACAGCTAGCTATACAGCTAGCTATTTTCGGCGAGCTGCCGATCAACGCTCGACTGTGGACTGTGGACTGTGGACTGTGGACGAAAGCCACCCTTGACACGAGCGTCTCGCCGGCGTCCTCTAAGAAAGGACAAGCCCAGAGGACAGGAAGAGGCAGCTCATGCAAGAACTGACGATCGTGCAGACCGTAGCCGACCTCGAGTCGGATACTCGGCTCGATCCGGTCGTCACCCAAGCGAATCGGCTCTACTCGACACTGTTCGCCAGCCGTCGGCTGCGCGACCTGTTGCACGGCGTGCCGCTCGGACATCCGCTGCATCCGCTCGCGGTGCAGGTGCCGCTGGGGGCCTTCACCTCCTCGGCCGTGCTCGACCTGTTTCCGAAGACGGCTCGCCAGTCGAAACTGCTCGTCGGTCTCGGGATCGTCAGTGCGATCCCGTCGATCGCCGCGGGCTGGGTCGATTGGTTGTCGCTCCATCGACAGCAGCAGCGGGTGGGGATCGTCCACGCGGCGGCCAACGCCACCGCAGTGGGCCTCTACGTCATCTCGTATCTCCAGCGCGGACGTGGCCACCAGGCGAGTGGGCGGCTCTTCGGCTACGCGGGACTTGCCGTGATGTCGATCGGCGGCTACCTCGGCGGTCATCTGGCATATCGCCAGGCCTCGGGCGCCAATCACGCCGAAGACGTGCCGCACCTCATGCCGTCGGGCTGGCAGGTCCTCGCCCCGCTGGAGGAGCTGCCCGATGGCGAGCTAAGCACGATGGATGTCGCCGGTCAGCCCCTTCTCGTGCTGCGCCGTGGCCACGCCGTGAGTGTGTTGTCGAATACCTGCAGTCATCTGTCTGGGCCTCTGAATCAGGGCGAGCTCGTTGACGAGGAGTCTGGATCGACCTGTGTCTCCTGTCCGTGGCACGGAAGCGTATTCGACGTCGAGACCGGCGCCGTCGTGCACGGTCCGGCGACGTCGCCACAACCGCGATTCATCACCCGGGTGCAGGATGGCGTGGTACAGGTGCAGCTGCCCGGAGCCGATGGCTGACCCCGGCGGCATCCTGATCGACCGCGCGACCAGATCAGGTGAGCACGATCGGCGAGCAGAAACGAGGTGTGGCATGGCAGATGGAGATGTCGAGACGATCGACAAGAATGGCCAGTGGGTGAACCGAGTGATCGGTGCTCCCGAACTGAGTGAAAGCTTCTCGAGCAAGATCGAGGCCATCGACGCCGGTCGATCTCTGGCAGAAGAACTCGGGAGCACACACACCGTTCGCGAGTCGGATCCGACGGGCGTCATCACCGATCCAGGGGACTAGCGATCCAGGGGGAGTAGCGCGGCACGCTTCCGGGCACTTCCCGGTGCGCGTCGTGCTCGTGCCCCCGTTCTGCGGAACTGGGGCTGGCACCCATGAGCTTCCATCGCATAGCGTGGCAGCGATACGGGGGTGGTATGTCGATAGTGCGCGAGCGCTTCGCCGGGCAGGCCGTGATGGAGCGTCTGCTCATCGAGCAGGAAAGTGTACGGGAGAGGTCGCCGCTCGCACGGCTGTTCGGTGTCTCACCGCTGAGCCCGAACAGCTACGGCTGGTACGCGGGCGCGCTCGGCGAGATCGAGGTCGGCGAACGACTCAGCATGCTCCCGGCCGGATGGACGGTGCTCCACGCCCTTCCCCTGAACGCCAAGGGCTCGGACATCGACCACATCGCCATCGGTCCGGCCGGGGTGTTCACGATCACGACGCGGCTGCACCGCCACAAGAAGGTCTGGGCCGCCGGGCATTCCGTTCTCGTCGACGGTCAGAAGCAGTCGCACATCCGAGTGTCGCTGAGCGAGGCGGCCCGCATCGAGCGGATGCTTCCGACTGCGCCGGTGCGGCCGGTGCTTGCTCTCGTCGACCCGGAACGGATCACCTTCGGCACCGATCGCCCGGCCGTCGAGGTGACAGATGCCCGCAGGATCGTCCGCTGGCTGACGAGTCAGCCCACCGTGCTCAGCGAATCCGAGGTGTCCGCCATCGTGACCGCGGTCGAGCAGCCCGATGTCTGGCATGGCATCTCGTCGCCCGACCACAGCATCCGCGAGCGCTTCGCCTCATTGGATCGGTCGATCCGGGTGGCATCATCGCGCCGTGCCATCTGGTGTGTGGCTGCCGCCGGCATAGCAGCGGCGATGATGTTCGAGACTGTCACCCGTATGGTGTGATCGCCGACACGCGTTCTCCGGTCCTCGCGGGCCTTCGCTTCCCACGTCGGTGGCAGGGCTTAACCTGACCTCAATGAAGATCCTGCACAGCTCCGATTGGCACATCGGGCGAACGTTCCACGGCAACTCGACGATCGCGCATCTCGGCCAGGTGCTCGAGGCCCTCGTTGACGTCGTGCGCCGAGAGCAGATCGACGTGGTCGTCGTCGCGGGCGACATCTTCGACAGCGCCACCCCCGCGGCCGAGAGCTACGAATTGCTCACCGCCACTTTGCGTGGCATTCGTGATGCCGGAGCCCAGGTGGTACTCACCAGCGGAAATCACGACTCCGCCACGAGACTCGGATTCAACGCCGGATTCACCGGGCTGGCGGGCATCCACATCATCACCCGACAGGAACTGCATGACCGACCGATCAGTATCGACGATGAATTCGGTCCGGTGCACTTCTACGGAATCCCCTACCTCGAACCGTCGATCGTCCGCAGCGCGTATCCCGGTGTCGAGCTTCGCAGCCACGAACAGATGCTCGGCTTCGCGATGGAGAGAGTGCGCGCCGACCTCGACCGACGCGGAGGGCGCTCGGTCGTTCTCTCGCACGCGTTCATCGCCGACGTGCCGGCCAGCGTTGGGTTGGAGCGTGACATCACCGCCGGGGGATTGGATGTCGTGCCTCTGTCGACCTTCGACGGCCCCGACTACGTGGCACTCGGCCACATCCACGGCCGTGCTCGGCTCAGCGAGCGGGCGCGGTACTCGGGGGCGCCGCTGCACTATTCGTTCAGCGAGGTCGGCAAGCCCCGCGGTGCCTGGCTGGTGCACCTGGATGCCGACGGACTCGACCACGTGGACTGGGTCGACCTGCCCGTTCCGAGAGAGCTCGCCGTGCTCACCGGCGACCTGGACGACCTGGTGATCGATCCGGCTCTGGCCGCCCACGAAGACCAGTGGGTAAGCGCCGTCCTCACCGACGTCGTGCGTCCGATGGACGCGATGCGCCGCTTGCAGAAGCGCTTCCCGTACGCAGCCCATCTCGAGTTCCGGCCGAGCGTGGTCGCCGAGACCACGTCGCAGAGCTATGGTCAGCGCATCGCCGCCAAGAGCGATCATGAGATCGTGCAGGGCTTTCTCGAACTGGTTCGCAACGGCGTCGGCGCCAGCGAGGCGGAGCGGCGCATCATCGATCGTGCGATCGAACAGAGACACGCGCAGGTCGTTGAGACCGGCTCAGTCGATTTCGATGGTGTCGGGGCGCGGGAGGTCGGGGCGTGAAGATCCTCCGTCTGCGTGTGGCTGGATTCGGACCGTTCAAGACCGAGCAGTACATCGACTTCGAGCGGTTCGACGACGACGGCATCTTCCTCATCACCGGGCGAACGGGCGCGGGCAAGTCCAGCATCCTCGACGCCGTCTGTTTCGCCCTCTATGGGAGTGTGCCGCGCTACGACGGTGCGCAGGCGAGACTACGAAGCGATCACGCCGAACCCGACGATCCCACTGTCGTCGAGCTGGAATTCCGGGTCGGATCGAACGATTACCGGGTGCGCCGTAGCCCCGAATTCGCCCGCCCGAAGCTCCGTGGCACCGGCACCACCTCCTCACCAGCGACGGCGGAGTTGGCGATCAGGGAGGGTGACGACTGGCGCGTCACCGCCGCCCGCCCGGTGGATGTCGGCAAAGACGTGCTGCGGCTGGTCGGCCTGAGCAAAGACCAGTTCCTCCAGGTGATCCTGCTTGCGCAGAACCGGTTTCAGGAGTTCCTCGCCGCCGGAAACGACGATCGACAGTCGGTGCTGAGGAGTCTCTTCGGCACCGACCGTTTTCTCGCCTACGAGACATTCCTGGTCGAGCGCCGACGCGCTCTCGAGCAGCAGGTGGCCGAGTCGTCGGAGGCCGTCTCTCAGCACGCGGCCCAGTTCGCGCGAGCGGTAGAACTGGACCCGAGCGAGGTGCCGTCCGAGCCGGAGCTGGCCTGGTTCGACGCGCTTCTCGACGAACTCGTCGCCGCGACCGAGCTGGCCGAGTCGAGTGCTGCGGTGGCAGATGCCGCACGGGCCGCGGCCGAAGACGAGTTCCGGCAGCTCGACACGGTGCATTCCCGGCAACGGCGGCGGGATGTCGCGGCCGCGACCCTGCAGCGCCACCTGTCCGAGTCGGTCGAGCTCGAGCGCGCTGCCGCGAGCAGCGCTCGGCGTGCGGCCCCCGTGTGGCCGCTGATCGCTGCCCGGCGTGCGGCCGACAACGAACTGATGGCCGCACGCGCGCTCGAGCTCGCTGCTCGTTCTGCCTACGCGTCATTCGATCCACCGCCAGTCGACACTGCCACCGCAGCCATCACAGTGCAGGCTGTAGACGAGGCCATCGACGCGCTCACCCGCAGGCTCGGATCCCTCGAAGCGCCCATCACCGACGAACTGGCGTTGCCCAGCCTCTCCGAGGCGGTCGACATCGGGCGAGCCGCCCTCTCGGCCATCGACGAGAGCGCTGCCAGGGCTGTCCGGCAGCTCGAGATGCTTCCTGGCCAGCTGATCGAGGCCCAGTCCAGGCTCTCCGACGCACGTGTCGCCGCGTCTGCCGAAGGGGCCGCCGCTGCCACCGCCGCGCGGCTCGAGGGGGCACGCGAGGCGGCGCGCGAGAGAGTTCGACTCGAACGCGAGATGGCCGCGGCGCAGGCAGCCGAGCTCGTGGCGTCCCAGCGCCTCACCGGAGCGACCACCACGCACCAGTTGCTGATGGACCGCCGATTCGCCGGTCACGCCGCCGAACTCGCCGGTGCCCTGGTCGACGGCGAGCCCTGCGCCGTGTGCGGCTCCACCGCGCACCCCGAGCCCGCGCCATTGGAGGCGCCGCCCGTGACATCGGCGGATATCGAGGAGGCGCGCGCAGAACTCACGGATCGGAGGACTGCTCTGGATGACGCCACCAGAGTCAGCACGCGGCTCGCCGGCCTTCTCGCCGAGTCGCTCGCGCGCAGCGAGGGTCTGTCGCTGGAGACGATCGAGACACAACTCAGCACCGCGCTCGGCGCGGTTCGGGATGCGCGCCTGGCGGCCGACCTCATGGTCGAGCTCGATGACGAGATCGGGCGTCTGGGTTCGCTGATCCAGCAGGCGGAGGCCGAGGTGGAAGGGTTGCAGGCTCGGCGCCATGCCGCGGGCACAGACCTCGCGGCCCGCGAACTCGAGCTCACCAGCGCCAAGCGACGAGTTTCCGACCATCGGAACGGCTTCGCGACCGTGTCGGAGCGGGCGTCGGCGTTGCGTCTTCATCTCGCCGCGGCGAAGACGCTCGAGCGCGCGATCGACACCACGACCGAGAGGCAGCGGGCGCTCGAGTTTGCGACCGAGTCATTGGCCACGGGCCTCGCCGAGCAGGGGTTCGCCGACGAGACCGAGGCGGAGGATGCGCGTGTGGACTCGGAAGAGATCCGCCGCCTGGAGCGAGTCATCAGCGACCACGACCAGTCGATAGCAACTGCCCGCTCGATACTCGCAGAGCCGGAGCTTCGCGGGTTGCCTGAGACCACGGTAGACCTGGAGCCGGCTCGCGCGGCGCTGCTCGAGGCCGGCGAGCGGCGGGATTCCGCGATGTCCGCCGCCAGCGCCCTGCGCGAGCGCGTGCGCGCAGCCGCCGGGCTGGTCGCTGAGGCGCGGCGGCGGTTCGCGGCATCCGCTGATCTGCGGGCCGAGTACGGGCAGCTGCGCGAGCTGGCCAATGCGGTGCAGGGCAAGGAGCCGAACACCCGGCGAATGCGCCTCGAGACCTACGTTCTCGCCGCGCAGTTGGAACAGATCGTGGCGGCGGCGAACGTGCGCCTTCGGGTGATGACCAGCGGACGATACGCACTTGAACACGACGACTCCGTGCAGTACCGCAACACGCAGTCGGGACTCGGGCTCTCCATCCTCGACGAACACACCGGAAAATCGCGAGCCACCAATTCGCTCTCCGGGGGCGAGACCTTCCTCGCGTCGCTGGCCCTGGCGCTGGGGTTGGCCGAGGTCGTGACGAACCAGGCTGGCGGCATCCGGTTGGACACCCTGTTCATCGACGAGGGTTTCGGATCATTGGATGCGGAGACGCTCGAGATCGCGATGAGCACCCTCGACGGGCTCCGTGCCGGAGGTCGAACCATCGGTCTGATCAGCCACGTCGACTCGATGAAGGAGCAGATCCCGGGAAAGCTGGTGGTGAGCATGACGCCCCGCGGCGACAGCACGATCACCATGCCTCAGCGGATCGAGCCTCAGCAGATCGAGCGCGTGCCCGGAGAGTTGCCGATTCTGGTCTGAGACGCGCCGGTCGACGGCGTGCTGGAGCTGACCCTGCGCCGACGTTCCGCTAGCGCGGGTCGACGAATCCGCCGGAGTCGCCCGATTCGAGGTCGGGCTCCGAACTCGGGTCGGAGTGATCGAACTCCGAATCTCCGGTCGACGTCGCACCGTCGTCGGTGAGCTCGTCGTCATCCGTCAGCGGCTCGTCGTCGGGCGGGTCGGGCAATCGCAGGCTGCCCCGGGCTTCCAGATCGGCGATATCGGCCTGGATTTGGGGGCTCGGGTTCTGCTCGCTGGGTTGCGTGCCGTCGGTGTCGCTCATGTGTGCGCCCGCCGCTACAGCAGCGGACCCTCGTTGTCGCTGATCACGTCGGGGACGCTCGGGTCTATCACGCTCGAATCGGGCTGGTCGACCGCATCGATACTGTCGACCTCGTCAGTGCGCAGGTGCGGCTCGTCGTCGGTCGGTTCGCCGTCCAGGTCGAGGTCGACGCCTTCGAGGTCGTCTTCACCTGAGTAGGGGCGAACCTCGTTCGGCGACCCGCCGGTGCGACCAGAGTTGCCGTTGCCCACACCCCGACTCACCGTCTCGCCCGCAACCGCGTCGTTGACGGCGAGGTCGTTCTCGGCAAGATACTGGGCCTCGCGGTCGTTGTAGTACGGGGCCGCGCCGCCCTCGGTTCCGCCCTCAGTTCCGGTGCTGTCGCTCATGGATCTCACTTCTCTCTCGTCGTGATTCCACTCAAGACCAGTGCTGCCAGCGGTGCAAGGGGCAATTGACGGATGCGAAAGTTCTCCGTCGGAAACGATCAGACCGCTTCGCCCGTGGGGTCGAGCGCCGTCGGGTCTTCGAGTTCCGCCCCGCCCATCGGTTCTCCGGCCCAATACGTGGTGACCCACCCGTCCTCGGGCGAGCCCTCGACCACGACGACCGCCGTGTTCTCGAGGTCGTGGACGCGACTGAACCCGGCATCCAGATTGCGGGATGTCCATGAGGCCCAGGTGCGGATGGCGGCGCCATGACTGAAGATCGCGACGGTTCCGCTGTGGCTGACCGCGATCCGGCCGATGGCGGCGGTGAAGCGATCGTAGAACTCGTTGCCGTCTTCGCCACCGGGAATGCGCCCATCGAAGTCCTGCCACCAGGAGAAGATCGTGCCCATGTAGAGGCGCACCGCATCCATATCGTTGCGACCCTCGACATCCCCGGCCCGGATCTCCTCGATGCCGTCTATCTCCTGAATCTCGAGCCCTCGGGAGCGAGCGAGCGGCTCGGCAGTGCGCCGGGTGCGAAGCAAGTGCGAGACGTAGATCGCCTCGATCCGCTCGGACTGCAGTGCGGCGGGTATGGCCGCGGCCTGCCGAGTACCGAGCTCGGTAAGTCCCGGACCGGGCGCGGCGGTACCGAGCGCGCCGTTCACGTTGTCGATCGTCTGGCCGTGTCGTATCAGGAGGAGTCGCATCGCACCCAGCCTATTGCCGCCGTCCGCGCCGGATCATGACTCCGCCAGTACTCGACAGTGCGGTCGTGACGCGACACGTCGATCTTTAGGCGGCTGGCAGAGCCTTCTCGATCAGGTCGATAATCGCCGGGTCGTCGGGCTCCGTGGTCGGACGGAAGCGGTGCACCTGACCGTCGGGCGTGATGACGAATTTTTCGAAGTTCCACTTCACGCGTCCGGCCTTGCCGTTCGCATCCGGAGTCTTCTTCAGCTCGGAGTAGAGCGGGTGAGCGTCTCGGCCATTGACCTTGACCTTCTCGAACATCGGAAAGCTGATGCCCCACGTGGTCGAGCAGTACTCCGCGATAGCTTCCTCTGTGCTGAGCTCCTGCAAGAACTGGTTGCTCGGAAAGCCGAGAACCGTGAAACCGCGGTCGGCGTAGAGCTTCTGCATCGCTTCGAGCTTCTCGTACTGCGGCGCGAGCCCGCAGCGCGAGGCGACGTTGACGATGAGTTTCACCTTGCCGTCGTACTCGGCCAGGGAAGTCTCAGCACCGGTGATGGTGGTGAGGGGGATGCTGTCGAGATTCGCAGCGGAAGACGCGTCGTTGGAAGTCATACATCAGCGAACCTCTCTCGTTTCCGCCCTATTCCCACTTGTCGCATTTTCGCGAGCGTCGCTTTCCCACGCCGACGGCGAACCTCGACTCGATCTCAGACTTCCTTCGCTATGGTCAAATGCTGAAGCGTGCGCTTCCCCGATTTCCGCCCCTCCGAAAGCGACCATGCCCGACAGCCCGATCTCGGCAACGCCATACGAGGTGCTGCGCGTCTCGACGACGGCGAGTACCGAGGAGTTGAAGGCCGCGTATCGTCGCCGCCTGCGCGAAACCCATCCCGACACCGGCGGCGACGCCGTCAGCTTCAGCGCTGTGCAAGCGGCCTGGGAGCGGATCGGAACTCCGGATGTCCGGGCCGCCTACGACAGAGGCTCGAGATCGCGGGCTTCCGCAGCCCCGCCCGGCGGCTTCGAGCAGCCCGACACGTCAGGTCACGGGTGGGAGCCGCGATCGCGCGCCCACCAGGCAGACACGCGGCCACGCGCTCGCTCTTACGGGCATCCGGGTGGCTGGCGTCGTGAGCGCTACCTCACCCTGCTGCGCGAGTGGGTGGGCCGCGGCGAGACGATCGACGATCCCTATGATCCAGCGCTGGTGCGCTCGGCCCCACGCGCGCTCCGACACCTGCTCGCCGATGCTCTCGCCGAGGAGTCGACCGCACGGACTCTTACCGACCTCGGCATCGGTTTCACGGTCTGGCACGACGTCGATACCGGCTCCGCGGAACAGAAAATCGACCACGTCGTGCTCGGCCCCACCGGTCTCTACGCAGTGCTGTCCGAGGACTTCGGCGACGTCGTGAGGGTTCGGAAGGGCGAGCTGCTCGTTCCAGCGGGGCTGGGCGATCGCCCGATGCACGACCTCGGAACTCGCGCCAAAGTGGTCGCCCGCGCGGCGCGGGTCACGTTCAGCGCGCTGCTCATCGTCGTCCCCGACGATGAACTCGACGAGTCCCTGCTCGTGCTGGGAGCGATCCGTGGCGCTACGACCGCGGTGGTGACGGCATCGCGGGTGGGCGCAGTGCTGCGCGAGGGGCTGCCCGGGGCGCGCACCGTCGGTGGGACTGAGCTGTTCGATGTTCGTACCCGGTTGCAGTCCGCGATCAGGTTCGTCGGCGTCGGTGGAAGCTGAGCCGGCCGAAACTGAGCCGGCGGAACTGACCCCGGGTGAGGGTCGGCGGTCGCTAGCTTCCGGTCAGATCCGCGAGCACAGCGGGTAAAGCGAAGATCAAAACTGCTGCAGCGGCTGCAGCGAGCACCACCCACACCACCAGCGGCGCGAGGGCACGAATGCCCATTCGCACCACCCGGATGGCGAGGTACAACGGCGGCACGATCGCATAGGCGACCGGTGCCACACTTGGCTGGCCATCGCGGAGCAGCGTCCAGCGATCGAGTGCGGCGAACACGAGATAAAGAATGATCGGGCCGAGCAGCACCGCCCAGCGGAGGACGCTCGCCTGCGTGAGATTGGCGTCGGTGGAATTTACGTTCGCCGGACTCGCCAGGTCGAACACCAGCCAGGCCAGCGCGAGGTGCAGCACGGGAAGCGCGGCAAACACCCAGACAGCCCAGGTGGCGACGCCGGCGTCGGTACCAGCAGCGTCGGAACGGGCGCTGTCGGAACGGGCACCGTCGGAACGGGCACCGCGCGCCATCGACGGCCGCCGGGTTTCCATCGGTGTGTAGGTCGGACCATCGCCTAGCGCCAGCGGGAAAGCATCCTTTGCCGCGGGAGTCGGAGCGGTGGCCCACGCATTCACGGGCCCGAGGGCGGTGACCGGAGAGGCGACCGGCATGGCACCGGTCGGAGTGATTCCGGCGAAGTCGAACAGCTCATCGCTCCTGGGTGACGACGCGGGTGCTGGTGGAGTGACGGTCGCACCAGCCGGTGTCGGCCCGGTGACGAAGTCGGCCAGGCTCGGGGCCGCCACGGTCGATCCTGGTAACGGAACGGGGCTTGGCAACGGAATAGCGCCTGGCAATGGGTTAGCGGAGGTGGCCTCGACGTGCTCCGGAGCGGAATCGACGGGCAGATCGATCGGCAGATCGATCTGCAGTGGCTCCGGGCTGGGGATTCCGATCGAGCCGATGGCAGAAGACGGCATGACGGTGGCGCTCTCCTCGGGAGGCGCCACGGCATCCGGTTCTGAGACCTCGCCCAGCGAGTCCACCGCGCGAGCGGCGGACACCGGTTGGGCAAGCAGCTGCTCGTCCTCAACCTCGACGATGTGGTCGACGGGCTCGGGCTCGATGGGCTCAGGTTCAATAGGCTCAGGCTCAATGGGCTCAGGTTCGAAACGGACAGGCTCGTCTGGCACCGACTCGACAGGCACCGACTCGACAGGCGCGACGGTCTCTGCGTTGGCGCGCGCTTCTTCGGCCAGGCGTTCCCGCGCTCGAGCCTCGCGGCGAGTGAGCGGAGGTGCCTCGGCTGAGCCCGCGGAACCAGCAGAGACCGCAGAGCCAGCAGAGGCCGCCACAACCGGCGACTCAGGCTCGTCCGGCGCGGCACCGGCGGATGATCCATCACCGAACCAAGAGGCACTGTGTTCGACCACCGTCGGCTCAGCGCTGGCCGAGGCCGCGATCGCCCCGCGCGGGGCGGGCGCCGACGCCAGCTCGGCCGGGGGAGCGCCCGTGCGAGCGTCGATGAAGTTGTCGGTCCAGCCGTCGCCATCCCACCAGCGGAGGTAGGGGCTGCCTGCCGGATCCGCGAACCATCCCGCGGGCGGCGCCGGGGGCCTGTCGCTGTTGCCTGCCACGACTGCGTCCTCACATCAATCCGGGCCGCTCAGGCCTTCGCACGGGTGTTCGCCGCCCGACGGGACAGCAATGGCTTGACCCTACTACCGGCGGCTCACCGGGCGGGCGCAACGCTCCGCTAGCGTGTCGCACTCGCTTGCGACCGCTCGAAACGCGGTCAGTCGCCCGTGCTGGGGCCTAGCTCATCCGGTTCTGGAGCGACCGCGGGCGCCGGCGCTGCGGGGTCGTCAGCAAGCACTTGCTCACCTGCCACCTCATCGTCGGTATGGGGGTTGCGGGATTCGATGTCCCGCGCGATCGGGTCGCGCCCGTTCGATGAACCACTCATCGCGTTCCTTTCGTCGTGCATAGTTTCAGTCGAGCGATGTGGGCGAGCCGTCGGCCGTTGATCCCGGCGACAACGAGCCGTCGGCCGCGACCGCCGGTGCCGGCGCGGTCTCATCCGCATCCTCGGGCAGGTTGTCGAGGCTGTCATCGATCGACATCGGCTCGCCGGTCTCTTCGCCGTGGCTGCCGTCGGTGGGTCCCTGGTCGGGCAGCGGGGGGTTGATGTCAGACATAGGTGGTCCTTTCGGTGGTGCAGTCGTGTCGAGTAGTTCGTATCGATCTGTTCACATCGAGCTGGGGTGTGCAGTCAGGGGAGGGGGGATCCCGCAGGCGGTTCTCCCTCGGCCCCTCCGCCGTCAGGCAGCTCGTCGAGAATCGACTCTTCTACCGGGTCATCCGCGCTGGCGGGATCGGTGAAGTCGGCATCCTGCGGAATGCTTCCGTCGCCATACAGCTCCGTTGCGCTCTGAGCTGTTGCGCTCTGATCCTGTGCGCCCTCGGGCGTTTTCTGATCGGACACTGCGGTCCTTCCTCGACGACGTAGTTCGGCGTCACACCACGGACGATATTCCCGTTGACCCAACCTGCAACCCCTTGGCGCCGAATGGATGATGGCGGTGCTCCGTCTGAGCGCGTGCAGAGTCTTGGCTGAGCATCCGAGCAAACGGGCACGTCGCTGTAACGCGCTCGACTCATGGCGAACCTATGCTGAGTGGTCGCGACGATGCACACGAGAGACGGTGCACAAGCGACACGGTGCACATGCGAACTGTGCATCATCGGCCTGCATCACTGACGAGCGCCGGCTGCGGCAACATCGACGATTGGTAAGAGAGTGCTTCGTGTCATCAGTTACAACCTCCGTGAGGACCATGCCAGCGGTGAGCTCACCGCCCTGGTGCGGGGCAACGACCTCGACGTTCTCTGCCTGCAGGAGGCGGACACAGACAAGTTGCCGGCTGAACTCGGCAATCTGCACATGGCGGACTCCACCAAGCGCAACCGCCTCGGCCTCGCCCTGTATTACAACCGCGAACGCTTCACCGCCCTCAGCACCCAGACGTTCGCCCTCAAAAAGTCGATGCACGACCGCGTCATGCGTCCGGCCCACGAGCGCCTGATCGGCACGAGACTCACCGACCTGCGCGACGACCGCGACCTCATCGTCGCCTCCTTCCACGCTGCTCCGCTCACCGCTCTCAATTCGCTGCGTCGTGAGCAGATCCGCGCCGCGCACGAACAACTGCGCACCATGGGCGAGGGCATTCCCGAGCTGATGGTGGGGGACTACAACTATCCGCTGTTCCAAAACCGTCTGAACCGCACGGTCAAGGAGTCGGGCTACGAGCTGTCGCTCAGCGACCGTCGTACCTACACCCGCTACAAGTTCTTCCGCGGGCACTTCGATTTCGCCACCTCGATGGGACTGCGCATCGACAGCGTCGAGACGCTCAAGCGTGGCGTCTCCGACCACCTGCCGATCCTCATCCGAGCCTCCTGGTTGGATGCCGCCCCGCTCGAGACTCCCGCGGCCAGTCTTCCGGCCTAACCTGCCCGATCGCGACGCCCGGGAGTACTCTCGGACTACAAGTCAATACGCCTTCGAACCGCTGCGGGAGAGTTCTTCCACCCGTGAAGACGCCGTAGGAGCAATCCCCTCCGGGAATCTCTCAGGCCCAAGTACCGCGCGGTGAGGCGACTCTGGAAAGCAGCGCGGCATCCAGTCGT
The DNA here is from genome assembly GCF_016634425.1 of Lacisediminihabitans changchengi. Lineage (GTDB taxonomy): Bacteria > Actinomycetota > Actinomycetes > Actinomycetales > Microbacteriaceae > Lacisediminihabitans > Lacisediminihabitans changchengi. The sequence goes on from NZ_JAEPES010000001.1 coordinate 1,020,780, forward strand.
GTTCACCGTCGGTGCAAGCGCCTCAGTCGAGGATGTCGAAACTCTCAGGTCCGATACAGAGCGGAGGGAACGCATCACGGTGCGCACACCGACCCGCTCGACCCAAAGGTTTCCATGACTGACATCGCGTTTCATGACTGACACTGCGCCAAGTGACGTAGGCCCGCGCACCGCTCCGGCTGAGCGTGGATTCCGCCGCACCGGCCGAGCGTCTGCGACTCGTGACCTCGGCCCCGCTCTTCCACCGCTCAGCGTTTTCGACCTGTTTACTGTCGGCATCGGGCCGTCAAGCTCGCACACCGTGGGCCCAATGCGCGCGGCCGCCGCATTCGCCGCCGAGCTGTGCGAGCCCGAGGCCTCCGGCGTCGAGCTGATCGATCGCGTGCGGGCCATCCGCGTGCACCTCTACGGCTCGCTGGCGGCCACCGGAGCCGGTCACGGCACGATGGACGCCGTGCTGGTCGGACTCGAGGGCTACCTGCCCGACGAGATTCTGCCCGCGGAGATGACCGAGCGACTCGCGGCGCAGCGGGTGAGCGGCGAAGTGCTGGTCTCGGGGCGTCGGCCGGTGGCGCTTATGGCATCGGACATCCGTTTGCACCCGCTCACGGTGCTCGACCAGCACACCAACGGGATGGTCTTCGAGGCGTTGGACGCCGACGGCGCTCTGCTGCGCGCAGCCACCTACTTCTCGATCGGTGGCGGCTTCATCGAGCGCGAGGGGGCCGGGCGGGTCGACGTGTCGAGTGGCCCCGACCCGCTTCCGTTCGCCACGGCGGCCGAGCTGCTCGCCCATTGCAGCGCAGAGGGTCTGCCGATCAGTGGCGTGATGCTGCGCAACGAGCTCTCTCGGCGGAGCGAACCGGAGGTGATGGCCGGGCTCATGCACATCCGCGACGTGATGGAGGAGTGCAAGAACAACAGCCTCGCCCGCAGCGGAAATCTTCCTGGTGGCCTCAACGTGCGTCGTCGCGCCCCTGACTGGCACCGCCGCCTGCTTGCGGAGGACGTCGACCGCAGCCCGATCTACTGGCAGGAATGGGTGAACCTGGTCGCTCTGGCGGTCAACGAGGAGAACGCCTCGGGTGGGCGAGTGGTGACAGCGCCCACCAATGGTGCCGCCGGAATCATCCCCGCCGTGCTGTTCTACGCCACGCACTATGCGCCCGGCATGGCCAGCGCCACGGCCGAGGAGAAGGATGCCGTGGTCGCGCGCTTTCTACTCGCCTCCGCGGCCGTCGGCGTGCTCTACAAGCGCCAGGCCTCCATCTCGGGTGCCGAGGTCGGCTGCCAGGGCGAGGTCGGCTCGGCTTCGTCGATGGCTGCTGCAGGTCTCGCCGAGATTCTCGGCGGCACCCCGGAGCAGGTCGAGAATGCCGCCGAGATAGCGATGGAGCACAACCTCGGTCTCACCTGCGATCCCATCGGTGGTCTCGTACAGATTCCGTGCATCGAACGCAATGCGATTGCCGCCGCGAAAGCCATCAACGCCGCCCGCATGGCGCTCTGGGGCGATGGCGATCACCGGGTGTCGCTTGACGAGGTCATCGTGACGATGCGGGAGACCGGGCGCGACATGAGCTCCAAGTACAAAGAGACCTCGATGGGCGGCCTCGCCGTCAACGTGGTGGAGTGCTAGCGAGCCAGAAGTGCTAGTGAGCGAGCAGTACGTCTAGCCACCGAAATCGTCCGGCAGCGCGTCCCGCTTGCCGCTGGCCCGAAGCGCCAGGTTGCGCCTCTCCCAATCCCGAATCGCCTGGCGCTGCGGCTCTATCGCCATCGATTCCCCGCAGTCCACAAGGCGTTTGCCACAGCTGCAGGTGGCCTTGTCGGTGCTGTGATGGAGGCGGTCGAGCTGCCAGAGCACGGCCATAATGCGGTCGTTGAGACGATTTGCGAGTTCGGCACGACGCTCGGCCCGGGTCACTACCTCGTTCTCGACCAGAGCGCGGGATCCGCCGAGGTCGGTCGCGGCGAAGTCGTTCGCGATAGCGGTGGTGAGTTCTGCCACGCGGGCTCGCAGCTCCGTTTCGGTGGCGGCCGCGGACATCCGTTCCGCGTCCGTCGTCTCGGCAAGATCCCTATACCGCTGAGCCAGTTCGCTGTACCGCGCCGACCACATCGCGAGGTGATCGAGGTCCCGCTTCTCTGCCTTGCCGTCGCCGTAGTGGCGGGAGCATTGCGCGCAGACCAGTTGGTCGTTCGGCGACGAGAACGTGAAGGGTTGGATCAGGCGGCAGCAGTAGCACTCGACGTCGACGGCGACGTGCAGCGGGTAGGGGTGAGCCATCGATCTCCTGGGGGTGGACGCACGAGTGGACCAGTGCGTGGACGGGCGGACAGCTGGTTCAGTGGAGCGTACCGCGGGCGCGCGACTGCGCGAGTCGCGCCGCCGAGGCGAGCACGACCCGCGCGGTCGTTCGTCATGCCGCTAAGCGCGCAGTGCCCGACGACGAGCGCTGAAGGCGAGGCCGAGGCCCGCGATCACGGCCAGCAGGCCGACCAGCACGCCGCCGAGCACACCGTTCGCTCCAGTGAAGGCCAGCGCCGACGGAGAGACGGCCGCCGAGACCGACAGCGCCGCGGTGCCGAGCGAACCGGACGGGGACGTCGTCGTGGTCACGGGCGTGGTTCCGGGGTCGGTCGGAGCAACCGGGGTCACTGGCGGGGTCACCGGAGTGACCGGGGTGACGGGCTCGACCGGCAGGGTCGGTGTGGTCGGGCCATCCGTCGCAGTGTCACCGATGATGCTGATCGCGTTGCCGCTGAGGGTGATCGGCAGGTTCAGACCGAGACCGAGCTGTGTGCCACCGAGGATGCCGCCGTCACCGAGGGTGGTCGACCCACCGGTGATGGGACCGCCGGTACCGGCAGTCGTGCCGCCGGTCGAGCCGGACGACGACGAGTCGCCCAGCACGCTGATCGCATTGCCGGTCACGCCGATCGGAGCGGAGACATTGGGCACGATTTGTGTTCCACCGAGAATCGAGTCGGTTCCGGTGGTGGTGCTGCCCGTTGCGCCCATTCCAGTTCCGGTGCTGCTGGAGCCGCCCGTGCTGGATCCTGTGCTGCTGGATCCGGTGCTGGACGAGTCGCCCAGCACGCTGATCGCGTTACCGGTGATGCCGATCGGCGCGACCGCCGTCGGGAGCACCTGCGTGCCGCCAGCAACACCGTCGTTGCCATTGGTCGTCGCGGGTGCCGCGGGTGCGGTCGGGGTTGCCGCGGGAGCGGGTGCCACCGATCCCGTGGATGCCGAATCGCCGAGCACGCTAATGGCGTTACCGGTGACCGTCACCGGCAGCACAGCGTTCACCACTGCCTGGGTGCCGCCGAGCAGCGACTGGGTGCCGCTAGTCGTCGGTACCGCCGGAGCGGGAGCCGCGGGAGCCGGAGCGGGAGCTACCGAGCCGGTGCTCGCGCTGTTGCCGAGCAGCGAGATCGCGTTGCCGCCGATGGTGATCGGTGCGGTGACGCCGGCGATGGCCTGGGTTCCCGAACCAACACCGTCGCTACCGCCGGTCTCGGCGGCGTTGGCCGCGGTTGCGCCGAGGAGCGTGAGGCCCCCGACGAAGAGAGCACCCATGAGGGCTCTAGAGACTATTTTGTTCATGACTGAAGTACTCCGATTCTTGGGTCTGATTGAGTCCCGCTATCGCGGGGAGGATCCGTCTGTCATCGGCGACGCGATGACACGGATCGGCTCAGTCAGGCGAAGAACCGGGGTCGAGCGTGAGGGAAGACGGAAGGGAGTCGTCAGCCGACGCGATCGCGACGGCAGCTCCGACCGGCACGGCAAAGGCGAAGTCGGCGGAGAGCGCTGGCGACGCCGCACCGCCAGAACCGGCACCGCTGGAAAGAGACCCAGAGAGCACCCCGACGGATCGGTCTGCGGGCGAGCCACCGAACGGCGAGGTTGGCGCTCCCGGCGCCGATGGCGCAAAGGAAGACACTGGGGCGCGGAGAGACAACACGACATTCGACGCTGACGTGCTCGAAAGGGCCCGGATGAAACGGATGTCCGACCGCGAATCCGACGCCACCGCCGCCGCTGTCGGGTCGGCTGCGCCAAACGCCGCCCCCAGGTCAGGGTTCAGCGTGATCGAGGGGATCACCCCTGCGCCGTGCACCGGGGTCAGGACGGGTCCGACAACCGTGCCCACGACATCCGTCACGGTGCCGAACAGCGGGGTGACCAGCGGGGTGACCACCGGGCCGAGTACTGGGCCGACAACCCCGTCGAGGCTGGAGGTCACCGGCGACGTAGCTGCCGTTACCGGGGCAGCACCGGTGAGCTGCGAAACCACCGGAACAGCCGCGACGACGGCATCCACGGTGCGGGTGATCGGCGCCACAACGGTGGTCACGGGCTGCGCAGCGGGTTGGACGGTCGGTTGAACAATTGCTGTGACGGTGCGGGTGACTGCCTGAGTTACCGGGGCCACCACCGCCGGCTGCTGGGGGAGAACCGCAGCAACGGCGGAATCAACCGTGGAAGAAAGGGAGCCGAGGAGGGACGGAGCTGGAGCCAAGGGCTGCGCCGCGGGGGCTGCCGGTGAGGCTTCGTCGGCCGACGCCGAATTGGTGGTACCGACGACCACCCAGAGCACGGCGAGTGCAACGCCGAAGAGAACGAGGAAGAGGGCACGCGGGAGAGTGGTCCCCGCCTGCTCCAACTCATCCAACTGCGACACGTCTCGACGCATTTCCATCACCCCCCGATGATGTGTGCAACGGTACGCCGCACAGAATGCTCTGTCTACGGCACCGGCCCCCATTTTTCTGGGCGTCTTCTGCGCACTCGCCGCACAGTCATATAAACACCCAGTCCTCTGCACGCTCCGGCCTCCGCACAACCGGTCGGCGCTAACCTAGAAGGGCAATGAACCAGGAGGTCCGCGTGACCATCAGCAGTCCCGTCACCCGCGTCGACACCTTCACCCCGCAAGAGCTCGAACGCGTCCGCTCCGATTTTCCGACCCTGAGCACCGAGGTCAACGGACACTCGCTCACCTACCTCGACTCCGGCGCCACCTCCCAGAAGCCACTCGCCGTGCTCGATGCCGAGCGTCGGTACCTCGTCACCGAGAATTCCGCGGTGCACCGCGGCGCGCACAGTCTTGCCGCCGAGGCGACAGAGACCTTCGAGAACGCTCGAGCGACCGTCGCGCGCTTCGTCGGCGCCGGCGAAGACGAGATCGTCTGGACGTCGGGCGCGACGGCCGCGCTCAACCTGCTCGCCTATTCACTTTCCAACGCTGGAAGCGGGGGAGCTGACGCCGAGCGTTTTCGCGTCGGCCCCGGCGACGAGATCCTGGTCACGGAACTCGAGCACCACGCCAACCTGATCCCCTGGCAGCAGCTCGCCGCGCGCACCGGGGCGACCCTACGTTTCGTGCCGATCGATGATGATGGTGCGCTCGACCTCGACGACCTCGACCGTCTGATCACCGAAAGAACGAAGATCGTCGCCGTCACCCACGTCTCGAATGTGCTCGGTGCCGTCACACCGATCGAGCTGTTCGTCGCGCGAGCACATGCCGTCGGGGCTCTCGTCGTTCTCGACGCCTGCCAGTCCGCGCCGCATCTCGCCCTCGACCTGCACGCCCTCGATGTCGACTTCGCCGCGTTTTCGGGGCACAAGATGCTCGCCCCCACCGGCATCGGCGTGCTGTACGGGCGCCGCGAGCTGCTGAACGCCCTCCCGCCATTTCTCACCGGCGGTTCGATGATCACCACGGTGACCATGGAAAGCGCCGAATTCCTCCCGGCGCCGCAACGATTCGAGGCCGGCACGCAACCCGTGTCTCAGGCGATCGCGCTCGGCGCTGCCGTGGACTACCTCAGCTCCGTCGGCATGGATCGCATCGCCGCCCACGAGGAGCTGCTGGGGCAGCAGCTGGCGGAAGGATTGAGCGCCATCGACGGGGTGCGGTTGCTCGGACCGGCGGCCGGCGAACGCCGGACCGGACTGGCGAGCTTCGCTGTGGCGGACATCCATGCTCACGATCTCGGTCAGTTTCTCGACGACCGCGGAATTGCGGTGCGCGTCGGGCACCATTGCGCGCAACCGCTTCACCGCCGCCTCGGTCTCACCTCGAGCACTCGGGCCAGTACCTACCTCTACTCCACCGAGAACGAGGTCGACGAGTTCCTGTCCGGCGTCACCGACGCCATCACCTTCTTCGGAGTACGGCCATGAGCACCACCGACCTGCAGAACCTCTACCAGGAGGTCATCCTCGATCACTCCCGGCGGCCGCACGGCTTCGGGCTGCGTGCCGATCCCGACGCACACTCGCACCAGCTGAATCCCACCTGCGGCGACGAGATCACCCTCGAGTTGCACCGCGAGCAGGGAACGGATGTCGTGACCGCGGTGCGCTGGGAAGGACACGGCTGTGCGATCTCCCAGGCCTCGGCCTCGCTCTTCTCCGGCCTCGCCGAGGGACTCACGACCGCGGAGATCAGCACCCGCATCGATTCGTTCCGCGAGGCGATGCGCTCCCGCGGCACCATCGAGCCCGACGAGGAGCTGCTCGGCGACGCGGTGGTTCTCGGAGGGGTGTCTAAGTACATCGCTCGGGTGAAATGCGCGATGCTCGCCTGGGTTGCCGCGGAGGACGCGCTGGCGAAGCTCGGCGCGTAGCCCCCTGCCCCGCGCTGGATCGCCACCTCCCGCCGCTCATCGAACCTGCGGCAGCGAGGCAAGCGGGCGTCACACGCGGTCATGTCGTTGCTCTTCACCGCCTCAGCGACGAGGCTGAGAGAAGACAGTCGAATCAGAGACAGTCGAATCAGGGTCAAGAAAGTCGGAGCACAGATGAGTTCGAGCAGTCCGGCACCTCAGCCACAACACAGCCCGTTGGCACAGGTGCAGAGCATCGACGAGCACGCCGGGCTCAGTGCGACTGACTTCAAACTCGCATTTCGCAATCACCCTGCCGGAGTCGCGGTTGTGACCGCCGACGCCGGCGACGGGCCCGTCGGCTTGACCGTGACATCCGTCTTCTCGGTCAGTGCCGAACCACCGCTTCTGGTGTTCTCCATTTCTGGCACGTCGTCGAGTGCGCCGACTCTGAACCGGGCGGACACCGTGGTGGTGCATCTGCTCGGCGCCGACCAGCTCCAGGTCGCCAAGCTGTTCGCGACGAGCGGGGTCGACCGTTTCGCCGACACCTCCAGCTGGAGTCGCCTGGTTACGGGCGAGCCGTACCTTCCTGGCGCCCCGGTGTGGATCCGCGGCCGCATCATCAACCGTATGGTGGCGGGCAGCTCCACCGTGATTGCGGTACACGCGCTGCAGGCGCACATCTCCGAGTCCGAAGCGCCGCCGCTCGTCTACCACAACCGCACCTGGCACCACGTGGGGGAGCATTCCCGTCTCGAGGGCTGACGCTCATCCCGTCACCCGCGGTTTCGCGCACCTGACCGGTTTAGGCGGTGGCGTAGAGCTCGCGTAACGCCTCATCGAAGGTCGTATACCGCCCGATGGGCCGCGATTCCGGGTCGGCCAGCATCAGCCCCTCAGAGGTTCGCACCAGCGAACCGGCCTTGACGCCAGTTACCTGGTGGTGGATGACCCACCGCCCCTGCCCGGCATCGACAATGTAAAACATCTCACCGATGGTCGCCATGATGCGCCGCCTTCCTGACTGCAGCACAACAGTAGGCTCGGGCGGCCCGCGGCCGGTGGCGTGCGGATGACCGGTGGGCGACGATCGGGTTAACGGAGCGCACACCGGTTGCACGCAGCGAACCGCTGACGACCCGCTGTCGAACCACCGCTAATGGTGATCAGACGAGCTGCGTTCTCGATTCGGCTGCGTCGATCAGCCGTTCGTCGTGGGAGGCGACCAGTACCGCCTTGCCATCGCGCACCAGGTCGCGCAGGATCGAGATCACCGAATCGGCGCTCTCGCGGTCGAGGCCGGCCGTCGGCTCGTCGACCATGACCACCGGAGGGTCGAGCAATAGAGCACGGGCGAGCGCCACCCGCTGCCGTTCACCGCCACTCAGTCGGGCCGGATGACTGCTGGCCCGATCCCAGACGCCGAGCCTGTTCATCAGCTCCGCGGCATGGGGCGCAAGTTCGGTGCTGCGCCGTGCCGGAACCGCGGGGAGCAGCACGTTCTCCAAGGCGGAGAGGCCCGGGATGAGCGACCCTCCCTGGTCGAGGTAGCCAATGCTCGCGCCGCGTAGATTCGTAACGTAGTCGTCGCGGAGCTGCACGATGCTTTCGCCCGCCCACAGGACGTCACCGAGGGTCGGGGGAACGAGTCCCGCCGCCACTCGCAGCACGCTCGTCTTGCCAGAGCCGCTTCGTCCGGCGATGCAGTGCATCGAGCCCGCGTGGAGGCCGAGCGTGAGGTCATCCACCACCACCAGCGGCTCACGGCCGGGACGCTCGTAGTCGATCCTCACGCCAGCGAGGCGCACGGCGACATCAGTCGTCACCCGGGAGTGCATCATGAACGGGTTCCCTTTCGTGAATCGACCAGCAGTGCGGCCGAGACCAGCGCAGCCGCCAGCACCGCCACGACGACGAGAGCGGTGCGGTCTACCGGGTCTGTTGCGGTCGCCCCCATCCAGGCGAGTTCTGCGGCGATGACTATGGCCGGAACCACGATGACGCCAAGCTCTGCGTGGCGTGCCGAGCGCAGGTTACGGGCTGACCAGCCCATCGCCCGCAGTGCTGAATCGTCAGCGGCGCGACGGGCGACGACGATACGTCGCACGACGAGCGACAGCGCCACTCCCGCCACGAGTGCGACAGCACCGAGCAGCAGCTGGGCCACCGCGGCCTGATCGACGGTGAGTCGCGCCACGAGGCTCGCGCCAGCCGAACGTCGGCCGTCGATGAACACTTCAGCGACCCCCGCCGCCGACAGACCTGCCAGCACGATCGCCGCTGCCTGCGAAATGGACACGGGCAACTGACTTCGGGCTCGCCGCAGGCCGAACCGCAGGGTCGTGGTCACGCCGTAGCGAGCTCCGCCACGATTCGCGGATGCCCGCCGCGGCCGCATCGGCGTGTGCGTCTGCGTCCGGGACCTCACCGCGCGCGCGCCGCCGGCGATTGCGGCGAGTGCGGAGGTAAGGGCGACCACGCTCGTGGCTGCAGCGATCAGCACGGGCGTCGTCGCCATCCCGGACAGGAGGATAGCGGCGACGCCCGCCAGGACGACGAGTACCACTCCGTTGATCTCCTCTGCGGCCAGCCAACGACGGACGCGCCATGACGTCCAGCCCATTGTGCGCAGAGCGCCGGCAGCTTCCCGGCGACGCGGGATCGAAACGACCTGCACCGTGGCGAGTAGCAAAATGACACCCCCGAGCGCGATTCCGAGCACGGCCAGCGACGACGTCGAGACCGCGGTGTCGGCGAGAGCCGCGGCGCCGAGTTCAGACCACTGCTGGCGCACACCGTGCAGGGTTCCGACCCGCTGCTTCTCATCGGCGGTGGTGGTGCCGAACGCATAGTTGTCGACGGCAAGGTCGACGGACGTAGGCGACGAGCCGGCAACGAGGGTTGCCGTGAAGCCGAGCTGGCGAATCGCGGCGGCGACGCTCGCCACTCGTTCTCGCGCATCCTGGGTGTACGCGGAGATGCCAGCGACGCGCACTCGGATGGCGGAGACGGGATCCTTCTGACCCCAGGCGGCCGCACTCGCGATGGGCGCGATCGCGACGGTGCGCGGGCTCACCAGTCCCAGTCCGGAGACGCTCGGCAGCATCTTCATCCGCTCGCCGTCGCGCTCGACGGTGGTTTCCGCGGACTGGTAGGCGCCCAGGGGGACGTAGCTCTCTGGCGATTGCAGTTTCGCTACCTGGCTCGTCGAGAACGACCCGACGGGAACGACGAGGTTCTGGTGGGTGAAGTCCATCGGACCGATCGACGACACCGAGCTGTAGACGCTCTCCAGGCCGGCATCCGTGCCCGACTTCTTCGCCGCGAACGGGTCTCCGCCGTCCCGCATCGACGGCGACACGGGTCGCGCGAAGCCCGTCCCGGTCAGCGTTGTGGGGGAATGCGGCTTCGTCGGCATGCCGCCCACCGCTCCGAGCCAGTTGAGCGAGAGGACGTCGTAGGTCGGGTCGAGTGACAGTCGGTCGGGGTCGGTTCCCGGCCAGGGGACTTCGACCGTTCCACGCGCAAACGGGTTCAGCAGGCCCGACGCATCGGCTGTCGATGTGCCGACCGGAGTTCCCGTGCCCTGCGGCAGGGTGAACGACTCGGACCCGACATCGCCTCCCGTGCGTGGGGCTGGCCCGAGTGCGCTGATGGTCGCGGTCATCGTCAACGGCGCCGAGCCCGTCGAGGTCGTCAGGAGAGGCACGAAATTTTCGTCGACTGTCTCTGAGGCGCCCTGGTCGACCTGGTATTCGGCGAAGAAGTCCGCGTACTCCTTCGCGATCTCCGGGTCGTTCGAGAATCGATTCTGCGTGTGCATCTCCGACGCCCGAGCCTTTCGCTGCTCGACGAAGTTCCGAGCGAACGGGCTGGATGTGCGTGTCGCCCACCGGTCCATGTCAGCGGCAGAGGTTCGGGCGTGGGCGCGAACCGACTGCAGCGGCGCCAGGAACCGGCCGGCCTTTCCGAGTATGGCGCGTTCGGCATCCGGGTCGACCAGGGTGATCCGGGTCGACCCCACCGGCGACATCATTGCCGGAAATCGAATCACGCCATCGGTCAACAGCCCGCCTAACCGAGTGGATGATCCCTCGAACACGGTCGCGGCATTCTGGTAGGTGGCGCTCACCTCGGCACACAGGTGAGGGTATTTGGCGACGTCCACCGGGTGATCGAGAAACGTGCACGATGTCGGTGCCGGCGGCTTCGGCGTCTCGTCGATGACGACGGTGTTGGTCGTGCTCGAGACGAGTCTCTCTCCGAGACCATCGTTCGTGGTCAGCCGCGTCGTCACGGTGAAGGCCTGCGGAACCTCGGAGGCACCCGCGACGCCCTTCGGCACTGACACCAACGGAAATCCGTAGCGCAGTTGCGCAGCCTGCACCTCGCCGATCGGTGCGGCGACGTCGATGCCCTCGATCGAGCGGATCGTGGCGACAGCGGCCAGCGGCATCCGTTTTCCGCTCGACAGCGCATTGGTCGGAAGCAGACCGTTCGAGGGCGGATGACTGCCCTTCGCCGTCACCAGGATGTCGTACGCACCCCGCCAGTTCGCATCGAGCGTGTGCTGCAAGATGCTCGCTGCCGCGCTCTGGATTCCCGCAGCCGAGAGTGTGACGACGGCGAGCAGCACCACCGCGATGAGCCGTGCTCGATCCCGCCCCAGGCGCCGCATCGCGCCCGGTACTCGCATTCGAACGGGAGCCTTCTCTGCGGTCACGATTTCAGAGTTTATCTCGACGTCTGGCGGTGCCCGCAACCGCGAGGTGCTACGGGGATCACCAGCACGGATTCGTGCTCGTGGCGCTCGACGCCAGCGCAACGCCGTGCGGTTTCGCCCAAGTGCTTGAGGTCGATGGCTTCGCTCACCTCGAACAGCCGTCGGTGCTGCCGCAGCACACTCGGCTGGGGCACGGTCGTGATCTTCTGAGAGTTGCTGTGCTCGAGGCCAAACAGCGCGGCTACGACCGCACGACACTTCGCACCTTTGCCGATATCCCGTGGAACGCTCCCTTCTACGCCACCGAAGCTTTGTCGAGTGCGGGCCTGTGAGCGATTCCACCAGCGCCTTGCTCGCGCGGAAGCTGGTCTCGGGCTCGGGAGGCACGGCCGCCGGGTGCAGATGGTCGCGTTGTTCTGGCCGCGGCGCGCCAGCCACCCGCGCAGACAGAGCGCCAGCGATGGCAATCCTCACCGGGCTGCCTCACTGCTGCGCAATTACGCCCGAGCAGCACGATACCGAGCGGTCAGGCACCCCTCCTCCACATTGGCCACCTGGGCGCAGTTATCCACAGGAAACCCTGGTCAGAAGGGTAATTGTCGGATGGAATGTCGGTGGTCGGTGAGACGCTGTCGACATGGAAAACTCGCCCGCGACCCTTCTCGCCGACCTGTCAGAGGTGTGCGCTGACGGGTTCGACGGGTTCGCCGGTGTCGCGTCAGATCAGCTGCTGCGGATGGTTGCGGATTCCGGCATCGTGCAGCGCGCCGTCGACGCGATCCGGGTGACACTCGCCGGCGAAGTCGTCGAACGATCCGCCCCGCATCTCGGTGCCGAGGGGATGGTCCGGCAAGCAGGCCACTCGAGACCGGCAACGTTCCTGGCCGAGCTGTGGCAGATCAGCATCCCGGAGGCGGCACGACTGTGCGACCTGGGGACTGCAACGCGATCGAAACGCGCGCTGGATGGCTCCCCGTTGCCGGCCCGGTATCCCGCGGTTGCCGCTGCGGTCGCGGATCTGTCGCTGGGGGTGGAGGCGGCTGTGGTGATCGTGCGGGAACTGGACCTGGCCGCCCCCTTCTGCTCCACCGAAGCGCGCGCGGCGGGGGAGCGGCTGCTGGTGGAGCATGCGCCGGGGTTGACGGTGAAGCAGATCGCGGGGGTGGCCCGGCAGGTGCGGGACCGTCTGGATGAGGACGGTGCCGAACCCCGCGATGTGATCCGGAGGCAGCGGCGAGCACTGTCGTGGGTGACTGAACCGGATGGGATGGTGCGTCTGGTCTGGGTAATGCCCCCAGAAACCGCCGGACTGGTGCGTGCCGGGATCGACCAGCTCGTCGGTGAGCAGTTGCGGGCTGCCCGCGACAGGGTTCCCGATTCTTTGGGACAGGACGGTAGTGCCGACAGTGATGATCGGACCATGCCGCACCGCCGCGCCGATGCCGCCGAAGACCTCTTCCGGCAGGCGGTCAACTGCACGTGCGGTGCTGGTGGTGGTAGTGGTGGTGGTGGTGGTGGTGGTAGTGGTGGTGGTGGTGGTAGTCCGTTGGTGACGATGGTCGTGCGGATGAGCCTCGACCAATTGATCACCGGGCTCGGCACCGCCCAGATCGATGGGATCGATGCCGGGATCTCCGCCACCCGGGCGCGGATCATGGCGGCAGATGCGAACATCATCCCCGCAGTCCTTGGCGGTGCCGGGGAAGTCCTGGATCTGGGCAGGTCGCGGCGACTATTCAGTCCCGCCCAACGCCACGCGTTGGCCGAAACCTATGGCGGGTGTGCGTTCCCGGCCTGCGCACACCCACCGAGTTATACCGAAGCGCACCACCTCCAGTGGTGGTGCAGCGGTGGGGTAACGGATCTGGACAACGGGATCCCGTTATGTTCGTTCCACCACCACCGCATCCACGACGACAGCTGGGAAATCCAACTTCGGGAGCAGGTTCCGTACTTCATCCCGCCACCCTGGATCGACCCCGACCAAACACCCCGACAAGGAGGCATAGTGGTGATAGCGATGTGAGCCACGCACGTCGGCGGCACGCGCCACCTCCGCCGCGCGACCGCAGCCGTGGCATCTCAGCCGCGCGACCTCAGCGGCGCGACCTCAGCGGCGCGATCTCAGCGGCGCGACCTCAGCGGCGCGATCTCAGCGGCGCGATCTCAGCCGCGCGACCTCAGCCGATCAAGCGGGGTCCGAGCTGGGGCGACGGGTCGGCGCCGACAGTACTGTGCTTGACCTCGACCAAGATCGTGTGCGTCAGTGTGCTGCCGCTGTTCGTACCGCGGTGAAACTGCGCAGGAAGCCAGACCGCGCGCCCCGCGGGCAGTTCAACATCGGTCGACTGCGTCCCGTCGGACAACTGACGCTCGAACCCCGTGAGAGTCACCATCACGGTGTTCGGGTGATGATGCAGCGTCGGGGCGTCGCCGGGTACATCGGTGTACTCCAGTACCCGCACGTCGTCGTTCTCCCACAGCACCCGGTTAAGCTGCGGGTCCGTCACTACCGGGTCGGCGTCCATGACCGCACTGCACTCTTGCGGCCCCTCGCACTGGAGAGGATGTCTTATCCCAGCGATAGGACGAAGGCTCGTGAGGCGACTCGCGTCATCGGTAACCGTGCGCCGCCGCCGACCAGCGCGCTTCAACCGCCACTGCGCGTAGTGTTCGCGGCATGGCACGCGACGAGTCTGAGATCTCCGCGATCGCGGAAGACCTGTACTCGCTGATGCCGCGGGACTTCATCGCCCGCCGTAACGAGCGTGCGAAGGCCCTCGAAAAACCTCTGGCGGCAGCCGTTCGGGCACTGACGAAGCCGACCCCGGCGGCATGGCTGGTCAATCAGGTGAGCAGGCACCACCGCGAGGAGCTCGACATCGCCATCGCGCTCGGCACCGACCTGCAGCACGCCCAGGGCAACGCCGATCGCGTAAGCATCCAACGCCTCAGCAAGCAGCATCGTGAAGTAGTCAGGAAGCTGGCGGCGCGGGCGCGCGAACTCGGTGCAGAAGCCGCGGTGTCGACCTCGGCACCTGTACTCGACGAGGTGGCGCAGACGTTTTCTGCCGCCATGTCGGATGCGGCGGCGGCCGCAGCGGTGCGGTCCGGCATCCTGATCAGGTCGTTGCAATCCACCGGGCTGGAGCCGGTGGATCTCGAGGGTTCACTCGCACTGCCCGACCTCGTGGGCGCCATCGCCGTGCGGAGTGCACCATCGGCAACGTGGGCGTCGGCAACGGCCGACCGCCGCGCGGCAGCGGAGCGGCAGCGAGTCGCCGAGGAGAGCCTGGACCAGAGACAAAAAAGCGGACGAGAACAAAGTCGAGAACAGAAACGAAAACAGACACAAGCACAGAGTCGAGAACAGACACGGGAACGCGAACGCGAACGTGCGCTTGCAGAACTCCAGCGGCGCCTTGCTCGCGTGCAGGAGTCGGTCGAACGGGCGAGTCGGCAACTGACCGAGATCGACGACGCACGAGAACAGAAGACGGCACAACTCGACGCCGCGCGCGATGAACTCGCGCACCTGCACCGACAGATCGATGCGCTGTAGTCGTCGTGGCTGACCAACGTGGCTGACCATGCGGCGCGGGAGCACAGCGCGGGCATCCTTCCTTTTCGGATGCTCGGTGCTGACCTCGAGGTGTACCTGGGTCACATGGGTGGCCCGTATTGGTCGCGCAAGGATGCCGCGGCCTGGTCGGTCATCAAGGGCGGACTCGAAGCGGGGGAGACGCCTCTGCGGGCGGCACTCCGAGAGTTCAGAGAAGAGACCGGCATTGCCGCCCCGTCGGTCGACTACCGCCTACTGGGAGAGTTCACGCAGCCTTCCCGCAAGATCGTGACGGTGTTCGTCGCTCAGATCGACGACCTCCCGGTCGCGCTCTGCGGCAACACCTTCGACATCGAATGGCCACCGCGCTCCGGCCATCTGCAGAGCTTCCCCGAGATCGACCGCGGCGGATGGTTCGGACTCGAGGTCGCCCGCAGCAAGCTCTTGCGCGGGCTCGTGCCGGTCATCGATGCCCTCGCCTTTCTGCGTCCGGCGCAAGGCCCGCGCGACATACCGCCGCACTGACCCAGGCCGCCCTGACTCAGAGGGTCAGTGCGCGGCGTCGGATCGCGCGAGATCGGACCGCGAAGGCGCGGTGATTGCCGGCCCGAGCAGCGACCGACCGCCCAACGGGCTCTCCTCCAGGGGAAGTACTTCCGGCGCGCCGAAAACGAGGGTGAACAGCGCCACCGTGATGGCTCCGGCGGCGAGGATGGCCGCCAGCACGATGAGCTGAAACTCCGCCGCCTCCAACGGCGAGGCGCCGGCGAATACCGCCCCGACAAAGGCACCGGGGAGTGTCACGATTCCGGTGGTACGAGTCTGATCGGTCGACGGGATGAGCGCGGTAGAGGCCGCCGCGCGTACCGCTCGCAGTGCCGCGCGCCTGCTGGTCGCTCCCACCGACAGCCAGGCTTCGATCTCCTCGCGCTGCGCGAGGATCAGGCCGCCAAGCGACCGTCCCATCAGCGTCGAGACCGTCATCGTGTTTCCGACGATGATTCCGCCGACCGCCAGAACGTACCGCGGTGAGAACTCGACGGCGCCGGTGACAAAGACCAGAGAGGTCGGCACCGCGGCCGCGATCACGACGGTTGCAGCGAGCACGGGAAGGTAGCGCCGCGGCAGACGCAGCCGCCGGAACACGACCCAGGTGGCGGCCACGACCATCACCAGCAGGAAGACCGCCACCCACAGCGTGCTGGTGATCACCCCGTGCAGAATCACGGTGAGGACTCCGAGCTGGAGCGCGGCCCGCAGCACCGCCCATGGCTGCAACCACGGATGCTCGAGTCGCAGGGCGAGCACGATCACCAGGGTCACGGCCGTCAGCGATGCGACGGCGATGAGGGTCACCCAGATGCTCACGATCGATTACATCACGGCATGCCTGGCTCACGCAGATCCGTGCGCAGTACCTGCGAACTCAACGCCAGATCGCTCAGACGTTTTTCGAGTCGCGCAGAATCTTCGCCAGCTCGGTGATGTGCTTGGCCTGTGAGGCGTAGTCGAGAGCGGCAGAGTTCCAGGCGTGGATCTGGCCGGTCTTCAGAGCGGGACTGGAAGCGAAGGTCGCTTGGTCGAGCAGGTCCTTCTTCTGGAACCCCTCGACGTTGACCAGCAGCACGTCCCCGGTCATCATCTGGGCGGCATTTTCCCAGCTGTACTTGTCCCAGTAGTACTCGCCGTCGGGGTGCAGATCGGTGAATTTCACGCCGAGGCTCCGATAAAGCTCAGTCTCCGGCTCATCGCCGGGTTTGACCACATAGACACCGTCGGCATCGGCGTACATCTGAGTGACTTCGAGCTTTGTCTGCGCGGCCGCGGCCCTGAGATCGGCCGCCGCGGAGTCGTATTTCTTCTTCGCCGCGGCGATCGTGTCAGGGTCGGCTCCGAGAGCGGTGGCGAGCTTGTTGACGCTCGTGATCACGTCACTACCCTTGCCACCGACCTTGATCGCGACGATGGGAGCGATCTTCTCCAGCTGGGTCTGCTGTTCCTTGTCGGCCAGGCTGTAGTAGGGCTCATCCTTATTAATGGTGCCCTTGCGGTCGGTCGGGTAGACGCCCGCGACGATCAGGTCTGGCGCAGCCTCGGCCAGCTTCTCGAGGTCGATTTCGCCATAGCTGTTACCGACGATGGCGGTCGAGGAGATGTCGTAGTCGGCGAAACGGTCATCGCTCGCGACCGCGACGCGACCAAAGACCGCGACCGGCTTCACTCCCGTACTGAGCAGCCCGAGGGCGTAGTCGGCGTAGCTGGCGATGCGCTTCGGCTGGTGATCGAGGGTCACCGTCTTTCCGGTGTCGTCGGTGAAGCTCCACGACGACGAACCGGCGTTGCCGCCAGAAACGGAGTCGGATGTCGCGCTACAGCCGACGAGACTGACGATCGCGAGGAGGGGGGCGAGCAGGAGAACGGAGCGGCGCACGGCCTTGGTTGGGGTCACAAAACTTAGGTTAGCCTACCCTTATCTTGCTGCGCGACCGGGAGGCTCATCGTCGGACTGGAGCAAATGGACTGGAGCGAATGGGCTCGATCTACGGGAGTAGAGCGAAACCGGAGGTGGTCTCCGCGCGCACGGCAGGAACCACGAGCGGCGTTCCGCTGCTGGGATCGGGCACCACCAACGCGTCAAGGTCGAAGGCAGAGCGCAAGATCTCGGGGGTGAGTACCTCCCATGGCGTGCCGTCGGCGAGCACCCTGCCCCGCCCGACCGCCACGAGCCGGTCTGAATACCGCCCGGCCAGCGACAGATCGTGCAGCACCATCACGACCGTCGCGCCCCGTTCGCGGTTGATCGAGCGCACCAGCTCGAGTAGGTCGAGCTGATGGCTGAGATCGAGAAAGGTGGTCGGCTCGTCGAGCAGGATCGTGGGGGACTCCTGAGCGAGAACAAGGGCGACCCAGGCACGCTGGAGCTGCCCGCCCGAGAGCGAGCCGACATCCCGGGCAGCCAGGTCGGAGAGTCCGGTCGCCGCGAGCGCCGCATCGATCACCTCGGCATCGCTGGAGGTCCATGACTTCAACAGGCTCTGATGCGGATGCCGCCCGCGCGACACGAGATCACGCACGCTAGTGGCCGACGGAGTGAGCGGCTTCTGGGGCAGGATCGCGAGCCGACGGGCCACCTCCCGGGTCGCGTACTCGCGCACCGGGCGCCCGTCCAGATACACGGTGCCCGTACTCGGCATCAGGATTCGCCCGAACGCCTTCAGCAGGGTCGACTTTCCGCTGCCGTTGGCGCCGATCAGGGTCGTGACCTTACCGGCCTCGATGCTGAGATGGAGTCCTTCGAACACCACCGAGCGCTCGTACGACAGAGTGATGTCGCGCACCTCGATGGCAGCATGTCGAGCGGGCCGATGAGTACTCGTAAGAGTTTCGGTCACAGTTTCTCCCGTTCAGTTCGTCGAGTGAGCAGCCAGATGAGATAGGGGGCGCCGATGATCGCGGTAATGATGCCGACCGGCACCTCGCCGGGCAGCACGCCGCGGCCCAGAGCATCGCCACCGGTCACGATGATGGCGCCGACCAGCCCAGCTGCGAGCAACGGAGGACGCCCGGTTCGAGTGAGCCTGCGAGCGATCTGCGGTGCGACGAAGGCGACGAACTCCACCGGACCGCTCGCCGAAACAGCGGCAGCGGTGAGCACCACCGCGCAGGCGATGACCAGCAGTCGATGGCGCTGCACCACCACACCGAGGCTGGTCGAGATCTCATCGCCGAGCTGCGTGATCTCGAGGTTCGCCGATTGCGTGAGCGCGATGGGCAGGATTACCGCAAGACAGATCAGAACGGGCCAGACGCTGGCCCAGGAGACACCGGAGAGGCTGCCGACCAGCCATTGCGCGGCCGCGGCTGCCTCGGTGATTTTGGCGTGCGCGATGAGGTAGCTGGTGACGCCGCCGAGGGCCGCGGTTGCCCCGATTCCGATCAGAATCAGACGGTAGCTATCGACGCCAGATCTCCAGGCGAGGCCATAGACGACGGCGGAGGTGATCATGGCTCCGAGCACCGCTACCGCGGGGAGCCCCAGGGAGAGAAGACCGGCTCCGACCGAATAACTCCCGCCGGCGAGCACAATGGCGGCCACGGCTCCGAGGCTCGCCCCGGAGGTGACTCCGAGGATGTCCGGGGTCGCGAGCGGATTGCGAGCGAAGGTCTGCGTGAGGGCGCCGGCCAGCCCGAGTGCGGCGCCGACAAGCAAACCCGCCACGACGCGGGGCAGGCGCAGCTCGACGACGATCAGCTGCTGTCCGGGCGTGCCGGCGCCGATGAGTGTACGCACGACATCTGCCCCCGTCAGCGAGGACGAGCCAGCGACCACGCCCCACAGAGCGATCACGAGAACCGCAACCAGGCACAGCAGCGTCACGACGACGACCCGGCTCTGTCGGCGCGTCACCGCAGCGGGCTTCGCCTCCCGCAGCGCCGTCACAGCGTCGCCATCCGTGCGCGTCTCACGATCACGATGAACACGACTCCGCCGAGCACAGCGAGTACGACCCCCACGGAGACCTCCGCGGTGCCACCGATGAGACGTCCGACGACGTCGCAGGCGAGCAGCACACACGAACCGATCAGGCCGGATGCGGGGAGCAGCCACCGATGGTCGCCGCCGATCGCTGCGCGCGCGACGTGTGGCGCTGTGAGGCCGACGAAACCGATTGGTCCGGTGATCGCGACGGCGCTGGCGGTCAGCAAGGTGATCGCCGCCAACCCGACAATCCGGGCGCGAACGAGGTTCTCGCCGAGCCCGCTGGCCATCTCGGCGCCCAGGGCGAGGGCGTTGAGAGAGCGGACATTGGCGACGGCACAGATGATGCCCAGCCCGGCAAAGATGAGGGCCGCGTCCACCCCGGCCAGGCTGCGACCGGAGAGCGACCCGACCACCCAGATGCGGTAGGCGGCCAGAGTCGTCTCGTCGGACAGGACTAGAAACGATGTCAGTGCGATCAACAGCGCCGAGACCGCCGTTCCCGCGATCGCCAGCGGGACAGGGCTCGAGAGCCCGGTGCCGAGCGCGGCGACGGAGAACACCACGATGCTTGCCACCACCGCGCCGGCGAGGGCAAGCCATAGCGTGGTGAGCACTGAACTCGTTCCGAGCACGTAGACCCCGATGACGACGGCGAGACTCGCGCCGGCCGAGACGCCGAAGATGCCGGGGTCGGCAAGCGGATTGCGGGTCTGTCCCTGCATGACAGCGCCGGCGACGCCGAGGCAGAATCCAACGAGCAGGCCGAGCACGGTGCGCGGAACGCGGGAGCCCCAGACGACGTCCCCAACATCCCGAGCGGGATCGAGCAGACCGGTCACCACCGCGGTGGGACTGATCAGATTGCTGCCGAGAATCAGGCTGACCACCGCGATGAGCGCGACCCCCGCAGTGAGTGCACCGAGCACGAGCGCACGCTGGTGGTGGGCTGAGGATCGGTACACCGTGTAAGCGTAGCCTTACCTAACTTGCACATCCTGACGGTGACCCCGTCCGTGCCCCTCACTCGAATCGGCATTTCCCGCAGTCTGGCGCCCTTTTCGTGTAACTTTTCGCCACGAGGAAAGTTCCCTCGCCCGCAGTGGCACTCATGGCATTCGAATCCGAGGGGAGCCGGATGATGTCGCTCAAAGGCAGCCCATCCACATCAGTCTCCGCGTGGGCGCCGATGGCGATCACCGCGTTCCGCGTGCTCTGGTTCGCCCAGCTCGGAAGCAACATCGGCAGCTGGATGCAGACCGTCGGCGCCCAGTGGTATTTGGTCGAAGGCGCAGCCAGCGCCACGATCATCGCCCTCGTCCAGACCGCGAGTCTCGCACCCGCGATCGTCTTCTCTCTCCCCGCCGGAGTACTCGCGGATTCACTGGATCGCCGGAAACTCCTGATCTGGGGGTCCGCAATCAGCGGGGTTATCGCCGCGGCTCTTACCGTCGTCGCAGCGCTGAACGACCTGACGGTGTGGGCGATCCTCGCATTCACCTTCGTGCTCGGCATCACCTCGACGCTCACGTCGCCAGCCTGGCAGGCGATCCAGCCCGAACTGGTGCCGAGGTCGCTCATCGGGGCCTCCTCGGCGCTCGGTGGAATCACGGTCAATGGGGCTCGAGCGGTCGGCCCCGCCCTTGCCGGGGTCATCCTTTCCGTCTTTGGCGCACCGGTCGTCTTCGGAATCAACGCGCTGAGTTTCGCGGCCGCGGCGTTGGCCCTGCTCTGGTGGAAGCGTCCACCTCAGCCCGGTCTCGACGATCGGGAGCCGTTCGGTGCGGCACTTCGCGCTGGCGTGCGGTACGTCGCATCCGCTCGCCTGGTGCGTCGAATACTGGCGCGATCCGCCCTGTTCGCCATGCCGGCGAGCGCTCTGTGGGCCCTGCTGCCGGTGACAGCGACCCGGCTCGAACTGGACTCGAGCGGATACGGGCTTCTCTTGGGTGCTCTGGGCGCCGGCGCAGTGTTGGGCATCTTCGCGCTCCCGGCCGCTCGCAAGCGCTTCTCCGACAATGTCGTGATCGCGGCGAGCGCCGCGTTGTTCGCCGTGGGAACGATCGCCGCCGCGGTTCTGCCCTTTCTGCCTGCCCTGGTGCTGCTGGTGCTCGCCGGTCTCGCCTGGATCGGCACGCTGACCGTGCTCAACGCCTCACTCCAGCTCACCCTCCCGCAGTGGGTGCGCTCGCGCGGCGCGTCCGTATACATCCTGGTGTTCATGGGCACGATGGCTCTGGGCTCATTCGTCTGGGGGCTTATCGCCGAATGGCTCGGCACCACCGTGGCCCTGACCACATCGGCCGCGCTGCTCGTTCTCGTCGCGGCCAGCGTTCGCGTCGCACCACTCCTCCCGGGCACCGGAACAATCGATCGCACCATCAGCTCGACGCTCCCTACCCCCTCCCTCGTCTTCGAGCCCGCACCTACCGACGGTCCGGTGGTGGTGCAGGTGTCGTACACCGTGCGCCCCGACGCAGTCGACGACTTCCGTTCCGCCATGCGCCTGGTCGAGGGCTCCCGCAGGCGCACCGGTGGTTCGCGCTGGCGCCTCTATAGAAGCGGCGAGACGGCGGATGTCTTCCTCGAATCGTTCGTCGTTCCCTCCTGGGGAGAGTTCCGGCGGCAACAGTCCGAACGGCTCACCGGCAGGGACCGCGAGATGCGCGATGCGGCGGTCGCGTTCAGCACCACCGCCCCAACCGAACAGCATTTCTTTCCAGCGTCCGATCTCCGTTCCCACCACGAACGCACCTGATCGCCAGCAGACCCACGCGTTACCCTCGGCCGTACAGCCCTAGGGCTGCCAGACCATCAGCACCGTGATCGCCACCAAACCGAGCGTCGTAGCTCCCGAGGCTGCGGCGACGGCGCGATAGGCGCGCATCGACCGGTGCGGCGTCGACTGTGGCGAGGTGAGTCGGTCCGCCTCATTGCGCAGCAGAGGGACGGTGACGAACAGACTGAGGCTGGTCGCGACGAGGTAGATGATGACGGATGCCGCCACCCACGGAGTCAGAACCGTCAGCTGCTCCTTCGATCTGGCCGTCGCCAGCACGCCGAATCCCAGCACGACCACGACGAGCGAGAGCAGGCTGAAAAGACGGGTCGCCCTGCTGATCGAGTCGAGCCGCCCAGCGTTCGCGGCGCGGACTTCGCGTAGTCCCATCATCGGCAGTATCGCCATGGGTCCGATTACGAACATTGCCGCGACGACATGTGCGACGAGAAGGAGGGTCGACATTCCTGGCTCAGCCGATCGACGCGGCGGACACTACCGCTTGGGGCTCGCGTCGTGGGGAGCGACGGAATCGCCTCCCGGTCACCGAGAGCGGCTGGATTCGAATGTAATTCCACTTGTCGCCGGACAGGTACGACGCCAGTTCCATTACGCCAGAGGATTCGATCTCCGAGTCGGAGTTGACGCGGTGGGCCGTTCCCCGGATGACCACGCTCCAGCGCTGGCGTGAGTAGATGCCATCCGCTTCGAAGGCCACCGCGGGATCGACGCCGAGCGCGGCGAGCTTGTCGCCCGGCGCGCTCCGGAAATACAGGACGCCATCGCCGACCAGGTAATTCAGCGGGACGATATCGGGAGAGCCGTCGCTCATCAGTGCAAGGCGGCCGAGGTCGGTCGTGCGAAGGAGTGACCAACATTCCTCCGCGTCGAGTTGTGTGGCGTCAGCGGTCTGCATCACAGTTCCTTTCTGGTCGGCGGCACGATTGCCACCGGACATGGCATGTTCATGAGCAGGTCGTGGCCGACCGACCCGAGCAGCAGTGAGCTGAGGGGTGAGAGGCGACGGGTGCCGACCACGACGAGGCGAGTACCGGCGGTGGCGCGCACGGTGGTGAGCACCCCCACCGACGGGTCGCCCTCGACCAGTTGCTTCGTCACGACCACCGAGGGATGGCTATTCGCAAGCTCGGCGTGCACGGTGTCGAGCACGAGGCGGCCGGCCGCCCGGAGTTCGGCCGTCAATCGCTTGAGCTGCAGGGGATCGGCGAATACCAGGGGTGCCACTCCCCAGACGTTCACGAGGAGCAGATCAGTGGTGAGAGCTCGTGCCATCTCGGCCGCGAAAGTGATGGCGGCGTTATCGGTGGTGTCGTCGACTCCCACGACGATCGGCCCGAGAGATTCCTTCCACGCCGCAGGCACCACGACGAGAGGACTTTCCGTCGAGTCGGCGACCTTCAGCGGAATCGTTCCGTGGATGATCCCCGAGATCACGCCGGTCTTGTCCGAGCCGACGACGAGTACCGATGCGTCCTTCGCCTGAGCGACGAGTTCGCTGACGACGCGACCGAAGGCTCGACGGGTTTCCACGACCGTTCCGGTCGTCGCGGCTTTGGCGTCATCGAGCAGCGACTCCACTGCTCGCGCGTGGGCTTCGGTGTACTCCGCGGACATGACGCTCGCGATGTCGACGTCGACCACGCCGACGACCACCAGGCGCGCACTCAGCCGGTCCGCGATCATCCGTGCCCAGGTGAGCGCCGACGCGGATGCGACCGTTCCATCGATTCCTACGACGATCTCTGTCACCATTCGCTCCGATCCGGGCTTTCTGTCGTGCCCTCAGCATCGACCAGCAAGGCCGTGTGTCCAGGGACCAAAGACCCGCGCTGAACCGAAGTGAGCCCGTGCACCACCACAGTCGGTCCGGTGATGTTCATCAGCACGTCGTGCACCACCGGGCCGAGCAGAGTGAGGTCTGCGCCGCGGCGTCGCGTCGAGCCGAGCACCAGCAGTTCCGCGTGGGCGGCAGCGTCGATGAGCGCCTCGGCCGGCGGCCGGCGCACCGACCGCACCCGGACATGGTGCGACACCCCGAGCGCCTTCACGCGCTCGATGGCGTGAACCGGAAGGGAGCTAGCCGAGGAAGTCATCGCTGTCACAATTGCGCTCTGGCGCCGTCGCGGCGGCGCAATCGCATGGAGGATCACCAGCGGCTCGTCGAGTTCCCGGGACTCCCGCGCAGCAAATGCCAGGGCTGCCTCCCCACCCGCGGAATCGTCGAGTCCCACGACGATTCCGTCTCGTTGCGATGTGCTGAAACCCGGGATGATCGCCACCGGGCTCTGCGACGCTGCGGCCAGTTGCAGGCTCCGGGAGCCGAGGGCCCGCCCGTGGAAGAACCCGGTCTTGTGGGTACCGACGACCACCAGATGAGCGGAATGAGATGCATCGACCAGTTCGACGATCGGGTCGCCGATCGTCACTCGAACCACGCACTCGACCTCCGGAGCCACGGATGATGCGAGCGCCGCCGCACCGGCGACCAACTCGAGCGCCTCGGGGTGAAGCTCAGCGAGTTGCCGCGTGCCGATGGCTCCCCAGTCGTCGTCGATGACATGGAGGATCTGCAACGGTCTGTTCTGACGCGCGGCGCGGGTCGCTGCCCAGGTGATGGCGGCATCGCCCGCACTCGATCCGTCGATGCCGACCACTATCGACTTCGCCATCGGGCGCTCCTTGGCTGTTGGTGAGGCACTCCTGGGAGTGTGCAAGAGCGGCGGGGACGGAGTGAGGACAAAGGTCCCATGGCAAAAGGTCCCATAGCACCGTTGCCAGCAGAGGCATACTCTGGGGTGATCAGAACTCGCTCGTCCGCCAAACCCGATGAGCGAAAGGCGCATATTCATGCCAGACTCCATATCTTTCCCCGATGCGCCCCGTAGTCAGCTCGACGTTGCACTGACCGAATTGGTCGATCACGCGCGCGACGTGATGGTCACTCAGGGGAGGCTCCGCGCTCTCCTGCGCGCCAACCAGGCAGTCGTCGAACTCATGGAGTTGCCGGAGGTGCTCCGGCGTATCGTCGAGGTGGCCGTAGAGCTGGTGGATGCACGCTACGGCGCGTTGGGTGTCATAGCGCCGAACGGCGAACTTGAGCAATTCATCCATGTGGGCATGCCCGATGCCGAGGTCGCGGCGATCGGTCATCTGCCGGTAGGACACGGCCTGCTCGGTGCGCTCACCGACGACCCGCATCCGATCCGGCTGCGTCACATCGCAGACGACTCCCGATCCGCGGGATTCCCCGCACACCACCCTCCAATGGACAGCTTCCTGGGCGTTCCGATCCGCATCCGCGGCACCGTGTTCGGCAACCTCTACCTGAGCGACCATGCATCGGGCGACTTCAGCGCGGACGACGTGCAACTCGTCACTTCTCTCGCCGCAACCGCCGGCTTCGCCATCGAGAATGCCCGCCTGTATGCGGAAACCCGCAGCCGGCAGGCCTGGTCGGCTGCGTCGGCAGAGGTGACCGCATCCATGCTGTCGGCGGATGAGGAGGATCCGATGGTAATCCTCGTGGAACGTCTACTCACCCTCGCCGATGCCGACCTCGTGGTCATGACGACCCTCGCCGCCGGCGGTGACGAAATCCAGGTGAGGGCCGCAAGCGGACTCGCGGCGGCCGAGCTGGTGGGTCGTCGTTTCCCTCTCAACGAGACCATTGCCGGGCGTGCCTTCGACGGAGGCCAGCCTCTGTTGGTCAACGATGGGCCCAATCATCAGATGACCATAGCCGCTCAGCACGGTCTCGGTGCGGTGATGGCGCTGCCCCTCAGCGCGAACGGCACAGTGCAGTCCGTGGTCGTCGTCACCAAGAAACACGGCCGAGCGTCGTTTGAGAATTCGGACCTGGAGATGGCTGCGGACTTCGCTGGGCAAGCCAGCGTGGCGCTCGAGGTGATCAAGTCCCGAACGGCGCGACAACAAATGCTGGTGCTCGAGGACCGCGGACGCATCGCGCGGGACCTCCACGACCACGTCATCCAACAGCTCTTCGGCACGGGGCTGCTGTTGCAGAGCATAGCCGGCGCGCTCCCGCCGCCCGCCTCCGTCCAGATCCTAGAGTCGGTGAACAACATCGACAGGGCTATCGCGCAGATCCGCACGGCGATCTTCGCCCTCTCCACCCCCAGTAGCGGCGGGAGCATCACGGTTCGCCATCGTTTTATCGACCTCGTGACCGAGATGACGACATCCCTGGGCCGCACTCCCACTCTCGAGTTCGGCGGGCCGGTCGACCTCGTGATCACGGACTCGCTTGCAGACGATGTGCTCGCCGTAGCACGGGAAGCACTCACCAATATCGCGCGGCACGCTGAGGCGCAGTCTGCCAGCATCCGGCTCGTTGCCGACGGTGCAGGACTCGAACTGAGCATCGATGACGATGGACACGGTCTCCGCGACTCGACCCGCAGGAGCGGGCTCGCGAATCTTGAAGTGCGGGCCACGTCGCGAGGCGGAACATCGACCGTCGAGAGCAGCTCGGCTGGCACGCAACTCCGCTGGCGTGTGCCCACTGCGCAACCGACAGGGCGAACATGACAGAGACCATCCGCGTATTCCTGCTCGACGACCATGAGATCGTGCGCCGAGGAATCGCCGACCTGCTGAACGCGGAGACCGACATCGAGGTCGTGGGCGAGGCATCGACCGCAGCCCAGGCGCTCGGTCGGGTGACCGCGACGATGCCCACGGTCGCGCTGTTAGACGTCCGGCTGCCCGATGGGAGCGGCATCGACGTGTGCCGAGACATCCGCTCTACCCACCCGGAAATCCGCTGCCTGATCCTCACCGGCTACGACGACGACGAGGCGATCGGGGCGGCTGTTCTCGCCGGCGCCGCCGGCTACGTGCTGAAGGATGTCCGCGGCTCACGCATCCTCGAGGCGATCCGCATGGTGGCGGCAGGCACCTCACTCATCGACCCCGCGCTGAGTCGCCGCGTGGTCGAGAAGATCGCGGCGGACACCGCCGACGACCCCCGCCTGGGATCCCTCGGTCTGCGCGAAAGTCAGATCCTCAGCCTCATCG
The DNA here is from genome assembly GCF_016634425.1 of Lacisediminihabitans changchengi. GTDB lineage: Bacteria > Actinomycetota > Actinomycetes > Actinomycetales > Microbacteriaceae > Lacisediminihabitans > Lacisediminihabitans changchengi. Next base: position 1,048,012 of record NZ_JAEPES010000001.1, read on the forward strand.
CCGACGGGCTGACCAACCGTCAGATCGGTGTCGAACTCGGGCTCGCAGAGAAGACCATCAAGAACTACGTCTCCGGACTCCTGGCAAAACTCGGGCTGCAACGCAGAACACAGGCGGCGATCCTCCGGCTGGGACAACGCCCGACCGGTGACGCGTAACGGAGCGTCGACTAGAGCTGCGGTCGACCGGCACGGACGGGACCAAGGTCACTGCCGTCCTCCGCCAGCGACGGTAGCGTCCTGCACGGGATCCACTCTGGCGCGGGAACGCTGGACAACCCGGATCCGCACTGTGACAGAGAGGTCATCATGAGCGCGCACCACGCAGCATCCGTCCCCACATCCGTCAACCCGATCGTCACCCTCGACACGGAGGAGTGCTGGTCACTGCTGGCCTCGGCGGCCCTGGGGAGGCTTGCCGTGTCGGTCGCGGACTCGCCGGATATCTTTCCCATCAATTACTACGCTGACGGCTCGAGCGTGTTGATCCGCACCGCGCAGGGGAGCAAGCTGCTCGAACTCACGATCAACTCGCGGGTTGCATTCGAAGTCGACTCCTTCACCGCAACCGATGGTTGGAGTGTGGTCGTCAAGGGAACGGCAGTGGCACTGGAGAAGCAGAAGGACATTTTCGCGGCGGATGACACGCCACTGACGCCCTGGATTCCCACGGAGAAAGAGGTGTACGTGCGCATCACACCGAGCGAGATCACCGGACGCCGCTTCGTTTTCGGGCCGGAACCGGACCGCCCCTGAACGCCCCCGGATTACGTCCGTGTCGCCGGGACACACTCCCAGGTGATGGCGACCGGACGGCGCCGTCGGTACAGCTCGCCAAGATCCTGGTGCGCGTAGCGGACGAACCCCAGGGCGTCATCCGAGGTGCCGGGACCGTCGCTGACGAATGCGTGGTCACCCGTGACCAAGATCACCACAACAGAGATGCTCCACTCGCGCAGCCAGTCCCCACGATGAACCTGCCGAAGCGCCCCAGGCGTGGTTGTGCGCTCGACCTCGGCGAGCGCGCGCTGCGCCGATTCGTCGAGGTCTGCAAGGCAGAGAAGCGCGACCGTATTTCCCCGGTCGAGAGCACCCGTGACATGGCGGATGAGAATCGACTCCGGGCACCCGGGCGCGGCGGTGATCAGAATCTCGCGGGGCTCTGGAGTGTCGAACAGGAGGGAGCGTAATGACGGCATCGGCGCCATCGACCGCCCGGTGGTCGGCTGAGTGGCGGGCATCCGGATGCTTCGTGTGAGCATGAACGTGCGGTCTGGCTCAGCGTGCCGTGGTGGCGACGTCCGCCCAGATACCCCGGGTGTCCTGGCGATCGTTCTGGTGAACGATCATGACCGGGCACTTGGCCCGCACGGCGCAGTACGTGCTGGTGGAGCCGAGGAGGAATCGCAGGGCGACGTTGTGCCCGCGACTTCCGACCACGAGCAGAACGGCCTTCTCGCTCGCACGCACCATCGCCTCACCGGGCCTGCCGAGTTCGACGACAATCGAAACCCAGTCGGGCACGGTGTCACCGAACACTGCCTGCACCGCGTATTGCGCGGAACATTCCGCTTCGCGCTCGGGATCAAACACCCCGCTCACGTCTTGAAAGGCCACGTATTCCCACGCACTGACGATGCGGAGTTCGGCGTTCGCCATGCGGGCGAACCCCGCGGCGTCGCGCAACGCCTCGATCGACGTCTCCGATCCGTCAACACCGACGACGACGATCTTCTTGTCCATGGACGTGCTCCTCGCTGCTCCGGCCTACCCGGCGGGTGACGCTGTCGCAAGGGTGGCCCTCCCCGGTCCCCGGTACAGGGACCAAGGGCCCATAGATGTCTATGGGACCTTCGACCCGGCGCCTCCCGGCGCGGCCGCCGAAGGTGAGGCATGAGCGTCGTGAAACTGAGGCCAGCGTCGAAGACCATCCGGCCACATCAGCGAGCGCGGGCGGGCGCCCTGCGGCTTGCGCGTCGTTATGCGCTTCTGATCGGCACCATGGTGATCGGCGTGCTCGGCGGGATCCTCGCCGTCACCGGTCTCGAGCAAGGACTCCCCTGGTTGTTCGGTGGGTACTGCACGATCGTCGGCGTGGGCGAAGCCGTCATCATGGTGCGCCAGATGATGGCGAGAGTCTTCGGCATCGACATCCTGGCCGTTCTCGCGATCGGATCGACGGTCGCGGTCGGTGAGTACGTCGCGAGCCTCATCATCGTGGTGATGCTTGCGGGAGGTCGCGCGCTCGAAGACTTCGCTGAGGGGAGAGCGGAAGCCGAGCTGAGCGCACTTCTGGATCGCGAACCGCGCATAGCTCACCTGCTGACCGGCGACGATGAGATCGCCGATGTCGATGTAGGAGCGGTCGCAGTCGGTGACCGCATCGTCGTGAGGTCGGGCGAAATGGTGCCCGTCGACGCGACACTGGAGTCCGAAGACGCCGCCTTCGATCTGTCGTCAGTCTCCGGCGAGAGCATGCCCGTCACGACCCACCGCGGTGAGATCGTCTACAGCGGTGCTATCAACGGCAGCACGGTGAGCACGCTTCGAACGATCGCCACCGCCGCCGACAGCCAGTATCAGGGCATCGTCGCCCTGGTGCGCCGGGCAGCAGAGAACAAGGCTCCCGTGGTGCGGCTGGCCGATCGATACGCACTGCCGTTCACGGCTGTTGCCGTCGTCATTGCGGCCGTCGCGTGGATGATCTCCGGCGATCCGAAACGAGCCGCTGAGGTGCTCGTCCTCGCCACTCCATGTCCCCTCGTGCTCGCGGCGCCGGTCGCCTTCATCGGAGGAATGAGCCGGTCGGCCCGCGTAGGAATCGTCATGAAAGGCGGCGCGGTGCTCGAACTCCTTGCCCGGGCGCGTACCGTCGTGTTCGACAAGACCGGCACGCTCACTACCGGCACGCCGACAATCGTCAGGATCCGCCCGGAATCGGGACTGGATGCAACACAGCTCCTGCGACTAGCGGCGTCCGCCGAGCAGTACTCCTCCCATGTGCTGGCGGCATCGATAGCTCGGGCAGCACAGCTGGCGAAACTGACGTTGCTTCCCGCCGAGGGAGCGGTGGAGAAGGAGGCCAGGGGAGTGGATGCCCGGGTCGACGGTCGGCTGGTCTCCGTGGGAAGTCGGGACTTCATCGCCACCCGCTGCACCGCCGCGCCGTCGACGCCCATTTCGGGAGGAGAGCTTGCCATCTACGTTGCCATCGATGGTCGTTTCGGCGGGGCGATCGTGGCAACGGACCCCGTTCGCGCGAACGCCCGCGACACCATTGCACGTCTCGCGGCGTTCGAGGGCATCGGTTCCATCCGAATGCTCACGGGGGACTCGGATTCGACCGCCGAGCATGTTGCGGGCGAGGTGGGCATCAGCGATCTCCGGGCGCGCTGCCTTCCCGCCGACAAGGTCGAGGCCGTGCGTGCGATAGACGATCGCCCCGTCATCATGGTCGGCGACGGTGTCAACGATGCGCCGGTACTCGCGGCGGCCGACGTCGGCATCGCAATGGGCGCGCGCGGCGCGTCGGCGGCCAGCGAATCCGCGTCCGCCGTACTCCTCCTCGACGACATCTCCCTGGTGGTGTCGGCGATCGTCATCGGCAGACGCTCGGTTCGCATCGCCCTGCAGAGCATCTGGATCGGTATCGGCCTGAGCGTGGGTCTGATGATCATCGCGGCCTTCGGATTCATCCCCGCGGTGGTCGGCGCAGCCCTTCAAGAGGTAGTCGATCTCGCGACTATTCTCAACGCGTTGCGAACGGTGCGTGTCCCACGAGCGACGCCGTCCGCGAAGCTCAGTTCCTGACTGGTGGGTGGAAGACCAGCACGGGGCAGTGGGCGCGCTGGGCGCAGGGCGAACTCACCGAGCCGAGCAGCACCGACGACACGCTCCCCAACCCCCGGCTCCCGACGACTAAGAGCTCGGCTCCGGCGGACTGGCCGATCAGCACATCGGCCGGCTCGCCTTCCAGGGCGGCAGTACCGAACTGCACTTTTGGATCGGTGCCCAACGCACTGAAAACGAAGTCGTCGATCGTCTTCTGCGCGGCCACCTGTGGCTCTGAATCCAGAGAAATCGACACCATGCCGATCGGCGGCAGGCCGAACCCGCCGGAGCGGTAGTGCCACACCGACACGATCCGCAGAGGAAGGCCCATCGCGATGGCCACGCGTTTTGCGTAGCGAAGTGCTTCCAACGAATGCAACGAACCATCGATCCCGACGAGAATCGGCTTCACTGACGTCTCTGAGGTACCCATGGGTCCACGATGCGCGCTCGTGTCCAGCCGAGGCGGGACCTACGTCCCAGAGAATGCCGGCCCTCGCGCACAGACTCGTCAGATGAGAGCACTTCAATATCGTTCCATCGGTTCCGCCCCTGAGGTAGTCGAGATCCCCACGCCCGAACCGGGCCCAGGACAGGTACGACTCAAGGTCACCGCCGCCGGGCTCTGCCATTCGGACACCTTCCTGATGGGGCTGCCAGCGGAGCAATACATCTACGGCCTCCCGTTGACGCTCGGGCATGAGGGCGCCGGCATCGTTGACAAGCTGGGCGACGGCGCCACGGGGGTCGCCGTCGGCGATTCGGTCGCGGTCTACGGACCGTGGGGGTGCGGACACTGTCACGCGTGCTCGGAGGGCCGCGAGAATTACTGCACCAACGCCGGAGCGCTCGGCATCGCCCCGCCCGGCCTGGGCGCACCGGGAGCAATGGCCGACTATCTCATCGTCGACGATTCCCGGCACCTGATTCCGCTCGACGATCTCGACCCGGTCGACACCGTCTCTCTTACGGATGCGGGGCTCACTCCGTATCACGCGATCGTCTCGTGCCTCGACAGGCTCTATCCCGGATCGACCGCCGTCGTGATCGGCGCTGGCGGCCTCGGACACGTCGCCATCCAGATCCTCCGGGCCATCACATCCGCCCGTATCGTTGCGCTCGACATCGACGAGGACAAGCTAGCCCTGGCACGCGAGGTCGGTGCTGATCTGACCTTCCCGTCGAACACGGATGCCGTGGCCGCGATCCGCAACGCGACCGGCGGCGTGGGGGCCCAGGTGGTCTTCGACTTCGTGGGCACCCAACCGACCCTCGACATCGCGCAGCAGAGTGTGGCGATGGACGGGAAGATCCAGATCGTCGGGATCGGCGGAGGGGTGCTGCCGACGGGTTTCTTCTCCACACCGTTCGGGGCATCAGTCCAGGCTCCGTATTGGGGCTCGCGCTCCGAGCTCATCGAGGTGTTCGATCTGGCACGCCGCGGCTTCGTGAAGGTGCATGTCGAACGCTTCACGCTCGAGGAGGCACCGCACGCGTACGAACGACTCCACGCCGGAACGATCTCCGGGCGCGCGGTCGTCGTCCCACACGCGGAGGGCTAGATTCACGCGATTGTCACGGGACCTTCGACCCCGGGCCGAGGGTTCTGCCGACCTAGCCTGACCACGGGAATCGCTTCTGGCGCATCGGAAAACGAGGAGTTCACATGTCACGCTCGGTGGTCGTCGTCGGAGTGGACGGCTCGAGGGATTCCCTCATCGCACTCCACCACGCAGCAGCGCAGGCTCGCCTTCTCTCGGCCGATCTCCGCATCGTCACGGCATGGAACGAGATGGTCTACCAGGATGCCGTGGTCGGCTTCCATCCGGAAACCACGGCGCGGCGAGCAGCACGGGATGCCGCCCTTGCGGAGTTCGACGGTGCGGTGCCGGCCTGGGTCACCGAGAGCACGACGCCCGGCCCGGCCGGGCCGGCGCTAGTGGCCGAGGCCGTGCACGCGCAGCTGCTCGTCGTCGGCACCCGTGGACACAGTCCGATTGGCGGACTACTGCTGGGTTCTGTGAGCACGTACTGCGCCGAGCACTCACGGTGCCCCGTGCTTGTCGTCCCGACCCACGCGACCGACCGTCCGGCCGACGAAGTCGCTACCGAACACGCGACAACCTGATTCCGGCCACTGCGCCATTGCACCGACCGGAAGCTCGCAGCTACCCGACGCTGGCCGACACCGGGTAGCGATAGAACCCTTCCCCGGTCGCGACGCCGAGCTTGCCATGATCGAGATAGGTGGTCTTGAGGTAGTCGGCGAACTCCCGCTGCTTGGGGCCGCCGGCGAGCGAGATGTTGTACGCCGTGGTGAGCCCGACGACGTCGTAGATCTGGAACGGACCAGCCGGTGCGCCGGTGGCGATACGCCAGGTTTTGTCGATGGTCTCCGGATCGGCGATTCCGTCGATCAGGAGCTCGGCCGCCGCATCCAGGAACGGCACGAGGAGCGAGTTGAGCACATACCCCGCCTTCTCCTTCTTGAGCTCGATCGGCACCATCCCGATGTCACGCGCGAACTCGACGACGGTCGCGTAGACCGCGGGGTCGGTCTTCGCTGTGCCCATGATCTCCGCGGTGTTGTGCACCCAGACCTCATTGGCGAAGTGCAGCGCGAGAAAACGATCCGGCCTTCCGGTGGATTCCATCAGATCGCTCGGGAGCAGGGTCGACGAGTTGGTAGCGAAGATAGTTCTCAGGGGAGCGAGACCGCTCAGCGCGGAGTACGTGGCTTTCTTCAGGTCGAGGATCTCGGGGATCGCTTCGATGACGATGTCGGCATCCTTCACCGCGTCGCCCAGGTCGCTGGAGTACGTGACATTGTCGAGAGCGCGCGTGGCCCTACCGTTTGCTCCTCCGGCAACGGTTCGTTCATACACCGATGCCAGCTCGTCGAACCGGCCGCGTGCCTTCTCGAGCACGGCGTCCGAGATGTCGTATGCGGTCACGGTGAAGCCGCTGTACGCAGCTTGATAGGCGATCTGGGAGCCGAGAACACCGGTGCCGAGCACCGTCACTGTGGTGAGTCGTGTCATGGGATTGGTTCTCCTCGTGTTTCTGAGAGTTAAGTGGCGCTGATCAGCGTGCGAAATTACCGCGGTAGTACTCGTAAACCCAGCCCACCAGAGCGATCATGGTGATCGCGGCCCCGATGAAACACAGCCAGAAGCCGGCTGCGAGTCCGAGCACGAGCACCGCCGCTCCTGCAGCGAGAGTGACCGGCCACCAGCTCCACGGCGAGAACTGCCCCACCTCCGCATCGCCGTCGTCGATGTCAGCATCGACCCGGTCTTCGGGTAGGTCTCCGTTCTGGGAACCGAGGGTGCGGCTGAAGTAGAACCCGAGGAACAGCGGAAGGATGACGCTGATCGTGAGCGCCACCGTTCCGGTCCACTCGATTCCCCCCATCGCGACGACACTCCAGATGATGTACGCGGCATCCCCGACCGCGAAGAAGACGGCCAGGATCCAGAAGATGTTCGTTTGTGCGCGCATGCGGCCACTCTTACTGGATCAGGGGTGTGCATCCGGGACCAAGGTCCTGTTGCTGAGACGGAACCTCGGTACCCCTGTGGCGCGTCGCAGTGCACATTGACTGAGTGATAAGACCGCCCCGCTAACATCCATTCATGATCGACACACCAGCACGAAGTCCTAATTTCGTTGGTGGCGAGCGGGTGCTAATTTTGTCGGCGGGTGTGGGCTCGGGGCACAACAGCGCCGCAGCGGCCGTCAAGCAAGCGTGCGACCTTCGGGCCGACATTGACGATGTGCGGGTAGTAGACGTGCTTCAACAGAGCACCGTGCTCTACCGCGACCTGCTGGCCAAAGGATATTTCGCGCTGGTCGAGAGTGTGCCGTGGTTGGTTGACTGGGGCTACGACCTCAGCGACCAACCTTTTCGACGTCGTGGCCCGCTCGACCCGTGGACGCAGGCGAATGCCATGCCTACCGTCAGCGAGATCAAGCGGTTTAAGCCGACCGCAATCGTCTGCACGCATTTCCTTCCCGCTCAGCTGATCGCGTCGCTACTCCTCCGCGGCGTGCTCGACGCCAAGACGGCGGTTGTCACCACCGACTACGACTTCCAGGGACTGTGGCTTACGAGCGCGTTTCATGCGCTCTTCGTGGCCCGGGAGGAGGCGAAGGCACAGCTCACCACGTTGGGGGTGCCTCCCGATCGCGTGCGGGTCTCCGGAATACCGGTGGCGGCTACACCGGAACAGGCGGCCGTGAGAAGCAGCGAGCGACCCCCGAAGCTACTCATCTCGGCCGGTGCGTCTGGCGGCGACTACGCCGTCGCGGTCGTGCGGCAGACATTGCACATGAGCTCACCATTCACCGCGACGGTGGTCTGTGGGCGTAACGAGGAGTTAAAACGGCGTATCGAAGAGGTCGTGGCGCCGGCCGGGGACCGATACCGGGTACTGGGCTTCACCGCGGAGATGCCTCAGCTGCTGAACGATGCAGATCTGTTTGTGGGCAAGCCGGGCGGACTTTCGGCGTCGGAGTGCATGGCGGCGGGCTTGCCGATGGTGGTGGTGAACCCGATCCCTGGTCAGGAGGTTCGCAACGGCGACTATCTCATGGAGCAGGGCGCCGCCATCCGTTGCAATACTCCGTCGACCATCGGATGGAAGATCGATCAGGTGCTCAGTGAGCCGGGACGACTTCAGCACATGCAGGCGGCAGCGCGCCGGATCGGCAGACCCGGTGCAGCCGCGACCGTGGTGAGCCAGTTGCTGAGCGGCCCGTCCCGTCCTCTGGTCGTCACGCGCGGTGCCCAAAAGACGATCTTGGCAGCGAGCGAGAACAACCTGATTGCCAGTGACCTCACCGGGCCGTTCTCGTTGATGCGCCTGGTCGATCCCGTCAGTGACAGCACTATTGCCCTTCTCAGGGCGGAAGAGGTCGTCGATCTGCGCCGACGGTATGAAGACTCACCCGGCGATCTCGTGCTGCGGCGCGAGGAGAGACGAGCACCGTTTCGGTGGGAGGCTCGGCGGCTCCTTCGCAGTGTGCTGGGCGACGACGAGACGCTCTCCGTTCGGGTAGAGACCGTGGCCCCGCCACTATCGGTGGTCGGTACACGCTCCCGAAGCCGGTGATCCGGGGTAGGTTTCACTCATTCGCGGGCAGCATCCCGCCACTGGTCGACACCGTGAGTGGGTGCGCCCCCTCCCAGCTCCGTGGGCTGTGTTGGGCAGCGAGAATGGCCCACGTGCCCGCACGCCTCGACCACCGGTGCGTCACTGGATCGCGCTCGAGCGTGGGTCCGGCATCCAGGGCGACGTGCACCAGCGTGGATGAGCCAGGCGACAGATCCACCTTCTGAAAGCCCAACAGCTGAGCCACCGGGCGGTCCAGGGACAGGTCCGCGGCATAGACCTGCACGACGGTCGAGCCTGCGCGGTCGCCGGTGTTGGCGACGAGCACCTCCGCGCTGCCACCCCTGTCGTCGAATCGGTGATCAACCAGTTGATACGAAAAGGTCGTGTAGGAGAGCCCGAATCCGAATGGGAATGCGGCGACGTGTCCGTCAGCGTCAAGCATCCGTTGCCCCCACCGGTCGTCATAGACGACGGTCTTCGCGGCGCTGTCAAACGGGGGAAGGTGCTCGACATCGGTGGGGACGACGAATGGAAGTCTGCCACTCGGCCCAACGTCGCCGTTCATCACCCTGGCGAGAGCGCGCCCCGCCTCCATTCCGCCGTACCAGGCGTACATGATCGCCGGCACGCTCGCCCCCCACGTCTCCGTGAGAATCGCGCTGCCGCCAATCAGAACGACGATCGTGCGCGGGTTCGCGGCCGCTACCGCCCGGATCAGCTCCACATCGGTCGGGCGCAGTTCGAGCGAGGTGCGGTCCCCGCCGCGGACGAAGCGAGACGCCAGGTGGGCGAGCCTGATGAGAAGTTCGCGAAACGGGCCGGATGTAAATGCGCCGCCGAGCACACCCACATCGACGCCTCCCGTAACGACCGACTCGCCTTCGTCGTGCTGGTCGAGCCCCACGACCACGATGGCGGTGTCTGCTGCTGCAGCGACCGCCGCGGCCTCGGCCGCGCTCGATCCCGAGGCAGTCTCGATCAGCACATCCGGGAGCGCCTCGCGCAACCCCTGCAGAGGCGAGACCGTTGACGGGGGGCGTACCCGCGACGAACCGTGATCGCCAAGATTTGCCCGTTCTGAGAGTCGGCCGATCACCGCGATGCGACGAGTGTCGGGTGCGAGCGGCAGTAGCGCGGCACCGTCTACTGGATCGTTCTTCAGGAGCACGATGGACTCCTCGGCGACCTTTCTGGCGAGTGCCCTGTGCGAGGTCGATGCGATCACGTCGTGGCTCGGGCTGGTTACCTCGCGAGTGGCGGCATGTTGCAGTGTCGTTCGCAGGATGCGGTGTGCCGATTGCAGAACCGTCTCGCGGGATACCGCTCCCGATCGCAGCGCGGAGGGAAGCGACCGAGCGCGAAGCATCCGCAGCGGCATCTCCACATCCATTCCTGCACGGAGACTCTCGATTGCGTCGTGCGTGCCGAACACCCAGTCGCTCGTCACGAACCCGGCGAAGCCCCATTCGTCGCGCAATACTCCGGTGACGAGTGGGCCGTTGAGGTCCATGTACTCGCCACGCACCCGGTTGTAGGCGGTCATCACCGAGTCGGCACCGGCGTCGATCACCGCCTTGAAATGGGGCAGATAAACCTCGTGCAGAGCGTGCTCATCGACGGAGACGTCGACTTCGAATCGCTCGTTCTCCATCGAGTTGAGAGCGAAGTGCTTGACGCACGCCATCACATTGAGGCGCAGACCACGCGTTATGGCGGACCCCATGATGCCCGTTAGCACGGGATCCTCCCCGTAACACTCCTGCGCTCGGCCCCACGCGGGGTGGCGAAGCAGGTTGACGCACACCGATGCCGAGTAGTTCGCGCCTCGCGCCCGCGTCTCCAGACCGATCGCGATGCCGACCTGCTCCTCCAGCGTTGGGTCCCACGTCGCGGCGCGAGCCATCGTCACCGGGAAGGAAGTGGAGGCGCCGATCACAACGCCACGAGCACCGTCGCTAAACCGAATTCCGGGAATTCCGAGGCGCCTGTTCGCTCCGGCGACGAAGGGCCGCCGACCGAGCAGAAACGGGATGAGGGGAAGCAGTCGACGGGGGGAGTCACCGTCTAGCAGCCAGAGGACCTCAGCGTCAGTCATCCGCTCGATCAGGTTGTCGGCGGCGGTGTCTGCGTCGATCTCGGCCGCGCGGACTGCCCGAACGGCCTCGTCGTACTCTGTTCCCGTCGCTCTCATGGTGCCGATCATTCCCCGGCGTCCAGCGCCCCGTGATCGCTTGCTGGCCCGCGCGGACCAGCGTGCTTCAGCCGTTTCCATGTGATGAATTGTGCAACATGATCAGTCGTCGCGGGCACTCGGCGCCTCCCTCCGAGGGCAGATACTACGATGTCATCACCGGCCGATCTCTGCGATTGCTGGCAAAACGGGCGAGCGAAAGAACGAAAACATGGTTCCGCGCGGCGAGTCAGATATCCACAATGCCTATCTGGAGCTCGGACGTGCCGAGCCGCGTTTCGCAGCGCTCAGCGCACGATTGGGAACGCCAGACCCATTCGAGTTTCCCGACGGGGGACGGACAGTGGACAGCAATTTCGCTGGCATGGTCATGCACATCCTCGCTCAGCAAATCGCCGCACGGGTCGCTCTCGTGCTGTATGACCGGTTGACCGCCGCGGCTGGAGGGACGTTGACGCCGGACGCGGTGCTCCGTCTCGGCGTCGACCAGGTGAAAGCGATCGGCACCTCCCATTCGAAGGCGACCTATGTGTTCGCCCTCGCGGAGGCGGTCAGCTCCGGACAGCTCGATATCGAGCACCTGGCGAATGTGAGTGATGAAGACGCCGAGGACTCTCTGATTCAGATCAAGGGAATCGGCCCCTGGAGCGCAGAAATGTTCTTGATCCATCAACTCCGGAGGGGCGACATCCTGCCCGCGGGGGATCTCGGAATCCGCGCAGCGATACGCACCGTCTTTTTGTTGGAAGATATCCCCGCGATCGACGAAGTGCGCCGCCGCGGTCAGCTGTGGAGCCCGTACCGAACGTACGCGGCTGCTCTCCTCTGGCGATCGCTGGCTGACCCCTCGGCCGGCACCCCGGCAGCCTGACCGCCATCGTTCGCTCTGACTGCCATCGCCAGCGCGAGCGACAGCTGTCGGCGAGACGTGATACCCAGCTTTCGGAATATCTTGCTCAGGTGATATTCCACGGTCGATGTCGTCAGGAACATCTGCGTTGCAATTTCGGAGTTGGTTGCCCCGTCGGTCGCAAGCTGGGCGACCGTGGCCTCCTGGGAGGTGAGGCCGGAGGCAACTTGTCCGCCCGACACGTCGACATGGTGGTATCCCGCTGCGCGCAGCTCGTTGTGCGCCCGACCCGCGAACGCGCTGGCACCCATCGAATCGAACATTTCGAACGCGACGAATAAGTGCCCTTGCGCATCCTTTCGACGTCTCTGTCGGCGAAGCCACTGACCGTAGACAAGGTGTGCGCGCGCAAGATCTGTTTTTACGGACGTCTGCGACAGAAGGCCGATCGCCTCCTCGTATAACGACTGCGCTTCGGTGTCGTCTGCCAACACGGCCCGCGACCGGGCCAACACGCCGAGTGCCCACGGAGAGCCGCTGGCGAGCGCCCGATCGGCGAGGCGTTCGAGAGCTCGGTGCGCGGTGTCGGTGCGTCCGGTTCGCGCCCCAGCTTCGACCACCTCGGGCAGGATTCGATTGCCGAATCCTGGTGGGTCATTATCATAAATTCGCATCGCCGACTCGAACGCGCTCTCGTACTTTCCCAGCCCCATCTCTAACACCGTGAGGCCCAGACAGGCATTCACCTCCAAGACCCCGGCGCCTCGTTCTGCACCCCAATCCGCTGTCAGTGCCGCTGTGTCACGGGTCTCCTGCTCTCGGCCTTGCCAGGCTCTCAGTTCGAGAAGAACCCCTGCTGTCGCGGGGTGCGGAACGCCAATCAACGCGGAAACTTCGGATGCCTCGGAATAGGTTTGTTCTGCCCCCTCGATGTCTCCCGTCCAGCACTGACCCACGCATTTGCCGGCCAGCGCGATCCGCAGCGCACCCAGGTCGCCGTGCCCGCGCCCGAGAGCGATCGCCCGCTCGAACATATCGTGGCGGCCGGCGTCGTCCCAGAGATCGTCGGCTGCAAACCATCCCAGGGTCACGGTGGACAGCACGGCGGGATGCAGTTCATCCTCGCGAAAGAGTGTTGAGACAGCCCGCTTCGACAACGGAGCTGCAGAGGCATACCCAACGGTCAGTTGGGTTGACAGTGCCTGAAGGAGCACGTCTCGGCCCACGTTGTCGGCGTTCGTGTCAAAGGGAAGCGTGAGCACGCGTTTCGCGATTCCTGCGGTGGTCTCTGCGAGGGTGTCATCTCGAGCCACTAGAGCCGCCTGCAACGCGTCGAAAAGAATGCTTCGAATGAGCTCCACGTTGCCCTTATCGACGTGGGCGACCGCATCAAGCAAGAGGGCCGGGGCGTTCTTGTACCGCAAGAAGAACACGGCGATCGAGGCGCGCATTCGTTGCAGATCGACCGACCTCGTATCGTCTTCCAACCACGGTGCGGCCTTGTCCACGAGGGCTTCAGCCAGGATCCCATCGCCGGCGGCCAGGTACGCTTCAGCGGCAGCAAGCAACCGGACGCCGCGTTCCCTGGGCCCGGGAGAGAGTTCGGCCGCTCTGTCGAGGAATCGGGCCTGTGCGAGTCGACCGCCGCGATTTTCTGCTCGTCGTGCTGACCGTTCAAGATCAGCGGCCACGACTTCATTTGGAGCTAGCATGGCAGCCGCGCGATGCCATGCTGCAAGGTCTCGGTCGTCATCTAGCTCGGCGATGGCAGCCATCGCAGTGTGCGCGAACCGACGATGACGGGGTTCAGCGGCGTCATAGACAGCCGAGCGAATAAGCGGGTGCCGGAAGGTGACCCGATCCGCGATGGTAAGCACCCCAGAATCTATTGCGGCGTCAGCTGACTCCTCGGATAGCCCGAGGATCTCGGCTGCGCGCCAGAGCCGAGATGGATCATCGGTCGACATCGTCGAGGCGAGGACGAGAAAAGACCGAGTTTCCTGGGGAAGCTCCTCGAGTTGGCGCAGGTAGCGGGCATTGAGTCCTCGACCTGCCTGCAGATGGTGGGGGAGAGGTCGGCGGCCGGCGAGTTGTTCCGAGGTGAGCTGTCCAAGCACCTCGAGCAATGCGAGCGGATTCCCATTGGCTTCGGCGACGATTCGCGCGGCGACCAGCGAACTGAGACCACCCGGTCGTGCAGAGTCGAGGAGCGCAAGGGAGGCATCCCGATCTAATTCGCGAAGGTAGTAGGTCGGCATGCCGCTGAGCCCCGCGAGAGCTCCATGGTCCTCGCGCCCCGCGAAGACCATGCCCACTCTGTCTGCGCTGACGCGCCGCGCCACGAAACTCAGCACATCCAATGATTCTTGGTCGAGCCACTGCGCGTCATCGATAAGACAGATGATCGGGGCCTCGTGTGCGGCGGCGGCAAGCACGCTCAGGGTGGCAAGTCCCACCAGAAAACGCGAAGGCTGTTCCTGGTCCATCGCCCCGAAGGTCGCCAGCAGCGCGTTCCCTTGCGCCGCTGGCAGGCCAGAAAACCGTTCCCTGAACGGAAGGAGGATTCGGTGGAGCCCGGCAAATCCGATGCCAGACTCCGATTCAATGCCCACGAGGCTCACCGCCCTGACCCCGCCCGATGCTGCATATTCCAGAAGCCGAGTCTTTCCGGCTCCGGCCTCGCTCAGGAACACGCATGACCCACTCTGGCCGCCGACGAGTGAGCGAATGAGTTCGTCCACGACTCGGCATTCCAGCTCGCGGCCGACAAGCTGCCGCTGATGGTGCAGCCGGGGCCCGGAAACTGCGGTGTTCAAGCCGTCTCTGGTTTCAACTTCAGTCATCCTGGATGCCTCATAACTCGACCCCACGTGATAAACGCTAAAGATCCGGCGGAGGAATGTAGACCCTTTTAGGCATCACCAAGAGCCCGTGCGCACTCACGGCGACGATTTCCGGCAAACCCTACAGTCGGCGAGGTCGATTCGTCGCACCATAGTGGAGTGGTGACAACGGTATTGATTGTCGATGACGACGAGCGGTTTCGCGAGCTAGCGAGGAGAATGCTCACTGCGTGGGGTTATCAGCCCGACAGTGAGGCAGGCAGTGTGACTGAAGCATTGCAGAGAGTCGCAACGTCACGATCGGACTTTGCGCTCGTCGACGTCGGTCTTCCCGACGGGACTGGTCTCCAACTCAGCAGGATCCTGTCAGACGCGCCGTTGCGTATGCGCGTTGTCCTTGTCTCCTCCGACAGTGAGGCTACAACGGCACAAGAGGCAACCGCTGCCGGGGCCGCAGCGTTCGTCCCCAAGACTGACCTATCGAGCGCGCTGCTCCACTCCGTCCTCAGGGATCGCTAGTTTCATGAGCAGCGACCTCCACAACCAGCAGATTCGGGTGACCGTCGGGGAAGACGATCTCCTCTTCCGCAGGGGTGTGGTGCGCGTCCTCTCCGAAGGAGGGCTGCGCGTAGTTTCGGAAACTGGCGATGCGGTCGAGTTTTTGGCCGAAACGCTCATTCACGGACCGAACGTCGCAGTGATCGACATCCAGATGCCGCCACACCGGGACGACGATGGGCTTCGCGCGGCAATCGAGTTGCGCAAGCGGCTTCCGGAAATGGGTGTCGTCGTCCTGACCCAGCACGCCGATCCCGAGTTCGCGATCGAACTCATTGGCGATCGTCCAGACGGCGTCGGCTACCTACTTAAAGAGAGAGTCGGCGACATCCACGAGTTCGTCGAAGCCGTTATGAGAGTCGCTCGAGGCGGAAGCGCGCTGGATCCTGAGATCGTTGCCCGGATGCTTCGACCACGGTCAGTCCCCGATGCTCTTGCGCCTCTGACACCACGGGAACGAGCCGTCCTTGCCGCCATGGCGGAAGGCTTGTCGAATCAGGGCATCGCCCGCGCTCTGTACATCAGTACCGCGGCGGTGGAGAAACACGTCACCGCCCTGTTCAGGAAGTTGTCCATTACAGCCGAGGGCAGCGAGCATCGACGCGTCCACGCTGTCCTGCGTTACCTCACCGCTCAGCGAGACTGAGAGGTTAGGTACAGTGTCGGACGCAGCGGAGGATGTGCCCCCGAAGCCCCAGAACTCTGAGCCCGAGCCGATTCTGTTCGTGACGGACGCTGAACGCGCCGAGATCCGGCGGCTCGTCGAGAAAGAACGCGCTCTGCGCGACGTCGCGAACCTTATTGGTAGCGCGGGCGCTGACGTAGATATCATCGCCATCATCGTTCGCGAGGCGTCGCGGCAAGTTGATGGGTTGCCTATCACTCTGACGCAATTCGTCGGGCCACGAGACCTGTTCGTGCGGGCTTCTCCCGACGGACCAGCAGAGCCTGGGATGCGCATCGTGTCCGAACCCGACACCCTACCGGACCGCGTATTTCGCTCCGGGTTGCCGGTTCGCGTCGACGACTACCGACGAGAGCCGGATGCCGAACTGGCCGCGCGCTTTGGAATTTTCGCAGCTATCGCCGTGCCGATCGTCGTCGAGGGCCGAGTCTGGGGGATGTTCTTCGTCAGCTCATCGGTCGAACAGCTACCACCAGACACGGAGGCTCTACTTTCCGCGTTCGCGCAATTGGTCACAGCCTCGTTCGACAGCATCGAGGCCCGAGATCAGCTTCGCACTGTCGCTGAACATGACGAAGCGATGCGCGTGATTCAACGGGATGCCAGCGGGGCGTCCATCACCGAGGTGTCGTCGAGGCTGGTGGAGTACGCTTCCATGCTGAGCGGAGTAGAGCACGCTACCTTAACGGTCATCGGCGGGGTGGTGGTCTCTGCGACAAACCCCGTGGTGTCGATCAGTAAGCCATCCGTTCGTCCGGCCCAGACAATGGCATTTCCTGTGACGGCCCAGCATAACGCCCTTGGCGTTTTGAGCATCGAAACAACTCTCCCCGGATTACCCACCCACACCATTCAGTTCCTCAACGATCTGAGTGAGGTGACTGGGCGGATAATTCTCGCGATCACCAACCGCCAGCAACTGAGTGAGCTTATTGATGAGCAGGCATCCTTGCGACGTATCGCCGAGCTCGCGGCGCGCGGAGTTCCACGGGCCGGGCCAATGGACGACATTCTTGCTGCGATCTGTCGAGCGGCCTCCGATCAGCTCAACGGACAAGAGGTCACTCTGCTCCAATTTGAAAGCGCCGACACGGTGGTGGCAGTCGCAACGTACGCGAGTTCGGTTCCGCCCGGGACCCGAATAGTTCACCCGCCGGGGTCGATGTCTGATCGAATCGCGCACGCTAAGGCAACCGTGCGGGTGGATGATTTTGACTCCGTTCCGAGCGCTGCCATCGTGCGCAGATACGGTATCCGCGCTGGCGTCGGGGTTCCGGTTTTCATCGAGGACCGCGTGTGGGGTGCTTTCGTGGCCACGTCACAGATTGGCCCCCTTCCGCGCGACTCCGAAAGCAGGTTGGAGGGCTTTGCGAAGCTGACCTGGGCGGCGATCGCTAACGCGGAAGCCCGAGAGAGCCTGCGCCGCCTCGCCGATGAACAGGCAGCTTTGCGGCACGTCGCTGAGCTTGTGGCACGAGAGTCCCCCCTCCCCGCCGTGTTGGAAGCGGTGGTGGAGCAAGCGGCTCGCGTTCTCGATGCCTCATCGGCGACGGTAGCCCGCGAATACCACAACGGGTTGGACGAACCGCGCGTCGTGGCCGAGGTGAAACCACAGGCGACCCGTGGCGCTCACCGAGCTGAAGTCCCGATTCTGGTCAACGGTGAACTCTGGGGTGTTCTCACGGTTTCCTCGGATGCGCCCAGCCGGATGAACGCACGGGATCGCCTCAAGCCCTTCGCCGATCTCCTGGCTGCAGCGATCACCAACTCTGCTCATCGAGATGGACTCACGCAGTCCCGTGCACGAGTGATAGCCGCGGCCGATGAAGCCCGGCGAAGGCTGCAGCGAGACGTCCACGACGGTGCACAACAAGGCTTGGTGAACACCATCCTCATGCTCAAACTTGCCATGGGATCTGCCGGCGGCGCCGACGCCGAACTCCTCGCCGAGGCATTGTCGAGCGCCGAAGAAGCGAATCGTCAATTACGTGACATTGTCCGCGGCATATTGCCCGCAGCGCTCACGCGGAGCGGACTCGCTGCCGGAATTCGATCTCTTGTGGCCGACACGCAGTGTGAGGTCGATCTCAAGCTCGACATCCCTCGATTACCCGCGATCATCGAAACGACCGGATACTTTACCGTCGCCGAGGCAATCACCAATGCCGTGAAGCACGCGCAAGCCACCCGCCTCACCGTGTCGTGCGTGCTCTCAAGCGACGGGGACGAGCTGATCCTCATCATCGAAGATGACGGCGTGGGTGGCGCTGACCCGTCTCGCGGCACCGGACTCACCGGGTTGAAAGACCGCATCGAAGCGAGCAACGGGACGCTCGAGATCGAGGGCACCGCACACGGCGGCACCCGGATAGTCGCACGGATTCCCACAGCCACTCCCCGAGCGCCAGCCGACTAAGGCATCTGCCCAGCGTGGGGTTATCCGGAAATCTTCTCCGGCCAACCCTCGCGTGTTTCGAGCAGCAGCGTAGAAGACTCGTGTCAACCGAACCAACAGCGGGGAATGAACAGCGGAGCGCCGAGCGACGCAGGGTGGAATCGTGGACATCAATCTGAGAAAGCTCCGCTATTTCGTTGCCGTCGCAGAGTGTGAGGGTTTTCGAAAAGCAGCGAATGAGCTGCGCGTCGCCCAACCGGCCCTGACGCGCCAAATACGGTCTTTCGAAGGGGAGATGGGCGCGGAGCTCTTCACGCGCACGACGCACGGCGTGGCCCTTACGGAAGCGGGAAAGCAGCTTCTCTACGAAGCCGAGCCGCTATTGGCCTCTGCAAATGCGATTCGCGAGAGACTGGCGGAGCTGAAGAATCGCCCGCTGCGCGTCACTATCGGATTTGCCCAGGGAATATCGGTCGCCCAGTTTGCCCGAGAGTTCGGACGCCTTTATCCACATATCGAGGTGGACCTCGTCCGAGTGCCAGAGGAGCAAGAGGGTGAATCAATACTGGGCGGTCGTGTAGATGTCTGCTTCGCGCGTGCCCCGATCGCGGGAGACGGTGTGGAACTGGTCCCGCTATTCGACGAGCCTCGCGTTGTTGCGTTGCCGTATGACCACCCGTTGGCTCATGTTGACTATCTGAAGCTGAAGGACCTCGCCGGCTTTCGGCTTCTTCAACATCCGGACAGCGTCCCCGAGATTTCGACGCCAGGACTTGGACCGCGCGTCGCCCGGATACCCGGGTTGAATTGGCGTGGATTTTCGGTGCCGAACGTAGAAGAAGCACTCGAACACGTCGCCGCAGAGCATGGCATTTTGATCCTCCCTCTTTCGACCGCAGAAACCTATTCCCGATCTGATCTCGCGTTCAAACCAGTGCGCGGGCTTCGATCCTGCACCGTTGTCGTCGCGTACGCACGCGACCGGTTCACGCATCACGTCGGAGCGGTCGTAGACATCGCTCTACGACAGACGCAACACGCAATAACAGTCTGATGGGCGACGTGCGCGGCAGCCAGTGGCCTGTACTCGGCCATCACAGGGTAGGCGCATCCACACCTTCCCGCATCGCACGCGGCAGTGCTTTAAGCGGCCTAGCCATTAGCTGCGGACCCCAAACGGTGGGGATCTTTTGGGTGGTATCGCTTTCCGTTTTTGTGTCTCGATTGGCCGTCTTTGCACCCCTTCCCGCCCCCTCACTTCGACACTGGCTATCATCCTTGCTCCGCCGCGTCATCGAACTGGTGAGACGAGATCGCTCGTGGTGAGACCCAATTCGGCCGAGGCCAGTGGCGGCTCACCTGCTTATCCGACGTTGAGCGACGACCATCTCGAACGAATCAGGAGATATGGCGTGCGGCAACCAATCAGCGTCGGCGATCTGATCTACCGGGTCGGAGAACCTGTGTCAGACCTGGTTCTGGTCGAGCGTGGCGCAATCGACATTTTCTCCGCCAGCACGGCGCATGCGCCCGAAATCTTCATTACCCGGCACACCCAGGGAAGATTTCTCGGCGAGCTGACACTCCTTACCGGCCAGTTTTCCTACCTGGTCGCTCGGGTGGCCGTTGCGGGCTATATCTATCGGATCCCGCCCTCCGGATTTAGAAGGCTGATGGCCGAAGACGCAGATCTGTCCGCGATTCTTCTCGAGGCGTTCCAAGCTCGTCGAGAGCTGGTCAAGGGTCTTGCTTCACACACAATGGAAATTCTTGGCAGTACTGCGTCCTCGGGATCGCTGGCTCTTCGGTCGTTCGCCGAGCGATTCGATCTGCCACACGTCTGGTTCGACAGCGAGTCGGTGGCTGGCCTTGCTCTGATGCAGAGCACCGGTGTGACTCGAGATCAGCTTCCCGTTGTCTTCATTCCCGGCGGAGCGCTCCGTCGGGCGACACCCAGACGCCTTGCGGAACGCCTCGGGCTGTCCTACAGACACGGGGAGAATAGCGTCGACCTCGTCATTGTCGGAGCCGGTCCGGCAGGGATGGCCGCCGCCGTCTACGGCTCGTCTGAGGGGCTGACGACTGTGCTGCTTGACACCGTCAGCCCGGGCGGGCAAGCGGCCGCAAGTTCGCGAATCGAGAACTATCTGGGCTTCCCCAATGGGATCAGCGGCACAGACCTGACCAATAAGGCCTGCGTTCAAGCGCTGAAGTTCGGTGCGCACATTTACGCACCCACCGAAGTAGTTGGACTGATGACCAGTGACACGCACCCCGTGCTCAGAATCGGAGATGGAAGCGAGATTTCGTCCAAAGCTGTCATTATCGCGACTGGAGCCCAATACAGCACTCTGCCGATTCCGGGATGGGCGAAGTTCGAACGAGCGGGAATCTATTTCAGCGCGACCAAATTGGAGGCCACGGCGTGCGCGGGAAGACCCGTCGTCATCGTGGGCGGGGCTAATTCTGCTGGCCAGGCGGCCCTCTTTCTGGCTAACAGCAACTGCCGTGTCGATGTCGTCATACGCGGGCCAGAGTTAAGTGCCGGAATGTCTAGTTACCTGGCGGAACGTTTGGTCTCCCATCCGAGGATTCAGGTACTCCCATCGACCGAGGTTACGGCGTTGGATGGCGGGGAGACTTTGCAAGAAGTGACGTTGACTAACACCGTCACCGGTCACAGTCACCGCGAAGAATGTGCAGCCCTGTTCTGCTTCATCGGCGCAACTCCCGCTACACAATGGCTCACGGGAATCGCCGTCGATTCCAACAATTTCATCCTCACCGACGTCAACCTCGATGTCGACGCATTTCAGATCGCGACCGCACCAGCGCGCGTTCCGTTCGCCTTCGAAACCTCTGCTCCCAACGTGTTCGCCGCGGGAGACGTGAGGCACGGGTCGATGAAGCGGGTGGCAGCAGCCGTCGGGGAGGGCGCAAGCGCTGTCGCATCGGTGCACCAGGCGATTCACACCACACCGTAGGGGTCCTAGCGACCGGTTCGACCCTGGAATGTGTACTACTCTTCCGTCGCGACAACACGCGACCAATCAGTTCGTGAATCCACCCACCCAGTGGTTCACGAAAGGGCGGACGGCCAGTCGAGCATGACGATGGTCTAGTGTCGTGTCACCCCCCATACGGAACTGCAGGGACTATGGTCGCAAACAGCTCGACGTCACGCATCCTTGTGGTCGAGGACGACCACGAGATGAGCGACCTCGTCGCGAAG
This sequence comes from Lacisediminihabitans changchengi, assembly GCF_016634425.1. Classification (GTDB taxonomy): domain Bacteria; phylum Actinomycetota; class Actinomycetes; order Actinomycetales; family Microbacteriaceae; genus Lacisediminihabitans; species Lacisediminihabitans changchengi. The sequence continues at coordinate 1,069,713 of NZ_JAEPES010000001.1, forward strand.
GGCTTGCGGGCGGAGGGATACGAGGTGACGGTCGTCACCAACGGAATGGACGCCCTCATGGCCGCCGCGAGCGGGACATTCGCTGCCGCGACGATCGACGTGATGATGCCCGAGATGACCGGTTTCGAAGTCTGCAGACACCTGCGCAATCACGGCAACTCCCTTCCGGTGCTTCTCGTCACCGCGCGCGACGCCATCGAAGATCGTGTCTTCGGCCTGGACTCCGGAGCGGATGACTACCTCACCAAGCCATTCGCCTTCGCAGAATTCGCGGCCAGGGTTCGCGCACTGGTTCGACGGGATTCAGCCGCACCGAAAATCGTGGTTGTCGCGGGAAACGTTTCGCTGGATACGGCAACTATGCGCGCGTCGGTCGCAAATGCCTCGATCTCTTTCAGCACGAAGGAATTTCTCCTACTCCGCTTCCTGATAGTGCACATCGACCGTGCGGTGAGTCGAGCCGAGATCCTCGAGGAGGTCTGGGGAACCATTAACAACATCGATCCGACGATCGTGGATCAGTACATCAAGTACGTGCGCCGCAAGCTCGAATCCACGTCGGCCGACGTCATCATCCGCACAGTTCGCGGCATCGGCTATGAACTCCGCGCTCGAGAAGGCGTCTGACCGATGTTCAAAAGACTGTCGATCAGGTGGCGAATCACTCTCGGAAGCGTGGCCTTCGCGATCCTGTTATTCGGGGCGACTCTCGTGGTCGTTCGGCTGGAGATCTCTTCGATCCTGATGTCGTCGAATCAGTCGCTCGCGGCCGGTGACCTCACTTCATTTGCGGCAGAGATCCGAAATAACCCGGACGGCCTCGTCGACGATTCGGCAAAAGGCTCGCTGGTGTACATCCGAAACCCCCAAGGCCGAGTTGAGCTCGACACCATGCCTCACGACATCCGTGAAACCCTCGAGCACCGTCTCGGCGGGAACGAGGACTTCGTCGCTGCGGGCGAGGGGTCGGATTTCGTTCTCGTGGGCAAGACGGTTACCACACCGGAGGGTACCTGGTCGCTATGGGCAGCACGTAGCGAGGCCGCAAGTCAGTTCGCCATGGAGCGGTTGGACCACGGGCTCATCGTCGGAGCGGGTGCTCTGGTGATCCTGTTCGGCGCTGCATCATGGTTACTCGCATCCGCTGCCCTGCGTCCTGTCAGCCGCATGCGCATGCAGGCCGAGAATCTCAGTGCGACTGAAGGCGCCGTCGACCTCCCGTTAGGCGAGGCGAACGACGAGATAGCGGCCCTGGCCGCGACCTTGAACGCGTTCCTCGAGCGGGTCAGGCGATCCAACACTCGCGAAAAGCAGATGGTCTCGGATGCCGCCCATGAACTCAGAACACCGCTCGCGGCGCTCAAAACGCAACTCGAACTCGCTCATCGCGACTTCGCCGATCCGGCAGCGCTCCCGGCGCAGATCGTCACCGCCCAGCGCTCCGTCGATCGGTTGTCGTCGCTTGCGTCGAACCTCTTGGCACTGTCTCGCACCGAATCGGCGGAGGCTAAACTCGAGCCGACCAGCGCGGATGAGCTTGTTTCCGAGGCGATGGAGGGCGTGGACCGGACGCGACTACTCGCGCTGGCGAAGGGCATCGATGTCTCGTTCTCGGCCGTCACTCGTGAGCCCGCAGCGATGTTTCCCATATCGGCCGGCGATTTTGGACGGATCGTCGACAACCTGGCCGGGAACGCAATCGCGGCTGCGGGTGACTCTGGAGCAATCGAGATCACGCTCACGCAGACCGATGACACTCTCGCGTTGTCGATCGCCGACGATGGACCGGGGATGCCGGATCCGTTCATCCCTCGCGCCTTCGACCGTTTCTCGCGCGCCGATGCATCCCGCACAGGGGACGGTGGCGCCGGTCTTGGTCTTGCGCTGGTGAAAGCAATCGTCGACGCAGCGGGGGGCACGGTCACCCTGACGAACGCGCATCCGGGCCTGATCGCCGAGGTCCGTCTGCCCAACATGTAAGAACTCTCGTTCGTGAGAGGGCCTCTTCACGGTCTCTGCAAAGGACGCTCCGCGATTCTTATCAAATCGTGAACGTTAGCTGAGTGGGGAAGGAGCGATCGTGAACGTCACCACACCAGAGCCTCGACTCGGGAGCCGTGCCATGCAGGACACTCCCGACCACCGGCGGGACTATCGCCGACGGATGCGACGGTCGGATGCGATGGTCGCCGCTCTCTGGGCTTCCGCGGCCGCGGCACTGGCCCTGTTCCTCGCCTATGGCGGAGCCGGAAAATTCGGGACGGTGAGCGATGCCATCACCAGCGTGGGAATCATCGCCGGGCTGATCGGTACCGATTTCATTCTCGTGATGATCGTCTTGGCGGCGAGGATCCCGATCATCGACCGCACCGTAGGCCACGATCGGGCAATCGCCGTGCACCGCTCGCTCGGCAAGCCAGCTCTCTATCTGCTCCTTGCCCACGCGGTCTTGCTGATCATCGGCTACGGAATGGCCTCGGGCATCAACCCGATCGCTGAAATCGCCCCCATGCTGGCGATACCGGATCTGCCACTCGCCTTCATCGGCATCGGCCTACTCATAGCCGTGGTCATCACCTCCCTGGTCGCTGTCAGGCGCAAATTCAGTTACGAGGGCTGGCACCTCGTGCACCTCCTCAGCTACATCGCTGTACTCGTCGCTGTGCCGCATCAGCTCAGTGTCGGTGGCATCCTCGCCGGTGGCACCTTCGAGCGTGCCTACTGGCTCGCGTTGTACATCATCGCCTTCGGCTCGATCGCGACCTTCCGGTTCGCAGAGCCGCTCATCTCGAGCATCCGCCATCGGCTGCGCGTACGGTCGATCACGCAGATCGCACCCGGGGTCGTCTCGATAGACATGTCCGGACGACGGCTGCGATCGCTGCATTCGGCTGGAGGTCAGTTCTTCATCTGGCGATTCTGGACCGGCCGCACCTGGTGGCATTCCCACCCGATCTCCCTGTCGTCGCTGCCGAGCGACGCCACGGCCAGGATCACCGTGCGCAATCTGGGCACCGGCAGCAACGCCATCAGTCGTGTTCCCGTCGGGACCGCGGTCTGGTTCGAGGGTCCGTATGGGATCTTCACGGATGCGGGACGCACCGCCCCGAAGCTGGCCATCGCCGTGGCTGGAATCGGAATCACCCCCGTGCGCGCGTTCCTCGAAGATTCCGACATCCGCCCGGGGGAGGCCACGATCCTGCTCCGAGCATCGACCACAGAGGAGACCTACCTCTGGGACGAGGTCATCGAGCTGGCGCGGCGAAAAGGGGCGACGGTGTACACGATGGTCGGTCGTCGCTCGACGGGCTCCCGCGGATGGATGCCCGCGCAGGACGATCAGCGCGGCGTCACGCTGAAGAGCATCTTTCCCGAATTACACGAGTCCGACCTCTATGTCTGTGGCCCGACGGCCTGGCTCGACCTCGTCGAAGCCGAAGCCGTGAGCAGCGGCATCCCCTCGCATCAACTTCACACGGAAAGGTTTGACTGGTGAGCGTACGAGCAACTCTGGGAGGCATCTTCGCTTCGGCGGCGATCCTCGGTATCGGTTGGCAGTTCGGATCGGCTGCCGCCCACACGTTCGCGGCGCAGGCGGCGATCCCGGCGACGAGCACGACCTCGACGGGAACGCCGAGCGCCGCGTCACCGACGTCATCCGCTTCACCGGTTCCTTCGTCGTCTCCCTCGCCAAGTGCGGCGGCTCCAAATCCATCGAGCGGTACCTTCGCCGGGGCCGTACAGTCGACGCGCTATGGCAACGTCCAGGTGGAGATCGTCGTCGCCAATGGCAAGATCACCGACGTCAAGGCACTGCACCTCACCGATCAGGGAGGTCGGTCCGTACAGATCAGCAATCGCGCCGCACCGACTCTGCGCTCCGAAGTGATCTCGTCGCAATCCGCACAGGTCGATTCGGTGAGCGGAGCAACCTATACGAGCGACGCCTATCTGAGCTCGGTGCAGTCCGCGATCGACAAGGCGGGGCTGTGATCGTCACCCTCGAGACGATGGGCACCGTCGCGTCGATCGAGGTGCCGGGTGCGTCGGTTGGTGCCGGCGACGTGGCCGCTGTCCGCGGAGCGTTCGACCGCTTGGAGGAGACATTCTCGCTCTATCGTGACGACTCGGAATTGAGCCGCATCGCCCGCGGCGAACAACTGTTGACGCAGTCGAGCCCCGCGGTGCGCTCTGTCTATGACAGGGCGCTCGAGTGGCGATCGGCAACCGGCGGAGCATTCACTCCGCACCGCCCCGACGGCGTCATCGATCTGGATGGAATCGTCAAGGCCATCGCCATCCGCGATGCCGGGGTGGAACTCATCGATCGAGGATTCGACCGGTGGTGCCTGAATGTCGGTGGCGACGTTCAGGTCGCCGGAACGCCAGACTCGGGCGCATGGCAGATCGGCATCGTCGACCCGGTCGACCGCACCTCGATTCTCTGTGTGGTCGCCCTTAGCGAACCCCGTCGCGCCATCGCCACCTCGGGCGTGATGGAGCGAGGCGAGCACGTGTGGCGCACGCAGGCCGATTCTGACCGTGACTTCGTTCAGGTCTCGGTAGCAGCGGATGACATCATCACGGCAGACGTCCTCGCCACCGCGATCCTCTCCGGCGGCGAGGCATTCCGGGACATCGCCACGGCGAACTGGGACATCGATGTCCTCACCGTCACGAGATCTGGCGAGTTGTCCATGACCCCCGGGATGAGAAACGCTCTGGCCGCTCGCACCTGAGAGCCCGCTCTCACGTCCCGAAAAGCTCACGGCCGTGCTTCTCCAACAGCTCTGATGCATCCGCGTAGGTCTTCGGAATCGGATCGCCAGGTTGCCCGTACTTGGCCAGCAGCACCCCCAGAAGTCCGACCGCGGGAGCGCTCAGCGGGTGCACCGCGTTAGAACCGTGGGCCGGTCCGAGCGTTTCGGGGTTTCCCGGAACGTAGTGAGCTGTCGTCGTCGGCCACGACGATGGCTGCCGCGCGGAGGGGAGCGTCGCGGCATTGTGCAAAGTGGTCGCGCCCTTGTCCCGGTCGGTGAGACGAGGGAGACCGTATTGACTACACAGAGTGCTGGGGATCGCACCGTGATGCATCTCGTCGTGAATAACGGTGCCCGCGGCGGTGTACGCCGAGATCACCAGAGCGGGCACTCGAACACCCAAGCGGTCGAAGCCGAAGCCGAGCTCTCCCACCTTTCCATCGCCCGGAGGGATGGCAGCGGGCGGTGGCACGTGATCGTAGGTACCACCCGTCTCGTCAAAGGTGACCACCAGCATGGTGTTCACCGCGTTCGACCCCTTCGCCGAGGCGCTCGTTTTGATCGAGGTGTAGATCTCGTGGAGCAGAACCTCTCCAGCTCGGGCATCGGAAACTCCGCTTCCCGTGACGACCTTGCCATCAATGGTCTGCGCCGTGATGGCGCCGGTACCCGGGTGCATGTCGTTGTGGTTGTAGATCATGCGGGGTTCGATGAAGCTGTAGACCGGGAGAGTTCCTCCCGCCACGTCATCATGGAACTGCGTCATCGTGCGGAAGTGCGTCTTCCAGAACGGTTCCAGCACCGGCGCGTGGATGAGCCCGGTTAACGAGATGAGCTGGCTCTCGTCGAAGTAGACGGCCCAGCTCAGCCCGGCATCATCCAGGCGATTGAAGATCGTCGGCGCATCGTTCAGCGCCGGGTCGATCCATTTGCCGAAACCGCCCGCTCCTTTGTTCTCCACGAAGCCGTTGGAGGTGGATGCGTGCATGAACGAGCGGTTCGCGAAGGTCTGGGTCGGCACGGGCGCATGCCAATGGTCGTAGATCGCGAAGTTCTTCGCGAGGGTCGAAAACACGGGCAGCATCGCCGGAGTGAACGAGCCCATGATGACGCTGTATTCGGCTTCGGTGAGCTCGACCCCGGTCTTCGCCCGGTGGTTGTTGATGAAATCGGTCACAAACCCGCTCATGGTCGGCTGTGCACCCGGCCCCGGGGCGTTATATGGAGCTACCGGGGTCACGGCGTGGGCGTTACTGGCCGGGCGCACGATTCCGAAGAGCTGGGTGTTGATGTGCGGGTACTCCTCCCCGGCATTGGGAGACGGGCTGCTCATGATCTCGTCGGTGGGCCCCGAATAAGGATGCGCCTCGACGCGAGTTCCGTCGGGAGCCGAGTTCGAATGTACTTTCGCAGCCAGACCCTCGAACCTCTGCCCGGCAGGTAGCGGATAGCCGTGGTCGGAGTAGAGGTAGCCGAACAGGTTGTCGAAGGACCGGTTCTCGAACGCCAGAACAACAAGATGGTCGAATCCCGTTCCCGCGGGGCGTTCGGCCAGCGCGTCCGCATCCTGCGTGCGATCGACGTTGTGTCCGATGCCGACCCCCGCCCCGAGTCCGGCGGCGAGTCCCGCCGCTCCCCAGGCGATCCGGCCCAGAAAGGCTCGTCGACTCGGCTTCGCACTCTGCGGTGCTTCGGCAGCGTCCATGCGGTGAGCCTCCCACACAGAGCAGCCCCAGAGGAGATCTTGCCTTAGGAGTTTCTGAGAACCAGTGGACGATCGTGGCTGAGGCGAGTGGTCAGTCGCTCGCCTCCAGTGTCTCGTCAGGAGCAGTCGTGGTCGCCGTATTGATCGGAGCGTGCGCAGTCCTCGCGGGGTCTCTGCTCGCCGTCAGCTGGATGTCCGTAGTGGTACTCGCCGAGTACTCCGACGAGACGGACGAGTTCTCCGACGACTGAATCCCGGTGAACTCAGTCGAGACGCGAGACCGGTCTGCGAGCCGCTCGATCCCACACCGGAGCTGTCGCGGCGAAGCGCTCCCAGAGCACCGACAGCGTCGACACCACAACCACGGAATAGACCAGCGATGCGGTCACATCCGACACGTAGTGCACGCCCAGATACACCCGGGACCAGGCAACAACCACGGCACTCGCTGCACCGATTACGACGATCGCAGGTTGCCACCGGCGCCCTCGGGCCAACACGATCAGGGTCAGCGCCAGTGATGCGGCGAACGCTGTGTGCCCGCTGGGATAACTGTTCGACGCCTCGTGAATGAGGGGATGAGCAAGCAGACTTCCGTCGGGGCGCGGGCGGTGGACGAGTACCTTGATCGCGTCTGTCCCCAGCCACGAGCCGGAGACGATTCCGACGAACTGGACGGTGGTGCGCAGCCGGCGGGTGACGACCCAGATGATCACCGCCACCATCACGACGATCGTTGCAGCGACCCGCGGACTGAACAGTGTGTTGATGGCGAGTGCCAGCGCATCGAGCGCGGCGACATGTGCACGGCTGACGGCTTCGAGCACATTCATCTCCCGCGCGGTCCAGCTGCGCGAGGCCGTCATCGCCATGCCCACCCCCACGAGGAGCAGTATGGCCGCGATGCCAGATCCGCTGATGACCAGCACGCGGGATCGGGTTGGCCGCGAATCAGCGGGCGCTCCGACGGGCGATTCGGTCAGCGATCCGTCAATCATGCTGCGGCCGTGAAGTGAACAGGAGTGATGTTCATCGCGTCGGTAAATTCCGCCAGCGCGAGGGCGTTGTACTGGCGTGCATCGAGTCGCGCGGGCTGGACCTGTCCGTGCAGGTACTCAGCCATGCCGAGGGCGAGCGCCGCGCTGTCCTGGTCGACGATGTGGATCTCTCCGGGAGGGAGTGCGTCTGTAATCGACGCAAACCTCACCGAGACGATCGGTAGTCGCAAAGTCGCGGCCTCCAAGAGCACCATGGGTTGACCCTCGTAGTTGCTCGACAACACGAAGCAATCGGCGGCGGCCATCACGGGGACGGGGTTGGCCAGGTGACCGACCAGGAAGACGGATGAACTCAGGCCGAGGTGATCGATCTGCTTCTGCAATGCGGACTCCAGCGGTCCGTATCCGATGATCAGCAGCCGGGCCTCGGGTGCTGTCGCATGCAGAGCAGCGAAACTATCAATCAGCCGCGCATGGTTCTTCTCCGTGGAGTACCGCCCGACGGTGACAAACCATCGCCCGTCCCGGGGCCGGGTGAACTCGCCGAGCCACGGCGGGGTGTGGGAGGCGCCGTCTGCGTCGATCGTGGTCACCGATTGCTCGAGGTCGTCGGCCGCCATCGAGAGGATGCGGGCCGAATCGATCAGATTGCGGCTCGTCACGAAGACGCTCGGGTCGAGGGTGTACCTGCGTTCGAGCGACCGTCGATTCACCGCCGCGAGGCTGGGCGACACCGAGACTAGGCGGTCGTATTGCGAATACAACGCGAAGACCGCGGGAAGTGAGCGTCGCATCCGCCGGCGCCCCTTGATCACCCGATGCTCCTCAGCGGCCATGTCGTTGTGCAGCCAGATCAGCCGCTCTGCGCCGGGGGAGTGGAGCAGCAGCGTGGCCCAGAACGAGCTGTATCCGCTGAAGTCCGCGACCACATCGAAACTCATGTCGCCGAAGGTGCGTCGCCACTCGTCGGCCCACAGCGCTGCCTGGCCTGGCACGGTGTGGTGAAGGTCAGGGAGGCCGCGTCGCTCCGCCGTCTCCCGTCGGAAGTGGGGGAGTTTGTGGCCGTTCATCCCGCCGGAGCGATGGAATTGCCGTATTCGAGGATCGATGCGCGCCTGATTCGCTCGCTGGTCTGCGCTGCGCGGGCGCTGGATCACGATGGAGACATCGACGCTGTCGTGATCGATCGCAGTGAGCAGATTGAGAGCTGAACTGGTGATCCCGTTCGATCGCATACCTCCAAGGTGGAGCAGCACCCGCGTCCGCGCGTCGTCCGAGATGCGAAACACCCGGCGCAGGTCGGTGTGGCCGCGGAAGATCACATCGACGACGCGGCGGGATGCGCCACCGTCCTCTCGTGCCACGAACCGCTCTTTCCAGACCTCGTAATTGGGGTGGGGCACCACAGGAGTACCGTCGCCCGCCGACCGCGCGATCTGGTCGGCGACCTGCGCGAGCTGCGACACCACCGGTCCCGGCAGTTCGTCGGGGGCGAAGTAGGTTCCGCGCGACCCGGTGTATTCGGCGGCATCCGGGGTGTAGAAGATGATGGGCAGACCGGTGGCGAGAAAGTCGAAGAAGATCGAGGAGTAGTCCGTGATCAGCTGACTCGCCAGCCCCAGAATCGTGTTGGTGGGAATGTCGTTGGGCACGAGAATGCTCTTCAGCTCCGGCTGGGACGCGGCGAAACGGTGCACCACCTGGTGGGTCTTCAGCAACACCATGTACTCCGATGACCCCAGACGGTCCTGCAGCTCACTCACGGTTGCAAGGAGCGCGTTCGCGTCGTCTTCGGGATTGGCGAAGGAGTCGCCCTTCCAGGTGGGCGCGTAGAGCACGATGTTGCGGCCATCCAGCTGGATCCCCGCCTCTTCTAGTCGCGCGTGGGCAGCGAGGAAGCAGCCCCGATCGAGGAATTGGCGATCGACCCGGGGGTAGCCCTCCTCGACGATCCGCCCGCGAAAGGCACCCCGCAACTTGTATGCACTCTCGTACATCTGCTCGGTCATGAAGTGGTTCTGCGAGAGCAGGTAGTCTGCCGCGACGAAGTTCCGGACCGTGTTTGCGGAATCGACGGCACCACCCGGCATGTCGTAGCCCATCTTCTTCAGCGGTGTTCCGTGCCAGGTGTTGACGTACACCTGGCCGGGACGCTTCGAGAACTCGATCGGGAAGGTCGCGTTGTTGATGAGGTATCCGCTCGTCGCGAGCGCACGGAAGTACCGGCCCGAGCGGTATTTCACGAAGCGCACGCGGCGGTCGTGAGCGAACTCCCTGCGGATCTCATCGTGTCCAGCCCCGGCGAGCACCCAGATGTGACGAATGTCGCTCAGATCGGGAGAGCGGATGATCTCGCGGAACATGGCTTCCGGATTATCAAGCACCCCGTTTCCGGCGAACGACTCGTACATGACCGTTCGCGGACGAAGGGGCGCCCTCGCCGCCCACGCCCGCAGTTCCGCCTGGGCAGCGCGCCGGACTCGACGCAACACCCGTGCGATCGTTCGCTGTGTCGTGGTGAGCATTCTTTCCTCCGCGAGAGGTCGATTCCTCTACGAGCGCGAGTCTCACCCGACCGATCACAGACGGCTATAAGAAAGCTCCCTCAGCGGGTGAATCCCATAATGACGCTTCGATGGGTCCGCACAGAGGTCCGCTGGGTGAAACCGAGTGACTCGAGTTCAGAGATTCCTGCTGTATCCATATGCCCGGGCAGTGCGTACTCGACCATCCAGATTCTGGTGATGCCAGAGAGCCTGCCGAGCCGGTTGGCTTCGGCAACCGTGTATGTGCTGTCGAACCACGTCGTGTTCTGCGAGTACGGGGTTTTCAGAGTGATGTCGTCGAGACCCGTGAATCCCGCCGGATACACGTCGAACGCGAGCCGTGTTCTTCGAGATGGCCGCGACGAATCGTCGAAAGCCACCGCATCTCCCGGCTGAGCGAGGGAGCGGATATCAGCGCTGATCACCGCCCAATCGCTGTTGTTCTTCGCGTACGGGCCACGCTGCTGCACCCATCCGGGGATCGCCACGGCAACGATCGCCGCGCAGGCGAGCGCGATGAGCGGCACGCGACGATGGGCGAGCCGGATGACACCGATCGCCATCATCAACGCCGCGGCTGGCGCGCACATCGACAGGTAACGAGCGGTGAAATCCGGTATGAGCAGACGGCTCGAGACCAGGAGCACGCTCGGCACGAATAGCCACGCTCCGATCACCACGGTTGGCGACAGCGAGTGGTCGCCGTTCGACAGACCCCGGGCCCGGCGCGCGACTACATCGCGGGTGAAGAAGGCGACGGCTGCGATGATCGCCACCCACGCCACGACGGCGAACGAGGTCATCCCGAACCAGACGGTCACGAACAGCGAGTAGAAGTCGGTGGTGACCCGATCGGCGAGAAAACCGATCTGCGAGTGCTCGAAGATGCCGGCCACGACCAGGGGGGACACGACGATGACGACAACGACCATGGTGCGCGCCCACGGACGGATCAGCGGTCGCGTACGGGCGCTGACGAGCAGTACGGCAAGGTGCGCGATAGCAATGAGGGCCAGGTAGAGGAAGAGGTAGATCCCGACGGCCAGAACAGTGCCGTAGACGATCCACTGCCGGCGTCGCCGACGTTCGCTCCGCAGGATCGACACGAACACGATCGTCAACCAGGTCGCGGCGGCGGCGGTGAAGGCATACGACCGGGCTTCGTCGCCCATTCCGGTCACCCGGGGCAGCACCGCACAGATCATCCCGCCGACGACGCCCACCGTGAGCGAGTCCAGCCTGGTGCCGAGAACGACGACGCCGGCGACGCAGACGCCGATCGCGACTGCGCTCGGGAACCGTACCGAGAACGGGGATGCCCCGAAGAGTTCGATCCAGAAATGGAGCCCGAGATAGTAGGTGGCGTGAACCGCGTCAACATGGCCGAGCATGGCGAACAAGCTGGGAATCGACCGCTGGGCAGAGAGCACACTGGCCGCCTCATCGCCCCATAACGACGGGATCCACGACCCGCTCACGGAGACGGCCGCCGCGCACAGTCCCACAAGCACGGCGAGCAGCGGCATCCGTCGGGCCACGCCGAGCCCGATCGCGGTGGGGGCGAGGCGTTCTCGAGTGAGTGCCATCACGCCAGCACAGTCGGGTGCCTCTCAGAAAGCTCGAAGAATGTCGGATCTGCTGCGTTCAGCGCGCCAGGGGGATGAGCAACTCGATCTCCGTCCCCTGGGCAGAGGTCGCGGAGACGGTGGCCCGTCCGCCCACCCGTTCAACGGTGTCACGAACCAGCGACAGGCCGATCCCGAAGCCCGTGCGGCTGGTGCCTCCGCCATCGACAGACGAGCCCGAGCGGGCGAATCGATCGAAAATCCTCGCCGGCTCGATGCCCTGGATTCCGGCGCCCTCGTCGCGCACAGCGAGGCGAGCCATCCCTTTCTGCTCGGTCAGCGACACCGTCACCGTGGAACCCGGCGGCGCGAAGTCCAGAGCGTTGTCGAGCAAAGCGACGAGGCATCGATGGATGCTCGCTGGCGGCACCATCGTCGACAGTTGCGTCGTGTCGACCAGGCTGATCGTTACATGCTTATCCGCGGCGAGAACCCGCATCGAATTCACGGCCAGTACGGCGACGGGGTTGACCGCGACGGGCTCGGGATCGCCGTTCGGTACGGCCTCGGCCGACACCAACAGGTCGTTGACGATCTCGATCAGCGTCTTAGCGTCTTGTCGCAACTCGGACACGATCTCGGTCGAACGATCCTGCGGCGTGAGGCCGCGCTGGAGCAACTGGAGGCGAGCATCGAGCACTGCCAAGGGGGTTCGCAGCTCGTGGCTGGCATCGGCGACAAACGCACGTTGGCTGCGGAGGGCGTCGCCCAGCGGCCGCACCGCCCTCCGTGTGGCGAAGATGCTCATGGCTGCGGCCAGCAGAATGGCCACCACGCCGATCACGATGCCCGCCATCAGAATATCGATCCCCCCGATGTCGATCGTGGTCTCGTGCGGGCCGTTCCGGTCAAATAGTTTGGCTGCGGGAATGTGTCTCAGCACGAAGACGAGCGCCGCGACGAGAACTCCGATCACGAGAATTGCTGACGCCACTGTGATCTGAGCGCCGACCACTCGCGCGGCTCGACGCACCGCCCGCGCGTCGGCGTCGATGAGTTGACCGTTCGACCGACTCGCTTTCACAGCGCGCCCAAGCGGTAGCCCTGCCCGCGCACGGTCGTGATCAGGTCGGGATCGGTCTTGCGACGGACGTAGTGAACGTAGGTGTCGACGGTGCCGGGCAGGTCGCTCTCGTCGAACACCTGACGCAGGATCTGTTCCCTGCTGTACGTGCGCTGCGGATTCTCGGCGAAGAGGCGCAGCAGGGCGTTTTCCCGTTCGGTGAGGATCATGCGGCCTTCGTAGGGAGAGTAGACGGTGCGACTCTCCGGGTAGAACTCCCACAGCCCGATGCGCACGAAGGGGCCCTCTCCGGTGAACACCCGGCGGATCGCGCGGAGTCGGGCGAACAATTCATCGAACTCGAACGGTTTCACGAGGTAGTCGTTCGCCCCCGCATCCAGCCCCTGCACTTTGTCGTGGATGGTGCCAAGCGCGGTGAGAATCAACATGGGCGTCGTCACGCCCTTCTTTCGAAGAGCCTCGATGAGCTCCAGGCCGTCCAGGTTGGGCAATCGCCTGTCCACTACCATCGCCTCGAAATCGCTCGAGAGCGCCAAATCCAGAGCCTCCCTGCCGTCGTCGACGAGGGTGACCTCATAGACCTCCTCCAGAACCTGCCGCATGACTGCTCCCAACTTGGAGTCGTCCTCGACGAGGAGCAGACGCGGTCGGATGTCCATAGTGAAGTGTCCCTAAATTGAGTCCACGCTAACAGCGGTAATTTTGTGCACCACACAAGCGCGACTGAGCCGCGAAATCTGAGAGATTTCTGCGACCCCCCGGATCACTGTGGCCCCATGTACCGCCACGCCCCCCGCCTGCGCCGACTGGTCACGCGAGGGCACCAGAACGTCCGCATCGCGGTGCGTCGCGATTTCATCGCGATCGTCTTCGTGCTCGGTCTGTTCGCCATGTACTCGACGCTGGCCGTACGACGGCAGCTGACCTTCCACACCGCCGGATGGGATCTCGGGATCTTCGAACAGGCGGTGCGCAACTACTCCCTGCTCCGAGCACCTATCTCGCTCCTGAAGGGCGCTGACGTCAACCTCCTCGGCGACCACTTCCATCCGATCCTGATGGTGCTTGCCCCCCTCTATGCCATCGCGCCGAGCCCCGTGACGCTGCTCGTCGCGCAGTCGTTTCTCTTCGCGCTAGCAGCGTGGCCCTTAGTCGCCTGGGCGAGAACCGCACTCGGTCGCTGGCCGGCCGTCTGTGTCGGGCTCGGGTACGGTTTCTCCTTCGGAATCGCCGCAGCCGCCGGGTTCGACTTTCACGAGATCGCCTTCGCCGTTCCACTTATCGCCTTCTCGCTGAGCGCGCTGGGGCGGGGGCGGCTCGGTGGAGCGGCGATCTGGGCGCTTCCGCTCGTGCTGGTCAAGGAGGATCTTGGCCTCTCCGTCGTCGCCGTGATCGGCTGCCTGATCTTCTGTCGCGGACGACACCAACTCGGCGTGTCCGTGGCCATCATCGGCGCGGCGGCGAGCATCCTCGAGATCCTCGTCATCCTTCCCGCCATCAACGGCTCGGGGGGATACCACTACTGGGCGAAAGTCTCGAAAGAGCCGCTCCTGCAGGTGCTGGGGACGGATGCGGGAGGCAAGTTGCTGACGCTTCTCGCCACGATCGCGATCACCGGGTTCCTCGCCCTCCGTTCACCGCTGGTGCTGGCGGCCGTGCCCACGTTGCTCTGGCGGTTCGCCAGTAACGACCCCAGCTACTGGGGCACGAACTACCACTACAGCGCCGTTGTTATGCCGGTAGTGTTCGCCGCGATGATCGACGGGGGCACTCGCATCCGTGCAGTGGATTCCCCGACAGCGCGCGGAGTCGTTCGCGGCGCACTCGCGCTATCTCTGATCGTGACCGCGATGCTGATTCCCTCGCACGCGCTCGCTCAACTCGTGACCCCCACGCTCTGGCAACCCAACCCTCGCGCCTCGGCGATCGACACGGCGCTGGCGATGATCCCGTCGGGGGCGTCAGTGTCCGCGTCGGATGACCTCGTTCCGCAGCTCACCTCCCGTGACGATGTCACCCTGTTCGGGCTGCTCCCGGCGGGCATGGACACCCCGACCTGGATCGTGGTGGATCCGCATTCCACACGACACTTCGCGGTAACCCGCAAGGCGGAGCATCGCGATCTACTTTCTGCGCAGCGACATGACTATCGCGTCGTGTTCGCCCGCGACGGCATCACGCTGCTTAGGCGCACCTGACCACTCCGATGAGCACCCGAGTCTGTTGATGAGTGATTTCTTACGCGCGATAGTCGACACTGAAGACCATGAACCTCTCGGAACTCCTGCTGACGATCGCCTCGTCTCCGTGGGCGTTCGTGGTTCTGGCCACGCTGCTCATCGTCGACGGGTTCTTCCCGCTGGTTCCCGGCGAGACGACTGTCGTCATACTGACGAGCCTCGGAGCGGCGGGCCTCGGGCCATCACCTCTCGCGGTGCTTCTCGTCTCCATCGCGGCGACCATGGTCGGCGACGGGGTGGCGTTTTGGATTGGGAGGGCGGTCGGCACCGACCGGTGGGGTTGGATGCGCCGACCCCGTATTTCTCGGGCTCTCACGTGGGCGGCGGGACGGATCGAGAAGCATCCGGCGGCCGCGTTGATCGGTGCGAAGTTCTTGCCATACGCCCGGGTCGCGGTGACCATGACCGCCGGCGCGACGGGCTTGTCGACGCGACGGTATCTGCCCCTCTCGCTTGCCGCGTCATCTCTCTACACCGGCTACCACGTGCTGGTCGCGAGCGTGGCAGGCGCAGCCCTCGCCGCCAATCCACTCGCGGGAGTGGCTGTCTCTCTCGGGGTGGGTGCGCTGCTCTCGGCTACTATCGCCGCGGTGCAGCGGCTGCGTTCGCGTCGAGAGCGAGGACTCTCCGTCGACCGGCCCACCCGACTGCCGGGCGATGCGAACGCCTGATCGACGGCCTGCCGCTCTGCCGGTGAATTAGTGGTTTCTTAGACGTGGCCCGGTTGGGTTTCTCTCGCACCAACGACTGGAGAGAACAGAATGCCGCTGACCACGACAACGCCCGGGTGGATCACGACGGTCGTGTTCGCGGCTGCGCTGCCCGCGACCGTCGTGGCCTGGTCCCGCAGGGAGGGAACCCTGTCGATTCACTCGATCACCAGCTCCGTGCGCGAACGCATTCCGTCGCGCCGGGTGCCCCTGAGCACCGGTGCAGCGCCGTCCGGCTTCGGTCCGATCCAGGGAGTGGAGTGACAATCGCCAGCAAGGTCCCGCAGATTACCGCCGTCTTCTGGATCGTGAAGGTGCTCACGACGGGCATGGGGGAGACAACGTCGGACTTCCTCGTCACGCATGGCAACCCCGTCGTCGCGGTGATCGTCTCCGCGGTCGTGTTCGCCGGAGTCTTGGCTGCCCAGTTCGTTACACGGCGCTACATCCCGTGGCTTTACTGGCTCACCGTCGTCATGGTCAGCGTGTTCGGCACGATGGTCGCGGATGTGACCCACATCGTGTTCGGGGTGCCGTACCTGGCCTCGACCGTGGCGTTCTCCACCGCCCTCGCCGTGGTGTTCCTTCTCTGGCGCCGGATCGAAGGCACCCTGTCGATCCACAGCATCACCAGTCGTCGACGGGAGGTGTTCTACTGGGCGACGGTGCTCTGCACATTCGCCCTGGGCACCGCGGCCGGTGACATGACCGCGACCACTCTGCACCTCGGATACCTCGCCTCTGGCATCCTCTTTGCCATCGTGATGGCGGTCCCTCTGCTCTCGTACCGGTGGCTCCGGATGAACGCGATCGTCGCGTTTTGGTTCGCCTACATCGTCACCCGGCCGCTTGGTGCATCGTTCGCCGACTGGGCAGGGGTGTCGCACGTACGGGGCGGACTGGCGCTCGGCACGGGTCCGGTCAGCGCGGTTCTGGCGGGGGTGATCGTGGTGCTCGTCACGGCCATGACGATCCGGCGGCGGTCATCCGTTTCGTCCGCTGGTCGGCTGACCGCGACAGGGGACTAGGGTCCGCTCCCGGCTGCGGTAGCGGTAGCTCGTGAATTCGGAGAAAATCCGACGCTAAGGATTTGTGGTGTCGAGTAACGATCGTTTGAGGACGGGTCGACAGGTTTATCGGAATTGCTGTTCACAAGATGCTTAAACTACTGTCCAATAGTTCGCCCGAAATCAGCTTTGCCCAAACCTTCTACTATCGACAGGGCTTTTAACACCGTTTTCGGCAGAGGCGCGCTGATCCAGGTTTTTCATAGGTCCCCACAAGAGCGGACTGCGATGATTCGTCATACCCGCAATGATGTGAGTGTGAGAATTTCTCTCACTAAGACAAGGGGTGTCAGATGTTGAAAAGGAAGTTAGCGACGGTGCTAATCACCGCCACACTTGCGCTTGGAGGCGTCGTCGGAGGCGCCAGCGCTGCGTTCGCCGGCCAGCCCGATGGCTGCGATGTGTATCCGGGTGTCCCGCACCTGTCGGGCGTGAACATCACCGGGTCCGGTTCGGGATCGTGCCTTACGGCGAAGACCTTCGCGTTCGTGTACGAGGTCCACAAGAGCTTCGGTGTCACGAACCCGACGGTTCTGCGTTCGCAGACCGCTTCGAAGACCGCCACGAGTTGGTCAACGTCCGCGACGGGATGCGACACGCAGCCGGGTTACGCGTCGCAGAAGTTCTTCGGCCAGGCGCAGTTCTACGGCCAGGAATACAAGACCACCGGCAACTCAGGCAACCTGAGCTCCTGCCACACTTGATCCAACACGTATCGGCGACAGATTTCTCGGTGGCCTATCGGGGAAAGAAGACCCCAGCCATCGACAACCTTTCCGTTGGGTTCGGCGACGGAGTGACCTCCGTTGTCGGGCCCAACGGGTCCGGCAAGTCCACTCTCTTCAGGTCGCTCGTGACCTTGCAACGTCGCTACGCCGGCCAACTGTCGGTGCTGGGTCACGACCTCCACGACACGTCCAGCCTCCTGGAAGTGCGACGCCGCATCGGGTACCTCCCGCAGGATTTTGACTTCACACCGTCGTTCACCGTTCACGAGTTCGTGTCGTACGTCGCCTGGCTCAAACGCGTCTCAAATCCGGCTAACGCGATCAACGAAGCCATCGCAGCCGTCGGCCTGACAGAACAACGCGACGTTCGCCTGGGTCGCCTATCTGGCGGAATGCGCCGCCGCGCTGGCATCGCACAAGCGATCGTCAACAGCCCCGAGCTGCTACTTCTCGATGAACCAACAGCCGGCCTAGACCCCGAGCAGCGGATCAACTTTCGCCAGCTCATTCGCGATCTGGGAACAGTTCGTGGCGTCATCACCAGCACTCATCTCATCGAAGATGTCCGCGCAGCTTCAAACCACGTCATCGTGCTCAGCCTTGGCCGACTGGCCTTCAATGGATCCGTCGATGACCTCGAGCTCCGGGCCCGCGAAGGAAGCGTCGGAGACACCCCCTTGGAGCGCGCTTACACCGAGGTCTTGAAAAACGGGTCCGGGGCCGACCTGTGATTTCGCTCCACCTACGCCGCTCTCTGTTTGTCATCGGCGCGCCGGTCCTGGCGATCCTCGGATCGCTGGTCGCGATTTATGGTTCCTTCCCTCGACTCGGCTACTGGCCCGATGCAGCAGGAGCATTGTTCGCCTCGGCGAGTATCCTTTCCCCCTTTGTCGCGGGCGCTTCAGCGT
This sequence comes from Lacisediminihabitans changchengi, assembly GCF_016634425.1. GTDB lineage: Bacteria > Actinomycetota > Actinomycetes > Actinomycetales > Microbacteriaceae > Lacisediminihabitans > Lacisediminihabitans changchengi. The sequence goes on from NZ_JAEPES010000001.1 coordinate 1,088,024, forward strand.
GGGACGGATTACGGGAGCGCCGGCATCGCGGTGCCCCACTGCTCATGACCGCCGCGAGACACTGGTCTGATGTCTTTCGACCTCAGATGATCGCCGATCTACTGTGGGCGGTCGCAATCTTCGTGGTTGTGCTCGTGGCGGAGTCCATTCGCACAGTCTTGGCTGGTGGCGCAGGAGCCCCGACGCCCGTCCTCTGGCTCGTTGCATTAGCCGTTGTTGCGGGCTTTTCCGCCCTTGGCTCAGTTCTTGCCGCCGTGATCCGTCACTGGGTGGCAGTGCCGATCGCTGCAACCCTCGGCGTGGTCGCCTACGCGCTGAGCGCCGTTCGCGTAGACCAATTCTTCTTGCCGGGCCTGAATCCTCTGGACGGCTACGTCTCGATCGACTACAACCTGCCGAACACCGCGATGTTTCTCGGTCAGGCTCTCGTGGCGATTGCTGCGCCAGCTCTTCTTGTCACAGGCATCACCCTCGCATCTCGTGCAAACCGTCTTTTTGCCACATGCGGAGCAGCGCTGAGTGTGGCCGTCTTAGCGCTCGGACTCGGCATCGTGGCCGGACAGGAAGCTCGCTACAGCGTGCAAGAGCCAATGAGCCAAGCCGGCGAAATCACAATAACCGGTGGAAAGCCTCTCCTTACCGTGAAGATACTTCCCCAGTACAAAACCATCAGCCAAGACCTGCTCAGGCGATGGAGCCGCCTGGCGGCGATCACCAGCAAAAGCCCCCTGGCGTTCGATCACCTCGAACAAGTTCCCGACAACCATGGTGACGCCGTGCCGAGATTCGGCCGCCTTTACCTCAACCCGTCCTCGACAGACCCCGCGGAAGATTCAATTCAAAGCGCGCTAACCGACATCGACATCTGTTCCACCAAAAGCGACGCCACCCAGCAAGGGATCAGCAACGATATCGCGGTCAACTTCTGGCTGCAGGACGTCCGTAGCCAACAAGGGACAACCATCGGCATCGCCCAAACTAGGGACAACATCAACTACCTCTTCAACTTGTCGCCCGCCGAGGGCCGTGAGTGGTTCGCAAAACACGCGCGCGAGTATACGAGCTGCACTCTCTCCAACACAGACTTCCAGTAGTGCTGAGCTATCTACGGAGCCGTACCTTCGGGTGGACAATCCTCGCCGTCGTGATCATCGACTTACTTCTTGGCGCATTTGCGACTCCGGCGATCGTGATCACCCACGGAAACGACGTCTCGGAAATTCCTTTACTGGTCATCTTCCAGTTCCTGCCCGTGGCCTTCTGCCTCTACGGCCTGGGCACAAGCGGAGCAGGCATCGAGGCCACATCTGCGCGCCGAATCTGGACACTGCGATGCATCACCGCATTGACGTTGAGCGCACTCATGATCGGCCTAAGCGCGCTCGAGTCACTCCGGATAGGCGCCCCGGGGTCACTGGGCATCTTCGCCCCGGTCCGTGCAGAGATTGGCCTCATCGGCGTAGGTCTTCTGTCAACGATGATCCTCGATCGACGGATCGCCGGCATCGTGCCAATCGTCTTCGTGCTTCTGCCGGTCGTCGTATTTCCGCGACCGGATCTTGGCGGACAATTTTGGGGCTTCGTAATGTTCGACACCAACTCAGCCGCATCCTGGACCGTGGCGATCGCACTCTGGTTCATGGGGATGGTGGGCTACACCGCTTTCTTCCGGGAGGCGCGGCTGGCGATATAGCGCTGACCTTCGGCTGGGCTATGACTCGCGCGGGGGGTCGGACTGAGGAGCACTTCAATCTGGACGTTCGTGCCGCTCTCGTCGTCCGTCTGCCACATGCGGATGCGCAGGTGGCCGGAAACGATCGTTCGCGAGACAGTTTCGGACTGCTTCGCTGTCGATGTCTGGGAATTCGAGCACGGGATCTTGCGTGGTCCCGGGGCTTGTGCGCGATTTGATGGACATCTAGATGTTCGTGATTGTGTGCACTATCTTCGACTTCGAACCAGGGTTTCTTCGCGGTGAGGTCGGAGATGGATGAGTCGGAGCAGTTCGAGGTCGAACGCGGAGTCCTGACGTCATCCGCCGCGTCGTGGAGTGTCGCGGTTCATCGGGCCGGGGTGATCAGCGAGCTGGCGTGTCATGAGAACGCTGGTGCTGACCGGGTGGACGAAGCGGCTGCTGCTCTGGGGCTGTCTCGCCGATACGTTTACGAGTTCCTGCGTCGATGGCGTGCAGGCGACGGCGTCGCCTCGGATTTGTTGCCTGGTCGTCGTGGTGCTCCCGCCGGCGGCCGGCACCTGCCGGCAGCCGTGGAGGACATCCTCAGTGAGGCAATTCGGACGCATTACCTGACCAGGCAGAGGCGCAGCGTGGCGGCGGTGTACCGGGAGGTTGCCCGGTTGTGCCGTCTCCGGGGTCTTCCGGTCCCGTCGCGCGGGAGCCTTGTGCGGCGGATCGGCCAGATCGATCCGGTGAAGCAGGTCGACCGACGGGACGGCGCCGATGCGGTGCGTGCCCGTCAGAGTGCGGGTGGGGTGGTGCCACCGGTCCGGCATGTACTGGATCAGGTGCAAATCGATCACACTCCGGTGGATGTCATCGTCGTCGACGAACGCCACCGCCTCCCGATCGGCCGCCCGTACGTCACGGTCGGGATCGACGTCTACAGCCGCAGCATTGTCGGGCTGGTGGTGACGTTGGAGGCCCCGTCAGCCCTGTCGGCCGGGTTGTGTCTGTCGAACATGGTTACGGACAAACGGGACTGGTTGGAGCGGCTCGGAGCTGACGTGTCGTGGCCGATGAGCGGGAAACCGGCGGAGCTGTACCTGGATAATGCGGCCGAGTTCCACAGTGAGGCCCTCCGTCGTGGGTGTGAGCAGCACGGCATCCGGCTGCGGTACCGGCCGCCGGGGCAGCCGCACTACGGCGGCATCGTGGAGCGGGTCATCGGCACGATGATGAAAACGGTCCACGAACTCCCCGGGACGACGTTCTCCAACCCGCAAGAGCGGGGCAGGTACGACTCCGAGAAGACGGCAGCGTTGACGCTCAAGGAATTGGAGCGGTGGCTGGTGCTCGCGATCGCGAGCTACCACGGCAGCGTGCACGGGGGAATCGGCCGGACACCCGTGGGCCGGTGGAACGCAGGGCTGGCCGAGATGGCCCCGGTCGTGGTGGTGAACCCGGCCGCGTTCCTGATCGACTTCCTCCCTGTCATCCGCCGGACCCTGACCCGGTCGGGATTCACCATCGACCACGTCCAGTACTTTTCCGATGCCTTGAAGCCGTGGATTGCGAGGCGGGAGAAGTTGGGCCGGTTCGTGATCCGGCGAGATCCCCGGGACATCAGCCGCGTGTGGGTCCTGGACCCGGAGGGAACCGAGTACATGCCGGTCCCGTATCGGCGGTTGTCGCACCCGCCGGTGACCGTTTGGGAGCAGAAGGCCGCTGTAGCTGCGCTCCGGGCGGAAGGGCGGGCGGACGTGGACGAAGAAGCACTTTTCCGTCAGATCGAGCTCATGCGCGACGTCGTGACAGCCGCTGCCCGGACGACGAAACGCGCGCGGCGTGATACCGAGCGGCGCACCACCACGCCTTCGGCGCCCCGCACTTCAACTGCGGCGCTTATCCCACCTATAGAAGTGAACGAGGACCCGAGCTCGCCGGAGGCGGCGGCGCCCTTTGCGGAGATCGAGGAGTGGTGACGTGGATGATGACCTGGTCGACCTGACCCACCTGACCGAGACCGCGCAACGTGTCGCCCGACTACCGGCGGAGGAACGCCTCGCCCATATCCGGTCTGACCGGTGGATCGGCTACACCCGCGCCGTCGACGCTCTGGCCCGCCTGGAAGGGTTGTTCGAGTGGCCGCGGAAACAGCGAATGCCGAACCTGCTGCTGGTGGGGCCGACGAATAACGGCAAGTCGATGATCGTCGAGAAGTTCTACCGAACCCACCTGCCGGTGTCGCTCCCTGACCGAGAGCAGATCCCTGTACTGGTGGTGCAGATGCCCTCCGACCCCACGGTCATTCGTTTCTACGTCTCCCTCCTGGGCACGATGGGTGCACCGCTTCGCCCCCGGCAGCGGCTCGCGGAACTCGAACAAGTCGCCCTGGGGCTTCTGCGAGACGTCGGTGTGAAGGTCCTCGTCATCGACGAACTCCACAACGTCCTTTCCGGGACCGGACCCGTCCGTCGGGAGTTTCTTAACCTGCTCCGGTTCCTGGGCAACGAACTGCGCATTCCCCTTGTTGGTGTGGGGACTCGAGATGCGTATCTCGCTATCCGGTCCGATGACCAACTCGAGAACCGGTTCGAACCCTTCACCCTTCCCCGATGGGAACCGGACACCGAAACCCGCGCCCTCTTGGCAAGCTTCGCGGCGTCTTTCCCGCTCCGGCGCGCGTCGAACATCGCCACGACGGAGATGGCGACATACCTTCTGACTCGCAGCGAGGGCACTATCGGGGAACTGACCAGGCTTCTCACCGACGCCGCGATCGCCGCCGTGGACTCCGGCGAGGAGAGCATCAACACCAAGACCCTGCTCATGGCGGACTACGCCGGCCCCACCGAACGACGGCGACTCTTCGAACGAGAACTCGGATGAAAGCCTTGACCCGGTGGCCGCGGCACCCGGAACCCGACGACGGGGAAGCGCTGTCGTCGTGGCTCACCCGCGTCGCGGCAGCGAACTGTTTGTCCCTGACTGAGCTGCTCGGCAACCTCAGCGACCCCACTTTCCAGACTCTCGGTCGGGAGTCCTCCGACCTGGATCGTGACCCGCCCCAAGAGTTCCTCGCCGAGATCTCGGGGCGCACTGGACGAACCGCCGAGCTGCTGCGTGCGATGACGCTCGCGGGACTTGTTCCGACGGTGATGGACACCCTGAACCCATCGGATGACCCGGAGGTGTTTTCCCGCTACGTCCACCAGCACCAGATCCTCCTCACGCCACGGTCCATCCGGTCCCGGGCGACACCCGGCTGGCAGGCGTGGCTCCCATCGACGCCGCTGCGGCGGGCCTGCCCGGCCTGCGTCGCCGACACCGCCCCCACACCACGGTTGCGACTCCTGGGCCAACTTCCGCTCACCCTGACCTGCCCGGACCATGGCTGCTACCTCGAATCGATCGACGGCGTGTACGAGTCCCGCGTCCTATGGACCGACAGTCAACACGACCCACGGGACGCCCCACCTGCCATGAAAGCCATGGACCGGCGAACGCACGACGCCCTGAGGACCGGCGTGGTGACTCTTCCCAGGCGCGAGGTCACTGCTGCGGTCTGGTTCCGGCTGGTGCGGACCCTCCTCGACGAACTCGCCACCTTCCCCACCCACGCAGGCAGGTACAAGGCCACACTCCACGCCATCTGGGACCGCATCGGCGAGCCGCCACGCGCCGGCCAAATGATGTGGTGCACCTACGAAGCCCTCCGTCGCCCGAGGCAGGAAAAATTCCTCGAAGCTGCCGCCGCCGCGATCGACATGATCGAATCGGGAACAATCAAACCCGCCGGCGCGGACGGGCAACTTTTCCTACCACCGCCCCCACCGCCGACCGCTCGTCTTTCAACGACCGGCGGGCGGTGGCGTCGCGGCTTGAGCGAGATGAGTTCTGAAGAGCTGTGGCAAGAGGTACGGAAGAACTTCGTTAGAGCCATCTCCCTGGCCCGAAAAGACCCCGCAGCAGCCGACGAGCTTTTCCGGTTTCTTGCTTGGGGACCAGGAGGCACCGACAAGGCCCGCACGATCCTCGCCGACCTCAACATCACCGTTCCCAGTCCGTCACACAATAACGATTCGGCCCCTTCACGGGTCATAGAATAAGTGAGTGGTTAGGTGACACGCGGACGTGGCTGGCTCCCAGCTGGCCGTCGTGTCACTTATTCGAACGTATAAGTGACTGGAGGCACGGCCATGCTCGTGGGGTACATGCGCGTGTCGAAAGCTGACGGATCACAGAGCACTGATCTGCAAAGGGACTCGCTGCTTGCTGCCGGCGTTCTGCCCGCCCAGCTCTACGAAGAGCATGCCTCCGGGAAGAAGGACGATCGGCCAGAGCTGCTGGCTTGCCTAAAAGGATTGCGTACCGGCGATACCCTGCTCGTATGGAAACTTGACCGCCTCGGCCGAGACCTTCGCCATCTCGTTAACACCGTCCATGACCTGACCGAGGCGGGCATCGGGTTGAGAGTGCTCACTGGCCAAGGCGCTTCGATCGACACCACCACCTCTTCAGGAAAACTGGTCTTCGGCATCTTCGCAGCCCTTGCCGAGTTCGAGCGGGAACTTATTTCCGAACGCACCCTGGCTGGGCTTGCTTCTGCCCGAGCCCGCGGACGCAACGGCGGACGACCATACAAGATGACGCCGGCGAAGCTCCGACTCGCCATCGCCTCGATGGGGAAGAAAGACACCAAAGTCGGCGAACTTTGCAGGGAGCTCGGTATTACCCGGCAAACGCTTTACCGGCACGTTTCCCCGACCGGAACGCTTCGACCAGACGGCGAGAAGCTGATCGAAAAAAATCGAAATACCCATCGCTGACATCAGCGCCCCGTTTGGGGGAGTTGAACCGCTGGCTCATCGCTGTCAAGCTGCAAATTCTTGAGGTGATTGTTTAGCAAGACTCAAATCAAAGCCACTCGTCCCACTGCGCGTGTTGTCATCGTGCCCAATCAGCCTGAACTGGCCAAAACGAAAGCTGCGCAATGTCCAAATTTGGATGGAATCGACGGTCGGCCACGTCGGCCACAGTCACGATCGTTGTAGCCGGCGCCTTGGTTCTCGGTGGAGTGGTACCAGCTCAAGCACTTGATTCTTCCGATATCTCGGACCCAACTGCAACGCTCGCGGTGATTGCGCCAGAACTCCTCGCCGAGACTTCAACCGAGGCGCCCGTCGACATCGAAAAGCCCCTGGGGGATGACGCCGCTATTGTCTCAGTTGGCACGGCAAAGGCGACTGACGAAAGTACTTCGGGAGCATTGGACGGTTCAGGCGGAGGAGTCCGATTCTCCATCGAGTACGCGACTGAAACCGTCTCGGTCGATTCCGGAATCACAGTGGTGGCAAGTCAGTCCGCCGATGTGAACGCATATGTACAGCCCACAGCGTCCGGTGTCCGCGTTCTCACCGCCATTAATAGTGCGACAGCGCCGACGCACTACGATTACCATTTCGACGTCCCTGCGGACACGAAGCTTGTCGAAGGCGCAGGTGTTTCCTATCTTGAAAGCGGCGACCACGTGCTTGGGACGATATCCGAACCGTGGGCAATCGACTCGGCTGGCCGAAAACTTCCGACGTCCTACTCGTGGAACGATGGTGTGTTAACGCAGAACGTAGACCTATCCGCTCCCGATCTCGAATTCCCAGTGCTCGCAGACCCCGCGTGGAGCTACGCCTATACCTATGCGGTGACGAAGACAGCAGCACAGGCAAAGTCATTGCTGAAGAGATGCTTCAACTGCTATTTTCCGGTTGATGGCGCTCCAAGGGGATTTCCAGTTGCTAACCAACTGCTTCCGTTGCACGTAGGTCCTGGCAATTTCGAATGCAGATTCAAGCGAGAGATCACTTCGACGAACTATTTCGGATTTCAGTTCGACGCAACAAAAAACCATGTCGATGGCTATGGTTCCAACGTAGTTTTCGAGTTCAAACTCGTCGGGGGAAACAAGCGCTTAGTGGTTAGTGCCTACATCGTCAACGACTCATGGTGGCTGCACAACGGTGCATACGAGCAGGGCGCGCTCACAAACTGGCGAAACTTTGCCTCCAACATCAGCGCTGGATGAATTGCTAAAACGACTCCAAGTGCGAGGATCGACACGTGGCGGAAAATTTGGATAAGACAGCTCGGCCGGGTTCGACCATCTTCCTCACATCTTTTTGCGCGATAGCCGCAGGTGCGTTGGTCGGTTTGATAGTGGGTGCCACCTTCGCCTATCCGAGTGGATTCGCGCTTTGGCTAGCTGCGATTGGAGCTGGAGTCGGCGCCTTCACAGGAGCGATCTCTTTTTTCGCCGGACTCGTAGCGTTTCAATTGGCCCGTCGTCGAGCGCTCGCTGATCCGGTGCGGCAGATGATCGTCGTTGCTGTTTCCGCCTTGGCTGCCACTCTCACCGTATTGGGCATATGTCTCACCACCCGAGCAATCGACTTCGCTGGTATTTTAGTAATCACGTTCGTCCTTTCGGCAGTGCTAGCACTCATCGGGTACCGATTACTGAAGAATCGTCTCACTGTCGATCAGCTCAAGATCAGATAAGGCGTGGCGGCCCCTTTGCATGATTCCCCCTGAATACGAACCGCGGCGAATCGTGGGGCCGGCTGATAGCTCATCCATTAATTAGCCAGCCCGAGATTGAAAACGAAAGACTCCGCGTCGTTGGAGACCAGGTTCATCGTTCGTATGGAAGTTAAGGGACCGCCAACGGGTGACACTCTGCCACGCGCAGGCATTAGCGGACATCTGTGCACTCAGTCACGGACATCGACAGCGATCCGCGCGTTGGCGCGAGGCGTGATGTAATGCTTGCCGTGTACGCGGCTATGTAGTGCTTTCCCCTGTTTCTGATACAGTCTGGGCATGCGGGTGGGCTACGGGCGGGTATCGACACGAGATCAACACGTTGACGGGCAGCGAGATGCGCTCGACGCGGCAGGCTGCGAGGTGGTTTTCGTGGACTCCGCGTCAGGCAAACTCGCGTCCCGCCCGGGTCTGGAAAAGGCGCTTCTGTCGGCGAACCGAGCTGGTGACCAGTTAGTGGTGACGAAACTCGATCGGCTCGGCCGGTCTCTGGAGAATCTGATCGACCTGTCTAAGCGGCTGCAGGGTGCCGGTGTTGACCTGGTCGTTCTGGATCAGGGCATCGACACGTCGACACCGCTCGGGACGATGTTCTTTCAGATTCTGGGTTCGATCGCGGAGTTCGAGCATGCGTTGATGGCCGAACGCACCCGCGACGGGTTGGCCGCAGCGCGAGCCCGAGGGCGCACGGGTGGGCAGAAACCGAAGTTGGGGGCACGGCAGGTGAAATTGGCCCGACAGATGTACGAGGAGACGGGTCCGGACGGTAAGCGCGCACACACGGTGGCGCAGATCGCCGCGGAATTCAAAGTAAGCCGGCCCACCATCTACCGCTACCTCAGCGCTCAGTAAGACAAGGTCTAACGATGGCGCGCCGCGCACTGCTAACTCCACTCGAGCGCGCCGAGATTCTAGGCCTGCCGGAGGATCCCGACGAGATCGCGGCGCTGTGCAGGATCGATGAGGCGGACATGTCGCTCATCCGGCAACGCCGTGGGGACGCGAACCGGTTGGGGTTCGCTGTTCACCTGTGTCTGCTGCGGGGGCCCGGGATCGCGCTCGGCGCCGACGCTGGCCCACCTGTGGCGGTTCTCGCGCAGTTGGCGTCGAATATCGCGGTGAGCCCAAACCTGTGGAGTGAGTACGGCGCGCGGGAGGAGACCCGGCAAGAACATGCCCGCGAAGCCCGCGCATACCTCGGGCTGACAGCGTTCGGGATGGGTGATTTCCGAAACGTCGTGGAAGAGATTGAATCCGTTGCGCGGCAGACCGACCGAGGCCGGGTCCTCGTCGAGACAGCGATCACATCTCTTCGACGTAACGCGGTCGCGTTGCCGGCCATCGAGGTGATCGAGAAGGCGTGCGCGGAAGGCCTCACTCGGGCGACCCGTCACGTCCACTCCACCTTGAGCGGGCCTTTGGATGACGGACAGCGAGCACGGCTCGATGCGTTGCTGATCCGACGTTCGGACAGCGCTCTCACTCAGATCGGTTGGCTGAAACAGGCTCCAGCCCGCCCTAACGCGCGTTCGATGCTGGAACACGTCGAGCGTCTCACCGCGTGGCGTGCACTAGATCTGCCCTGGCCAGCTGCGCGGCTTGTGCACCGGAACCGGCTGCTGAAGCTTGCCCGCGAGGGCGGGTCGATGACGAGCGCTGATCTGGCGAAGTTCGAACCCCGCCGTCGTTACGCGACGTTGTTCGCGATGGCGGTCGAGGGGGTGGCGACCGTCACCGACGAGATCATCGACCTGCACGACAGGATCATCGGCCGCCTGCTACGGGCAGCGAAAAACCGGCACGATGCGTCCACACTTGCCTCACGCACGAGCGTCACCGCACTGATGCGGACCTATTCGCAGCTCGGCGAAGCGCTGCTGAAAGCCCGGGAGACCGGCGAGGAAGCGTTCTCCGTCATCGAGAAAGTGATCGGGTGGAAGACTCTGGCCGAAAATACCGCAGCCGCGAAGGAACTCGCCAGGCCCGAGGCCGCGGATTCGCTCGCTCTGGTCAGCGCCCAGTTCACCACCGTGCGCCGATACTCGCCCGCATTCCTGGCAGTCCTTGATCTGCACGCCGCCCCAGCAGCAGTCGACCTGCTCGCAGCCGTCGAGATCCTCCGGCAACTCAATACGGCCGGTATCCGGAAGATTCCAGACACCGCACCGAGATCCTTCGTCCGGGCCCGTTGGAAACCCCTGGTCTTCACCGACACCGGTATCGATCGCGGGTTCTACGAATTCTGTGTCCTCACCGAGCTCCGCAACGCGCTGCGCTCCGGAGACATTTGGGTAGGCGGGTCACGACAATTTCGTGACTTCGACGAATACCTCCTCGACCCCCAGGACTACACCACCCTGAAAAGCGCGCAGCAACTACCGATCGTGACCACCGACGGAAACCCCGCCTACCTGACCGCCAGGCTCGAACTCCTCACACAACGCCTCGCCCGCGTCGAACACCTCGCCACTGACGGCAAACTTCCCGGCGTCACGGCCGCAGGTCTGAAAATCACGCCGTTAGACACGATCGTGCCGATTCAAGCGCAACCGCTAATCGACGCGACCAGCGGCATGTTCCCACGAATCCGGATCACGGATCTGCTGATGGAAGTAGACGCCTGGACCGGATTCAGCCGGCACTTCACCAACCTCAAAACCGGGCAACCGTCCAAAGACCAGCAACTGCTGCTGACCGCGATCCTCGCCGACGGCATCAACCTCGGCCTGACAAAAATGTCCGAAGCCTGCCCCGGCGTCAGCTACGCACAGCTCGACCGACACCAAGCCGCCCACATCCGCGAAGAAACATACAGCGCCGCCCTCGCCGAGATCGTCAACACTCAACACCGGCACCCGTTCGCCGCGCACTTCGGCGACGGCACAACCTCATCGTCCGACGGGCAACGCTTCCGCGCCGGCGGCCGAGCAGAATCAACCGGGCACGTGAACCCGAAATACGGCAACGACCCCGGCCGTCTCGTTTACACCCACATCAGCGACCAGTACTCCCCCTTTCACAGCCGCCTCGTCAATGTCGGCGACCGCGACGCGACCTGGGTCCTTGACGGGCTGTTGTATCACGAAAGTGAACTGGAAATCCGGGAGCACTACACCGACACCGCGGGTTTCACCGATCACCTCTTCGCGCTCATGCAACTCCTCGGCTACCGGTTCGCACCCCGTATCCGAAACGTCGGAGAGACCCGCCTCTACACACCCACCCGCACCCACGACCTCACCACCCTGGCACCGCTAATCGGCGGCCCGATCAACACCGCCACGATCGCTCAGCATTGGGACGAGATCCTCCGCCTCGCCACGTCGATCAAAACCGGGACCGTCACCGCGTCCCTGATGATGCGGAAGCTCGGTGCCTACCCCCGCCAAAATGGGCTCGCCACCGCTCTCCGAGAACTCGGCCGAATCGAACGGACCCTCTTCCTCCTCGACTGGCTGGAGAATCCCGAACTACGCCGTACCGTCACCGCAGGCCTGAACAAAGGCGAGGCCAGAAACACTCTCGCCCGGGCCGTTTTCTTCAACAGGCTCGGCGAGATCCGCGACCGCTCATTCGAACAACAGCGCTACCGCGCCTCAGGCCTCAACCTGCTCACCGCTGCGATCGTGCTCTGGAACACCGTCTACCTCGACCGCGCCATAACCACCCTGGACACCACCCAAGCCCCGCCAGCACCAGAGCTGCTGCGCTACCTCTCACCGCTCAGCTGGGAACACATCAACCTCACCGGCAACTACACCTGGCCGCGCACCACCCATAAACCCGGCCGCTACCGGGCACTCCGACACCCCACCAACCCTTAGCGTCGGATATTTCACGAATTCACAAGCCACCCCCGGTAGCGGTAGCGGTAGCGGTAGCGGTAGCGGCAGGGTTTCACGCGCGCGTGTACGGTGACGGCCAGCGGCTCCGAAGGTGCCGAAGAAACCGAAAGCAGGCGCCGATGCCCGGCAACGTCGAGGAGTGTCCGCAGTGCGACGGCGTGATCGAGGCTGTGGATGGAACGCTGACGTGCGCCGGGTGCGGACTCGAGTTTCTCGAGTGACAGTGTCAGGGCAGCACTCGGTGGTACTGCGCACGAACTGAGGTCAAGCGGGAACCTCCAGTGAGAGCGCGCCGCACGGCCCGGGCCCTGCGGCGAAGGCCCCATGCGGTGACGCGAAGAAGCGACTCCCGCACGATGTCGCCGCTCATCTTGGATTCGCCGAATACGCGCTCGGTGAAGGTGATCGGAGTCTCGACCACCCGCAGCCCGTGCTCGAGTGCCCGCCAGAGCAGATCGACCTGAAAGCAATAGCCCTGGCTCGCGACGCCGCCGAGGTCGATCTCGCGCAGCGCTCGAGCGCTGAAGACCCGGAAACCTCCGGTGGCGTCTCGCACGTCGATGCCAAGCGCAGCGCGCGTGTACATGCTCCCGCCGCGGCTCAACAGCTGGCGACTCAGCGGCCAATTCTCGGTGCGCCCACCGGGCACCCAGCGCGAGCCGAGCACGAGGTCGTGATCGGCGAGCAGCTCGATCATCCGCGGAAGATCCTCGGGGTGATGGGAGCCGTCCGCGTCCATCTCGACCAGCGCCCAGTAGCCCGCCTCCAGTCCCCAGGCGAACCCTGCGAGGTACGCCCCGCCCAGGCCGTTCTTCTCGGTGCGGTGGAGTACATGCACCTCCGGATGCCGCGCGGCGAGGTCATCCGCGATCCGCCCGGTGCCGTCGGGGGAGTTGTCGTCGACGACCAGGACGTCGGTGTGCGGCGAGCTGGCCAAGATGCGGCGGATGATCGGCGTAATGTTTTCGCACTCGTTGTAGGTCGGGAGCACGACGAGGGTCTCGAGCATGGCGGTTCCTTTCGGGAGGAGGCGGTCGGGAGGAGGCGGTCAGGACAAGTCAGTCAGGAGGTGAGGCTGGCGTAGACGATGAGGTTGTCGACGTAGTGCCCGCTCGACGGGTTGAAGACCCCGCCGCAGGTGATCAGCCGGAGCTGGGGGGTCGGCACGTTGCCGTAGACCGAGCTGGTCGGGAAGGTGGCCTTGGGCGACTCGATCTTCTGGGTGACGGTGAAGGTCTCTATCGTTCCGTCGGAGAGGGTGACGGTGACCGTGTCGCCCGATTTAAGCGACGACAGTCGGGCGAAGACCGCGGGCGCGGTGGGGGAGTCGATGTGCCCAGCGATGACGGCCGGGCCGACGTTTCCCGGCACGACGCCAGCCGAGTACCAGCCCGCCGAGTCCCAGTCCGCCGGAGCGAGCAGGGCGCCGCTGGCGTCGAGTGAGAGATCTTCGAGGCCGGAGTCGACCCCGATCGCGGGGATGCGCACCCGCGTGGGCACGATGCCGGCGGCCACGGTCGGGGCGACGGATGCGGTCGGGTCTTGCAGGCCGCCGGCAGCGCCCGGGGCCGCGCTGGCGGATGGACGGGGAGCGTCGTGCGGCGAGGCGGCAGCGGAGATCGCCACGCCTCCGACGACGAGAGCCGCCACCGACAGGCCGATGACCACCCAGCGCGCGCGGATCACGAGTCGGCCTTCGCCGGGGCGCATCCGCCGAGCACCGTGCTGCGCAGCATGAATGCACCGAGCACCGACCACGCCGTTCCGTAGTAGGTCGGAGTGCTGCGAGCCAAGCGCGCCGAGGTGGCGAGGTCGGCCGAGGCGCTGTCCCCGGCGGCCGCGGCTGATGCGGCCCGAGACGCGTAGGAGAGCGGATCCTGGTCGGTCGTCTGCGCGGTACCGCCCAGGTCGAGCACCGAGTGCAGGGTGCGCGAACGCTCGAGCGTCGGCAGCAGCTTGGCGGCCAGAGCGACCGTGGCCGGGCTGGTGCAGGTCTCGGCGTAACGCAGTGCGAGCCGCCCGGCGTCGTAGCCGTACACGACGCTGTCGCCACGTCCTGCCGGCCCGGGCATCGCGTCGACGGTGCCGTCGGCGTGCACCTGGGCCCAGTCCGGGGGAAGCGGCGACGCGTCGAGCAGCGTCGTGGTGACCGCGGTGGTGCCGGCCGCCAGCTCCTTCCAGCGCGGGTCTTTCGTCGCCGCGCCGAGCACAGCGAACGCAACCGGCGAGGCGTAGCTCGGGTTGTAGGCATACGGCTCGGACTTCGCCGCCCAGAGCCCCGGCAGCAGGATGCGCCCACTCGCGGTCTCCACCGTGAGGTCATCGGCGATCGCGTCGGCGATGGTCGTGCCGGCCTTCGTCAGGGCGGCGTCATGAAATCGGGTGCCGGCCAGAACCAGCGCACGGGCGGTGTCGAGGTCGGCATCAGAGGCAGGCTCGGTATCGACGACCTTCCCCTTCGACCATTGCCAGGAGAGGAGGTCATCCGCTCGCTGCAGATTCTTCTTCGTCCACGACCAGATCTGGTCGAACTTCTTCTCGTCACCGACGGCCAGTGAGATCAGCAGACCGTAGGCCTGCCCCTCACTGACGGTGTCGTTGCCCTGGTCGCGACGGATCACCCGGCCCCCGTCAGTCCACTGCGCGAGAAACTGCTTCCCGGCGGCCGTCGGAGTCGACGCAGCACGGGGGCTGCCCGACGGACTTATTGACGGGCTGGTTGCCGGAGCGACCGCGGGCGCGGACTGTGAGGGGCGCACGACCGCGACGACCGCGATCACCGCGGTGATAGCCACCGCGGCGATCACGATGACGACGATGGCGCGCATGCGGGTCATCCCGGTGTGCCCCCGAGAGTGGTCTGCGGGTGGGTCGCGAGGTAGCCCCCGCCGGTCTGCACGCCGCCGACGGGATCCTGGCCGACGCTCGCGCTGTCGAGCACCGGCTCGATGGTGAGGCCGCCGTCCGCGGTGTCGAGCACGAACAGGGTGGTCACGCTGCCCTGTGCGAGCGCGACCTGAGCCGAATCGGTCAGGGTCTTCTTCGCGCTCCCGGCGGATTTCGCCGAGAGGTCGAGGGTCCATGGGCCTGCACCGACCTCGGCATAGCCGGTCGCGGTGCCGCGCTTCGCCTTCGATGCGACAGCCACGCCGGTCGAAGTTCTCACGCTGACCGTCTGCGCGAGCGTCGACGCCTGGATCAGGCGGATGCGCGCACCGCCGTTGCTGGGAGCGGTGAGGTCATCGTCGTACACCGAGACGGCGATCTTCTTGTTCGGCCCATAGGCGGCGACCGTGGAGGCGTGTCCGTCGGCGATGGTGACCGCGCTGCTCAGCATCGGTTTGGTCGACGCGGGGGAGCCGGTCGGCACCATGGAGACGGTGTAGGTGCCGTCTGGCATCGGCGTGTACGGCGACACCGCGCCGTACTTCACGTTGTCGAGTTCGTAGAGCGTGGTGCCGCCCTTGAGCGCACTGATACGCACGTCGATGCCCTTGGTGTCGGGGGAGAGATGCGCGAGGCGAATCCAGCCTTCGCCGGCCGGAGCGCTCTGCGCTGACGGGACGGCTGCGCTGGCCGGTGCGGCGGCGAGCAGGGTGCCAGCACCGAGTAGGAGTCCGGTGGCGATACCCAGGGCGATGCGGAGTGGTCTGCGGGTGACGGTTCTCATGGGGTGTCCTTTCGTTCCATTCGGGTGTGGTCGGGTGACACAGCGTGGATCATCGGGATCCGTAGGTGAGGAGCAGGCCGCCGCCCGTGCCGCGGGCCGATTGCGGCACGAACGTTCCGGTGAGCCCGGTGACGAAGCTCTTCGCGGCCGAGGTGAGTCGGCCGTCACTGACTGCGGTGCGGCTGCCGAAGGCGGTGATGAGCACCTGGCGGAGTGGCCCTGTCTCCCCGGCAACGGCCGGGAAGTTCTGCACCGTGATCGAAGAGATGGCGGTGGCAGAACCGAGCGCGAGGGTGATGCGGTCGTCCACGCGACCGGCGGTCAAGAGACGCTTGTTGGCAACGGAGGTGCCGAGGGCGGGGTTCTGTGCCAACTGCGTGCCGGTCTCGGCCCGGCTCTGCTGGGCCGCCGCGGCATCCGTTTTCGCTGCTGCCATGCCCTCCGGCTCGATGCGCCGCACCTGCACGGCCTGTTCGGCCTGTCCGAACGAGGCGACCACGGTCGAGTTGGCGATCGCCTCGGTCACCTCGGCCGACGTCCCGGCGCCGGTGCGCATCGAGTTCGTGGCGACGATGTAGTCCGAGTCTTTCCAGCCCTGCGGGGACTGCGCCTCGACGGCCGGGTCGGTGTCGATCTTGTAGTACCAGACCACGTTGTCGCGGGCCCAGCCAGCACGCTCCAGGTCGACCCACATCGAGTCGTCGACGATCAGGCGCTGGTCGTGAGCGACGTTCGTTTCGACCCACTGCTCGGCCGATCGCATCGGGGAATCGAGGTCGGCGAGGAAGAGTCCGCGCAACTGCACGGTCCATACCGGGACGGCGACGGCCAGGGCGAGAGTGGCGGCAGTTGCCCAGACGATGGCGCGCCAGCGGCCAGCGGCCCGGCGGCGGATTGCGCGGACGGCGGAGTCGGTGACCCCGGCGATGAGCAGCGCGCCGAAGGGCAGCAGCATGATCACGTACGGCACCGGAAGGTAGCCGCCCGGGCGGAACATGAACGCGACCAGGGCGAGCGTCATGACGGCGAACACCCGCAGCCGCCGCGCGAATACTCCCGCGATCGCCGCCAGAATGCCAAACACGATGAACACCGGGTCGAGCTGTGTCCAGATGGCGAAGGTGCGGCTGATCAGGCTGGCCGGGTCGAACACCGAACCGCTGCTCGCGCGGGTTCCGAGCTGGAACGTGACGCCGTCGAACAGGCTCACCCGTCCGGCACCCGGGAGCAGTTCGCCCTTCACCAGCGCAAGCAGCACGTAGCTGAATCCGATCAGCACGAGAACCGTTCCGGCGACGGAGAGGGTGTAGCGGCGGGTCTGCGCACGCGATGATCGCACCATCGCCCAGATGAGGAACGGGAGGGCGAGCAAAAACGTCTCCTTGCTGAGCACGGCGACACTGAAACAGGCGGCGGATGCGGCGAACCCGGCCAGCTGATTGCGCTTGCTCAGAGCGAGCACGAAGGCGGCGATCAGCCAGGGTGTCGCCACGTTGTCGAGGTATACCGAGCGGTGAAACTGCACGGCCAGCGGCGAGACGGCGAAGATGACCCCGGCCGCCGCGGCAGCCGCACGGGTCAGCCCCACCCTCCGCGCGAGTACCCAGAGCAGCACCACGGAGATCAGAGAGAAGACGATGACCGCTTCTCGTCCGGCGAGCACCGCCGTGCTGTACCGAGCGAAGGCCCCGGTGAGCTGGGTGTATCCGGCGATCTGCAGCCAGCCCAGCGGTGGGTGGTCGTACCAATACGTGTAGTGCGCGAGTTCGCCGAAGTGGCTGACGGCGTAGGCCTGCGCCGTGTACGTGCCCTCGTCGTCGATGCGCTGCGGCGAGCCGCCGAAGTTGAGGAAGGTGGCGATTCCGGCCAGAACGAGGGTGGGGGAGAGCCAGAGCAACGTGAGGCGGTGGCGGAGGGCCGCGAGCTTGATTCGAACGGATGCCCGGCTCGCGGCATCCGTCAGCTGGACGACTGTCGACCCGTCGTGGGTGGTGCTGGTCATCGTGCGCTCCCCACGGTCTCGGGTTCACGGTCGGGGATCTGGTGCGGGTCGGCGGACTCCATCGGGCGCAGGTGCACGCCGGCGTGGGCCGTCTTCTCCCAGCCCGTCTCGTTGCGCAGCTGGCGCAGTACCGAGCGGATTGCGGCGATCGCCAGGAACACCTGGAACGGGAAGGTGCCGAGCACCAGACGGACGTAGTCGCGCGCCCGCACCCTGGTCTCGTACAGCCGCCCGAACTCGCCGAGGCCGGCGATCTCCACCGCGACGGTGATCAGTGTCGGCGCCAGGGGGATGAACGTGATCAGGGCGATGACTGTCGGCACCTTCACGAACAGGATCAGCACGAGCGACAGCGGGATCATCAGCCCGGTGATCGCCTGCAGAAACGGCATGGCCAGGATGTAGCGGGCGAATAGCCGCTGGCGCACGGTGGGGAGCTTCTTCCACTCGCCCTTGCCGAGCACCTGCAGAAAGCCCTGGTTCCACCTCGTGCGCTGCTTGAACAGCGACATCAGCGTGCCGGGCGTCTCCTCGCGGGTGACGACCTCGGGGCTGTAGGCGACGACGACCTTCTCGCCCTGGCTCGACAGCCGCACGCCGATCTCGCAGTCTTCGGCGAGGCACTCCGCATCCCAGCCGTCGTTGCGCTCGAGCAGCGCACGCTTGATGAACACGGTATTGCCGCCGAGCGGAATGAAGCGGGCGCCCGCGTGGAAGTGCAGACGGGAGCGGAACCAGAAGTAGTACTCGAGCACGTTGCGCAGCGACCACCAGCTGGACTGGAAGTTCATCAGCTGCACGCCGCCCTGCACGACACCGGCGTCGGTCTCGCTGAACTTGGAGTCGATGAGCTCAAGCAGATGCGGGTGCACCTCGTCCTCGGCGTCGAACACCCCGACGATGTCGCCGGTGGCATAGGCGAGCGCGGTGTTAAGAGCCTTGGGCTTGTTCTTCGGAACGCTCGAGTCGACCACCACGGTGATCAGCTCCGGATGTCGCGCTGCCGCTTCGCGGACGACCCGATCCGTTCCCGGGTCGTCGTCGCCCACGATCGCGATGATCTGCACGTTCGGATGGGTCTGTGCCGCGAGTGTGTCGAGGGTCTGGCCCATTACCTCCTCCTCGTGCCTGCCCGGGACGAGCAGGGTGAACGAGTGTGCCGGGGGGAGCGGGTTGGCAGAGAAGCCCGTCTTGCGCAGGTTGCCGTCTGACTTCCAGGCATGGAGCATCCACCAGAGGGTGGTCAAAGCGATCGCGGTGAGCACGATCGCCAGAAGCACCAGAACGCCGTATCCGACGACCGCGGTCCAGTCGCCCGACATCGTTCCGGTCGAGCCGGTGGGGCTGATCGTTCCGAGGTCACCGCGATTGGGCACGCTGGTGCCGGGATCGCTGGGTGCGGATGGTGCGGATGGTGCGGGGGGCAGTATCGGGTCGTCAGCTAATCTGCTTAACCATTTCGAGGTCATTCGGGTTTCCTCCAGCGGTGGGTGCGAACACGAAGGTGCGGTAGGCGAAGTATCTGAATGAGGTACCGAGCACGAGTCCGACAACGTTGGCGGAGATGTTGTCTGCGACGGCCGAGGTGAGACCGAGCAGAGTATGAGAGACGAACAGGCAGCCGACGGCGATTCCCAGGCCGATCAGGTTGCTGAGGGCGAACAGCGCACCTTCGCGCCAGGCCGGGCGGCCCCGGCGCTTGCGAAAGGTGAGGTATCGATTGCCGAGCCAGGCGACCACCGTGGACACGGCGACCGAAACCGCCTTGGCCAAGAGAACCTGGTCGCCGAGCACCGTCGAGCGCAAAACATTGAAAACGACGAAGTCGACGACGAAGGCAATCACTCCGACGGAACCGAACGAGGCCAGTTCGGGGAGCATCGAGCGGATCCGAGAGTAGGCGCCGACGAAGGTGTCCCCCATTCGGGGGGATTTGGCGAGCGACATGTAACGGGTTACGGAGGCATGCCGATCACGGTTTGGTATTTCGGCGAACTATTCGATCCTTTAACACCGCGTTCACATTCGGCCGAATCGTTAACGCAGAATTATCGCGTGTCCCCTATACGGGGGACAGTCTCGTGTCTATCATCAGGCGGGCGCGGGGAAGCTCCGCGTATCTGCTCGCCCTGATCGACCCGGACGTCGGTGTGCGACGAGCAGGGTCCGCTCGTGGAGAGTCGGCTCGCGTTCTGCCGTTTTTGGGCGGAACGCTTGGGGTGGTGGGCACAATTCTGTGCCTGTGGAGCGTCCTCGCGTTTTACTCTCCAGGCACGCTTCCGCCAGTGCCGCAGCTAGCAGCCTTCACCGGTTCGAGCCTCAGCAGAACGCCCCAGCAGCAAGCCGGGATACCTACGTCTTCGTCGACACCGCAATCCGGGGCAAGAATCGTCGGCCCGCTTGAGGGGGCGGATGTCACGGCGCCCGCGCAACAGCTTTACGCGAACGTTCGTCACATTGCGATTGCGCTTTGTGTGCGAATCAGTTCCTCCAAGCAATTTGCTCAGCAATACCCCGGACGGTTCGCCGGCGTGCCTCTCGCATTGACACTCGGGCCCGATCGTGTCTTAACCGGCGGCGGTGCCACGTACTCGAAACTCCCCGTCGACATGACCTGTGAGGTGTCTGCGACCATCGGAACAGGTTGATCCGTCAGCCAAACGCCATCGTCGTCAGCTCCAATCGGAGTGAGGTGACCCAATTCGACTGAACTCCACCTGCCGTCACGACCGATTCATACTGCCGTTGACGAGTACGTTCCCGCGCTCTCGAATGACTCCAACTCGCGAAAGACCACCCACGCAAAATTCGGAGTTCCGAATACCTCGGAAGGGCCGGAGGTCGGCGGCAGAGACGCCCACGGCCAAGTGATGTAGGACGGAGCGAGTGTCGGCACTACCAGCGCGGCAACCGGGCGCTCCCTGTCGACAAATAGCTCGGCATCTCCTACACGGACAAGGGGGTGCGAATCGAGTAAGTCATCGTCACTTTCGGGGACCATGCCGAATGCATAGGAGAAGGTCCTTCGAATGTAGGTCGTTCATGAGTGTCAGCGGCCGTGGGCGCCGGTTCCGGATCGATACGGCTAGACAACCAAGGGGAGGCGCTCTTGCGCGAGCAATTCGATGCGGGGGAGTACCCGAGCCAGGGGTTCGACGAGGGAGCCCCCGCGGGGCTCGGAGCAGTGACTGCCGAGCCCGCCGTCCTCAGCCGGGCGCGGGCTCGGCGCCGGCGTCGCGACTGACCTCGGCCAGCCGCTGCTCCAGGAACGCGCGCTCCGCGGCATTCGCCGTGAGCTCCATCGCGCGCCGATACGACTGAGCCGCGCCGTCGGCATCGCCGAGGCGGCGCAGCAGGTCGGCGCGCGTGGCCGGAAGATAGGGATAGTCGGCGAGTCGGGGATCGGTGGCCAGCTCGTCGAGGAGCGGCAGGGCGGCGGCCGGACCGTCGGCGAACGCCACGGCGGCAGCCCGATTGAGCGCGACCACCGGGGTGTTCCACACCGCCAGCAGCCGGTCGTAAAGGTGCACTACGCGCGGCCAGTTGGTCTGCTCCAGGGACGGCGCCATCGCGTGCACACCGGCGATCGCCGCCTGCAGGGTGAACCGCCCCGGTGGGCCGGACGCCAACGCCCCGGCTGTCACCGTGAGCCCCTCCAGAATCGCGCGTTGATCCCAGCGCGTTCGGTCCTGGTCAGCGAGCAGGAGCAGCCGGCCCTGTTCGTCGGTGCGGGTGGCCCGGCGCGCGTCGGTGAGGAGCAGTAGGCCCAGCAGGCCGCGGGTCTCGGCCTGCTCGGGGAGCATTGCGGCGAGGGTGCGCGCAAGGTGCAGGGCCCGGTCGCAGAGCTCCTCACGGACGAGCGCGTCACCCTCGCCGGCCGTGTGGCCGGTGCTGAAGAGCAGGTGGAGGGCGGTGAGGACACTGTCCAGGCGCTCGGGCAGCTCCGCCCGGGCCGGAACCCGGTAGGGGATCCGCGCGTCGGAGATCTTCTTCTTTGCCCGGGTGATCCGTGCCGCCATCGTCGGCTCGGACACCAGGAAGGCCCGGGCGACGTCGGGCGTGGGAACGCCGCAGACCAGGCGCAGGGTGAGAGCAACGCGGGCTTCGGGGGCGAGGGTGGGGTGACAGCAGATGAATACCAGCCGGAGTCGGTCATCCGGCACCGCGGCGTCGGGCCAGTCCAGGGCGGCCGGGTCGTGCGGATCGACGGTCGCCGGCTCCACGAGCAGCGGGAGCTTGCGCCGGAGGGTGACCTCGCGACGTAACCGGTCCAGCGCATGGTTCCGCGCCGCCGTGGTCAGCCACGCGCCGGGCCGCTCCGGGACGCCGTCCCGGGTCCAGGCCCGTAGCGCGCTGACGTACGCCTCCTGCGCGCACTCCTCCGCGACGTCCAGGTCGCCCGCGACGCGCACCGTGGCGGACAGTACGAAGGCCCACTCCGAGCGGTGGGCCTGCGTCAGCGCGGCAGCGACCGCGTCCGCCTGCATTGCGGACGCGGTCGGCTCGTCGCTGGGAGTGATTAGAACGGGTTGGTCGTCGGGTCCACGACCGGGCGAACTTCGACGCCGCCGCCGGGGGCCGGGCACAGTTTGGCGATCTCGATGGCGTGGTCGAGGTCGCGCGCCTCCACGACGTAGTAGCCGCCGAAGGCCTCCTTGGTCTCGACGAACGGGCCGTCAGTCACCGTGCCGCCACCCTTGATCGTGGTGGCCGTCGTCGTGGGCGCGAGCGCCGCCCCGCCGACGAGAGACCCGCCGAGCTCGGAGACCTGCTTGGTGAACGTGTTGTGCGCGTCGATCACCGCACTCCACGTCTCCGGCGATGCGTTCGCGTAGAACGCCGGGTCTTCGTAGATGAGGATTGCGTACTGGGACATGGAGCTGCCTCCTTGCATTAAGTCGCGGGCCAGCCTGTCCGGCTCCGTCACTAATGACGACGAACATCCTGCCGCCGGATCGACAACTACGCCCGGATTTTCTTCAAGATTTTTCCGGCGCCGCCGCCGCATAAGTGCCGGAGACGACATTGCGTGCTGTGCTGCACTCTATCGGCGCACCTGAGGCGCCGTCTCGCGGCGGAGCGACGCGACGGGATACCGCCGCGATCATCCGCCATCCGAACACAAAAAATGGGCCGGACAACCGATTACCGATTGTCGCGACCCATTTCATGAAGTGGACCGGCTGAATTAGCCGAACCACCCTTTGTGCGCGAAGGGGGACTTGAACCCCCACGCCCTATACGGGCACTAGCACCTCAAGCTAGCGCGTCTGCCATTTCCGCCATCCGCGCGCATCTGATGTTCCCTTGCAGAAGCACCGAGGTAAGACATTAGCACGCTCTCGGGAGCGTTTTTTACCCGCGGCACTGTTCATCGTTCGCGACAATGAAGGCTGCCCCGAAAACTGGAGAACCATGCCCGATTCTGCCGCCGCGCTGCCCGTCTACCTCGACTGCGATACCGGCATCGGCGACGCCATGGCGATCGCCTACCTGCTCGCCTCCGAGCACGCTGCCCTCCTCGGCATCGGCACCGTCAGCGGCAATACCTCCGCAGCCGGTGCTGCTCGCAACACGCTCGACCTGCTCGCTCTGGCGGGCCGCGACGACATCCCGGTGGCGGTGGGGGAGCACGACTTCCTCACGCGGGCGTTCCATGGCGGGGCCACGCGGGTGCACGGCGACAACGGCATCGGCGGGGTGGTGTTACCGGAATCTCCACGGCATCCGGTTGCCGAATCCGCACCCGAGATGTTGGTGCGACTGGCTCACGAGAACGCCGGCCAACTGCGGGTGATCGCGATCGGGCCGCTCACCAATCTCGCCATCGCACTGCGCCTCGACCCGACAATCGCCGACCTCGTCGCCGACGTGACGATCATGGGCGGGGCCGCCATGGTGCCCGGCAACGTCACGCCGGTCGCCGAGGCGAACGTCCACAACGATCCGGATGCCGCTGCCGCGGTTCTCGAAGCAGCCTGGCCGGTGACGCTGGTGCCGCTCGACACCACGATGCAGAGCCTGCTCGACACGGACGACCGCGACCGCCTGCTCGCGTCGACCCGTCCGGTCGCCCACGCGATCGGCGAGATGCTCGACACCTACTTCGACTTCTACGTGCAGGTCTTCGGCCGACGCGTGTCGGTGCTGCACGATCCCCTCGCCGCCGCCGTCGCGCTGGGTGACCTCGAGCTCGATTCGGCGCCGATCGTGCACGTCGAGATCGACACGACGAATGGCCCCGGCCGCGGTCAGACCGTCAGTGACCTGCGCGGGCGCTTCCGCGGGCATCCACCGACCGAGCGTGCGCGCACCAGACTCGTGCTGAGTGTCGCCGAGCCCTTCGCCCCGAAGCTGATGGCTGCGCTGCTCACGGCGTGAGTCTGCGTGGCCCAGCACACCGGGGCGTACCGGATAGCGTTGAAGCATGTCTGACGCCACCCAGTACGACGAACTCGACGCCACCGCGCGCATCGCCCGCGACCTGATCCGCTTCGACACCACCAACTACGGCGGCGGCAAATCCAACGGGGAGACGGATGCGGCCGAGTACGTCGCCTCGCACCTGACGCGCATCGGGCTCCAGCCGGAGCTGTTCGAATCCGAGCCCGGCCGGGTGAGCGTCGTGGCACGCGTGGAGGGTGCCGACCGCAGCAAACCTGCCCTGGTCGTGCACGGCCACACCGACGTCGTGCCCGCCCAGCCGGATAACTGGAGCGTCGACCCCTTCGGCGGCGTCATCAAAGACGGGCTGCTCTGGGGCCGCGGTGCCGTCGACATGAAGAACATGGACGCCATGATGCTCACGGCGCTCGACGACATCCTGAGCTCCGGCCGCCAACCCGCCCGGGATTTGGTGGTGGCGTTCTTCGCCGACGAGGAGAACGGCGGCGTCTACGGCTCGCACTACCTGGTGCGCGAACGTCCGGAGCTCTTCGCCGGCGCGACCGAGGCGATCAGCGAAGTGGGCGGATACTCGGTGACCCTCAACGGCAAGCGGGCGTACCTGCTGCAGACCGGCGAGAAGGCGCTCATCTGGATCAAGCTGGTCGCCCGCGGCACGGCCGCCCACGGTTCGCAGATGATGCGCGACAACGCGGTCACCAAACTCGCCGCCGCGGTCGCGACCATCGGCACCCAAGAGTGGCCGATCCGCCTCACCGAGACGACGACCGAGCTGATCACCGAGCTCGCCGGCATCCTGAACATCGACCCTCAGACGGTCGGACCGGATGAGGTGGCCCTCGCCACCGGATCGACCAGTCGATTCATCCAGGCTTCGCTGCGTACCACCACCAACCCGACCGTGCTGACCGCCGGCTACAAGCACAACGTGATCCCCGACACCGCAGAGGCGCTGATCGACATTCGCACCCTGCCTGGTGAAGAGGATGCCGTGCTCGCGCAGGTGCAAGAACTGGTCGGCCCCGACATCGAGATCGTCGTGCTGCACCGCGACATCGGGCTCGAAACCGCCTTCTCGGGGGAGCTCGTCGACGCCATGACGTCGACGCTGCAGGCCCACGACCCGGGCGCTCCCGTGCTGCCGTACCTGCTGTCGGGCGGCACCGACAATAAGGCACTGTCGACCCTGGGCATCAAAGGCTACGGGTTCGCCCCGCTCAAGCTGCCCGCCGACCTCGACTTTCCGGCGATGTTCCATGGCGTTGACGAGCGAGTGCCGCTCGACGCGTTAGTGTTTGGCAGGCACGTTCTGACGGACCTGCTGCTGAATTA
Organism: Lacisediminihabitans changchengi; assembly: GCF_016634425.1. GTDB lineage: Bacteria > Actinomycetota > Actinomycetes > Actinomycetales > Microbacteriaceae > Lacisediminihabitans > Lacisediminihabitans changchengi. Next base: position 1,113,553 of record NZ_JAEPES010000001.1, read on the forward strand.
CTGACAGGTAGGTTCTCGTGGGCTTCATCAACGCCATCATCCTCGGGATCGTTCAGGGGCTGACCGAGTTCCTGCCGATCTCCTCCAGCGCTCACGTGCGAATCGTGGGGGAGTTGTTGGGACTCGGTGCCGACCCGGGGGCGGCATTCACCGCGATCATCCAGCTCGGCACCGAGGCGGCTGTCGTCGTCTACTTCGCGGCTGATATCTGGAAGATCATCTCGCGCTGGTTCCTGGCGCTGTTCGGGCGCATCCCGCGGAATGACCCGAGCGCGAAGATGGGCTGGTTCATCATCTTCGGGTCGATCCCGATCGTCATCCTGGGGCTCCTCTTCCAGAAGACCATCGAGACCACGTTCCGCTCGCTCTGGATCATCGCCGTCACCCTCATCGTCTTCGGCATTCTGCTCGGCATCGCCGACTATGTCGGGGCGAAGAAGCGTCGCCTCAAAGACCTGACCATCCCGCACGCCGCGGTATTCGGGGTTGCTCAGTCGTTCGCCCTCATCCCCGGCGTCTCCCGCTCGGGCGGCACCATCACCGCCGGGTTGTTCCTTGGCTACGAGCGCGCCGCCGCCGCCCGCTACTCATTTCTCCTCGCCATTCCCGCGGTGTTCGGCAGTGGGCTGTACGAGCTGTACAAGACGGTCAAGTCGCCGACCACCGAGTACTTCACCGGTGCCGAGATCGCCGTCGCGACCGTCGTTGCGTTCGTCGTTGGCCTCGTCGTGATCGCGTTCTTCATGAACTACATCTCGAAGCGCTCGTTCCTTCCCTTCGTGATCTACCGCATCCTGCTCGGCATCGCCCTCATCGCGCTGCTCGCCAGCGGAGTCATCGCCGCCAACTGAGGCGTGCACGGGTAGGCTCAGCGAAACGGGTCCGCGACTTCGCAGCGCCGCCGCGCAGCACCGATCACGGAAGTCCGATGAGCGACGACGCCTTCGACACTGCACGGCGCGAACTGCTGCACTCGCGCGACAGCACGGCCGACCTCTGCAGACCGTTCCTCTCCGTTGTTCCCACCACCGGAGTCGCCCTGGCGGTACTGGCTAGTCGGGTGGGCCCGTCCACCATCTGCTCGACGGATGACCTCTCCTCTCGTCTCGACGAGATGCAATTCGACCTCGGCCAGGGGCCGTGTTGGGAATCGATGGCGAACCGCGCTCCGGTTCTGCATCCGGATCTCCGGTCCGAAGCCGACACCCCGTGGCCGGCGTTCGCCGAGGCGGTCAGTCGGGAGCCGATCGCGTCAATCTTCGCGTTCCCGCTTTCTGTCGGGGGTGTGGACATCGGGGCCGTTGATCTGTATTCATCAACAGCACAGCAGCTCAGCGATAACCAGATCACTCGGGTGTCGGTGCTCGCCGAACTCGCTTCGTGGCAGGTGCTGCGCCGTCTGCTCAACGACAGTCACGACGACAGCGAGAGCGGATCCCGCTACTCCCGCCACGAGGTTCACCAGGCGACGGGAATGGTGCTGGTGCAGCTCGACATCGCCGCCGACGACGCGATGCTGCTGCTGCGCGCCCACGCCTTCAGCTCCGCCAAGACAGTAAGAGAGATTGCAAATGATGTGGTCGAGCGACGGCTGGTGTTCTCCACCGATGCCCCCGAAACCCGTGGACGAGACGGTGATGCAGATGCATAGACTGAGCCAATGGTGACCGAATCGCGCGAAGAGCGCTTGGTCGGCGCCTTCGTCAGGCTTGCCGACACCCTGGTGGCCGGGTATGACGTCGTCGACCTGTTGCAGACGTTGATCGAATCCAGCGCGCAACTCCTGGATGCCTCGGCCGCGGGCCTGATGCTGGCCGACGACAAAGGAGAGCTCGCGCTCGTCGCCGCTACCAGCGAGCGGAGCCGGCTGGTCGAGATGATGCAGCTCAGCTCCGGCAACGGTCCGTGTCTGGAGGCATTCGTCTGCGGTGAGGTGGTCGTGGTGAGTGACATCGCCGCGGAGGCGGCGCGCTGGCCCGAATTCGCCGAAGAGGCGCTTGCCCAGGGATTCAGATCGATCCATTGCGTACCGATGAGGCTCCGCGGCTCCATCATCGGAACGGTGAACCTGTTCCGGGCCGCTACGGGAAGCCTCACCGCGGTGGACGCTGCCGCAGCACAGGGGCTCGCCGATGTCGCGACCATCGGCATCCTTCAGGAGCGAGCCATCCGCGAGAGCGAAGTGGCCCGCGAGCAGTTGCAGAACGCGCTTGAGAGTCGTGTCGTCATCGAACAGGCCAAGGGCGTGATCGCTCAGCTGCGCGCCGTGGACATGGACTTAGCGTTCACGTTGCTGCGTGCCCATGCACGGAACACCGGACGGAACCTCCGTGATGTGGCCGCCGACGTGGTGGATCGGTCATTGGCTCTCTGACGACCTGTGTCGAAACATTTCGTTCCGCGCGGTGCATAACGCGAGTAGCGTTCACTGCAGCGCCCCAGACCCCGGTGATCCAAGTATTTCTCCCGAGGGGTTCCGGAATGTCGATCGATGAAGAGCAGACCGGCTTGCCCGATGGCTCGCTCGCGGGGATGTCCATGACCGACGCGCCGATATCGGTGATTATTCAGGCGCTGACGACGTCGGCAAGGTCATATTCGAGCGCCGAGGCCCGGCAGGCAGAAGACGACGCCACCGATTTCGAATGGGACGTGATGCTCGGTTGACCGCACACCGTTGCGGGCGGCGACACTGTCGCCCGTAGACTCTTCCGGTGATCACAGCGTGAAGTCCTGGCACAGACCCGACGTCCCGACGGTGCCCGGCACCGGACCCATCCCGACCGTCTATGACTCCTCGACCGACGAACTGCAGTCGGTCGGAGGCGACGGACCGGCAAGCCTCTACGTCTGCGGCATCACCCCGTACGACGCCACCCACCTGGGTCACGCGGCCACCTACCTGGCCTTCGACACGCTGCAGCGGCTCTGGCTCGACGCCGGCCTCGAGGTGCACTACGTGCAGAACTCGACGGATGTCGACGATCCGCTGCTCGAACGCGCCGCACGTGATGGCGTGGACTGGCGCACCCTCGCCGCCGGGCAGATCGACGTGTTCCGTGGCGACATGGAGAGCCTGCGCATCCTGCCGCCCGAGCGCTACATCGCGGTTACCGAAGTGATCGACGAGATCGCCGCGGGCGTGCACGATCTGCTCGTCAGCGGGGTGGCGTACCCCGTCGACAGCGAGGATGCCGCCCAAGACCTGTATTTCGACAGCGCCGCCGACTCATCGCCCTGGTTCCTCGGGCAGGAGAGTCGCCTCGACCGGGCCAACATGTTGGAGCTCAGCGCCGAGCGCGGCGGCGATCCCGCACGGCCGGGCAAGCGGCATCCGCTCGATCCGCTGCTCTGGCGTTCGGCCCGCGCAGGCGAGCCGTCGTGGGAGACCGTGCTCGGCGCCGGACGCCCGGGCTGGCACATCGAGTGCGCGGTCATCGCGTTGAACCACCTGCCGTCGCCGGTCACCGTCAACGGCGGCGGGTCGGATCTCATCTTCCCCCATCACGAATTCAGCGCCGGCCACGCGGCGGCCCTCACCGGTGAACCGCTGGCCGAGGTATATGCCCACGCCGGCATGGTCGCGTACCAGGGCGAGAAGATGAGCAAGTCGCTCGGCAACCTCGTGCTGGTCTCGGAGTTGGTCCGCGCCGGCACCGACCCGCGTGCGCTCCGTCTGGCTCTGCTCTCCGAGCACTACCGCTCCGACTGGGAGTGGACCACCGAGCATCTCGAGATCGCCACGGCACGCCTCGCCGCGTGGACCAGGTGGGCAGCGGAAGCTGTTGCCGGCGACGGGGGAGTGGCCGAGCTTCGCACTGTGCTCAGCTTCGATCTCGACACCCCCGCCGCGCTGAAGCTCATCGATGCCCGCATCGATGCAGCACTGCCCGCCTCCACCGACCTGGTCGCCGCCATCGACGCCCTCCTCGGCATCGCCCTCGCCGGTTGAGTAGCGCACGCCGTCTACGGCGTTCGCGTATCGAAACCCCACACTGCGCTCCGCTGGTTGAGTAGCGCACGCCGTCCACGGCGTTCGCGTATCGAAACCCCGCGCCAGGTTTCAACACGCGTCCTCGTCTCTCGGGCGCTACTCAACCAACGGTGCAGCGACCTACTCCTTCGGCCGCCAGTCATCCGAACCGGGAGGACCCGTCGGGCCACCCTGGTCTTTGCCGCCGGCCTTGCCGTCTCTCCGGCGCAGGTAGCGCTCGAACTCCTGAGCGATCGCCTCGCCGCTCGCCTCGGGGGAATCCACCGTGTCGCGCGCTTGCTCGAGCTGCGAGATGTAGCTCGCCATGTCGTCGTCGTCGGCGGCGAGTGCGTCGATGCCGCTCTCCCAGGCTGCCGACTCCTCCACGAGATCGCCGCGGGGGATGACCACGTCGATGATCTCCTCGAGCTTGTCGATGATCGCGAGCGTCGCTTTGGGCGATGGCGCGTTGTGAACGTAGTGGGGAACGGATGCCCAGATCGAGACCGTAGGAATCCCCGCCTTCTCGGCAGCGTCGCCCAGCACGCTGAGGATGCCGACCGGACCCTCGTAGGTCGACCGCTCCACACTCAACTCGGCCCGGAGATCCGCGTTCTCGCTGCCGACGAACACACTGATCGGTCGGGTATGTGGCACGTCGGCGAGCATCGCCCCGAGCATCACGATTCCGGTGATACCGGTCTCGGTGATCGTCTCCATCAGTTCGGCGGTGAAGCTGCGCCAGTTGCGCGACGGCTCGGTGCCCAGCAGCAGGTAGATGTTGGAGGAGTTGTCGCCGATCCCGTCGAGCTCGTCGCCCTCGTCCTGGCCCTCTAAAGCCTCGGCCGCCGCACGGTCCTGCTGAACCTTGAGCGCCGTGGGTCCGTACACGGTCACGTTCGGCCAGGTCAGCTGCTTATGTCCGTCGTCATCGATGGACACCATGGGTCGATTGAATTGGAAATCGAAGTAGCGTTCCGCGTCGATCTCGGAGATGGGGTAGACGTCGAGCTGCTCTTTGAGCGAGCGCACGGCACCGCTTGCCGCCTCTCCGGCATCATTCCAGCCTTCGAAGGCCACCACCAGCAGTCGGCCGCTCAGCATTCCCGAGCCGCGCATCCCTGAGTCAGTCACATGTTCTCCCTGCCCGGTGCCGACGGCGGCCCGTTGCCATTCGTCAAGGATAGAACCCCGTCCCGTCTAAACTCGGATTCCGTGAATGATCTGCTGCCCGCCGCCGTGCTCTGGGACATGGACGGCACTCTCGTCGACACCGAGCCGTTCTGGCTCGCCGCCGAGGAGGAGCTTGTCAGTTCTTTTGGTGGAACCTGGACGCACGACGACGGGCTCGCCCTGGTCGGCTCCGGTCTCGACCATTCGGCGGCCGTTCTCCGGGGGCGCGGAGTAGATCTTCCCGAGATGGAGATCATCGACTGGCTGACCGATCGCGTGCAGTCACGCATCGAGAGCTCGGTGACATGGCGCCCCGGCGCCCTCGAGCTCCTGCGCTCGGTGCGTGAGGCCGGCATCCCGACTGCTCTGGTCACGATGTCGATCAGCCGCATGGCTCGACATGTCGCCTCCCTGCTGCCCTTCGACGGTTTCGATCTCGTGCTCGCCGGAGACGAGGTCGCCCACAGCAAGCCCCACCCGGAGCCATACCTTCACGCCGCACGGGTGCTCGGGGTTTCTGCGCTCGACTGTGTCGCCATCGAGGATTCGGTCACCGGCCTCGCCGCTGCCGTTGCCTCGGGTGCGGTCTCGGTTGGCGTGCCCCTTCATTCCCCGCTGACCGAGGGGCTCGGCTACACGATCTGGCCGACCCTCGCCGGTAAGACCGTCGCCGACCTCGGAGACCTCTTCAGGTCGTCCCGAGACGGCGCAGCGAAATCTGACGCAATGAAATCCGACGCCGAGAATTCCGGCGCCGAGAAAGCAGGTGCGGCATGACCGCAGAACGCCGCCAAAGCGGTCCATTCCGTGCGGGCGACCGCGTGCAGCTCACCGGCCCCAAGGGTCGCCTCAATACCATCACCCTCGAGGTGGGCGCGGTCTTCCACACCCACCGCGGAATGGTCCAGCACGACGATCTGATCGGCCTGCAGGATGCCTCCGTGGTGACGGCGACAAACGGCGACGAGTACCTCGCCCTCCGCCCGCTTCTCGGCGACTTCGTCATGTCGATGCCGCGGGGCGCGGCGATCGTCTACCCGAAGGATGCGGCGCAGATCCTGAGCCTGGGCGACATCTTCCCGGGTGCCACCGTGGTGGAGGCCGGAGTCGGGTCGGGCGCATTGAGCCTCTGGCTGCTTCGCGGCATCGGTCCGAGCGGCCGACTCGCCTCGTTTGAACGTCGAGACGAGTTCGCCACCGTGGCCAAGGCCAACGTGACCACCTTCCTCGGGGCTGAGCCCGAGAACTGGAGCGTCACCGTCGGAGACCTCGCCGATGCCCTGCCGTCCACGGTCGAACCGGGAACTGTCGACCGTGTCGTGCTCGACATGCTCGCCCCGTGGGAGAACCTCGACGTCGTCGCCGACGCGCTCACCCCCGGCGGCGTTCTGCTCTGTTACATCGCCACCGTCACGCAGCTCTCCCGCGTTGCCGAGGCCATCCGTTCGACCGGCCTGTTCACCGACCCGGATTCCTCCGAGACCATGGTGCGCGGCTGGCACGTCGAGGGGCTCGCCGTGCGGCCAGACCATCGCATGGTTGCGCACACCGGGTTCCTTTTGACCGCCCGCCGGCTCGCGCCAGACACCGTTGTGCCGCAGCTGAAGCGCCGACCATCGAAGACCGACTTCAGTGACGAGGATGTCGAGGCCTGGACGCCGGGCGCGCTCGGTGACCGCACCGCAACCGACAAGCGCCTCCGCCGCACCGCGCGTGCAGCGCAGCACGCCGCCGAGCAGGCCATTGCCGCCGAGGCCGCCGCGAAAGACGAGCCTCCGGCATAACCCTAGAATTACCTAGTTGCATCGATCGGCATCACCCCTGCACAACCGAAATGAGGATTCGTGCGCAAGACAACGGCACTCCTAGCTGCCTTCGCCATTCTCGCGGGCCTGACCGCCTGCACGGGAACCTCCACGTTGGTGAAGGACGGTTCCGTCGCCGGCTGCACGCCGAGCGCAGCGCCGTCCGGTGCAGCGTCCGAATCGGTGAAGGCCAGCGGCGTTCTGAAGAAGGCGCCGAAGGTGAGCTTCCCGACGCCGTTGCACGTCACGAAGACGCAGACCTCCGTGCTCGTCTCGGGCAAGGGCAAGCCGATGACCGCGGGGGAGTCCGCGTTCTACGACCTCACCATCCTCAACGGCCGCACCGGCAAGGTCGTCGCCAAGGGCAACTACGACACCGTGGGTGACGGCTTCTCGACCATTGCAAAGGGCGCGGCATTCGATGCCGTGACCAAGGGTCTCGAGTGCGCGCAGGGCAACTCCCGCATTGCGATCGTCGCCACCTCCAAAGACGGTCACGACGACAAGCCGTACCAGGGCATCCGCAAGTCCGACTCCCTGGTCTTCGTGCTCGATGTCACCAAGAGCTTCCCCGCTCAGGCCACAGGGTTCAACCGCCTCCCGCTGAACGGCCTGCCCTCGGTCGTCACCACCAAGACCGGCCAGCCCGGCATTCAGCTCCCCGCGGGCAAGGAGCCCACCACCTACACCAAAGAACTGCTGCGGCAGGGAACCGGCCCGAAGACCAAGAAAGACAGCTTCATCGTCGCGAAGTACACGGCGATCAGTTGGAAAGACCAGACGGTCTTCGATTCGAGCTGGACCATCGGTGAGGGCCAGGCCAAGGTGATCGGCCTCGGTAACGCCGGCGTCGTCGCCGGCCTTCGCGCCGGGCTGATCGGCCAGAAGGTCGGGTCTCGCGTACTCCTGGTCGTTCCGCCGAAGCTCGCCGTCAGCGACGGCAGCGACCAGACGGTCACCGTTCCCACCGGCACAACGCTGGTGTACGTCGTCGACATCCTCGGCATCGCGCAGTAGAGCTCGACCCCGAAACGGGCGATCTTCCCGTAGCGTTGCGCGGGTAGTCTGTCGACAGCAGTTGTCGACAGCAATGTGCGACACAGCTCTGTTCACCGACACAGGCCGAGTGTCTCCCTTCTAACCAGGATCTCTCTCGTGTCAGCTTCAGCACCCACCGCGAAGGTTCCCGTCGAGGAACGTCTGTTCAGCCTTGTGCTGGCCCTGCTCGCCACCGAGACCGGCCTCACCAAGCACGAGATCCTGTCAACAGTGCAGGGTTATCGCCAGCGCTATCGCCGATCGGGCGACAACGCCAACCTCGAGCGCCAGTTCGAACGCGACAAAGACGACATCCGCGACCTGGGTGTGCCGCTCGAAACGATCGACAGCCCCGGACAACCCGGCAACAATCAGAACCTGCGCTATCGAATCCCGCGCGGCGACTACGAGCTGCCCGCGGACATCCGTTTCTCCGCGGAGGAGACCGCGCTGCTCGGCCTTGCCGCAATGGTCTGGCGCGAGGGCTCGCTGTCGGCGGAGTCGCGTCGCGCCATCGTCAAGCTGCGCGGCCTCGGGCTGGTCTCCGACGAGCCGGTTCTCGCCTACGCTCCACGACTGCGGGTGCGGGATGCCGCGTTCGAGCCGCTGCGGGCGGCCCTAGAGCGCAATTCCATCGTCCGTTTCGCCTACCTCAAGCCCGGAGAGGCCGAGGCCCGCGTGCGCGAGGTCGCTCCGCTCGCGCTGGTTCAGCACCAGGGTCGCTGGCATCTTCATGCGCTCGAGCCGCAGACCGAGACCACCAAGACGTTTCTGCTGCGTCGCATCGTGAGTGCGGTCACGCTCACCTCCACTACCTTCGCCGCGCCCGTCGGTGATCAGACCGCTCGCGCCCTCGCCGAGCTCGAGCAGGTCTGGCAATCGCATACCGCCGATGTGGAGGTGGTTGCGGGATCCGACGCAGACACTCGCCTGCGCAAGCGTCGCGGCACGGAGCGGCTCCCCGACGGCACCCTGCGGCTTCACTACTCCGACGCGAATATCTTCGCCGACGAGCTCGCGGGCTACGGTCCGGAAGCCGTCGTGCTCAGTCCGCCGGTGTTGCGCGCCGCGGTGCGCGCCCGCCTGCTCGATACGGCGAACACTCACGCCGATCAGGAGGCATCCCATGGCTGATCGAGCCGTTCCCCTGCAGGCGCAAGACAAGCTCGCCTTCCTGCTGTCGCTCGTGCCCTTCCTCATGGAGCACGAACGAATCAGCGTTCAGGAGACGGCCAACCACTTCGGCGTGACGCCGATGGCGGTGCGGGAGGCGGTCGAGCTGATCGCCGTCTCCGGAATCCCGGGGGAGACCGGCCAGTATCAGCACGGTGACCTGTTCGACCTGGCCTGGGACGACTTCGAGGAGAACGACCAGATCGTTCTCACCAACCTGGTCGCAATCGACGACGCACCGCGCTTCTCGGGGCGCGAGGCCGCCGCTCTGATTGCCGGGCTCCAGTACCTCTCCGCCCTGCCGGAGAACGCCGACCGCTCTGCCATCGCCTCGCTGATGACCAAGCTGTCCCACGGCGCCTCCGCGCTGCCCAGCCAGGTCGCCGTGGAAGGCTCGGAGTCTGACGCGACGCTCGCGCTCATCCGCGAATCCGTCGCAGCCGGCGTTCAGATCGAATTCGACTACCTCAATTCGCGCGGCGAGCACGAGCGTCGCCGGGTCGATCCGCTGCGGATCGAATCGGTCGATGCGGACTGGTATCTGCGCGGGTGGTGTCACCTGCGTACCGCCGTGCGCACCTTCCGCATCGACCGCATCAGCGATCCCCTCGTCACAGCCGAGCCGATCACCTTCCATGCCGGCGAGGTCGCACTTCCCGACACGCTCTTCGAGGGAACGGCGGATGACCTCCCCGTCACCATCGAGATCCTTCCGTCTGCTCTGCCGCTCGTTGCCGACTACATCCCCGATGGCACCCCCACGGTGGAGGTCGACGGGCGACTGCGTGCGAACATCCTGGTCTCGCACTATCACGGGCTGAAGCGGCTCATCGCGGGTCTTCCCGGCATGGTCACGGTTATCGCCCCGGGGGAGGCGCGGTCCGTCGTCGCCGACTGGGCCGCGGCCGGCGCGGCTCGCTACACGGACGACCCCGCATGATCGCGTGGTGGGTGTGGCTGCTGATCTGGGTGGGGTTGAGCCTGGCGCTCGTCGCGATGCTCGTTCTGCTGGGCGTTCTGCTGTTCCGCAAGCTGATGGTGCTGTTCTCCGCTCTCGAGAAGCTCTCGGGCACGCTCGAGATCCTCGATCGCGTCTCGGACCTCGCCGACGACCAGCGCGGACAGGTCGAACAGTTGGCGATCCTCGCGGGGGAGGACGCGACGCGCGCACGTCGAGACCGGGTGCGCGAGGCTGCCCACGCGCGCAGAGATGCCCGGCATGAGACACGCATCGCGCGCGGTAAATCGTTGCTCGCGGTCGATGCGAGCGCGCAGGAGTGGTTTATCCCCACGTCATCAGAACGTCTCCGAAAGCCTCGCCGCGCGAACCGACGGTGAACGGTCTATGGACCTGCCAGCCAAAACACGGGGAGCGCGGTAAACTCTAGGGGTTCGCTTGTTTTCACTGCACCAGCAGTTCGCCGGTTCATTCGGTTCACGATCTAGGGATGGCACACAATGTTGAGTGGATTCACCGGTTGGCATGCCCTGATCCTTCTGGTCATCATCGTGCTGATCTTCGGTGCGGCGAAGCTTCCCGCCCTGGCCAAGAGCGTCGGGCAGTCGATGAAGATCTTCAAGAACGAGATCAAGTCGGAGGACAAGCCCGCCGACAGTACCGCCACCCCCGGCGTGCAGCTGAACGAGACGTCCCCCGAGGTCAAGTCGCAGACGACGGACTCCTCGAAGACGAACTCCTAAGTCTTCCCCGTCGAAACGTCTGTGTTGGTCTGATATCGAGCCGGTCAGAACGTCTGTGGCGAGCACACGCGCGCAGCGAGGCAAAAACAGCGAAGGCCGGATGTCGCTCGGCCAGCACCTGCTCGAACTGCGCAAGCGCCTATTCATCTCTGCCATCGCTGTGGTGGTCCTCTCCATCGCCGGCTGGTTCGTGCAGGACTACGTCCTGCAGGCGATCCGCGAACCCATTGCGATCCTCGCCGGCCACGATCGGTCCGCGAGTCTGAACTTCACCAACATCAGTGAAGCATTCGATGTACGGCTGCAGATCACGGTCACGATCGGTGTGGTTGCGGCCAGCCCGGTCTGGCTGTACCAGATCCTCGCCTTCCTCGTCCCCGGGCTGACCTCCAAAGAGAAGCGCTACACCTTCGGATTCTTGTTCAGTGCCATTCCCCTTTTCCTGATCGGATGCGCCGCCGGCTGGTTCGTCTTCCCGCACATCGTCTCGGTACTCGGCTCGTTTGTACCCAAACAGGACTCCAGCCTGATCGGCGCGAAGGACTACCTCGGCTTCGTCCTCAAACTGGTGCTGGCCGTCGGGGTCGCATTCGTGTTGCCGGTGTTTCTCGTGCTTCTCAACTTCATCGGTCTGATCTCCGGCATCAGCATCATTCGCAGCTGGCGATGGGCCATCCTGTTGATCTTCGTCTTCTGCGCCCTGGCCACACCCTCCGCCGACATCTCTTCAATGTTCCTCCTGGCAGCGCCGATGATTGTGCTCTACTTGGCGGCTGCCGCGATCTCGATCCTTCATGACCGCAGCGTCGCCAAACGGGCGGACAAGCTGCTCGACGACCTCGGCGATACGGCGAAAGCGTGACCACTGAGTTGACACCGTCGGAGCGCTACGCCCTGTCGAAGACCCGTCAGGGCTCACCGAAACTGGAGCGGTTCCGCGCCGGACTTTCGTTCGACCTCGACCCCTTCCAGCTGCAGTCCTGCGTCTCACTCGAGAACGGCGACAGCGTGCTGGTCGCGGCGCCCACCGGCGCGGGCAAAACGATCGTCGCCGAGTTCGCTGTGTTCTTGGCGATGCAGCAGAGCCATGCCAAGGTCTTCTACACGGCACCGATGAAGGCTCTGAGCAACCAGAAGTTTCAGGAATTCGTCGCCGAGTACGGGTCAGACAACGTCGGCCTGCTCACCGGCGACACCAACATCAATTCGGGCGCGCGCATCGTGGTCATGACCACCGAGGTTTTGCGCAACATGCTCTACGCCGACTCCGATCTGCTGCGCGATCTCTCCTTCGTGATCATGGACGAGGTGCATTACCTCGCTGATCGCTTCCGCGGGGCGGTGTGGGAGGAGGTCATCATCCACCTTCCCCAGCAGGTGCGTCTGGTCTCCCTGAGCGCCACGGTCTCCAACGCCGAGGAATTCGGCGACTGGCTGCAGGCGGTGCGGGGCGAGACCGCCGTGATCGTCTCCGAGGAGCGTCCGGTGCCGCTCGACCAGCACATCCTGGTGCGCTCGAAGATGCTCGACCTCTTCGACTCGTCTGGCCTCGCGGCGACCAACCGGGTGAACCCCGAGTTGGTGCAACTCGTCCGCTCCGGCGGCGGGCGCAACGCGCCGGCGAATGTGCGGCAGCGGCGTGGGCGCTACCAGGGCGGGGGCGGCGGCCATCGTGGAGCCGAGGGGCGCATGGACCGCGCCGATATCGTCAAGCTCCTGGGCGAGCGCAACTTGCTGCCCGCCATCTTCTTCATCTTCAGCCGCGTCGGCTGCGACCAGGCGGTCAAACAGGTGTTGCGCGCCGGCGTTCGGCTGACCACCGCCGAGGAGCGCGACGAGATCCGTGAGATCGTCGAGGAGCGCTGCCGCACCATTCTCGACGAAGACCTCGCCGTGCTCGGCTACTGGGAATGGCTCGAGGGCCTCCAGCGCGGGGTCGCAGCCCACCACGCTGGCATGCTTCCCGCCTTCAAGGAGGTGGTCGAAGAGCTGTTCCAGAAGAAACTGGTCAAGGCCGTCTTCGCCACGGAGACGCTGGCGCTCGGCATCAACATGCCCGCTCGCACCGTCGTGCTCGAGAAGCTCGAGAAGTTCAACGGCGAAGCTCGCGTGCCAATCACCCCGGGGGAGTACACGCAGCTCACCGGTCGGGCCGGGCGGCGGGGCATCGACGTCGAGGGCCACTCGGTGATCCAGTGGCAAGACGGCCTCGACCCGCAGGCGGTCGCCTCGCTCGCCTCCCGCCGCACCTACCCGCTCAACTCGAGCTTCACCCCCACGTACAACATGGCCGTGAACCTGATCGAGCAGTTCTCCCGGGAACGCGCCCGCGACATCCTCGAGTCGTCGTTCGCGCAGTTCCAGGCCGACCGTGCCGTCGTCGACATCGCCCGCAAGGTGCGGAGCCAAGAAGAGTCGCTGGCCGGCTACGAGAGCTCGATGACCTGCCACCTCGGTGACTTCCGTGAGTACTCGAACATTCGTCGCGAGCTCACCGACCTCGAGCGCAAGGGTGCATCGCGCGCCGACACGCAGAGTCGCGCCGAGCGAGACAAGCGGCAGAATCAGCTCACCGTGCTGCGCAAGAGGCTGAAGCAGCATCCCAGTCACTCCTGCCCCGACCGCGAAAACCACGCGCGCTGGGCGGAGCGCTGGTGGCGGCTGAAGAAGCAGACGGATGATCTGAGCCGTCAGATCCGCACCAGAACGGGTGCCGTCGCGCGCATCTTCGACCGTGTCACCGATGTTCTGCTGGAGCTCGGCTATCTGGTGCGCGACGACCATGGCACCGTGACGGCCTCGGTGCACGGTCGTACGCTGCGGCGCATCTACGGCGAACGCGACCTCTTGGTGGCGGAGTGCCTGCGCCGCGGTGTCTGGAACGACCTCGACCCCGCGGGTCTCGCCGCGATGGCTGCGTCTCTGGTCTACGAGCCGCGCCGTGACGAGGGACAACTCTCCGATCGATACCTGCCCAAGGGTGCGTTCCGGCCGGCGCTGGAGAAGACCACCGACCTCTGGGCCACGCTTGACGATCTGGAGCGGGCGCACAAGCTGCCCGGCAGCAATCCGATCTCGACCGGGCTCGCGCTGGCCATGAACCGCTGGGCGCAGGGCACAAGTCTCGACCAGGTGCTGCAGGATGCCGAACTCGCCGCCGGGGACTTCGTGCGGATGACGAAGCAGACCATCGATCTGCTCGACCAGCTCTCCGTCGTGGCGGAGGGTAATGTCGGCCGCACCGCCCGCAAGGCCCTGGACGCGATCCGTCGCGGAATCGTGGCGTACTCCTCCGTCGCCTAACCCTTTCATCCAGCATCCGACCGTAGGCTTATCCGGTGCACCCAACCCGGCAACCCGCGAACCTGGGGATCGCCGTTCTCGCCGCGGGCATTGCCGGAATGGTCACGGCGGGCGCCTTCCCTGACCGCGGATGGTGGCCGCTCGCCTTCTTCGGCCCGGCGCTGATGATGTGGGCGCTGATCGGTCGCCGCTTCTGGAGTTCCCTGGTCGTCGGGCTCGTCGGGGGATTCGCCTTCTTCGGCACTCACATCTTCTGGCTCACGGTCTACCTGGGCCCGGTGCCATGGCTCGCCCTCGCCGGTCTCGAGGCGATCTTCTACGCCATCGGTGCCACGCTGATCGCTCTAGCCTGGCGCTTCGTGCCGCGGCTCTGGCCCGGTGTCGGCGGTCGGCTCCTCGCGCTGCCGGCGGTCATCGCGGGGCTCTGGACCCTCCGCGAGGCCGTCTTCGCCGTCTGGCCCTACGGCGGATTCGCCTGGGGTCGCCTCGCCTTGTCTCAGTCGGACGGGCCGTTCGCCCCGCTGGTGGCCTGGGTCGGCGTCTCCGGACTCAGCTTCCTGATCGCCTTCCTGGCTGCGGTCATCCTGCAGGCGGTGCGCGAGACATCCGTTCGCTGGACGCTGCGGGGAGTCATCGCCGCGGCGACCGCCTTCGTGCTTCTCGCCTTCCCCGCCTGGCCCGACCTCTCCGACGGGTCCATCCGCGTTGCAGCCGTACAGGGAAACTCCGATTCAGGACTGTTCGCCCGCATCGAGCCGGGCGACGCCCTGAACGACCACCTCGAGGCGTCCCTCCCGCTGATCGGCAAGAAAGTGGATGTCGTGGTCTGGCCCGAGAACGCCTCCGACGTCGATCCACTCACCAACGAGTACGCCGCGCAGCAGCTCGACTATGTGACGCAGGCGATCGGAGCACCGCTGGTCACCGGCACGATCACCAGCGGCACGCGGGGGCGCACCTGGAACAGCGTGCTGCTCTGGAAGAACGGGGGAGCGGTCGACCAGTACGACAAGATCCACCCGGTGCCGTTTGCCGAGTACCTGCCCGATCGCAAATTCTGGACGCCGTTCGCCCCAGACCTGTTCGCCCTGGTGCCGCGTGATTATTCCTTTGGCACCCGCAACAACGTCTTCTCGATCAAGAATGCGGTGGCCGGAATTGCGATCTGCTTCGACATCGTCGATGACGCCCTGATCAAAAAGATGGTCGACAGCGGCGCGGAGTTCATCCTCGCTCCGACCAACAATGCCGATTTCGGGCACAGCGACGAGAGTCAGCAGCAGGTCGCGATCGCCAAGATGAGGGCGATTGAGACGGGCCGGAGCGTCGTCAACGACTCCACGGTCGGGGTGAGCGCGATGTTCGGTCCGACGGGCAAGAAGCTGGAGTCGATCACGCCGTTCACCGCGGGGACAATGGTGCACGACATCCCGCTCACGACGGTGAAGACGCCGGCCATGGTGATCGGCCGACAGCTGGAATGGCTGGCCGGCGGGTTCGGGCTGGCTGGACTCGCTCTCGGGCTCCTCCTGCGTCGTCGCCGCCCGCGCATCCGCCCCGCCCGCCGCCCCTCCTCCTCGGCCTCCTCTCGCGCCTCCTCCCACTGAGTTGCATGTTTTGGCTGTTCTCACGCGCTGAGAACAGCCAAAACATGCAACTCACGAGGGGGAGCGCGGGTTAACGACGAATCGGGACCCTCCGAAGAGGATCCCGATGAAGCGCGGTGCGATCGGACCTGTGAGATCAGACCTATGCGATCAGTCCTGAGTGATCAGGCGCCGATCTTGTGCTGTCCCTTGCGTGCCCGGAGGTAGTCGAGCCGCTCCTGAAGGAGTTCTTCGAGCTCAGCCCGGGTGCGACGCTCCAGCAGCATGTCCCAGTGGGTACGCGCGACCTTGGTGTCGGACTCTTCGGGCTCGACCTGCTTGCCATCAAGGCCGATGAGCCGACCTTCGTGACCGCTCTTGGGGGATTCCCACACCGTGGGAACCTCGGCGTCGGCGGCGAACGTGACCTCGAAGGTCGTACCGTCTGCTGCCTGGTATGTGCTTATCTTTCGCGGGGAGAAGGTAACGCCTTCTTCACTCTGAAGACTCTGGGATCCGAGCCTCATTCCGCGCAAACTGCGATCCGCCATTGTGTGGTCCTCTCTCGCGATGCCTACACAGTTATAAACCCCGAAGCTGGGCAAATCCTTTCGCGCCGCGACCGTTCCCAGACAGTTCCCAGCCAGTATGCGAGAAGAAGTCCACGGCGTCGATGGGTGCGGCGGGGTCAGGACGACGATTTCGGGGTCGGCGAGGCCCGCTGTCGACGCCGCTCAGCGAGAGTGCGGGAAGCTTTCCCGCAGCACGGCCAGGGCGATGTCCGCCCGGTCGGTGAAGATGCCGTCGACACCGCGACCGTACAACTTGCGCATCGAGGGAGCGTCGTTGACCGTCCAGACGTGAATCTCGAGACCGGCGCTGTGGAATGTGCGCACCGTGCGAGCGGTCACCGTGCGGAATCCGGCGATCCGCTCCGGGATCTGCACCGCATCCACGTTGCGCATCAGCCAGCGGGCGAGGGGAGCGATAGCCAGACGCGCCGCGATCAGTGCCGTGACGAAGGCGGGCGCAGAGGCGGATGTCGCGATCCCCGGCATCCGGTCGGTTGCGGCACGACGGCGCTTGTCGTTGAACGAGGTGATGAGCACTCGCGCGACGGCACCCGCCGCGATGATGTCGTGAGACGCGGGCTCCGCGGCAGCCATGGACTTGATGTCGATGTTGAACCGCGCCGTGGGAAAAGCGGCGAGCAACTCGGCCAGCGTCGAGATCGTCTGCCCCTTGCCGAGGTCGATCTCCCGCAGCTCAGCCAGCGTCAGCTGCTCCACGCGCACCGACCGCTTCGCCGTGCGCTTGAGGTCGGCGTCGTGAACGATAACCGCGACGCCGTCCTTCGAGGCGTGCACGTCGGTCTCGAGGTGCGTGACTCCCAGCGCGATCGCTTGCTCGAACGCCAGCATCGTGTTTTCGGGTGCGTCGAGTTGCAAACCGCGGTGGGCGAGTACGCGTGGGGGAGCAGGGGTGAAGTAGGTGGTCGCAGCAGAGGGACGGCCGTCATCCGGCCGTACGTCATCCACGCCCCTACTTCGTCGGGGGGTTTCCACCCAAATTTCCGAGGAAGCCCGAACTGATGTTCTTCACGGCCTCGGTGAGCTCGGACGGAATGATCCAGAGCTTATTTGCATCGCCATCGGCAATCTTGGGCAGCATCTGCAGGTATTGGTAAGCGAGCAGCTTCGGATCGGGGTCACCGTCGTGGATGGCAGTGAACACGGTCTTGATCGCTTCGGCCTCACCGTTTGCCCGCAGCACCTGTGCTTTGGCGGCACCCTCTGCCTCGAGGATGGCGGCCTGTCGCGAGCCCTCGGCTTGAAGGATGGCGGCCTGCTTTGTTCCCTCGGCGGTCAGGATCTGCGCACGGCGGTCTCGCTCGGCACGCATCTGCTTTTCCATCGAGTCCTGGATGGAGAGGGGCGGATCGATCGCCTTGAGCTCGACCCGGCCGACGCGGATGCCCCACTTGCCGGTGGCCTCGTCGAGCACGATGCGCAGTTGCCCATTGATGTTGTCGCGGGAGGTCAGCGCCTCTTCGAGGTTCAGGCCACCGACGACGTTACGCAGGGTCGTGGTGGTGAGCTGCTCGACAGCCCCGAGGTAGTTGGCGATCTCGTAGGTCGCGGCCCGGGCATCCGTCACCTGAAAGTAGACGACGGTATCGATCGAGACGACCAGGTTGTCTTCGGTGATCACCGGCTGCGGGGGAAAAGACACGACCTGCTCACGCATATCGATGAGCGGACGTACCCGGTCGATGAACGGCACCAGCACGTTGAGCCCCGGCATGAGGGTCTTGTGGTATTTGCCGAGGCGCTCGACGACTCCGGCGCGCGCCTGGGGGATGATGCGGATGGATCGGAACAGGATCACCAGCACGAAGATGATCACCACGATGATCACGATCACGAGCACGATCTGGCCGAACAGTTCGGCAGTGGTCACGATGGGTTCCTTTCAGCAGGGATGACCACGGCGGTCGCCCCTTCGATTGCCGTCACGACGACGCGGTCTCCCGCGCCGATTACCTCGACGTCGGTGAGGCCCGAGAGCTTCGCGGTCCAGGTCTCGCCGTTGGCGAGCTTGACGTGGCCCTGGCCGGCCACGAAGTCGGTTGTCACGGTTCCGGCGAGGCCGAGAAGCGCCGCCACATTGCTCGGGGTAGCGTCACCGCCCTTCGACAGGGCACGTTTGAGCGCCGGCCGGACGACAAAGATGAGGATCAAGGAGACGACTCCGGCGACGATCACCTGCGCCCACCACGGGATGCCGAACAGACCGGCGATGAGGCCCGCGAAACTGCCGACCGCGATCATGAGGAAGGTGAAGTCGACAGTGGCGACCTCGATGATCACGAAGATGAGGATGAGCGCCAGCCAGAAGATCCACGAATACGTGGTTAGAAATTCAGCGGCCATTCAGCTGCCCCCTCGCGCATCGTGTCTTCCGAAGCTATCACCACCGGCCGCGCGCCGGGGGGAAGCACGGGCATTGCAAAGCATTGGTCACGCTCGTCCCTTGGTATTGTCGGGAATCGGGCCGCTTGGTCCGTTCCTGTCTGTTCGCAGGCTCGTCTTCCCAGGAGTTCTCTCGTGACCAACCCCCTCGCCCCCGGTTCCCTCGACGGACTGCGCGCCCTCGTTACCGGCTCCTCCCGTGGCATCGGCGCCGACACCGTCACCTACCTCGCCGAGGCGGGGGCGAGCGTCGTCGTCAACTACCGCAATAAAGAGGCGCGCGCGAACAAACTCGTGGAGAAGTTGGTTGCCACCGGCGCCTCCGCGATCGCCATTGGCGCCGACCTCACCGACGAGGCCTCGGTCGCAGCGATGTTCGACACCATCCAGACTGACCTCGGCGGGCTCGACATCCTCGTCCTCAACGCCTCGGGAGGCATGGAGTCCGGCATGGAAGCCGACTATGCCACCAAGCTCAACCGCGACGCCCAGCTGCGCGTGCTGAACGCTGCACTGCCCCTGCTGCAGCCGGGCTCGCGCGTGGTGTTCGTCACCAGCCACCAGGCGCACTTCATCCACACCACCCCGACCATGCCCGAATACCTGCCGGTGGCCCTGAGCAAGCGTGCCGGCGAGGATGCGCTGCGCGGCCTGATCCCGACCCTGACCGAGGCGGGCATCGGCTTCGTCGTCGTTTCCGGCGACATGATCGAGGGCACCATCACGGCCACTCTGCTCGAGCGGGCGAACCCGGGCGCGATCAGTGCCAGAAAGGACGCGGCGGGCAAGCTCTATAACGTGGCGGAGTTCGCCGCCGAGGTGGCGCGGGCTGCTGTCGATCCGATTCCTGACGACAACACGCGGCTGGTCGGCGACACCAGCGACTTCGCGCCGACCGACGACGCTGCCGAGTAGCGGGCGAGCAACCCCGTGAAGGCGAGCGACCTCTCCCTGCTGACCAGCCTGTCCCGGCCTGCCCTGCACCCGGACGGCACGAGAGCCGTCGTCGCAGTGAGCCACCCCGATTTGGCGGCCGACCGCACGGTCGGGCAGCTCTGGTCCGTCGCGGTGCCGGGCGGCGCACGCCGTCGCATCACCCGGGGGGTGGCCGATGGATCGCCTGCCTTCTCGCCCGACGGCGCACTTCTCGCTTTCACCCGCGCCGATTCAGACGGCCGCGGCCAGGTGTTCGTCACCGAGACCGACGGCGGCGAGCCGATCCAGGTAACGGATGCCCCGCTCGGCATAGACGACTACGTCTGGTCGCCAGACTCCCGCAGCCTCGCCTTCACCGCGCGCGTTCCCGAACCGGGACGCTACGGCTCGGTTGCCGACCTCGGACCGAATGCCGAGGCCCCGCGCCGCATCACGACGCTGAAGTACACGGCGAACGGCCTGGGCTACATCACCGACCGTCGGTCGCACGTGTTCCTGGTCGAGGTACCCAGCCCGGGGGAGGAGCCGCGTTACCGCACCGCCCCGAGCGTGGGAGACGAGCATCCGGATGCCCCCGCCGCCGCCCCGGTGGCCCGCCAGCTCACTACCGGTGATGCCGATGACAGCGCCCCGCGATTCTCGCCCGACGGGCTGCGCATCGCCTTCGTCTCGGCACGACGCGCACCCGACGCGACGCTGGCGAACGAGATCTATGTCGTGGCCGTCGCGGAGGAAAGCACGCCCGAACTGCTCAGTGCACCCGAGCCACTCAGTCCAGCAGACGCCCAGTTCGGCATCGACGACCTCGGCTGGGCCGCCGACGGGCATCTCTTGTTCACCGGCATCGAGCTCGGCCCGCACGGCACCGACTTCATCGGTCGCTCGGGCGGCCTGTTCCACCTCGACCCGAGCACCTCCGCCGTCACAAGGCTCACCGATACCGCCTACGACGTCGGTGGAGAACTGACGGTCGTCGGCGACGCTGCGCTCGTCGGCAACGTGAGCCGCGGTCGCGTCACCCTGCTGCGCGTGACGCACGGGTCCGACCTGGCCGGCACCCAGATCGAGGTGGTGGCCGGCGGCGATGTCGAGATCTCCGGCGTCTCGGCGGTGGAGGGCACCATCGTGGTCGCCTACGCTGCTCCGGAGACCACAGGTGAGCTCGGACTTGTGCTCGATGGCTCGGTGGTCGCGCTCACCGACTTCTCCGCGCCACTTCGCGAGGCGGGCATCATCCCGGCTCCCGAGTTCAGCGTCGAGTCGCGCGACGGCCACCCCGTGCACGGCTGGGTGCTCACCCCGGCCGGGGCGGGCCCGCACCCCGTGCTGCTCGTCATCCATGGCGGACCCTTCGCCCAGTACACGGTGAGCCTGTTCGACGAGGCCCAGGTCTACGCCGACGCCGGGTACGCGGTGGTCATGTGCAATCCGCGCGGCAGCGCGGGGTATGGCGAAGAGCACGGCCGCGCCGTGCGTCACGCCATGGGCACGGTCGACCTCACCGATGTGCTCGACTTCTTGGACGGCGCCATCTCCGCCAACCCGACCTTCGACGCCGGCCGGGTCGGCATCATGGGCGGGTCGTACGGCGGATATCTCACCGCCTGGACCATCGCTCACGATCACCGTTTCGCGGGCGCTATCGTGGAGCGCGGGTTTCTCGACCCCGAGGGTTTTGTCGGGACCTCCGACATCGGATCGTTCTTCGGCGACGAATACGTGGGAACGGATGCCGCCGCGATCGCGAAGCAAAGCCCGCAGGCGGTCGTCGGGCAGGTACGCACCCCCACCTTCGTGATCCACTCGGCCGACGATCTGCGCTGCCCGCTGCCTCAGGGCGAGCGATACTACGCGGCACTCAAGCGCCGCGGGGTAGAGACCGAGCTGCTGATCTTCCCCGGCGAGAACCACGAACTGAGCAGGAGCGGCCGGCCGCGGCATCGCCTGCAGCGGTTCGAGGCGATCCTCGACTGGTGGGCTCGCTCCCTGCCAGTTACTGCACCTACCGACAACAGCGGAACCCGATGACCGGCGGGCTGCGGCTGACCTCGAGGATTCTGCTGTTCGACCGGGACGACCGCATCCTGCTGTTTCTCACGAAGGCCCCAGACACGAGTGGCGCCGCGCGCTGGCTCACGCCCGGCGGGGGAGTGGACCCGGGCGAGAACCACGATCAGGCCGCCGTGCGCGAGCTGTTCGAGGAGACCGGCCTCAAGGTCGACGACCTCGGCACGCCGGTGTGGGAGCACGACTTCGACGTGATGTGGGATGCGGCCGACCATTCGACCGGCCATGCCGTGTTCTACCGCCACATCGTCGACGCGTTCGAGCCGAGCGACGCCCACTGGACCGACGACGAGAAGGTCGACGTACTCGCCCACCGATGGTGGACGGCCGACGACCTGATCGGCACCGACGAACCATACGAACCCGCGGAACTGCCAGAGTTGGTTCTGCGCAATCTGCCACACGCCCCAGCTCAGGAGTAAGACATGCCCATCTTCGAAGAACTTCCCGTCTTTACGATCGCCGACCTCGAGGAGCTCACCGGTCTCGACACCGACGTCTTCGACAACGACCACGGCGTGCTTCTCGGGGTGATCGCCGTCGGGGTGATTCAGGACTGGAATCTCAACCTCGCCGTGCAGATCGTGCTGGGCGACGAGCTGGTGTTCCGCGCCAACCTCGGCACCACCGGCTCCGGCAACGACCCCTGGCTGGCGGGCAAGGCCGCCGTGGCGACCGCCTTCAATGAGCCGTCACTGCTGGTGAAGCGACGCCAGGAGGAAGCGGGAACGACGCTCGAAGAACAGGGCTACGACTTCGAGACGTACCGCGCACACGGCGGATCGATCCCCATTCGCATCGACGGTCTCGCGGTCGGCACGATCACCATGTCGGGAGAGCCTGACGTTGTCGACCACGCCGCCAGCGCCGAGGCCGTGCGCCGCTACCTCGCGCGCTGAGCTCGCGCGCTGGGCTAGCTCTGGAACAGGCCGGGGATGA
Organism: Lacisediminihabitans changchengi; assembly: GCF_016634425.1. Lineage (GTDB taxonomy): Bacteria > Actinomycetota > Actinomycetes > Actinomycetales > Microbacteriaceae > Lacisediminihabitans > Lacisediminihabitans changchengi. The sequence continues at coordinate 1,136,219 of NZ_JAEPES010000001.1, forward strand.
GCGTCGGAGAGAACGTGACGCCGATGCCGATCAGAGCCACCACCACGACCACGACGGCCATGAAGGCCAGCAACAGGATGCCCAGATACTTGATGATGCCGAAGAACGTCATGACATCAGTATTCCGTGATTCGAGAGGTATCGCATGACCGACCCCGGCAACACCCGTCCGCTCGAAGACGGAATCGTGACCGACTTCTCGAAGAAGATGAACTACGGCGGCTATCTGGCGCTCGACGAGCTGCTCAGTCTGCAACGGCCGGTCAGTGTGCCGGAGCACCACGACGAGCTGCTGTTCATCATCCAGCACCAGACCAGCGAGCTCTGGATCAAGCTGATGCTGCACGAGCTGCGGTCTGCGCGGCAGGCCTTCCGCGACGACGACATCGGCACGGCACTCAAGCGCATCGCGCGGGTCAAACACATTCAGGAGACGCTGACCAAGCAGTGGTCGGTGCTCGCCACGTTGACGCCAACCGAGTACTCGGAGTTCCGTGACTTCCTGGCGAACTCGTCGGGGTTCCAGTCCTTCCAGTACCGCGCGCTGGAGTTCATTCTGGGCAACAAGAACGCGAAGATCCTCAGCGTGTTCGCCAGCGACCCGGTTTCGCAGGGGATCCTGCAGGAGTTGCTGGACGAGCCGACACTGTACGACGAGTTCCTGCGCTACCTCGCGCGTCTTGGATTCGCCATCCCGCAGGAGGTGCTCGACCGCGACCTGACGAAGGCCTGGACCTTCACCGCCGAACTGGTGCCCGTCTTCCGCGAGATCTACGAGTCGGCCGGCGACAACTGGCGGCTGTACGAGGCCTGCGAGGAACTCGTCGACCTCGAAGACAACTTCCAGTTCTGGCGTTTCCGGCACCTGCGCACCGTGCGCCGCACCATCGGCTTCAAGACCGGTACCGGCGGCTCGAGCGGTGTCGACTTCCTGCAGCGCGCCCTCGACCTCACCTTCTTTCCCGAGCTGTACGCGGTACGCACGGAGATCGGCACGTGAGACTGATCTCGGCGCTCGACTCCTGGGACGGCCGCGGCTTCACCGGCCCCGCGCTGTTCGCGATCGACGGCGAGCGGCTCACGCTCGTCGACACCGAGCCGACGGATGACGACGGCGCAGCCCACGTCGGTGGCACAGTGCACATCAACGGCACCCTGCTCCCCGGCTTCACCGACTCTCACGTCCACCTCGGCCTGGTGGACCCGACCGGACTCGTTCCGGGCGGAATCGCTCGGGTCGTCGACCTGGGATCCGACCCGCGGCTCGTCGCGCGGTGGGCTGCCTCCGACGTCGTCGACGTGGAGTTCGCCGGCGCGTTCCTGACCGCGGCAGGCGGATACCCGGTTGGACGCGACTGGGCTGCGGCAGAGTCGATCCGCGAGGTGATGTCGGCGCGGGAGAGTGCGGCGGCGGTCGACGAGATGGCGGTGGCGGGGGCATCCGTCATCAAGGTCGCAGTGAATAGCAGCGGACCCGTCTGGGACGATCGGATGCTCGCCACCGTCGTCCGTCAGGCGCACGACGCCGGGCTGCCGATCGTCGCCCACGCGGAGGGACCCGGTCAGGCGATGCGGGCGATCCGGGCCGGGGCCGATCGACTCGCCCATACCCCGTTCAGCGAACTGATCTCGGACGACGACGTGAGCGAAGCCACCGAGACCTGCACCTGGATCAGCACGCTCGACATCCACGGCTGGGGCAACCCGACGGCCGAGTATGCGATCGCGCTCGACAACCTCAGCCGCTTCGCCGCGGCGGGTGGACCGGTACTGTATGGCACGGATCTCGGCAATGGTCCACTGCCGGTCGGCATCAACACGCGCGAGCTGGATGCACTGGTGGCGGCGGGGCTCAGCGCCGACGCTGTCGTCGCCGCGATCGCGCCGGGGCCGCTGCAGGGTCGGGTTTCGGTCATCCGCGGCCCGGTCAATCGCGACCGCACCGTGCTCGCCGACTGGCTGAGCACCGCTACCGTCCACTCTGTGCGCGACCTCGAGGAGACCTTCGCATGACCATCAGCATCAGCAGCAGCAAGCATGACAGCGCAGCTCTCGACGCCGCCGACCCGCTCGCCGCCTACGTTGACCTGTTCGTGCCGGGGGAGCACGTCGTCTCCTACCTCGACGGCAACTCGCTCGGGCGCCCGCTGCTCGCCACCCGAGCACGCTTCGACGACTTCATCGTGGGTGACTGGGGCAACCGCCTCATCCGCTCGTGGGATGAACAATGGATGTCCCTGCCGCTCGACCTGGGGGACCGGATCGCCGCGATCACCCTCGGCGCTGCCGCCGGCCAGACCGTCGTCGCCGACTCCACCACGGTGATGCTGTACAAGTTCGTCCGTGCCGCGGTGGACGCACGGCTCGCCTCGTCCGATGCCTCGCGATCCGAGATCGTGGTCGACGTCGCCAATTTTCCGACCGACCGCTATCTGGTCGAGGGCATCGCCGCCGAGCGGGGGTTGACCCTGCGCTGGATCGAGGTCGACCCCGATCGCGGAGTCACCGTGGAACAGGTCACCGACGTGGTGGGCGACCGCACCGCCCTCGTGCTGCTCAGCCATGTCGACTACCGCTCCGGCTACGTCGCCGACATACCGGCGATCACCGCGGTCGCTCACGAGGCCGGGGCACTCGTGCTCTGGGATCTGTGCCATTCGGCCGGCGTCATCCCGATGCAGCTCGACGAGTGGGGAGTCGACCTCGCGGTCGGCTGCAGCTACAAATACCTCAACGGCGGCCCCGGCGCACCGGCCTTCGGCTACGTCGCGGCACGCCTGCAGGGCGAACTCGTGCAGCCGATCCAGGGCTGGATGGGCGCCGCCGACGTCTTCGCGATGGGCCCCGGCTACCGTCCGGCGGAGGGAATGCGCCGTTTCATCAGCGGCACGCCGCCGGTGGTCGGGATGCTCGCCATGCAAGACATGCTGGATGCGATCGAGAGCGCCGGAATCGAGGCGATCCGGGCCAAGTCACTCGCCCTCACGAGTCACGCCTTCGACCTGGTCGAGGAGCTGCTCTCGGAGTTCGGCGTCGGTGTCGTGACGCCGCGCGAGGAGGCCCGTCGGGGCAGTCACGTGACCATCACCCATCCCGAATTCCGGGCCGTGACCCAGACCCTGTGGGCGCAGGATGTCATTCCCGACTTCCGCAACCCCGACGGCATCCGTCTCGGCCTGTCGCCGCTCAGCACCTCGTTCGCCGAACTGCGGGTCGGCGTCGAGGCGATCAGGACAGCGCTGCTCGCGCTGCGCTGAACTGGGCCGCTCGACCCTGATCCCCTCGACCCTGAGCCTCCCAACCCTGAGCCCCTAGATGCTGCTCGGCTAGACCAGAAGCGCGTCGACCTCGGCGAACGCCACCTCGGGAAAGACCTCGGCCGTTCCGGGGTGGGTCAGCGCGCCGGCGACGGTCGAGACCGACTTCGCCAGCGCCGGGTCGCGCCGGGCTGCTTCGCGCCAGCCGAGCGTGGCGACCTGCACGATGTAGGGGAGGGTCGCGTTGGTCAGCGCCGACGTCGAAGTGGACGCGACTCCACCGGGCATGTTCGCCACGCAGTAGAAGATCGACTTCTCGACCAGGTAGGTCGGGTCGTCGTGAGTGGTCGGGCGGGAGTCTTCGAAGCATCCGCCCTGGTCGATCGCGATGTCGACCAGCACCGAGCCCGGCTTCATCCGAGACACGAGGTCGTGTGAGACGAGGGTCGGTGCCTTCTTGCCCGGGAGGAGCACGGCGCCGATGACGAGGTCGGCCTCGAGCACGCTCTTCTCGATTTCGTAGCGGTTGGAGACGACGGTCTTGGCGCGCCCGCCGAAGACCTCGTCGATGTGACGGAGCCGCGGGATCGACAGATCGAGGATGGTGACGTCAGCGCCGACGGCGAGGGCCTGGCCCAGGGCGTTCTGCCCGGCCATGCCGGCACCGATGATGGTGACCTTGGCGGGACGCACGCCGGGCACGCCGCCGAGTAGCACGCCCCGTCCGCCCTGGCTGCCCATCAGGTGGTAGCCGCCGACGAGCACCGAGAGACGCCCGGCGACCTCACTCATCGGAGCGAGGAGGGGCAGAGATCCGTCGGCGAGCTGCACGGTCTCATAGGCGAGGGAGGTGGTGCCCGAGTCGACGAGTGCGCGCACGAGAGCTTCGTCGGCCGCGATGTGGAGGTAGGTGAACAGCAGAAGATCGCTGCGCAGGAAACGGTACTCGGAGGCGACCGGCTCCTTGACCTTGACCACCATCTCGGCCGCCCAGGCGCCGTCGACGTCGACGATGGTCCCACCCGCCGCGGCGTACTCCGCATCCGGGATAGCTGCGCCGAGCCCGGCTCCCGCCTGCACGAGAACGCTGTGGCCGCGGCCGACCAGTTCGAAGACACCGGACGGGGTGAGTCCTACCCGGTCCTCGTGGTTCTTTACTTCCTTTGGAACTCCGATGATCACTGTGATCCCCTGCCGTCGATGTACCGAACCGCGTGCCAGCACACGGCTATCATGTACAGGATTTGTTTCGATGGCATGAAATCGGAATGACATTCGGCAAATCGCCGAATTTTACATTTTTATTCGACGACAGGCGCGTCGAGGAGCTAGCCGGACGCACAGTATTCGCGGCGGGCGAAGGGACGACCATGGACGACATCGACGAGAAGATCGTCTGGGAGCTCTCCCGCAACGCACGCATCTCCAATAAAGACCTCGCCGAACGCGTCGGTCTCGCGCCGTCGACGTGTCTGGGTCGGGTGCGAGCGCTCGAGGAGAGCGGCACCATCCGCTCGTACCATGCTCACCCGGATTGGGCGGCGATGGGACTCAGCGTCGAGGCCATCGTCACCGTGCGACTGCGCGCCCAGGCCCGCGGTCACGTCGACACCTATGCCCAACGCGTGATCACGCTGCCCAATGTGCTCAATGTCTTCTTCCTCGGGGGCGCGGACGACTTCCTCATCCACGTCGCGTGCAGCGATAGTCGTGAGCTGCGGGATTTCGTGGCGCAGCAGCTGAGCATGGACCCGGCGGTCGCCTCGACGCAGACGAACATCGTCTTCGACCATCTCGTGGGGCTCGAACATATGAACAAGACCGCCGCGAAGGACTGACGCACGACACCACGTCGTCGCATAGTGACACTTGCGTGACACCACTTGTGGTGTCACTATGGTGTCATGAACCTTCTTCCCTACATCGAGCGGCTGCATGAGCAGTTGCTCGTCGCCGCGGATGCCGGCGGTGACGACGCGCGCGCGCTTGCCGAGCGGATGACCGCGCCGCTCGAATCCGCCGCCCGGCTGATGCTGCTCGACGCGCTTTCTGGCGCCGCCGCCGAGATCACGGTCGAGCTCGCGCCGGGTTCGGTCGACGTGCGCCTTCGCGGGGTCGATCCCGAGTTCGTCGTGTCGACCCCGACCGCCCCGGAGCCGTCCGCTCTGCAGCCGTCCGCCCTGCAATCTCCGACGGGCGCCGTCATCGACACCGTCGGCTCGGTCGAGGTCGAGGAGGGGAGCACCTCCCGCACGACGCTGCGCCTGCCCGATCACCTCAAATCCCGCGCCGAAGCAGCCGCCGCCCGCGAGGGGCTCTCCGTCAATACCTGGCTCGTGCGCGCCGTCTCCGCCGCGCTGGACGGGCCAGACCGACGCCCGTCGCGCCCCGCGGCCGGCGAACAGAACTTCACCGGATGGACGCGCTCATGACCCCCGCACCGGCCCACACTTTCACCGCTGTCGGGCCCGTCTCGGCCAGGATCGACATCGGCGCCCGCGCCGACATCTGGGTCGCCGCGACCAGCCGTTCCGAGGTCACCGTCGACGTCACGCCCCGCGACCCGTCCAGGGCGCTGGATGTCCGCGCGGCCGAGACGACCGCCGTCACCTTCGAGCACGGACGCCTCGCCGTCACGCTCAAGCACTGGCGCCGCGAAAGCCTGTTCAGCGACGGCGGTGCCGTGGTTGTGGCCGTCGAGGTGCCGATCGGCACCACCCTCGACCTTTATTCCGGGATGGGCAACCTGACCGCGGACGGCGAGTTCGGCGATGCCACGCTGGCCACCGGAATGGGCGAGGTCCACCTCGGCACCAGCGCGGGAATCCGCATCAAGAGCGGGGCGGGCGACATCAGCGTCGACCGCGCCACCGGGCCGGTAGACCTCGCGACCGGGAGCGGCACGATTTCGGCGGGCGAGCTCGAGGGAACCGGCCGCATCAAGAACGGCAACGGCGAGACCACGGTCGGCACGATCGTGGGAACACTGGAGATCAAGGCCTCTAACGGCAACATCGTCGTCGCCCACCTCGATGGCGAGGTGAGCGCACGTTCGGCGAATGGCTCGATCCGCGTGATGGAGGCGGCCCGGGGGTCGCTCAACGCAACCACCACGACCGGCTCGATCCGGGTGGGGGTGCGCCCGGGCACCGCGGCCTGGCTCGATCTGGCCTCCAAGCAGGGGCAGGTTCGCAATCAGCTGGCCGCCGCAGACGCCCCAGCCGACACGTCAGACAGCGTCCGGATCACAGCGCGGAGCGGCTACGGCGACGTGCTGCTGCAGCGCTCTACCGAGGAGGGATAGTAACCGTGCACACCACACCCAGCTCCGCCATTCACGCAACCGGTCTTCGCAAGGCCTACGGCAAGAAATCCGTGTTGGAGGGCGTGGACATCGACGTTCCCTACGGCACGGTGTTCGCCCTGCTGGGGCCGAACGGGTCGGGCAAGACGACCGTCGTACACATCCTCTCGACGCTGATCTCCGCGGATGCCGGCCATGCATCGGTCGACGGCAACGACCTGCGTCGCAACGCCGATGGCGTGCGCTCGGCGATCGGACTCACCGGGCAGTTCGCCGCGGTGGACGGACTGCTCACGGGCGAAGAGAACCTCATGCTGATGGCACGCCTTCGCCATCTGTCGACCCGTGAGGCGAAGCGCCGGGTCGCGGAACTTCTCGACCAGTTCGAGCTGACCGAGGCCGCGAAGAAACCACTCTCGACCTACTCGGGCGGGATGCGGCGGCGCATCGACCTGGCCATGACACTGATCGGCGACCCGCGCATCATCTTCCTCGACGAGCCGACGACGGGACTCGACCCGCGCAGCCGGCACGCGATGTGGACGATCATCCGCGGACTGGTCGCGCGCGGAGTCACCGTGTTCCTCACCACCCAGTACCTCGAGGAGGCGGACCAACTCGCGGACCGGATCGCCGTGCTCGATGGTGGCCGAATCGTCGCCGAAGGCACTGCGGCCGAACTCAAAAAGCTGGTTCCCGGCGGTCGCATCCGGCTGGAGTTCGCGGATGCCACAACGCTCGCCTCCGCCGAGACTCTGCTGCCGGAGGCTCGGCGCCCCGAGGAATCGGACGCGCTCGAGCTGCCGAGCGACGGCGGAATCGATTCGATCCGCACCGTTCTCGACCGCCTAGACGCCGGGGCAATCGAACCGACCGCACTCAGCATCCACACCCCGGACCTCGACGACGTGTTCTTCGCGCTGACAGGCGCTCCGGCCACTGGCACCACCAACAGCGCAGCCACCACCACCAACAGCGCAGCCACCACCGACAGCGCAGACAACACCGACCTGGAAGGGACAGCCCGATGACCACCATCAGTTCGCTCTCTCGCACCCCATCCGTTCGCTCCCACGTCGCCGCCGATTCGGTGACGATGCTCCGGCGCAATCTTCTGCACATGGTGCGGTACCCCGCGCTCAGCATGTTCACGGTGCTCGGGCCCGTCGTCATCCTGCTGCTCTTCGTCTTCGTCTTCGGCGGAGCGCTGGGTGCCGCGGTGCCGGGCCTGTCCACTGCAGCAGGCGCGGCGGCGAGCGACCGCGGTGCATATCTCGCCTATGTGGTCCCTGGCATCCTGGTGATCACCATCGCCGGGGGAGCGGGCGGCACCGCCACGACGGTCGCGATGGATATGCGGGAGGGTGTCGTCGCCCGGTTCCGCACGATGTCGATCTCGCGGGCCGCCGTGCTCACCGGGCATGTGCTGGGCAATCTCCTCCAGGGGCTGATTGCGGTGGCATTGGTCTTCGGCGTCTCGCTGCTGATCGGTTTTCGCCCGACCTCCGGACCGCTGCAGTGGCTCGCGCTGTTCGGCGTCGTGGCGCTCGTGCAATTCGCCGTCGTCTGGCTCGCCGTCGCCATGGGGATGGCCGCGACCTCCGTCGAATCGGCGAGCAATCTGCCGCTCATCCTGGTGATCCTGCCGCTCGTCGGGAGCGGTTTCGTGCCCACCTCGACGATGCCTGCGGCCCTGCAGGCATTTGCGCAATATCAGCCGTTTACCCCGTTCACGGAGACGATTCGCGGCCTGCTTCTCGCCACCCCGATCGGCACGGCTGGCTGGCTGACGCTCGCCTGGAGCCTTGCTATCGCGTTGGCTGGCTATGTCTGGGCGCTCGCCCTGTATAACCGTCGCTCGGTTCGCTAACGCGCTTCGCTGACTGGCTTCGCGGACGCCCCTAGGCTGACTGCACTATGACCTCACACAACGTGACTGCGAACCACGCCGCCGACAGCCACGACCTGATCCGGGTGCAGGGTGCTCGCGAAAACAACCTGAAGGACGTCAGCGTCGAACTGCCGAAACGCCGGCTGACGGTCTTCACCGGCGTCTCCGGCTCCGGCAAGAGTTCCCTGGTCTTCGGCACGATCGCCGCCGAGTCGCAGCGCATGATCAACGAGACCTACAGCTCGTTCGTTCAAGGGTTCATGCCGTCGCAACCGCGGCCGGATGTCGACATCCTCGAAGGACTCACGACGGCGATCATCGTCGACCAGGAACGGATGGGGACGAACTCGCGCTCCACCGTGGGGACTGCCACCGACGCGAACGCCATGCTGCGCATCCTATTCAGCCGCCTCGGTCAGCCCTACATCGGGTCGCCGCAGGCGTTCTCGTTCAACGTCGCTTCCATCTCCGGGGCGGGCGCGGTCACCATCGAACGCGGGGAAGCGACCACCAAGGAACGCCGAAGTTTCAGCATCACCGGCGGTATGTGTCCGCGCTGCGAGGGAATGGGCACGGTCAACGACATCGACCTCAGCCAGCTCTTCGATGACAGCAAGTCGCTGGCCGAGGGGGCACTCACCATTCCGGGATACACGGCGGACGGGTGGGGCGTGCGCATTTTCACGGGCTCCGGCTTTCTCGACGCCGACAAGCCGATTCGCGACTTCACGGAGCGCGAGCGTCACGACTTCCTCTACAAGGAGCCGGTAAAGGTCAAGGTCGGCGACATCAACATGACGTACGAGGGACTGGTTCCCAAGGTGCAGAAGTCGTTCCTCTCGAAGGACCGTGAGGCCATGCAGCCACACATCCGCGCCTTCGTCGACCGGGCGGTCACCTTCACCACCTGCCCGGACTGCGGCGGCACCCGGCTCAACGCGGGCGCACGCTCGTCCCGCATTGCCGGGCTCAACATCGCCGAGGCCTGCGCCATGCAGATCAGCGACCTGGCCGAATGGGTGCGCGGGATCGACGATCCGTCGGTGGCCCCATTGCTCCGTTCACTGCAGGAGACCCTCGACTCCTTCGTGAACATCGGACTCGGCTATCTCTCGCTCGACCGCCCGGCGGGCACGCTGTCCGGCGGCGAGGCGCAACGCACCAAGATGATCCGGCACCTCGGGTCGTCGCTCACCGACGTCACCTACGTGTTCGACGAACCCACCATCGGTCTGCACCCGCACGACATCCAGAGCATGAACGACCTGCTGTTGCGCCTCCGCGACAAGGGCAATACCGTGCTGGTCGTCGAACACAAGCCGGAGACCATCGTGATCGCCGACCATGTCGTCGATCTCGGCCCCCACGCCGGCACCGCCGGCGGCGAGATCGTGTTCGAGGGGAGCGTCGCCGACCTGCGAAAGAGCGACACTCTCACCGGTCGACACCTCGACGACCGCGCGAAGCTCAAGCAGCAGGTACGCGAATCGACCGGCGTGCTCGAGGTGCGCGGCGCCTCGGCGAACAACCTCGACGACGTGGATGTGGATGTCCCGCTCGGCATCCTGGTCGTCATCACGGGTGTCGCCGGGTCGGGCAAGAGCTCGCTGGTGCACGGGTCGATCGCACCGGGGGATGGCGTCGTCGCGATCGACCAGGGTGCGATCCGCGGCTCGAGGCGAAGCAATCCCGCCACATACACCGGGCTGCTCGAACCGATCCGCAAGGCCTTCGCCAAGGCCAACGGCGTGAAGCCGGCGCTGTTCAGCTCGAACTCAGAGGGAGCCTGCCCGAACTGCAATGGCGCGGGCGTGATCTTCACCGACCTCGGTGTGATGGCCAGCGTCTCCACGGTCTGCGAGGTCTGCGAGGGCAAGCGGTTCCAGGCATCCGTTCTCGACTACACGCTCGACGGCAAGAACATCAGCGAGGTGCTGGCGATGCCGGTGGCCGAGGCCGAACTGTTCTTCGGATCCGGTGCGGCGCGCATCCCGGCGGCCCACGCCATCCTGCAGCGGCTGGTCGACGTCGGGCTCGGCTACATCAGTCTCGGGCAACCGCTCACCACCCTCTCGGGCGGCGAGCGGCAGCGGCTCAAGCTGGCGACGCACATGGGGGAGAGCGGTGACCTGTACATCCTCGATGAGCCAACCACCGGGCTGCATCTGGCGGATGTCGAGCAGCTGCTCGGTCTGCTCGACCGACTGGTCGAATCCGGCAAGTCGGTGATCGTGATCGAGCATCATCAGGCGGTCATGGCTCACGCGGACTGGATCATCGACATCGGCCCCGGCGCCGGTCACGACGGAGGCCGGGTCGTGTTCGAGGGCACGCCCGCCGCTCTGATCGCCGATCGCACCACGCTGACGGGGGAGTATCTGGCGGCGTACGTCGGCACGGAGTCTGTGCCCGGCTCCCGCTGACGGAGGAGTGGATTCCAGCTGGCGGGGACTGGACGAGCACGGGTCGAGATCATCCGGATGCCGTAGTCGACTACTCCCTCCGGAGTACTTCAGTGACTGCACAAACTGGTTGACTGTCATGCATGACATCTTCAACGCTTGGCACCGTGCTCGAGACACGGCATCTTTCAAAGTGGTACGGCAAAGGCGACAGTCGTTTTCAGGCTCTCGACGACGTCTCACTGGCTATCGGGCGGGGAGAGTCGCTCGCGATCGTGGGGAAGAGCGGCTCCGGCAAGTCGACGCTCATGCATATCCTCGCGCTACTGGACACGGCCGATGAGGGATCGGTGCTGGTGGATGGGCAGCAGGCCAGCACCCTGTCGACCCGCGCCATCAACAAGCTCCGCAACCGCCGTTTCGGGTTCGTGTTCCAACAGTTCTTCTTGACGCCCGGCTCGTCTGTGCTCGAGAACGTGACTCTGCCCTTGAAAATCGCCGGAGTCCCGGCGAGCGAACGGCGCAGGCGCGGGATGGAGGCTCTGGCCCGGTTCGGTCTGGACGACAAGGCCCGCAACAAGGCCACAGACCTCTCCGGCGGCCAGAAGCAACGCGTGGTCTTGACCCGGGCGCTGGTCGGCCAACCGGATGTCATCTTCGCCGACGAACCGACCGGCAACCTCGACAGCGCGACGGGCGCAATCGTCGAAGACGAGCTGTTCGCCCTCCACCGAGACCACGGCATCACGCTGGTCATCGTGACCCACGATGAGGATCTGGCCGCCCGCTGTGACCGGCAGATCTACGTGCGGGACGGGCGGATCGTCGAATCCGCCGCAGAGGCGGTAACCGCATGAATACCGTCGACCTGATCCGCACCGCCGCCGCCAACACCGTACGCAGCAAACTGCGGACTACGCTCACCGTGCTCGCGCTCTTCGTCGGGGCCTTCACTCTGACCCTGACGACGGCACTCGGAGCCGGAGTCTCTGATTACGTGACTAAGCAGGTCGCCTCGCTCGGTGCGGGAGATGTGTTCCTCATCTCCAAGTCCTCGACTACCGCCGGCACCTCCAGCGGGCCTCAGAAGTACGATCCGGCGACATCCAGCGCGTCGAGCGGCACCGCGAATCCTCTGACCGGGTCGGCGGGAACATTGAGTGCCACAGACATCGACACCCTCAAAGTTATCCCCGGGCTGAAGAGTGTCGACCCGATCGCCCCCGTGTCGATCGACTGGATCTCCGCGCCGTCGAGCGAGAAGTATCAGCTGTCGATCGCCCCGACATCGTCGATCGCGAAATCCGACCTCAAGGCGGGGGAGCAGCTGAGCCCGTCGAGTTCGGAGCGTCAGCTCGTTCTGCCCGATGATTACGTCACAGCGCTTCGCCTCGGCAGCGCCTCGTCTGCGGTCGGAACCGAGGTTACGGTGGGGCTCACCGACGTTCTCGGCACTCGGCACGAAGTGAGCGCAACGGTGGTGGGCATTTCTAACGCGAGCCTGTTCAGCAGCGGTGCCGGAGCAAACGCGGCGCTGGTGAATGAGCTCTCGAAACAGCAGAACGCCGGATCCCAGGCTCCGGCTCGCTATCCGAACGCCGTCGCGCACTTCGACAAGAATGCTTCCGCCGCGACTATCGACGCGCTGAAGAAGAAGGTCGCCGCCCAGGGGATGACGGCGCAAACGATCGCAGACCAGCTCGGGGTCGTTCAAACGATCATCACCGGAATCACGGGCGTGCTGAACGCCTTTGCGATCGTTGCGCTTCTGGCCGCTGCGTTCGGCATCGTCAACACTCTGCTCATGAGCGTGCAGGAACGCACTCGAGAAATCGGGTTAATGAAGGCCATGGGGATGAGCAGCGGGAGAGTGTTCGCCCTCTTCAGCCTCGAGGCGGCGTTCATCGGATTCCTCGGCAGCGCCATCGGGGCGGGCGTGGCGATCCTCGTCGGACTTCCCATCAATGCCGCACTCGGCAGTGGGGCGCTCGCTGGACTCGCCGGTCTCAACCTGCTGCTGTTCCAGCCGGGGTCGATCATCGGCGTGATCCTGCTCATTATTGTCGTAGCATTTCTCGCCGGCACACTGCCTGCCCGGCGAGCGGCCCGCAAGACACCGATCGACGCACTTCGATACGAATAATCAGGAACAGGACGACGTCATGAGACCCACCGCCGATGGTCGCGACACCCGTAATGCCCGGGGTCGCGCCACCGTGCGGTCGATCGAACGCGAGGCGGTGCGGCTGGCCCTCCAACACGGGCCGGCCGCACTGACCGTCGACCACATCTGCGAGGCCGTCGGCATCAGCCAACGCCAATTCTTCAACCACTTCGACACCAAGGACGACGCCCTCCTCGGCTGGGAACTGCCGCACCTCAGCGCAGAACGCCGCCAGGCCTACCTCGATGACCCCGCTGTCGGGGTGCTCACCGGGGCTCTCACCCTGGTAGAACTTCCCACCGAGATCACCGAGGAACAAGAACTCGTGCACGCGCGCCTCCGCGTCATGTCGGCGGCTCCGTGGCTCGCCGCACGACAGACCGCACGCATGCTGCCCATCGCCGGGCAGGTCGCTGCCGTGGTCGAGCTCAAGCTCCGCACGATCGCCGGTGCCGACATCCCGGAAGATCACATCCGTTCGGCCGCGGCCCTCATCACCGCGATGGCGGCAGCGCTCACCCTGCGACCGCCGATGCCTCTGCCCGGCCCGGGCGACACGAATCTGACAGCGACGGCAGATTTACCAGCGATCGCGGCCCCGCCGGGTCTACCGAACCCGGCGGCCACCAGTTCAGAGCTGGAAAATATGCGATGGATCTGGAATCGCCTCCTCTAGCCGCACAAACGCCCCGGCACACTTGTCACACTTGTCATGGGGAAGACGGGTTAGATGTCTAGACATCTAGACACCGCGGTGCAACTATGTAGCTGTGCCATCCCATAAACAACAGTTCAATGTGACGCTTTCACCAGACCTCGTGCGCGCCGTGAAGCATCGTGCGATCGACGAGCAGCACTCGCTATCCGACTGGTTGGAAAAAGCGCTCACCACCTACCTGTCCAAGGAGTCACTCATGACCACGCCACCGGCAGTAACGGTGCAGCCCATGGTGCACGTCAAGAACATGCACGCATCCGTTGCCTTCTACGAGGCGCTCGGCGCGACGATAATCAACGGATCTCGTGACGGAGACTTCGTGCTTCTCGCCATGGGAGAAACTCAGCTTTCACTTCTTGCCCACCCAGCGAATCCCGACCAGGGCGAAGGTGACGTCGAACTCAATTTCGAATCAGCCGATCTTGCACAGCTCGAGGAGGCACTGTCGACACAGGACGTCGACATCGTCTCGTCGGTAACCGACGAAGGCTTCGGGCGCCAACTCCAGCTGCGGGCACCCGGCGGACTACTGATCAAGATCAATGAGCTTGACCCCGAACTCTATGGCTGACCTTCAGCCCTTTTTTCGCGCTGATAATGCACATTATGTCAGCTTGTAATTACTCTATTTGGAAAAAGTGCAATCAGGGTAAAGGCGGATGACACCTCGTCCTCCTCCGCGATTGTCCGTCTGACCAATCGTTTCTCGGACAGAGTGCTGAAATTCTCCGTCGCGGATTGCACTCTCGTTCTCGGGTTCCGCGCGTCCATTCGGCCCATCACGGAGCACGTCGGTTTGCGCGTGGCCGCAGCTCCATTGTGGCGAGCAGGCAATCACGGCTTTCCATACCGGCTCCCGTCGCACGTGTGGATGGCCGTCGCATCCTGGACTGTACGCAGGTTGTATGCGGCGCAGTCTTGGAACGTCGCAATGCTGATCGCGCGCCGCGATCGCTGCAGGACTCCTTTTGACGGACCGTCGGACCCTATCCCGGCGCGATGCACCATCCATTCGATGTCGTTCGCCTCATCGGTGAGATAGCGCATGACGGCCTCATTGTCCCTGTGCTGTCCCTCGAAGCCGCGAGCGACGGTGTGGCGGATGATCCAGAGTACGAGCGGCAGCCGGCGGTGCGGTCTGGCGCTCAGCCCACCGGCCTGATGGAGAAACCGTGAGACGCCGTTGCGCCGCATCGCCGGAACAAGTTTCCGAACGAGGTCGGCGACGATCGTGTGCTCGCGCTGCTCCGCCGCGTTTCCGAGCATCGAGACCACGAAATCTGCTCCGGCAACGAGCGCGTCGAGGTCCGGGATCGAGGTGATGGATCCTTGGATGACGTCGAGATTCGGGTCGGTGATGCCGAATTTCGCGGGGTTGCGTGCCAGGGCGCGCACGCGGAGTCCGTCCTTCAGTGCGAGACGCACGAAGTGCTGTCCCGTCTGGCCGGTGCCGCCAAAGACGAGGACAGTCTTCTGTTGACTCATGGGATGAACCTTCTCTTCTTGTTTAGGTGGGTAAGGGATGAGCCGACGTCAGAGTCGGACGACGAGCTTCGTGGCGGAGATGCCTTCCCTCAGCCGGTCGAGCGCGGCCGGGATGCTCGCGAGCCCATCCCCGACAACGGTCGCGACGGGCTCGGCACGGTACGCGCCACTTGCGAGGGCCGCCGGCAGGAAGTCGCAGTAGATGGCCGGGCCGACCTCGTTGTCTTTCAGGGTGCCACCCCAGATGGTGCTGACGGTGACCCCGCGTCGTCGAGCCAGCCGAGCACGCACGCTCGTGATCGGGCTGGGATTGGTGGTCGAGACGCGTTTGGATCCGGGCAGGCGCGCCGCGATCTCGATGGTCGGCGGCAGGGATCCCGAGCCGATCGCGAGGACGCCCGCGAGCGGCTGGTGACCTATCGCTGCGACGAGTTCATCCACGACGTCCGAGCTCGTGCGGTCGATGACCACAGAGGCTCCGAGCGAACGCAGCCAGTCGAAGTGCTTCGGCGACGATGTCGCAACGACGCGGTAGCCCGCGTTGCGCGCAAGTTGGATGGCGTTGACGCCGACGCTCGTCGACCCGCCCCACACCAGAACTGTCTCGTTCCGGTCGGCGGGGTTCGCTGTCGGGAGTGCGAGCGCAAGCTGATCCTTTTGGAACAGTCCACACGACGCCGTCGACATCGCGAGCGGCAGCACGGCCGCCTGCTTGAACGGGAGCGAGTCGGGGAGCGGGGCGACCATGTGCGCCATCAGCACGACGTAATCCTGGAACGCCCCCTCGGCCGAAGTGTTGCGGGATTTTTCCGTACCCGCAGCGTGCGCCACGACCCGATCGCCGACCTGCAGGCGCGTCACTCCGGCACCGACCTCAACAACCTCGCCCGCGACATCCGATCCGATGACAGCGGGAAAGCTCAGCCACGGCAGCACGAATCGGTAGGCGAAGCCGGGCATGGCGTCGATGAAGTTGACGGCGACGGCCCGCGTTCGCACAACCACCTCGCCCTGCTTCGGGGCCGTGTAGGTCGAAGAGCCGACGGCTAAATCTCCGCCGCGTTTGGGCAGCCACAGTGCCTCATTGATGTAAGTCATGAGCATAGATTAGACGCTGTCTAGAAACTAGTCAATGTCTAGTAAAGTGGTCGGAGTCCGCTATCGTAGAGGCATGTCGGAGCGACCCTTCCATCACGGTAACCTGCGGACGGTCCTGCTCGACCAGGCCGAACTGGCGCTTCGGACCAAAGGCGTCGAGGAGTTATCACTCCGCGAAATCGCGCGCGAGGTCGGCGTCAGTCACGGCGCTCCGCGCAGCCACTTCATCGACCGAAAGGCGTTGCTCGACGCTCTCGCGGAGCGCGGATTTCTCGCGCTCGCGTCCGCCATGCGAGCCGGAGCAGACAGCCGCACCGAGTATGCGGAAAGCCTTCGGGCAGCCGGCCAGGCCTATGTCGACTTCGCTGTCGCCAACGCCGCACTGCTCGACCTGATGTTCGCAGCCAAGATGGACCAGCCGCCCGCAAGCCTGCTTTCCGCCGCCGAGACCCTGTTCTCTACCATCAGCGATGTGATGCAGGCGGGCGTCGAGGCCGGTGTATTTCGCGAGGCTGAGATCGAGCGCCTGACGCTGCTGATGTCAGCGACCATGCAGGGCGTTTCAACCTTTGTCGGCGCCGGTCGCGTGTTACCCGCGGGCGGCGACCAACTCATCGACGACGCGATCGCGCTCTTCCTAGGTCGGCCGATCGAATAGCTTGATCGAGGCGAAGGTCGTCGCCCGAGCAGGGTATTAGCGTCGGCAACGCGAATCGCACACCGTAGCAGGTGGAAGCGTCGACATGAGTCGCATTGGCTCTGTCACTCATTGGCGAACGGGACTCCTCATTCTCCCCATGTCGTGCGGCCATCACTCCACTCAAGCCTCTGGGGCGCAGTTGGCAGTCGTCCGCTGAGCCACGCTTTAGTGGGAAACCGGGTAACGGTCTTCACCAGCAGAAGTTACACGTTGCTCTGAATTCAGCCGTGCGTGTATCGTTTTGGGATGGCTACCGGCGCAACCCTGACCCACACTGCGGCCCTTGCCCGTCTGGGCCACGCGCTTTCAGACCCGACTAGGACGGGCGTCTTGCTGGCATTGCGCGAATCGCCGGCGTTTCCCTCCGACCTGGCTGACGCTCTCGGCGTCTCGCGGCAGGTGATGTCCAACCAGTTGGCATGTCTGCGCGGATGCGGGCTGGTTGAGGCAGTCCCTGAGGGGCGACGCACGTGGTATCGGCTTGCCGACGCCCACCTCACGCCCGCACTCGACGAGCTCCTGCGCGTGGTGCTGTATGTCGAACCGGACTGCTGCGACGACGACGGCTGCACCTGCTGATGAGCACAGCTCTCTCCGAACCACGCCGTGTGGTGCTGCGCCGCCGCATCCGGATTGTCGTTGCGATCACGATCTCCTACAACGTCGTCGAAGCCGTCATTGCGCTCTCCGCCGGCGCGGTCGCCTCGTCCACCGCGCTCGTTGCCTTCGGCCTCGATTCCGTCGTCGAGGTCTTGTCGGCGGCCGCAGTTGCGTGGCAGTTCTCCGCCCAGGACCCCGAAGAACGCGAGAAGGTCACGCTGCGCGTCATCGCGTTCTCGTTCTTCGCGCTAGCCGCCTATGTCCTGGTGGACACCGTGCTCGGGTTGCTGGGTGGACGCGAGGCCGAACACAGCACCATCGGGATTGTGCTCGCTGCGGTGAGCCTGGTCATCATGCCAGTGCTGAGCTCGGTCGAACGCCGCACAGGCCGGGAGCTCGGCTCCCCCACCGCGATCGCCGACTCCAAGCAGACCCTTCTCTGCGCCTACCTTTCCGCCGCGATGCTTCTCGGCCTGGTCCTCAACGCCACACTGGGATGGACTTGGGCCGACTCGATCGCCGCGCTCGTCATCGCCGGATGGGCGATCAAGGAAGGAATTGAAGCGTGGCGCGGACACGCCTGCGCCGTTCCGGTAGCCGCCCTCACCGGCGAGCGGGAGGTCGGGCACGACCACCACCACGACCGTTCGAACTGAACATCAGAGTAAAAACGGATAACGGTCTTCACCAGCACTCGTTATCTGGTTAGCACTGCTGCGCTTCTGGCATGAACAGTTGCGCTCTGCTCATGTGCCCCCTCCACGTCTGCGGGCGCTCCAGATCGAGAAGTGGCAGCAAACGTCGTGTCCGACTCGGTGCGCGCGGCGATCGCGCGCCGAACTACTCGAGCCTGGCAGGCGAGCGAAGAGTTAACACAAATTTGATAAATGAGCGTCTATCGAATAGATAGGATCCGGACTAAGTCGATAATGGCTCAACCGGAAAAGAAAGCAGTCTGATGAAAATCACGAAAGTTGTAGGCGTACTGGCCGTCACAATGGGCCTGGTATTTGGCGGTCTGACGACCCCCGCGTTCGCATCATCCATTCCGTCCCCTACCCCTCCCACCACGCAGTCGTCCGTCGTAACACCTCAGGTGATCACTTGGAGTCCGTATGACTTCTCTGAAGTCACTTCCGCAGGCAAGTGCGCGGCGCGACTGGACCAGCTGAAAGCGGCCTATGCCGGCAGCCCCGAATTGAAGTGGAAATGTCAGAAGTTCACGCGACAGGTGTGCCCTACGCCGTCATACTTTTGGTATGCGATGGTTGGCACGAACGGTGCCCGGGTTGGCCTGACCGCACGATCGGAAACGTGGTCGCTCCCCACCGCTGCTTTCTGCTAGGAGAAGCCCCATGATGCGACCACTTATACCCGGCGACGAAGTGGTCGCATCAGGCATCCTGTTTCAATTCGACGCCACCTACTGGCTTCTACTCAACGATGAGCGCTACCAGTACCCGGTAGTAGGGGCACCCTCTGAATCCGAGACCGTTCAGCTTCAGATTCCGCCAGACTCAGCCAGCGAATGGGTCCGCAACCTCGGCGCGCTGATGACCGTGCGGGGCGTCTGGGACGGGCGGTCTTTAGATGTCCCAACTGGTCCGCTCTCACCGGCGTCGTTCGACTGGGAAACGACCGCTATTGCGTACGAAGAGGCATCCCCCCCCACGACCACGTCACGGCCAGCGCCAAGCTCACCTGCACTCATTCAGGCTGCTCAAGAGCTGTACGCGAGCGGAGATCTATTGGAACTCAGCAGCGAGAGCGAGCAAGCGCTGGTCTACGCGACGTCGACCAACGATCGTGCTGTAGAAATCGCCCTGCGCCCGCATTTTGGCGACCGGCTCCACGTCGTTTCAAGTCGCATGGCGCATGCCGACGTGATGCGACTCCGAGACATCATTTACACCTTGCCGGACGAGCTGCTGTCATCGTTTGGTCAGCAGGCTTCCCCCGCTCACCAGGTGCAGATTGTGGCTACGGTGAAATGGGTTCCTGAATCTCTTGCTGACGCGTTGAGCGCATTTCCGCCCGACTCCTACGAACTCCGCGCGCTACTCACTCCGGCCTAGCAGTTGTTTGATCAGCGTCCGTCATGATCAATTACGGTGGTCGAAGGCTGCTCGGTAGAGCCGGTCGGCTTCGTGATTGAGGCAAGCCTCGCCTTGGCCGGCTGCTCGACAGCCTCGAACTCCGGGTCGGGAATGAGCGGCATGGACCATAGCTCCTCGTCCGCCGCGCCGTCGGACTCCTTCAACGACCAGGACATCACCTTCACCCAGGAGATACTGCCGCACCACAAGCAAGCTGTCGAGATGAGCGACATGCTTATCTCGAAGGGCTCCTCCGTGAATGCCGACGTGATCGCATTTGCCACGAAGATCAAGGCCGAGCAGTCGCCCGAAATCACGACGATGACCGGCTGGTTGAAGTCGTGGAATCAGTCGACCACCTCGATGAGCGGGTCAATGACCGGGATGATGTCCGACGGCGACATGTCCGCCCTCGACAACGCCAACGCCGCTGACGCCGGGAAACTTTTCCTAACCCAGATGATGGAGCACCACACCGGCGCTATCGACATGGCCAAGACCGAGATCAACAAAGGCAAGGACAATGACGCGGTCGCGTTGGCGAAGTCGATCGTCTCGTCGCAGACCGCCGAAATCACCCAGATGAAGGACCTGCTGGCCACTCTCTAGCGAGCAGACCGGAGGGGTCCACCCCAGTGCACCCCTCCCCCCTTCTTCCCTTCGCTCGGATCCTGACGAGTTCCTGCGCGCACCCCCTGATTTCGGAGGTCCCATGCTCGACCCATCGCAGACCCCGCCCCACAGCACCCGACGGGAAGCCCTCGCCGCCGAACGGCGCACCTGCCAGGAAAACCCACCCGATGCTGATGTTCACCTGGGACTGAGCACGAGGAGGACCTCATCGACAGGAAGGTGATAACCAGCTTTCCCAATCGACGTCGCGTTGAGGGCAATCGGCCCGGTCTTCACAGCAAGGAATCACCTCCCCCGCTCTTGCGATAACGCTTCAGCCCTACGCGGCCGCGCATGTCGCTGGCGGTGTCCTATTTGCTGAGCTATAGTCGCGTTAAGGCGCATGAGGCTCACCCACTCGAGGGGATTACATGTTCGCACGAAACATCCGACTTTCCGCCCTCGTTTTATGCGCCCTGGCGCTCAGTGGGTGCGCGACTACTAGCGCGTCCAAGGCCACCGAGCCGTCCAGCCAAGCGAAGCTTGAACTGGCGGTTTCGGAGACGTGTGCAGACAGCTCTGATGCGCACTGTGTTCTCGTCAACGGCGAAGGTGTCGTCATGCCGGTTGCCTTCCAGGACGCGGGCGTTCAGAAGGCCTCCGTCGTCGAAAATCACGGCCAGAGCGAGATAGACGTCACGTTCACCGGCACAGGCGCGGCACTCTTGGAGGCGCTGACCGAACAAGCCGCGAAGTCGGGAAGCACGGCGCGGTTGGTGATGAAGACAGGCGACAAGATCGTCGGTTCAACCCTGGTGTCCGAAACCATCATGAGCCACGAAGTGTCGATAGTCGTGCCGCAAACGGATGATGCCCAGGCTCTGGTGAAGTCCATTCTCGGGCTCATTTAGCGAAGCTCTCCCCCGGTCACGCCGTCTGAGCCACCTGCACCAGAACCTCGTTGTGGCGCAGAAACCAGGGAGTGAAGGGTGGGTCGAATCGGGCGAACCACGGCTCGCCCACCGGGGTAAGCCCGGCATCCGCAAGCGCAACAAGCAGTGCAGACCGATGTTCCTCGTAGGAGCCCTGGCTCCAGCGACCGGTGAACCGGGCTGCTGCAACGAGCCGAGGTGCGACGGTGCGCAAAGCAACCTCGCTTCTGGTGGGGACCGGCGCCGAAGCCTCGGACAGACCTGCGGGCAGCACGAAGGCAACCGTGAACGCGCCGCGCGATTCGGTCTGTACGACGGGGGCGGTCATAGCAATGCGCTGAGAGCTTCCCTGCACAACCGGTGCAGTCATCGCGATTGACCGTCTCGCGGCGTTCTGGCCATTGATGTAGCCAAAGAGGTAACGGAATGCCTGGGTGCCGGCGCTCTCAAAGTCGCCCGACACCTGAGTCTCGGCCACGACGTGCTCCGGGTAGCGCCTCAGTTCAAAGGCGCGCTCGGACCGGACAGTCTCGTAAGGCTGCTGTTCTGTCATGGGGTGACCGAATTCCGTGAGGCTTGAGAGCGGATGGCCCGCTGAGCTTCCGCATCGAAGGAGTGGAGCAACTGTTCGGACTGTAGCCCACCCGTTCATTCTTCGGTGTGACCTTTGGCCCTAGTCGACTCGTCCACATCGAGGCATCCTTTCGCGATGCAGGCCCCAGCGTTGGCCATCGTCGCTGCGTCGGCGGTGGCCATCCTCGGCTCGATTGTTGGGGCGGTGCCCTGGATCGTCATCCTCATCTACTTCTTCGCGCCCGGCTCGACCAGTACCGTCACTCGCATGGCAGGTATTCGCCGGTGCCATCATTCCGGCAATGACCAACTGATGGCAGCTCGTGCGTTGCCGAGCGGTACCGTCATGGCAGGGGCGCTGACGGCTGTCACTCTCGTTCGCGATCAGGCTGGCGGATGCCATCGACGGATCGGCGTAGTGGACTCATACTCCTGAGGTGAGGGGATGGCCACGAGTTCAAACGAACCACCCCACGGCGCGTGGAAGTACCAGTAGTAGTTCTTGTTGCCCGCCTCATCTCGGAGCATGTCCACCGGGCCGTCCAGCATCCGCATTGCCGTGATTGACGCGGCGGGATCGACGCCAAGCGCGCCGTCCAGACCGGTCAGAGGATCCTCGGTCTTGTCGACGAGGTCGTAAATCGTCTCCGCACCGAGCGCAGCGACGAAGAACGCGGTCGCCGCCTCGATATCAGGCACCGTGATGCCGACGTGCTCGATCCCTCGCTATACGGCATCGATGGGTTTATAGCCCTGTACTCCTTGACTTGACGCGAATAGCCCGAGGAGCGTTCGTCCTGGTTGAGGGTCGGGCTCGCGTACGCCGTGATCTGATCCGGGCAGGGCAAAAAAACCCCTGGTCCGAACCAGATCTAGACGCACTCTTGGCGACACGCTGCGTCCATTTCCTTGAGGTCGCATCCAACAGAATGGCCCGGCAGATCCCAGGGAAGCGCCTCGCGAAACGGGGACACCGCGATGGCATCTCCCCTTTACCGCGCTATCGCGATTACAGCGAGTAGCCATTCGCCGAGGAGCGATCGATCAGGGTCGCTCCGAGCCAGTCGTCTCCGCACCGTCAGGCGTGCCTATCTCTGCCGTGAGTTCGGCTCGGTCGTCTGCGGATGCTTCACGATCGCTTTTCGCGTGGGATCGGTCCAGAGCTGCTGCGCGCCGTTCTCCGTGCCCAGGATATTTTGCGCTGGAGTCGAGGAACGCCTGACGGTCGGCTGCTTCGGCCCGCTCATCAGAGACTGTGTCGCGCGCTGTGGCTTCATCGTCACGCCGGTCGGCGTCAGCCAGAATCTTCTTGGTCTTCTCACTCCGGGCACTGCTGCCCTGGCTCTTCGTGTCGGACTCTTCTGGAACCGGCACGCCAGCAGCGCCCTCATCGCGAGGGTCGTCTCCGGAGGGGTTATCCATAGCATCATCTAACACCTCGCCGGGGCGCGTAAGAGTGCCCGAGCCCAGCGATCGGAGGCCGACGTCTCACGCGGAAGGTTGTCGAGTCGAGATCCTGGGTGGTCAGGCAGAGGCCGTCACCTGAGCCACCACCGTAGAAATGACATCCGCAGGCGTGGGCATCGCGGCCATCTCGTCCGCCACGCGTCGCGCTGCCCGAGTGGCGGAATCGTCATCGACGAGTTGATGCAACGCGGCTCCGACTTCGCTGGGCGACGAAACGACGACCGCTGCGCCACTGTTTGCCGCAGCCGCAGCGTTGATGAATTGATCGGCCCCTTGCGGCATGATCACCATCGGGAGTGCCTCGCTAAAGGATGCGAGAACGGTGCCAGCTCCACCCGAGTTCACGACGAGGCTAACCCCGCGAAGTAACTCGCCTAGAGGAACGAACCTCACGAAGGTCACGCCATCTCGGTTCTCGGGCAGCACGTCGTCAGGCTGAATTGCTACCGTCGCGACGATGTCGAAGCGCCCAAGGTCGATGCTCTCGATGATGGCTTCGACCGTTTCCTCACTGGAGAAGACCGTACCGAGTGTGACGAGCACTCTCGTTTTTCCCGGCGTTGCGGGAGGCGCGATGTAGTCGGCCGGGACCGGTCGACTATGGGGGCGCGCTCCGAAGAGCAGATGGTTCGCTGGCGCGACCCAGCCTTGTTGCTGGAGGCTGGGCGGAGTTGGGTCGATGTAATTCGTCGGAAGCGATGGGGTCAACTCTCGACTTGCGTAGCGCTCCGCGACCATGGAGAACATCGGCGCCGTGAACTCAGGTGGCACAGCGGGCCCGAAAGCCAAGACGCTGTAGGGAACACCCAAGGCAGCCGCGACCATCGGTCCGACGAAATCTGTAGCCTCAGCGATGATCACATCCGGCCCCCATCCTCGAGCGGCCGTGATGGCCGCGTCAGCCGTCAGGTCGACTCGCGCACCGGCAAAAAAGGACGCCACCGTTTCGGGCTCAG
The DNA here is from genome assembly GCF_016634425.1 of Lacisediminihabitans changchengi. Classification (GTDB taxonomy): domain Bacteria; phylum Actinomycetota; class Actinomycetes; order Actinomycetales; family Microbacteriaceae; genus Lacisediminihabitans; species Lacisediminihabitans changchengi. The sequence goes on from NZ_JAEPES010000001.1 coordinate 1,160,474, forward strand.
GATTGCGAGCCGGATCGCTACCGGGGTACCTGCGGGCCACTTCGGCGAACAGCGCATCCGGCATGGGCCCAGCGGCGAGGACGGGCGTGTCTGGAAGATCCAATCGCAAAGCGTCGACCATGCCACCGCTGGTCAGAACCGCGGTATCGTGCCCCGCGGCTCGCGCCGCTGCCGCCAAAGGGGCAAGCGGCAAGAGGTGCCCGAAGGCGGGAACACCGGCAAAGAGAAACTTCATGTTGAGCCCTTAACTTGTGGGATAGAAATCGAGATGGCGTCAGTCCTTCTCTATGGGACGTGAATGGCCAGCTCTCGGCGAAACCCTACGTCCATTCGATCGAGGTCGCAGCCAACAGAATGGCCCTGCAAATCCCAGTCAAGCCCCGCGTAAAAGGGGGACACCGCGACGGCATGCCCCCCTCATGAGCGATCCCCCGCGAAGCCGCTCGGCATCGACGGACGAGACGGATGACCTGCTCCCCCGGTGACATTCGGGACCTATGGCACTACCTCGCGACCACCATCACGCGTCAACTGGGAGTGGTCATCACCCTTAGCAGAAGGCATCCCATGAACATGCTCCACTCGGTCACCGCCGTCCTCCGGAAATATGCTGACTTCTCCGGCACCGCCGGCAGGCCAGAGTTTTGGTGGTTCGCCCTGTTCAGCGTTGTGGCGCACGTGGCACTGAACGCGCTCAACATCTTCACCGATCAGGGCACTGTCTATCTCGGTGCCAGCCTCTCCGGCGCATTCGGAGTGGCCGTACTCATCCCGACGCTTGCCGTGACGGTGCGTCGCCTCCGGGATGCAGGCCGCTCCTGGGCGGAATTGTTCTGGCTGCTGCTGCCGATCGCGGGGCTGATAGTACTCATCGTCCACCTCGCGGAGCCGCATCGCGAGACCGGCCCCATTCCGCCGCAGGTCATCGCACCCAGCCCGGTGGCGACCTGATGACCGACGGCGTCGGTGTGACGAAGCACCGGGCCAGACGCACCGCGTTCATCTTCCTCGGATCTGTCGCGGGCCTTCTCGTGCTGGCCCTCGGAACCATCCTCACGGTGGGGGGAATTTTCGTCCCTGCCGCGTACCTTCAACCGTGGAGTGCGACCTACTATCGCCAGTTCGCGGACCCCCGCATGCAGGTGGTCGCCCAGGCGGTGCTGGCACCCAGCGGCCACAACATGCAGCCGTGGACCGTGCACCTCGACAAGACCGACGCGCGCGTGCTCTACCTCTATACCGACCCGACGCGGCTCACCCCGGCCGTCGACCCGCTAGCCCGCCAAACGCTCGTCTCCCAGGGTACGTTCCTGGCCTACCTTCAGGTCGCCGCTGAACATCTCGGCTACTCGGCGACGTTCGCCCTGTTCCCGAACGGCAGCTACGACGAGAACAATCTGAAGAAGTCGATGAGCGAGCTACCGGTCGCGCGGGTCACCCTGGCGAAGGACTCCGACGCAAAGACCGACGATTACGCCTCGCTGTTCCTCTCGGATACCAACCGCTCCCCCTACACGTCGGCCCCCCTCACCGCGGCGCAGACCAGCGACCTCAGCGATCTCGCCGATGGCTCGGCAGCGACCCTGTCAATCCTGAGCGACAAGCGCGACATGACGACGCTCGGAAACTTCGGTAAGCAAGGAACACTGATCGAGACTCAGTACGAGGCCGCCACCAAGGAGAGCGACGCCGTCTTCCACAGCACCGAGCAGGCGAAGAACACGGCACGTTCGGGCTTCGCCGTCGAAGGACAGGGCACCAGCGGGTTTATGAAGTATTTCCTCCAGGGCCTCATCACTTTGGTTCCTTCAGTCAACGATGATGCGGCGGGTGCGAAGAATGCGATCGCGCTTACCGCCGCCGGAGTCGACCACACCGCGGCATACGGTCTCATCAGCACCCCGGCAAACACCCGCACCGAGCAAGTCGAAGCAGGGATCCTGTACGCACAATTCAGCCTCCGCGCCCGCACCCTCGGGCTCGTCATGCAGCCCCTCAGCCAGGTGCTGCAGGAATACCCGACAATGGCCGCTCCCTACGCCGCCATCCACGCGCAATACGCACCCGACGGCCAGACCATCCAGATGCTCGTGCGCATGGGCACCGCAACGACTCAGTACCCGGAGTCGATGAGACGAGACGCGAGCGCTCTCGTACACAAACCATAAACCTCGGGGGCGCTTACGGAAGGTCGCCGCCCTGGTCGACCAGGCGTCGGGTGAGTGCCTGCAGAACGGAAGCTGCAGCAGACAACTCATCGTCACCGAGCGGCGTACCCGCTGCCGAGAGGCGGGCTTTGAAGTCGTCGTGCATCTCGCGCATGGCGGCATGACCCGCGGGGGTCAGTTCGAGATGGAGACTCCTCCGATCGAGCGGATGCTCCACGCGGGCGACCAGACCGGCGTCGACCAGTCGGGTCGAGAGCCCGGTGATGGCACCCTTTGTCACGGAGAGGTCGACGGCCAGCTGCTTGGGTGTGACCGAGCCGGCTGCGGCGATACGAAATATCGCGCGAAGATCGAAGTCCGAGAGCCCGCGCTCCGCCGCGACACGACGCTGGTTCTGCTCCATCGCGCGCACGAAACGGGCGGCCGTGTCGGGAAAACCCTGCAGAACATGCCGCTCAGGCTGATGGCCGCTGGTCGGTTCGACGTCGATTTTGGGCCTCATCTCGCCGTTCAACACTGTCGAACCATATGTTACCTTGCCAGCTCTATCGTTTAGACAGATTACAGTTTAGTATCTGAACTAAACAACCGAAGCCGATGCATCCCGCATCGACCGGCCGATCTTGGAGGACATTGTGATTCCTGATGCGCTGTCGCACGGGCAATTCGTTACCGTCTACAACTTCCTGTCGTTGGTGATAGCCGCGCAACTGTTCACTGCGGTTTTCCTGGTCATCTCGCTGCCTCGCATCCTGCCCCGCTATCGGAATGCGATCACCGTCGCGATCGTCGTCTGCGGAATCGCCGCGTATCACTACTTCCGCATCTTCGACTCGTTCAGATCGGCGTTCGTGACCAAATCCGTCGGCGGTACGGGCACGTACACCCAGGCGGTCGGAGAGTCATTCAACGAGGGCTACCGGTACGTCGACTGGCTTCTCACGGTCCCGCTGCTCCTGGTCGAGCTCGTGGCCGTTTTGGCGCTTGCCCGCAAGGTGCAGTCACAGCTGCTCTTCCGCCTCGTTCCGGCTGCCGCGCTCATGATCGCCCTGGGCTATCCGGGGGAGATCAGCGGCGACAACACGGTACGAGGGATCTTCGGAATCCTGTCGACCATCCCGTTCCTCTACATCCTGTACATTCTCTTCAGCCAGCTCAGCAAATCGCTCAAGAACCAGCCCATCGAGGTGCGCGGCACCCTGAGCCGACTCCGGTTTCTTCTCCTCCTGAGCTGGGGCGTCTATCCCATCGCCTACCTGCTCCCGCTGCTGAACATCGCCGGCTCCGACGCCTGGGTCTACAAGCAGGTCGGCTACTCGATCGCCGACATCGTGGCGAAAGCCGTGTACGCCCTCATCATCTTCCGCGTGGCGAAGATGAAGTCCTACGCCGACGACCGTGAGTTCGCAGCAATCGAGACGTCCCGGGAGGATGCCGCACCTGCAGCGCGCTCCTCAGCATCGAACACCGTCTAAGGATGGGGGGCCACCGTGTACTCCACGGCGGCCCCGGCTTGTACCGCATGCACTCACCCCGGTCTCCGCAAAGAGGCCGGGGTGCTTCGCTCTTGTCAGAGCCGCCACTCACGAGCTCGGGTGCGGGGTCACCGCCTGCAGCCGAAGCGTCGCCGCCGTGAAGCCACCTGACGGCATCTGAATGCCGGAGAACGGCGACGGAAGCCGCGCCGCGAAATTCGCCAGCGTGTTCGCTACCTCGATCTCGAGGTGATGCACTCCCCCGCGCACAGCCGCTGTCACGTCTAGCGTCGAGCCACCGAAGACGATACCGACCGCGACGTCGTCGACGCGTACCGCCGCCGTGCCGACTAGCCCGGCAAACTCCAGTCGCGCCGACACGAACTGCCCGTCGGGCACACTGACCGAAGCACGGTAGATCATCGCCCCCGAGTAGTCGGCAAGGCCGAGGTCGTTCCACAGTGCGAGATCCAGGATGCCGGCGGCGGTCTGCCAGCGCAGCGGCTCGACCAGCACGGGCTCGCGACCCACGACCGACGGCTCAGAGAGCCGGATCAGCAGCGGGCCGACCGCCCCGGAAAGCGTCACGGTCGACACGACCGCGGCGCGCTCATCGCTCGGCGCCTGCACCGAGCTCGCCGGAAGCGTGACACCGCCCGCCCGGGCCTCAATCACTGGCTCGGTGGCGCGCACCGTGACGCTGGTGGCACCGGGCGGGATGACCGCTCGCACCCAGATCGGCCGCGGGCCGTCATCCGTTCGAGCAGGGCGATACTCGAGAGCCGGCGTCGACCCGAACCACCACGCCAGCCTGCTCTTCGGGCGCTCGGCGGTGAAAACTCCCCCGATCGCCACCGCCGCCCGCGACGGTTGGTCGTCTGCGACCGTCAGTGCGACGACCACACCGCTGCCGCCGGGAGCGAGCGTGATCTGCTCGGTGGAGAGGTTCGGACGCGCATCGCGGAGGTTCCACGGCGCGAAACGATGCACCGGCACAGCCGATCTGCTGCCGACATGATGCCCGGCGATCCAGACCGACAGCCCGATTCGCGCTGAGATCGTCACCGTGCGCTCGGTCGAAGACGCGCCGCCGTCGACCGCGCTCCAGAAAAGATAGACGTCGCCAGGATGAGCCTCCGGATCAACGACGGTCGGGTCGAGGAAGTCGTCGGAGACCGACTTGAGGCCGTGCGGCCCGGTCATCCTGTCGCGCTGCACTGGGTCGTCGACGATGCCAGTCTCGGTCGAGAACCGGTACGGCCGCCACCGCAGGTTCACACCGTCGACGCTGACCACCTCACTGGTATCGAGCCGCGACACGCTCGAAAACTGCGCCGACAGGTGCTCAGCGCGCTCCGCCGGAAGGGGCCCGAGCAGGAAGAAGCGCAGCGAGTCCCGCACCGCGCGGGGCTCCCACGGACCCTCGAGTGTCGCGGCGGTGTCGACATGCCAGGTCTCCACACCGAGAGCGTCACCGCCGAACTCGAAGTCGCCGTGGCGGTTGTCGAGCACTGGCAACAGCTCGGCCTCCCATGGCCCGGCGATCGGAATGTCGAGGGTCGTCGTCTGCGACGATGGGATGTCCGCGGCGGTACCGACTGGCTCGGTGCCCGCCATCCGTACAAAGATCTGGGCCTCGCCTGGGGCGACCTCGACATCGAGGAGAGTTCGGCCGTCGGAGGTGCGGAGGTGGGCTACCGGGCTCGTGCGTCCCGTCTCGGGGTGCCACCGCTCGACGGTTGTGGTGGTGGTGGTGGCGGCAGTGGTGGTGGCGGCAGCATCCGGGGCGGCCCCCTCTGGTCCACGCACCGAGCAGAGCGCACGAGTCATGCTCGTCCCCGTGTTCACCACGACGTAGCAATCGGCATCGCTGACGCTCCCGCCCGTGTCGTGGAGCGCTACCGCTCTGAGCTCGGCAGGGTTAGCGACCTGAGCGCGGTCCGACGGCCGGTCCGGTAAGGATCTCTGACAGAAGCGTTGCGATACGGAAACGGATGTCGTCCCGAATGGGCCGCACCTCCCGGGAAGATCGGGGTCGTCGCTGCCTACCATGGAGAAATCGATCGACCGCCCCGAAAGGACAGCTGGCCATGCCCGAGACGACGAAGTCTGAGAAGGCGATCGCCGCCCTCGCGACGAAGGCGGTGCACTGATCCGCGGCGCGATTCGCCGACGCATCGTCATCGCCCCCGACTCCTTCAAGGGCAGCGCGACCGCGAGCGAGATAGCGGAGGCCATCGCGGCCGGCTGGCACTCCGTGCGCGCCGACGATGACCTGGTCCTGCGACCGATGGCCGACGGGGGCGAGGGCACCATGGCTGCGATCGTTGCCGCGGTAGACGACTCGCGACTAATGCCGATCACGGTCGACGGCCCCGACGATCGCCCCGTCCACACCCACTGGGCACTGCTCCCGGGCGGCATCGGGGTGGTCGAGCTCGCCAACACCAGCGGACTCGGTCTGCTCGATCCACTCCGCCCCTTCCATGCCCACACCCGCGGGTTCGGGCAGGCGATCGCGGCGGCGCTCGAGGCGGGCGTCTCACAGCTGCAGCTCGCCATCGGCGGCAGTTCGTCGTCCGACGGCGGGGTCGGCGCCCTGCGGGCACTCGGCGCACGGTTCGTCGATGCCCACGGCGCCGAGACACCGGACGGGAACGCGGGGCTCGCCACCCTGGCCGCCGTTCAGCTCGACGGGCTCCGCGCCCTGCCCGTCGGCGGAGTGCAGGTTCTCACCGACGTCCGCAGTCCGCTGCTCGGCGAGACGGGTGCGTCGTACGTTTTCGGCGCTCAGAAGGGCGCATCGGCTGACGATCTTCCGCTGCTCGAACGCAACCTCGGCAACCTGCTCAGCGTGATCAGACAGACCAGCATCATCAGCCAGACCAGCACGGATGCCGTGGCCCTGAGCACGCGCGCCGGGGCCGGCGCGGCGGGCGGCACCGGGTTCGGGCTCTCGCTCTGGGGTGCGACAAGCAGCTCGGGAGCGGACTCGGTGGCGCAACTGATCGGGCTGGACGAGGCCATACGCGACACAGATCTCGTCGTCACCGGCGAGGGCCGCTTCGATGAGCAGACCGGGGAAGGCAAGGTCGTCGACCGCGTGCGAGCAACGGCCGACGCGCATGGCGTGCCCACCGCGCTCGTCGCCGGGCTGATCTCCGCGGCCGCTGTCGGGTTCGCCGCGAGCACCTCGTTGACGGCGCTGGCGGGTTCGGGCGCCGCGGCCTACGCCGATCCGCTCACCTGGGCACGGGTCGCCGGGGCCGAACTTGCCAAGCGGTTCGAGCGCGAATTCGACTGAATCGCGGGCACCGGCGCGAGTATCCAGCCAGCACGGTGAGCACGGCCTACTGGCGTCTCGCTGCCGATCGATGCCCCTGCGACGCCGCGCTATACCGGCCCGCAAGCAGTACACAGGCCGCGGACAGTTCCGGCGGACCGATCACTTCGATGTCGGCATCGAACCGTCCGAGAGAGGCAGCCAATGCCACCCACGACCACGACCCCGTATCAAGGCGGCATCGTTCGGGCCCGAGATCTTCGACCGCTCCGTCACCGGCGAAAGCAAGAACCTCCCAGGCCGGCAGACTGAGAATGACCGAACCATTGCACGGCCATGCCGTGCCCTGCACAGACCCGCGAAATCGCGCCGACACCAAATCCTGCACGCTTTCTGCCGGCATGGTACGCGGGACGAATCGCGGTCCCGTGGGGGTGCGCGGAGTCACGCGGTCTATGCGAAAGGTGCGCCAGTCGTCGCGGTCGAGATCCCAGGCGATGAGATACCAGCGCTCCTGTCGCGCGACGAGGTGGTGAGGCTCGACCCTGCGCGGCGCCTTCTCCGCGTCGCCGCCATCCGCGTAGTCGAAGCGGAGCACCTCGCCGGCTCGGATCGCCGCCGAGACGGCGATGAGCACATCCGGACTCGCTTCCTCGACATCCGGCCGGGTGCTGACGGCGGTGAACTGCAACGCGTCGAGACGGTGCCGTAGCCGCTGGGGCATCACCTGGCGCACCGTGGTGAGTGCCCGCATTGCCGCCTCTTCGACCCCGGCACCGGCGACGGTCGCGGCCTGCAGTGCCACTGCCAGAGCGATGACCTGATCGTCGTCGAACAGCAACGGCGGCAGCTCGCTCCCGGCATCGAGCCGGTAGCCGCCATCCGGTCCCTTGATCGCCCGAATGCGATACCCCAGCTCGCGCAGGCGATCGACGTCGCGCCGCACCGTTCGCGGGCTGATCTCGAGACGATCGGCGAGCACAGCTCCCGACCAGTCCCGGCGCGATTGCAACAGGGAGAGCAGGAGTAGAAGCCGCGAAGTGGTCGACGTCACGACATCAGAGTACGGGTAATAGCGGACAGAAACGGCCCTCTACTGCTGTCACGACGGCGACAATCCAGGGCATCAGCACGTGTTCCCCTCCCCCAGCTGAGGCATGTCCCTCTTGTGCTGCACGTCTCGGCGTGATTTATTAACGTCGTCAAGTAATAGCGCGGCGGGCAACTTCGGGGATGTTGTCGCCCTCCGCCGGCGCTCGACACCGTCACCGCTGACGGACCGACACAGCGGCAACGACGCCGTCCGGCGTCGGGCTGCCGGAACAAGGGGAAACATGACACACCGGAAGAAATCTGCGGTCGTGGCGGTAGGAGCAGCCACTGCCATCGCCCTCGCTCTCGGGCTCGCAGGCAACGCCAGCGCCTTCGCGACCACATCGACACCAGTCGCAACATCGACAGCGTCACCGACTCCGACACCGACTCCGACTCCGACCGCAACCGCAACACCGACACCGACACCGACCGCCACGTCCACGAGCAGCCCGGCCCCGACATCCGTCAGCACGGCCGCGCCGGATGACAGCGCGGCGAAGAAGCCGACCCCGAAGCCCCCGAGTAACGAGCTCGCGCTCACGCCGTACATGGGCTGGAGCAGCTACAGCCAGCAGGTCTACACCGGTAACGGCAAGTGGATCACCGCGGCGAACATCATCGCCCAGTCCGACGCGATGCACGCGAAGCTGCAGAAGGCCGGGTACAACTACATCAACGTCGACTCCGGCTGGAACGGTAGCAGTGACGAGTACGGTCGCCCGGTGCCGAGCACGGAGCTCTACCCCGATGGCCTGCAGAAGGTCATCGACCATGTGCACGCGAACGGCCAGAAGTTCGGGCTGTACTTCATCCCCGGCATCTCGCCCTCGCTGTACACCAACCCGGTGCCGATCTTCGGTGCCCCCGGCTGCAACACCCACGACATCGTGAAGCAGCCGATCCAGCAGGCTGACTACTGGGGTATCGGCTACCGCATCGACTTCAGCAACCCATGCGCGCAGAAATACATCGACTCCATCGCCGACCAGCTGAAGTCGTGGGGTGTCAACTTCGTCAAATTCGACAGCGTCACACCGGGGTCCGGCGTCAGCGACCTCTCGCTCGATGCCCGCGATGACGTCGCCGCCTGGTCGAAGGCTCTCAAAGAACGCAACATATGGTTCGAACTCTCCTGGGCTGTCGACATCAATTACGCCGACTACTGGAAGGAGAAAGCCGACGGCTATCGCGTCGAGTGGGACGTCGAGTGCTACTGCGGCAACGAAGCACTCACCCAGTGGGACAACATCGCTCGCCTGTTCCCCCGAGCCGCCGATTGGTGGCGTCACGGCGGACCCGGCGGCTTCACCGACTTCGACTCGCTGGATGTCGGCAACGGCACCATGGACGGCCTCACTCAGGATGAGCGTCGCACCGCCACCACGCTCTGGGCCATCGAGGCCGCGCCGATGTACACCGGTGATGACCTGACCACGCTCGACTCCTTCGGGATCGGTCTGCTCACCAATAAGGAGGTCGTCGCCATCAACCAGGCCGCGACGCCGGCCCAGCCGGTATCCACCGCGACGAAGAAGCAGGTCTGGTACGCGCTCAATGCAGACGGCACGTACACGGTGGCTCTGTTCAACCTCGGGCGAGCGGATGCCGACATCACCGCGAACTGGTCGGATCTGGGTCTCGACGGCGCAGCCAAGGTCCGCGACCTCTGGGCCGGCAAGGACCTCGGGACATTCGCCTCGTCGTACACCGGCCAGACGATCCCGATTCATGGGGTGCGACTGCTCAAGGTCACCCCGACCAAGAAGGCAGCGCTGACCGTCAACGACGACTCGCTGCGGGTCAGCTACGACGGCACTTGGACGCGCAACGACAACAAGGAGGTCGCACCGACCTCGCAGGCGCTCACCGTGAAGGTCGGCGACTCGTCGACGGGCGCGTCGATGTCTGCGGCCACGGCCGGGACATCCGTCGCCGTCAACGATGACAATCCCTCCATCGTCTACTCGGGAGCCTGGGGCCAGAGCACCGGCCGCGGACTCGGCGACTACAACAACGATGTCCACTACACCGAGGCGAACGACGCCTCGTTCCAGTACACGTTCCAGGGCACCGGGATCGATTACGTCACCGAGACCGACTCCTCCGAGGGCGATGTCGACATCTATATCGACGGTTCGTTCCAGAAGACCGTGAGCACGCATCTCGAGCCGGGGCAGCCCCGCGCAGCACAGGTGGTCGCGTTCAGTGCATCCGGCCTGCCGGACGGGAGCCACACCATCCGCGCGGTGAAGAAGTCGGGCGACTACATGCTGCTCGACAAGCTCGACGTCACTCAGGTCAGTCTCCTGAGCGCCACGACCGCCGCCTTCGACACGGCAGCGCCGAAGAATGTCTCCGTGGACGTGACGCGAGATCCGGGAGAGCTGGCCGGGTTGAGCGTGAAGGGCACCGCGCTGAAGAAGGACGCGGATTACACCGTGTCCGGTAGCACGGTCACCATCATGAAGGCGTACCTGGCCACACTTCCCTCGGGTGATGCCGCGATCGATTTCGCGTTCAAGGGCGACCTGCACGGTGATGTGCACTCCACGACCACCAATGGGGATTCCGTGACGTTCGAATTCTCGGGCACGGGCGTCTCGTGGAACGGCCCCACCGCACCAGACCAAGGCGCGGCCGAGGTGCGCATCGACGGCACGCTCGTGAAGACCGTCGACGTGAAGAGCGCGACCCGTCTCACCGGTCAGAAGCTGTTCTCGTCGCGCGACCTGCAGGGCGGCAAGCACAGCGTCACGATCACCAAGAAGTCAGGTGAGGTGCTGCGCCAAGATGCCTTCAGTTACACGATTCGGTAGTCGATTCAGACTCTGACGACTCGCTTCTGACCAAGAGAGCGCCGGGTCCCGCAAGTAGCTCGCGGGACCCGGTCTTTCAGTAGAGGACGGAAGGCGTCCTCTACTGCGGTGAATATCGATGTGTCGGGAACTCCCCGACACGATCACAGGAGCGCACATGTCTGTCACCACTACCCCTCACCTCAACTTCCGCGGCACCGCCAAAGCCGCTCTCGACTTCTACCACTCGGTCTTCGGCGGGCAGCTGATCGCGTTCACCAACGAGCAGGCCTTCAGCGTTGAGCGTCCCGACGAGGCGCAGCAGATCAAGTTCGGCCAGGTGATCGGCGACGACGGCTTCCAGATCATGGCCTACGACGTTCCAGCGAGCCTGTCGTACGACCAGGGCGACAGGTCGTCGTTCGTCTCGGTGCGCGGCGATTCGGTCGACGAGATCACCTCACTCTGGGCGAAGCTCTCCGTGGGATCCACTGTCCTCTCCGACCTCGCGCCATCGGCCTTCTCCCCCGCCTACGGAATGCTCAAGGATGCCTTCGGAGTGGTCTGGGTTCTCGACGTCGCGGTTGCCTACGCCCCCGCGTGAGCCTGGTCGACTTCAGAATGGAGAGGTGCTCCCCTCCCCCTCCTCCCTCTCGGCTACCGCTCGCTGCCCCTGCCTAAGCGGCAACGTGTACGGCGACTGCTGCGGTCCGATCCATCGCGGCGATGCGGTCGCCCCCACCGCCGAGCGGCTGATGCGCTCGCGATTCTCGGCCTTCGCGCTGGGACTGCCGCAGTATCTGCTCGACTCCTGGCATCCGTCGACCCGTCCCGCGACCCTCGACCTCGATGACGGCCTGCGCTGGCAGCTGCTCGAGATCCTTCGCACCGTCAATGGCGGTCCGTTCGATACCGTCGGCACCGTCGAGTTCCGCGCGACCTACCGAGCGGGCGGTGAGCGCGGGGAGCTTCGCGAGACGAGCACGTTCACCCGCGACGGCAAGCGCTGGTTCTACGTCGACGGCGTTATCGACTGACCTGAACTGTCCCGGTCCGGGCACAATGGACCCGTCCTCCGAGGAAGAAGTGTGACGTGGCAATTGGCAGGAACACCCAGTCCGCGATCTTTCGGGACGGTGCAATTGGACGACTCCCGCTCGTGCCGACGGCGTGGGCAGAGCTCGAGGGTCGGGCGCACCAGGCCATGTCCCGCCGGGCTTGGGCCTACGTCGCGGGTTCAGCCGGCAACGAGTCGACCACCGCCGCGAACCGGGCGGCGCTGGATCGCTGGCGGATCGTCCCGCGGGTGCTCAGAGACGTCGAACACCGCGACCTGTCCGTCGAGCTGTTCGGACACCGATACCCATCTCCGATTCTCGCCGCGCCGGTCGGGGTGCTCGGCCTGGTGCGTCCCCACGGCGACCTCGACATCGCCCGTGCGGCCGCAGCGCTCGGAGTGCCATACATCCTCTCCACCCAGGCGTCGGTACCGATGGAGCGGGTAGTCGCCGCGATGGGCCACGCCCCGCACTGGTACCAGTTGTACTGGTCGAGCTCCGACGATCTGGTCGAATCGCTGGTCTCCCGCGCCGAGGCCTCCGGGGCACAGGCCATCGTCGTCACCCTCGACACCCACCTGCTGGGCTGGCGCCCGCGCGATCTCGACCTCGGGTACCTCCCCTTCGCCCACGGCGAGGGCATCGCTCAATACACCAGCGATCCGGTGTTCGCCCGACTGGTCGACGAACGGATGAGTGCCGCTCCCGACTCGCCACGGCCCAGGATCACCCCGCAGACGATCCGCACACTGGTCGACATCACGCGTAATCACCCCGGAGCATTCAGGTCGAACCTGCGCTCGCGGCGGCCGCGGGCATCCGTCGACACCTTCCTCGATGTGTTCTCGCGCTCGAGCCTCACCTGGGAGAACCTGGCGTTCCTGCGCGGGCGCACCAGTCTGCCGATTCTGCTCAAGGGCGTGCAGCATCCGGATGACGCGACGCGCGCCGTCGCGGAGGGCGTCGACGGCATCATCGTCTCCAATCACGCCGGACGGCAGATCGACGACGCGCTCGGGTCGCTCGATGCCCTCCCCGGCATCGTCGAGCGGGTCGACGGGGCGATCCCGGTGCTGTTCGACAGCGGCGTGCGGTCGGGTGCGGATGTCTTCGTGGCCATGGCCCTCGGAGCGACCGCGGTCTGCGTGGGCCGCGCGTACACATACGGTCTCGCCATCGCCGGGCAACGCGGGGCCGCCGAGGTACTGCGCAACCTGATTGCTGAGTTCGACATCACGCTCGGCCTCTCCGGCAACGCGCGGGCGGACTCCATCCCCCGGGATGCGGTGGCCAGGGTCTAACGCTCGAGTTCGCGCGCACACTCGATGCAGTGCACGGCCTCCGGTCGCGCTCGCAGCCGGTCGAGCCCGATCGACAGCCCACAGCGGATGCACGCGCCGTACGTACCCGCCTCCATCCGGTCGAGCGCCTCCTCGATGGCCACGCGTTGCACGGCTGCGGCGCGGGCAAGCCCATCCAGCCGCGACCAGTCGGACGACAGGGTCGAGCCCTCGGGGTCGTGCTCGTCGTCGACCGAATCGGCACGGGCACCGCGCACCTGCGCGAGTTCGACCCCGACCGCCATCGCGCGGTGCTCGGCCGCGAGAAGCCGATCCTCGAGCAGTGTGGCGAGTTCCGCACTCTCCTCGGGTGTCATCGCGCCCCTCTGCTCCTGTCCGCTCCGGGACTACGCGTTGGTCGCGGCCACCCACTGATCGAGCTTCTCGGTCGCCGCGCCGGAGTCGATGACCGACGCAGCGATGGCCAGCTTCTCGCGGAACCGGGTGACGATCGGGATCTGCAACTGCGCCGGGTCTTTCGCCAGGTCGAACGCGACCAGACCAGCCGCTGCGTTCAACAGCACTATGTCCCTGACCGGGCCACGTTCCCCACCGAGCACCGCGCGAGCCACCGCGGCGTTGTGCACGGCATCTCCGCCAAGCAGGTCGGTGATCTTCGCGCGCGGGATGCCGAGCTCCAGCGGATCGAGGTCGTGCTCGGTCACAGAACCGCGGGAGACCTCCCAGATGTGGCTGTGTCCGGTGGTTGTCAGCTCATCCAGTCCATCGTCGCCGCGGAAGACCAGCGCGGTCGCGCCTCGCGTGCGGAATACGCCGACGATCAACGGCACCTTCTCGAGGCTCGCCACACCGACCGCATTGGCCTCGCAGCGGGCAGGATTGCAGAGCGGGCCAAGAAAGTTGAACACGGTCGGAATGCCGAGTTCCTTGCGCACAGCCCCGGCGTGGCCGAATCCGGGGTGGAACATTGCTGCGTAGGCGAACGTGATCCCCGTCTCGGTCAGCACCTCTGCGACGCGCTCGGGCCGAATATCGAGATCAATACCCAACGCGCCGAGAACATCCGACGATCCGGAGGCTGAACTCGCCGCCCGATTACCGTGCTTGATAAGTGGGACTCCGGATGCCGCGGCCACCACGCTCGCCATGGTCGACACGTTCACCGTGCCGAATCTGTCTCCGCCCGTTCCGACGATGTCGAGGGCCATCGGATCGACGCTGAGCGGGAGCGAATACTCGAGAATCGCGTCGCGGAAGCCGACGATCTCGTCGACCGTCTCGCCTTTCGACCGGAGCGCAACCAGAAAACCGGCCAGCTGAGCAGGAGTCGCCTCGCCCGCCATCACTTGCTGCATGGCCCATGATGCTTCACTGATCGACAGGTCCTCGCCCCCTAGGAGCGCGCTGAGCAAAGTGGGCCAAGTGGGGTCAGAAACCATGGTTGCGATCCTACTAATTCGGTCGATCCGGCCGGACCTATGCGAAACAGAGCGAACGAAATCGGCCATAATGGACTTGTGACCAGCACCTCTGTCTCCGCCTCAATAGGGGCCCCTGTCGTCAACCGACCGAGCGTTGTCGCGGTCGGGACCATCGTGTGGCTCGGCAGCGAGGTGATGTTCTTCGCCGGCCTGTTCGCGATCTACTTCACGCTTCGCTCCACGTCCCCGGGATTGTGGAACGCCGAAGCGCCTCACCTCAATGTGCCGTACGCACTTGTGAACACCCTGATCCTGGTGTCGTCGTCGTTCACCGCTCAGTTCGGCGTGTTCGCTGCGGAGCGTCTGCAGAAGAAGCGCACCAGCTGGAACCCGGCTCACTGGGGCATGGTCGAGTGGTTCTTCGTCACGTACGTGCTCGGCGCGATCTTCGTCACCGGCCAGGTCTTCGAGTACGCGAACCTCGTCAGCGAGGGCGTGACGATGCAGTCGAACTCCTACGGTTCCGCGTTCTACCTCACCACCGGTTTCCACGCGCTGCACGTGACCGGCGGCCTCATCGCGATGCTGCTGATCATCGGGCGAGCGTTCGCTGTCAAGAACTTCGGTCACAAAGAAGCGACCTCAACCATCGTCGTGTCGTACTACTGGCACTTCGTCGATGTCGTCTGGATCGGTCTGTTCCTCGTCATCTACATCTTGAAATAGTCGGCACCCTAGATCTATGAATACTCCGGTCTACTAACCCCAAGGACGCAGCACAGCATGGCGAATTCCAGCACAGCGACTCGTCGCAACCGGTCGAAAGGCCGCCGTCACCCGCTCGCTACGGTCGCACTGATCGTTATCGGGCTCGTGTCGACGGGTGGTGCATACGCGCTGTTCACCGGCACGGCCAATGCGGAGACTCAGCAGGCGTCGACGGCGTCCAAGCAGTCAAGCATCGAAGAGGGCAAGAAGCTCTTCGCCTCGAACTGCGCTACCTGCCACGGGCTCAGCGCCCAGGGCGTCACCGGCGTCGGTCCCAGCCTGTACGGCGTCGGCGCGGCAGCGGTCAGCTTCCAGGTCGGCACCGGCCGCATGCCGCTCGCCAATCAGGGCCCGCAGGCCGAGCAAAAGCCGGTGCAGTTCACCGCGGAGCAGACCACGGCTCTTGCCGACTACATCTCTAGCCTCGCGCCCGGCCCCGGCATCCCCTCCTCCAAGTACACCTCGGGCAAGGGCGACGCTTCCACCGGTGCCGAGCTGTTCCGCATCAACTGTGCAATGTGCCACAACGTGGCCGGCGCTGGCGGAGCACTCACCGAAGGCAAGTTCGCTCCCGCCCTCACCGGCGTGACCGGCGAGCACATCTACGAGGCGATGGTCACCGGGCCGCAGAACATGCCGGTGTTCAACGACAAGAACATCACGCCCGCGCAGAAGGCCGACATCATCAGCTACCTCAAGTATCTGGACAAGAACCCGTCGCCCGGCGGCTTCGAGCTCGGAAACCTCGGCCCGGTCGCTGAAGGTCTGTTCATCTGGATCTTCGGCCTCGGCGCGGTAGTCGGCGTCACGATTTGGATCGCCGCCAAGGCGAGCTAGCACCACAGCACCAGCTCTACCCACAACTTCACGCACTCTGCAATGACAGAAGCACCAGCACCAACCGAAGGGAAGCCAATGGCACACGACGACGGCGGCACAACCGCCGCTGCCGGCTCGGACGTCGAGAAGATCGGTCAGTCGACGATCTCGGGTGGCACGGCCGTGATCGCGCCTGACCTCCCGCAGAACCCCGGCCTCCCGCCGCACCGGCTCCGCGTCACCGACCTCGACCCGAAAGCCGCCAAGGTCGCGGAACGCCGCGTGTACACGCTGTTCTATGTGTCGATCGTCGGCAGCATTTTCGCCGTCGCCGCCTACGCCGCTTTCCCGATCAAGCCGGGCGACCCCGGCTCGGTGCGCCTCAACACCGTCTTCCTCGGTATGGGTATCGCGCTTGGGCTGCTCTCGCTCGGTATCGGTGCCATCTACTGGGCCAAGAACCTCATGCGCGGCGACGAGATCAGCGAATCCCGTCACTTCACCAGCGAACGCGTCGCAAGCCGCGAACGCGCCGTCGAGATCTTCAAAGAGGGAAACCAGGAGTCCGGTTTCGGCCGTCGCTCGCTGATTCGCAACAGCCTCATCGGCGCCCTACTCGCCTTCCCGCTTCCCGGAATCGTGCTGTTCCGCGGTCTCGCACCCGATCACAGCCCGGTACCAGCACTCGAGCACACTCTCTGGGCGAAGGGCACGCGTCTGACGCATGACCCCAGCGGCGCCCCGATCAAGGCCTCCGACGTCACTTTGGGATCGGCGTTCCACGTCATCCCCGAGGGACTTCTGGAGAAGGAAGACATGCTGGAGCAGAAAGCCAAAGCGGCCGTGCTCCTCATGCGTCTGAAGCCCGAAGACCTCAACGTGTCTAAGGGTCGCGAGAATTGGAACTACGACGGAATCGTCGCCTATTCGAAGATCTGCACGCACGTCGGGTGCCCGGTGGCGCTCTACGAGCAGCAGACCCACCACCTGCTGTGCCCGTGCCACTCGTCCACCTTCGACGTGACCAACGAGTGTGAGGTCATCTTCGGACCGGCCGCACGCCCACTTCCGCAGCTACCGATCACGGTCGACAGCGAGGGTTACCTCGTCGCCCGCAGTGATTTCCACGAGCCCGTCGGCCCGAGTTTCTGGGAGCGTTCATGACCGTCTCAACCGCAACACAGCCGGAAACACCCGTCGCCGCGGCGAATAACCGTGGTGCACGCTTCACGGCAGCCGCCGCGAACTACATCGACGAGCGCACCAGCATCTCCGGTCTGGTCCGCGAAGTAGGCCGCAAGATCTTCCCCGATCACTGGTCGTTCATGCTCGGCGAGGTGGCGCTCTACAGCTTCATCGTCATCCTGCTCTCGGGAACGTTCCTAACGTTCTTCTTCCAGCCGTCGATGGCCGAGGTCGTATACAACGGTTCGTACGTGCCTCTGAAGGGCATCGAGATGTCGGCAGCATATGCGTCATCTCTCAACATCTCCTTCGACATCCGCGGCGGACTGCTGTTCCGCCAGGTGCACCACTGGGCCGCGCTGCTCTTCATCGCGTCCATCGGCCTGCACATGCTGCGCGTGTACTTCACGGGCGCGTTCCGTAAGCCGCGCGAGATCAACTGGGTGATCGGCTTCACGCTGTTCATCCTGGCGATGGCCGAGGGCTTCACCGGCTACTCCCTGCCCGACGACCTGCTTTCCGGTAACGGTCTGCGCATCATCGACGGTCTGATCAAGGGAATCCCGGTCGTTGGCACCTGGATCTCGTACCTGCTGTTCGGCGGCGAGTTCCCGGGAACGAAGCTCGTTGCGCTGTTCTACTCCGTGCACATATTGCTTCTGCCTGCGATTCTCGTGGCGGCGCTCGGCGTGCACATGCTGCTGCTGATCGTCAACAAGCACACCCAGTTCGCCGGCCCCGGTCGCACCGAGCAGAACGTCGTCGGCGTTCCGATCCTCCCGACCTTCGCGGCGAAGGCAGGCGGGTTCTTCTTCGTGGTCTTCGGTGTGATCGTCCTGATTGCCTCGTTCTTCACGATCAACCCGATCTGGACCTACGGGCCATACGACCCCTCCCCCGTGTCTGCTGGTACGCAGCCCGACTGGTACATCGGCTTCGCCGACGGTGCCCTGCGTCTGGTGCCCCCGGGCTGGGAGTTCGTGTGGCTCAACCACACCTGGTCGTTCAACATGATCGTGGTCATCCTCGTGCTGCCGATCTTCCTTGCTGCTGTGGCGTTCTATCCCTTCATCGAGAACTGGATCACCGGCGACAAGCGTGAGCACCACATCGCCGACCGTCCACGCAACGCTCCGGCACGCACTGCCGTCGGTGCTGCTGGTGTGACGTTCTACGCGGTGCTTTGGGCTGCTGCGAGTTCCGACCTGATGGCGACACACTTCAAGATCACTCTTGAGGGCGTCATCCATACCCTGCAGGTTCTGCTCTTCCTCGGTCCGGTGATCGCCTACCAGGTGACCAAGCGGATCTGCCTGGCGCTGCAGAAGAAGGATCGCGAGATTGCGCTCCACGGCTTCGAGTCAGGTCGCATCGTTCGGCTTCCCGGTGGCGAGTACATCGAGGTGCACGAGCAGCTCGACGACTACGAGCGCTGGCGCTTGGTCAGCTTCGACGAGTACACACCGCTGATGGTCCGTCCGGATGCTCACGGTCGAATCTCGCAGGCACAGAAGGTGCGCGCGGGGCTGTCCCGCTGGTTCTTCGAAGACCGCATCGCACCGCCCACCCGCGGTGAAATCGAAGGTGGCGGCCACGGCCACCACTAACGACTGCTGAAACGGATGCCCCGGCTCCCGCGATACGTCGCGAGGAGCCGGGGCATCCGTCGTTAACGACGAAATGTGCGCAGCAGCGCGAACACCATAAAGACCATGCCAACCACGCCGAGGAAGAGCGCTAACGGCTCAGATCTGTGAGAACAGCTACTGGCGCCAGGATCGATTGAGTCCTGCCACCAACCCCCCTGGAACCCGGCGATCATTAGCACGGTGAGCACGCCAACGATCGCCGTGGCGAGAAGTGTCTGTGTCAGCGTTAGTTGGCCCCGGGATGGCGGCCGAAGTCGGCCCCACCTGCAACTCGCCGGGGTCCTTGTGACGGTTTAATCTGGCCCCACCTCACCGTGGTTCCTGTCTGTGTTCGTGACTGACAGGAGGGCCCGGAATGGGGTCGAGAGTGGAGCTGTTCGCAACAATCCGTCGTGACGCCCGTGTCGAGGGGCTCTCCGTCCGAGAGCTTGCTCGCCGGCACGGAGTGCACCGGCGGACGGTGCGTCAAGCGTTGGAGGCAGCGGACCCGCCACCGCGGAAACCGCGGGTGTCGCCGGCGCCGAGGCTGGACCCGTTCAAGACGGCGATCGACGAGATGCTCAAGGTCGATCTTGATGCCCCGAGGAAGCAACGTCACACGACCCGACGGATCTTGGCCCGGCTTGCCGAGGAGCACGGCGCGTCCGAGTTGTCGTATTCGACCGTCCGGGACTACGTCGCGAAACGCCGCCCGGTGATCGATGCCGAAGCAGGCCGGGGCCGGGAGGTGTTCGTCCCGCAGGAGCACGCCCCAGGCGCAGAGGCGGAGGTCGACTTCGGGGAACTCTGGGTAGTGCTGGCCGGCGTGAAAACGAAGTGCCACATGTTCGCGTTCCGCCTCTCGTTCTCCGGGAAAGCGATCCACCGGGTTTATCCGACGCAGGCGCAGGAAGCGTTCCTTGAGGGCCACATCGATGCGTTCGAGGATCTCGGTGGGATCCCGACCCGGCACATCCGTTACGACAACCTCACCGACGCTGTCGCGAAAGTCATCTACGGCACCGGGAGGCAGCGGACGGAGAACCCTCGCTGGGTACTGTTCCGATCTCACTACGGGTTCGATGCGTTCTATTGCCGGCCCGGGATCGAGGGCGCTCACGAGAAGGGCGGCATCGAAGGAGAGGTCGGCCGGTTCCGTCGCACCCATCTGTCTCCGATGCCCGTTGTCGATTCCCTCGCGCAGCTCAACGACAAATGCAGGCAGTGGGATCTCGACGACGAGAACCGGCGGGTGAACGACCGGATCCGCACCGTTGCGCAGGACTTCGCTCTCGAGCGGCCGCTCCTGGCCAAGGTGACGGCGGAACGCTTCGAGCCGGGATTAGCGCTGGCGCCGCGAGTGAACAGGTCAAGCCTTGTCCGGGTCAGGACCGCGAACTACTCCGTTCCTGCTCGGATGATCGGGCGTCCGGTCCGGGTGTCTCTTCGCGCCTCGGAGGTCGTCATTTTTGACGGCCGCACCGAGATTGCGCGCCACTCCCGGGTGGTCGAGATGCATGGGCAGAGCGTGAAACTGGACCACTACCTTGAGGTTCTCCAGCACAAGCCCGGCGCCTTCCCCGGATCAACCGCGTTGGCTCAAGCTCGAGCGTCGGGGGTGTTCACGCCGGCGCATGAGGCATTCTGGGCGGCGGCCCGCAAAACCGACGGCGATGCCGGCGGCACGAAAGCCCTGATTGACGTCCTGCTGCTGCACCGGTCGATGACGGCCGAGGATGTCACCGCGGGGATCACGGCGGCTCACACGGTCGGAGCTGTTACCGCGGACGTTGTCGCTGTCGAGGCGCGTCGCCACGAAGCGCTGGGTGGGTCCAGATTGGGCCGTCCTCTCGTCGAACATGCTCGCGGTCCTGAGCGACGAGTTGTCAGTCTCACTCAGCGCCGCCTCGCCGATCCGGCGGCCGTTATCGCTGGCCTGCCCGCGGACACGAGGCCGCTGCCGTCCGTCGCCGCCTACGACCAGCTGCTGCGCCTGCCCGAGCGAACCGCACCAGTCCCGGAGCCCACCATGAAGAAGGGAACAGCGTCATGACAACCACAACGAGCATCACCACCACCCTCCGGAGACGCAGAGGGCTGACGGAAGAAGCGGCGAACGCCGCGATCGATCAGGCCTGCCGCCGGCTTCGGCTCCCCACCATCCGGGCGGTCGTCGACGAGGCGACCACGGCGGCGCAGAAGGAGCAACTGAGCTACCAAGGGTTCCTGGCCGAGTTGCTGCTGGCGGAGTGCGACGACCGTGACCGCCGCTCCTCCGTCCGCCGCGTCAAAGCCGCCGGGTTCCCTAGGGACAAGTGGCTCGGGGACTTCGACTTCGACGCCAACCCGAACATCAACCCCGCCACCATCAACACCCTCGCCACCGGCGACTGGGTCCGGAAGGGGCGGCCGCTTTGTCTCATCGGTGACTCCGGCACCGGCAAAAGCCACCTCCTTATCGGCCTCGGCACCGCCGCAGCGGAGAAGGGGTTCCGGGTCAAATACACACTCGCCACCAGGCTCGTGAACGAACTCGTCGAGGCGGCCGACGAGAAGAACCTTGCCCGGACCATCGCCCGCTACGGGAGGGTCGACCTGCTGATGATCGACGAACTCGGCTACATGGAACTCGACCGCAGAGGCGCCGAACTCCTCTTCCAGGTCCTGACCGAACGGGAAGAGAACAACTCCATCGCGATCGCTTCTAATGAGTCGTTCTCCGGCTGGACGAAGACGTTCACCGACCCGCGTCTTTGCGCCGCGATCGTGGACCGGCTGACGTTCAACGGCACCATCATCGAAACAGGCACCGACTCCTACCGCCTCGCACACAGCAAACAACAGAGGCAGCATGCCGGATGAGGAGCGGTGTCAGCGCGGCTCACGAAAGGTCGGCGACGATCTCCGTCTTGAACCCCGTCGCGTTTTCGAGCCAACCCGCGTAGTGGTCTTTTCCGCCCGCATGCGGATACCGATCCGAATAGAGGGGCTGCCAGCCATGCGCCGGCGCGTCAGCCATGATCGCGTCGACGGCGGCCTCAGCTGAGGCCTTAAAGGCGAGGTGATTGACACCCACCCGGCGACGATCATGCGTCGACACCGACACATTCGGCGACGTTGTGAGAGTCAGATATGAGCCCCCAGCACTCCAAGACTGGCCCCCGGACCACTCCGCATCCAGAACAAAGTCCAATCGTCCGAGGAGCCAGCCCCACTCGACTCGGGCCTGATCGAAATCCGCGATCCACAACTCCACATGATGAAAACCTGCCATCAAACAAGTCTGTCACCCAGCCTGCCCGCACTCGCCGACGCGACTAGCCGGTCACCACGTGGGGCCAGAGATCTCCGTCACCGTGGGGCCAAGAAACCTTGACATAGTCACTCCATCGTGCATGATCCACTCGCCGCGGTTGGGTGTCGGACTGACCTCGGACAGCGGGGTCCAGTGCTGCACCACTCAGATAACTCTCTCTCGATGGAAGCTACCGGCCCAGCAGAGTTTGAGCGTACCCGCGGCGGCTGACCTCGTGAGAGGCGGCGCAGCAGCGGAGCCGTTATCTGGCGGATGCCAGCAACTCGGCTCAGACTGGGGCGCATGGATTCGCCAAGTCGCTCACGGAGCCGGTGGGACTCCCCCTGGGGCCGGTTCTTCTTCCGCGCCGCAGTGTTCCTGCGCGTGGTCGCTCTTCTGTGCGGCGTCACGATGGGTGGCCTGGTCCTGGCCTACTTGTTACGTAGCGGATGGGCGTCGTTCCTGCTCCCGGCATGCATCGAGGCCGGGGTGATTCTTGCGTTCGGGTTCCTCCTGCAGTTGGTGCCGTTCGCGCGCAACCGGGCGGTTCGGCCTTAACGTTCAGCGCCTGCCAGCTCGGAAGCGTCTGGTTCGCTCACAAGCGACGGAGAAGCACGCCGCAGCAAACAGCCCGGCCGGGACGGCTAAGAACGGGACAACGGCGTGCAAGGCCAGCGTGAGGGAGTTCTGCGTCGGAACAAACGTTGCCGCGAGAGCGAGAATGCAGACGACCAGGTAGACGCCCCATTGGCGGGAGCTGTAGCCGATGACTCGGACCCCGCCGCCGTCGTACCACCACAGTCGCACCGGCTCCGGGATCCTCATGGGTCCTGCCTACTTCGTTTGGCGAACGTAGAGCACTAGTGCCCCAAAGAGCCGACAGCCGTTCCTGCCGATGTGCGTTTGACTCAGCGTTGTGGGGGTTTCCTCATTTTTCACGGGTTCAACAACGAAGGTGAGAAGTGGCAATGAGCAAGCGAAGACGAACACTCGGGGCAGTATGCGCAGCCGGCCTGATCGCGATGGCAGGGATAGCAGGCACCGGAGCCGCCTGGGCTCCACAAGATGCGAGCGCGGCTGCACCGTTACTGGGCAACCCGAACGCACAATTTCCCATGAAGCACACGAACGCTGGGCTGCCGGCCGGTACAGAGCTCCAGAGGGGATTGCCGGAGAACGCAACCAGCATCATCCCCGACCAGGTGAGGCTGGCCGTTGCCGAGCTGAAAGCAAGCTCCCACCGTGCCCAGCTCAACGATTTCCGTTGGGACGCATCCACCCAGACGCTCAACGTCTACGTGAACGGCGACCCCGAGGCGGTGAAGGGTATTCTCGCGAAATCGCTGTCGGCGGACCAAAAGTCTCAAATCGTCTCGGCATCGACGTCCAAGGCTGCCCTGAGCAAACTCATTGAGGGGCTGGCCGATCAGGATGGGACGATGGCGAACGGGCAGCAGCTCGTGACGGCTACTCCCTCATCTGATGGTTCGACCGTGACAATCGCCGTCGACGCGGACGCCTCGACGCTCCGCGACCTATCCGCCCGAAAGTCGCAGGTCGGTGGGGTGCAGCTTCGCTACGAGTCGGCCGGCGCGGTGACTCCGACGCTGCGACAGCGAAACGACGCTCCGGTCTTCACCGGAGGATTGATGACCGGTCAGGGCTACAACTGCACGACCGGATTCCCCGTGATTCGCTCCGACGGCGAGTATGGGAATGTGTCGGCCGACCACTGCGGTCATGCCCTGAACGGCACCTGGTACTGGGGCTACTCCGGGAACGCAGTGCACGTCGGGACGACCAGCGGAACGGCCGGCGGCGGGAGCGACTTCGAGATATTTCGGGGAACTACTGACCCCTCCGGCTACACCCTCGTCGGACCGTACAACGTCAGCAACCAGGTGGCACCGATCGTGGGCTATTACGCCTCGATCGCAGGTGACCAGGTCTGTTACAACGGCTCATATTCGGGAACTGTCTGCGGCAACGATGTCGTCGAGACCAGCGTCTATACCTGCTACGAAGGGCTCCAGTGCTACTGGCTAACGCGGACGCACAACTCGGTGCCGGCGGTTGGAAACGGCGACAGCGGTGGGCCCGTCATGGGCTTCGCCGCTGCGGCTGACGGAAGCACCGAAGCCTATGGAACGGGCATCGTCAGCGGCATCATCGACGGAACCGCTACCTGCACCGGGGAACCTGGCGGGACTGGGGCAAACGATCGTAAGTGCAGCAAGGATGTGCTGTTCGCTCCGATCGAGACGTTCGTCAATAACAACCTCTCGTTCAGTCTGCTCGGCGTGTAGCGACGCAGGAACGAAAAGGGGCTCCAACATCATTGTTGGGGCCCCTTTTTGGTCACTCAGCAGTTAAACCGGCATCGCGCGAGACGACCAAAATATGGTCACGGCGACGAAGAGAACGCCAGCCGCCACGACGAGGATCGCTCCTGCGGTGACGAAGAATCGACGACGAGAGTATCGGCCAAGCGTGGCACGGCTCGGGCTCAGGAGCCCGACGAGGAGTGCCACCACCCCGACGATGACGAGCACCCACGAGGTCGTTTGGGACCAAGACATATCGCTTCTCCTGCTCGTAGCCGATGGCCCATCCTTACATGAAGTTCCGCTCGACGACGTTGCGTCCCTTGTAGTCGACGGCGTCAAAGGCGGGGGGCCTGCCGCCTGCTTGGCCGCGATGTTTTCTGTGGCCGATCTGGTCCGAGGGCTGCGGAATTACGGCCACGATCCCTCGTTCGGACTCGTGCGAACGGATCGCCCGCGACGAATATGCCTTGTCGCCACGCATCCGGTCTGGGCGGGTCCGCGGTCGTCCCGGCCCAGACCGACCTATCTTCAGCTGACCCATCAATGGCAGGAACATCGACGAATCTCCGCCCTGACCGGGCCCGGCGAGCAGCACTAACGGGCGCCCTTGACCATCGACCAGGGCATGAATTTTGGTTGTCAAACCGCCGCGGGAACGACCGATGGCGTGATCAGGTGGCTCTACCCGCAGATTCGTGTAATTCGACAGATCCCCCTGTAGCGCGGGCCGTGCTGATGGGCACGATTCACCGTGGAATCCACCGACACCGCCCAATCGACCGCGCCTTGCTTGTCGGCGATCGTAAGCAGCGTCGCCAGCATTCGATCCCGCACCGATACCGGTAGATGATGCCCTCGATGACCTTCCGATCATCCCTGAACGGCCTCCCCTGACGCCCATCCGACGACGGAATCACCGGCTTCAGAAGAGCCCACTGCTGATCATCCAAAAACGTGAAACGCGACGTGCCTCAATCGTCACCGACAAGCAATCACATCTTTAGGAGACACGCCCTAGGTGATCGGCCGGGATGGTGCTGCGGAGCTGCGCGATCGCCGCGGCACTGTCGCCGGCTTCGATGGTGGCCGTTGTGGCGTGATAGACGCCACGCGGGTGGTGCGCGAGCTCCCAAGTCATACATCCATTATCGGGCAGAGAAAACGCCCCCAGCCGGGAGAGAGGACGGCTAGGGGCGCTGCTTTTGGATGCGTCGGGCGCAAATTATTTAAGGCCAGATGACCCCGTTTTTGCCGTTCTTCTTTAGCCCCCATGACTGGAACTGCTTAAGGTATTCGCTTTGTACTTTGCTGTTCGCAGCTTTTCCATAGAGAGAAACGTGTGCGGCTTGAGCGGCGTTCTTCAAGGGCACGCTCATCACGTTTCGGAGAGCGGCGCCTTGCTGCCGGCCAATGGTTTTGACCACGTGGTTTTTGAACTCCCACCGTTTTTCGAGTGGGCGGTCGATGAGGAGAATCGCGGCCGTTCGTGTTTGATTCATATAGACACGTCATCCAGAACAAAGTCCAATCGTCCGAGGAGTCAGCCCCACTCGACTCGGGCCTGATCGAAATCCGCGATCCACAACTCCACATGATGAAAACCTGCCATCAAACAAGTCTGTCACCCAGCCTGCCCGCACTCGCCGACGCGACTAGCCGGTCACCACGTGGGGCCAGAGATCTCCGTCAC
>NZ_JAEPES010000002.1 GCF_016634425.1 Lacisediminihabitans changchengi
CCTCGCCAAATCCCGCCTCACCCTCGTTCCCGACACCGGAAGCGAGGTGACCGAACCAGAACTGGCCCTCAGCGCATAATCCTTAGCTCGAAGGAAAACCGGCTACACCACTACCTGGGACTTGACCATGGCTTCTAATTCAGCGAATGGAAAAGCCCTCACTAGACGCGCTGGTTGGCAGATTTGTTGAGTTTCGGTGCGTAGCCTTGGTGCAGAGTTGTCACCGGTCCCCACTGCCGTGAGCACTACCTCCAGAAAGTAGTCTCATGTTCTTGCTCGGCCCCACCGTCGTCTATTCCGCCAGCGACCTCACCGCCGCAGCCACCTGCGAGTGGGCGACGATGCACCGGGTCGGCGCGAAGCTCGGGCGGGTGGAGCTATCGAAGTTCGAGGCTGACGACATGCTCGCCCGCACCGCGAAGCTCGGCGACGCGCACGAGCTGCGGGTGCTTGCCGACCTGAAGGCGACGCGCGACGTGGTGGAGATAGCGCGGCCCGAGAACCCGACCGAGGTCGAGGAGGTTGCGCGGCAGACATCCGTCGCCTTCCAGAGCGAGGCGGGTGTCGTCTACCAGGCCGACTTCTTCGACGGACGTTTCTCGGGTACGCCGACTTCATCCTGCGATCGGATGACGGCAGCTACGAGGTCTACGACACCAAGCTCGCCCGGCACGCGAAGATCACCGCGCTGCTGCAGCTCGCGGCGTACAGCGAGCAACTGCAATGCCTCGGCATCCGCACCGGCGAGCGGGTGCACCTGTGGCTCGGCGACATGCAGGTGAGTTCGCATCGGCCGCAAGACATCCGTGACGCGCCGACGCGGGTTGTTGGCGCGCTCCAATTAATGTAACGCTGTAGGGGAGGGCCGAAGGCCGGCTCCATTTCACGGGACAGCGAGGTCACCATGATTTTGCCCAAAATCAGAGCATTGCGCGCATCGCACACAGCTCGAAAGCGTCGATTGAGAGCGGCCTCGGTGCTTCTGGCATTCGCCGCCCTGGCCACCCTGGTTCCGGCCGCATCCGCGTCGGCGCTCACCGGTTCAACCCGGTTGCATGACCCGAGCATCATCAAGGTGGGTTCGTGCTTCTACGGTTTCTCGACCGGTTTCGAGAACGATCCGCTCAACCCGAGCGGCTCGATCACCGAGTACAAGACCTGCGATCCGACGGCCGCGACGGGCTGGGTCAAGGTGGGCAACATCTGGAATTCCACGCCCTCGTGGATCGTGAAGAAGCTCGGCTCGAACCCGCCGAATATCTGGGCGCCCGACATCAAAGTGATCAACGGAAAGTATTACCTCTACTACGCAGCCTCGCTCTGGGCCAACAACACCATCGCAGATATGGGTGTGGCCACGGCAACCAGCATCACCGGCCCATGGACTGATCAGGGGCTTGTCACCGATGTGAATTACCCGATCGACCCCAACGTCGAACGGGGGCCGAAAAACTCCCTGTACGTGTCGTGGGGTTCGTGGGCGGGCACGTACATGCACCTGCTGGACAACGCGACGGGAAAGCTGTCGACCACGAACAACAACCTGTGGATGATTGCCAAGGGCATTGAAAGCCCGACCATCATGCACGACGGGGGCTACTACTACCTCTTCGGGTCGAAGGGGAGCTGCTGCAGCGGCGTGAACAGCACCTATTACACGGTCGTCGGACGGTCAACCAGCATCACCGGCCCGTACCTCGACAAGGCGGGCGTGAATATGGTCTCTGGCGGCGGCACCACGGTGCTCACGGGAGCCTCGCCCAAGGTGGCCGCCGGTGGTGGCGACGCCTACGAACGCGGAGCGCTGAAGTATTTCGCGTACCACTACTACGACGCCAACAATGCTGGACGCGAGACCCTCGACATCCGTCAGGTCACGTTCTCCAACGGATGGCCGGTCATGGGGGCTCCGCTCTCGTAACGGCCCGGGGCCGTCGTCGCGCCGAGGTGCGTTACGACGGCCCCGTCACCGTCATCATCCCCGTCACAGTCACAGGCACCGTCGAGGCGCGTTCGATCAACTCCGGCTGGAAGACGACCTCGCGGGGCGCAATGCTGAGATCGGATGCCTCCTCCAGCAGCAGCCGGATGGCGGTGGACCCCATCTCGGCGCTCGGCTGCCGAACCGAGGTGATCGGAACGACGGCCGACCGCGCATACATGATGTCGTCGTACCCGACGAGAGCGATGTCGTCTGGCACCCGGATCGCCGAGCCAGACATCGCGAACGCTTCGAGGATGCCCAGCGCGAGCAGGTCGTTCGCCGCGAAGATCGCGTCTGGTCGCCGCGCCTTCGGTCGATCGGCGATCTCTTGTCCGACGAGCCGGCCGGCCTGGATGCTGAGCGCCTGAATGCTGACAGGCGGAGCGCTGAGCAGCTCCAGCGTGGCAGCGGCGGACCCCGCGATCGCGGCCTGCGCGCCAGCGAGGCGGTCGGTCACCTGCCTGATGTGCAGGGGACCGGCGACGAACGCCACCCGAGTGCGCCCGAGATCGACGAGGTGCTGCACCGCGAGCTGGCCGCCCGCGACGTCGTCGACAGAGACGGATGTGGCTTCGACGGGAGTGTGTGCCCGGCCGATCAGAATCGACGGGATGCGCCGCTCGCGCAGGCTGCGCACCCGGGTGCTGATGTCTCGGGTGGGCGAGACGAGTACGCCGCGAACCCGTTGGAGCTCGAACGCCGCGAGGTAGTTCTCCTCACGCTCGCTGTCGGCATCGCTGTTGCCGAGCAGGACGGTGAGGCCGAGCGCTGATGCCGACCTCTCGGCGCCCCGCGCGACCTCCATGAAGAACGGATTGCCCGCATCCAGCATCACGAATCCGATCGTCGAGCTCGTGCCGGCTCGCAGTTGCCGGGCTCTCTCATTGGGCACGTAGTTCATCGCGGTGATGACGGCCTGCACCCGTTCGCGAGTGGCGAGTGAGACGACTTCGGGACGATTCAATACGTTCGAGACGGTTCCGACGGAGACTTCGGCGCGCGCGGCGACGTCACTCACTCGGAACTCCTTCATGCCGACGGTGTGCCTCTCTGCTGGGGTAGGCGCAAGCATGGCATAATTTGGAGCGCACCAATATTAAAACTTGGAGCGTGCCAAAAAAGTGTTGACACACTTGGAGCGCGCCAGTTAGGTTGCTCAGCATTGAACCGTCTCAATCGGAGGCGTCGCATTTCAAGGAGGAATTGTGACCACAGCATCCAGTCGACGATTTACCCGTCGACTCGTTCCCGTCCTGGCGGTTGCCGGTGCGACGCTCATCGCTCTCAGCGCGTGCGCGGGCGGCGGCGGCGCGGCAGCCGGCAACGGCAAGTTCACGTATCTACACGTGACCGAAGACCCCGCCACCCCGGCCATCATCAAAGAACTCGCCGGCAATGAGTGCACCGCCGAGAATAAGGCCCTGCCGTACGACGATCAGAAGATCGCGCAGGCCCAGCTCGACCAGAAGGTTCAGCTTCTTGCGGGCCAGAAGGGTCTGCCGACGATGTTCTCCGCCGGCGGTGCCCCCACCGTCACGCAGTCGCTCGACAAGTCGGGATCGCTCGTGGATGTCGACGCGGCGCTCACCAAGCTGGGTGTGGCCGACGACATCCTGCCGGCCGCCAAGTCCACCATCAAGGCGCTCTACGGCGGAAACGACATCGCGCTGCCCTACCAGTTCAACATCGAGGGCTTTTGGTACAACAAGAAGATCTTCACCGAGAACGGCTTGACCGTTCCCGGCACCTGGGACGAGCTCGTCTCTGACGCGAAGGTGCTCAACGACGCCGGCGTTCAGCCGTTCGCCACGGGCGCCAGCGGACAGGGCTGGCCGATCACCCGTCTCATCAGCGGCTACGCCTTCCGCGAGCTCGGACCGGACGCCATGGCGAACATCCGTGACGGCAAGGCCAAACTCACCGACCCGGCCTACGTGAAGGCCGCCCAGGCAATCGCAGACCTCGGCTCGAAGGGGTACCTCGGCAAGGCGCCCGAAGCCGTGGACTACAACACGATCATCTCGGACTTCCTCACGGGCAAGGCCGGAATCATGTACATGGGAAGCTGGGTTCTGCCGAACTTCGCCGACGCCACCGCCAACAAGATCGGCTCGGACAACATCGGGTTCTTCCCGTTCCCGACCGTGCCCGGCGGCAAGGGAACAGTCGACCAGCTGCCCGCGAACGTCGGTGTTCCCACCGCCCTCTCCAAGGCCGCCTATAACGACAAGGTCGGCGCCTGGACGAAGTGCATCGCGAAGAACTTCGGAAGCGCTGCGCTGAAGGAGAGTGGCCAGATCTCGGGCTTCAAGGTGAACACGCCGGTGAAGACCGACGCGCTGACCTCGCTGGTGCAGGACAAGATCGCGAGCACGAAGACGAGCGTCGTCTGGTTCGAGACCTACTTCAGCTCCAAGGCGAGCACCACATCCTGGAACAACATCGCCGCGCTCGTCGACGGTAAGACCAGCGCCGACGATTTCATGAAGCTGGTGCAGGCCGACCTGTAGCCTGCCGAACTCTCGCGGGCGGCCGATCAGCATGGCGGCCGCCCGCGGGAACCCGCGCCCATCGAGCTCGACCACGGGCCCACTCCAGAAAGCTCTTCACGTGAAATCTGTGTTCGCGGACCGCAAAGCCGCAATCATCCTGCTCGCCCCGGCACTGCTCATCTACGTCGTCGTCATGCTCGTGCCGGTGTTGTCGTCTCTCGGCTACACCTTCTACACCGGGAGCCCGATCACCGGATTCACCTTCAACGGGTTCAACAACATCACGCGCCTGTTCCAGGACAAGGATGTCTGGACCGCTCTCGGCTTCACCCTTCGGTACGCCCTCGTGGTCTCGGTGCTCCAGATCGCCCTCGGGTATGCCCTCTCACTCTTCTACCTGTTCGTGCTGCGCCGACTGTCGACGCTCGTGCGCACCCTGGTCTTCTTCCCGGTGGTGTTGCCCACGGTGGCGGTGGGCCTGCTGTTCCAGCGCCTCTTCGCGATCGTTCCTCAAAACGGCATAGCCAACACCGTGGTGGAGTTCTTCGGCGGACACGCGCTGAGCTGGTTCAACGACGCGGGCACCGCATTCTGGGTGATCGTGATCATGGACCTCTGGCGGTCGATGGGCTTCTACGGCGTGCTTCTGTATGCCGGGTTGCTCGACATCCCCGATGACATCATCGAATCGGCCAAGCTCGACGGTGCATCGGGAGTGCGCCTCATCCGGCACATCGTCATTCCGCTCTCGCTTCCCGTGCTGCTGTCCTCGATCATCTTCTCGATCAACGGCACCCTGAAGGTCTTCGACTCGGTGCTGGCGCTCACCAACGGAGGACCCGGCAACGGCACGACCCCGCTGACGCTGTACATGTTCCAGACCGCATTCAGCTATGGCGATTACGGCTACGGCAGCACCATCGCCCTGCTGCTCACGGTCATCTGCCTCATCGTGACGGTACTCATCTTCCGCTCCTCGCGCCGCGACCTGACGAAGGGCTGATCGATGACGTCCACTGCGCTTCCCGCCACTCGGCAGATCCCCGCTCGCATCGTTTCCCCGTCGAGGATTGTCAGCAAGGTGGCGAGCATCGTCGCCATCGTCGTGCTGCTCGTGATCGAGATCTACCCGCTGTTCTGGCTGATCATGAGCTCGTTCAAGACGCAGGACGAGTTTCTCAACGCCCCCGCCTGGGCGCTTCCGAGCGGTTTCGACTGGAGCAATTACTTCGACGCTCTCGTGACGGCCAACATCGGCAAGAACATCCTCAACAGCGTCATCGCCACGGCGCCGTCGCTCGCGCTGATCATCCTGTTCGGAACGGCGGCGGGTTTCGCGCTCGAGGTGCTCGTGTTCCGGGGTCGAGGGGCGATCCTGCTCACCTTCCTCGCCGGCATCATGATCCCGGGCCAGATGATTCTGTTGCCCCTGTTCAACGCCTACTTTCAGATCGGGATCACCGGCACCCTCTGGCCGCTCATCATCACGTACACGGCCACCGGAATGCCCCTCACCGTCTTCATGATGGCGACCTACTTCAGGGCGGTTCCCCGCGAGATATTCGAAGCGGCGGCCATCGATGGGGCCTCGATGTTGCGCTCATTCTTCTCCATCGGCTTCCCGATGGTGCGCAATGCCGTGTTCACGGTCGCGCTCGTGCAGTTCTTCTTCATCTGGAACGACCTGCTGATCGCGATCACCTTCACGAGTTCCAGCGACACCGCCACGGTGCAGGTGGGGCTCCTCAACTTCTCCGGGCAGTACGGCGCCACCCAGTTCGGCCCCCTGCTCGCCGCCATCTGCGTGAACGTGGTCGGCATTTTGATCATCTACCTCTTCCTCAACCAGCGGATCATGCGGGGCCTGGCAGCGGGCTCCGTCAAGGGATGATCTCCGCGGCATCCGCCCGTTCGCCCCAGTGACTTTCGACTTTCGACTTCGACCCAAAGTGAGAACTCTGTGACCATTCAGCCCACGCCCTTCGATGCCATCGCCGAGCGATTCCGAGAGCCGCACGCCAACGAATACGGCCCCGTGCCGATCTGGTGGTGGAGCGGCGCGAAGGTGACGCGCGAACGGCTTCGCTGGCAGATGGAGCAGCTCACCTCGCAGGGAGTTGCCCAGGCGGTGATCATGAACCTCGCGCCATCGGGGCCGCTGTACGGTTCGCTCGCCGACGATCCGGCGTTCATGAGCGAGGAGTGGTGGGAGCTCTTTCTCGGCGCGTGCGAGGACGCGGCAGAGCTGGGATTCCGATTCTGGCCGTACGACCAGCTCGGATTCTCTGGCGCCAACTTCCAGGGTCGTCTCGTGACGAAGAAGCCGCACTGGGCGGGGCGCACGCTCGGCCGACTCGTCGTCGATATCGAACCTGGTCGCACCACTGAGGTCGCGTTCCCGCAGGACTCGGAGCCCCTGGCCGCCTACGTCGTCTCGACCGACGGTGGGTCGGCCGAGGCGGTGGAGATCGTGGATGGGCGCGCGCGCTGGAGCGGCACTGGCCAGACACTGACCATCGTCTTCGCCCAGGAGCACGGCTTCGACTATTTCAACCCGGAGGCGGTCGCCGGACTCCTCGACACCATCCACGGTGAGTTCGAGCGTCGCGCGTCACAGTGGTTCGGTTCGGTGATCGTGGGGTTCTTCCAGGACGAGCTGCCGTCGATGCCGACCTGGGGGGATGACTTCGCCGCGAGTTTCGAGGCCGCACACGGGTTCGCGATCGAGCCGCGACTGGGGGCGCTGTGGGGGGACCCGACGCCCGGGGACGGGCATCCGCTCTCCGACGATGAGGTGAGGCTTCGGTACGAACGCCACCGGGCGTCGAAATCACGCGCCGCGTTCTTCGGGCAGCTCGACGCCTGGCTCGCCAAAAACGGCCTGCAGTGCGGGTTCGACCAGCAGAGTCCCGCACGCGAGGGCGACCCGGTGGGTTCGGTGGGCGTCTACGCCGACTATCTCGACACGCACAACGGATTCTCGGCCCCGGGCAGCGACCACCTGGGTGACCCCAAGGTGCACAGCTCGCTCTCGCACCTCTCCGGTGGCAGCCGCACGTGGATCGAAGCATTCCATTCGTCGGGATGGGGTGGAACGCTCGAGGAGACCTATGACTGGCTCGCGCCGTTCCTCAAGCGCGGCGCCACACTCTATGACCCGCACGCTGTCTATTACGCGACCCCCGGTGGCTGGTGGGAGTGGGCCCCGCCGTCTACCTGCTGGCGCCAGCCGTACTGGCCCGAGTATCACGTGCTCTCCGGGGCCGTCGCACGGCTGAGCGAGGCCCTGTCATTTGGCACCCTCGTGGCCGACACGGCCCTGATCTTTCCGACGACGACGGTGCAGGCCGGCTTCACGTTCGGCTCGCCGACCACCGCGGCGGCCGATGCGACGCGCGTGTATCACGAGCTCAACGGGGAGACCGCATGGTCGGCCGAGCGCCCCGGCGTTCTGGATCGCGCTGCCCACGAGTACGAGATCGTGAACGACGGTCTGCTCGACGGTGCCCGAGTGGATGCCGCCGGACTCCACGTTGGACCGGCGACCTTCCGCAACGTGGTGCTGCCGGCGGTGGACGTGCTCGATGATGCGGCAGCCGGCGCGCTGGCAGACCTGGTGGATGCCGGCGGCCGCGTCATCGCCGTCGAATCGAGCCCGCGCTGGTTCGTCGAGCCTGGCGAGGGAGCGGAGCGCTTCTCGCGTCACGTCGCCTCGGGTGCGATCGCGGTCGCCGCGGATTCGTCCCGGGTTCCCGAGTTCCTCGAGCGTGCCTCCGTCTGGGCGGAGGCCGACGTTCCCGTGCTTCTGCGGCAGGTGGAGGGCGGCTACCTCCTCGCCCTGTTCGCCCACGACGACGTGACCGGAACCGAGCAGCCGATCTTCAAGGGCTCCGAAGGCTACCTCGACTGGATCGAGGTGTCGTGGAATTCCTTCTGGGAGGGGTTGCGCGCCGACGGGTACACCTTTGTTCCCGTCGGAGGTCGCACGACGCGGGTGCGCATTCACGGTGTCGGCGGGGCGCAACTGCAGCGCTGGAATCCGGTCACCGGAGAGCGCTTCTCGCTCGCCCCGCACATCGCCGATGACGGCTCGGTGAGCGTCGACGTCGACTTCCGCGATGGCAGCGTCACCCTGCTCGCGGTGGGCGACGACCTACCTGATGCCGATGGGACGGCACTCGACTGGGATGATTCGGGCGTGGCGGTCGACATCGTCGACTGGCAGGTCGAGTCGGAATCCTCGCTCGACAACCGGTTTGGAGACTTCGGGTCGGCCGACCGCGGTGGTGTGCTGCCGCAGGAGATCTGGGAGTTCGACACGGCCACCGGTGAGACGCCGACGCAGTGGTCGCCGGTGGTTGCTACCTTCGGTCCATACGCGCGAATCGCTGGTCCGGCGACATCGCCCGATTTCTCTGACGATGACTGGCGCGAGGCGGAATGGTCGCTGTCGCGGGGCATCCGCAACGACGGATCCCACATGGAGTCCCTCGGTCCGAAGGGCTACGTACCCGACGAGGTGCTGCTGTGGAAAGACGTGCGCGCGGGGCAATTCGTTGCCGCAACCACGTGGATCGAGGTGGCAAGCGACTCCCGGAGCCTGGTGGTCGGAGCAAACGCTCGCACGACCGTGTCCATCGACGGTGCGATCGCCGAGCGGGATCCGTCTAACGGATACTGGACCACCGTGCCCGTCGACGCCGGGCGCCACCGCATCGACCTCGGTTTCGAGGCGGAGTACGACGAGGATCTGCGGGCGACATTCGCCGTCGTCGCGGATGTCGAGGCATTCCGCCGGGCCGAATGGGTCGTTCCCGTCGATGGCTCGCTGTCTGCATCGACCCTCACCGTCGAGCTCGAATTCGACATCAACGAGCTTCCGGCCGACGGGCGAGTGCAGGTCGGTGCGGAACAGCCGTGCACGATCGTGATCAACGGCGTCGACATCGGCCGGCAGAACGCCTTCCATCCCTACGGCGGTCACCGCGAGGCACGGTTCCACCCCTACGACCTCGCGCCGCACCTGCACCCTGGCCGCAATCGCCTGGAGCTGCGGTCGACCGATCCCGGACGCGAACCGGCGGTGGTGGTCGACTCGGCACCCACCGCGCTCGGTGGGCTCGGCATCATGACGGGCGTGGGGGAGTGGACCGCGGTGCGTGACGGCACCCCGGTCGATCTTCGCCTGCGCTCGCGTCAATGGGGCGCACCCCGCTTTCTCTGCCTGGTGGCGCGACCGCATCCGTTGCCCCGATCGGCGTGGTTGGAGCGGCCGGCGTTCGGTGGTTCGATCGTCGATGACGTCATTCCCGACCTCGACCCCGACGACGACGCTCCTCGGTGGCTCAGAGCCGCACTTCCGACAGGAACCCGGTCGATCGAGGTGCCGACTCGGCTTGCGTTCGAGGCATTTCTGGACGGATCGACGCTCGGGAGCGATCACGTCATCGTCTTTGACCCGCCGACAGAGACCGGCGCCATCTTCGAATTGCGATTCGACGTGACGGATGGTCGACGAGGCGGTGCGCTGCTCGATGAGCCGGCACGCGTCGAGACGCAGCGTGTCGCGGCGGACCTTCGCGACTGGAGCGAACTCGGATTCGACGCGCTCGCCGGCGAGGTGCGTTATTTCGCCACCGTGTCTGCGTTCGACCCGTCGGATGGCGCGGTCGTGCTCGACCTCGGCGACGTGCGGGGGTCGGCGTCGGTTCACCTCGACGGCGAGAAGGTTGCCGAGTTCGCCTGGGGCCCGTACTCCGTGGATCTTACCGACCGGCTCGCCGGAGGGGACCATGAGCTCGAGGTGAGAGTGCACAACACGCTCGCCAGCTACCTGGATGTCGCTTCGCCCACGCCCGGGGTGTTTCCGGGTCAGAAGCGGGCGGGCCTGTTCGGGCCGGTGCGTCTGGTGGCGAAGAGGGTACGCCGGTCGTGAGCGTAACGGTCGCCACACCCACCTTCGAGCACCACGACCTCGCGCTGGGAATCGGGGAGGTGCGGCCCCGAATCAGCTGGACGATCACGGCGGAACCGGGGTGGACGCAGCGGGCGTATGAGATCGAGACACGTCGGGCGGGCATCGCCCACGAGTCGGGGCGGATCGAATCGTCCGAGCAGATTTTGGTGCCGTGGGCCGATGACGACCTCGACTCGCGCGCCGCGGCAACCGTGCGCGTTCGCGTCTGGGGCCAGGATGACGCGGTGTCGGACTGGTCGTCGCCCTCCGAGGTGGAGATCGGGCTGCTGCACGCCGAAGACTGGACGGCGGTCGGGATCGGGGCAGGCTGGCACGAGGACACCGAGAAAGACAACCCGCCGCCTCTGCTGCGGGGACTTTTCGAGGTCGACGGGCCGGTCGCATCCGCTCGCCTGTATGTCACCGCGCACGGTCTCGCCGAGGTTGAGATAAACGGTCGCAGGGCGGGCGATCAGGCACTGCTTCCCGGCTGGACGGTCTACCAAAGTCGGCTTCGCGTGATCACGATCGACGTCACCGAGCTGTTGGTGGACGGCGCCAATGCCTGGGGTGCCTGGATGGGAGACGGCTGGTATCGCGGTCGATTCGGATTCTACGAGGGCGGTACCCGCAATCTCTACGGAGACCGCCTCGGCCTGTTGGCCCAGCTCGAGATCACGTACGCGGATGGCAGACGGCAGACTGTCGGCACCGATGCCACCTGGCGCGCGGCCTTAGGGCCGATCACCCTGGGTAGCCTCTACGACGGCGAGCGATTCGACGCACGCCGCCACGATCCGGCCTGGTCGACTGCCGCCTACGACGCCTCCGGTTGGGCCCCGGTGGCCATGGTCGAATTCGACCTCGCCACCTTCACAACCCCCGATGGGCCTCCGGTGCGCTGCACCGAGGAGCTGCGACCGAAGACCGTCACAGCCCTCTCCGGCGGACGGATGCTGCTCGACTTCGGCCAGAACCTCGTCGGCCGGCTGCGGGTGACCGTGAAGGGAGAAGCCGGACACGTTGTGCGGTTGCTTCACGCCGAAGTGCTTCAGGACGGCGAGCTGTACCGCCGTCCCCTTCGTGGGGCAGCGGCGATCGACGAATACACGCTCGCTGGGCTGCCGGACGGTGAAGTGTGGGAACCGCGGTTGACCATCCACGGCTTCCGCTACGTCGAGGTGGACGGATGGGAGGGTCGCGCGATCGAGGACGCCGTCGTGGCTCGGGTCTACCACAGCGACATGCGCCGCACCGGGTGGTTCGAAACGTCGAACCCCCTCGTGAATCGGTTGCACGACAACATCGTGGCCAGCATGCGCGGCAACTTCGTCGACGTGCCGACGGACTGCCCGCAGCGGGACGAGCGGCTGGGCTGGACCGGCGACCTCCAGGTCTTCGCGCCCACCGCATCCTTCCTCTACGACACCTCCGGTTTTCTCGCGTCGTGGCTGAAGGACCTCGAGGCCGAGCAGCTGCCGGACGGCACGGTGCCGTGGTACGTGCCGGTGATCCCCGGTGGCGACATGTGGACACCGATCCGCCCCGGCGCGGTCTGGGGTGACGTTGCGGTACTCACGCCCTGGGTGCTGTGGAGCCGCTACGCGGATAAGAACGTGCTCGCGCGGCAGTACGAGAGCGCTCGCCGATGGGTCGACCTCGTCGAACGGCTCTCGGGCGGCGCGCACCTGTGGAACTCCGGGTTCCAGTTGGGCGACTGGTTGGATCCGGCCGCGCCGCCGGACGATCCGGCCGACGCCAAGACCGATCGCTATCTCGTCGCCACGGCATACGCGGCGTGGTCGGCTCGTCATCTCGCGCAGATCGCCGAGGTTCTTGGCCGCGCGGGTGACGCGGAGCACTACGCCGGTCTCGCGGGGGAGATCCGCCGGGCATTCGTCGAGGAATACGTCAACGCGGACGGCACTCTGACCAGCGATGCGGTGACGGCGTACTCGTTGGCGATCGCATTCGGGCTGATGCCCGATCATATGGTGGCGCGAGCCGGCCATCGACTGGCCGCTCTCGTCGCCGAATCCGGGTTCACGATCGCCACGGGGTTCGCCGGGGTGAACGTCGTGAGCGACGCCCTCAGCATGACCGGGCACACCGACATCGCCTACGGACTGCTTCTCGAAGAGGAGTGCCCGTCGTGGCTCTACGCCGTGAAGATGGGCGCGACCACCATCTGGGAGCGCTGGGACAGCATGCTTCCCGACGGCTCGATCAACCCCGGGGAGATGACGTCGTTTAATCACTACGCGCTCGGGTCTGTCGCCGATTGGATGCATCGCAGGGTCGCGGGGATCGAGGCGCTGGAGCCCGGATACCGCGTCGTGCGGTTTCGTCCGGAACCTGGTGGAGGATTGACCTGGGCGAGTGCCCGCCACCTCTCCCCGTATGGAGAGATCTCGATCAGCTGGACGCACGAGCAGGCGGTGCTGACGGTCGAGCTGGTCGTGCCCATCGGAGTAACCGGCATCGTGTACCTTCCCGGGACGGAACCGGTCACCATCGGCGCCGGAACGCATCGACTTCACGCCGAACTAGAGGAAACCCGATGAGCGCAGCGGAGTCGCCACTGCGGATGCCGGCGTCGGCGCACGAATGAGCGTGGTCGAATTGACCGGGCAGGTCGCGCTGGGAGGCGCGGGATTCTCGATCATGCCCCAGCTCGACGACGCCCGGGCAATCGCCACGATACGGGCGGGCTATGACGCCGGCATCCGCATCTTCGATTCCGCGCGAGCCTACGCTCCGGCCGACGATCCCTTGCACAATGAACGCCTCTTTCGGACTGCGCTCGATGGCCGCCCCGATGTTGTGGTCGCCACCAAGGGCGGGCACTATCGCGAGCGCACGGGCGAGTGGCGCATCGACAATCGTCCCGATCGGCTTCGCCGCGACATCGAGGACAGCATTCGCGCCCTCGACACGCGCCCGATCGGGCTCTACTTTCTGCACCGGGCGGATGCGCAGGCCTCGATCGGAGAAGCGGTCGCCGCGCTCGACGACGCACGACGAGACGGGCTCATCGACGGAATCGGGATTTCCAACGTCACGATCGAACAGTTGGACGAGGCAACGGCCATCGCGCCGATCTCCGCCGTGCAGAATCGTCATTCGGCGCTCTTGCGTGAGTCGGATGCGGTGCTTGCGCGGTGCGAGCAGCTCGCCATCCCGTTCTTCGCGTACTCGCCGCTGAGCGGTATCGGTGCCGGCGCGGAGCTGGCGCGACGCCTCCCGAATCTTGCGGCGCTCGCGGCCGAGCGCGGTGTCTCGGTGCAGCGAATGGCGATTGCGTCGCTGCTCGCGTCGTCTCCGTATCTGTCGGTCGTCGTGGGTGCGGGCAGGCCGGCTACGGCGAAGGATTCCGCGGCCGCTGTATCCGAAGCGTGGGGAGATCGGGAGCGCGAGGCGCTGGAGCTGGATCAGGGCGAGCTGTCCGCGCCTAAGTAGGTACCGAAAGTGCTGGCTCGCGGGACGAGCACGGGTTCAAGCATGACGACCCGGTGCTCGTGCTCGTCGGCGGGTACCGAGATCTCCTCGATCAAGAGCGAGGTGGCGGCGAGCCCCATCGCCTCGCCATTCATCTCCACGGTCGTGAGGCTGACCGGTCCGCGCGGCGCCGCGCGGTTGTTCTCACAGCCCACGATGGCGACGTCTCGCGGAACCGAGAGGCCACCCCGCACGACGCCGTCCATGAACCCGTTCGCGAGTTCGTCGGTGACGGCGACGACGCCGTCGGCGCGGGTCGCCGTCGGCTCCAAAAGGAACTGGGCGGCGTATTCGGCGCCGTTCGCGAAATCGAGCTGCTCCTTGTCGACTTCCTGCAGTGTGACGGTCCCACCTGACTCCGCCACCGCGCGGCGCACGCCAAGCCGTCGGTAGTGGACGGGCTGCCAATTCTCGTGGCTGGCCAGGTAGACGAGCCGCGTGCATCCGCGATCAATGAGGTGGCGTGCCGCGAGGTATCCCACCTGCTCGTTGTCGACCAGCACGACGCAGCAGTCGTGATCGTGCGGCCGATAGTTCAGCAGTACGAGCTGTCGCCCGTGTGACCGCATCCGCTTGATTCCGTCGGTCGGATCTTCCATGGGGGCAAGAAGCACGCCGGCGACCCGAGCCTCGTCGAACAGGTCGAGGTAGGCATTCTGTTGCGCCAGATCATCGGCAGAATTGCCGATGAGGATCGTCATATTTGCGTCTCGCGAGCCCGACTGTGCTCCGTGGATCATGTCCACAAACAAGGAATTCTCGATGTTGGTCGACACGAAACCGATGCTTTTGCTCTTGCCAGCAGCGAGGGCTCGTGCCGCGTCGTTGCGCACGTAGCCCAGCGTGGCGATGGCATTCTGAACCCGCTCGAGAGTGCTCGGGGCGACGATGCCCGGATGATTCAACACGTTCGATACGGTGCCTCGCGACACCCCCGCCAAGGCCGCAACATCGGCCAGGCTTGGATTGTGGCCCGCCCGCGATGCTCGGGGTCGATCTGCCATCCACGACTCCTCTTCTCGGCACGAACGGTATGGACCGCTCACAGTTGGAGCGCTACAAGATTCTCTCAGCAAGAGTCGCATACCACGGTAGTTTTGGGCCGGATTTCGATTCACCAATTCCCTGCTGAGCACATTGCCGGTAGTGTCACCGGCCCCCGCTACCGTGAGCACTACCTCCAGAAAGTAGTCTCATGTTCTTGCTTGGCCCCACTGTCGTCTATTCCGCCAGCGACCTCACCGCGGCAGCCACCTGCGAGTGGGCGACCATGCATCGGCTCGACGCGAAGCTCGGGCGGGTCGAGCTGCCGAAGCTCGAGGACGACGACATGCTCGCGCGCACCGCGAAGCTCGGCGACGCGCACGAGCTGCGGGTGCTCGCCGACCTGAGGGCCACGCGAGACGTGGTGGAGATCGCGCGGCCGGAGAACCCGACTGAGGTCGAGGAGGTTGCGCGGCAGACATCCGTCGCCTTCCAGGCTGGAGCGGATGTCGTCTACCAGGCCGCCTTCTTCGATGGACGTTTTCTCGGGTACGCCGACTTCATCCTGCGAGAAGACAACGGCAGCTACGAGGTCTACGACACCAAGCTCGCCCGGCACGCGAAGATCACCGCGCTGCTACAGCTCGCGGCGTACAGCGAGCAACTGCAGCGCCTCGGCATCCGCACCGGCGAGCGGGTGCACCTGTGGCTGGGCGACATGCAGGTGAGTTCGCATCGGCTGCAGGACATCCTTCCCGTCTATCGCAACCGGCGGGCGCGCCTCGAGCGCATCATCGACGAACGGCTCGCCGACAGCGCGCCCACCGCGTGGGGCGACGAGCGGTACGCGGCGTGCGGGCGCTGCGACTACTGCACCGAGCAGG
The DNA here is from genome assembly GCF_016634425.1 of Lacisediminihabitans changchengi. GTDB lineage: Bacteria > Actinomycetota > Actinomycetes > Actinomycetales > Microbacteriaceae > Lacisediminihabitans > Lacisediminihabitans changchengi. The sequence continues at coordinate 15,799 of NZ_JAEPES010000002.1, forward strand.
TCGAGCTGCACCGCGACGTGCTGCTCGTCGCAGGCCTCCGGCTCACCCAGCGAGATCGGTTGCGGGCCGCCGGAATCCGCACGATCGAGCAGCTGGCCGAGGCGGCGCCTGTGACCAGCACTGATGCTGTGGACGGCCTGTCGAACGCGACGCTGCGCGGGCTGCGGGAGCAGGCGCGCATCCAGCTCTCGCCGGTCTCCGAGGCCGAACCGCTCGCCTGGGAGATCGCGGACGCCAGCGTGCTCGCCGCCCTGCCCACCCCCGACGTGGGCGACATCTTCTTCGACTTCGAGGGGGATCCGCTCTACCAGGAGGGCGACACCTGGGGCCTCGACTACCTGTTCGGGCTGGTCGAGACCGACGGCACGTTCCGGCCGTTCTGGGCGCATGACCTTCCGCAAGAGAAACGGGCCCTGGTCGAGTTTCTCGAGTATGTCGTCGAGCGGCGGGCGCAGCATCCCGCGATGCACATCTACCACTACGCGTCGTACGAGCGCACCCACCTGCTCACCCTCGCCGCCCGGCACGGCGTCGGCGGCGAGATCGTCGACTCGCTGCTGCGCGACCATGTGCTGGTCGACCTCTACCCGATCGTGCGGCGCGGGCTGCGCATCGGCAGTCACAGCTACTCGCTCAAGAAGCTCGAGCCGCTCTACATGCACGACGCGCGCGAAGGCGTCGCCAACGCCGCCGACTCGATCACCGAATACGTGCGGGCGCGCTCGCTTCAGGCTGCCGGGGAGACGGATGCTGCCGCGCAGGTCATCGCGGACATCGCCCGCTACAACGCCTACGACTGCCTCTCCACGCTCAGGCTGCGCGACTGGCTGCTCGCACGGGCCGCCGAGCAGTCCGTGCCACTCGCCGAGTTCGATGAGCTACGCCCGCCGCACCAGGAGCCCGAACCCGATGAGCTGTACGGGCAGCTCATGGCGCTGATCGACGACACCTCCGCCCTGGATCGCGACCCCACGCAGACCGGCATCGCGCTCGCCGCCGCCGCGCTCGACTACCACCGCCGCGAAAACAACAGCTTCTGGTGGGACCACTTCGACCGTCTGCGCAATCCGATCGACGAGTGGGAGGGAACGCGCGACGTGTTCCGTGTCGATGATGGGGGAGTGGAGGTCATCCGTGACTGGTCTGTCAACGGCAAAGACAAGTCGCTGTCGCGCGACCTGCTGCTGACCGGAACGCCGGCGCCCGGCAGCTCGTTCAAGGTCGGCGACACCGGGCCGTTCATGGTCTACGACGACTACTCGCCGGCCGATGTATCGCTGGAGCCCGGTGCGCGCTGGGCCCACGAACGCTCCGAGCTGCTCGAGGTGGACGAGGTCAGCATGCTCGTGCGCGAGAAGGTCGCGGTCGGCGGGGACCCGATTCCCGACCTGCCGATCGCCCTGTCGCCGTCGAAGCCGCCGCCCTCGAAGTCGCTGGTGGAGGCCATCCGCCGCTGGGCTTCGGAGGTGCTCGCCGCCTGGCCGCGACCGTACGAAGACCCGGCGATGGATGTGCTGCGCCGCGCCTCACCGCGCACCGCGCTCGCGCCCATTGTGGGCGAGCGAAGCGATGCGATCGTGGCGTCGCTGCTGCCGCTGCGCGACTCGTACCTCGCGGTGCAGGGGCCGCCCGGAACCGGCAAGACCTACGTGGGATCCACGGTGATCGTGGAGCTGGTGCGCGACCACGGCTGGAAGATCGGCGTCGTCGCGCAGTCACACGCGGTGGTCGAGCACATGCTCGACGGCATCGTGAAGGCGGGCCTCGACCCCGCCCTCGTCGGCAAGAAGCCGAAGGATGCCTCGGTGCAGGGCGACTGGACCAAGCTCAGCTCCACCGCGGCGCAAGACCGGTTCACCGCGCAGGACGCCTTCGTGCTCGGGGGAACGCAGTGGACCTTCGCCAGCGAGGCGCGCATCCCCTCCCGCTCGCTCGACCTGCTGGTGGTCGACGAGGCGGGTCAGTTCTCGCTGGCGAACACCATCGCGGCGTCGGTCTCGGCCCAGCGGATGTTGCTGCTGGGGGATCCGCAGCAGCTTCCGCAGGTGACGAAGGGAACGCATCCCGAGCCGGTCGATACCTCGGCACTCGGCTGGCTCTCGGCGGGACATGACGTACTGCCGCCGGAGTTCGGCTACTTTCTCGAAACGAGCTGGCGCATGCATCCGGATGTCTGCGCGCCCGTCTCACGCCTGTCGTACGAGGGCAAGCTGCACTCCCACGACTCCGACCGGTCGCTGGCGGGCATCGTGCCGGGGCTGCATCCGGTGGCGCTGGAGCATCACGGCAACTCCACCCTGTCGATCGAAGAAGCGGATGCCGTGGTCGCCCTCGCGCGCGACCTGCTGGGGCGCGATTGGAGTTCTGCCGGTAGCACCGCGCCCCTCGAGCAGGACAACATCATCGTGGTGGCGCCGTACAACGCGCAGGTCGAAACGATCAAGCTGCGGCTCGAGGCGGCGGGCTATGCGTCGATTCCGGTGGGGACGGTCGACAAGTTCCAGGGGCGCGAGGCGGCGGTGTCGATCATCTCGCTCTCGGCCTCGTCGGCGGCCGACGTGCCGCGAGGGCTGGAGTTTCTGCTGCTGGCCAACCGCCTGAACGTCGCCATCTCGCGGGCGCAGTGGGCGTCATACCTGATCTACTCGCCGGGGCTGACCGAGGCGCTACCGACGAGCGTGGCGGGGCTGGCGCAGCTGAGTGCGTTTATCGGGTTGGTTGAGGGTGTGCCTAGCTCTGACCAGTAGCTGAAGACCCGTCGGACAGTGCTTCTGCCTCTTGGGTGAGTGACCACGCCGCGCGCTTGATGAGCTCGGTAATCATCGGATCGAGAAATCGGTCCTCCGTGGCGACGAGCCTGTCGATCGCGGCCTGATAGCCGCCGACCACCGCATCGAGTGCGGCGGAACCCTGCGCTGTTGGCACGATCAGAACGCTTCGCCGGTCTTTCGGGTGATTCTGCCGAACGACCAGCCCGGCCCTTTCGAGTCGATCGAGCATGGCGGTGACGGCCCCCGTCGTCATGTGCAGAGTGCGCGACAACTCTTTAGGAGTGATCTGTTCGGCGTGCCCCACGGCGGTCAACGCGCTGTATTCCGAGTTTGTCAGCTCGAGCCTGGTCGCGTACTCGCTTCGGAGCCGGCGAAGACTGATCTCCAGATGATGAAACGCGCCGGCGAGGGTGTGGGTCGGCGTTTCACCGTCGGTCGAGCCGGCGTACCGGCGCGCCTCGGCTGTCGTTTCCATCAAGTTGTCGCCCAATCGAGTCGCGATCTGCCCAGGTCGAATGGATGCTTCGACGCGGTCAAGTTCAAAAATATTTGCGCTGATGTGCGCGAAAAACCCCCAGTGCAGGGGTGATATCTCGATATTCGAGTTGCTTGAACGTCGTTTAGCTTGATATTCAAGATAACGCACCGCAAGCTGAGGAAGCCCGATGAATAAATTACCCAATCGACCTTATCGCGAGCGATCCGAAACCTAACCCGGGGGAACCATGTCACACCGCCTTGCACTTCGGCCTAGTCGCCGTTCATTCACACTCGTCGGAGCCATTGCCGTGGTCGCCGCTCTTGGCATCAGTTCCGCGATCGTCTGGCAGGCGTCGTATTCCGCGTTCTCCGCAACGACGAGCAACGCCACGAGCAACTGGGCCGCCGGCACCGTTCTGCTGACGAACGACTCGGCAAGCACCGCGATGTTCACCGCGACGGGCCTGAAGCCGGGATCGACCGGAACAAAATGTATCGCTGTGACCTCGACGGGCACCCTGCCGTCTGCCGTGAAGTTGTACACCTCGTCCCCGGCCACAACCAACGCGTTGTCGACCTACATCACGCTGACGATCACCCAGGGCACCGGCGGAAGCTTCGCCTCGTGTGCCAGTTTCGTCGCCGACGCCACCGGTTCTGCGATCTACTCCGGCACTCTCGCCAACATCGGCACCACCAACACGTCCTACGCCAATGGCCTGACCAACTGGTCACCGACCGGCTCGGCGAGCGAGACGAAGACCTACCAGTTCGTCTACACCGTCTCGGCCAGCGCGCCCAACTCGGTGCAGGGCGGCACTGCAGCTCTCGGTTTCACGTGGGAAGCCAACAACACCTAAGCCGAGTCATTGTGACCCGGCAGAGTTTCCCGGGAATTCAGGAGGTGTCGGCGATGCCGGAAGTATCAACTCGTTCGTCGCAGCTGCGACCGGCCAGTGTGACTTCTGGCGACGCCGGCACCTCCTCTTCTGTGAGCCAGTCTCCACCGCTGTCGTGGCGGGGAGGCTGGGGCGCACTCATCATGTCGATGCTGGCTCGAGTCGTGCTTGCAACTGTCGCCGCGCTGCTTCTGACCACTCTCGTCCCCGCTGTCGCTGGGTGGCATCCGACGTTCGTCAGCTCGGGTTCGATGGAGCCGCGCCTGATGGTGGGCGACGTCGTCGTCTCGCGGCCGATCGATTCAGCGCCGCTGCAGCTCAAGCAGGTGATTCTGGAAAAGGATCCCAATCATGCTGGCTGGTTGCGCCTTCATCGATTGGTCGCCATTTCGGGGTCGGGAGAGGTCATCACCAAGGGCGATGCCAACCCTCAGCGCGACACCGCCGGCGTGCCTCTCGCTGACGTCATCGGAATCGCCTCGTTGCGTGTTCCCTACCTGGGCCTTCCCGCGGTCTGGCTGGGCACCGGGCAATACGGCGCCCTCGGCCTCACCGCTGCAGCCCTTGCACTCCTTGTCTCTGTTGCCTTTCTCTTTAAGCAGGATGATTCGAGCCGAACCGGTGCGCCGAGTGCAGCGCCGCGCGAGCGGCGTTCCCGCGCAACACGCCGCGCGCATCGCGGCGAGACCGCCCCGGTACGCATCGCGACGGTGAGCCGAGGAGTCGCCATCGCGAGCGTGATCGGTCTTGCGCTTCCCCTGCTGTCGCCCATGACGGCGGAGGCCGTCGCGTTCAGCAGAACGACCAGCAACGCATCGAATGCCGTTGCCACAGCCAACCGGTTCACCTGCGCCGATCGTGTGGTCGCGGATGCTCCAGCAAATTTCTACAAGCTCACCGAGGCATCGGGCCTCACGGCAGCCGACTCGTCGGGAAACAATCGCCCCGGAACCTACACGTCAACCGGAATCACCTACGGGGTTAGTGGGCCGTGCGCACTCGACGGAGCCACCGCGGTGACGCTCGGCGGCGGCGCGACCACGGGGGTAACGACTGCAAATGCGGTTTCGTCCCCGATGACCTTCAGCGTGGAGATCTGGTTCAAGACGACATCCACTGCCGGTGGGCTCTTGGTGGGGATGTTCACCGACCCGACGTCTGCCACAGCCAGCCAGGATCGCGTGCTGTACATGACCAAAACGGGCAAGATCGCCTTCGGGATGTACAACCGGGTGACCAGTACCCCCGTTTCGGCGACCAGCCCGACCGCGTACAACGACGGTACCTGGCACCTGGCCGAGGCCACCTACACGGTGGCCACCGGGATGACCATCTTCGTGGACGGTTCATCGGTTGCGACGAATGCGGCCGCCATTCCGATCAACAGCTACACAGGCTACTGGCGGCTCGGCTATGGCGGAATTTCCTACTGGCCAGGCGCGCCGACGAGCAGCGTCGGGTTTGCCGGAACTATTGCGTCTGCGGCCGTCTACTCCCAGGCGCTCTCCCCGGCGCAGATCTCGCTCAGATATAGCGCGACGAAAGGAACCTGCGCCAGAGCGGTGCTCGCCGACTCTCCGTCGAACTACTACAAGCTGAATCAGAACAGCGGCACGGTCGCGACCGATTCTTCGGGCAATTCGATTGATGGCACGTACACCGCCGGAATAACCTACGGCGCACCCGGGCCATGTTCGGTGGATGGGGCGGCCGGCGTCACGCTCAGCGGCGCCAACGCAGGCATCACGACAGCGAATTCCCTCACCCGGCCCAACACGTTCAGCTATGAAGTCTGGGTCAATACGACGACCAAAACCGGCGGTCTGCTGATGGGCTTCTACTCAGACCCGACAGCCGTGTCACCCGTCGACAAAGACGCTTTGCTGTATATGAACAATGCCGGCAAGGTTCATTTCGGGATGTATGACTCGACTGCTCTGCGGACCTACAACGTGGAGTCGTCGGCCAGCTTCAACGACGGCACGTGGCACCTGATCCAGGCGACCTACAGTGATGCCACGAACATGGCGCTGTGGGTCGACGGAGTCTCGGTCGGAACGAACACCGCCTCTCCCCACCATGCTTTCAGCGGGTATCTCCGCATCGGGTACGGGGCATCGTCGGACTGGCCGAACCCTCCCGCAAGCACCGGTTTCGCCGGGTCGATGGCCGGGGTTGCGTACTATTCGACGGTGCTCACCGCAGCCCAGGTCGCGGCGCACTACGCGACGCGGTGAGGCTGGCGCCGCCAGGTGGCGCGCACGTGCCGCGGAGGTGTGCCATGCAGTTGTCAACTTCCGCCTGCCGGAGCCCACAGCTCGCGAAGCCGATCTGCGATCTCGTTGAGGGAGAGGTGTTCGGCCGCGACCGCAACGTAGAAGTCGGCGTCGGCGTCATCGCCCAAGTAGACGTACTCGTTCATCGAGAAGATGACAAACGTCGCCGTCGCGGCCAGGCGCTTGTTGCCGTCGAGAAGAGGATGAGTGCGACTGATCGAATCGATCACTGCGGCGACCTTGGTGTGGATGTCGCCGTAAATTTCGGTGCCGTACATGGTCAGATTCGCCCGCTGCAATGCGGACTCGATGAGGCCGATATCTCGCGGGACCGGCGCAAATAGGAGTGTCGACCGGACGAAGACGTCGAGGACCTGGGTGGCGTCGGGAACCCAGGTCACCGATCAGCGAGTTCCTGAAGCGTGTTGCCCAGCACGGCATCCAGTCGAGCGGCCAGCTTGCCCGGATCAAAAGAACGTGTGTTGATCAGGAGGTCGAGCGCCATGTCGACAACCTCCCGCTGAGAGCGAGCGCCGGTGAGCTCTTGCGCTTTTTCGATCTTGCTCTTGTCGATATCGATGCTCGTGACAGCCATGCCGTGCCTCTCTCCTATATAGCTAATATATAACATCGGTTGGAGAGGCACTCGCGTTCGTGAACGTCGTGCTCATCCCGTTATCCCCTGTGGATGAGCCGCAGTGTGCTGAGCTTCCGCGATCAGGGCGGGAGGGCATCCGTGCATTCAATGTCGGCGGGGGCAAATATCGTTCGAGTGTGACTACAGCTCAAGAAAACGGGGTTCCGCCATCGATTGCCAGGATCAGACTCGACGTATTGTCGCCGGACGTACATGCTGCAAGTCGAGCCATCTGGACTGACGCTAGTGTCTGGAAAGGCGGGAGTTCTTGGGCCTGGGTTGATGACTCGGGCTACTTCGCTCATGGGGTGTGCCGAGGCTGGGCGACAGACAATAACGATGCCGAGCTCTGGGCCATAGCTGAAGGGGTTCGCGCGGCTCAGCCTGGTCAGCTGGTGCACGTCAACACCGATAGTGAGACGGCGGCCGCGCTCATGCAACCGTTCGCACTTGTCGATGGCGTGGTGTCCAAACCAATGCGCGACATTGGTAGGTATCGTGAGTCACTGGACGAGATCGGGTCGGTCGCTAACGGGAAAACTGTCGTCGTGCACTGGCTTAAGGGCCATCGTTCTGACGTCAGGAATGTTGCCGCGGACGCCCTCGCAACAGCAGCACGCTGGACGGACTCCACATACGACGAGTGGGAGCACGACTGTCGACACGCTCTTCGAGGATTCGGGGCGAGGCTTGGCCAACGGCTCGCAGAGGGCCCGCTCTGCTCCTGCGGACACCTGCGGTAGCGACTAAATGGTCCCTCGCGAACGTGGTGGGAGGGTCATCCGTGGCGGTGCTGTCGCGCGCGACGACCTGGACATACGCCACCGGCCGGTATGCGCCACCGAGCCGGTAGTCGGCGATGCCGACCGGGGGGAGCTGGATGCCGCCCGCGAGCGTCAGCGCGAGGAGCGCGCCGACGAGAATCATTGGTCAACCGTAGAGGCTCGCGAGTAGCGTGAGGGCACGGCCTTCAAAGGAGTCAGCATGAGCGAGCCGACGATCGAATCAGGGTGGATCTCCCCGGCGGAGTTTCACCGAGCGCCGGCCGTCGGTGACTGGCGGGTCACCGCGACCGGGCCTCAGGCGGTCTTCACCGCGACATCGTTCGCGCAGGCCGCAAGCCTCGTCGGTCCCATCGCCGCCGCTGCCGAGCGGTTCGGCGTATTGCCTGACGTTGATGTGCGACCGGAGGCAGTCGTCGTGCGGGTGCCGTATCGCAGCTGGGACGGCATCCCGGCGGCAGCCAGAGAGTTCGCCGTTGCCGTCTCTGCGGCTGCAGCCGATTTGGACCTGACTCCCGACCCGTCTCGCGCGCAGTCGATCGGCATCTATGTGGCGCAGCACTCCGAGGTCGACGTGCGTCCGTTCTTCCTGGCCGCGCTAGGGTACGAGCCGTTTGGTGACACGGATGCCGTCGACCCGTTGCGCAGTGGACCGCAGCTGGCGTTCAACCCGATTACGGGCGACGCCGCCCGGCGCGGTCGGACGCACTTCGACGTCTTCGTTCCGGCTGACCAGGCCCAGGCGCGAGTGGATGCCGCGCTCGCCGCGGGCGGGCGACTCGTCGACGACTCGAGCGCTCCCGCCTGGTGGTCGCTCGCATCGCCCGACAATCACGGCGTGGACATCGCGTCGTGGACTGACACGTCGGAGTAGAGCGGGGCGGGTTTCGATACGCGTCCTCGTTCCTCGGGCGCTACTCAACCGGCGCCGGAGCTCGACTAGCCCTTGTGCAGCGCTCGATATCTCAGAGCGGTCGTTCCGTGCACCGACTTGAACTGGCGCGAGAAGTAGAAGGCATCGTCGTAGCCCACCTGGACGGCGATACTCGCCACCGAGAGATCAGTGGTGTCGAGCAGTTCGCGAGCTCGCGACATCCGTAGCTGGGTCTGATATTGCAAGACCGGAAACCCGACCTGGCGCCTGAATAGGGCAGAGAAGTGGGAAGGGCTCAACTGGGCCTTAGCGGCCAGCGACGCGATGCTCACCCGCTCGGTGAAATGGCCGCGCAAGAAGTCTCTGGCGTCTTCGATAACCCGTATCCGGTGGTCGTCGGAACCCTGCAGGGCCGCAAGGAGCGTGAGCATGTGCCAGGCAGCCCCCGACGCGGCCAGCAGGCTCGAGGTGCTGAGATCGCGCTCCATCGTGCTCACGATCTCCTCCATCAACGCCACCACTCGAAAGGTGTCGACGACAGTTCTCACGGGGGCGAGCTCGGTCATGCCGCAGGCGGTGAGCACGTCGTCGAGACCGCGGCCATCGAGGTGCACGAACCAGAGCGTCCACGGATCGTCGCGGTTGCTGCCATAGGAGTGCGCAACGCCGGGCGGGATGACGACGGCCTGACCCGCGGCAACAGGGTGGGTGATCTCCCCGATGCGGCACCACCCGCCCCCGGCGGTGCAGACCAGAACGACAGCCTGCGAAACGGGGGTCGAGCGGCTGATGCGGTGCGCGCGCGCTTCGGGAAAGTAGCCGCAGTCGGTCACCAGCAGATGCGTAGTGCCAGGCGAATCCAGCGCCTCGCTAATGCGGGGGCGCGGGAGTACGAGCAGCCGTTGGCCCGGAAAGCCTTCTGCAATTGACATCGAGCTCGATCCCTTCAGAAAGTGATTTCCTCCAGTTTTACCAAGAGATCTGCTATTTTGTCGCCACTCCGATCGTTCTAATGTGGCGTCATGCTCAATGATGAGGCTCGGAAACGGCCAGATGCGATACGGCCAGAACCGACGGAAGTCGCGGCTGAGGCCGATGACACGTCTCGGCTGATCTTGCCGCCAGTACCCGACGAACTCGTCGGCGCCGGGGTGGCCGCCTGGGCGCAGCCGATGATCATTGACACCTATCTGCCGGAGGCGCCGGACACCCTGCCCGCATACCTCGACAATCGTGTCTATCAGGGCTCGAGCGGACGCGTTTACCCGTTGCCGTTTCACGAGCGCATCTCGCAGCACAAGGCGCCGCACGAGTGGCAGGCCGTGCATCTCGAGAACGAGTGGATCCGACTGGTGATCCTTCCCGAGCTCGGCGGCCGCATCCATGTCGCGTACGACAAAGTGAACGATTACGACTTCTTCTATCGCAACAACGTCATCAAGCCCGCGCTGGTGGGGCTGGCGGGGCCGTGGATCTCCGGCGGCGTCGAATTCAACTGGCCGCAGCACCATCGGCCCGCCACATTTCTGCCCACCGACTTCGAGATCGAGCACGAGACAGACGGCGCCGTCACCGTCTGGTGTTCCGATCACGATCCGTTCACCAGGATGAAAGGGATGCACGGCATCCGTCTTCGCCCAGACAGCTCGGTGATCGAGGCACGCGTGCGGTTGTTCAATCGCACAGACGAGACCCAGACCTTTCTCTGGTGGGCGAATGTGGCCGCCGCGGTCAACGACGACTACCAATCGTTCTTCCCAACCGATGTGCGCTTCGTCGCCGACCACGCCAAGCGTGCCGTTGCCACCTTTCCCGCGGTCGAGGGCCGCTATTACGGCATCGACTATCCCGCCCAGAAGAGCGCGCAGACCCCCGACGGCGATCGCCTCGACTGGTACCGAAACATCCCGGTACCCACCTCGTACATGGTGGTAGCCACCGACGACGATTTCTTCGGTGGCTACGATCACGGCCGCGATTCGGGCTTCGTCTACGTCGCGGACCGTCACTTCGCCCCGGGCAAGAAGCAGTGGACCTGGGGGGATGCCGAATTCGGCCGCAGTTGGGAGACCAACCTCACCGACGACGATGGCCCCTATGTCGAGCTGATGGCGGGAGCATTCACCGACAATCAGCCCGACTTCGCGTTTCTCGCGCCCGGCGAGACCAAGGCGTTCAGCCAATACTGGTACCCGATCACCGGGGTCGGCCCAGTGCACCAGGCGACTACCGAGGCGACGGTGCGTCTCGACATCACGTCGGAGGGAAACGTCACTACAGTCGTCATCGGGGTGATGTCGACACAGCTGTTCGTCGATGCGTCGATCACCCTAGGCTTGCGCGACGGCACTGTGCATTTCGAAGACACAGTGCAGTTCGAAACGATCGCCACCCTGACACCCAGCGTTGCGGTGGTGGTCGAGCACACCGTCGACGGTGCATTCGACCCTGCCTCGTTCACCGTGACCGTGCGCTCCGGCACCCGGACGCTGGTGAGCTGGCGCCCCCGAGGGAAGGCCGAGTCGAGCGCAGAACCCACAGCCGCGGTCGAGCCCGAGGCCCCGGAGCAACTGGATTCGGTTGAGCAACTCTTTCTCACCGGGCAGTATCTCGCCCAGTATCGTCACGCCACACGCCTGCCGGAGCCGTATTGGCGCGAAGCGCTGCGGCGTGATCCGGGCGATGTACGGTGCAACCTCGCGCTTTCGCAGCGCCTGCATTGGGCTGGCGATTTTGCCGAGGCCGAAGCGCTGCTCCGCACCGCCCTCGCCCGACTGACGGCGCACGTCTCCACCCCGATCACCGGCGAGGTGCACTATCGGCTGGGCATCGAACTTGTGAACCAGGGGCGCGACGCTGAGGCAGAGGCTGTTCTGGCGAAGGCCGCGTGGGATGCCGCCTGGCGGGTTCCCGCCAATCTGACGCTCGCCCGGATATTCCTCCGCGCCGGTCGTCTGGCCGAGGCCGAACAGGTGCTGACCACGGTGCTCGCGCTCGACGCCGACCAGCTTCAGGCCGCGAACCTGCTCGCCGTTCTGCTACGACTCAGCAATCGGCCCACCGAGGCTCAGCGCCACATCGATGCGACGCTCGCCCGCGATCCGCTCGACCAGTGGACGCGTGACCTCGCCGGGCTGACCGTGACGGATGACGCCCCCACCCTTCTCGACGTCGCCCTCGAGTACTCCGTGGCCGGCGAGGCCGACAGCGCGCTGCGCCTCCTCGACGAGGCCAGCATCGCGGCGAAATCGAATGCGCTCGGTCAGGTGAACGTCGCGCCCCTGGCCCAATACCATCGCGCCATGATCCTCGACCGGCTCGGCCAGACCGAGGCGGCCGGGGAAGCACGTGCCGCGGCACGCGCTGCGGACAGCACCTATTGCCTGGCATCGCGTCTCGACGATGTCGCCGCGTTGAAGGCGGCTCTTTCCGCCGACCCGGCAGACGCCCTGGCCGCGCTGTTGCTCGGGAACTGGTACTACGACCGTCGACGATTCGACGACGCGATCGACTGCTGGACGGCTGCCGGCGGCGTCATGGCCGAGCGCAATCTGGGTATCGCTGCCTTCAATGTGCGTCGTGACCCGCAAGCGGCTCGCCGCCACTACGACGCGGCACTCGCCCTGGCGCCGTCAAACGCGAAACTCCTGTTCGAGTCCGACCAGCTGGCGGCACGGCTCGGCGACTCACACGACGTGCGGCGGATGCGCCTCGAGCGCAGCGCCGACCTCGTCGGTGCCCGCGACGATCTCACCGTGGTGTTCGCCGGACTGCTCACGGCCACCGGAGACCCAGGCGCCGCACGCCGTCTGCTTCTGTCGCGTCAGTTTCAGCCCTGGGAGGGCGGCGAGGGGCAGGTGATCACGGCCTGGGAAGACGCCCACCTCGCGCTTGCCCGGCAAGCGCTAGCTGCAGGGGATGCCGCGGCCGCCGTCGAACGGACTACCGCCGCCATCGACACGCCGGCCAGCCTCGGCGAGGCGCGTCATCCGCTGGCAAATTCCGCTCGCCTCTATCTCGCTCTCGGGGACGCCCTGGCCGCCGCGGATCGCCCAAACGAGGCGCGAGCCGCGTGGACCACGGCTACGCAATTCGAGGGCGACTTTCTCAGCATGAGCACTCAGGCGTTCAGCGACCAGACCTGCTTCACGATTCTCGCGCTGCAGCGCCTGGGCGAGAACGACAATGCGTCGGCGCTCGCCGAGGAGCTTGAGCACTTTGCCGAGGCGCTGGCGGCGACTCCCGCCGTCGTGGACTTTTTCGCCACGTCACTGCCGTCGATGCTCTTGTTCACCGACGACCCGGCGATCGCTCGCGACCGCCAGGTGCGCGCGATTCGAGACCACCTCACGGAAATTTCCATCCCGACCGGTTCCTGACGGTCACACTGGGAGGCAACGCTGCCGACCAGCTACCCACACAGAGAGAAAAGGACGAACCCATGGCAGCATTCACTCGGCGAAAGGTGAGCCGCACCTCGCTCATCCTCGCTACAGCAGCGACCGTGATCCTCTTGGCTACCGCCTGCACTTCGGGCGCGGAGACGGGCGGCGACGTGGCGGCATCCGGCCCCAAGTCGGGCAAGCTCACTATCGCCTACCTGCAGAAGCAGGGCGATCAGCAGTACTTCGTCGACGAGGCCGACGGGGCGAAAGCCGCGGCGAAGTCGCTCGGCGACGTGAACATCAAGGTCGTCGACCTCGGCACCGACGCGAACAAGGCGATCAGCGCGGTCGATTCCGTCATCGCACAGAAGGTCGACGGCATCATCATCGTCGTGCCCGATCAGCAGATCGGCCCGCAGGTGATCGCGGCGGCGAAGGCCGCAGGCATCCCGATCATGGCCTCCGACGACATCATCAAGGATGCCGCGGGCAAGCCAGCCGCATTCGCCGGGTTCGACGGAACCGCCATGGGCAACGCCGTCGGCACCCAGGCGGCGAAGCTCTACAAGGATGCAGGCTGGAGTGCTGCAGACACTCGCATTCTGAGTGGCTACAAGCAGGATCTGTCGGTGTGCACCCAGCGCGTCGACGGCGCGAAAGATGCCTTCACCAAGGCAATCGGCAGCGACATTCCGAAGATCGTCGACATCGGAACGGATAACTCCGCTACCGACGCGCAGAACAAGGCCGGAGCGGTGATCACCGCCAACGCGGGAGTCAAGCACTGGGTCGTCTGGGGCTGCAACGACGAGAACGAAACGGGGATCGTCACCGCGCTGCAGAACTCCGGGGTCGCGCCGGCCAACATCGCAGGTGTCGGGCTCGGCGCCTACCTGACCTGCAAGGACTGGGCGGCCAAGCAGGACACCGGGAACAAGGCGGCGCTGTTCATCTCTGGCGTCGAGGTGGGCAAGGCCGCTCTGACCTCGATGGTCGGTCTCGTACGCGACGGCACCAAGCTGCCCGCCCAGTCGATCGCGAAGACCGCCATGGTCGACTCGAGCAACTGGGAAGCTGCCGGCGTGGTCTGCACCTAACAACTAGCTCGGCCGGGGGTCGCACAGCGGCCCCCGGCACCCGCACTCACACTTTCCCTGGAGATGCAGCATGTCACTACAGCAGGCCCAACCCGAAGCCAGTACCGACGCCGTCACGTTCAGCGCTCGCGACATCAGCAAGAGCTTCGGCCCCATCGTCGCGCTCGATGCGGTGACCCTGGAGTTGCGATCGGGCGAGATCACGGCGCTGATGGGGGAGAACGGGGCGGGAAAATCGACGCTTTTGAAGATCCTGACAGGGGACTACGTTCCCGACAGCGGAACCCTGACGTTGGATGGCGTCGAAGTGCACTTCACCGACCCGGCGCACGCTCACGCGGCAGGTCTTCGAGTCATCTCGCAAGAGCCCGAAATCGTGCCGCACGTCTCGGTCGCCGAAAACATCTACGTAGGATCGCTGGGAGTGCAGGGCTTCTTCTTCGACCGGCGAAAGCTTCAGGCGCGTGCGGCGGCCGACCTCTCTCGCTACGGATTCGACCAGGTCATCTCCCCGACGACAATCGGCAGCCAGCTGTCTGCGGCGCAACGGCAAATTGTCGAGATCATGAGGGCGGTCATCGACAACCCTCGGGTGATCTGCTTCGACGAGCCAACATCGTCTCTCGGCGACGACGAGGTGACGCTCTTGTTCAGGCTCATTCGGCAGTTGCGGGCGGAAGGAAAAGCCATCGGGTATGTCTCGCACCGCATGAACGAGATATTCCAGCTCGCCGATCGCATCACCGTGCTCCGTGACGGAAAACTCGTGGGAACGAAGAAGACCCAGGACACCGACCACAACGAGCTCGTGCACATGATGGTCGGCCGCGATCTCTCCCAGATGTTTCAGCGCGAGCGGCAGCCCGCCGGCGCGACAGTGCTTCATCTGCAGAACGTCACGACCGACGATGTGCACGACATCACCATGACCGTCAAGGCGGGGGAGGTCGTCGGCGTCGCCGGGCTCGTCGGTGCGGGGCGCAGCGAGCTCATGAAAGCGATCGTGGGCGACCTGCCCATCCGCGGTGGCGAGGTCTTCGTCAATGGAGAGCGAGCACATTTCCGGTCTCCAGCGGATGCCCTGGCCGCCGGAATCGGATTCGCGCCGGAGGAACGCAAGGCCGAAGCGCTCATCATGCAGCGTACGGTGCGCGACAACATCGTGCTGGCCAGCCTGTCGCGGATAGCGAAGGGGTGGTTTATCAGCTCGCGGGCGGAGAAGGCGGTAGCGACCAAGTACATCGGCCAACTCCGCATCCGTACCCCCTCCAGCGAGCAGTTGGTGAAGAACCTGTCCGGTGGTAACCAGCAAAAAGTGGTCCTCGCGCGCTGGCTGGCGCTCGGACCAACCCTGCTGGTGCTCGACGAGCCCACGCGCGGGGTGGATGTCGGAGCCAAGGCGGAGATCTACGCCATCATCGACCAGCTTGCACAACAAGGAGTGGCAATCCTGGTCGTCTCGAGCGAGCTGCCCGAGGTGCTCGGACTCGCCGACCGGATCTACGTCATGGCCGGTGGTCGAATCGCGGGTTCCGTGGATCGCGCCGAGGCGACCGAGGAGTCGATCCTCGCCCTGGCCATGTCCGACACCTCGACACAGCACGTCCCATCTCGCAGCGCCGACGCTTCGTGACTCCCACCTTTCGAAAGGAACACTCCGGTGTCCAGTACTGACATAGCAGTCCCCGCCAGCGACCTGGTTGCTGCGCCTTCGCCGATCCGACGGGTGTTCGCCGCCGTCGGCGTGCAGAATATCTCGCTCCTGATCGCTATAGCCGTGCTCGTGGTGATCATCGGCACCCAGAATCCGCTCTTCTTCGGCCTGAACAACATCAGGGTGATCGGAACCGCGATCGCGGTGACAGGGCTCCTCGCCGTCGTGCAGACGGTCGTGATCATCATGGGCGCGCTCGACATCTCTGTCGGGTCGATCGCGGGGCTCACGTCCGTCACCTCCGCCATGATCTTCACCGTCGCGGGCCCGGCGCTTGGGGTGGTCGGCGCGGTGGCCATCGGAATCATCTGTGGGCTGTTGAACGGGTGCATCATCGTCTTCGGGCGGGTCAACCCGGTGATCGCGACCTTGGCGACTCTCGCCGCTTTCAAGGGCATCGCCCAGTTGGTGTCGGATGGTCGAGCGCAGGGGTATACCGGAGCGAACCCGTTCTTCGTCTTCCTCGCCCGCGGCACTCTTCTCGGCATCCCGACGCTCATTGTCGTTCTGATCGTCGCGGCCATCCTGGCGCATGTCGTGCTTCGTTACACCAGCATCGGCCGCAATATCTATGCGGTCGGCGGCAATGACATCGCCTCGCGGCTGGCAGGCATCAACATCAACCGCTATATCCTCGGCGTCTACATGGTGACGGGGGCAGTCGCGGCCATTGCGGGCATCCTGATCACCGCACGAACCGGATCGGGGCAACCGGTGTCAGGCTCCGAGGGGTTGGAGCTGGAGTCGATCACCGCTGCTGCCCTCGGTGGCGCTGCGCTCAAGGGCGGCAAGGGCACGATCATGGGAACGATCCTGGCCGTGATCCTGCTGGGCATCCTCACTAACGGGATGACGCTCCTCGACGTCAACGCCTTCTGGCAGAACGTCGCCAAGGGCGCTCTCCTCGTGATCGCCGTCATCATCCAGCAGCTGCGTTCGAAGGAACGTCGCATCGGTCTGCCTGCATGACGGTGGCTCTGGCCGGCGGCAACGGACTCCGGCTGGTCGTCGACGTCGAGAACGGGGCGAGGATTGTCAGCCTCACCACCGCCGACGGCGTCGAGTGGCTTGCGCCGAGCCGGCCCACCACCGAGGGGGGCCCACGGCCGTCGTTCATCCATCCGGGGATGGGGGGATGGGATGAGGTCGTCCCCACCGTGCAACCTGACGTGCTTCCCGGCGGAACCCGGGTCGGTGACCACGGCGAGGCGTGGAGCGTGCCATGGGCCGAAGAGGAGGTCGCTCCCGGGCACCTTCGTCTGTGGGTCGCGTTGCCCAGCATTCACGCGACTCTGACGCGCACCATCAGGTCAACGACCGCCGGTTTCCGGATCGAGTGGAGCGCCACCACCTCGGCGCCGGTCGCGGTGCCGCTGCTGTGGACGGCGCATCCGCAATTTCGCTCGACAGCGCAATCGGCCTTGTCGTTCTCCAACCTGGGCACACCGGTGCTGCCGAACCTGATCGAACATCATCCGGTCGCCGGACGTTACCTGGTTTTCGACGATCGATCGTTCGCGGACTGGGCACCGCACGGCGGCTCGCTCAAGACCTTCGTCGAGCCAGGCACGCCGATCGACTCGGTCGCTATCGCCGGCCCAGGCGGGAGTTCTGTGTCGCTGAGCTGGGGCGCAGCACAGCTTCCGTACCTGGGCCTGTTCTGGGACAACGGGGAGTTCGCTGAGGGGCCGGTGTTCTCCGTCGAGCCGACAACCGGCCGCGGGGATCTTGCCTCGGAGGCAATGGCGCATGAAGAAGTTGCGATGCTCTCGCCAGGTCGGCCGCTCCGGTGGTGGATCGAGATCACGGCCTGAGGGGTTTCGATACGCGTCCTCGCGCGGGCGCTCGGGCGCTACTCAACCGGCGGAGTAGCGCCCTTCGACAAAAGCTCAGGGACCGTGCGGCTAGCGGCGCTCGCGCTTTTGGTAGGGAGCGCCCGCGTCACGCTTCGGGCGGCCGCCGCGGTCGGGCTTGATTTCGATCAGCTTGCCGCTGATGCGCGTCGCGGCGAGCTTGTCGAAGGTGTCGCGCGGCAGGTCGGCGGGCAGCTCGACGATGGAGAAGTCGGGACGGATGTCGATGTGCCCGAAGTCTTCGCGGCTCAGACCGCCCTCGTTCGCGAGCGCGCCGACGATCTGTCGTGGCTCGACCCGGTGACGCTTGCCGACCTCGATGCGGTACGCCGTGAGCTGCTTGTTCGGGTCACGCGGGCGGCGCTCGCGCTCGGGGCGCTCCGGGCGGTCGTCACGGAAGCGCCCGGCGCCACGCTCCTCGCGCTCGCGAGCCTGACGCGCGAAACGGGGGTCGTCGGGCGACAGCAGCAGCGGGGTGTCGCCCTGCGCGACGATGGCGAGGGCTGCGGAGACATCCGTTTCCAGCACATCGTGGTGCGCCACGTAGTGGGCGATGATGTCGCGGAACTCGTTGAGACGCGCCTCGTCGGCAAGCGCCGCGGTGATCGCGTCGTCGAAGCGGGTGAGGCGCGTGACGTTGACGTCATCGACGCTCGGCAGACGCATCTCGACCATCGGCTGGCGCGTGGCCCGCTCGATCTGGTCGAGCAGGCGACGCTCGCGCGGGGTGACGAAGCTGATGGCGGCACCGCTGCGTCCGGCGCGACCGGTGCGGCCGATGCGGTGCACGTACGACTCCGTGTCGATCGGGATGTCGTAGTTGATCACGTGGGAGATGCGGTCGACGTCGAGACCGCGGGCCGCGACATCCGTTGCCACCAGGATGTCGAGCTTGCCGTTCTTCAACTGCTCGACCGTGCGCTCGCGCTGGGCCTGCGGCACGTCGCCGCTGATGGCGGTGGCCGAATATCCGCGGGCGCGCAGCTTCTCGGCGAGAGTCTCGGTCTCGCTTTTGGTGCGGACGAAGACGATCATGCCCTCGAAGTTCTCCACCTCGAGAATGCGGGTGAGCGCATCGATCTTCTGCGGGTACGAGACCATGAGGTAGCGCTGCGTGGTGTTGACCGAGGTCGTGGTCTTCGCCTTGATCGTTATCTCTTCGGGATCGTGCAGGTACTTGCTCGAGATGCGGCGGATCTGCGCCGGCATCGTGGCGGAGAACAGCGCGATCTGCTTGTCGTCGGGGGTGTCGGCGAGAATCGTCTCGACATCCTCGGCGAAGCCCATCTTCAGCATCTCGTCGGCCTCATCGAGCACCAGGTACTTGAGCTGCGAGAGGTCGAGGGTGCCCTTTTCGAGGTGGTCCATGATGCGACCGGGCGTGCCGACGACGACATGCACGCCGCGACGCAGAGCGGATAACTGGGTGCCGTAACCCTGGCCGCCATAGACCGGCAGCACGTGCACGCCCTTGAGGTGCGAGGAGTAGCTCTCGAACGCCTCGCAGACCTGCAGCGCGAGCTCGCGGGTCGGGGCGAGTACGAGTGCCTGCGGGGTCTTCTGCGACAGGTCGAGTCGATCGAGGATCGGCAGCGCGAAGGCCGCGGTCTTGCCGGTGCCGGTCTGCGCAACGCCGAGCACATCGCGGCCCTCGAGCAGCAGCGGGATCGTCGCGGCCTGGATGGCGGACGGGCTTTCGTAGCCGACATCCTTGAGTGCTTTGAGAACCGGAGCCCCGAGTCCGAGATCGGCAAAGGTGGTGGTGGGAGCTTCTGGCTCGGATGTTTCGGGGGAAGTCATGGCTTAACGGTAGTCGCGTCGGCTGAAGGAAATCGCCGCCTCCGGGGAGGAGGGAGCGTGTTATCCGTCGTTCTCCTCATAGTCCGGCTCTTCGGCGAAATCATCATCGGCATCGTCGGGCGGTGAGGGAAGGGGCGCCGAGGGGTGCAGCTCCTCCTCGGTGTCATCCGGATTCAGGCCCTGGACGTCGAAATCGTCTGAGTCGCGCTTGGTCATGGCATCTCGTCTCTCTCGTCTCGCCTTTCCATCATGCCGCTCGGCGTGCCGAGGGGATAGCTGCAATGAGACGGGTTGACATCCTGCGCCTCGACCGTGGTGCTTCTCGGGGCAACGGGGGATACTTTAAGGCCACCGGTTGGCTGATTGCCGCATCACGACGCGGGTAGGCGACCGCCATTTGCAGGGATGGCTGATGACCGAAGAACGCGGCGTCGAGACTACCGTCGGCACACTGCTGTCGTTGAACGTGGGGCTGCCGAAAGACGTCTCGTGGCACGGTAAGACGGTGCACACCGGCGTCTACAAGTACCCGGTCGATGGTGCACGGCTCGTTCGACGCCTCAACGTCGACGGCGATGGGCAAGGCGATCTGGCTGGCCACGGCGGGGAGAACCGTGCGGTGATGGTCTACCAGCAGGAGTCCTATGACTACTGGACCGAGAACCTGAAGCGCGATGACCTGACGCCAGGCACGTTTGGTGAAAACTTCACCATCAGTGGCCTCCCTGACAGCGAAGTGTGCATCGGTGACCGGTACCGCATCGGCGATGCCACGTTCGAGGTAACCCAACCCCGAGTGACGTGTTACCGGGTGGGAATACGCCTGGGCGTTGCAGAGATGGCGTCCCTGCTCGTCGGCCACCATCGACCAGGATTCTATTTCCGGGTGATCGAAGAAGGCGAGGTTCAGGCGGGCGACTCGATCGTCAAGGTCGAATCGGGGCGTCATCGCCTCAAGGTGGCCGACATCGATGCCCTTCTGTATCTCTCAAACCGCTCGCACGACATGCTGAAACTCGCCGTCGACGTGCCGGCCTTGAGCCCGGGCTGGCAACAGTCGTTCAAGGAGATTCTGGCGGCCGCGGACGCGGGCAACACCATCGACGCCAATCTGGTGATCGGCAGCGAGCCCGCCTGGCCAGGTTTTCGTCCGTTTACCGTGGTCAAAACCGAGCGAGCAACACCCTCCGTCTTGTCGGTGTACCTGGCCGACAAGTCGGGGGCGGCGCTGCCGGCGGCGAGGCCGGGCCAGTACTTGACCTTAAGACTGACGGTGAATGGCGTGGCGGCCGTGCGAAGTTATTCGATCTCCGCCCCACCGAACGAGTCGTACTACCGAATCAGCGTCAAGCGCGAAGACCATGGAACGGTCAGCCGGTATATCCACGACCAACTGACCGTGGGCACCGTCGTCGATGTCGCCGCCCCTCGGGGGGAATTCGTGCTCGATTCGACGGACGAACCGGTGGTTCTGATCTCGGCCGGGATCGGGATATCTCCGGTGCTGGCGATGCTTGCGTCGATTGCATCCACGCAGCGGGATCGGCAGGTGTGGTGGTTGCACGTATCGAGAACCGAAACCGACTATGCGCTCGCCTGCGAGGTAGAGACACTGCTCGAGCAGCTTCCCAACGCTCGGTCGTTCGTGTGGCTGACGAGAGCCGAAGCGCCACGAGATCAGCCGGTGGCCGGGACGACGTTCGGGCGACTCGATTCTGAGGGGTTGCGGGGTCTGGGTTTTTCCGCGGCGTCGAGCGCTTATGTCTGCGGGCCGACGGCCTTCAATGACATGGTGACATCGTCGCTGATCGACATCGGCATTGCTCCCGCAAACGTGCACTCGGAGATCTTCTCGGCGTTGAGCTCGATGAATCCAGGGGTTGTGCAACGGGCGGCCGTCACCCCGCACGCGCCGGCAGGTGCGCCCGGCACGGGCCCGGCGGTCACGTTCGCACGAAGCGGGCTCACCGTGAACTGGTCGGACCAATACCAGTCGCTGCTGGAGCTTGCCGAGGCCTGCGACGTCTCGACGAGGTGGTCGTGCCGCACGGGGGTCTGTCACACCTGCATCACCGGGTTGCTCAGCGGCGACGTCGAGTATTCGACCGAACCGCTCGAGCGTCCCGAGCCATCGAACGTGTTGATCTGTGTGTCCCAGCCCACGGACGAGACCGTGCTCGACGCATGAGCGCCCCAGACAGCGCTGAGACTCAGCGGCCGCTGGTTGCGCTGCGAAGCGCGGCGGGGGCCTGGCTCATTGTCGCTACGGTTCTGTCGTCGATCGTCGGTTTTCTCGATGCGAACGTGATCAACGTCGCTGTGCCTGCCATCAAGCGCGACCTCGGCGGGGGCGCCACCGAGCTGCAGTTCGTCGTCACGGGCTACCTGCTCACTGTGGCTTCGCTACTGCTTCTTTCTGGATCGCTCTCCGATCGATTCGGCCGGCGACGAGTGCTCCAGGTCGGATTGCTGGTTATGCTGCTGGCTTCCGTCTTGTGCTGCGTCGCACCCACGCTCGGGTGGCTGATCGCCGCGCGCGTCGTGCAAGGCGCCGGCGGAGCTCTCGTCGTGCCCAGCAGTCTCGCCATGCTCAACGGCACGTTACGCATGGGCGACCGTGCGCGCGGCATCGGTATCTGGGCGGGCCTGGCGACCCTGGGCACCACCGTCGGGCCGTTCGCCGGCGGGTGGCTGGTAGACAACGCGTCGTGGCGTTGGGTGTTCTTGCTCAACATCCCAATCATCGTGCTTGCGCTGATAGTGCTGCGCTTGGTGCCAGAAGTCGTGAAGAAAGTGAAGACGGCGCACGCTGACCTCCCGGGCGCGCTCCTGGCCGTCGTCGGTCTCGGCGGTACCACCTACGCACTCACGGCAGGCCCGTCGGCGGGCTGGCTGCAGCCGCTGGTGGTGCTGGCGGGAGTGGTGGGTGTCGCCGCGCTCGTCGGGCTGGTGCTCGTCGAGCGCAAGAGTCCTTCGCCGATGATGCGCCTGTCGCTGTTTTCTTCCCGCCAGTTCTCGGCGATCAACATCACGACCGTGCTGCTCTATGGCGGGATGGCCGCGGCCGGCTACTTGCTCGTGCTCCGATGCGAACTGCAGCTGGGCTACACCGCGGCGCAGGCGGGTGCCGTGCTCATCCCGGAATCTGCGGTGTTCCTGCTTCTCTCGCCCCTCAGCGGCGTGCTCGTGACGCGCATCGGCCCACGCTGGCTCATGGTCGCGGGAATCACGGCGGTGGCCCTGGCCTTTGTTCTGCTCTCCGGTGCGAGCCCGGGCCAGAGTTACGTGCAGGCGATCCTGCCCGGCGCGTTGGCCTGGGGGCTCGGTGCCGGGCTCTTGGTGACCCCACTCACGGCCTCGGTTCTCGCCGCAGTGAGAGACGCCGATCTCGGAGAAGCGTCCGCCATCAATGACGGCGCATCCCGCGTCGGTGCCCTGCTCGTGACGGCCTTGGTGCCGGTGCTGATCGGATCGACCGGTGGGATGGAGCTTGCGCTGGCTGTCGACCGGGGATACTCGTCGGCGATGATCGTGATGGCCGTGCTCGCGGCCGCGTCAGCTGTGGTCACGGGCATCTTCGTGTCAAACGCTCGCGGCGCTGCCCTTCAGATGACCCCTGGACCACGGGTGAACTCGTGTGCGATCCCGCTCGTCGATCGACCCGTGGGCACAAAGCAACCCTGATCGAGCATCGCCAGTCCTCGACCGTCTAGTCAGCGCGCCACCCGAATGACCGCCTGCACGGCGGCGTGGTCTGACGCCCAGCCCCTGTCGAAGCGGGTCGTGTTGATGCCGACCTTCTCGATGCTCACGCCGGGGGTCGTCAGAATCCAGTCGATGCGCTTGTGGTCGTGCTTCGGCGGGTGGTAATCGAGAAACGTGCCCCAGACCTCCGTGACGCGGCGGTCCGCGGCATCCCAGGTGTCGACCAGCCGGCCATCGCCCAACAGGGCGGTGTGGACTTCGGAGTTTGCATCCGTGTTGAAATCCCCGGTGATGATGGTCGGCAGGCCGGAGACGAGCGCGACATCCCGCAACCGATCGGCGCTGCGCAGGCGCGAGGTGCGGGAGCGGTTGTCGAAGTGTGTGTTGATGAAGTGGAAGCGCGTCTCGGTGGCGACGTCGGCGAAGGTCGCGTCGACGATCACGCGGGGCGTGCGGTTGCCCCAGGTCGAGGAGCCCTGCGCGTCGGGGGTGTCGGAGAGCATGGTCTGCGTGAAGTCGATCAGACGTACGCGCTCGCGGTCGTAGAAGATCGGGCAGCCCTCACCGCGCCCGTTCTTTTCGCGCCCGTGACCGATCGACCGGTACTGCTCGCCCAGGGCGTGGCGCACGAAGGTGGCCTGCTCGGGAAGGGCCTCCTGAACGCCGAGGATGCTGGGGCGCTCTTCCTCGAGCAGCTGCTTCAGTAGCGGTTGCCGGTGCGGCCAGCGGTCGGCGAGCACCGGGTTGAGGTTCGTCATGCGGCGACGGATGTTGTAGCTCATCACGTGCAGTTCGGGCGGAGGAGTGGGCCCCATGAGTGGCATGGGGTCAGCCTATGCGGCATGCCGCTCGGGGTGCGGGATGTGCCGCGCCTAACCTGCCTCGGGGTCGGCGACATGGGGCCATAGCTCGTGTTGCACCATGTGGGCGAGCTCTCTCAACAGGTCGACGTCGAGCTCGTCGGTGCCTGCCAGATCCCGCTGGTGGTCTTTGTCGAGCACCGTGATCACCGCGGACTCCGCGCTGAACGCCTGGTTCGCCAGCAACAGGATGTGTTGCAGCCGCCCCCTCGTTGCCGGCTCCAGCGGTGCCAACTCGTCGACCGCTCGCTGCCGGTCCCCGAGAGGTGTCATGATTCCCCCGAACCCGTTCGGGCCTGAGCCCTCAGGCCGTCGGCGTGCGCGGGTCTGTATCCCTCGAATCGGTCTGCAGGTGCAGATCGATGTCGCGCGTGCGAGAGACCTCGCCTTCAACCGGCACCAGGCCGGTGATCCCGCGATAGTAGGCGTAAAGACTTGTCTGCTCCTCCTGGCCAATCGAGCCGGACGCGTCGACGCTCGGCGCATCTTTCACGATCTCTTTGGAGAACGGGATGCGGATGTCGCCGCCGATCTCGTCTGCGCGCTCAAGCGGGATGAAATACTCCGACCGTCCGAGCAGCCCCATCTTTACGGTTGCCCAGTTCGGCTGACCCGAGCCAGGGTCGACGTAGATCTGCCCGACGGTGCCGATCTTCTCGCCGTCGGCGTCGACCACGGCAACGCCGATGAGGCTCGCGACATTCTGTGCGTTGATCATCAGCGGCCCAGCCCGACGCGGTCGATCTTGCGGTGGTAGCGCATGCCAGCGAGGCCGCCCAGCAGCGCAGCGAGCAGGCTGGCGACCGCGACCGCGATGGCGGTGATGATGCCGCCCACCGTGACCGAGCCCTCGTCAAGCGGAATGCGCGGAAAGCTGTTGAGATTCGCCAGCACATTGAACCGGCTGCCGGCGATCGCGACGATGATGGCCACCACAACAGCGATGACTACGGCCCACAGCCACACCGCGAGGCCCTGTTTGGCGCCACTGAAGCGCGCCATGCGTCCAGCGACGTAGCCGCCAGCGAGGTAGGCGATGAAGATGACGACGACGAGGGCGATGGCGCCGACGACCCCGACGGTTTCTGCGTTGTCGGCCGCGGCATCCGCTGCCTTGCCGGTCGAGCCGCTATTGGTGCCAAGCCCCACCGCTGCGCCCGCGGCGCTGACCAGCGCGGTCAGTAACACCGCGGTGCCGGTGGCGGTGAGCCAGCCGAAGAACGCCGAGCCGAACTTGAACCCACCGAACTCTTCCTTCTCGCGCTCGAAGACGTCGTGGCGGAGGGTGTGCGTGCCGTCCACCGCGACGGCGGCGTCGGTGGACGTGGTGTCGTAGACGGGGGCGCCGGGTTCGCGGCGCGGAGTGACGGGATCGGTCATGGAGGAGTCCTTTGTGAGGCCGGAAACACATGCGGTTACCCGCACGGTACCGACGTTTGGCCTCGTGCAGCACCCGCTTGCACTCTCGCGGGATGCGGGTAGCTGCCGGTGGCACTGCTTCGGCCCGCCCCGAATTGGGGATTTTTCCTCGACTCCGACGCGGCTAGCGTCTCTGCGGGGGTAACGGTGAGCGAAATCGTGAAGTCAGAACAGGCTGACATTGGTGGGAAGTCCGTGGTGCAAGCGCGAACTGACTTCGCGGGAATCCACGCCCTCCTCTCCCGCCGGCCAGGGTATGCCGTCGCCGAGAAGTGTCTGGAGGTGCAGATCGCCGCCGAACTCGCAGAATCGTCGCTGCGCGCCAACGGTCGACGGATACTTCACGACAGCGCCTGGTCTTGGTACATGGGTGCGATCGGGGAAATCGAGGTCGGCAGGATTCTGAGCTCGCTCGGTCCTGAGTGGATGGTGCGTCACGCGGTTCCCATCGGCGCGGGCACGAAGGATGTCGACCACCTCCTGATCGGCCCTGGTGGAGTCTTTGCGCTAAACACCAAACATCACCGCGACGCGAGAATCTGGATTGGCGATCACGTCATGCGGGTCAATAACGCCGATAAACATCACATGCGAGACGCACAGCGAGACGCGACGGACGTGGCAAATCGGCTTCGCGCGAAAATAGGCTTCCCGGTAACGGTGTCCGCGGCGGTTGTGCTCATCGGACACCGTTCGATTAGCGACGCTCGTCGAGGGGTAGCGCACCCGGCCGAGGTTGTCGCTGCTGTTGACCTGCTCCGCTGGCTGAATTCACGCCCGCGGCAGATGGACGACACACAGCTCGCGCTGATCCGATTGGCAGCTGAAGAACCCGACACCTGGCATGTCGATCCGAACGCCGCAAACACTCTGCGCGTCATGCAGCGGTTCGAGCGGTTGCGGGCGGAGATCGGCGATACGCCGGCGCGGGGAATGACCGCTGCGAACCCTCACGGGGCACCGACGAATCATCGACGCCCGCCATCCTCGAGGCCGGCACCAGCGCGCCAAGCGAAGCCCGAGCCGACTCGCGGCGGCAAAATACTTCGTTTGCTCGTGATCGGCGCGCTCGCCATATGGGGTGCGTCGAATGTGGGGTCGGCCATCGCCCGATTGCTCTATGGCTAGATGCTGCCCCAGTTCAGCACCGGATGCCCGGTTATCGTGCGCGCCATGGTCTGCGCCTGGGCGTCGGTGAGGGATGCCACGTAGTCGCAGACGCCGCGGCCCCGCGACATCCGTTCGAGGTCTGCACGGCTTGTTTGTCCCTCAAGCAGTTCGGGCTGGTCGGCGAGGGTGCGTCGGTAGCCCAGGCTGGCAAGTTCGATGAGGTCGAGCAGGCGGGCGGGTACGCGCGGGCCGTCGTCGCGGCGCTGCAGCCAGAGATCGAGGGCTTCGACGATGGTGCCGAGCACGAACTCCTGGCCCGAGCGGTAGATGCCGAGCTCCGGGCGCCGCAACACGAACTGGCGGTGCACGAACTTGAGGATCGCGATCTCGTGCCAGGCCTGCGGTGCGAGGCGGATGTAGCCGGAACGGGCCGGGGGATCATCCGTCACTACGACCGAGGCCTGCAGGTGCGCGAGCCAGGTCGAGACGAAAGACGAGAGGTTGCGCTGGGCCGCCAGCGAACCGTCGAACGGCACCGTGAGCACGCCCTCGACCAGGTCGTCGCGCACGCTGCGCACCGCCTGCTCGAAGCGATCGTCGTCGGCGATCCACGGGTCGCTGCGGTGCATCTTCAGCCGCAGCGCCTCCAGCGCGGCTCCCGGGCCGCCGTCCGCACCGCGCGCGTCGAGCCAGCCTCGGAACTCGCGCTCCACCTCGGCGTAGCTCAGCACGCCGACGCGGTAGAAGTCGTCGAGGTCGTGCAGGGCGTAGGTGATGTCGTCGGCGAGATCCATCACCGAGCACTCGAGCGTCTGCCGCCACTGGCCGATCGCCGGATAGGACTCCCGTACCAGTTGGAGCTCGGGCAGATTGAGCACGTATGCCGACATCTTCGCCGGCCCGTAGCCATCGGATGCCGGGCGCGCCCCGAGCGGGAAGTCGCTCGTCGGGTGCACAACACGACGGCTCCACGGGTACTTGAGCACGGACGCCCGGACAGCCGCGGTGAGATTGAGGCCCGTGGTGGCGGCGTCGCAGACATCCAGTTCCACCAGGGTGCGGAAGGTCTGCGCGTTGCCCTCGAAGCCCTCGCTGAGGCCGAAATGGTCTTTCGCCAGTCGGTCGAGAGCGTGCTCGCCGCTGTGCCCGAACGGCGGATGCCCGATGTCGTGCGCCCACCCGCCGGCTTGGGCGACCAAGGGGTCGCATCCCCCCAGGGCGGCGATTGTGGGCGCGAACTCCTCGCGGGTGCCGAGGTCGGCGGCGATGGTCCAGGCGACGGACGCGACCTTCATGGAGTGGGTCATCCGGTTGTGCACCATCTGGGTGGAATCGCTCTGGGACAGCACCTGGGTCACCGCCGACAGCCGCGAGAAATACGGCGAGATGGCGATGCGCTCGAGGTCGGTGCGGTACGCGGCATCGGCGCTCTCTTTGCTGGTGCCGGTCGGGCGGTCCTCGTGGGTGCGCCGCGCGAGGCGGGGATCGAGCGTCATCCCCGTATTCTGCCCCGTCGGTGCGCAATGCTCTGTTACTGCTGACTTCCGAGGCATTGCTGATGACTTCTTCGTCACTTCCTCGTCACTTCCTCGTCACTTCCTTGTCACTTTCTCGTCACTTCCGAAATGCAGGAAATTCCTCGCGTGGTGCGGCGTTTCGCCGACGACGCGCCGCGCTCGAGCTCGAAAGGCCTTCATTTCGGAAGTGGGCGGATGGCGGAAGGGGGGGGCGGATGTCGTGGGCCGGGGCTGACCGAGACCATCGGGTCATCAGTGCGGATGTACCGGGTAAACGCCGCGATCCCGCCGTCGCAATTGTCCCGTCGCGTCGAGGTGCCGTCGGGTTTCTCGATCTTCCCGGGCGACCTGGTGCGGCCGCCGACGGAGCGGCTTTCGCGAAGCACCAACCTGGTCTTCCATTCGGAGCCGGCAGCGGGCGGGCACTTCGCGCCGATCGAGCAGCCCGAGGTGTACGCGCAGGAGTTGCGGGACTTCTTCCTGCCGTTTCGGTCGAGCCACCCCTGATCGGGGGATCCCTGCATTGGGGGATTCGAGAGGAACTCACAAGCCGCTACGGTCGACTCATTGCCCGCCACCCTAGGAGATCCATGAGCGACATCACTATTCCCGAGCCCACCGCCGTTGCGCCCGAGCCGACTGCCGTGCCCACCGCAACACCGCAGGGACCGGCCGTCACCAACGTCTACGTGCAGCAGGCGTCGGCACCGGCGCTACCGCCGCGATCGGTCGGTGCCGCGTACGCCTTCCTGCTTCTGCTCGGCGTCCTTGGAGCGCACAAGTTCTACCTCGGCAAGGGCGGCATGGGAGTGCTGTACATCTTCACTGTCGGGATCTTCGGCATTGGCATCCTGATCGATCTCTTCACGCTGCCGTCACAGGTGCGCGCAACCAACGCGCGTCGCGCGGTGGGCATCGCGTAACTTCTCTCACCGCACGATACGAAACCCCCGTGGTCCGATGAGGACGACGGGGGTTGTGCGTTTCGACGCTCAGGCGACGCGGTAGCGCAGATAGACCACGTCGCTCGCGTCAAACCGACGTTCCTCGAGGAGCTGCAGCGACATCCGGAGTCCGTCGGGGAGAAACCGGGTTCCGCCACCCACGACGACCGGGCAGACGAACTGCAGGATCTCGTCGACCAGCCCCGCGCGCAATGCTTCAGCCGCGATGCCTGGGCCGCCGATCACCAGATCGTGTTCGGAGCGGTCTTTGAGGCGCGCAACTTCGGTTGCATCGAAGTCGCGGCGAAGATCGGTGCGGGCGGTGTCGACGCGATCAAGGGTGCGGGAAAAGACCAGCTTGTCGGCTGCGTGCCACTGCTCTGCGAAATCCCGCATTTCGGGTGCGTCATTGTCGATGGTCTCCCACGCAGTCATCACGTCGTAGGTGCGGCGGCCGAACAGCCAGGTGCGGCTGGAGCGCTGCAGGTCGTTGATGAATCCGTGTACCTCGGCGTCCGGTGCCGCCCACCGGAAGTCGCCGTCACGGTCGGCGATGTACCCGTCGAGGGAGCTGATGCTCGAATAGATCAGTCTGGCCACGGTGCCTCCGTCTTGTACCGGTTCCTGTTTACTCCGGTTTCCCTCTTTCAGGACCACGGATAATCGTGGGCCGCTGCCACACCTCGGCACCGACGGGCTGGCATGACGAGCAGCGCACTCCACTCCGGGACCCTTTCTCGCCGAACTGTGGTAGCTCAGCGCCTCCGAGGGTGACCGGTTGTGTGAGGTCGGCGAAGCAAACCGACAGGCAACCGGGTTAGATGGGTCCGCTCTGCCGGCCCGATACCCGGCACTCGGTGAGGCACTCACCACCGGCGCTGTCAGTGTCGACGCCGCCGCGGTCATTTTGCACGAGCTCGAACAAGCAGCCCCGTTCTGCGGTGAAGTGCTCGACGTGGGTCGGTCACGGCGGTTATTCAGCAGCGCCCAACGTCAGGCGTTGGCAGAGTGATATTGCGGATGTGCGTTCCCGGCGTGCGGGCACCCACCGGGCTACACCGATGCGCATCACGTGCACTGGCGGTCGAACGGTGGGCCGACTGACCTGGCCAATGGGATTCCGTTGTGTTCGTTCCATCACCACCGTGTGCACGACGACGGATGGGAGATCGTGATGCGCGATGAGGTTCCGTATTTCATTCCACCACCCTGGATCGACCCCGACCAGATTCCTCGACGAGGAGGGAGGGTGATGCTGGTCAGCTGACTGTGCGACATCGCGTGATCGAGCCACCCCGCACTGGGGTAGTGCGATGCCCTTCGCTCGCGCCTAGCGTTGTGCGCGGGGGTACGGCAATGGCAAGTAGAACGGCGCGGCAGCAACCCGCCTCCGCGGCGGGATTCCGCAATGTCGCCTCGCGAGCAACGGATGTCGACGGCCTTCGCCTGACGAGCCGCGAACCCGAACGTCGCTACGAAACACACCGGGGCCGAGGCGTCGTCACGATCCTTGTCGTGCTGATCGGCATGCCGGCTGCGGTGATCGCCGCCCTCATCGGGTTCACGTCGATCGTGGGGACCCTGGCGCAGTAGGCAGCGCCCGAGGGACAAGGCCGCGTATCGAGGCCCGGCCAGCTAATCCTTCAGCTGCTGGTGCGAGTTGGCGAAGGAGATCGAGTTCGCGGTGACCCCGACCAGCCCGAGACTCACGCGCAGCAACTCCGGCGGCAGCTCGTTTCCGGGCGGCGGTGTGGCTGCGCCGAAGTTCAGCGCCGTGCCATCGCCGAGCGTTGCCGTCGCCGAATCTAGGTAGACCTGCACGTTGCCGTTCAGCTCCATGCGGTCAGACGTGCTCACCAGCGACGGGCCGGTCGACTTGCGCACGTCGAGCACGAAGTCGGTGACGACCACGTCGTCGGCACTCACCTTGAGGGCAGTGGCTCGGGAGCCGTCGGCGAGTGGGACGGTGACCACGGCGATTCCGTGAAGTCCAGAGATCGTGATGGACGATCCGCCGAGAGTCGCCGCGGGCAACGTGAACGTCGGGGCCGAGTCATCCGCAACCGGCGTCGGCGGTGGCGTCTCGCCCGGCGTCCCCGGCACCGCCGGAACCGCGGGCTGCCCCGGAGTGACACCGAGCAGCGGGATCGGAACGGCGATACCGGGAGCCTTCGGCGGACTGCTGGGGGTGCTCGACGAGGTTGGGGTCGGCGACGGGCTAGTACTCGGCGCCGCACAGGGCATGATGATCGGCAGACACAGCGCGGCAGGCTCGGCACGCGCCGCACCAATGCCGCTCAGGGCGAGCACCAGCACAGCGGCGACCGCCGCCGTGGTTCGGGAGCGTTGGCCGGTTAACGCCGGCCGCGCGCTAAAGGGCGCTTCGCCCCCTCGTCGGCGTGCTCATCCTGCGACTCGTCGGCGTCATCAGGGGTGGCGGCGATCGCGTCGAACTCCTCACCGGACGGGCTGTCGGTAACGGAGTCATCCGGCGACTCCTCCGGCGCGACGTCTTTGGGCATCCAGGCGACGACCAACACACCGCCGACCGCACCGAGCAGCATCCCGATGACGAAACCGCCGAGGTTCACCCCGATCAGCGAATACACCGAGAGCGCGAGGGCGATCACTCCGTAGAAGATCCGGTGCACCGGCATGGCGATGGCGAGGATGCCGAGCGCGACCAAGGCGATCGGCACGATCGTCGCCTGCAGCCCCTCGATGCCGAGCTGCACGTGGAACTTGCCGATGTCGAGCTGCCCGGAGAAGAACAGTTCGACGCCAGCGAGCGCGACGAGCAGCCCGCCGACGGTCGGCCGACTACGACACCAGTTTCTCAAGCCCTGCATTAGAAGCAGGTCTTTCCGTCGGTGAGCTCCAGGTGCATCCCCGTCAAGGTGAACACGGATGCCTGGGTCGACCACGCGGTCTGTTGCAGGTTCGAGATGCTGATGCCGTCGGCATCCTGAGCGAAGTCACCGGCCTGACCCTTGGCGTCTGTCTTGACCGTCGACGCGTCGACACCGATACGGATGTTGGTGAAACTCGAGTCACCCTTGAGGTCGGTCATCCCGATCTGCAGGTCGCTCGCCGACGCCGGCTTGCCCCCACCGCCCGCGGTGATGAGCACGCCCATCTTGCCGAGCGGAGTGTCGGTGACGACCGACTGGCAGAGATCGGAGAGCGTCGCCGACGTGATGTTCGCGATCGCGGCCTGGTGGTCCTTGCCCGCGGTATCGGTGGCGACACCGGCATACTGCGAGAAGCCCGTGCCCTCGAGCTTCGATGCCCCGATCTGGAACTGGCTGCCGGAGACCGAGAACGACACCGGGACAGCGCCCTGCGCGACCCCGCCCATCAAGACGCTGGCGGCGATCGCCACCGGCACCGCGGCCAGCACGATACGACCGGAATGGGAGCGGGTGAGCCTTCTGAGCTTCATGAATCCTCCTTGATTCAGCGGGTGCGTGAGGGCGCATGACACTGTGCCCTCCACCGGAAGAGATGCTTTCGCGGCGCAACTATGACGCGGATGGGAGAAAATTTCTGCGGCGCGGGCATCATGGGGGGATGAAGATTTTCACCCCTCCCCAGACCACGCTCGAGGCCTCCAACGTCATCCTCGGGCTCATGAGGATCGCCGACCTCGACGACACGGAAGTGCAGAACCTGGTCGGCACCGCCATCGACTCCGGCATCAACTTCTTCGACCACGCCGACGTGTACGGTGCGACGACGCACGGCTGTGAACAGCGCTTCGGCGAGGCGATCACGTTCACCGACGCGGAGCGCGAGTCGGTCATCATCCAGTCCAAGACCGGTATTCGCAACGGCTTCTGGGACTTCTCGAAGGAGCACATCCTCGAGTCGGTCGACGAATCGTTGACGGCGCTGAACACCCCGTACCTCGACATCCTGCTGCTGCACCGTCCCGACACCCTGATGGAGCCGGATGAGATCGCCGCGGCTTTCGACGAGCTGCAGAGCTCGGGCAAGGTGCGCAACTTCGGCGTTTCGAACCAGACGCCCGGCCAGATCGAACTGTTGAAGCGCTCGGTGAACCAGCCACTGGCGTTCAACCAGGTGCAGCTGAGCATCACCCACGCTCCGCTGTTCGCGCAGGGGGTCGCGGCCAACATGGCCGGACTCGACCAGTCGATCGACCGCGACAACGGCATCCTCGACTACAGCCGCCTGAACGACATCACCCTGCAGGCCTGGTCGCCGTTTCAGAAGGGCTTCTTCGACGGAGTGTTCCTCGGAGACCGCGAGCACTTCGCCGAACTGAACGACGTGCTCGCCGAGCTCGCCGTGAAGTACGAGGTGACCCCGACCGGCATCGCCGTCGCCTGGATCACCCGTCACCCGGCGAACCTGCAGGTCGTGCTCGGCACCACCAAACCCGAGCGCGTGATCGAGTCGGCGGCCGGGTCGGAGATTCCGCTCACCCGCCAGGAGTGGTACCGCCTGTTCACGGCGGCGGGGCACATCCTCCCGTAGAACGCCGGCCGAGTAGCAACTCCGCGATTGCTACTCGACCGCCGCCTCCCGAGGGGGGACCAAAGCCCATAGCAATGCGGCGGCCGGTGGGGTTGGATCAATCCATGACACCGTGGAAGTACGTCGAACCGAAAGACCTTTCCGCCGAAACCCTGCAGCGCCTCAATCATTGGTGGCGCGCGGCCAACTACCTCTCCATCGGGCAGATCTACCTGCTCGACAACCCGCTATTGCGCAGGCCCCTGACGACGGATGACATCAAGTCCCGTCTTCTCGGACACTGGGGCACCACCCCCGGCCTCAACTTCATCTACGCGCAGCTGAATCGGGCCATCCGCGAGCGCGACCTCAGCACGATCTACATCACCGGGCCGGGCCATGGCGGCCCGGGCATGGTCGCTAACTCCTATCTCGACGGCACCTACAGCGAGCTGTATCCGCAGATCCCGCAGACCGAGGACGGCATCCGCAAACTGTTCCGGCAGTTCTCGTTCCCCGGCGGCATCCCCTCGCACGCTGCCCCCAACGTGCCGGGCTCGATCAACGAGGGGGGCGAGCTCGGCTACTCGCTCTCGCACGCGTACGGTGCGGCCTTCGACAACCCCGACCTGCTCGTGGCCACGGTGATCGGCGACGGCGAGGCCGAGACCGGCCCGCTCGCCACCGCCTGGCACTCGAACAAGTTCGTCGACCCGCTGACCGACGGCGTCGTGCTGCCGATCCTCCATCTCAACGGCTACAAGATCGCTAACCCGACCGTGCTGGCGCGCATCCCCGAGGAGGAGCTGCTGCAGCTGATGCGCGGCTACGGCCACACGCCGTACATCGTCTCCGGGGGCTTCGACGACGAAGACCCGATCGAGGTGCACAAGCGCTTCGCGGCGACCCTCGACACCGTGCTCAACCAGATCGCGCAGATCAAAGCGGATGCCGCGGCCGGCACCCTCACGTCTCGCCCAGCCTGGCCGATGATCATCTTCCGTTCTCCCAAGGGCTGGACCTGCCCCAAGGAGATCGACGGACATCCGGCCGAGAACAACTGGCGCTCGCACCAGGTGCCGCTCGCCAACGCGAAAGACACCCCCGCGCACACCGCGCTGCTGGAGGAGTGGATGCGCTCCTACAAGCCGGAGGAGCTGTTCGATCAGGCGGGTGCCCCGATCTACGAGGCGACCGCACTCGCCCCGGACGGCGATCTGCGGATGAGCGCTAACCCGATCGCGAACGGCGGGCTGCTGCGCACGCCGCTCGACCTGCCCGATTTTCGTGACTACGCACAGGACGTGCCGAGCCCCGGAGCAACCGCAGTGGAGGCGACGGCGGTGCTCGGGGGCTGGCTGCGCGACGTGATCGCCCGCAATCCGCGGAACTTCCGCATCTTCGGGCCGGACGAGACCGCATCCAACCGACTGCAGGCCGTGTTCGAGGTGACGAACAAGCAGTGGGATGCGGAGAGCTGGCCGATCGACCAGCTCGATAACCACCTGGCGAAGGCCGGCCGCGTGATGGAGATGCTCAGCGAACACCAGTGCGAGGGATGGCTGGAGGGCTACCTGCTCACCGGTCGACACGGTCTGATCAATTCGTACGAGGCGTTCATCCACATCATCGACTCGATGTTCAACCAGCACGCCAAGTGGCTGGAGTCGGCGAAGGCTGTGCCATGGCGTCGCCCGATCGCCTCGCTCAACTATCTGCTGTCGTCGCACGTCTGGCGGCAAGACCACAACGGCTTCTCGCATCAAGACCCGGGGTTCATCGACCACGTCGTCAACAAGAAAGCCAGCATCGTTCGGGTCTACCTGCCGTTCGACGCCAACACCCTGCTCTCGACGTATGACCACTGCCTGCGCACCACCGACTATGTGAATGTCGTGGTCGCCGGCAAGCAGCCGGCGCCGAACTGGCTGACCATCGACCAGGCCATCGACCACTGCACCCGCGGCCTTGGCCTGTTCCAGTGGGCGGGCAGCGAGGTCGCCGGCGAGCAGCCGGATGTGGTGATGGCGTCGGCCGGGGACGTTCCGACCCTCGAGATGCTGGCGGCGGTCAGCATCCTGAAGGAGCGCGTTCCGGAGCTGCGGGTGCGTGTGGTCAACGTCGTCGACCTGATGCGCCTGCAGAATTCGACAGAGCATCCGCACGGGCTGAGTGACCGCGAGTACGACGCGATCTTCACCACGGATAAGCCGGTGATCTTCGCGTATCACGGGTATCCGTGGCTGATCCACCGTCTCATCTACAAGCGCGCGGGCAATGCCAACGTGCACGTGCGCGGGTTCATCGAGGAGGGCACGACCACCACGCCGTTCGACATGCTGATGTTGAACAGTCTCGACCGCTATCAGCTCGTCATCGACACGCTCGACCGGGTGCCGGGGCTGGGCGAGCGCCAGGCCGGGCTGCGGCAGGACATGCAGGATGCCCGGCTGAAGGCCCGCGCGTACACCCGCGAATACGGCGTCGACATCCCCGCCGTCACCGAGTGGAGCTGGAGCGGCGTCGCGCAGGACGAGGCCGACGATACCGGGGGCGACAACGTCTGAGCTGCCGCTGGTTGAGTAGCGCCCGAGCGGGCCTCGATACGGCTGCTCGTTCGTCGCGGCCTACTCAACCAGCGAAACGCCGAAGGATATTCGGGCGTCTCCCCATAACCCGCGCACAAATTCGGCGTCGGGAATGAAACGCCGCCCTCTGCGTTGGATTGAGTCACAGGCACTCAAGTTTTCCCAGGAGGTCCAATTGCCTAACAACTTCGACCCAGAGCAGACCGGCGCAGGCTCGTTCGACGAGTTTCTCGCGCGGTACCTCCAGGGTGAGCGCGCGGCCCAGTCCGAACGTTCAATCAACATCTCCCGCCTCATGAGCCGTCGCACCCGCGAGGTGCTCGCCGAGGCTGGGCGCTACGCCGTCGAACTCGGCCACGGTGAGCTCGACGCGCTCCACATTCTTCACGTGATCGCCACGCAGGAGCCCGCGGCCGGCGCCATCGCCGGCGTAGGCGGCGACCCGTCGGCGATTGCCGCCGCCGCCGAGGAGCGTCTGCCCGAGCCCACTTCGCGGCGAGCCGATATAGCCCCCATGCTCACGCAGTCCAGCCAGCGTGCGCTGTTCCACGCGTACCAGGTGGCGCGTGCCTCCGGATCGACCTACGTCGACCCCGAGCACCTCTTCTTCGCGATCGTGATCGGTCAGGAAGCCCCCGCCGGTCAGGTGCTGTCTGCCGCGGGCGTCACGCCAGAGGCCCTGCAGGCCGGGATGCGCGAGAGCGTCGACACCGACGGCTCCACCTCGGGGCCGACCACCTCGCAGGCTGCCGAGTCGACATCCGAGACCCCGATGCTCGACAAATACGGTCTCGACCTGACCGAGCGCGCCCGCAGCGGCAAGCTCGACCCGGTGATCGGCCGTTCCGACGAGATCGAGCAGACCATCGAGATCCTGTCGCGTCGCACCAAGAACAACCCTGTGCTCATCGGCGAGGCCGGCGTCGGCAAGACCGCCATCGTCGAGGGACTCGCCCAGGCCATCGTCGACGGCGGCGTTCCCCAGCAGCTGCTGGGCAAGCGCGTCGTCTCGCTCGACCTGCCCGCCATGATCTCCGGTACCCGTTACCGCGGTGACTTCGAGGAGCGTCTCACCACGTTGATGGACGAGATCACGGCCAACAAAGCCGAGGTCATCGTCTTCGTCGACGAACTGCACACCGTCGTCGGCGCCGGTGGTGCTGGTGAGGGTGGAATGGACGCCGGCAACATCCTCAAGCCGCGTCTGGCCCGAGGCGAGCTGCACGTCGTTGGTGCGACCACGCTCAAGGAGTACCGCTCCATTGAGAAGGACCCGGCCCTCGAGCGTCGTTTCCAGCCCGTGCAGGTCGGTGAGCCGAGCATCGAGGATGCCGTGCTCATCCTGAGCGGACTCCGCGGCGCCTACGAAGACCACCACGCCGTGCGCTACACCGACGAGGCCATCCGTGCCGCCGTCGAGCTGTCCGCGCGGTACGTGACCGACCGCTTCCTTCCCGACAAGGCGATCGATCTGATCGACCAGGCCGGAGCGCGACTGCGCCTCTCGCTCGGCTCGAAGATCGACACCTCGGCATTGCTGCAGGAGCTCGCCGTGCTGGAGTCCCGCAAGAACTCCGCCGTCACCGCCGAGCACTACGAGGAGGCCTCCGACCTTCGGGACGAGATCGCTGCGGTGCAGGAAAAGCTCGCGGCCGCGGCATCCGCTGGTCAGACCACCGCTTCGGCCGTCGTCGATGAGAAGGAGATCGCTGCGGTGATCTCTCGCGCCACCGGCATCCCGGCCAACCGTCTCACCGAGGCCGACCGTTCGCGCCTCGCGAAGCTCGAGTCTGAGCTGCACGAGCGCGTGATCGGGCAGGACGACGCCGTGACCGTCGTCGCCAAGGCCGTGCGGCGCAACCGCACCGGGCTCGGCGACCAGCAGCGGCCGGTCGGCAGCTTCCTCTTCCTCGGCCCGACCGGTGTTGGCAAGACCGAGCTGGCGAAGACCCTCGCGGGCTCGCTGTTCGGTGACGAGAAAGCGATGCTGCGCTTCGACATGAGCGAGTTCGGCGAGCGTCACACCGTGTCGCGTCTGGTCGGTGCCCCTCCCGGGTACGTCGGCTACGACGAGGCCGGCCAGCTGACCGAGCGTGTGCGCCGGAACCCCTACTCTGTTGTGCTGTTCGATGAGATCGAGAAGGCCCACCCCGACGTCTTCAACCTGCTGCTGCAGGTTCTGGATGACGGGCGGCTGACGGATGGCCAGGGCCGTACCGTCGACTTCCGCAACACCGTCATCATCATGACCTCGAACCTCGGAAGCGAGTTTCTCGCCAGCCGCGGTGGGGCCCTGGGCTTCGTGCAGAGCGACTCCGGCAACGGCTTCGCCTCGGAGAAGGACCTGCGCGACCGCGTCATGGGCAAGCTCCGGGAGGCCATGCGCCCCGAGATCCTCAACCGGATCGACGAGATCGTGCTGTTCCGCAAGCTCGAGAAGCCGCAGCTGCGGCAGATCGTTCGCCTGCTGCTCGATGCGACCGAGACCCGTCTGGCCGCTCACGACATCAGTGTGGACGTGACGGACGCCGCCCTCGACTGGATCGCCGACAACGGCTACGAGCCCGAGTACGGTGCCCGCCCGCTGCGTCGCCTGATCCAGCGCGAGATCGACGACCGGATCGCCGACCTGCTGGTCACCGAGGAGCTCGCGGACGGCGGACACGTCACCGTGGATTCTTTCCAGGGCGAGCTGCTGGTCGTCTCGCGCCAGGAGGCCGAGCTCCCGCTCGCCGCATAGCGTCGCTCGCTGCACTTCAGCATCCCGAACTCCCCGTCTGCATCTCGCAGGCGGGGAGTTCTCGCGCTAACCCCGTGAGTTGCAGGTTGGAGTGGATATGCGTGGCTCAGAACCACTCGAACGTGCAACTCACGGGGTGGTGGGCGGCATACCCTGGAAGCACACGAGCTTAAGGAGTGACGGATGCCGCTGACCGGAGAGTACGAACCAGGAACCGCCGGCTGGGCCCGCGACCAGGTCGAGCAGTTCGAGGCCAGCAACGGCCAGGAGGCTAACACCCTGCGCGGCCGTCCGATCATCGTGCTGACCTCCCTCGGGGCGAAGAGCGGCAAGATCCGCAAGACGCCGCTGATGCGCGTCGAGCACGACGGGGAGTATGTGGCCGTCGCCTCCCTCGGCGGGGCTCCGAAGCATCCGGTCTGGTATTTCAACCTCAAGGAGCACCCGCTGGTCGAATTGCAAGACGGCGCCGTCAAGCGCGACTACCGCGCGCGCGAGCTCGAAGGCGACGAGCGTGACGTCTGGTGGGACCGCGCGGTCGCGACCTGGCCCGATTACGTGGAGTACACGAAGAAGACCGATCGGGTCATCCCGCTGTTCCTGCTGACGCCGGTCGACTGAACCCATGGCATCTCTCGAACACATGACATCTCTCGAACAGCAGTACGCCGACCTTCAGGCCAGCGGCCTGACCCTCGATCTCACCCGGGGAAAGCCGTCGCCCAGCCAACTCGATCTGTCGAACCCGCTGCTCGCACTGCCCGGGGAGGGTGACTTCCGCGACGCCAGCGGCACCGACCTGCGCAACTACGGCGGGGCAGACGGCCTGCCCGAGCTGCGCGCGATCTTCGGCGAACTGCTGCAGATCCCGAGCGACCAGCTGCTGGCCTACGGCAACGCCAGCCTCGCCATCATGCATGACACCATCGTGCAGGCGCTGCTGGTCGGCGTGCCCGGTGGCGATGGCCCGTGGCGCGATGTGCCCGATGTCGCAGTGCTCTGCCCGGTGCCCGGCTACGACCGCCACTTCACGATCCTCGAATCGCTCGGCGTGCGGATGATCCCGGTCCCGTTCGTCGACGGACGGCTCGACCTCGACACCATCCGTTCCCTGGTCGCGTCCGACCCCAGCATCCGGGGCATGTGGTGTGTGCCGATGTACTCGAACCCCACCGGCGTGACCTACACGGTCGACGAGGTCGAGGCGCTGGTCGGCATGGAGACCGCTGCCCCCGACTTCCGCCTGTTCTGGGACAACGCGTACGCCGTCCACCACCTCACCGAGGCCGAGCCGCTGCCCCTCGACGTGCTGGGCATGGCCGAGCGCGCGGGGCATCCGGAGCGCCCGCTGGTCTACGCCTCCACCGCCAAGATCACCTTCCCCGGTGCCGGCGTCGCCTTCTTCGGTGGCTCGCGCGTCAACGTCGAGTGGATGCGCGCCCGCACGTCAGCGCAGACAATCGGGCCAGACAAGCTCAACCAGCTCCGCCACCTGCGCTTCTTCGGGGATGCGGAGGGCGTGCGCCGACTGATGCGGAAGCACCGCGCGATCATCGCGCCGCGGTTCGCCGCGGTCGAGCGGATCCTCGGCGAACGGCTCACGGGCGTGGCCGACTGGACGCACCCGACCGGCGGATACTTCGTCAACCTCGAGGTGCCGCGTGGCACCGCCAGCGTCGCGGTGGCTCTCGCGGCGGCGGCGGGCGTTGCGCTGACCCCGGCCGGCAGCGCATTCCCGTACCGGGACGATCCGGAGGACAGCAACATCCGTATCGCCCCGACCTTCCCGTCGCCGGACGACCTGGAGGCCGCCATTGAGGCGCTGTGCATCTGCGTGTTGCTGGCCGTCGAGCGTTCGAACTAGATGAAACTCCCCACAACGTCCCCGATAACCGGCCGACCGGCCCTTAAGGTGTCGGTGTGTGGCGTGCCAACAGATCCCCAGACGACTTCGACGAGGAGCCGGCGGATGACCATGCCCGCCCGCATCGACAGGTGACAGCTCCTCACGCACTCAGCCTCGGTGACCCGAGCTTTCAGCCGTCCAACGTCGCGGAGCCGACGTGGGCGAACTGGCGCAGCCAACTCGCCGGCATCGGCGGCGTCTCGCCCCTGCTGCACTTCATCGACGAACCGCGCACCCGCATCGAGCTGAGCGCCACCCATCCCGGTGGTCTCGCCCAGTTCATCACCGGCAAGACGACGCTGCTCTCGAGCCTGATCCGCGACGACATCGCCCTGCGGGCGGCCAAGTATGCGGCAGGCGAGATCGCCGCGAAGAGCCTCGAGCTCGCCACCGCCCGCGGCATCGACTCGATCCACCTGGGCATCGGTATTGCGGAGTGGAAGCACGGCGGTGTGGACTACCGCGCCCCCGTGCTGCTGCGGCCGCTCGCCATCCGTCGCTACGGCCGGGATTTCGAGGTGCGCCTGAAGGGTGCGCCGTTCCTCAACCCGGCACTCGCCGCGGCACTCACCGAGCAGTTCCACATCGCCCTCGACGCTCAGGCCTTCGTGGCGCTCGCCGAGGAAGACGGCTCGTTCAAGCCCAACCCGGTGATCGACCGCCTCCGCGGCCTCACCTCGCACCTCGACTGGTTCAACGTGCAGCCGCGCCTGGTCGTCTCGTCGTTCGCGGATGTCGCCCACGCCATGAGCGCGGACGCCGCGAATCTCGAACACCCCATCCTCGATGCCCTCGCCGGCAACCCGACCGCCAAGTGGTCGGTCGAGGAGGGCTACGCGCCGGTCGAACCGCAGAACCCCGACCTGCGCACGCCCGAGACCGACACCCTGCTGCTGGATGCCGACGCCGAGCAGGAGAACGTCGTCGCCCAGATCGCGGCCGGCAACTCGGTCGTCGTCAAGACGCTTCCCGGTACCGGTGCGACCCAGACCATCGTCAACGCGCTCGGCGCGCTGGTGAACCAGAACAAGCGCGTGCTCGTGGTGAGCGCCCGTCGATCCTCGCTGCTCGGAATCGCGGAGCGGCTCGGGGATGTCGGCCTCGCCGGGGTGGCCGTGTCGCCGTCGACACTGCGGCGGGACCTCATCCGTTCGATCGGACGCAACGAGAAGGCCATCGCCCCCGCAGTCGGCGAGGTGGATGACGCGCTGGTGCGCCTGCGCAAGGTGCTGATCGACTACCGCGGCGCGGTCGCCCGACGCGACCCTGCCATCGGTGTCTCGGTGCTCGACTGCCTGACCGAGCTGTCGCGTCTGGCCCTGCTGCCGTCGCCGCCAGCGACCACCGCGCGGCTCTCCCGCGAGTCGGTCGAGCTGATGTCGACCGACCGCAGTCGTGCCGCCGACGCGATCGTGAAGGCCGCATCGCTCGGGGAGTTCCGGTACGGTCCCGCCGATTCGCCCTGGTATGGCGCCAACTTCTCCACCAGCGAAGCCGCAATGCGCGCGCACGGTATCGCCAAGCAGCTTCAGCACACCGAGGTTCCGCGGCTGCTCGAGCGCGCCAACCTCCTCATCGACGGCACGCGCATGCGACCGTTCGAGAGTATCTACGAGCTGGGCGTCTATCTGCGACTGCTCATTGACATCCGCGACACCCTCGACAAGTTCCTGCCGGTCGTCTTCGACCGGTCCCTCGCCGAACTGATCGCGGCGACCTCCTCGCGCAAGGATTCGCCCGAGATGTCGGGCGCGAACCGGCGTCGGCTGAAGAAGCTCGCACGTGAATACGTGCGCCCCGGTGTTCACGTGACCGAGCTCAACGAGGCCCTGGTGCGCATCCAGCAGCAGCGCGTGCTGTGGCAGCGCTTCGTTGCGGCCGGGGTCACCCCCGAGGTGCCGATCGGCATCGCCGATGTGCAGGTCGCCTTCCAGCATGTAGCGCAAGACCTGGCCTTCCTCGACGAGCCGCTCGGCAACGTCACCAAGGAGGACCAGCTCGCGCACCTTCCCATCCACGTGCTGGTCGACCGCCTCGCCGGGCTCGCCGCCGACTCCGAGGTGCTGAACAACCTGCAGGAGCGTGCGCAGTTGCGGGCGACCCTGCGCGAACTGCAGCTCGACCCGCTGCTGGTCGACCTCGCGTCGCGGCACGTGCCCGACACCGAGGTCGCCGCCGAACTGGAACTCGCCTGGTGGCAGTCGGCCCTGGAATCGTTGCTCGAGACCGACCGCGCACTGCTCGGCGCGAACACCTCCGTGCTCGACCGGCTGGAGGCGGACTTCCGTCTCGTCGACGAAGCTCATGCGTCCAGCGGCGCCAAGCTGATGGCCTGGCAGCTTGCCGAGAACTGGAGCATCGGGCTGGTCGATTGGCCAGAGGAGGCGGCCGCGCTGAAGCGCACGCTGCGCACCCACCACGTGGATGCCCGCGACCTGCAGGAGGCCGCGCCGCACCTTTCCCGCACCATCGCCCCGATC
The DNA here is from genome assembly GCF_016634425.1 of Lacisediminihabitans changchengi. Lineage (GTDB taxonomy): Bacteria > Actinomycetota > Actinomycetes > Actinomycetales > Microbacteriaceae > Lacisediminihabitans > Lacisediminihabitans changchengi. The sequence continues at coordinate 59,115 of NZ_JAEPES010000002.1, forward strand.
TGGCTGGCCTCGCCGTACGAGGTGGCCGGCATCACCGACACGCTGCGCTTCGACACCGTCATCCTCGTCGACGCGGGCGCGACCACCCTGGCCGAGAACGTCGGTGCCATCCGTCGTGGCAAGCAGACGGTGGCCTTCGGCGACCCGATCACGCAGACGCCGAGCCCCTTCGCCATCGCGGTCGCCGGTGACGAGCCGCTCGTCGTCTCGCTCGACGACCTGCACGCCGACTCCGCGCTCGCCAGGCTCGGGATGCTGCTGCCCACGCTCGCGCTCACCCGCAGCTACCGCGCCGGCGGCGAAGACCTGGCCGAGCTCGTCAACCGCCGGTTCTACGCCGGCAAGATCGAGTCGTTCCCCTGGGCCGGATCCTTCCTCGGCCACAACAGCATCCGTCTGGACTACGTCGCCGACGGCACCGGCATGCCCGACCCGGAGTCGGGCGGGGTGGAGAGCGTCGACGCCGAGGTGTCGCGCGCCGTCGAGCTGGTCGCCGAGCACGCGACGCAGCGTCCGCACGAGTCCCTCATGGTGATCACCGCGAGCGAGGTGCATGCCGTGCGCGTCCAGCAGGCTGTGCTCGCGGCATCCGTCGGCAACGCTGCGTTGAGCGAATTCGTCCTCAGCGATCGCAGCGAGCCCTTCACTGTCACCACGATCGAGCAATCGGTGGCGCAGAGCCGCGACCGGGTCATCTTCTCCATCGGCTACGGCCGCACCCCGCACGGCCGCGTGCTGTCAGACTTCGGCGCGCTCGGCCGTGAGGGTGGCGAGCGTCTTCTCGCCGTCGCCATGACCCGCGCCCGGCGCGCGATGGTCATCGTGACCTGCTTCGAGCCGACCGACATCGACGAGGAGCGCATGCACCACGGTGCGATCGCGCTCGCGGAGATCCTCACCGACATCCAGGCCCGCACGCGCATCGACCATGTGCCGGATGACAGCGATCCCATGCTCGTCGACCTGGCCCGCCGGCTCGAGATCCGCGGGCTTCGCGTCGCGCTCGGGTTGCGCGGAAAGCTCGGGCTGGTCGCCTCGCACCAGGGCATGTGTCTCACCATCGAGACCGACAGCGTGCTGCAGGGCGCGAGCCTGCGCGAGTCGCTGCGCCTGCGCCCCGACATGCTGCGGCGCCTCGGCTGGCACTACCTGCGTGTGCACGCGTTCGAACTGTTCAGTGATCCGGATGCCGTCGCCGACCGCATCACGAAGATGCTGGGTGTCGACACGTCCCCTGTCACCGAGCCGATCCAGATCGTCGGCGGGTAGTTCGATGCCAGAGGACATCACGGAGCCGGCACCCCGGCCCCGGGGGTCTGCGGTGCCGCCTGCGGCTGCGGCTGCTGCGGGGTCAGGAGCGGGTCGCCCGCGCGTGCGACGCCGGGTGACGACAGAGCCCGTCCCCGGCACCGACCCGAACCCGCAGTCCGAGCCGACCCGTCACGCCGAGAACGAGAACGACGACCGCCTGAAGGCCGACAAGCCGCCGCACTGGGGCTGATCCGCCCCGCCCGATCGCTCAACAGGATGGCTTCGCCGAATCATCCGTCAACAGGCTGGATTCGGGAGTTTTGGCCGGCCCATCCTGTTGGCGGACGGTGGGTTTCGACACGCGTCCTCGCGCGGGCGCGCGGGCGCGCGGGCGCTACTCGGCGTGCCTGCCGCCGGAGGAGGGCTGCGCGCCTGCCGCCGTGCTCGGCAGCGTGTGATCGCCCTCCGGGGAGGGGACTCCGGCCAGCAGGTCGCGGATCTGGATCAGCAGCTCGGTCTCGGTGGGCGGCACGTCGGCGGGAGTCGCATCCTCCTCCTTCTTCAGCTTCGCGTACGCGATCTTGCTGAGACGGTTGATCGGCAGCACCAGGGCGAAGTACACGACCGCCGCCACGATGATGAACTGGATGACCGCGGCGATGACGGCACCGAACAGGATCGTTGCCGAACCACCACTCACCGTCGGAATGGTGACCTTGAGGGCGTCCTTCAAGTCATTAGCGTTGAACAGTGCACCGATGATCGGGTTGAACACGGCGGTGACCAGCGTGTTGACGATCGCGGTGAACGCCGCGCCGATGACGACAGCGACTGCGAGGTCGATGACGTTTCCGCGGAGGATGAAGTCTTTGAAACCTTTGAGCATGCTGTCACTTCCTTACCGTGGGGGACTGGTTCAGAGCCTAGGCCCGGGCACCACCCCCGGCTAGGAGGTTGGCGACGACGGCGTGCTGGGCTTCTTCGTCTCAGACTTCTTCGCGTCGGACTTGGGCGCGGCGGCGGGAGCCGGGGTGCTCGAACCCGCGTCGGACGTGGAAGCGGCAGCATTCTTCGACTTGGCGGCGCCCTTTTCCGCCGCCCGACTGTCGTTGCGGTAGAAGCCGGAACCGTTGAAGCTCACCCCGATCGACTTGAAGACCTTGCGCAGGGTCGGCTCTTCGCAGTTCGGGCAGATGATCAGCGAGTCTTCGCTGAAGCTCTGGTGCTTGTCGAACTCGAAGCCGCAATTGGCACAACGATATGAATAGGTGGGCACGGGCAATCCTTTGTGCGGGAGGGTGGGGCTAGAAGTCGACTATCGCGCTGGGGGTGACGACGCCGTCGACGCCACGGTCGTGCACCTCGGTGGGCACAGAATCGACGAGTTCGCGGTCGAAGATCACAGCATAGACCGGCGGGCACTTCTCCATGGAGCCGAGGGTGCGGTCGAAATAACCGCGGCCCCAGCCCATGCGCATACCCTGGCGGTCGACGGATGCCGCGGGCACGATGATCAGGTCGACCCCGTCGAGCGCGCTCGGCGACAGCAGCTCGCCCACCGGCTCTGGCATGCCGAACAGTCCCTCCTGTTCGGTCTCGCCGTCGCCGATGGTCCAGTCGAGCAGGCCGTCGTCGCGCGACACCGGAAACAGCACGCGCAGGCCCTGCTCCTGGGCCCAGTTGAGGAACGGACGGATGTTCGGCTCGTCATTGGAGGAGAGGTACGCCGAAATGGTGCGCGCGTCATAGGCGGTAACGAGATCGCGCAGGTGCGAACAGATGGTCTCGGTGGCGTGCTCACGCTCGGTCGCGGTCATGTTGCGCCGGCGTTCTCGGAGCTCCGCGCGGAGTGCGCGCTTCTGGTGGCTCACCTCGACGGTCATACGCCAATCCTAAGCTTCTGCCCCCCGTAACGATTCCGAAACCCACCACGGCTACCCTGTGGCCATGACGTTCCACATCACAAAAGCAGTAATACCAGCAGCAGGGCTAGGAACACGGTTCCTTCCGGCGACCAAGGCCATGCCGAAGGAGATGCTCCCAGTAGTAGATAAGCCCGCCATCCAGTACGTCGTCGAGGAGGCCGTCGGGGCCGGCCTCACCGACGTGTTGATGATCACGGGACGCAACAAGAATGCCCTCGAGAATCACTTCGACCGCGTCGGAGAGCTTGAGGCCACCCTTCTGCAGAAGGGCGACATCGACCGCCTGAAGAAGGTCAATTACGCAACGGACCTAGCCGAGGTGCACTACGTGCGCCAGGGCGACCCGAAGGGTCTCGGCCACGCGGTGCTCCGCGCGCAGATGCACGTCGGCAACGAGCCGTTCGCCGTGCTCCTCGGTGACGACATCATCGACTCGCGCGACGTGCTGCTCGCCCGCATGATCGAGGAGGCCGGCAAGCGCAACGCGAGTATCGTCGCTCTGCTCGAGGTCGACCCATCCGTCGTGCACATGTACGGCGTCGCGACCGTCGAGAAGACGGACGACGACGACGTGGTGAAGGTCACGGGGCTGGTCGAGAAGCCGAAACGGGAGGACGCGCCGTCGAACTACGCCATCATCGGACGCTACGTGCTTCAGCCCCAGGTGTTCGACATCCTGGCCCACACGCCTCCGGGTAAGGGCGGGGAGATCCAGCTGACGGATGCGCTACAGACCCTGGCCGCGAACGAGAGTCTCGCGGGCGGCGTCTACGGCGTCGTCTTCCGTGGCCGCCGCTACGACACGGGCGACCGCTTGGACTACATCAAGGCGATCGTGCAGTTGGCTGTCGACCGTGAGGATCTCGGTCCGGATCTGCGTCCGTGGCTGAAGGAGTTCACCGCTACTCTCGAGTAGAAGTTTCTGAACCATGCGGGGCGGATGTCGTCGTCCGCCCCGCTGACCGAACTGGACGATATCGGTGGCTACTCCCATCCCCACTCTGCGTGAGGGGAACGTGACGATCCGGCCGATCCGGCTGAGGGACGCCCGGCAGCTCGAACGCGAGCTGCTCGACAACCGCAGCTGGTTGCGCAAGTGGGAGGCGACCAACCCCCACGGCGCGATGTCGTTCGACGTGCGATCGAGCATCCGGAGCCTGCAGACCAACGCGCGCGCAGGCTTCGGCATGCCGTTCGCCATCGAGCACGACGGCGAGTTCGCCGGACAGCTCAACGTCTCGAGCATCACCTACGGGTCGCTCTCGTCGGCGACGATCGGCTACTGGGTGTCTGAGCGCTTCGCCGGACTGGGCGTCACGCCCACCGCGGTCGCCCTCGCCACCGATTACGCCTTCTTCCAGGCCGGGCTGCATCGCATGGAGATCTGCATCCGGCCCGAGAACATCCCGAGCCTGCGCGTGGTCGAGAAGCTCGGCTTTCGCTACGAGGGGCTGCGGCGGCGCTACATCCACATCAACGGGGACTGGCGCGATCACTTCTGCTTCGCTCTCGTGGTCGAGGAACTGCCCACCGGCGTGCTGCGCCGCTGGCTCGACGGCCGGGTTCCGGCCGGGGCGGGCGTCGTGCCGGAGGTCGACCGCATCGCCGCGCAGGTGCCGGGCATCTTCCCGCGCTAGGCGGCCCGCGGATTCTCGCTCAGATTCCCCGCTGAGCAATCTCTGATCGGGCGTAACACGCCCGGGGTTAATGGGGAGGTTAATGTCTGATGACTCTTACGGTAGGCACATGGCAGTCGACGGGTTCGGATCCAGCGTGATCATCGCGCTCGCTGCTGTGCTCTGGCTCGCCTACCTGGTTCCCACCTGGCTGCGCCGGCGCGAGTACCTGTCGACCGAGCGCAACGCGATCCGCCTGCAGCAGACGCTGCGCGTGATGGCAGAGGCGGCGGAGATCCCCGCCGAGGTGCGCGCCGAGACCACCGCCCGCAGCGCCGCAGAGCAGGAGCGGCTGCTCCGCAAGCATCAGCAGCGCGAGGCCGCCGTCGCCCGGGCGCAGGATGCCGCCGCCGCCCGCGCGGCAGCCAGCCGACTCGCCGAACTCCACCCCGCCATCGCCGCGGACGTCGCCATCGCCTCGCCGGCAACCCGTCGCCTCCGCCGTTCCCGCGTGGTCACCTCGGTGGTGCTGCTGCTCGCCCTGGTCGCCACCGCCGTCGGGGTTGCCCAGCTCATCGCCACCGGCTCGTTCGTGATGCTGGTCGGCGGGGGGATCGTCAGCACCGGCTCGTTCGTGATGCTCGGGCAGCTGGCATCCGTCGCCCGCGCTCGCGCCGAACTGGTGCGTAACCTCCGCGCCCGCCCCGTGGTCGTCGCCGAGCGCCCGAAGGCGCAGCCGCAGCGCCCGCAGATACCCGCCGCGGTGCGTCAGGCGAGCTGGACCCCGGTGCCGCTGCCCAAGCCGCTGTACATGTCGAAGCCGCAGGCAGACCGCGCTCTGGAAGCGTCGCTTGAAGCGGCCGCCGAGCTGCGTCAGGCCGCGGCGGATGCCCGGCGCAAGCAGCGCGAGGTCGAGCAGCAGCCCGGCGTCACGCCGATCCGTCCGGTCGCGCCCGTTGCCGCGCCGAGCAAGTTCGCCACGATGGGGATCATCGAGCCGACCGAGGCGTCGAAGACCGACCTCGATGCCGTGCTCGCCCGCCGTCGTCGCGTCGGCTGAGCCTGATCGCAGTCTTCGCCGTCTTCGGTGATCGAGTAGGCCGCGAGCGTCGCTGATCGAGTAGGCCGCGAGCGTCCACGCGAGCCCAGCGCGTGACAAGACGGCCCGCACTCTCGTGATAATGTTGCAACGCACTGCGGGCCCTTGGCGCAGTTGGTAGCGCGCCTCGTTCGCATCGAGGAGGTCAGGAGTTCGAATCTCCTAGGGTCCACCACCGCAACGTGCAGAGAAAGCCCCGCTCGAGTCGCTCGAGCGGGGCTTTCGTCGTTCTGCCTCGGGCCCATCATGACGCCCGGTGTGGGCATCCAATGGACACAAAGGAACCTGCACACAGAAGAACCTGCACACAGAAGAAGCCCCGCTCGAGTGAACTCGAGCGGGGCTTCGTGGTGCTGTGGAGGCGTTACTGCAGAGGTGTTACTTGATCTGCGCCGTGATGGTCGCGACTCCGACCAGCAGGCCGCCCTTGACGGCGTCGGTGTTGAACGTCTTGTTCAGCAGGTCGGCCGCAGCGGATGAGACGTGAACCGTGGTGCCGGTGAGGATGGCGTTGTTGCCATCGAGCTGCAGCGGCTTGAGGGTTCCACCGTGCAGGTTGAACAGGGGCGCCTGAACCACAGCGACGGTGCCGTTGACCGAGACATCACCGTAGAGCAGCGAGTTGCCCGGGTTGACCGTGAAGTTGGCGAGGCCGACGACGGTCGAACCGGCGGTCAGGGTCAGGCCGGAACCATCGTGCTCGATGATGCCCTGCACGTAGGGACGGTAGGTGCCCTTCGGGGACCAGTAGACGACCGAGCCACCGGTGATGGGGAAGTGGACCGAGCCATCGGTGAGGGTGGCGGTTCCGCTGACGCCCGGGGTCAGGCCGAGGGAGGTAAGCGCACCCGTGAAGCCGGAGTCGAGCAGGACGGCGGTGTCGCCACCCTTCAGGGCGGGAACTGCAGCGACCGGAGCCGGGATGCCGGATGACGCCGACTTGGCCTCGGGAGCGGCGCTTGCCGTGGAGGAGACGCCGGCGATGCCGACGAGGAGAAGACCGGCGGTAGCGATACCGACAGCGGCTTTGGTGAATGAACGCATGATGTGATCCCTTGATTGGAGTGTGTGGGTGAACTGCTTGATGCAGAGTGTTCGCCACCCTCCGGCACAGGGTTTGGTCTTCAATAAATAACCTGATGAGGAGGATGTTTGTACCACAGCTTCCCCGACGATCCCCGACCCTGGTCCGGCGAGGGCCAGCCGTCGTCCTCGTCTTCGAGTGCCCAGAATTAACCTTCATGCGGCACAATGCGGGGTATGTCAAAGAAAATCGATGCCGCCCTCAAGGATCTGATCAAGGCCCTCGAGAAGCACGCGGAAGCCGTGGGTGGATCCCGCATCTCGCTCAAGAAGTCCGAGCGTGCCTCCGCCAGGGTGCAGGAGACCGCCACCACCTACGCCCAGGTCGTCTACGAGAAGAGCGGCCTCGAATCGCCGCTCAGCCTGGTCTCGCTCAACGGACTCGACGCGGCGACCCTCTCGTCGCTCGCGGCGGAACGCGACAAGCTCAGCTCGAAGAAGAAGAAGTAGGGCCCCTCTCTCGAACCCAATCGGCTCGTTACGAGGAGAAGTGTGACCCGCGGTCCTTCTGACCCGATCGTCGTCGGCGATCAATCCGTGCTCGACCGTGGTGCGGAGCAAGCTTCTCCGCGCACCCTGATTGACATCCTCTCGGCGACTGCGGCCCGGCATCCTGACGCTCTCGCGCTCGAAGACGCGCTCGGCGGTATCAGCTACCGCCGCCTCCTGCGCCAGGTGCTCGCGCAGGCCGCCGAATTGCGCGCCAGTGGCGTGCGCCGAGGTGACCGGGTGGGGGTGCGGATCCCGTCTGGCACCCGCGAGCTGTACCTCGCCATCCTCGCGATCATGGCGGCCGGCGCAGCCTACGTTCCGGTCGACGCCGACGATCCGGAGGAGCGCGCCGAGCTCGTGTTCGGCGAGGCCGCGGTCGTGGGCGTGATCGGTGCCGCCGGTTTTAGTGCCACCGGTTTCGTTGCGACCGGTTTCGTTGCGACCGGCAGCGAAGGGGGCGCGGATGTCGCGGATGTCGCGGCTCTCGAAACCGCGGACCCCGCCAGCACCGGCGCCATCCCCGTCGTGCCCCCGCCCACGCCCGACGACGACGCCTGGATCATCTTCACCTCGGGTTCCACCGGCGTGCCCAAAGGCGTCGCCGTCACTCATCTTTCTGCCGCGGCCTTCGTGGACGCCGAGGCGGGCCTGTTCCTCCAGCGCGAGCCGATCGGCATCGCCGACCGGGTGCTCGCCGGGCTCTCCGTGGCCTTCGATGCCTCCTGCGAGGAGATGTGGCTGGCCTGGCGCAACGGCGCGTGTCTCGTGCCAGCGCCGCGCTCACTGGTGCGCTCGGGGGTGGACCTCGGACCGTGGCTGATCGCTCACGGCATCACCGTCGTCTCGACGGTGCCCACACTCGCCGCGCTCTGGCCCGAGGAATCCCTCGAGGCAGTGCGCCTGCTCATCTTCGGGGGCGAAGCCTGCCCGCCGGAACTGGTCTCGCGCATCCTCGCCCGCGACCGCGAGGTCTGGAACACCTACGGACCCACCGAGGCGACGGTCGTCGCCTGCGGAGCGCTGCTCGACGGCAGCAGTCCGGTGCGGATCGGCCTGCCGCTGGCCGGCTGGAACCTCGCCGTGGTCGATGCCGCCGGCGCGCGGGTGGGGGAGGGCGAGGTCGGCGAGCTGATCATCGGCGGTGTCGGACTTGCCCGATACCTCGACGCGGCCAAAGACGCGGAGAAGTACGCGCCGTTTCCCGCTCTTGGCTGGGATCGCGCCTACCGCAGCGGCGACCTGGTGCGCTTCGAGGAGGCCGGACTCGTCTTCGTCGGTCGTGCCGACGACCAGATCAAGCTCGGTGGTCGACGCATCGAGCTGGGGGAGATTGACGCGGCTCTGCGCGCTCTCGAGGGTGTGGCGGATGCCGCCGCCGTCGTTCAGCGCACCCCCGCCGGAAACCAGGTGCTGGTCGGCTATCTGGCGTTGACCGACGACTCGGTCGCGTTTGATCGAGTCGCCGCGAGCGACCGCCTGCGTGAGGAGCTGCCCGCGGCGCTGGTCCCGCTGCTTGCCGTCGTCGACGGTCTGCCGACGCGCACGTCGGGCAAGGTCGACCGCGGCGCGCTGCCCTGGCCGTTGCCGGCGGACGATGGCGCCAGCGAGGGCGAATTGTCGCCTACCGTCGCGTGGCTCGCGGGGCCGTGGGCGGCCATCCTGGGTGCACCCGTGACCGGTGCGGATGACGACTTCTTCGCCCAGGGCGGCGGCTCCCTCACCGCGGCGCAGCTGGTCTCCGCGATCCGGGAACGCTACCCGGAGACTCGGGTCAACGACATCTACGACCACCCGCGAATCGGTGCCCTCGCCGAGGAACTCGACTCACGGATGCCCGCGGCCGCCCAGAGCGAGCGGGTGGTCCGCCCGGTCTCCCGCGGCAGCCAGCTCGCCCAGACGCTCATCGGAATCCCGCTGCACGTGCTGGTGGGCCTGCGCTACCTGGTGTACCTCGCGGCGGCGAACAATCTGCTACTCGCGGCCGGCGGTCCCCGGGTGCTCCCGGAGGCATCCTGGTGGACGATCGGGTTCGGTGCGGTGCTGCTGATCACCCCGCTCGGAAAGATGGCGATCTCGGTGGCGGCGGCCCGCATCCTGCTGTACGGGGTGAAGCCCGGGAATTACCCTCGCGGGGGAGCGGTGCACCTGCGGCTGTGGACGGCAGAGCAGGTCGGTCAGCTGGTGGGCGGCGCGAGTCTGGCCGGGGCGCCATGGATCACCTACTACGCACGCGCCCTCGGCGCGAAGATCGGGGAGGGCGTCGATCTGCACACCCTGCCCCCGGTTACCGGCATGCTCAGCATCGGCCCACGGGCGGCGATCGAGCCCGAGGTCGACCTGGCGGGGTACTGGATCGACGGAGACATCCTGCGCCTCGGACGCACCCACGTCGGCGCGGACGCCGTCATCGGCTCGCGCAGCACTCTGCTCGGCGGGGCCAGCGTCGGTGCCGGTGCGGAGGTGGAGCCCGGCTCTGCCGTGGCTGGACGCATCCCCGCTGGGGAGCGTTGGGCGGGTTCGCCCGCTGTGCGTGTCGGGCAGGCCCGTCGGCCGTGGCCGGCCGAACGACCGCCCCGCGCCACCGCCTGGCTCATCGTCTACGGTCTCGGATCGGTGGTCATGTCGGCGGTCCCGATCGCTGCGCTCCTCCTCGGCATCGCCGTGATCGGTGCGATCATCGGCCACCCGGCGACCTTCGGTGTCGCGGTCGGCAGCGCCTTCGCCGCGCTGCCTCTCGGCGTGCTGGTGGCCGGCCTCAGCTATGCGCTGCTGCTGATCCTCATGGTGCGGCTCCTCGGTATCGGTCTGCGCGAGGGGCATTTTCCGGTGCGCGGCCGCATCGGGTGGCAAGTCTGGTCTACCGAGCGGTTGCTCGACAGCGCCAGAACGCTGCTGTTTCCGCTGTACGCGAGCCTGGTGACCCCGGTCTGGCTGCGAGCACTCGGAGCCACGGTCGGTGCGGGGGTGGAGGCATCCACTGTGCTGCTGATTCCGCGACTGACCACAATCGCGCCCGGTGCCTTTCTCGCCGACGACACCATGGTCGCCACCTACGAACTCGGGGGAGGCTGGGTGCGCATCGGGCGGGCGAAAGTCGGTCGGCGTGCGTTCCTCGGCAACAGCGGCATCACCGGTCCGGGCCGCTCGGTGCCGCGCGGGTCGCTGGTGGCGGTGCTCTCGTCGACCCCGCGCAAGGCCAAACGCAACTCTTCCTGGCTTGGCAATCCGCCCGCCCGGCTGCGGCGTACCGTCAGCGACGTGGACGAGGCACGCACCTTCGAGCCGCCACAGCGGCTCAAGCTCGCCCGCGGCGCCTGGGAGCTGCTGCGGATCGTTCCCGTCTTCGTCACCGGGTGGATCGCGCTCGGAATCCTCGCCGTGCTCGACTGGCTGTGGCTGACCATCGGACTCGGCTGGACCATCGCGCTCTCCGGCATGGTGATGCTCGCTGCCGGCGCGGTCGCGGCCGCGGTGACCAGCCTCGCCAAACTCGTCTTCGTCGGTCGGATCGATGCCCGCGAGCATCCGCTCTGGTCATCGTTCGTCTGGCGCAACGAGGTATCAGACACCTTCGTCGAGATGGTGGCGCGGCCGTTCTTCGCCGCCAATGCCGTCGGGACACCGGCTGTCGCCGTGTGGCTGCGCACGCTCGGTGCGACGGTGGGCCGCGGAGTCTGGTGTGAGACCTACTGGCTGCCCGAGGCCGACCTGGTCAGCCTCGGCGACGGTGCAACAGTGAACCGCGGCTGCGTCGTCCAGACACATCTGTTCCACGACCGCATCATGCAGCTGGATGCCGTGCGGCTTGGCAACGGTGCGACGCTCGGGCCCCACAGCGTGATCCTTCCCGCCGCCGCGATCGATACGGGTGCGACGGTCGGCGCCGCGTCGCTCGTGATGCGCGGGGAGCGCGTGCCGCCGGGCTCGTTGTGGGCGGGCAACCCGATCGCTCCGTGGGTGGCAGCACCGCCTGTGACAGCGCCGTGGAATACTTGACGCCAGCCATGGCCGCCATCCCGAGAACGACCGTCACCGCCAGTGGTCCGTCCACCACGGGCGCCCCATCGGCCGGTGACCCCTATCTGCCCACCAGCGGCAACGGCGGTTACCTGGTCGACCACTACGACCTCACCCTCGACTACCGCGTCTCGACGAACCGGCTGACCGCGACGGCGGTCATCACCGCGCTGGCGACGACGACGCTGGCGAAGTTCAGCCTGGACATTGCCGGACTGATGGTCGACAAGGTGACGGTCGGAGGCGCGCGGCCGAAGGCGGTCAAGACGACGGCCCGCAAGCTGGTGGTGACCCCGCTAGAGGCGATCGTGGCCGGCGCCGAGTTCGTCGTCGAGGTGCGGTATCACGGCACTCCGCATCCCATTCGCAGCCCATGGGGCGAGGTCGGCTGGGAGGAACTCGCCGACGGCGTGCTGGTGGCGAGCCAGCCGAACGGTGCATCGTCGTGGTTTCCCTGCAACGACCACCCGAGCAACAAGGCGACCTTCGACATCACGGTGAGCTGTGAGTCGGCCTACCAGGTGATCTCCAACGGAGACCTCGTTTCGAAAACGGCCGGCGCAAGCCGCACCACGTGGGTCTACGCCATCACCGAACCGATGGCCACCTACCTCGCGGCGGTGCAGATCGGGCACTATCGCAGCACGCACAGCGCCACCGGTGGCGTCCCGTTCGGGCTGTACTTTCCGCACCACCTCGCGGCAGCAGCGGCCATCGACTTCGGCCAGGTAGGCACGATGATCGAGCTCTTCACCGAGCTGTTCGGACCGTACCCGTTCGATCGCTACAGCGTGGTGGTCACCGCCGACGAGCTGGAGATCCCACTCGAGGCGCACGGAATGGCCACGTTCGGCAGCAATCACGTCGACGGCGCGCACGGCACCGACCGGCTGATCGCCCACGAGCTGGCGCACCAGTGGTTCGGCAACTCGATCACGATCGCCCGCTGGCAGGACATCTGGTTGCACGAAGGCTTCGCCTGCTATGCGGAGTGGCTCTGGGCCGAGGCGAACGGTGGCGAGACCGCGCAGCACAATGCGACGCGGCACTGGGCCCTGGTGAACGCACAACCCAAGGACATCGTCATCGGCGACCCCGGCATCCCCACCCTGTTCGATGACCGGGTCTACAAGCGTGGAGCACTGGCGCTTCACGTCGTGCGCCACGAGATCGGCGATGAGGCGTTCTTCGGCGGTCTGCGGGCGCTCACGGTGGCTCGACGGTTTTCGAGCGTGGACCTGGCGGATGTCCTGGCCGCCTTCGCGCAGACAGCGCCAGGGGCTCCCGTGGCCGCCGTCCTCGATCGGTGGGTGTACGCGGCACCGCTGCCGCGCTTGCCTCGCTGATTGAGTAGCGCAGGGCGTTCGCGTATCGACATCCACCGCGTGCCGGGTCTCAGACGAGTCCTCGCGCGGGCGCTACTCGACCGGCGGTTAGGAGCGCGTGAGGTCGGAGTTCTGGTCGACCTCGGCATCCGTCGGCTTCTTCTTCGTCGAGCTACCGCTGCTGGGAGCCTCCGGCTTCTCGACCCAGCCCGGTCGGTAGACCGAGGTCTCCGGCTCCGGATGGCGACGCGCCTGCACCACGATCAGCGCGACTCCGAGCGCGATTGCGACGAACGAGGCCCAGATGTTGGCCGGGATGCCGAGGAACCCGTCACTCGTCGGGTCGATGCGCAGCGCCTCGAGCCAGCTACGGCCGAGTCCGTACCAGATCAGGTAGACGCCGAAGGCCTTGCCCCATCTCAGCTCCGAACCGTGGCCGCGCAGGCGGCGCTCGAGCACGAGGATGATGACGATGCCGATGAGGTTCCAGATGATCTCGTACAGGAACAGGGGGTGGAACAGCGTGCCCTCCGGCAGCCCCTTCGGGTAGGCGTTCTGTATGGCAACGTTGCTCGACTCGATCTGCAGGCCCCACGGCAGCGTGGTCGGCAGCCCGAACAGTTCGTGATTGAACCAGTTGCCGAGGCGCCCGATGGCCTGGGCCACGAGCATGGCCGGCGCGAGCGCGTCGGCGAACGACCAGAGCTTGATGCCGTGGCGCCGACATCCGATCAGCGCGCCCACGGCGCCACCCAGCAGCGAGCCGTAGAGCGCGTTGCCGCCGTCCCAGATGGCGAAGACGTTCCAGAGATTTGCACCGGAGAAGAAGTAATCGCCGGTGTGCGTGAGCACGTGATAGAACCGGGCGCCGACGATGCCGAGTGGTACCGCCCAGATGATCACGTCGAGCACCACGCCCGGGCGTCCACCGCGGGCGCCGAGACGACGCTGCGTGATGATGATCGCGGCGACGATGCCGGCCAGGATGCAGAGCGCGTAGGTGTGGATGAGCAACGGCCCGACATTGAATTGTGCCAGCACGGGTGGCGGGCTGGGAATGCTCAGGGGGAGATGCGGCAGCACGGCGGTCCTTCGGTCGGCGCGGGACGATTTCCGCCATTCTCTCGCACTTCTGCTGTGCCGCGGCCCGGGAAGTGACGGGGCGTACTCCTCGAATCAATTTGTGCAATGTACTCGCGCAGACCGGCAATGAGGAGCACTGTGCTCTGCATGAAGACCATTTCGTACGGGGGCGAATCGTTCACTACCAGCGATGCTGCGGCGGAGGCTCTGCTCGATTTCGCCGCTGCGGCAGCTCACAGCGAGGCCGCGGACGTGGTGCATATTCCCGCGGTGGCGGCAAACGGCGATCTGATCACTGCCGACCTGGTGATCGGTCCGGCCAGCGAACTGCTCGTGGTGCCCGTGGATGTCGCCTTCCCGGAGCCGGATTCGACGGCCGCGGTGCTCGAATTGCGGGCCAAGATCCGCGATCTGATGAGCTCCCGCCGCATCAGCTATGGCTCGGCTCTTCCCGCCACGGACGGTGCCGACGCGGCGCAGGCGGAGTGGGGCGAAGAATACGAATAACGAGCGGCGCCGTCATCCGGCGCTCTGGTTGCTATCGTCGTCGAAAGGTCGCAACCCGTACCGACCTCTTCAGACGCACAGAGTGGATTTCCGTGACTCAGCAGGACCAAGACACCGCCACCGACCAGCTGTCGCAAACCTCGGGACGCCTCGCTCTCGCGATCGGTCGGCTCAATCGACGAATGCTGAGGGCGACGGAGGGGTTGAGCCACGGCTCACTCTCCGCGCTGTCGAGCATCGTCAAGTTCGGCCCGCTACGGCTCAACGAACTCGCCGGGCGCGAGGCGGTTGCGGCGGCGACCATCACCCGTATCGCCACCGATCTCGAGGTGCGCGGATATGTCACAAGGGAATCCGACCCGCTCGACCGGCGGGCGATCACCATCGCCGCGACCGAGTCGGGCGTCGACTACATCGTGCGGGCGCGTTCGGCCCGGGCCGACGTCATTTCGGCGCTCCTTGGAACCCTGGAGCCGCACGAGCTCGAGCTGGTCGAAGACGCTCTGCCGGTGCTCGAAGCGCTCGTGCTCGAGGCGCACTACGCCGGCAAGGACTAAGCGCTAGCTCAGAACTGCCCGGTGCCGACGGCGCAGGACCAGCAGCACGATCGCCGCGACCGCGGCCGGTGGCAGCACCCAGGGCAGCAGCACTCCCACCACGACGATCACCCCGGTGATGAAGGTCACCAGCGCGTTCCACCCGGTCGTCAGGCCGGACAGAAAGTCGGCCGGCGCGGGAGCCGGGGGAGCGGGCGCGATCGACCCCAGGCGCAGCGTGATCGTCGCCAGTGCGATCTGGTTGCCGAGCGCAGCCTGTTGTGCCTCGAGCGCCTCCAGGTCGGACTGCCGTTGCGACAGCGCCGACTCGATGGTGATGAGATCCGCTGTCGTAGCCGACCGCGACATCAGATCGACCAACCGGTCGACGGATGCCCGCAGCGCGGTAACCCGAGCGCCGAGGTCAGTGTGCTCCGCCGTCACATCTCGGGCCGAAATGCTGACGTCGTCCACCTTGCCGAGGGCACGGATCGACGCGAGAGTCTCGGTGAGGGCGGCGGACGGGATCCGCAGCGTGAGCGATGCGCTGCCGTGATCACCTTTTGTTGCCGCGCGCTCGGTGCGGTCATCGACGCGGCCGCCCGCGGTCTCGACGATGCGCACGGCGCGGGTGGCGGCATCCGTCGGCTTCTTCACGGTGAGCGAGACGGTGCCGGTGCTCACGACGTCACGACCCGCGGTGGCGGGCTTTGTGGTGCCCGAGCTTGCTGCAGTGTCGGAGCCCTCGGCAACCGTCCCGGTGCGCGGTACTGATGAGTCGGCGATGGAGGGAGCGGAGTCGCTGCCGCGCGACTCGGAGGAACCGGAGCTGACGCACCCGGTGAGAGAAGCGGTGAGAACGAGGCCGACGGTGAGAGCGACGACCAATGCTGGGGAAGTGCGGCGCTGTGTCATGCAGCGAGGCTAGATCGAAGAATCCCGTGGCATAAGCCAACGTTTCGGGCGTCTTATACGTCCGCTGGCAATCATCTGCACGTCTTCGCGGCGTTGGAAGGCGGGAGTACCGTTCGCCCCAACGACTGCAGAGGGAGGACCATCATGGGTCTATTGGATGATGCGAAGGATGCCGCACAGGCGACCGGCAAGAAGATCGGTGAGACCGTCGATGACGCCAAGGAGCGCATCAGCGACAAGGCCGACGAGGCCAAGGCCGACGCCGATGTCAAGAAGGCCGAACGTGAGCGTGACGCGACGGTGAAGAAGAACGAGTACAAGGAGAGCCTCCGCGACTGAGTCGTCGGGCGGGATTTCGGAGCGGGCGGTGCGGATGCGCCGCCCGTTTCTCGTGTCGCCGTATCGTTGGAGGCGCAGCATCGTCTATCTCAGGGAGCTTCATGCCGTCACTCATGATCGTCGTCGGAAGCGTGCGTCCCGGCCGGATCGGTCTCCCTATCGCCCGCTGGGTCGAGCAGCTCGCCGTCGAGCACGGCGGCTTCGACATCGACTTCGTCGACCTGGCGGAGCTGGACCTGCCGTTCATGGACGAGCCGAATCACCCGCGATTGCGGCAGTACACACACCAGCACACGATCGACTGGAGTGCCCGGGTGGATGCTGCCGACGCTGTCATCTTCGTCACCCCCGAGTACAACCACAGCTTCTCGCCCGCGCTCAAGAACGCCCTCGACTACCTTTCCCAGGAGTGGTGGCGCAAGCCCGTCGGGTTCGTCAGCTACGGGGGCGTCTCCGCGGGGACCCGCGGCGTCACGGCGCTGGAGCCGGTCATCATGGTGCTGGGCATGGTTCGCGCCGGCGCCGCGGTCGAGTTGCCCTTCGCCGCGCGCCAGCTCACCGGCGGGGAATTCGTCGCCGAGCAGAAGGAGACCGCCATCCTGGGTCATCTGCTCACCGAGCTGGAGGCCTTGAGCGACGCACTGAAGCCGCTCTACAACCGCGCCTGACGAGCCTGACCGCGCTGGGCTCGCCGATCTAGCTGGGCTGGCCGACCCAGCTGGGCTCGCCGTTCTAGCTGGGCTGGGTCTGCACCGGCTCGGTGTCGGGGATCGGACTCGCGTCGCGCCCCCGAAGATCGGGCGCGGCCTTGCGGAAGATGGTCGGGATCACGAATCCGAGGAAGGCGAGCGACGCCGCGACCCAGAACGCTCCGGGGGCGGCGAATCGATCGATCATGAAGCCGGCCCCGGCGGAACCGAGCGCCGCGCCGATCAGCTGGCCGGTGCCGACCCAGCCGTACGCCTCGGCGGTCTCGCTGAAGCGCACACTCGATGAGACGATTCCGAACATGACCGCGAGGGCCGGTGCGATGCCGACCCCGGCGATGAGCAGCGTCGCAGCCAGCCACCAGACGTTGACGGATGCCGCGGCCAACGCCATCCCGGCGAAGACGATGAAGATGCGGCGCGCGAGGGCCCACGGGCCGATCGGTACGTGACCCAGCAGTAGCCCGCCGGCCAACGAGCCGAGCGAGAATATCGCGAGCACAATGCCCGATTCCGCACTCTTCTCGCCGAAAGCGGAAACGACCCCGGCTTCGATGGCGGAACAGGCGCCGATCAGCAGAAAGCCGGTGACCGTGGCCAGCAGCACGGGGGGCTTCGCGAGCACGGCACCGAGGGCGCGGCGACTGCGCGGAATGCGAACCCGGCCGACCTCGGGCGAGAGTACGAACCACAGCCCGCCGCCGACGAGGAAGACGAGGGCGACCAGAATGGCGACAACGGTGCTGATCTGGGTGGCGACGAAGGTCGTGATGACGGGCCCCGCCACCCAAATGACTTCCTGGGCGGAGGCATCCAGCGAGAACAGCGGGGTGAGCTGCGTGGAGTTGACCATCTTCGGGTAGATGGTACGAACCGCCGGCTGCACCGGAGGAGTGCTGAGGCCGCTGATCAGTCCGAGCACCATGTAGATCGGCACGGGCAGCGCGGGTGCCAGCGCGATGGTGCCGATTGTCACCGTGCAGACCGAGATGGTGAGGATGAGCACCTTGCGCATGCCCCAGGCGCCCATCCACCGACTGGTGAGGGGACCGGCCACCGCCTGGCCGATGCTGGTCGCGGCGAGCACCAGACCCGCGGCGCCGTACGAGTGGGCGATGTGCTCGATGTGAATGAGGTAGGCGAGCGAGAGCATCCCGTTCGGGAATCGCGCCAGCAACTGGGCCGACATGATGCGCGCGACGCCGCGCGTTCTCAGGAGGTCCAGATAGCTCTTCACAAGGAAACAAGCCTATCGGGGGCCCGGCGTCGTACAGAGAAATCGGGATGGCCCTGGCAGAGCGATTCGCAGGGTTTGCTCGAAAAGCCTCGGTTAGAGTGCATGCGCACACAAAATCGGTGATAAGGAGTGCAATCGGATGACCACGCTCGGACCCCGGCGACGCGACAGACTCACCGCTGCCGCCCCCACCCGCCACGGTCAATTGCGCAAATCCCATCCGGTTGCCGGAGTCTTCCGTTTGCTCGGCATCGCCCTCGCGGTGGTGTTGGTGGCCGCGGTATCGGTCGGCGGCGTCGCCGTCTGGCAGGTCACCTCGAGCATCAAGTCCGGCGTCAAGCTCACCGATTCCAGCGGCAAGGCCGTGCAGCCGCCGCCCGAGATCGGTGCCATCGACGGGGGAGTCAATCTGCTGTTGGCTGGCACCGATACTCGCACCGGACAGGGCGGCCAGTTCAGTAATAAGGCGGATCAGGCCGCGAGCTCGGGGGCGGGCAACAACGACGTCACGATGCTGCTGCACATCTCCGAGGACCACACCAACGCCACGGTGATCAGCTTTCCTCGCGACCTCATGATTCCCATTCCGGCCTGCCCGCGCCCCAACGGCGGCACGGTCGGGGCGACCTCCGTGGCGATGTTCAACACCACGCTCTCCCGCGGCGGCATCAACTGCACCGTGCTCACCGTGCAGAAGATGACCGGCCTCAAGATCCCGTTCGCGGCGACCATCAGCTTCGACGGCGTGATCGGGATGTCCGACGCCGTCGGCGGCGTCACCGTCTGTCTCGCAGACCCGCTGAAAGACCCGTACGTCGGGCTCGATCTCCCGGCCGGCACCGCCACGCTGCAGGGCTCGGATGCACTCGCCTTCGTGCGCTCCCGTCACGGCGTCGGTGACGGCAGCGACCTCGGCCGCATCAGCAACCAGCAGGTGTTCCTGTCTGCCCTGTCGCGCAAGCTCACCTCCGGCGGAGTGCTCGGCAACCCCGTGCAGCTCTACTCGATTGCCAAGACAGCGGCGAACAACATGGAGCTCACCGACGGCCTGTCCAACCCGTCGACGATGGTGCAGATCGCTCTGGCGCTCAAAGACATCGGGCTCGGCAACATCACCTTCCTGCAGTATCCGACGGCGTCCGACCCGTCGAACCCGAACCGCGTGGTGCCGATCGCGTCCTCCGCCGCTGTACTGAACGCGGCCCTCGTCGCTGACAAGCCGATCCAGCTGAGCGGTCAGATCGGCCGCGCTGCCGAGCTCGACCCGAACGCCACTGCAGTGCCGTCAGCGAGCCCGACACCGACGCCGACCAAGGGTGGCAAGACCCCCACCCCGACACCCTCGCCAACGGCGACGGCGGCGGCCGAGGCGCCGGTTGTGCTGCCATCGACCATCACCGGGCAGACAGCCGCGCAGCAGACCTGCTCCAAGCGCTCGAACTAGCCCGCGCCCGCGCGCCCGCGCCCCCCTGCGCATCCGCGCTGCACTTTGTTATCCCCGCGCCCGTTGTAACTGGCGCGGGGATAACAACCGGCAGCATGGTCAGGTAGAGGTTCGTCATCGTGATGCGCGACCCCGTTACGCAGGCATTCCTGCACAACCAGGATCGACGCGCTTGTGCAGGAATTCCTGCACAACCGGGCTACGGAGCACTACGAATCCGGCCCCTGACCGACACTTTCGGCACGCCGTCGCGCTCTCCACAGGCTGTGCAGAAAGCGGCGAAGTTATACACATCTGTGGATGACACGCCCACTAGATGTGGTGTTAGCCGAATGTCGTACCCCCGATATATAGTGGTGGAACCGCGAGAGGGAACCAAGCCTCCGTGGCAGATTTCGGGGTAGAAAGCGCTGGTTGGAGCGCTTTTTTCAGCATCATGCAGCAGCACGCGATCAGAGTTCATCAACGCCTGAGTTTGTGAACGATTGATCGCATTAGACGAAGTGGGAGCACTCGTGGCAATAACGGTAGTGAAGCGCGATGGACAGCGTGAGGCGTACGACGCCAACAAGATCAACCTGGCGATCGAGCACGCTAGTGCCGGCCTCGACGACAACATCACCTGGGTCACCCAGATCGCGAGCGAGCTCGAGCTGACCCTGTTCGACGGCATCACCACCCAGCAGCTGGATGAGGCGGTCATCCAGGTCGCGCTTCAGAACGTCAAAGACGATCCGGCTTTCGACACCGTGGCAGCCCGCCTGCTGCTGAAGACCATCTACAAGCGCGTGCTCGGCGACTACGAGACCGCCGAAGAACTGAAGGCGCTGCACCGCGAGCACTTCGCCGCGAACGTCGCGCGCGGGGTGGAGGAGCAGCTGCTCGACTCCCGCCTCACCCAGATGTTCGACCTCCAGGTGCTGGCGGATGCTCTCGAGCCCGCCCACGACGAGCTCCTCAAGTACATCGGTGTCGTCACCCTGAACAACCGTTACGGCATCAAGGGCCGCAACGGAGACGCTCTCGAGGTTCCGCAGTACTTCTGGATGCGTATCGCGATGGGCCTCTCGCTCAACGAGCAGGACCCGACCGCCCACGCCCTCGAGTTCTACAACAAGATGTCGCGCCTCGAGTACATCGCTGCCGGCTCCACGCTGGTGAACGCTGGCACGATCTACCCGCAGCTCGCGAACTGCTTCGTCATGGAGATGCAGGACGACATGGAGCACATCGCGAAGACCACCCGCGACGTGATGTGGCTCACCAAGGGCACCGGCGGCATCGGCCTCTCGGTGACCAAGCTGCGTGCGCAGGGTTCGCCCATCCGCTCCAACAACACGACCTCGACCGGTCCCATCCCGTTCATGCACACGATCGACTCGATCCTGCGTGCGGTGAGCCGCGGCGGCAAGAAGTTCGGCGCCCTCTGCTTCTACATGGAGAACTGGCACCTCGACTTCCCGGAGTTCCTCGACCTGCGTCAGAACTCCGGTGACCCGTACCGCCGCACCCGCACCGCCAACACCGCGGTCTGGATCAGCGACGAGTTCATGAAGCGCGTGCAGAACGACGACGACTGGTACCTGTTCGACCCGCTGGAGGTCGCCGACCTCAACGAGCTCTACGGTAAGGCGTTCTCCGAGCGCTACAACGAATACGTACAGCTCGCCGAGACCGGCCAGATGCGCATGTTCAAGAAGATCGGTGCCCGCGAGCAGTTCAAGTCGATCCTCATCTCCCTGCAGACCACCAGCCACCCGTGGCTGACCTGGAAGGACACGATCAACAACCGTGCGCTGAACAACAACACGGGAACGATCCACCTCTCCAACCTCTGCACCGAGATCACCCTCCCGCAGGACGAAGACAACGTCTCCGTCTGCAACCTGGTGTCGATCAACCTGTCGCGTCACCTTGATGATGCGGGGCACCTCGATTTCGAGAAGCTCGAGCAGAGCGCCCGCCTCGCGGTGCGTCAGCTCGACAACCTGATCGACATCACCCGTTCCTCGGTGAAGGAGGCGGACTTCTCGAACCAGCAGAACCGCGCGGTCGGCCTCGGCGTCATGGGCTTCACCGACATCGTCGAGCGACTCGGCCACAGCTATGAGAGCGAGGCGGCCTACGACCTGATCGACGAGATCATGGAGCACGTCTCCTACGCGGCGATCGACGAGAGCGCGAACCTCGCCCAGGAGCGCGGCTCTTACGCGAACTTCGAGGGCTCGCGCTGGTCGGAGGGCCTCGTGCCGCTCGACTCGATCGCGCTCACGGAGGCCGACCGTGGCATCCCGATCAAGGTCAACCGCACCACCCGCCTCGACTGGGATGTGCTGCGCGAGAAGGTCAAGGGCGGCATGCGCAACGCGACGCTGATGGCGATCGCGCCCACCGCATCCATCGGCCTTGTCGCCGGAACCACCCCGGGTCTCGACCCGCAGTTCTCGCAGATCTTCAGCCGCGCCACCTCGAACGGCAAGTTCCTCGAGGTCAACCGCAACCTGGTGACCGACCTGCAGAAGCTGAACCTGTGGGACACCGTGCGGGAGTCGATCCTGCGTAGCCAGGGCGACATCCAGAACATCGCGGAGATCCCGGACTCGCTGAAGGCGACCTACAAGACGAGCTTCCAGCTCTCGCCGTACGCGTTCCTCGAGGTCGCGGCTCGTGCGCAGAAGTGGATCGACCAGTCGATCAGCCGCAACATGTACCTCGAGACGCGTGACCTCGGCGACATGATGGACATCTACTTCGCGGCCTGGGAGCGTGGCGTCAAGACCACGTACTACCTGCACATGAAGCCGCGCCACACCGCGGAGCAGTCGACGGTGAAGGTCAACAAGTCTGAGGAGCTCGGCTCCAGCGCACCCCGTAAGGGATTCGGCGCCGCGACGGCAGCTGCCCCGGCGACAGTCGCTGCCGCAGAGCCGGCCGCAGCATCAGCAGCGCCGCGTCGAGGCTTCGGCGGGCTCGCACCCAAGAGCGGAGAGTAAGCATGAACACAGCAACGGCAACCACGATCGATGCACCGACCTACTTCGACTACATCGTCCCGGTAGACCCGATGGACGACCTGCAGTGCGACAGCTGCCAGTGATTCGAGGCGGTCGCTGCGCGACCTCCTCACCAACCATCATCTCGACGCACGAACCTGAACGGAACAACTAATGGCAATCCTCGGCACCGGCCTCCAGGAGGGGCTGCTCCTCAAACCGATCAAGTACCAGTGGGCGATGGACCTGTATGACCAGGCCGTAGCCAACACCTGGTTCCCGAACGAGATCCAGTTGGGCGAGGACATCGCCGACTTCAAGAAGATGACCGACGAAGAACGTCACGCGGTCACCTTCCTGATGAGCTACTTCAACCCGAACGAGCTTCTGGTGAACAAGGCGCTCGCCTTCGGTGTGTATCCCTACGTGAGCGCGGCGGAGTGCAGCATCTACCTCGCCAAGCAGATGTGGGAGGAGGCCAATCACTGCATGTCTTTCGAGTACGTGCTGGAGACGTTCCCGATCGACCGCGAGGCCGCATACAACTCCCACGTCGACATCCCGTCGATGGCCCGTAAGGAGGAGTTCGAGCTCAAGTACATCAAGCGCATGACCGAGAACACCCTCGACATCACCACCACCGAGGGCAAGAAAGACTTCGTGCGCAACCTGGTCGCGTACAACGTCATCCTCGAGGGCGTCTGGTTCTACTCGGGCTTCATGGTCGCGCTGAGCTTCCGCCAGCGCAATCTGCTGCGCAACTTCGGCTCGCTCATGGACTGGGTGGTGCGCGACGAGTCGCTGCACCTCAAGTTCGGTATCAACCTCATCCTCACGGTGCTCGAGGAGAACCCCGATCTGCAGACCGAGGAGTTCGCCGCCGAGATCAAGCAGATGATCCTGGATGCGGTGGCGATGGAAGAGGAATACAACCGCGACCTGCTCCCGGGCGGCATCCTCGGCCTCAACGCCAACTACATCAACCAGTACGTCAAGTACCTGGCTGACCGTCGGCTCGAGGAACTCGGCTTCGAGCCCGAGTACAACGTGTCGAACCCGGCGAAGTGGATGGCGACGGCGAACGATACCCTGCAGCTGGTCAACTTCTTCGAGTCGACCAACACGTCGTACGAATCCAACGCGTCGGCGACGGTCGCGGCAAAGTAACAACGCGGCAAAGTAACAACGCGGCAAAGTAACAGCCACACACCCTACGAAACAGGTACCTGTGCACTACAACACCGCGCCCCGCATCGGGCGTCCACTGTCGGCGATCGGCCTCGGAACCTGGCAGCTGGGCGCCGACTGGGGCGACGTCAGCGAGACGGTGGCCGCGGACATCCTCGCGGCATCCGTCGTCAGCGGCGTCACCGTCTTCGACACGGCGGATGTCTATGGCGACGGTCGCAGCGAGCGGGTGATCGGCGCTTTCCTGACCGCGCGCCCCGAGCTCGACATCTTCGTCGCTACGAAGATGGGCCGCAGGGTCGAGCAGCGCGACGAGTTCTACACGCTTGAGAACTTCCGCGCCTGGACCGACCGCTCGCGCGCCAACCTCGGCGTCGACACGCTCGACCTGGTGCAGCTTCACTGCCCGCCGACCGAGACGATCGAGCGCGACCAGGTCTTCGACGACCTGGACACCCTCGTCGCCGACGGGGCTATCGCGCGCTACGGCGTGAGCGTGGAGACGGTGGACCAGGCGCTGGCGGCGATCGCCCGACCCAACGTGGCGAGCGTGCAGATCATCCTGAATGCGTTCCGACTCAAGCCGCTGGATGCCGTGCTTCCCGCCGCGATCGATGCCGGTGTGGCGATCATCGCGCGCGTGCCCCTCGCCTCCGGTCTGCTGAGCGGCAGATACAACAAAGACACCGTGTTCGCGGCCGACGACCACCGCACATACAACCGGCACGGCGAGGCTTTCGACGTGGGCGAGACCTTCTCGGGGGTCGACTTCGAGCAGGGCGTGGCGGCGGCGCAGGAGTTCGCGAGGCTGGCATCGACGAACGGACTCACCCCGCCGGTGGCAGCGCTCGCCTGGCTGGCGAATCTGCCCGGTGTCACCACGGTGATCCCGGGTGCGCGCACCGTCACGCAGGCGAAGTGGAATGCGTCGGCGGGTTCGGTCGACGACCTCGACATCACCCCGCAGGTGCAGGACATCTACGACCGGTACTTCCGCGAGGCGGTGCACGGCCGGTGGTAGAGATCTCCATGAGGGGGCTGACCACGGAGCGCGTCGAGTGGGAAGACCCGCGCGCAGCCGCACTGCGCGATGGCATGGAAGACGAGATGAACGCGCTCTACGGGCCGTTGTCGAGTTCGCTCGGCGAGAGCGTCATGGAGCAACTGAGAGTCGGACTCAACGTGCTGCCTGGCACTATCGCCGCGACGGTCCTGGCGATCGACGGCGACACCGCGATCGGGCAGGCCGGACTGCGGCCGCACGCTGCCGATGCTTCTGGGGTTCCCTCGCTCGAGGTGAAGAAGGTCTTCATCGGGCCCGAGCACCGCGGCCGGGGCGCCTCGCGCGTGCTGATGACAGCGCTCGAGGATGCGGCGCGAGACCTGGGCATCCGTCGTCTGGTCTTGCAGACTGGCCCGCTCCAACCGGCCGCCATCGCTCTCTACGAGAAGATCGGCTACGTGGCAATTGCGCCGTACCCGCCGTACGAGCTGCTGCCCGGCGCGCTGTGCTACGAGAAGCTGCTGAATTAGTTTCGAAACGACTCCGCCGTGCGCTGAAGCAGGGCGAGATGCTCTGTGCGCCAGGCCGCGTCAACGTCGGGAATGTTCTCGTTGCCGAGGCTCATACCGACAGCACCGTCGATCAGCTCGCGCACGATGTCCGCGTGGCCCGCGTGGCGGTTCGTCTCCGCGATGAGGTGCACGATGATCTCCTGCAGGGTGACCGCGCGCCTGGCCTCCGACCACCACGGCACCTCGGCGACAGTGTCGAGAGGGAACTCGCGGATGGTCGCATCCGAGTGCTCCCAGACCCTGCGATAGAGGCTCACGATGTCGTCCCGCGACTCGTCGCGGGTGGCCCACATATCGGCATCCGCGTCGGCGTCGTCGGCCATCCATGGCAGCGATTCGGGAGACGGGCGGCCGAAAACGTCGCCGAGGTAGCCGGCTTCCACGCTCGCGACATGTTTGACCAGGCCGAGCAGGTTCGTGCCGGTCGGCACGAGAGGGCGGCGGATGTCGTAGTCGCCCAGTCCGTCGAGCTTCCAGATCAGGTTCGTGCGGGCCGCATCGAGGTATCGCTGCAGAGCAGTCTTCGCGTCGTCAACCATTTCCCCATGTTGCCACCGACTGCCCACCGCTGTTCCTGATCGTGGGCAGAGGATGTTGGACCATGCAGGCGAGAACGCGTACCGTTCCGAATACCTGCACAGCAAGGATCAACGTCAGAGTCGACGAAGGGGTCACCATGTCCAACCCGAGTAATGCCACGATTTCAGTCGCGGCGATCCTCTCCGAATCCGCCGAGCGCACCCCCGACAAGGTCGCCATCGTCGTCGGTGGCGCCGAGACGACCTACGCAGAACTGTGGGAGCAGACGCGGCGCTACGCCGGGGCGCTCGCGGGTCTGGGTGTGTCGCCGGGAGACCCGGTCGCGGTGCTCATCCCGAACGTTGCCGACTTTCCGCGGGTCTACTACGCCGTGCTCAGCCTCGGCGCGATAGTGGTGCCGATCCACGCGCTGCTCAAGAGCGACGAGATCGAGTACGTGTTGCGTGACTCCGGCGCCACCCTGCTGGTCTGCGCTGCGCCCTTGCTCCCCGAGGGCGCGAAGGGTGCGGCCAAAGCGGGCATCCCGGTGCTGTCGGTGCTCGCGCCCGAGCCGGTCGACGGCATTCTGCAACTGGAGAAGCTGGCTGCGGACGCCTCACCGATCCGCACCTACCGGCCGATGGACCCGTTCGACACCGCGACGATCCTGTACACGAGCGGCACGACCGGCAAGCCGAAGGGCGCGATGGGCAGCCACTTCTCGCTGGTCGAACAGACCAACACGCTGCTCCTCACCACCTTCGAGATGGTGTCGGAGGACGTGATCTTCGGCGGCCTGCCGCTGTTTCACACCTTCGGGCAGACCGTCGCCCTGAACACCGGGCTGCGCGCCACCGCCCGCATCGTGCTGTTGCCGAAGTTCGACGGAGCGACCGCCCTGCGCGCCCTGATCGACAGCGAGTGCACGATCATGATGGGCGTGCCGACGATGTACATCGCCCTGCTCGAGGCGGCGAAGGCAACCGACGAACGACCGAAGCTCAAGTACGCGATCTCGGGAGGGGCATCCCTGCCGCTGGCGGTGATCGAGCGGTTCCGCGAGGTGTTCGGTGTGGTGATCTACGAGGGCTATGGGCTCACCGAGACGAGCCCGGTCGCGAGCTTCAACCACATCGGGCGCGAGCCGCGGGTCGGCAGCATTGGCCAGCCGATCTGGGGAGTGGATGTCGAGGTCGCCCGGTCGGACGCCGACGATCACATCGAGCTGCTTCCGCACGGCGAGCTCGGGGAGATCGTGGTGCGCGGTCACAACATCATGAAGGGATACCTCAATCAGCCGGGGGAGACGGCGAAGGCGATCGTCGATGGCTGGTTCCGCACCGGTGACCTCGGCACGAAAGACGACGACGGTTACCTGTGGATCGTCGACCGCAAGAAAGACATGATCCTGCGCAACGGCTACAACGTGTACCCGCGCGAGGTCGAAGAGGTGCTGATCGCCCACCCGGCGGTGTCGAGTGCGGCGGTGTTCGGTGTCGCTCACGAGACGCACGGCCAGGAGATCATGGCCTGCGTGGTGCTGGCGCCGGATGCGGCCGCGGATGCTGCGGAACTGGCGGCCTATGCGCGGGAGAAGCTCGCCGCCTACAAGTACCCCCGGCGTGTGGAGGTCGTAGAGATCTTGCCGCTCGGGCCGAGCGGCAAGGTGCTCAAGCGCGAGCTGGTGAAGCAGTACGAGGGCGAGGCGTCGCTGGTCGAGTAATCAGGTGCTCAGCAGCTTCGTGATGCGCTGCAGCGAGGCCGGCTCGGCCGTGCCCAGCTGCTGCGCGAACAGGCTGATCCGCAGCTCCTCGAGTAACCATCGCGCGTGCACGATGTTCGCCGACAGGGTGGGCGCCAGCGGCAGGGTTCCCCCCGCGGCCAGGTAGCGTTCCGTGGCGGACTGGACTTCGGACATCCAGACTCGGTCGCGTCCGAGGTTCTCGCCCAGCTTGGCGATGCGGTGTTCAATGCCGGCGAGGTAGACCGGCAGGCGGCGCAGCTGAATGAGTCCGGTCGCCGAGACGAAGCCCGGGTAGACCAGGTTTCCGAGCTGTTCCCGCACGTCGGCGAGCGGGCTCAGCAAGACGACACTGGAGGCGTTCTTGATCGCCTTCTCGTCCGTCCGGCCGGCCAGGATGACCTTGCTCACCAGCGACACGGTGCGAAACATCGTGTCGAGCAGCGTCGCCGAGATCTCGTCGCGCGCAGTCTCGAATTGCGCCTTCGTGAAGATCTCGCGCCCGTCGATCACGGCGTCGATGCAGGCGGCCAGGCAGTCGGAGAACAACTCCGCAGTGGTGCGGTACGGGCTCTGCGCCAGGCTGAGCTTCTCGGCGGAGGTCAGGTGCTCTTGCACGTACGACACGGGCGAGGGGATGGTGAGCTGCAGCATCCGTCTCACGCCGCCGCGTAGTTCGCGCGCCTGATCGGCGGGGGTGCTCATCAGGCGGATGGCGACGCTCGTGCCCTCATCGACGAGCGCGGGGTAGGCGCGAATCGTGTTGCCGCCCTGCTTGCTGTCGAGCACGCGCGGGAGTTCGTCGAAGTCCCAGCTGGTGAGACCCTTCCGCTCCAGCGCGCTGGTTGGCCGTGCCGCGCTGACCTGGGCGGCGACGGATGCGCGGGCCACGCTATCCCGCGCGCTCGAGCCGAGCTGCTGCTGCAGACCGCGCAGGTCTTTGCCGGCGGCGAGGGTCTTTCCGCGCTCGTCTTGCACCGCGAAGGTCACCAGCAGGTGGCTTGGCACGCGTTCCCGCTCGAAGTCGGCGGCCGTCACGGGCACGTAGGTGAGGCGCTGGATGGCGGCAGCCAGCGTGGTTGCGAGCGACTCGGAGCCCGGGGTTGCCGGCAGCTCGAGCAGCAGCTTGCGCGCCCAGTCTGCGGCAGGTACGACATTGCGGCGGATGGCCTTCGGCAGGGCCTTGATCAGCGCGGTGACCAGTTCCTCGCGAAGACCCGGCACCTGCCAGTCGAAGCCGGCGGGGGAGAGTCCGGGAAGCAGGGCCAGGGGCACCTGCACGGTGACGCCGTCATCCGCTGCCCCCGGCTCGAAGCGGTAGCGCAGGCTGAGGCGCTGGTCGCCCTGCTGCCAGTAGCTGGGGAACGCGTTCTCGTCGACCGCGGTGGTCGCCTCCTCCTCATCGACGAGGTTCTCGGCGGTCATGGTGAGCAGATCAGGGGTGGTCTGCCGCGCCTTCTTCCACCAGGACTCGAAGTCGCGCTGCGTGCTGACGTCGGCGGGGATGCGCCGCTGATAGAACTCGAAAACCGCCTCATCGTCGAACAGGATGTCGCGGCGGCGGGTGCGCTCCTCCAGCTCGGCGAGCTCCTTCCGCAGCCGACGATTGGCGACGTCGAAGGCCTTCACCTGCACGCTGGTGCGGTCGAGATCCCACTCTCCCTCGACCAGGGCGTGACGGATGAACAGCTCCCGCGCGTAACCCGGATCTACCCGGTTGAACTGCACCCGTCGACGCGCGACGATCGGGACGCCGTAGAGCGTGACCCGCTCGTAGGCGACCGCCGCTCCCTGCTTCTTCTCCCAGTGCGGCTCGCCGTAGCTGCGCTTGACCAGGTCGCCGGCGATGGGTTCGGCCCAGGCCAGGTCGATGGCGGCGTTGGTGCGGGCGAACAGCCGACTGGTCTCGACCAGTTCGGCACTCATGATCTCGGCGGGCTGCTTCTTGTTAAGCGCCGAGCCGGGGAAGATGCTGAAGCGCACCTGGCGGGCGCCGATGTACGGGCCCTTGGCGTCCCGGCTCTTGGCGTCCTTGCCGGTGCTCGCGGTGTCTTTGATGCCGATCTGGCTCAGCAGGCCCGCGAGCAGGGAGCGGTGGATGCCGTTCGGGTTCGTGCTCGGGGCGGTGACGACGAGGCCGAGCTGCGTGGTCATCCGTTCGAGTTGGCGGTAGACGTCTTTCCACTCGCGCACGCGCAGGTAGTTGAGGTACTCGTTCTTGCACATGCGGCGAAACTGGTTGCCGCTGAGCTCTTTCTGCTTCTCCTCGAGGTAATTCCAGAGGTTGAGCAGGGTGAGGAAGTCGCTGGTCGGGTCGACGAAGCGGGCGTGCTGCTGGTCGGCCTGGGGGCGGCGTTCGAGCGGCCGCTCGCGCGGATCCTGGATGCTGAGGGCCGCGACGATCGCCATGACCTCGCGCGTGGTGCCGTGTTGTTTCGACTCGATGACCATGCGGGCGAGCCGCGGGTCGATCGGCAGCTGCGTGAGCTGCTTGCCGATGCGGGTGATTCGAGGCTCGGTGACTGAGCCTGTCGAAGCGCCCTTCGACGAGCTCGGGGACCGTTCGGCTCGCGGTGTCTCGATAGCGTTCAGCTCGAGGAGCAGGTCGAGCCCGTCTTTGATACCGCGGGAGTCCGGCGGTTGCAGGAACGGGAAGTTCGCGATGTCGCCGAGGCCGAGCGAGATCATCTGCAGGATGACCGCGGCGAGGTTGGTGCGCAGAATCTCCGGTTCGGTGTACTCCGGGCGGCGGAGGAAGTCCTCTTCGGAGTAGAGGCGGATGGCGATGCCGTCGCTGGTGCGACCGGAGCGGCCGGACCGCTGGTTGGCGCTGGCCTGGCTGATCGCCTCGATCGGGAGGCGCTGCACTTTGGAGCGCACGCTGTAGCGGCTGATGCGGGCGGTTCCGGCGTCGATGACGTACTTGATGCCGGGGACGGTCAGGCTGGTCTCGGCGACGTTGGTGGCGAGCACGATGCGGCGGCGTGTGCCGGGCGTGCGACTGGTCTCGAAGACGCGGTGCTGTTCGGCGGAGCTGAGCCGGCCGTAGAGGGGGAGCACTTCGGTGCCGGGGAGCGAGCGTCCGCGGATCGCTTCTTCGGCATCCCGGATCTCGTTCTCGCCGCTGAGGAAGACCAGGATGTCGCCGGAGCCTTCGCGGCCGAGCTCGTCGATGGCGGCGTTGATGCCCTCCATCGGGTCGAGGTCTGCTCGGGTCTCCGCGGCATCCTCGTCGTCGTCGATCGGGACCTCGGCGACCAGCGGGCGGTAGCGCACCTCGACCGGGTATGTACGTCCGCTGACCTCGATGATCGGGCCCGGGGTGCCTGCGGCGTCGGCGAAGTGGCGCGCGAAGCTCTCGGGGTCGATGGTGGCGGAGGTGACGATGATCTTGAGGTCGGGGCGGCGCGGCATCAGCTGCTTGAGGTAGCCGAGCAGGAAGTCGATGGTGAGGCTGCGCTCGTGTGCCTCGTCGATGATGATCGCGTCGTACTTGCGCAGCAGCCTGTCGCGGTGGATCTCGTTGAGCAGGATGCCGTCGGTCATCAGCTTGACGCGGGTGTCTTTGGAGACGGTGTCGGTGAAGCGCACCTGGTAGCCGACGAGGCCGCCGAGCGGGGTGCCGAGCTCGTCGGAGATGCGCTCAGCGATGGTGCGGGCGGCAATGCGGCGGGGCTGGGTGTGACCGATGCTGCGGTAGCCGAGCTCGAGCAGGATCTTCGGCAGCTGCGTCGTCTTACCCGACCCGGTCTCGCCGGCGACGATCACGACCTGGTTATCGCGGATGGCCGCCGCGATGTCATCCCGTCGCTGGCTGACCGGCAGCTCTTCCGGGAAGGTGATCGCAACGTCGAGCGGAGCGGCGGTGTCAGGCATGGCCTTCCATGGTACGGCGCGATCGCGATCGCGATCGCGGGTGCGGGCGTGAGCGAGGCGCGGGGTAGTCCCGGGCAGGTTCGCGATTTCGTGATGTCAGTTCGCGCTAACATCAGCGCGAACTGACATCCGCGGGGGTTGCTATTCCTCGATTGTTGCCAGTTCGGGCTGACGTTAGCGCGAACTGACAATACGAATTCGCGCAGCCGTCGTCGCGGTTCGAGGCCTCGCGGTTCAGGGCGTCGCGGTTCGAGTCCTCAACAGGCCCCCAGCGAACTGCAGTTTCCCCACTTCGGCCTCCCCGCGCGTGCTCGGCGAGCGGGGACGGGACAGTCGATGTCATGCACGTCTATGAGGTCCTCGCCCAGCCGATCCGGCGCCGCATCGTCGAAGTTCTCGCGAGCGGTGAGCACACCGCCGGAGTCCTCGAGAACGTTGTCGTTCGGGAGTTCCACGTGACCCGCGCCGCCGCGCAGCACCACCTGCGACTGCTGAAAGACCACGACGTCGTCATCGCGGAGAGCGATTGGCCGCACCGCTCCTATCGCCTCAACGACCATTTCATCTCCTACCTCGAGCTGGAGGCACAGAAATTGCGCTGGTTCTGGGACAGGCGGATCGGGTGGCGGGTCAGGGCCGAGCAGGTCGTTGGATTTCACCTGCAGAGCGGGCGGGGCTACCGCGGGTCACCACCGTGGATACTCGAATCGGCCCGCGCCAGGGCGGTCGAGGTTGGGGCGTTCGGCGAGAAGCGAAGACGACAACAACGCGGCCACGCGTCCTAGGGTGGACGAGTGCAACTGAATCAGGTGCGGGTATACCGCAGTGACGAGAAGCTCGCCCGCGAAGACCAGCTCGCCTGGAAGATCGCCGAGGTCGCCGCCGACCCGGTCGAGGTCTCCAACGAGGTCACCGAGATGGTGATCAACCGCCTCATCGACAACGCCGCCGTCGCCACCGCCTCGCTCACCCGGGCTCCGGCGATTGCGGCACGGGCCCAGGCCCAGGACCACCCGTACGCTCCGGGATCGACGGTGTTCGGCATCCCGGGTCGGTACGGTCCGGAGTGGGCGGCCTGGGCCAACGGGGTCGCGGTGCGCGAACTCGACTATCACGACACCTTTCTCGCGGCCGAGTATTCGCACCCGGGCGACAACATCCCGCCGATCCTGGCCGTCGCGCAGCACGTGGGACGCGGCGGCCACGATCTGGTGCGGGGCATCGCGACCGGCTACGAGATCCAGATCGACCTGGTGAAGGCTATAAGTCTGCACGCGCACAAGATCGACCACGTGGCGCACCTCGGCCCGAGCGCCGCGGCCGGCATCGGCACCCTGCTGGGGCTTGCGCCCGAGACGATCTTCCAGTCCATCGGGCAGGCGCTCCACACCACCACCGCCACCCGCCAGTCGCGCAAGGGCGAGATCTCCACCTGGAAGGCGCACGCACCCGCCTTCGCCGGCAAGATGGCCGTCGAAGCGGTCGATCGAGCGATGCGCGGACAGACCAGCCCCACCCCGATCTACGAGGGCGAAGACGGGGTGATCGCCTGGCTGCTCGACGGGCCGGACGCCCACTACGAGGTGCCACTGCCCGAACGCGGTGAGACCAAGCGGGCCATCCTCGACAGCTACACCAAAGAGCACTCCGCCGAGTATCAGGCCCAGGCCTGGATCGACCTGGCCCGCCGACTGCACCAGCGGTACCCGGAACTCGGGCCGGACACGATCGAGCGCGTCATCATCCGCACCAGCCATCACACCCACAATGTGATCGGCTCCGGGGCGAACGACCCGCAGAAGTACGACCCGACCGCGAGCCGCGAAACCCTCGACCACTCCATTCCCTACATCTTCACCGTCGCGCTGCAGGACGGCGAGTGGGACCACGAGAAGTCCTACGCCCCGGAGCGGGCAGCGCGCCCCGACACCGTCGCGCTGTGGAACCGCGTCGTCACCGAAGAAGACCCCGAGTGGACCCGGCGCTACCATTCGAACGACCCGGCCGAGAAAGCGTTTGGCGGCAGCGTCGCCATCACGCTCCGCGACGGATCGGTGATCGTCGACGAAATCGCGGTCGCCGACGCGCACCCGCTCGGCGCGAACCCGTTTGGGCGCGAGCAGTACATCGCCAAGTTCCGCGGCCTCGCCGAGGGAACGCTGGAAGAGATCGAGATCGAACGCTTCCTCGACCTGGTGCAGCGTTTGCCCGAACTGGATGCGACCGAACTCGGCGGACTGACCGTGACCGCACGGCCCGGCCTGCTGCTTCCCGGCCCGAAGGGACTGTTCTAATGCTGTACACGGATGTCACGCCCGCCGAGAAGCGCGCCCGCCTGCGTGCCGCGCTCGGATCGGGAGAGCTGCTGCGCTTCCCCGGCGCATTCAACCCGCTGAGCGCCCGGCTCATCGGCGAGAAGGGCTTCGAGGGCGTCTATATCTCGGGCGCCGTCATCGCCGCCGATCTGGGCCTGCCCGACATCGGCCTCACCACGCTGACGGAGGTGGCAGCCCGCGCCAAGCAGATCAGCCGGATGACCGACCTCCCGACGCTGGTCGACGCGGATACCGGATTCGGCGAGCCGATGAACGTCGCCCGTACGGTTCAGGAGTTCGAGGATGCCGGAGTCGCCGGCCTGCACATCGAAGACCAGGTCAACCCGAAGCGGTGCGGGCACCTCGACGGCAAGGCCGTCGTCGGGCTCGACACGGCGACCAAGCGCATCCGTGCGGCGGTCGATGCGCGCCGGGACCCGAACCTGCTGATCATGGCGCGCACCGACATCCGTGCCATCGATGGATTGGCGGCCGCGACCGACCGGGCCAAGGCGCTCGCAGAAGCTGGCGCCGACGCGATCTTTCCCGAGGCGATGGCCGACCTCGCCGAGTTCGAGGCCATGCGGTCGGCGGTCGACGTGCCGATCCTCGCCAACATGACCGAGTTCGGAAAGAGCGAGCTGTTCACGACCGAGCAGTTGCACGGCGTCGGCATCGACATCGTCATCTACCCGGTCAGCCTGTTGCGCATCGCCATGGGCGCGGCTGAACGCGGCCTCGACACCCTCGTCGCCGAGGGTTCGCTGAAGTCCGAGGTGGCAGGCATGCAGACCCGCTCCCGCCTCTATGAGCTCCTCGACTATGAGGCGTACAACACGTTCGACACTTCCGTCTTCAATTTCGACGTACCGAAAGGCATGTGATGACAGAACCGACCGACATCAAGAAGGGGCTCGCGGGGGTCGTCGTCGACTACACCGCGATCTCCAAGGTGAACCCCGATACCAATTCGCTGCTGTATCGCGGCTACCCGGTGCAGGAGCTCGCCGCACAGTGCGATTTCGAGGAGGTCGCCTACCTGCTGTGGCACGGCGAGTTGCCGACGGATGCCCAACTCGCCGAGTTCCAGGCGCTCGAGCGTTCGCTGCGCCACCTCGATGAGAACGTGAAGCGGGTCATCGACGATCTGCCGGTCACCGCGCATCCGATGGACGTCGTGCGAACCGCGGTGAGCGTGATCGGCGCGAACGATCCAGAAACAGCGAACAGCAGCCGCGATGCCGAGCTGCAGAAGGCGCTCGCCCTGTTCGCCAAACTGCCGTCGATCGTCGCCTACGACCAACGTCGCCGCCGCGGCGAGCCCCTGATCGAGCCGCGCGACGACCTCGGCTACAGCGCGAATTTCCTGCACATGACGTTCGGCGAGGTGCCCGACCTGGTCGTCGTGAACGCCTTCGACGTGTCGATGATCCTGTACGCCGAGCACTCCTTCAACGCCTCCACCTTCACCGCTCGAGTGATCACGTCCACCCTCTCCGACCTGTACTCGGCGGTCGTCGGGGCGATTGGCGCTCTCAAGGGGGAGCTGCACGGCGGTGCGAACGAGGCAGTGATGCACACCTTCGGCGAGATCGGGTCGGCGGACAAGGTCGCGGACTGGCTCGACGCCGCGCTCGCCGAGAAGCGCAAGATCATGGGCTTCGGTCACCGGGTCTACAAGAACGGTGATTCGAGGGTGCCGACCATGGAGGCCGCGCTCGACACTCTGGTCGCCGAGTACGACGCCGGGGATCTGATGGAGCTCTACACCGCGCTGAAGAGCGACATGCAGCAGCGCAAGAACATCAAGCCGAACCTGGACTATCCCTCCGGACCGGCGTACCACCTGATGGGGTACGACACGGAGACGTTCACGCCCCTGTTCGTCGCGAGCCGGATCGTCGGGTGGACCGCGCACATCATGGAACAGCGCGCGTCCAACTCACTGATCCGCCCGCTGAGCGAATACAACGGCGTGGAGCAGCGCACCGTGCCCGACTCCGAGAAGAACTGAAAGAGAAAAGAAATATGACCATCCCCACCATCACCCTCAACGACGGCAAGAACATCCCGCAGCTCGGCTTCGGTGTGTTCCTGGTCGACCCGCCGGAGACCGAGCGGATCGTGACCGACGCCCTCGAGGCCGGCTACCGTCACATCGACACGGCCGCCATCTACGGCAACGAGGAGGGCGTCGGGCGTGCGATCGCGAAGTCGGGCATTCCGCGCGACGAGCTGTTCATCACCACGAAGCTGTGGAACTCCGAGCAGGCGTCGGAGAAGGCCGCGAACGCGATCGACGAGAGCCTGAGCAAACTCGGCCTCGATCACGTCGACCTGTACCTCATCCACTGGCCGGTGCCGAAGCAGGACAGGTACGTCGAGGCCTGGACGGCGCTCGAGCAGATCCGCGCCAGCGGCAAGGCCACCAGCATCGGCGTCTCGAACTTCCTGGTGCCGCACCTCGAACGCGTGCTCAAAGAGACTGGCGTGGTTCCCGCGGTCAACCAGATCGAGCTGCACCCCTACCACCAGCAGCCCGAGGTCACCGCCTTCGGTCGGCAGAACGGCATCGCCACCGAAGCCTGGGGTCCGCTCGGCCAGGGCAAGTACCCGCTGCTCGAGCTGCCCGAGGTGACCGCCGCGGCCGAAGCACACGGCAAATCCCCGGCCCAGGTGGTGCTGCGCTGGCACATCCAGCAGCAGCACATCGTCTTCCCCAAGTCGAACTCGAAGAACCGCATCGCCGAGAACTTCGACATCTTCGACTTCGAGCTGACCCCCGCCGAGGAGGCGGCGATCACCGGCCTCGAGCGGGGCGGCCGCGTCGGCGGCCACCCGATGGAGGTCGGCTAACTCCATGGCCGCTCGCCTCGCGGATGCCGTCAGCCCCTACCTCGTCTCGCACGCGGGTAACCCGGTCGACTGGTTTCCGTGGGGCGAGGAGGCCTTCGCGGAGGCGGAGCGGCGGGACGTTCCGCTGCTGATCTCGATCGGTTATTCGACCTGTCACTGGTGCCACGTGATGGCGCGCGAGAGCTTCAGCGATCCGGCGATAGCGGCACGACTGAACGCGGACTTCGTCAGCGTCAAGGTCGACCGGGAGGAGCATCCGGATGTCGACGCCAGCTACCTGACGTCGGCTGGCGCGTTCACCGACAACCTGGGCTGGCCGCTCACCGTCTTCGTCACTCCGCAGGGCAGGACGTTCTTCGCCGGAACGTACTTTCCGCCGAAGCCGCTCGCCGGGCATCCGTCGTTCTCGCAGGTGCTCGACGCCGTCCAGGAGGCGTGGACGGAGCGCCGTGATCAGGTTGAGGACAGCGCGGCGAAGGTCGCGGCTGCGCTGGGGTCCGCGGCGTCGGAAACCGCACCCGGTGCCCTCCCGACCGACTTTGCCGGCGTCGTCGCCGAGCTGGTCGGCTACGAGGACACCGAGTTCGGTGGTTTCGGCGGTGCGCCCAAGTTTCCGGTCGCGCCGGTGCTGCTCTTCCTGCTCGAGCGTGGCGCGCAGGACGACACGTCCCTGTCGAACACCGACGCCCGCGACCTGGCCGAGCGCATGCTCGTCACGATGGCCGGTTCGCCACTCCGCGACGCGGTCGAGGGCGGCTTCTTCCGCTACTCCACCCGCCGCGACTGGGGCGACCCGCACTACGAGCGCATGCTCTACGACAACGCCCTGCTGCTGCGCGCCTACGCCCGACTCGAGGTGCTTCGGCCGCAGGCCGCTCCCGGAATCGCCGCCGGAATCGCCGACTTCCTCATCTCGGTGCTGCAGCAGCCGGATGGCGGTTTCGCCTCCGCGCAGGACAGCGAAAGCACTGTCGTCGATGAGAACGGCGTCGGGGAGCGGGTCGAGGGCGGCTACTACGCCCTGGATGCGGCGGCTCGAGCCGCGCAGACACCGCCGGCCCTCGACGGCAAGATCCTCACCGGCTGGAACGGACTGGCCATCGAGGGTCTGGCCGCCGCCGGCTTCGCGCTCGATCGCCCGGATTGGCTGGCCGCGGCTGTGCGCGCCGCCGACCTCCTGCTCGGGCGGCACCGGGTCAGTTCCGGGGGTGCCGGCGACGGCACGTTGATCCGGGCATCCATCGGGGAGCGGGTGTCCGCCGCATCCGCCACCCTCGAGGACTACGGGATGCTCGCCTCGGGTCTGCTGCAGCTCGCGACGGCAACCGGGGAGGCTAGCTTCGCCATCGCGGCGCGCGAATTGGTCGATGTCTGCCTGGTCGAAGGTTCATTCGCCGTGCCGGGCGGGGCCGACCCCGCACTCGCTGCGCGCGGACTGGCTCTGGCGAGCGATCCGTCCGAAGGGGCATACCCCTCCGGGCTGAGCGCCATAGCGACCGCAGCGGAGAAGCTCTACCTGATCACCGCGGAGCAGCGATATCGCGATGCGGCGACGGAGGCGATGCGTTCGGTGGCGCCGCTCGCGATGCTGCGCCCGATCTCGTTCGGCACGTCGCTCGAACTCATCGCGCGGTTGGCCGTGCCGGTGACGCAGCTGGTCGTGGTGGGGGAGAACGGCGCGGAGGTCGGCGCGAAACTGGCGCGCACGGCATCCGTCGGTGTCAGCACGGTCGTCACGGTCGAGCAGGCTGCCGCTCTCGCGGCGGCCGGGTTTGAACTGTTCGAGGGGCGCGAGCGCGCTGCCGCGTACCTGTGTCGCGACTTCGTCTGTCGGCTGCCGATCACGCGGGAAGCGGAGCTGGCCGCCGCGCTCTAGGTTCGCGGCGTGGTCGAGGTGCGCGGTGTGGTCGATGTGCGCGGCATCGTCGCGGTCCCGTTCGCGATCGCGCGGCGCACCACGAACAGGATCGCTCCGAGTCCGACCGCGATGCAGACCTGCCCGAGCACACCGAGCGGAAAGTAGATGTGGTCGTTTAGAAACAGGAACGCGCCCACGATCAGCACCACGCCACCCGGCGCGGCCAGCACACCGGCTCGACGGAACGACGCGAGCGCCGTGATGCCGCAGGCCGCGATGAACGCGACGCTGCCGACGAAGCCGATGTCGCGGCCGAGGCCGAAGACCGTGCCCGTCGCCATGCCCATGTCGTCGAGTTTCAGACCGCCAGCGCCGATGCCGGCGAGCACGTCGAGGCCGGTGTAGAAGGCAGCGTAGAGAAACCCAAGGATGCCGACCACCCAGGTCAGGAAGGGGTCGTAGCCGCGGATCACGAGCCACGGTCCGAACGCGAGCAGGGGGAACACCGGCAGCAGGCCGATGTGCAGGTTGCGCCAGTACTCGGCGGACGCAGCGGTGAGGTGCTCCGGGTGGGTGACGCCCACGATCGCCAGGGCCACGGGCGGCACGAGCACGGCGAGGTAGAGCAGAACGGTGCGCGAGGTCATCCGGCTAGGTTACGGCCTAGTGCCAGCCCGGGAACCAGTAGTGCAGCTGGATGAACGAGACGGACACTTGGTCGCCGGTCCAGATCGGGTAGAAGAAGGCGCTGATCGCGGTCACGGCAACCACGAAGACCATCACGACACCCACCCCTCCCGGCTGGAACCGCCGTGGCACGCTCACGTCGAACGGGTTCCCGGTCGTCGGTCGCAGCAGCAGTCCGATCACCAGCACCAGCGACAGGATCATGTACGGCTCGAACACGATCGCGTAGAACTGGAAGATCGTGCGCTGCGCGTACAGCAGCCAGGGCAGGTAGCCGGCGACGATCCCCATCAGGATTAGGCCGCACTGCCATTCGCGGTACCGCACCAGCCGATACGACACGTAGACCAATGCTGCTGTCGCCGCCCACCAGATGAGCGGGTTGGCGATCGAGGTGATGAACTGCGCGCAGCCGTCCGCGTCGGTGCAGCCGCCGACGCCATCGGCCACAGACAGATACGAGAACGCGGTCGGCCGGGTGAGAAACAGCCAGGTGAACGGGTTCGCCTGGTAGGCGTGAGCGGTGTGCAGCCCGACATTGAAGTCGTAGATGCTCTGCTGGTAGTGGAAGAAGCTCTGCACTGCGCGGGGCACCCAGGAGAAGAATCCGGATGCCGCATTGCCGGGCTCATTCGCCCACTCCCGGTAGTAGCCGCCCTTCGTCACGAACCACCCGGTCCAGCTGAGCAGGTAGACCGCGACTGCCACCGGCACGGTGAGCAGGAAGGTCGCAAACGCCTGCCGGAACACGGCGCTGCTCGCCCAGAAGGTGATGCCGGCATGTTTGCGGGCCACGGCGTCCACCACGACGCTGTAGATGGCGAAGGCGGCCAGGAAGTACAGGCCGCTCCACTTCACCGCGGAGGCGGCACCGAACAGTATTCCGGCGGTGACGAGCCAGGGGCGGGCCCACAGGGTGGGGCCCCAGTCGAGGTCGCCGCCGGCATCCGTTCTGCGCGCGACCCAACGATCGAGGCGCACCCGGGCCTGGCCGCGGTCGAGAAGGATCGCCCCGAAGCCGAGCAGGGTGAAGAACATCACGAAGTTGTCGAGCAGGCTGATCCGGGAGAGCACGATCGCGTGACCGTCGACCGCGAACAGGAAGCCGGCGAGGGTGGCGAGCAGCGTGGAGCGCAGCAGCGCGCGGGCGATCAGAACGAGCAGGAACACGGCAAGGATGCCGACCACGGCGGTGCTGATTCGCCAGCCGACGGAGCTCTGGGCGCCGAACAGGTCGAGCCCGAACGAGATGATCCACTTGCCGAGCGGCGGATGCGCGACGTACGCGGGCGCACTGGTGAAGGTGTCCACCTGGCCGGCGTTGAAACCCGTGTCGGCGCCGGCAGGCCATGCCCCCTCGTATCCGAGGCGCGAGAGGGTCCAGGCATCCTTCACATAGAAGGTCTCGTCGAACACCAGCGTGTGGGGAAACCCGAGGTGCCACAGCCGCAGCACCGCGGCGAGGAGCGTCACCACGAGGGGACCGCCCCAGCGCCACAGCCAGCGGCGCAGCGGCGTCTGATCGAGCCAGGCGGCGACCCTGTCCACTCGCCCGGGCTGCTGCCACGGAACCTCGGTGGTGGCCACGAGCGCATCGAACGCGGGCTCGGGTCTGGTCACCAGGCAATCGTAGGGGAGGGGCGGTGGGAGGATTGCTGGGTGCTCATCCTCGCCGCGACCCCGATCGGTAATCTCGGCGACGCCTCACGCCGGCTCGTCGAAGCGCTCGAGAACGCCGAGGTGATCGCTTCCGAAGACACTCGCGTCACCATTCACCTGATGCGGGCCCTGGGCGTCGAGAACCGCCCGCGGCTGATCGCGTTGCACGAACACAATGAGGTGGCGAAGGCCGGCGAGATCGTCGAGCTGGCGCGGTCGACGGATGTCCTGGTGCTGACCGATGCCGGAATGCCCGCCATCAGCGACCCCGGCTTCTCGATCGTGGCCGCCGCTGCCGACGCCGGAGTGACCGTCACGGCGCTGCCCGGACCGTCTGCGGTGCTGACCGCACTCGCCGTCTCGGGACTGCCGACCGACCGGTTCAGCTTCGAGGGATTTCTGCCGCGCAAGGGCCGTGTCGCCTATTTCGCCGCGCTCGCCACCGAACAACGCACCATGGTCTTCTTCGAGTCGCCGAACCGCCTCGCCGATGCGCTGCGCGACCTCGCCACATCGCTGGGCTCCGAGCGTCGAGTTGTGGTCTGTCGCGAGCTCACGAAAATGTACGAAGAGGTCAAGCGGGGAACCGCCGCCGAGCTGGTCGAGTGGGCGTCGGCGGGGGTCCGCGGCGAGATCTGCATCGTGGTGGAGGGGGCCGCGCCGGTGGCGTTCAGCCTCGATACGGGGATCGCACAGGTGCTCGAGCTCGTGGCATCCGGAACCCGGCTCAAGGAGGCCTCGACGGAGGTAGCCTCGCTCACTGGCCTGAGCCGCCGCGACCTGTACGAAGGCGCGCTCACCCGCCGCTGACGCCCCCGCCCCACTCCTCACGTTTGCCCGAATATGCAGGTTTTTGGTACGCAAAACCTGCATATTCGGGCAAACGTGGAAGAACTCATCGCGGGCGGGGAAGATTCAGGTGCTCGCGGATGCGAGCGACCAGTTCGGTCGGATCTTTGAGATCGTCCCAATTGATTTCCATCACCCGCCATCCCTTCCCCTCGAGGCGAGTCCGGCGGGTCATGTCCTTGCGCCATTGTTCCTTCGGGCGGTGGTAGTCCCCCTGATACTCGAGGATCAGCTTCTGCTCGACGAAGGTGAAGTCTGGACGAATGGCCGGACCGTCATCGGTCTGAACAAGAACGTGGTTGATGCTCGGCGTCGGCAATCCGCCGTGAGCGATGATCACCCGCAGAATCGATTCGGGCGGAGATTCGGCGTGAGCATCGAGCAATGGCAATGCTGCACGCATCCGCGGTAGGCCACGTCGTCCCGGAAAGTGCGTGACTGCATCCGAAAGTTCGGCCGTCGTCACGATGGGTAGTCGCCAGTGGATGAGGTGATCACCCACCGCGACCAATTCGTGCACGCTGAGCTGGCTTGCAAGGTCGCACCAGGTGCGAGGGGGCGCGGTCATCCGAAGTCCCTCCTGGGCGAGAATGTCCTGATCGCGAAGGCTGAGGCGGTGGCCTCGGATGTGGGTGGCATGGGGGCCGCGGGCCGGTGCCGGGATGACGATGTGCAGATCCGATGACCGCTCAAGGCGCCAGGGCACGGGGAAACCCAGCAGCTGAGCAGCGGTGGAATGGCTAAAGGCCGCGGTCGGCGGCATGCGCAACGCAAACAGCCGGCAGCGGGCGATGAAGTCGAGGTCAGGCTCGGTCGAGCGGATCGAATGCACGGTGCGGTTCCAACGCCTGCCGCGCAGATCGTTGGCCTCGACTCCGGCGGCGATGGCGTCACGGACTCGAAACGGTTGGATGTCGGACTCGGTCATCGGGACATGGTGGCGCAGCGCGTCAGCTGCCGTCGATGGTTTTCCACAGCCCCTCCCACGTTTGCCCGAATATGCATGTTTCCGGTACCCAAAACCTGCATATTCGGGCAAACGTCGAGGGTGGGACAGGGAGAAGCGGCGGCGGCGTAACGGGATACCCGCAGGAATTAGAATGGGCGGATGGCCGCCGGAGAATCCTTCTACATTGCGACGCCCATCTTCTACGTCAACGACGTGCCGCACATTGGCCACGCGTACACCGAAGTTGCGGCTGACCTCCTCGCACGCTGGCACCGTCAGGCGGGCGACGACACCTGGCTGCTCACCGGCACCGACGAGCACGGGCAGAAGATCCTGCGCACGGCGGTGGCGAACGACACGACGCCCAAGGCCTGGGCCGACAAGCTGGTGGCGGATGCCTGGCAGCCGCTGCTGAAGACGATCGAGATCGCGAACGACGACTTCATCCGCACGACCGATAAGCGTCACGAAGAGGGCGTGCTGGTCTTTCTGCAGAAGCTCTACGACGACGGCTTCATCTATTCCGGCGAGTACGAGGGCTACTACTGCGTCGGCTGCGAGGAGTACAAGCAGCTCGACGACCTGATGGAGACCGAGAACGGCGACTACGCCGGTCAGCAGGTCTGCAAGATCCATGGCCGCCCGGTGGAGATCCTCAAGGAGAAGAACTACTTCTTCCGGATGAGCGATTTCCAACAGCGCCTGCTCGACCTGTATGAGTCGCAGCCCGACTTCATCCAGCCGGAGAGCGTGCGCAACGAGATCATCCAGTTCGTCAAGCAGGGACTCGACGACCTGTCGATCTCGCGCTCGAGCTTCGACTGGGGAATCACGATCCCCTGGGACGACAGCCACGTGCTCTACGTCTGGTTCGACGCTCTGCTCAACTACATCACCGCGATCGGCTACGGCGCCGACATGGAGAACTTCGAGCGCCGCTGGCCGGCCGTGCAGTTGGTCGGTAAAGACATCGCCCGCTTCCACGCCGTCATCTGGCCCGCGATGCTCATGGCCGCGGAACTTCCCGTGCCGAAG
This sequence comes from Lacisediminihabitans changchengi, assembly GCF_016634425.1. GTDB lineage: Bacteria > Actinomycetota > Actinomycetes > Actinomycetales > Microbacteriaceae > Lacisediminihabitans > Lacisediminihabitans changchengi. Next base: position 102,791 of record NZ_JAEPES010000002.1, read on the forward strand.
CGCGTCTTCGGCCACGGCTGGCTGCTCGTCGGCGGCGAGAAGATGTCCAAGTCGAAGCTCACCGGTATCGCCCCCGAGCAGATCACCGAGACCTTTGGAGCGGATGCCTTCCGCTACTACTTCATGCGCGCCATCAGCTTCGGCCAGGACGGCTCGTTCAGCTGGGAAGACCTCAGCGCCCGCTACCAGGCCGAGCTCGCGAACGGATTCGGTAACCTCGCCTCTCGCGTCATCGCCATGGTCACCCGCTACCGCGACGGCGTGATCCCGGCTCCCGGCGCGTACGAGCCCGCCGACGAGGCGATCTTCGCCACGGCTCGGGATGTCGCGGCGGGCGCGGATGCGGCGATCGAGCGTTTCGCGATCAACGAGGCGCTCGCCGTGATCTGGAACCTGGTCGACGAGCTCAACGGCTACATCACCATTCAGGAGCCGTGGGCCCTGTCGAAGGACCCGGAGAAGGCGGAGCGGCTCAACACCGTTCTGTTCACCGTGGTCCGCGGGCTCGGCACCCTCGCGGTGCTGCTCGCTCCGGTCATCCCGACGGCATCGGCGAAGCTATGGGCCGCTCTCGGCGGCGACGGCGCTGTCGACGCCCAGGACATCCGTGCAGCCTTCGACTGGGAGGGCGGCCCGAACGTGACGCCGCTCGAGTCGTCGCTGTTCCCCCGGATCGAGCAAGTCGTCGCCGCTGAATAACCGTCGACTGAGTAAGGTGACGCAGGAACGACGGAGGGAAGCGCGATGACCGGAGCACACGTGCGCGAGCGCGACCCCGAGCACGTGCAGAAGCGCGACCTCAGCTACCCGCCACTGCCGGTACCGCTGGTCGTCGGCACCTACGACAACCACACGCACCTGGAGATAGCCGACGGGGAAGACCCGCTCGACTACCTCGAGCAGCTCGACCGCGCTTCGAGCGTCGGCATCCGGGGCGTCGTGCAGGTCGGCGGCGACCTCGAGACCTCGCGCTGGTCGGCCGAGATGGCAGCCAAGGAGCCGCGGATGCTCGCGGCCGTCGCCATCCATCCGAATGAGGCTCCGCGGTACGAAGCAGCGGGGGAGCTGGATGCGGCCCTCGCGGAGATCGACGAGTTGGCCGCCCGCCCGCGGGTGCGCGCCATCGGCGAGACCGGGCTCGACTTCTTCCGCACCGAGGGTGACGGGCTGGCCGCACAGCACCGCTCGTTCGAGGCGCACATCGAGATCGCCAAAAAGCACGGCCTGGCCATGCAGATCCACGATCGGGATGCGCATACCGAGGTCATCTCGACCCTCCTGCGCGTCGGAGCGCCAGAGAAGACCGTTTTCCACTGCTTCTCCGGCGACGCCGACATGGCCCGCATCTGCGCCGATCACGGCTGGTATCTCTCGTTCGCCGGTACCGTCACGTTCAAGAACGCGACCAATCTGCGCGAGGCGCTCGAGGTGATCCCGCGCGACCTGATCCTGGTGGAGACGGATGCGCCCTACCTCACGCCGACCCCGTACCGCGGGCGGCCAAACGCCCCGTACCTGATTCCGACCACGCTGCGCTTCATGGCCGACCACCTCGGTACCGAGGTGTCGATGCTGGCCGCCCAGGTGACCTCGAACACCGAGTTGGTCTACGGCAGCTGGGACTCCGAGCCCGTGCTGCACGGCGAAGACGAGCCACTCGAGTACGACCCGGCGGACATCGCGTGAGCCTATTGGGGCCTGCGGAGATCCGCGACCTGGCCGCGCTGCTCGACCTGCAGCCGACCAAGAAGCTCGGCCAGAATTTCGTCATCGACGCCAACACCGTGCGTCGCATCGTCAAGGCGAGCGGGGTCACTCCCGGCGAGAGCGTCGTGGAGGTCGGCCCGGGGCTGGGCTCGTTGACTCTCGGGATACTGGAGGCCGGGGCATCCGTCGTCGCCGTCGAGATCGACGACCGCCTGGCCGGTCAGCTGCCGAAGACGGTTGCACTGCTGCAGCCGGATGCAGAGCTCACCGTGATCCTTCAGGACGCGATGACCATCACCGAGCTTCCCGGCGACCCGACCGCCCTGGTCGCGAACCTGCCGTACAACATCTCGGTGCCCGTGCTGCTGCACTTCATCGAGCTGTTCCCGAACATCGACAAGGCGCTGGTGATGGTGCAGGCCGAGGTCGGGCAGCGCATCGCCGCCGAGCCCGGCTCGAAGATCTACGGCAGCCCGAGCCTCAAGGCCGCCTGGTACGGACGCTGGAGCACCGCGGGCATGGTCAGTCGCCAGGTGTTCTGGCCGGTGCCGAACGTCGACTCGATTCTGGTGCGGTTCGCGCGGGCCGAGCAGCCGGGAACCGAGGCCGAGCGGCGTGCGACGTTCGCGCTGATCGATGCCGCGTTCCAGCAGCGACGCAAGATGCTTCGGCAGTCGCTGTCGGTCGTCCTCGGGGATAGCGCGGCGGCATCCGCCCGACTGGATGCTGCCGGGGTGGCCCCGACCGCTCGCGGTGAGGAGCTCACCGTGCTCGATTTTCTGCGGATCGTTCGAGCCGAGGAAGTATAGGCGAACGTGACCCGTGCGGGCTGTCCAGTAGGTTGGATGCATGACCACCGCGGGCGCCACGAAGGCCGTTCACGCTAAGGCTCCGGGCAAGATCAACGTCTTCCTCAAGGTCGGCGCTCTGCTCGACGACGGCTACCACGACGTCGCGACCGCCTACCAGGCCGTCTCGCTGTTCGAGGATGTCCGCGCGACTCCCGCAGACGACTTTTCGGTAAGTTTCACCGGCCCGATCGACACGTCCTCGCTCGCCGTCGACGGAAGCAATCTGGCCATCAAGGCGGCGACGCTGCTCGCCCATCGCGCCGGCTATCGCCGTGGGGTGCACCTCGAGATAGAGAAGCACGTACCGATCGCGGGCGGCATGGGCGGCGGATCCGCGGACGCCGCGGCGACCCTGCTCGCCTGCGACACTCTCTGGGGCACCGACCTCGGCCGGGACGAACTGATGGAGCTCGCGGCCTCGCTGGGCTCCGATGTGCCCTTCGCCTTCGCGGGCGGCACGGCGATCGGCACCGGACGCGGCGACAAACTCAGCCCCGCCCTCGCCGCCGGGCAATTCCAGTGGGTGCTGGCTCTCGCCGACTTCGGCATGAGCACTCCCGAGGTCTACAGGGAACTCGACCGGCATCGTGACCGGCACGCGCAAGACATTTTCCCCGCGGCCATCGCGCCGCAGGTCGACACCGCGGTGCTGCAGGCGCTGCGAGCCGGTGACGCCCACATGCTCGCCGAGGTGTTGCACAACGACCTGCAGGCGCCGGCCCTGCACCTGGAGACCCAGCTCGCCTCCGTGATTCAGCTCGGCGAGGAGAACGGTGCGCTCGCGGGGCTGGTCTCCGGCTCCGGCCCGACCATCGCGTTCCTCGCGCCCGACCTCGACGGTGCGCTCGAGCTGCAGATCGCGCTGAGCGCGGCGCGGCTCACCGTGGTGCGCGCGACCGGCCCGGTGCACGGCGCCCGCATCGTGAGCGACTAAGCAGCTCGGCCTCAGTTCCGTTTTCGCTTCTGCGCCGCCACTTCTGCACCGCCACTTCCGCACCGCCACTTCTGCACCGCCACTTCCGAAATGAAGGCAAATTTCGCCAACTCTCGGCGTGTCTGCGACGACACGCCGCCCCGCATCGAAAACATCCTTCATTTCGGAAAGGGCGACCACAAATGCGGGCGAGCGGCAGCTTAAGTGAGTTCGAACTAGGGCTGCCCAGGTCAGCGCACGTAGCGCACGACGTTGGTCGTCGAAATGTTCCACTCGCGCTCGACGTGGAAGCCCAAGGCCGCCAATTTCTCGGCCACGCTCGGCCGCCAATCCTGCTTATCGCTGGTGATGAGCCAGGCAACACTGGTGCCGTCGAACCGCTCGGTCACCTGGTCGAGCGGATACGCGGTCTCCCAGAGGGTGCCGGTCTGCGCGGCCGGGGTCTTGAGCTTCACGTCGACGAGCCCTGCGAAAGCCTCGGGATACGAGTACTCGATCACCCGGCTGGTCGCGGCCTTGTGTTTGCGTAGCGGCCCCCAGATCACAGCTTCTGAGGCGTCAGGAGCGTCGGCAGCCCGTTCGCGAGCCACGAGTTCGGCGACCTGGTTCCACGCCGTCGACTGCTTCGCGGTTGGCGTGCGCTGCGCGATGTACGAGGGCATCGTGAGCACGGCACAGAGGGCGACGATGCCCGCCGCCATCCACCAGCGGCGAACGGATGTCGCGGCCACCGCCATGAGCACGGCTGCGGCCGGCGCGCTGAACGTGACATACCGCGCCGAGTACAGCGGATCCACCAGCACCGACGCGACCAGGAGCCCGGCCGTCGGCACGATCAGCCAGGGCAGCACCACGGCCGCAAACCCGACCCCCGCTCTGCGATAGCGCGGGTGCCTGCGCAGCAGCAGCACCGCGCCAATGACAATGAGGATCCAACCCGCGATCGCGAACGTGTTATTGCGATAGAACCACTGGGCGACGAAGACGCCGTGCAGCGTATCGGCGTCGAGCGGGAGGATCCAGGAGACCTGACCGGACTGGGCATCGGCCAGCCGCAGCAGCGGGATGCTGGCGAGCCCCGCCACCGCGGCCGCGGCGGCGAACAGGCCGACCGACCGTCGATCGCGGCGCGCGTTCAGGATCACCGTGACGGCGTGGGCGGCGATCACCAGGGCCAGATAGAGGAAGGTCCAGATGGCGAGCGTGGCGAGAAGGGCATATGCGGTCCACCAGAGCAGGCGCGAGCGTCGGGATTGTGCGGCGCGACGCCACGCTCCGACGAAGACCAGGGTGAGACCGATGGCCAGCACGACCTGCACGGCGTAGGAGCGGCCTTCGCCGCCCATCCAGGTCACCCGGGGCAGCAGCAGAAACAGTACGGCGGAGGTGATGGCGAGGCGTTCGGATGCGAACCTGCGCACCAGTACGAGCAGCAACGCCGCGGCGAGCCCGGTGGCGGCGGCGCTCGGGAGGCGCAGGGTGGACGGCGTGTAGCCCACCAGATCGAACCAGACGTGCATCGCCGCGTAGTACACGCCGTGCACCGCGTCGATGCCCCCGAGCATCCGAAAAAGCTCGGGCCAGCTTCGGGTCGTGGCCGAGATGGTCGCCGCCTCGTCGAACCAGACCGACGGCACCCACGAGAAGGCGAAGGTGACGAGCAGTCCGAGCACGCCGACGGATGCCGGGGCAATCAGCTGGCGCGCGGACCCGTTCGGGCGGCTGACCGTGACGGGCGCGGTGGGGCGGAGCGTGGTCATCCGGTCATCCCCCCTCTGCTTTTCGCCTGTCTGGCTATTGAGTGTTTGGCCACTCACTGTTCGGCTACTCACGATGATGGGGCCCGCCGCAGCGATTGCGGAGGACCCCATCATTAGAGCGACATCGTGAAAGCGACGTTACTCCGTGTCTCTCAACGACTACTTGGTTGCAACCGTGATGGTCGCAACGCCGACCAGCAGCTGCGACTTGACGGCGTCGGTGCTGAAGGTCTTGTTCAGCAGATCGGCGGCGACGGCCGAGATGTGAACCGTGGTGCCGGTGAGGATGGCGTTGTCACCGTCCATCTGCAGCGGCTGCAGCGTTCCGCCGTAGAGGTTGAACAGAAGCGCCTGGGTGGCGGCGGAGGTGCCGTTGACGGCGACGTCACCATACAACTTCGAGGTGCCGGGGTCGATGGTGAAGTTGGTCAGCTCGACCGTGGTGCCACCGGCCGCCAGCGAGAAGCCGGAACCCTCGTGCTTGATCGAACCCTGGACGTACGGGCGGTACTTCTCGCTCGGGTCGAAGTACTTGACGTTGCCGCCCGTGATCGGAAAGTGGAGGCTGCCGTCGGTGAGGGTAGCGGTTCCGACCGTGCCGGGCGTGAGGCCCAGGGTGGTGAGGGCTGCCGCGAAGCCCGCGTCGAGCTTTACCGCGGTGTCGACACCGGTCAGTGCCGGGATGTCGGCCAGCGCCTTCGGAGCCGCCGCAGCGGAGGAGGACGTGTCGGAGGACTTGGTGGAGGTGTCCGCGCTGGAGCTCATCGAGCAGCCGGCCAGTGTGGCGACGAGGAGGCCGGCAGCGGCGATTCCGATGGTTGCCTTGGCGGCGGTGTTCTTGAACGAAAGCATGGTCTTTATCCCTTTCCTCGCCTGCCGAAGGTGGCGGGCGGTTCTGGGTAGTCGTTCGGCCACCCTCGCGAAAACGACGGGCCTGTTACCGTTTTGTGACAAGACGGCGTGCCCGCGGAATCCACTTCTGGCGGTAGCAGGTCACCGCCACCACCACGAAAACCGCTGTTCCGACCGCGGTCGCGGTGATCCCGGGCATGGGCGCGAGCAGCCGGGCGGTAAGGGCGAGCGGCACGGCAAACCATTCCCAGCGCCCGGTCATGGCGATGAACGGAACGAGCAGGAGTGCATACCAGGGGTAGCGCGGGCTCACGATGAGCAGCACGGTGCCGATCATGATCAGCTGCCCGAACCATGGTCGCAGCGGGTCGGTCTTCCACCACACCAGCGCTGCGGTGAGCGCGATGAGCAGCGCGGCCACGACCAGCGCTGCGGATTTCGGCACCACCAGACCGATCAGCGCGAACCGGTTGCCGCTTTCGTAACCCTCCTCGCTGAGGTAGCCGGGCAGGTAACCGAGCACGCCGACTCCGGTTGCGAGCACATACGGCACGTAGAGCAGCGCGAAGGTGGCGACGGCCGCGAGGATCACCTTCCACGGCTGCTTCTTGAGCAGGGCCGGCGCGGCGATCACCGGGATGAGCTTCGCCGCGATCGCCGCACCCAGCGCGATGCCGCCGCGGAAGCGGAAGCCGCGAGAGACCGCGAGAGTCGCCACCACGACGAGCAGGCCGCCGAGGACATCCACGTGGGAATTGGTGACGGCCTCGGTGGCGACGAGCGGGCTCCAGGCCCACAGGGCCGCCCAGCGCGGGTCGATGCCGCGCCGCCGCATGGCGGTGATCAGGAGCACCGTAATGCCGACGCTCAGGAGCAGACCGGTGAGTTGCAGCGGCCAATAGGCGGCGGTGGTCGGCACCAGAAAGCGCACGCCGGCGAAATAGAGCTCGCTGGTCGGCGGGTAGATGGTGTTGACCTTCGAGCGGTTGATGGCGGTGCAGAGCGGATCGCCCGACGGGATGCCCGAGGTCTTGTGGGTGCGCGGCTCGAAGCAGGTGTGGGTGCCGTCGGCGTTCTCGCGCGGGGTCGGGAACAGCCAGTCAGTGCGGAGGTGTGCCAGCTCGTCGGCGACAGGGACGTAGGCGTACGGCGAGATCCCGGCATCCTGAACGATGCCGTCCCAGGCGTAGCGCGCGGAATCGGTGCTGGTGTTGGGCGGACCGGCCATGGCCGCGCCGCCGATCAGCACCGAACCGGCGACGACCAGCACGATCGCGGCGCGAGTCGGAACCTTTTTCAGCAGAATGACCGCGAGGGCGAAGAGCAGCCAGAGTCCGGCCGTGCAGAGCAGCAGCCCGGTGTCGTGCTTCGGGTCGAGAAAGCCGTACGCCGTGACCGAGAAGGCCGTCAACACCACCATGGCGATGAGGATGATTCCGGTAAACACTATGCGCTTCACGGGGCTGACCGTACAGTGAGCGAAGGGGAGAGACCTGTCGAATCGCTCGACGGTCTCGAATAGGTCATATGCATATGTCAGAGCGGGCCTAGATCATGCGGCGCCTGCTGCTCGAGGCACGGCGTGCTCTGTCGACCCCCTCGCGAAATCCACGGATGGCCGTTGCCGTCGGACGACTGTTGGGCGCGGCGTTCATCATCTGCTTCGGCACCGGGCTGTACAGCCACTTTCTTCAAGACCCGCTGCCCTGGATGGTATTCACCACCCGGCCGCTCTGGCTCTACCAGATCACGCAGGGCATCCACATCACGGCCGGCATCGCCTGCTTCCCGCTGCTGCTCGCCAAGCTCTACGTCGTCTTCCCTGATCTGTTCGCGTACCCGCCGATCAAAGGGCTTCCGAGCCTGCTCGAGCGCGGCTCGATCGCGCTCTTCGTGTCGTCGTCGATCGTGCAGATCATCACCGGCCTGTTCGACACCTTTCAGTGGTACCCGTTCCCGTTCAACTTCCGGCAGGTGCACTTCGCGCTCTCGTTCGTGATCATCGGCTCCCTCGCCATTCATATCGCGGTGAAGCTGCCGAAGATCTCGCGCTATTGGACCCACGCGAAGTCGTACGACGCCGAGGGCAACCTGGTGCTGGATGAGGCGGATGTCGCGCCCACCGCCTCGACCGTGCGGGCCGAGTTGGCGCAGCATCCGAAACCGCTCGGACCGATCGTCCACCGGGCGGACCGCCTCACGGGCAGGCTCTTCGCCTGGATCGACAGTGCCCCGGTGCGCGGCAGTGCCCCGGAGCCCAGTTTCCCTGATGAGCCCAGCGCGCCTGATCAGCCCAGTGCGCTTGATGAGCACAGTGCGCTTGATCAGCCCGGCGCGCCTGATAACCACAGTGCGCGGGCTGCCCGGGTGTCGCGCCGCGGCTTCGTCGCCACCGTCGGCATCGCGGTCGCCGCGTTGGTAGGTCTGACCGCGGGCCAGTCCTTCGCCTTCCTCGGCGGCACCAACGTCTTCGCGCCGCGCAAGAAGGGCATCGGTCCGGGCACCCTGCCGATCAACCGCACCGCTCGCGCGGCCCAGGTGACGGATGCCATGGTCGGCGCCGACTGGATCCTCACCGTGAAGCGCGGCGACGCCATCAGCACCTTCACCCGCGAACAGCTGCTCGCGATGCCGCAGCGGGAGGTGCAGCTACCGATCTCCTGCGTCGAAGGCTGGAGCCAGATGGCGACCTGGAGGGGAGTGCGCCTCAAGGATCTGACCGACACCGTCGGACGGAACCCGCGCGAAGATCTGCGCCTCACCAGTCTCGAGGTGAAGGGCGGATATCGGGTGACCGAGATGGGTCACGAGTACATCGAAGACGATCTCACGCTCGTCGCGCTGCAACTCAACGGCGAGACTCTCGCCATGGATCATGGTTATCCCGCGCGCGTGATCGCTCCGGGGCGCCCGGGCGTGCTGCAGACCAAATGGCTGTCGAAGCTGGAGGTGCTGTCGTGAGGCTGGCCCGCGTCATCCTGATCGCGTTCGGTGTGCTGGTGCTGCTCCTCGGTGTCGTCGTGCTGTTCGAGACCAACACGCTGAAGAAGATCGCCGGGCTCGCCGCATGGCTGATCCTCGCCCTCATCGTGCATGACGGCATCATCGCGGGGATCACGTTCGCGACGGCACTCACCCTGCGTAAGGCGGGCAGGAAGGTGCCGACGGCGGTGCTCGCGATCGTGCAGGGCGCGCTGGTGATCGCGGCGGTGTTCGCGATCGTCGTGGTGCCTGAGGTCTACAAGAAGTCGATCGGAACCAAGAACCCGACCGTGCTGCCGCTCGACTACGGGCCGACACTGCTGGGATTCTGGGGCGTGCTTGCGGCGCTTACCGTGGTGGGCATCGCGCTGTACCTGGTGCGCGCGCGGATGCGGCGCGGTAGTTCGCTGGTTGAGTAGGCCGCGACGAAGGAGCAGCCGTATCGACACCCGTAACGCTCACGCGGGGTGGGTCTCGATACGCGTCCTCGTTCCTCGGGCGCTACTCGACCGACGAAAAACGGCGCTACCCGACCGACGGCTACGCGCGGACGAAGCGGGTGAAGCTACGGCCGTCCGCTGCCCATGCGGCTGCGAGGCGCAGTCCCACGCGCGAGGAGCGGCGGGCCAGAGCGGTGCTCCCGATCTCGGCCCAGGGAAATTCGTCGCTTTGCTCGCCGTGGATGTCCGCGAGAGTGCCGATGAACACGTCGTCCCGCAAGGGCTCGCTGTTCACCTCCACCACGACGGACCCGTCGGGGGAGATCAGCTCTCGGCAGCGGGCCATGAGCGCGCTCGGGTCGCCGCCGATGCCGATGTTGCCGTCGACGAGCAGGCCCGTGGCCCAGCTGCCCTCGAGCGGAACCATCTCGAACACCGAGACCTCGCGCACCTGCAGCCCGGCCGCGCGAGCGATCGCGACGGCGGTCGGCGAAACATCGATGCCGAGGGCGACCAGCCCAAGATCGTTGGCGGCGCGCACCATGCGACCGGGACCGCAGCCGATATCGAGCACAGGTCCGGTGACTCCGCGCAACAGTGCAATGTCGGTGGCGTCGGCGTCGTCGCTCCAGCGGGCGGCATTCATCGTCGAGTGCGGGACGGATGACCCGGCCCGCGCATCGCGCAGATACAGCACGTCGTCATCACGCCGCAGGGCGCGGGCATAGGGCTCGGCGCCCCCGGAGCCGAAGGTCGCAACAGCGAGACTCACCGCGCACCATCCTGCGCCTCGAATGAACCCGAGAGGTCGAAGGAGCGCAGAGTGCGGGAGAACCGGGTATCGGGCGCTAGCGCGGCGACGGCCCGGGCATCCGTGATGGTGTCGACGTCGATCAGCTCTGCCAGCATGCCGACGCCGAGGCCGGCGGAGCGGAGGCTCTCGAGCTGTAAGCGACCGGTATCGTCGCGCGACATCGGAACTCCCCGGATGAGGTCGCCGTTCGGTTCGGCGAGCGCGAGCGTCCAGTATCCGCCATCGTTGGCGTAGCCGAGCCAGGCATCGATGCCGTCGGGCCACGGCGCGAACACGGGGGCGAGGTGGTCGGCGGTCAGCTGGGGGGTGTCCATGCCGACGAGCACGGTCGGGCCGTCGCATTCGTCGAAGATCGCTCCGAGGCGCATGTCGAGGTCTCCGCTCACTTGATGTATCACATCGAATGGTTCGGAGCCCTGGGGTAAGAGGTTGCCGTCGAAGGCGAGAATGCGGCGGGATGCGGGAAGCGCGGTCACCACTGCCAGCGTGTCGGCGAGTGCTGCGGCGGCGAGCTCCGCCGCCTGCTCGTAGCTGAGCGGAGGGTGCAGCCTGGTCTTCACCTTGCCCGCAACGGTCTCCTTGGCGATCACGATCACGGTGGTCACCGGGGCAGCTCCCGGAGTAGTCGCGACATATCCTTCACGGCGATGACCGTACCCCGCAGGGTTCCGGTCACCTTCGAGCGCCCGACCCGCGGCGAATATGGAGCGTCGACCTCGACCACGCGCAGGCCGGCGGATGCTGCGCGCAACACCATTTCGAGGGGATACCCGCTCCGCCGGTCCCGCAGGTCGAAGCCGAGGAGCTGTTGCCGCCGGGCGACCCGCATCGGGCCGAGGTCGTGCAACGGGATGCCGGTGGCCCGGCGCATCAGAATCGCGAGCGCTCGGTTGGCCAGGCGTGCGTGCACCGGCCAGGCACCGCGGATGGTCGGTCGACGGCGTCCGAGCACCAGGTCCGCGGCGCCCGAGTCGAGCAGCGCAACCATGGGAGGGAGGTCGGCCGGATCCATCGAGGAGTCCGCGTCGCAGAACGCGACGACCGGGGCGGTGGCGGCCAGGAGTCCGGCGTGGGCTGCCGCGCCGAACCCGCGGCGGGTCTCGGCGACCACGAGGGCGCCGTGCGCGCGGGCGACGTCGGCGGAGTCATCCGTTGATCCGTTGTCCACCACGATCGCGCGGTAGCCAGCGGGGATTCGGGAGAGCACCCAGGGGAGGGCGGCGGCCTCGTTCAGGCAGGGCAGCACGATGTCTACCTGTGGGGTTGTCACGTTCCGAGAGTACGGGAAGGCTCGCAGCAAGCTGGAAGGCGCATCGACGTACTCTGAACCATGACCACTCGCACGGCCCGCTGGCTGGCCGCCTTCACCGGCGTCGTCTCCGCCATCGTCGTGTTGGGCGCTGCTGAGCTCGGCTCCCTCGTCACCGGCAACGCCGGCAGCCCGATCTTCGCGGTCGGCTCGCTCGTGATCGACCTCGCGCCGCCCGGGGCGAAAGACCTGATGATCAGCCTGTTCGGTACCGGCGACAAGGCCGCGCTGCTCACCCTGCTCGCCGTCATCATCGTGGCGGGGTCGGCCGGTGCCGGCATTCTCGAACTGCGTCGCCCGCCGTTCGGGGTCGTGGTGTTCGGTGTCGCGAGTCTGATCGCGCTGATCGCCGTACTCACCCGCGCCGGATCCACCGGCAGCGACGGCGTGCCGACCATCATCGGCGCGGTCGTCGGCGTGGTGGTGTTGCGCGTCGCCATCCAGCGGCTCGGGGTGTGGCGTTCTGCGCCGGTCGACGGGGCAGCATCCTCCACGGCTCGCCGTCGCTTCCTCACCATCACCGTCGTCGCGGGTGCTGCTGCTCTCGTCGCCGGTACCGGGGTGCGAATCAAGAACTCCGGAGCAACGGTCATCACCGAGGCGCGCAAGGCGCTGAAGCTGCCAGCGCCCGCCGTCGCCTCCCCGCCGGTCCCGTCGGGTGCGCAGCTCGACGTGAGCGGCATCTCGCCGTACATCACCCCGAACAAGGATTTCTACCGCATCGATACCGCGCTGGTGGTGCCCAACGTCGACGCAGACACCTGGACGCTCAAGGTCACCGGCATGGTCGAGAACGAGGTTGAGATCACGTTCGCCGAGCTGCTGAAGAAGCCGCTTACCGAGCACATCCTCACCCTCACCTGCGTCTCGAACGACGTCGGTGGCGACCTGATCGGCAATGCGCGCTGGCTCGGTTGGCCGATCCGCGAGCTGCTCGCGCTGGCCGTGCCGAAAGCCGGCGCCGACATGGTGCTCTCCACCAGCATCGACGGTTTCACCGCCGGCACCCCGCTCGACGTGCTGCAGGACGAACAAACGGATGCTCTGCTCGCGGTCGGGATGAACGGCACCCCGCTGCCGGTCGAGCACGGCTACCCGGTGCGTATGGTCGTGCCAGGACTCTACGGGTACGTCTCCGCCACCAAGTGGGTGGTGGAGCTCGAGGTCACCCAGTTCTCCAAGGCCCAGGGCTATTGGACCCCGCGCGGCTGGGATGCGATGGGTCCGGTCAAGCTCGAGTCGCGCATCGACACCCCGAAGGATGGTGCCCGCCTCAGCAGCGGCACGACCATCCCGATCGCCGGTGTCGCCTGGTGCCAGCACATCGGGGTGAAGCAGGTCGAGCTGCGCGTCGACGACGGACCGTGGAACCTCGCCACCCTCGCCGACTCGGTCTCGGCCGACACCTGGCGCCAGTGGGTCTACCAGTGGGAGCCGACCACGGGGGATCACACCTTCACCGTGCGCGCCACCGACGCGAACGGCCAGGTGCAGACGCAGAAGTACGCACCACCCGCCCCGAACGGTGCCGAGGGTTGGGCCTCCATCGGGGTCACCGTCGGCTAATGCGCAACCACTGCCGCGCGTAAGGGGGCCGTGGCGAACTCGCGCATGCCGTCCTCGAAATCGACGCTCGGCGCCCATCCGAGTTCCGTTCTCAGGCGGGCGGATGACGCGGTCACATGCCGCACGTCGCCCAACCGGTACTCACCCGTCGTCACCGGTTCGAGCCCGGCCGGGCGCGCCAGCGCTGCTGCGAGCTCGCCGATGGTGTGCACCTGACCGCTCCCGACGTTGAACGCGCGGAAGCCCGGGCCCTGCCAGTCGAGGGCGGCGAGGTTCGCGCTCGCCACATCGCGCACGTGGACGAAGTCTCGCCGCTGGGCGCCGTCCTCGAAGACGCGGGGCGCCTCGCCGCGTTCGATCGCCGAGCGGAACAGCGACGCGACGCCGGCGTACGGGGTGTTCTGCGGCATCCCGGGTCCGTAGACGTTGTGGTAGCGGAGCGCGACCGCGGTGCCGCCGGTGGCGCGGGCCCACGCCGAGGCGAGAAACTCCTGCTGCAGCTTGGTCGCGGCGTAGACGTTGCGCGGGTCGAGCGGCGCGTCCTCGTCGATGAGGCCCGGGACGAGCATCGAGCCGTTTTCGTCGAGCGGGTCGAAGCGACCGGCGTCGAGGTCGTCGACGCGGCGGGCAGCGGGACGGGTGAGGCCGTGCGGGCCGGTGTACGCGCCCTCGCCGTAGACCACCATCGAGGAGGCCAGCACGAGCCGAGTCTTCGTCGCGGCAGCCATCGCCGCGAGCAGTACGGCGGTGCCCAGGTCGTTGCTGCTGACATAGTCGGGGGCGTCGGCGAAGTCCACGCCGAGGCCGACCTTCGCCGCCTGATGGCTGACGACATCGATGCCGTCGAGCGCCGCGTCGACCGTGGCGCGGTCGCGGACATCGCCCTGCATGAAGTCGACCTTCGGATGCGCGTACCCGCCGCCGTGCACGTCCGGTCGCAGCGAGTCGAGCACGCGTACCTGCCAGCCGCGCGCGAGCGCCTGTTCGACGATCGCGGACCCGATGAACCCGGCGCCGCCGGTGACCAGGAGTCTCACGAGATCGGGCGCGCGAGCACGGCCCGCACCTCGTCCGGGGCGATCGACTCGCGCGGGAGGTAATCGGCGGGGATGGCCCGCACGATCGTCTCGATGGCCGCGACGATGCGGGGTTGAGCCGCAGCGAGCCGCTCCAGCACGAGACTGTGGCTGACGGCATCCTCGTCCACCTCGCCCGGCTGCGGGGTCAGGCCGGCGTCGCTGTCGGTGACAAAGGAGAGGTTGACCGTGTCGATGTTGAGCTCGGCGGCGAGGGGAACCTCGGGGTACATCGTCATGTTGATGGTGTGCGCGCCGGCCGCGCGGAACCAGAGCGACTCGGCCCTGGTCGAAAAGCGCGGACCCTGGATGACGACGCAGGTGCCTGCAGGCTTGATGTCGCTGCCGTTCAACGCCGCCACCGCGATGTCGTGCAGCTCAGGGGCGAACGGGTCGGCCGCGGCCAGGTGCTGCACCGAGCCCTGGTCGTAGAAGGTGTCGGCGCGGCCGTGGGTGCGGTCGATGAACTGGTCGGTGAGCACGAGGGTTCCCGGCGGGTAGTCGGGGCTGACCCCGCCGACCGCGGAGGACGAGAGGATGACGCGCACCCCGAGGCTCGCGAGTGCCCAGATGTTGGCGCGGTAGTTGATGAGGTGAGGGGCCACGCTGTGGTCGACGCCGTGCCGGGTGAGGAATGCGGTGCGCCGCCCGCCGAGCTCGCCGATGGTCACCGCGGTCGGGCCGTACGGCGTCTCGATGCGGTGCTTCTCAGCCTCATTGCTGTTTTCGTCTGGGCCGAACAACGAGTAGAGGCCGGAGCCGCCGATCACGGCGATCTGTACGTCAGCAGTGGTCATGTCTCATCTTCTCGTGCTTTCGCGACGCCTATCCCATTCCGCGAGTCGGAAGTTGTCGTCGCCTGGTTGCAACCCAGGCGGCAGAAACTTCCGACTCGCGTTGCGCACGCCGACGAGAAGGAGGTCTGTGGAGAGATTACGCGCGGAATTCAGGATCTCGACACGATAGGCGGATGCCGAAACCGTCTCCGCTCCCCGAGCCTCTGGCCGGGCGCCCGTTCGCCGTGGGGGAGGCACAGGCCGCCGGACTGTCACCGCGACGAATACGCGCGTCTGATCTCCAGGCGCCGATCCGCGGTGTGCGGGCGCCGGCCGGCGAGCGGCTGCATCCCGTTGCCGCGTTTCTGCCCCGGCTCGCTCCCGACCAATTCTTCAGCCACGTCAGTGCGGCTCAGATCTATCGGATGCCGCTCCCGCGCCGACTCGACGCCGAGCCGACCGTGCATGTCGGCGTGGTCGCGCCGGCGCACCCACCCCGCGCCCGCGGCGTATCCGGGCACCGGTTTAACGGGCCACTCGAACTGCGCACGGTGCGTGGCTTCCGCGTCCCGCCTCCGGCGACCACCTGGTGTCAGCTGACCGACCTGCTCAGCGATGAGGAGCTGGTCGTGGTGGGCGACCATCTCGTGCGGCGCAAGCTCCCGCTCTGCACCGTCGCCGAAATGCAGGCGGCGGTCAGCAACCTCGGCGCGGCACGGGGTGCGCGCAGGATCCGTCGCGCGCTCGAACTCGTGCGCCCGCGCACCGATTCTCCGCAGGAGACCCGGCTCCGCCTGCTGCTCATCGCGGCCGGCCTGCCCGAACCTGTCGTGCAGCACACGATCATCGACGACGACGGCTACTTCGCGGGCACGCCCGACCTCGCCTACGTCGATGCCAAGATCGCGATCGAATATCAGGGCAAGCATCACCAGGAAGATGCTGCCGTGTGGGCTGACGACATCGACCGGCGAGCGATCATGAAGGCCGCTGGCTGGTTGGTGATCGAGGTCATCGCAGCTCACCTCCGGCACCCCGATCGGCTCGTGAACCAGGTGCGCACCGCGCTGATCGAGCGGACGCCGACATCCATTCGGTAGTTGTCGTCGCCTGAAGATTGATTAGGCGACAGAAACATCCGACTCGAGTAAGCACGCATGCTCGCAGCGAACCCGGGCGGACGCGCATCGCGCAGCCGGTAGTCTCGTGCGAATGGCACATCTCCTGGGCGCCGAGTCCCTGCACCTCGAATACCCGACCCGCGTGATCTTCGACAAGGTCACGATCGGCCTCGACGAGGGGGACCGCATCGGCGTCGTCGGCCGCAACGGTGACGGCAAGTCCACGCTGCTGCGGCTGCTCTCCGGCCGCATCGAGCCCGACTCCGGCCGGGTCACCCGCCGCAACGGCGTCACCCTCGGCATGCTCGACCAGGCCGACATGCTGCCAGAAGACCTCGTCGTCTCGACCGCGATCGTCGGCGACAAGCAGGAGTACGAGTGGGCGGGGGATGCCCGCATCCGCGACGTCATCGACGGACTTCTGCTCGACGTTCCGTGGGAGGCGACCATCGGTCAGCTCTCTGGTGGACAGCGTCGCCGCGTCGCCCTCGCCAAGCTGCTGGTCGGCGACTGGGATGTCGTCTTCCTCGACGAGCCCACCAACCACCTCGACGTCGAGGGCATCGCCTGGCTCGCCGGGCACCTCAACAAGCGCTGGCCGAAGGGCCAGGGCGGACTCATCGTCGTGACCCACGATCGGTGGTTCCTCGACGAGGTCTCCACCGACACCTGGGAGGTGCACGACCAGCTGATCGAGCCCTTCGAGGGCGGCTACGCGGCGTACATCCTGCAGCGCGTCGAGCGTGACACCATGGCGGCGACCATGGAGTCGAAGCGCCAGAACCTCGCCCGCAAGGAACTCGCCTGGCTGCGTCGTGGTGCGCCCGCGCGCACCACCAAGCCCAAGTTCCGGATGGATGCCGCGTACGAGCTCATCTCGAACGAGCCCCCGCCCCGCGACACCGTTGCCCTCAGCCAGCTCGCGGTATCGCGCCTGGGCAAGGATGTCGTCGACCTGCTCGACGTCGGCGTCATCTATGGGGGAGTGACCGACATCGACGGCCACACCACCGGCGGCAAAGAGGTGCTGAAAGACATCGAGTGGCGGGTCGCCCCCGGCGAACGCTCCGGCTTGCTCGGCGTCAATGGCGCCGGCAAGTCGACCATGCTCGCCCTGATCGCCGGAACCCTGCAGCCCACGAGCGGCCGGGTGAAGCGCGGCAAGACCGTGAAGGTCGCCATCCTGAGCCAGCAGCTGGGCGAGCTGGCGGACATCCTGGATGACCGCGTCATGGACGTCATCGCGCGCCAGAAGAGTTCGTACGTGACCGGCGGCAAAGAGCTCACGCCCGGGCAGCTGCTGGAGCGCATGGGCTTCATGACCGCCCAGCTCAGCACCAAGGTGCGCGACCTGAGCGGTGGGCAGAAGCGCCGCCTGCAGCTGCTGCTGATTCTGCTGGGGGAGCCGAACGTGCTCATCCTCGATGAGCCCACCAACGATCTCGACACCGACATTCTCGCTGCCATCGAAGATCTGCTCGACTCCTGGCCGGGCACCCTGATTGTGGTCAGCCACGACCGGTACCTGCTCGAGCGCGTCACCGACAACCAGTACGCGATTCTCGACAAGAGGATGCGGCACCTCCCGGGCGGGGTCGACCAGTACCTGGAGCTGCGGGCAGCGCAGGGCACGCGCGGGCAGACCGTGACCGAGTCGCACCGCGCCGGTGCCGGACAGAACGAGAGCAAGCCGGCCGCGACCACGACGAACAGCAAGGGCCGGGTCAAGCTGCTCGGTGCCGAGCTGCGTAACGCGCAGAAGGAGCTCGGCTCGGTGAGCCGCAAGCTCGAGAAGGCGACCGCCAACGTGGCGAAGGTGCACGAGAAGTTCGCCACGCACGACCAGAACGACTACACCGGGCTTGCGACCCTGCAGTCCGAGCTGGCGACGCTCGAGGCGTCGCTCGTCGAGCTCGAGACGCGCTGGCTGGAGCTCAGCGAGGCCCTCGAGCCGTAGACACTCCGCTGGTCGAGTAGTGCGCGCGCCCGGGCGCTACTCAACCGGTATCGCGCTACTCAACCGGCGGCGGGCAACAGGTGCGCCCAGGTCGCCGGGTTCTCGGCGAGGAACGCGTCGAAGTCCTGCGGCTTGTGGCCGGTGAGTGCCGCGACATCGCCCGACACCCCCGCCGTCTCCCCGCGCGCGATCGCCAGGTAGGTCGTGACCCAGCCGTCGACCTCGAACTTCGGTGCGCCGAAGTGTGCCCGCGATACGTACGCCTCCTCGACCGTCTCGTTCACGAAGGTGACCTCGCGCCCGGAGACGCGGGAGAGGGCCGCGGCGATGTCTCGCATCGAGAGATCGGCTGGGCCGGTGAGGTCGTAGGTGGCGCCGTTGTGCCCGGTGTCCTGCAGAACGGCGGCAGCGACATCCACCACGTCCCGGTCGGCCACAGCGCTCAGCACGCCGTCACCGGCGGGACCACGGATGACGCCGTGCCGGTCCGCGAAGAACGGCAAAATCTTCTGATAAAAGTTGTCGCGCAGGAACGTGAACTCGAGACCGGAATCGCGGATGCGCTGTTCGGTGTGCCAGTGGTCGCGGCCAAACGTGAACGTACAGTCGGCGGCCGCCCCGTAGAACGACAGGTAGACGACCCGCTTCGCTCCGGCGTTGGCTATCGCTTCGACGGCGGATTCGTGTTCGAGCACGCGATGGAGAGACTCCCGACCGGAGACCAGGAACACCGTCTCGGTGCCCCGGAGGGCGGCGGTGAGGCCGGAGGTGTCGGCATAGGAGGCATCCGCGCGGCTGATGGGGCGGACATCCGCTCCGGCGTCGCTCAGCTGTCGAAACAGAGCGCCGCCGATGGAGCCCGTAGCGCCGGTGATGGCAATCGTCATTGGTGTGCCTTTCGTTCGCTCTTCGATGACGGTAACCCCGTATGGTCAAAGCGTGTTCCCACCTCACGCGCGTATCTCCGGCCTCGGGGTGTTTCTGCCCGACACGGTGCGCACCACCACGGCGACCGAGCACCGGCTTCGCACCGAGAACCCCGGCCTGCGCCTCGCTACCGGCCTGATCAACCGCATCACCGGGGTTGAGCGCGTTCACGTGCGGCCCGCGGGGTGGCAGACCTCCGACCTCGCGGCGGCGGCAGCCCGTGATGCCCTGGCCGAGTCGCCAGGTCCGATCGACCTGCTGATCTTCGCTAGTGCCAGCCAAGACCTCATCGAACCCGCCACCAGCCACATCGTCGCCGCGAAACTCGGACTCGACTGCCCGGTGATGGATGTGAAGAATGCCTGCAACAGCGTGCTCAACGCACTGCAGGTCGCCGACGCGCTCATCGCGACCGGGCAATACCGCCGCGTGCTCATCGCGAGCGGCGAACAGCCCTCGCACGCCGTGCGCTGGCAGCTGGAGAGCAAGGAGCAGTTCCTCAGATCGTTTCCGGGCTTCACGATGAGTGATGGCGGGGCGGCGGTGGTGCTCGAGGCGAGCGATGACGGGCACACGGGCATCCTGGGCTCCACCTTCGTCGCGGCCTCCCGGCATTGGGATGTCGGCACCCTGGGTACCGGCGGATCCCGCGACCCGCACGCGGTCGACGGCAGCTATTTCGACATGGACGGCGCGGCGCTGCAGCAGGCCTTCCTGGAGCTCGGGCCGGATGCCGTGCTGCAGACCCTGCAGCGTCTCGACCTGGGGTGGGACGACTTCGATCTCGTCGCCATCCACCAGGTGGCGTTGCCGTATCTCGCCCCGATCTTCGAGCGCCTGGGCATCGCGAGCGACCGCTCGGTGGTCACGGTGGTCGATCACGGAAATCTCGCCTCGGTGACTCTGCCGCTGCAGCTGCTGCGAGCGCGGGAGGCCGGCACGGTCGGGCCGGGCAGCCTGGTCGCGCTGATCGGGCTGGCCGGCGGCATCTCGCTCGGCGTGATGGTGGTGCGGCTGTGACCTCAGCGCACCATTCGAAGCTGGCGGTCGTGGTGCCGGTCTACAACGAGGCGGGCGGAATCCTGGCCACGCTCCACGCGCTCGCCGCGCAGGAGGACGAGGACTTCGACGTGGTCTTCGTCGACAACGGTTCCAGCGACGACTCGGTCGCGATCATCGAGACGTTCGCGGCGAACCGTCCGCGCTGGAGGGTGATCTCCGAGCCGCAGAAGGGCACCGGCGCGGCGGCGGACACGGGCATGCGCGCCGCGATCGACTTCGGCGCCGAGCTGCTGGCCCGCACTGACGCCGACTGTCTGCCGCGCCGGGATTGGACCGCCAGCATCCGTCGTGCCCTCACCGCCGGCGGGCTGCGCCTGGTTGGCGGCGAGCTGGTGCCGCGGCGGGACGAGGGCGTTGCGATGCTGACCCGGCTCGGTCTGCGCGCTGCAGTGCATCTGGCCGAAGCGTTCGGTCGCGTGCGCAACGAGAACCGGGGAGCCGACTACCTCGGGCCGTATCTGATGGCGGCGGGCTGCAATGTCGGGATCACCGCAGAGCTCTACCTCGCGGCCGGCGGTTTTCCGCGTACCCGCATCGAAGACCTGCATGAAGACCGTGCGCTGGTCAACGCCGTGCGGAGGGTCACCGGTGCCTACGCGCGTCGCCGCGATGTCGTGGTCTACGGGTCGTCGCGTCGGGTGACCGCCTGGGGCCTGAAGAACACTTTGCTCTGGTACAAAGACCACGCCTACCGGCCCGAGCACGTGGACATCCGGTGACGCTGGCGCAGGCCGCGCGCTGGGAGGAGCGGGTGATGCGCGCCGCGCATCCGTTAGCGTATCCCGCGCTGAAAGCGGGAAATCGCGCCGTGACGCGGGTGCCAGGGCTCGGCGTGCTGGTGCGGGATGCGAGGCTGCTGCGAGGCGTCCTGATGAACACGGCGAGCTTCACCAAGACCGGTCCGGGTTCGCCCGCCGACCTGTGGACGCCGGTGCTCGGACCGAGCGTGCTGCTGAACATGGAGGGCGCGGATCACCTCGCGCTGCGGCGACAACTCGGCCCGCTGTTCGGTCCGGCCTATGTGGACGACATGGTGAAGGAATCGCTCGCGGCACCGCTCGTTTCCCTGTCCGCTCGCCTGCGCGCCGGGGAGCCGGTGGACCTCGTGGCCGAGGTGCGTCGCTACGCCAGCATCGCGATCAGTCGTCTAGTCGGGCTGACCGACGAGGTGATGGATGACGATCTGTTCCGTCGCGTCGCCTCGATCACCTCGATGGTGCGCCTGTCGAAACCGAGGCTGTCTCCACCCCAGATCGAGCGGGCGCGCGCCGTGATGGCCGAGCTCGGTGCTCATGCCGAGCGTGCCTATCGGGCGGCCGACGAGAGCACCGTCCCCGGTCGGATGCGCGCGCTCGGCCTCACCGAGACCCAGGCAATGGGCGCGGTCGGGGCCTTCGTGCTCACCGGGACCGAGACGCTGGTCTCCTATATTCCGCGGCTGGTATGTCTTCTCGTCGACAGTGGGTGGCTCCCGGCCATCGCCGCTGATCGAGCCCTGGTCGAGCAGGCGATCGCCGAGGGTCTGCGAGTGACGACACCGTCGCCGGTGATGCTCCGCTCCGTGGTGACGGATGACGCGATCGGCACGGTTCGCGTGCGCCCGGGTGACCGCGTGATCCTCGCGACCTTCGCGGCCAATCGCGCGCTCGGTCCCTTCGACCCGGACGCCAACACGGCAGCCACGCTCAAGCAGCTCTGGTTCGGCGCCGGCACGCACTTCTGCCTGGGTGCGCCGCTCGCCATGGCGCAGATCCGCTCGGTGCTCGATGCGTTGCTGCAATTTCCGTCCCTGTCGATCGAGTCGCGAAAGGCCGCGCGCGGGGTACTCATCCCGAGTTATGCGCGAGTGGTGGTGCGGGCGTGACTAACGATTCGGCCAGCACAGACATCCTTGTGGCGCTGCTGGCGGCCTGCCGGGCAAACGGAGGCTCACCCGCGCTCACCCGCGGCCGCGTCACCCTCAGCTACACCGAGCTGCTCCAGAGGGTGTCCTCGACCGCGGCCGGCCTCACCTCGATGGGCTTCTTCCCCGGCGACCGAGTGCTGTTCTCGGTGCGCCCCGGCATCGACGGCATCGTGCTCGCCCTCGGCATCATCGGCGCCGGGGGCACGGTCGTCTTCGCCGATCCCGGCGCGGGGGAGGCCATGTTCCGGGCCAGGGCGGCATTGGCCGCGCCGGGCTGGGTGGCCGCAGAGTCGCTGCTGTATTTCGCCTCCTCGCGTCCGCTGCGCGGGATCGCGCGGCGGCGGGGGATCGAGCTGCCGGGCTATTCGTCCGTGGTGCCGGAGGCCCGACACCTGTATGCCGGGCGACGGCTGCCCGGCGTCCCGCGCACGGCCACGAGCATCCGAGATCTGGTGGATGCGCCAGAGGCTCCGCTCGAGCCGCGCGTGCGCGCCGACCACGAGGCGCTCATCATCTTCACCAGCGGCACCACCGCCGACCCGAAGGCGGTGGTGCACTCCCGCGCCTCGCTCGGAACCGGGCTCGCCGGTTTCGCGGAACGAACCGGGCTCGCCCCCGGCGACCGGGTGCTCACCGACCAGCTGATGATCGGCATCCCGGCGCTTATCGCGGGGGCGCACTGGACGCTGCCGTCGCCCGGCATCGACCCGGGTGCGAAGCCATCGAACTATCTGACGGCGCTGCCTGCGACCGATGTGCTGTTCATGGTGCCCGCCGGGCTCGACGCGCTGTTGCGGTTGCTCGATGCCGATCCGTCGAGGGCGCCACGGCTGGCTACTCTGCTGATCGGCGGGGCGCCGGTGCTGCGTCCCCTGCTCGAGCGGGCGCGGGCGCGCTTCCCGCAAGCGCGCATTCTCGCGATCTACGGGATGACCGAGATCCTGCCGGTCGCCATCGCCGAGGCTTCGGAGAAGCTCGCCTTCACGGGCTCTGGCGACTTCGTGGGCGAACTGGTCCCGGCCGTCGAGGCGACGATCGTGGAGGGCGAACTCGTGCTCGCCGGCCGGGGGCTCGCGCTCGGCTACCTGGGGCACGGACCACTCACTTATCTCGGCACCGGCGATCTCGCCCGGCTCGACGGAGATCGTCTGGTGCTGATCGGGCGCGCGAAAGACATGTTCATCCGCGGCAGCACCAACGTCTACCCCGGTCTGTACGAGCCGGTGATCGCCGGCCTGCCGGGCCTGGCCGCGGTCGCGATGGTCGGCGTGCCCAACGAGATCGGTGACGACCGCATCGTGCTCGTCATCGTGCCAGCGACGGATGCCCCCGCCGCGCTCTCCGCGGACCACCCGCTGATTCCCGCGGTCGCCGCCGCCCTCCCCGGGCTCATCGATGCGGCGGTGCTGCCTGACCGGATTCTCGCGATCGGCGCGCTGCCGCTTTCTGGCCGGAGCGGAAAACTCGACCGCGCCGCGCTGGTCACGGCCGTGCGGGAGTTGCTGCCGTGAGGGTCGCGGTGACGGGAACGAACGGGTTTGTCGGGGGAGCGGTGGCACGCGCGCTCGCCGCCGATGGACACGACGTCGACGCCTACACGCGGCAGCGCTGGGACATCACGGCCGGTCCCCTCTCCGACCCGGCCGAGACTGTGAAGGCCGATGCCGTCGTGCACTGCGCCGCACTCGCCGACGATTGGGCGCCGCTCGATCGCGCGCTGCGCGTGAACGTCGAGGGAACGCGCAACGTCGTCCAGTCCTTCCCCGGCGCTCGGTTCGTGCATCTGTCCACCTCGAGCGTGTACGACGCCTTCGCGCCGACCATCACCGCGGCAGAATCGGCCGCACCATGTACCCGCTACCTCAGCACGTACTCCCGGTCGAAGGCCGAGGCCGAAGCAGTGCTTCCTGCCGACGCCGTGGTGCTGCGGCCGCACGCGGTCTACGGGAGCGGAGATACGACGCTGTTGCCGCGCGTGCTGGCGGGCATCCGTCGCCGTCGGTTGTTCTTGCCAGACGGGGCCCGGGTGCTGCACAGTCTTACCCACATCGACAATCTGGTGCAGGCCGTAAGGCTCTCGCTCGGCGGGCGACCTGGCGTGTACAACGTGGCCGACGAGGCTCCGGTGCTGCTGAGCGAGGTGCTGACCGAGCTGCTCGCCAAACAGGGGCGGCCGGATGTCGTGCTCCGCCGCATCCCGTATCGCACCGCGTTCGCGGCCGCCACCGTCGCCGAAAAACTGCCCGGCCGCCCGCGGCTGACGCGCTATGCCGTCAGCCAGCTTGGACTGGAACGCACGCTCGACCTCACCGCGATCCGCACGCACCTCGGTTATCGCCCGACCGCGACCAGCCTCTCCTGCGCCGAGCACTGGTGACATCGCCGGGTGAGTAGCGCCATCGCCGGTTGTGTAGCGCCATCGCTGGTTGAGTAGCGCGCGACGAAGGAGCACGCGGGTATCGCTGGTTGAGTAGCGCGCGACGAAGGAGCACGCGTATCGAAACCCGGAACCCGGAAGGTATCGGTACGGCTGCTGCATTGTCGAGGCCTGTTTGTCGCGGCATGCTCAACCCGCGGTCGGCGAGACTTTCTGCACCACCAGTGATCGATAGGCGGGAATGAGCACCTTCCGCCCGTACTCGCGCGACACCACCCGGAACGGCCGTCCGTCGCCCAGCCGAGTTTCGGTATCCGCAGCAGGGGCTTCGCGACGGTGCCGACCCAGTTCAGCCAGGGCAGAGCCGGGCGTGCCGCGCTGAGCAGTCGATGCTCGTGAGCGGCGGCGGACGAGCCGATTCCGTCGCGCCACGGGGCGAGGCGGCGTTCGTGGGCGGGAGCTTCGAGGTCCTGGGCGACGGGCACGGTCACAACCTAGTCGCGAACGGCCGGGTGCTGAGTAGCCTGACGGCATGGGCGAGAAGAACAAGGAATACGACCGGTTCCTGCGGAACGGCACGAACACCGACCGCCTGCAGTTCTTCAGTGACGCGGTCTTCGCGATCGCGATGACGCTGCTGGTGATCGACATCGCCGTTCCCACGATCTCGAAGAGCGTCTCCGATGCCCAGCTCGACGGTGCACTCTGGCGTGCGCTCGGTGAGGAGTGGGACCAGTTTCTGGCCTACGGCATCAGCTTCTGGGTGATCGCGGTCAACTGGGCTGGCCACCACCGCAAGTTCCGTCTCATCGGCAGCTACGACCAGCGGCTGATCACGGCCAACCTGGCGCTGCTGTTCTTCATCGCGTTCGTGCCGTTTCCGACCAGCCTGATCAGCGAGTACGCGGGGGCGATGCCCGCCATCGTGCTGTACGCGACGGTGGTCAGCGTGATCAGCGGTCTGCAGTGGTACCTCTGGTTCTACGCTCACCGCGCGGGCTTCCTCGCCCCGGAGGTGACCGAGGGCATGTACCGCTACGTGTCACGAAACTACATCTCCGTGCCGCTGGTATTTCTGCTGTCGATCCCGGTCGGCTACCTGTTCGGTGGCGTGTGGGCGATGTTCTTCTGGATCCTCAACTGGCCGGCCAGCATCCTCCTCGGCAACTGGGAGCCGAAGCGCCGTCGTTGAGCTTCGGTCGCTGGGCTCGTCCCTCGGTCCGGCGGCGTGTGCTTCGGTCGCTGAGCGTGTCGAATGCGCCTCTCCTCTCCTCCACAGCCAACCGCTCCCTCGGCTTATCCACAGAAAAACCTGGTCAGGCCCAATATTGTCGGCCGAAATGTCGGTGGCTGATGCGAGACTTTTCGCATGGAAATCTCCTCGACGACGCTCGCGAACGTATTCGCCGAGCTGTCCCGCGCCTGCGTGATCGGGGGCGACCTGGCGGCCGGTGTGGACGGGCTTGGTGGTGTGGGCGGGCTTAGTGGCGTGTACGGGATTGGCGGTGTGTCGGGGGTCGCCGGTGCCTCACCCGAGGTGCTGCTGAGGATGATCGCGGACGCCGGCACCGTGCAACGCGCCGTAGATGCGATTCGGGTGCGTCTGGCCGGGGAGCTCGTCGAACAATCAGCGGCCCATCTCGGATCGGAAGGTATTGCCCGGCAGGCCGGGCACCGGCACGCCGCATCGTTCCTGGCCGAGCTGTGGCAGATCAGCGTGCCGGAGGCGGCGCGACTGTGCGCAGTCGGGGCGGGGGTCCGCGAACGCCGTGCGCTGGACGGCTCATCTTTACCTGCGCGCTACCCGGTGCTGGGCGACGCCATGAGGAGTGGCTCTGTCAGCGTGGAAGTGGCGGCCGCGATCGTTCACGAACTCGACCAAGCTGCACCGTTCTGCAGCAGCGACGCACGAGCAGCAGGGGAACGTCTTCTGGTCGAGCACGCTCCCGGGCTCACGGTGAAGCAGGTCCACGGTCTGGCCCGACACCATCTCAGCAGCCACCGCCCGCAGTTGGCGGCGGAGGCGAACATCATCCCGATCGTCCTCGGCGGCAGCAGCGAAGTCCTCGATGTCGGCCACGGCCGGCGACTGTTCACCAGCGCTCAACGCCACGCGTTGGCGGAAACCTATGGTGGGTGTGCGTTCCCCGGATGCGGTCATCAGCCGAGTCACACCGAGGCGCATCACCTGGTCTGCTGGGCGAAGGGCGGCCGGACAGATCTGAACAACTCTGAACAACGGCATTCCGCTGTGCTCGTTCCACCACCATCGTGTTCACGACGACGGGTGGGAAATCCAGTTCCGCGAGGGGGTGCCCTACTTCATCCCACCCCCATGGGCAGATCCCGACCGCACACCACGGAGGGGAGGCAAGGTGCCAGACCTCGTAGAATCCGGATAGCGCGCCATCGAATCGGGTCAGCGGGTCAGCGGGTCAGCGGGTCAGCCGATCAGCAGTTCAGTCGAAGTCGAGACTGAGCTTTCGCAGCAGTCCGGCGAGACGCTCCTGGTCGCTCGGCGAAAGCGCGGCGAGCAGTTCGGCCTCCGCGTCGAGCAGCTGGCTGATCGCGGCATCCACTCGCCGTACGCCGCCCGGCGTCATGGTGACCAGGATGCCTCGGCCATCGCCCGGATCGGCGCGACGCTCCACGAGCTCACGTTCGACCAGCCGGTCGATGCGGTTGGTCATGGTGCCGCTCGAAACGAGGGTCTGCAGCAGCAGTGCTTTGGGGCTGAGCTCGTATGGCTTGCCGGCCCGGCGCAGTGCGGAGAGGACGTCGAATTCCCAGGACTCCAGGCCGGATGCCGTGAAGGCGACCCGACGCGCGCGATCCAGGTGCTTCGAGAGCCGGCCCACGCGCGACAGCACCTGCAGCGGGGTGAAATCGAGGTCGGGGCGCTCGCGAAGCCACGCGTCCACGATGCGGTCGACTTCATCGTGGGAGGGCATCCGTCCATTATCGCGGCTGTGCCCCGTTCCGGCCCGCCCGGGAGCGCCGGCCCGCCCGGGGAGCGCGCCCTCAGCGGCGTGCCGTCTGGCAGACTTGTCTGGCGCCGTTTGCATATCTGTTCGCAGAAGCTCAGCGTGGTCCGCCTTGGTGTAATGGCAGCACGACAGCCTTTGGAGCTGTTAGGTCTAGGTTCGAATCCTGGAGGCGGAGCTCGAGACGCGCAATCGACCAGTGAAGGAAACATCCCTATGGCCACCCCTTCCCCCGCAGATTCCACCCCAGATCCCAGCGCAGAACTCGCCGTCGTCATCCTCGCCGCGGGCCAGGGAACACGGATGAAGTCGCGCAAGCCCAAGGTGCTGCACGAGCTCGCCGGCATCCCTCTGGTGGGTCACGTGCTCGCCACCGCCGACGAACTCGGCGCTAGCCACATCGTCGCGGTCGTTCGGCACGAGCGTGACGCGGTCGCCGCGGTCATCACCGAGCAGCACCCCGCGACGATCATCGTCGACCAGGACGACATTCCCGGCACCGGGCGCGCGGTCGAACTCGCGCTCGGCGGGCTTCCGACCGGGTTCGCCGGCACCGTCGTCGTGCTCAGTGCCGACGTGCCGCTTCTCGACGCCGGAACGGTTCGTGGCCTGATCGATAGCCACATCCACGCCGGCAACGGCGCGACTCTGCTGAGTGCACACCTGAGTGATCCGACGGGGTTCGGGCGCATCATCCGTTCGAGTGGCGCCCGGTCGAACGGTGCTGTTGAGGGCATCGGTGCCTTCGAAGGCATCGTCGAACAGAAGGATGCGACCGCCGAGCAGCTCACGGTCAGCGAGATAAATGCCGGCGTCTACGCCTTCGACGCCGCCGCGCTCACCGCGGCGCTGGCGCAGATCGGCACCGACAACGCGCAGTCGGAGAAGTACCTGACGGATGCCGCGGCCGGCATTCGTGCGGCCGGCCGGTCGATCGAGGCCGTGCCCGTCGCCGACCCGTGGCTCGTCGCCGGCATCAACGACCGCGTGCAGCTCGCCGCGGCTGCTGCCGAACTGAACGCGCGCATCGTGCGCGGCTGGCAGCTCGCCGGGGTCACAGTGCAGGAGCCCGCGACCACCTGGATCGACCTGAAGGCAGTGCTCGCCGAAGACGTCGAGTTGCTGCCCGGCACGCAGATTCTCGGCGCCACGGTAATCGAACGCGGTGCCGTCGTCGGCCCGCACACCACCCTGCGTCACTGTGAGATCGGTGAGAATGCGGTGGTCAACAGAACGGATGCGACCCTCGCCGTCATCGGTGCGAACGCGACTGTCGGCCCCTTCTCCTACCTCCGCGCCAACACCGTGCTCGGCGAGGACGGCAAGATCGGCGCGTTCGTCGAAACCAAGAATTCGCAGATCGGACGGGGAACGAAGGTGCCGCACCTCAGCTACATCGGGGATGCGACCATCGGCGAGTACTCAAATATCGGCGCCGGTTCGATCACCTCGAACTACGACGGAGTGAACAAGACCCGAACGACCATCGGTGACCACGTCAGGGGTAGCTCGAACACGGTCTACGTCGCCCCCGTTACAATTGGTGACGGAGCCTACACAGGCGCCGGAGCGGTCGTTCGCAAGGATGTCCCGGCCGGCGCACTGGCGATCAGTGTGGCTCCGCAGCGCAACATGCTCGGTTGGGCTGAGCAGAAGCGTCCCGGTAGCGCGGCAGCGATTGCTGCCGCGGCCGCGGCAGACAGCAGTGAATAAGTCCCGTCAGCACACAGACCTCAGAAAGCGGGACAGCGTGACAGAAATTACGGCCACCGGTGAAAAGCGGCTCGTACTCGTAACGGGTCGTGCCCACCCCCAGCTCGCCGTCGACATCGCGGCGGAGCTCGAGGCCGATCTCGTCCACACCGACGCGCGCACCTTCGCCAATGGTGAGATCTATGCGCGGTTCGACGAGAGTGTGCGTGGATCGGATGCCTTCGTCATCCAGTCCCACACCTATCCGATCAACGAGTGGCTCATGGAGCAGCTCATCATGGTCGACGCGCTCAAGCGTGCATCGGCCAAGCGGATCACCGTGGTTGCGCCGTTCTATCCCTACGCGCGGCAGGACAAGAAGGGCCGCGGTCGCGAGCCGATCTCCGCCCGCCTGATCGCCGACCTGTTCAAGGCTGCCGGTGCCGACCGCATCATGAGCGTCGACCTGCACGCCGCGCAGATCCAGGGCTTCTTCGACGGACCCGTCGACCACCTGTTCGCCATGCCGGTGCTGCTCAAGTACTTCAAGGAACGCCTCGACCCGACCACTCTCACCGTCGTCTCGCCCGACATGGGCCGCGTGCGCGTCGCCGATATTTGGAGCGACAAGCTGGGCGCACCGCTCGCGATCATCCACAAGCGCCGCGATCCTCTGGTGCCGAACAAGGTGAGCGTGCACGAGATCGTCGGTGACGTCTCCGGCCGCACCTGCCTCATCGTCGACGACATGATCGACACCGGGGGAACCATCGTGAAGGCCGCCGAGGCGCTCAAGAAGAATGGTGCGACCAACGTCGTCGTCGCCGCCACGCATGCGGTCTTCTCTGACCCGGCGAGCGAGATCCTGCAGAGCGAGTTCATCGACGAGGTCGTGGTGACGGATACCCTCCCGATCCCCGAAGACAAGCGCTTCTCGACGCTGACCATCCTGCCGATCGCGCCGCTCATCGCGAGTGCGATCCACGAGGTCTTCAGCGACGGCTCGGTCACCTCGATGTTCGACGGGGCCGCGTAAGCGCTAACCCGACTCGCCCCACGCGCACGCCGGCGATCACGCCATTAGGGCCCCGATCAACCGTGCGATGACTTTCGCGACGCCGACGAGGAGTGTCCAGAGGATCTCGACCACCAGGAAACCAGTGCCGGGGCTTTCGCGTTCTTCTGGGGGCGGACCGGGTTCACTCCTCTTATCGCGAATCTCTCTCGACATGTGGTCATCCTAGAACTCGCTATTGCGCGTCCGCGCACCGGCGCGTAATCTACAACCAAATGGTTGTAGATAGACTCGACGAAGCGCAGATCGATCGCATCTTCCAGGCGCTGGCGGATGCGACTCGGCGCGACATCGTGGCGCGCGTGATCGAGCGGGAGCAGTCGGTATCTGCCCTCGCCGTTGGCTACGCGATGAGTTTCGCGGCCGTGCAGAAACACGTTGCGGTGCTCGAGCTGGCAATGCTCGTGCGCAAGGAGAAGCGAGGACGGGAGCAGATCGTGCACGGAAACCGCGAGGCGCTGCGCCGGGCCGCACGCCTCCTCGACGCTTACGAAGACCTCTGGAAGCAGCGCATCAGCAGCATCGATGCTCTGCTGAAGGAATAACCGGGAACACGAGAACAGGAGACACACCATGCCATTCCTCAGTTCAGTGAAGAACCTCGACGACCTCACGATGACGATCACCGCCCAGTTCGACGCCGACGTCAATCGTGTCTGGCAGCTGTGGGAAGACCCGCGGCAGCTCGAACGGTGGTGGGGCCCACCGACCTGGCCGGCCACCTTTGTCACGCACGACTTCAGTGTGGGCGGGCGCTCGAGTTACTACATGACCGGCCCCGAGGGCGACAAAGCCGGCGGATGGTGGCAGATCACCGCCATCGACGCGCCGACCAGCCTGCGGTTCGACGACGGTTTCGCCGACGCGGACGGGGAGCCCGACACATCCATCGCCCCGACGCACGCCGTACTCACCCTCGAAGCGAAAGACGGGGGAACGCGGATGTCGATTCTCACCCAGTTCGACAGTGTCGAGCAGCTCGAGCAGATGGTGGCCATGGGCATGGAAGAGGGCATGAGCCTCGCGATCGGACAGATCGACGGGATCCTCGCGGAGTAGCCCGGCCGGTTTCGATACGAGGACGACGAGTAGCGCGTCGGTCAACAGGATGGGCTAGGTCGAACTCCCGATCTCATCCTGTTGACTGCCGGATTGCCGATCTCATCCTGCGGGCGGACGCGTGGTCAGACCTGAGCGCGTCGCACCGGTGCGTAGAGTTACCAGCATGACGACAACGCCGCCGCGCCCCTGGTTGACCAGTTACGCGGAGGGAGTTCCGCACGAGATTGAGCTGCCGACCGGATCGCTGTTCGACCTGGTCGAGGAGTCGGTGAAGACCTACCCAGACAACGTGGCGCTCGAGTTCTTCGGCGCGACCACCAGCTACGGCGAGCTCGGCGAGCAGATCGTGCGGGCGGCCGAAGGCCTGCGCCTGCTGGGCGTGCAGAAGGGCGATACCGTCGCGCTGGTGCTGCCGAACTGCCCGCAGCACATCGTCGCGTTCTACGCGGTGTTGCGCCTGGGCGGCATCGTCGTCGAGCACAACCCGCTGTACACACCGCGCGAACTCCGCCACCAGTTCGAAGACCACGGCGCCAAGTTCGCCATCGTCTGGAACAACGTCGTCGCCACGGTGCAGGCCTTCCCGGCGGATGTCGCGGTCGAGACGATCGTCTCGGTGGACGTCACGCGCGCCATGCCGTTCGCCACGCGCGCGCTGCTGCGCCTTCCGGTCGCTAAGGCCCGCGAGTCGCGCGCCGCCCTCACCACGGCCGTGCGCGGTACCGTGCCGTGGGAGAAGCTGGTCGACGCCGACCGCATCGACGATCACATCTTCCGACCGAGCATGGATGACGTCGCGCTCATCCAGTACACCAGTGGCACGACCGGCGTGCCGAAGGGCGCGACTCTCACGCACCTGAACCTCACCACCAATGCCGCGCAGTCGCGGGCCTGGGTACCCACGGTCAAGCGCGGGACATCCGTCGTCTATGCGGTGCTGCCGATGTTCCACGCCTACGGACTGACCCTCTGCCTCACGTTCGCGATGAGCATGGGGGCGCGCCTGGTGCTGTTCCCGAAGTTCGACCCCGATCTGGTGCTGCCGGTGATCAAGAGGCACCCCGCCACCTTCCTGCCCGCGGTTCCGCCGATCTACGAGCGCCTCACGGCGGCGGCGAAGGAGAAGGGCGTCTCACTGAAGGGCATCGAGATCGCGATCTCCGGCGCCATGCCGCTGTCGCCGTCGGTGGTCGAGCCATGGGAGGCGCAGACCGGCGGCTACCTGGTTGAGGGCTACGGCCTGTCGGAGACCAGCCCCGTGCTGATGGCGAACCCGGTCGGGCCGACCCGTCGCGCCGGCACCGTCGGCCTGCCGCTGCCCAACACCGAGGTGCGCGTCGTCGACCCCGACAACCCCACCGTCGACCGCCCGAGCGGGGAGGAGGGCGAGCTGCTCGTCCGCGGCCCGCAGGTCTTCTCCGGCTATTGGAAGAAGCCCGAGGAGACGGCCACGGTCTTCGTGGAGGCGGCGGAGGGCGACGACGCTGGCCCATGGTTCCGCACCGGCGACATCGTGACGCTCGACGCCGATGGCTTCGTTTCCATCGTGGATCGCATCAAGGAACTCATCATCACCGGCGGTTTCAACGTCGCCCCGAGCGAGGTCGAGGATGCCCTGCGGGGGCACCCGGACATCCAGGATGTCGCGGTCGTCGGTCTGCCGAGCGAGCACAGCGGTGAGGATGTGGTTGCCGCCGTCGTTCTCAAGCCAGGTCGCAGCCTGGACGAGACCGGCATTCGTGATTTCGCCCGCGATGGGCTCACCGCCTACAAGGTGCCGCGCCGCGTGATCGCCGTAGACGAGCTGCCGAAGTCACTCATCGGCAAGGTGCTCCGCAAGCAGGTCAGGGACGAGTTGGTCGCCGCCGAGGCACAGAAGGTCTAGCTGCGCAGAAGGTCTAGCCGCGCAGAAGGCGTAGCTGCGAAGGCCTAGCTGTTCGAGACGGGAACGGGCGACAGGCGCGGCGACACCGGGATGAGCCCGAGCGAGGCGACGTGCCGATCGCCGCCGAAGCCGCCGGTGGCGTAGCACTCCCACCCCATTCCGCCGGGGCCGAAGACCTCGAATCGGGCCGAGACGCCTGTGGCATCGGATGCTTCGTACCGCACCCAGGCGCGACAGGCCGAGTCCGCGGTTTCGCTCGCAACCGACACGGAGGTGAGCACTCCGGGGAGTATCAGGCAGGCGATGCCGACGAGCACGACGACGCGCATGATCATCAGCGTGCGGCGTCGCCGAGGGTGTCCCTCGGTGGGGACATAGCCGGTCAGCTCGGGTTCGTCGTCGTAGTCCATGACCACCCAATCCTGACACCAGCGGCTGACGTTTCGGCCCGCGCACCATAACGATCGCAAAAGGAATGCGCCCTCGCGTAACGAAAGGTCGGCGGAGGGCGGACACAGACGCTACGCGAGGGCGCTGAGGTTCGGTGCGGTTAGTGCGAGCTGCCCTCGGTTTCGCCCTTCGACAGGCTCAGGATGAAATCTCCGTGCGGTCGCCGCTCCACAGCGTGTGGAACGTGCCCTCCTTGTCGATGCGCTTGTAGGTGTGCGCACCGAAGAAGTCGCGCTGGCCCTGAATGAGCGAGGCCGGCAGCCGATCCGCGCGCAGCCCGTCGTAGTACGACAGTGACGAGGAGAACGCGGGGGACGGGATGCCGGCGGTCGCGGCGGTCGAGACCACGCGCCGCCACGACGGCTCCGCGCCGGTGATCGCGTCGCGGAAGTATGGCGCCACGAGCAGGGTCGGCAGGTCGGAGTTCTCGGCGTAGGCCTCGGTGATCCGGTTGAGGAACTGTGCGCGGATGATGCAGCCGCCACGCCAGATCTTCGCGATGTCACCCTTGTGGATGTCCCAGCCGTACTCCTCCGCGCCGGCCACGATCTCGTCGAACCCCTGCGCGTAAGCGATCATCTTGGAGGCGTACAGCGCGAGCCGTACGTCTTCGATGAACGTATCCGTGCTGGTTCCGTCCGAGTCATCCACCGTCCAGGCCTCGGTCGGACCGGGGAGATCGGATGCCGCGGCCCGCTGAGCGGGCTTCGACGACAGCGAGCGGGCGAAGACCGCTTCGGCGATGCCGGAGACCGGGATGCCGAGGTCGAGCGCGGTCTGCACGGTCCAGGCGCCGGTGCCCTTGGCTCCGGCCTGGTCGAGAATCACGTCGACCAGTGGTGTGCCGGTCTCGGCATCGACCTGGCGCAGCACCTCCGCGGTGATCTCGATGAGGTAGCTCTCGAGCTCGCCCTTGTTCCACTCGGCGAAGATGTCGGCGATCTCGGCAGGGGACTTGCCGGTGCCGCGACGGATGAGGTCGTAGGCCTCGGCGATGAGCTGCATGTCGGCGTACTCGATGCCGTTGTGGATCATCTTGACGAAGTGGCCTGCACCGTCGGTGCCGACGTGGGTGACGCAGGGCTCGCCCTCGGCGATGGCGGCGATCGACGCCAGAATCGGCCCGAGCGTCTCATAAGCCTCGGCGGATCCGCCGGGCATGATCGACGGACCCTTCAGCGCACCCTCCTCGCCACCGGAGATGCCGGCGCCGACGAAGTTGATGCCGGTCTCGCGTACCGCCTTCTCGCGACGGATGGTGTCTTTGAAGAAGGCGTTGCCGCCGTCGACGATGATGTCGCCGGGCTCGAAGACCTTCACCAGCTCGTCGATCACCGCATCCGTTCCCTTGCCGGCCTGCACCATGATGATCGCGGTGCGCGGCGTGGAGAGGGATGCGGCGAACTCCTCATACGTGGTGGCGGCGACGAATTCGGCCTCGGGGTGCTCCTCGACCAGTTCATCGGTGCGGCCGGGGGAGCGGTTGAACACGGCGACCGTGTTGCCCTCGCGGCTGGCCAGGTTACGGGCGAGATTGCTGCCCATCACAGCCAGTCCCACGACACCGATATTCGCTTTTCTGTCGACCACGTCGTCTCCTTGATCAGGGCCGCGTTGGTTCGGCGGCGGACTTCCAGGCTAGCCGCCCAGTCACCTGTATGGCCCGGGCTGTATTGCCGTTGCCTGTATTGCCGTGGCCTGTATTACCGAGCGCGTACGGTGGAGTCGTGAGCTCAACTTCGCCCCAGCCGCTCCTCGTCGTGATGGGGGTCTCCGGCTCCGGCAAGTCCACCGTGGGTGCCGCGCTCGCGGCCGCGCTCGACGTTCCGTTCCAGGATGCCGACCCGCTGCATCCCGCCTCCAACGTCGCGAAGATGGCGGCGGGCATCGCTCTCACCGACGACGACCGGATGCCGTGGCTGGCCCTGGTGGGCGCCGAGCTGTCGGCTGCAGCCGCGTCTCCCGGCGGCTCCGGGACCGGGCTGGTCATGGCCTGCTCTGCCCTGAAGCGCGCCTACCGCGAGGCAATCCTCGCCGCGGCCCCCACCGCACGGTTCATCTACCTCGAGGGGTCGCGCGAACTGATCGAATCGCGGCTCGAGAATCGGCACGGACACTTCATGCCGAGCTCCCTCCTCGGGTCGCAGCTGGCAACGCTCGAACCGCTCGAATCCGACGAGCCGGGAATCACCGTGGAACTCCGAGCGGGGGAGCCGCCCGTCGAGCTGGTGGCCAGAATAGTCAGCGGCATCACTGCGGGCGATGCCGTGTAAACTCTTGCACTGTACTTCGGCGAGGGATCGTCGGCCGGCCCGATACTCGGGCGGGCGGCATCCGTTATCGACGCGGTGGAGTTGGGCTGTGACTGCATGCCGTTTATAACGGTCGCAGAGTCTTTTTCCTCACGCTTGATGCGTTCGAGTTGAAACCTAAGAGACGCGAGCCCCGCTCGCAGATGGAGAAACCATGTCTGAGAAGAAGGCTCGTCCCGAGCTGACCAACAAGGTCGTCGCCGAGGCGCGCACCACCTTCGGTAAGGGCGTCGCTCGCAAGCTGCGCGTGCTGGGCAAGATCCCGGTCGTGCTCTACGGCCACGGCTCCGACCCGCAGCACTTCGCGCTGCCGGCTCACGACGTGACGCTGCTTCTGCGCAAGTCGAACGCCATCCTCGACCTGCAGATCGACGGCAAGAGCCAGCTCGCGCTGGTCAAGGACGTGCAGAAGGACCCGGTGCGCCAGATTATCGAGCACATCGACCTCGTCATCATCCGTACCGGTGAGCGCGTGACCGTCGACATCCCCGTGCACCTCGAGGGTGAGGCCATGGCCGGCACCACCGTCAACCAGGACGCGAACACCCTCTCGATCGAGGCCGACGCCATCCACATCCCGGAGCGCATCGTCATCGACATCGAGGGCAGGGAAGAGGGCTTCCAGCTTCTCGCCAAGGACGTCGAGCTGCCCACCGGCTCGGTGCTCATCTCCGACCCCGAGGCACTCGTCGTCGGCATCACCTCCGCCACCGAGGCCGACCTGGGCTCGAGCGAGGGCGACGAGGGTGCTGTCGCCGGCGAGGCCGAGGTCGCTGCCGCCGAGTCCGAGTAATCGGCTCACATCTAGACAATCACTGACGTCCATGTACAACCTCTAACGGTGGACGACGCTCAGTGGCTCGTAGTCGGGCTCGGTAACCCCGGGCCCGACTACGCGAGCAATCGACACAACGTCGGTCAGATGGTTCTCGCGGAACTCGCTCACCGCATCGGTGCGACGTTCCGCTCGCAGAAGACCAACGCGATGGTCGCCGAGGGGCGCACAGCTCCCGGCGGCCCTCGACTCATCCTGGCCAAGCCCAACAGCTACATGAACCTGTCTGGCGGCCCGGTTGCGGCGCTGCTGAAGTTCTACTCTCTCGACCCGTCGCGGCTCATCGTGGTGCACGACGAACTCGACATCCCGTTCGACCGACTTCGTCTCAAGCAGGGCGGCGGTCACGGCGGGCACAACGGTCTGCGTGACATCATCGCCGCGACCGGGAGTGCCGACTTCATCCGGGTGCGCGTCGGCGTCGGCCGCCCACCGGGTCGCCAGCCTGCGGCCGACTTCGTTCTGCGCGACTTCTCGTCAGAGGAGCGCAAGGTGCTTCCCAACCTGCTGGCGGATGCCGCCGACGCGGTCGAGCAGATCGCCGTCGACGGTCTTACCGCGGCCCAGCTGCGCTTTCACACCGAGCCCGTATAGCCGTAGCACCGCCGCGGTGTGGCAGCCGACAGCGAACGCCGACCGACGGTGTCGGGGGCGGCGACTAAACTCGTCGGGTGATACTCGAGGGCATAATCCCGGCGCTTTCGCGCGCCCACACGTTCGACAACGCCCTCGCCTGGGCCAACCGCAGCGCCGATTTCTCGCTGGTCGAAGGCCTTCGTGCGCCCCTCCTGGCCGGGCTGCTAGCGAAGCGCGAGGGGCCGCAGGCTCTGCTCGCCGTGGTGGCCACCGGCCGGGATTCCGAGTCGTTGCGCGGTGCCCTCGCCAGCGTCGCGCCCACCGCGCAGGTTATCGAGTTCCCGGCCTGGGAGACGCTCCCGCACGAGCGGCTGAGCCCCTCCGCCGAGACCGTCGGCAAGCGCATCCGTGCCCTGCGTGAACTGCAGAAGTGGTCTGCCGATACAGATTCGGCCAAGCCCGACATCATCATCGTCGCCAGCGTGCGCGCCGCCCTGCAACCCCTCGCCGCCGATCTGACCACCTACGAGCCGATCGTGCTGACGGCCGCTGGCCGCGGGTACAACCTGTCTGACATCTCCACGCACCTGGTGGACCGCGCGTACTCGCGCGTCGACATGGTCACCCGCCGCGGCGAGTTCGCGGTGCGCGGTGGCATCCTCGACGTGTTCTCGCCCACGGGGGAGCACCCGTGGCGCATCGAGTTCTTCGGCGACGAGGTGGAGCAGATCCGCCAGTTCTCGGTCGCCGACCAGCGGTCGCTGCCCGAGCCGGTGGAGAGTGTCGAGCTGCTCGCCAGCCGCGAGATGCTGCTCACTCCGGCCGTGCGGCAGCGCGCCAAGGAGATGCAGCACGAGTTCCCGTCGCTCGCGCAGATGCTGGCGAAGATCGCTGAGGGAATCCCGGTGGACGGCATGGAGTCGCTCGCGCCCGCGCTGGTCGACAGTCTCGTTCCACTCACCCACTACCTGCCGGAATCCGCCGCCATCGCGGTGCTCGCGCCCGAACGCGTCGCCAGTCGAGCGGTCAGCCTGGTGGAGACCAACAGCGAATTCCTCGGAGCGGCCTGGAACGCGGCCACCGCCGGGGCAGAGGCGCCGATCGACCTCGACGCTGGCGACTTCCTCAGCGTCACCGAGCTGCGCGAATCGGCGGGCGCGCGCTCGTGGTGGACGCTGTCGAGCTTCGACACCGGCGCTGCCGAGCCGACCGATGTGAGCGGCGGGTCCGTCGAGTCGAGCGCGACCAGCGAGCTGCGCGACGGCGACCACTACATCCGCATCGAGTCATCCACTGTTCCGTCGTTCCAGGGCAAGGCCGAGGGCGGTCTCGATTATCTCGGCGAGCGGCTCGGTGACGGCTGGGCGATCGGCGTGGTGGCCCAGGGTGCCGGATTGGTCGAGCGGGCGGCCGAGGCGATCTCCGATCGCGGCTACGCCGCGCGGGTGGTGGATGCCTTTCCGGCAGAGACCGAGACCGGCGTCGTGTACCTGCTCAAGGCATCCGTCGAGCAGGGTTTCGAGCTGCCCGAGGTGAAGATCGGCGTCGTCAGCGAGAGCGAGTTCTACGGCCGCGCGGCCGGCTATGACGCTCGCCAGGTGAAGAAGCTGGCCAGCCGCCGCAAGAACGTGGTCGACCCGCTGCAGCTGAAGCCCGGCGACTTCGTCGTGCACGAGACTCACGGCATCGGCAAGTTCGTCGAGCTGGTGCAGCGCATGGTCTCGAGCGGCGGCCGCAACGCGGTGAAGAACTCCCGCGAGTATCTGCTGATCGAGTACGCCCCCTCGAAGCGCGGCTACCCGGGCGACAAGCTCTACGTTCCCACCGATCAGCTCGACCTGCTCACCCGCTATGTCGGGGGCGAGGCGCCGGCGCTCAGCAAGATGGGCGGATCCGACTGGTCGGCCGCGAAGGGACGCGCCCGCAAGGCGGTGCGCGACATCGCCGTCGAACTGGTGAAGCTCTACTCGGCGCGCATGGCGTCGAAGGGGCACGCGTTCCCGCCCGACACCCCGTGGCAGCAGGAACTCGAAGACGCCTTCCCCTTCGCCGAGACCATCGACCAGCTCACCACCATCGACGAGGTGAAGGCCGACATGGAGCGGCCCATCCCGATGGACCGGCTTATCGCCGGCGACGTGGGCTACGGCAAGACCGAGGTCGCCGTGCGCGCAGCGTTCAAGGCGGTGCAGGACGGCAAGCAGGTCGTCATGCTCGTGCCGACCACGCTGCTGGTGCGTCAGCACATGGAGACCTTCGCCGAGCGCTTCGCCGGATTCCCGGTGCACCTGCGCGCGCTCAGCCGGTTCCAGACCGAGAAGGAATCCAAGGAGACCATCGAGGGCATGGCAGACGGCACGGTGGATGTCGTGATCGGCACCCATCGCCTGCTCAGCTCGAGCGTGAAGTTCAAAGACCTCGGCCTCGTGATCATCGACGAGGAGCAGCGCTTCGGTGTTGAGCACAAGGATCAGCTGAAGAAGCTGAAAACCAACGTGGACATCCTGGCGATGAGTGCGACCCCGATCCCGCGCACGCTCGAGATGGCCGTTACCGGAATCCGCGAGATGTCGACGCTGGCCACCCCGCCCGAGGATCGGCACCCCATCCTCACCTTCGTCGGGCCGCACAACGAGAAGCAGGTCTCCGCCGCGATCCGCCGCGAACTGCTGCGCGAGGGCCAGGTGTTCTACGTGCACAACCGGGTCTCCTCGATCAACCGGGTCGCGGCGCAGATCGCGGAGCTCGTGCCGGAAGCCCGGGTGGCGGTCGCCCACGGTCAATTGCCCGAGCACGTGCTCGAGCAGGTCATGGTCGACTTCTGGGAGCGCAAGTTCGACGTGCTGGTGTCGACCACCATCATCGAGACCGGGCTCGACATCGCCAACGCCAACACGCTGATCATCGACCGGGCCGACAAGTACGGCCTGTCGCAGTTGCATCAGCTGCGCGGGCGCGTCGGTCGTGGCCGTGAGCGCGCCTACGCGTACTTCCTCTATGACGCCGACAAGCCGCTCGGCGAGGTCGCCCATGACCGCCTGGCCACCATCGCGGCGAACAACGAGCTGGGCGCGGGAATGCAGGTGGCGCTCAAAGACCTCGAGATCCGCGGGGCCGGAAACCTGCTCGGTGGCGAGCAGTCCGGCCACATCGCCGGCGTCGGTTTCGACCTGTACCTGCGCATGATCGGCGAGGCCGTGTCGACCTTCCGCGGCGATGCCGCGGAGGGGCAGACCGAGTTGCGCCTGGAGCTGCCGGTCAATGCCCACATCCCCGAGGAGTATGTCGAGAGCGAGCGGCTGAGGCTGGAGGCATACCAGAAGCTCTCCACCGCTTCCTCGCCCGCGGCATCCGCCGACTCGATCGACCGCGTGCTCGAAGAGCTCACTGACCGCTACGGCGAACCGCCGGCCGAGGTGCTCAACCTCATCGCCGTCTCGCGGCTGCGACGGATGGCGCAAAAGGCCGGTCTGTCGGAGGTCGTCACTGCGGGCGGCAATCTCCGGGTCGCGTCGATGGAACTGGCGGACTCGATCCAGATCCGACTGCAACGGATGTTCCCGGGCGCTCGGTACTTCCCCCAGACCCACTCGGTCTCCGTGCCGATGCCGGTTCGCCAGGGGGTTCCGCTCGCCGACGGGGACCTGATCGAGTGGACCGGCCAGCTGTTGGTGGCGATCTTCGGGGCCGAGCTGAAGGTCGACGAGGTCAGCGCCTGACGCGTAACCGTCTGCGGGCGGTGCGCTGGCCGAGTACGAACAGCGCGATACCGGGAGCGAGCAGCACCTCGAAGGCCAGAAGGGCGCCGAACGAGGCGAAAGCGATCGTGACGGCGGCGTTCGCCGCGCCGAGCAGCAGGGTGGCGATCATCAGCGGCCGGCTGCCGGTGCGGGCGTAGGCGATCGCGGCGACATCCGTCGGGATCAGCACCAGCAGCATCCACGGCGAGAACGGCAGCGCGCCGCCGACGAAGGCGAACACGCTGGCGAATACCAGCAGGTAACCCCAGACGATCGTCGAAACCGGTGCGGCAGCGCGTCGGAGAATCTGCTCGCCAGAGACCGGCGTGGTGATGATCACAGTGGGCGGCCGTCGCGGGCGGTCCTGCTGCGTGGCGTGCTCGGCGGCGTACCGCGACAACAGTGACCGAGCATCGGTCACGCGGATGAACTCGTCCGCCGCCTTCCGCGTCTGTTCGGGGCCGGCCCCGGCGAACTGGTCGGGATGTGATGCCCGCGCCCGCCGCTTGTAGGCCGCGTCGATCTCGGCGGGAGACGCCTCGAGCGTCACCCCGAGAATCGCTGCGGCATCGGCGGGGGTCACATCGCGACTGTACGTCCGATCGTGCCGCGGGCGGTAGCTCTGGTTACGACCGCAGCGCGAGCACGAACGGCAAGACGCTCGGCGCCCCCGCACGCAGCAGCAACCGAGACGCCACGGTGAGCGTCCACCGACTGTCGGCCAGGTCGTCGACGAGCAGTACCGGGCCGTCGATCGAGGAGAGAGCCGCAGCGAGATCTGGGCCGACGGCGAACCGGTTCCACACCGACCCCAACCGGTAGACGCTGTTGCCGCCCGATTCGCTCGGCGCGTCGTCGATGAGATCGAGTGACCCGAGCAACGGCAGGCGTCCGACCGTCGATAGTTCGTCTGCGACCGAGGACACGAGCAGCGGATGCTTCGCCGAGGGCATCGAGACCACCCCGACCGGGCGCGTGTCCCAGCCCCATTCCGCCAGCACCCGCACGCAGGCGGCGAGCATCGCGGCGCTTGCTGGCGCGTCGGGAGTGTTCGGCGCGAAGGTCGCCCGCAGGGTGTTTCCCCAGCCGAGGTCGGTGAGTCTGGCGAGCGCACGGCCCTCGAGCATCCGCTCGGGGGGTTTGATATTGCCCTTAACCGTGATTCCCGAATCTGAGACGCCGCGCCTGTCGGCGCCGGACGGCCACTGGGCGCGGGGTTCGAGGGCGACCCCGACGC
The DNA here is from genome assembly GCF_016634425.1 of Lacisediminihabitans changchengi. Taxonomy (GTDB): domain Bacteria; phylum Actinomycetota; class Actinomycetes; order Actinomycetales; family Microbacteriaceae; genus Lacisediminihabitans; species Lacisediminihabitans changchengi. The sequence continues at coordinate 145,056 of NZ_JAEPES010000002.1, forward strand.
GGTCGAGTGATTGCGCGGCGGTCTCCGCGGCATCGCTCGCCACATCGGTCGGGTACCAGACACCCGCACAGTTGTCGCACCGGCCGCAGGGCACCGCGGTGTCGTCGTCGAGCGAGCGTTGGAGAAACTCCATGCGGCACCCGGTGGTGGTCTCGTAGTCGAGCATGTGCTGCTGCTCGGCCACGCGTTCGGCGGCGATGCGCTCGTAGCGATCGCGGTCGTAGGTCCACGGTCGCCCGGTGGCGACCCAGCCGCCCTGCACCCGCTGCACCGCTCCGTCGACATCGAGCACCTTGAGCAGCAGTTCGAGCGGCGTGCGCCGGATGTCCACTCGCGATTCGAGAGCCGGCGTCGACAGCGGGGCCCCGCCGTTCGCCTGCAGCGCCTCCAGCACCGCAGACGCCCGGGCTTCACTCGGCATCGAGGCGGTGGCGAAGTACTGCCAGATGGCCTCGTCTTCGATGCCGGGCATGAGCAGCACGTCGGCGTTCGCGGTCGCTCGCCCCGCACGGCCGACCTGCTGGTAGTAGGCGACGGGGGAGGACGGCGCACCGAGGTGCAGCACGAAACCCAGATCGGGCTTGTCGAAGCCCATGCCGAGAGCGCTGGTGGCCACGAGCGCCTTGACCTGGTTGTTTTTGAGCGCCGCCTCGAGCTGTTCGCGTTCGGCGGTGTCGGTCTGGCCCGTGTAGGCGTGCACCGTGTGTCCCGCCTTGCGGAGAAGGCGGGCGGTGTCTTCCGCCGCGGACACGGTGAGGGCATAGATGATGCCGCTGCCGGGAAGGTCATCGAGGTGGCTGAGCAGCCAGCCGAGGCGACCGCGCGCGTCGGGCAGGCGCAGCACGCCGAGGCGCAGGGAGGCCCGAGCGAGCGGGCCGCGAATGGTGACGACTCCAGGGGCATCGCCGGATCCCTCGAGCTGCACTGCGTCGTTCAACTGCACTGCGTCGTTCAACTGCACTGCGCCGTTCAACTGTTCCGCGACATCCGTCACGACGCGCTCGTTGGCGGTCGCCGTTGTGGCGAGCACCGGCACTCCGGTCGGCATCTGGGCGATCAGGTCGCGCAGGCGCCGGTAGTCGGGCCGGAAGTCGTGCCCCCAATCGGAGATGCAGTGCGCCTCGTCCACGACGAGCATGCCGATGCGATCGATCAGCGCGGGCAGCTGGTTCTCGCGGAAACCCGGGTTGTTGAGGCGTTCGGGGGAGACCAGCAGCACGTCCACTTCGTCGGCCGCGAGCATCCGTTGCACCTCGCCCCACTCGTGAGCGTTGGTGGAGTTGATGGCGACGGCGCGCACACCGGCGCGGGCCGCTGCGGCGATCTGGTCGCGCATCAGGGCGAGGAGCGGCGACACCAGGATCGTCGGCCCGGCGCCACGGCGTCGCAGCAGCAGCGTGGCAACGAAGTACACCGCGGACTTGCCCCACCCGGTGCGCTGCACGACAAGTGCGCGGCTGTGCCGATCGACGAGGGTCTCGATCGCCTCGAACTGCCCCTCGTGGAAGTCGGCGTCGTCGCGCCCGACGAGCGTGCGCAGCACCTCGACGGCGGCGTCACGGGTGCTGGTGTTGGTGCCGGTGAGGGAGGTAGCGGTGGTCACGCGCTCAAGCATCGCAGCCGCGGCTGACAGTGCCGCTCGGTTCGGGAACGATGTGCGGGCGAACGACCGGTGAGGGAGCGGAGGCTTACCCTGGACCATGCCCTCTCCCGTCCGCGACTTCGTCGGCGGAATGGCCTATCTCGGTCGTGGGCTACGGGTCTGGGCCACCTCGCCAAGGCTGATGCTGCTCGGCGTGATCCCGGCGTTCATCGTCGGAGTGGTCTACGTCGCCGCGATCGTGGTCCTGGCCGTGAATCTCGACACGGTGGTCGCCTGGCTCACCCCCTTTGCCGCCGGCTGGGTCGAACCGTGGCGGGCCGGCATCCATCTCGCCGTCGGCGTGGCACTCATCGCCGCGGTCGTACTCCTCGCCGTCTCGACCTACGCCGCGGTCACCCTCGCGGTCGGCGACCCCTTCTTCGAGCGCATCTGGCATGGGGTGGAGGTCCGCGCGGGCGGGGCGCCGGCAGAACTCGACGAGTCGGTCTGGCGTTCGCTGCGTCGCGGACTCGGCAACGGCATCCGTCTGCTCGTCGTCGCGGTGCTGGTCGCGGTGTTCGTCTTCGTGGTCGGTCTTGTGCCCGTCGTCGGCCCGGTCGCGGGGCCGGTGATCGGCGCCATCACCGGCGGCTGGGTGCTCGCCATCGAACTCAGCGGCTACGCCTTCGACGCGCGCGGACTCAGCCTGAAAGAGCGACGACGGATGCTCGGCGCTCGCCGAGCCCGCACCCTCGGCTTCGGCGTGCTCACCTACGTTCTGTTCCTGGTGCCCCTCGCGGGTCTGGCTCTCATGCCCGCGGCGGTCGCGGGCGCCACACTGCTGGCGAGAGATGCCGTCGCTGGACCGGGTCGAAGCGGCTGACGCGCACCCCGGACTACTCTGCACACCCCGGACTACTCTGCTCGGCATGACCCCTGCCCCGCCCTGCTCGATCTCGGGTCGCAGGACTTCGTGTCTCTGACTACCTTTCGCAAGTCTGGCGAGTCTCGACCCCGGTCTGGATCGCCCGAGACGGTGATGCCATCATCGTCACCACCCCCGACGGCACCGAAAAGGTGAAGCGGCTGCGCATCAACCCGACGGTGGAACTGCAGCCGAGCAGTCGCATGGGCACGACGAGGAACATCCGCTTCTCTCGACATCCTCTGTTCTGGACATCCGCTGCTCTCGACATCCGCTGCTCTGGCTGCTAGAACATGAGCAGTGACGTGTCACCCGGGGCTCGTCCCGATCGAACGGTGCGCCGATGCGTCGATCTCGTGCTCTTCCCGTCCTTCCCGCACTTGCCGGTGTCGTCGTGGTCCTCGCGCTGGTGACCGGATGCAGCAGCACCGTGAAGCAGGCGCCGCGGGCACTCGACGACCTCGCTCAGGCCCTCGGGCGGACCCAGTCGGAGACGAAGACGCTCCTCACCACGGTCGAGCCGGATGCTTCCGCCGAGTCGACGGCGAGTCGATGGCTCGGCCTGATCGAGAAATACAAGGATCCCGCTCAGGACGCCTGCAAGGTGACCACCAAAGTGATCACTCTCGTCGGCGATCAACCGGAGGTGCCGGCCACCTTCCCGACCGAATACACCGAGGAGTTGTACCGGGTATCCGCGCTCGATCACAGCCACATGCAGATGGCGCTGCTCAACGGCTACGCGTTTCTTTCGCTCAGCTCGACCAGCCCGTCGCAGAAGGCGACGGCCGATGCGAGCCTCGGCCAGCAGATTCTCAAGGTCGCCGACACGGTGTGTTGAGCCGAGGGGCAGGGCTACCCGCACGCTCCCGAATACAGCCCGACGTTGGCATCCCGAGCCTGTCGTTCGGCAGCCATGATCGCGTCGTACCCAGCGACGTTCGCGCCGTACTCGACCGCGACACCGAGGCCCTCTCGTGCGAGGATCTCGCTGGCATTGCCGCCGTCGGGCGTGATCACCATGGCCAGGGTGCGGCCATACCGGTCGGTCCGTTCGACGTCGTAGGCCAGACCGACGGTCGAGCCCGGAGGGGCGAGCTGTGCCAGTCGTGCGGATGCTTGCGGGCCCATGCATTCGACCGGGCTGTCAGGTTTCACGGTCTCGGGAGTGTCGATGTTGAGCAGGCGGATGCGGGTGGTCACGCCCGCGATAGACACGTCGAGCGTGTCTCCATCGACGAGATGGGTCACTTCGCCGTGATCGGTGACGGCCAGCGCTGAACTCGATACGGATGGAGCGGGGCCGGCGTCGACATCCATATCGAAGCGCGCCCGTGGTGCGACGAGCACCACGCCGACGACCACGGCGACGATCAGCGGCACGAACAGAAGACGCTGCCTAGCCACGGGGAGCTCGGGTCGCCTGGACTCGGGCGGCGGCTGTCGAATGTAAGCCGGTACCCATGCTCGAAAAATACCGTGCTGTGGACACCACCGTAAGCGCCCATTCGGGGGCTAGCTCCGTGGGCGCGGGCCGCGAACCAGCCGACGAAACCCGTTCACGAAACCCGCTAGTACGTGTCGCCGCTGACGACGGCCGGCGCGTTGCCGGCCTCCTCGGCGAGCACCTGGCGAGAGCCCGAGACGCCGAGGCGCGTGGCGCCGGCGGTGATCATCGCTTGTGCGGTCTCGAAGCTGCGGATGCCGCCGCTCGCCTTGACACCGACGCGCCCTGCGACCGTCTCGGAGATCAGCCGCACGGCGTGCTCGGAAGCACCGCCGGCTGGGTGGAAGCCGGTGGACGTCTTGACGAAGTCGGCACCGGCGGCGATCGACGCCTGCGTGACGCCGACGATCTCGGCATCGGTGAGAGCGGCGGACTCGATGATGACCTTGAGGATGAGGGGCGCGGGGATCACGTCGCGAACCGCCTGGATCTGGTCTTGCACGTCGTCGAAGCGACCCTCCTTGGCGGCTCCGATGTCGATAACCATGTCGACCTCGTCGGCACCGCGCTCGATGGACTGTGCCGCCTCGAAGACTTTGGCCTCCGTGCTGTGCTTGCCCGACGGGAAGCCGCAGACCACGGCCACCTTGAGCTTCGACCCCTCGGGCAGCTGCACCGGAAGCATCGACGGCGAGACGCAGACCGAGAAGGTGCCGAGAGCGTCGGCCTCAGCGATGAGCGCAGCGACGTCCTCCCGGGTCGCTTCCGGCTTGAGGAGGGTGTGGTCGATGATCGACGAGATGCTCATGAACGGATCCTTTGGGTCGAGCGCCGTCGACGGAGGACCCCAGGGATCTTTCGTCGAACACGGGCGGAACTGCCTGCAATTCTACGGCGCGGCCCTGGGGTGAGTACGGTGGCCGCACAACGTGCTGATGGCGGGAATGCTTTCGCGGCGCAACGGCTTGGGTTCCGTATGGCGCTGGCGACTGGAGCGTCGCTGACACCTCGAGGATTTTCGTGACTTCTGCTTCTACGCCTTCTTCCACACCGGCATCACCCGCGCTGAACGTCGGCTTCCGCTCTGAGCGTGGCCCGATTCTGATCGCCCTGATGGTCACTACCGGGCTGGTGGCGATCGATTCGACGATCCTCGCGACCGCTGTCCCGTCGATCGTGAACGATATCGGTGGCTTCGCGAGCTTCCCGTGGCTGTTCTCGATCTACCTGCTCGCGCAGGCCGTCTCGGTGCCGCTGTACGCCAAGTTCTCCGACATGGTGGGGCGTAAGCCGATCATCCTCATCGGTATCAGCCTGTTTCTGCTCGGGTCGGTGCTCTGCGGGTTCGCCTGGAGCATGCCGGCGCTGATCGCGTTCCGCGCGCTGCAGGGCCTGGGTGCCGGGGCTGTGCAGCCGATGTCGATCACGATCGCCGGGGATATCTACACCGTGGCGGAGCGGGCGAAGACCCAGGCGTACCTCGCGAGCGTGTGGGCCGTGTCATCCGTGGTCGGGCCGACGCTCGGCGGCGTGTTCTCGCAGTTCCTCAGCTGGCGGTGGATCTTCTTCGTCAACGTGCCACTGTGCATCGTGGCGATCGTCCTGCTGGTCCGGGTCTTCCACGAGAAGATCGAGCGCAGCAAGCACAAGGTCGACTACCTCGGGGCGGCGACCCTGACCGCGGCGCTGAGTCTGCTCATTCTCGCGGTGCTGGAGGGCGGCAACGCCTGGGCCTGGAACTCCGTGCAGAGCATCGGCGCCTTCGCCGTCGGCGCGGCGTTGCTCGTCGCCTTCGTGCTGGTCGAGCGCCGTGCGGCCGAGCCGGTACTGCCGCTCTGGGTGCTGTCGCGACGACTGCTGCTCACGACATCCCTGGTCTCCTTCGGTACCGGAGCGATCCTGATCGGGCTGACGTCGTATGTGCCCACCTATCTTGAGAAGACCACCAATGCCGCGCCGCTGGTGGCGGGGCTCGCGCTCGCTGCGCTGACCATCGGATGGCCGATCTCGGCCTCGCAGGCGGGCCGGCTGTATCTGCGCATCGGTTTTCGTTCGACCGTGCTGATCGGGATGTCGCTGGCCGTGATCGGACCGGTCGCCCTCACCCTCACCAGCGGCTTCCCCTCGGTGTTCCTGGCCGCGGCGTGCTGTGTCGTCACCGGGCTCGGCATGGGGCTCGCGGTCACGCCGAGCCTGATCGCTGCGCAGTCGAGCGTGCTCTGGAACGAGCGCGGTGTCGTTACCGGAACCAACCTGTTCGCCCGGTCGGTCGGCAGCGCGATCGGGGTAGCGATCTTCGGCGCCATCGCCAATGGGGTGCTCTCGGGCTTTTCCGGTGGCGAGAACAACCCGCATGCGGTGCAGACCGCCTCCACCGCGGTGTTCGTCGCAGTCGCCGTTGCGGCGATCGCTACCGTTGCGGCAGCGTTCGCGATGCCGCGGACGACGACCGAGGCGGTTGCCCCGAGTGCGGAGCCCGCGGTCTCCTAGGCCCGAACCCTCCGAGGCCCGAACTCCTATGCGCGAACTCGGGCTACGCCGAACACCAGCACCGGGATCAGCACCAGCGAGCGAAGGTCGATCAACGCGTGGACGACGATCGGCACGATGATCGAACCCGTGCTGAGAAAGAGCAGCATCAGCACCGCCCCGATCACGGTCGATCCGACGATGCCGGGTAGCCCCTGGTAGACGTGCAGCGATCCGAACAACAGGATGCTCGCGATCACTGCCGCGGGCGCGCTTCCGCTGGCGCCGAACACGACCGTCGGCACCGCCAGTCGGAACATCAACTCCTCGACTAGCCCGGCGTTCACCGAGAGCGCGGCGCCGTACCTCAGCTCGGTGCGATTGCGCGGCAGAATCGCTCCGATGTCGCCGATGGTCGGCACGTCGCCGGATTTGCGCGCGAGATAGACCGCGATGACCGTCCCGACGATCAGGGCGATGCCCGCGCCGAGGGCGACGCCGGGGATGAATCCGCCGGTGTCTTCGACCAGTCCTCGCAGCCAGCGAAATGGCGGCCACTCGTTCACGGCGTCGAGAAACAGGGGCAGATAGCGCCAGACCAGCAGCAGGAGAATGACACTCGAGCCACCGAAGACCGCCACCGAGTCGATGAGCCACTTGCGCATCATCCGTTGCCGATTGCGGGTGCGTTCGAAGCGCTTGAAGCGACCGTATTCGCGGCGGTCTTTTCGCACGGCACGCACCGCCAACACCACGACGATCAGCGCCAGGAGAACCCAGAGGATCAGGCGGCTGGCCGGGGCGTCGGGGGAGAGCACGCCCTATTCTGTCCCGATCCTGCTGCGAAGATGGTGTCATGAGCGCAGAGACCCCCGCCGTTCCGCTGCCGGTGAGCACGCCGCATCCGAAACTCGACGAGCTGATCGCCGTCTTGGAGTATCTGCGCTCGCCCGGCGCCTGCGCCTGGGACGCGGAGCAGACCCACGAGTCGCTCGTGCAGTACCTGGTGGAGGAGACGTACGAACTCGTCGACTCGATCGAGAGTGACCCCACGAGGCCGACGCGTCGGGCCGAGCTCATCGAGGAACTCGGCGATGTGCTGTACCAGGTGATCTTCCACTCCGACATCGCCGCGCACACCCCGGGTGAGGACTTCACTATCGAGGATGTCGCGGCCCACATGACCGCAAAGATGATCGGTCGTCATCCCCACGTCTTCGGCACCGTCGACGCGGGGACGGCGGAGGAGGTCGTCGCGCTGTGGGACGTGCAGAAGGGCATCGAGAAGCCGGAGCGCACCAGCGTGCTCGACGGCATTCCGCAGGGGATGCCCTCCCTCGCGCTCGCCGACAAGCTGATCGGTCGTGCGCAGAAGGTGGGCGTGGTAGACACGGATGCTCCGGCGGTCATCCCCGTCGCCGACGAGGAGCAGCTCGGCGGTTTGTTGCTCGCGATCGTCGCGTCGGCGAAGGCGAACGGCCTCGATGCGGAGCGAGCCCTTCGTGGCACGTTGCGCGGCCTGCAGGAGGAGATCCGCGTGGCGGAGGTGGGCGAGGTCGGCGATCCGAACGACGCCGGGATTATCGGCTTCGGGGCGTAGCGCTTACTGCCCGCTCGCGCTAAAGAGGTGGTGCCCCCCTCAACCCGAATGAGGAGGGCACCGTGGCTCGGGTATTCAATTCGCAGGGAATTCCACAGCAAATGAAGTTGCCGAGCCAAGGACAGCGAATTACCCGATCCGCTGCCCAGTCATGAGGTCAATGCCCTGCGTTCGCACGACAATGACGATGTTTGGTCGCTAGAGAAGTTCGGCGTTGAGTGCTCTTTGCTGCGTCCGTTTCGGCACTGGCATACAGGGCGACCGAGAAGAAGTCTACCCACACCCTTCCCTCATACGCAAAACACGCGTTATGTTTATGCGATGTCCCGCACCGCAGACCCGAGCCGCAAACCCGCGCTGCTCGCCCAGGTGCTCGAGTATCTGCTCGATAAACCGCTGGCCACGCTCACTTTTCGCAGCCTTGCCGAGGGGCTGAGCGTCTCCACCTACACGCTGGTGTATCACTTCGGCACTCGTGCGCAGTTGATACACGAGATCGTGACCGGCATCACCGAGCGTCAGGATGTCGTCGTCCGCGCCATCACCGCGGAGCAGGGCGACCTGCAGACTCACCTCGCCAACCTGCGCCACTCCTGGAAGCTGTCGCTCGCGCCGCGCGCGCGACAGTTTCAGCGACTCGAGTTCGAGGCTGCGATGCTCGAGATGCGCGAACCGGGCACGCAGCAAGCATCGCTCGCGATGTTCCATCGCTGGCATCAGGTCGGCATCGACGCTCTGGTCGGGATCGGGCTCGATCAGGATGACGCGGAGATCGAAGCGCGCATGATCACCGACATGATCTACGGCCTTCACTACGACCTGATCGTCAGTCATGACGAGGAGCGCGCGTCTGCCGCATTCGAGCGCGCGATCGACGCCTATGAAGAGCGTCTCATCGCGCTCGTAGGCGACACTCGGCTGAGCGCGTAGCTGGCTTCGCGCTGGGCCTTCGCGCTGCCTCTTCGCGCCGCAGACGCGTTGTGTCGGTCGCCGAGCTGGTGGGCGGGCTGTGCTCCTGCCGGGCGTGTGCGCATCGCGGGCCGCTGGTTTCTGCAACTCCGCGGGTCGCTGGTTTCTGCAACTCCGCGGCGCCGCGCACATCCGCTTCGGCCGCTTACCTCGCTCACATCGCTATCACCACCTTTCCTCCTCGTCGGGGTGTCTGGTCGGGGTCGATCCAGGGTGGCGGAATGAAATACGGCACCCGCTCCCGAAGTTGGATTTCCCACCCGTCGTCGTGGATGCGGTGGTGGTGGAACGAGCACAACGGGATCGCGTTGTCCAGATCCGTTACCCCACCACTGGACCACCACTTGAGGTGGTGCGCTTCGGTATAACTCGGTGGGTGACCGCAGGCCGGGAACGCACACCCGCCATAGGTTTCGGCCAACGCGTGGCGTTGGGCGGGACTGAACAGTCGCCGCGACCTGCCCAGATCCAGGACTTCCCCGGCACCGCCAAGCACAATCGGGATGATGTTCGCATCCGCCGCCAGGATTCGCGCCCGAGTGGCGGAGATCCCGGCATCGATCCCATCGATCTGGGCGGTGCCGAGCCCGGTGACCAACTGGTCGAGGCTCATCCGCACCACCACCGTCACCAGAGGACCACCACCCCCACCAGCACCGCACGTGCAGTTGACCGCCTGCCGGAACAGGTCTTCGGCCGCGTCGGCGCGGCGGTGCGGCATGGTCCGATCATCACTGTCGACCAACCCGGTGTCGGCCAATGCGGCCGGTGCCGCGGATTCGGGAACCCTGTCGCGGGCAGCCCGCAGCTGCTCACTCACGAGCTGGTCGATGCCGGCGCGTACCAGCCCTGCGGTTTCTGGGGGCATCACCCAGACCAGACGCACCATCCCATCCGGTTCAGTCACCCACGACAGCGCCCGCCGCCCGCGGCGGATCACATCCCGCGGTTCGGCACCGTCCTCATCCAGTCGGTCCCGCACCTGCCGGGCCACCCCGTGCACCTGCTTCACCGTCAACCCGGGCGCGTGCTCCACCAGCAGTCGCTCACCGGCAAGCCTGGCCTCGGCCGAGCAGAATGGGGCGGCCAGGTCCAGTTCCCGCACGATCACCGCGCCCGCCTCCACCCCGACCGACCCGGCGGCGATCGCCTCGCCCACAGCCGGGTATCGGGCCGGCAATAGCGAGCCGTCCAAGGCGGTCCGTTGCCGCGTTGCCAGACCCACCTCACACAGCCTGGTTGCTTCGGCGACGCTGATCTGCCACAGCTCGGCCAGATAGGAGCCGGGTCGGGCATGTCCGGCCCGGCGCGCCATAGCCTCGCCGCCGCGGTGGGCAGCGGACAAGTCCGCAAGTTCTCCCGCAACTGCAACCCGGAGCGTATCGATGCGGCGCTGCACCGCCGCCAGATCCCCGATCAACTGCAACAGCATGCCGGGTTGGTCAACGATCGTGTCGTCCCACGCCTGCGCCAGGGCCGCGACGTGGGCGGCCAATGCGTCGGTGGAGACCTTCATGACCCGATTGTTGCAGCGACCACCGACATTCGAGTCGGCACCAATAATGCTGACCAGACCCTGTTTATAACCCACCACACCGGGCTACCTGTGGAGGAGAAGAGGGCCGCACTTCGACACGCTCAGGGACCGAAATACTGCCGCCCTTCGACACGCTCAGGGACCGAGGCGGCCGCCCGTCGACACACTCACGGACCGCGAACAGTACCCGCCCCGGCGTCCACCACTGCCGGTGCATCGCGCCACGCTCCGCCCGCCACGCTCCGCCCGCCTGAAGCGCCACGTTCCGCCCGCCTGAAGCGCCACGTTCCGCCCGGCTGAATCGCCAAGCTCCGCCCGCCTGAAGCGCCACGCTCCGCCCGCCCCGCCCGAACACCCCGCCTGAAGCACCACGCTCCGCCCGCCTGAAAGAATGGACCCATGGCAACCCAGGTGAACCCGCCCCGCGGGATGCGAGACTTCCTGCCCGCAGAGAAGAAGCGACGCGAGCACGTGCTGTCCGTCATCCGTTCGGTCTATGAAGCGCACGGCTTCGAGGAGATCGAAACCCCCGTCATGGAGGACTCCGAGCGCCTGCACGCCGGCCTCGGCGGCGACAACGAGAAACTCGCCTTCGGGGTGATGAAGCGCGGTCTCACCGCTGACGACCTGTCCAGCGCCACCGAATCGCTCGACCTGGTCGACCTCGGCCTCCGTTTCGACCTCACCGTTCCGCTCGCCCGTTTCTACGCCAGCCACCGGGCCGAGCTGCCGACGGTGTTCCGCTCGATCCAGATCGCGTCGGTCTGGCGTGCCGAGCGTCCGCAGAAGGGGCGCTACCGCCAGTTCATCCAGGCCGACATCGACATCATCGGGGAGCCGGGCGCGCTCGCCGAGATCGAGCTGATGACCGCGACGGGCGCCACACTCTCCGCCCTCGGCCTCACCGGCTGGACGATCCGTGTCAACGACCGCCGACTGCTGTTCGGCATGCTCGAGGCTCTCGGCTTCGACCCGGCCGACTACGACTCGGCCCTGATCACCATCGACAAGCTGGACAAGATCGGCCAGGGCGGCGTCGTCGCCGAACTGCGCGAGAAAGGCCTGCCCGGCGACGCGCTCGAGACCTTCTTCCGCCGCCCGCAGACCATGGAGTTTCTGCCGTTCGGCGAGCGTGCCATCGCCAAGGCCCTGCCCGCGGGCGTCGACCCGGTCGCAATTGCCGAGCTCGCTGCCATCGGCCTCGCTGTCGACGAGGGCAAGGGCGCACCGGTCGTGCAGTTCGACCCCTTCCTCGTGCGCGGCATGGGCTACTACACCGGAACCATCTTCGAGATCGCACACCCGTCGTCCACCAGCGCGCTCGGTGGTGGCGGTCGCTACGACGGCATGATCGGCCGCTTCCTGGGAACGGATGTCCCCGCCGCCGGCTTCTCCATCGGCTTCGAGCGCATCGTCGATCTGCTCGAGCTTCCCGACGATACGACGACGGATGCTGTCGCGCTCCTGTACGACGCCGACGTCGAGTTTCCCACGCTCATGGCGCTCAAGGCCGGCCTCATCGCGGAGGGGAAGCGGGTGCGGCTGGAGAAAGCGCCCCGCAACGTCAAGCCGCTGCTGGCGCAGCTGGCGGCATCCGGATACGGATCGGTGGCATCGGTGAAAGCCGACACCACGGGCACGGGCGACCTCGCCTTCCGACCCCTCGGAAGTTAGGGAGGACACCGCGCCCGAGTAAGATTGCGGACGCATTGTCGGCTCGCGTCTGAGCGGTCGACAGCACAAGTCGGACGATCTGAAGGAGACCCCCGTCGTGGCATTGATCGAGGCAGTTGGCGCTCGCGAAATTCTGGATTCTCGGGGCAACCCGACCGTCGAGGTCGAGGTTCTGCTCGACGACGGTGTCGTCGCCCGTGCGGCCGTGCCCTCCGGCGCGTCGACCGGTGCATTCGAGGCCTACGAGCTGCGCGACGGCGACAAGAATCGCTATGGCGGCAAGGGAGTGGAGAAGGCCGTCGACGCCGTCATCGACGTGCTCGGCCCGGCTATCGAGGGCTTCGACGCCACCGACCAGCGACTGATCGACGCCGAGATGATCGCGCTCGACGGCACCGAGAACAAGAAGAAGCTCGGCGCGAACGCCATCCTCGGCGTCTCGCTCGCCGTCGCGAAGGCCTCGGCCGACTCGCTCAACCTGCCGCTGTTCCGCTACCTGGGTGGCCCGAACGCACACACCCTGCCGGTGCCGATGCTCAACGTGATCAACGGCGGCGCGCACGCAGACACCAGTGTCGACATCCAGGAGTTCATGATCCTGCCGATCGGCGCCGAGACCTTCAGTGAGGGCTTGCGTTGGGGCGTCGAGACCTACCACGCGCTCAAGGCGCTGCTGCACTCGAAGGGCCTGTCGACCGGCCTCGGCGATGAGGGTGGCTTCGCCCCCGACCTCTCCGGTGGACGCGCGGCGCTCGACCTGCTCGTCGAGGCGATCACCTCGGCCGGCTTCACTCCGGGCAAGGACATCGCGCTCGGCCTCGACGTCGCCTCGACCGAGTTCTTCGACAAGGGCGTCTACAACTTCGAGAAGCAGCAGCTCTCGGCCGCTCAGCTCACCGACTACTTCGTCGGCCTGGTGAGCGACTACCCGCTGGTCACGATCGAAGACCCGCTGGCCGAAGACGACTGGGAGGGCTACGCGCACCTCACCGAGCAGCTCGGCTCGCGGGTGCAGATCGTCGGCGACGACCTGTTCGTGACCAACCCGAAGCGCCTGCAGCAGGGCATCGACCAGAAGGTGGCCAACTCCATCCTGGTGAAGGTCAACCAGATCGGTACCCTCACCGAGACGCTGGATGCCGTGGCCTTGGCCCAGCGCAGCGGCTACACCGCGATCCTGTCGCACCGCTCCGGTGAGACCGAAGACACCACGATCGCCGACCTCGCGGTGGCGACGGATGCCGGACAGATCAAGACCGGCGCCCCCGCCCGTAGCGACCGGGTTGCCAAGTACAACCAGCTCCTGCGCATCGAGGAGGAGCTCGGCGACGCGGCGGTCTACGCCGGTCGCAGCGCCTTCCCCCGCTTCCAGGGCTAGCACGCCGCTGGTTGAGTAGCGCCCGCGCTACTCAACCAGCGCACGCTTGTCGAAGGAGCATTTTCAGAAACCCCACTTAGGCTCATCAGCATGGCGAGAACCCCGCGGAGTGCACATCCGAAGACTCCGCGTATCCGCACCGAGCGCGTGGCAGTGCGGATGCCGGAAGAGGGCGCGCACGGACAGTGGCTTCGCAGCATCCGTCTTTCCGGGTTCACCATCATCGCCCTCGGTCTGATCGTGCTCGCGGTCGTGGTGCTCGCCCCCAGCCTGCGCATCTACATCGAGCAGCGTCAGCAGATCGCCGCACTTCAGGCCGCTGTTCAGGACGCGAAGAACTCTGTCGGCGAATTGAAGCAGCAGAACGCCCGCTGGGACGACCCGACCTATATCGAGGCCCAGGCCCGGGAGCGCCTCGACTACGTCTTCCCCGGCGACTTCAGCTTTCTGGTGATCGACGACGGAGCCACCGCACCCGCGACCACCGCGCAGCCGATCAGCAAGGACATCCAGACCACCAAGGTCGACTGGGTGCAGTCGATGCTCTCCTCGGTTTTCACCGCCGGACTCAGCGACGCCCCCCGCAACGAACTCATCGCGCCGACGATCGGCGTTCCCACCCCGACAGGCAGCCCCACACCATGACCACCCCGCCCTTCGACGCCCCCACCGACGACGACATCGCGACCGTCTCGCACCAGCTCGGGCGCCCTGCCCGCAACGTGATCGGCATCGCCGCACGTTGTGTCTGCGGCAATCCAACGGTCGTCTCGACCAGTCCGCGACTGGCCGACGGAACGCCATTCCCGACCCTGTACTACCTGTCGCACCCGGCTGCCACGGCGGCGATCTCGACCCTCGAAGCGAACGGCGTCATGACCGAACTCGCCGCGCGACTCGACGAGCCGGCTGTGGCCGAGGCCTATGCGGCAGCCCACGCCGCCTATCTCGCCGACCGGGAGGGGATCGACCACGTCGAGGAGATCGCCGGCATCTCCGCGGGTGGCATGCCGGTGCGGGTCAAGTGCCTGCACGCCCTGGCCGGGCACGCCCTCGCCGCCGGTCCCGGGGTGAACCCGATCGGCGATCTCGCCCTCGAACTGGCCGCCTGGTCGCCCCTGGTGTGCGAGTGTGCCGACTACTCCCTCGAGTCCACCGGCAGCTGATGTCGAAACGGGGGCGTCGGGGGGCGGTGGTGATCGCGGTGGTCTTCGGACTCTTCGCGTCCCTGCTCGTCGCTTCCCCGGCATCCGCCGACAGTATTCGCGATCGCGAGTATTGGCTCAGCGACTACGGCTTCACCGCGGCCTGGAACACCACACGCGGCGCCGGGGCGACCGTCGCGGTGATCGACACCGGCGTCGATGGCTCGGTGCCCGACCTGGTCGGCGCCGTGACCGGAGGAACGGATGTCTCGGGCGTCGGTTCCCCGAACGGCCAGACCCCGGTGGGCGACGACAACGCTCACGGCACCATGGTCGCCTCGATGCTGGCGGGTCGAGGCCATGGAAGCGGAGCGGGAGTGATCGGGGTGGCTCCGGCCGCGAACATCCTCGCCGTCTCGGTCGGTTTCGGCGTCGGTGCCGTCGACTCAGACGATCAGATCGCCCAGGCGGTGCGGTGGTCGGTGGATCACGGCGCCGACATCATCAACATGTCGCTCACCCGCAACACCCTGGACTGGCCGCCGAGCTGGGACGCGGCGTTCCTCTACGCGATGCAGCACAACGTGATCGTCGTCGCCGCTGCCGGCAACCGGGGGAGTGGCACCACCGAGGTGGGTGCTCCGGCCACGATGCCTGGCGTCGTGGTCGTCGCCGGTGTCGATCGCAACGGTAAGGCGAGCTTCGACGCGTCGTCGCAGGGCATCACCCTCACCGTCTCCGCCCCGAGCGAGGATCTCGTCGGCGCTGGCCCCGGCAGCGGATATTTCCAGTGGGCCGGCACGAGTGGGGCGACGCCCATCGTGTCTGGGCTGCTCGCGCTCATCGTCGCCGCGCATCCCGGAATCTCGGCCGGAAACGCGATCAACCGGCTGACCGCCACCGCGAGGCCCGCTGGCGACGCCATCGTCTATGGCAGTGGGCTGATCGACGCGGCTGCGGCCGTGACCGCGAACGTGCCGAGCGTGAGGACGAATCCGGCCGACGATCTGAAGGAATGGATCCGTCTCAACCGGCGCGCGGAGGCCACTGCCCAGCCGGCGCCCAGCACCACCGCGAAGCCCACGAAGGTGCCAGAAGCGGGTGCCGCACCGGTGTCGCCGTTCGGATCGGTGCTTCCCTCGATCGGAGCGCTGCGGGATGCCGGACTGCCGCTCGTCATCTACCTGGTATTCGCCGGGCTACTCTCGCTGGTCATCCGTGGCGCGGTGCGGGCGCGACGGGGGCAGACGTCAGGGAGAACCCAGGGCAAGTAGTAGATTATAGGTCGTGCCCAAAATCCTCATCGTTGGCGGCGGTTACGCCGGTTTCTACACAGCCCTGAAGCTCGAGCGCCAAATGCGGCCTGGCGAGGCCGAGGTCGTCATGGTCGACCCGCTCCCTTATATGACCTACCAGCCCTTCCTGCCGGAGGTCGCTGCGGGCTCTATCGAGCCCCGTCACGCCGTCGTTTCGCACCGTCGTCACCTCAAGACCACCGAGGTCATCACGGCCAAGGTCACGAAAATCGACCACGCCACCAAGACCGCGACGATCACGCCGCCCATCGGTGAGCCCTGGGACATCCAGTACGACATCATCGTCGTCACCGCCGGTGCCGTGTCGCGCACTTTCCCGATCCCGGGCGTTGCCGACGAGGCGATCGGTCTCAAGACCATCGAAGAGGCGATCGCCATCCGCGACCGCGTTCTCACCAACTTCGACCGCGCGGCGAACCTGCCCGCCGGCCCCGAGCGCGATCGTCTGCTCACCTTCACCGTCGTGGGCGGCGGCTTCGCCGGAATCGAGATCTTCGGCGAACTGCGCAGCTTCGCCAGCGCACTGCTGCCGAAGTACCCGACGCTGAAGTTTGAAGACACGCACTTCCACCTCATCGAGGCGATGGGCCGCATCATGCCCGAGGTGTCGCTCAAGACCAGCCTCTGGGTGATCAAGAATTACGCCGAGCGTGGCGCTGAGATCCACCTCAACACGCAGCTCTCCTCCGCCGTCGGCGGCAAGATCGAGCTGTCGACCGGCGAGAGCTTCGAGTCCGACCTCATCGTCTGGACCGCGGGCGTCATGGCAAACCCGGTTCTTCGCAACACCGACCTGCCGACAGAAGAGCGCGGTCGCCTGCGGGTGCAGGCCGACCTCCGTGTCATCAACGATGACGGCGTGGTTGCCGACGCCTGGGGTGCCGGCGATGTCACGGCGACTCCCGACCTCACCGGTGGTGGCGTCGGCGGCTTCACCGTGCCGAACGCCCAGCACGCCGTTCGCCAGGGCAAGACGCTGGCGAAGAACCTACTGGCGAGCATCCGCGGCGAGGGTCTCCACGACTACTTCCACAAGAACATCGGTGCCGTAGCCGGCCTCGGTCTCTACGTGGGGGCGTTCCAGTCTGGCAAGTTCGCCGTGACCGGTCTGCTCGCCTGGTTCATGCACCGCGGATACCACGGCCTCGCCGTGCCGATGTGGGAGCGCAAGACCCGGGTGTTCACCGTCTGGATCCTCAACTTCCTGCTCGGCCGCGACATCGTGTCGATCGAGGCACGCGAGTTCCCACGTCTCGCCTTCGAGACCTTCGCATCGCGCCCGAAGCCGGCCGTCGAGGCGCCAGCCGAGGCTGCGGCCCCGGCCGCGCCGGCCGCGCCGAAGAAGGCACCTGCGGCACGAAAGGCTCCCGCCGCGAAGTAGTCACATTCGGGCCGATTGTGCCCGTTTGAGCCGATTGTGCCCACTCGAGCAGGCACATTCGCCGCAAACGGGAACAATCACGGCGGGATGACCCGCCGCGCGCATCCGACCCGGTCTCGAGCATCAGTAGTGTTGACGGGGGCCCCCATAGCCCAATCGGCAGAGGCGCTCGACTTAAAATCGATTCAGTCAGGGTTCGAATCCCTGTGGGGGCACGCTGATTTAGCGGCCAACTTCCCCGTAAATACTGGGATGTAGGGGGGTTGGCTCCCCGCTCGTAGCCCGCCGTGGCAACATTTTGGCAACATTTGAATTCGCTTCAGCATCGTGCAGAGCATCGGCAACGGCGTCTAGATCGTCATCGAACAGGTCGGCGTAGGTGTCGAGGGTCATCGCTGCGGAGGCGTGGCCGAGCATCCTTTGCACTGCTTTCACGTTCGCCCCGGCCGAGATAGCGAGGCTCGCCGCGGTGTGGCGCAGGTCGTGCGGGGTGACGCGAGGAAAGTCGGCATCGGCTGTCATTGCATCGGCGACGGCGGCTGCAAACCACCCGTCGCCGTGGCTCGGCGTGCGGACGTAATCTCGGCCGTTGCCGAACAAAAGTTCGAGAGAGCTCTTGCCCTCAGCGGCTCGAGCGAGCGGAATCGACAGGAACAGCGGGAACGGCACCGAGCGGGCCTCGTGCGTCTTCGGCGTGCCAACCTCGATTCGCCCGCCAACGCGCACGGCGTTCTCTCGCACGTTCAGCCGACGCCGCAGCGCGTCGAGGTCGCGGACGCGCAGACCGACCACCTCGCCCCAGCGCAGTCCCGTGTAGGCGAGCGTACGAATCATCGTGCCGTGATCCCCGGCGTTGTCGGCGAGCAACCGCACCCGCTCATGCGTGAGGTAGACGCGGGCCTTTTTGCCCTTGCGAGGGAGGGAGACTCCGCGCGCGGGATTGGTCGCGAGTCGGCGATCGCGCGCCGCGACATCGAGGATGCTTGCGAGCACACCATAGGCGCGCAGCACGACCGTTGCAGAGCGCGGGCCGGGTAGCTTGGCGTGTGCAGTCTTCGCGGTTCCCTGCCCCATTTGCGCGATCCAGGTCTGAACGTCACTGTGTCGAATGTCAGCGATCGCCGTGCTGCCCCACCGGGGCAGCACGTAGAGGCGTAAAGCGATTTCAACTGGCTCGAGCGATGACGGTTTCAGGTGAGTCTGTGAGGCGAGCCATGTCTCGGCGAGCGTCTGCACTGACACGCGCCCGTCGCTCGCGTTTACGAACTCCCCGCGGCTCTTGGATATCTCCACCGATGCGAGAAAGAGCTCGGCATCGCGTTTGGTTCTGAAACCGCGCTTGCTCGTCTGTGAGTGATCGGGCTTCCGGTAGAGCACCCGATAGCGCTTGCCCTCGGTCGTCGCGTAGGACGTGACGGTGCCCATTAGCGCAGCAGGTCGAGCGAAGCCCGGTCTTGCGCGAACCCGGGCATATCGTCGTACTCGGGCTGCACTCCCAGCGGGCTTAGCAGTCCCCGATCCCTCGCGCGGCGAATCCACACCGACGCTGTGGGGGCGGGGATTCCGATGCTTTCCTGTACTGCACGGGCGGGCTGCATGCTCAGAGCTTCGGCGCGCGCGTAGAACCGAGCAACCCACGTGAGGGTGGCTAGGTCGGACGGACCCG
This sequence comes from Lacisediminihabitans changchengi, assembly GCF_016634425.1. Taxonomy (GTDB): domain Bacteria; phylum Actinomycetota; class Actinomycetes; order Actinomycetales; family Microbacteriaceae; genus Lacisediminihabitans; species Lacisediminihabitans changchengi. Next base: position 164,145 of record NZ_JAEPES010000002.1, read on the forward strand.
CAAATCTGATTTCGGCCGCGCGCTTCTCGCTGAGGGTGGGCGGCATGTAACCGTCTGCTGTCTCGACACTCTCGGCGGTGCCGATCGCGTCCATCAGTCCGCGGCGAAGGAACTCTTGAACCCTGACCGAACGCAGCGCGACCGCGTTGACATCATCGCCGGGTGCGCGTCTTCGAACCTCAATGGAGTCCACAACATAGCGGTGCGCGGCTAGGTCAAATACGGCGAGCAGCACGAAATCGACGCTTGTTCCAGGTTCGTCTTCAACCTCGATCCGCACATAACGAGGGAACACGAGGTCTGGGAGCGCCGAAACCTTGGAGAGTTTCGACCCCGATGAGAACTCAGCAAACGACGTGGCAACTGTCATGGGTTCAACGTTAGCGCGAATTGTCTTAGTTTGTCGCGATTCAATATCGAATGATGACGAGTGACATTTGACACGGCTCTATCGGTATGGATAGATTCTCAATCGCACCCAGCCGATAGCGAAGAAATGAGGGCACTCATGGGAAAGCTGCTCAAACCCAAAGACATCACGGAAATGACCGGGATTGCGACGGGCGTGCTCGCGCAGCGCCGGTTCCACGGCCTGCCGCCGACCTTCCTCAAGCCAACTCCGAAGACGGTTCTTTACCGCGAGGAAGACGTAAACGCCTGGCTCGAGGCATCCGCAAAGACCATCACCGGCGACGCTGCCTAGCTCGCCGCCCCGACCCCCACACCCGAAAGGCACAACATCATGACGAACATCTTCGGCAACGCCGAGAGCATCTTCTACCCGGCCGATCCCGCGATCGGAGGGAGCGCTTTCCATCAGGTCACGCTCTCGGCTGATGAGGTCGACATCTTCCTCGACAACAGCGAGGGAGCGGCCGGTACATGGACGGTGAGCACCACCCGTCTTGAGGGGCTGACGCCGACGAAGCTGCGCAACCTCGCCGAGCGCCTGGCAACGGCAGCGACGGTCTGCGAGCGGCTGTCGGGCGTGTCCCGGTCGAACGCTGAGGACGGCCTAGACCAGATTCGCGACCTCATCGCCGAGCTCAATACGGACGCGATCGAGGTAGCAGCGGAGCACCGTGTCGATCGGGTCGACGTGGAACTGAACGAGGACGGAGCCGCCGTCGCAGTGCATTGGGTCGGGGCGTCGAGTGACGAAGACCGCATGCTCGAGGACATCGCTACGGCTGTCGAGAGCGCCGAGTTCGTAGAGGCGCACGGTTGAAGCGCGCGGCGCGCTCTGAGCTCGCGCCGCCTGCCGATCCGGACATTCGAGCAGCCGAGAGGCTGACGGCTGACGAAGCAGGCAGCATCGGTCTTGCCTCGGTCCCGACGTTCGCGATCCTGTGCGAGACAGCGGACGGTCAGAAGGTCACCATGTACGGCACCGACATGGAGTACTTCGCTCTCTTCGAGGCGGCGGTCGAGTCTCACCGGAGAGGCGACGCAGCACCCCAGCTAATCACGCTCCGCACCGATCGGCTCGCCTTACACGGCTACGGCTGGCCTTCCATCATCAAGCTAGAAGATGCCCGGTGAGGGAGCGCAAGCGCAGCGGGCGGATGCAACCCCGCTCGGTCGACGCGGAGTTCGCGGGCACGCTGCTGATCAGAGTTGCACCACTACTCAGCACACCGCCAAACCACCTTGTTCGGATCGAGGGCGCGATCGAACTCGACCTGATGCCGTTCGAGGCTCGCCGGCTCGCTCGAGCGCTGGACGCGGCATCGCGCCGGGCCGAGGAACGCACGATCGAAGTCACTCCGCAGCCTCTCGGTGGCCTCTGAATGGTGATGTCGCGGTACCGCGTGGTCAAGTCGCAGTTCTTTTCCTCGGAGGATGTCATCGCGCTCTCGATTCCTGCGCGTCTGACGTTTATCGGCCTGTGGGCGTACGCCGACGACTACGGGAACGGCAACGCAAATCCGAAGCTGATCAAGGCAGCAGTTTGGCCGATGGATGAGGAAATCACCGTCGCCGAGGTCGACAAACACCTCAACGCGCTCCACGCGGGCGGGCAGATCAGCTTCTACGAGGTCGATGACCGCATGTACTTCGCGGTGACGGGATGGAAGACGCATCAGAAGGTCGATCGCCCGTCTCTGACGACCGTTCCGATGCCCCCCAAAGAAACCTCGCGAGACACTCGCGAGAGCCTCGCGCATGCAAGCGCGAGTGACTCGCGAGGGGATCGCGAGAGCCTCGAGCAGTCCCTCGCGAGTGTCTCGCGGGGGACTCGTGGCAGAGGAGAGAGGAAGGGAGAGGGAGAGGGCGAGCCGAGCGAGTGGGAGCCGAGAGAGAGCGGCGAGCGGGAGTGGGGAGAGAGCCCCTCGCGAGCCGACGACGTGCCGGGTCTGCCTCCCTCGCCGTTCTGCTCGAGACACCAGCCTCACGGCGCCCCAGGGCCATGTCGGAACTGTGGCACTGCTCGACTCGCCAACCAGGCGTGGAAAGACCAGCAACTCGCAGACATGTTTGCGGGCGAATCACCTGACGAATTTGGAGAAGACGATTAGCGCGAAAGACTTTGTAGTCAACATCCTCGGCGACACGGCCGGCGTCGATAAGACGTTCGCGACGTTCGAGAAGCACGCGGGGAAAGTCGCGGCGGGTGTCGCGCTGTCGTTCGCTGCGGTCAAGGTCGGCGAGCTCATTTCGGGCAACATGGACATTGCTCAGGGGCAGGCCAAGCTCAAAGCTCAGCTAGGCACCTCGGCGCAGGACAGCGGCGAGCTCGGCACCGTCGCGGGGCAGGTATGGGCCAAGGGGTTCACCGGCAGCATGGATGAGGTCAACGACGGCATCGCCGCGGTGACCCGCAACGTCGGCGACGTGGGCGACATCGGTGCTGACGCCATGAACAAGATCACGACCAAGGCGCTCGTCACGGCCAAGGTGTTCGATCAGGATGTAGGACGCACGACGGCCGCGGTAGGCAAGATTCTCAAGGCCGGCCTCGCGCCCGACGCCGACGCAGCGTTCGACATCATCGACGCCGGGCTGCAGAGCAACGCGAACGAGGCCGACGACCTGCTCGACACGTTTACCGAATACTCCACCGAGTTCCGACAGTTGGGCCTCGACGGGCAGACCGCACTCGGGCTGATCAACCAGGGACTGACTGCCGGCGCGCGAAACGCCGACATCGTGGCTGACGCGCTCAAGGAGTTCGCGATTCGCGGTCAGGGCGCAGTCATCAAGTCGACCGTCGACCAGGCCACCGCGACGGCTCGGGCGCAGGCGGCGGGTGAGAGCCTGGCGCGTGCGCAGGGCGACGAGCTCCGCGCGCAGCAATCGCTGAACGACGCTCGCAAGGATGCCGCCGACCGGCTGAGCGACATGTCGGATCAGTTGGTGTCGGCGCAACTCGGCGAACGCGGTGCAACTCTCGCTGTGCAACGGGCGCAGGAGAACCTGACCAAGACCATTCGCGACAAAGACTCGACCGGCCTCGACCGCGACGAGGCGCAACTCGCTCTCGAGAACGCAGAGCAGGCGCTCAAGGAGCAGAAGCAATCTGTCATCGACCTCGCCGCGGCGAAGGCCGACGCCGACGCGAAGGGAGTCGACGGCAGCGAGCAGGTCGTCACCGCACAGCGCGCCGTGGTCGACTCCCACAAAGCGACCACGGTCGCGCAGAAGGAGAATGCCGCAGCGCAGACCGACTCCCGCGTGACGCTCACGGCCCTCGGGCTGGCATACAAGTCGATCGGGGTCGACGGGGTAAAGGCGCAGGAAGCAATTGCCGCGGGCGGGCCGGGTGCGAAGCAGGCGCTCGAGGACGTGCTCAACGGGCTGCGCGGGGTGGAAGACCCTGCACAGCGCAGTGCCCTCGCCGTGACGTTCTTTGGCACCAAAGCCGAGGACATGCAGCAGGCGCTCTACGCGCTCGATCCGAGCAAAGCAGTCGACGGGCTTGACGACGTGACCGGCGCGTCTCAGCGCATGGTCGACAGCATCGCGGACGGCCCGAAAAGCAAAGTCGACGGCATGAAGAACGCATTTAACAATTGGGCGTCGAGCATGGTATCGACCGAAGGGCCAGTCGGCGACGTAGCGGCCGGCCTCATGGCCTTCGGGCCGGGCGCTGCAACCGTCCTAGGCGCCATTGCCCCGCTCGTCACCCTCACCGCCGCGCGGATCGCGGGAACGGCAGCCACAGCGGCCAACACCACGGCAACCGTCGCCAACAGCGCGGCATGGTACGCAAGCCCCGTCACGTGGATCGTGCTCGCAATCGTCGGCGCGATCGCCCTCCTGATCCTGGCAGCGGTCCTCATCGTCAAGAACTGGGGCGGCATATCGAAGTGGTTCGGCGAGCTCTGGCAGAACATCATCGTCGGCGTCAAGGCGTTCGTCGGGTGGCTCTGGGACGCCTTCACTACGTTTACGCCCCTCGGCATCATCATCAAGAACTGGGGCGCGATAACGGATTTCTTCAAGGGATTCTGGGACGGCCTCGTGAAAGGCGCGACGGACGGCGTGCACTGGATCGGCGACCGCGTGAGCGCGATCGTCGGATTCTTCACCTCGATCCCCGATCGAGTCGGTGACGCCTGGAACGGTCTGATCGGGCTGGTGCGCGACGTGATGCTGCACGTCACGAAATTCGCAGTCGAGGCGTGGAACAACACGCTCGGCGGGATGTCGTTCGATATGCCCTGGATTCTCGGCGGCGCGCACATCGCGTTCCCCAAGCTCAAGGTTCCGATGCTCGCCGAGGGAGGCATCGTCTCAAGTCCCACCCTCGCGCTCATCGGTGAAGCCGGCCCCGAGGCCGTGGTGCCTCTCAGTCGCTACAACGGCGGCGGGGGCGGCGATGCGTCGGTAGACGCGATTGTCGAAGCGCTCGAGCGGGCGCACATCCGTACCGAGGTCAACCTCGACGGCAGGCGACTGGTCAAAGCGCTCGACACCACCAACTCGGAGAAGCGCTAACACACAAGTTTCCGCGGCGCCCGTCGCGGATCACCCCGAAAGAAAGAAGACCAACACAATGGCATCGATCAAAGAGAACTACCGCAACCTTCTGGACGAACGGAAGGCCGCATGGGAGAAGGACGGCGCGCCGCTCGCAGAAATCGCCGCGGCCCGAGATTTCACGCCTGATGAGACGCGTCGATTTGATGACGCTGAGAGCACGTTTCTCGCTTACTCGGCGCGGCTCAAGGCGCTCGACAACACGATGGAGCAGGAGCGGCAGATCGCGGAGTTCTCCGAGCAGCTCGCGGGCGGTGAGCAGCGGGTCGCACCGGGCACGACGTGGATCAACACGGACACCGGCCGGGAGGCCTCGCTACGGTCCAATCAGTCGTTCCTCTCGCACCCGGCCGCACGGTCGCGCGACGACAGCGGAGACGGGGCGCTGGCGCAGTACGGCAACCTCGGCGAAATGGTTCGAGCACTCGCCACGGCTGGCACCGGCTCGGCGGTCGTGCCCACCACGTGGAGCGGACAACTGATCGACCTCGCTCGGTCCAAATCGGCAGTCGCACAGGCCGGTGCCACGATTGTCCCAATGAACGCCAAGACCGTGAATATCGGTCGTCTTACGGGCGACCCGACCGCTGCGTTCCGTGCCGAGAGCTCAGCGATCACGGCGAGCGATCCGACGTTCGACAATGTGACGCTGAGCGCCAAGACTCAGAGCGCATTGGTGAAGGGCTCTCTCGAGTGGTTCCAGGACGCCGACAACGCCGAGTCGGTCGTCGTCAACGCCATGGCGCAGGCGATTGCGTCGAACCTCGACCTGAACGCGCTGTACGGCGGTATCACGGCGGGAGCCGGGACGATCAGCCTCGCGACCCCGCCCAACCCGCGCGGCATCCTCGCAGCCCTGACCGCAACCAAGGCCGCGAACGTGATCGGCGGCGCCACCAACGGCACCGCGCAGACGACCGGGAGCTACTGGTCGGAAATCCTCGATCTGATCTACACCGTGCTGAACGGCAACGAGACGCCGAACGCGCTGATCTGGTCAAGTAAGCTGGCGCAGCAGTACTCGAAGGCCACGGACACCACCGGGCAGCCGCTCAAGCGCCCGTCCGACGTGGAAGACCTGTCTCGGTTCGTCGTCAACCGCATCCCGTCGTACACGCAGGGAACGATGGTCAACCGTGCGAGCGACGCGTTCGCGGGCGACTGGTCGCAGCTTCTCATCGGCCAGCGTCTCGGCATCACGTTGCAGGTGCTCAACGAGCGGTTCGCAGACACCGGAGAAATCGGCATCGTCGCCCACTGGCGCGGCGACATCCAGCCCGCCCGGCCCGGCGCATTCGCGGTCTACCGCAGCTTGCAGGCCGCGGCGTGAGTCAGTCTCGAGACGCGGGCGCGCTGCGCAGGGCCGCGAGGGAACGGCTGTACGGCGAGTCTGATCGTCTCGGGATTGATCGGGACGAAGCGCACGAGGTGCTGCTTGGCGAAGGTGGTCCGTCGATCGATGCCACTCCCTCGGCAGGACAGACGAAGCCCGAGAACGCCTAACCCATGAGCCGGCGTCAACCTCACCGCGCGACCGGGATGATGTCCAAGCGAGGTCGCGACCCACGGAAAGGATGGTAGCGAGCTGACCTTTCTCGGCTATGACCTACCAGCGCCACAACGAACGGCCCGCCTCACCTCGAGGCGGGCCGTTCTGCGTTGTGCGGTGTGGGCCATAGGGGAGAGGGCATCCGTCGTGCGGGCCGGTGAGCGAGACGCGTGGTGCTGTACTCGAGCAGAGTGAACAACTAGATCCGCCCATCAGGCAGCACAACGACCCGCCCGCAACCGTGCCACGGATCACCACGACGCATCGAGCACGGCCAACGAAGACACGTCGCACCATGCCGGCACACCGATCAGCACCCGAGCTCGCCTGCCGCCCGATCTGCTCGCGCAGATTTTTACCATTTGCGCACGACGGACACCCGCGCGCTTCCCAAAACTCCCTCTCCCCGAGTCGAACAAACGTTCGCATGGGTACGCGTGGGCACATGGGCCGCGCTCGCGACCGAAATCGGGCGCGACGGATACCAGTTCGCCGGCCGATCCCGTCCCCTTAGATCGCCGGTAGCGCATGGGCGGCAGAGCGGCTTTACGGCAGCAGGCTACGCACCGAGCGCGATCGCGGAATGTCGCCGAGGCGTACCCACAGGCGTACCCCGACGACGACGAACGGCGTACCCACAGATCGTGGGTACGCCGAATCAGAGCGAAGCTAGCTCAAGGCTCGTCCGTGGCAACATTTTGGCAACATTCGATCGAAATCGAGCCAAATCTAAACATGCTTGAGTAACCGAAAAAGCCCTAGATTCCGGGGTTTTTGGCGAATCGGCGCGTAGGCATTGAGCCGTTATTGGAGTTCGAATCCCTGTGGGGGCACCGGGAGCCTGAGACTCTCAGCCCCCGATCGCAGGCTGCAGTCGACAGGATGCGGTGCTCGAGATCTCCGAATCGATCCTGTTGGCTGCAGATTGGGCCGATGTGGCCTGTTGGCTGCACGCGGGGGTGGCGCGTCACCCGCCTGGCCCGCAGACTCACCGCGGGCGTCGGTGCCCGCGAGTAGCGTGCCCGGCATGGACATCATCTTGGTTCCCGGTTTCTGGTTGGACGCATCGAGTTGGGACGACGTGACGCCACCGCTCGTCGCGGCGGGGCACCGCGTTCATCCGCTCACCCTGCCTGGGCTGGAATCGGTCGACGCGTCGCGCGCGGGCATCGGCCTACAGACGCACATCGACGCCGTGGTGGCGAAGATCGACGAAATCAGCACGGGCGATGAGATCGGCGAGCCGGTCGTGCTCGTCGGGCACTCGGGTGGAGGCACGATCATCCATGGCGCCCTCGATGCTCGACCGGATGCCGTAGTTCGGGCTATCTACGTCGACAGCTTCCCGACGGGGGAGGGCATGTCGATCAACGACGGACTCCCGACGAACGGCGAAGAGATCCCGCTGCCGGCGTGGGACGTCTTCGATCAACCGGACCTGGTCGATCTCGATGACGAGTTGCGGGCGCAGTTCATCGCGCGGGCGATACCCGAACCGAGAGGGGTAGCCTTCGACAAGCTTCGGCTCACGGACGAGCGTCGGTACGCCGTGCCCGCGACGGTGATCGCCTGTGAGTTCAGCGGCGAGCAGGCACGCGCGTGGATAGCCGGCGAAGAGCCGTTCCTCGCGGAGCTCGGGCGGCTGCACGATGTGGAGTACGTCGATCTGCCGACCGGGCACTGGCCGCAGTTCAGCAGGCCCGCCGAGCTCGGTGCGCGCATCCTCGAGGCGGTCGAGCGCGGCTAGCACTTGAGCACCTGAGCACCTGAGCACTTGAGCACCTGAGCACCTGAGCACTTGAGCACCTGAATGCACACAGCGGGCCAAGAGCCACCCGAGACTCCCGACCCGCTTCCCGGGCGGGTGCCCACACGGTTGATCACGCGTGGGCGTGCACAACCGGGGTCTGGGGGAGTTGTCGCTAAACCTACGCCTGCGCAGGGCCGAAAGCCAGAGCGTGCCTAATCCGTCTCGCGCACGAGTCGACGGGCCGAGGTGAGGTAGAGGTAGGCCAACGCCGCGCAAGCCGCGACGACGAGCACCTGTCCAACCGGATCGCTGAGGGTCGTGAGGCCCAGGAGCCCGCCGAGCAAACCGAGCGCGGCGAGAACCCCGAGTACAGCAGCGATGACCCCCAGCGACCGGCTGAGCGTGGGCTTCGCGGTCATCCGCCACCACGCTCGCGGCGCGAAGTAGTCCTCGTTGGTCCCGCGGAAGGTGCGGACCGCCCAGAAGTACACGAACGCGAAGACGACCAACGCGAGCACGTCGAGCAAAATGACGGTCGGCTTCAGCAGCGACACCGACGAGACGAGCCCGAGCCAGAAGAACGCGGCAACGACGATGTACAGCAGCTTGTACTGCCAGGTGACGATGCGCCAGGGCCGAAAGGTCACAGATCCTCGTTCCGGCCGGGGCGGAGTGGCGGCCGTGAACGACGATAGCCGGGATGTCGGCGGTCTGAGGTCAGCGGACTGCATGTGAGCGGTCTGGATGCCAGCGGTCTGCATGTCGGCGGTAATGTACACGCGTCGATCGCGCCGAGCCACCGCCAGTCGACATTGCGGCGCGGATGCGTCAGTGAGGGTACGTTCCACCCCGTCGGCAACCCGAGGGAGAGAACACTCATGTCCACACAATCACGCGGCGTCGCCGTCGTCACCGGAGGCACCGCCGGGCTCGGAAGAGCGACGGTGCGCGAGCTCGCCGCCCGCGGCTGGGACGTCGCCATCCTGGCGCGAGGCGAGGATGGCTTGGCCGCGACGACGGCCGAGGTGATCGCCGCAGGTCGACGCAGTCTCGGCATCCCGACCGATGTCTCGGATGTCGACGCCGTTGAGCGGGCCGCCGACCGCATCGAGGCCGAACTCGGCCCCATCGAGCTCTGGGTGAACGACGCGATGGTCGGCGTCTTCGGTGAGTTCCTCAGCACGAGCGCAGTGGACTTCGAGCGCGCCACCGCCGTCAATTACTTCGGGTTCGTGAACGGAACGAGAGCAGCGCTGGCCCGGATGGTCCCGCGGGATCGGGGCCACGTCATCCAGGTCGGATCGGCTCTCGGGCACCGTGGCATTCCGCTGCAGGCCGCGTACTGCGGCGCGAAGCACGCGGTGGAGGGCTTCACCGAGTCGGTGGTCTCCGAGCTCACGCATGCCAAGAGCACGGTGGCACTGTCGGTGGTCGACATGCCGGCCCTCAACACCATCCAGTTCGAGTGGGTCAAGTCGCAGCTGCCGCACCACCCGCAGCCGGTGCCGCCGATCTTCGAGCCGGAGGTGGGAGCGACGGCGATAGCGGATGTCGCGGATCGACCGAGGCGTCGCACCTGGGTCGGCGAACCAACGGTGGGTACCATCCTCGGGCAGCGCTTCGCCCCGAGGTTTCTCGACTGGTATCTCGCCCGCACCGGGTACAGCGGCCAGCAGGCCGCAGACAAGGATGCCAGCAACCCGATGCTGCCCGACAACGTCTACGCGCCGGCCAGCGGCGACCACGGCGCCCGCGGGAGTTTCAGCGATCGCGCGCATACGTCGTCCCCCCAGATCTGGCTGATCGGTCACCGACGGCTCAGCGCGGCGATCGGTGGCGCGGTCTGCGCGCTCGCCGCGGTGGTGGCGGTGCGGAGTCTGGCGAGGCGGTGATGGTCGGGTCGGGTCGGGTCTACAGCTTGTTGCAGACCGTCACGTCGTTGCCGTAGCGGAACCAGCCGGGCAGGTCTTTCGAGAAGGCCTTCGCGATGGCCGGCGTGCCGGACGCCCGCCAGTCGACGTTGTCTTTGATCTCGATCTCGTACTTGCTCCACTCGAACCAATTGATCATCTTGAGTTGCGGGAACTCCTTGTGAGTCTCCGCCGAGAATGCCTGTGTCCACCAGGCCTGCTTCACGGCGAGTTCGCTTGCGCCGCCGATGCGGGATGGCGTGTAGATGGCCGAGGTCTCGGGGATCGCGACCGGATGTCCATGGTCGACGCCGTAGACCTGATAGAAGTCGGGAATGGCGCTGTCATCACCCGCGCTGCCGTTGTACGTGCCGGTGAGCATGTCGGCGAACTTGTTCGGCTCCGGAACCTCGTTGTCGCCCCACGGACGCTGGTTGCCCCAGTGGTAGAGCGAGATTCCGACCCAGTCGACGTATCGGTCACCCGGGAAGTACGGCGCGTAGGTGTCGTCGGCCATCGTGAGCGCGCCGTCGTGGTTGGTGTCGAGGAGCGCGAAATCGGGGGTTCCCGGTTTCACGGCGAACTGCCCGCCGGCGAACGGATAACCGCCGCCGTAGTTGGGCGCCCACATCATCGACGTGCCGCGCGCGCCGGCGTGCACCGCGGTGGCGACGCGCTGGAAGGTCTCCACGTACTTGGTGGGCTGCTGTCCCCAGGCGTACCAGGAGCCGTTCATCTCATGGGCGAAGCGCACGATCACCGGAACACCTTCGGCGTTGATCGCGGCGAGGTCGGTGACCAGCTTCGAGATGACGGCGTCGCTGATGGTGTCGAGTCCACCGTGGGGTTCGAGCGTGAGCAGCAGGATGCCGCCGTTCGCCTTCACCTGGGTGACGGCATCCAGCGTGTGGCGCCAGGTCGCGGCGCTGTACGGGATGTCCGAGAACTGCACCGTCACCGCCGGCGCGTGGCCGAGGGTCTTGGCGTATTCGGGCAGCGTCTCGGTGTTCCAGTCGAGGTTGACGCCGAACAGCACGCCCTTCTTCGGCACCAGGGCAGCCCGGTCGGCGACCAGGCACTGCTGCGTGGTCGCGGTGGGGGCCGCCTGCGAGGCACGGGCAGCAGAACTCTGCACCTGCGTCGTCACGACACCCACCGTCGCGCCCACCAACAGCATCACGATCAGCGGCACGATCACGGTGGGGCGACGGCGGCGATTCTTGCCGGGATGACCGACGAAGCCGTGCTCCGGTTCGGTGGCGGTGGGCGTCATCGTTCTCTCCGTTCGTGCAGGTGCGTCGTTTTGAGGCTGAGTTCGTGCGCATAGAATTGCGCCGCATGAGACGTTCGCGCCCCGCGGTGGCGGCAGCCATGGCCATCGGTCTGGCCGCCGTCGTGCTGCTGACCGCCTGCACCGGGGCGGGCGGCTCCGGCGCCGAATCGCAGCAACACGGCCCGCTGAAGTGGGGCGTCTATGTTCCGGATGACAGCGAGCCGTCGAGCGATATCTCGGTCGTCACCCAGATGGCCGGCCGCGAACCCGACTACGTGCTGCGCTTCGCCGCGCTCGCCGAGGACGCTCCGATCGGACGCCTCGAAGCGATAGCGAACAGCGGCGCCATGCCCATGCTGAGTCTGGAGCCGTGGGTTCCCGGCGCCGGCGTCGACCAGCCCGACTACGCCCTTGCGACCATCGCCGCTGGAGCGCATGACGCCGACCTGAAGCGCTGGGCGCAGGCGCTTGCCGAGTGGAACAAGCCCGTCATGCTGCGATTCGCGCACGAGATGAATGGCGACTGGTATCCGTGGGCCATCGGCGTCAACGGCAATACCGCCGGCGACTTCGTGGCGGCCTGGCGTCACGTCCACGAGGTGTTCACGTCGGCCGGTGCCAGCAAAGTGACGTTCGTCTGGGCGCCGAATGTGTCGTACCCGGGGCACACAACGCCGTTCACGAGCCTCTACCCCGGCGCGGATTCCGTGGACGTGCTGGGGCTCGACGGCTACAACCAGCAGGCCGACGGCCGCACGTGGACTACTCCGGAAGGTCTCTTCCGTTCGGGGTTGCGCGAGTTGCGCAGTCTTCCCGGTGGCAGACCGATCATCGTTACCGAGACGGCGACGTCGGAGGGGTCCCCGCTCGGCACCGAAAAGGCCGAGTGGATCAACCGCCTGGTCAGCTACCTGGGCGACTCCGCACGCGTCGACGGTTTCATCTGGTTCCAGGCCAACAAGGAGCAGGACTGGCGCTTCAACTCCACGGCCCAGGCGCAGGCCGCGATGAAGCACGCTCTGGCCCGGTTCGGTTCCTGACCCTAGCGCCGGAGCGGCGACCCGACGCTCATCGAGCGGCCTCAAGGGCATCCAATCGGGTCGGGTAGACGGCGATCACCATGGTGAGTCGCAGGGCGCTGTGGGCGCTGGCAAGCACGGGGGACTCGCCGTGCACCCGGAAGTCACCGCCGGCCGATCGGGCGATACGCAGCAGATCGAGCATCCCTGCTACTCCCGATGGCGTGATCTTGGTGACGGCAGAGACATCGAGCAGCACGATCGCCGGGTGATCCTCGACGGCACGCGCGACCTCGCCGCGGAGGCAGAGGAGGGAGGTCGCGTTGAGCTCGCCCTCGACCGTGAGGTCGTGGTGTGGTGCCATGCGCGAGAGGGCACGTGCGGGGCTGGGGATGGGAGTGAGAAGAGACATGGGCGGGGGCTCCATTTCTTGCGGTGATTACCGTTCTGCAGCTGGGGTACGGGGGAAGGATGTTTCGTGCTCGACGATCGCCAGCGCGCTCGTCAGTTCTTCCGTGGGTGGGTTCGGGTCGGTGATGTCACTGCCGGGACCCCGGTAGCGCGCGGCGCCGATGACGACGCCGAGGAGGAGGAAGTCGATGACCACCCAGACCAGGGTGAGCACGGTTGCGGCGACCGGAGCGTCGCCGATGGCACAGCGGTAGATTCCGATCGCGGACGCGATCAGGAGGAGCCCCATGACGACGAGCTGCGGGGCGACGGCACGGTAGTCGGTGCCGACCTGGTTCTTGGTCTTGGAGGTGACCGAGAAGGCGAGATGCTTTCCAAAAAACGTGGCGGCGAAGCCGGAGACGGTGGCGCCGATCCAGGTCGGGAACAGCGCGAACGACATCTGCTGACCCCGCCACAGGCCACGGGAGCGTCGACCGGCCACCTGGAAGAAGATCTGGCAGCAGGCGAAGAAGGGCACGAAGTAGAGCAGGAAGGTGAGCGCGCTGGCCTTGAGCGGGTAGATGCCGAGCGTGAGAAACACGATCGGTGCCGCGATGTAGACCAGCGCCGCAAAACCGTTCAGGTAGCTCGTCATCGTGCCGAAGTACATCAAACGCTGGCCGAGAGTGAGGCCGCGCATGAACAGCGGGTTATCGGAGAAGAACACCTGCATCGACCCGGCCGCCCAGCGTTTGCGCTGGGTGAGCATCGTGCCGGCATCTTCCGGGGCGAGCCCGTGCACGAGCACCTCGTGGTGGTATGCGCTCGACCAGCCCATCGCGTGCAGGTGCATCGCGGTGGCCATGTCTTCGGTGATCGTGCTCGTGTCGAGCGGCTGGATGGCGAGCGCCTGGTCGGTGCGGGCCACCTCCACGAGCTCGAGAACGGCGTCGAGTTCGCTGATGACCGCGGCAGAGACGTCGTCGTGGCTGAGCACGGCCTGGTGGAATGACGTGCGCAGCTGCCAGGTGATCTCGCTGAGCACGTCGCCGGTGCGGTACTGCGCATCGGCATGGCCCATCGCCGCCAGGGCGTCCTCGACGGCGGGCATCCCGGCGGGGTCTCGGACTGCCAGCTCACTGAGGAGGTCGGTCAGTCGCGATCGTCCGGCTCGGAGCGCCGACCGCATCCGTCCCTGCGCTGCGCGTGCGAAGCGGGTGAGGCCGAGGGCCATGAGCGCCTCGCGACGGAGTATGGCGTTCGATCCGCAGAAGAACGCGGCACCCCAGCCGTCTTTGCCCTGCTGGATGGGACCGTAGAACAGGTCAGCGTGACTGCCGAGGGGGTCGCGGGAGTCGACGTTCCAGAACTGCTGCGGAGTCTGGACGAAGGCGATCTCGTCGTCGACGAAATACCCGAGCACGCGGTTGAGAAACCGCGGCTGCGGCACCTGATCGGCGTCGAAGATGGCGATGAACTCGCCGGACGTGGCGAACAACGCGTTGTTGACGTTGCCGGCCTTGGCGAAGCGCTGGCGGCCTTCCCACTCCGGGCCGCGGGTGATGTAGCCGATGCCGAGAAGCTCGGCGGCGCGCCGGAATTCCGGGCGATCGCCGTCATCCAGAATCCAGGTCTCGTGCGGGTAGGTCATGTCGCGCGCCGCGATCGCGGTCGTCATCACCATCGCGAGCGGCTCGTTGTAGGTGGCGATGAAGACATCGACCGTGCGACCCTCGGGGGCGATGGGTGCCGTCGGGCGGCGCTTCGAGTTCCACATGGTGAGCGCGTAGAGCAGCGATTCGCCGAAGCTGTAGGTCTCGGCGAGCAGCAGCGGCACCGCGATGAACCAGGCCGACCACGGAACCGATGCGGTCCAGCGCCAGCCGATGTAGACGATGCCGAAGGCGACGACGAGAACGGCGAGGACGCGGACGAGAGTCAGCTGCTTCACGCCCATGACGCACCCCCTGCGGGGTGCGGGGAACGAGCGGGTACGGGGTATGGCAAAACGGAGAGCGTCATTCGGGTCCACTCGATCGGCGTCATCACGATCGACCGGGGGGTCGCATCGTGCGGGCGAGTGCGACGTCTTCGGCGCCGGCGGCGGGGAAGCCACCGTGTGTCGGTACTGCTGGGTAGTTCAACAGTTGCATACAAGCGCGAAAAAGTGCGTTACCAACGTGTGAATTTAATCGAGCGATCCATGCATTTGCAGCGATTCCTGCGCTGCTGTGCCCCGGACTGGGGGTGTCGGGTCACCGGCCGATGGCGCGAAAAACCCGATCCCACCACTCTGCCGATTCCGCCGCCCGCGCCGTCACGACGGGCTCGGCCGCCGCGCGGATCGCATCGCGATCGGCCCACACCCGCTCTGCGAGCACGGGGCCGTCACCGGCCACGAGCCCGGTGATCGGCAGCACAGAACTCTGCCCGAAGTTGCCGAGTGCTCCGGTCAGTTTCACGGTGGTGTACTCGTCGACCGAGATGCCGATGGTTGGCACTCCCGCGGCGGTAGCGAAGACCGCGGGGTGGTAGCGGCTGGTCAGCACGAGGGATGCGGTGCGTGCGAGATCGGCGGCCGCCATCGCGGTGGTCGGGGTGATCTGGGTGGCGGGCGCGGACATCCGCTCGGCGATCGCGGCATGCAGCACGGCGTCGCCCTTCACGATGCCGGGAACGGTCGACCCGAAATGCGCGAGGAACTCGATCGCGAGCCCGGTGCGCTCGGCCAGACCGTCGAGCAGCTCGGCGGCTCGGGTGATGACCGCGTCGCGGTCAGCACCGCCGAGGTGGGTGGAGAACGTCACCAGGATCGCCGGACGGATGCCCGTGGCCGACCCGAGAAAACTCGCGTCGTCGACGGTGTGGGTAAGTTTCGCGGGGTCGACGCCGATGCGCTCGGTAAGCGCGCGCGAGGTGGCCTCCCGCAGCCCGACCAGCGTGGCCGAGGAGAGCAATTGCGCGACGAGCGCCGTGTCGCCGAGGGTGAGTTCTGGGCCGATGGTCTGGCCGCTCACCACGAGCGGCCGGCCGAACAGTTTCGCCAGCGCGCCGATAGTGCCGCGCTCGGCGATATGCAGCGGCCAGGTGGAGGCGAGGTTGCCGCCGCCGGCGACCGCCACGCCGTCTGCACTGCGGATCGCGTCGATGACGGCCCACGCGGTGTCGTCGTCGGCGAGCTGCGTGCGGTCGCCGGCGGCGGCGCGAAGCACGCTCTCGCGACGGTCCCGCATCTGCAGCCGGGCATCCGGACCGGTGAAGCCGAAGCCGATGCGCTCTATCGCATCCACGCCGTACCGCGCGGCGGTGTCGGCGGGGGCGGAGGAGATGCCGGTCACGTGGGAGATCCCGTGCGATCGCGCCTGGACGACGAACTCCTCGAACATGGCCTCGTCGCCGATATGGATCGTGTCGTTCTCGACACCGACGTCTCCGATGAGCACCAGACTCACATTCGCTCCTTGCTGTCAACCCAGGCTGTCTCGGTCGGCGGAAAAGATACTATCGAGTGTCGTCAGGGAGGCGATCCCAGGCCCCGCGCCGGGGCCGAGAAGGGACGTGCTGATGGGCATCCAGACATCGCTCGACGCCGTGCGCCAGTCCGAGACGCTCGTGAACTCGATGCGGCTCGCCGATGACCTCGCCTTCGACGCCAATCGCGACGGCGGCGCGCGGACGATCCGCGTGCTCACCGCAGCCCTCTCGGGCGACGACCAGCTCACCGCCATCGCTGCCACCCACGCGCTCGCCCAGGTCTACGACGAGCAGGCCGATGTCGTGCTGTCGCGACTGCTGTCGAGCAAGCGCGGCTACCTGCGCGAACACGCAGCCTGGGCCCTCGGCTCCCGGTTGCCCCGGTTCGACGCTGTCGGTCGACTGGTCGCGCTTGTCATCGGTGGGGGATTCGCGGGCATGCTCGCCCAGCGCACGCTCGAGCAGTGGTCCGACCCCGCACCGTCGCAGATCGCACTCGCCCTGGAGGGCGCCCTGCTCGGCATCGACGAGCCAGACCAGCGCTACCGCCTGGTCGAGAGCCTGGGACTCGTGCGCAATCGCATCGCTACCGGTCCGCTGATGCGCGTGGCGCAGAACGCCGACGAAGACGAGTCGGTGCGCGTCGCCGCGGTTGCGGCGCTGGGCCAGCGCGCCGAAGTGCCCGCGATCGCCGCGCTCCTGTCAGAATTCGCCGCGGGGGAGGGCTACCTCGCCAACGTGGCGAGACTGGCGCTGGTCGACATCGCCGCGCATTCTCTGATTCGCAGCGCCCCGGACGCGCCGCTCACCGTCGCCCAGCTCTTCCTCCACGCCGACATCGATGCCGACCTCACCCAGGCCGGCAGTGGTGACAACGGCGGTATCGCAACACTGCTGGTTCGCCTCGGCGACGCTCTCGAGGGTCGGGGCATCTCGAGGGTCGTGACGATGTCCCGGGGCACTGCCGAAGAGGCGCTCGAGAGCGTTTTCGAGATCGCCGGTGTCGCGGATGGGCATGTCTACGGCAAGGTCCCGCTGCTGAGCGACCCCGTGCAGTCAGCGAACGCCTGGCCGCTGCGGGTTGCTGCCCGCCGCGGCATCCGTCGGGTGCTCCGGGCGGCCGGAACGGTCGACATGCTTCACCTGCGGATGGCGGATGTCGGCAGTCTCGCGGCGTTCGACGTCGCCCGCGAGCTGGACATTCCCGTGGTTTTCACCGTGGCGCCCGACCCACACGCGGTAATCAATTCGATGGACAGCGCAGGGCGCCTCACGCGCTGGAACTTCGGCGATGTCGATCAGACCGAGCACTTCTGGTTCCGCACCAGGCTGGTGCAGCAGCTTGCGTCGAACGCCTCGCACACCGTGCTGTTTCCGCGTCCTGAGCTGCAGCGCGACATGAAGGAGCTCGTCGGCATCGACATCACCGCCCACCCCGAGCGGCACACGATCGTGCCAGAGGGAATCGACATCGCCGTGGTCGATCGGGCCGTGGAGGAGGCTGCCGACTGTGCCGCAGGGGCCGAGCCGACGGCTCCGCTGGCCGAACTCGCCGCTCTGCTCGACAGGCTGCCCGTCGAGCGTCGTGACCTCCCGCTGCTGGTCAGCGTCGGTCGGTTCCACCGCGTGAAGGGCATGGCGACCATCGCCGAGGCGTGGGCGGGCGGGCCGCTACGGCAGGCCTCGAATCTGCTGCTCATCGGCGGCGACCTGGAGAATCCGACTGCCGACGAGCGGGAACAGCTCGATCTGATGGATGCCTTGGTCGCGCCAGCAGACCGCCTCGCCCACGGACTGATCCTCTCCGGTCACCGACCGAACGACACCGTCGCGCGCTGGGTCGCCGCCGCACGCTTCGGACTTCCCGGCCTGGTCGCGCCGCGCGGCGTCTACGTCTGCGGAAGCCTCAAAGAGGAGTTCGGCATCGCCCTGCTCGAGGCCATGGCGACCGGACTTTTCGTGGTCGCGCCCGATGGGGGCGGGCCGGCAACCTACGTCGAACGCGGGGTGACCGGCATTCTCACCACCACCTGGGACGTCGATGCGCTGGGCGCGGCGATGGGCGATGCCCTCGCGATCAGCGCGAGCGAGACGAGTGACGATCGCGCGGTCGCCTCGCGGCGCACGGTCGAAGACAGCTTCACGATCCAGGCGATGGCGTCGTCGCTGCGAGAGCTCTACGCCGGGGTGCACAGCGAAGAGAGCGCTCTGCTCGACGGGCTGGTGGGCGTTCAGTGAGGTTCAGACGTTCAGTGAGGTTCAGAATCGCATGACGCTCCTGATCATCAGTCCGGACTACGCCTCGCACCTGCTTCCGCTCGCCACCCTCGGCACCGCCTGGCGTGACGCGGGGGAGCGGGTCGTCGTGGCGACCGGTCCGGCCACCGCCGCGATCGTCGAGTCGTTCGGCTACGAGCGGGTCAACCTGCAACTCGGCAAGGGGTCGAACCCCGGAGTCATCCGTGCCGAGGAGCAGCGAAAGGGGGAGGACGACGCTCTGCGCGGGTTCTTCGCTGCCACCCGCGAGGGCATGGTCGAGACGCTCGCCTTTCAGGCCGAGGCCCGGCTGAGCGACCTCATGTGGGACCCGGTGCGGGTCGGTCGCGAGGTGCAGGCGGTCGTGCAGGCGGTGGGGGCAGACGCCATCATCGTCGATCACCTCGCGTTCAGCGCGCGGCTGGCCCTCACCGCGCAAGGCGTGCCGTTCGCGGATGTCGTGCTCGGGCATCCGACCGCACTGCCGGTGGGAGACGAGGTCTACGGCTACCCGCCGGTGTGGCCGGCGGCCTTCACCCCGGATGCTTCCGCTCTCGCCGCGCTGCACGAGCTGTGCGAGCGGGTCTCGACAAATTTCACGGCCGAGTGGAACGCGGCGCTCTCGCAACTCGCCCCCGAGCTGCCGCCGTCGCTCGACGCCTTCGCCGAGCACGGCGACCTGCTGCTGTACAACTATCCGGCCGAGCTGTCAGACCCGCAGCGCACCGCAATTCTGCCGCCGCACGCGTTTCTCGGGTCTTCTGTGCGCGAGGAGCCCAGAGACGACGAGGTAGAGGCCTGGATCGCGGCGAGCGATCAGCCCTATGTCTACGTGAGTTTCGGCAGCTTCCTCTCCGTGCGGGCGGATGTTCTGGCTCGCGTGATCGCGGCTCTGCGCGACCTCGGGGTGCGGGCGGCCATCGCGCTCGGGTCGGCGGATCGCGCCGAGCTCGGCGACATCCCTGACGGCTTTCTGGTGCGCGAGTTTCTGCCCCAGGTTCGGCTGCTCGACGACGCTGCCGCGGCCGTGACCCACGGCGGCAACAACAGCGTGACCGAGGCGATGACCGCGGGGGTGCCGCTCGTGGTGCTGCCGTTCTCCACGGATCAGTTCGCCGGGGCCGCCGCGATAGAAGATGCGGGTTTCGGCGTGGCACTTGCGCCGAATACGGCCACGATCGAGCAGCTGACGGCCGCGATCGAGGCCGTGCTCGCCCTGCCGCGCGTGCCGCTCGCGACCGACCTCCGCGCGCATCCGGGTCCACAGCGCGCGTACGACGCCCTGCGGTCTCCGCTGGCCGAGTAGCTCCTGTTGGTCGAGTAGCGCACGCGCTCTAGCGCGTCCGCGAATCGAGGCCCGCGTGGGTGGTTTCGATACGCGTCCCCGTTCCCCGGGCGCTACTCAACCGGCGGCGGTCAACCCGCGGCGGGCCGCACCAGCGCGCGCATCGCCTCGGGCGACGTTGCCGCATCCCGATACCGCTCCATCAGTGCGGCGTTTGCGTCGTACTGCGGGCCCTCCCGCACCTCGGCCTTGTGATGCAGGGCATACACGCGTCCGTGATGCCGACGCGGGGTCTCACCGAGCAGGGTCTCGTGTGCCAGATACCATGCGGCATCCTCGAATCCCCATCCGCGGAAGCGCTCGTCCTGTCCGCCGTGTGCCCACCAGGTCTCTGGCGTCGTCACGTACACGCCCGAGCATGCGCCGCGCACGAGCTCGAAGTCGCAGTCGTCGAGCTCTGCGCCACCGGCGTACTGCGCCGTGCCGGTCGACCCCAGCCAGTGATATTCGTCGTAGGGCAGGTGCACCAGTCCGGAGCCGGATGCCGCGGCGATCGCCTCGATCAGTGCATCTTTCTGTGGCAGGGTGTCCGCGTCGTTGATGACAACCACCTCGGACGGGTCCTCGATCGACGCGACTCCGAGATTGCGACACCGGGACAGGTTGAAGATCTCATCGTCGGAGTCGACGACGCGAATCACTGCCTCGGGCAGATTGTGCGCGTACCACGCCTTGACGGCGGCGAACGCGGGGACGCGGGTGGGCTGAGGACGCCAGGGCACGAGCACGGTGAGCATTCCCACAATGCTAAACGGCTGCCCGTCAGGCGAGCGACTCGGAGAAGCGCAGCCAGGCCCACAACCCCAGGCTCAGCGCGCTGAACCCGGCGGCGACCGCGAGGGATGCCAGCACCGGAAACCCCACACCGGTACCGACGAACACCGTTCCCGCGATGGTCGCGACGACCGCCGCGGTCGCGATCCAGATCGACGGAGACCATTCGAGGATGACCCGCCCGGGCAGGTTTGCGATCGGCAGCACCATGATGAGTGCCGACCCGATCCCCGCGAGGGCCACGGTGGTGCAGAGCTCGCGACCGAACTCCGCCCAGAATCCGGATGCCGCAGCGAGCGGCCCCACCAGCACCCACGCGATCACGCCCAGCACGACGACCGAGGCGACCTCCGCCAGCCGCACTGCCCCGCGCGGTCTCGCGGGCATCCGTCCAACGAAGGCCATGCCGAGTAGCGCCCCGGCGACGACCGGCGGGTCGACGCCGGTGACGCGCGACAGCACCGCGGTGAGGAGCGCCCCGACCAGCATCACGATCAGCAGTCGAGGTCGCCCGGAGACACCGAAGCGGGCGCCCACGACTCTGCCGACGACCATGACCGCCGCGTTCAGGATGACCAGGCCGACGGCGACGGCGATGGTCAGCCGCAGGTATCGCACCTCATCGCTCACCCGGGTCGACAGCACGATGAGTGCCGTCGCCGCCGCCAGCGAGGCGACGATGCCGATCCACGGCGCGGCTGGGGCGGACGGTTCCGGTACCGACTCTCCCCGGCGGTTGCGGCCCAAGACACGGGGCGATCGGGGGAGCCTGCGACCGTGCAGGGTGGTCGCGAGCAGCCGCATCGGAAGCGCGATGAGCACCAGGAAGGCGAGCGCCGCGAGCAGCGCGAGCGCCCAGGTGCCGCGGCTGATCGACACGGCGACGGTCGGGATGTCGGCGCCGAACGCCGTGGGAGCCTGCCAGTCGGGCGGCGAAGCGCCGGCATCCGTTGAGCCGCCGGAGCGGGGATCGTTTGGCAGAGACGGCGCCGCGGGCGAGCTCGGTGACGGCGCGGGGTCAGCCGGGGCCGTCGTCTGACCGGGAGCCGACGGTGTCGGCGCCGCGCTCGCTGTTGGCGCTGGCGCGAAACTGACTCGCACCTCACCGGAGGGAGCGGCATAGTTGCCTGCTTGGTCGCGCTGCACCGCGAGTACGGCGTAGGTGCCGGTGGCCGACGATCGGGTGGTGCAGCTCCACTCGGTACCGCTCACAGTCGTGCTGCAGATCGGCACGTTGGAGAGGTAGACGTCGATGCGACCGCCGTCTTCGCCGGTGCCGCGGAAAGTGACCGTCGGGGCGGTGACCACCGTTCCCGTTCGCGGCGAGGTGACGACGGGGGCGGCCGGGGCATTCTTGTCGATGGTGACGTTCACCGAGCCGGAGACGGATGACGAGGCGCCGCCGCCGAGGGCAGGGTTCGTCTGCGTCGCGGTGACAGCCCAGGTGCCGGATGGCACGGCGAGCGAGCAGGACCAGTAGCCGGTCGCGGTGACGGGGGAGGTGCATCCGCCGGTCGGATCGCCACCAACGGCCACCGTCACGGTCGACCCGGCGAATCCCAGACCGGTGACGAGTCCCGGAGAGAGCCCGCCGTTTCCGTCGATCGTCGGCGCACCCAGAACGTCGATCGGGTCGGACTGCGCGCTCCCGGTGCTGCCGTCGAGATCTTCGATTGCCGTCAGCACGATGTCGGCGCCGCTCGCGAGGGAGACGATGCAGTTCCAGGTGACGTCGCCATTGCGGGGGATGCTGCAGAGCGTGCCGCCGCTGGTCGCCCCGCCGTTGATTACCCCGCCGTTGATTACCCTGATGCTGCTGTCGGCATCCTTCTGCCCGGAGACCGCCACCGCGTTGGTGGGGGAGAACGCCGGGGCGCTGATGGTGACGGCGAGCGGGCCCGCGGTGGGGCTGGGTGACGGAGTCGCGCCCTCGTCGGGCGAGGGGCTGGGGGCGGCAGCAATCAGCGCCGGTGCGAGCGCAATGGCGGCGGCCAGGATCAGGAATCGACCGAGCCCGCTCGCTCCGCGTTCGCGAAACGAACGTCGACGGACGTTCGAGAGGGATTGCTGCACCACGATCCATTCAGCACGGCCTAGCCGCTGGTGTCAATCGGCCACGCGAAAGTCTTGACTTTGTGCTAGCAACTCAGCACTCTTAGTCACACGACTGGGACACTCGACCCAGTTCGGCTCGTGCAGGTCGAAATTTCACCACACAGGTGCCGTCGAAGGGGACTGCATGGCCCGCCTGTCTGCGAACGACCGTCGCTCCGCACTGGTGAACGCGGCGCTCACCGTGATTGCCCGAGATGGCGTGCATGCCGCCACCACCCGCGCGATCGTCGCCGAGGCAGACATGTCCCTCGCCAGCTTCCACTACGCCTATCGCTCGCGGGACGAGCTCATCCGTGCGGTCATCGCGTTCGTGGTCGACCAGCAGGAGGATGTCTCGCTCGCCGCGATCGCGCCGCTCGGCGATGTACGCAGCACCGTTCGTGCGGCACTGCAGGCATACTTCGACCTGCTGAAGCAGCACCCGGAGCGCGAGCAGGCGATGTTCGAACTCATGCACTATTCGATGCGCACAGCCGAGCTCGGCGCGCTGCCGGCGGTGCAGCACGGCAGCTATCTCAGCGCTGCCGCCGGACTGCTCGAGGCCGCGGTGCCGCTGCTCGGCATCGCCTGGAGTCGCCCGGTCGATGAGGTCGCGCGCATTCTGGTCGCGCTCACCGACGGTCTCACCTACGCCTGGCTGGCCGACCGCAACGATGCGGCGGCGGCCCGTTTGATGGAGTTCATGGCCGACACGATCGCGTCGTTCGCGACGACTGCGCCGGGCGCCGGCAGCACGAGCATTACCCAGACTCACGGAGGAGCACAGTGACCGTCGCGCTCTTCGCCGAACCGAAGACCAAGGTCTCCGGTGCCTGGATCGCACTGTTCGCGACCGCCTGGCTCGGGATCTGGATGGCGCAGCTGACGCCGATCCAGCTGCTTCTGCCCACGCAGGTCGAGCAGGTGAATGCCCGCCTCGGATCGACGGACTGGATCGCCAACGTCGTGGCGTTCGGCATCGTCTCCGGAATCGCCGGCGTCTGCGCGCTCGTCGCATTCCCGCTGACCGGCGCGCTGTCCGACCGCACCACCTCGCGCTTCGGCCGACGTCGGCCATGGATCATCGGCGGCGCGCTGTTGTTCGCGGTCGGGCTGATCCTGCTCGGCGCCCAGCGGAGCATGGTCGGTGTCGGCGTGTTCTGGTCACTGGCACTCACCGGCTTCTGCGTCCTCAGCGCCTCGCTCACCGCGGTCATCTCCGACCAGGTGCCCGTGCGCCAGCGCGGCTACATCTCCAGCTGGATCGCGGCCCCGCAGGCGATCGGCACCATCCTCGGTCTGCTGCTGGTCACCGTGCTGATGCTGTCCACCTTCGTCGGCTACACCCTGGTCGCCGTGTTGGTCGTCGCGTTGGTGGTGCCCTTCGCCCTGTTCGTTCCGGATGCAGTGCTGCAGAAGAAAGACCGCGAGCGACTGACGCTGGAGGCGATGATCGCGGGGTTCTGGATCAGCCCGCGCCAGCATCCCGACTTCGGCTGGACCCTCTCGAGCCGCATCCTCGCCAACTTCGGCAACGCCTTCGGCACGGCGCTGCTGCTGCAGTTTCTGCAGTACGGGCTGCACCGCAAAGACGCCGAAGACGATCTGATCATGCTGGTGCTGATCTATCTCGTCTTCGTGGTGGTCGCTTCGCTCGTCGGCGGCCGCCTCTCCGACAAGATCGGCCGACGCAAGCCCTTCGTCTTCGTCTCCTCCGCGCTGCAGGCAATCGCCGCGGTCATGCTGGCTCTCGTGCCCTCGTACGAGGTGGCGATGATGGCGGCAGGCATCCTCGGGCTGGGCTACGGTTGTTTTCTCTCGGTCGATCAGGCGCTCGCCACCCAGGTGCTGCCGGATGCCCACAGCCGGGGTAAAGACCTCGGGATCATGAACATCGCCACCGCCGTGCCTCAAGCCTTCGCGCCGCTTCTCGGCGCGCTCGTCGTTGCGGCGCTCGCCGGATTCGCCGGACTGTTCCTTCTCGCGGCTCTCGCCGCACTCCTCGGCGCGCTGGCCGTGCTCCCAGTGAAATCGGTGCGCTGATGACGATCACCCTCCGTCCGCAGACGAAGTCGCCCTGGACCCAGCCCGCGTCGTACTGGCCGATGCTCAGCGCGGCCACCGCCGAGCTCGACCCACCCTTCGGCGCGCTCTACCTCCCGGCGCTCGCTCACAACGCCTTCGAGATGCTGCGCCGGGCGAACGGCACCACGATCCGCGTCGCGAGCAAGTCCATCCGTGTGCGCGGCGTGCTCGACGCGGTGCTCGCCCTGCCCGGATATTCCGGCGTGCTCGCGTACACGCTGCCGGAGGCGCTGTGGCTCGCCGCCGGCGACGAGCAGCACCCACCGATCGAGGATGTCGTGGTCGGCTACCCGACCGTCGACCGGTCCGCGATCCGCCAGCTCGCCACCGACCCCGCGCTCGCCGCCCGCGTGACGCTTATGGTCGACTCGCCCGAGCAGCTCGACGTGATCGACGCGGTACTGGACCCGTCCCGCCGAGAGACCATCCGAGTCTGTCTCGAGTTCGACGCGTCCTGGAATTCGCGGCTTCTCGGGCACATCGGCACGTGGCGGTCGCCCGTGAGCAGCACCGCCGAGGCGCGACAGTTCGCCGAGGAGATCGTCGCTCGCCCCGGCTTCGCGCTCGTGGGAACGATGGCGTACGAGGGCCAGATCGCCGGGCTGATCAACGACCCGCCGAACGCGGCGATGGGCGCGCTCACCCGCTGGATCCAGAGGCAGTCGATCGCCGAACTCGCCGATCGTCGCGCAACGGTGGTGGCCTCGCTGCGAGAAATCGCCGACCTCGAGTTCGTCAACGGCGGCGGCACCGGATCACTCGAGAGCACCGGAGCCGAGGCAGCGGTCACCGAGGTCGCCGCGGGCAGCGGCCTGTTCGGTC
Organism: Lacisediminihabitans changchengi; assembly: GCF_016634425.1. GTDB lineage: Bacteria > Actinomycetota > Actinomycetes > Actinomycetales > Microbacteriaceae > Lacisediminihabitans > Lacisediminihabitans changchengi. Next base: position 189,872 of record NZ_JAEPES010000002.1, read on the forward strand.
CGCACCTGTTCGACCACTACACGCACTTCTCGCCGGCGCCTGCCGCAGCCTTCGCGCTTTCGGTCGTGCGCAAGGCACGCCCGGAAATAGCGACGTTGCTGGGTGGCGGATGGGTGGCATCCGGTCCGCCGGACGCCTCGCGACTGCCCCTGGTCGCCTGGCCGCGCGACACCAAGCTGGTGCCGCGCGAGATGGCCGGCGAGGTGCAGACGCCGCTCACCGGCCGCGGCGCGGCTGCCCTGCAGATCGGCGACACCGTCTGGCTGCGGCACACCAAGGCCGGGGAGCTGAGCGAGCACCTGAACGGTTTCGCCGTCGTCGACGGCGGCCGGTTGATCGGCGCGGAACTGACCTATCGCGGAGAGGGAAAGGTGTTCCTGTGAGCACAGAAACTACGCAAAGCCGGCCCGGCGTTCTCGCACCGGGAGGCATCTGGCGCAATTGGGGCCGGTCAGCGAGCTCCAACCCGACCTGGGTGGCACGCCCGACCACCGTCGGCGAGGTCGTCGACATCGTGAAGTGGGCCGGGGCGACCGGGCTCACCGTAAAGACGGTCGGCGCCGGGCACAGCTTCACCCCGATCGCGGCAACCGACGGGGTGCTGCTCGACCTCGGCTGGATCGAGGGCGTCGTCGCCGTGGATGAGGCGCTCGGCCAGGTCACTCTCGGGGCCGGGACGAATCTGCATCAGCTGCCGGACATCCTGCGCCCATACGGCCTCGCGCTGGCGAATATGGGCGACATCGATCGGCAGACCATCGCCGGGGCGATCTCCACCGGGACACACGGCACCGGGGCGGGCTTCGGGGGGCTTGCCACCCAGGTCGTCGGGATGACCTTGGTCATCGGCGACGGTTCGATCCTGCGGGTCACCGAGACCAAGAACGCCGAGTTGCTGCCCGCAGTGCGCCTCGGGCTCGGGGCGCTGGGCGTGATCGTCGACGTGACTCTTCAGTGCGTTCCGGCCTACCTGCTCAGCGCGGTCGAGCGGCCCGAGAATCTGGATGCCGTGCTCGCCGAGTTCGAGCAGCGCTCGACCGCGGTCGACCACTTCGAGTTCTACTGGTGGCCGCACACCGACGCGGTGTCGACCAAGTCGAACACCCGGCTGGCCGGCGACGCCGAACGGGCGCCGCTGCATCCGGTGGGGGAATGGTGGGAAGACCGACTGCTCAGCAACGGCGCCCTATCGCTGATGTGTGCGGTCGGGCGCATCGCGCCGAGCGCGACGCCGGCGATCAATCGGCTGGCTACCAAGCTGGTCGGCAACCGCGACTTCACCGATTACTCGCACCGGGTATTCGTGAGCCCGCGCACGGTGCGCTTTCGCGAGATGGAGTACGCGATCCCTCGCGCCTCCGTTCCCGCAGCCTTGCGCGACATCCGTACCCTCATCGAGAACCGCGGATGGCGCATCTCCTTCCCCATCGAGGTGCGGGTCGCCGCGGCCGACGCCAACTGGCTCTCCACCGCCCACGGGAGGGACGCCGGTTACATTGCCGTGCACCGGCATTACCGCGACGACCCCGAGGAGTACTTCCGCGCGGTCGAACAGATCATGCGCGGCTACGGCGGGCGGCCGCACTGGGGAAAGCTGCACTACCAAGACGCCGGGTCACTGGCGCCGCTGTACCCGCACTTCGCGGACTTCGTCGCGGTGCGTGACCGCCTCGACCCTGGCCGCGTCTTCGCGAACCCCTACCTAACCCGAGTCCTCGGCGCGTAGTCGCCGGCGATGTTTTCGTCGGTCGAGTAGCGCCCGAGCGCCCGTGCGAGGACGCGTATCGAGGCCCTCCACGCGAAAGTTTCGATACGGCTGCTCGTACCTCGCGGCCTACTCAACCGGCAGAGGAATTACGAGACGTGTACCGAGGGCCGGCGCTTCATGTTCGGCTCCGACTCGCGCAGCACCTCGCGGGTCACCGGGGCGACATCCCCGACGCCGGTGATGAGGTATTTGAACAGATTCGAGATCGGGCTTCCCTCCGACCATTCGAAGTAGATGGTGGGGACGACATCCGTCTCATCGCGGATCCTCAGAAGCACAGCGGCGATGGTGTTCGGAATGTTGCCGCTGCGCACCTCGAGCACCCGATAGCCATGCTTGTCGACGCCGCGCACCACGAGGTCCTCCTCGAAGTCGGAGGAGTCCGACTTGTGCACCTCGAGGAAGATCACCTTGTCCTTCTCAGGTATGTGGCTGTGGTGCCGCTCGTCCTTGTTCTTGCTGTTGTACTCCTGCGCGCTGCCGTCGTCGGGCTCGTTCGCGATGATGCGGATGGCGCCGTGTGCGGCGTCCGCCCGGAGGTAGGCCACGGCCGGTTCGTCCAGCGTCACCGAGCTCGCCCGCAGCTGCAGTGACCGCTGCACCCGCGACACGATCGAGACGACCAAGATGCCGACGATGAACAGAGTCGCGATCCGGAGTCCATCGGGTCGCTCGATCATGTTGGCGATCGTCGTATAGACGAAGACGATGGAAACGACGCCGAACGCGATCGAGCGCTTGCGCTGGCGTTTGCGGATGGTCGACAACATCACCGCGACAGAGGCCGAGGTGATGAGTACCAGCACGCCGGTCGCGTATGCGCCACCCTGGGCGTCGACGTTCGCCTGGAACACGACGGTGATCAGGAAGGCGATCGCGGTGAAGACCAGCACGAGCGGCCGTACGGCGCGCGCCCAGTTCGGTGCCATGCCATAGCGCGGCAGATACCGCGGCACCAGGTTGAGGAGTCCCGCCATCGCCGATGCGCCGGCGAACCACAAAATGCAGATCGTGCTGACGTCGTAGACGGTGCCGAACGCGGAGCCGAGATACTCGTGTGCGAGAAAGGCCAACGCTCGACCGTTCGCCGGTCCGCCCGGTTGGAAGTCCTTCTGCGGGATCAGGATGGTGGTGACCAGGCTCGACACGATGAGGAAACCGCTCATTATCAGGGCTGACGTGGTGAGCAGGCGTCCCGCTCCACGAATGCGTCCGGTTGGTTTCTCGACCGTGTCGCTCGGATCCCCGGTGATCTGCGGCATCACGGCGACGCCGGTCTCGAAACCGGAGAGCCCGAGGGCGAGTTTGGGGAAGACGACCAGGGCAATCCCGACGACAAGAAATGGATTGCCGTGCTGGGTGCTGAGCGCCGTCCACCAATTTCCGACGTCTACCGGATGGATGATCACTTGGGCGACGGAGACCACCATGACGACGACATTCAGGCTGAGGTAGACCGCCACCAACACCACCGCGATCCCGATCGCCTCCTTGAATCCGCGAAGGAACACTCCGCCGAGGAGGGCGATCAAGAACAGGGTGAGCAGCACCTCGTTGCCGTGGAACCACGACGGGGCGAACGGATTCTCGATGGCGTGCGCCGAGGCATCCGCTGCGGAGAGGGTGATCGTGATCATGAAGTCGGTCGCGGCGAAGCCCAGCAGCACTAGAACGAACAGTTTCCCGGCCCACCAGGGAAGGAGTCGCTCGAGCATGGCGATCGAGCCGGAGCCCTTGAAGCTCTCGCGCGACACCCGCAGGTAGATCGGCAGCGCGCCGAGGAGCGTGAGTGCCACCAGCACGATGGTGGCGAACGGCGAGATCAGCCCGGCGGCCAGCGCGGCGATCGCCGGCTGGTAGCCGAGGGTGGAGAAATAGTCGACGCCGGTGAGGCACATCACGCGCCACCAGGAATGCGTCTTGTGGACTACCTCGATGTGCGGTCCCTGGTGCTGGCCCACCTGGTCCGACAGTCCGCCGAGAAACCAATTCGCCATCCGACCGGCCATCTAGACGACCTGCAAGCTCTGGATGTCGCGCCCCGGAAGTTTGTTCGCACCCGCAAGCGCGCTCAGCTCGAGTACCACCCCGATGCCCGCGACCGTCCATCCGGCGCGTTCGATCAGGGAGCAACTCGCGGCGAGCGTTCCTCCGGTGGCGAGCACATCGTCGATCAGCAGAACGCGAGTGCCTTTCGGCAGTTCGTCGTCGTGCACCTGCAGGGTCGCGCTGCCGTACTCGAGGTCGTAGTCCTCGGAGAGCACGGCGCGAGGCAGTTTGCCGGGCTTGCGGATCATGACCACTCCACGACCGGAGGCGTAGGCGGCGCTCGCCGCAAGAACGAAGCCGCGGGCTTCGACGCCGGCGATCACGTCGTAGCGTCCGGCGAAGGGTTCGAGGAGGGCGTCGGTCACCGCTCGCAGCGCGGGGCCGTCGGCGAAGACCGGGGTGAGATCGCGAAACGAGATGCCCGGGCTTGGAAAGTCGGGGATGACTCTGCTCAGTCGTTCCAGTGCCTCGCGGGCCGCGTCCAACGACATCCGTAATCTCCTCGTGCGGTGGGGATGGTGGGGCCGATTGCGCCGAACCACCGCCCGCCAATTCTGACACCAGAAGAGCGGGTAATGGTCGCCATGAGGCTGCTCGGAAGTTGCCCCGAAGCCCATGATCGCGGGGGAGGCGTTAGTTATAGTTATCGCAAAGCGCACGCCCATTGATAGGGAGCAGTAATGACCGGCACTCTGATTGCCATCGGGATCATCGTTCTTCTCATCGTGATCATCGGTATCTACCTGATCGCCACGTACAACTCGCTGGTCAAACTAAACGTGCGGGTCGATGAGGCCTGGAGCGACATCACGGTGCAGCTCAAGCGGCGTGCCGACCTCATCCCGAACCTGATCAACACGGTCAAGGGCTACGCCACGCACGAGTCCGGCGTGTTCGAAGCCGTGACGAAGGCCCGTGCGGCGACCATCAACGCCACGACGCCGGCCGAGGCATCCGTTGCAGAGAACCAGATGCAGGGGGCGCTCAAGAGCATCTTCGCCGTAGCGGAGGCGTACCCGCAGCTCCAGGCCAGCCAGAACTTCCTCGAACTGCAGGGCGAGCTGGTCGACACCGAAGACAAGATCCAGGCCTCGCGGCGGTTCTACAACGGTGGCGTGCGTGAGCTCAACACCAAGATCAAGACCTTCCCAAACAACATCTTCGCTCGCCGTCTCGGCTTCACCGAGCGTGAGTTCTTCGAGGTGGCGGATGCGGCGGCGATCGCCGAGCCGCCCCGTGTTCAGTTCTAACCGCAGGGCCGCATGTATCGCGCGATAGCGAAGAACAAGCGCAACACCGTCTTCATCATCCTGCTGTTTCTGGTGATCATCGGTGGTCTGGGATGGCTGGCCGGGTACGTCTACCGCAACGCTGACGGCTCCCTTAACTGGGGCATCATCATCACTGTGCTGGTCGTGGCGACTGGCTACGCGGTCCTCCAGTACTTTTTGGCCTCTCGTCTCGCCCTCGGGGTCGCCGGCGGTCACGAGATTCAGAAGGCCGACAACCCGCGGCTGTACCGCATCGTCGAGAATCTCGCCATCACCGATGGCCTGCCGATGCCGAAGGTCTACATCATCAACGACCCGGCACCGAACGCCTTCGCGACCGGGCGTGACCCCAAGCACGCCTACGTCGCCGCGACGACCGGGCTGCTCGACATCATGGACGACGACGAACTCGAGGGCGTCATGGCTCACGAGATGGGTCACGTGCAGAACTACGACATCCGGGTGTCGATGATCGTGTTCGGACTGGTCGTGGCCATCGGGTTCATCGCCGACATGCTGTTGCGTCTGTCGTTCTTCGGCGGTGGTCGCGACAACCGCGGGGGCAACAACGGCGGAAACCCGGTGATGCTCGTCATCGGCCTGGCCGCCATGATCGTCGCGCCGCTGGTGGCAGCCGGCGTTCAGGCCGCGATCTCCCGTCAGCGCGAGTACCTCGCCGACGCGACCGGGGCGATGACCACGCGGCATCCCGAGGGGCTCGCCTCGGCGCTGAAGAAGCTCGAGACCTACGGCCGTCCGGTGCGCAAGCAGAATTCATCGATGGCGCATCTGTGGATCTCCGACCCCAACAAGCCCGGCGTGATCTCCAAGCTGTTCAGCACGCACCCGCCGCTCGAAGACCGTATCGCCCGCCTGCAGAAGATCGGCGGCGGCTTCTAACGGAGGGCGGCGCGCACGTCGGTGGCGAAGTCGCCGCGGTCGGCCACCACCACGTCGTCGAGTCCCTGCCAGGCGGCGATCTGCCGCTGGAGCGGGGCGACGCGGGAGGCGTCGGCCGCGACATCCGCTTCCCGCCAGGCCGACTGCACCCGCAGCACGCCGTTCTGTCGGTCGCTCTTCAGGTCGATGCGGCCGACGATGGCGTCATCGATGAGCAGCGGCAGCGTGTAGTAGCCGTAGACGCGCTGTGCGGCGGGGGTGTAGATCTCGATGCGGTAATGGAAGCCGAACACGCGTAGCGCCCGGTCACGTTCCCAGACGACAGGATCGAAGGGTGACAGCAGCGCGGTCGCCTCGATCCGGCGCGGGATGCGGGCGTCGGGATGCAGAAAGGCCGGCCGATTCCAGCCCGGCACGGTCACCGGGAGCAGCTCGCCGTTGTCGACCAGGTCCCGTATCGCGGCCTTGGTGTCGTCCGTGCGCAACCGGTAGTAATCGGCGATGTCGCTGAGCGTGCCGATGCCGAGCGCGCGGCTGGAGCGGCGCACCAGCTCGCGGATGGCATCCGCCCGGGGGATGTTCGCCTCGACCACGCGCTGCGGCAGGATCTGCTCCGCCAACCCGTAGCTGCGCTCGAAGCGGGTGCGACCTGCCGTCGCCACTTCGCCGAACATGAACAGGAATTCGAGCCCGGTCTTCACATCTGACCAGCCCCACCACGGGCCCTTCCGCTCGTTCGACTCGTGTTCGATCTCGCTGGCCGCGAGAGGCCCGGTGGTTGCGAGTTCGGTGCGCAGCCAGTCCAGCATTGCGCCATGGTTGGCAACCCAGCCATCGGGCTTCGACGAGTATCTGGCCCGGTTCGCCTCCATGCGCCAGCGGAACAGCGGCCAGTCTTCTACCGGGATGAACGCGGCCTCGTGCGCCCAGAACTCCGTGTATTTCGAGGACTCGGCGTGTTTCGAGCGCCGGGTGAACAGCAGCGCGTCGAGCTTGGAGCGGTCGTATGCGCCCAGGCGGGCGAACAGCGGCAGGTAGTGGCTGCGCTCGAACACGTTCACCGAGTCGATCTGCAGCAGTCCGAGCTGCTCGATCATCAGGTTGAGCTGACGGGTACCCGGAGTCACCGTCCGCGCGCGGCCGAATCCCTGCGCGGCGAGGGCGATGCGCCGTGCGGCGACGGGGGAGACCTGCGTCATGCCCCCAACCTACCGACGACCCCCGTCAGCTCAGCTCGGGCAGCACAGGCAGATTGGCGACACTCTCCAGGATGTAGTCGTGCGGATGCTGCGCCAGCTCGTTCTTCGTCAGCTGCCCGGTGAGCACTCCCACGCCGACCGCGCCGGCGTTGCGCGCGGCGAGCAGGTCGACCACAGTGTCCCCGGCGGCGAGCACGGTCGCGACGTCGGTCACGCGGGTCTTCTCCATGGCGTGGTGGATCAGGTAGGGCGCCGGGCGGCCTGCTGCGACCTCGCTGCTGGTGACGACCGCGTCGAGCAGGTCGCCGACTTGCCAGCCGACGGTGTCCAGGATCGGGTAGGCCACGCCATCCGTGAATCCGGTGGTGAGGGCGATCTTGACGCCGCGACCCCGGAGGGTGCGGAGGGCATCCTCGACTCCGGGCAGGGCGATCGGCGGGGTGCGGCGGTACGACTCGGCGAGGATCTCACGAAACCGCTCGAAGCCGGCCGGGGCGTCGGCCGGCTCGCCGCCGCCGAGTCGGAGTAGCGCACCGATGGCGGTGAGTTTGTCCGCTCCCATCCAGAGCTGCAGGTCGCTCGCGGCGACGGTCGCACCGGTCTCACGAACGCTCTCGGCCAGCGCCTCGTAGACGAGGCCATGGTCGTCGATGGTGGTTCCGGCCATGTCGAGCGCGACGAGGGTGATCAGTGTCATGCACGTAGTCGACCACTCGCTGGTGAACCGTTCGTGAATGGTCGGTATCGGGCGGGGTGCCAGGGTGCGCCGGCCGCCGCCGTAAGTCAGGCTCGGGGAATGACCTCTGCCATCGCCTCGTCGGACCTTCTCGTCGTGGGGGCCGGCATCGTCGGTCTCGCTCATGCGTCGGAGGCGGTGCGCCGCGGGTTGAGTGTCACGGTGATCGATCGCGACAGCCGCGCTGTAGGCGCCTCGGTGCGCAACTTCGGGCACTGCTGTGTCACGGCCCAGTCGGGCGATCTCCTGGATCTCGCTCACGCCGCCCGTGAGCGCTGGGTAGAGTACAGCGCCTCGGCGGGCTTCTTCTCTGTGCAGTCGGGCGCGCTTACGGTCGCGCGCTCGGCGGAGGAGTTGGCGGTGCTGGGCGAGCTGTCGGCGTCCCGCGAGCCCGGCCGGGTGCTGGTGGTCTCGGCGGATGAGGTGCGTGGCGAGCTCTCGTCGAATGACCCGGCGATCCTGGGCGGGGCACATCTGCGTGACGACGTTCGGGTCGACCCGCGCGAGGCTGTCGGTGCTCTCGCCACCTGGCTTGAATCGCAGGGTGTGACTTTTCTCTGGCAGACCTCGTACTTCGGCCACGACGGCTCGCGGGCGCACACCTCGCGCGGGCCGATCGCCGCAGACCGCACCATCGTCTGCGTCGGTCACGACCTGGACTACCTCGAGCCGCAGCTGGCCGCAGAGAGCGGAATCGAGCGCTGCGGTCTTCAGATGACACGGATTCTTGCCCCGGGGGAGCGCCGCATCCGCCCGGCGGTGTTGACCGGAACCTCGATGCTGCGCTACCCGGCATTCACCGAGATGCCCGCTGCCGCCGCGCTCCGCGAGCGCATCGCGGCGGATGACCCGGATCTCGTCGAGGTCGGCGCGAATGTCATGTTCACCCAGCGCCCGGATGGCACGATCATCGCGGGCGACAGCCATCGCTACGGGGTGACCATGGACCCGTTTCAGTCCGAGCCGACGACGGATGTCCTCCTCCGCCGCCTCGCGCAGGTGCTCGGTGTCCCGGAGCGGGGTGCCGGCTCGCTGCAGGTGATCGAGCGCTGGCAGGGCATCTACGCGTCGAGTGCGAAGCAGCCCTACCTGGTCGCCGAGCTCTCGCCCGGTGTCACGGCGGTGTCGGTCACCTCTGGCGTCGGCATGACGATCTCGTTCGGACTGGCGCGCCGTTTCTTCGCATAAGCGTGGGCCGGAGTTCAGGAAAACCTGCAGAACGGTTAGCAGTTCTGCAGGACACGCGGCGCGAGGGACCACAGTTATTCAGGCTTTCCGTCGGAAGGGCTATTGGTTATGCAGGACAGCCTGCATAACCGGAGTCGCGAGAGTCGTGCACCGTGTGTCATGCGCCGCGCGAGCATCGAGCGCGCATCGACAGCCGACAGCCACTCGTCAACAATCCCGGGAACCGGGGGCCAAGTGCCGATCCCGGACACGCACCGGCAGCGAAATGAACGAGCTGTCCGCTTGGCGTTTGACTTCCGTTCACCTGACAGGACCTCGGACGACACCGAGGAGAACAACGATGCCTTGAGGCCGCCCCGGTATCCGACAGTTCGCACCACAGCGTGAACGACCGGAGCGAGCATCTGGAGGATAAGTGACCATCAAGCGTTTCATCGTCGGCACGGCGTTCGTCGCCGCCGTCGCGATCTCGCTCACCGCGTGCGCGAGCTCGACCACCCCGGCGAGCTCCAACTCGGATTCCGTCAACGCGAAGACGGCGACCTCGGCAGAAGACTTCGGCGGCCTCAAGGGACTCGTCGCGGCGGCAAACAAAGAGGGCCAGCTCAACGTCATCACGCTTCCCCCGTCGTGGGCGAACTACGGAAAGATCATCGAGGGCTTCGAGAAGAAGTACCCGAAGATCAAGATCAACTCGGCTAACCCCGACGGCTCCAGCGCCGACGAGGTTGCTGCAGCCAAGTCGCAGAAGGGCCAGACCACCGCGCCTGACGTCTTCGACATCGGCACCGCCGTTCTCAGCCAGAATCTCGACCTGGTCGCTCCGTACAAGGTGAGCAACTGGAAGGACATCCCCGACGACTTCAAGGATGCGTCCGGCAAGTGGTACTACGACTACACCGGCCTCATGTCCGTCGGCTACGACTCGAGCGTCATCAAGACCGCCCCGAAGAAGATGAGCGACCTGCTCGGTTCCGACTACAACGGCAAGGTCTCGATCAAGGGCGACCCGACGCAGGCGAACGAGGCGGCCTCCGCCGTCTACCTCGCCGCGCTGCAGAGCGGTGGCAAGGCCAGCGACATCCAGCCCGGAATCGACTTCTTCGCCAAGCTGAAGAAGGCGGGCAACTTCAAGCCCGTCACCCCGACTCAGGCCACGGTCGCCTCCGGTGAGACCCCCGTGGTCATCCAGTGGAGCTACAACAACCTGGCGTGGGGAAAGGCGGGCGGCTCGGCCGGCAACCCCAACTTCAAGACCGTGGTGCTTCCTGGCACCGCACTCGGCAGCTACTACAACCAGGCGATCAACGCGGATGCACCGCACCCCGCGGCCGCTCGCCTCTGGGAAGAGTGGATCTACAGCCCCGAGGTGCAGAACCTGTACCTGGCATCGGGCGCGTACCCCGCGACCCTGACCGCCATGGAGGCGAACAAGACCGTCGACGCCAAGGTGCTCGCGACCGTCGGCGCAGCGCCGAAGGACTTCGTGCAGCTCACCGCCGACCAGGCCACTGCGGCAGGAACACTGCTGACCGCCAAGTGGGCTTCGGCGATCGGCTAACGATCACACCATGACTGTCGCAACTCCGCTTGCGTCGGCCACCACCAGCGGCGCCGGGAAGACCTCCCGGCGCCGCAGCGTGGTCTGGCTCGGCCTCGTCCCCTTCGCCGCATACATACTGCTATTCCTCGCGGTCCCGGCCGTGCTCGCGGTGGGCAGCGGGTTCTTCGACAGCACCGGCAAGTTCACCGTCGCCAACCTCGCAGCCTTCGGCAACCCGCAGATCCTCGGGCACTTCTGGAACTCGATCTGGATCGCGGCCGTCACTGCGATCATCGGCGCGATCATCGGCGCCCTCGTCTGTTTCGCCCTACTCGGCACCAAGCCCGACAGCTTCCTCCGCACCACCGTGGACTCCGCCAGCAGCGTGCTCGCCCAGTTCGGTGGCGTGATGCTCGCCTTCGCCTTCATCGCCACGATCGGCGCGCAGGGCCTCATCACCAAGTGGTTGATCTCACTCGGCCTGGTGCAGAACGTCTTCAACAACTTCAACAACAACGGGGTACTTCTTTATCAGGTCGTCGGCCTGCTCATCCCGTACCTCTACTTTCAGGTCCCGCTCATGGTGATCACCTTCATGCCCGCCATGGAGGGTCTCAAGTCCACCTGGGCAGAGGCGAACGCCACGCTCGGCGGCACCCGTGGAACCTACTGGTTACGCATCGGAATGCCGATCCTGGCTCCGGCGTTCTTCGGCAGCCTGATCCTGCTGTTCGCCAACTCCTTCTCGTCGTACGCCACCGCGGCGGCGCTGATCTCCTCGCAGGCGGTGATCACCCCGCTCGACATCAAGCAGCAGCTCACCAGCGAGACGGTGGTCGGTGTCTCCAACACAGCGGGCGTACTCGCCCTCGGAATGGTGATCGTCATGATCGTGCTGATGACCGGATACTCGGCCCTGCAGCGTCGGGCGTCAAGGTGGCAGCGATGATCTCGGCCAACGCAACCGCAGAGCTGATCGACCCGTCCGCGGTCGCCACCACGACACCGAGTCCCGGGCCGCTGAAAATCAGTCGAGCCCGTTTCGCAGCTGAACCGACGCGTGTCACACGCAGCATCATCCTGATCGTCGTCGGCATCGTCTTCGTCGTGCCGATCCTCGCCATGATCGAGTTCTCGTTCCGCGTCGGCCAGCCGGTGAACAACGTGCAGGCTTACGGCTTCCAGCATTACCTCGCGATCTTCGACCCAGCGAACAACCAGGCATACGCCAACCTGTTCCAGGGCATCGTCAACTCGCTGGGCATCTGCGCCATCACGGTCGCCATCGTGCTCGTGCTGTTGCTTCCGACCATGATCTTCGTCGAACTCAAGTTCCCGAAGCTGCGCCGGGTGCTCGAGTTCATCTGCATCATCCCCGTCACGATCCCCTCGATCGTGCTCGTCGTCGGCTTCGTGCCGGTGTACTCCGTGGTCGCGCAGGTGTTCGGGAGCTATCCCTGGACCATGGCCTTCGCCGTCGGCATCATCGTGCTGCCGTATGCATATCGTCCGATCGCCGCGAATCTCGCCGCGGTCGAGGTGGTCGTGCTCAGTGAGGCCGGTCGTTCCCTCGGTGCCGGCTGGGGTCCGGTGCTCCTCAGAGTCATCCTGCCCAACCTGCGCCGGGGCATCCTGGCGTCCTGCTTCATCACCGTGGCGGTGGTGCTCGGCGAATACACCATCGCTTCGTTCCTCAGTCAGAACACATTCCAGACGGCGCTGGTGCTCGTGCAGCACACAGACCCCTTCGTCGCCGTGATCTTCGCGGTGCTCGCCCTCGTGTTCGCTTTCGTTCTCCTTCTGCTCATCGGCCGCCTCGGATCTCTACGTCGTGGCGGCACCCGACTCTCCCGGAGGTCAGCATGACCGTCACCCGCCCCACCAGCAGCACCACCACGACGTCGACCCTCGCGCCACGTGACGGCGCGACCGTCGAACTGATCAATGTGGTCAAGGACTACTCCGGGCATCGTGCGCTCTCCGGCGTGAACCTGTCGATGGCACCGGGGGAGTTCATCTCCCTGCTCGGCCCCTCCGGCTGCGGAAAGACCACCGTGCTGCGCGCACTTTCCGGGCTCGAGTCGATCTCCGACGGACGCATCATGATCGACGGAAAGGATGTCGCCCACCAGCCCGTCAACAAGCGTGACATCGGCATGGTCTTCCAGGCATACTCGCTGTTCCCGCACATGACCGTGCAGCAGAACGTCGAGTTCGGGCTGCGGATGCGCAAGGTGGATGCCGCGAACCGCCGTCTGCGCGCGCAGGAGGCCCTCGATATGGTGGGCCTCGGCCACCTGGGCGAGCGCTACGCGCACCAGCTCTCCGGCGGCCAGCAGCAGCGGGTCGCCCTGGCCCGCGCCTTGGTCACCCGCCCCCGCGTGCTGCTGCTCGATGAGCCGCTGTCCGCCCTCGACGCGAAGGTGCGCGTGCAGTTGCGCGACGAGATCCGCCGCATTCAGACCGACCTCGGCATCACCACGCTCTTCGTCACCCACGACCAGGAGGAGGCTCTTGCCGTCTCCGACCGGGTCGCGGTCATGCGCGACGGAAACATCGAGCAGGTCGGCACCCCGGAAGACCTCTACACGCAGCCGGCGACCTCCTTCGTCGCGACCTTCGTCGGCCTCAGCAACCCGGTCGACGCCGAACTCGTCGGTGACGCCGTGACGGTGTTCGGGATGTCCCTCCCGCTGCTGGGAACCGGACCTCGCGATGGAGCCGTCACGGCGTTCATCCGCCCCGAGGACATCGCGTTGGCGCCGTCCGAACCCGCCACGGGCATCCCGGCCACGGTCGTCGTCTCCAGCTTTCTCGGCTCGCTCCGCCGCACGCAGGTGCGCCTCGACGATGGAACGCTGCTGTTCGTGCAACACGACGTGCAGGTGCGACCGCTCACCGGTGACCGTGTATCGCTCGTGCTGGCTGGTCGCCCGGTTGCGGTCAGTCCGCGCTGAGTGCAACCGCCGCGATCACATACGGCAACCCGCATACACGCGGTCGTAGACTGACCCGATGACGATCGGAAGTCGCAAGCGCACGCCCGCCGCGGTGGCGTCGGTCGAAGCGCATGAGACCAGAGATCGCGCAGAGGCCACTCTGCCGGTGGGTATGCGCATTGCTGCCGCCTGGTCGTGGCGCCTGCTGCTCGTCGCCGGCGTCGTCGCGCTGTTCATCTTCTTGATCGGGCAGCTCCGCGAGATCGTGGTGCCGTTCATGGTCGCCACCCTGCTCGCGGCGTTGCTCGTTCCGTTCGTCAAGTTCTTGCAGCGCCATCGTTGGCCGAAGGGGCTCGCGGTCGCCGTGGCCGAGGTCGGGCTGCTCGTCGTCGTCGCCGGTCTCGTGGTGCTGGTGGTGTTCCAGGTGCGCGACGGTTTTCCCGACCTGCAAAAGCAGAGCGTGCAGGCGTACAACCAGTTCAAGGAGTACCTGCTCCAGTCGCCGCTCCATCTCACGAACTCCGACATCAACGACTATCTCGGGCAGGCGCTCACCGCCATCCAGAAAGACAGCCAGGCGCTTCTGTCGGGGGTCGTGTCGATCGGATCCTCCGCTGGCCACGTGCTGGCCGGCTTCTTGCTCACCCTGTTCGCCACGCTGTTCATGCTCATCGACGGCAAGGGCATCTGGTCGTGGATCACCCGCCTCTTCCCGCGCAAAGCACGTCCCGCGGTCGACGGAGCGGGAAGGGCAGGCTGGGTCACCCTCACCAATTTCGTGCGGGTGCAGATCTTCGTCGCCTTCGTCGACGCGGTCGGCATCGGCCTGGGTGCCTGGATCGTCGGACTGTTCTTCGGCGGCTTCCCCCTGGTGATCCCCATAGCCATCGCGGTCTTCCTCGGCTCCTTCATCCCGGTGATCGGTGCGGTGTTCACCGGTGTGCTGGCGGTGTTCGTCGCGCTGGTGTACCTCAACCCGCTCGCTGCGCTGATCATGCTCGGCGTGGTGATCCTGGTGCAGCAGATCGAGGGGCACGTGCTGCAGCCGTTCATCATGGGAACCGCGGTGCGCGTTCATCCGCTCGCCGTCGTCTTCTCCGTGGCGGCCGGCGGTTTTCTCGCGGGCATTCCCGGTGCGCTGTTCGCGGTGCCCGTCATCGCCACTCTCAACGTGATCGTCACCTTCATCGCGCGCGGCACCTGGCGCGAGACGACCGAACCCGACCTGAAAGACGTGGTCCTCGATGCCTGATGCCCTGCCCGAGCTCGTGATCACCGGCCCGACCCTCGCCGACTTCGAGGATGCCCGCGCGAGGGTCTCCGAGGCGATCGCCGTCACGCCCATGGAGAGTTCGCGCTTCCTGGCCGAGGTGCTCGGCTCGCCGGTCTACCTCAAGTGCGAGAACCTGCAGCGCACCGGGTCTTACAAGATCCGCGGGGCATACAACCGGATGTCGCTCCTCAGTGAGGAGGAGAAGACCCGGGGTGTGGTGGCGGCCTCGGCCGGCAACCACGCGCAGGGCGTCGCCCTCGCGGCACGTCAGCTTGGAATCAGCGCCACCATCTTCATGCCGGTGGGCGTCGCCCTGCCGAAGCTCCAGGCCACTCGCGATTACGGTGCCGAGGTAGTGCTCCGCGGCCACAACGTCGACGAGTCACTCAGGGCGGCCGCGGAGTTCGCCGCCAGTACCGGCGCCGTGTTCATCCCGCCCTTCGACCACCCGGATGTCGTGGCCGGCCAAGGAACGCTCGGCCTGGAGATGCTCGACCAGGTTCCCGACCTGCAGACGGTGATCGTGCCGATCGGGGGCGGCGGACTCATCTCCGGCGTCGCCAGCGCGCTCAAGCAGAAGTTCGCCGCCGAGGGCCGCACCGTGCGCATCATCGGCGTTCAGGCGTCGAACGCGGCCGCCTACGTGACCTCGCTGCGCAACGGAGCCGCCACCGAGATCCCGATCGCGTTCACCATCGCCGACGGCATCGCGGTGCGCAAGCCCGGCGCGCTCAACTTCGAGATCATCCGCGAATCGGTCGATGAGATCGTCACCGTCACCGATGACGACATCGCTCGCGCCATGCTGGTGTTGCTGGAGCGGGCCAAGCTGGTCGTCGAGCCGGCCGGCGCGGTCTCGGTCGCCGCCATCCTCACCGGCCAGGTGAAAGACAGTGGCACGACGGTCGCGATCCTGAGCGGTGGCAACCTCGACCCGATGATCATGGAGCGGGTGATCTCTCGCGGACTCGCGGCATCCGATCGGTACCTCAAGTTGCGGGTGATGCTGCCGGACCGCCCCGGGCAGCTCGCGCGCGTGGCCGAACTCATTTCCGAGGCGAACGCCAACGTCATCGAAGTGTTGCACACGCGGCACGGCCGCAATGCGCTGATCAGCCAGGTCGAGCTGGAGCTGAGCATCGAGACGCGCGGCCCCGAGCACGTGCAGCGCGTGCTGACCCACCTCATCGAGGCCGGCTACGAGCCCCGCATCGACATCTAGCCGACCGTTGGTTGAGCAGGCCGCGACGAAGGAGCAGCCGTATCGAAACCGCACCCGTGGTGGATTTCGATACGCGGACGCCGTAGACGGCGTGCGCGACTCAATCAGCGGATTCCGCCGGTCGAGTAGCGCCCGAGCGTCCGCGCGAGGACGCGTATCGAGGCCCCGCGCGTATGGAAGCCCCGCGCGCTGCTAACTACGCCGAGTACGCCTCGACCTTGTCGATCTCGACGGTGATCTCCTTGCCGTTCGGCGCGGCGTAGACGACGGTCTCGCCAACCCGGTGGCCGAGGATGGCCGCACCGAGCGGGCTGCCCTCGCTGTAGACGTCGAGGTCACTGTCTTCGCCGACGATCTCGCGGCTGCCGAGCAGAAACACGCTCTCGTCACCGAGGATGCGCGCGGTGACCACAGAACCCGAGGCGACGACACCGTCGTTGGCGGGGGCGTCGCCGACCTTCGCGTGGCGCAGTAGCTCGGTGAGCACACGGATGCGCGCCTCGATCTTGCCCTGCTCCTCCTTGGCGGCGTGGTAGCCGCCGTTCTCCTTGAGGTCGCCCTCTTCGCGCGCCGCCTCGATCTTCTTGGCGATCTCCAGGCGGCCCTCGCCGGAGAGCTGCTCGAGCTCGGCACTGCGGCGGTCGAACGCTTCCTGGGTCAGCCAGGTCTCTGTCGTCTCGTTGGACATGGGTCCTCCTCTGGGTGGTGCTCGGCGGTCCAGCAGCGCCGGCGATCTCGGATTCGAGGCTGGCGCTCGCCATTCCGGTTCGATGAAAATCGGCCCGCTGGATAAAGAAATGAGACCGGCCACACGGCCGGTCTCCCGAGTCAATTCATTGAGTTTATTGCACAGACGGCAGTTATGTCAGCCAGCACCGATAGATCAAGCCGGTGACGGGCGGCTCTGCGCTCAACACGCGCTGCTCGTACCCGGTGGTGAAGGTCTTCGACGCGGGGATCTTCACGATCTTCCAGCCGGTGATCGCGTGGTCGGAGTTCTGCGCCTGCAACGCGCATTCCGCGGTGTTCCCGATCGGCATGGAGAGCTGGAATTTCACGTCGACCGCCGAGTCGCCGACGATGGTGTTGCCGACATCCTGCGTCTCGAGCGAGGCACCGGCCTGGTCGAGCCCCGCCCAGATGACCCACGCGGAGACCACCACGGCCACGGCGACGCCGGCGACGATGTAGATGAGTCGGTCGCGCCGTTTTTTCGACGGCGTGCGCCCATAGCGGGCGGCGAGCGCGGAGCTCTCAGCGGTCTGGCTCTCAGCGGCGGTCATCGGTCATCCTCAGGCGATTAGTCTAGAAATGCAAGGCTACAGACTCGAAACTAGGAGATCGGTGACACTTCGCCTTCTGGCCGTTCACGCCCACCCCGACGACGAGTCGAGCAAGGGCGCTGGAACTTACGCACGCTACGTGTCGGCCGGCGCCGAGGTGATGGTCGTCAGCTGCACCGGCGGTGAGCGCGGTGACATCCAGAACGAGGATCTGGCTGAGACCGCCATGGCCGACCGTGACATGGCCGGGCTCCGTCGCATCGAGATGGCGCGGGCGCAGGCCGCCGTCGGGTTCGAGCACCGCTGGCTCGGGTACGTAGATTCCGGCCTGCCCGAGAACGGCGAAGCCATTCCGCGCTACACCTTCGCGGACATCCCGCTCGAGTTCTCGGCCGAGCCGTTGGTGAAGATCATCCGCGAGTTCCGTCCGCAGGTGCTCGTCGCCTACGACGAAAACGGCGGATACCCGCACCCCGATCACATCCGCGCCCATCAGGTCGCCATCTACGCGATGGAGGCGGCGGCAGACGCGACGCGCTACCCCCAATCCGGCGCCCCGTGGCAGATCGTCAAGGTCTACTACGACCGCATCTTCAATACCGAGCGGATCACCGCGATGCACGGTCATCTGCAGGCCGAGCAGCCCGACTCCCCGCTCATTCCGCAGCTGGGGGAGTTGCTCGAGCGCTGGGGGGATCGCCCCTCACTCGCGACCACGCACATCGATGTCTCCGACCACCTCGACACCCGCGACCGGGCGCTGCGCTCGCACTCGAGCCAGGTGCCGCCGGACAGCCTCTTCTTTTTCTGGCCGAATGACCTGCAGCGCGCGGCGTGGCCGTTCGAAGACTTCGAACTGGTGACCTCGCTGGTCGATACGCCGACACCCGAAACCGATCTCTTCGCCGGGATCATCGATGAAGGAACACCGTGAACCTCTTCCTGCTGCACCTGGCTTCGACCCCGAAGCCCTTCGACGAGGATTCGGTCACTCCCACCTGGGTGGGCTTCGCGTTCACCTTCGGCATCGCCGTCGCCGTCATCCTGCTGATCATCGACATGACCCGGCGCATCCGTCGTACCCGCTATCGCGCCGAGATTCGTGAGCGGCTTGAGAACGAACGCGCGGCGGCAGATCCCGACATCCGCCCGTAGTTCGGTACGGCCCCGGGTCTAGTAGGTCGGGTTCGTCGCGATGATCAGAATCGCGACCCAGTGGCAGAGAAACGCCAGCAGGGTCAGCGCGTGGAAGATCTCATGGAACCCGAAGCGTCCGGGAAACGGGTTCGGCCGCTTGAACGCGTAGACGACGGCGCCGATCGAGTAGAACAACCCGCCCACCAGGATCAGCGTCATCATCGCCGCGTTCGCCGCGAAGAAGTCCGCGATGAACGCAAACGCCGCATAGCCGAGCAGCAGGTACAGCGGCACGTAGAGCCAGCGCGGCGCGCCGATCCAGAAGATGCGGAACAGGATGCCGAGCAGTGCCCCGCCCCACACCAGACAGATCAAGAGCACGGCCTTGTTCGGCGGCAGCGCCAGCACGGTGATCGGGGTGTACGACCCGGCGATCAACAGGAAGATGTTGGCGTGGTCGAGGCGCTTGAACAGTCGGCGGGTCTTCGGCTGCCAGTTGATGCGGTGATAGAGCGCCGAGATCCCGAACAGCAGCATCGAGCACAGCACGAACACGGCGGAGACCAGTTTTGCGGTCACACCGTGGGCGAGCACGATCAGCACGATGCCGAGCGCGACGGCCAGGGGGAAGGTGCCGGCGTGGATCCAGCCCCGCCAGGTGGGCTTGACGGCTCCGTTGCCGTCCAACACCACTGGACGTTCGGAGGCGCTATCGATCGCGTCCTCGAGCAGCGGGATGTTCGGCAGATCGGGTCCGTCATCATCCGTGATCGGGTCGGGGCTCTTCCCCTGGGCTGGAGTGGGCTCGCTCATCGGGTCAGCCTAGAGCCAGCGGAGGTACACGACCTGAACGCTGAGCGAAGGTGTTTCGGCTAACGTAAGCACGTGGCGAATAGGGAAGCACCTCTCGGGCAGGGGTTGCTCTATGGCCTCTACCAGAACCGCATTCGACGCTGGCTGGCGACGCAGGATCGACCCAGGCACGTCGCCATGATTCTCGACGGCAACCGGCGCTGGGCGAAGCAGCGGGAGCTGGAAACGGCGGCTCACGGTCACCGGGCCGGCGCCGCCAAATTCCAGGAATTCCTCACCTGGTGTGACGATCTCGGCATCCAGGTCGCCACCCTGTACCTGCTCTCCACCGACAACCTCACCGGGCGCAAGTCCGCCGAACTCGACGAGCTGTTCACGATCATCGCCGAGCTCGCCGACGATCTCTCGCACTTCCGCAACTGGCGGGTGCAGCACGTGGGGTCGGACGAGGGCCTGCCGGAGCGATTGATCGCTGCGCTCAAGGCCGCTGAGTCGCGCACCAAAGACAACACCGGTCTGCACGTGAATCTCGCGGTCGGCTACGGCGGGCGCCGGGAGATCGCGGATGCCATGCGCAGCATCGTAGAGCAGCACGATGCCGAGGGCGGCACGCTCGACGCACTCGCCGAGCTGCTCACCCCGGAACTGATCGGCGACCACCTGTACACCGGCGGCCAGCCGGACCCCGACCTGGTCATCCGCACCTCGGGTGAGCAGCGTCTCAGCGACTTCATGCTCTGGCAGAGCGCACACAGCGAGTTCTATTTCGTCGAGGCGCTCGGTCCCGACCTGCGCGAGGTCGACTTCCTGCGCGCCCTACGTGACTACGCCCGTCGGCAGCGCCGCTTCGGCAGTTGATCTCCGTTGGTTGAGTAGCGCCCGAGTGCCCACCAGGATGCGTATCGAAACCGCGTCGGACGCGCCCCGGCTACGGTAGTCACATGCTGACCATCGACGATTTCGTCGGCCGCTTCGATGAAGAGCCCGGCTACCTCAACTTCGCGAGCGTCGGACCGCTGAGCCGTTCGGTGGTGGAGGAGCAGCAGGCACACCTCGAACTGCTGCGGCGCGGCAGGTTTGGCAGCCTCGCGATCCTCGACGAGCAGGACGAGCGCGTGCGCACCGCGGTCGCAGCCCTCACCGGATTCCGCGACGACCAGATCGTGTTTCAACCCAACACCAGCGCCGGCCTGATGCACACCATGTTCGGCGTCACCGGGGGAGTGCTGCTCTCCCGAAGCGAGTTCCCGAGCCTGCCCTTCGCCGCGGTGCGGGCGTCAGAGGCGCTCGGCGTGCTCAACCCGATCTGGTTGGAGACCGACGGCGGGCCGATCACCCCCGGCCTCATTCGCGATCAGCTCACGAAGAACATCGCCGCGGTGGCGGTCAGCCTGGTCGATTTTCGCACTGGGTATCTCGTCGACCTGGAGGGCATCCGTCAGGTCATCGGCGATCGGCTGCTCATCGTCGACGCCATCCAGGGCTTCAGCGTCGTCGACGCCCCATTCTCGGTGGCCGACGTCGTGGTGTCGGGCGGGCAGAAGTGGGTGCGCTCCGGCTGGGGCACCGGTTTCCTCGCGCTGAGCGATCGCGCTGCCGAAAGTCTCACGCCGGTGGTGTCCGGCTGGAACGCCAGCGCGGGCGACGCCTTCGAGCAGGTGGCCGCACCGGCCGCGGGGGCTGCGGCGTATCAGGTCTCCAATCCCGATCCTCTGGCGCAAGCCCGCTTCGCGATGGCACTCGAAGATGTGGCGAGCGTGGGGGTCGGCGCGATCAGCGGTCTCGTCGCCGAGAAGGTGTCCCGCGTGATCGAACTCGCGGATGATTTCGCCGTGCCCGTGATCTCCTCGCGGGCCGAGAACGAACGGGCGGGCATCGTCGTCGTCGAACCCGCACCCGACCAGCTCACCGTGCTCACGGCATCCCTGTTCAACCATGGCATCACGGCCACCAGCCGTTTCGGCACGGTGCGGCTGAGCGCCCACGTCTCGACGAACGAGGAGACCTTCGAGATGCTTCAGGCCGCCTTCACGAGCTTTGCCTCCGCGATCACGATGTGAATTAACCTGCGCGTAATCTCTGGTGGCGTGTCGGGAACGTGCGCGACACCTCAGCGACGTAGGTTCAACAGCATCAGGTATGTCGCCTGGTCGAGACGGCCACGTAAGTTCGTTTCGCGATGTATGTCGGCCGTCACGGGGACTGTATCCGGGTGCTAGCACCCGGGGATGGAGCAAACGTGGCCCTGCACGACAACACCCAGCAGAAGACATCCGGCGAACGAGCATCGGGCGGGGCGGCCATCACGGCCGAGCGCACGTATGTGCTCGACACCTCGGTTCTGCTGTCCGACCCCAAGGCGATCTTCCGCTTCTCCGAGCACTCGGTCGTTCTTCCGGTTGTGGTGATCTCCGAACTCGAGGCGAAACGCAACGATCCCGAGATCGGCTACTTTGCTCGTCAAGCGCTCCGCAATCTCGACGAACTCCGGGTGCAGCACGACCGGCTCGACTTTCCGATCCCCGTCGGTGACGGCGGCAGCCTGCGTGTCGAGCTCAACCACTCCAACCAATCGGTGCTGCCGTCGGGCATGCAATTGGGCGACAACGACTCGCGCATTCTCGCGGTGGCACTCAACCTCTCGCACGACGGGCTCGACGTCGTGGTCGTCTCCAAAGACCTTCCGCTGCGGGTGAAGGCGGCATCCGTCGGGCTGGCGGCGGAGGAATACCGCGCCGAGCTCGCCGTAGACTCGGGCTGGACCGGTATCGCCGACATCTCGCTCGGCTCCGACCAGATGTCGAAGCTCTACGACGAGGAGCAACTCTCCTCGCGGGAAATCGGCGACATGCCTGTCAACACCGGCCTCGTCATCCATTCGGATCGCGGGTCGGCGCTCGGGCGAGTGACGGAGCGCGGACGGATGCGGCTGGTCCGCGGTGACCGCGATATCTTCGGGCTGCACGGGCGTTCGGCCGAACAGCGCCTCGCCATCGACATGCTGCTCGACCCGGAAATCGGCATCGTCTCCCTCGGCGGACGCGCCGGCACCGGTAAGTCGGCGCTGGCGCTCTGTGCCGGTCTCGAAGCGGTGCTCGAGAAGCAGCAACACAAGAAGATCATGGTCTTCCGCCCGCTCTACGCGGTCGGCGGCCAGGAGCTTGGCTTCCTGCCCGGTGACGCCAGCGAGAAGATGAACCCCTGGGCGCAGGCGGTGTTCGACACTCTCGGCTCGGTGGTCTCGCAGAACGTGCTCGACGAGGTCGTGGAGCGCGGAATGCTCGAGGTGCTCCCGCTCACCCACATCCGCGGACGTTCGCTGCACGACGCGTTCGTGATCGTCGACGAGGCGCAGTCGCTCGAGCGCAATGTGCTGCTCACCGTGCTCAGCCGAATCGGACAGAACTCGCGCGTGGTGTTGACCCACGATGTCGCCCAGCGCGACAACCTGCGGGTGGGTCGCCACGACGGGGTCGCGTCTGTCATCGAGACGCTGAAGGGTCACGGTCTGTTCGGGCACATCACCCTCACCCGGTCGGAGCGGTCGGCCATCGCGGCCCTCGTCACCGAGATGTTGGAGTCGAACGAACTCGCTTGAATATCACTCAGATAACGTTTCGAGAACCAGCCTGCTAAACGACTAGGAATCGTCGCTCGAGGGGCCGGACTGCTCTGCGTCCGGTCCCTCGCAGCGGGGTAGACAGCATAGGCTTTGATGGTGACACTGACGATGATCGCCGTCCTCTCGGGCCTGGCGATCCTGACGCTCTGGGGGGCGGTCGCCCCCCGCGGTCAGTGGCGCGTGCTGGCGGGATGGAGCCGGAGTCGGCCATACGCGAGTGAGCCCGGACCGGTGGCGGTCGGCATCCATCGCTTCGTTGCGATCGCGGCCAGTATCGCGCTTGTCGTGACCGCTGCGTCGTACTACCTGCAGCGTCACGACCTGACGTCTGCCGTCGCGGCGACGCCGAAGACTGCGCTTGACGTCATGTGGGACGACGCCAACCCCGAGGTGGTGAACCGGGTCATCCAGCCGTACGAAACGACGCCGTACGGTCTGAAAAATCAGCCGATCCTGCGCTATCAGCCGGTCGACGGAATCGACCGACTGCCGTCATACCTCTTCGCCCTGCCGATCTGGAATCCGCCGACGATCCGCGACGGTGACGGCTACATCGGCGTATCGCCCGATGCGGGGTCGACGGCCCTCGACGGCTCCAGCATCGTCGTGCAGGTGCGGGCGGATGCCGCCTGCATTCCGCGGGCAGTGGTCGCCACCGAGACCGACAAGTCCGTGTCGATCGGCGTGTACTACGGCCGCCCGAGCCCCGAGATCGGGGCGCCGAAAGTCCCGATCTCGAAGTGTGCGACCGACCTCCCGGTCACCGACGGCAGTACCGTGCTCATCCCGGTGCCGCTGGACAACAAGGTCGGCACCCGCAGCGTCACGACGCTCAAGGGCGACGCGATCCCGCTGACCAAGGACGTCACCTCGGGCTGACCTGCCCGCGCACTGCCGCCCCCGCTGGCCCAACGCACGACGCCCCGTTGTGCAGGAGAGCCTGCACAACGGGGCGTCGAGTAAGAACGGCGGCCCGAAAGCTACGCGCGCTTCGGGGGCGTGGTCATCGACAGCACGTCGAGCGCAGAGTCGAGCTGCTCCAGGCTGACTTCGCCGCGCTCGACGAACCCGAGGTCGATCACCGACTCGCGCACGGTCAGGCCCTTGGCCACGGCGTTCTTGGCGACCTTTGCGGCCGCCTCGTACCCGATCACGCGGTTGAGTGGCGTGACGATCGACGGCGAGGACTCGGCGTAGGCGCGGGCGCGCTCCACGTTGGCCTCGAGGCCGTCGACGGTCTTGTCGGCCAGGGCGATGGTCGAATTCGCCAGCAGGCGGATCGACTCGAGCAGCGCCGTGCCCATGACCGGGATGGCCACGTTTAGCTCGAAGGCTCCGGATGCGCCGGCCCAGGCGATCGTCGCGTCGTTGCCGATGACGCGGGCGGCGACCATGAGCACGGCCTCGGGGATGACCGGGTTGACCTTGCCGGGCATGATCGAGGAGCCGGGCTGCAGGTCGGGGATGTGCAGTTCGCCGAGCCCGGTGTTCGGACCAGAACCCATCCAGCGCAGGTCGTTGCAGATCTTGGTGAGGCTGACCGCGATGACGCGCAGTGCGCCGGAGGCCTCGACCAAACCGTCGCGCGCGCCCTGTGCCTCGAAGTGATCGGTGGCCTCGGTAAGGGGGAGCCCTGCGTCCGCGGCGAGGAGAGCGATGACATCCTGCGAGAATCCGGCCGGGGTGTTGATGCCGGTGCCGAC
This sequence comes from Lacisediminihabitans changchengi, assembly GCF_016634425.1. Lineage (GTDB taxonomy): Bacteria > Actinomycetota > Actinomycetes > Actinomycetales > Microbacteriaceae > Lacisediminihabitans > Lacisediminihabitans changchengi. Next base: position 214,518 of record NZ_JAEPES010000002.1, read on the forward strand.
CGCCGTGCCGCCGAGCGGAACCTCGGCGACGTGCGGGATGGTGGACTGTACGCGTTCGATGCCCTTGCGGATCTGCGCGGCGTAGCCCGCGAACTCCTGGCCGAGGGTGACCGGGGTGGCGTCCATGAGGTGGGTGCGGCCCGACTTGACCACCGTCTTCCACAGCTCGGCCTTCTTCTCCAGCGAGAGCGCGAGGTGGTCGAGAGCGGGAATAAGCGTGTCGAGAAGGGCACCGGTCACGGCGACGTGCACGGAGGTTGGGAAGACGTCGTTCGACGACTGTGAGGCGTTGACCTGGTCGTTCGGGTGCACCGGCGCGCCCGCGAACTCGGTGGCCAGCGTGGCGAGCACCTCGTTCATGTTCATGTTGGACGAGGTGCCGCTGCCGGTCTGGTAGGTGTCTACCGGAAATTGATCGTGGTGGCGCCCGGCGATCAACTCATCGGCGGCGAGCACGATCGCGTCTGCTGCCGAGGCGTCGAGGATTCCGAGCTGCTTGTTCACGATCGCGGCGGAACGCTTGATGCGGGCCAGGGCGACGATCTGCGCGGGCTCGAGCCCCGTGCCCGAGATGGGGAAATTCTCCACCGCGCGCTGGGTCTGCGCTCCGTAGAGGGCATCGATCGGAACGCGCACCTCTCCCATGGTGTCGTGTTCGATTCGATACTCGGTCGTACTGTCGGAACTGCTCACAGCTCTGTGCCTCCTGGTTGGACGGTGTTTCGGTGTTTCGATCGTGTCGAAATTCGTGGGGCTCAGACCGCGCCGAGAATGACATCGGGCACTGCAGTTCCCTCGACCAGTCGGTAGTTCGCGCCGACGATCGCGAGCGTGCCGGCCGCGACAGCGTCGCTGATCAGCTCGGAGCTCTGCAGCAATTCGGCGACCGTGTCGCGCAGGTGCTCACGCCCGACCTCCTGGGCATCGGGGCGGCCGTCGTGCTGGTGTGCGACCCTTTTCACGGCGGGGATGATCGGCGAGATCAGCGAGGCGATGTGGGGCGGAAGAATCGGGGCGTCAGCGCCCTGGGAGTCGATCGCTGCCCGCACCGCACCGCACTCGTCGTGGCCAAGCACCACGATCAACGGAACGTTCAGCACCGCGACGGCGTACTCGAGCGAACCGATCACCGAGTCGGAGATCACCTGGCCCGCATTGCGCACGACGAAAAGGTCACCGAGGCCCTTGTCGAAGATGATTTCGGCGGCAAGCCGGGAGTCGCTGCAGCCGAACAGCGCTGCCTGCGGCGCCTGCCCGGCGCCGAGCGACTCGCGTCGTTCGACATCTTGCCGCGGATGACTCGGCTCGCCGGCCACGAAGCGCGCGTTACCGCGCACCATCTCCTGCCAGGCCGAAGCAGGCGTGTGTGTGGATGTCGTGGTGTCGGTCATCGGTCCCTTCCGAGTTGAGTGCTGATGGCGGCAGCGAGGGTGCGGAACTCCGCGGTGCTTCCCCCGCCGTGGAGCACGACAGTGCTCGCGCCGATCACGGTCGATAGCGAGTATGCGTAGTTGCCGGGGTCGGAAGCCGAGCGACGGTCGTACACGGTCCACACGGTGCCGTCGATGGTCACTGTGCCGGTCGAGCGGGCCTTCTTGACCTCGTCAGAGAGCCAGCTGCCGTTGGCATCGATGCCCTGCACGAGCCCGATGAACTGCTGAGTAGGCGTGATAAAGCCCACCGACCATGCCTGGATGCCGTCTGCGCCGGTCTCGAGACTCGCACTGTTCGCGGTCCACTTCGACGGCAGTTTCGGTGCGGCGAGCGTCTGGCTCACGGTCGGCTGCGACTGGGATGCCACCGAGCGATAGTCGATCGGCGCGCGGGTGGCACCGTCGGGCCGCACGACCACGAGCACGATGAACAGCACAATGGCGAGAGAAGCGACGAGCGCGACCACGAGGTTACGTAGCGTCTGGCTCGAACGGTGGATGCGCGAACTCTCCGCTTTGCGGGCCGCCGTCTCCGACGGGGTCTCCGGACGACCGAGTTCGGCGACGATGCGTGGCGGTCGCTGTGCGGGTTCTGCCATGGTCAGCCGGCCGTGCCCGCAGCGTTCTGGGCGGCACTGTTGCGCGCCGCATCGAGGCGTTCCTTTGCGCCGATCAGCCACTCCTCGCAGCGCTGCGCCAGTGCCTCTCCGCGCTCCCAGAGCGCGAGCGACTGCTCCAGCGTCGACGAACCCTGCTCCAGCTCGTTCACCACCCGCACGAGTTCATCGCGGGCCTGCTCGTAGCTGAGGGAGTCGACGCCGGCCGCGGATTCGGCGGAGGGGGGAGTGGAAGTCACGACGGAGATTCTACCTAGCGCTCGCCGGAGGCGGATGAATCCGCATCGACGGTTACCGCCGCGCGACCGTCGGCGAGCGTGAGGAGGAGAGGAGTTCCTGGCCTGGCGTCTGCCGCGCTCCGCAGCACGGCGCCGCTCGGAAGCTGGGCGATGGCGTACCCACGGTCGAGGGTGCGCTGTGGCGAGAGCGCGCGCAGCTGAGAGCGCAACTCCACCACCCGGGTGTGTGAGCGCTCGATCATCCGCTCGACGAGTTCTGAACTGCGCTGCACGTACCGCCCGAGTTCCTCGGCGCGCGAATCGACCACCCAGTCCGATCCCGCCAACACCGGCCGCGACCGCAACTGCTCCAGCCGATCGATCTCGTGCCGCACCAAAGCCGTCATGCGGGAGCCGATGCGGGCGCGGGCCTGCTGCACCCGGTTGAGTTCTTCCGCGACATCGGGAACCACGCGTTTCGCCGCGTCCGTGGGCGTGGATGCCCGCAGGTCGGCCACATCGTCGAGAAGGGGGCGGTCGGCCTCGTGACCGATCGCGCTGACGATCGGGGTCGCGCAGGATGCCGCGGTGCGCACCAGCGTCTCGTCGCTGAACACGAGGAGGTTCTGAAAGTCGCCGCCACCGCGGGCCACGATGATGACGTCGATCTCGGGGTCGGCATCGAGGGTGCGGAGCGCCGCGGTGACCTCACCCGCCGCACGGTCGCCCTGCACGGCGGCGTGGAGAACGCGGAAGCCGACGGCGGGCCAGCGCAATTGGGCATTGCGCAGCACATCTTTCTCGGCATCCGAATCTTTGCCGGTGATCAGGCCGATGCGGGAGGGGAGGAAGGGGAGGGGCTTCTTGCGGTCCTGGTCGAACAACCCTTCGGCGCGGAGGGTCTGTCGCAGGCGTTCAAGTCGCTCGAGCAGGTCGCCCAGACCGACGTGGCGCATCTCGAACACCTGCATGGTGAGCGAGCCGCCCTTGACCCAGTAGTTGGGCTTCAGCAGCGCGACCACGCGGTCGCCCTGCTTCAGGTCAGCGGGGAGCTTGGCCTTGACCGACGACCAGATTGTGAAGCCGACGGTGGCGTCGACCTCGAGGTCTTTGAGCTTGCCGTAGACGTTGCCGCCGGAGACGCCCCACTGGGTGATCTCACCCTCGACCCAGACCGCGCCGAGGCGATCGATCCAGCCCTTGATCTTGGTGGAGAGTACGGCGACCGGCCACGGGGCGTCAACCGTCGCCGGACCCTCGACGATCGTCATCGCGGCGTGCCTATCGAGCGTGCGTGGGGCGAAGAGCGGTTCAGGACTCGCCGCCCACGGGAGGCTCGCCCACGAATTCATGCGCCTCGCGGGTGAGTTCTGGCCAGAGCTGCTGGTCGCTCACGCGCACCCACTTGCGCGACGGATGGCCCTCGGAGGTGAACGCCTCGGCCACGCCGCGCGCGGTGAGGTCGGCAGCGCGGTGCTCCGTTACTTCGACGATGAGGTCATCTCCGTCGACGAAGGCGAACAGCTTGTCGTGAATGACCAGACCCTCCGCGGTGATCGACACGCCCTCGTTGTCGCTGAGCGACACCAGGAGGTTTTCGTACAGGTCTCGCTTGCTGCTGTCATCCATGGTGGGAGCCTCTCAGGTCGCGCCGGATATGCACCACGTAGAATCACTACGTGAGCACGATTACGAACGGCAAGCTTGCGGACATCCTTCCGGTGCCGCGCATCCCCGCCGTCCGAGACAGGCTAAAGGATACCCCCGTCGCCGCGCCTAAGCGGGTGCTATTGGCGGCACCGCGTGGCTACTGTGCGGGAGTGGACAGGGCCGTGATCGCGGTCGAGAAAGCACTCGAACATTTCGGTTCGCCCGTCTATGTGCGCAAGCAGATCGTGCACAACATCCACGTGGTCTCCACCCTCGAACGGCAGGGTGCGATCTTCGTCGACGATGTCGCAGAGGTGCCCACCGGGTCGCACATCGTCTTTTCCGCGCACGGGGTCTCCCCGGCCGTCGTCAGCGCCGCCGCCGAGCGTGGTCTCGAAGCGATCGACGCGACCTGCCCGCTGGTGACCAAGGTGCACCGCGAGGCCGTGAGGTTCTCGCGAGACAATTTCGACATCCTGCTCATCGGCCACGCCGGGCACGAAGAGGTCGAGGGCACGATGGGCCACGCGCCCGATCGCACGACCCTGGTGAACGGACCGGCGGATGTCGCAGCCCTCGAGGTTCGCGATCCCGACAACCTGGTCTGGCTCAGCCAGACCACCCTCAGCGTCGACGAGACGATGGAGACAGTGCGCCTGCTGCGCGAACGCTTCCCGAATCTGCACAACCCGCCGAGTGACGACATCTGCTACGCCACCCAGAATCGTCAGGTCGCGATCAAGAAGGTCGCCGAAGAGGCCGACCTGGTCATCGTGGTGGGTTCGGCGAATAGCTCGAACACCGTGCGCCTGGTGGATGTGGCGCTCGAGCACGGGGCGAAGGCTGCCTACCGCGTCGACTACGCCAGCGAGATCCAGCAGGAGTGGCTCGAGGGCATGGCGACGATCGGGGTCACCTCCGGAGCATCGGTGCCGGAGGTGCTGGTGCAGGAGGTGCTCGACGATCTCGCGGATGCCGGCTACGCCGACGTGCAGCGCGTCGTCACTGCCGAGGAAGATCTGATGTTCTCCCTGCCCAAGGAACTGCGCAAGGATGTCAATGGCGAGGCCGATTCCCGTGGCCTCGGCGGACGTACCCGACAGCTTGATTGGCAGGCGAAGTGAGCGAATCCCGGCCGGCGCCTCAGTACGGCGAATTCGCCTCTCCCGAGCAGCAGGCGAAGGCGATGGGTCTGCCCTGGCCGCCTCCGCCGGTCGCCGAGCCGGCCGCGCGCATCCTCGATCCCGTGCCGGCGACCGCAACCCGCTCGCAGCGCCTCGGCGCCAGGCTTGCGATCGCGCGTCGGTGGGACGTGATGCTCTGCACGATCCTGCTGGCCTACGGCCTTTACAGTGTGGTGAGCGGGCTGTTCCAGTTCGCCGATCTGGCAGAGATCACGAAGCAGTTGTTCATCTCCCAGGGCATCGGTACCTACACCCCGACCGCTCTCACCCCGGTGCTCGGCGCCGTGATCAACATCACCAATGTGCTGATCTACGCCGCCACGGTGTACGTGACCTACCGCGTGCTCATTCGCGGCAACATCGCGTTCTACATCCCGATCGTCGGCGCGCTGCTCGCCGGTGCCATCGGCACGGTGTGCCTGCTCGTGCTGCTCTTCCAGGACCCCAGCTTCGTCACCTATTTGACCAAGATGAACGGCTGAGCCGAACCCCAGCTCAGCCTGCGCTGTGCCCCGCTGAGCCCAGCTGCTGCGTTGCCTGCACGACGCGCGCGGCCATAGCGGTCTCGGCGATCTTGCCCCAGCTGCGCGGGTCGTAGATCTTCTTGTTGCCGACGCCGCCGTCCACTTTGAGAAAACCGTCGTAGTTCTTCAGCACGCTGTCGGCGATCGAGCGACTGAACGCGTACTGGGTATCGGTGTCGATGTTCATCTTCACGACGCCGTTGCGCACCGCGGTCGCGATCTCCTCGTCGCTCGAGCCAGAGCCGCCGTGGAAGACCAGGTCGAGGGGGAGGGCCGCGGTGCCGAAGCGCTTCTGCAGTCCAGCCTGGATCTCGCCGAGCAATTCCGGCTTCAGCTTGACGTTGCCGGGGGCGTACACCCCGTGAACGTTGCCGAACGTGAGCGCGGTCATGTAGCGCCCCTGCTCACCCAGACCGAGCGCTTCGACGGTGGCGATCGCGTCATCCAGAGTCGTATACAGGTGCTCGTTGATGTCGTGGCTGACGCCGTCTTCTTCGCCGCCGACAACACCGATCTCGACCTCGAGAATCGCGTTGATCGCCTTCATGCGCGGGAGCAGGTCTTTGGCGATCGCGAGGTTCTCGTCGAGCGGCACGGCCGAGCCATCCCACATGTGCGACTGGAAGATCGGATTACGACCTGCCGTGACCTCCGCCTCCGAGGCAGCGATGAGCGGCTCCACGAAGCCGGCCAGGGCATCTTTCGGGCAGTGATCGGTGTGTAGGGCGACGGTGATCGGGTAGTTCTTGGCGACCTCGGTGGCGAAGGCGGCCATGGCGAGCGCGCCAGCCGCGCGATTCTTGACGGTGTGACCCGCGAAGTAGTCGGCGCCGCCCGTGGTCACCTGGATGATGCCGTCCGAGCCTGCCTCGGTAAGCCCCTGCAGCACCGCGTTGATCGTCTGCGACGACGAGACGTTGAACGCCGGGTAGGCGAAACCGTTGGTCTTCGCCCGGTCGAGCATGGCGGCGTACTGATCCGGGGTGGCGACGGGCATGAAGACTCCTCTGTGCAAGCGGATTGTGCAAACGGATGCTGCGCTGACGACGGCGTGGCGACGTACGCACCCGAGTCTATTGACTCGCGAGGCCCGAAGACCGGGCGCGCCGCGGTCGAGAATGGGACAAGTTTCACCAGCCTCGCGAACTCCGCGGGGTTCGGCGGTCGATAATCTAGAGGGTGTGAACACCGACACCGGATCCCTCTTCCTACACCCAGACCGCAACCTCGGAATGGAGCTGGTGCGGGCGACCGAGGCCGCCGCCATTCGCGCCGTCCCCTTCATCGGGCGAGGTGACAAGAACGCCGCCGACGGTGCGGCAGTGGACGCGATGCGCAAGTTCCTCGGCACTGTCAACTTCGACGGCGTCATCGTGATCGGCGAAGGTGAGAAAGACCACGCGCCGATGCTCTACAACGGCGAGCACGTCGGGAACGGCCACGGACCGGCCGCCGACATCGCCGTCGACCCGATCGACGGCACCTCGCTCACCGCCGCGGGCCGCCAGAACGCCCTGTCGATGATCGCCGTCGCCGATCGCGGGTCGATGTACGACCCCTCGGCCGTCTTCTACATGGACAAGATCGTCACCGGCGGCGAGGGCCGTGGTGTCGTCGACCTGCGCAAACCGATCGGCGAGAACATCCGTGCGCTGGCGAAAGCGAAGAACAAAGACATCGCCGACATGGTGATCGCCGTGCTCGACCGTCCACGGCATGCCCAGCTGGTCGACGACATTCGCGCCGCGGGCGCCGGGACGAGGATGCTGCTCGACGGCGACGTCGCCGGCGGCATCAACGCTGCGCTGTACGGCACCCGTATCGACATGTGCGTCGGAATCGGCGGTACCCCGGAGGGCATCATCACCGCCTGCGCGCTCAAGGCTCTTGACGGGTTCATCCAGGGGCGGCTGTTGCCCCGTGACGACGACGAGCGTCAGAAGGCGATCGACGCCGGACACGACCTCGACCGTGTGCTCGAAGCCAACGACCTGGTCACGAGCGACAACACCTACTTCGTCGCCACCGGCGTGACGGATGGCGGCCTGGTGAACGGTGTGCGCAAGCTCGGGCCCGTCCTCCGCACCGAAAGCATCGTGCTCCGGGGGCGCTCCGGCACCATCCGCCGGGTGCAGGCCGACCACGTCGCAGAGAAGTGGCTGTAGCGAACATGTGACGAAACGCCCCCGGCTTGTGAGTCGGGGGCGTTTCGTGTGAGCGACGTCGGCCGTGACGGGTGTTGCTGTTTCAGGGTGTCGCCGCGTCGGGGTGTTGCTCTGTCGGGTTCTTAGGCGGAGTCGCGTTCTCGATCGGCCCCGCGCTCCCGTTCGGCGAGGGCGAGCTGATCGATGCCGTGCAGGTCTCGCCGCCCGGGTTCAGTAGCGCGTGCGCCTTCCAGCTCGGCGACCAGTTCCGCCGCGCTGAGCGTCCTCGGCGTCTCCTCGATCTCGGCGTGGTTACCGAGCACGGTCGATTCGTCCAGCACATTCAGTTTGCGGGCCGACGGCAGAACCTGGCGCTCGAGCGAGCCGACGAATCCGTTGTAGTGCTTGACGGTGCTCTCCAACGACCGGCCGAGCTTGTCGACGTGGCCGGCGAGGGTGGCCAGACGTCCGTATAGCTCGCGGCTGAGATCGAACAGCATCTTCGCCTCGGCGGTCACCACGTCCTGTTGCCAGCTGAAGGCCACCGTCTTCAGCACCGACCACAGCGTCACCGGAGAGGCGAGCGCGACTTTCTTCGAGAATGCGTAGTCCATGATCGCGGGATCGGCTTCCATCGCTGACGCCACCAGAGACTCGCTCGGGATGAACGCGATCACGAGTTCGGGTGAATGCTCGAGCCCGGCCCAATAGGCCTTGCTGCCGAGCGCGTCGATGTGGGAACGCACCGCCTTCACGTGTTCCTTGAGGAATGCCGCCCGTCGGGCGCCTTCCTCCCCGGTCGCCGTGGCGGCGATCTGGCTGGCCTCCAGATAGGCGGTGAACGGCACCTTGGCGTCGACGGCGATGTTCTTCCCGCCCGGCAGGTGGATGACCATGTCCGGCCGCCCCGCGCCCGAGTCCGAGGAGATGCTCGCCTGCACGTCGAAGTCGACCCGTTCGATGAGTCCAGCCGCCTGCACGACATTGCGCAGCTGAGTCTCGCCCCAGACCCCGCGGAGAGAATTGCTGCGTAGCGCGGAGGCCAGCGACTCGGCCGTCGTCCTGATCTGCTCGCCCGACATCCGTGTCTGGGTCAGCTGCTCCGCGATGGCGCCGTACTGCTGGCTGCGTTGGGTCTCTAGGTCGGTGACCTGCTGCTGCATCGCGCGCAGCGACTCCTGCACCGGGCTCAGCGCCTGCAACACCGAGCCCTGCTCGCGCTGTCGCTGCGCTTCCGCATCCCGCTCGGCGCGGTGCCGTTCGACGAGGTCGCGGTACTGCTCGCGCTGATCGCGCAATTGGTTCTCGAGCGCGATGGCGGTGGCCTCGGTCGCGGCGAGTTCAGCGCTCAGCTGGGACCGGGCGGATGCCTCGCGCTCCCGCACCGTGGCGAGCTCCACCTCGTGCCGAAGGTCGGCTTCCCCACCGCCGTTCCGGCTCCGCGCGACGAGCGCGCCGATGACGGCCCCGACGAGGACGCCGAGGATCAGACCGAGGAGCAGTGCGAGCGTGGGATTCATTGAGCCAGCGTCACATCGACCACTGACATTGAGGGCGCGTGGTCGACTAAGCTCCCCGAAAGGGGGCTGATTTGCCAAAGAATCCTCGCGTATCATCCATAGGTCAGTCGAATTGGGCGGGCGTGAACAAAGGACATCAGTGAAGAATTGCAGCAACTGCGAGGCATCGATCGACGCGGAGAAATTCTGTCCACAGTGTGGGACATCGACCTCGGAACAGCTCGCAGACCAGTCGTCGCACCTGGTCGACGACGGCATGACAGAGGAGACTGCGCTGCGGATTCCTCGGGTCACGGCTAGTGCGCCGGGAACCGGGTCGACGCCCGCTGTCACCGAGACTGTGACGGACACGTCGGCCCCGGTGTCGCCAACCCCCTCTACATCGTCCTGGCGAAGCGTCTTTTACTCGCTCCCCGCCGAGCGTTGGATCGGCTCGTCGATCCGCGCCGTCGTGGCCTATGCCGCGGTGTGGGGCGTCGCTCTGCTGGTCTCTCTGCTCCTCCTGCTTTCACTCCATGACGTCACCGTTGATTGGTCGTTGCTCTTCTTGCTCCCGGCTCAGATCGTGGGTCTGGGCCTGGGCGGTGTGTTCACAGCGAGTACATCCGTTCTGGGCGTCACAGCAACCGTCTCCCTGCTGTGGGCGCCCCTACTCGTCTCCGCTGCAGCGATCGTGGGGCTAGCACTGGCGTCTCGGCACGATGAGCGTGCCCATCCTGTCGTTAGTCATCGTCAACGCTTGCTGCTCAGCGCTCTGACCGGTGTCGTTTTCACCGTGATCGCCGTTTTGGCGGCCGCGCTGTTGCGACCTTCGTACAGCCTCAGTAATAGAGAACTTCCATCGGGCTTTCCGCGGCTCGGCGACGGCGTGCTCGAAGCATCAGGATCGGCAGCTTCAGTGTCGCTGGTCGTGATCTCTCTGATCGTCGGAGTAGGGGTGTCATTCCTGTCGAGATGGCGGGAAGCGCACCGCGGGGATGTTCGCGAGCTTGCCCCGCGCCCCCCACTCGTTACAGCGCTTCTTTCTGCGATTCCGGTTTCCGTCCTCTACGCGGTGGTGGTGGCGATCATCGTTTCCGTCGCCGCGGTGATCTCGGTTGCCGTCAACGGGGGCGGCTCCGCTCTCATCGCCAGCCCGCTCTGGTTGCCGACCGTTGCGCTCAACGGTCTTGCTCTCGTGAACTTCTCAGTGCTCGGGGTTTCCGGCCCGCTGACCGGATACCCAGGGTTTTCCGCGCTCGCCACGAGCGTCTCCCTGCCGGGTTCCATGCCGTGGTGGGTGCTGGTCATCGCGATCGTCCTCAATCTCTCGATCGTCGTCGCTGTTGCTACTGTCCTTCGTCTGCGCCGCGCCTCCACCGGTGCCACCGTGACCATAAACTGGTTCTCGACTGCAGTGGTGTTCGCCGCCGTTGGCTCGGTTGTGTCGCTGCTGGGCAGCATCTTGCTCTGGAGCCACGTCGACACCTCAGCAATCTCAGGTCAGGACTCTGGCCTGCTCGGTGCCGGCGCGTTGCTAGCCTCCAGCGTGGCATCTACCTGGGCGTCGGTCGGCCCGGCAGGGTGGACCATCTTCGTTTTCGTACTGCTTGGCGTCGTCGTCGAGGTCGCCGCGATTTGGGTGGCGCCAGTCGTCATCTCTTTGGTCAAGCCTGCGGCTCTTGACCGAGCGAACCGATTTCTTACGCGTGTTGGAGTCCCGCTCGCGCCAGCGGGCCAGGTTGTCCCGGGCGTTGCCGCCGTTTCCGAGTTGAGCCCAGAACGTCGCCGTCGGGCGATCATTATCGGATCCTCGGTCGGAGGGGTGGTCGCGGTCGTTGTGCTTGCTGCGGTTGCTATCTCGGTAGTGAACGCCACTGTGTTCAGCCCGCAGCGTCAGGTTGAGGCATATCTCTCGGCGCTGGAAAGCGGTCACGCGAAGGACGCTCTTGCACTGGGCCACGTCGACGTAGGCGAGGCTGGGCTCGAGTTGCTCACCGACAGGGCTCTCGCGGCGACTTCCACCCGGATCACTGGTCACACCGCGCTCAGTGGGACGATAACAGGAGACAACGCATACGTCTCGACACGAGCGGAACAGTCCGGGACATCCATTCCCGTCAGTTATTCGCTCCACCGAACCGGAAAAACATGGTTGTTCTTCGACACTTGGGCACTCAACCCCGTCGAGCTGCCCACACTCGACATCGTCGTGCCGCAGGGCGCGGAGAAAGTGACGGTGAACGGCGTCAGTGTGCCAGTGGAGGCCGCCCGCAAGGATGGTGAGGGTACGCGACTGGCCGTTTTCCCTGGGCGTTATTCGGTGCAGATGGGTGGCGACACGACGTGGGTTACTGCTGCACCGCAGAAGAAGCTGATCACTCCGGCTTCGGTAGCGGGGGAGAGCGTCGAACTCACGCTCGAGCCGACTGCGGCATTCCACAAGGAGATCGATTCACAGATGGGGACGTTCCTTGCCGGTTGTGTGGCATCTCATGAAATCGAGCCAAGCGGATGCCCGTTCCGTTACTACTCCTATGGCGATACGTCGAACGTCGTGTGGTCGCTAAAGTCGCCGCCGGCCTACAGTCTCATCCAGGACTTCAACGGGGGATGGGCGATCGAGACTAAGGAGGCGGGCGAAGCAGACGTGACCTATACCTCCTCGTTCTTCGGATCGTCTTACGACGAGGACGGCAGCAGCAGCGTTTACGTCGATGGAGGGATCGCCTTCACCGGCGGAAAGCCCGTCTACTCGTACGGCTCTGACGACTAGGGCCTAGCTCAGGGCCATGGGGGCGCGGTCGGCGGCCAGTTCGCCGATCGCGCCGAGTCGCACGCCGGCGATGGTCGCCAGGTGCTCGATCGACTCGGCCCCGTGGCGGCGTGCGGCGTGCACCACGATCGCGGCGCAGGCCTCCGAGTCGGCGAGGGCGTTGTGGTGCGCGAAGTCCTCGAAGCCGGCGGCCATCGCGGCAACCGGCAGGCGGTACGAGTCGAGGGTGTAGGTCTTGCGGGCGACCTGCAGGCTGCACAGGTATCCGAATGACGGGATGTCGATGAAGCTTGCACGACACGCGCCCTGGATGACGCCCATGTCGAACCCGGCGTTGTGCGCGACCAGGTGGTCGTCGCCGGCGAACGCGACCAGGTCGGGAAGCTGCTCGCTCCAGAGCAGCGCGTCTTCGACATCCGGAGCCATGATGCCGTGGATGCGGGTGTTCCACTCCGAGAAGTGATCGTGTCCGGCCGGCGGTCGGATGAGCCAGTACGCGGAGTCGACGACGACCCCGCCGCGCACCTTCACGAGCCCGACCGAGCAGGCCGATGCGCTCGAGTTGTTGGCGGTTTCGAAGTCGATCGCGGTGAAGTCCAGGCCCATGACGGCATCGTCTCACGGGGGTCCGACGGTCGACTCCAGACGGTTCGGCGGTTCACGATTAGCCTCACAGCATGCAACGGGAACGCAAGATCGGCGACGGAGACTCCTTCGGCATCGCGGCCGACGTCTACGAACGGGCCCGCCCCACCTACCCGCTCGAAGCTGCGCGCTGGCTGGTGCCGGAGGGCGCGAGGACAGTTCTCGACCTCGGTGCGGGCACCGGCAAGTTCACCCGCTCACTCGTCGACCTCGGCCTCGACGTGATCGCCGTCGAACCGGATGAACGGATGCGCGCCACCCTCGCCTCGTCCCTGCCCGGTGTCACGGCTCTCGCGGGCACGGCCGAGCACCTGCCCGTCGCCGACGCGAGTGTCGACGCGATCACCGTCGCGCAGGCCTGGCACTGGGTCGATCCGGCCCTCGCGGTGCCCGAGACCGCGCGAGCGCTTCGCCCGGGCGGCACGCTGGGACTCGTCTGGAACCTCCGGGACGAACGCGTCGACTGGGTGCGCGAGCTCGGGCTGGAGCCGCGAGACGGACCTCGACGGGGTGCTCGAGCTCGTGGCATCCCGCAGCTACTTCATCACGGCAGATGATTCGGGCAAGAAGGAGATAACGGATGCCGTGCGCGCCCTGATCGCCGAACACCCCGACCTGCGCGGTGAGGCCAGCTTCGCGCTGCCGTACGTGACCCGGACCTTCCGTGCCCGCCTGCAGTAGAGCCCGGATACGATAGACCCCCGTGGCTCTCACTATTGCAATCGTCGGTCTGCCCAATGTCGGCAAGTCCACCCTGTTCAACGCGCTCACCAAGAATCAGGTGTTGGCGGCCAACTACCCGTTCGCGACGATCGAGCCCAACGTCGGCATCGTCAACCTGCCCGACTCGCGGCTCGACACGCTCGCCGAGCTGTTCTCGAGCGAACGCATCCTGCCCGCCCCGGTGTCGTTCGTCGACATCGCCGGCATCGTCAAGGGCGCGTCGGTGGGGGAGGGGCTCGGCAACAAGTTTCTCGCCAACATCCGTGAGGCCGATGCGATCGCGCAGGTCGTGCGAGGCTTCGCCGACCCGGATGTGGTGCACGTCGACGGTGCGGTCGACCCCGCCAGCGACATGGAGACCATCAACACCGAGCTGATCCTCGCTGACCTGCAGACCCTCGAGAAGGCGATCGAGCGCTATCAGAAAGAGGTCAAGACCCGTCGCACCGAGCCGGCTGTGCTCGAGACCGCGCTCGCCGCGCAGGCGATCCTCAACGAGGGCAAGCCGCTGTCGTCGTCCAGTGCCGACTTCTCGCTGATCAAGGAACTCGGGCTGCTCACCTTCAAGCCCTTCATCTACGTCTTCAACGTCGACGAGGCCGTGTTGCAGGATGCTGACGCTCTCGCCAAGCTCGCGGCCCTCGTCGCCCCGGCGCAGGCGATCTTCCTCGACGCCAAGCTCGAGTCGGAGCTCATCGACCTCTCCAAGGAGGATGCGGCGGAGCTCCTCGAGTCGACCGGACAGACCGAGAGCGGGCTCGACCAGCTCGCCCGCATCGGCTTCGACACCCTGGGCCTGCAGACCTACCTCACCGCAGGCCCCAAAGAGTCACGCGCCTGGACCATCCCGAAGGGCGCCAAGGCCCCGCAGGCGGCCGGCGTTATCCACTCGGACTTCGAAAAGGGATTCATCAAGGCCGAGGTGATCGGCTTCGACGACCTGGTCGCGTCGGGTTCCATCGCCGAGGCCCGCGCAAAGGGCAAAGCCCGCATCGAGGGCAAGGAGTACGTCATGCAAGACGGCGACGTGGTCGAGTTCCGTTTCAACAACTAGGTCAGGCGACGCAACAGTGACCGAGCAGAGCATTCTCGAGCGGAATGGCGCCGCTGTGCCGTACGTCGAAGAGGGCAGCGGCCCGATCTCGCTGGTGTTCATTTCCGGTCGACCTCTTGATTCGGACGGCTTGTCCGCGGTCTCCCATTACCTGGCGAGCGAAGCAGGCTTCCACGTGACCAGGATCGGACCCCGCAACGAAGCGACGGTGTCGGCGCATGAACGCGCGGACGACGCTCTCGCAGTGATCGACCACCTCGGCCTGCGTCACACCTGGGTGGGCGGATACGGATCCGGTGGAACCGTGGCGCGAGTGTTCGTTGCGGCGCACCCGGAGCGTGCCAATGGTCTGGTTCTGCTCGGGGTGGAGGATGAGCAGATCCCCCTCGCGCCGGTGATGCCCGTGGTCATCGTTCAGGGGGCCGACGACGTGGTCACTCCAACGGCGAACGGGGAGGCGTTGCGCGCCACCGCTCCCGAACGCGCCACCATCACGACTATCAACGGGGCAACTCATCAGTTTCCGATGTCGCACCCGATTGAGACCGCGGTGGTCATCGAGGAATACCTGGACTGGGACTGATCGGCTGAAAAGACTCCAGAATCCGTGGAGTCCCGCTTCAACGTTTAGTCGAGCAACCTTGCGATTTTGAGCGGTATGCGAAGACATCGCTCGCTACCTGTGAGAGCCTCTCAGAATGCCCCGAAACTCGGAGCAAATAGGGGGAAACGTCCATGGCCGCTGGCGGCGCATATGTAGTAATCCAGATCGTTCTCAAGGAGAAGATCCTGGGCACGGGCTCCGGAAATCTCACGGAGTTGGAGAAGGCGATCAACGCGCAGGCGGCGCTCGGATATCGACTGCACACGATCACCACCGCTTCATCGGGAAGCAAGGGGCTCGTGGGGGGCGACCGCATCCAGGCAACGCTGGTCTTCGAGCGACTCTCCTGAGATTGTGATGAGTTGGCGGTTGTCGTCGCTCCAGAGCGACAACAACCGGCAACTCGGCAATGGTCGTGCTACCGGAGCGCGGACAGCAACCGGGTAACGATCGAGTCGACGCTCGCCGACCATTCGGCCGCGGACATCCGTGACTCCCGGCTCGGTGAGCTGTCACCGAGGAAGGCGACCAGTTCGCGGACGTCGTCGAAAGCCAGATCCGGTGCGCCGAACGACGGGTCGAGCTGGTCGATCCAGCGATCGCGCTGCTCGCGCCACGCGAGGTTGGTGCCGCCGTGCCCTGCATGCATCGCCGCGCTCCGCAGAGTCGTGATCAGGGCGCGGGCGAGCTTCGGGTCGAGTTCTGCCACCGTTCCAGGGTATGCGCCCGCGATACTGGACACATGAGGACGACGGACGTGACGCTGATCAGGGTGCCCCAGCTCGCAGCCGCGCCGTACGCCTACGCCTCGACGATTCCGGCGTCCGCGCGGCTAATCTTCCTCGCCGGGGCGTGCCCGATCGATGTCGAGGGCGTCGTCATCCATTCGGACGACATCGCAGCGCAGACGCGCCACTGCCTCGAGAATCTGGACGTCGCGCTGAGTGCGGTCGATGCGTCGCTGACGGATATCGTGTCCACTCGAGTCCTGGTAGTCACCCGCGATCGCCACGATCTCACAGCCGCCTGGGCCGTTGTGAGCAAGTGGTTCGGCGACCACGCCGTGCCGAGCACTCTCCTCGGCGTGACGGTGCTCGGCTACGACGGCCAGCTCGTCGAGATCGAAGCGACCGCCGGGATCGTCG
Source organism: Lacisediminihabitans changchengi (assembly GCF_016634425.1). Lineage (GTDB taxonomy): Bacteria > Actinomycetota > Actinomycetes > Actinomycetales > Microbacteriaceae > Lacisediminihabitans > Lacisediminihabitans changchengi. The sequence goes on from NZ_JAEPES010000002.1 coordinate 230,734, forward strand.
ACTGACCCCATGCCGATCCTCCCCACTCGACGAGAACCGCCCGCGCAACGACATCGGCGGGAGGCGTTCAGCTATTGACGAGCGTTCGGTGGCTGCGCCTCATCGAGTCGGCGATTTATGTTGTTTTGGCGCGCCCTAAGCAACACTTTTTACCGACTCGATGAACCACATTCTCGGATTGCGGCCACCCTGATCCGGATTGTGCGCCATCCTTGATCCGCACGCTTGGCGGAGAACCCCTCACTACTTGATCTGTGGGCAAGCGCGAATCGCGAGAGAATCAAGCATGACTCAGCTCACCGCTCCCGCGAAGACGAACACGCTCGCACTCGTCGGCTTCATCGCCGCCTTCATGATCCCGGTCGTCGGAGTCGTTCTCGGCGCGATTGCGCGCCGCCAACTCAGCTTTCCCGGCACTCACGAGAGCGGACGAGGCCTCGCGCGCTGGGCGATGATCATCGGAATACTCGGCACCCTCGCGCAGGTCAGCTTCTTCGTGATCTGGGTGGCGAGCGTCGCGCAGCTGCTGTTCCCACCTTCGGCAGGGCTCTGATGCTGGCTCGACGGGTAGCTGGCGCCGCGATCGGGATCTCGCTTCTCGTGGCGGTCAGCGGATGTACGCCCGCAGAGATCGCCGAGGCGCACCGTGAAATCCACGCGAGCGTTGGGCAACTCGAGAAGGCTCTGCGAGACGAAGCGCGGTTCGGCAACCCGAAGTTGATGAAGGCTTACATAGACGACCCAGATGACGGGACCTATCTCGGAGTTACAGCGGCAGAACCGGCAGTGCCTGAGTCCTACGAGTCAGACGCGATGATCTACGGCGCGACAGTTGATGGTCAAGAGATAACCGTGCGAGCGGCATTCCGCGGTCACGGAGAGACGGGCGGCGGCTGGTCCTACAAGAGCGCTAACCAAGTGCTGTGTGTCACGTTCACCGTTCTTACCGGAACGGATGTCCGAGTCGACATCGCTGACGACCACTGCCCGGACTTCATTCTGAGTGGCGCGCAAGAGCAGTCGCTCTCCGACGTCAGCCTCTAACCGGAGCTACCGCCCCCACCACTCGAGCACCCGCATCGCCCGCAGCGTGTTCCAGCGGCTGGGCTGCCCATCGCCGTCCTCCAGCTCGAAGTGCACCGCACCAACGAGGCTGTTCTCGAGCAGCCAGCGCCCGTCGGGCGGGCGCTTCGAGACGACCAGTTCGACGGCCTCGGACATCCGCTCGTCACGCACATCGGCCGCGCGAAAGTAGTCGAGCGCTCGCAGCACGTCGTATCGGTACCGCGGCGGATAGGTGAACTGAAGCCATCCCGCCACCGGCACCTCGCCCGTCGACAGCCGCCGCATCAGGTGCCGTTCGAGCAGGTACTCCTCGCCACTCGCGCGCGCCGCAGTGGTTTCTTGCGTCGCCCCATACGCCTGCTCGAATTGCAGCAGCCCTTCGAGCACCGACAGAGTGGAATTGAAGGATGACCGGGTCGACCCGTTCTCGACCTCGCAGTTCCAGCCGCCGTCATCCAGAGTCTCGGTCACGAGGCGATCGGCGATGCCGCGCACGTCCTCGCCGAAGTAGGCGCCGATGGCCAGCGCCATTCCGTTGATGCACGCCTCCACCTCGCCGTCGAAAAATGCTGTTCCGTCGTACTCCCACGGATTGTTGTCGCGCGCCAGATCGATCGCGCGCCGCACCCGCTCGTCCGCCGGATCCACCCCGAACTGACGCAATTGCTGCAGTGAGAACGAGGTGGCGGTCCAGGGCTGGCCGGGGGAGTCATCCCTCGGCACCGGAAAGTGCGTGCCGCCCGCCCATTTTCCGTCCTCGCCCTGCAGCGCGAGCAACCGCGCGCCCCATCCCTCGCGGGCGACGCGGGCACGCTCGGCGGCCACGGCATCCGGATGCTCGTTGCCGAGGTCCTGCATGACCTGCCAACGGATGGCCGGGTCGGAATCGAGGAGCCAATCGATCACCGTCATGCGGCTACGGTACGCGCGGGCGCCATCCGCTCCAAGGGTGACTTGCGCTGCGAGCCACCCCTGGTCGCCCAGATCTAGTCGCGCGTAATCCGTGAGTTGCAGGTTCGAGGGGTGCTGACCGCCATATGACTACTCGAACGCGCAACTCAGTCTCGGGATCCGGGCGGCTACCCACCATGCTGGACCCATGGAGATACTGATCAGCGCCCCGCGCGTGCGGAGCTGTCGCCGTGTCGGCGGCGGGTGCTGGAAAAAGAGGAGCAGACGGTATGAGTAACGTCATGTCGCATCAGCAGGGGCAGCCGGTCGCCCGCACGCACACCGGACGCTATGTGCCGGACTGCAAACTCTGGACCGGCATCGCCGCTCTCGTCGCCGCCGTCACGCTGCTCACCGAGTTTCTCGTTCGAACGGCACTGGGCCCGCGCCCCGATCTCGACGACACGAAGGCGCTCGCCGAGTTCGTGACGAGCACCAGCACCGCGACGCTCACGATCATCCTCTGTGACACCGTGCTGATGGGGGCGCTCATCGTGTTTCTCGCCGCCTTTCGCCAACTGGTCACACGCGATCATCGCGAGCTGGAGTGGATCGGCAGCATCGTGTTCGGCGCCGGGCTCGTGTTCGTGGCGATCACCCTCGTCGGCGACTCGCTGGAGGCAGGCGGAGCCCTCGACACCGTCGGGGCCGACGCCGCGCCAATCGCGATCCGCGCGCTCACCGAGGGCTACATGCCGATCTTCGGGCCGATGGGGGCGGTGCTGCTCGCCATCGTCGCGGCGTCGTCGGGGTACGCGACCATGGCATCCGGCGCCCTGCCCCGGTGGACCGGCTGGGTGGCATACGTGGTCGCCGTGCTCAACGTGATCGCGGTGCCCACCATCTACGGCGGCACCAACGATCGCGACTTCTACTCCGTCGGAGGCTGGGGAGTCGCGGCGTTCGCGACCTTCCCCTGGCTGGCCTGGGTGATCGTTGTGGGCTTTGTCACCATCCGCGACCGTCGCCGCATCGTCGAGACGGAGCACGGGGTGGCTCGGGTCGCATAATCGGGGACTAGACGCGCAGCCAGACTGTCGAGTCTGGCGCGAGCATGCCGTCGACTATCGCATCGGGCGTGCTCGAGATCAGCGCTTCGCTCGCACCCACGGCCACCGGGTCCGCACCAATGTTCGCGACGATCCGGATGTCCCCATTCCGAAAGTCCAGAACCGTGGCGGGTGATGGCGACCACGAGATGGTTCCCGCACCGAGGCCTTCCGTGCGGCGCAGAGCGATGGCTTCCCGGTACATCGACAGCGTCGAGGCCGGGTCATGCTGCTGCACGTCGGCAGCCAGCTCGCGGAAGACGTCGGGCTGGGGCAGCCAGGTCGCGCCCGTCGGACCGAAGCCGAATCCCGGCGCGTCGGCGGTCCATGGCAGCGGCACGCGGCATCCGTCGCGCCCGATCTCCAGCCCTCCGGTGCGCGTGAAGTTCGGGTCCTGGCGAACCTCTGCCGGCAGGGCGGTGTGGTCGGGGAGGCCGAGTTCCTCGCCCTGGAAGAGGTAGGTCGAGCCGGGGAGACCGAGGGTGAGCAGGGTGGCTGCCCGGGCACGACGGAGGCCGAGGGCGTCGTCGGGTTGCTCATTGTCCGCAGAGATTCCGATGGGCCAACTCGTCGGATCGGTCAGACCGAAGCGGCTCGCGTGACGAACGCAGTCGTGGTTGGAAAGAACCCAGGTGGTGGTCGCGCCGACGGCGTCGTTGGCGAGGAGCGAGTCGACGATGATCTTGCGAAGCCGGGGCGCATCCCAGCCGGCGAGCATGAAGGGAAAGTTGAAGGCCTGCTGCATCTCGTCTGCGCGCACGTACCGCGCGGACCTTTCGGCCGGAGACACCCACGCCTCGGCGACGAGAATACGGTCGTTGCCATACTCGCTCAGCACTTCATGCCAGTGCCGGTATATATCGTGAACGCCCTCCTGATCCCACATCGGTCCGCGGTCGCCGCCGCCCTGAGACTCACGCTCTATGGCGCGGGCGTCGTAGTCGACATCGGGGAGGTCGTCGTCTTTGACCAGCGAATGTGCCACGTCGACGCGGAAGCCATCGACCCCGCGATCGAGCCAGAATCGCAGCACCGAATCGAAGAACGCTACGACGTCGCGGTTCGACCAATTGAAGTCGGGCTGCTTCGCGTCGAACAGGTGCAGGTACCACTGGCCACCGCGTCCATCGACGTCCGGCAGCCGGTCCCACGCGGGGCCGCCAAATAGTGACCGCCAGTTGTTCGGAGGAAGTTCTCCGTCCACTCCGCGTCCGTCTCGGATCACGTAGCGATCGCGCTCCGGCGACCCCGGAGCCGCGGCGACCGCCTCGACAAACCACGGATGCTCGTCCGAGCTGTGATTGGGCACCAGGTCGACGATCATCCTCAGGCCGGCGTCGTGCGTGGCGGCCAGCAGTGCGTCGAAGTCGGCCAGTGTGCCGAAGACCGGGTCGACATCCGTGTAATCGGCCACGTCGTAGCCGGCGTCGGCCTGGGGCGACACGTAGAACGGAGACAGCCAGACGGCGTCGACACCGAGCGCGGAGAGGTAGGGGAGGCGGCTCCGAATACCGTCGAGGTCGCCGATTCCGTCGCCATTCGCATCGGCGAAGGAGCGCGGATACACCTGGTAGATGACTGCCGATCGCCACCAGTCGCCGTGGTCGTCGCTCGCTCGAGACGAGGCTGCGGGTGTGGTGGTCGTCGAGCTCATACGGGGCTGACTCCTTCGGCGTTGAGGGGAACGCACTTTTTATACGCGATGCGTCGAGTCTGTGCAACCGGTTGCAGCATGTCCCCCGCATGGGCTACTTTGAGCGGGCACCTGCGTTTCAGCGCATGACGTCTCAAAGAGGAGAAACCATGAAAAAATCACGCCTGGCATTTTTCGCCGGCGTTGCGACGCTCGGTCTGGCCTTGGCCGGATGTTCGGGCGGGGGTTCTGGCGGAGGTGATGCCGCCTCCGGAGCAGACAGCCGTGGGCCGATCACTTACGTTCAGGGCAAGGACAACAGCAACGTCATCCGTCCACTTGTCGACAAGTGGAACGCAGCACATCCGAAGGAGAAGGTCACCTTCAAGGAGCAGTCCGACCAGGCCGACCAGCAGCACGATGACCTGGTCCAGCACTTCCAGGCCAAGGACAAGGGCTACGACGTCGTCGACGTCGACGTCGTCTGGACCGCGGAGTTCGCGGCCAAGGGCTGGCTGACCCCGTTGACCGGCAAGCTCAAGGTCAACACAAGCGGCCTCTTCGACTCGGCCGTTCAAAGCGCCACCTACAACAAGACGTTGTTCGCGGCTCCGCAGACCTCAGACGGCGGCATGCTCTACTACCGCACCGACCTCGTCAAGACTCCGCCGAAGACGTGGGACGAGATGATGTCGATGTGCTCGATCGCCAAGACCGCCGGGATCGGCTGCTATGCCGGTCAATTCGCCAAGTATGAGGGCCTCACGGTCAACGCGTCCGAGGCGATCAACGGAGCGGGCGGCTCGATCCTGAGCAAGAGCGGCGCACCGAGCGTGGACAGCGCGGATTCGGCCAAGGGTCTCAGCGCAATCGTTGACGCATTCAAGGATGGCAACATCCCGGCCGAGGCGATCACCTACCAGGAGGAACAGGGCCGTACCGCCTTCGAAGAGGGCAAGCTCATGTTCCTGCGCAACTGGCCGTACGTGTACAGCCTGGCCAAGACCGACGGGAGCTCGGTCGTGAAGGACAAGTTCGCGGTCGCTCCGCTTCCGGGTGCCAGCGGTGTCGGCGCATCCACTCTCGGTGGTCACAACGCGGCCATCAGCGCGTACTCCGACCACAAGGCCACGGCAAAGGACTTCATCGAGTTCCTCACCAACGAGGAGTCGCAGAAGTACTTCGCCACCAAGGGATCACTCGCCCCGGTGCGGACGTCCCTGTACGACGACGCTGACCTGATCAAGCAGCTGCCGTACATCCCGACGCTGAAGGAGTCGATCCTGAAGGCTGTCCCGCGTCCGGTTACGCCGTTCTACCCGGCCGTGACCAAGGCGATCCAGGACAACGCCTACTCGGCGCTGAAGGGCGACAAGACCGTCGACCAGGCGCTGAAGGACATGCAGGCCGCCATCAAGTCGGCGGGTTCGTAGAACTTCGCCCGTAGCTGAGCCCCGGTAACCCAGGTCGCCGGGGCTCAGCCTTAACCTTTTGCACCACCCTTTCTGCATTATCGGCAAGTAGTACACAGGCAAGGAGGCCCCGTGTCCGCTGTCACCGAAGCTCCACCGAAAATCACCGCTCCCCGTTCGCCCGGTCGTAAGCGCGGCGGATTGAATGAAGCCCACGGTCGCTGGGCCACCTACCTCATCGCCCCGGCGATCATCCTCTTGGTGATCGTCATCGGCTACCCGGTGATCAGCGCGATCATCATGTCGTTCCAGAAGGATGCCGGCCTAGACAAGGCGACCGGCCTGTTCGTTGCGGGTGGTTTCGCCGGCGTCGCGAACTACACCCACTGGCTGCTTCAGCAGTGCGTGTCGTCCACCGGCGCCGTCGCCGCGTGCCCGCCGGGCAACCTCGGCGCTCAGTTCTGGAATGCCTTCGGGACGACCTTCTTCTTCACCGCCGTCACGGTGGTGCTGGAGACGATCATCGGCGTTTGGATGGCGATCATCATGAATCGCGAGTTCCGGGGCCGTGCCCTGGTTCGGGCGGCGATCCTGATCCCGTGGGCGATCCCCACGGCAGTCACCGCGAAGCTCTGGTACTTCATCTTCGCCTACAACGGCATCCTCAACAGCGTGCTCGGCACCAAGATCCTGTGGACAAGTGACGAGTGGGCGTCGAAGTTCGCGATCATCATCGCCGACACCTGGAAGACCACGCCGTTCATGGCGCTGTTGATTCTCGCCGGACTGCAACTCATCCCGGCCGAGGTCTACGAGGCCGGGAAGATGGACGGTTGCTCCACGATCCAACAGTTCTTCCGTCTGACCCTCCCGCTGGTGCGACCGGCCCTGCTTGTCGCCATCCTGTTCCGTGTACTCGATGCCCTGCGCATCTACGACCTCCCCGCGATTCTGACCGGGGGTGGAGGCGGCAGCGGCAACGCCACGACAACGCTCTCGATACTGGTGGTCGATCAAATCAGGCAAGGGTTCAATAGTGCCTCAGCCCTGTCTACGATCACCTTCCTCACCATCTTCGCCGTAGCGTTCATCTTCGTCCGCTTCCTCGGCGCGAATGTGGTGCAAACCCAGTCGAACCAGCAGAAGGGCATCCTGAAATGACCATCGCTGCATCCCGTGCCGGTGTCACCGAGCGCGAAAGAGTCGTCACCGCCACCCGAGTGAGGGCGCGCAAGTCGCGGGCCCCCATGATCCGCACCGTCATCAGTGCGCTCGTGATCGTGCTGTGGTGCATCGCGCCGTTCTACTGGATGATCGTGACGGCGTTCCGCGACGTCGGATTCACCTACGACACCAGCCCGTGGCCGACCCACGTCACGCTGGACAATTTCGCCACGGCGTTTTCGACCAAGTTGGGAAACCACCTCGGTCAGGCCATGCTCAACAGCCTGTTCATCGGGGCCACGGTCACCATCGTCGCGCTGTTATTCGGTATCTCGGCGGCGTACGCGCTGGCGAGACTCGAGTTCAAGGGCAAGAGCATCGTCGCCGGCCTCATTCTCGCGGCGTCGATGTTCCCCGGGGTCGCACTCATCACGCCGCTGTTCCAGCTCTTCACGAACATCGGCTGGATGGGCTCGTACCAGGCGTTGATCATCCCGAGCATCTCCTTCGTTCTGCCGTTGACCGTGTATACGCTCACAGCATTCCTGCGGGAGATGCCCTGGGATCTGGAAGAGGCGGCACGAATCGATGGCTGTACCCGAGTGCAGGCCTTCTTCCGGGTGATCTTCCCGCTGGCGGCTCCCGCGGTGTTCACGACAGCGATCCTGGCCTTCATCTCCTCCTGGAACGAGTACCTCATCTCCAGTCAGCTGTCGAGCGACGCGACGCAGCCGGTCACCGTGGCGATCGCCGGGTTCGCCGGAAGCCAGCCCCACGTCGAGCCGTACACCGCGGTGATGGCTGCCGGCACGATCGTCACCATCCCGCTGGTCATCCTGGTGCTGATCTTCCAGCGCCGCATCGTCGCCGGTCTGACCGCCGGCGGGGTGAAGGGATGACCATCATTTCGGAGACCGCGCAGTCGGGGTTCTCATCATGGCGATGAGGGCCCCGCTGCCGCCGACTCACCCGGTCGATCAGCTGATCGGATTCACCGGCTTCTTCGTGGTGGTCTTCTTCGGTGTGACGGTGTACTGCGAATTGAGCGCACAGCCCGCGTTGGGATGGGCACTACTGCTGCTCGGCCTGGTTGTTCTCTTCGGTCTTCTCATCCGCCGCAGGATGAAGATCGTGCGCCTCGCTCTCGAGGCCGCGGTAGAAGAGGACGAGTCGGTCGGGACGGGCAGTTCTGTCCAATAACGTGTCACTGTGACCGGAATTCAGGAGATCGCCCGCGAGACGGGGCTGTCTAAGTCGACCGTTTCGCGGGCGTTGCGCGGATTGTCGAGCGTGACGCCGGAAACGACGATCACGGTGCAGCGCGCAGCGGACCGGCTGGGGTATATCGCATCGTCAGCCGCAGCGGGGCTCGCGACCGGGCGCAACCGCACGATCGGAGTGCTCGTGCCCGTGATCGACCGCTGGTTCTACATCGCGGTGCTCGAGGGAATCGATGCGGAGTTGCGCAGGGCCGGCTACGACCTCGTGCTCTACAGCCTCGGTGGGCCTGTGGGGGATCGCGACCGGTTCTTCCACCGTTCGATTCTGCGCAAGCGGATCGATGCGCTCGTCGTGCTCTGCCTTCTCTTCGACGACGACGAGCGTGAGCAGCTGCACCAGATGGACCTCCCGGTCGTCGTCGTCGGCGGCCCGGGCCCCGGGGTGCGGCACGTGGGAATCGATGACCGCCGAGCGGCGACGGAGGCGGTGCGGCATCTGCTCGAGATCGGGCACCGCCGGATCGCCCACATCGGCGGTGAGGACGAACTCGGCATGAACCGGGCTGTACCGGTTGAGCGTCGCGAGGGGTACCGCGATGCACTCGGTAACGCGGGAATCGATGTGCGCGACGACTGGATGGTCGACGGCGAGTTCTCGTTCGACGGCGGCAGCCGGGCGATGCGGAGCATCCTGTCGCTACCGGGGCAGCGACCGACCGCGGTGTTCGCAGCCTCGGACGAGATGGCACTCGGCGCTATGGCCGCGATCAGCGAGCTCGGCCTCAAGGTGCCAGAAGACATCTCGGTGATCGGCATCGACGGGCATCAGTATGGTGCGCCCATGGGCCTCACCACGATCGCCCAGAATCCCTACGATCAGGGCGTCGAGGCGACCCGAGCGCTGCTGGCCGAACTCGATGGTGCCGCAACGGTCGACGACTTCGCGCCCGCGCCGTTCACCCTCGTCGTGCGCCGGAGTACCGCTCCGCCCGCGGCCGACTGAGCCTTACTACCGCGCCGAGGAGTCCTACCGCGACTGACGTCGCTTCCCTACCCGCGGGGCTCCCTTGACGGCGGGGGCACGACCCTTGCCCTTCGACGCCTTAGCCTTGCCGCCGGGCGCAGGGGCGTTCGCCGCCGCGGCTGCTGCGGCCTTCTTCAGATCGAGACGGGCCTTGGTCAGCTGCGCCTCGCCGGCATCCGTCAGCACCGTCGACTCCGCTTCGTAGTCGAACAGCGGATAGCCGAGGTCTCCTTCGAGGCGTTTGATCGCGGCGATCAGGGTCGACCGCGGCACCCCCAGGCGCTTTGCGGCGTGCGCGAAATGCAGTTCCTCGCCCGCCGCGACGAAATACTTGGCCTGTTCGCTGTCCATGGCCCCATCATCCCCTGTCAGCGAGCGGATCACCGACATCCCTTGGCGTTCGGCGGTAGTCGTGGTTCGCTGGGGAGGGTGACCGAACTCGCGATGTTCCCCCTCGGGTCTGTGCTGTTTCCCCACATGCCGGTACTGCTGCGGGTGTTCGAGGATCGGTATCTGATCATGTTGTCGCGCATCCTCAAGTCCGAGCCCGCGGAGTTCGGTGTGGTGCTCATCGAACGCGGCCAGGAGGTCGGCGGAGGTGAGCACCGCTTTCCCATCGGCACGGTTGCGCAAATCGCACAGCTGCAAACCACGGATGCCCTGGTCGGGTTGGTGGCGGAGGGTGACAGGCGCATCGAGGTGGTCAACTGGCTCGACGACGACCCGTATCCCCGCGCGGAGATCCGTGTTCTCGACGAGCTGGTCTGGGATGACGCTCTGCAGCCGGTGCGCGAGCGCGCCGAGCAGACGGTGCGGCGCGCCCTCGCCGTCGCCAGCGAATACAGCGATCAGGCCTGGTCTGCGACGGTTGAGCTGTCTGACGACCCGGTAGCTGCCGTCTGGCAGCTGGCCGCGATCGCGCCGCTCGGGCCGATGGACCAGGTGACCCTGCTGCGGTCCGTCTCGATGCGCCAGTTGCTCGACACCGTGATCGAGCTGACCCTGGCGGCAGCCCTGACCCTGGCCGCCGACGGTGACGACGACTCGGACGAGGAGTGGCCAGGGGAGTAGCGGCCAGGCGAGTAGCAATAGGTCGTCGTCATCCGCCCGTAACGCGGGATTGGTAGGCTGAGCGCACAATCGAACATCGGGCCGCTTAACGCGATGCGGGAGAGCCGGATGCAGTGAACGTCGCTGTGCGTCCGGCACCGAAGGAGCAATACTCCCCGTCAATCTCTCAGGTATGCGTACCGCATCGAACAGGCCACTCTGAAAAGCGAACTTGCTTCGCAAGTTCGGATTGAGTAGCGCACGCGCTCTAACACGTACGCGTATCGAAATCACTCTTCCGAACCGGCGAACTAGTTCCGCCCACGGTGAAAATCCCGCCCTGACCGGCGGCGATGAAGCTCTCAGGCAAATGACAGAGGGGGAGTTCCCACACCCGCCGACGCGCCTGGAGAACTCTTGACCGACCACCCGAATGAACGATTCTCGCCACTGCACGACGTCCACGTCGCGGCGGGCGCGAGCTTCACCGACTTCGCCGGGTGGCAGATGCCGGTGCGCTATTCCAGCGACCTCGCCGAACACCACGCCGTTCGCGGCGGCGCAGCCCTGTTCGACCTCTCCCACATGGCGGAGATCACCGTGACGGGGCCAGATGCGGCGGCCGCCCTCGACTTCGCCCTCGCCGGCAAGATCTCGGCGATCACACTCGGCCAGGCCAAGTACTCCCTGCTGCTCTCGCCCGAGGGCGGCATCATCGACGACGTCGTCGTCTATCGCACCCACGAGAACCGATACTGCGTGGTGGCCAACGCGGGAAACCGGTTCGAGGCGGCCGACGCGCTCACCTTGCGGGCATCCGAGTTCGATGCCGCGGTCGTCGACGAGAGCGACCAGCTCGCGCTCATCGCGGTTCAGGGCCCGAAGGCGCTCGAGATTCTGCTCACCGTTCCCGAGTTGGAGCTCGCCCAGCCGGTCGCCGACCTGAGGTACTACCGCAGCACGCTCGGCACCTACCGCGGCGCCGAGATCATGGTCGGCCGCACCGGATACACCGGGGAGGACGGCTTCGAGCTCTACCTCGCGAACGCCCACGCGGCGCAGCTCTGGGCCGACCTGATGGGTGGTGGCGCCGAGTACGGCATCGTGCCCGCCGGACTCGCGAGCCGCGACACGCTGCGCCTCGAAGCGGGGATGCCGCTGTACGGTCACGAGCTCGGCCTCGAGACGTTCCCGGTGCAGGCCGGCCTCGGTCGTGTGGTCAACCTCGGCAAAGAGGGCGATTTCGTCGGGCGTGCCGCCGTCGAAGCGGGCCCGGCAGCCGATGCCCGAGTTCTCGTGGGCTTGGCCGCCGAGGGTAAGCGTGCCGGTCGTGCCGGCTACGCCGTGGTGAAGGCCGACGGCACCGAGGTTGGCACCATCACCAGTGGCGCGCTCAGCCCCACCCTCGGGCATCCGATCGCGATGGCCTACGTCGATCCCGCGGTGAGCGCGATCGGCACCCCCTTGTTCCTGGATGTCCGCGGTACGACAGTGCCGGCATCCGTCATTCCCCTTCCGTTCTACAAGCGAGAGACCAACTGATGGCAGACCAGAGCACCCTCCAGTACACCGCCGAGCACGAGTGGGTCGAGGTGGTCGGCGAGGTCGCCACCGTCGGCATCACGGCCTACGCCGCCGACAAGCTCGGTGACGTCGTGTTCGTCGACCTTCCGGCCGTCGGCGCGACCGTCGCCAGTGGCTCCATCGTGGGCGAGATCGAATCCACCAAGTCGGTCGGCGAGCTGTTCGCGCCGCTCGACGGCACCGTCGAGGAGATCAACGATTCCGTCGTCGACAGCCCCGAGCTGGTCAACTCCGATCCCTTCGGCGAGGGCTGGCTCATGAAGGTGCGCTTCAGCGAACTGCCGCCGCTGCTGAGCTTCGAGCAGTACAGCGAACTGGTGGCCGAGTAATGGCGGATGCCTTCGCCGACCGGTTCACCAACGCCGGCTTCAGCCGCGAGCAGTTCGTCGACCGTCACATCGGCACGGACGACAGCGCACAGCAGGCGATGCTCGAGCTGCTCGGGTACGACACCGTCGACGCGCTGGTCGAAGCGGCGGTGCCGGCGTCGATCCATGTCGACGGGTTCCGTTCCGCCGCCGAGACGGCCCTGCCGCCAGCCGCGACGGAGCGCGAAGCGCTGGGCGAGCTCCGGGCATTCGCCCGCAAGAACACCGTGAACCGGTCGATGATCGGTCTCGGCTACTACGACACGATCACCCCTGCCGTGATCAAGCGCAACGTCATGGAGAACCCGAGCTGGTATACGGCCTACACGCCGTACCAGCCGGAGATCTCGCAGGGGCGCCTCGAGGCGCTGATCAACTTCCAGACCATGGTCACCGACCTCACCGGTCTGACCACCGCAAACGCGTCGATGCTCGACGAGGGAACCGCCGTCGTCGAGGGCATGATGCTCGCGCGCCGGGCCAGCAAGGCCGCGCCGCGGGTGTTCATTGTGGACGCGGACGCTCTCCCGCAGACTAAAGCACTGCTCGCGAACCGGGCCGGTGCCGTCGGTATCGAGCTGGTCGAGCTCGACCTGCGCAGCAGTGTGCCGGCCGACCTGCCCGCTGCCTTCGGTGTGCTGGTGCAGTACCCGGGCGCATCCGGAGCGATCTGGGACCCGACCGAGGTGATCGCTGCGGTCAAGGCCGGCGGCGGGCTCGCCGTCGTCGCGGCCGACCTGCTCGCGCTCACCCTCATCACCTCGCCCGGTGAACTCGGCGCCGATGTGGCCGTCGGCACCAGCCAGCGCTTCGGTGTGCCGATGGGCTTCGGTGGGCCGCACGCCGGCTACATGGCCGTGCGCAAGGGGCTGGAGCGCCAGCTGCCCGGTCGACTGGTGGGTGTTTCGCAGGACGCCGCCGGGCATCCGGCCTACCGCCTGTCACTCCAGGTGCGCGAGCAGCACATCCGTCGCGACAAGGCGACGTCGAACATCTGCACCGCCCAGGTGTTGCTCGCGGTCATGGCGTCGATGTACGCGGTTTACCACGGCCCGGACGGGCTCAAGCGGATCGCGACCAACGTGACCCGTCACGCTCGCATCCTCGCCAAGGCCGCGTCCGAAGCCGGCCACACGCTGGTCACGGCGAACTACTTCGACACCCTCACGCTCGAGACCAAGACGGATGCCCGCCGACTCGTCGAGCACGCTCACAGCCGCGGGTACCTGTTCCACCTGGTCGACGACGCGCACATCCAGCTCTCCGTTGACGAGACCACGACGATGGACGACATCCGTAACGTCGCCCGCATCCTGGGTGAAGACCTCGCCGACGAGAGTGCTCCGCGGGAAATCGACTCGTGGATCCCCAAGTCGCTGGCCCGTACCAGCGAGTACCTCACCCACCCGGTGTTCAACACGCATCGGTCGGAGACCGCGATGATGCGCTACCTCAAGCATCTCGCCGACTATGACTATGCGCTCGATCGCGGAATGATCCCGCTCGGGTCATGCACGATGAAGCTCAATGCGGCCACCGAGATGGAGTCGGTCACCTGGCCCGAGTTCGGTGGGTTGCACCCGTTCGCCCCGGAGTCGGACGTGGAGGGTTACCTCGAGCTGATCGATCAGCTGCAGACCTGGCTCGCCGACGTCACGGGCTACGACTCGGTCTCCGTGCAGCCGAACGCGGGCAGCCAGGGAGAGCTTGCCGGGCTGCTGGCGATCCGCGGCTATCACCTCTCGCGCGGTGACGTGCAGCGCACGGTCTGCCTCATCCCATCGAGCGCGCACGGTACGAACGCGGCAAGCGCGGTGCTGGCCGGCATGCGCGTCGTGGTGGTGGCGACCAACGAGCTCGGCAACGTCGACCTCGACGACCTGAAGGCGAAGATCGCCGAGCATGCGTCGTCGCTCGCGGCCCTGATGATTACATACCCGTCGACGCACGGGGTCTATGAGCACGAGGTCGGTGCGATCTGCCAGGCGGTGCACGATGCCGGTGGCCAGGTCTACGTCGACGGCGCCAACCTGAATGCGCTGCTGGGCTTCGCCCGGTTCGGCGACTTCGGCGGAGACGTCTCGCACCTCAACCTGCACAAGACGTTCTGCATCCCCCACGGCGGCGGCGGCCCGGGTGTCGGACCCGTGGCGGCGAAGGCGCACCTTGCCCCGTTCCTTCCCGGACATCCCTTCGCGCAGCGCGACCTCATCGTGGGTCGCGTCGAGTCCGAGCTGCCCGCACATCGCAACATCGTGTCGGCCGCGCCGTACGGAAGCCCGAGCATCCTGCCGATCTCGTGGGCCTACGTGCGGATGATGGGTGCCGATGGCCTCAAGCGCGCGACGGGTGCCGCGGTCCTCGCTGCCAATTACGTGGCTGCGCGGCTGCGCGATTACTACCCGGTGCTCTACTCGGGTGACAACGGGCTGGTTGCGCACGAGTGCATCCTGGATGTCCGCCCGCTCACCGAGGCGACCGGCGTGACCGTCGACGACGTGGCCAAGCGCCTCATCGACTTCGGATTCCACGCGCCGACCATGTCGTTCCCGGTGGCCGGCACCCTGATGGTGGAGCCGACCGAGTCAGAAGACCTGGCCGAGATCGACCGGTTCATCGACGCGATGATCGCGATCAGGCTCGAAGCGGATGCCGTCGGATCGGGTGAACTAGACGCGGTGGACAACCCGCTGCACAACGCCCCGCACACCGCGCAGTCCGTGGTGGAGGAGTGGACGCATCCGTACAGCCGCGAGCAGGCGGTCTACCCGGTGCGCACCCTCATCCGCAGCAAGTACTGGCCGCCGGTGCGCCGTATCGACAACGCGTTCGGTGACCGCAACCTGGTCTGCGCCTGCCCGCCGCCCGAGGCGTTCGCCGACTAGCGGCTGCCCCGCCCCGGTCCCAGCCAGCCCCGCCCCCTGAGTGGCGATTGTGCCCGTTTGTGCGGATTGTGCCCTCTCGAGCAGGCACAGTCGGCACGAACGGGCACAATTGCGTGGAGCGGGCGACAGCGCGTTGAGCGGGAACGCGCCGGGACGAAGTGCGGGCTACCTGCCGAAGACCCCGGGAAACGTCGTGGCCGCCCACGGATACCCGACGAACACGGCGGTGTCGATGATGAAGTGGGCGATGATCAGCGGGAGCACGCGGCCATAGCGGGTGTACATCCAGCCGAAGATGATGCCCAGGGCGAAGTTGCCGACGAACGCGCCGAAGCCCTGGTACAGGTGGTAGCTGCCGCGCAGGGCTGCCGCGACGAGGATGATCGGCCAGGTCTTCCAGCCGAGGTCGCGCAGCCGATCGAACAGGTAGCCGACGACGATGACCTCCTCCTGCAATCCCGCTCGCAGGGCCGACAGCACCAGGATGGGAACTGTCCACCAGTAGGTATCGAGCGGTGAAGCAGAGACGGTGAGACCGATGCCGAGCGCACGACTGGCGACATAGACGCCGATGCCCGGGATTCCGACGACCAGGGCCAACCCCAGCGCAATCAGGATGTCGCGGCCAGGGCGACGGAAGTCAAGACCCAGCCGAGCCAGGTGGGGTCGCGCCGCGCTCCAGAGCAGAAAGCAGACCAGCGCCACCGGCACGAGGTCGAAGAAGATCGCGAGGAACTGGTAGATCAGGTCGAACACCGGCCGAGAGCTCAGCGATCCATTGAGGGTCGCCGTCTGAGACGAGAGGGGAGCGGTTCTCGTGAGACTATTGACCAGCGACACGATCGAGTACACCGCCGAGGCTCCGAGCGACAGCCCGAGCACGATGAGGATCTCCGCCCTGATGCGTCCTCGGGAGCTCGGTTCCGCGCTGGAAGCCGGGAAGCGGCCGGGTAGAGCCGGGGTCGCGGGTCGCATCTGTTGATCGTACGACAGCGTTCAAGACCGAATGCGGCATCCTCGTGCACGGCAGCGCACGATTCGTGCAAACCAGTGCCTGGTCGCGCCGATTTCCGCCACGAGAAGCGTGAATCCTTTATCCCTGTTACCACTGTGTAACTTTTAACGCGTGAGTTTGGCGGCGGGGGACCCTCCTACATATGGTTCAAGTATCTAGCGCGACAGCACGCTAGTAATCGTGCTGCCGTTTGCTCATCTTGCACAGGAGGAAAATTGAAGATCAGAGGAAGACTGGCGCGCAATGCCGTCGCCGCGGTCGCCGTCGCTGGCGTCGCTGCGATCGCGCTCGCGGGCTGCACCACCACGGGTGGTGGCACCGAGTCGACAAGCAAGAACATCACCATCGCGCAGGTTAACGAGGTCACCTCGTTCAACTACAACACCCCGCAGGGCAACCTGGACACCAACGGCGAGGTGAACTACCTCACGCAGCCCCAGTTCTTCACCCTGAACCAGAAGTTCGACGTCCTGCCGAACACCGACCTCGGAACGTACAAGAAGCTCAGCGACAACCCGCTGAAGGTCAAGTACACGCTGAACAAGGACGCAAAGTGGTCCGACGGCAAGGCGATGACTGCGGATGACCTCCTCCTCGGTTGGGCGCAGGCCTCCTGCTACTACGACAGCGCTACCACCGATGCTGACGGCAACGTCACGAGCGGCACGCAGTACTTCGCCACCGCTGGCGGCTGCGTTTTCAAGACCGACCTCCCGACCGTCGGTGACAGCAACCGATCGATCACCTACAGCTACGACGAGCCGTACGCCGACTGGAACATCGTCAACCCGATCCAGTTCCCGGCTCACGCGGTCGCCAAGGTCGCCGGCGTCTCCGTCGCGGACTTCTTGAAGGCGATCAAGAACACCCCCAAGGGCAACGTCGACAGCCCCGCGGCAGCCAACGAGACCCTCGTTAAGATGGGCAAGGTCATCAACACCGGCTACGACGCTACGTCGCTGCCGAAGGACAAGAACCTGCTCGTCTCGGGTGGACCGCTCATGGTCTCCGCGTGGACCCCGAAGCAGTCGATGACCTTCGTGAAGAACCCGGAGTACAAGGGCAAGCACGTCGTCAAGTTCGACAAGCTCATCATGCGCTTCATCGGTGACGCTAACGCTCAGGTCACCGCACTCCAGAACGGTGAGGTCGACGCGATCCAGCCGCAGGCATCCGCCGACACTGTCAAGGCGCTGAAGGCCGCGACCGGCACGAAGCTCATCGAGGGCAACCAGGTTGCGTACGACCACCTCGACCTGAACTTCGCTTCCCCGAGTGGTGTGTTCAAGGACCCGACCGTGCGTGAGGCGTTCCTGCTCACGGTTCCGCGCGAGGACATCCTGAAGGCGATCGTCACCCCGATCAACTCCGAGGCCAAGGTTCTCAACTCGCAGCTCTTCCTCCCGCAGCAGGAGGGCTACGACGCCTCGGTCGCTCAGAATGGTTCTGACGCTTACAGCAAGGTCGACATCGAGAAGGCCAAGTCGCTCCTCGCCGGCAAGACCCCGACGGTGAAGATCCTCTACAACACCAACAACCCGAACCGCGTCGACTCCTTCCAGGCCATCCAGGCCTCGGCGAAGCTGGCCGGCATCACCGTGACCGATGGTGGATCGCCCGACTGGAGCAGCCTGCTCTCCGGCGGCGACTACGACGCCTCGATCTTCGGCTGGATCAACCCGGGTGTCGGTAACGCCGCCATCCCGCAGCTGTTCCAGATCGACAACCCCGGTAACTACAACAAGTTCGACAACAAGGAAGCCAGTGACCTGGCCGTGAAGACGCAGACCACGCTGAACGCCAGCGACCTGCAGAAGCAGAAGGAGCAGATCGACAAGATCGCTTTCTCTGACACCTACGGCCTGCCGCTGTTCCAGCTGCCCGGTATCTTCGCGACCAACGCGAAGGTCAAGAACATCGGCTACTTCGGTGGCCAGACGGGCATCGTGTGGAACGTCTGGGACTGGACGAAGTAAAGTAGTCCGAACCAGGTTCAGCATCTAGCTCTACTCAGCGCGGGGCGTCGACACCTTCGGGAGTCGGCGCCCCGCCCCTGGGTGGGCATCATCCGTCGAAAACAGTAGATACTCGATCTCTTCAGCTTCGATATCTCCAGCTTCACAATCTCGAACAGGCAACCCCTCCCTATGGTGAGTTTTATCGCGCGACGAGTATTCGTCTCGATCCTGATTCTGATCGCGGCGTCGTTCCTCATGTACGTGCTCGCGTCGGTCGGCAACCCCCTTCAAGATCTCCAGGGCAGCAACTCGCCCAACCGGCAGTCGCTGATCGAGGCGCGAGTCCAGTCGCAGCACCTCGATCTCCCGTCGCCACTGCGCTGGGTGCTCTGGCTCGGCGGCGTCGCCAAGTGCATCGTGCCGATCGGTGGCACCTGCGACCTCGGCACCACCTTCCAGAACCAGGCCGTCATCGACCTGCTGCCCCAGGCGGTCGGCTCGACGCTGCAGCTCGTCACCACCGCGCTGATCCTCGCGATCATCCTCGGCATCGGCCTTGGCATCGTCAGCGCGCTGCGCGTCTACAGCGGATTCGACTACATCGTCACGCTGTTCAGCTTCTTCTTGTTCTCGCTGCCGTCGTTCCTGATGGCGGTGCTGCTCAAGTCGTTCGTAGCCCTCGGCTACAACAACTTCCTGGCCAAGCCGGAGATACCACCGATCACTCTCGTGGTAATCGGCCTGGTAGTCGGCGCCATCCTGCAACTCCTCGTCGGAGGTACCTGGCAGCGTCGCCTGTACTTCTTCCTCGGGGGAGCACTGGGAACCGCGCTGCTGCTGTTGTACATGCAGGCGACCGACTGGTACCTGCGTCCGTCGCTCGGCCCAGTGGGCATCATCGTGCTGTCAGCGGGCATCGGTGTCGCTCTCGTCGCACTCCTTGCGGGGCTGAACAACCGCCGAGCGCAGATCACGGCAGGCATCAATGTGGTCATCGCCATCGCCGCCTACTTCGGACTGCAGTGGCTGCTCAACATCTCCTCGTTCGGCACCCTCGTCTTCCTCGCGATCATCACCGTCGTCGTCGGCGTGGTCAGCGGTGCGATCGTCGGCGGCCACGACCGTGGTCTGATGATGCGCATCGGTGGACTCACCGCTCTGCTCACCGGCGGTCTCGTCTTGCTCGATCGGTTCATGCAGTCCTGGCACACCTACTCGGATGCCGTGGGCGGCCGCCCGATCGCCACCGTCGGCTCGCAGACCCCGAGCCTTGGCGGAGATCTCTGGATCAGCGGTCTGGACAGCTTCACCCACTTGCTGCTTCCCACGATCAGCCTGCTGCTGATCAGCTTCGCCGGCTACACCCGGTACTCGCGGGCTGGCATGCTCGAGGTGCTCAACCAGGACTACGTGCGCACCGCGCGGGCGAAGGGCCTGCCAGAGCGCACCGTGATCGTGCGTCACGCCTTCCGCAACATGCTGATTCCCCTGGCCACCCTGGTCGCGACGGATGTCGGGGCGCTCTTGGGTGGTGCGATCATCACCGAGAACGTCTTCGCCATCAGCGGTACCGGGCAACTCTTCAATGCCGGTCTGTCTCGTACCGATGTCAACCCGATCATGGGGTACTTCCTCGTGATCGCCGTCACGGCGATCGCCTTCAACTTCCTCGCGGACCTCGCCTATGCGGCATTGGACCCCCGGGTGCGTGTCCGATGAGCCGCCCCGACACCGCGACGAACATTTCTGTGCCGAAGGGAACATCATGAGCACAATCCAGGGCAGTCCCCTCGAACCCGAGATCAGCGGCGGACTCGGCGCCGCCGAGAGCGGCTCCGGCGGGCGCGGCGAGAGCCAGGGCCGGATCGTCTTCAAACGGTTCCTCGGCAACAAGATCTCCGTTGTCGCGCTGATCCTCTTCGTGGTGATCATCGTCTTCTCCATCTCCGCGATCGGCCTCGGCCCGATTCCCGGCTGGTGGCACTTCCCGTATAGCCAGCTCAATCCGCAGCTCAGCGGGGGATCGCCGACCAGCGTGCATCCGTTCGGTCAGGATCGGCTCGGACGTGACTACTTCGCGCTGAACATGCGCGGCGTGCAGAACTCGGTTCTTGTCATGCTGGTCATCGGCCTGCTCGCGACGGTGCTCGGCGTCGTCGTCGGAGCGGTCGCCGGCTACTTCCGCGGCTGGGTCGATGCGGTGCTGATGCGTATCACCGACGTCTTCATCGTCATTCCGGCCCTGGTGATCGGTGCCGTCGTCGGTAAGTCGTCCAACGGACTCGGCGCGTTCGGCCTGGCGGTGCTGCTCGGTCTGGTGTCGTGGATGGTCATCGCCCGACTGGTGCGCGGTGAGTTCCTCACCCTGCGTGAGCGTGAGTTCGTGGAGGCTGCTCGGGTCGCCGGTGCGTCGGACGGTCGCATCATCTTCCGCCACATCCTGCCGAACGCCATCGGTGTCATCATCGTCTCGTCGACCCTGCTGATCGCCTCCGCCATCCTGCTCGAAACCGCGATCAGCTACCTCGGATACGGCATCAAGTCGCCCGACTCCTCGCTCGGTCTGCTCATCGGCTCGAATCAGTCTGCCTTCTCGACCCGTCCGTGGCTGTTCTGGTGGCCCGCGACCTTCATCGTGCTGCTGGCGCTGTGCGTCAACTTCGTCGGAGACGGCCTGCGCGACGCGTTCGACCCTCAGCAGCGCCGATTCAGCCTGCGTCGCACCAAGGAGAACGACGAGGTCAGCGCAGCGCAACCGCTTCTCTCGGACGACCTGCCGAGTGGGCGTGCGTAGTGCTCGTCCTGGACTCGGATGGCGCGGTGTCAGCCCATCGCGGCGGTGACGACCGTCGCGATCAGGAGCAGCGCCATGCCGGCGTCAAGCGCCCAGTGCCAGCGCACCTGCACGGCGACGGTCTCGGCGATACCAGCCTCGACCCGGCCGGACTCGACCAGCTCGTTCCAGCGTTCGCGCACCAGGTAGGCGGCCTCGCCGGACTCGGTAGTGATGAGATCGCCGGGGCGGGAACGGTTGCCCAGCGCCGCGGTCTGGGACTCGGTGCCGTGACGGCGCTCGGCTCGTCGCGCGACGGCGATGCCGGTGCGACCGGGAGCCGGTGCCGCCCACACGCCGTAGCTGCCTCTCGGCGTGCGCAGGGTCAGCGAGAACTTGGTGTCGACGTCGATCAGCGCACTCCACGGGATGACCACGGTACGCAGAACGTTGACCGCAGTGACGGCATCGTCGTCGACCGTCAGATGCGGTCGCCAGAGCACCGCGTATGCGGCAAGAGCGATCAGCGCGAGCGGAAGAACGATGCGCGCCGCGCTCAGGTCGACCAGCAGACCGGCCACCGCGCTCGTGACCAGCGCGAATGCGGTCAGCACCCAGGCTACGACCGCGAGAATGCGGTTGAACCGCGAGTGAAAGCTTTCGCGGGCGCTATCGGTTTTGTGCATTCCTTCATCCTTGCAGCATCCGCTGAGCCCCTCGCGGCCCAGCTCACAGTCACGGCCGCGCCGGCCAGAAAGGGAGCGATCTAAGTGGACGCCACCCCGAAGACCCCCGTTCTCGAGATCTCCGACCTGAGCGTCGACTTCGCGGTCGACAACGTCTGGGTTCCCGCGGTCAAGAAGCTCAACTACACGATCCGCTCCGGAGAGGTCATGGCTCTGGTCGGCGAGTCAGGGTCGGGCAAGAGCGTCAGCTCGATGTCGATCCTCGACCTGCTGCCCAAGAACAGCCGCGTGTCCGGCAGCATCAAGCTCAACGGCGTCGAACTGCGCGACGCGAAGCCCGCCCAGCTGCGCGATGTCCGCGGTAAGGATGTCGCGGTGATCTTCCAGGAGCCGATGACGGCCCTGAACCCCGTTTTCACCGTCGGCTTCCAGATCGTCGAGACGCTGCGTCTGCACTTCGGCATGTCGCCCTCGCAGGCGAAGGAGCGGGCCATCGAGCTGCTCGCGCTGGTCGAGCTTCCCGACCCGGTAAAGGCATACAACTCCTACCCCCACCAGCTCTCCGGCGGTCAGCGTCAGCGCGCCATGATCGCGCAGTCGATCTCGTGTGACCCGAAGCTGCTGATCGCCGACGAGCCCACGACCGCGCTCGACGTGACGGTGCAGGCCGAGATCCTCGACCTCATCCGCAGCCTCCGCGACCGGCTGGGCAGCGCCGTGCTGCTGATCACCCACGACATGGGGGTCGTCGCCGACATCGCCGACCACATCGCCGTCATGCGCAAGGGTGAGGTCGTCGAGGCCGGCCCGTCGCTCGAGATCTTCCGCAACCCGAAGCACCCGTACACGCAGGCGCTGCTCGCCGCCGTGCCTCACCTCGGTCAGGGCAACGCCGGCGACGACGAGATCGACATGACAGTCGCGCTTGCCACCATGGCCGAGGGTGACGGCGCCGTGCTTAGCGACGACCTGCGCCAGCGGATCGAGACCAACGAGCGCATCGCCGCCGAGGCCGCGAGGGCTGCCGAGGCCCTGCTCGCCTCGGTGCCGGTCGTGCTCGATTTTCAGGATGTCGTGATCGAGTACCCGGGGCGCGGGCGGGTCAAGGCGTTCCGTGCCGTCGACCACGTCGACCTGCAGGTTCACGCCGGTGAGGTCATGGGCCTCGTCGGCGAGTCAGGCTCCGGCAAGACCACCCTGGGACGCGCTGCCATCGGCCTGCTGCCGATCACCGAGGGCAAGCTCGACGTCGTCGGCACCGATATCTCGAAGCCGACCCGCCGACTGGTTCGCGACGTGCACCGCAAGGCGGGAATCGTCTTCCAGGACCCGGCGTCGTCGCTCAACCCGCGTATGACGATCGGCCAGAGCATCGGCGAGCCGCTCATGCTCGCGCAGGGCACCAAGGGTGAGCCCCTCGAGCGCGAGGTGAAGGCGCTGCTCAGCTCGGTCGAGCTGCCGAACTCCTACTACAGCCGTTACCCGCACGAACTCTCCGGCGGCCAGAAGCAGCGCGTGGGTATCGCCCGCGCGCTGGCGCTCAAGCCCTCGCTGCTGATCGCTGACGAGCCGACCTCCGCTCTCGACGTCTCGGTGCAGGCGACGGTGCTCGAGCTTCTGAAGACGCTCCAGCGCGAGTTCCAGTTCGCCTGCCTGTTCATCACCCACGACCTCGCGGTCATCGACGTGCTGGCCGACCGCATCGCGGTGATGCACAACGGAAAGCTTGCCGAGGTGGGAACGCGCGACGAGATCCTGCGCAACCCGAAGGACGCGTACACGCAGCGTCTCATCGCGGCTGTTCCGCTGCCTGACCCCGAGATCCAGCGCGACCGGCGCGAGCTGCGCGCGAAGATCATGGCGGCCGGTGCGGAGTGACGCTGACGCGGTAGCTGTGGAATACATGGACGTCCCCAGCGGTTCTACCGTGTAAATAGGGCGAAGTGCCCCTGCGCGATAGACTTGCCTTGCGGCATGCCCGATTGCGTGCCAGCTCCTCGTCGGTAGCAGCGACTCTGTCATCGGCCACTCTCCTCAAAAGGAACTACTTCTATGGCTATCGCCACTCGTAATGACCTGCGCAACGTGGCTATCGTCGCGCACGTCGACCACGGTAAGACCACCCTCGTCGACGCAATGCTCCGCCAGACCAACTCCTTCGCCGCCCACGCGCACCTCGAAGAGCGTGCCATGGACTCCAACGACCTCGAGCGCGAGAAGGGCATCACGATTCTCGCGAAGAACACCGCGGTCTCATACGCCGGCATCCACGCCGCCGAGCACGGTGGCGACGGCCCGATCGTCATCAACGTGATCGACACCCCCGGCCACGCCGACTTCGGTGGTGAGGTCGAGCGCGGCCTCAGTATGGTCGACGGCGTCGTGCTCCTCGTCGACGCGAGCGAGGGCCCGCTGCCGCAGACCCGCTTCGTGCTCCGCAAGGCGCTCGAGTCGAACCTGCCCGTCATCCTGCTGGTCAACAAGACCGACCGTCCGGATGCCCGCATCGACGAGGTCGTCGGAGAGAGCCAGGACCTGCTCCTCGGCCTCGCCAGCGATATGGCCGACGAGCATCCCGACCTCGACCTGGACGCGATCCTCGACGTTCCCGTCGTGTACGCCTCCGGCCGCAACGGTGCCGCGAGCTGGAACAAGCCCGCCAACGGCGAGCTTCCGGACAACGACGACCTCGAGCCGCTGTTCGATGCGATCCTCAAGCACATCCCGGCGCCGACCTACGACGACGAGGCGCCCCTCCAGGCCCACGTCACCAACCTCGACTCCTCCCCGTTCCTCGGCCGCCTCGCGCTGCTGCGCATCTTCAACGGCACGCTGAAGAAGGGCCAGACCGTCGCCTGGGTCAAGAACGATGGCAGCGTGCACAACGTGCGCGTCACCGAGCTCCTGATCACCAAGGCGCTCGACCGCTTCCCGACCGATTCCGCGGGCCCCGGCGACATCGTCGCCGTCGCCGGCTTCGAGGACATCACCATTGGTGAGACCTTGGCCGACCCGGACGACGTTCGCCCGCTGCCGACCATCACGGTCGACGACCCCGCGATCTCCATGACCATCGGCACCAACACGTCGCCGTTGATCGGCAAGATCAAGGGCCACAAGCTCACCGCGCGCATGGTCAAGGACCGTCTCGACCGCGAGCTGGTCGGTAACATCTCGATCAAGCTCGTCGACATCGGACGCCCGGACGCCTGGGAGGTTCAGGGTCGTGGCGAGCTTGCTCTCGCCATCCTGGTCGAGCAGATGCGTCGCGAGGGCTTCGAGCTGACCGTCGGCAAGCCGCAGGTGGTCGTGAAGCAGATCGACGGCAAGGTGCACGAGCCCTTCGAGCACCTCACCACCGATGCTCCCGAGGAGTACCTCGGCGCGATCACGCAGCTCCTCGCCGCCCGCAAGGGTCGCATGGAGGGCATGTCGAACCACGGCACCGGCTGGGTTCGCATGGAGTTCGTCGTCCCCTCGCGCGGCCTCATCGGTTTCCGTACCGAGTTCCTCACCATCACCCGTGGTGCCGGTATCGCCAACGCCGTCTCGCACGGCTACGAGCCATGGGCCGGCGAGATCACGACCCGTACCAACGGCTCGATCGTCGCTGACCGCGCCGGTGTTGCCACTCCGTTCGCCATGACCGCTCTCCAGGAGCGCATGTCCTTCTTCGTGGAGCCCACGCAGGAGGTCTACGAAGGCATGGTCGTCGGTGAGAACTCGCGTGCAGACGACATGGACGTGAACATCACCAAGGAGAAGCAGCTCACCAACATGCGCCAGTCCACCTCGGATACCTTCGAGCGCATGACCCCCTCGCGTCGCCTGACGCTCGAGGAGTGCCTCGAGTTCGCCCGCGAGGACGAGTGCGTCGAGGTCACGCCGGAGTTCGTGCGCATCCGCAAGGTCGAGCTGGACGCCAACGCGCGTGCCCGCAAGACCTCGCGCCTGAAGAAGCAGAACGCCTAAGTCTCAGCAACACACGAGCCCGCCAGCACCGAGAGATGCTGGCGGGCTCGTTGTCGTTAAGCGATGGCTACGAGCCGCCGATGGTGATGCCGGTCCAGTTGTATGGCGGATTCGGGCTGGCCATCGCCGCGGGATCCTTCTGAAAGTGCGGGTCGGGCTTGCCGGGAGCGGACGAGGGCGAGTGGATGTCGCGGGCGACGGCCCGCCGCATCCGTAGTCCCGCGATCAGCACGATCGCACCACCGACCAGTGCAAGCGAGCCAACCTCAACCAGCACGATGCCGGCCGTCGAGCTCGCCGTCACCAGGATCGTGATGCCGCTCGGCACCATGAACCAGGCGGCGGCGAAGAGCATGACGGCAATGACCACGAGCGCTGTGGACAGTCGGCGGCGACTGCGGAGTGATTCGTCGTGGGCGATGGCAGAACGGAGATCGGCATCCATGCCCTGAGCATAGCTCCGTTTATTTCGGGCGTCGATGGTCAGGCGAACAGCTCGGCGCCGACGTAGCTTCCTGGCTTGGCTCCGGGCGGCACCGCGAAGATGCCGGAACCGACGTGCCGGATGTACTCGTTCAGTGCATCGTGCCCGGCCAGGCTCTGCTGCACCCGCACGAACTGCGAGGCGGGGTCGCGCTGGAACGCGATGAAGAACAGTCCGGCGTTGAGTCGACCCAGGTCGTCGTTGCCGTCGACGAAGTTGTAGCCGCGTCGCAGCAGCAATGCTCCCTTGTTCTGGTCGGGGTGGGCAAGCCTCACGTGCGCGTCCCGGTCGATCAGGGTGGAGCCCAAGGCCTTCGCGTGGAAGTCCGGCTCGGTGAACTCCTTGCCGCCGCTCAGCGGTGCGCCCTCGCCCTTGTTGCGGCCGATCACTCGCTCCTGCTCGCGCAGCGACGTGCGGTCCCACGGTTCGATGAGCATGCGGATCTTGCGGGCAACGAGGTACGAGCCTCCCGTCATCCAGGACGCAGAGTCGCCGCGCGGCACCCAGACGTGCTCGTCGACCTGTGTGGTGTCTTCGGCCTTCACGTTGGCCGTACCGTCTTTGAAGCCGAACAGGTTGCGCGGCGTGACCTGGTCACGAGTGGTCGACGAGGTGCGACCGAAGCCGAGTTGCGACCAGCGGATGGAGGCGCGCCCGAACGCGATCCTGGACAGGTTGCGGATGGCGTGCACGGCCACCTGCGGGTCGTCGCTGCACGCTTGAATGCAGAGATCGCCGCCGCTGAGCGCCGCCTCGAGCGCGTCACCGGCGAAGTGCGGCAGGTCGATCAGCTCGGTGGGCCGCTTGCCGGCGAGTCCGAACCGGCCGTCGAACAGCGATGGACCGAAGCCGAAGGTGATGGTCAGCCCGGATGGCGGCAGGTCGAGCGCCTCACCTGTGTCGTCCGCCGGGGCGTCGAGAGGGCCGCCGACGGCACCGGTGCCGACCGTCTTGCCCGCTGTCATCTGTGCCGCTGCGGCCGTCCAGTCCTTCAGCAGAGAGATCAGCTCGGAACGATCGGAGCCGTCGACGTCGAAGCTGGCGAAGTGCAGCCGATCCTGCGCCGCGGTGGTGATGCCCGACTGGTGCTCACCGTAGAACGGATAGACCGCTGCCGCTCCCGAGGTGCCGGATGCCGTGGCCGGCGCGATCGCGAAATGGTCGATCCCGATCCCCGCCCCGGTTCCTACGACGACGCCGGCCCCCGCGAGTCCGAGGAGCCCGCGGCGACTGAGCGTCACGCCGCGGTCATCCGTCGTCGGGGTTGGCGGCGCGGTTGAGGCGCCTCCGTCAGCGGAGGACGGGGTAGCGGAGGACGGCGTGGAGGTACGCTTTTTGCGGATCAAATTACTTCAACACCACGGCGGTGAGCTTGGAAAGCGGCTCGGCCAGGGCATTGACCTGGTCTGACAACTGCTTGATCTGGTCGGTCGACAGGTCGTTGTAGAGCGCGTAGCCGCTGTCGAGCGAGCCGTACTGGCCGAGCGTCGTCGAGAGGGTGGCGAAGTCAGCGTCGATCTGGCTGACCAGCTTCTTTCCGGCCGCGCCCTTTCCCTCGGCGATGTCGCGCACGTTCTCGAAGGAGACCTTTGCGCCCTCGATGTTGGCCTGGAAGTCCCAGAGGTCGGTGTGCGAGAAGGTCTCTTCTTCACCGGTGATCTTGCCGGTGGCGACCTCGTCCATGAGCGCGATGGCGCCATTGCTCACGTCGCCGAGGGTGACGCTGAAGCTCGTGTCATAGAACAGCTCGTAGAGCTTCTTCGTGTCGCTGTTCAGCTTGTCGCCGAGGGTCTTGCGCTCGTCGGCGGTGAGCGGCGTGTAGCCGGCCGGAGCCCAGAGGTCTTTCTCCATGCGGTGCCAGCCCGTCCAGGTGGCTCCGGCGTCGAGGTCGGCCTCACGGATGTCGAGGTCGGTGTCGAGGTCGGGGAACTTCTCGGCCAGCGGCTCGATGCGCTCGTAGTGGGCGCGAGCGGCGGGGTAGAGCTTCTTCGCCGTGGCGACGTCGCCCGATTCGAATGCGGCGACGAAGGTCTGGGTGTCGGTGACCAGTTCGCCGACCTGGTCTTTGGCGTATGACACGTACTGGGCGACCGCGCCGGCGATCGCCTTCTTGTCACTGGCCGGCACGATCTTCGCGCCCGAGTCGGTGACCGTGAACTTGGTCTCGCCGACGCCCGCACCGACCATGCCCGGCTTACAGCTCGTGTAGTAGGTGCCTGGCTCGAGCTGGGCGACGTACTTGGGCGTCGTGCCTGGCCCGACATTCTCCTTCTCACCGATGATGCGGAGCTTGTCCTCGGCGACGATCTCGAACTCCGAGACATCCGATCCGGAGTTGGAGATCGTGAAGGTGATCGCGCCGCTCGGTGCGGTAGTGGCGGAGAGGTCGCAGGCGTTGTCAGAAGCCGCGACGTTCACCGTCGTCGCCGATGCGCCCGAGGAGGCGTTCTGATTGTTGGGCACGCATCCGGTCAGGATGAGGGCGAGGGCGCCTGCCGCCGCGGCTCCGGCGATGAGGTGCTGGTACTTCATTGGTGCTCTCCTGCTGTTGAGGGCTGCTGTGCTGGCGCGAGGGCGGATGCCGTCTGGGACGGGGACGTCTGCGCTGTCGAGGGCTTCGGGGTGCCAACCTGTGGGCGACGGTGCTGGTGGATGAACGCGGGGACCGTCACCGCCAGATACAGCGCCCAGACGATGACCTGCGCCCAGCTCGGGTTCGGGTTGAAGTTGACGATGCCCTGCAGCACCGTTCCGTACCAGCTGCTCGCCGGGATCGCCGCGCTGAAGTCCCAGGCCTTGGCCGATCCTCCAGGGATCAGGCCTGCCTCCTGCAGATCGCCGATGCCGTATGCCAGTACTCCGGCCGCGACGATAATGAGGAAGCCGCCGGTCCAGGTGAAGAACTTTCCGAGATTGATGCGCACGAAACCGCGAAAGATCAGAACCTCGATCACGACGGCGGCGAGGATGCCGAGCAGCGCTCCAAGAGCGGGGATGACGGTGTCTGGGCTCGACGCGACGCTTGCCCAGATAAACAGGGCGGTCTCGATTCCTTCCCGGCCGACCGAGAGGAAGGCGAGAACGACGATTCCCCAGCCCGCGCCCATGAGAGCGAGGTCCATGCGGTTCTCGAGGTCGTGCTTGAGGCTGCGCGCGGTCTTCGCCATCCAGAAGATCATCCAGGTGACGAATCCGACGGCGACCACCGACAGCCCGCCGCCGATCGCCTCTTGCGCCTGGAAGGACAGACCGTACGGCCCCCAGGTGAGGATCGCGCCCA
This sequence comes from Lacisediminihabitans changchengi, assembly GCF_016634425.1. GTDB lineage: Bacteria > Actinomycetota > Actinomycetes > Actinomycetales > Microbacteriaceae > Lacisediminihabitans > Lacisediminihabitans changchengi. Next base: position 260,307 of record NZ_JAEPES010000002.1, read on the forward strand.
CGCCGAGAGAGACCAGGACCGCAATGGCGATGCCGATCCAGATGCGGGGGAGCACGTCGCCGCGCTTCACCTTGACGACATAGGCGATGAGGATGCCGACGACGAGAGCGGCCTCAAGGCCTTCACGCAGGCCGATCAAAAAGTTGGGGAGCACGGGATCAATTCACTCTGAGACGGGGATTGGTAAGGCTTACCTTACCGGGTCGACTCTAATCGGAGAGCAATATCCTGTCCACATGGCGCGAGACGACATTCAGGCGATCGACAGCGAACGGGTGGTGTTCGTCCACGCGCATCCCGACGACGAGAGCATCACCACCGGGGGCGCCATCGCCACCCTGGTCGACCGCGGCGCGACGGTGACGGTGGTGACCTGCACCCGGGGCGAGCACGGTGAGGTCGTGCCGCTCGACATCCGTTCTCTGCAGGGCGACGGCCCGGCGCTCGCCGAGCACCGCGCCAGCGAGCTCGCCGCTGCGCTGGCCGTTCTCGGCGTTTCTGACCATCGCTTCCTGGGCGAGCGCAACGCCCGCTGGGCGGACCGGGAGCCGCGAACCTACCTCGACTCGGGGATGCAGTGGGGCCGATCCGGTGCGATGCCGCTCGATGTCGTCGTCGACGACTCCCTCTCCGCCGCGGACTTCGGCGAGGTCGCCGCCGACATCGCCACCGTCATCGATCAGACCAAGGCCACCGCCGTGGTGAGTTACGACGGCACGGGCGGCTACGGGCATCCCGACCACATTCGCGCCGCCGAGGCCGCCCAGCGCGCCGCCGACGTGATGGGCATTCCGTTCTTCGCCGTGCAGCCCGACGGCACTGCGGGGGAGCTGACTCTGGATGTTCGCCCCGTCTTCGATCGAAAACGTGCGGCCATGGCGGCCCACCGTAGCCAGCTCGCCATCGACGGGGACAATTTCACACTCTCGACAGGACCGGCGCGCGCCATCGGTGTGAGCGAGTCGTTTTCTCGGGTGCGGGAGGCAGCGCAGCATCCGCCGGTGTGGAAAGAGCAGTCGCTCAGCGTGAAGATCTTCGTGTATGTGCTCGCTCTCGTCGTCGGTGCCGCCCTGGGTGGGGTGTCGACGGTGGAGCACCAATTCAGCGTGATGATCGGCTCGTGGCCGGCCCCGGTCGGGGCGGTCGTGAGTGTGGCGGTAGCCGCGGCGCTGTTCGTCGGTGCGCGTCTCGCCTTCGGGGAGCGACTGGTGCCGCTGTTCGCCGCCATCGGCTTCATCGGTGTGGTGGGGTTGCTGTCGGTGCCGGGCACCGGGGGATCCGTGCTGGTGCCGGCAAACCCCGCGGGCTATGCGCTCACCTATGGGCCGGCCGTGATCGCACTGGTCGTGCTCGCCTGGCCTGCGCCGGGCACCTTCTCTCGCCACGATAAGCTGGACAGACCTGCTCAACCGAAGGGAACTCCCGCCTCGTGACCTATGTCATCGCCCTCCCGTGCGTGGATGTCAAAGACCGTGCCTGCATCGACGAGTGCCCCGTCGACTGCATCTACGAAGGCGATCGGATGCTCTACATCCACCCCGACGAGTGCGTCGATTGCGGTGCCTGCGAGCCGGTGTGCCCCGTAGAGGCGATCTACTACGAAGACGACCTGCCCGAGAAGTGGGCGGACTACTACAAGGCGAATGTCGAGTTCTTCTCTGAGATCGGCTCGCCCGGCGGCGCCTCCAAGGTGGGCGTGATCCACCACGATCACCAGGTCATCACCGCTCTGCCGCCGCAGGGTCCCGCGGCCTAGCCCGCACATGCCGCGCACCCCGCTGCAGCTTCCCGACTTTCCCTGGGATTCGCTCGAGCCGTTTGCGGCGCGCGCCAAATCCCACCCCGGCGGCATCGTCGACCTTTCCGTCGGATCGCCGGTGGACCCGACGCCGGCGATCATCCGTGAGTCGCTCGCGCTGGCGACAGACGCCCACTCCTATCCGGCGACCGCCGGCAGCGTCGCCCTCCGCGAGGCGATCGTCTCGTGGTACGCGCGCCGCCGCAACGTCACCGACCTGAGCGTCGCCAACGTGCTGCCGACGATCGGCTCGAAGGAGCTCATCGCCGGGCTCGCCCTCTGGCTCGGGCTCGGGCCGGGGGATGTCGTGGTGCAGCCCGCGCGTGCATACCCGACCTACGCGGTGGGAGCAGCCCTGGTCGGCGCGACGGTCGTCGCCAGCGATGACCCGGCGGAGTGGCCGGAGGGAACCCGGCTCATCTGGATCAACAGCCCCGGAAACCCGAACGGCCGGATCATGGATGTCGCGCAGCTCCGTTCAGCGGTGGCCCGGGCCCGTGAGCTCGGGGCGATCATCGTCAGCGACGAGTGCTACGCCGAGCTCGCCTGGGAAGCCCCGTATGCGACCGAGGCAGGTCGCAGTCTCGCGACCCCGAGCATCCTCGACCCGCGAGTCATCGCGGGAGACCGCAGTTCAGTACTCAGCGTCTATTCGCTGAGCAAGCAGTCGAATCTCGCCGGTTACCGTGCCGGATTCGTGGCTGGCTGCGGTGAACTCATCGCCGAACTGCTCGCCGTGCGCAAGAATCTCGGGCTGATGCCGCCCGCGCCCGTGCAGGTCGCCATGGTGACCGCGCTCGGCGACGACGCGCACGTCGATGCCCAGCGCGCGCTCTACCGTGCGCGCCGCGACCTGCTGAAGCCCGCCGTCGAGGGCGCCGGGCTCCGTGTCGACGACAGCGCGGGGGGCCTGTATCTGTGGGCGACCGCCGGCGAGGACGCCTGGCGCACGGTCGAACGCCTGGCCGACCTCGGCATCCTGGTGGCCCCTGGCTCGTACTATGGTGACGAAACCTCGCAGCATGTTCGTATCGCGCTGACGGCCAGCGACGAGTCGATCGCCACCGCGGTCGCGCGATTGGCCACTCTCTCCAACTGACGCATCGGTGCATTGTCGAATACGACGATGGACGTCGCTCACCTTTAGGCTGTATCCGTGAACGAAGCCGTTAATGACGCCCAGAAGGCGACTCTCAGTTTTCCCGGCGGAAGCGCGGAGTTCCCCATCCGACAGAGTGTTGATGGTGCATCCAGCATCGACATCTCGACCCTGACCAAGCAGACCGGGCTCACCACGCTCGACTACGGCTTCGTCAACACCGCAGCCACGAAGAGTGCGATCACCTACATCGACGGGGACGCGGGCATCCTGCGCTACCGCGGCTACGCAATCGAGGATGTCGCGGCCAACTCCACCTACCTGGAGACGGCCTGGCTGCTGATATACGGTTCGCTGCCGACGCCGACCGAGCTCGCGGGCTTCGAGAACCGCGTTCGCCGCCACACCCTCCTGCACGAAGATCTGCGCCGGTTCTTCGACGCCCTGCCGCACACGGCGCATCCGATGTCGGTGTTGTCGAGCGCGGTATCTGCGCTGTCGACGTATTACGAAGACTCGCTCAGCATTCACGATCCGGAGCAGGTCGAGCTGTCGACCATCCGTCTGCTGGCGAAGCTGCCGGTGATCGCGGCCTATGCGCACAAGAAGAGCCTCGGTCAGGCGTTTCTCTACCCGGACAACAGCCTGAGCTTCGTCGACAACTTCCTCAAGCTGAACTTCGGCACGAAGGCGGAACCCTACGAGGTGAACCCGGTTGTGTCGAAGGCGCTCGAGCGCTTGCTCATCCTGCACGAAGACCATGAGCAGAACGCATCGACGTCGACCGTGCGACTCGTCGGATCGACGCAGGCGAACATCTTCGCGTCGATCTCGGCGGGCATCAATGCGCTGTACGGGCCGGCCCACGGCGGCGCCAATGAGGCGGTGCTCACGATGCTGCAGCAGATCAAAGACAGCGGCGAGTCGGTCGAGAAGTTCGTCGAGCGGGTGAAGAACAAGGAAGACGGCGTGCGGCTCATGGGCTTCGGGCACCGCGTCTACAAGAACTTCGACCCGCGGGCGAAGTTGGTCAAGGAGAGCGCCGACGAGGTGCTCGCCGCGCTCGGTGTGCAAGACGACCTGCTCGACATCGCCAAGGAGCTCGAGGCCGTGGCACTGGCGGACGACTACTTCATCCAGCGCAAGCTGTACCCGAATGTCGACTTCTACACCGGCGTCATCTACAAGGCGATGGGCTTCCCGCCGCGCATGTTCACCGTGCTGTTCGCCATCGGGCGCCTGCCCGGCTGGATCGCGCACTGGCGCGAGATGAACCAAGACCCGGCCACCAAGATCGGCCGCCCGCAGCAGCTCTACATCGGCGAGCCCGAGCGCGCCTGGCCCTCCGCGTAGCAACGGCTGCCCGGCTATCGTCCGCAGACGCCCGCGGTGGTCAGACGCCCGCGGTGGTCAGGCATCCGCGGTGGTCAGACGCCCGCGGTGGTCAGGCATCCGCGGTGGTTCCTGTCGTTTCTGCTCGAAATGAAGGAAGTCTTCGGGCACGGTCCCGAACGCGTGGTGTGTCGGATTGCGCTGGCATGAAGTTCTCCGTCATTTCGAACAGAAACGGCAGGAGCGGGTGGGATGCTCGCCTCACTACGGTTCTGTTGGTGCTCGCCGGCGTGCTCACGGTGCTGCTCGTGCCCATGTCCATCGTGATGGCGCTGATCGGCGATGCTTGCCAACCGGATACCTGTGATTTCGGCGTGATGGAATTCGCAGGATGGTTCGGGCTGTTCGGTATTCCCGTATTCTTCATGATTTCGCTCACTCTCACGTTCGCGGTTCGGCGCCGTGGCCGCGCAACGTGGTGGACGGGCCTGGTCGCCGTCGCGGCGGTAATCGGGGCGTTCCTTCTCGGGGCGGTAATCGGGGCGTTCCTTCTCGGGGCGGTAATTCTCTACGCGGGTGCTAACCGGCCGCTGTTCGGCTGAACTGAGCCGTATCTTCTGCCCGCGACATCCCGCCTGCATGAAATGAAGGAGTCGTGCGCACGGCGTTCGATGAGCGCGGGGAAGTCTCGTATCGCGAGACTCGGTTCTCCTTCATTTCGTACGCGCTCGCTTAGTACGCAGCGAGGGCAGCGCCGGGGGTCCGGCGGGTGCGCGATAGTCGGTCATGGCAGGTGGTCGCCGCGCGCGACCGCCGCAAGAACGGATGCCTTCACCTCCGCCCAGGACCGCATGATCTGGGCGTAGCTAAACCGCAGCACTCGATAGCCGAGCGCCGAAAGTCGCGCGTCACGCCGCCGATCCGCCTCGAATCGCTCCGGGTCGGAGTGATACGCCCGTCCGTCGATCTCGATGACCAGTCGAGTACCGATAAGCAGATCGACCCTGCCGACCCCGGCGACCGTTATCTGGAGGCGCGGTGCTAGACCGAGCCGTTGAAGGCGGAACCTGGTCAGCGATTCGGTGATCGATTCGGAGAGCGGGTCTACCTGCGCGAGGAGATCGCGCAGCCGCTCCGGCGCCCGGCTGATTTCCCGCGACCACTGTCCGCGGGAGACCAGGCCCATCCGGATCGCAGAGTCCGCTGCGGCGACCACCCGTTCCGGGCTCTGGCAGCGGATCATGTCGCGCAGGCAGCCGAGCGGCGACGCAGAGAAGCGCGAGCAGTGTGCATCCGGCTCGCGCCAGTGCACAACGGTCGCGTCGCCGCTCGAGCGGAGCCGGACATCCTTGTCGTGTCGACTGCGTAGACGCACGCTGTTCTGGGCGACATCGACGTGGAGGTGCCCGCTGTGGAAGACCCACATCCCGTAGTCGGCGGCAGCGGAGACGCACCCGACCCGGCCCCCGACGCGGAACGCTTCGGCCCAGTGTGCGGGAGTGTCGGGCAGGCAGTACCAGCCCTGGCGGACCCGGATGATCTGTTCCGCCGCCACCCCGCGACTGAGTGTCCGCGAACTCCAGCCTCGTCTCAGGAGTTCATGGGTGGCTGCAACCCCGCCCAGTGTTCTGATGTCGTCGGCAATCGTCATGCCGGAATGCTGCACGAGCGCGTCGTGCGCCGCCTCGCCGATCACCCTTCCGGTGGAGAACGTCTCACTCTCACTCGAAATGAAGGAGAAGAGCGGATGTCCGAAGCCCTCGACCCCGAATTCGTCCTGCGCCCGATGAAAAAGCCCTTCATTTCGAGCGGAAGAGCGCGGCCGGCGGCGGTCGGGGCCGGGCCCGGGCGGGCGATGCGCTACGCGTGCAGGGCGGCGTTCAGGGTGATGCCGCGGCCGTCGCGGGCGAGAACCTCGACCGCTCCGGTGACCGAGTTGCGGCGGAACAGCAGGTTCGGCACACCGGAGAGTTCCACGGCCTTCACGCTGCGCGGCTCCGTGCCGAGCACCGTCACCTTGGTGCCCGCCGTCACGTAGAGCCCAGCCTCCACGATCGAATCGTCGCCGATCGAGATGCCGATGCCGGAGTTGGCACCGAGCAAGGCCCTCGCTCCGACGGCGACGCGTTCGGTGCCGCCGCCCGACAGCGTGCCCATGATCGACGCGCCGCCGCCGACATCCGCCCCATCTCCGACGACGACGCCCTGCGAGATGCGCCCCTCGACCATGGAGGTGCCGAGCGTGCCGGCGTTGAAGTTGACGAACCCCTCGTGCATCACCGTGGTGCCGGGGGAGAGATACGCACCCAGACGCACACGGGAGGCGTCGGCGATACGCACCCGGGGAGGCGTCACGTAGTCGAGCAGTCGCGGGAACTTGTCGATGCCGTGGGTGGCGATGCCGGCCCGCTGCAGCAGCGGCCGCAGGCGGTCGAAGTCGGCGGGATGCACGGGGCCCGCGTTCGTCCAGGCGACGATCGGTAGCTGCCCGAAGATGCCGTCGAGGTTGATCGAGTTGGGCTCGACCAGCAGGTGGCTCAGCAGGTGCAGGCGTAGGTAGGCATCCGAGGTCGACGTGGGGGCGGCATCCAGGTCGATCTGCACGGTCACGAAGTCGACGTGCACATTGCGGCGCGGATCGTCGCCGATGAGCGGCTCGAGGCTGGTCGGCGAGATGTACGGATCGCGGCCGGCCGGGATCGGCCCGAGCGCGGGAGCCGGGTACCAGGTGTCGAGCACGGTGCCGTCCCCGGCGATCGTGGCGAGTCCATAACCCCAGGCGCTACGTTCAGTCATGACCCCAGGGTAGCGGCGGCCACGGCTCGGTAAACTCGGCCCGTGACCCCTGATGACGCCACCTCAGCTGACGCCCCCGTGCTCGACCTCGGCGCCAGCTCGCTCGAGATCACCCGTGCGCTGTGCGACATCCCCTCCGTCTCCGACGACGAGGGCACCATCACCGAGGCGATCATCCGCTCGCTCGAGGGTCTCGATCACCTCGAGGTGATGCGGGATGCCGACACCATCGTCGCCCGAACCACCCTCGGTCGCGCCCGCCGGGTGGTCATCGCCGGCCACACCGACACGGTGCCGATCAACCACAACCTGCCGACCCGCGTCGAAACGGATGGCGGGGTCGACTACCTCTGGGGCCGCGGCACCGTCGACATGAAGGCCGGCGTCGCGGTGCAGCTGAAGCTCGCCGCGGAGCTCACCGACCCGCCGGTCGACCTCACCTGGATCTGGTACGACCACGAGGAAGTCGACTCCTCCCTGAACGGCCTCGGCCGGGTCGCCCGCAACCGTCCCGAGCTGCTGGCCGGTGACTTCGCCATCCTGGGCGAGCCGACGAACTCGCAGGTGGAGGGCGGCTGCAACGGCACCATGCGCGCCGAGATCCGTCTCACCGGGCTGCGTGCGCATTCGGCCCGGGCATGGGTGGGCAAGAACGCGATCCACGCTGCTGCCCCGGTGCTCGACATCTTGGCCGTGTACGAACCCGCCCAGGTCGAGGTCGATGGGTTGGTCTATCGCGAGGGACTCAACGCCGTGCTCATCGCCGGCGGTGTGGCCACGAACGTCATCCCCGACGAGTGCATCATCACGGTCAACTACCGCTTCGCCCCGAGCAAGAGTGCAGCAGATGCCGAGGCGCACCTGCGCGAGACCTTTGCCGGTTTCGAGCTGGTCGTCACCGATTCTGCGGAGGGCGCGCGCCCTGGTCTGAACGATCCGCTGGCGCTGGAGTTCGTCGCGGCGGTCGGCGGAGTGGCCAAGCCGAAGTACGGCTGGACGGATGTCGCCCGCTTCTCGGCCCTCGGCATCCCCGCCGTCAACTACGGGCCCGGCGATCCGCTCCTGGCCCATGCCGATGACGAGCGCGTCGCCATCGAGCAGATCGCCGAATGCGAACGCGGGCTGCGGGCGTGGCTGACGGGACCGTGACTGAGCTCGCCACCGCGCACGCACGTCCGGTGGCCGCACGGCGGTACCTCGAGGTGCGCTACCGGCTGACCCCGTGGTGGCTGAAGGTGTTCGTCGTCTGGGCGCTGTCCCGCGTGGTGACGACGAGCCTGCTGGTGCTGTTCGCGTCGTGGCAGCCACGCAACTACTGGACCGGCCCACACCCCGGCTACCTCGGCTTCGCGCAACTCTGGGACAGCACCTGGTACCACTACGTGGCGGTGTCCGGCTATCCGCCGACGCTGCCGGTGGATGCCGCGGGGCACGTGACGCAGAACTCCTGGGCGTTCCTGCCCGCCTACTCGATGCTCGTGCGCTTCCTGATGACGGTGACGGCCCTGCCGTGGGACCTGCTCTCCGTGGTCGTCTCGTTCGCGTTCTCGCTGGCCGCCGCGCTGGTGTTCTTCCGGCTGATGCGACGCGTTCTCCCCGCTGGCACGTCGCTGTTCGCCGTGGTGCTGTTCTGCGCGGCACCGCTCTCGCCGATTCTGCAGGTGTCGTACGCCGAGCCGATGTTCCTGTTCCTGCTGGCGCTCGCGCTCCTGTTGCTCGTCACGCGTCGCTATGCCCTGATGTTCCCGATCGTCGCGCTCGCCGGGCTCACGAGGCCAGGGCTGCTCGCGCTGGCGCTCACGCTCGGGCTGCACGTCATCCTGCGCTGGGTGCGGCGCGACCGCGACCCGTTTCCGCTGCCGGAGCGCGCACTGGCGGTCGCGATCACGATGTTCACCGGGCTGATGGGATTCGCCTGGCCGCTGCTTGCCTGGGCCGTGACGGGGGTGCCGGGGGCCTATACCGAGACCGAGCTGGCCTGGCGGAGCGATTACATCGGGTATCAGAGCCTGCTTCCGCTCACCCCATGGTTTCAAGCTGCGGGCTTCTGGGGTGCCCAGTGGCATCTCGGCTGGGCCGTCTATCCGCTGCTCGGCCTCATCGTCGCCGGCTTCGCCGCGCTGCTGTTCGTTCCGGCCGTGCGGCGGCTCGGACCCGATCTTCGGCTTTGGCTGGCGAGCTATGGGCTCTACCTGTTCGCGGTGTTCTTTCCGCAGTCGAGCACGTTCCGTCTCCTGATTCCGATCTTCCCGATGCTGGGGGCAGCCGCGCAACCCCGGGCGTGGTGGTACCGGATATCGCTGGTCGTGCTCTGCGTGGCGGGCCAGTTCGGTTGGCTCTTCATCTGCTGGTGGTTCGACGGCTACGACTGGACTCCGCCGTGACCCGTGGCCCGATTCGCGCCCCACCGGCGCGTCGCCTGGACGCCCCCGTTTTCGGGTTCGCCGAAAGGTACGGGATAATGGAGGTTATTCCACGAAAGGGGATTCATCATGGCAGCCATGAAGCCGAGGACCGGAGACGGACCGATGGAGGCTGTTAAGGAGGGACGCCTCATCATCGTGCGCGTTCCGCTCGAAGGTGGGGGTCGCCTGGTGGTCTCGGTCAACGATGCCGAGGCCAGAGAACTCCATGACGCACTCGCAGGGGTCGTCGCAGCGTCCGCGTAAGCGGATCACGCATCAGCGTTTCGTCAGCTGCAGCAATCCGTCACCCACGGGTGACAGGGCACTGATGACCGCGTCAGAGGTCGCGATCTCCCTCAGCAGGGAACGGAATCCGGTAACGGTTTCGCCCCGCTGAGCGGGATCCGCGACCCTGTCGTGCCATAGCGCATGCGGAACCAGCACGATCCCGCCCGGGCGGGCCAATCGCAGGGCATGCTCGACGTATTCGATCACCGATTGTGCGTCAGCGTCGACGAGCACGATGTCATACGAGCCCTCGTTCATGCGTGGAAGCACATCGAGAGCGCGACCGGTGATGAGCCGGATGCGGTTGCTCGGGATTCCCGCAGCCAGAAACGCCGTGCGCGCCGAATCCTGGTGGTCGGTCTCATAGTCGATCGAGGTGAGGGTCGCGCCGGGCGCGCCGGTGAGCATCCAGAGCCCGCTCACACCGACGCCGGTGCCGATCTCGATGATGTTCGTCGCCCGCGCGGCGGCCGCGACCAGGGCGAGTTGCGCACCGGTCGCCGGGCTGATTGCATCCACTCCGAGTTCGACGGAGTGCTGCCGGGCTGTGGCGATCTCCGGTCGTTCGACGATGAACTCTTCCGCGAACTTCCAGCTCGAATCTTTGTCTGACACCTGCACTCCTTGCTCGGTCCCTAAGCGTACGGGAGGTCTCCACTCGCAACGGCTAGTCTGATCGGGTGTTGGGATTGACCTTCGACAAGTTGCTCGTGATCGCGGTGATCGCGGTCTTTGTCGTGGGTCCACAGCGCCTCCCTGCCTATGCCGCAAAGCTCGCGCATGTGGTGCGGGCGTTGCGCGACATGGCGAACGGCGCCAAAGACCGCCTGCGCGACGAGATGGGTCCGGAGTTCGACGACGTCGACTGGCAGAAGCTCGATCCGCGTCAGTACGATCCGCGCCGCATCATCCGCGACGCCCTGTTCGACGACGAGTCGGCTCCCTCGGTTGCGGTGGTGCGCCCGCCCAGCACGGAGTCCGCGTCGGTCAAGCGCAGTCGACAGATGGCCGACGGTGCGCCGACGCCGTTCGACAGCGAAGCGACCTGACTTAGCGCCGGTAGTCTCAGCGCCGCCGCAGCGCCTTCAGCGTGCGCAGCAGCGTGATCATCAGCGGGCCCATCTTCGCGAACTCCGCCCCGGTGCGCGGCAGCGTCATGATGCCGGTCACCGCCGAGATGGTGCGCGGCTCGACGAATCGCAGAAGTCCCTCGGGGCCGTTTCGGCGCCCGACGCCGGAGTCTTTCATGCCGCCCATCGGCGCGTCAACTGAGGGGAGGGTGGCGCGGAAGCCCTCGTTGATGTTGACGCTGCCGGAATCCAAGAATTCGGCGACGCGGATGCCGCGCCGCACCGATCCGCTGAAGACCGAGGCGTTGAGGCCGTAGGTGGTGTCGTTGGCCTGGGCGATGGCGTCGTCAACCGTGTCGACGACGGTAATCGCGACGACGGGACCGAAGGTCTCCGCGCGTGAGCATGCCATGGCGTCGGTGACGTCGGTGAGCACGGTGGGTTCGAAGAATAGTGGCCCGAGGTCGGGGCGGGCGCGTCCGCCGGCGAGGAGGGTAGCGCCGTTCGCGAGTGCGTCGGCGACATGGGCCTGCACGCGCTCGAGTTGAAGGGGGAGCGCGAGGGAGCCGACATCCGTCGAATAGTCGTAGGCCGGACCCTGCTTCAGCGCTTTCGTGCGAGCGACGAACTCGGCGGTGAATTCGGTGGCCACCGCGCGGTGCACGTAGATGCGCTCGATCGAGGTGCAGAGCTGTCCCATCGACGAGAAGCAGCCGTACACCGCATTCTCGGCCGCCCTCTTCGGGTCGACGTCGTCGAGGATCAGCATGGGGTTCTTTCCCCCGAGCTCGAGCGAGGCGCCGATCAAGCGTTTGGCCGCCTGCTCGGCGACGGTGCTACCGGTGGCTGTCGACCCGGTGAAGCAGATGTAGTCGCTCGCGTCGATCACCGCCCCGCCGATGCTCGGCCCGTCCCCGGCGACGACGGTCCAGACCGCCTCGGGCACGCCGGCATCGATGAACGCCTTGCGGGAGGAGAGGATGCTCAGCGCACCCTGGTTGTCGGCCTTCTGCAGTACCGCATTGCCGGCGGCCAGCGCGGGGATCACATCGAACAGCGACAGGCTGAGCGGGTAGTTCCAGGGGGTGATGACACCGACCAGGCCCTTCGGCTGGTAGCCGACGCGGGTGCTGACGACGAGCGGGATGGCGGCCCGACGGCGGCGGGTGCGCAACACGCTGCGAGCGCTGACGGCGTAGTAGCGGGTGGTGCTCGCGCCGACGAAGACTTCCTCGAAGGCCTGGCCGCGGGTCTTGCCCGTCTCGGCCTGCACGCAGTCCATGAGTGCCTCGCGGCGCTCCAGCAGCAGGTCGTGCGCGCGCAGCAACACGCGACGGCGGTGATCGAAGCCGGCCGCCTGCCACTCGCGGCGCGCGAGTCGACCGCGGGTTGCGGCATCCATCACGTCCTGAGTGCTGCTCTGGGGCACATCGTGCAGTTTCGCGCCGGTGAAGGGTGCGAAGACGGGCGCGGTGGTGCCGGTCGACGAGAGGATGTCACGGTCGAGTTCATCGATGAACGACCGCTCGGGCTGGGCTCCGGGCATGCCTCATCTTATGGCGAGCGTGACCCCGTTGGTCGAGTGGCGCCCGACGAAGGAGGACGGCTATCGAGACCTGCCACAGGTCAACTGGGGCGATGCTCTTCGACGACCTGCGCGGCGACAGCGCGCAGCGCCTCCACGACCAGGCGAACGGATGGCCGCTCGGCGCGATCCGGACGCATCAGAGCCGAGATCTGCCGCACCGCTCGCACGCCGGAGAGCGGACGCGTGGTGAGGCCGTTCTCGTGGTCCCGCGTGGTGAAGCGCGGCAGGATGGCGAGCCCGTGCCCGCTGCCGACCAGCACCTCGGTGATGCCGTTGTCGACAAAGCGCTGGCCGATCTTGGCCTGTTGCCCAGTGATCGCTTCGAGCTGGCGCAGGATGCGGTCGAACGGGAAGCCCCGCGGCACCCCGATCCAGGTCTCGTCGATCAGGTCCTTGGCCGACAGGCTCGTCTTAGCCGTCAGCGGATGTCCCTCGGGAAGCGCGACGTCGAGAGGCTCCTCCATCAGCTTCACCACGGCGAGTCCGCGCTCGCGCCAGATCGGTTGCATGCCGGGGGAGTCGGCGAGCACGATGTCGAAGTCGGGGGTGAGATCGGCGAAGTCGGGAAGTACCGGATCCTGATCGGAGGCGATGAGGGTGAGGCCGGGGAGGTCGGCGACCGCATCGAGCAGTCCGGGCAGCAGCATCTGCCCTCCCGTCGGGAAGGTGGTGAGGGTGACCTCGCCCCGGGGGGCCTGCTTGAAGTCCTCCCAGAGCGCGTCGGCGCGCTCCAGGGCGATGGCGACATCCGTTGCCGTCTGAGCCAGCATCCGTCCTGCACCGGTGAGCTGGATGCCGCGTCCCGATCGTTCGGTGAGCGGCACACCGGCCTCGCGCTGGAGCACTTTCAGCTGCTGGGACACCGCCGACACGGTGCGGTTCGTCGCCCGCGCGACGGCGGTGATGCTGCCCCGTTCTGCGAGTTCCCGCAGCAGTTCTAATCGACGCACGTCCATGAAGACAGGCTACACATTCGTAGAAGAACTATTTGATTGTGCTAAAGGGTTGGCGGGTGTGGAATTGGGGTATTCACCATCAGTAGACCCGAGGTTTCTCCATGCTCACCATCTCCATCATTCTTGTCGCCGTCTCCGTCTGGGCCATCACCGGATCGATCGTTGCCGCCAGCCGCGACGGCTACCGTCGCCTGCCCTCGCACCGCTGAATCAACCCGCGATAACTTTCAGCGGACGCTGAAGCCGAGTTTGCGGCCGGCAAGCCCGCGACCGAGCGCGACCAGCGATTCTGCGAGTCCCGTGATCGCCGTCGCTGCCGGGTCTTCCGGGTCTGACAGCACCACCGGGGCACCGGCATCCCCGCCGGCGCGCAGCGGAATGCTCAGCGGGATCGACGCAAGCACCGGGACTTCCGCCGTGGCATCGACCGAAAGTCGCCGGGCGACTTCCGTGCCACCGCCCTCCCCGAACAGGTGAAGGATGCTGCCGTCGGGCTGGGCGAGACCCGCCATATTCTCGACGACGCCGATCACCTTCTGACCGGTCTGTCGCGCCACGATCGCGCTGCGCTCGGCGACCTCCGCCGCCGCCGGCTGCGGGGTCGTCACCACTAAGACCTCGGCCTGGGGGAGTAGCTGCCCGATCGAGATCGCGACATCGCCCGTCCCGGGCGGCAGGTCGAGCAGCAGCACGTCGAGATCGCCGAAATACACGTCGGTGAGGAACTGCTGGATAGTGCGGTGCAGCATCGGCCCGCGCCACGACACCGCCGCGCCCGCGGCCGTCGACGTGTCGACGAACATGCCGATGGAGATCACCTTGACCCCGTGGGCGACCGGCGGCAGGATCATCTCGTTCACGCGGGTGGGCTTCGACCCCGTGATGCCGAGGATTCCCGGAATCGAGAAGCCGAAGACGTCCGCGTCCACGAGGCCGACGCGCAACCCGCGCTCGGCCAGCGCCACGGCGAGGTTGGCGGTCAAGGTCGACTTGCCGACCCCGCCCTTGCCGCTCGTGACCGCGATCACGCGGGTGAGCGAATCGGGGCCGAACTGCATGGTGCGGCTGCGTCCCGCCATCAGCTTCTCGGTGAGAGCTCCGCGTTCTTCGCGGGTCATCACCTGCACGTCGACCGCGACCGAGCTCACGCCAGACACTCCGGCGACCGCGGCGGTGACGTCGCGCTCGATGGTGTCGGCGGCCGGGCATCCGACGATCGTCAGCTTGATCTGAACGGATGCCGCGCCATCCGCGTCGACGGACACGGGGCCCACCATGTCGAGTTCGGTGATCGGGCGGCGGATCTCCGGGTCGATGACGCGAGCGAGCGCGGAGAGAACATCGGCTGCTGGCCCCGAGTCCGGCGTGGGCTCAGGCACTCGGCGTGTCGTCCGTGGTCTTGTCCTTCTCCAGCTCCTCGAGCAGCGAGCGCAGCTCGGCGCGGATGAAGTCTTTGCTGGCGAGGTCCCGCACGGCCAGACGCAGCGCGACGACCTCGCGGGCCAGGTACTCCGTGTCGTTGAGGTTGCGCTCGGCACGCTGACGGTCCTGTTCGAACTGCACCCGGTCGCGATCGTCCTGACGGTTCTGCGCGAGCAGGATCAGGGGGGCGGCGTACGAGGCCTGCAGCGAGAGGATCAGGGTGAGAAGGGTGAAGTTGGTTCTGCTCGGATCGAACTGCGCCGCCGGCGGGGCGGAGGAGTTATAGACCAGCCAGACGACCACGATGATGGTCATCCCGACCAGGAAGTACGAGGTACCCATCGCACGGGCGAAGCCCTCGCTGAAGCGACCTACGCGATCTCGGCCGGTGAAGCGGCCGCGGAGGCCGGAGCGCAGCCCCTTGGGTGAGTCGAGACCGGGGTCATCGCGTCTGGCCATTGGGCTGCCTCCTTCCGACAGTAGTTGCTATCGGCCTGGTAAAGGGGCGGGATGTGCTGGTATCGGTCGGTGCGACCGGAGCTTCGTCGTCGTGACTTCGCCAGTCGTCGGGCAGCAGATAGTCGAGGACATCGTCAATGGTCACCACCCCGACCAGTCGATGGTTGTCGTCGACCACGGGCACGGAGACGAGGTTGTAGCTCGCCAGTGTGCGTGCGACCTCCGCGGCCGAGGCGCGGACCTTCACCGGCTCGAGACGCTGGTCGAGCAAGGTGCCCAGTCGTTCGTTCGGTGGGTAGCGCAGCATCCGTTGGAAGTGCACCATGCCGAGGAAGCGTCCGGTCGGCGGCTCGTACGGCGGCAGGGTGACGCAGACGGCGGCACCGAGCGCTGGCGCTAGCTCGTGGCGGCGGATGAGCGCGAGCCCCTCGGCGACCGTCGCGTCGGCGGAGACGATGATCGGCTCGGTGGTCATCAGTCCACCGGCCGTGTCGGGGGCGTAGAGGAGGAGCATGCGCACGTCCTCCGCCTCCTCGGGCTGCATGAGGTCGAGGAGTGCCTCGCCACGCTCGTCGGAGAGCTGGGCGATGAGGTCGGCGGCGTCATCCGGCTGCATCTGGTCGAGCACGTCGGCCGCGCGCTCGTCGTCCAGCTGGTTCAGGATGTCGACCTGCTCGCCCTCTGGCATCTCCTCGAGCACATCGGCGAGACGCTCGTCACTCATCTCTTCCGCCACCTCGAGCATGCGGGCCTCGGGCAGATCGAGCAGGGCATTGGCGAGGTCGGCGGGCAGCAGGTCTTCGTAGGTCGCGAGCAGCTGAGTGGCGGACTGCGCCTCGCCGGTGAATCGTTCGCGAACGTCAGCCCACTTGGCGAACTGGGTCTGGCCCTTGGCGAAGGGGGAGGGGCTGGTCTTGGGGCGACGGATGAACAGGTCGCTGACCGCCCAGTCGCCCTGCGCGTTGTTTTCAATGGCGACGTCTTCGATGACCGCCGTGCCGGAGCCGTCGACCAGCGTGACCCGGCGACCGAGCACCTCGGCGATGACGCGCACCTCGCCGCCGCGCTGTTCGAAACGGCGCAGGTTGATGAGGCCGGTGGTGATGATCTGGCCGGAACCGATGCTGGTGACGCGGCCGATGGAGAGAAAGATGTGGCGGCGGCCGGGCACCTCGACGACGAATCCGATGACCCGGGGAGCCTCTTTCGAGCGGTAGACGACGATGACGTCGCGAACGCGGCCGACCTTGTCGCCGGCGGGGTCGAAAACGGAGCACCCGGCCAGTCGGGCGACGAAGACTCTCGTGGCACTCACGCTTCTAACTTAGACCTTCGACAGGTGGCTCTCGCCCTGTGCTCAGGGGCCAGAGGATAATGGTCGAGCATGAGCAACCAGAGCCTCTTCGGTCCCCGTGCCCGCCTCCAGCCGTCCGTCCCGAAGGGGGATGTGCTCGGCTCCTACGACACCTATCCGGAAGCCCAGCAGATCGTCGACAGGCTAGCGCACGGTGATCTGGATGTGAGCCAGATCTCCATCGTCGGCAGCGATCTGAAGACCGTCGAACGGGTGACGGGGCGACTGAGCTATGGACGCGTCGCGGGTGCCGGGGCGGCGAGCGGTGCCTGGTTCGGTCTCTTCTTCGGTGTGCTGATCACCTTCGTTGTCCCGTCGGCGAACGTGCTGCTCTACGCGCTCGCGGCCGTCGCGATCGGCGCGGGGTTCGGCATCCTGTTCGGCCTGGCGTCGTACGCGATCACCCGCCGCACCCGCGACTTCACCTCGACCCATCAGGTGCTGGCCAGCCGCTACGAAATCATCGTCGCACCCGGCCTCACGCTGCGGGCTCAGGAGATCCTGGCCAAGCCCGAAGCCTGACCTACCTCCCGCGGCATCCGTTCGTCGAGTTCATCGCGCCGTTTGTGAAGACTGCGGAGATTGACCACGGAACAGGGACGCGGGGTCTCTTGACATCGGGCAAGCAATCTCCTTACCCTGGGCATGGCGCGTGAGAGCGCTCTCACAGTGATCGGGAGAGCGCTCTCACCCCAACCAGTCCACGCATACAAAGGAGTTTTCCGTGAACTTTTCGCGACGCACGAAGATCGGGGCCGTCATCGCCGGCGCCGCCGCGATCGCCCTTCTCGCCACCGGCTGCAGCAGCAGTGGTGGGTCAGGCTCGTCGGACGCATCCGGCACCACCATCAAGTACTGGGCGAGTAACCAGGGCACGAGCCTCGCGAACGACAAAGCGGTGCTGACCCCCCTGCTGAAGAAGTTCGAGAAGCAGACCGGCATCAAGGTGGACCTCGAGGTCGTCGGCTGGAACAACCTGCAGAACCGCATCAACACCGCCGTCACGTCTGGCGCTGGCCCGGATGTCACCAACATCGGTAACACCTGGGCGCCATACCTGCAGGCGACCGGTGCTTTCCTGCCGTACGACTCGTCCAATATGACGGCGATCGGTGGCAAGGACAAGTTCGTCGAGACCGCACTCGCCACGGGCGGCCAGGAGGGCAAGGACCTCACGTCTGTTCCGCTCTACGGCCTCGCCTACGGTCTGTACTACAACAAGAAGATGTTCGCCGACGCCGGCCTCACCCCGCCCACCACCTGGGAGGAGATGGTCGCCGACGCCAAGAAGCTCACCACTCCGACCGTCTGGGGAATGGGCCTCGAAGCGGGCAGCTACACCGAGAACGTGCACTTCGCGTTCATCACCGCCTCGCAGAACAAGGCGAGTTTCTTCAAGGGTCAGAAGGCCGACTTCACCCAGCCCGGCGCGGTCGACGGCGTGAAGCGCTACCTCGACCTGATGCAGACCGACAAGGTCGTCGACCCCTCCAACGCTCAGTACACGACCGGCACCGAGGCGAGCGCCGACTTCGCCAAGGGCAAGGTGGCGATGATCGTCAACCAGGACAACGCCAACGCGCTGCTCGAGTCGAACGGCATGAGCGCGAGTGACTACGGTGTGGTCGCCATCCCGGCGCCTCAGGGTGGCAAGAAGATCTCCAGCGGCATCCAGGGCATCAACATCTCGATCTACAAGAACACCAAGCACAAGGATGCCGCTCTCAAGTTCGTCAAGTTCATGACGAGCGCCGCGACCCAAGATGTTCTCGGCAAGCCGTACGTGTCGATCCCGGTGCTGAAGGACGTCAAGCCGACGTTCACGGACGACGCGGCTCTCGCTAAGACCTTCCAGGACATCTACAACGATGCCTCGGCGCCGTACCCGCTGGTGCCGCTCGAGGGTGCCTTCGAGACCAACGTCGGTAACGCGGTGAACAACCTGTTCGCCACCATCGCCACCGGAGGCAAGGTGTCGGACGCCGACGTGAAGGCGGCCCTGCAGACGGCAGAAGACAAGACGAACGCCGCGGGCTAGTCACGTCAGCGTCGGGGGCGCCGCGAACCGTGGCGCCCCCGATTCCTCTTTTAGGTGCAGCGCAATGAAAGGAGTCGTGACATGGCCGTCATGACAGATCCGCCGAGGGTGGCAACGCCTCCGCCCCTCGGAGTGAAGAGTCCCCGACCGAAGAAACGACGAGTCGCGGGATGGTGGCTGCCGTTGGTCTTGATCGCGCCGGCGGTCGTACTGGAACTCGTCATCCATGTCGCCCCGATGGTGGTCGGCGTCTGGATGAGTTTCATCAAACTCACCCAGCTGTACATTGCCAACTGGTCGGCCGCGCCCTTCCTGGGATTCGGCAACTATCAGGTGGCCCTCGACTTCAGTGGCGCACAGGGTAAATCCCTGGTGCAGTCCTTCCTCACCACGGTGCTCTTCACCGTTCTGGTGGTCGGCATCTCCTGGGTGTTCGGGATGGCCGCGGCCGTCGCCCTGCAGAAGTCGTTCCGAGGGCGAGCCCTGCTTCGCACACTGTTTCTGATCCCATACGCGGTGCCGATGTACGCCGGCATCATCGCGTGGAAGTTCATGTTCCAGCAGCAGACGGGTGCGATCAACACCATCCTCACCTCGCTGCACCTGGTCGATCCGGGCCAGAAGCCGTTCTGGCTGATCGGCTCCAACGCGATCGTCTCGGTCGTCGTCGTGGCGATCTGGCGGATGTGGCCCTTTGCTTTCCTCATGCTGATGGCGGGACTCCAGAGCGTCTCCGAAGACCTCTACGAGGCCTCGGCGCTGGACGGCGCAAAGCCGTTTCGGCAGTGGCGCAGCATCACCCTGCCGGGTCTCGGTGGCGTCAACCGGGTGCTTCTGCTGGTGATGTTCCTGTGGACCTTCAACGACTTCAACACCCCCTTCATCCTGTTCGGGGGCAATCAGCCTCCGGCCGGCGACCTCATCTCGATCCATATCTACAACACCTCCTTCGTCAATCTGAACTTCGGGTTCGGCTCGGCGATGTCGGTGCTGCTGCTGTTGTTCCTGCTGATCGTCACCGGCATCTATCTCTTCATCGGCAACCGGAGGAACAAAGATGCGTGATTCCGTTGGAATGAAGACGTTCCGTACCGTGACCGTCGTCGTACTCGGCCTGTTCGTGATCGTTCCCCTGTATGTGATGGTCACCTCGGCGCTCAAACCGTTGCAGGACGTCACCGGCCAGTTCACCTGGTGGCCCACCCACCTGACCATCCAGCCCTTCATCGACATCTGGAAGACGGTGCCGCTCGGCACCTACTTTCTGAACAGTCTCATCGTGTCGCTGTCGGCGAGCGTGCTCAGCGTGATCGTGGCGATCTTCGCCTCCTACGCGGTCTCTCGCTGGAAGTTCCGCGGCCGCACCGTATTCACGACGACCATCCTGTCGACGCAGATGTTCCCGGGCGTGCTGTTTCTGCTACCGCTGTACCTGATCTTCATCAACATCAACCAGAACTTCGGCATCCAGCTGGTCGGCACGCGGCCGGGCCTCATCATCACCTACCTGACCTTCACCCTGCCGTTCTCGATCTGGATGCTGTCGGGTTACTTCGACAACATTCCGCGCGAGCTCGACGAGGCGGCGAAGGTGGACGGAGCATCCGCCCTCACCACGCTGTTCCGGGTCGTGCTCCCGGTCGCCCGCCCTGGTGTCGTGGCGGTGCTGGTGTACAGCTTCATGACCGCATGGGGTGAGGTGTTGTTCGCCTCAGTGCTGACCACCCAAGACAGCCGAACGCTGGCGGTGGGGCTCGGGGAGTACTCCACCGAGGTCAACGTCTACTGGAACCAGATCATGGCCGCGTCCCTCGTGGTCAGCATCCCGGTCGTTGTGGGCTTCCTGCTCCTGCAGCGCAGTTTCGTCGCAGGACTCAGCGCAGGAGCGGTCAAGTAATGAGCACATCCCCGATCGAACGCAGTTGGCCGAACGGATTCCTCTGGGGCGCCGCGACCGCCGCCGCCCAGGTGGAGGGCGCAGCGCACGAGGACGGCAAGGAGGATTCCATCTGGGATCACTTCGCTCGCGTTCCGAACGCCGTGCAGAACGGCGATACTCCCGAAGTCGCGGTGGACCAGTACCACCGGGTACCCCAGGACATCGCGCTCATGAAGGAGCTCGGGCTCGACGCGTACCGGTTCTCCACCAGCTGGGCGCGCATCAAACCCGGTGACCGCGGCGTGAACCAGGCGGGGCTGGACTTCTACAGTCGGCTGGTCGACGGACTGCTGGAGGCGGACATCCTTCCCTGGCTCACGCTCTACCACTGGGATCTGCCGCAGGCGGTGGAGGAGGCCGGCGGCTGGCCGAACCGCGACACCGCCTACCGCTACCTCGACTACGCCGAGGTCGTCTACGACGCACTGGGCGATCGGGTGAGTCACTGGACGACGTTCAACGAACCGCTCTGCTCCTCGCTGATCGGCTACGCGGCCGGCGACCACGCGCCCGGGCGTCAGGAGCCCGCCGCGGCGCTCGCCGCGCTGCACCATCAACACCTCGGGCACGGCCTGGTCGTGCAGCGGCTGCGGGAGCGGTCTGTCTCCGACGAACGAGAGCTGCAGCTCGGTATCACCCTGAACCTCACCAACGCGATTCCGGCCGACGCCTCCGACCCGATCGACATCGATGCGGCCCGCCGTGTCGACGCGCTCTGGAACCGTGCCTTCCTCGACCCGATCCTCGAGGGCAGTTACCCCGACGACCTGATCCGGGATGTCGGCGAGCTCGGGTTGAGCGCGGTGATCCAGGCCGGCGACCTCGAGATCATTCACCAGCCGATCGACTTCCTCGGCGTCAACCACTACCACGACGACGCGGTGAGCGGTCATCCGTCGACGGTCGAAGGGGAGCGGGAGTTCAAGCCCACCGACCGCCCGACCCGTTCCGCCGTGGTCGGCAGTGACTGGGTGACCTTCCCGCTGCGCGGCTTTCCGCGCACCGCGATGGGCTGGGAGGTGAATCCGGATGGCCTGCGAAAGCTCCTAGTTCGTCTCGGCGACGCGTACCCGTCGAGCCTGCCGCCGCTGTTCGTCACCGAGAACGGTGCAGCGTACGAGGATGTCGTGGCCGACGACGGCGCGATCCACGACACCGAGCGCGCGGCCTACATCACCGACCACATCGCGGCGGTCGGTGCGGCCATCGACGAGGGAGCCGACGTGCGCGGCTACTTCGTCTGGTCGCTGCTCGACAACTTCGAGTGGGCGTGGGGCTACGGCAAGCGGTTCGGGGTCATCCGCGTCGACTATGACACCTTGGAGCGCACGATCAAGGACAGCGGTCTGCAGTACTCCCGCATCCTGGAGGCGTCGCGCGCGTCCGCCGGTGTTTGACGGCGCTCCTCTACCATGGAGGCTCGCTCCAGGAACCACCCGACTTGATTTCAGGATCCGATGACCGAACCCGTCGACAGCGCGCCCCCGGCAACAGGGGGGCACCCGGTGATCGCCATGCCCACGCTCGAAATGGTGGCGGCGCGCGCCGGAGTCTCCCGTGCCACCGTCTCGCGGGTGGTCAACGGCTCGACCAAGGTGGCCGATGACATCACGGAGGCCGTGCGGAGCGCGATCGATGAGTTGAACTACGTTCCGAACCGGGCGGCTCGGTCGCTCGCGAGCAGGCACACCCAGGTGATCGCGCTGGTCATCCCCGAGTCGACCGCCATGGTCTTCGCGGACCCGTTCTTCGCCTCGATCGTGCAGGGGGTGGCGATGTACCTGGCCAACACCGAGTACACCCTCAACATGCTGATCGCGGTGGAGTCGAAGCCGGAGAAGACCCGGCGCTACCTGATGGGCGGCAACGTGGACGGCGCGCTCATCGTGTCGCACCACAGCGGCGACCACTCCTGGGCGCACCTCGAGAGGTCTCTTCCGGTGGTCTTCGCGGGGCGGCCCCTGCGCCCGGACGAGGACGGCGGCAGCTATTACGTGGGGGTCGACGACGTCGCGGCCGAGCGCGAAGCCGTCGAACAGCTGTTCCGGCGAGGGCGGCGGGCCATCGCCGCCATCGCCGGTCCTCAGGACATGCCGCCGGGACTCGACCGCCTGCGAGGCTGGCGCGAGGCTGTGGTCGAGGCCGGCGGCGATGGCGACCTGTTCGAGATCGGCGATTTCACCCCGGAGTCCGGCGCCGACGCCATGCGTCGACTGCTCGACCGTGGCGTGGCGATTGACGCGGTGGTCGCCGCGAACGACCAGATGGCGGTGGGAGCGTATGTCGCCATCCGTGAGCGGGGCTTACGCATCCCCGACGACATAGCGGTGGTCGGCTTCGACGACAACGTGGTCGGCAAGACCGCGCATCCGCCGCTGACCACCGTGCACCAGCCCTCGGTCGAACTCGGCGCCGTGATGACCGAGGTTCTGGTGAAGCTGATCGCGGGGGAGCCGGTGGAGAAGGTGACGATCCTGCCGACGCGGTTCGTCGAGCGGAACTCCAGCTAGCGGAACTACAGCTAGCGGAACTACAGCTAGCGGGTCTCTAGCTAGCAGGAGCGGCGAACTCTCAGCCGCGCAGCCACGCCTCCACGTCATCCGCTGTCCGGGGGATGTCGATCGACAGGTTCTCGGCGCCGGACTCGGTCACCAGGATGTCGTCTTCGATACGCACCCCGATGCCCCGGAACTGCTCCGGAACGGTGAGGTCGTCGGGCTGGAAGTAGAGCCCCGGCTCGATGGTGAACACCATGCCGGGCTCGAGGAAGCCGTCGAGATACATGTCCCGGCGGGCCTGGGCGCAGTCGTGAACGTCGAGACCCAGGTGGTGGGATGTCCCGTGCACCATGTAGCGGCGGTGGAACTGGTTCTGCGGCTCGAGCGACTCCTCGGCGCTGACCGGAAGCATGCCCCAGCCCGCGGTCTTCTCGGCGATGACCGCCATCGCCGCCGCGTGGATCTCACGAAAACGGATGCCGGGCTTAACGATCGCGAACGCCGCTTCTGCTGCCTCCCGCACCGCCTCGTACACCTCGCGCTGCACGGCGCTGAACGTTCCGTCCACGGGCAGCGTGCGGGTGATGTCGGCGGTGTAGTAGCTCTCCAGCTCCACCCCCGCGTCGATCAGGATCAGGTCGCCGGGGGTGACGGCGCCGTCGTTGCGGGTCCAGTGCAGGATGCAGGCGTGGTCGCCGCTGGCGGCGATGGTGTCGTAGCCGACGGTGTTTCCCTCGATACGGGCGCGGCGGTCGAAGGTCCCCTCCACCACGCGCTCGCCGCGGGGTGCGGCGATGATCGCCGGGCGATCGGCGATCACGTCGTCGAAGCCCTGCTTGGTGGCGGCGACGGCGAGGCGCAGCTGGGCGATCTCGTAGTCATCCTTCACCAGGCGCAGTTCGGAGAGGTCGCGGGCGAGCTCGGCGTCGCGGTCGGTCTCGAGGGCTTCCGAGTCCGCCGCGAGCAGGCGGCGACCGTCGATGGTGTCGGTCAGTTCGGGGTCGGCGTCGCGCAGAACGATGGTGTCGGCATCCGTCGAATCGATCACCGCGGCGAGGTCGGCGAGGTCTGCGGTGTTCAGTCCCAGGTCGTAGGCGACGTGGGCGAGCGATGGACGTGCGCCGATCCAGAACTCGCCGATCTCGGGGTTCGCGTAGAACTCCGTGGTCTCGCGCCCGGCCGGGCCCCGGAAGTAGACGGTCGCGTCGTGGCCGTCCGAGGTCGGCTCGAGCACCAGCACGCTGCCGGGCACGGTGTCCGTTCCCCAGCCGGTGAGGTGGGCGAAGGCGGAGTGGGCGCGGAACGGGTAGTCGGTGTCGTTCGACCGAACCTTGGTCTGCCCGGCGGGGATGATCAGGCGCTTGCCCCTATACAGCTCGGAGATGCGCTCACGGCGACGTGCCGCGAATGGCGACTGCTCGCGCGGGCGGGGTTTCGCCTCGGTGCGCTCGGCCCAGTCGCTGGAGATGTACTCCGCGAACGTCTCGGAGACGGGAGTCGTCGAACGGTTGGTGGTCGCGCGGGGAGCCTTGGTGTCGTCAGCCATGGCTCCATTGTCTAACCCTTCGGTGTGAGTTGCACGACCAGAGGGCGGTGGTCGCTGCCGGTGCCGTCCAGATCGGTGACCACGCGCATCCCGGTCACGGTCCAATTGTCGGTCGCCATGACGTGGTCGATCGGCGCTCCGAGCAGCGCGGGGAGGCGAGAGGGCCAGGTGCCGACGGCTCCGTTGTGACTCTGGATGGCGGCATCCGTGCACTCGCCGACCGTAGTTCGCGCGCCGCTGCCCAGCCCCGCGAGATGATCGAGAGTGGCGTTGAAGTCGCCCACCAGGATGGTGTTCGGGCGGGAACAGGTCGATTTCACGAACCGGAGGTCGGAGCGCCAGTTGTCCATCTCGGCCGGTTGTGGCGCCACCGCGTGCACACCGACGATGGTCGGGCCGGAACCATCGTCTGGCCGCAGGATCACCGTGGGCACGGTCGACGTATTGCCGACGGTCTCGTCGATGCTGTAGCCGCCGAGCGCCGTGCTGGTGAGAATGGATGTCGACTTCGCCTTGGCGATCTCATTGAACGCGGTGGTGTGCACGGTCATCGGATGCCCCGCCTGCTCCATGAGCGCGGCGACCTGGTTCGCCGACTGGCGATCCGTCTCCGGCAGCACCACGACATCCGCCGCGTTGTTTTCGGCGAGCGTTGCGATGGTGCCGACTCCGGGAGCCGCGCCGAGGGTGTTCCACTCCACGATGGTCAGCGCTGTCGGGCTCTTCTGCTGAAATTCGGTGTCGCCGAAGCCGCGACTGCCCACAATCACCGCGCCGGCCAGGGCGAAGACGAGGAGCAGTACCCCGAGGGCGCCGCCGAGACGCCGGAATCCGCGGCTGAGCCCGGCGAGGATCAGCACGATCACGAGGCCGGCCAGGGCGATCAGAGCGGTGAGACCGCGAAAGGAGACGAACTGCACGACGACGAGGCTGCGCTCGAGCGCGAAAAGCTGCGGCCAGGTGCCAACCAGGAGCGCCGCGGCCACCGCGACGACGAGCAGCGCGGCGAACAATCGGCGGAACATCGTCGACCACCCTATCTTGGCGGGCGTGGACGGTGGTGGAGCCGCAATAGAGTGGGAGGATGCCCCCAGCCGTCCAGCACCGTGCGATCGATCTGCACACGCACAGCTCGGTGTCCGATGGAACCGAGACGCCGGCCGAGCTGATCGCCGCGGCGGTCGAGGCCGGGCTCGACACGGTGGCCATCACCGACCACGACTCGACAACCGGCTGGGCCGAGGCCTTCGCCGCCGCGTCCGGCACCGGTCTCACGGTCATCCCGGGCATGGAGCTGAGCACCAACTACGGGCCGGCCAGCGTGCACATGCTCGCCTACCTCTTCAACCCGCTCGACGGCGGGATAATCGCGGAGACCGCGCGCATCCGCGACGGTAGGCTGCACCGCGCCGAGCGGATCGTGGAGAAGATCGGCGAGGACTACGACCTCAGCTGGGCCGACGTTCTCGAGCAGTCGAGTGACGGCGGCACTCTCGGTCGACCCCATATCGCGGATGCCCTGGTCGCCCGCGGATTCGTCTCCAGTCGCGAAGAAGCCTTCGAGAGCATCCTCAACTGGCGTGGACCGTATTACGAGAAGTACTACGCGCCGTCCCCGCTCGAGGGTGTGGCGATGATCGTCGGTGCCGGGGGAGTTCCGGTGCTCGCGCATCCCGCCACCCACGGACGGTATCGCGTCATCGAGGAGAGCGCCATTGCCGAACTGGTGGAGGCGGGCCTCGCCGGTCTCGAGATCCATCACCGTGACAACACCGCCGAAGGCAAGCGCTGGCTGTTCGAGCTCGCGGACACCTTCGACCTGATCGTGACCGGGTCGAGCGACTACCACGGCGAGGGCAAGCCGAATCGGCTCGGGGAGCACCGCACCTCGCCAGAGTCCCTCGAGCGCATCATCGCGCTCGGCACCGGCACCACGCCGTTCTCCGGCTGAGCGCGCCGCGCCCGCTCCGCGTGGGCGATTGTGCCCGTTCGCGGCGAGTGTTGCTGCTCGAGCAGGAACAAACGCCACGAACGGGCACAATCGCCGGATGTTGCGGAGCGCGCGCTCCCGCACGCAGGAGCGCCCGCGCGACCGGAGTCGGCGGGGCGTTCGGGCGTTCGTGGCTCGCGGGAGCTGACGGGCTGCTGACTACGCGGCGGGCGGCGGCGTGGGGTTGCCGGCGCCACCACGGCGCGAACGGGTGCGACGGCGACGCGTGGGCGAGGTGCCGTCGTGCGTTCCGCCACCCTCGGCGCTCTCGCGCACGACATCCGTGGTGCCGTGATTGCGCTCGCGCGGCGGGCGCGAGCCGGAGGTGCTGGCGCGGTCGCCGCCGGAGCGGTTGGCGTCGCGGCCCCCACCCGAGCGGTTGCCATCGCGGCCGCCGGAACGACCACCGCGGTCGCCCTCGGTCACGCGGGGCTCGCGCGGACGCACGGGACCCGCGCCGGGCAGGCGACCCTTGGTGCCCTCCGGGATGTCGAGGTCGCTGTAGAGGTGCGGCGAGGAAGAGTAGGTCTCGACCGGCTCCGGCTGCTTCATCTCGAGGGCCCGGTCGATGAGAGCCCACTTGTGCAGGTCATCCCAGTCCACGAAGGTGACCGCGATGCCGGTCTTGCCGGCGCGTCCGGTGCGGCCGGCGCGGTGCAGGTACGTGTCGTGGTCGTCGGGCACGGTGTGGTTGATGACGTGGGTGACGTCATTGACGTCGATGCCGCGAGCCGCGACATCCGTGGCAATGAGGATGTCTTTCTTGCCGGCCTTGAACGCGGCCATGGCCCGCTCGCGCTGGTCCTGGTTGAGATCGCCGTGCACGGCGGCGGCGTTGAAGCCGCGGTCATTGAGCTCTTCGACGAGCTTCGCCGCAGCGCGCTTGGTGCGGGTGAAGATCACGGTCTTGCCGCGACCCTCGGCCTGCAGGATGCGCGAGATGACCTCGTCCTTGTCGAGCGAGTGTGCCCGGTAGACGACGTGCTTGATGTTCGCCTGGGTGAGTCCCTCATTCGGGTCCGTCGCGCGGATGTGAATCGGACGGTTCATGAAGCGACGCGCCAGGGCAACGATCGGGCCCGGCATAGTGGCCGAGAACAGCATGGTGTGGCGGGTCGGGCTGGTCTGCGCGAACAGCTTCTCGATGTCGGCGAGGAAGCCGAGGTCGAGCATCTTGTCGGCCTCGTCGAGCACCATGACCTTGACGTCTTTCAGCGACAGCATGCGCTGGTTGGCGAGGTCGAGGAGGCGACCGGGAGTGCCGACGACGACCTGCGCGCCGGCCTTCAGCTGCTCGACCTGGCCCTCGTAGGCCTTGCCGCCGTAGATCGCGGCGACCTGGGTACCGCGGTTGGATGCAGCAAGGGTGAGGTCTTCGGCGACCTGCACGCACAGCTCGCGGGTCGGAACGACGACGAGGGCTTTCACGCCGGGCTCGGGGTTCAGCCCGAGCTCCTGCAGCAGCGGCAGACCGAAACCGAGCGTCTTACCCGTGCCGGTCTTGGCCTGGCCGATGATGTCCTGGCCTTCGAGGCCGAGCGGGATGGTCTGTTCTTGGATCGGGAAGGGGGAGAGGATCCCCTTGGTGGCGAGTGCGTCCACCATGTCCTGATCGATATTCAGATCGGAAAAAGTAGTGATGATGATGCCCTGTTCTCAAGCGGCGACGCCCGCTTTGACCTGGGGCGTGCTGAACCTCCACCAGAAATGGGAGGTAATTACGGTCAGTTTAGTCATCGAGGCCTGAGGAAGCCCCGCAGTTCGCTTGCAGCGGCCCTCCCGGCGCGCCGCCACTAGGCTTGGCGCGTGGTCAATTGGTTCCGTCGCCAGACGCAGCGCGTCGTAGTGCCGCGGCTGCACTCCCGCAACGAAGCCCTCGCTAATGTCAGCAAAGTCGAGCTGGCAGAGCTGACCCCAGAGCTGCTTCCCTTTCTCGCGCAGGCCGCCTATCTGCAACTGACGGTGTTCGAGACGCTCTCCACTGTTGTCACGGATGCCCCGACCGCCCGTTCGAAAGAAGCAGTCAGCCGAGTCGCGGGTTTTTCCCTCGACAAGCAGCATCGACTGGTCGTCGAGCTGCAGCGCATCAAGGGCACGGACGCCGGGTCGGCGATGCAGCCGTACGCCGAGCGGATCGACGCCTACCGCGACCGAATCCGCGGTGCAACTTGGCCGGAGGCCCTCGCCTGCGCCTACGTGACGGCCGGGCTGCTCGACGATTTCTTCCGCCGGGTCGCGGTGGGACTTCCGTCGGATGCCAGCCGTCGCGTACTCGAGATCTTCGACTCTGAAGACGGCGAATCGATCCTGGTCGACGAGCTGCGCGCTCTCATCGAAGCCGACCCGAAGCTCGCGTCACCCCTTGCGCTCTGGGGTCGCCGCTTGGTGGGCGACACCCTGCTCATCGTCCGTTCCGCCTTGGCATTGCCCGCGGACGGTCACTCGGAGGAGGAGCGGCTCGAGCCGGTCTTCACCGAACTGATCGCCGCACACACTCGCCGCATGGACGCGCTCGGCCTGACCGCCTAGCTGTACTGGTTCGGGCTGCCCTGACTCAGGCGCAGGTTAAGCGCGCTGGAGGCGCTCCAGCATTGCCTGGTCGGAGGCGGTACGCGTGCGACCGAGAACGAGGTCGGCGACCGCGGCGACGAGCGCGGCACCGACCAGGCTGACGACCCAGATCCACCCGCCGTCGAATTTCCAGCCTGCCCAGGTGAGCGCGGCCCAGACCGCAGCGGCGACGGATGCTCCGATGGCGCCGGTGAGCAGCGCCCCCTGGGTGTGACGGCGGGGGAGTACATAGCGCGCCGCGGCACCGAGAATGGCGCCACCGAGGGTCACGAAGAGCAGTTCCATGGCTCTACTGTGCCAGATCCCGGTGGATCGACAGGTTAGGAGACGAAACCGACGCGACGAGCCTCTTCCGAGCCGATCTCGGCGTAGCCGAAGGACTCGGTGGGAACGAGGTACGCGGTACCGCGGTTGTCGACGAGGGTGAAGAGCTTCGCACCGCTCTCGAGGGCGGTCGCGATGGTCTGCTGCACCTCCGCGGCCGACTGCGACGACTCGAAGCTGATCTCACGGGGGCTGTTGGTGATGCCGATACGAATGTCCACGGGGAAAGATTACGACAGTCCCGGGCTCTGCCCGCGCGAGTTTCGCTGTCAGCGGTAACTACTAGCGTTGTGGGCATGGCGATCAAGGGGTTCGTGCGCTCGGGGGAGGCCGCGACATCCGTTCTCCATCCGCTCGACGACTCGCAGCGGTCGGTGCTCACTCTGCCGGACGGCGCCTCCGCCGTGGTTATCGGCGCTCCCGGCACGGGTAAGACCGTGACGCTGATGGAGTTGCTCGCCGACCGCGTGCTCGTCCGCGGGTACGCCCCGGAGAGCGTGCTCGCCCTCACCTCCAGCCGGGTCACTGCTACCCGACTGCGCGACGCGATCTCGCTGCGCCTCGCCGTGCCGACCAACGGGCCGCTCGCCCGCACGGTCAACTCGCTCGCCTTCGAGATCGTGGGCAACGCCGCCCGTGACGCGAACGTTGCCGTTCCGACACTGGTCACCGGTAGCGAACAGGACTTCGACCTCGCCCAGCTCCTGCAGGGCCAACACGATGACGACAGCGGACCGCACTGGCCGCAGCTGCTCGGCCCGCAGGTGCGGCGGCTGCGCGGCTTCCGCACCGAGCTTCGCGAGCTGATGGGGCGGGCGACCGAGTACGGCATCACGCCGCAACGGCTCCGTGCGCTCGGCACCGAGCACGACCGCCCGGAGTGGGTGGCCGCAGCAGACTTCATCGCCGAGTATCTCGCCGTGGTCAGCAGTTCCCGCCCCAGCCAGTTCGACTCGACCGAACTGGTGCAATTCGCGGTCGCCGCGATCGCCCGCGATCAGGCTGGCGCCACCGTCGACCGATTGCGCCTCGTCGTGGTCGACGACCTGCAGGAGGCCACCCGGTCGACCATCTCATTGCTCGCTGCCCTGGCGGCGCGCGGGGTCGCCATCGTCGCTTTCGGGGATCCGGATGTCGCGGCCAACGCCTTCCGCGGTGGCGAGCCCGACGCACTCGCGCGGTTCGGGCGACTCATCGGCATCCCACAGCTGCCGACCATCACGCTGAGCACCGCACACCGCCAGACGCCGCAGCTTCGAGACTTCACCCGCCGGGTCACCGAGCGCATCGGTACCGCCGGCGTCGTCGGACAGCGCGAGGCGGTGTCTATCGCGCCGGACGGGCCGAATCCGGTGCTCCGCATCCTCGCCGAAAGCCCCGCGCGCGAATGGGCCGCGATCGCCCGTCAGTTGCGCGAGCGTCACCTGATCGACGGGGTGCCCTGGCGCGACATGGCTGTCGTCGCGCGGAGCGGTGCTCACGTGCCGATCATCGCCCGGGCGCTCGCACTCGCCGAGGTTCCGACCCGCACCGCGGTCGGCGGCACCGCGCTGCGCGATGACCATTCCGCCCGCAGCCTGCTCACTCTGGTCGACGTCGGTATCGGACGCACACCGCTCGATGCCGAGCTCGCGACCGAACTGTTGCTCGGCCCCTTCGGCGCGCTCGACCGGCTCGCGCTGCGCCGGTTGCGGCTTGCGCTCCGTGCCGAGGAACTCGCCGGCGGCGGAAACCGCGCGGCGGACGACCTCGTCGTCGAGGCCCTCGCAACGCCGGGCCGCTTCGCTACGATCGACCACCGCGTGGGGCGCAATGCCGACCGTCTCTCTCGCACGCTCGATGCCCTGCGGTTGGCAGCATCAGAGGGTTCCACGATCGAAGAACTGCTCTGGCTCGCCTGGGAACGCAGCGGTCTGGCCAAGGAGTGGTTCGCGCAGGCGACCAGCGCCGGCATCGTCGCCGCCGAGGCGAACCGTAACCTTGACGGCGTCGTTGCCCTGTTCACCGCGGCCAAGCGTTTCGTCGAGCGTGAGCCGACCAGCCCCGCCACCGTGTTCCTCGCGAACGTGCTCGAGGCCGAGGTTCCGGAAGACACGCTGTCTCCCCAGTCCACCGGCGACTCGGTTCTGGTCACTACGCCGTCGGGAACCGTCGGGCTCGAGTTCGACACCGTCGTGATCGCGGCGCTGCAGGAGGGCATTTGGCCGAATCTGCGGCTGCGCGGTTCGCTCCTCTATCCGCACCAGCTTGTGCGGGTCGCGACCGGACTCGACGGGGCCGTCATCGACGAGCGACGCCAGGTTCGCGACGACGAGCTGCGGATGTTCGCGCTCGCGGTGTCGCGGGCGCGCCGCCGCGTCATCCTGGCCGCGGTCGACAACGAGGACGAGGCGGCAAGCGTCCTGTTCGCCCTGGCACCCGGCGATGCCCCCCTGGTGGATGCCGCTGCGCTGCGGCCACTCTCCCTCCGGGGTCTGACGGGGAGGTTGCGTCGGGAGCTCGCCCAGCCGAGACGGAGTTCGAGCGAGCGGGAGGCCGCGGCATCCGCTCTCTCCCTGTTGGCACGGGAGCAGGTGCCAGGGGCAGATCCTGGGCAGTGGCACGGGCTGCTCGACCCGTCGACCACAGAGCCGCTGTTCGCCGAGGACGAGCGGGTGCCGGTCTCGCCGTCGCGGCTCGAGGCCTTCGAGAATTCGCCGGTCGACTGGTTTATCGACACGGTCGCCGGGGGCGACGCGACCGTCGCGATGGGGCTCGGCACGATCGTGCACTGGGCGATGGAGACCGCGACCGACCCGTCGGTCGACGCGGTGTGGAGGTCGATAGAAAGCCGCTGGACCGAGCTGACCTTCGAGTCGCCGTGGCTGGCCGAGCAGCAGAAGCGTGCCGCGCGAGTGTTGGCCGGCGGGGTGGCCGAGTATCTCGCCGATTTCACACGCGACGGCAAGACACTGGTCGGTGCCGAGAGTCGGTTCTCGATCGAGTTCGAGCGGGCGACGATCAACGGCTCGATCGACCGGGTGGAGCGCGCGGCTGATGGGTCCGTGGTCATCGTCGACCTGAAGACCGGCAGCCCGATCACTCGACAGGACGTGATCGACGCGCATCCGCAGCTCGGGGCGTATCAACTGGCGTATGTGCACGGCGTGCTCGACGAGTTTCTCGAAGAGCTGGGCTCGCACAGCCCCGGCGGGGCGAAGCTGCTGTACGTGAAGCGTGGCAAGGGCGGCAAGCTGTACCGCGAGGGTCACCAGCCGGCGCTCGATGAGGAGCAGCTGGAGGGGTTCCGCACCCGCATCCGGCAGGCGGCGATCGGGATGGCCGCTGCCGCCTTCGAGGGAGCCGTCGAAATCGACGAGTGGGGCTCGTTCGGCGTTGCGGAGAAGAAACTGCACAGGGTGAGGTCGGTGTCGAGTGACTGATGTAGTTCTGGAACGTGCCGTGAGAGGTGCTTCCCTGGTGAGTGCCGACGACATCGCCGATGCGCTCGGCCGTCCGCGGCCGACGGCGCAGCAGCGTGAGGTGATCGAGTCGCCGCTGTCGCCGGCCCTCGTGGTGGCCGGCGCCGGCAGCGGCAAGACCGAGACCATGGCCAACCGTGTGCTCTGGCTGCTCGCGAACGGGCACGTGCGCGCGGGCGAGATTCTCGGTCTCACCTTCACGCGCAAGGCGGCGGGGGAGCTGTCCGTTCGCATCCGCGAGCGCATCGCCGAACTGAATCGGGTCGGACTGCTGCCGACCGGTGAGGGCATCGAGCCATACGACGAGTTCGATCCGCCGACCGTCGCGACGTACAACTCCTTCTCCAATCGCATCTACCGCGACAACGCGATCCTGCTCGGGCGGGAGAGCGACGGCGCGGTGCTCGGCGAGGCGTCGGCCTGGCAGCAGGTGCGCTCGATCGTGATCGCCTCCACCGACGAGCGGCTGCCCACCCTCGACAAGAATCTCGACACCGTCACTCGCGCCGTGCTCTCGCTGTCCAGAGCGCTCGCCGAGAACCTTGTCGATGCCAGCGAGGTCGAGAGCTTCGCCCGCCGGTTCGCCGCCGTGGCCGAGCTGCCGCCGGGCGGTCGCGGAGCCTACGAGGACGCCGTCAGCCTCGCGAACACCGTCGGTGCCCTGCCCGTGCTGCTCGACCTGGCCACGCGATACGCGGAGACCAAGGCGGCGCGCGGTTTCGTCGAGTACTCCGACCAGGTGGCGCTCGCGCTGCGCATAGTGCGTGAGGTGCCCCGGGTCGCCGACGAGCTTCGTCAGCAATACCGGGTAGTGCTGCTCGACGAGTACCAAGACACAAGCGTCGTGCAGACCTGGCTGCTGTCCGAGCTGTTCGGGGGGATGTCCGTGATGGCCGTCGGCGACCCTAATCAGTCGATCTACGGCTGGCGGGGGGCCTCCGCGTCGAACCTCGACGGCTTCTCGGCCCAGTTCGCCGGGGGTGCGGCGCAGCACTTCGCCCTCACGACGTCGTGGCGCAACGGCCACGACATCCTTGCCGTTGCGAACGGCATCGTGGAGCCGTTCCGGGCCGGCGGAGCATCGTTGGTCGAGCGCCTCGAGGCCGGGCCAGCGGCATCCGCTCTCCCGGTCGAGGTGGCGATCGAGGAGACGCTGTTCGATGAGGCTGAGGCTGCCGCGCGCTGGCTGAAGCAGCGGCTGTCATCGAGCACGCCGCCGACCGCCGCGATGCTGTTCCGTGCGCGAAAGACGCAGCCCGTGTTCATCGCTGCGCTGCGTCGCAACGAGGTGCCGTTTCACGTTCTCGGCATCGGCGGGCTGATGGCCGAGCCGGAGATCGCCGACCTGGTGTCTGCGCTCAGGGTGATCAGCGATCCGAGCGCCGGATCGGAGTTGGTGCGACTGCTCGCCGGGTCGCGCTGGCGCATCGGCGCGAAAGACCTTCACGCGCTCAGCCGTCTCGCCTCCTGGTTGCGCGATCGCGACTATGCGCAGCGCCGCATGGACGATGATGTGCGCGAGAAGCTGCGGGCATCCGTCGCCGAGGGGGAGGGCGGTTCGATCGTCGACGCCCTCGACTTTCTCGCCACCGCCCGAGCAGGGCACGGCGCCCTGGAGAACTTCAGCGCCATCGGGCTCGAACGGATGCGCGAGGCCGGCCGCCTGTTCGCGCGGCTTCGGGCGCGCTCCGGCCTCGATCTGCTCGACTATGTCACCTACGTGGAGCAGGAACTGCTGCTCGACATCGAGGTGGCGGCGAACGAGACGCTGTCGCTGGGGCGCGCGTCGATGGAGGCGTTCTCGGATGCTCTGGGTACCTACCTGAGCGTCGACGACTCCGCGTCGCTGAGCGGGTTTCTCGGCTGGCTGCGCGAGGCGGAGTGGCGGGACAACCTCGCACCGCGCCCCGAGGAGGCGGAGCCGGGAACCGTGCAGCTGCTGACGATCCACGGCTCGAAGGGGCTGGAGTGGGACATCGTGGTCGTGCCGCGCGCGGTCGACGAAGAGCTGCCGGGCACACCGAACGAGGGAACCAATGGGTGGCTGACCTTCGGGTCGCTGCCGTATGTGTTCCGCGGCGACGGCGCGGAGTTGCCCGAATTCGCCTGGGAGGCGGCGACCACGCGCAAGGAGCTGCTCGATGCGCGCACGGTCTTCAAGGCCGCGGTGCGCGCTCGCCACGACGAGGAGGAGCGTCGGCTCGCCTACGTGGCCGTCACCAGAGCCCGGCATGCGCTGCTGGTCACCGCGTCGTTTTGGGCGACCCAGACCAAGCCCCGCCGGCCGAGCATCTTCCTGCGTGAGCTGGAGGCGGCCGGGATCATCGGCGCCCTTCCGATCGCCAGCGAGTTCGAGGAGAACCCGCTTGGTGATGAGGCGAATAGCTATGTCTGGCCGATGGATCCGCTCGGGGATCGTCGTGATCGGGTCGAGCGGGCGGCGGAGCTGGTGCGGTCTGCCGGTCCGGGCGACGCCGGTGTCTGGCAGCCAGAGCTGGAGCTGCTGCTCGAGGAGCGCCGACGCCGCCTGAAGGCGAGCGAGTACGTCGAGGTGCCGACGCGAGTGCCAGCATCCCGGTTCAAGGATTACGTGACCGACCCGGCATCCGTTGCAGCGTCGCTGCGGCGCCCGATGCCGGAGCGCCCGTACCGGGCGACCCGGCTGGGCACGCTGTTTCACGAGTGGGTGGAGAAGCGCTACGGCGTGCATGGCACGGCCGAGCAGCTCGACGCGATGCTAGGCGAGCTGGATCTCGACGAATCCGACGCGGAGAGCGATGCCCTGGCCGTTCTGCAGCGCACCTTCGAGTCGTCGGAGTTCGCGGCTCTGCAGCCGGAGGAGGTGGAGATCGAGATCCACCTGGTGCTCGACGGTGAGGTCATCATCTGCAAGCTCGACGCCGTGTACCTCGTCGACGGACGCTATCGGGTCGTCGACTGGAAGACCGGCAAGGCGCCGAGGGATGCCGCCGACCTCGAGGCGAAACAGCTGCAGCTGGCCCTATACCGGCAGGCGTTCGCGGAGTGGAAGGGGATCGACCCTCAGCTCATCGACGCGGTGTTCTATTACGTGGCGGACGACGCGGTCATCCGTCCGGAGCGCATCTTCGACCGCGACGAGCTGATCGCCCTCTGGCGCGGCGTCGCCTGATCGACCAGCGGCAGTCAGAGCGCGTGCGCTGCTCGACCAGCCGGGGCCTAGACGACGGGAGTCATCGCGTTCTGGCGGCCGACGATCGCGGAGACCAACGCGTCCACCGGTTCGCGGGCCGAGGTGGGGTTGTCGAGCAGGCTGAACTCCACGTCGCCGAGGTCGGGGAGGTCGACGGTCGCGGTCAGATCCACCAGGTCGGGCGGGATGAGGCTCTGCGGAAACGATGCGACGCCCATGCCGGCGCGAGCGGCAGCCACCATCCCGTTGATCTCGCGCACGTTGCAGGTGATGCGCCAGGTGCGGCCCATCGCCTCCAACCCTTCGATCATCAGCGCACGGCTCAGGCTCGGCGCCTGGTAGACGATCAGCGGCACCGCCTGACCGGGCTCGATCGTGAGGCTGCGGTGCCCCACCCAGACCAGACGTTCGCGGCGCACGAGCCTGCCGATTCCGGAGCCGGCGCTCTGCCGCACGAACACCAGATCGAGCTGACCGGCCGTCAGCCGGCGGGTGAGTACCTGGCTCTGGTTGACGGTCAGCTCGAGGTTGATGTGCGGATACAGCTGGCGGAAGTCGCGCAGGATCTGGGGGAGTTGCGTGAGGGCGAGGTCATCCGCAGAGCCGAATCGCAGTCGCCCCCGCATCGCCGACCCGGTGAAGTATGAGCTGGCCTGATCGTTGGCCGCGAGGATGGTGCGAGCGAACCCGAGCATCGCGTCACCGTTGTCGGTGAGGCGCACCTCGCGGGTGTCGCGGCTGACCAGGTTGCGACCGGCGGCCGACTCCAGCTTGCGGACGTGCTGACTGACGGTCGGCTGGCTGAGGCCCAAGAGCTGGCCGGCCTGGGTGAAGTTGAGCGTCTCCGCGACCGTCACGAAGGTCTTGAGCAGAACAGGATCGAACACGCGTCCTCCGATCGATCATTACGAAAACCAATGGTACTTATAGCTGCAATTCTTGCCGCGAATGAATCGCACGCCTCTAGCGTTGTCAGGGACGACGATGCATACGACACCGATTGCGACGCAGTGAGCACCACGACAGAGACCATCAGCCCGCCCACCGAACCCATTCCCGTGCTGCACGAGCGACCACGCTGGCGCGACACCTTCGACGCACTCCGGGTCTTCAACTACCGCCTGTACGTGATCTCCCAGGCCATCGCCAACACCTCCGGGTGGATGCAGAAGATCGCCACCGACTGGCTGGTCAACGAGCTCACCCACAACGTCGCCCTCGTCGGCGTCACCGTCTTTCTGCAGTTCGCCCCCGTGCTCGTGTTCGGCGTCTGGGGCGGAGTGCTGGCCGACCGGGTCGACAAGCGCAAGCTCATGATGACGACGCAGGCGATCACCGTGATCCTCTGCGGAACCCTCGGCGCACTCACCCTCCTCGGCATCGTGACGGTCGCCGAGGTCTGGATCATTGCCTTTCTGCTCGGCTGCGTCGCCGTGGCAGAGGGGCCGGCGCGATCCGCGTTCGTCAACGAGATGGTCGGTCACCGTCGGCTGCGCAACGCGATCAGCCTCAACGCCAGCATCTTCCACCTCGGTGGGCTCCTGGGCCCCGCGATCAGCGGAGTGCTGATCGCCCTGGTCGGTTCGGGCTGGTCGATCAGCGTCAATGCGGTCGCGGCGATCATCGTGGTGATCACGCTCGCCTCGATGCGCGTACGCGACCTGCACCCCTCTCCGAAGGCCAATCGGGCGAAGGGTCAGATCCGTGAGGGGCTGCGGTACGTCGTCTCTAAACCGACCATCTTCTGGCCGATGGTGATGCTCGCTTTCGTCTCCACCTTCGGCATGACACTTCCCGTACTTCTCGTCTCCTTCGCCGACAACGTGTATCAGACCGGCGCGACCGGGTACGGGTTGTATAGCTCCGCCGCCGCGGTGGGAGCTCTCACCGGTGCGGTGCTGTCGACCAGACGGATGACGGTGCGCCTTCGGTCGATCATCACCGCCGCCGCGATCTTCGGCCTGGTCATCGTCTTCGCCGCCCTCTCGCCGTGGGCACCGTTGTTCGTGATCTTCCTCATCGGCATCGGAATCTCGCGGCTGCTGTTCGCCACCGGTGCGGAATCGATCGTGCAGCTCTCCAC
Organism: Lacisediminihabitans changchengi; assembly: GCF_016634425.1. Classification (GTDB taxonomy): domain Bacteria; phylum Actinomycetota; class Actinomycetes; order Actinomycetales; family Microbacteriaceae; genus Lacisediminihabitans; species Lacisediminihabitans changchengi. The sequence goes on from NZ_JAEPES010000002.1 coordinate 298,496, forward strand.
CAACCGCGTCATCCGCGGTCGGGTCATGTCGATCTACTCGATGATCGTGCTCGGCGGCCAGGCGCTCGGCGGCATCATCACCGGCGCGATGGCGGATGCCTGGGGCGTCCACACCGCGATGATCGTCGACGGTGTGGTGCCGGCACTCGCCGCGCTGACGATCGGCATCATCCTTGCCCGGTCGGGAAAGCTCCGACTGCGCATCGGGCTTCGTCGACGCGGTTTCGTGGAGATCGTGCCGGCGACTACCTGACGGTCAGAGGGCTCGCTTAGCGCTGGAGACGGTCGCGTTCGTCGAGCATCGCCTCGACCTCGTCGACGGCCATCACCGGCATGGTGTTGTGGCTGATCGTGCGGTCGAGGTCGCCGTCGACGCTGTCGACGAGTCCCTGCAGCATCGAGACGGCGTCGTCCACGATCTCGGTCGACCGCTCCTGGGTGCCGTGCAGCAGCCACTTGGCGATCTCGAGCTCGGAGTACAGCGTCGCGCGCTGGCGCACCTGACGGTCGCTCGCGCCCCGGGTCTGGGTGTACGTGTCGAAACCGGCGGAGGCGACATCCGTCGTGCGCGCTCCGAGCAGCCAGTAGAGGTCGCGGGCCGGATCGCCGACGCTGAGATTGTGCCAGCCGATGACGCCGGTGACCGCGCCGTCGCGGGCGAGAAAGGAGGCAGCGCTGAGGGAGCCGTTGACCACGGTGGGTTGAAACTGCCAGAGGGCTGAGTCCTCGGTGGCCCGCTCCCATCGTCCGAGCAGCGCGGCCGGAACGAGGTTGGTGGCGGAGGCTCGGTCCATCACGGTGATGAGCCCGCGAAGGATCTCGATCGGTGTCAGCACCGGCAGTCCTGCATCGGCGACGAAGCTGGTCGGCAGCATGTGGATAGCGGCGGTCGCACGCCCGACCGAGACGGCGAGCTCGTCGTCAAGTCGGCTCAGAGTCACCGTTTCGCCGTCGACCACGTCGTAGACCACGGCCCGCGTGCCCGAGATCGGGGCCTGTCCGGCGAAGGTCGGCACACCGAAGGGCAGTCGCGATCGCACCCCGACGCTCAGGGCGCGCAGCGCGACCAGGTCAGCGGACTGCTCGGACTCCGAGCGCTCCGACGTGGGCACGCGGATGACCCAACGCTTGCCGTCGCGCGCGGTGATCAGCGCCGACTCGAAGTCATCGCCATCCCCGAAACCGGTCGCTGCAATGACGTCGAGACCGGAGACGGCCGCGGTCGCGAGCGCGGCTAGAGTGAGAGGGGATCTGGCCATACCGACAGGCTAAGTCGAAGGCCACGAGCGTCCCGAACGCCACGCTGGTCCCGCCCCCATTAGGTCGATTGGTTGTCTGACGTGACTCGTGAGTTCCTCTCGCTACTTCCCCTTTCCCGCCACGAGCTCGACCGTGATTACCTGAGTCGCAATCGACCAGAACTCCTCGATGAACTGTGGGCGGATGACTCCACCCTCGTGCTGCCCCTGCACAGCGGCGAAGCGCTCCTCGAGGGCGACGATGCACTCCGGCTCCTGCCGCCGTCACGCGTTCCGCGGCCCGACCTTCTCCTGTACCTCGGAAAGTCCCTCGCACCGGAGTCACTCGGCGTCGCGATCGTCGCTGCGGTGCTGTCGGATGAGGCCGCGGACATCCTCGAGCCCGATCCCGCGGGCTGGGCCAACCTCCGCCTGGTCGGCAACAGACTCAGCACGTTGCACGCTGGCCTCTTCACCGCGGCCCTCGCGCTGGCCAATTGGCACCTCTCGCATCCGTTCTCGCCCAAGACGGGCGAGCCCACCGAGCCCGGTCTCGGTGGCTGGGTGCGGGTGCAGTCCGATGGCAAAGAGATCTTCCCGCGCACCGACGCCGCGATCATCGTCGGCATCGTCGACTCGCACGACCGCATCCTGCTCGGGTCGAACGCCATGTGGGCGACCAACCGCTACTCGCTGCTCGCGGGGTTCGTCGAGCCGGGGGAGTCGCTCGAGAACGCGGTGATTCGCGAGGTGTTCGAGGAGTCGGGCATCCGCGTCATCGACCCGGTGTATCTCGGATCGCAGCCGTGGCCGTTTCCGGCGAGCCTCATGGTGGGTTTCCTCGCCACCGTCGATCCTGACGTCGAGTCGACGCTGACCCCCGACGGCAACGAGATCCTCGACCTGCGATGGTTCAGCCGTGACGAGCTCACGGCGGCGCTGGGGGAGATCGGACTGCCCGGTCACACCTCCATTGCCCGCGCCATCCTCGAGCACTGGTACGGCGGCCCCATCAACGACTCCGTTCAGTGGTGACGGCGAGTTCCATGGGGGGAGCAGAATCCCTGCTCGAGGGGCTCGATGAGCAGCAGCGGGTTGCCGCCCAGGCGCTGATCGGCCCGGTGGTCATGCTCGCCGGCGCGGGCACGGGCAAGACCCGGGCGATCACCCACCGCATCGCCTATGGCGTCGCCACGGGCGTCTACGCGCCCGGCCGAGTGATGGCGCTCACGTTCACCTCACGAGCAGCGTCGGAGCTGCGCGGCCGACTGCGCCAGCTCGGTGCCGGCGGGGTTTCCGCCCGCACCTTCCACGCATCCGCGCTGTCGCAGCTGGGGTTTTTCTGGCCGCAGGTCATCGGCGGAACGATGCCGCGCATCCTCGACAGCAAGGGGCGGATGCTCGGCCACGCCGCCGAGACCCTGAAACTGAAGCTCGACACGGCCACCCTGCGCGACCTGGCCGCCGACATCGAATGGCGCAAGGTCTCGCGCCTCACACTCGATCAGTACTCCCGCACGGTCGAGACCCGGCAGCTGCCCGCCGCGCTCGATGCCGAGAAGATGCTTGCGCTGCACGAACGCTACGAGGCTCTGAAGGATGACCGACGCCAGCTGGACTTTGAAGACGTTCTGCTCGCCACCGCGGGGATGATCGAGTCGGAACCCAGGGTCGCCCAGCAGGTTCGCGAGCAATATCGGTTCTTCGTGGTGGATGAATATCAGGACGTCTCTCCGCTGCAGCAGGCCCTACTCGACCTCTGGGTCGGCGACCGGCAGGACCTCTGCGTGGTGGGCGACGCCAGCCAGACCATCTATTCGTTCGCGGGAGCGTCATCCGGCTATCTGCTGGGATTCCCGGCGAAGTACCGCGAGGCGACCGTCGTTCGGCTGGAGCAGAATTACCGCTCGAGCCAGCACATCGTGCACGCGGCGAATCGGTTGATGAAGGCCAGACCCGGGGCGCTCAGCCTGACCGCCGCAACCGAAACCCCCGGCACGGTCGCGCCGACCATCGAGACCTACCCGAGTGAGATGGCGGAGGCGCGGGCGATCGCCCAGAGCATCGCCGAGCAGATCGCGGCGGGAGCCCGGCCCCAAGACATCGCGGTGCTGTACCGCATCAACGGTCAAGCGGCCGCGATCGAGACCGCCCTGAACGACGTGAACGTCAACTTTCAGGTACGTGGCGGTGCGCGGTTCTTCGACCTGCAGGAGGTGAAGCAGTCGCTGATGATGCTGAAGGGTGCCGTGGTCGCCTCCACCCGCGAGCCGCTGTTCAAGACGGTGAGTGATGTGCTCCGTTCACTCGGGTGGACGCAGAGTCCGCCGGAGGTGCGCGGTGCCGTGCGCGACCGCTGGGAGTCGCTCAACGCGATCATGGGTCTGGCCGAGGCGGCCGCCGACGGCACCACCCTCGCCGCATTCGTCGACGAACTGTTCGAGCGATCGGCCTCGCAGCACGAGCCGACCATGGCGGCGGTGACGTTGGCGACCATGCACTCGGCGAAGGGCCTGGAGTGGGACGCGGTCTACATCCTCGGCCTCAGCGAAGGATTCTTGCCGATCACCTACGCGACCACCGAGGAGGCGATCGAGGAGGAACGTCGTCTGCTCTACGTCGGTGTCACGCGCGCGCGGCGGCGGCTGCACCTCTCCTCGGCCCGATCGGGATCGGGGCGCGGGGCTGAGCGGAAGCCGAGTCGTTTTCTGGCCGAGCTGACGTAACCGCGCCGGCCGGTTCCTCCAGCCCGGCACAGCCGCAGCCGGGATGCCGAAACCACCGGCGAATGACACGCTCGCCGGTCAGTGCGTCGAGGCTGAGTTCATCCGGTGCCTCGATGCCGTCCAGACGCTGCAGGACCGCGCGTACGACGATCGCGGCCACCTCGCCCGCTACCAGGGAGGTTTCGGTGCCGGCGGACCGACCCCAGAGTTGCGAGGCGATCGCCGGCCAGGCCGGGTCGGCATCCGTACGGTGTCGCTCGAGGCAATACAGGCACGGCCCGCTACCGGGTTCGATCAGGGGCCCGATGTGCACCAGCTGATCGGAGAACAGCACCGGCAGGTGAGGCACATCGCGGCGCAGCCAGCGGCCGTGCTGCTCGGGGTCGAGCACGAACTGGGCGAGCACGACGGCGAGGTCCGGTCGCAGTTTCGCCTCGTCTTCCGTCGCGTCCGAACAGCGGATGCCCGCCTCGCCGAGTCGCGCTCGAACAAGTTGCGCGGTCACACCCGATCCCTCCACGGCCACCGTCCTTGCCGGATTCTCGCCCGTCTCCGCGAGCACCGGACGCAGCGCGTCGAGCGTCCCATCGAGATCGGCGAGCTCGGCATCGGCGGCGATCATCTCGAGGCCCGAGCGGCTGATGCCGCGAAACAGCACGGCGATGACGCGTTCCTGAGCGGCGGTGACGTCGGTGAGGACCACGCGTGCGCGGTCCACGCCGAACTGGAGATCGCTCGGGCTACGCCAGACGAGCGGGAAACGGGGATCGAGTCGCAGAACCATGCGCGCAATGATGCGCGCTCCCCGAAATCCCCGCGAAATCTATCCACAGGGCGATAAATCGATCGCGTGGTGGGTCTCGATACGCGTCCTCGCGCGGACGCTCGGGCGCTACTCGACCGACGGAAACGGCGATTAGCCCTTCGCGGAGCCGTCCTCGCCCTCGTGCGGGCGGTCGTCTCGGGTGTCGTTCAGCAGGTCTTCGATCGCCTGGTCGATGTCGTCGCGCTCGGGCTCCGCCCCGGTCAGGCGCATGACGAGACCCACCGGGTCGTCGATGTCCTGGGTGGTGGGAACGAGGTCGGGGTGCGACCAGAGGGAGTCGCGCAGGTCGCTGCCCACGTCATCCGTCAGCTTCTGCCACATGGCTGCCGCCTCGCGGAGGCGCCGTGGGCGCAGCTCGAGGCCCACCAGGGTGGAGAAGGCCGATTCGGCCGGCCCCCCGGCGGCGCGGCGCCGGCGAACCGTCTCGGCGATAGCGTCGGACTTGGGCAGACGCGTGGTCGCCTGGGCGGTGACCACATCGACCCAGCCCTCGATGAGGGCGAGCGTCGTCTCCAGCCGGCCGAGAGCAGCGAGCTGGGCATCGGACTTCGGCGGGATGAGCGCTCCGCTCACCATCGCCTCGCGCAGCTCTTCGGGGTTGGACGGGTCGAAGTCGGCCGCCAGCTCTTCGAGCCGGTCGGTGTCGATACGGATGCCCTGGGCGAACTCGGTGATCGAGGTGAGCAGCTGCAGCTTGAGCCACTTGGCGTGACGAAACAGCCGCGCGTGCGCGAGTTCGCGCACCGCCATGTAGAGCTGCACCTGGTCCTGCTCGATGTCGAGCCCCGAGCCGAACTCAGCGAGATTCTGGGGCAGCATCGCGGCCTGCTGCTCGCTGCTCGCCGTGCCTTTCCCGCCTGCGCCGAGCAGCGCGATGCCGATATCACCGCCCGATACGACCTCGCCGGAGAGCTGACCGACCACCTGGCCGAGCTGGATCGCGAACAGGGTGCCGCCGACGTTGCGCATCAGCTTGGACGCGCCCTCGATCATGCCGGACATCTCTTCCGGCGCCTGCTCGCGAAGAACGCTGGTGAGCGAATCGGCGATGCTGGTCGCGACCGGCTCGGCGAGCTGGGTCCAGAACGGCATGGTGGCCGTGATCCACTCGGTGCGCGAGAGCAGCTTGGGGGTCGTGGTCAGCTCGGTGATCTCGGTCGCCTCGTCGAGCCAGAGGGCCGCGACATGGAACGACTGCTCGATGGCGGAGCGCTCCCCGGGCGTGATGGGGCGGACATCCGTCGCCGCGAGGCTCTTCGCCTGGTCGAGGGCCAGAGTCCAGTTGATGCCCTCCTCGCTGGACTGCAGAGCGTTCTGCAGCTGGCCGATCAGGTTCTTGATCATCTCGGGGTCGTTGGGCAGGCCAGCCGCGCTCGCGAGCTTCGCCGGGTCGATCTCCGAGTTGCCGGAGAGGAACTGGTTGAGCATGTCGCGGAACTCGTCTTCAGGGTTCTGCGCCGAATCTTCAGGCATGCCATCTACGCTAGCTGGAACGTCTCCGAGAGGAACGTGAATGGCTTCGGCAGGGCTGCGCCCGTGGCGAACAACCCTGCAAGCAGTTTTCGAAAGGACGAGCGGTGGCTCTCTTTGCCGATGTCCCCGTCGATTCTCGCCGCCCGCGGCGCCGCGGTCGCACGGTAGGGCTCGTGCTGCTCGTGCTCGCGATCATCGCCGGCATTGCGCTCGCGACGGTGCCGACGCCGTACGTGATCGAGCAGCCGGGACCGGTGTTCAACACCCTCGGCACCGTGCAGAACGATGGCAAAGCGGTGCCCCTGATCGAGATCCCCGGTCAGAAGACGTACGCGACGTCCGGCGCGCTCGACCTTCTCACCGTCAACCTGCTCGGCGATCGCCAGAGCCCACCGAGCTGGTTCGAGGTGGCGCAGGCCTGGTTCGACCCGAGCAAGGCGGTCGTGCCGATCGACTCGGTCTACCCGGAGGGCGAGACGGTCGAGCAGTCGAACAAGCAATCCGCTGTCGACATGCAGAACTCGCAGAAGGATGCCGTGGCCGCGGCGCTCACTCAGCTCGGCTACCCGCTCACTGGCACCCTCAACGTCGAGGGCTTTTCCCCCGATTCCCCCTCGAAGGGTGCCCTGCAAAACGGCGACGAGATCCTCGCCGTGAACGGCACCAAGACCGATACCGTCGCTGGCCTCCGCAGCGTCATCGCCAAGACGGGCGCGGGCGTTCCCGTCGAGGTCTCGATCCGGCGAAAGGGCGCCGACTCCACGGTGAGCGTCACTCCGGCGCTCAGCTCAGACGACGGCAAGACGCCGATCCTCGGCATCTACCCCTCGATCAGCTACACCTTCCCGTTCGAGGTGAAAATCCAGTTGGAGAACGTCGGCGGTCCAAGCGCCGGGCAGATGTTCGCCCTCGGCATCATCGACAAGCTCACCCCGGGCAAGCTCAACGGCGGCGCGAAGGTGGCGGGCACGGGCACCATCGACGCAGAGGGCGATGTCGGACCGATCGGCGGCATCCGGCAGAAGCTGTATGGAGCGCGGGATGCTGGCGCGACCTACTTTCTGGCCCCCAAGAGCAACTGCAACGAGGTGACTGGCCACGTCCCCAGCGGTATCAGGGTCTTCGCCGTCACGACCCTCGACGATTCCCTTGCCGCGCTGAAGGCGATCCGCACCGGCGCGAGCACCAGCTCCCTGCCGACCTGCCCGGCAAAGTAGCAAGCGCCAGGTGTCGCCACGATCGTGCCCTTAAGATGATGCCCACAGCATCCATACCCAGCCAGGAGCAGTGTCTTGACCTCCACACCATCTGACGAGCGTCGTCCGGCATCGCGATCACGGGTGACGGTGCTCGTCACGATCGCCGTCCTCGTCGTGCTCGTCGTGCTCTTCTTCATCTTCGCGAGCCTCTACACCGACTGGCTGTGGTTCCAGCAGCTCGGATTCCTCAACGTGCTCACCACGCAATGGGTGGCGAGTGCGGTGATGTTCTTCATCGGATTCTTCGGCATGGCGATCCCGATCTTCGTGAGCATCGAGGTCGCGTTCCGATTCCGCCCGGTCTACGCGAAGCTCAACGCCCAGCTCGACCGTTACCAGCAGGTCGTGGAACCGCTGCGTCGCCTCGCCATGTGGGGAATCCCGGCGGTGATCGGCCTGTTCGCCGGAATCGCGTCGTCGTCTCGCTGGCAGCTGGCGCTGGAATGGTTGAACGGCACGCCGACCGGCAAGGTCGACCCGCAGTTTCACCTCGACGTCTCGTTCTACCTGTTCGCACTGCCCTTCTATCAGGCGGTAGCGGCCTTCGCCTCGGCGACTGTGCTCATCTCCGGCATCGCCGCGATCGCCACCAGCTACCTGTACGGCGCACTCCGCTTCGGCAACCGCGAGGTGCGCATCTCCCGCACCGCTCGCGTGCAGCTCTCGGTGACCGGCGCGGTGTATCTCGCGCTGCAGGCGGGGAGCATCTGGCTCGACCAGTACGCGACACTCAGCACCAACACGTCGAGCAACATCACGAACTTGGTCGGAGCGTCCTACGCCGACGTGCACGCCGTCATCCCGGGCCGGGCTATTCTCGCCGGAGCCGCCGCGATCGTCGCCGTACTGTTCATCATCACCGCGATTATCGGGCGCTGGCGTCTGCCGATCATCGGTACTGCGTTGCTTCTCGTCAGCGGACTGATCATCGGCTCGATCTACCCGTGGATCGTCGAGAAGTTCCAGGTCGAGCCGAGCCAGCGCAGCTTGGAGGCGCCGTACATCGACCGGAACATCAGCGCGACGCGGGATGCCTATGGGGTGAACTCCGTCAAGGAACGCGCGTACGACGCGGTGACGGATGCCGAGCCAGGCACCCTGCGCAACGACGTCGAAACGACCGCGAACATCCGCATCATCGACCCCGCCCTGATCTCGCCGGCATTCGCCCAGCTGCAGCAGATCAAGCAGTACTACACCTTCAATAAGTACCTGGATGTCGACCGCTACACGATCGACGGCAAGGTGCAAGACACGGTGCTCGGAGTTCGCGAGCTCGACCAGTCGAACACCGGCGCCCAGGCGAGCTGGTTCAACAACGTGCTCGTGTACACGCACGGTTACGGTGTGGTCGCCGCCTACGGCAACCAGCGCTCGACCGAAGGCCTGCCGGTATTCCTGGAGTCTGGCATCCCCGACACCGGAAAGCTGGGCAAATTCCAGCCGCGCATCTACTTCGGCGAGAGCTCTCCGTCGTACTCGATCGTCGGTGCTCCGAAGGGCAAGAAGCCCGTCGAACTCGACTACCCGTCGAGCGGTGGTGCGGACAACCAGAACGCGACCACCACGTTCGCCGGCAACGGCGGCCCGAAGCTCGACAACGTATTCAAGCGCCTGGTCTACTCGATCAAATTCCAGTCCGAGCAGATCCTGCTGTCGGATGCGGTGAGCGACAGTTCGCAGATCCTCTACAACCGCGACCCCGCCAAGCGCGTGCAGAAAGCGGCGCCGTACCTCACCCTCGACAGCGACCCGTACCCGGCAGTGGTGGATGGCCGTGTGCAGTGGATCATCGACGGCTACACCACCAGCGACAAGTACCCGTACTCGGCGGTGCTGCAGCTCAGTAGTGCCATCTCAGACACCTACACGCCGACGCCGCAGTTGGCGCTCGACAACGTCAACTACATCCGCAACTCGGTCAAGGCCACGGTCGACGCCTATACCGGCAAGGTGACGCTGTACGCCTGGGATGACAAAGACCCGATCCTGAAGACCTGGCAGAAGATCTTCCCCTCGACGATCAAGCCGCTGAAGGACATGAGCTCGGAGTTGGTGCAGCACGTGCGCTACCCGGCCGACCTGTTCAAGGCCCAGCGCCAGATCCTCGGCACCTACCACGTGACCGACTCGGACACCTGGTTCTCCGGCTCTGACGCCTGGGTCACCCCGAACGATCCGACCAAGCCGTCGGCGACGGCGCGTCTTCAGCCGCCGTACTACCTCACGATGAAGCTGCCCGGACAGAAAGAGTCGGCGTTCTCGCTGTATTCGACGTACATCCCGAAGTCGACGGTTTCTGGCACCCGGAGCATCCTGACCGGATACCTTGCTGCAGACGGTGATGCCGGAAAGACGGCGGGCCAGAAGGCATCGAGCTACGGCAAGCTCACGCTGTTGGCCCTGCCGAAACAGACCAGTGTGCCGGGGCCCGGTCGGGTGGAGACCACCTTCACGACCGACACCGAGGTGGCGAACCAGTTGGCGCTGCTCGCCCGAGGCGACACCAATGTGGAGAAGGGCAACCTGCTCACGGTGCCGGTCGGCGGAGGGCTGCTGTACGTGCAGCCGGTCTATGTTTCCTCGAACGCGGAGACCAGCTTCCCCGTGCTGCGCAAGATCCTGGTGTCGTTCGGTGACAAGATCGCGTTCGAAGACACCCTCGACGGCGCGTTGAACTCGCTGTTCGGTGGCGACTCCGGGGCGACGGCAGGCGACGGGGGAGTGACGACGCCCACGATTCCGAATGTTCCCGACACGGGCACCGGCACGGGTACCGGGACCACGACGCCGACGAATCCGACGAACGACCCGCAGCTCAAGTCCGCGCTCGCCGCCGTGCAGACCGCGCTCACCGAGCGCGCGGCCGCACTCAAGTCGGGTGACCTCGCGGCCTACGCCACAGCGGACGCCAAGCTCGTGGCCGCGCTCAACGCGCTGTTCGCCCTGGAGCAGTAGCCGCGCGCAGTAGTGCGGCTCAGTAACGTGGCTCAGTAACGCGGCTCAGTAACGCGCTTCGTAAGGTAGCTGTGCACCGCGTGTCGCCGGTTGTGCCCGTTTGTGACGGTCGTGCCTGCTCGTGCAGGCACAACCCGCACAAACGGGCACAATCCGATTAACGGGCACAGCTGCGCGCGGCGGCCCCGCGGTCAGGAGCACTCAGAACCCGTGCTAAAGTTGATCTTGTAGCGCGGGGTGGAGCAGTTCGGTAGCTCGCTGGGCTCATAACCCAGAGGTCGCAGGTTCAAATCCTGTCCCCGCAACCAAGGCCTCGGCCAAAGTTCGATACCCAGAAATCCCCTTCGAAAGAAGGGGATTTTTGCGTATCCGGATGTTTTCCCGTTGCCAATCGCCTTCGTCGTCGCGTTGAGTCGAATCAGGATCCGCCGCGCTAGATGCGTGTGAAACCAGTGGCAGCACGGTTGCTGCTGCTCCGATTGCTGCCGCGCTGAGCAAGCCATATCGGTTGGGCCTTCTCCTCGCCGAAGACTGTGATCCCATGGCGGATCTGCCCTCAAAATCTCAGGATTTTTTGAGCTTCCCCAGCTTGAACCGGCCCATTTCGTGGTGTTATTTTTTTGGTGTTGAGTCACTCGGACTCAACTCTCATCGAAGGGAGATTGATTCATTATGGCAATGTCTTACGATCCTTTTGGCGAGCTGGACCGCCTGGCGGGTTCGCTTCTGCAGAACCGCCCCGGCCCCCGTTTCATGCCAGTAGATCTGTACCGTGATGGCGACCGGTACGTTTTGAGCGCCGACCTCCCGGGCGTTGACCCCGGCTCGGTAGACATCGACGTTGACGGGCAGTTGCTGACCATCAGGGCGCAGCGCACCGCCGGGTCGGCCGACGGCGCGAAGTGGCTCGTGCAGGAGCGACCGTCTGGAAGCTACCTGCGGCAGTTCAGCCTCGGAGAGGGCTTGGACATGGAGAAGATCTCGGCCACGTACGACAACGGGGTCTTGAGTGTGATCATCCCGGTGAGCGAGAAGGCAAAGCCCCGGCGGATCCAGGTCCAGAGCAGGGACCACGCCGGGCAGAAGACACTTACCCACAGCTGATACCGCGACTCCGCGAGTGGTGGGAGTGACAATGGTGGGAGTGAGGATGCTGGCGGCAACAGAAACAGCGACAGATCTCGACCTCATCGAGCCGGCCGAAGAGCGGCTCCGTGTCCAGCAGTTGGACCAGGAGTCAGTCGATCTGGTGTTCTGGGACATCGTGAACGCCGATTGGCCCCCTGTAGTGATGACCGGCACCACCATGCCGCCGTGGGGCGGTCCACTCAGAGAGCCAGGACCAGACCGAGGCGCCGATGTTTCACACCCGAGCGGACCAGGTACGGCGGTCACTGTCTCTGAGTGTCAAAGGTCGCCACCGCATCGCGTGTGAGTGACAAGGCCAACAACCACAAAATAATGGCCCGGAGGGAACCCAGGTTCCCTCCGGGCCATTGTTCTGAAATGGCGTTTCCGAAACTACAGCCCGCAGTGGCTCGAGTGCTCGTCACGATTGTGGTCGATGCCGTCGTCGAAGCGGTCGTCGGTGAGTCGCTGATGACCGCTGCGCTGGCGCACGTCGTGCAGCGTGGTCACGCCGAGGCAGGGGATCGCGAGCAGGTCGCCCCCTGCCAGATCCGACGGGAGTTCGACGGCGAGCAGCGAGGTGCCGCTCGGTTGCAGCACCACGGCTCGCGCGTGGGCGGTCGAGCACCGCCCGATTATGCGGGCCTCGGTGACGAGGGGGCGGCATCCGTCGAGTTCCGCGTCGAGCCAGGCCTCGAGGCCGCCGTCAGCGCGCTGCTGCACCGCCGTGACGCGGGTCACCAGCACCGACGCCAGGTCGCTCTCGGAGCGCCGACCGTGGGTGCCCGGGATGACGGCGGCCGCCGTATGCACACACGGCGTGTCGCACCACTCGGCCAACCGCACGAGCGAGACGCCAGCGACGGTGATGTCGGTCGGACTGGCGGCGGTGAACTCGGGCCAACGATCGACGACGACGGGATCGGCGATCGAGCGCCGAAGGGACGGGATGATGTGGGTGAGCGTCAACGGACGCTCGCTAGATCTGCAATCACCCTCAGAGAATCGCTCCATCGGCGCCTCGGTCTCAGAATCCTGACGCGATCCTGACGGCCGCATCCGCCATCCTGACGAGGCCCGTAGGCTGGCGCCATGGCTCTCGACCCCACCGTCGGCATCGCCGTCGCCCAATTCGCTCCCGACGACGACCAGGACGCGAACCTCGTGCGCATCCGTGATCTGGCGACGCTGGCGGTGGAACGCGGCGCCTCACTCGTCGTCTTCCCCGAGTACTCGTCGTTCTTCACCCTGCAGCTGGGCGAGCACACCGTCGCCGCCGCCCAGCCTCTCGACGGCGACTTCGTCTCGGGTCTCGAGGTGATCGCCAAGGTTCTCGGCGTGCACATCGTCGCGGGCATGCTCGAGATCGCTCCGGAGGGCCGCGCCTACAACACCCTGGTCGCGCTCGATCCGCATGGCGCTCTCGTTGCGACCTATCGCAAGCTGCACCTCTACGACGCCTTCGGCCAGCGCGAGAGCGACTGGATCGCCCCCGGCGAGATCGCCGAGCCGCAGACTTTCGCCGTCGGCGACCTCGCCGTGGGCCTGCAGACGTGTTACGACCTGCGCTTTCCCGAGGTCACCCGGCGGCTCGTCGATGCCGGCGCCGACCTGGTGCTGGTGCCGAGCGAGTGGGTGCGCGGGCCGCTCAAAGAGCAGCACTGGCGCACGCTGGTCACTGCTCGCGCGCTAGAGAACACCATCTACGTCGCCGCGGCAGATCAGGCACCACCGGTCGGCGCGGGCAACAGCATGATCGTCGACCCGATGGGGGTCGAGCTCGTCACCATAGGCGAGGAGACGGATGTCGCCGTCGCCCGCTTCTCCGCCGCCCGGGTAGCCCGCGTGCGGGTGACAAACCCCGCGCTCGCCCTGCGTCGCTTCGGAGTTTCGCCACTGTAGCCGCGGGCTCAGCTTCGGAACGGGCTCAGCTTCGGAACGGGCTCAGCTTCGGAACGGGGGAGTGCCGACCTTCTGCGCAGCGTCGTTCACTGCAGTGGCCAGTTCGGTGAGGATCTGCACGATCTTCTTGGAGGAGGTGCCGGTGGAGGCGAGCACGGCGGCGGCTACCGCGTCGTAGTAGGTGTCCTGCACCCATTCGACCACCTGCAGGCCGGCAGGGGAGAGGCGCAGCAGCAGGCTGCGGCGGTCGTTCGGGTTCGGCCTGCGCTCGATCAGGTTGGCGGATTCGAGTCGATCGATCATCGCGGTGACGGCGCCCGTGGTCATATCGAGAGCCTGCGCGAGCTGCTTCGGGGTGAGCTCCACTGCGCGACCGACCCGCATCACCGCACTGTATTCAGAGTCGCTGAGACCGACCGCACTGGCGAATCGGTGACGCATGTCGCGGTGGCCGGCATCGACCTCGGTCAGGGCTGCGGCAAGAGCGCGCACCTGATCGTCCCCGGTGACGGAGCGCGAGGGCACGGCGGCGAGCGGCGGATCGCTGAGGGATGCGGCGGTCATGGGGTCTGCTGTCTGTTGGGTAGGGCACTGCGTCAAGGAGTAGCTCCAGCGTATGGCGAATGCCGGAGCGGAGAGGGATTCGGATGCCCCCCAGTACTGGGGTAGTTACTTCGCTACCGCGTAATAAAACGATCAAGTAGTTTGATGAGCAAGTAATAAATTACTTCATCAACTCGATGACACAAACCACTCTAACCCGGGGGTCCACCGCTATGTCCGCTCACTCCAGTACCGTCAAGTCCGCTCGTCGCCGTTTCGTCCCGCTGGCCATCGCCACCGGCGTCATCGGTGCAGCACTGCTCGCCACATCGATGTCGGGAACGCTCTCCGGTTTCGCCGCCAGCATCACGAACAGCAACAACACGGCGGCGACCGGCGCCCTCGTCATGCAGGAGCAGTCGAGCGACGCCACGCCGATCACCTGCCTCAGCACCGACGGCGGTTCGATCTCGACCAACACCGCGACCTGCTCGACCATCAACAAGTTCGGCGGATCGACCACCATGGTTCCCGGCCAGACGGTCACCACCGCAATCTCCATCAAGAACGTCGGTTCTGTTGCCGCCAGCACCTTCACGCTCACCCCGGGCGCCACCTGCGCCCAGGCCGCGAACGGTTCGCTCAACGGCACCGCCGCCGACCTCTGCGCCAAGCTCAACGTCGTCATCAAGTCGGGTACGGCCACCGTCTTCACCGGTACCGCTGCAACCCTTGCCGGCGCTGTCGCCGGCTCTGGCGCTAACGCGATCGCGATGCCCGCCGCCCCCGCCGCCGGCGTCAGCGTGCCCTTCACCATCGCGGTCACGCTCGCTCTGGCCGCCGGCAACACCTACCAGGGCCTCTCGGCTTCGCTGCCCCTCACCTGGACCTTCGCCAGCTAATTCGCGAAGCATCGCGGCCTCGGTCGGCTCCGTCCTGAGACGGATCCGGCCGAGGTACCAGGTAACACCCGCACCACCACCCGAATAACCCGAATCACCCGAACAGCTCACGTTCCGAATCCCCCAGGAGCACCCATCATGATGACGACCGCCTCCCTCACCCGTGAGTGGACCGTGCCGCAGGGCCGCCACTCTGCCCGTCGGCAGCTGCGCATCCGTTCCCTCATCACCTGGGCGCTCTCGGGCCTCGCCATCCTGCTCGTCGCCCTCGCGCTGGCTTTTCTCGCCACCGGTGGTCGCTGGTTCATCGTGCAGACCCCTTCCATGGGCGAGGTTGCACCGGTCGGAACCCTCATTCTGGATGCGCCGACCACCGCACAGCACGTGGCCGTCGGCGACATCGTCACCTTCCACCCGCCGACCAACCCGAGCCAGGTGTACACCCACCGCGTGGTATCCATCGCGGCCGACGGCGCACTCAGCACTAAGGGCGACGTCAACGGCGCGATCGACCCGTGGAGCCTGAGCGACAAAGACCTCATCGGCAAGACCTTCGCGGTGCTCCCGGTGTTCGGCTGGGTGATACGGGCGGTTCCCTTCGTCGCGGCCGGCTTCGTCGTCTCGTGGTTGCTCTCCTTCGCCTTCCGCTCGCCGTCGGCTCGATCGGCCGTGCGCGTGATCGGCCTGTCGGTCACCACCGCAGTCACCGCCTTTGTGCTCCACCCCTTCGTCGGGGTGGTGGTCGAGACCAGTCGCCTCACGGCAAAGGGCGCCGAAGCCACGCTGGTCTCCACCGGCATCCTGCCGATCACCGTCAGCGCGGTCGGTGGCGGCCACGTCTCGCTTGCGAGCGGTCAGCTCGGCAAGCTCAGCATCCCGACCATGGCCGTGAACGGTCACTATGCGCTGTCATCGGCGCTCGATCTTCCTTTGATCGGCTGGATCGTCTTCGGCCTGGTCTGCTCCACTCCATTGCTCTGGTGCCTTATCGTCGGTTTGCCGCCGAAAACCGAGTCGGTCGATGAGGCCGAGGGGATTGCCGCACAGTGAGTTTCTCGGCCACCGTCCGCAGCCGTTTCCGGTCGAAGCGGTTCGTCGCCGTCGCCATCGCAACCGCGGCGATCGTCGCGCTGTGTGTGACTGCGCAGTTGGTGCCGTCCACCTCGGCAGGGTTCAGCGCGAAGGTCGCTGGCGCGGGTCAAGCGGGAACCGCCCGCGACTTCAGCTGCGCCGACTCGATCACCTCCGAGAAGGCGAGCGCGTTGTTCGCCTATCCGCTGAATGACACCACCGGCACAGCGGTTGCCGACACCAGCGGTAATGCGCGCACCGGCACGCTGTACGGCCCACGCAGCACCTCGAGCGACAAGCCGTGCCCGAGGGATACCGGGGTATCGGCCATCTTCAACGGCACGACTAACTGGATCTCCACGCCGTACAAGTTCGCCGCGGCCCCCAACGTCTTCAGCCTCGAGGCGTGGATCAAGACCACGGTGAAGGGCGGCAAGGTCATCGGCTTCGGCACAGCGCAGACCAGTATCTCGTCGCAGTTCGACCGCCACATCTATATCAACACCTCGGGCCAGGCGGTATTCGGTGTCTACAACAACGGCACCCAGGTGATCACGAGCGCGGCGAGCGTTGCCGATGGCAACTGGCATCACGTGGTCGCAACGCTATCTACCGCTGGCATGTACCTCTACGTCGACGGGGCACAGGTCGCCAGCAATCCGTCGATGACCGCCGGTGAGCCGACCTCCGGCTGGTGGCACGTCGGATACGACAGCCTCTCCAACTGGCCGAACGCCGCCGCGAACTACTACTTCACCGGCAGCATGCGCTACGTCGCGGTCTACACCGCGGCACTCACGGCCGATCAGGTGAAGGCGCACTACATCTCGGGCATCGCCCCGGCCACCACGTAGTACCTCTACAGGGAGGCGAGTTGAGCGGATGCCCGCTCAAGCACCTCGACCCGCTTACAGAAGGCGAATCGCACGAGCGAGGCGTACTCGCCCTTGTTCTCGTCCGAGACGAAGGCACTGATCGGCACCGCGACGACCCCGGCCAGGTCGGGGAGCTGACGGCAGAACGCCGCAGCGTCCGAGAAGCCGAGAGCCGCGGCATCCGCCACCACGAAGTAGGAGCCGCGCGGCTCGCTGACCGTGAAGCCAGCCGCGCGCAGGCCCGCCGAGAGCACGTCACGCTTGTGGGCAAGGTCGAGGGCGATCCCGCGGAAATAGCTGTCGGGCAGCTCGAGCCCTGCGGCGATCGCGGGCTGGAATGGTGCGCCGCCAACGAAGGTGAGGAATTGCTTGACCGCGAGGATGGCCTGCAGGATCTGCTGTGGTGCGGTGAGCCAGCCGATCTTCCACCCGGTCGTGTTAAACGTCTTGCCGCCGCTGGAGATGGTTACGGTGCGATCGAGGGCTCCCGGCAGGCTCGCTATCGGGGTGTGGGAAACGCCGAAGGTGAGATGTTCGTACACCTCGTCGGAGACGATGATCGCGTCGTGCCGGTGTGCCAGCTCGACGATCAGCGCCAGCGTTTCCCGGCTGAGAACCGTGCCGGTCGGGTTGTGCGGGTTGTTGATCAGGATGAGGCGGGTGCGGTCGGTAACCGAACGGCGCAGCTCATCGAGGTCGGGCTGGAAGTCGGGTGCGCGCAAGGCGACGGTGCGATGCTCGGCGCCGGAGAGGGCGATCATCGCCGCGTACGAGTCGTAGAACGGTTCGAATGTGACGACCTCGTCGCCCTGATCGGTCAGCGCCAGGATGGTCGCGGCCAATGCCTCGGTGGCGCCGACGGTGACCAGCACCTCTGTATCGGGATCGGGCGTCAGCCCGTAGAAGCGCGCCTGGTGCGAGGCGATGGCCTCGCGGAGCACCGGCATCCCGATGCCCGGCGGATACTGGTTGAGGCCGGCGTCGATGGCGCGCTTGGCTGCATCGAGCACCTCGACCGGTCCGTCTTCGTCAGGAAAGCCCTGGCCTAGGTTGATCGCGCCGGTCTTTACCGCGAGCGCAGACATCTCCGCAAAAATCGTCGGACTGAGCGCACCATCGGAACCGAGCAGCATCGCCCCGCGAGCCGCCCGCTGCCAAGATCCGGACACCCTCATGCGCGCTGCTCCATCCGTTCAACTTACCGGCTGCCGGTCTTCCGGCCTTCGGTCGCTGAGCTTCTCTTTCGGTCGCTGAGCTTGTCGAAGGGCGCGATCTCCTCTCCTCCACGGGGGCGGATGTCGCGGCTCGGGCAGCTGACCTGTGGATAGATCTGGCCCCCGGACGCCGCAGTGCCCTACCGTTCTGTGCATGCGCAGAACCGCCGCCGTCATCGCGCTGCTGATCGTGCCAGCCCTGGTGCTCAGCGGCTGCACACCGTCGCCACCGCAGAGTCACTCGGATCCGAAGCCGAGCAGCACGCCGCTGTTCGCAAGCGAGGAAGAGGCATTGAAGGCCGCGACGGAGGCGTACGCGGCGTACCTGAAGGTGTCGGACTCAATCACCGCCGATGCCGGTATGAGACCTGAACGAATCGAGCCACTTGTAAGCAAATCGCTTTTGAAGGATGAGTTGACCGGTTTCCTGATATATAGCGAAAAAAAATTGCATACCCAGGGCGAGACCGCTTTCTTCGGCTCATCGCTTGAGCGTTATGATGCCGATTCCGTAGCTGTATATGCATGCGTAGATTTTTCGGCACAACAGCTGATCGACTCTGCGGGACTCGATGTCACGCCGATTAGTCGAGTGAATGTCCAGGCGTTCGAACTGAGCTTCGTGCGAGCGAGCGATTCGGCTTCACTACTTTTAGACGGGAGCGAGCCGTGGGCCGGACCCGGAATTTGCTGATAGCCGGGACGGTAGCGGGCGTGATCGGAGTGCTGATCGGGCCGGCGGGACTAGCGTTTGCGGACTGTACGAGAGCGCAATATTCCGCTGGCCTTTGCCCATCAGTGTCCGGCAGCGTCGGCAACGGCGGCGTCGACCTCTCCGGAACTCAAAACGGTTCCGGGCCCGGTTCGGGGTCAGGAAACGCAGGCAGTGGAAACACGGGTGCCGGCTCGGGCAACTCCGGCAACGGCGCAGGCGGTGGCCCGGGATCCGGCACCATCCCCAAACCCCCGCCGCCTCCGCGTGACGGCTATACGGTGACGATGCCCGGCGAGGAGCTGCCGACCGCTGTCACTCTCGCCGACATCCGAAGCTTCGTGCCGCACGCGGCCGTCGCCCGCATGGAGCCCAACGGCTGGATGGTGATCGGGCTGCACACCAACTTTTATGCGGTCGGCTCGCAGCACATCGTCGACGGCGAGTTGCTGGGGCGGCCGGCATCCGTTCGCTTCACCCCCAGCGCCTACCACTGGGCGTACGGCGACGGATCGACGGCGAACCTCTCCACGAAAGGCTCGACCTGGGCGGCTCAGCGAATAGCGGAGTTCGACCCCACCCCGACCAGTCATATCTTTCGTGCCGCCGGCACCTACACGATCACCCTCACGGTCGACGTAGGGGCCGAGTATCGCTTCGATGGGGGAGGCTGGATCCCGATTGCCGGAACCCTGCCCGTAGCGGCGAATCAGCTGGTCGCCACCGCTGGTCGAGCAGACACCGTGCTGGTCGGGCGGGACTGTCTCGCACACCCCTCCGGCCCCGGTTGTTGACCGCGGGAACGCGCTAAGAAAAAGCGAGGCACGCTTACAGCCTGCGCTTATAAAACGTTCAGGTTGGCACGAGAAGCTTGCTCCGCTTGGAAGGAGCACCCCCTCATGACTGAGAACACCCAGGATCACATTCCCGGCCCAGACGAGTCCCCCATCGACTCGACCGCCGCCGCGAACACCGAGCACACCGACGCAGCAGAGACGGCACCCACAGAAGCCGCCGCGACCGAGAACCTCGCAGCCACCACTCCTCTTTCGGGCACCGCAGCCCCCGCAGCCGAGACGCAGCCGCTCGCCGGGCAGAGTGAGCCTTCCGCCGGAGTCGTTCCCCCGGCCTTCCAGAAGCGCTCCAGTCGTGTCACCCTCGTGGCGGCGCTCGCTGCGGCCGCGCTGATCGGTGGCGTCGTCGGCGGAGGCATCTCCGCCATCGCCGTCTCGTCGAACCAGAGCAATTCGTCGACCGCGACGAACTCGCCGACGGCACAGAACATCACGGTGAACGACACGAAGAGCGTCAACGTCGTGACCGCCGTTGCCGCCAAGGTCGAGCCCTCGGTCGTGACCATTTCCGTCACCGGCGGCTCCGAGGCGGGCACCGGGTCGGGAGTCATCCTCAGCAACGACGGCTACGTGCTCACCAACACCCACGTCGTCACCCTCGACGGGGAGACCGCATCCGGCAAGATCCAGGTCACGACGTCCGACGGTCGCATCTACGACGCCACCGTCGTGGGCACCGACCCGATCGTCGACCTCGCCGTCATCAAGCTGAAGGATGCATCGGGCCTTCAGCCGGCATCCTTCGCCAACTCGAGCAAGCTCAACGTCGGTGAGACCGCCATCGCGATCGGTGCGCCGCTCGGCCTCTCCAACACCGTCACCGACGGAATCGTGAGCTCGCTCAACCGCAGCATCACCATCGCCTCTTCCGCCGTTCCGGACTCGTCGTCCAGCGACAGCTCCGATGGCGGGCAGGGCAACGGCAACGGCCAGGGCGGCAGCAGCCCGTTCGACTTCTGGCAGTTCAACAACGGCCAGGGCCAGACGCAGCAGCAGTCGGCGGCCACCGCCACGATCTCCCTCCCCGTCATCCAGACGGATGCCGCGATCAACCCGGGTAACTCCGGTGGCGCGCTCCTCAACTCCGACGGCAAGGTGATCGGCATCAACGTGGCGATCGCCAGCGCCGGTGACAGCTCCTCCACCGGCTCGCAGGCCGGCAGCATCGGTGTCGGATTCGCCATCCCGTCGAACCTCGCCGAGCGCGTCGCTAACGAGATCATCAAAGACGGCAAGGCAACTCACGGCCTGCTCGGAGCCGGCGTCGCCGACGCCACCAGCACGGCCGGGAGCACCACCGGCGCCCTGATCAAGTCGGTGACCGCGGGCGGCGCGGCAGCCGATGCAGGCATCAAGGAGGGCGACGTCATCACGCAGTTCAACGGCGTGAAGATCACCGGCGCCACCGACCTCACCGCGCAGGTGCGCTTCCTCGCCGCCGGCTCGTCCACCTCGCTGACCTACGTCCGCGACGGCAAGAGCAGCACCGTCGACGTCACGGTCGGCGCACTCAAGTAGTACCCGCTCCCTCCACGCGGCAAGAGGCACGGACCCCCATGGGTTCGTGCCTCTTTCGCGTCTCCCTGGTGACTCGGGGCGGTCCGATGACGGCTGGTAGGCTCGATCGACCGACCCCGAGAACCGTATTGGACGCTATGGCGCAGCAGGCATCATCCCTTCCGGGTGTGTCGTATGTGATCCCCGTTCTCAACGAGGCGGCGTACATCGAGACCGCAGTGCGGTCTGTGCTCGGCCAGGACTGGGTCGGCGAAAAGGAGCTGATTCTTGCGCTCGGTCCCTCCACCGATGCGACGGATGCCGTGGTCGAGAAACTGGCGAAGGAGGACGCCCGCATTGTGGTCGTCCGCAACCCGGCGACGGACATCCCGGTCGGATTGAATCTGGCCATCCGCGCCAGCCGCTTTCCGATCGTCGTGCGGGTAGACGCCCACTCGGAACTGGAGCCCAATTACACCGAGCGGGCGATCGCCGACCTCGAACGTACCGGGGCCGCCAACGTCGGGGGAGTCATGAAGGCCCGCGGGCGCACGCCGTTCCAATCCGCGGTCGCCCGTGCCTACAACAGCCGCTTCGGGCTCGGTGGGGGGAGTTACCACGGTGGCGCCGAGGAGGGCCCGGCGGAGTCGGCGTACCTGGGTGTCTTTCGCCGGGAGGTGCTCGACGAGGTCGATCTCTTCGATGAGACCATCCGCCGCGGCGAGGACTGGGAGCTCAACCTGCGCATCCGCGCGGCGGGCCACTCGGTGTGGTTCGACCCCACCCTCGAAGTGACCTACTGGCCTCGGGAGAGCTGGACCAAGCTGGTGCGGCAGTTTTCCGCCACTGGAACGTGGCGTGGAGAGCTCGTGCGCCGCTATCGCGGGCGCAACCCCTGGCGTTTTTTCGCGCCCCCGGTGTTGGTTCTGGCGTTAGCCCTCTGCCTGGTGCTCGCGCTACTGCAGCTCACCGGCGTGGTTCGCGGCTGGCCGAGCATCGTGCTGTCGCTGCTCTATCTCGCGCCCGCGCTCTACCTGGCCGCGCTCACCCTCATCAGTTTCGGCCGCAGCGGGGGAACGCGCTGGCGTGACCGCTGGCGATTCTTCTACGTGCTGCCCACGATGCACCTCAGTTGGGGTGCCGGATTTATCGGCGGGTTGCTGCGAGGGGCGCGCGACACCGTCGACACCTCCCGCACCGGCATCTGAGCACCTCGAGCGGGTTTCGATACGGCTGCTCGCGCGGGCGCTCGCGGCCTACTCAACCAGCGAACAGCGTCAGCCTCAACCGGCGAACGGCGTCAGCCTCAACCAGCGATCGGCGTCAGCCGACGATGCCCTCGGCGACCAGCCTGGCCACGACGCGATCCGCGGCGTGACCGTCGTCGCGGGGGTTGAATCGTGCTTGCCAGGCCGCGTATCGCTCGCGGAACTCGGGAGGGACATCCGCGGTCTCCCGTACCCGACGGGCGAGCTCCGTCGCGTCGGCGATGACCGGACCGGGCGCGACCGGTAGCAGATCGAAATAAAACCCTCGAAGCGTGCTCCGGTAGTGCTCGAGGTCGGGGGTGAAGAAGAAGATCGGCTTTCCGGTCACCGTGAAGTCGAACATGACCGACGAGTAGTCCGTGATGAGAGCGTCGGCGACAAGGAAGAGCTCGGAGACATCCGGATAGCCGGTCACGTCGATCACCCCCGTCGCGCGCACGTCCTCGCCGGGCAGCAGCGTGCGGGAGTGACCTCGAATCAGCGTGACGTAGTCCGGTCCGAGTTCGCGGGCGAACGCAGCCACGTCGAGGTGGTCGACCTGATCGGGGTGGTCGTCGCGCCAGGTCGGCGCGTACAGCAGCACCTTCGTGTCGTTCGGGATGCCGAGCCGGTCACGCACCGTCGCCGCATCTCCGGTTAGCAGCACGTCATCGCGGGGATAACCGACCTCCCAGACCGGACCGAGAAAGGCATACGCCTTGCGGAATATGCGGCGGCTGTAGTCATTCTGGGCGAGGAGGATGTCCCAGCGTCGACTCTCCAGAATCGTCGCGATGGTCGTGCGCAGGCCGACGCGCCCGCGGCTGAGCGCGAGTTTTTTCAACATGGTGCCGTGCCAGGTCTGCAACACCGTCTGGTGCTTCCGTTTGCGATAGCGTTTGCGCAGCCAATCGTTGACCACCAGCAGCCGGGCAGAGCCGCGGATACGCCACCATTCCGCGCTCCCCTCGACCAGGGCGATCGCCCCGTCTGGCACCGTCACCGACGCATCGGCGACACTCCAATAGCGTTGGATGTCCGGGCGTTGCAGAGCGAACGAGCGGTCGATGGCGAGGGGGTTGCACGACGCGTTGCGGCCGAAGAAACTCTCGAAGAAGACCGCATCGATCGGGGCGTAGTCGGTGGCGCGGTAGTCGGCTTCGAGCGATGCCTGCTGCAGTCGGCCGCGTTCGCGATCGGTGAGCGGCGCGGCGAAGTCGACGGTGAGGGAGCCGTCGTCGTGGCCGAAGCTGATTCGCGTGACGCCCTCGATGAGCTGCGACGCGGGGAGGTCGGCAGCGAGCTCGACAGCGTCCACAACACCGCCCACAGCACCGCCCAGGGTGTAGCGGCCCGAGCGCGGGGGCATCGGCGCGCTCTTCCAGTGCGCGCTGAGAAGGGGAATCGTTGCCGACCAGCGGTCACCCGCGTCGGTCACGGCGCCCACCAACTGCTGACGGGTGCCCGCGAGGGTCAGATGCTGCGGTGCCGTCCCCGGCCCGCCGAGCAGGATGGCGGGGGATGGCTCGGTCTGGACGCCGAGGGTGTCGATGGTGGTCATCCGTTGCCCTCCCTTCGCGTGCTCAGCCGGATCGCCTCGAACACTCTCGCAGTGTTTTCCCCGTCGTGGAACTCGAAATGCCGTGCGGCGATCTCGGCCGTGTGCGCGAGCACGTCGGCGGCCCAGTCTGCATCGGCGGCGAACCGCTCCAGCTGACCGAGCAGAGCCGTCCAGGAGCGCACCTCTCGGCCTCCGCTGTACCGGCGGTACGGCTCATAGAGTCCGCGGGAGGTCGTGTACGTCTCCTGGTCGGGCGCGAAATAGAAGATCGGCCCGCCGGTCAGCGAGTAGTCGAAGGCGATCGAGGAGTAGTCGGTAATGAGGGTGTCGAAGGCCGGGAGCAGCGGGGTGATGTCGGTCTGCAACTCGGCGCCGAGCATCCGTACCCGAGGCGACGCCAGAGGCCCGGCCGCGTAATCGCCGACCCCGAGGTGATGCGGACGCACCACCAGCAGCGCATCGCTCGCATCGAGGAAGCCCACGATCGACTGCCATTCGGCGGCGGTCGGCGCGCCGGGATCGGGTTCACCGTCGCGCCAGGTCGGGGCGAACAAGACAGTGCGCTGTCCGTGATCCGCAACGCCGAGCCGGCTGAACAGCTCGTCGCGCGCCGGGGTAGGGCGTGCGAGCACGTCATCGCGTGGATCTCCGGTGACGACGACTCGGGATTCCGGGAGGCCGAACGCGGTGCGCAGTCGTTGGGCGGAGAGCTCTGACGCGGCCGGCATCAGGCTGATTCCCGCGAATCCTCGGCGGTAGAAGCGCCGAAGGGGGCCACGTAGCCGCCCCGCGCCCGGGATTCCGAGGCTCAGGGTCGCGGGCGAATCCAGCTGGATCAGCTTGAGCGGGATGCCGTGCCAGAGCTGAACGACGAAGGCTCCGCGGGTGCCGTAACGGTTGGCATCACCGAAACCGTGCGTCACGACGATGACCTCGGCCCGCAGGGTCGCCAGCAACCCGCGCGCAGAGGTTTTTACGACCGACCGGATGCCGAGCCCCGCGGCTACGGCGACATCCGTCTCGTCTTTCGCGAGCCAGATTGCGCGAATAGACGGATGTTCGGCACGCACGTAGCGGAACAGTTCGAGTGCCCCCTCGCCGATGCCGGGGCCGGAGCCGAAGACCCAGGCGTCGAGGCGACGCGGGACTACCGCGGCGGCAATGGCCCCCAGCGCGTAGAGCGGGAGGGCCAGCAATTTTCGCGCGTTACCGGCAGAAAAGGTGAACCGGGGCACGATTGGAGCCTAGCAGCGCCCTCCTTCGCAGGAGCGGCGAGGGCCGCGCTGCTTTAATCGGTGGATGCCCCTTCTGAACGACGCTAGAACCGCGATCAAACTCGCGCGCAATCTCTACACCTCGCGTCAGAATCGCAAGCGGGTCGCCGTTCGCGTGGACGAGCAGCCCCCTCTGCCGGCGAAAAGTGTGAAGATCGCCGTCTATTTCGCCGACACCAAGGTGAACCTCTATCAGATTCGTCAATGGTACGAGCCCTTGGCCGAACTCGCGAAGACCCATTCGGTTGCCATCATCGCCCGGTCACCCGGCACGGCGCTGGCCCTGATGGACGAGTCGCCGGTGCCGGTGGTGTATCTGCGGAAGATCGTGGAGTTGGAGGATTTCGTCGCGGCTCAGGACATCCGCATCGTCTTCTATGTCAATCAGAACGCCAAGAACTTTCAGATGTTCCGGTACGGCCGCATGTGGCACGTTTTCATCAACCACGGTGAAAGCGACAAGATGTACATGACCACGAACCAGTTCAAGGCCTACGACTTCAGCCTCATCGCGGGCGAGGCGGCGCGCGACCGCCTTCGCCGCAAACTCTGGGACTTCGATCTCGACCGGCGCACGATCATGATCGGGCGCCCACAGACCGACCACCTCGCCGGCGCTCTGCCGTGGACGCCGGATGAGCGGATGGTGGTGCTCTACTCGCCGACCTGGGAGGGTGATCGGGGGGCCGCGGCCTACGGATCGGTGCCGACCCACGGCGAGGCGTTGGTGGGATCCTTGCTCTCCACCGGGCGGCACCGCGTGATCTACCGCCCCCATCCACGCACCGGGGTGATCGATCCTGCGACACGCACGGCCAACCGGAACATCATCGCCTCAATCGCGGCTGCCAACGCGGCCGATCCCCAGGCCCGGCACCTCTACGACGACGGCGGCCAGCTCGGCTGGCAAGTGGCGGCGGCGGATGTCGCGATCACCGACGTCTCCGCGATGGTCTACGACCGACTGGCCACGGGTAAACCGCTCATCGTCACCCGACCGGTCTCGCCGGACGCCGACATCGACGAAGACGGCTATCTCGGTCAGGCGGACTGGCTCTACGCCGACACCGCGGGCGATATCGTCACCCTCGCCGACCGGGTGCTCGTCGACGAAGAAGCACAGAGCCGCCTGCGTTATTGGGTCGAACGGCACTTCGGAGATACGACACCGGGAGCATCGACCCGTCGCTTCCACGCCGCCGTCGATCAGCTGCTCGCCGAATGGGATCGCAACGCGGAACTGCACGCCAACGACGTCGACGAGGCGGAGGTCGACCCCTTCGAGTCCGACTCGGACGACGACGAAGACTAGGCGCGCGCTCGCGACTGTGCCCGTTCGTGCCTGTACCCGCTAGTGACTGTGCCGGTTCGTGCAGGTTGTGCCTGCTCGAGCGGGCACAATCACCACAAACGGGCCCACGCGCAAAGATCAGCCGATGATGTCGAGCGGCGGGAGTGACTTGACAATGCGGACAGTTTCTACGCTCACGGTCACAATGCTCTTCAGAAGATCGAGGATGTAGCGAGGGTTGCCGTGCTCCTCGCCCCACGCGTTCGGGTCGTTGACGATGCCGCTCGGCTTGTCGGTTTTGACCTGGTAACGCTCGAGAATCCATTCGATTGCCGAGCGCGAACCGAGCATGTACTCGTGCGCTTCGTCGGGGATTCCGCGAAGGGTGATCTGGTCGTTGTAGATAATCGTTGAGCGGTCGATGTTCGGACGCTTGCCCGCGAAGCGCATCTTCGTGACCCGCAGGTCGGGATCGGCGACCGTGGTGACCTCGTCTAACGCGTACGGCTCGACGTCTTCGTAACCGATGTGCAGTTCCGACAGCGAGCGGCCCGCGTCGCTGAACTCGCGGAATTCCGTGACCTTCGGGATGCGCGGGAGCAGTTTCTTGAGGTCCGCGGCAAACCGCTCGCGATAGTCCGAGCTGTGCAGGATGCCATAGACGTAGAAAAAGATGTCGTCTTTGGTGACCTCAGGCCCATAGGTAGTGCGGTAGTCGGACAGGATCTCGTCGGTCACGTTGTCGATGCGGGTGTACTCGTCTGCGACATGGTCTTCGAATCCCGCGAGCTGGTCGACGTCGGTGGCCTGCATTTCGTAGGTGTATCGAGGGAAGAACTGGCCAGTGGCAATTACATGCAAGTCTGGGACGGAAGCGGTCATCAGACTCGCGAAGGGTCCCGATTCTCCAGGTGCTGTGACGAAGAATCCTAGATTCGAATGAGAGGCCACGAAAAACGTTCTGAGCTGCCCGGGGCGATGATTTAGGGACTTGTCGAAGTACAGCCAGCCCTTCTGGAAAGGGCGATAGGCGGCTTCGACAAGTTGACCGCTCTGCGAGTTAATCTTCTGCCGGTTTGCAAGTCGCGCGAGCAGCGAAGAACTCCAGCTAATTCTTTTCGAATCAAGATCAGCTGGG
Organism: Lacisediminihabitans changchengi; assembly: GCF_016634425.1. Lineage (GTDB taxonomy): Bacteria > Actinomycetota > Actinomycetes > Actinomycetales > Microbacteriaceae > Lacisediminihabitans > Lacisediminihabitans changchengi. The sequence goes on from NZ_JAEPES010000002.1 coordinate 326,185, forward strand.
GCACCGAGTGCGTCGGCAAGCTCGACGTTCTCGTTGAATGCCGCGATGGTGGTCGCGATGTTCTTGCTCAAGTTCACGCGGGAGTAGTTGTACACCCACGCGTCTCGGTTCGTCTGAAGCCCGGCGCTGAACTTGTAGAAGAAAGTGAGTTCGTGCCCCCTTCGTACCATGAGAGGCGTTAAATCGTGGAACTCGTCGCTACGCTGGTTCTCCCAGTCACCATTAGTGTTGGGCGTAATCACCGTCCACGGCACCTGTGCGGCAGACTCGAATCCTGCGACCAGCGCTAGCTTTTCCTCGCGACTGAGGTAATCCCCGATGTCGTGGTACCGCAGCTGACCGTGTTCCTCAGAAGATGGATTCTTCACCAGAATCGCTACGGCGACGGTGGTGCGCGTTCCCTGCCCGAACACATTGTCGCGTTCCTTGCGACGCTGCTCTCCGGCAGTTCGAGCGTTGCCCCGCAGATTCAGCACGTACAGGCTGCTGAACTCCTCGACCAGCACCTTGCGCATTCCGTCCGCGGTGTTGCCATCGATGAATCCGCCGTTGGTGACGAATCCGACGATGCCGCTGTCGCCGATCCGCTCGCTCGCCCACCGAATTGCGCGGATGTACGAGTCGTAGAGATTGTTCTTATTCTGCGCCGACGACCGAGCTGCGTAGCTCTTCTTGATGCTGTCGTCGAGGCTTGGATAGCTGACGTTCTGATTGTCGTCGTTGCCAGATTCCTGGCCCTTGGAGTACGGCGGGTTTCCGACGATGACAGAGAACGCCAGGTCCTTCTGTGCGATGACGCCGGCGTTGTTCTCCACGAAGACGCCCTCCGAGTCGAGCTCGTCGCCTTCTTCGTGCATCTGGAACGTGTCGGTCAGCAGGATCCCGTCGAACGGAACGTAGTTGCCGCCCATCCTCGACTGATAGGCGTCCTCGAGGTTCACCGCGGCGACGTAGTAGGCAAGGAGATTGATCTCGTTGGCGTGCAGTTCGTGACGGTATTTGCGGGGGAGATCGGCATCCGAGATCAAGTCGGACTGGATGAGACGCGCAAGGAACGTCCCAGTTCCGGTGAACGGATCGAGGATGTTGACTCCCTCGGCGCCGAGCGAGGAATCGAACTCGGCGCGCAGGATGTCGTCCGCGCTCCGAAGGATGAAATCAACGATCTCTGTCGGGGTGTAGACGATCCCAAGCCGCTCGCTTGCCTTCCTCATAGCTACGGAGAAGAACCGCTGGTAGAGCGTCTTGAGAAAGTCCTGCTTCCCTCGGGGATCGGTAATCTCCCGCATCCGCGCCCGCACGCTGTCGTAGAAGCTCTCGAGACCGCGGGTCTCCGACTCGACATTCGTTCCCTCGAGCACCGCCAACATTCCCTGCATCGCTTTCGCAACGGGGTTGTGCTCCGCGAAACCGAAGCCATCGAACAGCGCTTCCAGCACCGGCTGCGTGATGATGTGCTGCGCCAGCATTTCGAGCGCGTCCTGCTCGCTGACACTCGGATTGAGGTTGTCTTGCAGTCCCTTCAGAAAGCGCTCGAACTCCGCGCGGACTTCCGGGGAGGTGTCGAGCAGTCCTTCGATCCGAAGTGTCTGTGCAGCCGCGACATCCGCAACGCTGCTCGCCCAGTTCTCCCAGTATTCGCGCTCGCCGACCTTCTGCACGATCTTCGCGTAGACGGCTTCACGCCATTCGTCGCCGAGTGGGGTGAAGTCGAGCTGAACCTGCTTGCCGTCGCGCTCTTCGGTCGACGGCCCGAAGTCTTCGATTCCGATGACCTGCAGCTGATCGTCCCGCTTCGACCGATTGAGATCGAGCGACTCGATTTTCGCCTCGAAACGCTCGTCATGCGCACGGAGCGCGCGGAGAACATCCCAGACGACCTTGTACTTCGCGTTGTCGCTGAGCGCGAGCTCTGGCGCGATGCCGGCGGGAACAGCAATCGGAAGGATGATGTAGCCGTAGTCCTTCGCGGCGGACTTTCGCATCACGCGCCCGACGCTCTGCACCACGTCGACCTGGCTGTCGCGGGAGTTGAGGAAGATGACCGCGTCGAGGGATGGCACGTCAACGCCCTCACTCAGACAGCGGGCGTTTGTGAGGATGCGGGTGTGATTTCCCGGGGCGTCCTCCTTCAGCCAGTCGAGCATCCTCGTTCGTTCCAGGACGTTCATCGTGCCGTCGACGTGGCGCGACTGGAGGGTGAGCGAGTCTGCGTCGGCGGTGAACGATGGCGGCAGAGCTGCGTTCTCGTCCAAGAGGGCAGACACTCGTTGGGAGTCCTTAATCGAGCGCGAGAACGCGACCGCTCGCCGCATCGGCGCGCGGTCAGCCGGCCACTCGCCGAGCCCTTCGACGCCGCGCTTCGCCAGTGCGTTGTAGATTCCAGCGATCCGCGCCGCGTCGTCAATGTTGAGCTCGCCGTTCTGCTGGAACTGCTGCTGGAACTCGCCGCTGACGGCCTCCTCGCTCACCGCGAGAACCAGTACGCGGTAGTCGGTGAGGAGTTCGCGCTCGACGGCCTCGCCGAAACCGAGACGGTGGAATTCAGGGCCGAACAACGCGACGTCGTCCATGCTCGCGATCGTCGCCGAACTGTCTTTCGCCTTGGACTTCAGCGCCTCCCCGTAAATCTTGGGAGTAGCGGTCATGTACAGCCGCCGCGATGCCCGGATGAAATCAGCGTCGTGCACCCGCACGAACGCGGAATCGCTGTCGTCGGCGAGCGTGACCCCGGTAGTCCGGTGTGCTTCATCGCAGATGACCAGGTCGAACTCGGGCAGTCCGGCCTTCTGGGCTTCGCTGATGACTGCGATCGACTGGTATGTGGAGAAGTAGACGGTCATGTGCCCCGAGTCCGGGCCCTGCTGCGCCGCGACGATCAGTTTCGTCGCGTCTGTCGTGGCAGGAAACTCGAGGTCACTCAGGCGGAAGTCTTCGGATGACTTTCCGACCTTGGTGTCGGAGCAGACCGCGAAAGCTCGGATTGGCACCTCGCTCTGCGCTGTCCACTCGCGGAGGGTCTGAGAGAGCAACGCGATCGAGGGAACGAGGAAGAGAACTGAACCGCCGGCACCGACCGTGCTTTCCGCGATCTTGAGACTGGTGAACGTCTTGCCCGTGCCGCAAGCCATGATCAGCTTGCCCCGATCAGCCTCGTCGAACCCCGACACGACATCGGCAAGGGCTTCGCGCTGGTGTTTGCGGAGGGTGTTCTGCTCTTTAAGCTCCAATCGCGTCGGGCTTGTCAGGGAGTAGCGGTCCCACTCGACCGGGGAGTCTTCAAATGCATCGAGCCCGATCCGGTGTGTAGGAATCTGTTGTCCATCGAGGGCGTCCTCGGCGTTCTTCGACCACTTGCTTGTCGTGGAAACGACGATTCGCTCGGCGAACGGTTGCTTGCCGGAGGCGGTAAAGAACGAGTCGATGTCGTCCTTCTGCAGCGTGTGGGCCTCGCCAAAGAACTTGCACTGGATCGCCACCAGGTCGCCGGAATACCGTCGGCGTGCAACGAGATCGATGCCGGTGTCCGGCTTTCCATCACGCCCAGGCCAGTCCTGCCATAGCCATACGTCTTCGTAAAGCCCGGCATACACGGGGTCCGCGAGCAGAAACTGCTGAACGAGCTTCTCGAAGTAAAAGCCCTTTGTTCGCATATCGGGTGCAAGGCGGGCGTACTCGTCGAGAAGCTCATGAATGGTCGTCACTGGTGTTCCCCCGGAATGCAGGCGCGAATGGTCCGGTCACACCGGGCATCCGTCCATTAAGGCATGAAACCACGGTGGATATAACACTGGGGTAGACAGCATCTCGCGCTGAACCTACAGGGCAAGTACCAATGAGGCATGGCTCAGCCGATCTCCGAAGCCGCACGCATTCTTGGCGCGCGCATCAAAGAGCGGCGAAAAAAGCTAGGGAACAGTCAGGAGGAGATCGCGCTTCTGGCTGACATGAACGTTTCCAACTACGGGAAAATCGAACGGGGGCTCGGCAACCCGAACTTCCACACCGTCATCGTGATCGCTGCGGTGTTGACCATTGATCCCGCGGACCTGGTTCGGGGCATCGGCAAGAACGATCTGCCTAAGCGCGAGCGGGTGTTCACCGCCGCGGAGTTCATCGCCGAGAAGCGCCGTCGCGCAAATTAGCGACTAAAAGCTCACCCGCCAGAGGTACTCCTCACCGTTCGGGCGGAACCAGCGAACGACCAACACGGTGCTGCGCGCGATGTCCCTGGCCGAAATTGTCACCTCGAGTGACTCACCCGGCTGGATCATGGATGGCGCGCTCGCCGGCATCACGCCGGCTCCGAGCAGGCTCAGCGTGACGCCGTTGAGCGGCTCGCGGCTCCGATTGGTGAGCAGGTAGCGCCTGGGGCCGACGTCCCGATCGATGGAGAACGGGACGGAGTAGGCGGGGTCGGAGTAGGGGGAGCGAGGACCGGTCATGCGGGGAGGCTAAGGGTGGCCTCCGACCTGCGAGGGCCGCAGACATCCGCTCTCCAGGGTCGCTGTGGACGGCTGCGTCAGGGGTGAACCGGGGGAGGAGTGGACTCGCCCTCGTCGTGCTGTTCTGCCGACTCCACCCACCGGCCGGGAAGCGCTCGTTGCGCCCGAGACGCCACCGAACGCGAACCGCTGGCGATCGCCCGACGCCCACCGTCGATGCCGCGACGGGCACGCTCCGCCACGGTCGGTACTGACGGGTCGCGTACGACCGGGTCCAGGATGACCGGGAAGACCTGCGGCGCCGGGCCGAATGCGGTGCGGGCGCTGGTGACGACCTTCCGGCCGAGCAGATGGTTGCCGGTGCCGCCGATCACCGCGCCGATACCGAACGGGATCGCGCGACCGATCACGGTGGCGCCCTGGGTCACGGCGAAGCGCCGCACGAAGGCGCGCCGCACCCGATCGGCGATCTGACCGAACGCGGCCTGCGGCAGGCTCTTGGTGACGACTTCGCCCCAGAACTTGGGCCGCGTCTTGCCGCCCCCCAACGCCTGATCGGCAAATTGTTTCACCAGGTCGGAGCCGGCCGTGCCCAGCATCATCGCCATCACCAGGGTGCGGGCACGCTCGGGATCGTCGACCGCGATGCCGTGCACTTCGGTCACCGACTGGGCGAATAGAGCGCTCGTCTCGAGAAAGCCGGCGGTCTCGGCAGCGGAGAGGGCGATCGAGACACCCGTGCCCACGGCCGGGAGCGCCGCAGCCGCACCCACTGCGGCACCGCCGGTGGTCACCGCGGTGAGGTAGCGCTTCTCGAGGATGCTGATCACCTGGGCCGGCGTCGCACCGGGGTGCCGTTGACGGATGCTGCGGATGTGGGCCAGCACCACCGGCCGCTGCACCGACAGCAACCGCTCCACACCGCGCTCGACCTGCGGACCGCCGGGGACGATGGTCACTTCGTGACGCCGTATTCCGCGTTGTAGCGGTCGAGCACGTCGGCAATCGGAGCGTCCATCACCAGTGCACCCTTGTCGAGGTAGAGCCCGCGGGTGCAGAAACGTCTGAGGTCCTTCTCGCTATGCGACACGAAGAACAACGTACGCCCGCCCGCCAAGAGCTCCTCGATGCGGCGGTAGCACTTCTCGCGGAAGGCCTTGTCGCCGACTGCGAGCACCTCGTCGACCAGGATGATCGGCTCTTCGAGGCGTGAGATGACGGCGAAGGCGATGCGCACCTTCATGCCGCTAGACAGGTGTTTGTAGGGCGTGTCGAGGAAGTCGCCGATCTCGGAGAATTCGATGATCTCGTCGAAGCGAGCGTCGATCTCCGCCCGCTTCATGCCGTGGAGTCCCGCGGTGAGATAGACGTTGTCTCGCACGCTCAGGTCGTCGACGAACCCGCCGGTGATCTCGATCAGCGGCGCGACGCCCTCGTGCACCCCGACCGAACCCTCGTCGGGATAGACGACCTCGGCCACGAGCTTGAGCAGGGTCGACTTGCCCTGCCCGTTGCGCCCGACCACGCCGATGGCCTCGCCGGGCTGCACATCGAACGACACGTCGCGCAGGGCCCAGAACTCGTCGGGGCGAGCGCGGCGGCCGCGTCCGGCGAACAGGTCTTTGAAGCTGCGCCGTGACCGGCGATTGCGCTTGAAACGGATGCCGGCATCTTTTACCTGGATGACCGGGGCAACGATCGACTCGGTCATCAAATCTCCTTCAGCACGGTCGGCACCGTGCGGCGGAACACCACGAAACCGACGATCAGGATGACGACGGTGAAAGCTGCGCTCACCGCGACATCCAGCCAGTTGAGTTCGGCCGGGAAGAACGCGGCGCGGTAGAGCGAGAGGATGCCAGACAGCGGGTTGACCGCGATGAACGGCTTGAGGTGGGCAGGCACCGACTCGAGACCATAGACGATCGGCGACGCGTAGAACAGGAACCTCAGTCCCAGCTTGACGGCACGCTCAAGATCGCGGAAGAACACGACGAGCGGCGCGACGATGAGGGCCACGCCGTACGCCAGCGCCGCCTGCATGACGATGGCGAGCGGGACGAAGACGACCTGCCAGTGCAGTTGTGCCGGGTCTTTCGTGCCCAACGACACCAGCGCGAAGAAGATGATCACCGGAATGCTGATGATGAACTCGATGCCCTTGGAGAGAACCAGTCGCGCCACCCAGATCGTGCGCGGGATCTTGGTGGACCGAATCAGCTTCGCCTCTTTGGTGAAAGCGCGCGTCGCGTCGGAGACCGTGCCGTTGAACCAGGTCCAGGGAAGCAGCGCAGTCAGCAGGAAAACGATGTACGGCTGCTCGGGGCTGTTGGCTCCGCGGTCGAAGATCTGGGTGAAAACGACCCAGTAGATGGCCGCCATCACCAGGGGATCGAGGATCGACCAGAAGTAGCCGAGGAACGACGTGGTGTAGCGGACCTTCAGGTCACGCGTCGTCAGCAGCCACAGTGAGTGGCGGTACCGATTGAAAGCTGTGCTCGGGGCAGGGGACTGCGCGCGCGACTGCACTGATGCGCTCACTGGCCGGGGTCCTTACGTTCAGCACCCCCGCACTACGCCTAGACGAAGAGGTTTGCCCGCTCCAGGTCTTCGGCGAAGTCGACCTCGACGGCGTAGAGGTCGGAGATGTCTACCGGCTCAAAGCGTAGCTTGTCCTGTTCGATCGCCAGCTCGATGCCACGCTCGAAGTAGTCTTGGTCGCCGACCTTGCTCAGCTGGCGCACCAGGGCCGCCTTGTCGGCGCGAGAGACGTAGTTGATACCGACCGCTTCGCCCAGACCGCCGGTGACGGTCTTGGAGAGCTGGTCGATGAAGCCCTCGGCGTCCACGGTGTATTTGACCTCTTCATCGGACACCTTCGCGGTGTTCACCGAGACGAAGGACTGTCCGGCGTCGACCATGGCCTTGGCGCGAACGAGGGCCTCGGGGTCGAAGACGACGTCACCGTTCATCCAGAGCACGCCGCCGTCTTTCGAGGCGCGCAGCGCACGCATGAGGCTCTTCGAAGTGTTGGTCTGGTCGTACTGCTCGTTGTAGACGAAGGAGGCGTCGGGGAATGCCTCGATGATGTGCTCGAGCTTGTAGCCGACGACGATCGACACGTGGGCGTCTTTGCCGAACGCGTGACGGATGTTGTCGAACTGCTGCTGCATGATGGTGCGGCCATCACTGAGCTCAGTCAGCGGTTTCGGCAGCGAGCGACCGAGACGGCTGCCCATGCCGGCGGCCAAAATGACGATCTGCGTGCTCACGATTTGTCTCCCTAGATGACTGTGATCGGACCGGGGGTCGGTGTCAACGTCACCTCGTGAAATTCACGTGCGAATCAGATACGTCACCGAATGTTAATCCCCAGACTCTTGTCTGGACACGTCGTTGTGCTTACCCCACCCTACTCGGCGCCCCAAAATAGGCCCAGGGTTGGGGCGTGCACGTTGTGAATTCGTGACGAAACGCCCAGACTTCGCTCAGGTGATACCACAGGTGTCTCGGGCGCGGCCCCGTGCATCGCTCCGGGAGGAGAGAGGCGGTTGGTAGGTTTGAACGATGGACAACGAACCCGAGGAAAAGCCCGCCCCGACGCGTTCTCCTGCCCCTCGCTCAGCGGCCCAGAAGCCGCGCAATTCTGCAGCCGGAACGACCGGAGCGACCCCGAAGACCCCTGCGCGCACCCGCTCGTCGAGCGCGGCAACCGCCGCGGCGAAACGCGCAGCTGCCACGGGATCGAAGCCGCGCGCGACTCCCGCCGACACGACCGAGGGCGCCGCAGCCCCGCGCGCGCCGAGGGCTGCCGGTGCGGTTCCTCGCGCCTCGAAGCCGGCTGCGCCGCGAACCAGTGCGGCCTCGAAGCCGACTGCTGCGCGCACCACATCCGCCTCGAAGGTCACAGCCCCGCGTACCACGGCCGCGTCGAAAGCGGCTGCCGCCCGGGCGGCGGCCGCGAAGGCGGCAGCCATCGAGAAGACTGCACCGGTAGATCTGCCGGAAACCGAGCTGCCGGAAAGCGAGCTGCCGGAAACCACGATCGAGGTGATCGAGGTGCCTGAGGAGGTGGCGGAGGCCGCCGAGACATCGGTCGTGACGGATGCGGCGGCCGCGACATCCGCTGCCCGCACAGCTCACACTCGGCCGGTCACCACGCGGCCGGTCACCACGCCTCCGCGCGCGCCGAAGAACGCGCCGAAGAAGTCGACGGCACCCGCACCGAGCACCGCGCCGAACGACGGTGTCGTGCTGCGGATCGAGCAGCTCACCAAGCGGTTCGGCGACACGGTGGCGGTGGATCACGTGAGTCTGGCTGTTCCGGCCGGCACGATCTTCGGCCTGGTCGGGCCAAACGGCGCCGGCAAGACGACAACTCTCTCGATGGTGACGGGCTTGCTGCGTCCAGATTCCGGAAATATCACGGTGCACGGGGCGAACGTCTGGACCGATCCGGTCGTCGCGAAGCGCAACATGGGCGTGTTGCCCGACCGGCTGAGACTCTTCGACCGGCTCACCGGCGCCCAACTGCTCTACTACGCGGGCACACTCCGGGGGCTCGATGCCAAGACGGTGAAGAAGCGCACGGCCGACCTGGCCGGTGCCTTCGGCCTCGAGGACGCACTCGATCGTCTGGTGACGGATTACTCGGCGGGCATGACCAAGAAGGTCGCGTTGGCGTGCGCCATGATCCACTCGCCGCGGATCCTGATCCTCGACGAGCCGTTCGAGTCCGTGGACCCCGTGTCGGCGGCGAACGTCACCGAGATTCTGCAGAATTACGTGGCCGCGGGCGGCACCGTGGTGCTGTCAAGCCACAGCATGGACCTCATCCAGCGCATTTGTGACCTCGTCGCCATCGTCGTCTCCGGCAAGGTTCTCGCCGCGGGTACCACCGAAGAGGTGCGCGGCACCGGCAGTCTCGAGGAGAAGTTCGTGGAGCTCGCCGGCGGGCGCAAGACGGCGGAGGGCATGGAGTGGTTGCACAGCTTCTCGGACTGAAACTCCGGCTCCTCGTCAACACGTTCCGGCGCAGCCCGTGGCAGGTCTTCGGCATCATCGTCGCGCTCGTCTATGGGATGGGAACCGCCCTTCTCGCGGTCGTCGGTCTCACCGCGCTGCGCTTTGTGGACGTCGATCTGGCCGGCAGCATCGCGGTCACGGTCGGCGCGATCATCACCCTCGGATTCCTGCTGGTTCCGCTCGCCTTCGGGGTGGATGACACCCTCGATCCGCGCGCGTTCGGACTGTTCGGCATCCCCACCACCAAGCTCGCGACCGGGCTCGCCGTCACCGCGCTGGTTGGGGTGCCAGCGCTCGTCGTGACGATCGTCGCCGTCGCGCAGGTCGTGACCTGGACCCGCACCCCGCTGTCGGCTTTTCTCGCCATACTCGGCGCCGTTCTCATCGTGATCACCTGCACGCTCGGTGCCCGCGTGACCACCTCGATCGCCGCCTTCTTGTTGGCAACGCGGCGCGCGCGGGAGATATCGGCGCTGGTCGCCCTGCTGGTGATCGTGTCGCTCTCGCCACTGCTGGCGATCTCGCTCACCATCGACTGGGGCACCAAGGGCCCCGAGGTACTCGCTGCGGTCGCGAACGTGGCGGGATGGACCCCACTCGGGGCGGCGTGGGCCGCACCGGCGGCGGCGGCGGCCGGGCATCCTGGAACCGCCTTTCTCAAGCTGCTCATCGCGCTCGTCTTCGCCGGAGCGCTGGCGCTCGCCTGGCGGGCCTTGGTCGCCAAGATGCTCGTCACCCCGCAGCGCATCGCCCGCGAGCGCAGTTACGCGGGTCTCGGCTGGTTCCGGCGCATGCCGGCGACCCCGGCCGGTGCGATCGCGGCCCGCAGCATTACGTACTGGATTCGGGATGCCCGCTACCACACGTCTCTGCTCGCGGTTCCCGTCGCGCCGCTCGTGTTCGTGATCGTGCTCGCGGTGGCGGGGGTGCCCTGGAACATCCTGGCGCTGTTGCCGCTGCCGGTGATGTGCCTGTTCCTGTCCTGGTCTGCGCACAACGACATCGCCTACGACAACTCGGCGATGTGGCTGCATATCGCTTCGAACGTCTCCGGTGCGGCCGACCGGTTCGGCCGGGTGGTGCCGGCACTGATCATCGGTATCCCGCTCATCCTCATCGGGGCTCCGATCAGCGTGGCCTTCTACGGCGATTCCTCGGTGCTGCCATCGCTCTACGGCGTGTGCGCCTGCATTCTGCTGGCCGGGCTCGGTCTGTCGAGCGTCATCTCCGCACGGTTCCCCTACCCGGCGGTGCGACCGGGCGACAGCCCCTTCGCGCAGCCGCAGGCCACCGGATCTGCCGCGGGACTCATCCAGTCGCTCGCCTTCTTCGCCGCGTTGCTCATCACCGTGCCCCCGGCTGGGCTAGCCGCGCTCGGCATCCTGTACGGCGAGCACTGGGCGTGGGGCGCGTTCGCCCTGGGTATCGCCCTCGGCGTTGGAGGGCTGGTGGGAGGAGTCGCCGGCGGTGGTGCCATCTTCCGGCGGCGCGGGCCCGAGCTGCTGGCGTTCACGCTGAAGAACTGACCGAGGCATCCGTTCCGGCGTCTAAAATCGACGTATGAGCGGTGACATTCAGCAGGGCGGCGGAGGAACAGACACTCTCGACCGAGAACTCGAGGAGCTCCTGAATCAGGAGCAGATCGAGGAGGGCGACCACGAGCGCTTCTCGCACTATGTGCAGAAAGAGAAGATCCTCGCGAGCGCCCTGAACGGCAAGCCCGTGATCGCGCTCTGCGGCAAGGTCTGGACGCCGGGTCGCGACCCGGAGAAGTTTCCGGTGTGCCCCACGTGTAAAGAGATCTACGAGTCGCTGAAGGGATGACGGTGAGCAGCACAAACCTGGCAGCCCCAGTGTCGGGCCAGCGCATACCGCTCAATACTCTGGCCATTGGATTCGGCGTCGCGGGCGTGGCCGAGCTGTGGACAGTGACGGTCACGGCGCTCGAGTGGCCGTCGTGGATTCCGGAGATCCTGTGGGCAATCACTCTCGTGGTGTGGCTCTGGCTGCTGATCGCCCACACCTATCGGGGCAGCAGGAGTGCTGACACGCTGGCGTCGCAACTGCGGCACCCGGCCCAGGGCCCGATCGCCGCCATTGTGCCGTTGATCGGCATGCTCCTCGGTGAAGACCTCCACCGTTTCGCCCCCGTCCCCGGGCAGATCGTTGTCGCCCTGTCCATTGCTGCAGCAGCGGGCTTTGCGACGTGGCTCATCTCCTATTGGCTGAGCGGTGCACTCGAGTTGACCGCGATTCACGGTGGGTACTTCTTACCGACCGTCGCTGCCGGGTTCGTCGCGTCGGCGACAGCCCAATCTGTGGGATTCCATGCCGTCGCCGTGGGGGCCTTCGCGATTGCCGTCTTCTTCTGGGGCGTCATCTTCACCCTGTTGATTGCCCGTCTCGCGTTCCGGCCTGCTCTGCCGGGCCCCCTGATGCCGACCCTGGCGATCCTGGTCGCGCCGCCCACGGTCGGCGGGTCGGCATGGTTCTCGCTGACCGGTCAGCAACCCGGCACGGTGGCGTACGCGTTCGCGGGTCTCGCCGTGCTGATGATCCTGCTGCAAATCGCGTTAATCCCTCGGTTCAGGGTGTTGTCGTTCTCGCTCGGGTTCTGGTCGTTCACCTTCCCCTACACCGCCGTCAGCAGCTATGCCGTGGAGTGGTTGGAGATCTCCAGACCCGCCGGCTGGGTGGCCTACTGTGTCGCAATTCTCGTCATCTTCACTGGCTTCGTGGTGGCGATCGCGGTACGAACGCTGATGCTCACCATCGCCGGTCGCCGGGCTCAAGAGCACACGGGGGAGCGGCAGTTGCAGCGCGCCAACGATCAGGACGCGGCATCCGTCAGGCGTAACGGGTAGGGATCACGGGGTCGCCGCGGCCGAGGCGGAAGGCCTCCGCCGGTAGCTCAGCGATCGCGGCGGCACGGTGCGCGCGGGCAAGCGCCGTGCCGTCGGCTCCGAGGAACCGGGCCTCGGGTTCACCCTCGACGATCAGCGGTACCAGCAGCGGGCGCTGGCTGCCGGTCGCGAGCTCGGGGGATCCGAGGTGGATGACCTCCGCCGTCGCTGTGCCGGATGCTGACAGCTCCCGCACGGGAAACTTGCGACCGCCGACCGTGGCTTTGTTCGCCGACCTCTTGGCCACCGAGATCCAGGCGCCAGCAGCATCCTGCCTGGCCACCAGCTTGTAGACCATGCCGGCCGCGGGGGACCCGGATCCGGTGACGACCGAGGTGCCGACGCCGTACGAGTCGACGGGGGCGGCCCGCAGGGCGGCGATGGTGAACTCGTCGAGGTCGTTGGTCACCGTGATCTTCGTGTTCTCGGCGCCGAGCCCGTCGAGCTGGCGTCGCACGGCAGCGACCTGCTCGGGCAGATCGCCACTGTCGATGCGCACGGCGCCGAGCTCGGGTCCGGCGATCTTCACCGCCAGGTTCACCGCGGCGGTCACGTCGTAGGTGTCGACCAGCAGCGTGGTTCCCGGTCCCATCGCGGCGACCTGCGCGCGGAAGGCATCCTCTTCGCTGTCGTGAAGCAGGGTGAAGGAGTGCGCGGCCGTTCCCATGGTCGGGATGCCCCACTGGCGTCCGGCCTGCAGATTGCTGGTCGCGGAGAAACCGGCGATGTAGGCGGCACGGGCGGCCGCGACCGCGCTCCACTCGCCGGTGCGGCGGGAACCCATCTCGGCGAGCGGTCGACCGCTTGCGGCTGACACCATCCGCGCTGCCGCGCTCGCGACCGAGCTGTCGTAGTTGAGCACGCTAAGCGCCAGGGTCTCGAGAATGACCGCCTCGGCGAACGAGCCCTCGATGACCAGCAGAGGCGAGCCGGGGAAGTAGACCTCGCCCTCCTGGTATCCCCAGACGGAGCCCGCGAATCGGTAGTCGGCGAGCCAGTCGAGGGTGACCGTGTCGACGACGTTCTCGTTCTCAAGCCAGGTGAGTTCGGCATCCGTGAACCGGAACTCTCCGATGAGCTCGAGCAGCCGGCCGGTGCCGGCGACGACGCCGTAGCGACGGCCACCGGGCAGGCTGCGCGCGAACACCTCGAAGATGCTCGGTCGGTCAGCGGTGCCCGAGCGGATGGCCGCGTCGATCATCGTGAGTTCGTAGCGGTCGGTCAGGAGCGAGCTCGTCACCCGGCAAGCCTAGCGATGGCGCCCGGCGTCCCCGCACGCCGCAGCCCGAGGTCGTCGCCAGCGTAAACTCGAGTTCCGTGAACCCGCACCCGACGAACGCCGATGCCCCGATCGGCATCTTCGATTCGGGTGTCGGCGGCCTCACGGTGGCCCGGGCGATCATTGACCAGTTGCCGAACGAGTCGGTGCTCTATGTCGGAGACACGGCGCACTCGCCGTACGGCCCCAAACCCATCGCCGATGTGCGTCGCTACACCCTCGAGGTGCTCGACGAAATGGTGGCCCAGGGCGTGAAGATGCTGGTCATCGCCTGCAACACCGCGTCGTCAGCGATGCTGCGGGATGCCCGCGAGCGCTACACCCTCGGCCTCGGCATTCCTGTGGTGGAGGTCATCCAGCCCGCCGTCCGTGCGGCAGTGCGTCAGACCCGCAGCGGCCGCGTCGGCGTGATCGGAACGGTGGGCACCATCGGCTCGCGTGCGTATGACGACGCCTTCGCTGCAGCGCCGCAGCTGACGATTACCTCACAGGCGTGTCCGCGCTTCGTGGAATTCGTCGAGGCCGGCGTCACCAGCGGCGATGAGTTGTTCGCAGTGGCCGAGGAATACCTGGCACCGCTGCGGGAGGCCGGCGTCGACACGCTCGTGCTCGGCTGCACCCACTATCCGCTCATGTCCGCCGCGATCCAGCGGGTGATGGGGGAGAGCGTGACGCTGGTCTCGAGTGCGCAGGAGACGGCATCCGACGTCTACAACCTGCTGGTCGAGCACGGACTCGAGCACGACCCCGCCACGCCCCACACGTACGAGTTCGAGGCGACCGGCGACGACAAGACAGACTTCATCCGGCTTGCCCGACGCTTCCTCGGACCCGAGGTCATCAGCGTCGAGCGGTTGGAAACCGGCGTGATTCCCCTCCCCACGAAAGGCCTCTCATGACCCGCATCGACGGACGCACGAACGACCAGCTCCGCCCCATCACCATCGAGCGTGGCTGGAGCGACCAGGCAGAGGGGTCCGCGCTCATCTCGTTCGGTCGCACCAAGGTGCTCTGCACGGCGTCGTTCACCAACGGCGTTCCGCGCTGGATGACCGGCAAAGGCAAGGGCTGGGTCACCGCCGAATATTCGATGCTGCCGCGCTCGACCAACGACCGCATGGACCGCGAGGCGGTCAAGGGCAAGATCGGCGGACGCACCCATGAGATCTCCCGGCTGATCGGTCGTAGCCTCCGCGCCGTGGTCGACATGAAGGCGCTCGGGGAGAACACCATTGTGCTCGACTGCGACGTGCTGCAGGCCGATGGCGGCACCCGGACCGCGGCCATCACGGGCGCCTACGTCGCGCTTGCCGACGCGCTGGAGTGGGGCCGCAGCAAGAACTTCATCGGCAAGAACTCGACCCCGTTGATCGACAGCGTTTCGGCGGTCTCCGTCGGCATCATCGACGGAACGCCCATGCTCGACCTGGCCTACACCGAGGACGTGCGGGCCGAGACCGACATGAACGTGGTCGTCACCGGCCGCGGGCTCTTCGTCGAGGTGCAGGGAACAGCGGAGGGCGCGCCGTTCGATCGTCGTGAACTCGACTCCCTGCTCGACCTCGCGCTCGGCGGAGCGGTCGACCTGTCCCGAATCCAGAAAGACGCGTTGAACCAGGCCTAGCCGTGATTGACCGGCGAGCCGAACGCTGGGACGCTTGAGAGGCGAAACGGCGAGGCCGCGCCGGTAATCTCGGAGGATGACCGCGCAATTAGTTCTGGCAACCCATAACGCCCACAAAGTGGAGGAGCTGCGCAGAATCCTCGGGTCACGCCTCGATGGCATCGAGCTGATCGGCTACGACGGGCCGGAGCCGGTCGAAGACGGCGACACCTTCGCCGCGAACGCCCTGATCAAGGCGCGGGCGGCGGCGGAGTTCACCGGGCTACCGGCGATTGCCGACGATTCCGGCATTTCGGCGGCCGCGCTGGGGGGCGCCCCCGGCATCCACTCGGCGCGGTATGCGCAGCTGAACGGGCGTCCGATCCGCGACGATGTCGAGAACCTCGAGCTTCTTCTGCGCAACCTCGTGGGGGCGGATGACCGCAGCGCCGAGTTCGTCTGCGCCGCGGCGCTGGTGCTGCCTGACGGGTACGAGCACGTCGAACTGGGCATCTGGCCGGGCACGGTGCTCGACGAGGCGGTCGGCGGTGGTGGCTTCGGTTACGACCCGATCTTCAAGCCGGCGGGATACAGCGTCTCGGCGGCGGAACTGACCGCTGACGAGAAGAACGCCGTCAGCCACCGCGCGCAGGCGTTCGAGGCGATCATGCCGATCGTGCGGGAGCGGCTGCTCGGATGACCAGGGCCGCGCCCGCGCTCGTCGCCGCGAAGACTCCGCGGCCGACACTGCGCGGGCTCTTCCTGCTCGGCCCCGCCTTCGTCGCGGCGATCGCCTACGTCGACCCGGGAAACGTCGCGGCAAACCTGTCGGGGGGCGCCCGCTATGGGTACCTGTTGGTCTGGGTGCTTGTCGCGGCGAACCTCATCGCCGCGCTCGTTCAATACCAGTCGGCGAAGCTCGGTCTGGTGAGCGGCAAGAGCGTGCCGGAGCTCCTGGGCGAACGCCTGAGCCCGGCGCCGCGCAGGTTGTTCTGGCTGCAGGCGGAGATCGTCGCAGCGGCGACCGACCTCGCCGAGGTCATCGGCGGCGCGATCGCCCTCAACCTGTTGTTCGGCCTGCCACTGCTGGTCGGCGGTGTGATCGTCGGAGCCGTGTCGATGGCGTTGCTGCTGGTGCAGAGCCGGTTCGGTCAGCGTCCGTTCGAGAGCGTGATCTTCGGACTGCTCGCGATAATCGCGATCGGATTCCTCGCCGGACTGTTCATCACGCCGCCCGACGGGATCGAGGTGCTCGGCGGCCTGGTCCCGCGGTTCGAGGGCACCGACTCGGTGCTGATCGCGGCGAGCATGCTGGGTGCCACGGTGATGCCGCACGCGATCTACGTACACTCGGCGCTCGCCCGCGACCGGCACGGCAAAGCCGTCGGCGACACGGGGCGGCGTCGGCTGCTCCGCGCGACCAAGTGGGATGTCGGCATCGCTCTCGCCCTCGCTGGCGTGGTCAACATCGGCATGCTGCTGCTCGCCGCGGTCAATCTGCGCGGCGTCGGCAGCACAGACACGATCGACGGCGCCTACCGGGCAATCGGCAGCAGCCTCGGCCCGGGAATCGCGCTGGTGTTCGCGATCGGCCTGCTGGCCTCGGGGCTGGCCTCGACATCCGTCGGAAGTTATGCGGGCGGAACCATCATGGCGGGCCTACTGAAGCGTCGCATCCCGGTGTACGTGCGTCGCTCGGTGACTCTGATCCCGGCGCTGCTCATCCTCGGCATCGGCGTCGACCCCACTCAGGCGCTGGTGGTCAGCCAAGTGTTTCTGAGTTTCGGCATCCCGTTCGTGCTCGTTCCGCTGCTTCGCCTGACGGGTGATCGCCGCGTGATGGGCGACTACGTGAACTCTCGACTGATCACGATCGTGCTGACCGCGATCGTCGTTGTCATCGCTGCGCTCAACGTGGGTCTGATCGTGCTCACGGTGACGGGCTGACGACCGCTTAGGGTTGATGGCGCTATGACTTCTGATAACACCAGCCCCGTTCCCCTCGACGACAGCCCCGGAGACCGTATCGCGGCCGCCGTCGCCCTCTATGGCGAGAAGGCGGTAGCCGAGCGCGCCGCCTCCCTGCTGCGCGGCGAGAACGAGGGCGAGGAGTTTCTGCTCTGGGTGGGCGGCCGACACGCACAGGGCGTGCTCGACGGGGCTCCGCCCCTGTACTGGCCGGAGGTCTGGGGTGCGCGGGCGCTCACCTTCGTCTGGGACGACTCTGCGGCATCCGCTGTGCATCGCGGACTCGCCGATCAGGCCTGGCGGGTGCGCGAGATGTCGGCGCGCGTCGTCTTCACCCGCCTGCTGCCAGAGACGGATGCCCTGCTCGCGCTTCTCGACGACGAGGTCGCCCGGGTGCGCGTCGCCGCGGCCCGTGCCCTTGGTGCTGTCGCCGGACTCGAGGTTCGCGACCGCCTGATCGCGCTCCTGCAGGACTCCGAGAAGGAGGTGCGTCGTGCATCACACGATGCGGTGGTGCGGATCGAGAAGCGGCTCGGGTCGAGCTAGCTGGGGTCTGCAGCATCCCGTTCCCTGCGGGCGCGGATCCGGCCCTGCAAGTAGTGGATCAGCACGGGAATCAGGGTGAGCAGCACGACCGCGATCAGTACGACGTCGATGTACTTGATCACGAAGTCGGCGACCGGCTTCACGTTGCCGAGCACGAAACCGATGATGGTGACGCCGGCGCCCCAGATGAATGCGCCGATGGCGTTGTAGAGGGAGTACTTGCGGTAGTTCATCTTGCCCACGCCCGCGGCGATCGGGGCGAAGGTGCGCACCACTGGGACGAAGCGCGCGATGATGACCGCAAGTCCGCCGTACTTGGCGAAGAATTCGTTGGTGCGGCGCACGCTGGCCATGCTGATCAGGCCATCCTCTTTGCGTTCGAAGATGGCCGGCCCGCTCTTCTTGCCGATGTAATAGCCCGCCTCGCCACCGAGGAAGGCCGCGAGTCCGATCGCCAAAGCCACCCAGATGATCGGGACGTCGATGACGTGGCGGAATGTCAGCAGCCCGGTGATCAGCAAGAGCGTGTCACCGGGGAAGACGAAACCGATCAGCAGGCCGGTTTCGGCGAAGATGATCGCGCAGACCACGAGGAGAGCCCACGGGCCGGCGCCGGTGATCAGATGGTTCGGGTCGAGCCAGGGGAGGAGGGCGGAAGGCTGCAAAGCGGAGTACTCCAGTCGTGTGTTAGCCCGTAGAGGTGCTAGCTCAGGGTAGCGCCATGACTCTGGGAGCCGGAGAGCACATCTGTGCGGGAGAAGGGACTCGAACCCTCACGCCTTGCGGCACAGGAACCTAAATCCTGCGTGTATACCAATTTCACCACTCCCGCGGGGAGCGATCTATTGTATGGGAGAGCGGCTCAGAGCCGGTCGACCTCGGCGCTGCGTGCCGGCACGATCGGCACCGCGATCGCGGGGAACAGCGCGACGATGAGGAATGCCAGGGGATAGCCGACGATGGCGATCAGGCCGCCGACAAGCGGGCCGACCGCCGAGGCCGCCACGAACTGGCCGGTGTTCTGGATGCCGAGCGCACGGCCAGACCACCGCGCTCCCGACATCTCTGCGACCGAGGTGAAGGCGAGCCCGTTGTCGGCGACCGTGACGGTCATGGCGATGAGCAGCACCAGCGCCCCAGCCTGCCACCCTGCGGCCCCACTCGCCCCGAGCAGCAGCATGACCGCGACCGCGGACAGGGCGACCCAGCGCAGCGGTCCGACGCGGCTGCCGACCCGATCGCTCAGCACGCCGACCCCGATTCGGCCGACCGCCCCGAGGAACTGCGCGATGCCGACCAGGATTCCCGCGGCCAGCGGCGTCCACTGCAGCTGCGTCACCAGCCAGACCAGCCCGAACGTGGAGAGGGTGAACTGGGGAACGACGAGCAGGATCGAGACGAGGTGGATGCGCCAGAGGAATCCGCTCCCCCGGTAGGGATTGGCGGCCGGACCGGTCGCCGCCGGCGCGGACCCCCGCGGCGGATTCACGACGAAGATTGCGCAGAGCACGGCAAGAAGGGCGGTGAGCGCCAGCGGAATGACGAACGCCGCCGCGATCCCCTCGGTTGCGGCGATCGTCGGCACAGTCAGCGCAGCGACGGTCACACCCAGCGGCTGACACATCTGTCGGATGCCCATGGCAAGACCGCGACGCTCCTTGGCGAACCAGCCGACCACGACCTTGCCGCTCGCGGAGTTGGTGCTGGCGGATGCCGCCCCACCGAGCAGCAGGAAGACGCCGAGCTCCAGATACCCGTGCGCGGTGATCGCGCCGACGGTAGCTAGTGCGGTGAGCGCGAGCCCGCCGGCGATAACCCATTTCTCGCCGACGCGATCCGCGAGCGCCCCCCAGAGCACCAGGGTGAGCACCATTCCCATGGTCGGGGTCGCTGCGAGCAGGCCGGCCTGGGCGAGCGACAGGCCGCGCTCGGTGTGCAGCAGAGGGATGAGGAACGCTGGCGTCGAGACGAAGACGGTGCCGGCGGTCTGCGCGACAACGCCGAGCACGAGGGCGCTCCAGGCCCGGCGGGCGCGGAGTGCGGGAGGCATCGTCTCAAGAGCGGTCACGATTCCACGCTATCGCCGCAGCCGTCTCCGAGCGGACGGATGCCGGACACCATCCGTTCATTCGGCGTTGGCGACACTGCCGCCGAGCGTACTTAGTCTCTCCGGAATGGCTTCGAACCGAAGCCATGAGATCGAGAGGCAAGTCATGAGCGTCGTCGCCGTGATCCCCGCGCGCGGAGGGTCGAAGGGTGTGCCGGGCAAGAACCTGCGCACGGTCGGCGGGGTCGCTCTGGTGGCGCGAGCCGTGGCATCCGCACGGGCCAGTCGGTTCGTCGATCGCGTGATCGTCAGCACTGACGACCCGTTCATCGGCGCGGTCGCGACCGATGCCGGCGCCGAGGTCTTCGGACGCCCCGCCGCTCTCGCCACCGATCACGCGACCTCGGAGTCTGCACTGCTGCACGTGCTCGATGAGTTGCCCACAGATCCGGACGTGCTCGTCTTCATCCAGGCCACGTCACCGTTCATCGACGTGGATGCCCTCGACGAGGCCATCGACCGCGTTCTCAATGGAGGGGAAGACGTCGTCTTCTCTGCGATCGAGAGCCACGCCTTCCTCTGGCGACTCGCGCCGGGCGGGGCGCGCGGGGTGAACCACGATGCGGCCTTCCGGCAGCGCCGCCAGGATCGCACTCCCGAATATCGCGAGACCGGCGCGTTCTACGTGATGCGCGCAGGCGGGTTTCGCCAGAACTCGTTCCGCTTTTTCGGTCGTGTGGGGGTTGCGCTCGTCGACGAGCGCACCGCCATCGAGATCGACACCGAAGACGAATTGGCTCTCGCCGACTCGATGGCACCGCTGCTCGACCCAGTGGTCGTTCGCACGATGAGCCTCCACGACCACAGAAACAGTTACGAAGGGTGGACAGCATGACCGTCACAATTGGACGATCGACAATCGGAGCGGGCCAGCCGGTCTACGTGATCGGCGAGATCGGGCTCAACCACAACGGCGATGTCGACCTCGCGATGCAGCTCATCGACGTGGCGGCAGACGCCGGCGCGCAGGCAGTGAAGTTCCAGAAGCGCACGCCGGAGATCTCGACGCCGGAGCACATGAAGAGCACCCCGCGGGAGACCCCGTGGGGCACCATGACCTATCTCGACTACCGCTACCGCGTCGAGTTCAGCCGCGAGCAGTACGTGGAGATCGGCGACTACGCCACCCTCCGCGGGCTCGACTGGTTCGCCTCCCCGTGGGACGAGCCCTCCGTCGACTTCCTCGAAGACCTCAACGTCGTCGCTCACAAGGTGGCCTCCGCCTCGGTGACCGACCTCGGGATGCTGCGGGCGCTCGCCGCGACCGGCAAGCCGATCATCCTGTCGACCGGCATGTCGACGCTGGAGCAGATCGACGCGGCCGTTGCAGTCTTCGACCCGAGCAAGCTGATCATCTTGCACGCGACGTCCACCTACCCGCTGCCGCCCGAGGAGGCGAACCTGCGGATGATCTCCACGCTGCAGGAGCGCTACCCCGAGATCCCGATCGGCTACTCGGGCCACGAGACCGGCCTGCAGATCTCCGTCGCGGCCGTAGCGCTGGGCGCCACCGTCGTGGAGCGTCACATCACCCTCGACCGGGCGATGTGGGGCAGTGACCACGCCGCGTCGCTCGAGCCTGATGCTTTCGCGCACCTGGTGACGGACATCCGGATTGTCGGCGAAGCGCTCGGCGACGGCGAGAAGCGCATCTACCCGGGGGAGTTGGCGCCCCTGGCGAAGCTCCGTCGCGTGCCGGCATGACCGATCCGGTTCGGATCCTCGCCGTCGCGGATTCGGACTCCTACGTCAAGTGGGGTGCCGCGCTGCTCGCCCACGCCCCCGCCGGGTGGGACCGGCGGATGGTGGTGCTGGCGAGCCCGGTGCTGCCGAGCTCCGACCAGCTCACCGCCGCGCTCGCCACCGCCTCGCGCACGATCGGTCGACCCGCGGTGATCGACCTCGCCGCGCTGGCGGTCCGCGTCGCCAAGAGCAATCCGGATGTCGTGCTGCTGTCGGTGCGCGGCCCGCTGGTCAAGGTGGTGGTTCGTGCCATCCTCGGCGCCTGCCCGAACCGTCCGGTGATCGTGACCGGACTGCCCGGCATCTCGATCCCGGCAACGCGCATGGCGATCGCGCACCGCGCGCAGGCCGACCTGTTCGTCGTGCATTCGCGGCGTGAGATCACGGAGTTCTCGGCCCTGGCCGAGCGCATGCACATCGATCAGCGCTTCGGTCTGGCCAGCCTTCCGTTCATGCCGACCCCGGCCGGACCGCGCTCAGACTCCGGCGACATCATCTTCGCGGCCCAGGCCAAGGTGCCGGCGAGCAAGAGTGAGCGCCTCTCCCTGCTGGGCTGGCTCGCGGAGTCGGCGCGTCGGCATCCGTCACGCCGTGTCGTGGTCAAGGTGCGGGCGGTGCACGGCGAGCAGCAGACCCACGCGGAGACTCACGACTACGCCGATCTGATCGGTGAACTCGATCCACCGGCCCCCGACAATCTGGTCGTCGAGGGCGGTGCCATGGGTGCTCATCTCGCCGCGGCGGGCGGTCTCGTCACGGTTAGTTCCACCGCGTCGATCGAGGCCATCGCGCTCGGGTGCCCGGTTCTGATCCTCGACGACTTCGGCATCCGTCACAGTCTGATCAACACGGTCTTCGAGGGCAGCGGACTGTTCGGCGGGTCGGACGACCTCGTGTCGGCGCGATTTCACCAGCCTCACGCGGCCTGGCTCGAGCAGAACTACTTCCACGGCGCGGCGGCGGATGACTGGGTCGCCCAGGTGCGAGAGCTGCTCGAACAGCGCGCAACGGTGGGCCTGCCGACTCCCGTTCTGCCGCGCGGCGAGACCGGCGGCAAGCTGCGTCGCGCCTGGGACCGCAAGCGCGCGCTTGGCCGGTTCGACCGCAGTTGGTCGGGCACCGTGGCACTCGCGGTCGGGATGCCGGCGCTGGTGCTGTTGCGGTCGACGCGCAGGCTGCGCAAGGCACTGCGTCGCGGACCCGAGCCGGTGGTACTGCCCGAAGACACGCGGGTGGGGGCGTAGCGCGGCGGTCCCTGTGGATAACTCGCGACGCACTTTCGGCGGATCGCGCACACTGTTCGCATGTCGCAGGCGGTCACCCTCATCACCGAGCAGGTGCGTGAGCGCGTGCGCCGCGACGGTGTCGACCTCGGGCGTGACCGCTCGCTCACCGACCGCTATGTGCGGGACGCCGTGCGCAGCTACAGCGAGCGCGCCCTGTCGGGCAGTCTGCCGATGCTCGCCGACGAGAACCAGGCCGCGCGAGAGATCGTCGCATCGATCACCGGCTTCGGCGCCCTCCAACCGTACTTCGACGACGTCGAGGTCGAGGAGATCTGGATAAACCGTCCAGACCGTGTGTTCATCGCTCGCAACGGGGTGTCGGAGCTGACGCGAGTGGAGTTGACCGACTCCGAGGTGCGGGACCTGGTCGAGCGGATGCTGCAGTCATCCGGTCGTCGGGTGGACCTGTCGTCACCGTTCGTTGACGCGTCCCTGCCCGACGGGAGCCGACTCCACGTCGTCATCCCCGACGTGACCCAGAAGTCGTGGTCGGTCAACATCCGTAAGTTCGCCGCGCGCATCAGGGATCTGCAACGTCTGGTCGCGCTCGGGTCGCTGACGCAGCAGTCGGCCGAGTTTCTGCGGATGTGCGTGTTGGCCGGGCAGAACATTTTAGTGTCAGGCGCCACCCAAAGCGGCAAGACGACCATGCTGAACGCCCTGCTCTCCGCCGCGCGGCCGGGGGAGCGCATCATCACGGTCGAGGAGACCTTCGAACTCGATCTCACCGCGCGCGACACGGTGGCGATGCAGTGCCGCCAGCCGAGTCTCGAAGGCACCGGGGAGATCACCCTGCGTCGCCTGATCAAAGAAGCCCTGCGCATGCGGCCCGACCGTCTCGTTGTCGGCGAGGTACGCGAGGCCGAGTCGCTCGACCTGCTGATCGCGTTGAACAGCGGGCTGCCCGGCATGTGTTCGATCCACGCGAACGGCGCTCGCGATGCGCTGGCCAAGCTCTGCACGCTGCCGCTGCTGGCCGGGCGCAATATCGATGCTGCGTTCGTGGTGCCGACGGTGGCGGCATCCATCGACATCGTCGTGCACTGCGAGCTCGCGCGCGGCGGCAGGCGACGGGTGACCGAGATCGTTGCGCCGAGCGGGCAGGTCTCCGCCGGGGTCATCGAGGCGAGCACCATCTTCGCCTCGCCCCGGGGAGCGCTGGAGCCGACCGGAAGCTATCCAACCAAGGCGGCGAAGTTCCGCGCCGCGGGCTTCGACCCGAGCACGATTCTCGCCGGGGGTCTCGGATGATTCTCGTACTCGGTGTGACGCTCGGACTGGGGCTGCTGCTCGTCGTCTCGCCGGTCGTCTGGCCGGCGGGGCGAGGGCGCGAGGCTCGACCGGAGGGGCGGATGTCCGCGGGCCTCCGCGAGCGGCTCGCCCAGGCCGGGCTGCACTCCGTCTCCATCACCGCCCTCGTGCTCGTCTCGGTGATCGCCGCACTTGTCGTAGCAGCACTGTGCTTTGTGCTGGTGCCGGTGGCTGCGATCGCGCTCATCGCCGGGCTCGTCGCGCTCGCGCTGCCGGCCATGGCCGTCACGTGGCGGGCACGAGCCCGTCGCCGGGCCACCCGGGTGCTCTGGCCCGACGTCGTCGACCACCTCGTGTCGGCGGTGCGGTCGGGCTTGGCGCTCCCCGACAGCCTGGTCACCCTGGCGCACTCGGGACCGGTCGCCACTCGGGATGCCTTTGCCGCCTTCGAGCGGGAGTACCGGGCCACCGGCAACTTCGGTCTGTGCGTCGACGACCTCAAGCGTCGCCTGGCGGACCCGGTCGCCGACCGGATTCTGGAGACCCTGCGCATGTCGCGGGAGGTCGGTGGCAGCGAGCTCACCACCGTGCTCCGCGGCCTCGCGGCCTACCTGCGTCAGGAGGCGGCGATCCGCGCGGAGGTCGAGGCCCGGCAGTCCTGGGTGCTGAACGCGGCCAAACTCGGCGTTGCCGCACCGTGGGTGATCCTGCTGCTGCTCGCCACCCGCCCCGAGGCCGCTCGCGCCTACAACTCGCCGGGCGGGGTGACCATCATCGTTGCCGGGCTGGTCGTCACGGTGATCGCCTATCGCGTCATGCTCGGGCTCGGCCGCATCCCCGAGGAGCGCCGATGGTTCAGTTGACGCCGCTGACAGCCTGGAGCATCCTTCTCGGCCTGTCGCTCGGTCTCGGGCTGTGGTCGCTGGCGAGCATGCTGCCGCGCCTGAGCCGACCGCGACTCATCCACCGGGTGGCGCCGTACCTCGTCGATGTGTCGCCGGGTGCGCGCGAACTCCTTGCCCGGCGCAGCGTCGAGCCGCTTCCCGTGGTCGGTGCGCTGTTGTCGCCCCTGACCGGGCGGGCACGAGCACTGCTCGGTCGGCTGCTCGGTGGGCCGACCACGATCGAGCTGCGCTTGCGCCAGTCCGGGACCAGCCTGACGGTGGACGAGTTCCGGGCGCGGCAATTGGTCTGGGGTGTCAGCGGGGCCGGGCTGGGTCTGCTGCTCTCGATCGCGCTCGCTCGCACCAGTGGTCTGCCCTTCGCGATCCACCTGCTGATCGTGGCCGGAGCAGCGGTCGCCGGGGTGGTGCTCCGCGACTATCTGCTGCAGCGCGCGGCGAAGAGGCGCGTCGAACGAATCCGTGAGGAGCTGCCCACCGTGCTGGAGTTTCTCACGCTGAGCCTCTCCGCCGGTGAGGGAATCCTCGACGCCATTCGTCGGGTCGCCGGCGCGAGCCATGGCGAGCTCGCTCAGGAGCTCTCCCGGGTGATCTCCGCGGTCAACACCGGGCTCCCGCTGGCGGAGTCGCTGACCGGTCTGGCCTCCGCCCTGCAGTTGGCACCGTTGTCGCGGGCGGTCGACCACATCACCGGGGCACTCGAACGCGGCACGCCGCTAGCCGAGGTGCTTCGGGCGCAGGCGCAAGATGCGCGCGACGACGCGAAGCGCGAACTGCTCGAGGTCGCCGGCAAAAAGGAGGTCGCCATGATGGTGCCCCTGGTTTTTCTCATCCTGCCGATGACCGTGATTTTCGCGATCTTTCCCGGGATCGCCGTGCTGCAAATGGGTTTCTAGAGAGGGGATGCACATGAACACGATCAGAGGATGGGCGGCTCGCCTGCAGGGCGATCGGGGGGATGTGCCGGGGTGGGTGTTGATCACATTGATGACCGCAGGTCTCGTCGTCATCATCTGGGCTCTTGCCGGTCCGGCGCTGAGTAGCGTCTTCCAGCAGGCGATCGACAAGGTCACCGGCTTCTGATGCTGTCGGCAGTTCGTCGCGACGACCGCGGCTCGGCACCCGCCGAGTTCGCGATGGTCGCCGGACTGCTCACCGTACTGACGCTGTCGGTACTTCAGCTCGGGCTAGCGCTGCACATCCGCAACACGGTGTTGGACTCGGCAGCGGAGGGCGCGCGATACGCGGCGCTGGCCGACAACGGGCTGGCGGATGGGGTGCAGCGCTCGCGCGATCTCATCGCGGCGGCGTTGGGGCCGGACTATGCGCGAAACGTGACGGCCGAGTACGGCGCGTACCTCGGACATCCGTCTACCGTCGTCACGGTGCGCACGCCGCTCCCGTTATTCGGGTTAGTCGGGATCGATGGCGGGCTGGAGGTGAGCGGGCATGCAGCGCTGGAGACTCTGGATCGCTGAGCGGGCGGGCGCCGACACCGGCTCGGCCTCGCTCGAGTTCGTGACGGCCGGACTGATCCTGCTGCTGCCCGTCGTCTACCTGGTTCTCACGATGTCGGCGGTGCAGGGCGCGGCACTCGCAACGGAGGGGGCCGCACGGCAGGCCGTGCGCGTGTTCGTGCAGGCGGACTCGACCGCGCGCGCCCAGGCCGAGGCGCAGCGGGCCGTGGATTTCGCCCTCGCCGATTACGGGCTGAACGGATCGGATGCCCGGGTCGCCATTCGCTGCGCCCCGCATCCATCCGACTGTCTCACCCGCCGCGGCCAGGTCAGCGTGACGGTCGCCGTCTCGGTACCGCTGCCACTCGTGCCGCCCGCCCTCACGGTGCAGGTGCCCCTCGAGGTCCCGCTGGAGGCGACCGCGAGTGAGCAGGTGTCTCGGTTCTGGGGCACGCGATGAGAAACCGCTGGAAAGACGACGACGGCTCCACCCTGCCGCTGATGATCTTCTACGGCTTTCTCTCGCTGGTGCTGATCCTGCTCGTGGTGGCGGCGACCTCGCTCTACCTCGAGCGCAAGCGGTTGTTCACCGTTGCGGACGGCGCTGCGCTCGCCGGAGCCGAGTCGTTCGCCCTCGACCGTGTCGATGTGACGGCGACCGGGCCGAAGCCGAGGTTGGAATCGCCTGAGGTGAGAAAAGCCGTCGACGACTACCTCGCCGTCGCGCCGATTGCGCGATTCGACCAGCTGCATGTGGATCGGGCGGTGAGCGTCGACGGCTCCAGCGCAACGGTCGAGCTCTCCGCGTACTGGCGCCCGCCGGTGGTCGCTGCCTTCGTGCCGCGGGGCATCCGGCTAGAGGTGACCGCGCTCGCCCGGTCAGTGTTGCACTGACCGCGGGTAGCCTGCGCGGCGCGCTCGGGAAACTCCGCCCCCCACGTGAGTTGCACGTTCGAGTGGTTCTGGAGCGGAAATAACCACTCCAACGTGCAATTCGGCGAGGTCGACGCGAGGGCGATCCGCGTTAACCTGAATCGGTGACGGAACGCGAAGACCTGACCGACGGCAAGTGGGATGTCGTGGTCGTCGGCGCGGGGCCGGCCGGCTCATCCGCGGCGCGTGTCGCCGCCGAGCGCGGGGCACGGGTGCTGCTGCTCGACCGGTCCGAGTTTCCGCGCTACAAGACCTGCGGCGGCGGACTGATCGGCATCTCGCTCGATTATGTTCCGGCATCCGTTCGGGCGACGATCGAGCAGCAGGTCACCTCCGTCACGTTCACGCTGCGCGGGCACGCCGCCAACACCCATCGATCGCCGTCGCCGTTTCTCGGCCTGGTGCAGCGCGAACGCTTCGACCAGGCCTTGGTCGACGCCGCGATCGCCGCTGGGGTGACGTTCGCCGACGGGGTGGCTGTGCGGGCGATCGAGACGGATGCCGCAGAACTCGTGACCCTGACGACCGACGTCGGCGACATCCGCGGCTCCGTCATCGTCGGGGCGGACGGCGCCGGCGGCCGCATCGGCCGCTATGTCGGCGTCACTCCGGGCGGCATCGATCTCGCCCTCGAGCGTGAGATCGTGCGGCCGGCCGACGGGCGGAGCTGGGATGATCGCGTCTACCTCGACTGGGGGAGCGAGCCGGGAACGTACGCCTGGATGTTCCCCAAGACGGAGACGCTGACGGTCGGGGTGATCCAGGCGAAAGGATCGCCGGACGCGACGCGCAGTTACCTCGACCGCTACGTCGGCGAACTCGACCTGGCCGATGCCGAGGTCGCCCGCGCCAGTGGACACCTCGCCCAGTGGCGCACGGCCGACTCCCCGCTGCGGCGTGGACCGGTGATCGTCGTCGGCGACGCCGCCGCGCTGCTCGACCCGTTCACGCGCGAGGGGATCTCCTTCGCGCTCCGGTCGGGAAGCTGGGCGGGCGTGGCAGCGGCATCCGCTGTCCGAGGGAATGCGACGGCGCTGGAGGACTACGCCGAGCGGGTGCGAGCAGAGCTGCAGCCCGAGATCGCGGCGGGGTCGCGCGTGCTTCGGCTGTTCGAACGCCGACCCGGGCTCGTTCATGGGCTGATCGGCTACACGGTGGTCGGGGCGCGCCTGTTCATCCGTGTCTGCCGCGGGCAGCTCACGCTTGCCGACCTGTTTCGCCACCGCGTGACGCGCCTAGCGCTGGCGCTCTTCCGCCGCTGAGCCTGCCGACATCCCGTCCTTCCGACATCCGGTCCTTCCGACATCCGTCCTTCCGACATCCGCACTTCCGACATCCGCACTTCCGCACTTCCGAAATGCAGGTAATGCGCGAGCAAGTGCGGAGTGTCGGCGCAGACGCGCCGACATCCAGACAGAATTTCCTTCATTTCGGAACTGAGCGGAGCGGCCGTCTTTTCGGAAGTGCGGGGCGCGCGCAGAGCAGCCGGAGCGGATACCCCTACGCCGGGCGGCGCGTGTGCGGTGAGTACCGCGGAACGTAGCGCAGCAGGATGCCTGCGCCGACCAGCCCGAGCACACCCATCACTCCGCTCGCGAAGGCGATGGACACCAGGGCGGTGAGAGCCGAGAGGGCGAGCGGTGCTCCGGCACCGCCGGAATCCCCGGTGAAGCGCCAGGCGCCGAGGAAGGGCGCGGGGTTGCGCTGGTCGGCGAGGTCAGCGCCCAACGTCATCAGGATGCCGCTGCCCACGCCGTTCGCGATCGACATGAAGAAGGCGGCGATCACGAACCACACGAAGGCGCCGGGCACGTTGTGAGTGAACGCGAGCAGAAGGTGACCGATGCCGAGCCCGATCATCGAGGGCAGGGCGCTCCACAGCCGGCCGAAGCGATCCATGATCTGACCGCTGGCGTAGAAAAGAGCGAAATCGATGGCGCCGGCGATGCCGATCACCAGCGCGGTCTGGGTGTCTTGCACGCCGATGCTGACTGCCCAGAGCGGCAGGATCACCTGGCGGCTCGCCCGCATCGCCCCGATCAGGCCAGCTCCCGTGCCGAGTCGCAGCAGTACGGCACGGCTGTTCCAGATGGTGCGGAACAGCCCGTGGCTCTCGGCCGCGACGAATTTCTCGCCCTCACGGTTCGGCGAGGCGATGCGCTTCTCCACCAGCGCTTCGGTTGGATCCTTGAGCACGAACAGCAGGATCGCGGCACCGATGCAGCCCACGATGTGCACCCAGAACACGGCCTGCGTCGACCCGGTGAGATGGATGATCGCGGCGCTGATGAACGGTCCGATGAAGTACCCCAGCCGGAACGTGCCGCCGAGCGTCGACAGAGATCTGGCGCGAAAGTGGATCGGCACGAAGCTGGTCATGAAGGCATGCCTGGCCAGAGCGAAGACGGCCGTAGAGAGCCCGATCGCGAAGATCCCGATACCGAGAACCAGCGGGTTCGGCGCCACCAGTGCGGTGATCAGTCCGACCACCGAGAGCAGTGCTGCGTAGATCATGGCGTTGCGCTCGCCGATGTGCGCGACGATCCAGCCGCTCGGAATGTCGCCGAAGAGCTGCCCGACCAGGATCATCGAGGCGATGACGCCCGAGATCGCGAGCGTCGCGCCGAGGTTGTCGGCGACCACGGGGATGATCGGGATGATCGCGCCCTCACCGATGGAGAACAGCAGCGTGGGGGCGATCGCGGGGAGGACGATGGAGCGGAAATTGAAGTCATTCTGCGCCTCGCTCATCCCTTCGATGCTATCCCCGCCGAGCTCGCAGCCCCGCTCCGGTAGTCTTGAGCGCGACATGGACGAGCTCGATTTCTCTGAACAGATCGCTTCCCTTCGCTCGACCTTCGCGGACATCCGTTCCGTCATCGGTGTCGACCGTCTCATCGCCGAGATCTCCGACCTGAGCGAGCAGGCCGGCGTGCCCGACCTGTGGGACGACACCGAGAAGGCGCAGAAGGTGACGAGCGCGCTCAGCCACCGACAGGCCGAGCTCGCGAAGGTGAACAGCATCCAGTCGCGACTCGACGACCTCGAGATCATGGTCGAGCTCGCCAACGAAGAGGCGGATGTCGCTGCCGCAGCCGAGGCGCGCACCGAGCTGGAGAGCATTCAGAAGGTGCTCGGCGAGCTCGAGGTGCAGACGCTGCTGAACGGCGAGTGGGACTCCCACCCCGCCGTGATCACCATCCGTGCGGGAGCCGGGGGAGTGGATGCTGCGGACTTCGCGGAAATGCTGCAGCGCATGTACCTCCGCTGGGCCGAACAGCACGGGTATCCCGCGACGATCATGGACACAAGCTACGCGGAGGAGGCCGGCATCAAGTCGACCACCTTCGAGATCAACGCACCCTTCGCCTTCGGAACGCTGGGCGTCGAGGCCGGCACACACCGCCTGGTGCGAATGAGCCCCTTCAACTCGGCGGGCAAGCGTCAGACCAGCTTTGCGGCGGTGGAGGTGATCCCGCTGATCGAGGAGGCCGGAGCGATCGAGGTTCCCGACAACGACATCCGTGTCGATGTGTTCCGCTCCAGCGGCCCCGGCGGCCAGTCGGTCAACACCACCGACTCGGCAGTGCGCATCACCCACCTTCCGACCGGCATCGTCGTCTCGATGCAGAACGAGAAGAGCCAGATTCAGAACCGCGCCGCGGCGATGCGCGTGCTGCAGAGCCGGCTGCTGATCATGCAGCGCGAGCAGGAGGCCGCTGCGAAGAAGGAGCTCGCGGGCAACATCACCGCGAGCTGGGGCGACCAGATGCGCAGCTACGTCTTGGCGCCGTACCAGATGGTCAAAGACCTCCGCACCGACTTCGAGGTCAACAACCCCTCGGCGGTGTTCGACGGCGACCTCGACGGCTTCATCAACGCCGGAATAAAGTGGCGCAAGCGCGACAAGGACTAGGCACGCAGCCACGACTCTGTCGCTCCGTCAGCTGCGGGGTTACGAGCAGGTAGCGCGTTCCTGTGAGTGTCGAGATGCGGCCTGTCGTGCCCCCGATTCCGGGGCGTCATTGCTTAGGGTCGTTCTCGCCATGATTCGGTTTGACCAGGTAACCAAGCTCTATAAGAGCAACGCACGGCCGGCGCTCAACGCGGTCTCCCTCGAGATACTCCGAGGGGAGTTCGTGTTTCTCGTCGGCGCCTCTGGCAGCGGCAAATCGAGCTTCCTCAGGTTGGTGCTCAAGGAGGAGACTCCGAGCCGCGGCCAGATCCACGTGCTCGGGCAGAACCTCGGGCAGCTCTCGAGTCGCAAGGTGCCCTACTTCAGGCGCAACCTCGGGGTGGTGTTCCAAGACTTCCGCCTGCTGCCGCAGAAGTCGGTCTTCGACAACGTCGCGTTCACCCTCCAGGTGATCGGCAAGTCGAAGGGCTTCATCCAGGAAGCTGTTCCGGATGTGTTGCGCATGGTCGGACTCGCCGGCAAGACCAACCGCCTCCCGCACGAACTCTCCGGTGGTGAGCAGCAGCGGGTGGCCATCGCCCGCGCGATCGTGAACAAGCCGGCCATCCTGCTCGCCGATGAGCCGACCGGTAACCTCGACCCGTCGACCAGCGCGGGCATCATGACCCTTCTCGAGCGCATCAGCAAGGGCGGAACGACCGTGCTGATGGCCACCCACGATGCCGGCATCGTCGACCAGATGCAGCGCCGCGTCATCGAGCTCGTCGCCGGCCAGGTGGTGCGCGATGAGCGTCAGGGCGGGTACCAGACCCAGACGGTTCCGATCCAGAGATTCGGCGCACAGCCGGGGTACGGCGACATCGGTATCGCCGGGCAGTCGGAGGCGACGCGATGAGATTCGGACTGATCATGTCCGAGGTCGGCAACGGCCTGCGGCGTAACTTCTCGATGGTGGTCTCGGTGATTCTCGTCACCTTCATCTCGCTGACCTTCGTCGGTGCCGCCATCCTGCTGCAGTTTCAGATCGGCCAGATGAAGGGCTATTGGAACGATCGCGCCCAGGTGGCCGTCTACCTCTGCACCGACAATTCGTCCACCGGCAACTGCAAGCTGACCGAGGCGACGGATGCCCAGAAAGAGCTGATCAAAACCCAGCTCGACACCCCGGCGCTCGCCGATCTGATCAAGTCGGTGAGCTTCCAGAATCACAAACAGGTCTACGCGCAGTACAAGGCCAGCTTCGGTGACACCACCGGCTCCGACTTCATCACCCCCTCCGACCTGCCGGAGACCTACTCGATCAGCCTCAAGGACCCGCAGCAGGCACCGGTGATCTCCGAAAGCCTCTCGAGTCTGGCGGGCGTCGAACAGGTGGTCGACCAGCGTAAATACCTCGACCCGATCTTCAGCGCCCTGAATGCGGCAAGCCTCACGGCGGTGGGCATCGCGGTGCTGATGCTCGTCGCTGCCGTGCTGCTGATCGCCACCACCATCCGGCTCTCCGCCTTCTCGCGGCGGCGCGAGCTGGGAATCATGAGGCTGGTCGGTGCCTCGAACCGCTTCATCCAGACGCCGTTCATCCTCGAGGGGGTGATCGCCGCGCTGATCGGATCGGTGCTGGCGAGCGTCGCCGTGGTGCTGATCGTCAAATTCTTCGTGCGCGGCTATCTGGCCGAGCAATCGCAGGGGTTCCCATTCATCGGCTTCGGCGAGGGACTCATCGTGGTGCCGATCCTGCTGGTGGTGGGGGCGGTGCTCGCGGCGTCCTCGGCCAGCGTGGCGATCGGGCGCTACCTCAAGGTCTAGATCCGTTCGCGAATCGGCGTCTGCACGGATAGACTGATGGGCTGCTCGGACTCGCCGGGCACAGCATCCAGGAGTTGAATCGTGCCCAGGGAACGTGGCCAGAACATCGTGGCCACCAATCGCAAGGCGCGCCACGACTACACCATCGAAGACACCTATGAGGCGGGACTCTCGCTGACAGGCACCGAGGTGAAGTCGTTGCGGGCCGGTCGGGCGTCCCTGGTCGACGGCTACGCGTTCATCGAGAACGGCGAGGCGTGGCTGGATGCCGTGCACATCCCCGAGTACAACCAGGGCACCTGGAACAATCATCCGCCCCGCCGCAAGCGCAAACTGCTGCTGCACAAGGCGCAGATCCTCAAGATCCACAACAAGGTCAAAGAGGGCGGGTACACGATCGTGCCGCTGCAGATCTATTTCAGCGACGGCCGGGCCAAGGTTGAGATCGCGGTGGCCAAGGGCAAGCGCGAGTACGACAAGCGCCAGGCGCTGCGCGAGCGCCAGGACAACCGCGAGGCAGATCGGGCGATGTCGGCCCGCCGCAACCTCGGCGATTAGCTGCCCCTTCTCGCTCCCTCTCTCTCGCTGAGTTGCATGTTTTGGCTGTTCTCAGCGCGTCAAAGCAGCCAAAACATGCAACTCACGGTGGTGGTTGGCGGTGTGGAGAGCGGATGTCGGCGGCTCGCGTGATACTGGAGGGAATCAGCATCCCGTTCCTGATGTTCTATGCTGAATAGCCGCGTGCACGTCGCGTGGTTTTGGAAACTCAACAGTGTGCGATAGCGACCCGGTCTTCACCGACCGCGCTTGGGGATGATCGGTTTCGACATTGCCTGCGTGAGTGTGAGAAGCGGGTCGAGGATGCAGGCTTATCTCGTAAACGATGTCTGCAAACAATAAGTGCGAAATCTAACCGCGCTGACTTCGCTCTCGCTGCCTAAGCAAGAGCACTAATGAAGTCCGTCAGACCGGGGACGCTCTCTAACCGGATCCTGGCGCAATTTAGAGAGATTGCTGTGGTGTTACGCCCTAGGGCACCGCGGGACTCGAACTAGGACTGGGCTCGTCGGATTAGATGCCAGTGGCAAATTCCGGGGCCGAGTAGAACGCTTTCACTGGCTACACCCGTAGAAGGCATATGACCACAGCAGTGGACGGGGGTTCAATTCCCCCCATCTCCACCAACTGGTCGCTATCGCACACTGCCTGAGATGCAGAAAGGGCCGCCCCGAGGGGCGGCCCTTTCTGTGTTCCGAGGTCTTGCTAGGCGAAGACCCGAAAGCTCAGGAGCTTGTAGACGGGCGTCATCAGTGCCAGGAAGGGCACCAGCACCCGCAGGGCGTACACCATGACGGTGATCTGGGCCAGGTCGCCGATCGCGAACAGGGCGATTGCGACGATTCCCATGATCGCGGCGGTGCGCAGTTCGCGCAGGGTGCCCAACGAGGGAGTGGCGAGGGCGATGCTCGCCAAGACGATTCCGATGTCGACCATGAAGCCACGGCCGCCCATGGTGGGCAGCAGGTGGCTAAACGACCAGAGCAGGATGGCGATCACCCAGAAGAGCACGAAGACGAGGCCGACGAGCGACTTCGGGACCGGCCTCTTATCCAATGCGACGGACATGCACGTACTCCTTGTTGCGGGTGGCGACTGACAGAACCAACCCTATCGGTTCGCGTCACCCGACGCCGCGCCCAGCGCGCGGAGTGCCTCGTCGTGGAGTAGCCCATTCGTGGCAAGGGCCGACCCGTGCCACGGGCCCGGTTCGCCGTCCACCGAGGTGAAGGTTCCGCCGGCCTCCTGCACGATCGGAGCCAGTGCCGCCATGTCATAGACCTGTAGATCGAACTCTCCCGATATCTCGAGCTGCCCCTCGGCGACCATCATGTACGGCCACATGTCGCCGTAGTCGCGGGTGCGCCAGACCCGGCTCGACAGGTCGACCAGCTGGTCGAGGCGGCCGGCCTCCACCCAACGGGAGAGTCCGCTGAGACTGGCGGAGGCATCCGCCATGTCCGACACGCCGGAAACATGGATGCGCCGCTCCTCATTCGTGGTGCGCGATCCGAGGCGGTCGTTGACGTACGCACCGAGCCCGGTAGCCGCCCACCAGCGCTTGCCGAGGGCGGGCGCGCTGACCACCCCGAGCACCGGCACGCCGTCTACGGCCAGCGAGATCAGGGTCGCCCAGATGGGCACGCCGCGCACGTAGTTCTTGGTCCCGTCGATCGGGTCGAGGATCCACTGGCGGCGGGTGTCGCCCTCCACGCCGAACTCCTCGCCGAGGATGCCGTCGCCGGGCCGGGAGTCGAGGATCGCGGCACGCAGCGCGGTCTCGACGGCCCGGTCGGCATCCGAGACCGGCGTCATGTCGGGCTTGGTCGTCACGACGAGGTCGGTCGCGCGAAAGCGGTCCATCGAGATCTCGTCTGCCATATCGGCCAGGGAGCGGGCGAGGGCGAGATCGGAGGTGAGCGTGGGGTCAGCGAGAGGTTCGGTCACCGGCCCAGGGTAGCGGGGTGAGGTGACGGCAGAGGTTTCTCAGCCGGTCAGCGAGGCGAGCATCCGCTGGAAGGAGTCGAGTCGTTGCTTGCCCGCCTCACCCAGTTCGTCTTCATCGTTGACCCGCTCGTTGAGCGCGCAGTCCGGAGCATCGGGCAGGTGGGTGCAGCCGCGCGGGCAGTCCTCGGCGATGGCCGCGAGGTCGGTGAAGGCCCGCAGGATGTTGTCGGGGTTGACGTGACCGAGCCCGAACGACCGCACGCCCGGGGTGTCGATGATCCAACCATCGTTTCCC
Source organism: Lacisediminihabitans changchengi (assembly GCF_016634425.1). Lineage (GTDB taxonomy): Bacteria > Actinomycetota > Actinomycetes > Actinomycetales > Microbacteriaceae > Lacisediminihabitans > Lacisediminihabitans changchengi. The sequence goes on from NZ_JAEPES010000002.1 coordinate 362,155, forward strand.
ACCCGGTACGAGATGGTCGAGGACGAGGTGTGCCGGCCCCGCCCGGTGACAGTGTTGACCCGTCCGATGGCGCGATTCGCGTCGGGAACGAGGGCGTTGACCAGCGTGGATTTGCCGACGCCGGAGTGTCCGACGGCGACCGTGCTGTGGCCGGAGAGCAGGTCGGTGATCTCTTCGGTGGGCGTCGCGTCGAGGCCGCTGGTGACCGTGCGGATTTCGAGCCCGCTGAAGTTCGCCAGAAAGTCCGTGGGGTCGGCCAGGTCGGTCTTGGTGATGCAGAGGATCGGCGTGATCCCCGCGTCAAAGGCGGCCACGAGATAGCGGTCGACCAGCCGCGGGCGCGGCTCTGGGTTGGCGGCTGCCACCACGATGAGCATCTGGTCGGCATTCGCGACGATGATGCGCTCGACCTCGTCCGAATCGTCAGCGCTACGCCTCAACACCGTGGTGCGCGGCTGGATCCGCACGATCCGGGAGAGCGTTCCCTCGTCGCCGCTGGTGTCGCCCACCAGGTCGACCCGGTCTCCCGTGACGATGGGCTGCTTGCGCAACTCACTGGCGCGGGATGACGTGGCCTCGTGTTCCTCGGGAGTGCCCTCGCCGACCAGCACCGTGTAGCGTCCCCGATCCACCGTCAGCACGCGGCCGGTGACGGCGTCGCTGTGCTCGGGACGGGTCTTGGTGCGGGCGCGGTTGCCCTTGGGGTTCGGGCGATTGCGCGCCTCGTAGTCGGCGTATTTGTCGTCGTCGTCGACGTCGTCCGTGTCGTCGAGCCAGCTCATCAGACCTCACTCATCAGAACAGCTCGATCGGCGTCTTGTCTATGGAGCCGAGCCCGAGCATCCGGTTCCAGAGTTCCACGAACTGGGGGAGGGTCTTTGCCGTGGTGGCGATGTCGTCGACCTCGACGCCGTCGATGGCGAGGCCGATCAGCGCGCCGGCGGTGGCCATGCGGTGGTCTTCGTAGCTGTGCCAGAGTCCGCCGGTGAGAGCGGCCGGGCGAATGATGAGGCCGTCATCCGTTTCGGTCACATCGCCGCCCATGGCGTTGATTTCGGTGGCGAGGGCGGTCAGGCGGTCCGTCTCGTGCCCGCGCAGGTGTGCGATGCCGGTCAGCTCGGTCTCGCTGTCGGCGAGGGCCGCGATCGCGGCGATGGTCGGGGCGAGTTCGCTCGCATTATCGAGACGGATGCCGTGGATCGATCCCGTGCCGCTGACGGTCAGTGACCCTTCCGCTCGCTTCACCTCCGCGCCCATGCGCTCGAGGATGACGGCCAGCTCGTCGCCGACCTGGGTAGTCTCCGCCGGCCACCCGGTGATGGTCACCGAACCGCCAGCGACCAGCGCGGCACCGAGGAATGGCCCGGCGTTGGAGAGATCGGGCTCGATGTCGACCTCGATACCGGCGATCGGCCCGGCCGGCACGATCCACACCCCGGGCTCGGGGTTTTCGACGGTGACGCCGCGGCGGGCGAGGCAGGCGATGGTCATGCGGATGTGCGCGAGGCTCGGGAGCTCGGCACCGGTGTGGCGCAGCTCCAGTCCGGTGTCGAAGCTGGCTCCCGCGAGCAACAGTCCGGAGACGAATTGACTCGACGCGGAGGCATCGATCTCGATCAGACCACCGGTCACCGACCCGGTGCCGTAGAGGCTGAACGGGAGAAGTCCTCGACCATCGTCGGTGACATCCACTCCCAGCGCGCGCAGCGAGTCGACGGTGGTGCGCATCGGACGCTTGCGGGCCGATTCGTCGCCGTCGAAGGCGACCGGTCCGAGGGCGAGCGCTGCGACCGGCGGCAGGAAGCGCATCACCGTGCCGGCCAGGCCGCAGTCGATCGACACTCCGCCGACGAGCTCGGCGGGGGTGATAAGCAGATCGGGGCCGAAACCGCCCTCACCGGGTATTTCGACGATCGACGTGCCGAGAGCGCGAAGAGCTTCAATCATCAGCGCCGTGTCGCGCGAGTGCAATGGGGCGCGAAGAATGGAGGGCGCATCCGCCAGGGCCGAGAGCACGAGTTCGCGGTTGGTGAGCGACTTCGAACCGGGCAGCGAGAGCACCGCGGCGAGCGGCGCGGAGGCGCGGGGCGCTGGCCACGGTCCGGGGTCGCCTCCGGTCACGAGGACGTCGTCGCCGAAGGGATTGAACTCCGGGCCGGAATACTTGAATACCTGCATCGGTTACTTAGGGTATCGGCACTTCAGCTCACGACCCAGAAACCCTCATGACGCTCATCCTCGAACGACCGGCAGTAGCCCGGGTGGCCCCCGCAGGGCTCAGCCGCTCGGCGTCGCGTCGACGCCGAGAAGTACACTTGGCCCCGATGAGCATTTCGAACGAAGACCAGTCCGCACCCGCTGAGGATGCGCTGGAAGTCGCGCCCCCCGCCGCCCTCGACGTGCGCTCGCTGTTTGAAGAGCAAGCTATTCCGTTCATGGACCAGCTGTATGCCGCAGGACTGCGCATGACGCGCAACCCCTCCGATGCCGCCGATCTGGTGCAGGAGACCTTCGCCAAAGCCTTTGCCGCGTTCGGCCAGTTCCAGCAGGGAACCAACCTGAAGGCGTGGCTGTACCGCATCCTCACCAACACCTTCATCAACAGCTATCGCAAGAAGCAGCGTGACCCGTACCAGGGCACGATCGACGACCTCGAGGACTGGCAGCTCGGCGGTGCCGAGTCGATGACCCAGGGGCGCTCCACCCGCTCGGCCGAGGCGGAGGCGATCGACCACCTGCCAGACAGCGCCGTCAAAGATGCTCTGCAAGCCGTGCCGGAAGACTTCCGTATGGCCGTGTACTTCGCCGACGTGGAGGGGTTCTCCTACCAGGAGATCGCCGACATCATGAAAACCCCCGTCGGAACCGTGATGAGCCGCCTGCATCGTGGCAGGAGGATGCTCCGCGATTTGCTCGCTGAGTACGCGCGTGAGCGTGGCATCGTGGTTCCCGACACCGCCACTGCTGGAAGTACGGCTTCCTCGAGGAGAACTGCGAAATGACCGACTGCGGATGCGATAAAGCGAAAGCGGAACTCGAAGAATACCTGCACGACGAACTCGCCAAGGCGGATGCCGCCGACATCGCCGAGCACATGGCGAACTGCGACGACTGCACCGGTGAGGCCCGCATCGGCATCGTGCTCACCCAGGCGGTGCAGCGCGCCTGCCGCGAGACAGCTCCCGCCGATCTGCGCGATCAGGTGCTGCTGAAACTGCGTACGCTCCAGTCGCACTAGCGCTATTCACGCTGGTTGAGTAGCGCCCGAGGAACGAGGACGCGTATCGAAACCCCTCACGTGGTGGGTTTCGATACGGCTGCTCGTTCCTCGTGGCCTACTCAACCGGCGAAATGCTCGGGCTAGATGGTGAGCGCGCGGTCCATGAGGTCGACGAGCTCCTGAGCACTCCGCTTGCTCGACCCGGTGGCCGGCGAAGCGGATGCCGGGCGCGAGGCGACCGTGATGGTGCCGGCCCCCGCGGCGAAGCCCTTCTTGCCGAGCTCGAGGCAGATGAACGGCCACGCTCCCATGTTCTCCGGCTCTTCCTGCGCCCAGACCAGATCGGCGTTCGGGTACTGCGAGAGCACCGAACTGAGCTGAGCGGTCGGAAGCGGGTAGTACTGCTCGAGACGGATGAGCGCGACATCCTTCAGCTGACGCTTGTCGATCTCGGCGGCCAGGTCGTAGTAGATCTTGCCGGAGACCATCACAACTCGCCTCACGGACGACTTCTCGGTGACGTTCGCATCGTCGATCACCGGCTCGAACTTGCCGGTGGTGAAGTCGGAGACCTGACTTGTCGCGCCGCGGAGGCGCAGCATCGCCTTGGGGGTGAAGACGATCAGCGGGCGCCGCGGTCGGGCGTAGGCCTGACGACGGAGCAGGTGGAAGTACGAGGCCGGCGTCGACGGTCGGGCGACCGTCATGTTGTTCTCCGCGCACAGCTGCAGGTAGCGCTCGATCCGTGCCGACGAGTGGTCAGGTCCCTGGCCCTCGTAGCCGTGCGGCAGCAGCAGCACGACGCTGGAGCGCTGGCCCCACTTCTGCTCGGCGCTGGAGATGAACTCGTCGATGATGGTCTGCGCGCCGTCGGCGAAGTCACCGAACTGCGCCTCCCAGAGCACGAGCGCGTCGGCCCGCTCGACCGAGTAGCCGTACTCGAAGCCCATCGCCGCGTACTCGCTGAGCAGGGAGTCGTAGATCCAGAATCGCGCCTGATTGTCGCTGAGGTTGCCGAGCGGCAGCCACTCCTGGCCGTTGAGGCGGTCGTGCAGCACCGCATGACGCTGCACGAAGGTGCCGCGGCGGGTGTCCTGACCGGCCATGCGCACGGGCGTGCCCTCCACCAGGAGCGAGCCGAGGGCGAGGAGCTCACCGAAGGCCCAGTCGATGCCACCGTTGCGGCTCATCTCGAAGCGCTTCTTCATCAGCTGCTGCAGCTTCGGGTGCACCGTGAAGCCGGTGGGCGGGTTGTCGAAGGAATCACCGATCAGCTGGATGACGCCGTCGCTCACGGCGGTCGTGGCCGGTTCGCCGGCACCGTCGTCTTGCTGCGACTCGGGACGCTCGAGGTCGGCGACGGCATTGCCGTCCTGCACGATGACCGGAATCGATCCGGTCTGTGCCGCGTGGGTCTCCGCGAAGGCGCGCTCCAGGCGGTCCTGGAAGTCGGCGTGTGCCGCCTCGTACTCCTCCTGCGAGATGTCGCCGCGACCGACGAGCGCGTCGACGTAGAGCGTGCGCACGGAGCGCTTGGCCTCGATCAGGTTGTACATCAGTGGCTGGGTCATCGAGGGGTCGTCGCCCTCGTTGTGGCCACGACGACGGTAGACGATCAGGTCGATGACGACGTCGCGGTGGAAACGCTGACGGTAGGCGAAGGCGAGCTGCGCGACCCGCACCACGGCCTCGGGGTCGTCACCATTCACATGGAAGATCGGCGCCTGCACGGTCTTGGCGACATCCGTCGAGTAGATCGAGGTGCGACCCTCGCTCGGCGGGGTGGTAAAGCCGACCTGGTTGTTGATGTTGACGTGCACGGTGCCGCCGGTGCGGTAGGCCCGCAGCTGCGACATCTGCAGGATCTCCATGACGATGCCCTGGCCGGCCATCGCCGCGTCGCCGTGCACCATGATCGGCAGCACGGTGAAGGAGCCGATCGGGCGGCGGTCTTGCTTGGCGCGGACGATGCCCTCGAGCACGCCGTCGACGGCCTCGAGGTGGGAGGGGTTGGCCGCGAGGTAGACCGGGATCTGCTCGCCGCCCGCCGCGGTGAAGGTGCCCTCGGTGCCGAGGTGGTACTTCACGTCGCCGGAGCCCTGCACGGTGCGGGGGTCTTGCGTTCCCTCGAACTCGCGGAAGATCTGGCCATACGTCTTGCCGGCGATGTTGGTGAGCACGTTGAGCCGACCGCGGTGCGCCATGCCGATGGCGACCTCGTCGAGCTCGGCCTCCGCCGCTCCCTGGATGACCGCGTCGAGCAGGGCGATGGTGGACTCGCCACCCTCCAGGCTGAACCGCTTCTGGCCGACGTACTTGGTCTGCAGGAAGGTCTCGAAGGCTTCGGCTTCGTTGAGCTTGCCGAGGATGTGCAGCTGCTCGTCTTTGGTCGGCTTGGTGTACGGCTTCTCGACATGCTCCTGGATCCAGCGACGCTGCTCCGGGTCTTGAATGTGCATGTACTCGATGCCGATGGTGCGGCAGTAGGAGTCGCGAAGCACGCCGAGGATGTCGCGGAGCGGCGCCGAGGTGCGACCGCCGAAGCCGCCGGTGACGAACTCGCGATCGAGATCCCAGAAGGTGAGGCCGTGGCTCTCGATGTCGAGGTCGGGGTGGGTGCGTTGCTTGTACTCCAGCGGGTCGATGTCGGCCATGAGGTGTCCGCGCACGCGGAACGAGTTGATGAGCTCCTGCACCCGAGCGACCTTGCCCACCTGATTGGCCAGGTCGACATGGATATCCGTAGCCCAGTGAATGGGCTCATATGGGATGCGGAGATCGGCGAAGATGCTCTGGTAGAAGTCGCGCTGCCCGATGAGCAGCTCGTGGATCTTCTTCAGGAACTCGCCCGAGCCGGCACCCTGGATGACGCGGTGGTCGTAGGTGCTGGTGAGCGTGATGGTCTTGCCGATGCCGAGGTCGACCAGGGTGGTCGGTGACATGCCCTGGAACTCGGCCGGGTATTCGAGCGCACCGGCCCCGACGATGGTGCCAGCGCCGCGCATCAGGCGAGGGACGGAGTGCTCTGTGCCGATGCCGCCCGGGTTGGTGAGCGAGATCGTGTTGCCGGCGTAGTCGGCGGCGGTGAGCTTGTTGGCACGGCCACGTGCCACGACATCCTCGTAGGCGGTGAGGAACTCGCCGAAGTTCATGGTCTCGGTGTGCTTGATACCGGGCACGACGAGTGAGCGCGTGCCGTCGGGCTTCGGGATGTCGATCGCGATCCCGAGGTTGATGTGCGCGGGGGAGACCACCGCCGGCTTGCCGTCGACCTCGTCGTAGAACACGTTCTGGCTGGGGAAGTCTTTGAGCGTCTTCACCATCGCCCAGGCCAGGATGTGCGTGAACGAGACCTTGCCGCCGCGGGCGCGCTTGAGGTGGTTGTTGATCACGATGCGGTTGTCGATCATGAGCTTGGCCGGGATGGTGCGGACGGATGTCGCGGTCGGCACGCTGAGGCTGGCATCCATGTTCGTCGCCAGCGACTTCGCCGCGCCGCGCAACACAGACACCTGATCCTGCGGTTCGTCGGAAGCCGCGTCAGTCGTCGGGGCAGGCGTCTGCGCCTTGGCCGGCGCCTGGGCGGGGATCGGCTGCGGCTTGGGCTGCAGCGACGTGGTGCGGGCGACGGGCTGCGAGCCGGTTGCGGGCTCGGCCGGGGCTGCGGGCGCGGCGGGAGCGGCAGCATCCGTCACTTCGGCGGGGATCTGGGGCTGCTGGCCGGGCACCGCCGACTCCGCTGCGACGTCGCTCGCTTCTGCGTCGGCGTTCGCGGCGGCGGTCGCGGTCTGGTGATAGCTCTCCAGGATCGGCCACCAGGTCTGATCCACCGAGTTCTTGTCGACGAGGAAACGCTCGTACATCTCGTCGACGAGCCATTCGTTGGCTCCGAATTCGCCTGAGGATCCGTCCTCGGGAACAGTTCCGGTTACTTGGCTAGACACAGCCGACCGCCCACTCTCCTGATGCTGTTGACCGTTGCTCTCGGTCCTGATCGCAGATGGTGACCGCCGATGGTCACACATGCCTTCAGCTTAATCGCATCGTCAAATGCTTCGACCCCCCGTCCGAGGTTTAACCTGGAGTACATGGAGTTCTACGAGACCACGCCCCGACATGACCTCACCTACTCGGACGTGTTCCTCGTACCCAGTCATTCCGAGGTCGGCAGTCGGCTTGGCGTGTCGCTCGCCACCTCCGACGGCACAGGCGCGACCATCCCCATCGTCTCCGCGAATATGAACTCGGTCACCGGGCCGCGCCTCTCGGCCGCTCTGGCCCGGCGTGGCGGGCTCGGCGTGCTGCCGCAGGACCTGCATCTGCAAGACCTGGATGCCGCCATCCGCTGGGTAAAAGACCAGCCGGTCGAGTTCGACACGCCCCTCGACTTCCGGCCGGAGCAGACGGTCGCCGACGCGCTGCTTCACGTTCCGCCGGTCGCCGGCCAGGGCATCGTTCTGCACGACGAGAAGGGCGTCTTCCTCGGCTGCATCGAGGCCTCACGTCTTGGCACCGTGCAGCCAGACGCCAAGCTCGGCGATCTGCTGCATGGCCCGCTCGCGTCGATCGATGCCGACAACGTGACCAGCCCGCGCGCGGCCTTCGACCTCATGGTCGCCGCCGACCTCGAGTTCGCCCCGGTGCTGCGGCACGGACAGCTCGTCGGAACCCTCAGCCGCACCGGCGCACTGCGCTCGACGCTCTACCAGCCCGCGCTCGACGCGAACGGCCGTCTGCGGGTCGCCGCAGCGGTCGGCATCAACGGCGACGTGGCCGGCAAGGCGACCGCCCTCGCCGCGGCCGGCGTCGACGTGCTCGTGCTCGATACCGCCCACGGTCACCAGCAGGGAATGCTCCGCGCGATCGAGGCGGTAGCCAAGCTCGGACTGACGGATGCCCGCGGCGCCCGTCTGCCGATCGTGGCCGGCAACGTCGTCACGACCGCTGCCGTGCGTGACCTCGTCGCCGCCGGAGCCAGCGTGATCAAGGTCGGCGTCGGACCCGGCGCCATGTGCACCACTCGCATGATGACCGCCGTCGGTCGTCCACAGTTCTCGGCAGTGCTCGAGACCGCCGCCGCGGCGAAGGAGTTCGGCGCTCACGTCTGGGCGGATGGCGGGGTGCGGTACCCACGGGACGTCGCTCTCGCGCTCGCCGCAGGGGCGGCATCCGTCATGATCGGGTCCTGGTTCGCCGGCACGATCGAGGCACCGGGAGTGTTGCAGACGGACGCGACCGGGCGGCTGTACAAGGAGAGCTGGGGGATGGCCTCGTCGAAGGCCGTGCACGAGCGCTTCGACCGGCTCGACCCGTACGAGCTCGCGCGCAAAGAACTCTTCGCCGAGGGAATCTCGTCGTCGAAGATCTACCTCGACCCGCTGCGGCCCTCGGTGGAGGATCTGCTCGACATGATCACCTCTGGGCTCCGCAGCTCGATGACGTACGCCGGAGCCGCGACCCTCGATCAGTTCCATCAGAACGCGCTCGTGGGCATCCAGTCGGCCGCCGGGTACGAAGAAGGAAAGGCGCTCCCGGTCTCCTGGTAGCGGGCGTCTCGCAGCTAACCGTCCCGTACACTTGTGCGAATAATGGACGACCCTCCCTCTAGGCGCCCTGCCGCCATGATCGCCGTCTCTGCTTCTCCGCTGGCCCGGGGTCAGCATGAATGAGTTGATCTTGCTCGGGATCGGACTGGTCCTGACCGTCGGCACGGGCTTCTTCGTCGCCTCGGAGTTCTCGCTCGTCAATCTCAACCGCTCCGATCTCGAAGCGCGCACCGCGCGTGGCGAGAAGGGGCTCGGGATGACGATCTCGGCGCTCAAGGTCACCTCCACCCACCTCTCCAGTGCGCAGCTCGGCATCACGATCACCACGCTGCTCACCGGCTACACCATGGAGCCGGCGATCGGGCACCTGCTCGAGGTGCCGATCCACGCGATCGGCCTACCGACGGCGATGGCGGGAGTGGTGTCATCCGTCGTCGCCATCGTCGTCGCGACGCTGCTGTCGATGATCATCGGTGAGCTGGTGCCGAAGAATTTTGCCCTCGCGTTGCCGCTGCCGACCGCGAAGCTGGTCATCCCGTTTCAGGTGCTGTTCACTACCGTGTTCCGGCCGTTCGTGGCGCTGCTCAACAACACGGCCAACCTCATCCTGCGAGGCTTCGGCATTGAGCCCAAGGAGGAGCTCACCTCCGCCAGAACCGCCGAAGAGCTGCGGTCGCTGGTGCGACGATCGGCCACGGAGGGCAGCCTCGATCGAGATACCGCCACCCTGCTGGCCCGCACGCTGGTGTTCAGCGAACACATCGCCTCCGACGTCATGACGCCGCGCCCGCGGGTCTCGAGCGTCGAACGCACACAGTCCGCCCAGACCGTGATCGAGCTCGCCCGACAGACCGGGCTCTCCCGCTTTCCGGTGGTCGACGAGGGCATCGACGACGTGGTCGGTCTGGTGCACGTCAAGCAGGCCGTCGCGGTGCCCCGCGAAAAGCGGTCGGATGTCCCGGTGTCGGCCCTGCAGTCCGACGTCGTTCGCGTTCCAGAGACCATGAAGCTCGACCTGCTGCTCGGTGAGCTGCGGGGTCGCGGCTATCAGATGGCGATCGTGGTGGACGAGTACGGCGGAACCGCGGGTGTCGTCACCCTCGAAGACCTGGTGGAGGAACTGGTGGGCGAGGTGGCGGACGAGCACGACCGCACCCGCGCCGGGGTCGTGCGCTCGCGCGACTGGCTCACCTTTCCGGGCAGCCTGCGACCCGACGAACTGCTGGAACGGGCCGAGGTCACGGTTCCGGAGGACGGACCATACGAGACCGTGGGTGGCTACATCATGAGCGAGCTCGGGCGCCTGCCGATCGAGGGCGACACCGTTGCCGTCGAGGGCGGGGAATTTCGCGTGGAGCGCCTCGACGGCCGCCGCATCGACCGGGTGCGGTTCACCCCCACACCGAGCGACCCCACCGAGAGCGGAGCGACCTCATGAATGACTGGGCAGGAATCGCCTGGCTAGTCGTGCTGCTGCTCGTCAACGCCTTCTTCGTCGGTGCCGAATTCGCCGTCATCTCGGCTCGGCGCTCGCAGATCGAGCCGCGCGCCGAGGCCGGAAGCAGGGCGGCGAAGACGACGCTATTCGCCATGGAGCACGCCACCCAGATGCTCGCGACGAGCCAGCTGGGCATCACCGTCGCCTCGCTGCTGATCCTCAACGTGTCGGAGCCGGCCATCCATCACCTGCTCGAGGGGCCGCTCGGACTCACCGGGTTACCCGAGGGCGCGATCACCACGGTCGGCTTCATCATCACGCTGATCCTGGTGTCGTTCCTGCACGTGGTGTTCGGCGAGATGGTGCCGAAAAACCTGTCGTTCTCCGTGCCCGACCGGGCCGCGCTGCTGCTCGCGCCGCCGCTGGTGTTCGTCTCACGCATTTTCCACCCCATCGTGATCTTCCTCAACAAGACCGCCAACGGCGTGCTGCTGCTGTTCCGGGTGCAGCCGAAAGACGAGGCGACCAGCGCGTTCACGGTGGACGAGGTGGCGAATATCGTCGCCGAGTCGACCAAGGAGGGCGTGCTCAACGACGACTACGGGCAGCTCAACGCCGCCTTCGAGTTCAGCGTCAAGAAGGTCAAAGACATCGCCGTCGGCATGGACAACCTGGTGTCGCTGTCCGAGGCCGCGACGCCGGCGGAGGTCGAACGGGCCGTCGCCCAGCACGGCTTTTCGCGATACGTCCTGGTCGCCGACAACGGTGAGCCGACCGGATACCTGCACCTCAAAGATGTCATCGATCTGGAAGACCCGGTCGAGTTCACCGAGCCGGTGCCGCCGCGCCGCATCCGTCAGCTGATCTCGATCTCGCGAACCGCCGACCTCGAAGACGCGCTGGCATCGATGCGCCGATCGGGCGTGCACCTCGCCCGCGTCTTCGACGAGCACGACGCGACCCGCGGCATCCTGTTTCTCGAGGACATCATCGAGGAGCTGGTCGGCGAGGTGCAGGACGCGACCCGCCGCGACTAGTCCGCGCTGGTTTCTCTGTTGTGCAGGAATTGCGGCACAACGGAGTCGGTAGGGGTCGGTACGGTGTTGTGACGGATCTCCGCAGCCCCCGCACTTTCCGAAATGCAGGAAACTCTGCGCGGCGCGCCGGCGCGGTCGCCTGTCACGCGGCGTGTCGAGTCGAGCTTCCTGCATTTCGGAAATGGGGGAGCCGGGCATCCGTAGTTCTGCGAGCCAGCCGCGAACTACAGCGCGCGGGCGTACTGGCTCGGCCAGTACGGCAGCTCGTAGCCGAGCTCCTTGGCCAGCACCATGGGGAGGTTCGGGTCGCGGAGCGCAGCCCGGGCGACCATCACGGCGTCGGCCTGGCCGGAGGTGATGATGTCGTCCGCCTGCTTGCCCTCGGTGATGAGTCCGACCGCGCTGACGTCGACGGATGACTGGTGCTTGACGAAATCGGCGAAGGTGACCTGGTAGCCCGGTCCGACGGGGATGCGGACCCCGGCCACGAGGCCACCGCTGGAGATGTCGAAGAAGTCTGCCCCGGCATCCCTCGCCCATTCGGCGACGATCGCGGTCTGCTCCGGCGTCCAGCCGGTGTCGGAACCGCTGCCATCGACCCAGTCGGTAGCGGAGAAACGCACGAACAGCGGCACTGACGGGCCGACCTCCGCGCGCACCGCGGCGACCACCTCGAGCAGCAGGCGGGCGCGGTTCTCGAGGTTTCCGCCGTACTGGTCTCCGCGCAGGTTCGACAGCGGCGACAAGAACTGGTGAAGCAGGTAGCCGTGCGCGGCGTGCAACTCGAGCACGTCGAAGCCCGCGTCGACGGAGCGGCGCGCTGCGGCGGCGAAGTCCGCGACGACCTGGGCGATTCCCGGGAGGTCGAGCGCGTCTGGCGTTGCGTAGCCCTCGAAGGCGATCGCGGAGGGGGCGACAGTGGGCCAGCCCCCGTCGTCGAGCGGCACCGAGCCGTGTTCGGACGACCAGGGGCGGAAGGTCGAGGCCTTGCGTCCGGCGTGGGCGAGCTGGATGCCGGCGGCAGCCCCCTGGGAGTGAACGAAGTCGACGATCGGGCGCCAGGCATCCCGCTGCTGGTCGTTCCAGATGCCGGTGTCCTGCGGCGAGATGCGGCCCTCGGCGCTGACCGCGCTGGCCTCGGTGATCACGAGGCCGAAGCCGCCTCGGGCCTGCGCTCCGAGATTGACCAGGTGCCACGGGGTGGGCACGCCGTCCCGCTGCTCAACCGAATACTGGCACATCGGCGCGACCCAGAGCCGGTTGCGGAAGGTCACGTCGTGGATGCTGAGCGGGCTGAACAGGGCGGGGGTGGTGTCAGACATAAATTCCTTGCGTCGCGAGAAAGGGTTTGCCGAGGAAGAAGGCACAGTACTGAAAAGGCCCGGACGGGGTGACTCTATTCCCGCACCCGCATATCGTGTGACCCATGAGCACCTTTTCCGAATGGACCCCGGCCGACGCCGGCCGCCACATCCGAGTGCCCGTCGCCGACGACGACAAGTACAGCCGGGGAGTGCTCGGCGTCGTGACCGGTTCGGCCGAATATCCGGGCGCGGCCGTGCTCGGCGTCGAAGCCGCCCTACACACGGGACTCGGGATGCTGCGCTACCTGGGCCCCGCGCGTGCGAGCGACTTCGTGCTGCAACGCCGACCGGAGACCGTCACAGCGCCGGGCCGGGTGCAGGCCTGGCTGCTGGGATCCGGACAGGATGCGGCGGTGCGCGACCCCGAGACCGCCAGCCGGCTCGACGTGGCCCTGCACCAGGGGCTGCCCACCGTGATCGACGCGGGCGCGCTCGATCTGGTGGAGCGCTCCGGCGGACCCACCATCGTCACCCCGCACTTCGGCGAGCTGGCCCGGATCGTCGACGCGAGCAAGGAGCAGGTGGCGGCGAACCCCGCCGCGTGGGCCGTGCGCGGCGCGGAGGCGCTGGGCGTGACGGTGCTGCTCAAAGGGCACTCCACCTATGTGGCGGCGCCCGACGGCACTCGCATCGTCGCCGCCAGTGCTCCGGCCTGGCTCGCGACGGCCGGCGCCGGCGACGCGCTCGGCGGGATCCTCGGCGCACTGGTCGCGACCCACGGCGACGATATCGCCGCCGACAGTGGCGCGCTCGCTCGCCTCGGCGCCACGGCATCCGTCATCCACGGTCTTGCCGCGAAACGGGCAAGCGCTGGCGGACCGTTCACGATCGTCGATCTCATTCGAGCGGTGCCAGCCACCATCGCAGACCTGCTCCGCTGACGCCCTCTAGGCTGGGGCGGTGACCACGCCGCCCTCGCTTCGACCCGCGTGGTACACCGCCCCGGTGCTGCTCTGGTCTGCCTTCGTCATCGTGCACTTCGTGCTCGGCCTGCTCAACCTTCGCGCGCCCGGATACCCGCTCGGCGATGTGAGCTCGGTGTACACCTTCTGGACCGACCAGGCGATCGTCGGCCACTACTGGGTCGGCATCAACGGCCCGTGGGTGTACCCGATTCTCGCCATCGTGCCGATGCTCGCCGCCCGCATGTTCGGGATGTCGGAGTACTCGGGCGTCTGGCTCGCCATGATCATGGTGCTCGATGCCATCGCCTTCGCGGTGATCGTCGGCTGGGGCAAGCGCCGCCAGAACAGCCTGGTCGCCTGGTGGTGGCTGGGCTTCCTGCTGCTGCTCGGGCCGATAGCTCTGGGCCGCATCGACTCGGTCACCGTGCCGCTGGCCATCGTCGGGGTGCTGCTGGTGGCGTCGCGACCCCGGCTGGCCGCATTCATCCTGACGATCGCCACCTGGATCAAGGTCTGGCCGGCGGCGATCATCGTCGCCATCGTGATCTCGGTGCGCGAGCGTGCCGCGGTGGTGGTCACCGGGCTCATCACCAGCGTGCTGATCATCGCCGGCGCGCTCGCCCTCGGCAGCGGTACCAACGTCTTCAGCTTCGTTACGGAGCAGACCGGGCGAGGCCTGCAGGTTGAGGCTCCGATCGCGACGATCTGGCTGTGGGGCGCCACCGCAGGCACCGGAACCACCGTCTACTACGACACCGACCTGCTCACCTGGCAGGTGCGCGGTGCTGGGGTCGATGTCGCCAGCGCCGTGACGACCCCGCTCATGCTGCTGGCGTTTCTGGTGGTGGCGGCCCTGGGGGCGCTGGCCGTGCGGTCGCGGGCGAGGGTGGCGGACATCCTGCCTGCCCTGTCGTTAGGCTTCGTCGCCGCGTTCATCGCCTTCAACAAGGTGGGATCGCCGCAGTACATCACCTGGTTCGCGGTGCCGGTGATCCTGGGGCTGGCGACCACCGCGGCGGGAAGCGGGCGGTCGTTTCGGGTTCCGGCGATCCTGTCGGCGGTGCTGGCCGCGCTCACGCAGGTTATCTATCCGTACCTCTACGGCTATCTGCTGTCGTTGAACCCGCTCATGCTCACCGTGATCACGGCCAAAGACCTGCTGCTGTTCGTGCTGCTCGGCTGGTCGATGTGGGCGCTGTGGCGCGAGTGGCGGCGAACGAATGCCTCCGCCGCAGAGAATCCGGAGTGGCTGCCAGAGGTGTGGCCGTTCTCCGCACTGCCACCCGAAGTCATCCCCAACAAATAAGGAGCCCACCATGCTCGTAGCGTTCTCGGTCGCCCCCAGCGGCGGCGACACCTCCGGTGATTCCGTTCACGATGCGGTGGCTGCCGCGGTGAAGGTGGTGCGCGACTCCGGTCTGCCGAACCACACCGATTCGATGTTCACGACCATCGAGGGCGACTGGGACGAGGTCTTCGCAGTCGTCAAAGCGGCGACGGATGCCGTGGGCGTTTTCGGTACGCGCGTATCGCTGGTACTGAAGGCCGACATCCGCCCCGGCCACACGGGTGAGCTCACCGGCAAGGTCGAGCGGCTCGAGGCGGCGATCGAGCGCGCCGAGGGCTGAGCCCGGGCGGCCGGCGCCGCGCCGCGTCCCGCCCCGCCGCGCCGCGTCGCTCAACAGGCTGAGATCGGCGTTTCTGCGGCCAACAGGATGCATTCGGGATTTCTGGGCCCGCCATCCTGTTGACTGCAGCCTGCCCCGGCGCAATGTGTTCGGCGCAGGCGGAAGAATGATGCGTGAGTGACGCTACGTGGACCGTCCGGCCGGCCACCGTCGATGACATCGAGGCGATTGTCGACCTGCGCATCGCCGGCTGGCGGGTGGCATACGCGCACGTGATGTCGGCGGACTTCCTCGATCGGTTGGCCGCGCGGCGCGACGTCGAGGCAGCGCGGCGTCGAGCACGGTTCGATGACCCGAGCACTCGACAAATCGTCGGGGAGTGCGACGGCAGGATCGTCGGCTGGGGCATGGCCGGACCGAGTACGGATGACGACGCTCCCGCAGCACAGGAGCTCTATGCCCTCTATGTCCACCCCGAACTGCACGGCTCAGGCCTCGCATCCGCCCTGCTCGAAGCGGTGATCGGCCGCAATCCCGCATCGCTGTGGGTGCTCGGCGCCAACCCGCGCGCGAGGGCGTTCTACAGTAGAGAAGGCTTCGTTGCAGACGGAGCGTCCAAGATGCTCGACGGAGAGTTGTCTCACATCCCCGAGATCAGAATGGTCCGCCTCGCCTCATGAACGCTCCTTTCAAAGACGCTGCCGCGTGACGACGCTCACGACACCCCAGCTTTCACCCGCCCGCATCCGGATCGCCCTGCTCGTGCTTGCTCTCGGTGGCTTCGGCATCGGATCGACCGAATTCGTCGCGCTCGGCCTGCTGCCGAACATCGCGCACGACCTGCTGCCTGCCCTGTACGCACGGTCGCCCGAGGACGCCAATGCGCAGGCCGGCCTGCTCGCTTCCGCGTACGCCCTCGGAGTGGTGGTCGGCGCCCCGACCATCGCCGCCGTCGCCGCGCGATTCCCGCGGAAGAAGCTGCTCGTGGTACTCGCTGCCGCGTTCACCTTCTTCACGCTGCTCTCCGCGGTGCTACCGACCTTCGGGCTGGTGCTCGCGGCGCGTTTCCTGGCTGGGCTCCCGCACGGCGCTTACTTCGGCATCGCCTCGCTCGTCGCAGCCTCCCTGATGGGGCCGGGCAAACGCGGTGCGGGCGTTGCCTTCGTGCTCTCGGGGCTCACCATCGCCAACGTGGTCGGGGTGCCGGCGATCACCTTCCTCGGCCAGGCCACCAACTGGCGCATCGCCTACCTCGCGGTCGCGGCCATCTTCGCCCTCACCCTGGTCTCGTTGATCGCCTTTCTTCCCGCACAGCCGGGCGACAAGGCCGCAACGATGAAGCGCGAACTGGGCGCATTCGGCCGAGCGCAGGTCTGGCTCACCCTGCTCACCGGCGCCGTCGGCTTCGGTGGATTCTTCGCCGTGTACACCTACATCTCGCCGATCGCGACCGATGTGAGCCCGCTGCCGCTGCAGGCCGTTCCGCTCGTGCTCGTGGTGGTGGGCCTCGGCATGACGGTGGGAAACATCATCGGCGGGCGTGCGGCCGACCGCGACGTCGTCCGCACGGTCTACGTCTTCTTCGCGCTGTTCCTGGTGAGCCTGGCGGGCCTCGCGCTCACCGCGCAGACCCTGCCCGGGCTCTTCATCTTCGTCTTCCTGGTCGGACTGTCGGCTGCCGGACTCTCGCCGGCCATTCAGACTCGGCTGATGGATGTCGCGGGCGACAGCCAGACGCTCGCTGCGGCCGCCAACCACTCGGCCCTCAATATCGGCAACAGCCTGGGCGCGTACCTGGGCGGCGTGGTCATCGCCGCGAAGTTCGGCTACATCGCCCCGGTGTGGGTGGGGCTTTTTCTCTGCGTTCCGGGCATCGTACTGATCACGGCCAGCGTCATCCTGCAGCGGCGTCGCGGCGGAACCCTGAACGGCGAGCACCGCAGCATCCCGGTGCCGCTGGGCGCCGAGTAGCCGCCACACGAACGCAGAACGGCGCCCGACCACGAGGTCGAGCGCCGTTTCAGCGTTGTGCGGCGAGAAGCGGTTAGAAGCTGTTGGGGGCGTCGGTGGAGATCAGGATGCCGTCTTGGATAGCGCGCTTTCGCAGCGCCACCTTGGTGCCGACGTCGATGCCCGCGACGCGGTACTTCTCGCGGATGCGCTTGAGGTAGCTCTTGGCAGTCTCCTCGGAGATGCCGAGCTGGAAAGCGACAGCCTTGACCGGCTCGCCACCGCCGTA
Organism: Lacisediminihabitans changchengi; assembly: GCF_016634425.1. Lineage (GTDB taxonomy): Bacteria > Actinomycetota > Actinomycetes > Actinomycetales > Microbacteriaceae > Lacisediminihabitans > Lacisediminihabitans changchengi. The sequence continues at coordinate 379,532 of NZ_JAEPES010000002.1, forward strand.
GAGGGCCATGACGCGACGCTCCTGCGCGCTGAGCTTGGGCGAGCCGCCCACATCGCTGGCGTTGATCGCCAGGTCGAGCTCGGCCGAGATGTACGACTCGCCCTTCGACGCGGCGCGAATTGCCTCGACGATCATGTCGGCCTCCTCGCTCTTCACGAGGTAACCGAGCGCACCGGCACCGAGTGCCTCGCGCACGACGTTCGGCTCGGAGTAGGTGCTCATCAGCACGGTCTTCACGCCGGTGGTCTTCAGGGTGGAGATCTTGAGCGAGATCGGGATGTTGTCTTTGAGGTCCACGTCGAGCAGCACCACGTCCACCGGGAACTCGGGGTGGCTGAGCAGCTCCGGCCAGGTCGAGACCGCCGCCACCATGTCGATGTCGGTTGCTGCCCCGCGGATCCACTCCGTGAGTGCGCCGAGCAGCATCTTGTGGTCGTCTACCAGCGCCAGTCTGATTCGATCGTCTGCCACGTTGTTCGTCCGTTTCTCTGTAGTCGCGCTCATCAGGATGGCACGTGGGGAAATGCTATTGGTCTGCCGGGTTGGCGACCATGCAGTCGATCTCGACACGCAGGCTCGAGTTCTGAGTCGAGTCAACGAACCGACCGACCTTGCCGATCGCATCCCAGGTCGCCGGGTCGACACGATTGCGGGCGACCCCGGTGGTGGTCATGACCACCGGCACGGTGATCATCTTGGTGACGGGATCGGGCAGCGCCGTGACGGGCCCGAGGGTGACCTGTGCCGTGGAGGCACCTTTGCGTTTGTCGCTGACCAGCAGCCACACGGCCGACAGCAGGCCGTCGCGCTGCACCGGATTGAGCAGCCCGGCGAGCGAACCGCGGTCAGTCAGGGTGACCGACTTGCCGAGCTGCTCTGACTCCGTGATGGCGTGGTACAGCCAGGTCTCGCGACGCCCCTCGATCAGGTGCAGTCGAAGCTCTGTGGCGAGGGATGCCGCTACCGACGCCGTCTTCGGAGTCAGGGGGAGTTCGGTGCGCCCGGTTGCCACCGAGTCCAGAAGTTCTTCTGCCGCGAGGTCAAGCCGGGCGAGCTCTTCAGAGGCGAGCATTCCGACCGCGAAGCGCGGCGCGGAGACGGTGCTCTGCACCAGAACCCGGTCGAGTTCGAGCTGCACGATCCGCCGGAACCATCTCACGACGTACAGACCGACGATGGAGGGCGCGATGCAGAGCACCACGGCCAGGATCTGGGCGGGAAGAGTCTGATCGTTCAGCGGAGTGTTGAGCACGATGGCGGTGACCATCGCCGCGCCGAGCAGCAGCGCGGCGATCAGGATCTCCAGCCCGCGGCGCAGGGCGAGTGCGACCAGCAGACCGAAACCCACGGAGACGGATGCCGTCGCGAACCGTCCGATGTCATGCATCGGCCAGATCGCGGTGAAGTCGAGCGCGACGACTCCGGCCAGCACGAGCAGGAAGACCGCGAACATCCAATTGGACATCCGCTCGCCGCGAGTGGCGATGGAGATGGCCACGCCCACCAGCGCGAGAGCGTAGAGGAACCAGGCCAAGGCGATGGGCAGTAGACGAGGGTAAGCGCCGGCGTGGCTGAGGAACATCGCGATGCCGTGAACCCCCTGCACGGCGGCGAGCACGCTCGCGCCGGTGCCGAGGTACCCCGTGCCGAGGCTCGCGCCGCGGGCACTCGCCTGGCGCATGGCGCGGCCCGCGGTGGACGCGGTCGGCACGCCCCGACGGTTGCGTCGCCCGAGGATGACGCCGAGGGTGTTCTCCTCCGGCGCGGTCCAACCACTGCTCACTTGGGCACCTCCAGCACGACGGTGGTGCCTGCGCCAGGGGAGGAGAACAGTCGCGCGTTTCCGCCGACCTCCTTCAGCCGGCCGACCACGGAGTCTTTGAAGCCGAGGCGCGCCTCGTCGATGTCTTTCAGGTCGAAGCCGACCCCGGCATCCGTCACCATGGCGCGCACGGTGGACTCGTCATCGGTGATCGTGACGTGGGCGTCGGTGACCCCGGAGTGCCTGCGCACGTTTTCGAGGCACTCGGCGAGGGCGAGCAAAAACGCGTCGAGCACGTCGCTCGGCAGGAGCACCTGCCCGGTGCCGTGCCAGCTGACCTCGAGGCCCATGCGGCCGAAGCGTTGCTTCACCGACTCCAGCGTGGTTCCGAGCGCACTCTCCTCGACTGGCTGCTCCAGGTTGTAGCCGCCGGATGACTGCGGCACCGGCGTCGCCCCCAGTCGCAGTTGGCGCAGCAGACGAGCGTCGTCGTTGGCCTGCTGCTGCAACGCGGATGGCGCGACGCCGACTCCGGAGTGCGCGAGAAGGGTGAGGGTGGCGAGCACTGTGTCATGTAACAGGCGAGCGCCCTGGCGACGCTGCGCCTCGGTCTCGCTGGCCTGCCGCTCGGCGCGGTGGGCGCGCCCGATGCTGTAGATGCGCCGTGCGGCGCGCGGCACACTCGCGCTGAGCCAGTAACCGAGCACCGCGGCCAGAACCCAGCCGAGAGCGACGGATGCCCCCTCCATGGTCGCAATGGTCGGCGCCCCGATCGTGACCTCGGTTGCGAGCACCGAGGTGAGAAAGCCGAGAACGAGCACGACGGTGCGACCGATGGTGGAGGTGAGAAGGATTGCGAAGGAGGCCAGCGATCCCGCGGCGAGCGGAACCATCGCGGTCGAGAGCGCGAAGCTGGCCGACCCGCCGAGCGGCAGCCCGCAGACGATCAGGATGGCGACACCAGAGACGAGTCCGAGGATCACCCAGATCAGCGACATGCTCACGCCCACCCGCACCTGCGAAAAGATGAGCACGACGAAAAGCGGCAGCACGGAGAGCAGAGTCGTCCCTTCGAGAACGCCCGGAATGCTGAAACAGAGCAATGCGACTGCCGACGACCCGAGACCGATGACTCTGGCCGAGCGCTGCAGAAGACGATCGCGCTCTTTGGCGATGAGTTCCACGCTTGCAATAGTCACACAGACCGTGACCTTAAATGGGGGTACATACGACGTGTCGCTAGCCGGAATCCGCTATTCCGGGGCCAGCCAGCCTTCCCGGATGCCGTGGCGGCGGAGCAGGATCTTGGTACCGAGATCGATGCCCAACTCGCGATACTTGCGCCGCCCACGTTTGATGTACGACTTGACCGTCTCCTCGGTCGTCCCCATCTCGGAAGCCACCTCGCGGATCGATCGCCCGGAAGCGTAGAGCACGAGAGCTCGCTGCTCCTGCTTGCCGAGACCCGGGTCTTTCGCGGTCGACATCACCTCGAGCGCAGCGGTCAACGGAGCGTTGCGGTACTGCGCTCCGCTCGCGGCCGATCGGATTGCGCTCACGATCTCGTCCGCTGCCTCGGTCTTCGGTACGAAGGCAAGTGCTCCCGCGCGGATGGCGCCGTGGATGGAGGCCAGGTCGGCGTGCCGACTCATGACGACAACATGAGTGCCGGCGGCCGCAAGGGCACGCACCTTCGCCCCAATGGCGATGTTGTCGTCGAGATTGAGGTCGAGCACCGCGACATCGACCGGGAAGTCGCGGTGCGAGAGCAGACCGGCCCAACTGGTCTCGGCGATCATCACCGCGATTCCGCTGTCGCGCGCACGCAGATGCGCGACGATTCCGTCGACGACGAGGCGATGATCGTCGATTACTGCTGCCGTGATGACGTTCGGGCGCGTCTTCATCAGTGCCAATGAATCCCCTTAGCGCGCGGGAATTCGGGTGCCCGCGCAGACTGCTCTGTCTACCCAGCATAGGAGTAACTCAGTAATCCTTACTAACTGGGGTCGCTGGCATCCGTTCGCGGCGGTCAGCGCGGTGGGGTGACGCACCGCCGAGTCAGCCGGCAAGCAGCCTGGCGACCTCGGGCCCGACGAGTTCGTGTTCGATCAGAAAACCGTCGTGGCCGAATTCCGAGTGGATGACGACGGCCTCATCCCCGTCGATATTGCCGGTCAGCCCGCGCGCGATCAGCTGCTGATCCGGCACGGGGAAGAGTCGGTCGCTGTCGATGCCGAGCACGAGGGCGCGTGCGGTGACCCGGGCGAGTGCCGCCGCGACCCCGCCGCGGTCGCGTCCGATGTCGTGAGAGTTCATCGCCTGCACGAGCAGTACGTAGCTGTTGGCATCGAAGCGCCGGGTGAACTTGTTGCCGTGGAAGTCGAGGTAGCTTTCCACTGCGAAACGGCCGTGGGCGCCCAGGGGGCTGATGCTCGACTGCCAACTGCGCTGGAACCGATCGTTCAGCTCGGTGGGGGAGCGGTAATTGAGGAGTGCCATTCTGCGGGCGAGGGCCAGGCCGCGGTATGGGCCGTCGCCATCCGTCTCGTAGTAGTCCCCGCTCTCGAAGTTCGGGTCCATGTGCACCGCCTCGATCTGCACCGAATTCAGGGCGATCTGGTCGGCGCTGCTGATCGACGGCGCCGCGAGGATGGCGACCCTCTCCACGCGGTCGGGATACCCGATGGCCCACTCCAGCGCGTGCATCCCGCCCATCGATCCGCCGATGACCGCGGCCCACCGCTCGATGCCGAGCTGGTCGGAGAAGGCGGCCTGCGCGGCGACCTGGTCACGGATGGTCAGGTACGGAAAGCGAGCGCCCCACTCCCGACCGTCGGGTGCGAACGAGGCTGGCCCGGTGCTGCCCTGGCATCCGCCGAGCATGTTCGGGGCGACCACGAACCAGCGATCGGTGTCGATCGCCTTGCCCGGTCCGACGAGGTCGGACCACCACCCGGCGGTCGGATGTCCGGGGCCGGGAGTGCCGAGAACGTGGCTGTCCCCGGTGAGGGCGTGCAGCACGAGCACCGCGTTACCGCCGTCGGTGTCGAGCTCGCCCCAGGTCTCGTAGGCGATGCGGGCCGACGGGAGCGACCCGCCCCGCTCGAGCTGGCGTGGCCCGATGGAGACGAAGAGCCGATCGCCGGGCGGATCGCCCTCACGCCAGGCGCCGGTCACCGGAGGCTTGCCGGTGATCGCCCTCGCGTTCGCCTCGGTCACGAAGCTCGCGGGCGCGGTGTCTTCCGGTGTCTGCCAGTCCATGTCCCTGCCAGTATCCCAGCGCCGCTGTCGCCGTGCGGATTTGTTACGGGTTGCAGCCCTATCTCCGGTTGAGGTTGCCGCGACGACCCCTTCGGTGGCCTGGCCCACGCCGCTGGTTGAGCAGGCCGCGACGACTGTCGAGGGCCTGGACCAAGCCGCCGGTTGAGTAGGCCGCGACGAAGGAGCAGCCGTATCGAAACCACCTGGTGTGTCTCGATACGCGTCCTCCTTCGTCGGGCGCTCCTCGACCGGCGATGAACTACGCGGTCGCGGCCTACTCGACCGGCGATGAACTACGCGCTCGCGGCGGCGCGGGTGACCTCGCGGGCGGCCGCCAGACCCTTGTCGAGGTCGGCGATGATGTCGTCGATGTTCTCGAGGCCCACCGAGAGACGCACGAGCCCCGGCGTCACGCCCGAGGTCAGCTGCTGCTCGGGGGTGAGCTGCGAGTGGGTGGTCGACGCCGGGTGGATGATGAGGCTCCGCACATCGCCGATGTTGGCCAGGTGGCTGAACAGCGTGACGCTGTCGACCAGGGCGCGCCCGGCATCCACCCCACCCTTGAGCTCGAACGACAGCACGGCTCCGACGCCGAGGGGGGCGTACTCGTTGGCCTTGGCGTACCAGGGGCTCGACGGGAGGCCGGAGTAGTTGACCGAGGCCACGTCGTCGTTGCTGTCGAGCCACTCGGCGACGGCCTGGGCGTTCTGCACGTGGCGTTCGATGCGCAGGCTCAGGGTCTCGATGCCCTGGATGAGCTGCCACGCGCTCGCCGGGGCGATGGCCGAACCGAGGTCGCGGAGCAACTGCACGCGCGCCTTGATGATGTAGGCGATGCCATCGCCGAGCACGGTGGTGTAGCTGGCGCCGTGGTAGCTCGGGTCGGGCTCGGTGAGTCCGGGGAACTTCTCCACGTTCTTCGACCACTCGAACTTGCCGCCATCGACGATGATGCCGCCGATGACCGTGCCGTGGCCGCCGAGGAATTTGGTCGCGGAGTGCACGATGATGTCGGCGCCATGCTCGAACGGACGGATCAGGTATGGCGTCGCGATCGTGTTGTCGACGATGAGCGGCACCCCGGCCTCATGGGCGACATCGGAGACGAGCTTGATGTCGAGGATGTTGATCTTCGGGTTGCCGATGGTCTCGGCGAAGAAGAGCTTGGTGTTCGGACGTACCGCCGCTGCCCACTCGGCCGCATCATCCTGATCTTCGACGAAGGTCGTCTCGATGCCGAGCTTCGCGAGCGTGTACTTGAACAGGTTGTATGTGCCGCCGTAAATGGACGACGACGAGACGATATGGTCGCCGGCCTGGGCGATGTTGAGCACCGCGAAAGTCTCCGCGGCCTGACCGGAGGCGACCAGGAGTGCGGCGGTGCCGCCTTCCAGCGCGGCCACCCGCTCCTCGACGACGTTCTGCGTCGGGTTCTGGATGCGCGTGTAGATGTTGCCGAACTCGGCGAGAGCGAACAGGTTTTTGGCGTGCTCGGCGTTGTTGAACACGTACGAGGTGGTCTGGTAAATCGGGGTGGCGCGGGCGTTGGTGACCGGATCCGGGGCCGCTCCGGTGTGGATCTGCTTGGTCTCGAACTTCCAGTCGGCTGCGTCGCTCATTGGGTTCTCCTTGCAACAGTCGTGAGTGTGGGTGATGGCTCTCGAGAGCGAGCCTAGGCAGGCCGTTTCCGAGCGGCAATGGACCGCGACACACGACGTAACCGGATGACCGGCCGAATTTGACGACGTCGGACTAGTCATGTGAGAGTAGTCGCGTGTCATCGATCAGATTATTCGTGTTGGGATCCCTCGCTGAGCGGGGCCCGATGCATGGTCGCGCTCTCGTGCACCTGGCTGAGGAAGAGCACATCGACGAATGGACCGACTTCGCCGCCAGCGCGATCTACGGTGCTATCAAGCGTCTTGCGACTGAAGGACTGATCGTCTCGGAGCGCATCGAGAAACAGGGCAATTACCCGGAGCGACAGGTGTACCGGGTGAGCGATGACGGCCGTCGGGTGTTATATGAATTGCGGGAGAAGACTCTCGCCGACATCGTCATCAAACCGGATCCGATCGACCTGGCACTGGCCCGACTCGACCCGGAACGGCTGGATGAGCTGCCCACCGTGCTCGGGGACCGCGCCGAGCGTATCCGCTCCACCCTGGCCGACGAGGAGCAGCACCTCACCGAGATCCGTCAATACCTCACCCTCGCCGAGAGCTGGTCGATGCGACACAAGCTCTCCCGACTGCGCGGAGAGCTCGCCTGGCACGACGACCTGCTCTCCGTGCTTCCCGACATCATCGCCGAAGAAAAACTCCGAACGTCGAAATCCCGAACGTCCGCGAAAGGACACCCAGACTCATGACCGAAACCGTTCCAACCCCGTCGGCGCCGCCGTCCGGCCGGCCCGCCTGGGAAGCCCCGGCCGGCGTGACCGACAAGCGTGCATGGGCGACCCTGGCCGTGCTGCTCGTCGGCATGTTCATGTCCCTCCTCGACACGACCATCGTCAACGTCGCGCTTCCCACCATCCGTGACAGCATCAATGCCGACGAGGCGACGCTCGCCTGGATCATCTCCGGCTACGCGCTCGCATTCGGCCTGGTGCTCATCCCTGCCGGACGCATGGGCGACCGTTTCGGTCACAAGTGGGTCTTCATCATCGGACTCACGCTGTTCACCGTCGCGAGCCTCGCGGCAGGTCTCGCCCAGGATTCGACCACTCTCATCATGGCCCGGGTCGTGCAGGGCCTTGGTGGCGGCATCTTCTTCCCGCCAGTGACCGCGTTCATCCAGCTGCTGTTCCCGCCCATGAAGCGGGGCAAGGCCTTCGCCATCATGGGTGCGGTGATCGGTGTCTCCTCGGCTCTTGGACCCGTGGTCGGCGGCCTCATCATCCAGGCCCTCGGTGAGACGAGTGGCTGGCGCTACATCTTCTTCGTGAACCTGCCGATCGGGATCATCGGCGTCGTTGCGGCGATCTTCGTGCTGCCGAAGCTGGTCGCTGGCGCGAAATCGCGGATGGACTTCTTCGGACTCCTGCTGCTCGCCGGTGCCCTGGTCGCCATCCTGGTTCCGCTGATCCAGGGTCAGGACGAGGGATGGCCCGCCTGGACGTATGTCTCGCTCGCTGGCGGCGTCGTGCTGCTGGTGCTGTTCGCGCTCTGGGAGCGCCGGGTCGCCGCCGGCGGTGGATCGCCGTTGGTGCCGCCGCACCTGTTCTCGCACGCGGCCTTCACCGGGGGTACGATCCTCGCGCTGGTCTACTTCGCCGCGTTCACCAGCATCTTCTTCACGATCTCGCTGCTCTGGCAGGCCGGCCTCGGCCACACTGCCCTCGAGTCTGGACTGGTCTCGATCCCGTTCGCGATCGGCAACATCTTCGCGGCCTCGCAGAGCGACCGGCTGGCGCAGAAGCTCGGACGCGGGGTGCTGGTGCTCGGGACCGTGCTCGTCGCGGTGGGCCTGATCGCGCTCTGGCTGATCCTGCTGAACGTGGAGGCGAAGGACCTCACCAACTGGATACTGCTCGCCCCGCTGTTCATCGCGGGTGTCGGTAACGGATTCTTCATCGCGCCGAACGCGCGCTTCATCGTCGCGACAGTCGACCGCGCCGAGGCCGGAGCGGCGAGCGGTGTCATCGGAACCATGCAGCGCATCGGTAGCGCCATCGGTATCGCCGTCGTGAGCAGCGTGCTGTTCGGTATCGCCAACCTCGGCGGGCTGAAGGACGAGATCGCGGCCAAGGTGACCAAGGCAATCCCGGCGGCGATGCAGTCGGGCGACTATGCCACCCCGGCCGACGCAGCCAAGGCGCTGGGCTCGCAGTTCTCGAAGCAGCTGCTCGCCAGTCACTTCGGCGATGCGGCCACGATGGCGCTGTTCGTCAGCGCGATCTTCGCGATCGTCGCGGTGGCGCTGGTCTTCGTGCTGCCCAAGCGCGTGAGCCTGCACTAGCCACACCACGCAGCACTGGAGCGGGGCGGTCTTCGGGCCGCCCCGCTTCGTCGTTAAGGTGCACTCGGTCTTTCGGCTGCAGTCAACAGGATGGGGCGGCCGAAAGTACCGAATCTGTCCTGTTGGCGGACGAAACCGCGATGTGGTCCTGTTGGCGGACGGAGTGCAGGGGGATGGAGTGCAGGCTGGCGGGGTGCAGCGGCTAGCGCTGGGGGCGGCGGGCGCCGGTCGGGTCGGTGCGCGAGCCCCGCCCCGGCTTGTCGTCGAGCTCGATGAACAGCCAGCGCGGCTTCGGCTCGATCAGCGGGCGGAACACCGTGCGGATGATGGGACTGGCCAGGGCGATCGAAATCGCGATGGCAGCGAGGATCACCGCGGCAAGGAGCCAGTCCGACGGATGCTCGCCCTTCAGTACGCCGGTCTCTCGCAGCGGGTAGAGCACGAAACTGTGCAGCAGGTAGATGTACATCGTCGCCTGACCGAAGCCGGTGATCCAGCTCTGCGATCGGGGAACCAGCACGAAGAACGCCGCGCTCAGGATGGCCGCCAGCGCGAGAAAGGCGAGCCGAACGAATCCGGCCCACCAGGCATCCTGACCGAGCCCGTCGTAGCTGTCGTCGTAGAAGAACCAGTGGACGCTGATCTCCTTCCAGAACCCGATGAAGAAGACGACGCTGAGGGCCCAGGTGATGAGTACCGCTGCCGCGATGAGCCGCACCCAGAGGGCCTGACGGTCGAGCATCCGCCATTTCTCGGCTAGCTTCCATTGCCGCACCTGCCAGCCGAGCACGAAGAACGGGAGGATGCCGATGGCCCGGGAGAGGGAGAACGTGCTGTCGACGTTGCTCAGGTAGCCGACCCCGACCGAGAACACGATCGACCAGAGCAGTGGGAAGCGCAGCAGCACAAGATAGGGCAGCACCAGCCGGAAGACCGCGAGGGCGAGCAGGAACCACAGGGTCCAGTGCGGGGTGGTCGGGTTGAGGCTGGTCGACCCCTCGGCGAGGTACTGAACTACCGTCCAGATGGTCTGCATGATCGCGTACGGCAGCAGGATGTCGGTGATGACCTTGCGCATCTGTCGCGACCCAGGCGGGCTGGCCTTGGAGAAGTAGCCGCTGATGATCGCGAAGGCCGGCATGTGGAACGCGTAGATGAAGACGTAGACCATGAGCGCGTGGTCAGATTGCCCGGTCAGCCGCTGCACGGAGTGGCCGATGACCACGAGCGCGACGCAGAGGAAGCGCGCGTTATCCCAGAGCGGAACGCGGCGCTTGCGGGCTGGCGCAGGGCTCGGCGCTATTGAGGGCGAAACCTCGGCGGTCGCTGACGTCACGGCGACAACCCTAGCCGCGCTAGCGTTTAACCCATCGAATGAGGGAGAGACGTTGACAGCGAGACGAGTGGTGGTAACGGGCGCGAGTTCGGGCATCGGCGCGGCAACAGCGCGCCTGTTCCGGGCGCACGGCTGGGATGTCGTGGCCGTCGCCCGCCGCACCGAACGCCTCGAGGCGCTCGCCGACGAGACCGGCTGCGACATCTTCACCGCCGACCTCACCGATCAACTTCAGGTGGATGCCCTGCGCGACTACGTCCAGGCGCTCGGGCCGGTGCACGCTCTCGTCAACAACGCGGGGGGCGCGTTCGGCCTGGCGTCGGTCGAGGCGGGGGATCCGGAGGACTGGATCCGCATGTTCGACGTGAACGTCGTCGCCGTGAAGCGGGTCACGAGCGCGCTGCTGCCGCTGCTGCGTGCGGCGTCCGTTGACGGGGGCCACGCAGACATCCTCACCGTCACCTCGATCGCCGGCCACGTCGCCTACGAGGGCGGTGGCGGGTACAACGCCGCGAAGTTCGCCGAGCACGCGATGGTGGCGGTGCTGAGGCTGGAGCTCGCGGGCGAGCCGATCCGGGTGCTCGAGGTGGCGCCCGGAATGGTTCACACCGAGGAGTTCTCGCTGGTGCGCTTCGCCGGCGACCAGGCCAAGGCCGATGCGGTCTACGACAACGTGCCGGAGCCGCTCGTGGCGGAGGACATCGCCGAGGCGATCGTGCACGCCATCGAGCTTCCTGGCCACGTGAACCTCGATCTGGTCACGATCAAGCCGGTGGCGCAGGCCGCCCCGTGGAAGGTTATCCGCGGCGAGCTGAAGCCCAAGCTCTAGGCGGGGAGCGCGGCGTCGGCGAAGGCGAGTTTCGGCACGAAGAACAGCAGCACGGCGGCCACGAGCGCGCCCGCACCGCAGATCACCCAGACGGTCATATAGCCGGCGAGGCTGGATGCCGTGCTCGACACGGCCCCGCTCGATACAGCACTGATGACTCCGCCGGCCAGCACGATGCCGAATACGGCGGAGGCGAACGATCCGCCGATCGTCTTGGTGGTGTTCGTCAGAGCGGCCGCGATGCCGGTCTGCCCGAGGGGTGCGGCCGCAGCGGCCGCGGCCGGCATCGCGCCGACCAGAGCGCCGGAGCCGAGGCCGGCGATGAACATGTTCATGAACACCTCCCAGACCTGCAGATGCAGGGGGAGGAAGAGCAGGTACCCGATCGCAACCAGGAAGGCGGCGCCGATCAGGGCCACTCGCGGCGTGAGGCGCCGTGACAGCACGGGGAAGAACAGGGCGCCGATGATCATCGAAATCAGGTAGACGCCGATCAGGGTCGAGCGGTCACCGGAGTCGAGCCCCAGCCCGTAGCCGTTCGCCGGATCCGTTCCCGCGTAGGCACTGAGCGGTGCCTGCGCGCCGAGCAGGCTTATGCCGATCAGCGCCGCGGTGAGCTGCACGGGCCACATGGTGGGCTGCATCAGCACCCGCAGATCGATGGCGGGGTCATCCTGTCGCAGCTCGTAACGGGCGAAGGGCACGAAGGCGGCGATGCCCGCCACGATCAGCAGGTACGCCCACCACGCGGTCATCCCGTTCAGGCGAAGGAAGGTGAGGCCAGAGGTGATGAGCAGCAGGCCGACGGTGAGGATGCTGAAGCCCACGATGTCGAGGCGTCGCCCGGGCAGCGGGGTCGACTCCGGCACGCCGAATAGCACCGCGAAGAACACCAGAGTGACCGCGATCGCCGGGATCATGAGGGTGAGCGGAACGTTGTGATCGAACCATCCGAACACCCGGCCGCCCAGCAGGGCGCCGACGATCGCGCCGGTCTCGAGCGCCACCACCAGGAAGCCGGCGGCACGCCGGGTCTGCGACGGACCGCGACCGGTGCGGCGCCCGCGATCGAAGATGAGCGCGATCTCCAGGGGCAGCCAGACCGTGTAGAAACCCTGAAGCGCCCAGGCGATGAGAAACAGCACGAAGTTGTCGGCGAAGACCAGCGCCCAGGTGGCGAGCCCCGTGAGCACGGTCGAGATCAGCAGGATGCGCTTGTGCCCGAACATGTCGCCGAGCTTGGCGAGCACCGGCACCGTGAGCGCGGCGACGAGCAGTTGCGCAGCCTCGAACCAGTTGAAATCGGCGTCGCGGATGTGCAGGTATTTCACCAGGTCGCTGATCAGCGGCACGTAGTAGCCCTGCAGGATGCCGCTGACGATCTCCACCAGAAACAGAAAGCCGATGAGACCGAACGTCACGCTGCCGGCTCGCGGCACATTCTGTGACGTGCTAGATGCTGGCGCCGTCGTCATGATCGGATGCTAGTGGCAGGAGGGTCATGATCGACACATCCGGGCCTGTACCGTTGTCTCATGGCTGAAGTCGAACGTGAAATTCTGGGTTGGGACGAGTTCGGGAATGCGTCCCGGGAACTCGCGAGAAGCATTCACGGAAGTGGCTTCGAAGCGGATGTCGTGGTCGCCATCGCCCGCGGAGGGCTGCTGCTGGCCGGCGCCGTGGCGTACGCGCTCGACGTGAAGAGCTGCGGAGCACTGAACGCCGAGTTCTACACCGGTGTCGACGCCCGCTTGGACGAGCCGGTCATCCTGGCGCCATACCTCGACGAGGTTTCGCTCTCGGGCAAGAAGGTGTTGCTGGTGGATGACGTCTCGGACTCCGGCCGCACCCTCGCGATGGTGCTCGACCTGATTCGTCTGGCCGGCGCCGACGTGCGCACGGTGTGCCTGTACTCCAAGCCGCAGACCGTGCTCGAGCCAGACTACGTGTGGCGCAAGACCGCGAAGTGGATCGCCTTCCCGTGGTCGTCGAAGCCGCCCGTCACGCTCGAGGCCAACTGACGCGCTGACGCAGCGACAGACCGACGCGACGACACACCGACATAACGACACACTGACGCCGTGGCCAAATCGCTCTCCGAGCTGATCGACCCCGGGTGGGCGGAGGCCCTCGCGCCCGTCGCCGACCAGGTGGCGGCGATGGGAGAGTTTCTGCGCGCCTCCGGGCCCTACCTGCCCGCCGGCGCGCACGTGCTGCGCGCCTTCGAGCGACCGTTCGCGGATGTCCGGGTGCTGATCGTGGGTCAGGACCCGTACCCGACGCCGGGGCACGCCATCGGGCTCTCCTTCGCGGTCGACCGGGCAGTGCGCCCGCTGCCACGCAGCCTGCAGAACATCTACCGCGAGCTGAAGGACGACCTCGGCATCGAGCATCCCGAGCACGGCGACCTGAGCGCATGGGCCGACCAGGGCGTGATGCTGCTCAACCGGGTGCTGACCGTGGCGCCGGGGGAGTCCGCCTCGCACAAGGGCAAGGGCTGGGAGGCGATCACCGCGACCGCCATCCACGCACTGGCGACGCGCGGTGGGCCGCTGGTGGCGATTCTGTGGGGGCGTGATGCCATCGCGTTGGAGCCGATGCTCGGGCAGGTCCCGGTGGTGAAGTCCGTGCATCCGAGCCCACTGTCGGCGTCGCGCGGCTTCTTCGGATCGAAGCCGTTCAGTCGAACGAACGCCCTATTGGTCGCGCAGGGCTCGACACCGATCGATTGGTCCGTACGCTGAGCTTCACCACCTGAAGCATTCCGACCGGACGGGACCGCATGTCGACGCAGACCACCGATGCTCCGGCCAGCACGATCGGCGCGGTCGCGCGCTACGGACTGCTGATCGGTCCGCTGCTCAGCATGATCGACTCGAGCATCGTCAACGTGGCTGTGCCCGACATCGCGACGGAGCTGACAGCGCAGCTCGACGAGGTGCAGTGGGTGGTCAGCGGGTACCTGCTCGCGCTCGGCGTCTCGCTCGCCCTCACCGCCTATCTCGCCAAGCGCTACGGCGTGCTGCGGGTCTACACGGTGAGCATGGTGCTGTTCGTGCTGGCGTCGGCAGCGTGTGCCGTCGCGCCGAACATCGAGTTCCTGATCGCGTTCCGTGCGGTGCAGGGATTCGTCGGTGCTCCGCTCGTTCCACTCGCGCTCAGCATCCTGCTCGGAAAAGACGGGATCGGCGGCGGCAAAGTGCCTATCTCGGCGGCGCTCACTCTGTTCCTCGCGCCCGCGCTCGGTCCGACACTGGGCGGCCTCCTCATCGGTGCGGGGGGTTGGCGCTGGATCTTCATCGTCAACGTGCCGGTCGGGGTGATCGGACTGCTGCTCCTGCTGCGGGTTCCGACGTCGGTCGGTGCTCTCGGGTCGTCATCGGCGCGATTCGATCCGGTCGGCTTCGTGTTGCTCGCTCTCGGGCTGACAGGGGCTCTGTTCGGGGCCACGGAAGGGACATCCGAGGGGTGGGACAGTCCCGTCTCCTGGCTTCCGCTCGGGCTCGGCCTGGCGCTGCTGGTCGGCTACGTGTTCTGGGCGCTCCGTCGCGCCCATCCGGCGGTGGACCTGCAGATGATGCGGCACCGCAACTCGGCGATCGCTCTCGTATTACAGGTGTTCTGTTCCGTGGTCGCGTTCGGCACGGTCTTCTTGCTGCCGGTCTTCACCCAGTCGGTGCAGGGGCACAGCGCCTTCGCGACCGGTATCGCGCTGCTGCCGCAGGGGATTGTGATGGGAGTTGCGACGTTCTTCGGGCAGAAGCTCTCGGTGCGGGTGCCACTCAAGATCTTGGTCGTGTCCGGCTTCGCGATCCTCGCGATCTCGAGCGTGTTCCTGATCACCCTCGAACAAGACACACCACTCTGGGCAACCGCCCTCATCCTGTCCGGACGCGCGATCGCGATCGGTCTGGTCACCGCGCCCCTGCTCGTGGCGATGCTCGCGCCCCTGCCAGAAGATCAGCTCGCCGACGGCAACACGCTGTTCAACATCACCCAGCGGCTCGGCGGGTCGATCGGGGTCAGCATCCTCGGGTCCGTCGTCGCGGGCGGGGCGACCCTCGCGGCCACGATCGATTCCTTCCACCTGGTCGGCGCAATCCTGGTAGCCATCGCGGTGGTCGCGGGTATCGTCTCGCTCTTCCTCACCCAGGATCGCAGCACTCCCGTGCGCTCGGTCAGCCCGCTCGGCGAATAGCAGTCCTCGAAAAGTTAGGCTTGCCCCATGCTCGAGGAGGAATACCTAGCCCACCACCGGCCGTTGCAGGCGCAGCGCAACCTGCCCCCGCTCGAGGTGCCGTTCGTCTACGAAATCCGGGATGCCGTGGAGACCGACCTCCCCGACATTCGCGAGATCTACAACCACTACGTCGCCAACTCCACCGTCACCTTCGACGAGACGCCGATGACGATCCGCGCCTGGCGCACCAAGTTCGCTCACGTGCGCAAGGTGAACATGCCGTTTCTGGTGGCGCAGAGCCCCAGCGGCCAGATACTCGGTTTTGCCTACGTCTACCCGTGGAAAGAGAAGGCCGCGTACCGTTTCACGGTCGAGGACTCGATCTACCTGGGTGCGGCATCCACCGGTAAGGGGCTCGGCCCGGTGCTGATGGAAGCGCTGATCGAGGCGTCGCGCGAGGCCGGCATCAAGGAGATCATCGCCGTGATCGCCGACAAGGGAGCGGATGCCTCGATCGCCATGCACCGCAACTTCGGCTTCAAGGAGATCGGGCACATGGGAAAGGTCGGCTTCAAGTTCGACCGCTGGCTCGGAACCGTGCTCATGCAGAAGTCGTTGAAGGGCTCGGGATCCCGCAAGTAGTCGTGGGCTAGTGCTTGCCACCGAGTTCGAGCAGCACGACGCCGCCGATCACCAACACCATGCCGACGATCTGTAGCCAGGTGAGCGGTTCTTTGAACAGCAGCCAGCTGATCACGACGACGAGCACCACGCCGACCCCGGCCCAGATCGCGTAGGAGATGCCGAGTGGCACACCCCGAGTGAGGGACTGCGAGAGCAGGAAGAACGCTCCGACGTAACCGGCCGTGACGATGATGTACGGCACGACCTTATTGCCCTCGCCGGTGGCGAACTTGAGGGCTGTGGTGGCGATGACCTCGGCGATGATCGCGCCGGCGAGGAAGAGATAGCCCATCACTCGAGCGTACCGGCGGCGGCTACAGTCGAAGCATGCCAGAAGCCCCGCGCACCCGCCCGTCCGGCGCCGTCGTGGTCCACTCCTTCGCCGGTCATCTGAAGGCCCGCCCGAGAGCGGTATTCGAGGCGCTCGACCGGCGGTTCAGCCCAGGTTCGGCGGGACAGAGCCGGTACCTCGCCGACCCCAATGCGTTTCTGATCGTGGCCGAGGGCGGCCGGTGGTACCGCGGCGAATATCGCATGGTGCCCGATGAGCACGGGTCGAACCTCGAGCACATCATGCTCAACATCGCCGGCCAGCAGAAACTTTCGAGGTTCACCGGTCGACGCGAGATCAAGAGCGCCCCCGCCGAGTTCGAGCGCCTGCTGCGGGAGCTGCGGCTCGAACTGCAGTAGCGGTTACCCCTTCGCGCGCTGCCCCTTCGTGCAGGTGTTCTGCGCGGCGGTCTGCCCGTTGACCGAGCTCGGCAAGGCGACGGCACTCGGGGCGGGAGTTGCGGCATCCGTCGGGGCTGCGCTGGTCGTGGCAGGCGTCGTGGGCGACGTGACGGTCGGATTGTTCGGGTCGAGGGTGGTTCCCTCTCCGGTTCCGCCGGTGAGCGCGATCGGCTGGTCGTTTCGGAGGGCTGTGAACAGGATGTCCGCGGCAGCTTTCGAGGGGAGCACCCCATTCTGTCCCGCCGCGGTGCCGTAGCCGGAGGGATACTTCACAAAGACGACATCCTCGAAGCTGATGTCTTTCACCGCGAGCGCCATCGACACCATCGTCGTGAGGTTGCTGAGCGATTCGGAGCGCTTGGTGTTGTCGACCACCGCCTTGGCCAGCTCGTAATCCT
This sequence comes from Lacisediminihabitans changchengi, assembly GCF_016634425.1. Lineage (GTDB taxonomy): Bacteria > Actinomycetota > Actinomycetes > Actinomycetales > Microbacteriaceae > Lacisediminihabitans > Lacisediminihabitans changchengi. Next base: position 396,680 of record NZ_JAEPES010000002.1, read on the forward strand.
TCACCGGATTGCCGAGCACCTCGGGGGTCTTGATCTTGCGGACCAGAGCCGAGAGGAACGACTGCTGATTGCTGATGCGGGCGAGGTCGCTGCCGTCGCCCACTCCGTAGCGCACCCGAAGGAACTGCACCGCATCCTGTCCGACCAGAGTCTGCTGCCCGGCTTCGAGGTCGAAGTGGATCTGCTCGTCGTGAATCGCCTTGGCGATGCAGACCGTGACCCCTCCGACGGCGTTCGACATGCCGACCACGCCCTGAAACTCGGTGAGAGCGGCGAATGGAATGGTCATTCCGGTGAGGTTCTCGACGGTCTTGACGATGCAGGGAAGCCCGCCGTAGGTGAGGGCCACATTGATCTTGTTGACCTGGGCGGGGTAGTTTCCGCCCTTGCCGTTCGGGCAGGAGGCGATCGGGATGATCAGGTCGCGGGGAAAACTCACGACGGTGGCGCTCTGGTGGTCGGCCGAGACGTGCAGCAGCATGGTCACGTCATTGAGGTGCTCGCCACGCTTGCCATAGGCCGGGTCACCCTCGGCGCTGTCGCTGGCGGCGACGAGCACGTTGATCTCACCGTCGTAGGCGCCGAGCCCGGGCGGTGCCTTCGCCACCGGCTGCCCGATCAGCTTCACGCCGCCGGTGGTCACCGTGGTGGACAGGTCATAGACCGCTACCGCGCCGACCGCCGCCGAACTCACGGCGACGACCGCGATCGCCGCGACGACGAACTTCGCCGCGGTGGCCAACGGGCGCGGGTGGGAGAGCCGGCCGTGGCGGGCGAGGGGAGTCTGAGGGCGGCTCGGCATTCTCCGAGCCTACGGGGTTAGCCCACCAAGCGCCGTAGGCTCGGAGGGTGTTCGAACTCCATCACCTCAGTGCCCAGGAGCAGTGGGACTGGCTGCAGCGCGGCGAGATCACCCCGACCGAATTGACCGAGCACTACCTCTCGCGTATCGAGCGGATCGATCCCGAGATCGGCGCCTTCGTGACGGTGACCGCGGATGCCGCGCGCTCACGCTCGGCGTCACTCGACGCCGTTCCGCGCACCGCGGCCCTCTGGGGGCTGCCCTTCGCCGACAAGGATCTCTATGACCGGGCCGGCGTTCCCACTCGCTCCGGCTCGCGCCTGCTGGCCGACTACGTCGCAGCGGACGACCATGACATCGTGCGCACCTTGGACGAGGCCGGCGGGGTGAGCCTCGGCAAGACCGCGACGCCCGAGTTCGGGTTGTCGTCCTCCTCGGAGTTGCTAGCAGGTCAGGTGACCCGCAACCCCTGGGATCTCGGGGTGGGTACCGGTGGGTCGAGCGCGGGGGCTGCGGCGGCAGTGGCCGCGGGGCTACTTCCCTTCGCTCCGGGGTCGGATGGCGGCGGCAGCATCCGTATTCCCGCGGCGGCGACCGGGCTGGTCGGTCTGAAGCCCTCGCGCGGTCGCGTACCGGCGCAGTCGGGAATCGCCAGCATCGCCGGGTTGGCCGTGGGTGGACCGATCGCCCGCACCGTTGCGGATGCCGCCATGCTGCTCGACGCGATGGTCTCGCCGACGGGGCTGCCACCCGAGCATCTCTATGCGTTGCGAGCGCCGGAGAGCTTCGAGGGCGCCTTCCTCGGCGATGCGATGCGCGGGGAGGGACGGTTTCAGATCGCGGTGATGACGACGTCCCCCTGGGACGATGTGCAGCAGATCGAGATCGACCCCGGCATTCGGGCCGCACTCGATGGGACCGTGGACTTTCTGGTCGAGCTCGGTCACGGCATGGAGGAGATCGCGCTGCAGCCGAGTGACTACCCGGCGCTGTTCACTACCGTGTGGAAGGCGAGCGCGGCGGGGATCCCCGCGCGCACACCGGGCGAGCTCGAGCTGCTCGAGCCGATCACCCGCTGGCTGGTCGAACAGGGGCGCGCGATGTCGGCCGAGACGTTGCTTCAGGCGCAGGCCGGATTGTTCGCGTTCGAGCGATCGGTGATCCGCCAGTTCGCCTCGTACGACGCGGTGCTGACCCCGACCCTCGCGCAGTCGTCCCGCCCCATCGGGTGGTACTCGACCGACGACCCGGAGCTGAATTTCGCCCAGCAGGTGGCGTACGCGCCTTTCACGTCGTTCGTGAACGTGGCTGGGCTTCCCGCGATCTCCCTGCCGTTCGCCGTGGATGAGGCAGGCATGCCGGTGGGGGTTCAGCTGATCGGCCGGCCCGGGGGAGAGTCGGCGTTGCTCTCGATCGGTCGGCAGCTGGAGCGTCGGGCCCGGTGGGAGCGGCGGCACCCGCCGCAGTGGTGAGTGTGCCGCGTCGGTAGCTCGTCCGGTCCGTCCTGTCTGGTTCTGTCGTTCCCGTTTCTGGTTCTGTCGTTCCCGTTTCTGGTTCTGTCGTCCCCGCTCTGGTTTTGTCGTCCCCGCTCTCTTCCGAAATGACGGAGATTCTGCGAAAACCGTCCCGGATCCCGGTGTTCTCTGCCGGATGGTCGAAATCTCCGCCATTTCGGAACGGGGGAGTTTCGTTTGCGTCATGTCAGTTCGGGCTGACATTGGCGGGAACTGACATTGGGCCGGCCGTGATGTCAGTTCGGGCTGGTGTTAGCGCGAACTAACAACACGAAATCGACGAGCCTTACAGCGGCAGCGGCAGCGGCAGCGGCAGCGCGGTCGCGCGGCTCACTCTGCCGCGCCGGTCGAGGCGTCAAGCGACGGCACCGCGGCAATCAACTGCCGGGTGTACGGATGCTGCGGATCCTCCAGCACCGCGAGCGTGGGCCCGCTCTCGACCACGATCCCATCCTTCATCACCATGATCCGTTCGCACAGGTGGTAGACCAGCCCGATGTCGTGCGACACCAGGATCATGCTCAGCCCGAGGTCGCGACGCAGGTCGCGCAGCAGCTCCAGAATCTGCGCGCGCACAGTCACGTCGAGTGCGCTCAGCGGTTCGTCGCCGACCAGTAGCCGCGGGCCATGAACCAGCGCGCGAGACAGGGCTATGCGCTGTCGCTGTCCGCCCGAGAATTCGTGCGGATAGCGGTCGACGCTGTCGGCCTCGAGCCCCACCCGCTCCAGGATGCGCGCCACCATCGCGTGGTGATCGCCCGCGATGCCGAGCGCTTGCAGCGGTTCCGCGATGATCGCGCCCACCGACATCCGCGGGTCGAGCGAGGCGTACGGATCTTGCAGCACAATGCCGGTCTCCCGCCGAAGCCAGCGCAGGGAGCGGGCCGTGCCCCTCATCACAGGGCGGCCCTCGAACTCGATCGTGCCCGCGGTCGGTGTGTCGAGGGCCAGCAGCAGCCGCATCAGCGTCGACTTGCCCGAGCCGGATTCACCGATGATCGCGAGCGCCTCACCGTGGTCGATCGTAAGGTCGACATCGCGCAGCGCAGGCTTCACCAGCGGGCGGGCGAAGATGCCCTCGCGCGGCAGGTGGTAATCGCGGCTCAGTCGCGTCGCGGTCAGCAGTGGGGCAGCCGACAGTGCGGTCATGCGACACCGCCCGGAGTCCAGGAGGTGGCGCGGGCCGCGGCGAGCAGACCCTGCGTGACGGGATGCTGCGGCGCCCGCACGATGTCGGCGACCGGCCCCGACTCGACCGCCGCGCCGTGCGAGAGCACCACGACATCCGTCGCCACCTCGGCGAGCACAGCGAGATCGTGGGTGACAAAGATCAGCGAGGCGCCGGTCGTGGTCACCAGCTCGTCGAACAGCTCGAGGATCTCGGCCTGGATGGTCACGTCGAGCGCCGTGGTCGGTTCGTCTGCGATGATCAGCGACGGGGAGCGGGCGATGGCCATGGCGATCGCGACCCGCTGCCGCTGACCGCCGGACAGCTCGTGCGGGTAGCGCTTCAGCAGCCGCTCCGGCTCTGGCAGCAGAACGTCGCGCGCCAGCTCGATTGCCCTCTGGTCGGCCTCTCGCTTCGAGAGCCGATCGTGGATGCGCAGGGGTTCGCCGATCTGCCGACCGACTCGGCGCAGCGGATTCAGGGCGGTGCGGGGCTCCTGGAAGACCATGCCGATCTCGCTGCCCCGGATGTGCGCGAGCTCGCGGTCGTCACGCCCGAGCAGCTCGATCTCTTCCCCTCCATCGATGGTCAGCAGGATGCTCCCGGTGGCGGTCGCGGCATCCGGGAGAAGGCCGAGCACGGCCAGCGCGGTGAGCGACTTTCCGGAGCCGGACTCGCCGATGATGCCGAATCGGGCGCCGTCGGCAACGCGGAAGCTCAGGTGATCGACCACCGTGCGGCCGCCGATCTTGATGCTGAGGTCGGTGACGGTCAGGCTCATCGGGCAAGCCCCCGTCGTCGTGACCGCGCCGCCCGAGAGACCTTGAGCCGCGGGTCCGTCGCCTCGCGGAGGGCATCGCCCAGCAGGTTGAGGCCGAGCACGGTGATCGTGATGGTGAGCCCGGGCCAGAGCACCGACCACGGGTGGATGGTGATGTAGCGCTGCAGGGAGCTGAGCAGTCGGCCCCAGGAAGCGGTCGACGACGGTGCTCCGTAGCCGAGGAACGACAGCCCGGCCTCGGAGAGGATCGACACCGCAGCCGCGAGCGACAGTTGAACGATGAACACCGGGGCCACGTTCGGGAGAATGTGCCGGATCAGGATGCGCCAGGAGCCCGCGCCGCTCGCCTTGGCGGCGAGCACGTAGTCGGTGCCGAGGGCACCGCGCACCTCACCGCGGGCGACCCGCGCGAGGTTTACGCCGAATCCGATGCCGACAGCGATGATCACGACGGTGAGCGAGCCGCCGAAGACCGCAGACAGCAGCATGGCAATCAGCAGGATCGGGAAGGCGATCAGCACATCGATCAGCACCGCGACCGGCTCGCGCACCCAGTGCGAGGTGAGCGAACCGAGGGCGGTCAGCCCGACGCCGATCAGCCCGGCGACGATGGCCGAGAAGAACGCGACCAGCACGGTGGTCTTGCTGCCGGCCATGAGGTAGCTGAAGATGTCTGACCCGATGGCGTCGGTGCCGAACAGGTGGGCTAACGAGGGAGCTTGCCACGCGATCGACGGATTGGCGGTGAACGGATTCTGCGGGGTCCAGAACAGGGCGACGGCCGCGGTCAGCAGCAGCACGACCACGACCACGGTGCCGATGATGCCGGCCGGTCGCCGCCAGAGCTCGCGGAAGAACGGCAGTATCACGACGACACCTCCGTGCGCTGGCGCGGGTCGATGAGCCGGTGTGCGATATCGACGGCGAAGCCGACCAGCAGCACGATGGCGGTGAGCGTGAAGATGTCGCCCTGCACCTTGGGCAGGTCGCGGTTGCCCACGTCGGTGACCAGCATCCGTCCGATCCCGGGCAGTTGAAACAGTTGCTCGACAATGACCGCGCCGACGATGAGACCGGCGATCTGCAGGCCCAGTGACGAGATGACCGAGAGCATCACATTGGGCAGGCCGTGGCTGACCAGCGCGCGGGTTTTGGTGAGGCCGATCGCGGCCGCTGTGCGCACATAGTCCTGTCCGATGGCATCGAGCGCGGCCGAGCGAGTGAAGCGCAGCAGCACGGCCCCCTCGATCACCCCGATAGTGAGTGCCGGCAGGATCAGCGAACGGATGGCGCGGCCCGGTTCGTCCCAGCCGTCGAGGGGAAATCCCTGCGTCGGTAGCCAGCGCAGCGCGAGACCGAACACCGAGATCAGCAGCACTCCCGCCCAGACCGCCGGCACCGCGGCCAGTGCCTGGGCCGAAATCGCGATCGCCGCTCCGCTCGCCTTGGCATGACGGATGGCGGAGACGACGCCGAGAGGAATGCCGATTGCGAGCCCGAAGATCAGCGAGAGCAGAGCGAGGGGGAGCGTCACCGAGAGCTTTGCGGCGATCTCGATGGCGACGGGAGTGCCGGTGACCAGGGAATCGCCGAGATCGAAGCGCAACAGACCGGATACCCAGTCGGTGTATTGCACGAAGATGTTGCGGTCTAGACCCAGCGACTTTCTGATCGCCTCGACCTGCGCGGGCGTGGCCTGGGTGCCGCCGATCACCTGAGCGACGTCGCCGGGAAGCACACGCAGGGTGAAGAAGATGAGCGCGCTGGCGATCAGCAGGCCGAGAACGAGAAGAAGGAGCCGGGTGATGATGAAACGGATCACTCGGCCCCTTCGCTCGTTCGAATCATGATTGCGCTCTAGCCAGTGCTCACTATCCCTTGACGGAGAGCTTGGCCAGGTTCAGGCGGGCACTGGTGGAGTCCGTCGGGAAGCCCGAGATGCCCTTCTTGATCACCGTAAGCGTTGTCGCGGTGAACAGCCACTCGGCGGGGGCGTCTTCGGCGACGAGCTTCGCAGCCTGCTTGAGCTTCGCCGCGGCGACGGCCGGGTCGGTCGCCGCGAGCGACTCGGTGTAGAGCGCGTCGACCTGCGGGTTCGAGTAGCCGAAGTAGTACTTCGGGTTGGCCCAATTGCCGAAGTCGTGCGACTCGGCGTGGTCGACGTAGCTGAGCTGGAAGTCGTGGTTCGTGTAGACATCGGTGAGCCAGGTCGCAAACTCCACCGAGTTCACCTTCAGCGTGATTCCGACGGCGGCGAGCTGGGAGACCAGCACGTCGGCGACGGTGGTGCCGTAGAAGTTGGGGATGGTCAGCGTCAGGTTCAGGTTCGTCTGCCCTGCCTCGGCCAGCAGCTTCTTCGCGTTGGCGGGATCGTACGCGTCGACCGAGTCGAGGTTCTCGTAGCCGGGGTCGATCTCGGGGATCGGACCGCCCTGGGCGACACCGGCGCCGCCGATGGTCTTCAGGATCGCCTTCACGTCGATGGCCTGGCGGATCGCCTGACGCACCCGGATGTCGGTGAACGGCGCGACCGCATTGTTGAAGGCGAGCGTGTACTTGTCCGTGGTCTTGCCGCGGTGGATCACCAGGTCCTTGTCCGAGTCCAGCTGCTTGGTCAACGTGGCATCGAACTGGGTCTGCACCTGCGTGTCGCCGTTCACCAGGGCGTTGGCCTGTGCGCTCGCATCGGTGATGTAGCGGAAGACGATCTTGCCTACCTTCGCCTTGTCGCCCCAGTAGTCGGGGTTGCGCACGAGGGTGAGGCTGTCGCCCTGTTTCCACGAGGAGAGCTTGTACGGCCCGGTGCCGATCGCCGTGGTGTTCAGCTTGTTCTTCGCGGCCTTCTCGAGAACGAGACCCGCGCGTCCCGACAGCGCCCAGAGCAGGTTCGAATTCGGCTTCGACAGGGTGAGTACGACGGTGTTGTCGCCATCCTTCGTGACCGAGGTCACATTCGCGAGGTCGGCGTTGCCGGCGTATTTCGCGTTGGTACGCACCTGATCGATCGACCAGACCACGTCATCCGCGGTCAGCGTGTTGCCATCGTCGAAGGTGATGCCGGTGTTGAGCGGGAACGTGTAGGTGAGGCCGTCTTTCGACACGCTGTGGCTCTTGGCGATCACGTCGACGATGTCGTTGGTCGAGGTGCGACCGACCAGGCCCTGGTAGACGTTGTCGATGAGCACCTGGTCGAGCGCGATGCCCGTGGTGGTGCGGATGTCGAGGTTCGTCGGCTCCAGGACCAGTCCGACGTCGACGGTGGGCAGGGAGCTCGAATCTGTGCCTCCGCCAGTGCAGCCGGAGAGGATGAGGGCGGCGGTGACGGCGATGCCGGCGAATGCGAGGGACTTCTTACCGAAATGGCGAAGCGCCATGGGGTTTCCTTCCGATGCTGCTGTGTGGGTGCTACTGCGCTGCGTTTGTTGTTGCACGGGAGTCGTGTCCGAGTGGGCAGTCGAGTGGGGATGAATCACCAGACTACGCACGTGGCCGAGTGCGGTGACCGACGGCCTCCGCGAACGACCGGATGACGGCGGCGAGCTCCACCGGCTTCTCCTCCTGTACGTTGTGGCCCGTGTCGAGCTGCACCCCGGTAGTACCGGGCACCCGAGCCAGGAAATCATCGACGACGGCGGGAGACAGGAAACCGTGTTCGGCGCGCACCAGCAGCACCGGCACGGTGATCTTCTCGAGCTGCGGCCAGAGGCTGTCGAAGTCCTGCAGCTGCACCGTCTCGCCCGGCTCCAGGTTCGTGAGCTGGTGCTTGAAGATCACCTTCCCGTCGCCTCGCACCCGGGTATTCAGCACGATCCCACGGTCGAGGGCCGCGCGGGAGGCGCCGAATCCGAAGGCGATGGCCCGCTCCGCGATCCCGTCCCGCGAGGCGAAGATCTGAGGGCCGGCCAGAAATCCGGTGACCTGCTCCGCGGCATCCGGAGTCAGCCCGGGACTGAAGTCGACGATCACAAGCGCGCGCACGAGATCCGGTCGCTGTGCGGCGAGGGCGATCGCCGTGCCGCCGCCGAGCGACTGGCCCACGACCAGCTGCGGTCCGATGCCGAGAGCGTCGAGAACGGATGCCACGGCCCCCGCATTGGTCGAGGGGCGGTAATCGCGATCCGTCCGCCAGGCCGAATCACCGTGACCGGGGAGGTCGATCGCGATCGCGGGAATGCCGAGTTCGGCGATGGTCGAATCCCAGGTGTGGGCGTTCAGCCCCGCCCCGTGCAGATACGTGGTCGACGGATGCTCGCCCCAGACGATCGCGCTGACGTCGTAGCCCGCCTGGTCGATCACCGTCGCGCGGTGCGGGGTCTGGAGCGGGGTGAGGATGCCGAACTCTGCGGCCTCCTGCTCGAGATAGGAGAATTCGTCGTCGGGCGATGGCATGACTCTATGCTGCCGTGATTCCACGACCGCGGGCGTTTGATGACGGGCTGTTTCCCAGGGAAGGGATTAGGTAAGGCATGCCATACTTAGGGCGTGCTTAGTTCCAACGTCGCGCTCGACTCCATCCGCTGGAGTCCCTCGGCGACCGACAAACTTCTGCTCGCCGGCACCGAGCGCAGCATTCCCGTACTCCGCGCCATTCTCGCCTCGCTCCCGGCCAAGGCGCGCGGCCAGGTGTTCGTCGAGGTGGCCAGTGCCGACGACATCGACCCGATCGCCGGTCCCGGCCGGGTGATGGTCTGCTGGTTGCTCCGCGACCGCGGCCAGTCGCTGCAGCGTTCCGTCGACTCCTGGCTCAGCGAGATGCTTCCGACCGAGTTCGACCGCGAGCACAACGTCTACGCCTGGGTCGACGGCGCGGGCGCGGCTCGCACCCTCAGCTCGAACTGAGCCCGAGCAGCCTCTCGGTTCGCTCCCAGAGGTCGCGAGGGACCCGGGGATCGTCGGCCATTTTATTGGCGCGACCGTTCGGCGTCAGCCGACTGAAGTAGGTGCCGTTCGCCGCGTCGACGTGCTCGCTGCCCGCCAAGAAGATCAGCCCCTCCGCCCCCTGCTCCGGTGTCGAGAAGAAGAAGCGGCCGGCCACCGCCTCCCCGAATCTCATCAGCGGGAGCCCCGCGCTGAAGCCGCTGCGCACCTCGCCGGGGTGATACGAATACGACTGAAGTCCCGTGCGCCGGCCCAACTCCTTGGCGAACAGGATGTTCTCGAGCTTCGTATTCGCGTAGGCACGCCAGCCGCCCAGCCACCGTTCGTTCGCGAATTGCAGGTCATTCAGATCGAGCTTCGCCCAGAGCGTGGCGTTGCTCGAGGTGGTGATCACCCGCGCGTCGCTCGCCTGCAGGCGATCGAGCAGCAGGCGGGTGAGGAGGAATGACGCGAGGTAGTTGCTCTGCTGCGCCGTGTCGAAGCCGTCGACGGTCGTGCTGCGCCGGGAGAAGAACCCGCCGGCGTTGTTCGCCAGCACGTCGATCCGGTCGTAGCGCGCGAGCAGGGCATCCGCCAGAGCCCGTACCTCGTCGAGGCGGGTGAAGTCGGCGAGGAACGCCGTGCCGCCGACCTGCGCCGCAACGGCGCGGGTTCGCTCCGGATTGCGGCCGACGACGGCGACCTCCGCTCCCCGGGACGCGAGCGCGACGGCAGCGGCCTGTCCGACGCCGGAACTGGCGCCGGTGATGACCATGATCGTGCCCGCGAGGTCGCGCGTCATGCGGGGAGTCCGAGGATGCGGGCGGTGTCGTCCCACAGTCTGGCGCGGGCATCCGCGTCGTTGGCGAGCTTGCGTGTGCGACCGAACGGCTTCAGGCCGTCGAAGTACGTGCCGTTCGGCACGTCGAGCTCCTCGGTCGACGCGAGGTGCACGAGGGGAGCCGCTCCCTGCTGGGGGCTGATGGCGAGGCTGTTTCGCGTGACGAAATTGCCCAGCCGCACCAACGCCGAGTCCGCGCCGAACTCGGTGGCGACGTAGCCGGGGTGGAACGAGTATGCCGTGATGCCCGGCACGCGCTTTGCCAGCTCGCGGATGAACATGATCGTCTCCAGCTTGCTCGTTCCATACGGAACCCAGCCGCCGAGGTACGGGCGCGCGGCGAACTCCAGGTCGTCGAAGCGGAGCGAACTGAACATGTTGGCGCCGCTCGCCGTGGAGATCACTCGACCGTTCGACTCGACCAGTCGCTTGCCGAGAAGGGCGGTGAGCAGAAACGGTGCCAGGTGGTTGTGCTGGAAGGTGCGCTCATGGCCGTCGGCGGAGATGCCGCGCTTCGCCACCAGCCCGCCCGCGTTGTTCGCCAGCACGTCGATCTCGTCGTAGGCCTCGAGCAGGGATCCGGCCAGCGCTCGCACGTCGTCGAGCCGATCGAAGTCGGCGAGAAACGGTCGCCCGCCGACCTGGTTGGCGACTATCCGGGTGCGCTCGGGGTTGCGCCCGACGACCGCGAGGGTCGCACCCTGCTCGGCGAGGGCGATCGCCGCGGCGCGCCCGATTCCAGAGCTCGCTCCGGTGATGACAATCGTGGTGTTCTCGAGCTGAGTGTTCTGCGGGGAGTCGGGCATGATCTTGTTTGTACACCAGTACGCCGTCAGCGGGCCCGCTCGCCACCAGGTCGCGCCGATATGGTTGCGGCATGTCAGCCAGCGGTCCACTCCGAGTCGCGATGGTGTCGATGCACACTTCGCCGACCGCGGTCGCCGGGCGGGGTGATGCCGGGGGAATGAACGTGGCCACCCTGTCGACCGCGATGGAACTCGCGAGACGCGGCGCAACGGTCGACCTGCTGACGCGCGCCGTGGGGCCCGCGCAGAGTCGCACGATCGCGCCCGGTGTCACCCTGCATGAGGTGGAGGCCGGCCCGATCGGTCCGTTGCCGAAGGATCGTCTCGCCGAGGTGGTCGACGAGTTCGGCGAGGCCGTTGCGGTGCTCACCGGGCGCTCCGCTGCCCGGTACGACATCATCCACGCGCACTACTGGCTGAGCGGGCTCGCCGTGCTGCCGGTGGCGCTCGAGCTGGGCATCCCGCTGGTCGAGAGTTTCCACACCGTCGCCGCGCTCACCAACGCGACTCTACGGGCTGGTCAACCCGGCCAGCCCGTCGAGCCGGTCGAGCCAGAGCGCCGGGTGATGACGGAGATGTTCCTGGCGCATCAGGCGAGTGCGATCGTCGCCGGGTCGGCCGCCGAGGCGACCGCCCTGATCGACCTCGCTCGGGCTCCGGCGGACAAGATCTGGGTGGTACCGCCGGGCGTCGACCTCGAGCTGTTTCGACCGGGTCTGCCACCGGATGACTCCGGCTCACGGTTTCGCGATGCCCTCCATATCGCGCCCGCCCGCCCGATCCTGGCCGTCGTCGGACGCATCCAGCCGCTGAAAGACCAGGAGCTGGCCATCCGCGCGCTCGCGCTGTTGCCGGACGAGCGTCCGGTGCTCGTGATCGCGGGGGAGCCGACACCCGGCGAGGAGAAGTATCGCGACCGGCTGAGTGCGCTCGCCGATGAGCTCGGAATCGGGGACGACGTGCGATTCGTCGGTGCGCTCGGCCGCGGCGAGGTGGCCGAGTTGTTCGCGGCGGCGAGCCTCACCGTCATCCCGTCCCGCGTGGAGACGTTTGGCCTCGTCGCGCTGGAGTCGGCGGCCAGCGGCACGCCCGTGGTCGCGTTCCACGGCTCGGGGCTGGTCGAATCGGTCGCCGACGGGACATCGGGGGTGCTGGTTCGCTCGCGTGAAGCGGAGGATTGGGCGCGTGTCATCGCGCGGCTACTGAACGATCGCCACGCGCTGGCGGAGCTCTCGCTCACCGCTCGGCATCACGCCGAGGCGTTCAGCTGGGCGGCGACCGCCACCAGCCTGCTCGGAGTGTACGCGAGCCTGCGGCGCTGAGGCCCCTTCGGCCCCTGAGCTTGTCGAAGGGCGGCCGGCGGTTACGGCCGGCCGTAGGTCTCGAGCAGGCGCAGCCAGATCTCGTTGATGGTCGGATACGCGGGCACAGCGTGCCACAGCCGGTCGATCGGCACCTGTCCGACGACGGCGGTTGTCGCACCGTGCAGCAACTCCGCGACATCCTTGCCCACGAAGGTCACGCCGAGGATCACCTTGCGCTTTTCGTCGACGATCATGCGCGCGTGGCCCTCGTAGCCATCGGCCTGCACGGATGCTCCGGCCACCCACCCGAGGTCGTAGTCGATCACCCGGATGTCGTATCCGGCCTTCTCCGCGGCAGCGGCGGTGAGACCCACCGACGCCACCGCGGGGTCGCTGAACGTCACCTGCGGCACCATCTCGTGGTCGGCCGTCGCGGCATGCGTGCCGAACGGGGAATCGTCGACGGGCGTGCCGAGCGCCCGTGCCGCGATCACGTCGCCGGCAGCTCGAGCCTGGTACTTGCCCTGGTGGGTCAGGAGCACGCGGTGGTTGACGTCGCCGCAGGCGTACAGCCAGTCGAAGCCCTTCACGAGCATGGTGTCGTCGACGTCCAGCCAGTCGCCGGGAGTGAGTCCGATCGCCTCGAAGCCGAGGTCCATGGTGCGCGGCACTCGGCCGACGGCGACGAGCACCTCATCCGCGACGACGGTCGAGCCGTCATCCAGAGTCAACTCCACGCCGACATCCGTGCGCTTCGCCGACGCCGTGTTCGCACCGACCAGCACGCTGACGCCAGCGGCCTCGAGCGACTTCGTTACCGTCTCGCTCACGAACGGCTCCTGGGTGTTCAGCAGCGGAGTGCGGCTGAGGATGGTGATCGTGGTGCCGAAGCTCGCGTAGGCGGTCGCCATCTCGACGCTGACCACGCCGCCCCCGATGATCGCCAGGCTGCGGGGAGCGGTCTGTGCGCTCGTGGCGTGCCGGCTGGTCCATGGGCTCACGTCTGCCAGTCCCGGGATGTCGGGCAACAGCGGGTCGGAGCCGACGCTGACCGCGATGGCATGCCGAGCCGTGTAGGTCGTGCCGTCGACATCCAGCACCTTCGGGCCGGTGAAGCGTGCGTGCCCGCGAACCAGGGCGACGCCGGCGCCAATCACCCAGTCGATCTGGCTCTGGTCGTTCCAGTCGTGGGTGAAGCTGTTTCGGCGGGCCAGTGTCGCGGCGACGTCGAGCGTGCCGGTGATGGCCTCCTCTGCGCCCTCGACGGCCTGGGCCGCTCGCAGCACGATGCCGCTGCGCAGCAGCACCTTCGACGGCATACACGCCCAGTACGAGCACTCTCCACCGACCAGCTCGCTCTCCACCAGCAGCACGGTGAGGCCGCGCTGCATCGCGCGATCGGCGATGTTCTCACCGACGGCTCCTGCACCGATCACGATGACATCGAACTCGGTCGTGTCGGGAACCGGCACGGGGGGCATGGTCAGCTGGGGCAGCCCGCTGCTTGTCTGTGACACTGGTCCTTGTGACACTGTTCCTCCTGGACTGAACTGCGGTTATCGACCGACGAATTCGGCCGGCGTGCGGGTGACGAAAGCATTCATGCCGATCGCGGCATCTTCGCTTGACGCTAGTCGCACCAGCTCGCTCTGCAACCCCGCCTCGGCTGCCGCATCCCCGTCGCGGACGGCGGTGCGGGCGTTTGCCAGTGCAGCCTGCACCGCGAGCGGAGCCTGGGCGGCGACCTTATGCGCCAGTTCGAGGCCGCGCTCGTACTGCTGGCCGTGAGGAACGACCTCCTGAACCAGCCCGATCCGGTGTGCTTCGGTAGCGTCGAACAGGTCGCCGGTGAGGATCCAGCGCATCGCGTTTCCCCAGCCGACCGCGCGCGGGAAGCGAATCGTGGCGCCACCGAAGGGCAGGATGCCGCGGGCGACCTCGATCTGCCCGAACCGGGTCGAGTCTGCCGCCACCGCGATGTCGCTAGCCAGGATCAGCTCGATGCCGAGGGTGAGGCAGGTGCCCTGCACGGCGATCACCACCGGTTTAGTGAGGCGCTGCCCGGAGACCTGCCAGGGATCGATGCCGCCCTCGGGCGTGATGTCGAGTCCGTCCGCTCCGATGCGGGGGGCGACGTCCGCCAGATCGAGGCCACCGGTGAAGTGGTCGCCGTGCGCGTAGACGAAACCGACCCGGAGTTCGGTGTCGCGCTCGAGCTCGCCGTAGGCGAGTGACAGCTCCTGCAGCAGCTGCAGGTCGGCGGCATTGCGCTTGTCTGCGCGATCGAAGCCGATGAGCAGAACGTGGCCGTCGCGATCGACAGTGATTCGGTTGGTCATGCTGTCGATGCTAGTGATGCCGTTGGTAAAGACCTCACATTATGGGCAGGTCAGCTGGCGAGGGCGCCGATGATGCGCAGGATGCTGCCGAGGTCGTCGACCGCCGCTTCCGGTGCTGCTGGTGCGAACTCGGTCACCCCGGCGCCGGCCAGCGGGAGTGCTGCCTTTGCGGCGGCGATCACCTCGAGCAGTTGCGGAAGAGTGACGCCGAAGGGCTCGGGAAATCCGACACCGTCGATGAACGCGGGGTCGAGCACGTCGAGGTCGACGTGGATGTAGACCCGGGAGGCGCCGGTGGCGACCAGCGACTCGGTGACGGCCGCGGCATCCAGATCTTCGGGCGCGATGACGCCGATGCCCGCGGATTGCGCGTACTCCGCCTCGGCCTCGTCGAACGCGCGGGTGCCGGCGAGCACGAGGTGGCGCGGGTCGAGCGGGATGCTGGGGGTCGCGACATCCGGTCCCTCGCCGAGGAGGGTGCGCACCACCATGCCGTGAAAGGCGCCGGACGGCGACGACGCGGGGGTGTTGAGGTCGGGGTGCGCGTCGAGCCACAGCACCGCCGTATCCCCGGTTTCGATGGCCCGCCCGATCGGTGCCAGTTCGACGCCGCAATCGCCACCGATGGTGATTGCGAGGCCGGTCGACATCGAGATCTCGGCCAGCAGCGCGTCGCGCACGGCGACGATCGAGCTGAGCCGCTGCACCGGAGTGCCTTCGTCGCTTCCCGCGCCGCTCGGGATATCGACGCGAACCGTGGATGACACGGGGAGGTCTTCGCGGATCGCCTCGGCTCCGTCGATCAGTCGCATTGCGCGCGAGGAGCCGGAGCCCTGCCATTGGGGGACGACGAAAAAGGTGGCAGCCACACCCTAAGTATGGCTGCCACCTCGGTCGTTCGTGTGGCTGGTTAGTGCGACCGTGGTTAGACGGTGCGGGGTGCCTTTGCCAGGTTCGCCTCGAGCTCGGCGACGTTCTGGCGGCTGACGTACGCGGGGCGGTCACGCTCGAAGCGCCAGCTCTCGCTCAGCGGGCTGGCGTCCACGGCGTCGAAGCCGGCCTTGTCGAGGAAGTCGATGAGGAACTCGGCTGCCTCGGGGAAGTCGGAGGCGATGGGCAGGGCACGGCGGTTCGGGGTCCCCGCCGGGGTGCCGTCCGTGGTGATGTCGCCGGACATGATGTTGTTGAAGCCCTTGACCACGCGCGAGGTCGGCAGGTGCTCCTGGAGCATGCCGGACACGGTGGTGGTGCCCTCGTCGAGCGCCGGGATCCGACCGTCACGCTCGAAGTAGTAGTTGTTGGTGTCGATCACGATCTTGCCGGCGAGCGGCTCGACCGGAACCTGCGTGTAGTTCTTGAGCGGTACGGTGACGACGGCGATGTCCGCAGCCTCTGCAGCCTCGACGGCGGTAGCCGCGCGCGCCTTCGGCCCGAGCTCCGCGACGAGGTCGCTGAGAGTCTCCGGTCCGCGAGAGTTGCTGATCACCACGTCATAGCCCTGCGTGATTGCCACGCGGGCGAGCTGGCTGCCGATATGTCCTGCACCGATGAGTCCGATTGTTGTCATGGGTTCATTCAACGTGCTGAGGCTCAGGATGTTCCCGACTCGCCGTGTCGATTTTGCATTGTCAGTTCGCGCTGATGTCAGTTCGCGCTGTTGTCAGTTCGCGCTGATGTCAGTTCGCGCTGATGTCAGCGCGAACTGGCATAGCGGCTACTGCAGCGTGATCGGGGCGACCGGCCCCGTCACCAGGTCGTTCGAGAGAAAAGTGCCAGCGGCATCCGTTCGTCCGAAGTCGATCGCGGCGGAAACGCCGTAACTACCGGCCCCGACCGACGGCAGGTCGGCGGGGAACGCCTCGGCCAGATCGTCATCAACCGAGCAGCGCACCGGTGTGAACGTCGCCGGGTAGCTCATCGACGCACCGGGGGCGAGATCGACGGCCGCGACCATCATCACCGTCGCGCCGTTGCTGTGCCAGAGCACCGTGCCGTTCTGCGAGAGAGTGATCGCCGGGCTCGCTGCGGTCGTGCCGATGAGCCGCTCGGTTCCCGTGTTCGTCATCGTGACCTGCCCGGTGATGCTCGGGGCGCTCGCGGACGCCGTGGCCGGAAAGTCGACGGCGAGCACGAGTCCGGATGCGGCCGGCGCCACGTCGGCGAGCGGACCGCCACACAGGTTGATGCGATCGGCGGGAGCTCGCTTCCCGCCGCTGAACGGAGCTGCGCTCTCGCTGTGCGGGGCGTTGTCGGCACTCGAGGCTGCGCTTCCCGACGACGTCGCGGGCGTGGGGAAAGAACGGATGCCGGCCACTCCCGCCGCGCCGATCCCCACAACAGCGAGCGTGCTGAGGGCGCCGACGGCCACCTGCTGACCGTGGTGGCGCCGGGCGCTGCGACGCATCACGGCGCCGAGGTCGATTCTCGGGGTCGTACCGGACGGCTCGCCGTGGAGCATGCCGCGGAGGTCGGATTCACTGAGCATTTCTGCCCTCTCTGTCGAAGGTGATGTCTGGGGTGTCGAGAGCTGCGCCGAGTTTGCCGAGCGCGTCGCTGACATAGCGCTTGACCGTTCCCGGGCTGATGCCCAGTTGGTCGGCCACATCGGCGATCGTGAGGTCGTCGTAGTAGCGCAATACGATGCAGGCTCGCTCGCGCGGGCTGAGTAAGGCGAGGTGGCCGTCGAGGTCGACGCGCGCATCGGTGGCGGGCGCGCTCGACTCTTGCAATTCCGGGGTCGCCGCGAAGTGCTCGATCCGGCGCCAGCGGCTGGTGCGGCGGCCACCGTCGAGATAGCTGTTGAGGATGGCGCGGCGCACGTATGCCTCCGCGCTTGCCACCGAGAACCCGTTGCGCAGCCGACCGAATGTCTTCACCAGGGCGTCCTGCACCAGATCGGCGGCGTCATCGTTGTTGCCGCTGATCAGGCGGGCGTAGCGAGTGAGGGCGTCGCCGCGCTCGGCGACCAGCGTCGTCAGGACGGCGCGCCAGCCGTCATCCGTCTGCGCGGTCGTCATGTCTTCATACTTCGGGTCACACGTGTTCCTGTCTTTTCTCTTGCACCTGTCTACTTGCTAAGACGCACGGGGATCGCAAAAGGTTGGGGCGGATGCTGCGCAGCCTCGGTAGCCCGTCGTTCACTGAGCTTGTCGAAGGGTTCTGAATTGGGTCCCTGAGCGTGTCGAAGGGCGGCAGTATTTCGGTCCCTGAGCGTGTCGAAGGGTGGCCCTCTTTTCCTCCACAGGTAGCCCGGCGTGGTGGGTTATAAACAGGGTCTGGTCAGCATTATTCATACTCCTTCGAATGTCGGTGGTCGCTGCGACAATCGGGTCATGAAGGTCTCCACCGACGCATTGGCCGCCCATCTCGCGGCCCTGGCGCAGGCGTGGGACGACACCATCGTTGACCAACCCGGCATGCTGTTGCAGTTGATCGGGGAGCTGGCGGCGGTGCAGCGTCGCATCGATGCGCTGCGGGTTGCAGTTGCGGGAGAACTTGCGGACTTGTCCGCTGCCCACCGCGGCGGCGAGGGGATGGCGCGCCGGGCCGGACATTCCCGACCCGGCTCGTATCTGGCCGAGCTGTGGCAGATCAGCGTCGCCGAAGCAACCAGGCTGTGTGAGCTGGGTCTGGCAACGCGGCAACGGACCGCCTTGGACGGCTCGCTATTGCCGGCCCGATACCCGGCTGTGGGCGAGGCGATCGGCGCCGGGTCGGTCGGGGTGGAGGCGGCCGTGGTGATCGTGCGGGAACTGGACCAGGCCGCCCCCTTCTGCTCGGCCGAAGCGCGCGCGGCGGGGGAGCGACTGCTGGTGGAGCATGCGCAGGGGTTGACGGTGAAGCAGGTGCAGGGGGTGGGCCGGCAGGTGCGGGACCGACTGGATGAGGACGGTGCCGAATCCCGGGATGTGATCCGGAGGCAGCGACGGGCGCTGTCGTGGGTGACTGAACCGGATGGGATGGTGCGTCTGGTCTGGGTGATGCCCCCAGAAACCGCAGGGCTAGTGCGAGCCGGGATAGATCAGCTCGTGGGCGAGCAGTTGCGGGCTGCCCGCGACCGGGTTCCCGAATCCGCGGCACCGGCCGCATTGGCCGACACCGGGTTCGTCGACAGTGATGATCGGACCATGCCGCACCGCCGCGCCGACGCGGCCGAAGACCTGTTCCGGCAGGCGGTCAACTGCACGTGCGGTGCTGGTCGGGGTGGTGGTAGTCCGTTGGTGACGATGATCGTGCGGATGAGCCTCGACCAGTTACGCGACGGCCTCGGTGCCGCCCAGATCGATGGGATCGATGCCGGGATCTCCGCCACCCGGGCGCGAATCCTGGCGGCAGATGCGAACATCATCCCGATTGTGCTCGGCGGTGCCGGGGAAGTCCTTGATCTGGGCAGGTCGCGGCGACTATTCAGCCCCGCCCAACGCCACGCGTTGGCCGAAACGTATGGCGGGTGCGCGTTCCCGGCCTGCGGTCACCCACCCAGCTACACCGAAGCCCACCACCTCCACTGGTGGTCCAGCGGTGGGGTAACGGATCTGGACAACGGGATCCCGTTGTGTTCGTTCCACCACCACCGCATCCACGACGACGGGTGGGAAATCCAACTTCGGGAGCAGGTGCCGTATTTCATCCCGCCACCCTGGATCGACCCCGACCAAACACCCCGACGAGGAGGAAAGGTGGTGATAACGATGTGAGCCAGGCACAGCGGCGGCCCTGCGCGCACCACGACCGATGCTGAGCCGGTCAGACACAGTGCATTAGTCAGACGCAGTGCATTAGTCAGGCGCGGTGCATTGGTCAGGCGCGGTGCATTGGTCAGGCGCAGTGCATTAGAACGACTGCGGTTGACTGAAGAACCCGGTCGGATCGTATTTCTTGCGCACCGCAGCCAAGCGGGTTTTGTTCGCCTTGAAGTAGCTTTCGAGCGGGTCGGTGAGCGATGCATCCGCGTAGTTGACGTAGGCACCATCGCCCCACTGGGGCACCAGCGCCGCGCGGAAGCCCCGCACGAACGCATCCAACGGAGCCGGATCGACCCCGTCGGCAAACGTGGCGGTGTACTGCACCGTCATGAGCGCGGAGCGGTGCGGGAAAGCGGTGGCGTCGGCCGCGAGCGCTCCCACCTGGCCGCCCAGGGCGTCCATCGAGATCCCGCCCTCCTTCATCCCCGGTACCGATTTTGCCGACGCGACCTGCGCAATCAAAGTCTGGATGCCGCTTGCGTCCAGCGGCTGGTAGGCCACATGCGAGGTGGCTGCGAACGACTCCCGCTTCAGCGATCCACCCGAACCGGTGTTGCACTGCGCGATCGGTACGGCGGCGCAGCCGGCGTACGACAGCATCGCGTCTCGATAACTGTGCTGCGATGACCCGTTGTGTGTGGGTGTGCCGGCGCCGGCGATGATCGGCGCCAACTGTGCCTGCAGCTCGGCGGCGGCGCCCAGCCAGGTGCCGGAGAGGAATACTCCGATGCCGTTGTTGTAGTTCGCCCCTGTGAGCAGTTTCAGCGTCGACCACAGCTTGGGATCCGCGGTCGGAGCCCAACTCTGCCACGCCCTGACCACCGCGGCAGCGGATGCGGCGGGCCAGGTCAGCGAGAACATCGTGACGGTCGGCGCCGGTTGAGTGGCGAAGGTCAGCGAGGTCACCACACCGAGATGTCCACCGCCACCGCCGCGACAGGCCCAGAACAGGTCGGCATCGGTCTTGGCGGTCGCGGTGTGCACCGTGCCGTCCGCGGTGACGATCTCCACCGCGGTCAGGGAGTCGCAGGTCAAACCATACGCACGGGTGAGCACACCGACCCCGCCGCCGAGGGTGAGACCGGTGATCCCCACCGTGGCACAGGATCCCGCAGCGATCGATCGCCCCTTTGCCCCGATGGTGTCGTAGACAACGGCGAGGGAGGCACCGGCCCCAAGGGTGACGGTGTTGTCAGCAGCGAGCGTGATCGCGTCGAGCGGCCGAACATCGATGACGAGCGAGGGCTTCACGTCGGTGCCAGCGGCGCCACCCGCGGAGTATCCGGGATAACCGTGGCCGCCGGCGCGGAGGGCGACCGGGATTCGGTATCGGGCGGCGAAGGCCAGCGCGGCCGCGACATCCTTCGCCGATACGGCGCTCAGCACCGCGAGCGGCATCGCCGCGTCCCAGCGAGGGTTTTCGACCAGTTTCACGGTGGCGTAGTCCGCGGTGCCGGGGAGCGCGAGAGCGCCGGTTACGGTCGAGGCGAGCTCCGACCAGTTCGGAGGTCCGACCGGCGTCGGTGATGCGCTCGGCGCGGGCGCGCTCGGGGTGCACGCGGTCAGCAGAGTCGCGGTACCGAGTGCGCCTACGGTCAGTCCGGCGGCGAGCACCGAGCGTCGGGTCGGCTGCGTCATCGAACCTCGTATTCTCGCCTGACTGCCAAGCGAAACTGACTGCCAAGCGAAACTGACTGCCAATCGAAACTGACCACCAAGCGAGACTGACTGCCAAGCGAAACTGGTGACCATCACAAGGATCACGATGCTGGATTCGCCGCTACCGACCCGCTCCGGGGGGTGGGCTCGGCGAAGTAACCACAATCCGCCGAGCCCCGGTCGCCTCACCTCGGATCAGGAAGAAAGGGGCGACCACAACGAATGCTAACCCACCGCTCGCCGCGCGCAAGGAGTGTTTGGGCCATTGAGAGGACGTGCAGAAAGCTGGGCGTGAACGCGATGACCGACGGAGTAAATTCTTTCCCGCGTGGAAAAAAGCGGGTCGAAAAAGGGGCCTCTCGCGGCGCAGGCGACATGCCCCACGCCGGGTTACTCCGAACGGCGATATGTCGCAACCCCCGAGCCCGGCGCGGCGGCCGGCCCGGTCGCGACCTAGAGTTGTGGGCGTGAAAATGCGAGCTCTCGGTATCCCTGTGCTCGGAGCAGCACTTCTCATCGCGCTGAGCGGATGCTCGGCGCCGCAAACCGAGACACGGTGCGATCCCGGTGCCCTCGCCGCCACCCCGAACGTCGTCGCGCCGGGAGAGACGGTCACTGTGACGGCCGCCCCCGTTGCCTGCGCGATCGAATTCACCGCCGGTCGCCGGTACACCCTCGATCTCGGATACGTGGGCGACAGTGGAGTTCTCTGGTCGGGCGACGTGCGGGTGGCCGCCGATGGATCGTTTAGCACAGTGGTGCGGATTCCGCGCGACGTTCCGCCCGGGCAGGCCTACCTGCGCGTCGCCGACGGCTACCAGCCCAGCTGTGATGACACCGGCGCCTGCGTCGACGACAGCGTCAGCATCCGCGTGGCCGCTCCCGCGGGTCAGTGAGCAGTTCGCCGGGCTTCGGCAATTACGGCAGCGTGCCGACCGCCACAGTCGCCTCGCGCTCGTCCGAGTGAACGGAATGGGCGTCGAAGCCGCCCTCTCGTAACAGGCGAACGGTCGTCGCAGCCTGGTGAGCGCTGGTTTCGATGAGCACGGTCGAACCCGCCGCCAACCAGCGACGCGACTCGGCGATGATGCGGCGCTGCAGGTCGAGCCCGTCGGCGCCCCCGTCGAGAGCAACCCGGTGTTCGTGGTCCCGGGCTTCCGAGGGCATGGTGGCGATGTCATCCGTCGGCACATATGGCGCGTTCGCCACCAGGATGTCGACCCGGCCGAGCAGGGTCGGCGGCAGCGGGGCGAACAGGTCGCCCGTGAACACGGTGCCGCGATCGGCGAGATTTTGGCGCGCGTACGCGGTGGCGTCGGGGTCGATATCGCTCGCTATCAGCTCGCTGGCCGGCAGTGCCGCGCCGATCGCCGCGGCGACGGCCCCGGTTCCGCAGCACAGGTCGACGACCACCGGATGCGCGGTCTGCGCGGCGAGGATCGCCCGCTCCGCGAGAAACTCGGTTCTGCGTCGCGGCACGAATACCCCCGGCCCGACGGCGATGCGGAGTCCGGCAAACTCGGCCCAGCCGAGCAGGTGTTCGAGCGGCAGCCCCGCCACGCGCTGGGCGATGAGCGCCTCGAGCTTGTCGAGGTCCAGATGCTGGTTGCCGGCAGCACGCTTCTCGCCGGCACGATGCTTCTCGCGGGCGCTGCCGGAGACGGATGTCGCGGCCTCCACCAGCAGCGTCGCTTCCTCCTCTGCGAACACACAGCCGGCCGCGCGCAGCCGGGTAACGACGTCGGCGGGAGGTTCGGGCGCGGTCATCCGTTCAGCATGGCACCCCGGCCTGCCGATCAGGGCCAGACGACTTTCGCGATCTCGCCGATCAGACCGTTGGTCGCAAAGTTCGCCTGTCCGACGAAGATCCAGGTGGTGCCGCGCAGGAAGTAGGTTTTCGCGTCATCGACCGGGTACTGCTCGTCTTTGGTGATGCGCTGGCACTGCT
Organism: Lacisediminihabitans changchengi; assembly: GCF_016634425.1. Taxonomy (GTDB): domain Bacteria; phylum Actinomycetota; class Actinomycetes; order Actinomycetales; family Microbacteriaceae; genus Lacisediminihabitans; species Lacisediminihabitans changchengi. Next base: position 419,444 of record NZ_JAEPES010000002.1, read on the forward strand.
GCCCCCCGTACTTGGTCGCGCAGGTGAAGCCCTCGCCGGGAAGCGAGGCGAGGTAGCCGGCCGCCACCGCGGCATCCACCGTTCCGATGGTGGCCTCGAGGTAGGTGATGTCGGCGTTCGGGTCGCGCCAGATGCAGTGCAGCTGGGCTGCACTCGCGAGTACCTCGTCGACGGCAGCTCCCGCCGGGGGAGTGAGCGGGGTTACAGCGCCGGTCGTGCCAGGCTCCGCGACGGCCGGGTCGTTGAGCGGAGTCGTGCCGAAGGTGCTCGCATAAACGGTGGAACCGACGATGGCCTTGCAGTCCTTCGGGATCGTCGCGACCTCGGCTGCGGACGAGGCCGATGCACTGGGGGACGGGGAGCTGGAGGGGCCGCCGGCCGACGCGGACGGTGAGGCGGACCCGCTCGGTGCGGCGGAAGGAAAGCTGCACCCACTCAGCAGCAGAACTCCGAGAGTGACGGCGATGGCGGCCCTGATAGTCGGGCGTTGAGCAGACATGCGGTCTCCGTGGGCTCGAGTGTTCGCGACGAACAGGTGCCCTCGGGTGGGCGAGTTGCCTCAGCATATTGCGCGGGGGATCGACGCCGGATAACGATTCGGGCCGGTTGCGACCGCGCCGCCGACGTCATCCGGGAGATCACGGACACGGCAACGGGCTGCGCAAGATCAGGGCTTGTGATGTGGTGCCCCCAGGCAGATTCGAACTGCCGCCCCTGCCTCCGGAGGGCAGTGCTCTATCCCCTGAGCTATGGGGGCCCAGGCGCTCATCTACGGTAGCAGTTCTAGGCTGACCCCATGACCCAAGCCGACTGGCGTGACCGCCTGCGAAATCTTCCCGTTTTCAGCGGCACACTGCCGGATTTCGATCCGGATGCCGCCCCAACAGACCCGCTCGACCTGTTCGAGGAGTGGCTGGGCTTCGCCATCGACTCGGGCGTCTCGCAGCCGCAGGCCATGGCGCTGGCGACCGCCGGTAGCTCCGGCGATCCGTCGGTGCGCACCCTTCTGCTCAAAGACATCACCGCGGAAGGGCTGTGGTTCGCGACCCTGTCGACGAGCCCGAAGGGGCACGACCTGGCGCAGAATCCGCGCGCCTCCGTGGTGCTGTACTGGCGCGAGCAGGGGCGGCAGATCAGGGTGAGTGGAGCGGTGGAGGCCGGGTCGCGCGAGCTTGCCGAAAGCGACTTCTTGCGGCGGCATCCGAACGCCAGGGCGATCGCCGCGGTCGGGACACAAAGCCAGCCCATCGCCGACCAAGCGGTCTACGATCGAGCGATCGCGGAGCAGCAGGCGCGCATCGCGGCGAATCCCGACTACGTTCCCGAAGACTGGGTGGCGTATCTCCTGCGTCCGCAGACCTGGGAGTTCTGGCAGGCCGCTCGCGAGCGCGACCAAGTGCGGCTGCGCTACAGCAGGAACGGCGATCAGTGGAGCCGCGACATCCTCTGGCCGTAGCTGCGGTTGCCCACGCGATCGTCTCTCGACACGTGAGCGAAACACCGGCGTGTCATCATCGGGGAATGCTCCGCACCGTCTCCGCCCACATGGAACTCGACATCTCGGGTCGCACCAGCATGGTGTTCAGTCTTGCCGTTGCCCAGGGAGCCGATCTGGCCTCAGAGCGGTTGTCGCTGAGCCTCGACGGACGCCGTATCGAACCCCGCGAACTGGTCGATCGGCACGGCTCGCGACTGCACGAACTCATCTCCGAGGCGGGACGGATGACGGTGGACTACGCCGCCGAGGTACGGGGCCAGTCATCGCCCGCGCCCGTCGACGACCTCGACCTCGTCGTCTACCTGCGCCCGAGCCGCTACTGCGAGTCCGATGTGCTCACACCGACCGCCCGCTCCGAATTCTGGGGCTTGTCCGGCCAGGTGCTGCTGAGCGCCGTCGGCTCCTGGGTGAGCGAGCGCGTGAGCTATGTGCCCGGATCCAGCCGGGTCACGGATGGCGCGGTCGGCACGCTCCTCGCCCGTCAGGGGGTCTGCCGCGACTACGCCCACCTGGTGATCGCGCTGCTGCGGGGCATCGACGTGCCGGCGCGCATGGCCGCGGTGTACGCGCCCGGGCTCAGCCCGATGGACTTCCACGCGGTGGCGGAGGCGTACATCGACGGTCGCTGGCAGATCGTCGATGCGACCGGTCTCGCACCCCGGCAGAGCCTGGTGCGCATCTCGACCGGGAGGGATGCCGCCGACATCGCCTTCCTCACCAACCACTGGGCCGATCTCACCCTGCTCGACCTGCAGGTGCTGGCCATCGTCGACGAGCTTCCGCGCGACTCCGCGGAGCTGGCGGTACAGCTGCGCTAGCGGCAGTTAGAGAGCAGCCACCGCCGACGAGACGAGGGTGCGAGCATCCTCTGCCGTCGAGAAGTAGACGGATGTCGCGACAACCCAGTACTTGCCGTCGAACACGTCGACCCGGCCCACCTGACCGCTCGTGGAGAAGTAGGCGGAATCACCGAGGCCGCTCGCGGCGGTACCTTTCGCGGCGGACGCCTTGATGCTCGCCAGATCTGTGGCCGACGGCTGCGCGACCGCGATGGTCACGGTGTCCCCGCTGGTCTGATTCAGCCAGTTGCACGCGACGCCCTTGTCGGCCTTGGCCGTCGCTGCCGGGGTGCCGCTCTTCGGGCTGAAAGCATCGTCGAGTCCGAAGTTGGGGTTGAAGTCGTACATCGTCTGCGCGGAGACGAGCGAGCCACACGCAACGGTGACCGGGGTGCCGCCGCCGGCGACAGCGCTCGCCGAGGGGGAGGGAGATGCCGACGTGCCGCCCGCGCCTGCAGACGCCGAGGCCGACGGGGACGCGGATGCCCGCGGGGTGCTCGAGTTCGAGGCCGACGGCGTCGGCTCCGGAGCGCAGCCGGAGAGAACGACGAGCGTGAGGGATGCGACGAGGGCGAGCGGAACGACGGTGCGGAGCGGAACGACGGTGCGGAGCGGAACGACGGTGTGGAGCGGTGAGCGCATGGCCCCATCCTCCCCGACGCCGGAGCCGCGGACGGCGCGGACGCGCCCGGTCCGCACGGATGACGGCCGATAGAATCTCTGCGTGACTCCCTCCGAACTCTCCGCCCAGCTGCTCACCATCGTCGATGGCGCACTCGAGCGCCGTGGCGAGTCCACGCTTACCGTCGGCATCGACGACGTACCGCTCGAGCGTCCGAAGAATCGCGACCATGGCGACTGGGCCTCCAATATCGCGATGAAGCTGGCGAAGCCGCTGGGGACCAACCCGCGCGCGCTCGCCGAGGAGTTGGCCGAGGGCATCCGTGCCATTGACGGCGTCGCGGCAGTGGATGTCGCCGGCCCCGGTTTCATCAACGTCACCCTCGACGCGGCAGCGGCGGGCGCTCTCGCCAAGACCATCGTCGAGACGGGCGATTCGTTCGGTACCGGCGACCTCTATCTCGGCGTGAAGATCAACCTCGAGTTCGTTTCGGCGAACCCGACCGGCCCCATCCATCTCGGTGGCGTGCGCTGGGCTGCGGTGGGTGACAGCCTTGCCCGTATCTTCCAGGCGGAGGGCGGCGATGTCACCCGCGAGTACTACTTCAACGACCACGGCGGCCAGATCGACCGATTCGCTCGCAGCCTGCTCGCCAGCTATCTCGGCGAGCCGACCCCGGAAGACGGCTACGGCGGCCAGTACATCCACGACATCGCGGCGCGCGTCGTCGCCGCGTTCCCGGATGACCTCGCCGTCGTCGCCCGAGACGACCAGCAGGAGATCTTCCGCTCCTACGGTGTCGACCTCATGTTCGGCGACATCAAAAAAAGCCTTCATGACTTCGGTGTCGACTTCGACGTCTACTTCCACGAGAACAACCTGCATGAGTCCGGTGCCGTGGAGAAGGCGGTCAACCGCCTTCGCGAGCTCGGTCACATCTTTGAGGCGGATGGCGCCGTCTGGTTCCGCTCCACCGAGTTCGGCGACGACAAAGACCGCGTCGTGATCAAGAGCGACGGGGAGGCCGGCTACGTGTCGGGTGACCTCGCCTACTACCTCAACAAGAGGGAGCGCGGCTTCGAGCGCAACTTCATCATGCTCGGCGCGGATCACCACGGCTACGTCAAGCGGCTGATGGCGATGACCGCGGCCTTCGACGACGAACCGTACGTGAACCTCGAGGTGCTCATCGGCCAGATGGTCAACCTGCTCAAGGACGGCACGCCGCAGCGGATGAGCAAGCGCGCGGGCACCGTCGTGGTGCTCGAGGACCTGGTGGAGGCCGTCGGGGTCGACGCTGCGCGATACGCGCTGGTGCGGTCATCCAGCGACTCGCAGCTCGACATCGACCTCGACCTGCTCACCAAACGCACCAATGACAACCCGGTCTACTACGTGCAGTACGCGCACGCCCGCACCCGGTCGGTGGCACGCAACGCGGCGGCGAGTGGGGTGGATCGCAGTGCTTTCGACGCGGCGCTGCTCACCGACCCGACCGAGAGTACGCTGCTGGGCGTTCTCGCCGAATACCCGCGCATCGTGCGTCAGGCTGCCGAACTGCGCGAGCCGCACCGGGTCGCCCGCTATGCCGAAGAGCTCGCCGGCACCTACCACCGCTGGTACGACAGCTGCCGGGTAACGCCGCTCGGCGACGAGCCGGTCACCGACCTTCACCGCACCCGCCTCTGGCTCAACGACGCGACCGGCCAGGTGCTGCGCAATGCGCTCGGCCTGCTCGGCGTCAGCGCGCCGGAGCGGATGTAGCGGGAGCAGTGCGGATGACGGAGCAGTGCGGATGACGGAGCAGTGCGGATGACGGAGAGCATCGAGACGATAGAGATCATCGAGGTCGCGCCGGTGAAGCGGCGTCGGCGTCGGTGGCCGATCGTTCTCGCCGTGGTGGTCGTCGTGCTCATCGTGGTCGTCGTCGTCGCAGACTTCGTCGCCCGCGGCTTTGCAGAGCGGCTGATCGCCGACAAGGCACGCACCGCGCTCGGAGTGTCGGCATCCACTCCGCTCGAGGTGACGGTTGGCGGTGGACCGGTACTGCTCCAGGCCGCCGGCGGAAAGCTCGACGATGTGCGCATCGAGGCCCCGGGGCTCTCGGTGGGCGACCTGCGCGGCGATGCCGTGCTGACCGTTCACGGAGTGCCGTTCGACCAATCGAAACCGCTCGACACCGCCGACCTCCGCTTCTCGACCGACGACACGGGGCTCAGCAGCCTGATCTCGGGTCTGACTAAGGGCCAGGATCTGCCGGTCACGATCTCCGGCGTCACCATCGCGAAGGGTGCGGTCCAGCTCGCCACCGAGGTTCCGGTGTTCGGCGCCAAGATCCCGGCCGCGATCGCCGTGGCCCCGGGCGCCAAGGGCGGCCAGATCACCCTCACCCCGACGTCGTTCTCCATCAGCGGGGCGACCTTCACCCCCGCCGACGTGTCGAAGAACCTCGGCACGCTCGGCACCGAGCTCGCTCAGACCCGCACGATCTGCGTGGCGAATCAGCTGCCGAAGGGCTTCCGGCTCGAGAGCTTGCGGGTCAGTGGCAGCGATCTGGTGCTGGGAGTGACCGCAAAGTCGGTTGTGCTCGGCTCCGAGTTGTTCCACTCCAAGGGCAGCTGCCCCTAGCCTGCCCGCCGAGTCTTCACGTACGGCTCTTCGTTCGCCGTCGAAGCGCCGCCGTTCGTGAAGACTCGCGCAACAACTCGCGCACCGAGAGCCGCGCGCGGGCGGCCTGATCCGCACGTAATAAGCTTCAGGAACGCCGCTGGCCCGGTCCGGCGCTTTCCCCGTGTAACCGTTTCCCGACCATCACTTCGAGGTACCGTGTCAGCCAATCCGCTCGCTCCCGACTGGCTTGCGCTGCCGGTCGACGCCAACGACCTGCCTGATACCGTGTGGCCTGCCCATGCCGAGCGGGCTGCCACCGGAGAGCTGGTCATCGGCGGAGTGACCGCCGCAGCTCTCGCCGCCGAGTTCGGAACACCGCTCTTCGTGATGGACGAGTGGGATGTCCGCGACCGCGCCGCTTCTGCCCGCGCCGCCTTCGACCGTGAGTTCGCTCGCATCGGAACCACCGCGAAGGTCTACTACGCCGCCAAGGCGTTTCTCTCCGCCGAGGTCGCCCGCTGGGTCGACGAGGCGGGGCTCTACATTGACGTCTGCAGCGGGGGAGAACTCGCCGTCGCTCTGGCCGCGGGCATCGAGCCTGCTCGCCTCGGCTTCCACGGCAACAACAAATCGGTCGCCGAGATCGAGCGCGCCGTCGGCGTGGGCATCGGCGTCATCGTGATCGACAGTCTGATCGAGATCGGTCGGGTCGCCGACGCCGCGGCCAGAGCCGGTCGCGTGCAGAAAGTGCGGCTGCGCACCAACAGCGGGGTTCACGCCCACACCCACGAATACCTCGCCACCGCGCGCGAGGACCAGAAGTTCGGAATCGCCCTGGCCGATACGGTGGCGGCGGTCGCCGACATCCGTTCGCACGATTCGCTCGAGTTCCTCGGGCTGCACGCGCACATCGGCTCACAGATCTTCGAGCCGGACGGCTTCGTCGAGTCGGCTCGGCGCCTACTTTCACTGCAAGCCGAGTTGCTCACGACCGGGCCCGTTCCCGAGCTGAATCTAGGCGGCGGCTTCGGAATTGCGTACACGGCAGCGGAGGAGGCCCTGCCGATCGAACAGATCGCCGTGGCGCTGGCCGACATCGTCGCCGCCGAGTGCGCGCGCCTCGGCATCGCGGTGCCGGTCGTCGCGGTGGAGCCCGGCCGGTCGATTGTCGGCCCGTCCACCGTGACCCTGTACGAGGTGGGCACGATCAAAGACGTTCTGGTGAGCGATGCGTCCGATGGCGCGAGCGGCGAGGACGTGTTTCGCAAGTACGTCTCCGTCGACGGCGGCATGAGCGACAACGCCCGCCCCGCCCTCTACGAGGCTGATTACACCGCCCGCCTGGCGAACCGGGTCTCGGATGCCGCTCCCGCGCTCGTGCGCGTCGCCGGCAAGCACTGCGAGAGCGGCGATATCGTCGTGCGCGCGGACTACCTCCCCGGTGACGTCGCCGCGGGAGACCTGCTCGCGGTCGCCGCCACCGGCGCCTACTGCTGGTCTCTGTCGAGCAACTACAACTATCTCGGCCGACCCGCCGTCGTCGCGGTGCGTGACGGAGCTGCGCGCGTGATCGTGCGCGGGGAGACCGAGGCCGACCTGCTCGCTCGCGATGCCGGCATCCACCCGCCCACTATTCACAGCACTGCCAATCAGAACACTGCCGCCGCCAACGCCGCACCCACGAACGGAGCACGATGATCGAGTACCGCAACCTCCGGGTAGCACTTCTGGGGGCCGGATCGGTCGGTGCGCAGGTAGCGTCGCTGCTGCTCGAGCACGGTCCGGAGTTGGCCACCCGCGCCGGCGCTGGCCTCGAACTGGTCGGCATCGCCGTGCGAGACCTCGACGCACCGCGCACCGCCGACCTGCCACGCGAACTGTTCACCACCGACGCCGAATCGCTCATCCTCGGCGCCGACATAGTCATCGAGCTGATGGGCGGCATCGAGCCGGCCCGCACGCTCATTCTGCAGGCGCTCGGTTCCGGTGCCGACGTCATCACCGGCAACAAGGCGCTGCTGGCGACCCACGGCCCAGAGCTGTTCGAGATGGCCGAGCAGGTCGGCGCGCAGCTGTACTACGAGGCCGCGGTCGCTGGCGCGATTCCTATCATCCGGCCGCTGCGCGACAGCCTGGCCGGCGATCGCATCAAGCGCATCCTCGGCATCGTCAACGGCACCACCAACTTCATCCTCGACCGCATGGACACCGCGGGGGAGAGCCTCGAGCAGGCGCTCGCCACGGCCACCGACCTCGGGTACGCGGAGAAGTCGGACCCGTCCGCCGACATCGAGGGCTTCGATGCCGCACAGAAGACGGCGATCCTCGCGAGCCTCGCCTTCCACACCACGGTGCCGCTCGACCTGGTCTACCGCGAAGGCATCACCGGCGTGACGTTGGCCGAGGTCGAGGCCGCCAAGCGCGCCGGGTATGTCGTCAAACTGCTGGCAATCTGCGAACGGCTGACGGATGCCGACGGGGTCGAGGGTGTGTCGGCCCGGGTCTACCCGGCGCTCGTGCCCCGCTCGCATCCGCTTGCCGCCGTCCATGGCGCCAAGAACGCGGTGTTCATCGAGGCCGAGGCCGCGGGCGACCTGATGTTCTACGGTGCGGGTGCCGGCGGAGTCGAGACGGCCTCGGCCGTGCTCGGCGACCTGGTGTCGGCAGCGCGCCGTCATGTCATCGGCGGCCCCGGGGTCGCGGAGTCGACCCACGCCAACCTGCCGATCCTTCCGATCTCCCACGTCACCACCCGATACCAGATCACGCTGTCGGTGACCGACGAGCCGGGTGTGCTCGCCTCCGTCGCGACGCTGTTCAGCGAGCACGGGGTGTCGGTGGAGGCCGTTACGCAATCGGTCAGCTCCAGCGAAGAGGGTGCGCACCCCACCGCTACCCTGGTGATCGGCACGCACGAGGCGTCGGAAGCCGCGCTCGCAGCGACGGTCGCCGCGCTCGGCGAGAGCGCCGTCGTCAGTCATGTCACGTCCGTCCTCCGAGTAGAAGGTTCCTGAATTGGCTCACCAGTGGCGCGGAGTTCTCCGCGAATATGCAGACCGCCTCGACATCTCTGATGCGACGCCGATCATCACCCTGGGGGAGGGTGGCACGCCGCTGATCCCCGCGCCGGCGCTCTCCGCGCGCACCGGTGCGAACGTCTACGTGAAGTTCGAGGGGATGAACCCGACCGGGTCGTTCAAAGACCGCGGCATGACCATGGCGATCTCGAAGGCCGTCGAGCACGGCGCGAAAGCAGTGATCTGCGCCTCGACCGGCAACACTTCCGCCAGCGCCGCAGCGTACGCAGCGCACGCCGGCATCACCGCGGCCGTGCTGGTTCCCGAGGGCAAGATCGCGCTCGGCAAGCTCAGCCAGGCGATCGCGCACAACGCGGAGCTGCTGCAGATCCAGGGCAACTTCGACGACTGTCTCGATATCGCTCGCGAACTCGCCGCGAACTACCCGGTTCACCTCGTCAACTCGGTCAACCCCGACCGCATCGAGGGGCAGAAGACGGCAGCCTTCGAGGTCGTGGAGACGCTCGAAGACGCCCCGGACATCCACATCGTCCCGGTCGGCAACGCCGGCAACTACACGGCGTACCACCGCGGCTACCGTGAGGAGCTCGACCGCGGCGTGAGCACGAAGCTGCCCCGCATGTTCGGATTCCAGGCCGCGGGCAGCGCCCCGATCGTGCTCGGCGCGATCGTGAAGAATCCCGACACCATCGCCAGCGCCATCCGCATCGGCAACCCGGCCTCCTGGGAGCTCGCCCTCGCTGCCCAGGCCGACAGCGACGGCTACTTCGGCGCGATCAGCGACGACAAGATCCTCGAGGCACACCGCATCCTCTCTGCCGAGGTCGGCATCTTCGTCGAGCCTGCCTCCGCGATCAGCGTCGCCGGACTGCTCGAGCGCGCCGAGGCCGGTCAGATCCCGCGCGGCGCGACCGTCGTGCTCACCGTCACCGGCCATGGGCTGAAAGACCCGCAGTGGGCGCTCCGCGGCAAGGACGGCGTGGATGTCGCCCCCACGGTGGTCGCGAACGATACCGCCGAGGTGGCCGGCGTGCTCGGCCTCGCCAAGGTCGCCGGATGACTCAGCCCGGCGCCGATCCGACCGTTGTTGCTTCGAACGGCGCCGCTCAGCCTGTTGCCGCTCAGCCTGTCGCCGCTCAGCCCGTCGCCGCATCTGCCGCTCCGTCCGCCGAGCCGACCGCGGAGCTGATCGGCCGTTCCGTCACCGTTCGCGTGCCCGCGACCACGGCGAACCTCGGCCCCGGATTCGACACTCTTGGCCTCGCCCTGGCCGTGTACGACGAGCTGACCGTCACCGCGCGAGAAACGCCGGGCGCGACCGTCGAGGTCATCGGTGTCGGCGCGGGGGAGGTTTCGACCGACGAGACGAACCTCGTCGTGCGAGCGATCGCCTACACCTTCGCTGCCTACTCTCAGCCGCTGCCGGGTCTCGATCTGATTGCGCGCAACGCCATCCCGCACGGCCGCGGCCTCGGGTCGTCCGGGGCGGCGATCGTCTCCGGCATCATGGCGGCCAAGGGCCTGCTCAGCGGGATCGTCGAGATCGACTCCAACGCCCTTCTCGCCCTCGCCACGACCCTCGAAGGTCATCCCGACAACGTCGCCCCCGCCCTGTTCGGCGGACTCACCATCGCCTGGACGACGGATGCCGGCCCGCAGCACAAGAAACTGATCGTCCACCGCGGTGTCTCCCCGCTCATCGCGGTGCCGGGCTTCACGATGTCGACGGAACTGGCGCGCAGTCTGCGGCCGGCATCCGTTCCGCACGAGGACGCGATCTTCAACGTCTCGCGGTCGGCTCTGCTCATCGCCGCGCTCATCCAGAGCCCGGAACTGTTGCTCGCCGCGACCGAGGACAGGCTTCACCAGAGCTATCGCGCCGCCGCCATGCCGGAGACCGAATCGCTCATCGGCGATCTTCGCGCGCGGGGCCTTCCCGCGGTGGTTTCGGGGGCAGGTCCGTCGATCCTGGTGCTGTGCAGTGACCCCGCGCAGCGACTTCTGGCCGCCGAAGTGATCGCGGAGCACGACGGCACGCCGTGGGAATCGCTGCTACTGGCCGTCGACTTCAAAGGTGCTACAGTGACAATGCACCCGGTAGAAACCTCGGCATAGTCGAGTTCCCGAGCCGCAAGTTACAAGGACTGCGCTTCTCAGGCCAGCCCATCACCAGCACTCGCTCAACGCTTTCCACACATTGCACGAAGCCTCTGCACATCACCGAGCGGCCCCGCGCAATTCACGCAGGATGGCCGCGAACGACAAGCTCTCCCGCAAGCATGCATCACGCCATCAGGCGAAGCTCTTGTGAGGGGAAAGGAACACACCCCTAGTGACTGACCTCACTGTCCGCGCCTCAGGCCAGGACTCCACCGCGTCTCTCTCCAAACTCCGCATGCCAGAGCTCCAGGCTCTCGCCGCACAGTTGGGCGTGAACGGCGCTTCCAAACTTCGTAAAGGAGAACTCGTGGACGCAATCTCCGAGATCCAGAACAGCAACTCCGCCCCGACCGGCACCGTTGACAGCAGCAACAGCAACACCGCCAACACCAACACCGTCGCCAACGTGGTGAGCACCGACTCTGCAGTGAGCACCGATTCTGCAGCGAGCACCGACTCGGCCGCCGAGGCCGCCCGCACCGCCGCGGACATCGAGGCAGCGGCTGCCGCGACCCAGGCGCGCATCGTCGCCCCGGGCGCCAAGAAGCGCGCACCGCGTCGCGCGACCACGTCTGTGGTCGACGCGAGCACCGCATCCGTCGCTGCCGAGACGACAGTCGCGCCGAAGTCGGCCGTCGCCCACGCCAACAACGGCCAGAGCGGCATCGACCTCGTTCCCGGCCAGGAGGCCGAGCGCGCGTCGCAGGCCGATGGCGGCATGCCCGGCGACCGTATCCCCGGCCAGGAGGCCGAGCGCGTCGCGATCGCCGACGCGACGGCGACCAAGCGTCCGACCCGTAGCCGTCGTGCCCGCAGTGGCGATGTCCCTGCTGCCAGCACTGGCACCGATCTTCCGGCCGGCACCGTGCCGACCCCCGAGAACGACACCCCGATCGATCGCATCCCCGGCCAGGAGGCCGAGCGCGCGTCGCAGGCCGATGGCGGCGCCCCCGGCGACCTGTTGCCCGGCCAGGAGGCCGAGCGTGCAGCGCTTGCCGACCAGCGTGGCGACGACCGTAACGGCGAGGAGGGCGGCCAGCAGTCCCGCAACTCGCGTGGACGCGGCCGCAACCGCGACCGCAACAACGGTGACCGCCAGAACAACGGTGACCGCCAGAACACCGGCAACCAGAACAACGGCAACCAGAACGCTGACCGCCAGACCAATGGCAGCCAGAACAACGGTGGCCAGAACAACGGTGGCCAGAACGTCGACCAGACGCAGAACGAGCGCCAGAACGGTGAGCAGGATGCCCGCCAGAACGGCGACCAGCAGCGCAACAACCGCGCTGGGCGCAATCAGAACGAGCGTACCGAGCGCAATCAGAACAACCAGAACGAGCGCAACCAGAACGGCGGCAACGGCCCGCGTCAGCAGCAACAGCAGATGCAGGATGACGATGAGCGCGGCGGCCGCGGCCGCTTCCGTGACCGCAAGCGTCGCGGCCAGGGCCAGAACGACGACTTCGAGCCCGAACTGACCGAGGATGACGTGCTCATCCCCGTCGCCGGAATCCTCGACGTTCTCGACAACTACGCCTTCGTTCGCACCTCGGGCTACCTCCCGGGCAACAACGACGTCTACGTCTCCCTCGGCCAGGTCAAGAAGTACAACCTGCGCAAGGGCGACGCCGTGGTCGGCGCCATCCGCCAGCCGCGCGACAACGACAACAACGGCCGCCAGAAGTACAACGCGATCGTCAAGATCGACTCGATCAACGGGCTCCCCGTCGACCAGGCCGGCGACCGCGTCGAGTTCGGCAAGCTGACCCCGCTCTACCCCTCCGAGCGCCTTCGCCTCGAGACCGAGTCGGGCAAGCTCACCACCCGCATCATCGACCTCGTGTCGCCGATCGGCAAGGGCCAGCGCGGCCTGATCGTCTCCCCGCCGAAGGCGGGCAAGACCCTCGTGCTGCAGGCCATCGCCAACGCCATTGCCAAGAACAACCCCGAGGTCCACCTCATGGTCGTGCTCGTCGACGAGCGTCCGGAAGAGGTCACCGACATGCAGCGCACGGTGAAGGGTGAGGTCATCGCCTCCACCTTCGACCGTCCCGCCGAAGACCACACCACCGTCGCCGAACTCGCTATCGAGCGTGCGAAGCGTCTGGTGGAGCTCGGCCACGACGTGGTCGTGCTTCTCGACTCGATCACCCGCCTGGGCCGTGCGTACAACCTGGCCGCCCCGGCGTCCGGTCGCATCCTCTCCGGTGGCGTCGACTCGTCTGCCCTGTACCCGCCGAAGCGCTTCTTCGGAGCCGCGCGCAACATCGAGGACGGCGGTTCGCTGACCATCCTCGCCACCGCGCTCGTCGAGACCGGATCCAAGATGGACGAGGTCATCTTCGAGGAGTTCAAGGGCACCGGCAACATGGAACTGCGCCTGTCGCGCCAGCTGGCCGACAAGCGCATCTTCCCCGCCGTTGACGTGAACGCCTCCGGCACCCGTCGCGAGGAGATGCTCATGGGCGTCGACGAGACGAAGGTCAACTGGAAGCTCCGCCGTGCGCTGGCCGGTCTCGAGACGCAGCAGGCGCTCGAGCTCGTGCTCTCGCAGCTCAAAGACACCTCGAGCAACGTCGAGTTCCTGATGAAGATCCAGAAGTCGCTTCCGGGCGCTTCGGGCTCCAAAGAGGACTAAGCATGTTCGAGTCAGTAAAGACTTTGCTGGCCGAGCATGAGGAGCTTCAGGATCAGCTCGCCGATCCCGAGCTGCACTCCAACCCGGCCAAGTCGAAGAAGGTCAATCGGCGCTACGCCGAGCTCAGCCGCATCGTCGATGCCTACCACCGCTGGATCGCCCTGACGGATGATCTGGCGGCGGCAACGGAGATGGCGGCTGAGGACGCCTCCTTCGCCGAGGAGGTTCCGCGCATCACCGAGGACCTCGCGGTGATGGAGGAGCGCCTGCGGCGCCTGCTCATCCCGCGCGACGAGAACGACGGCCGCGACGTGATCATGGAGATCAAGATGGGCGAGGGTGGTGCGGAGTCCGCGCTGTTCGCCGCCGATCTGCTGCGCATGTACCTCCACTACGCCGAGTCGAAGAAGTGGAAGACGGAGATCATCGAGCAGACCCAGAGCGATCTGGGTGGCTATAAGGATGTCCAACTTGCCATCAAGGGCAACTCCACCGACCCTGCCGAGGGCGTCTGGGCTCACCTCAAGTACGAGGGTGGCGTGCACCGCGTGCAACGCGTCCCGGCGACCGAGTCGCAGGGACGAATCCACACCTCCGCGGCGGGTGTGCTCGTCTTCCCCGAGGTCGACGAGCCGGAAGAGGTCGAGATCAGCCCCAACGATCTCAAGATCGACGTCTATCGCTCGAGCGGCCCCGGCGGCCAGTCGGTCAACACGACCGACTCCGCTGTGCGCATCACCCACCTCCCGACCGGCATCGTCGTGGCAATGCAGAACGAGAAATCACAGCTGCAGAACCGCGAAGCCGGTATGCGGGTGTTGCGCGCTCGCGTGCTCGCTCGCCAGCAGGAGGAGATAGATGCAGCCGCCTCCGCGGTGCGCAAGAGCCAGATCCGCACGATGGACCGGTCAGAGCGCATCCGCACCTACAACTTCCCCGAGAACCGCATCGCCGACCATCGCACGGGATACAAGGCCTACAACCTCGACGCCGTGATGAACGGTGCGCTTGATGCCGTCATCCAGAGCGACATCGACGCCGACGAGGAAGCTCGGCTCGAAGCGCTCGGCGACACCGAGTCATGAGTCTGACCGCCCAGCCCGCTCGACCCATGCCCAATTCGTTCATGCACAGCCCCGACATCGACACCTCCATCGCGGGGGTCCTCCATCGTGCGGTCGAGGTACTGAGCGGAGCCGGCGTGCCCTCGCCCGACGTCGACGCTGAGCTGCTGCTCGGTCACGTGCTCGGACTCGGCCGCGGTCAGCTGCAGGCGCGCGCCGCTATCGGCGCCACCCTGGCGCCGACCGACGCCGTGGAGTATTTCGGGCTGGTGGAGCGCCGCGCCGCTCGCGAACCGCTTCAGCACATCACCGGTGTCGCGCCGTTCCGCACCATCGAACTAGCGGTCGGGCCCGGAGTCTTCGTGCCGCGACCCGAGACCGAACTGGTCGCCCAGTACGCGATCGATGCGCTGCAGGCATCCCCCGGCCCCCAGCCGATCGGCGTCGACCTCGGCACCGGGAGCGGCGCGATCGCGCTGGCCATGGCCACCGAGGTGCCGCATGCCTCCGTGATCGGCGTGGAGAACTCGCCGCTCGCCTTCGTCTGGACCAAGCAGAACTTCCGCCGGATCGCCCCCAACAATGCCCGCCCGGTCTTCATCGACCTCGCCGACGCGCTGCCCGAGCTCAATGGCACGGTGGCAGTCGTCATCTCCAACCCGCCCTACATCCCGCTCGGCGCCATCCCGCGGGACCCCGAGGTGCGCCTGTTCGATCCCGAGGCGGCGCTCTACGGGGGAGTGGACGGACTGGATGTCGTCCGCACCGTGTCCGCGACCGCTCGACGTCTGCTGCACCAGGGTGGCACTCTCGTGCTCGAGCACGGCGAGTTGCAGGGTGCCGAGATCGCCGCGCTGCTCGAGCAGGACGGCTGGAGGGCCATCGCCACCCACCGCGACCTGCTCGGACGCGATCGGGCGACGACGGCCCTCAAATAGCGCGCTTTACGCTTCGTCGTCTTCTGTGTTGTCTTCGTCGGACGCTTCCGCGAGCTGAACTTCGGCTCCGGAGGCGACCGCGAGCATGACCTGCGCGTCGGCGAGCAGTCCGTCGAGGCCGTTCGCCTCGGCGATCTCCGCGGACTGCTGGAACAGGTTCGACGCTCCCACCGGGTCTCCGGCCGAGTGAACGATGCGTCCGCTCTCCAGCAGGATGCGCGTGACGACGACCGGGGCATCCTCCGCCTCGATCTCGATCAGGATGTCGGCGGCCTCGTCGTACCTGCCCTGCAGGCCGAGGGCGCGTGCGAGCTGAGTCTTCAGCTCTGCGCGTTCGATGTCGTCGTACGGGCCGCCCTCGTCGAGTTCGACGCGCACGCGGGCCTCGCTCTGCTCGGCGTCATCGGCGTCCCAGATCTCGTCGAGGGTCTTCTGGTCGAGCATTGTGGGTCCTTTCGAGGGGTTAATGCTGGGTGGTGCTGCGCGCGCGGGCGAAGTCTTCGATGGCGGCGCGCAAGGATGCTGCATCGGTGAAAAGGTGCGCGGTGATGCCCACCGCGGTCGCGCCATCGACGTTCACCTGCAGGTCGTCGGCGAAGAAGACATCCTCTGGTCGGCGGTGGTACCGGTCGAGCACGGCCTCGAAGACCTCCGCGGTCGGCTTGCGGGCGCGGTAGTCGGCGGAGGTGAGCAGATGATCGCCGAACACCGGAACCAGCTCGGACGCCATCGAGCGGATGTGGCGGGCCGTCATCGGGCCGTTGTTGGTGAGGAGAGTGACGTCTCCGAGCTCTGCCGCCCGCTCCACCGCGGCGATCGAGTCGGGCCACGGGGTCATCGCACCGCCGCGGATCGCCACCCACTGCTCCTCGGTGATCGGCACTCCGATCGCCTCGATGAAGGCGGCGAGGTAGTCGTCAGCGTCGGCGAAGCGCCCCGCCTCGGCGGCGTGCTCGCCCTCCGCATGCCACCAGCGCTCGCGCAACTCCGCCTCACTGAAGCCGGTGAGTTCGGTGAGCGCTGCCATGCGGCCGGGCACGTCGTAGTCGTAGAGCACGTCATCCATGTCGAAGACGAACAGCAGTCGATTCGGTTCGGGCGCGGCGGCGTTCATCGCTGCGAAAATCTCTCGATCGCGCCGAGGAGGGCGTCCGTCTGCGGCACCCCGTCGACGTAGGTCAGGTGGTGGCCGGTGATGCCGAGTTCCCTCGCGCCCTCGACGTTCTCCAGCGAGTCATCCGCGAAGAAAGCGTCTTCCGCTCGGGCCCCGTAGTGCTCGAGGGCGAGGCGGTACGCCTCCGGCTTGGGCTTGCGCACCCCCAGCTCCGAGCTGACCAGGACATTGCCGCCGACGACGGCGAAGACATCCGGGGCCAGCACCGGCAGAGACACGGCGAACGGGGAGGGGTTATTGGAGAGCACCGAGACCGTGCCCAGGGTCGCGGCATGAGCGAGCGCCGCAACGCTCTGGGGGATCGGGATGCTCGCGAGCTTGCGCGACTCCTGATAGTCGCGGAGGGTGAGCGCCGCGCCGGTGACGCGCTCGAACTCGGCGAAGTACTCGTCGGGCGTCGGCCATTCGCCCGACTCCGCGCGGCGCTCGTACCCGCCCGCCCACCAGGTCTTGGCCAGGTGGTACTGGCTGGCGCCGGTGATCACGCTCAGCTCGGGCAGTCGCTTGCGAAAGTCGTACGCGTACAGCGTCTTGTCGAAGTCGAACAAATACAGGTCCACGGGCCTCCCAACGGCGTCTTCCAGTATCCCAGCGAAGCGCGCTTCGCAACGACACCGTGGGAGGGCCCGACAGTCGCGTGCGCGGCCGCTGCCGTGCCCAGGGAAGCTGTCAGGGCCGGTCGAAGTAGTATGTGTTCCGACATGGCGACGATCTACGACTGCTCCGACCAGGCGGAGCTTCTCACCGGCATGCGGCTCGCTCGGGTCGCCATCGGCCGCGGGGAGCTCGTCGTGGTTCCGACCGACACGGTGTACGGCCTGGCCGCCGACGCCTTCAGTCCGTCGGCCGTGCAGCGATTGCTGGATGCCAAGGGGCGCACCCGGCAGGCGCCGCCCCCGGTGCTGATCCCCGGCATCCCCACCCTCGATGCTCTCGCCGAGGAGGTGCCGGACGAGGTCCGCGCCCTCGTCGCCGAGTTCTGGCCGGGCGGTCTCACCGTCATCCTCCCGGCGCGTGAATCGCTGCGCTGGGACCTGGGGGAGACCCACGGCACCGTGGCGCTCCGGATGCCGAACAACCGCGTCGCGCTCGAACTCCTGTCGGAGACGGGGCCGCTTGCCGTCTCGTCCGCCAATCTCACCGGGAAGACGGCGGCCACCACCGCGGCCGACGCGGAGGCCATGCTCGAAGACTCCGTGGCGGTCTATCTCGACGGGGGAGAGGTCGGAGACGACTACGACGCCGAGGCCGGTGCGGGCTCCACGATCGTCGATGCCACCGGGCTGCTGTTGGTCGACGCCGACGGCACGCGCGGCGAGCTGAAGATCGTGCGGCACGGTGTCATCTCCGACGAGGCGATCTTCGCGGTGCTCGCCCGGGCGCGCGAGCGCGACTCATGAGACTGATCTTCTACGTCGGTGCCGGGCTGCTGTCTGCCCTGGTCACCTTCGGTCTGGCACACCTCATTACACGGCTGGGGATGAAGTACCGGCTGTACCCGGCCATCCGTGAGCGCGACGTCCACAAGCGTCCGACGCCGCGGCTCGGCGGGATCGCCATGTTCATCGGCATCCTGGTGACCTTCGGTGTCGCGTCTCAGCTGCCGCAGTTTCACCTCATCTTCGCTAAGCCCGGGCCGATCTTCGCGATTCTCGGTGCTGCACTGATCATCGTCGCCATGGGGGTCGCCGACGACATCTGGGACCTCGACTGGGTCACCAAGCTCGCCGGGCAGCTGATCGCCGCCGGCCTCATCGCCTGGCAGGGGGTGCAGCTCACCAGCTTGCCCATCTCGGGCGGCGTCATCCTTCTGTCGTCTTATTCGGGACTCATCATCACGGTGCTCGCGATCGTGCTGGTGATGAACGCCCTCAACTTCATCGACGGCCTCGACGGTCTGGTGGCCGGTGTCGCGATCATCGCCAACGGCGTGTTCTTCCTCTACAGCTACATCCTGGCGACCAAGATCGCGCAGACCGAGTACTTCAACCTGGCCTCGTTCATCACGGCAGTGCTCATCGGCGCCTGCGTCGGATTCCTGCCGCTCAACTGGCACCCCGCAAAACTCTTCATGGGGGATGCCGGCTCCACCCTCGTCGGACTCTTGATGGCCACCTCGGCCATCGCGGTCACCGGTCAGGTCGACGTCGCCAACGTACAGATGTCCCGCCAGCTGTTCCCCGCCTTCATCCCGATCCTGTTGCCCTTCGCGGTGCTGATCGTGCCGCTGATGGACTTCTGTCTCGCCGTTCTACGCCGACTCCGGGCGGGTAAGTCGCCGTTCTCGGCCGACCGCAAGCACCTCCACCACCGGCTGCTCGACATGGGGCATTCGGATGTGCACGCGGTCATCCTGTTCTACGCCTGGACCACGGTGGTCTCCCTCGGCTGCCTGTCGTTCCTCTATTTGCCCACGGTCTGGGCGGTCAGCCTGGTGCTGCTCGGCCTGATCATCTGCGCCGCGTTCACGCTCGCCCCGCTCACCCGGCGCAAGGCCGCGGAGTCGGCGGTGCAGCTGGCCAGTGCTGACCTGACGGCGGAGGCCGGCGTCGAACGCTTCGACCGCCTGGATGCCGCGACCAATGACACCGCGATCGACGCGGCCACCGAAACTCTCGACGAGCGGGCCGCAGCCGCGGCGGCGCTCGACGCGCTCTCCCGGAAGGACACCACCCCATGACCACCCCCCAGCAGGCGAGCGCCTCAGGACAGAGCGCACCGGGAACGAGTGCCACCATCCTCGGGCGGGCGCTCATCTACGGGCTGATCCTCGCCGTGGGCATCGCTGTCGTCGGATCGATCATCGGCTACGCGATCGCCGGCACCTCCGGTCTGCTCAGCGCACTGATCGGGGCCGTCGTCACGGCCCTGTTCATGGGATTCACCGCCGTCAGCATCCTGGTCGCTGCCCGGGTGACCGGCAATGACGCGTCGAGTGTTCTCTTCTTCGGCGTGATCCTGGGCTTCTGGCTGCTCAAGTTCGTCGTCTTCATCGTGATCGTCATCCTGCTGCGCGGTGCACCATTCGTGCAGCCGATGATCATGTTCATCGCCATCCTGGTTGCCGTCATCGGCAGTCTGACGGTCGACGTTCTCGCCTTCGTCCGCACCCGTGTGCCCTACGTGGATGACGCTGCCGCAGCAGGCGAGAACGGCACGATTTCCCCGAAGTAGCCCCGCTGCGGCCGCTATATCACGCCCGAGACGGGTACGTGAACAGCGAAAAGTCTTGATAGGCTAATCGGAGTTTCTTCCCCCCACATTTTCATCGCCGCGCGGTAACGCGCCCCGATTCTGGAGACAGCGCTGTTACATAACGCTCTCAGTAATATTCTCCCTCTCGCGACCGAAGGCGGTTCCGGCAGCGGAGGGTTCCAGGGGCCTTCCCTCGAGGACTTCTTCCCGCCTGGAATCTTCTTCCAGGGAACGATTTTCGAACTGAACCGGATCATGCTGATCCGCCTGCTGATCGTCGTCGTCATCCTGGTGCTGTTCTGGCTCGGAACCCGCAAGATGAAGATCGTCCCCTCCCGTGGCCAGAGCGTCATGGAGTTCGGTCTCGGCTTCGTTCGCAAGAACATCGTCGAAGACAATCTCGGTATCAAAGACGGCAAGCGCTTCCTGCCGCTGCTGACCGCGATGTTCTTCTTCATCCTGTTCATGAACCTGACCTCGGTCGTGCCGTTCCTCAACATCGCGGGAACCTCCGTGCTGGGAATGCCGCTGGTTCTAGCGATCGTCTCCTACATCGCCTTCATCTGGGCCGGCATCCGCAAGCACCCGGGCGCGTTCTTCAAGAACGCACTGTTCCCGTCGGGCGTCGCGTGGCCGATGTACATCATCATCACGCCGATCGAGCTGCTGTCGACCTTCATCCTCCGCCCGGTCACGTTGGCCCTCCGACTTCTGATGAACATGGTCGCCGGCCACATGCTGCTGGTGCTCTGCTTCTCGGCGACGCAGTTCTTCCTCTTCACTGCCGGCGGCTTCTTCTCCGCCTTCAGCATCGGAACGCTTGCCTTCGGCTTCATCTTCACGCTGTTCGAGATCCTCGTCGGCGTGCTGCAGGCCTACGTCTTCACCTTCCTCTCCACCGTCTACATCCAGCTCGCGCTGGCTGAAGAGCACTAAGGGATCCGGCACCCGCCGGGTTCGTCCATCACGAAAGGAACCACATCGTGGACACCAACACCGTCGCCGCCGTCAGCGGTAGCATCGCCCCTCTCGCCTACGGCGTCGCAACGATTGGCCCGGCCATCGGCGTGGGTATCGTCGTCGGCAAGACCGTCGAGTCGGTTGCTCGCCAGCCCGAGCTGCAGGGTCGCCTCACCGGCCTGATGTTCCTCGGTATCGCGTTCACCGAGGCCCTCGCGTTCATCGCGATCGCCGTCGCGTTCATCCCCTTCCCGTCCTGATCTAGCTCCCGAATAGGAGGCTGGAATGCTCAAGGCAATTCTGGTCAAGGCGGCAACGGAGACGATCAACCCGCTGATCCCGCACTTCTACGACATCCTGTGGTCGGCGGTGTGCTTCATCATCATCCTGGCGTTCTTCTTCTGGAAGGTTCTTCCTTCCGTGCAGAAGACTTTGGATGCCCGTGCCGAGGTCATCGAGGGTGGCATCAAGAAGGCCGAGAACGCGCAGGCCGAGGCCGCTGCGGCACTCGACAAGTACAACGATCAGCTGGCAGAGGCTCGCGCCGAGGCTGCTCAGATCCGCGACAAGGCACGCCAGGACGGCACCAAGATCCTGGTCGAGCTCAAGGAGCAGGCATCCGCTGAGGCTGCTCGCATCACCGCGGCAGCTCAGGCGACGATCGAGGCCGAGCGCCTCGCCGCTCTCGCCTCGCTGCGCACCGAGGTGGGCACGCTCGCGATCGACCTGGCCTCCGGAGTCATCGGGCAGAGCCTGTCCGATGACGCGAAGGCGGCAACGCTGGTCGACCAGTTCTTGGCCGACCTCGAGGCGTCAGAAAAAAACAGCGCAGAGAAGACGAGTAAGTAAATGGGATCAGCGACCAGGGAGGCGCTCTCCGCCGCGAGAGCAGAGCTCTCCGCGCTCGGAACCGTCACCCTGGCCACCGCCGAGGAACTGTTCTCCGCCGGCCGCATCATCGGTGCCTCCTCGCAGCTGTTGACGCTGCTGAGCGAGAGCAACGGCGGCACCGGAGCTCAGGACTCGGCAGACGACGCGGACAAGAAGGCTGCCGTTACGGCGGTGTTCGGTCCGAAGTTCGGTGAGCAGACCATCCGTCTGCTGCACTCCGTTGTCGACCACCGCTGGTCGAGCCAGGATGACCTGCTCGCCGGTATCGAGGAGCTCGGTCTTCGTGCCGCGGCCGAATCGGCTGGCAAGGATGTCTCGATCGAGACCGAGCTGTTCGCCTTCGCGACCGCCGTCACGTCCGACCCGAATCTCGAACTCGCGGTCGGCAGCAAGCTCGGAAGCAGTGAGGCCAAGGTCGTCCTCGTGACGCGACTGCTCGAGAAGAAGGTGTCTGCGCAGACCCTGACCATCGTGCGTCAGCTGGTTCAGCAGCCCCGCGGTCGTCGCATCGGCGAGCTGCTGCGCACTGCCGCAACGATCGTCGCAGACCAGTCCGGTCTCGCGGTCGCCACGGTTACGAGCGCAGCGCCCATCGCCACCGAGCAGCTCGCGCGCCTGCAGCGCGGTCTCGCCACGTCGTACGGACGCGAGGTCAAGCTCAACCTGGTGATCGATCCGACCATCATCGGCGGCCTGCGGGTGCAGCTCGGCGACGATGTGATCGACGGCACGGTGTCGCGCAAGCTCAGCGATCTCCGACTTCAACTGGCTGGCTGACAGCCCCACAATCCCCGAGGCCGTGAGGTCTCGCGAAGACAAGGAAGAACAATGGCAGACATCACGATCAGCCCAGACGAGATCCGCGACGCGCTCAAAGACTTCGTCAAGTCCTACGACCCCAGCTCGGCCAGCACCACCGAGGTCGGCTACGTCATCGACGCCGCTGACGGCATCGCGCACGTGCAGGGTCTGCCCGGCGTGATGGCGAACGAGCTCATCCGCTTCGCTGACGGCACCCTCGGCCTCGCCCAGAACCTGGACGAGAACGAGATCGGTGTCGTCGTGCTCGGCCAGTTCGACGAGATCGTCGAAGGCCTCGAGGTCACCCGCACCGGCGAGGTGCTCTCTGTGCCCGTCGGCGACGCCTACCTCGGTCGCGTCGTCAACCCGCTCGGCGAGCCGATCGATGGCCTCGGCCCGATCGAGACCACCGAGCGTCGTGCGCTCGAGCTGCAGGCGCCCGGCGTCATGCAGCGCCAGTCGGTCAAGGAGCCGATGCAGACCGGCATCAAGGCGATCGACGCGATGATCCCGGTTGGCCGCGGCCAGCGCCAGCTGATCATCGGTGACCGCCAGACCGGCAAGACCGCCATCGCGATCGACACGATCATCAACCAGAAGGCCAACTGGGAGACCGGCGACCCGAAGAAGCAGGTTCGCTGCATCTACGTCGCCATCGGCCAGAAGGGCTCGACCATCGCCTCGGTGAAGGGCGCGCTCGAAGACGCCGGAGCCATGGAGTACACGACCATCGTCGCGTCCCCGGCCTCCGACCCGGCCGGCTTCAAGTACCTCGCTCCGTACACCGGTTCTGCAATCGGCCAGCACTGGATGTACGACAGCAAGCACGTACTGATCGTCTTCGACGACCTGTCCAAGCAGGCTGAGGCCTACCGTGCCGTGTCGCTGCTGCTGCGTCGTCCGCCGGGACGTGAGGCATACCCGGGTGACGTCTTCTACCTGCACTCCCGTCTGCTCGAGCGTTGTGCGAAGCTCTCCGACGAGCTGGGCGCCGGCTCGATGACCGGTCTCCCGATCATCGAGACCAAGGCGAACGACGTCTCGGCGTACATCCCGACCAACGTGATCTCCATCACCGATGGCCAGATCTTCCTCCAGTCCGACCTGTTCAACGCCAACCAGCGTCCGGCGGTCGACGTGGGTATCTCCGTCTCGCGAGTCGGTGGCGACGCGCAGGTGAAGTCGATCAAGAAGGTCTCGGGAACGCTGAAGCTCGAGCTCGCGCAGTACCGCTCGCTCGAGGCCTTCGCGCTGTTCGCCTCCGACCTGGATGCGACCAGCCGTCGCCAGCTCGCCCGTGGCGCCCGCCTCACCGAGTTGCTGCGCCAGCCGCAGTACTCGCCGTACCCCGTCGAGGAGCAGGTCGTGTCGATCTGGGCCGGAACGAACGGCAAGCTCGACGAGGTCGCGATCGAAGACGTGCTTCGGTTCGAGCGCGAGCTGCTCGACTACCTCGGGCGCAACACCGAGGTGCTCACCACCCTCCGCGACACCAACGTTCTCGATGACGCCACCACCCAGGCGCTCGACGCCGCGGTCGACGCCTTCAAGCTGGAGTTCCAGACCGGAGAGGGCCAGTCGCTGAATTCGGCCGGCTCCGAGGCCTTCGACTCCGCCGAGGCCGAGGACATCAACCAGGAGCAGATCGTCAAGCAGAAGCGCTAGTCGCTCTGCGGTCGGCGGGTCCTCTGGGGCCCGCCGGCGACATCCGCCCCCCACCTCTTCAACAAGAAAGACAACGACATGGCAGCGCAACTTCGGGTCTACCGGCAGAGGATCAAGTCTGCCCAGACGACCAAGAAGATCACTCGGGCCATGGAGCTGATCTCCGCGTCGCGCATTCAGAAGGCGCTGGCCCGGGTTCATGCATCCAGCCCGTACGCCCGTGCCGTCACCCGTGCGGTTTCGGCCGTTGCGACGTTCTCGAACGTCGACCACATCCTCACCACCGAGCCGGAGAAGATCGAGCGCGCTGCGATCGTCATCTTCTCCTCCGACCGCGGCCTGGCCGGTGCGTTCAACACGAACGTGCTGCGTGAGTCTGAAGAGTTGGCGACCCTGCTCCGCTCGCAGGGCAAGGACATCGTCTACTACTTGGTCGGTCGCAAGGCAGTCGGGTACTTCGCCTTCCGTCGCCGCGAGTCGATCCAGGACTGGATCGGTGGAACGGATGCGCCCGAGTTCGCGACGGCGCAGGAGATCGGTGGCGTGCTGGTCGATAAGTTCATCCAGCCCACCTCCGAGGGTGGCGTGGACGAGATCCACATCGTCTACAACCGCTTCGTCAGCATGCTGACCCAGAGCCCCGAGGTCGTTCGCCTCCTGCCGCTCGAGGTCGTCGAAGGCGTCGAGGAGCCGGGCGAGCACGAGGCCCTGCCGCTCTATGAGTTCGAGCCAGAGGTAGGCGACGTGCTTGACGCGCTTCTTCCCGTTTACATCGAGAGCCGCATCTTCAACGCGATGCTGCAGTCGGCGGCGAGCAAGCACGCGGCGACCCAGCGCGCGATGAAGTCGGCGAGCGACAATGCCGACAAGCTCATCACGGACTACACCCGACTGGCGAACAACGCCCGCCAGTCCGAGATCACCCAGCAGATTTCCGAGATCGTCGGCGGCGCCGACGCCCTCTCGGGCAGCAAGCGATAGAACCTCCGAAGGAGAATAGGGACCATGACCATTACAGCCCCAGAGACCGGAGCCGCCGAGGCGGTAACGCCCGGCATCGGTCGCATCGCCCGCGTCACCGGACCGGTCGTCGACATCGAGTTCCCGCATGACTCGATCCCGACCATCTACAACGCTCTGAAGACCACCATCACCATCGCCGGCGAGTCGACCGAGATCACTCTCGAGGTCGCCCAGCACCTCGGTGACGACCTCGTCCGCGCCATTGCGCTGAAGCCGACCGACGGTCTCGTCCGCGGCCAGGAGGTGCGCGACACCGGCGGCCCGATCACGGTTCCTGTCGGCGATGCCACCAAGGGCAAGGTCTTCAACGTCATCGGCGAGGTGCTCAACGGCGAGCCCGGCGAGACCTACGAGTTCGCTGACCGCTGGTCGATCCATCGCGAGCCCCCGGCCTTCGACCAGCTCGAGTCGAAGACCGAGCTGTTCGAGACCGGTATCAAGGTCATCGACCTCCTCACCCCGTACGTACTGGGTGGAAAGATCGGCCTCTTCGGTGGTGCCGGCGTCGGCAAGACCGTCCTCATCCAGGAGATGATCCAGCGCGTTGCGCAGGACCACGGTGGAGTCTCCGTGTTCGCCGGTGTCGGTGAGCGCACCCGTGAGGGTAACGACCTCATCGGCGAGATGGAGGAGGCGGGTGTCTTCGACAAGACCGCCCTCGTCTTCGGCCAGATGGATGAGCCGCCGGGAACGCGACTCCGTGTTGCACTGTCGGCGCTGACCATGGCGGAGTACTTCCGCGATGTGCAGAACCAGGACGTGCTGCTGTTCATCGACAACATCTTCCGCTTCACCCAGGCCGGATCCGAGGTGTCGACCCTGCTCGGTCGCATGCCGTCCGCCGTGGGTTACCAGCCGAACCTCGCGGACGAGATGGGTGTGCTCCAGGAGCGCATCACCTCGACCCGTGGCCACTCGATCACCTCGCTGCAGGCGATCTACGTTCCTGCCGACGACTACACCGACCCCGCGCCGGCAACGACGTTCGCTCACCTCGACGCGACCACCGAGCTCAGCCGCGAGATCGCGTCGAAGGGTCTGTACCCGGCCGTCGACCCGCTGACCTCGACCAGCCGCATCCTCGACCCCCGTTACCTGGGCGCCGACCACTACCGGGTTGCGACCAACGTCAAGGCGATCCTGCAGAAGAACAAGGAACTGCAGGAGATCATCGCGATCCTCGGTGTCGACGAGCTCTCCGAGGAAGACAAGATCACCGTCTCCCGCGCACGTCGTATCCAGCAGTTCCTGTCGCAGAACACCTACATGGCGAAGAAGTTCACCGGTGTCGAGGGTTCGACGGTGCCGCTGAAGGACACGATCGAGTCGTTCGACGCGATCACCAAGGGCGAGTTCGACCACGTGGCCGAGCAGGCCTTCTTCAACGTCGGAGCAATCTCCGACGTCGAAGAGCAGTGGGCGAAGATCCAGAAGGAGAACGGCTGATAATGGCCGAACTCAGCGCGCACGAACTGCAGGTGAGCGTCGTGTCGGCAGACCAGGAGGTCTGGGCCGGCACGGCGTCGATGGTGGTCGCTCGTACGACCGAAGGTGAGATCGGTATCCTTCCCGGGCACGAGCCCGTGCTGGCGATCCTCGCCGCCGGTGAGGTGCGCATCACGGCAAACGGCGCAGTCTTCACGGCGAATGCCAAAGACGGCTTCCTTTCGGTGGAGCACGACACGGTCACCATCGTGTCGCGTACCGCCGCGCTGGTCTGATTCCGCCGCAGAAATGCTGATCGCGATGGCCGGGCTCCCCGGCGCTGGCAAGAGCACGATCGCCGAGGTTCTCGGCGGTCGGCTCGCCGCGTCGGTGGTGTCCGTCGATCCGATCGAAGCGTCGATCCTTCGTGCTGGCATCGACTCGGACCAGCCGACCGGGCTTGCCGCGTATCTCGTGGCGGAAACCATCGCCGGGTTCGTGCTCGACGCCGGTCAGCATGTGATTGTGGACGCCGTCAACGCGGTCGATCCCGCGCGTGAACAGTGGGTGAGCCTCGCGCAGACCCGCGGCGAGACCCTGAAATTCATCGAAGTGGTCTGCTCTGATCCGGAGCTGCACCGCGTGCGGCTCTCGAAGCGCGCCTCCGAGGCCACGCGCTTCGCCAGCCCGAGCAGCTATGCCGTCGAGCAAAGCCTGGACGAGTACCACCCGTGGTCGGGGTCGAGCGCCGCGATCGCCCGCATCACCCTGGATTCGGTGAACCCGCTCGGTGCGAACGTCGAAGCAGCCCTCGCCTTCCTCGACAGCTAGGCCGTGCTGGTCTTACTGCCGCCATCCGAGACCAAGCGCGACAGCCCTCTTCAGGCAGTGCTCGGATCGGATGACTCGGCTCTCGATCTCTCCGCCCTCGGTTTTCCCGGTCTCGCGTCGCCGCGCCGCACCGCCCTTGCGGCACTGCGCAAGCTCGGCGGCAATCGCGCAACCATGGCGGCAGCGCTGAGGCTCGGGCCGTCTCAACAGTTCGAGATCGACCGCAACCGTGCCGTTCGGACCTCGGCCACGATGCCCGCCCTGGAGCGCTACACGGGCGTTCTCTACGACGCGCTCGAGGTGCAGAGTCTGGATGCCGCGGCTCGCGCCTTTGCCGACGACCACCTGGTCATCCAGTCGGCGCTGTTCGGTCTGCTGCGCGGGTCCGACCCGGTGCCTGCCTACCGGCTTTCGCACGACTCGAAACTGCCAGAGCTGTCGCTGAAGAAGCTCTGGCGCGATCGGGTCTCGGCGGCACTCGGGGATCACGACGGTCTGGTCCTCGATCTGCGGTCCGAGGCATACGTCGAACTCGGCCCGGCTCCCGAGGGCTCGCTGTTTCTCCGCGTCGTCGCCGAGGGCGCTGACGGACGTCGCCGCGCCCTCAACCACTTCAACAAGAAGGGCAAGGGCGAGTTCGCCCGGGCTCTCGTGCAGGCGGGGATCGAGCATCCCGACGCGGAGTCGCTCCTGGTGTGGGCGGCCGGCGCCGGCATCCGGCTCTCCCGGGGCGCGCCCGGCGAGCTCGAGCTGGTCGTGCCCGAGGTTGTCGCGAGCCGTCGCTCGGCCTGAGTCGTGCTGTTCGCCCTGCCGATTGTGCGCAGTTGTGCCCGCTTGTGCGGGTTGTGCCTGCTCGAGCTGGCACATCTAGCACGGTCAGGCACAATCGGCGCGGGTAGCGACAATCGGCGCGGGTAGCGACAATCGGCGCGGGTAGCGACAATCGGCGCGGGCAACCACTACGGGCGCGAGCGGGCACAGCTGTGCACCCGGTAGACCGCGAGTACGCGAGCCGTGGCCGCTAGGGTGAGCGCATGGACCCCAACGATCCCAACAGTTACGGCTACTCGGGTGATCCCGGCCTATGGGTCGCCGCCTACTTCAGCATCTTCTTCGGTGTCATCGTCTTCAGCCTGCTGGTCGGCGTCGCAGCCTATGTGCTGACCGCACTGTCGCTGATGTCCTTCTTCCGCAAGGTGGGGGTGCGGCCATGGATCGCGTGGGTGCCTATCTACAACAACTGGGTCTGGCTGGAGGTCGGTGGCCAGCGCGGCTGGCTGTCGCTGCTGTCCATAGTCCCGTACGGCGGCACGGTCAGCGCGATCTTCTTGTACATCGGGATGTACCGCTCCGGCCTGGCGTTCGGCAAGTCCGGCGGATTCCTCGTGCTCGGCATCTTTCTGCCGTTCGTCTGGGCGTTCATCCTGGGTTCGCGGGCCGAGGTCTACCGCCCGGAGCTCATCGCCGCGGCAGGCTACGGACCTCCGCTCGCCGGCTACGGATCGGTCGGGCACAACTACGCAAACGCGTGGTCGGCGGCGGGCTGGACGACGCCCGCCTGATACGACACGCGCTTACCCCGCTGCCAGGTCTCGATACGCGGATCTCGAAACGCGCTCTCGATCCCCGTCCTCGATAGGCCCACCCAACAGGTGATATCGAGCGGGCGAGCGGGCGCCACTCGATCAGCGGTCGCTGCTACGCGCGCCAGCAGCCCTCGAGATGGTCGTCGACCATGCCGCTGGACTGCATGAGCGCGTACATCGTGGTCGGTCCGACGAATCGGAGTCCGAGCTTTTTCAGGGCCGCGCTCATGGCCGTCGACTGTGGCGTTACCGCGGGTACGTCGGCGAAACTGCGCGGCCGCACGGTGGTGGGCTCTGGCGCGAAACTCCACATCAGCGCGTCGAGAGCGCCCGGCCGATCACGCACCAGTTGTCGCACGACGCGGGCATTGGAAATGGTCGCCGCGATCTTGGCGCGATTGCGAATAATGCCGGTGTTCAGCATCAGCTCGGCCTGGTCGGCATCCGTCATTGCGGCGACCGCGTCGATGTCGAATCCGTGGAACGCCTCGCGGAATTGCGGCCGCCGGCGCAGGATCGTGATCCACGACAACCCGGCCTGAAATCCCTCGAGACTCAGCTTCTCGAACAGCGCACGATCGCCATGCAGCGGCCTACCCCACTCCTCGTCGTGATAGCGGCGGTACTCGGCGTCGGACGCCCCCCAAGCACAGCGCGCCTTGCCGTCGTCGCCGATCACCACCGTGGGGCGGTCGGCGACGGTCACCGGTTGCGTGTCACTCATGCGAAGGCCGTGATGCCCTCGTGCTCGAGCAGCCACAGCTTCGTCGGGACGCCCTCGCCCGCGCTGTATCCGGTGATCTTGTTATTACTCGCCAGCACGCGGTGACACGGCACGATCAGCGGGACGGGGTTGGCCCCGACCGCGCCGCCCACAGCGCGCCCGGCGGTTGGGCGCCCGGTGAGGCGACCGAGGTCGCCGTATGACACCACCTCGCCGAAGCTCAGGTTTTGCAGGGCGGCCCAGATCGCCTTCTGGAACGGTGTTCCCGCCAGCCGCACCGGAACGTCGAATCCGGTGCGCTCGCCGGCGAAATACTCGGCGAGCTGATCGGCGGCACGGTCGAGGACGGCGTCTCTGTGCTCGGGCTGTTCCTCGAGCGGCAGGTGGCCGCCGCGTTCGATGGCGACCGAGGTGACGGCTGTGCCGTCGCCCGTGAGCTCGATGCGGCCGATCGGGCTATCGAGCCGACGAAGGGCAGTCGGGGAGGCCGGAACGCCACGGGCAGGCGCCGACGGATCTGCGGTTGGGACCGCGACGGTGGGGGCTTCGCTGGTGGTCATGAGTCGACTGTAGTTGCGACATCCGTCACTCCTCTGGCGGTTTTCGGACCTGTGCTGAACGCCCTCTCGGTCACGGGCTGTGGGGGAGTGGAGAAGCGCGGCCTAGGCTGAGGAGCATGGCTGAAATCAACTACCGCACCCTCGGCAACTCCGGGCTCGTCGTCTCGACGATCGGGCTCGGCTGCAACAACTTCGGACGCGCACAGACCGTGACCGAGACCCAGGAGGGAACGGATGCCGTCATCCACGCGGCCATCGACGCCGGCGTCACGTTGTTCGACACCGCCGACATCTACGGCTCGGAGCGCGGACTCAGCGAGACGTTGATGGGCAACTCCCTGCGCGGGCGTCGGGGCGAGATCGTGCTCGCGACCAAGTTCGGTATGAACATGGCCGGCACCAACGGCCCGGACTGGGGGGCGCGCGGCTCGCGGCGCTACGTGCGACTCGCGGTGGAGGCATCCCTTCGACGGTTGCAGACGGACTGGATCGACCTGTATCAGCTGCACACCCCCGACCCGTCGACGCCGATCGAGGAGACACTCTCGGTGCTCGACGACCTGATCACCGAGGGGAAGGTGCGCTACATCGGGCACTCGAACCTGACCGGCTGGCAGATCGCCGACGCCGAGTATCAGGCCATCCTCGGCGGCCACCCCAAGTTCATCTCGGCGCAGAACGAATACTCCCTGCTAGTGCGCGGCGTCGAAGACGAGGTGCTGCCCGCGGCGAACCACTACGGGCTCGGCTTTCTGCCGTTCTTTCCGCTGTATAACGGCCTGTTCACCGGCAAGTTCAACGGCGGGGCGCGCCCGGCCGACAGTCGCATCATGGCGATCCGCCCGCACGTGCTCGACGACGTGCCGTGGGACGCCATGGATCGCTACGCCGCCTTCTGCGAGCGCCAGGGCGTGACGATGCTCGCCGCGACGCTCGCCTGGTTGCTCGCTCAGCCCGGCCTCACCAGCGTCATCGCCGGCGTGACCAAGCCGGAGCAGATCGTGCAGAACGTCGAGGCGGCCACTGCCTGGAACCCCACGGTCGACGACCTCGCCGAGATCTCGGCGCTCTTCCCGCCGGCCTGACCCGCCGGGCGAACTCGCGGCTGCCGCACGTGTTTGGCCCCGCCAATGGCCCGCTACCCGACCAGCAGCACTACCTTGCCGCGCAGGTGCCGCGACTCGAGCCGCTCGTAGGCCTCGCGCACCTGCGCGAGCGGGTAGGTGGCCGCGATCGGCAGCACCAGTTCGCCCGAGGCGACCAGCCGGGCAAGTTCCCAGAGCTCTGCGGATGTCTTCTTGCCACTGCCCACCACGGAGATGCCGTACTTGTCCGCACCCTCGAAATACACGACGCTGTTGATCCGCGCGGGGGCGACGCCCAGCTCGAGGGCAGCGA
Source organism: Lacisediminihabitans changchengi (assembly GCF_016634425.1). Classification (GTDB taxonomy): domain Bacteria; phylum Actinomycetota; class Actinomycetes; order Actinomycetales; family Microbacteriaceae; genus Lacisediminihabitans; species Lacisediminihabitans changchengi. The sequence continues at coordinate 451,087 of NZ_JAEPES010000002.1, forward strand.
GCACCGTCTCCTCCCCGGCGTTGTCGATGACGGCGGTGATGCCCTGCGGTGCTGCGGCCCGGAGGCGGTCGACGAGCCCGGGGCCGTACGCCACCGGGATGACGCCCAAGCCGCGCAAAAACTCGTGATTCTGCTCGCTGGCGGTACCGATCACGGTCGCTCCGGTGCGCAGAGCGAACTGCGCAGCCAGGATGCCGACCCCGCCCGCGGCAGCGCTGACCAGCACCGTGTCGGCTGCGGTGGGGGCGACGGCATCCGTCGACCGCAGGGCGGTGTTGCCGACGGAGTACAGACCTCCGGCACTGGCCCAGTCGAGGCCGGCGGGCTTGGCGGCGACGTGCGTGGCGTTCACGACCACGAACTCGGCCTGTGCCGTGAGGGGCGCCCAGCCGAGTACCTCATCACCGACGGCCAGGCCGGTGACGCCGTCTCCCAGCTCGTCGATCACGCCGGCGAACTCCGAGCCCTGCCGGGAGGGGAGGGTGTGCGAAGGCATCACCGCGGGACTGCGCCGCAGCTTGTAGTCGAAGGCGTTGAGCCCGGCGGCGCGCACGGCGACGCGCACCTGCCCCGGCCCCGCGTGCGGCTCCGGCACGTCGATGATCTCGAGGACGTCGGGGCCGCCATAGGCGGAATAGCTGACTGCGAGGGACATCCGTCAAGACTAGGGCCGCACCTCCCTGCCGGGCCGGAGCGGAAGAGTCGCGGCGCCTCAGTGCCCCGTCAGCGGTGCCATCAGTCGCGCGATCCGCGACGGTGAGCCGGTGAGGCGTTCCTCGGTGTCGGCCGCGGCCATCGCCGCCGTGCCCAGGTTTGCACCGACATAGCGCAGCGGCTCCGGCTCCCAGCGCGGCGAGCGGTGGCCGACCCACGGCAGTGTCGTGAGCTCGGTCGCTCGGTCGAGGATAAGGTCACTCAGGGTGCGCCCGGCGAGGTTGGTGGTGCTGAGACCGTCCCCGACGTAGCCGCCGGCGCTGGCGATGCCGGTCGCCCGGTCGTGGCGAACGCTGGCGTGCCAGTCTCGCGGCACGCCGAGTGGTCCGCCCCAGCGATGCGTGACGGCGACGTCACGGGTGGCGGGGAAGAGGTCGGCGAGGGTCACCCGGAGGTGCTCGAACACGTCGGGCGCTCGATCGTAGGACGAACGGATGCTCGAGCCCCAGTGATAGCGCGCGCCGCGTCCGCCGAACGCCACCCGATTGTCGGCGGTGCGCTGCCCGTACACCAGGAGGTGGCGGAAATCGGCGAAGGTCTGCCCATGCTCGATGCCGAATTCGCGCCAGGCGGCATCGCTGAGCGGTTCGGTCGCGATCATCAGGGAGTACAGCGGCAGTACGTCCCGGTGGGTGCGGGGCAGTGTGGCCCCATAGCCCTCCGTGGCGATGACGACGGTGTCGGCGGTGATCGATCCGCGGTCGGTCAGCACGCGATGCGGCTGCCAGTCGAGCACCTCGGTCTGCTCGGCGATGCGCACTCCGAGGCCCTCGACCACGCGGGCGAGGCCGCGGACGAGCTTGCCAGGGTGTAGTCGCGCGCAGGCGGGATCGAAACTGCCCTGCGCGGTCTGGATGATCTCGTCGACACCGTAGGCGGCGGCATCCGTCACCTCGGTCTGGGCGGCGGCTCGCTGCACAGACCCGCGCGCGAAGCTCACGGTGCCGCCCCGGAGGTAATCGCAGTCGATGCCCTCGGCGGAGCTGACCCGGCCCACCTCGTCGACCGTGTCGATCATCGCGCGGCGCATGGCGAGCGCGGCGGGGCGTCCGTGCATCCGTTCCAGTTTCGCGGTGGAGGCGGGGAACAGCGCCGAGCACCAGCCGCCATTGCGACCGGACGCGCCGAAGCCCGCGATCTGCTTTTCGAGCACCACGATGCGCAGTGTCGGGTCGGCCTTCGCTAGGTAATAGGCAGTCCAGAGGCCGGTGAGCCCGGCTCCGACGATCGCGACGTCCACTGCGGCGTCGCCGTCCAATGGTGAGCGCGGCGTGAACGGCTCGTCGAGCGAGTCGAACCAGAAGCTCAGATCGCGATAGCGCCGAGTGGTCAGAGTAGGTTCCCCGCCTCGGTCAGCACCCGACGAAGGATTCCCTCGATCTCGTCGAATTCGGACGGCCCGATGGTGAGCGGCGGAGCGAGCTGCACGACCGGGTCTCCACGGTCGTCGGCGCGGCAGTACAGCCCGTTGTCGTAGAGCGCTTTGGAGAGGAAGCCGCGCAGCAGACGCTCGGATTCGTCGTCGTCGAAGGTCTCTTTGGTCGCCTTGTCTTTGACCAGTTCGATACCGAAGAAGTACCCGTCGCCGCGAACGTCTCCGACGATCGGCAAGTCGAGCAGCTTCTCGAGGGTCGAGCGGAAGATCGGGGAGTTGGTGCGCACGTTCTCGAGCAGCTTCTCCTCCTCGAAGATGTTGAGGTTCTCCAGCGCGACCGCGGCCGAGACCGGGTGGCCGCCGAAGGTGTAGCCGTGGTAGAACGAGGTCTGCCCGTGCTTGAACGGCTCGTAGATGCGGTCGCTGACGATGGTCGCGCCGATCGGGGAGTATCCACTGGTCATGCCCTTGGCGCAGGTGATCATGTCGGGCTGGAAGCCGTACGTGGTCGACGCGAACATCTCGCCGATGCGACCGAAGCCGGTGATGACCTCATCAGCCACAAGCAGCACGTCGTACTGGTCGCAGATCTCGCGAACCCGCTGGAAGTATCCGGGCGGCGGCGGAAAACATCCGCCCGAATTCTGCACCGGCTCGAGGAAGACGGCGGCGACCGTCTCCGGGCCCTCGAACAGGATCATCTCCTCGATGCGGTTGGCCGCCCACTGGCCGAAGGCGTTGAGGTCGTCGGCGTGTTCGGTCGCGCGGTAGAAGTTCGTGTTCGGCACCCGGAATCCGCCGGGGGTCACCGGCTCGAACATCTCCTTCATCGCCGGGATACCGGTGATCGCCAGGGCGCCCTGGGGCGTGCCGTGATAGGCGACGGCTCGGGAGATCACCTTGTGCTTGGTCGGGCGCCCCTGCAGCTTCCAGAAGTACTTGGCCAGCTTGAAGGCGGTCTCGACCGCTTCGCCGCCACCCGTGGAGAAGAACACCCGGTTCAGGTCGCCCGGCGCGTACGAAGCGAGCCGATCGGCGAGCTCGATGGCGTTCGGGTGCGCGTACGACCAGATCGGGAAGAAGGCCAGCTCCTCGGCCTGCTTGGCCGCAGCCTCGGCCAGCCGACGCCGACCGTGGCCGGCGTTCACCACGAACAGCCCGCTCAGCCCGTCGAAGTACTTGCGACCCTGGCTGTCCCAGATGTGGTGGCCCTCACCCTTGACGATGATGGGAACGCCGTGGCCGTCTTCCATCACCGACTGGCGGGAGAAGTGCATCCAGAGATGGTCTTTGGCCTTCTGCTGCAGGTCGGCCTCGTCGTATGAACGAGAGGATGCCGTGTCGATTGCCGTGGGCATGGTCATGATTTACCTAGTTCCCCAGTTGTAGAACTGCTTCTGTAGTTTCAGATAGACGAAGGTCTCGGTGGATTGCACGCCAGGGATCGAGCGGATCTCTTTGTTCAACAGCTCGATGAGGTCCTGGTCGTTCTCGCAGACGACCTCGGCGAGGATGTCGAAGCTGCCCGCGGTGAGCACTACGTAGTCGACGGCCGGGATGCTAGCCAGTCGCTCGGACACCTCGGTGGTGTCGCCGGTGACGCGTACGCCGATCATCGCCTGGCGATAGAAGCCCAGCTGCATAGGGTCAGTGACGGCGACGACCTGCATGACCCCGGAGTCCGTGAGCTTCTGCACGCGCTGTCGCACCGCAGCTTCGCTGAGGCCGACCGCCTTGCCGATCTCGGCATACGAACGTCGGCCGTCGGCCTGGAGCTGCTCGATGATGGCTTTGGACACGTCGTCCAACTGCGCGGGCTTCGAGATGGGGCTCATGCCACGATTCTGTCAGTCCTTGGCAACTCCGACAAGTGAATCCGCACCCATAGAGCTATTTATCTGCGGATTCGGTGGCTATCGGCCGTTCGCCCTGCGGCATTATGGTGGAGGCATGAGCGAGCTGCGCAACTTCATCAATGGCGAGTACGTCGAGGCGAAAAGCGACGGTGGGTTCGACCTCATCGACCCCGCGACCGAGGGCGTGTATGGCACCTCTCCGGTCTCGGGACGAGAGGATGTCGACGCCGCGTTCCAGGCGGCGGCCGCGGCCTTCGAGAGCTGGGGCGAGACCACGCCGGGGGAACGTCAACTCGCGCTGTTCCGCATCGCCGACGCGATGGAGGCCCGCGCCGACGAGTTCGCGAACGTGGAGTCGAAAGACACCGGAAAGCCGCGCGCCTCGTTGGTCCAAGACGAGATCCTGCTGTCGGTCGACCAGATCCGATTCTTCGCCGGGGAGGCCCGTCACTTGAGCGGCATGGCCTCCGCCGAGTACATGAAGGACCACACCTCGCAGCTCCGGCGCGAACCGATCGGTGTGATCGGCCAGGTCACCCCGTGGAACTACCCGCTCAACATGGCGGTCTGGAAGTTCGCCCCGGCGATCGCTGCCGGCAACACCACGGTGCTGAAGCCGAGCGACACCACCCCGTCGTCGACCCTACTGCTCGCCGAAGTGGCCGCGGAATTCCTGCCGAAGGGCGTGCTCAACGTGATCACCGGCGACCGCACCACCGGTGCCGCGATGATCGAGCACAAGACACCGCAGATGGTGTCGATCACCGGATCGGTGCGCGCCGGTATGGAGGTGGCGCGCGCCGCGGCCAGCGATCTCAAACGCGTGCATCTCGAGCTCGGCGGCAAGGCCCCGGTGATCGTGTTCGACGACGCCGACATCGCGCTCGCCGTGGAGGGCATCGCCACCGCCGGCTACTTCAACGCCGGCCAGGACTGCACCGCCGCCACCCGGGTGCTGGTGCAGGCGGGAATCCACGACGAGTTCGTTGCCGCGCTCGCCGCCTACGCCCGTGAGAACGCGAAGACCGGCGCGCCGGATGCGGACGGCATCCTGTTCGGCCCGGTCAACAACGCCAACCAACTCGCCCAGGTGACGGGCTTCATCGACCGGCTGCCCGACAACGCGACCATCGAGCTCGGTGGACATCGCCAGGGCAGCACCGGCTACTTCCACGAGGCCACCATCGTCTCCGGGCTGCTGCAGAGTGACGAGGCGGTGCAGCGCGAGATCTTCGGGCCCGTCATCACCGTGCAGAAGTTCACCGACGAGGCCCAGGCGCTCGAGTGGGCGAACGGCGTGCAGTACGGCCTGTCGTCGAGCGTTTGGACCGAGAACCACGGCCGCGCCATGCGCTTCGCCAAGCGCCTCGATTTCGGCTGCGTCTGGATCAACACCCACATCCCGCTGGTGGCCGAGATGCCGCACGGTGGGTTCAAGCACTCCGGGTACGGCAAGGATCTCTCCAGCTACGGGTTCGAGGACTACACGCGCGTCAAGCACGTGATGTCGTACATCGGCGGCTGACCGTGACCGGCCTCGGTCCCGAAACCCCCGACGAGGAGACACTCATCCGCCCTCGCGTGTCTCCAAAAGAGAAGAGTCCGACAGAGACGAGTCCGACAGAGACGAGTCCGACAGAGACGACGGATGCCGCGGACTCGAGCATCGACGCCGACACCGTCATCCGCGTCCCGCCGCCGACAGCCCCGACTCGGCACGCCCAGACTCCGCCAGCCCAGCCTCCGCACGCCCAGACTCCGCCAGCCCAGACTCCGCCAGCCCCGGCCACGGCCCCGCCCGCTCTCGTCGAACCCGCCGAGCCCGTGGCCCCGCCCATCGAGGAGGTGCTGTACCCGCTGACTCCGCCGCGCGAGCGCGTTTTCGCCTACGGATTCCGGGTGAACAACGGTCGGGCGGTGTCGCTCGAGAGTCCGGTGCTGATCGGTCGCGCTCCCACGCCGCCGCGCATACCGACCGGGGAACGCCCCGTGCTCGCCCGGGTGGAATCCCCGAACAAGGAGGTGTCGGGTACGCACCTCGAACTTCGTCAGCATGGCGCCCTGGTGATCGCCACCGACCTGCGCTCGACCAACGGTACGACGGTTACCCCGCCGGGACGGGGGACTCAGAAACTGCGCCAGGGCGAGTCGGTGGTCGTGCAGCCCGGTACCGTTATCGACATCGGCGACAGTAACGTCGTCGAGATCCTCCCGCTGCAGAGCCGCGAGAGTGACTAGTTCCGCACATCCGCTCGGCGCCCAGCTCTCGGGATCGCCGCGCCGTCCCCGCCGGGAGGCACCACCGTGACCGAAGTAGGCCGCAGCAGCGCGGAACTCGCGCTGACACTTCCAGGTCGCGATGGGCCAGGGGTCCGATTGGCGTGGGCCGCCGCAACGGATGTCGGCCTCAGACGCAAACTCAATGAAGACAGTTACATCGCCGAATCGCCTATCTTCGCGGTCGCGGACGGCATGGGCGGGCATTCCGCCGGGGACGTCGCCAGCGCCGCGGTGGTCAATCGGCTCGCTCTGGCTCTCGGCGCAGACTTCATCGAGCCCGCCGCGATAGAGCTCGCCCTTCACGACGCGACCGAAGACATCGCCCGCGCGGCGGAAGACCTGCCGCTCGGCGTCGGAACTACGGTGACCGGGGCTGCGTTGACCCTGCACGAGGGGGAGCCGTACTGGGTGGTGTTCAACGTCGGTGACTCGCGGGTCTACGCCATCGAGCTCGACAGCGGCGAGCGACCCGGCACCCTCGGCGCCCTGGTGCAGGTCACCGTCGATCACTCGGTGGTGCAGGAGCTCGTCGCCGCGGGCCTGATCCGCCCGGAGGACGCCGAGTCGCACCCGGAGAGCAACGTCATCACGCGTGCCGTCGGGTTCAATGCCGAACCGAGGATCGATTTCTGGGCGGTCCCGGCGCGCACCGGACTGCGCCTGCTGCTCTGCTCCGACGGGCTGAGTAAAGAGCTCGACGATCCGCAGATCTCCGGCCTGCTCACGCATGGTCTCAACCCGGCAGATACCGCTGCCGCGCTGGTCGCCGCCGCACTCGACAGTGGCGGCCGCGACAACGTGACCGCCGTGGTCGTCGACGTGGTCGCGAGCGATGGCGACTTCGAACTCGACGACACGACTCCACGCGCCGGTAGACGTCGCAGCGAGTAACCGCCCGAATACCCCCCCCCCAAACGGGGGATGCGAAACGGCGCGCTCATCAGCACTTTGGTCGCGGGCTCCTGGCGGTGGCGTGCCTACAATAGACAACGGGCGGGGCGCCGTCCGTGCTGGGCGCAACCGTGCCGGAGCGACAGTGCCCCGATGGCACGCCCTTCGCGGGGAGCTCGCAGCTGAACGCAGGGAAGGGGAGAGCCGTGGCCCGCCGTCTTCCCTCGCAACCGCCCATCCTTCCCGGCTTCGCGCACATCCACGTTCTCGGCTCGGGCGGTTTCGCCGACGTCTTCCTGTACGAGCAGAACATGCCGCGTCGTCAGGTCGCCGTCAAGGTGATGCTGAGCGAGGTGGTCAACGACCAGGTGCGCCAGATGTTTCAGGCCGAGGCCAACCTGATGGCCCAGCTGAGCTCGCATCCGTCGATCCTCACGGTCTACCAGGCGAGTGTTTCTGCCGACGGCCGACCGTACCTGGTGATGGAGCTCTGCTCCTCGGCGTTGAGCGAGCGATACCGCCGAGAGCGCATTCCGGTGCCGGAGGTGCTGCAGATCGCCGTGAAGATCGGCAGCGCGATCGAGACCGCTCACCGCGCCGGGGTGCTGCACCGTGACATCAAGCCGTCGAACATCCTGCTGACGGCGTACGGACACCCGGTGCTCTCCGACTTCGGTATCGCGTCGACGCTGACCGAGTTCGAGGCGACCGAGTCGGTGGGAATGTCGATCCCGTGGTCGGCGCCCGAAGTGCTCATGGATGAAACTCCAGGCAGCATCGGGTCGGAGGTCTGGGCCTTCGCCGCCACGGTGTACTCGCTGCTGGCCGGACGCTCGCCGTTCGAGGTACCGGGGGAGTCGAACAAGTCAGCCGATCTCATCGGTCGGATCAATCGGGCCAAGGCGCAGCCGATCGGGCGTTCCGATGTGCCACGCAGCCTCGAACAGCTGCTGCAGCGGGGGATGTCGCGCAAGCCGGACGCGCGCCCCACGAGCGTGATCGAAATGGTGCGCGAGTTGCAGGCGATCGAGACCGAACTCGGCGTGCCGCAGACCGCCATCGAGGTCGAAATGGACGATTGGGCACTTGCCACCGTCTCCGACGTCGAGGACCGTACCCGCGTTCGCGCGCTGGCGGGCGTCGAGCCGCCGCGTGCCGGCCGCCGCCGCCGCCGAGCACCCGTCGCGGTGGGCTACTCCGGGGTGGGCACTATCCTCAAGCAGTCGAACCGCCAGAACACCGGACGTGGCCAGAGCGCTGCGGCTTCCGGTAGTGCGAGACAGAACAGCCAGCGCGGCAGTTCCGTTACCGAAGCGGCGACCACGAGCAGGAGAGTGCGCGCGTTCGTCTGGAGCCTGATCGCTGCCGCCGTGCTGGTGCTCGGGCTTGGCACGATCGCCACCGTCGTGCTGGTGCAGGCTAATTCGACCGACATCCCGAAGGTGGCGGACATCTCCGATCGGTCCAACTCCGACTCGGTGCAGTTCACCTGGGTCGATCCTGGAGTCAAGTCTGGGGACCAGTACGAGGTGTCGACCCGCGACGGCCAATCGAGCCTGCAGACCACGCGCACCTATTCGGTAGACGCGTCACAGGGCCAGCGGGTCTGCATCACCGTCGCGGTCAATCGCGAGGGCAAGACCGGTCCGGCGAGCACCGAGAAGTGCGTGGATTTCTCCGGGTGACGAACTCGTGACTCGTAAGCTGAGGCTCTCATGCTGAAGAAGTGGCTCGCAGCCCACCGTCCCCTGGTGATCAGTGCGGTGAGCGGAGCGGCGATCGCCAGCCTGGTGATCACGCTGGCGGTGGTCTCCAGCGGCTACGCCGCACAGAAGGTCACTCTCGACGACGGTTCGGTCTGGGTATCGAACGGCACGTCCCAGGTGATCGGACGTGCCAACCCGCAGGTGCTCGCGCTCAACACCGTGGTCACCAGCACCGGAACGGACATCCAGGTGGTCCAGCACGGCGCGACCGTTCTGCTGTTCGACCGCACCGACGCCAAGGTCGACATCGTCGATGCCGCGACCTCGAGCGTGCTCGACAGCGCCCCGCTGCCTCCCCAACAGCCCGAACTGTTCATCGCCGGAGACAACGTCGTCGTCGGCTCGGCAACAACCGGCCAGTTCTGGATCGTGGCGCTCGCCGACCTCGCGCACTTCGACGCACAGTCGCAACCGACCTTGAGCCTCGGTGCAGACTCCGTAGCCAGTGTGAGTCCCGACGGCGTGCTCTGGGTCTACTCGCACGCGGCTCACCAGGTCTATCGGGTCGATGCGGCGAACTCCGCCACCGTCGACCGCACCTCCGGCGTCCGCTTCGGCGGTGATGTGGCGGATGTCTCCATCAGCTCGGTCGGCGAGAGCTGGGTGCTGCTCGATCGGGCCTCTCGCACACTGCGCACCGCGGGCGGCACCATCGATCTCGGCTCGCGAATCCCCGCCGACGGCGCCCCGGTACTGCAGCAGGCGAGTGCCGCGGGGGACACGGTGCTCGTGGGGTACTCGGGCGGTCTGCTCTCGGTGCCGATCGCCGGTGGCACCTCGACCGTGCTCGCGAGCGGTCACTCCGGCACCGCCGTCGCGCCGGCGATCGTGAACGGCTGCAGCTACGCGGCGTGGTCTGACGGCACGGCGGACCGGCGCTGTGGCAGCAGCGGAAGCGTGCAACTGCACCTTCCCTCGCTGCCGGGCGGGGCATCCCGACTCGCCTTCGTCGTCAACGGTGACACGGTCGTGCTCAACGATCCGCGCGGCGGCGGAACCTGGGCGGTGCAGCAGAACGGCCAGTACATCGGCAACTGGTCAGAGCTGATCACCGTGCGCCAAGACCAGCAGCAGGTGCAGGATGACAGCGAAGACACCCCGCCGGAATACGACAAGACCCAGACCCCTCCGGTGGCGGTCGATGATTCACTCGGCGCCCGCCCGGGTCGGTCGAGCGTGCTGCCGGTGCTACTCAACGACTACGACCCCAACGGCGACGTGCTTGTCATCACCGACTTCACCCCGATCGAGGAGAGCATCGGTCATCTCGACCTGATCAACAACGCCCAACAGCTGCAGCTCACCCTGCTCCCCACCGCGAGCGGTTCGGTCGGCTTCGACTACACCATCAGCGACGGGCGGGGCGGCACGGCGAGCGCCCACGTCACGGTGGGCGTGCGGCAGCCCTCCGAGGATTCTCCGCCGGTGCAGGTGCGGCTGAGCAAGGCCCTGGTGGTCGAGGGCGGGAGGGTGACGACATCCGTTCTCGGGGACTGGGTCGACCCGGATGGCGACGCCTTCTATCTCGCCGGCGCATCGACCGCGGAACCCGACGGCGTCAGCTATAAGCCCGAGGGGAGTCTCGCCTTCGCCGAGGGGGGAGCAACGGGTGGCCTGCGATCGGTCACCCTGATCGTCTCGGATGGTCGAGCGGATGGCACCGGCACGCTGAGCGTGACGGTCAAGGCCCCCGGGCAGCTGCCGATCATCACGGATCCGTTCCCGGTCTCGACCTACGCCGACCAGGAGATCACCATCTCGCCGCTCGAGCACGTGCGCGGCGGGACGGGTGTGCTCCATCTCTCGAGCGTTCCGGCCAAGAGCGGATCGACGATCGTGGCGAGCCTGGAGGCGGGGACATTCCGGTTCAGCAGCAGCCAGGTCGGCACGCACTACCTCGAATACGTGGTCAACGACGGCGATCAGACGGTCACCGGCGAGATCCGGGTGGATGTCGCGGCCCCGCCGGACGCGAACACCAAGCCGATCACGATCCCCAAGACGATCTTCGTGCAGACGCTGAGCAGCCAGACGGTCGATGTCGCCTCGACCGATATCGACCCGGCCGGGGGCGTGCTGCTGGTCACTGGCGTCTACAACGTGGCGCAGAACTCCGGCGTCCGTGCCGACGTCATCGAGCAGCGGGCGATCCGGGTCACGCTCACCGCGCCGCTCGACGATGGGCCGGTCGGCTTCAACTACCGCATCACCAACGGGCTTTCCGAAGCCGAGGGCGTGGTGACGGTGGTGCAGATCCCGGTACCGGCGAGGCTCCAGCCGCCAGTGGCGAACGACGATTCGGTGACCGTGCGTGTCGGTGACGCCATCGATATCCCCGTTCTCGCCAACGACGTGCAGCCTGATGGCGAGGAGCTCACCCTCAATCCGCTGCTCTCGATCGGTTTGAAAGGTGATTCGGGCCTGTTGTTCGCCTCCGGCGACAAGCTCCGCTATCTCGCCCCGCAGAAGACCGGCGACTTCTCCGCCGTCTACGAGATCTCCGGCCCCGACGGTCAGGTCGCTCAGGCTCAGGTCAAGATCGCTGTGCGAGAACCGGTCGCGTCGACGAACAACCCGCCGGTTCCGGCGACGGTGGTCGGCCGTGTGCTGGCGGGGCAGAAGGTGCGCGTCTCGATCCCGCTGACCGGGATCGACCCCGACGGCGACTCGGTGCAGCTGCTCGGGCAGGAGACGAACCCCGACAAGGGCTCGGTCACCCTCACCGGTCCCGACTTCTTCGACTACCAGGCGGGTGACTATTCCGCCGGAACCGACACCTTCACCTACACCGTCATCGACGCGCTCGGCGCGCGCGCGACCGGCACCGTGCGCATCGGAATCAGTCCGAAATCGGAGGGTGCGCGCAATCCGGTCGCCGTCGAGGACGAGGTGACGGCGCGGCCGGGCGCCACCGTCTCGGTTCAGGTGCTCGCCAACGATTCCGATCCGGATGGCGGCACGCTGAAGATCGTCAAGGTCGAGCCGAACAGCAAAGACATCAAGACCAAAGTGGTCGGCGACATCGTCCAGATCACCCCGCCCAAGAAGACCGGCACCTACGGCGTGATCTATACGATCGAGAACGATTTCGGCGGCCAGAGCAAGAATTTCGTGACGGTGGCGGTGACACCGAATGCCCCGCGCGCGTATCCGGTGGTCGACGACACGGTGCTCAGCCTCACCGACATCCTGAATCGTGACTCGATCAACGTGAACGTGTTGCGCAACACCTTCTTCGCCGATGGTCCGGCGAGCAGGCTGAAGGTGTCGTTGCTCCCGGGGTACTCCAAGGAGACGACGGTGACGCCCGGAAAGCGCATCCACGTCACCGTGCAGAACAAGAGCCAGATCATCCCCTTCGTCGTCGCGAACCCGGATGACCCCAAGATCGTGTCGTACGCCTTCGTCTGGGTACCGGGGCTCGACGACGCCCTGCCGCAGCTCAATCGCAAGGCTCCGGTGCTCACGGTGGCCAGCGAGGCGGAGCTGCGGATCGACCTCAACGACTACGTGCTCGCCATCGGCGGCAAGAAGGTGCAGCTGACCGGCACGGCAACGGTGCAGGCGACGCATGCCAACGGCGACAGTCTGGTGGTGAACGACCACACCCTGCGCTTCACCTCGGCCGACCGCTATTTCGGGCCGGCATCCATCTCGTTCGAGGTGACCGATGGCAGCTCGGCCACCGATCCGGTCGGTCACGTGGCCACGCTGGTGCTGCCGATCACCGTCACCCCGCGGCAGAACCAGCCGCCGGTCTTCATCGGCGGCATGATCGACTTCGAGCCGGGCTCATCGCGCGACATCGATCTGTCGAAGCTGACCAACTACCCCCACCCGAAGGATGCCCCGGAGCTCGCCTACACGGTGCTCAGCCCGTTGCCGTCCGGCTTCAGCTACACGCTGACCGGCCAGACGCTGTCGCTGAAGGCGAACGAGGGAACGCCAAAGGGCAGTTCCACCGCAATCCTCCTGGCCGTGCGGGATGCCCTGGCCACCGGCCAATCTGGCCGCATCCAACTTAACGTGGTCGCCTCCAGTCGCCCGCTCCCGGTGCCCGTGCCCGACTCCGTCGCGGTCGCGCGCGGGCAGACCACCTCGGTCGACGTGCTCGGCAATGACGCCGCGACCAACCCGTTTCCGGGCAAGCCGCTGAAGGTGGTCGCTATCCGTGGCCTCGAGGGCAATGCGCTGCCGGCCGGAGTGTCGATCACCCCCAACGCCGACAATTCGCGGCTGAGCATCACGGTCTCGAACTCCGCCCAACCGGGGAATACGACCCTGCAGTACGAGGTGGCCGATGCGACCGGCGACCCGGACCGCATGGTGTGGGGAACGGTGACGATCTCCGTTCAAGACAAGCCGGATGCGGTGACCGGGCTCACGGCGACCTCATTCGGCGACCGGCGCATCACCCTCAAGTGGGCCCCGGGCTCCGACAACAATTCGCCGATCACCGGCTACGAGGTGACGATGTCGGCCGGAACAGACGATTCCGGCGTCACGACGGCCTGCGCGATCACCGTGTGCGACATCACCACGCCGGGCAACGGTCCGAGCAACGCGGTACGACTCCGGGTGGTGGCGAAGAACGCCCTCGGCGCATCGGCCGCGGTCGCCCTCGGCTCGCCCATCTGGTCGGACATCGTGCCGCCGGCCCCGTCGGTGGTGAACACCAGCCCGCTCGACGGCGGTCTGCGCATCAGCTGGCCTGTCGTCGCCGCCCCCGCGGGCGGCAGTGCGGTGACGAAGTATGTCGTCAACGCCGGCGGCGTCTCCGCCGACATCACCGCCTCGGCCTGCGGCAACTCCACCTGCGAGACCGACGCATACGGCCTCAGCAATGGGCAGCAGGTGACCGTGACGGTGAGCCCGCGCAACGGTTCATTCTCGAGTCTGACGAGTTGGAACACCGCCACCGGGGCGGGGGTGCCGGCCGGCAAGCCCCTGGCCACCGGAACCCCGGGTGCGGCCGTGAACGACAACACGATCACCGTGAACTGGGCCGGGGTGTTCTCCGGCAACGGCCGCGACATCACCGGCTACACGGCCGTCGCCTATACCGGAAACGCGCCGACCTGCGGCACGATGCAGCCGAGCGGAGCCCAGGCGCAGTCTGTCGGACTCGCCACCACCGCGGCATTCGGCGGCCTGTCCAGCGAGCAGCGCTACTCGGTGGTGGTGTTCGCCACCAACGAGATCGGCTGCACCGCGACCTCGCCGGTCGCCGCCCGCATCGGCCCGGGCGTGATCACCGGCGCGAGCTTCGGAGGCCCGAGCCGCAATGGCACGGCCTGGGATGACGTGCTCAGCTCGGCGCAGATCGGCGGCGCGAATCTCACCGGCGATTACCAGCTCTACTACCGGGTCAACGGCGGGAATCGGCAGGGACCGATCTCGGTCGGAGACTTCATCAACGGTGCGACATATGGCACGGACGGCAACACGGTGGCGTTGCGTGCCTGCCGCAGCTTCGACGGGGGCGCGGCCCTCTGCCAGAACGCCTGGTCGCAGCCGTTCAGCATGAGCCCGGTCCCGGTCGATCCCAGCATCGGTCGGCCCACCTTCACATCCAATGGCGTGTTGGACGACAGCGGGGGGGTGTTCTCCTGGTTGAGTCGACCCAGCGGAGCGAACTATGACGCCGTGGAATACTCCTGCGGTGCCGACGTCGAGTTTCACGCCATGGACCAGACCGGCGGGAACTGTGACACGGGCACCATTGGTGTCGGACCGGCAGAGCTCCGCATCCGGGTCACCGCCAACGACCAGACCTATCAACTCACGTATGACAGCAACGGCACTGCGCACTGACCTCAGCACCGCTTTCTGTTGCACCAACTGTTTCGGCACGAATGAAAGGCACGAACCATGACGATGACCCAAGAGCAGGCCACGTGGTTCTCCGACATCTTCAACCGGCTGGTGGCGAATGTCGATCAGGTTCTGCTCGGCAAGACCTTCGTCGTTCGGCTCTCCTTCACCGCGCTGCTCAGTGACGGGCATCTGCTGCTCGAAGACTTCCCCGGTACCGGCAAGACCTCGCTGGCGCGAGCAATGGCCCAGAGTGTGAAGGGGTCGACCAACCGCATCCAGTTCACCCCCGACCTGCTGCCCGGCGACATCACCGGCGTCAGTATCTACGACCAGGGTTCGGGCGACTTCGAGTTCCACCGTGGACCGATCTTCGCCAACATCGTGCTGGCGGATGAAATCAACCGAGCGAGCCCGAAGACTCAGGCAGCACTGCTCGAGGTGATGGAAGAGAACCAGGTCACCGTGGACGGCGTGACGCACGCGGTCGGCGCTCCCTTCATGGTGATCGCCACGCAGAACCCGATCGAGCAAGCAGGCACCTATCGTCTGCCCGAGGCCCAGCTCGACCGCTTCATCATGAAGACGTCGATCGGCTACCCCGACCACGCCTCCACCGTGCGCATCCTCGAGGGTGCTGGGGTGCGCGCGCACGACACGATCGTCCCCTCGATCGCCAGCGATGAGGTCATCGTCGAGATGGCCAAGCTCGCCCGCACCGTGCACGTCGACTCGTCGATCAACGACTACGTCTCTCGCCTGGTCGAAGCCACCCGGGCCACTCCGGAGGTGCGCCTCGGGGCCAGCGTCCGCGGCGCACTCGCCCTGATCCGCACCGCCAAGACCCTGGCCGCCGCGAACGGCCGGCACTATGTCATCCCCGACGACGTGAAGGCGCTCGCGGAACCGGTACTCGCCCACCGTCTGGTGCTCGACCCCGAAGCGGAATTCGACGGGGTCACCACCTCCAGTATTGTCAGTCAGCTGCTCATCGAGACTCCGCCCCCGAGCGATCGGCAAGCGGTGTGACGCCCAGACGCAACGCGGCCTCTGCCCGCACGGCATCGCCGGGCTCCGCGCGCGACCGGTCGGCAGCCAAGGGAACGACCGGCAAGATGACATCGGTCCGATCGTCCTCAGCGCGGTCGGGTACAGCGCGGTCGGGTACAGCGCGGTCGAGTACAGCGCGGTCGGCAAGCGGCTCCGCCACGATCACCTCTGCCGAGGGGCTCACCAACGCCCGTACCCGCATCGTCGGAAACCGCACCGGCCCGATCGCGGACTTCGTCATCACCCTGGTGCGCGTCGGACGGGCGCTCGGCCTCGCGATAGCGGGCGGGCTGCGTCGGGCATCCGCCGTCGTCACTCCGCTCGGCTGGGTGATGCTCGCGGCGGTGCCTCTCGCGCTGGGGTTCGGGTACGCCGTGGCCTGGATCGAGCTCGTCGTGGTCGGCTGGACCATCCTGGTGTTGCTCGCCGTGGCCAGCCTTTATCTGATTGGTCGCAGCGCCTTCCTGATCGCCCTCGACGTTCCGCACAGCCGGGTAGTCGTGGGGGAGCCGGCCACCGGACTCATCTCCGTCACCAACCCGACCCGACGTCGCCTGCTCGGTGTTAAGGTCGAGATTCCGGTCGGGCCGGGTCTCGCAGAGTTGGCGCTGCCGAGCCTCGCCAAGGGTGCCGCGTTCGACCACGAATTCGTGGTGCCCACCGCACGCCGCGGCGTGCTCGCCATCGGCCCGGTGCGCACCGTACGCGCCGACCCGATCGGGCTGGTGCGCCGGGAACTCGTCTGGACGGAGTCGACCGAGCTGTTCATCCACCCGCGCACCATCGGCATCCCGTCGACCAGCACCGGATTCATCCGGGATCTCGAGGGCAATCCGACCAGGGACCTCACCAACAGCGATGTCTCGTTTCACGCCCTGCGCGAGTACACCCCCGGTGACGAGCGCCGCTACATCCACTGGAAATCGACGGCGAAGACCGGCACGTACATGGTGCGTCAGTTCGAGGAGACGCGCCGCAGCCACCTCGTGATCGCCCTGAGCCTCGCGACCCCGAATTACGCCACCGAGGAGGAGTTCGAGATGGCGGTCAGCGTCGCGGGGAGCCTCGGCGCCCGCGCCATCCGCGACGCTCGCACCGTGTCGGTGGTCGTCAGCGAGCGCACGCCAGAGTTCGCCAAACAGAAGGTGCTGGCGGTGCGGCAGCTCAACACCCTCACGCGCACCCGCCTGCTCGACGACCTGGCCGTGGTCGAGAACTCGGCCTCGGCCATCGGCATCACGGATGTCGCGCGGGTCACCGCGGACGACATCAGCGGCATCTCCGTCGCGTTCCTGGTGTGCGGCTCGCTCACCACCAACGCGGAGTTGCGCGCCGCATCGACCAGCTTCCCCTCCGGCGTCGAGGTGGTCGCCGTGGTCTGCGACCCGGACACCGTGCCGGGACTCCGCCGCGTCGCCGGGTTGAGCGTGCTGACGATCGGGTATCTCGAAGACCTGCAGAAGTCTCTGGCGAAATCGGCTGCGGCATGACATCCGTTTCTTCCCGCACCTCCGTCGGCTCTGGACTGCGCCCGCGACGACGCGTGCTCTCCCTGGGATTCACCCTGGTCAATACCGCGATGCTCTGGGTTACGACGGGAATAGCCGCCACCGCCCTCTGGGCCACATATCGCAGCCCTCAGGTGGTGATCCTCATCGTGGTCGCCACGCTCGTGGGGTCGGCGATCGCCATCGGCGGTGCCCGTTTCCGTTGGTCGAGTCCGCTCGTGCTCGGCGCCACCGTTGGTGCCTACGCGGTGCTCGGCGTGCCGCTCGCGGTGCCGACACGTGCGCTCTACGGGGTGCTGCCGACGGGGCAGGGGCTTCTCGAACTGTTCCGCGGTACCGCGCTGAGCTGGAAGCAGTTGCTCACCATCACCCTGCCGGTCGGCAGCTATCAAACGCTCTTGATCCCCGCCCTTGTGCTGGTGCTCGGTACGGTGGTGATCGGCCTGACGGTCGCCCTGCGGTCTCGTTACGGCGAGCTCGGCGCCGTGGCTCCGGTCGTACTCTTCGTGGTCGCGACCATGTTCGGCCCCGGCTTCGCCAGCTGGCCGCTGGCGCAGGCGCTCGGGCTGCTCGCCGCAGTGCTGCTCTGGATGATCTGGTGGCGCTGGTACCGGCGCCGCGAGTCGATCCGCCGCCTGGCCCGCGCTCTCGACGCCGCGGGGCGCCCGCTCGAGACCGTGGCCGATCGTGGTTTCGTCGGGCCCCGCACCCTCCTCGGTGCCGCCTTGCTCATCGCCGTCGCCGCCGCGGCCGGTATCGGGGCGACCACCCTGCTGCCGCCGACCGGCCAACGCCAGGTGCTGCGCAGCGCGGTGGAGCAGCCGTTCAACCCGCGTGACTACGTCAGCCCGCTCAGTGGATTCCGACACTACGAGCTGCCCGCGACGGCAGACAGCACCGTTCTCACGGTGCGCGGTCTGCCCGCCGATGGTCGCATCCGCATCGCCACCCTCGACAGCTATGACGGAATCGTCTATGCCGTGGGCAGCGCGGCGGTCACCAGCGACTCCGGATCGTTCACGCGGGTGCCGTCGACATTCGACCAATCAACGATGTCGGGTACCGCCGTGCATCTCGACGTCACGATCGGCGACTACCGGGGCGTCTGGGTGCCCACGATCGGTAAGTTCGAGAGCATCGAGTTCACCGGACGAGGCGCCACCTCGCTGCGCGACGCTTTTTACTACAACAACACCAGCGGCACTGCGGCGGTGCTCACCCCGCTGCGGTCCGGCGACGCCTATTCGCTCGACGCTATCGAACCCGTGCAGCCCGCCGCCGACGACCTCGGCGCGCTGCGCCCCGGCACGGCGACAGTTCCCAAGATCGGCACCCTTCCCGACAACGTGGCGTCGACCCTGGATGACTGGGTACGCGGCACCACCGGTGCGGGAAATCAACTGGCTGAGATGATCAGTCAGTTGAAGAAGAACGGCTACGTCAGCCATGGCGTCGACCCTAATCAGCCCGGCAGCCGCTCCGGTCACGCCGCCGACCGCATCACCGAGCTGCTCACCGATCAGCGGATGATCGGCGACCAGGAGCAGTACGCGGTCACCGCGGCCCTGATGGCGCGCCAACTCGGATTCCCGGCGCGGGTGGTCTTCGGCTTCGCGCCGACGAACATCGACCCGGCCGGAGTCACCACGGTTCGGGGGTCGGATGTCTCCGCCTGGATCGAGGTGAACAGCGCGCGTTACGGCTGGGTCACCATCGATCCGACTCCCGCCATCCGTCCGATTCCGGAGGAATTGCCGCAGGAGCCGACGAGGATCGCCCGGCCGCAGTCGCCGGTTCAGCCGCCCCCAGACGATCAGCAGACTCGCAACACGCAGTCGCCGCCCGACACCACTCAGGATCAGACCGAGCCGCTCGAGCCCTGGCTGGTCATCCTGTTCGCGGTACTCACGGTGCTGGGCTGGGTAGTGCTGGGCGCGGCGATCGTGCTGGCCCCGTTCCTTGCCGTGATCGTCGCCAAGGTGCGTCGTCGCCGCAAGAGGAGGCGCGAGGGAACGCCGCTCGAGCGCATCAGCGGCGGCTGGCGCGAGTACGAGGACTCGGTCATCGACCGTGGCTTCGATCCGCCGATCGGGGCAACGCGCACCGAGGTCGCCTCGGCGATCGGGGGGATGCGCCCGCTGGTGCTCGCCGCCATCACCGATCGCGCGGTCTTCTCGCCGACCGAGCCGGACGATGACGATGCGGAGAACGTGTGGCGCTCCGTGCGCGAACTCGTTGCAACCCTCGACGACGACCGCACGCGCTGGCAACGGATCAGGGCGGCCGTCTCACTCAAATCGCTCGGTGGATATAGTGTCAAGAAGTTCTTCACGCGATAGGGGATCGCTCGTGCCGTGTACGTTTTGTGGATCAGCGCTGCCGGGGGGCGCTCTGTTCTGTGGCGAATGTGGTCGTGCAGTGGCCGCCGCTGAGAGCGTCGCTACGGCCGTCGTGGCGCCCATCGCCCAGCCGCCTGCACCGCCCGCTCTGGTTTCTCCGCCACCCGTCGCACAGCCCGAGCCGCACGAGCGCCCATGGAGCGAATCGACGGATGCGCGGTGCCAGCAGTGTGGAACGGCGATGGGCCCGCAAGAGATCTTCTGCAGCGAATGCGGAGCCGTCTCGCCGCTCGCCGCCCGCTCGTTCAGCCAGCCGCGCGACACTGTGGTGATCGAGAGGATCGCCGCCGCAACCACGCCGCCGGTCGCACGGTCGGCGACTCCCGTGCCGTCATCCGAGCGCCCGGCCGTCTCTCGTCCCCTCCCGCCCGCGCCGCTCACCCTGCCCGACCTGCCCGCCTTCCTCTCGGGCGTTGGGGAGCCTGACGTCGAGGAGCCGGTTGTCGAGAAGCCCGTGGCACCGGTGCGCCCGGCGGTCTCGGTCAGTCCCGCTCGCGACAGAGTGGCGCCGAGCGCCGACGAGGAGATCGCCGACCTCGAGGCGACCCGCATCGTGAAACCGAAGCGCGCCGGCGGGGAGCGATTCATCCTGCAGTTCAGCACGGGCGAAAGTTCGACCGTGCAGGGAACCGGACTGATCGGGCGTAACCCCATCCCCGAGCCAGGGGAGTACTTCGATCAGCTGGTGCGGGTGATCGACCCGAGCCGCTCGGTCTCCAAGACCCACCTCGAGTTCGGGCAAGATGCTGGCAGTTTCTGGATCCTCGACCGCTTCTCCGGCAACGGCACCATCGTGCGCGAGCCTGATACCGCGGCGGTACGGTGCCAGCCCGACAAGAGATACCGGCTCGTGCGGGGAACACGCGTGGAGATCGGCGAACAGTTCTTCATCGTGAGCTGACCGCGGTCACGTATCGCTGATTGAGTAGCGCCCGAGCGTCCGCGCGAGGACGCGTATCGAAATCCACTCCCACACACCCCTCGAAGCCGCCGCTCCGCCCACAGATCACCACAATCGCGCCGTTCCCGGGGTGCCGATCCTCATGATTGACGCATGACCTCACCGCCAGATACTCGCGCCGGTGACACCGTGCGGCTGCGCCTGCCACGGCCGCCTGACCCGCCGCCGCGGCATCCGTTTCCGCTTCTGGCGAGCCTCGCTCCCGTCGTCGGGTCGGTGGTCATCTGGGCGATTACCTCCTCGCCCTTCGCTCTCGTCTTTGCGCTATTGGGGCCGCTGATCGCCGTGGCGAGTTTTGCGGATGCTCGAGTGAACGGGCGTCGAACCGCGCGGCTCGAACGCGAGCGGTTCGCCGCCGACCTCGCCGACCTGTACGACGCGGTGCTGCGCGAACACGATCGGGAACGCGAGAGATTGCACCGGCGCAATCCGGGACCAATGGCGCTGCTCGACATCCCCGAACGCGACCCCGAACGGTGGCACGGCAACCTGCAGCAGCCGACCCCTGTCGTGATCGGCTATGGGGAAATCGCTTCCGGAATAGTGATCGACGGCGAGGACTCGACGAACGACGGGGATGTCTCCGCGGTGCGAGATCGGGCAGCCACCGTCGACGCTGCGCCGGTCGTCGTCGATGCTCGGCTCGGCATCGGAGTCTGCGGGCCGCCGGAGCTCGCGACCTCCGTGGCACGCGGCCTCATTCTGCAGCTGGCGAATGCCCTTGCGCCCGAGACCACGGTGGTCGGGGCGGAGTCGGCTGAGGAGTGGGTGACGATGTTGCCGCACGGCCTCCCGGGGGCGCGGGCCATCGCTCCAGGAGCGGCGAGCAGCACAGAGTCGACAGGCACGACGCTGATCACCTTCGCGGAGTTGCCAGATGAGACCTCACTGCGGCGCGCGACGCCCGTCGGAGAGGCAATGGTGGCCGTGGGGCGAACGCCCCGCGAGCTGCCACACCGCTGTCGGGTGGTTCTCCGGGTGGGAGGTGCTGGGCGCGCGGCGGTCGTCGGACACCCCGACTCGGCGATGCTCGGCCCTCTCGGTGTGGTGTACCTGTCGGCGGAACAGGCGGCGGAGAGCGCCGAGCTGTTGGCCCGCGCAGCGCGCACCCGGCGAGGCACGATCAACGAGTTGCCGAGCCGACTGCAGTTCTCGGCAATCCCGGGGGCGTTGCGCGGGCTTGAGAGTGATCTCGAGCGTGCACGGACCACTCTGTCGGCGACCTTCCTGAGCCTCGAAACGGGGCCGGTCGCGGTGGATCTGGTGCGTCACGGTCCGCACGCCGTCGTCGGCGGGATGACGGGAAGCGGCAAGAGCGAACTGCTGCTCAGCTGGCTGCTGGCTCTTGCTGCCGCGCATTCGCCGAGTCAGGTCACCTTCCTGCTCGTGGACTTCAAGGGCGGTTCCGCTTTCTCACCGATCACGGCGCTCCCGCATGTCGTGGGCCTGGTCACCGACCTGGACGAGCGCACCGCTCGCCGGGCGCTACACAGCCTGCGGGCGGAGGTTCGACACCGTGAGCAGGTGCTCGCCGACGCGCAGGCGCGGTCGATCGAGGACATGCCACCGACCATCGAGTTGGCGCGGCTGGTGATCGTGGTCGACGAGTTCGCCGCGCTGGTTGGTGACTTCGCCGAACTGCACACGCTGTTCGCCGATCTGGCCGCGCGCGGGCGTTCCCTCGGTATCCATCTCATCCTGTGCACGCAACGGCCGGCCGGGGTGGTGCGCGACTCGGTGCTCGCCAACGTACCGCTGCGGCTATCCCTCCGAGTGAACAACCGGGCGGATAGCAGCGCCGTGGTGGGAACGGATGCCGCGGCCAGGCTCCCGGTGAATCCCCCGGGTCGCGCCATACTGGCGCTCGCCGGGGCCGACCCCGCGGTCGTGCAGGTGGCGATCGTCGAACTGAGTGACATCGCGGCAGTGACCGAGCGCTGGAACGGATCCGCGCCGGGGCGCAGACCGTGGTGCCCGCAACTGGCAACCGTCATCTCGACCGAATCGATCACGCGCAGGCCGAGCGAGGGGAGATCCGGGATCGCCTTCGGGGTGGTCGACCTCCCCGATCTTCAGCGGCAGGAGCCCGCCGTCTGGAACCCGGCCGCCGACGGGTCCATCCTGGTGCTCGGGGGCGGCGGAGCGGGCAAGTCCGAGCTGGTGCGCACCCTCGCGGCGGCGTCCGGGGGCCGGGTGATTCCCCCGTTGCCGGAGGAAGCCTGGGATGCCGTGGCGGCCGTCGTCGATGACCTCCGGCGAGGGCGTTCACTCCCCGAAGTCCTGCTCATCGACGATCTCGACGTGCTCATGACCCGATTCGGGGATGAGCATCGCGATGCCTTCGCGGCGATGCTGCACGAGATCCTGCGCACCGGCGGCGGCGCGGAACTCTGGCTGGTGCTCGCCGCGCGGCGGCTGCCGGGCGGGCTGCAGTCCGTTGTGGCGGGATGCGAGAGCCGGGTCATCCTGCGACACTCCGACCGTCAGGAACATCTGATCGCTGGCGGAACGGCGGAGCTGTACAGTTCGGACGCACCGCCCGGGCGCGGGGAGTGGCGCGGAGCGGAGGTACAGGTCGCTCTCGAGGAGACGCCAGAGCAGAAGGTGCCAGATCGGACGGTGCCAGATCGGACAGTGCCAGATCGGACGGTGCCAGAGCCACCGGTGACCGCGACGGCGATCGACCCAGGCGAAACCGGGCTGATCGTGGTCACCGGCCGCCCGGCCGAACTCACCCGGCGATTCCCCCGAGCCGTTGACCTGACCAGTCCCGCCACCGGGCAGCTGACGCTCGATCCTGCCGAGCCGCGGGTCTGGGTCGCCGACCCGCAGACCTGGCAGGCCCGCTGGTCCCAGTTCGCGATTCTCCGCCACGCTGTGCTGGTGCTCATCGACCGGTGCACCCTCACCGAACTGCGGGCGATCACGGGGCAGCGCGTGCTCCCGCCTCCGCTCGACTCAGCTCGGGAGACCGCGTGGCTGCTGCATCCCGATGGAACGCTGGAAAGAGTGCTCGCATCACACCGGTGCGAGTGATTCCGTGCTCATAACGGCGAAATTGTGCTGATCTCGTGAAGATTGTGTTTCAAAATCGCCGATTTGCCCCTCGACCCCTCGCCCCGCGGGACACGCTGTGTCAGTATCGAGCCACGACGACGTACCAGTGCCCGTGCCGTCGGTTTCCGTCAAAGGAGTCGCTCATCATGACTAGGCCCACGCCAGAAGACCCGATGTTCCAGCGCCTGCTCGGTCAAGCGAAAAGGCTCGATCTCTCCCGCCGCTCCATGCTCACCGGTCTCGGCGTCAGCGCCGCGACCCTCGCGCTGGCCGCCTGCAGCACCGGCGGGGCATCCGCGCGGAAAGCAGCGACCGACGTGTCGTCGAAAGACAAGACGCTCACCTGGGCCAACTGGTCGTACTACCTCGATGAAGACGACAACGGGAAGTACCCCACCCTGATCGCGTTCGAGAAGAAGAGCGGCATTCAGGTCAAATACGACGTCGCGGTGGATGACAACAACACCTACTACGCCAAGGTGAAAGACCAGCTCGCCCTCGGCCAAGACATCGGTGCCGACACCGTCTGCCTCACCGACTGGATGGTGAGCCGCCTGATCGGCCTCGGCTACGTGCAGAAGCTCGACCATGGCAAGATCCCGAATATCTCCAACCTCGTATCGAACCTGCAGAACCCCGACTTCGACAAGGGTCGGGTGTATTCGCTGCCCTGGCAGAGCGGATTTGCGGGCCTGGCCTGGAACAAGGAGAAACTGCCGAACGGTCTCACCACCATCTCGGAGCTCTGGGACCCCTCGCTCAAGGGCAAGGTCGGAGTGCTCTCCGAGATGCGCGACACCATCGGGCTCATCATGATGGAGCAGGGAGTCGATATCGCCAGCAAGAGCTGGGGCGACGAGGAGTTCTCCAAGGCGGTCTCGGAATTCCGCAAGCAGGTCAAGTCGGGCCAGATCCGCAACATCAAGGGCAACTCGTACGCCGACGACCTGAAGAGCGGCGACACGCTCGCTGCCATCGTCTGGTCGGGCGACGTCACCTCCATCAACGCGGAGGTCGGCGGCGACAAGTTCGGCTTCGCCATCCCCGACTCCGGGGGCACGCTGTGGAGCGACAACTTCGTCGTTCCGATCGGTTCGCCGCGCAAGGGGAACGCCGAAAAGCTCATGAACTACTACTACGAGCCCGAGGTGGCCGCCACCGTCGCCGCGTACGTGAACTACATCACCCCGGTGCAGGGGGCGAAGGAGGCGATGGAGAAGATCGATCCGAGCTACGTCGACAACCAGCTGATCTTCCCCGACAAGGCAACCCTCGATAAGGTCAAGATCTTCCGCACCCTCACCCCGCAAGAACAGTCGAAATACACCGTGGAGTTCGAGTCCGTGGGGCTCGGCGCCTGATGGCCGCCTCCGCGTCTGCATCCGCGGCAGGGTCGTCCTCCGCATCATCCTTCGCGGATGCCGGAGCCGACCTTCAGCTGGTCGGCATCAGCAAGAGGTTTCCCGGTTTCACCGCGATTCAAGACCTGGATCTCACCATCCCGGCCGGATCGTTCTTCGCGCTCCTCGGGCCCTCGGGGTGCGGTAAGACGACGACGCTCCGCCTCGTCGCGGGCCTCGAAGAGCCGACCAGCGGGCAGATCCTGATCGGCGGCAAGGACGTGACCGCCACCAAACCGTTCCAGCGCCCGGTCAATACCGTCTTCCAGAGCTACGCGCTCTTCCCGCACATGACAGTGCTCGAGAACGTCGCCTTCGGCCTCCGCCGCCGGCGCATCGCCGACCCGGTCGGCAAGGCGCACGAGGCCCTCCGACTGGTTGAACTCGACCATCTCGCGGCTCGCCGGCCGACGCAGCTCTCCGGTGGTCAGCAACAGCGGGTGGCGCTCGCCCGGGCAGTGGTGAATCGGCCCGCATTGCTCCTGCTCGACGAACCTCTCGGCGCGCTCGACCTCAAGCTTCGCCGCCAGATGCAGCTCGAGCTCAAGAAGATCCAGATGGAGGTCGGTCTCACCTTCGTGCACGTCACGCACGACCAGGAGGAGGCCATGACCATGGCCGACACCGTCGCGGTGATGAACAAGGGTCAAATCGAGCAGATGGGAGCCCCGGAAGAGCTGTACGAACTGCCGCGCACCGCCTTCGTCGCCAACTTCCTCGGCCAGTCCAATCTCTTCACCGGAGAGGTCGTCGAGAGCACCGCGACCACCGTCGCCGTCGACATCGCGGGTAATCGCATCGTGGTCCCGACCGCGCGGGCGGCTCGGCACCGAGGAACAGTCACGGTCGGGGTACGTCCGGAGAAGGTCATCCTGCAGACTTCTCAGCCCGAGATCGTCGCCGGCCAAAACGTCATCGGTGCCGGTCGAGTCACCGACGTGTCGTTCAGCGGCGTGAGCACGCAGTACATCGTCGAGGTTCCGCGGCTCGGACCGGTGGTCGTCTTCGCCCAGAACATGGTGTTCGGCCCGGTGGTCGATGTCGGTGCCGAGGTCTGGCTCAGCTGGTCGTTCGACCACGGATTCGGCCTCGCCGACGATCCATCCGACGCACCCCGTTTCGCTGCAGACACCGACACGGTGGCGATCGCAACCCAGCGCCGCACGGCGTTGGCCGCCGAACTCGAGGGCTGAGCCGATGGCGATCACCGCGTTCACCGCAGCCAGCAATGCGGTGGATGCGCCGAAGCGCCGCAGCAGGATCGCCCTGGTGCTGCTGCTCCCGGGGCTTCTCTACCTCGCCCTGTTCTTCCTCGTGCCGCTGGTCTCGCTGATCATCACCTCGCTGCAGGTTCCAGACCCGGTGGTCTTCGGCAAGTACACGACGGCGTTCAACATCCAGACCTATGGCGCGGTGATCGGGGAGTACGGCACCCAGATCATCCGTTCCTTCTTCTATGCGCTGCTCGCCACGATCTTCGCGCTGCTGTTCAGCTACCCGCTGGCCTATTTCATCGGTGTGAAGGCACGTCGCTGGCCGATCCTGCAGGGTCTGATGATCGTGCTCGTGATTGCACCGTTCTTCATCAGCTTCCTGCTGCGCACCCTGGCCTGGAAGGCGATCCTCTCCGACGACGGCGTGGTGGTGACTGCTCTGCAGGGCCTCTCGCTACTCGGTCCTCAAGACCACCTCACCGGCACCCCGGCGGCAGTGGTGTTCGGCCTCACCTACAACTTCATCCCGTTCATGTGCCTTCCGCTGTACACGACGCTCGAACGTCTCGACGTGCGATATCTCGAGGCGGGCTCCGACCTGTACGCCGGGCCGTTCCACACTTTCCGCACGGTGACGCTGCCGCTGTCGCTGCCCGGAATCGTCTCGGGAACGCTGCTCACCTTCATCCCGGCGACCGGCGACTACGTGAACGCGTCGAGCCAGTTTCTCGGTGGGGCGAGTTCGACAATGATCGGCAACGTCATCCAGAGCAACTTCCTGGTGCAACTGAACTATCCGGCGGCGGCGGCGCTGTCGATCATCCTGATGGCGATCATCCTGATCATCGTCAGCATCTATGTGAAGCGCAGTGGAACGGATGACCTGGTATGAGCACACAGGAAGCCTTCGCGCTCGGGCGCACGATCGCCACCTCGCCCGCCCCGCGTCCGCAAGCGGGACGGTTCAGCCTGGGGCGCGTGGTGCTACCCGTGTACAGCGCGCTCGCCCTGATCTTCCTGCTGATCCCGATCGTCTACACGATCGTCTTCTCGTTCAACAATGCGGTGAAGACCAATGTCTCCTGGCGAGGGTTCACGCTGAACAACTGGCTGCGGGTCTGTGATGCGCCCGGCGTGTGTCAGGCCTTCGGCAACAGCATCCTCATCGGTGTGACCGCCACCCTCATCGCCACCGTGCTCGGCACGATGATCGCCATCGCCCTGGCGCGGTACCGGTTCCGCTTCCGCGCGGCCACCAACCTGCTGATCTTCCTCCCCATGGCGACGCCCGAGGTCGTGCTCGGCGCTGGTCTCGCCGCCCAGTTTCTCACCGCGGGCATCCCCAAGGGCCTCGGCACCATAATCGTCGCCCACGCGATGTTCTGTCTGAGCTTCGTGGTGGTCACGGTCAAGGCGCGCGTC
The DNA here is from genome assembly GCF_016634425.1 of Lacisediminihabitans changchengi. Taxonomy (GTDB): domain Bacteria; phylum Actinomycetota; class Actinomycetes; order Actinomycetales; family Microbacteriaceae; genus Lacisediminihabitans; species Lacisediminihabitans changchengi. The sequence goes on from NZ_JAEPES010000002.1 coordinate 478,794, forward strand.
GCCGGTCTCGACCCGGCACTCGAGGAAGCCGGGCGCGATCTCTACGGCTCGCCGGCCCAGGTCTTCGTGCGGGTGACGTTGCCGCTGCTGCTGCCGGGCATTCTGGCAGCGGCGCTGCTGTCGTTCAGCCTGAGCTTCGACGACTTCATCATCACCTACTTCAATTCGGGGTCGCTGCAGACCTTCCCGACCTACATCTATACGGCCGCCACCCGCGGCATCCCCCCGCAGGCCAACGTGATTGCCTCGGCGGTGTTCATCCTGGCCATCGTGATCGTCATCACCACGCAGGTCGCGGGGGAGAACCGCCGCAAGCGCCTGATGAAGCAGTCCGCCGGCCTGTAGTCGCCCTGAGGTACGTCACACCGCGCGCTGCGAACCGCGACACGCAGACGACGGCGAGTCCACTTTCCGAAATGAAGGAAATTCTCGCCGCCACGCCGTGCGGCCGCGCCGAACTGCGGCGTGTCCGCGAATATCTCCTTCATTTCGGAAGAGGTATGGCGTCGGAAGAGGTACTGAGTTCGAAGAGGTACTGAGTTCGAAGAGGTGCTGCGTTCGAAGAGGTGCTGCGTTCGAAGAGGTGCTGCGTTCGAAGAGGTATGGCGTCGGAAGAGGCGTTCGTGCTCGAAAAACCGTTCGCTGCTCAGCTGTCAGCGCGGGAACGTGGCGCGGATGTCCCCGACCCGAGCACCCCCGCCGAGAACCCTCTCCGTGGTGAGGTCGGCTACCCGGTCGGCCTCCGCCTGCGAGATCGCACCGACCGAGGCGAGTAGCTGCAGCGCGACCAGGGTCGTCGCGCGCGGGCTGCCGTCGATCATCTTCAGCGCGACCGCCGTTCCTTCGGGCGTCGCCATGACGATGACCCCCTCCGCTCCGCCCTTCGCCAGCAGACCGAGCTGCTCCATGACGACGGTGTTCTGCCGACCATGGCCGTCGAGTGCCCACGGTTCGGCGAGAATCGCCGCGGCGAGGCGGGCACCGTCGGGGTCACGCGAGACGCGACCGACGGCGGTGGCGAGACCGCGGAGGGTCACGGCGAAGACGGGCGCCCCGCATCCGTCGATGCCGACGTGTCCCACACTCTCGGCGGTGAACTCCTCGACCGTCGCCCGGATGCGCTGCTGCAGCGGGTGCTCCTGGTCGAGGTAGTCGTGGGTCGACCAGCCGTTGTCGACACAGGCCAGAAGGAACGCGGCGTGCTTGCCGGAGCAGTTCATGTAGACCCGCGACGGATGCTGCGCCGCACTGCGGGAGGCGCTGTCGGTCGGCCAGTCGATCGGGCACTGGAGGTCGTCCTCGGCGAGTCCGGCCCGGTCGAGCAGTTGCCGCACGACAGCGACGTGCGCAGGAGTGCCGGCGTGGCTCGCGCTGGCCAGCACGAGCTGCGCTCCCTCGAGCGAGACGCCGGACCGCAGCACGGTGATCGCCTGGAAGAACTTGAGCGAGGAGCGCCCGTAGACGAGAGCGTCGACGTCGCCGTGAGCGGCGAGAAGCGAACCGTCGGGCGCGACGACAGCGGCCGCGCCCAGGTGCCGCGACTCGTCGAGGCCGGAGCGGGAGAGCACCGCGAGTTCGACGATTCCCGACGCGTCTAAAGGATGAGTCACAGCGCGGCCAGAGCGACGTCGATCACTGTGACCGCGTCGAGCAACTGGGCGTCGGTGATGGCCAGGCTCGGCAGAAAACGGATGACGTTGCCATACGTGCCCGCGCTGAGCAGCAGCACCCCGTTCTGGGCGGCGGCCGCGGTCACCGCGGAGACGGCTGCGGCGAGCGGCGCGTGCGATGACGGATCCACCAGTTCGATCGCGAGCATCGCGCCGATTCCGCGCACGTCTCCGATGATCGGGTAGCGCGACTGCAGCTCGACCAGGGCGGGCTTCAGCATCGCCTCGATCCGGGCGCCCTCGGCCAGCAGGTCGCGCGACTCGATCGAGTCGAAGACGGCGATCGCCGCCGCCGCGGCAACCGGATTGCCGGCGAACGTGCCGCCGAGTCCGCCGGGGTGGGAGGAGTCCATGATCTCGGCGCGGCCGGTGACCGCGGCGAGCGGCAGACCGCCGGCGATCCCCTTGGCGCTGAGCACGACATCCGGAATCAGACCGAAGTGCTCGCTGGCGAAGTAGCGGCCGGTGCGCGCCATGCCGCTCTGGATTTCGTCGGCGATGAAGACGATGCCGTTGGCGTTGCACCACTCCTGCAGGGCGGGGAGGTAGCCATCGGCCGGGACGACGAATCCGCCCTCACCCTGGATCGGCTCCACGACGAGGCAGGCGAGGTCGGCGGCTCCCACGGATTTCTCGAGGTAGGCGATGGTGCGCGCCGCGGCATCCGTTCCGCTGAGTCCGTCGTGGAAGGGGTATGAGCCCGGCGCGTGGTGGATCGACCCGGCGAAGGGACCGAAGCCCGCCTTGTACGGCATGGCCTTGAACGTCATCGCCATGGTGAGGTTGGTGCGGCCGTGGTATGCGTGCTCGAGCACGGCGACGCCGCTGCGGCCGGTGTGCTTGCGAGCGATTTTGACGGCGTTCTCCACGGCTTCGGCGCCGGAGTTGAGCAGCACCGTCTTCTTCGCGAAGTCGCCGGGGGTGTGCTTGGCGAGCAGCTCGGCGACGCGCACGTAGCCCTCGTAGCCGGTGATGGTGAACATGCCATGCGTCAGTTCCTGGAGCTGAGCGGATGCGGCGGCGACGACCGCGGCATCGGTGTGTCCGATGGTGGTGACGCCGATGCCCGAGCCCAGGTCGATGAAACGGTTGCCGTCGACGTCTTCGACGATCGCGCCGTGCGCGCGGGCGAGATAGAACGGGAGGGACGAGGCGACCCCGACCGGCACGACCGCGCGGCGGCGGACATCCAGCTCCTGCGATTTCGGACCGGGGACCGTGGTGACGATTCTCCGCTCGGTGAGGGCATCGGTGTTGAGCAGGTCGTCCGCGGAGGGATCGAGGGTGTGCATCGCCATGGGCCCAATCCTATTTGGGGCCGTGCTCACCGGAAGGGCCAGTAGCCTGGAGATCGTGAAAACCGACCACGACTTCGCCGTCTCCCTCGAGTGGACGGGCGACCGCGGCAGCGGCACCAGCGGCTACAAGGCCTACGGCCGTGACCACGTGCTGCGGGCAGAGGGCAAGCACGAGATCTCGGGTTCGAGCGATCGGGTGTTCCACGGCGACGTCGATCGCTGGAACCCCGAGGAGATGCTGATCGCCGCCCTCAGCCAGTGCCACCTGCTCAGCTATCTGCATGTGGCGGCGAGCAACGGCGTCGTGGTCGTCGGATACACGGATGCCGCCACCGGCGTCATGACGACGACCGCCGACGGCGGCGGACACTTCACCTCGGTGACGCTCCGCCCCACGGTGACGATCGCCGGCGGCGACGCGGATCTCGCGCTCGCGCTTCACCACGAGGCGAGCACCAAGTGCTTCATCGCGAGCTCCGTGAACTTCCCGGTCGGTCACGAGCCGACCATCCTGCTGCAGGCCTAGTTCTTCCAGCCGCAGTAGCGCGCGAACCAGTCGTAGAACTCGGCCTTCACGGCGGGGGAGACCGCGACGGTGAATAGGGCATTGCTGAACGACCCGGCATCCGCGCGGATCGGCACCTGCGTGCCGACCTTGTCCTCGGCCACGACGTGCTGCTCGCAGCGTGATGGCACGTAGTCGAGGGTGAGCACGGTGGGCGCGCTCGCCGCGGAGAAGGTCAGGTCGACTGTGCGCAGTTGCCCCTCGCGCTGAGCGAGCAGGGTGGTGTCTTCGGTGCTGCGCAGGATCACGCTCCCCGCAGCCCCCGTGGGTGCGAATGTCAGGTCCAGCAGCGCGATCGGTCTTCCGTCGACCTCCTCGTACCGCAGCGCGGTGGCCGGGGTGATCGTCGCGACCGTCTCGAAAGCGACCTTCGCGCAGTCGCTGGCATGAACCGTTCCCAGAGAGTCGAAGGGGATGCTCGGGGTCGCCGTCACCTCGCCGCGCGCACCGTTCTTCGTCCGATACTCGACGGTCACGCGGGGAACTGCCGTCGCCGCCGTGCAGAGCGGTGCCCCCAGCACCACGGGGAAGTCGGTGGTCGCGCCGGCGAGCACCGTTGCCGGCGCGGATGCCGAGGAGGCGTCGCCGTCGAACCAGGTCGAGGAGAAACGTGCGCTGGTCACGGTGATGTCGTGTGGCGAGCGGTTGTGGATCTCGATCTGGGCCTGGCGGGGTGCGTAGTCCGAGCGGAGCTGGAACACGGAGAGGTCGAGCGTGATGTGTGGGGTGACAAGCGGGGCGGCCTCGGAGCACGCAGTGATCAGGCCAACACCGGCCAGCACGACGACCGCGAGGGCCAGGACCGCTCTGCTGCGCATGCTCCATTGTGGGGCCGCGTAGGCTTGGCCAGGCACGGGTCGTTCAGGCTTCGATCAGGTGTCGCAAAGGTCCATCCCCGAGACTGGGCCGAATCCTCCTCTCGCTTTCAGAAAGCAGTTCTGTGTCGAAATTCTCCGCGTCGAAAATCCTGAGTGTGATCGCCGTTGCTGGCGCACTCTCCCTATCCCTCGCCGCGTGCAGCTCTTCGAGCAGCGATTCCGCCGCGAGCTGCACCCCCACCAAGGCGGGCGCGAGCTCCGAGAAGGTCAAGGTCAGCGGCAAATTCGGCGCAGAGCCCAAGGTGACCTTCGCCAAGGGCCTCACCGCGACGACCACCCAGCGCACCGTGAGCATCGAGGGCGACGGCAAGCCCGCAGCATCCGGAACCAGCGTCTCGGTCAACTACACGGCCTTCAACGGCACCACCGGAAAGACCATCGACACCACCGGCTTCACCAAGGCGAAGGCCGTGCCGTTCACGGTAAACACCAAGAGCGAGCTGCCCGGCCTCTACAAGACCATGCACTGTGCCACCGCCGGCAGCCGTGTCGTCTCGGTGATCCCCCCGAAGGATGCCTTCGGCACCACCGGCCAGAGCGAGCTCGGCGTCGGCGCCAAGGATTCCCTCGTCTTCGTGATGGACATCAGAACGGTGACAACGTCGCTGAAGAAGGCCAACGGAAAGCCGCAGAGCGCCCCGAAGGGGTATCCGACCGTGAAGCTCGCCGCCAATGGCGAGCCCACCATCACCGTTCCGAAGACCACCGCACCGACCACCCTCGAGATCGCCGATCTCAAGAAGGGCACCGGAGCCACCGTCAAGAGCGGCGCGAGCGTCACCGTCCAGTACACCGGCGTGGTCTGGGAATCCGGCAAGGTGTTCGACTCGAGCTGGACCCGCGGCGAACCGGCCACTTTCTCGACAACGGGTGTCATCCCCGGCTTCTCGAAGGCCCTCGTGGGGCAGAAGGTCGGCTCCCAGGTCATCGCGGTCATCCCGCCGGCTGACGGCTACGGCGCCACCCCGCCCGCCGGCCAGACGGACATCACCGCCACCAGCACCCTCGTGTTCGTGGTAGATATCCTGGCGACCAACTAGCCGGTTACCCTGGCACCATGCGACGCGTCATCATCCTCGGCTCCACCGGATCGATCGGGGTGCAGGCGCTCGATGTGATCGCGGCCAATCGCGATTCTTTCGAGATCGTGGGTCTCGCTGCAGGCACGAACCGTGAGGTTCTGCGGCAGCAGGCCCACGATTTCGGCGTGGAGCACACCGCTCTCGGCGAGATCGAGGCCGAGCAGTTGGTGCGGTCGGTGGGGGCGGATGTCGTGCTCAACGGCATCACCGGGTCCGTGGGTCTCGGGCCGACGTTGGCCGCGCTCGAAACCGGCACCACGCTGGCCCTCGCCAACAAGGAGAGCCTCATCGTCGGCGGCGACCTGGTGCGAGACGCCGCAGCGCCCGGTCAGATCGTGCCGGTCGACTCCGAGCATTCCGCCATAGCGCAGGCGCTGCGCTCCGGCACCCACGCCGAGGTGCGGCGGCTGGTGCTCACGGCATCGGGCGGCCCGTTCCGGGGGAGGACGCGGGAGTCGCTGGCATCCGTCACCCCGGCCGAAGCGCTCGCGCATCCCACCTGGGACATGGGGCTGGTCGTCACCACCAACTCCTCGACCCTGGTCAACAAGGGCCTGGAGGTGATCGAGGCGCACCTGCTGTTCAACGTGCCGTACGACCAGATCGATGTGACGGTGCATCCGCAGTCGATCGTGCACTCGATGGTCGAGTTTGTCGACGGGTCGACGATCGCCCAGTGCTCGCCGCCCGACATGCGCCTGCCGATCTCGCTCGGACTGGACTGGCCGAATCGGGTGCCGGGCGTCGGCGCTCCGCTCGACTGGACCACTGCCAGCCAGTGGACGTTCGAGCCGCTGGATGCCGAGGCCTTCCCCGCGGTCGAGCTCGCGAAGCGGGTGGGCCGGGCCGGTGGTACCTATCCCGCAGTCTTCAACGCCGCGAACGAGCAGGCGGTGGCGGCGTTCCACGCCGGCGGTATCGGATACCTCCAGATTCTCGAGGTGGTCGAGCGCGTGGTCGACCTTCACCTGCCGTTCTCCGGGCCGCTCACGCTCGAGTCGGTGCTCGACGCGGAGGGCTGGGCGCGCGGCGCAGCGGAGGACGTCATCGCCGACCTCGCGGTGTAACCGCCGGTTGAGTAGCGCCCGAGCGACGGGTTTCGCTGGTTGAGTAGCGCCCGAGCGTCCGCGCGAGGACGCGTATCGAAACCCACCCGGCCTCGATACGCGAACGCCGTAGACGGCGTGCGCTACTCGACCAACGACATCCAGCGGGCTCATAGTGGGCCGCCGCTACTCTGAGCACGTGGAAACCGTGCTCCTATACATCGTCGGAATCGTCATCGTCGTGATCGGCGTCGCGATCTCGATCGGCCTGCACGAGATCGGGCACCTCGTGCCGGCCAAGCTCTTCAAGGTGCGGGTCGGTCAGTACATGATCGGCTTCGGCCCAACATTGTTCTCGCGCACCAAGGGCGAGACCGAGTACGGCGTCAAGGCGATCCCGCTGGGCGGCTACATCTCGATGGCGGGCATGTACCCGCCCGCGCGCGCAGGCGAGCGTCCGCTCACCTCCGGCACCGACGCGTTCCCGGCCGAGCGCGAGTATGAGGCGGAGGAGTCCGGGCGAAAGCGCGGCGGCTTCCTCAAGGCCATGGTGCAGGATGCCCGCACCGCCAGCGCCGATGCCATCCCGGTGGGCGCGGAGGACCGGGTCTTCTACAAGCTCCCGATTTGGAAGCGCATCATCATCATGTTCGGCGGCCCGTTCATGAATCTGGTCATCGCCTTCGTGCTGTTCGGCATCATCCTGAGCGGCTTCGGGGTGCAGACCCTCAGCGTCGGCAGTGTCTCGCAGTGTGTCGTGGCGGCCCCCAGCACGCGTACCAGCTGCGAACCCACCGACCCGATCGCGCCGGCGGCCGCAGCGGGGCTCAAGCCCGGTGACCAGATCGTCAAGGTCGGCTCGCTCGACGCGCCCACCTGGGAGCAGGTGACCGCGCTCATCCGGAAGTCGTCCGGGAAGCCGCTCGACTTCACCGTCATTCGTAATGGCGAGACGAAGACCCTCGCGGTCACCCCGCTGCGCACCAGCCGTGAGACGGTCGATTCCGCCGGCAAGGTGGTCAAGGATTCCGCCGGAAACCCGGTGACGGTCAAGGTCGGCTTCATCGGCGTTGCCCCGAGCTACCCGCTGGTTAAGCAGCCCTTCGGCAATGCGCTGCCGACGCTCGGCAACAACATCGGCCACGACTTCCAGATCATCGGCACGCTCCCGCAGCGCCTGGTGCAGGTCGCGCAGGCGGCGTTCGGCACCGAGGCGAGAGACCCGAACGGCCCCGTCGGTGTCGTCGGCGTCGGACGGCTGGCCGGCGAGGTCACCGCCACCCAGGGCGTGCCGTGGGTCGACCGCATCTCCTTCCTCCTCGGTCTCATCGCCTCGCTCAACGTCGCGCTATTCGCGTTCAACATGATCCCGTTGCTTCCGCTCGACGGCGGACACATCATCGGGGCGATCTGGGAGGGACTGCGCAAGACCTTCAACAAGATCTTCCATCGCGCAGACCCGGGCCCGGTCGACATCGCGCGGCTGGTGCCGCTCACCTACGTGGTCGTGATCGTGCTCGGCGGCATGAGCCTGCTGCTGGTCTACGCCGACATCGTCAAGCCGATCCAGCTGCAGTAACACCGGCGCGGATCGGCCCGATTCAGCCGGTGTTCACCGCGCCCAAAGTAGAATCATGATCATGCCTGCAATAAACCTGGGGATGCCCAAGGCTCCCGAAACCCTTGCCCCGCGTCGCAAGACCCGGCAGATCCACGTCGGTAAGGTCGGAGTCGGCAGCGACTACCGCGTGAGCGTGCAGTCGATGACCACCACGCAGACCACCAACATCAATGCCACCCTGCAGCAGATCGCCGAGCTCACGGCATCCGGCTGCGACATCGTTCGCGTCGCAGTTCCCCATCAGGATGATGCCGACGCGCTGAAGATCATCGCGGCCAAGAGCCAGATCCCGGTGATCGCGGACATCCACTTCCAGCCGCGCTACGTGTTCGCCGCCATCGACGCCGGTGTCGGAGCCGTGCGCGTCAACCCGGGCAACATTCGCAAGTTCGACGACCAGGTCGGGCAGATCGCGGCGGCGGCGAAGGCGGCCGGCGTCAGCATCCGCATCGGCGTGAATGCGGGATCGCTCGAGCCGAACATCCTGCAGAAGTATGGAAAGGCCACCCCCGAGGCGCTCGTCGAAAGTGCCGTATGGGAGGCCTCGCTGTTCGAGGAGCACGACTTCCACGACTTCAAGATCTCGGTGAAGCACAACGACCCGGTCACCATGGTCAAGGCCTACCGACTCCTCGCCGAGCGCGGCGACTGGCCACTGCACCTCGGCGTTACCGAGGCCGGGCCCGAATTCCAGGGCACCATCAAGTCGGCCACGGCCTTCGGGCTGCTGCTGGGCGAGGGAATCGGCGACACCATCCGGGTCTCGCTCTCCGCGCCGCCCGCGCAGGAGGTCAAGGTTGGGCTGCAGATCCTGCAGTCCCTTGGCCTGCGCGAGAAGAAGCTCGAAATCGTCTCCTGCCCCAGCTGCGGCCGGGCCCAGGTGGATGTCTACCAGCTCGCCAACGACGTCACCGCGGGGCTCGAGAAGATGACCGTACCGCTGCGCGTCGCCGTCATGGGTTGCGTAGTCAACGGGCCGGGCGAGGCGCGCGAGGCCGACCTCGGCGTCGCGAGCGGCAACGGCCGTGGCCAGATCTTCGTCAAGGGCGAGGTCGTCAAGACCGTGCCGGAGGCCGACATCGTCGCCACGCTGATCGAGGAGGCCAACCGCCTCGCCGCCGAGATGCCCGTCGGCGCGACGGGTAGCCCGCAGGTGGTCACCGCGTAGTCAGTCGGCACACGCCTCCCGATAAACTCGGGGGGTGTCTACACGCCTTTCGCAACTCTTCGTCCGTACGCTCCGTGACGACCCGGCCGACGCCGAGGTCACCAGCCACCGCCTGTTGGTGCGGGCTGGCTACATCCGTCGTCAGGCTCCTGGCGTCTTCGCCTGGCTGCCGCTCGGGCTGAAGGTGCGCCGCAAGATCGAGGCCATCATCCGTCAGGAGATGGACAACATCGGCGGGCAGGAGGTGCACTTCCCGGCGCTGCTGCCGCGGGAACCGTACGAGGAAAGCGGTCGCTGGACCAAGTACGGCGACGGCATCTTCCGTCTGAAAGACCGCAAGGGCGCCGACTATCTGCTCGCGCCGACGCACGAGGAGGTCTTCACCCTGCTGGTGAAAGACCTGTACTCGAGCTACAAAGACCTGCCGCTGGCGATCTACCAGATTCAGGACAAGTACCGCGACGAGGCGCGCCCGCGGGCCGGCCTCCTGCGTGGCCGCGAGTTCACCATGAAAGACGCGTACTCGTTCGACTACACGGATGCCGGACTCGACGTCTCGTACCAGAAGCAGCGTGACGCCTACGAGCGAATCTTCCAGCGACTCGGTCTCGACTACGTGATCGTCAACGCTGACTCCGGTCTGATGGGTGGCGCCCGCAGCGAGGAATTCCTGCACCCCACCCCGGTCGGTGAGGACACCTTCGTGCGTAGTGCCGGCGGCTATGCGGCGAACGTCGAGGCGTTCCGCACCGAGGCGCCCGCGCCGCGCTCCTTCGAGCGGCTCACCCCGCCCGAGGTTCTGGAGACCCCCAACACACCCACGATCCAGACGCTGGTGGATGTCGCGAACGAGAAGCACCCGAGACCGGACGGGCGACTCTGGACCGCTGCCGACACCCTCAAGAACATCGTGCTGTCGCTCACCAGTCCCGAGGGTGAGAAAGAACTCGTCATAGTCGGCGTGCCCGGCGACCGCGAGGTCGACATGAAGCGCGCGGAGGTCGCGTTCTCGCCGAACGATGTGGCCGCGGCATCCGCTGAGGAGATTGCGAAGCATCCCAGACTGGTCAAGGGCTACATCGGCCCGTGGTCTGCCGACGGAGCGGTTCTCGGCGAGAAGTCGACCACGGGCATCCGTTTCGTCACCGACCCGCGGGTCAGCGAGGGCAGCGGCTGGATCACCGGCGCGAACATCGACGGCAAGCACGTCTTCGGCCTGGTGGCCGGGCGGGACTTCGTCTCCGACGGCACCGTCGAGGTGGCCGAGGTGCTCGCGGGCGACCCGGCTCCCGATGGCTCCGGCCCGGTCGAGCTCGCGCGTGGCATGGAGATCGGCCACGTCTTCCAGCTCGGCCGCTTCTTCGCGGATGCGCTCGGACTCAAGGTGCTCGATGAGAACGGCAAGCTCGTCACCGTCACCATGGGCTCATACGGCATCGGCGTCACGCGCATCATGGCCGTCATCGCCGAGAGCAACAACGACGAGCGCGGACTGATCTGGCCGCGCAACATCGCGCCGTTCGACATCCACGTCATCGCGGCCACCAAGGAGGCGGAGGTGCACGAGGCCGCCGGCGCCCTCGTCGACGACCTCGAGGAGCACGGCTACGACGTGCTGTTCGACGACCGCCCCAAGGTCTCGCCCGGGGTGAAGTTCGGTGACGCCGAGCTTATCGGCGTACCGATCATCGTCATCGTCGGCAAGGGTTTCGCCGAGGGCAACGTCGAGCTGTGGGACCGCCGCACGAACGAGCGCACCCCCGTCGCCATCGGCGACCTCGTGGAGCTGCTCCGCGAGCGCTACTAGCCCCCTGCGCAACAGCGCTGCAGTTTGTCATCAGCGCGCCGGTTACATTCGGCGCGGGAATGACAAACTGCAGCGCTGTCGTCGTCTCCGGGGAAGAGTGCACTGCCGCGGCCTGGTAACTTAGACGGATGCGCGGGGCAGCGCGCAGAGACGAAACGAACTGAATATCGAAAGGCACCCGATGGAAATCGATCTGAGTGTGCTGCGCCTTCTTGAGCGTGAGCGCGAAATCCCCTTCGAAGAACTCGTGGTGATCATCGAGCAGGCCATCTTCACGGCCTACCTGAAGCACATCTCGACTTCGGAGCTCCCCGTCCCCGCCGAGGGACATGACGGTGTGGCCCCGGCCCGCGTCGAGCTGGACCGCAAGACCGGCGCCGTGCACATCTTCGTGCCGGAGCGCGACGACGATGGCAACATCATCGGCGAGGCCGAAGACATCCCCGAAGACTTTGGCCGCATCGGCGCCTTTGCCGCCAAGCAGGTCATCAACCAGCGTCTGCGCGACATCGGCGACGACAAGGTGCTCGGCGAGTTCAAGGGCCGTGAGGGCGACATCATCGCCGGCGTCATCCAGCAGGGTCCGAACCCGCGGATGATCCACGTCGACCTCGGCACCATCGAGGCGATCCTGCCGCCAGAGGAGCAGGTTCCGGGCGAGGACTACTCGCACGGCTCCCGCATCCGCGTCTACGTGACCAGCGTGAGTAAGGGCACCAAGGGTCCCCAGATCACGGTGTCGCGCACGCATCCGTCGCTCGTTCGCAAACTCTTCGCCCTGGAGGTGCCGGAGATCGCCAGCGGCGCGGTCGAGATCGTGTCGCTTGCGCGCGAGGCCGGCCACCGCACCAAGATCGCGGTCAAAGCGAACGAGCCCGGCGTGAACGCCAAGGGCGCATGCATCGGCGAACTCGGCCAGCGCGTTCGGGCCGTCACCGCCGAGCTCAACAACGAGAAGATCGACATCGTCGACTACAGCCCCGACCTCGCGACCTTCGTGGCCAACGCGCTGTCGCCGGCCAAGGTCAGCTCGTCGTACGTGATCGACGCTGCCACCAAGGCGGTGCGCGCGCTCGTTCCCGACTACCAGCTGTCGCTGGCGATCGGCAAGGAGGGCCAGAACGCCCGCCTCGCCGCCAAGCTCACCGGCGCTCGCATCGACATCCAGCCCGACTCGATCCTCGAGCAGGACTAGTTTTTCACTCCGCTTCGACGGTCGTCGGGTCACCCCGACGGCCCCGAGGTGGAGAGGGGATACAATGGAACCCGTACGAACCTGTCTCGGCTGCCGCACGCGCGACACCACATCCGCTCTTCTGCGGGTGGTTGCGCGAAACGGCGAGGTGATCGCGGACCAGTCCGCAGTCCTTCCCGGCCGAGGCGCGTGGGTGCACCCCACCATCGAATGCGTCACCATCGCGACGACTCGCAAGGCTTTCGGCCGTGCGTTTCGAACCGAGGGATCGATGGATGTCGACAGCCTCCTGCAGGCGATCGACACCAGCATCACCAGCACCTAAAGCAACGCAACGCACACCCACCACCAGTCGGAGCACTCCGCGGTGTTTACTTCGGGGCCAGCATCCAGCACGGATGCAGTGCTCCTCGATGAACAGGCTGACAGTGAACTAATGAGCAACGACTAATGAGCGGCTCGAAATGAGTCCCATCACCATCTGAGGCTGTCTCCGTCGGAGTCAGCCCGACTAAGGAGAACAGTGGCTAAACCACGCGTGCACGAGATCGCAGCAGAGCTCGGCATTGACAGTAAGAAAGCCCTTGAGAAGCTCAAGGAAATGGGCGAGTTCGTCAAAGGACCGTCCTCCAGTATCGAACCGCCGGTAGCCCGCAAGCTCCGCGCCGCGCTCGAGGCAGACGGCATCAAGGCGCCGGAAAAGGTCGCCGAGGCGCCGAAGGCAGCAGCAGCCCCGGCCGCGCCTGCTCCCGCTGCGCCTGCTCCCGCTGCCCCTGCTCCCGCCGCCCCGGCGCCCACCCCCGCACCGGTCGCTGAGGCACCCGCTGCGCCGGCTCCCGCTGCCGCCGCCGCCCCGGCTACGCCGACGACGCCCGCCGCCCCGGCTCCTGCCGCGGCATCCGGTGACACCCCGTCGGCCATCCCGCGTCCGGGAGCCCGCCCGGGCAACAACCCGTTCGCGAGCACCCAGGGAATGCAGCGCCCCGGTGCTCCGCGCCCCGGCAATAACCCATACGCGAGCACCCAGGGCATGAACACCCGCCCGGCTGCGTCGCCCACGGGCATCCCGCGTCCGTCTGCTCCTCGCCCCGGCGCCCCGCGCCCTGGTGGTCCCGGCCAGGGCCAGCGCCCCGGTGGCTTCGGCCAGCGTCCGGCCGGTGCCGGTGGTGGCTTCCGCCCCGGTGGCCCGCGTCCCGCGGGTGCCGGTGGTGGCTTCCGCCCCGGTGGTGCGCCTGCCGGTGCACCCGGCTCGAACTTCGGCCCGAACCGCCCCGCAGGCGGCGGCGGTCGTGGCCGTGGTCCCGGCGGTGGTACCGCTGGTGCCTTCGGTCGCGGTGGCGGAAAGAGCAAGGCCCGCAAGTCGAAGCGCACGAAGAGAGCAGAATTCGAACTGCGCGAGGCTCCGTCGCTCGGTGGCGTCAGCGTTCCCCGTGGTGACGGCTCGACCGTCGTGCGGATGCGTCGTGGCGCGTCGATCACGGACTTCGCCGACAAGATCGATACGAGCCCCGGCAACCTGGTGACCGTGCTGTTCCACCTGGGACAGATGGCCACCGCTACCGAGTCGCTCGACGAGGCGACCTTCGAGATCCTGGGAGCCGAGCTCGGCTTCAAGATCGAGATGGTGTCGCCGGAGGATGAGGACCGCGAGCTGCTCGCCGGATTCGACCTCGACCTCGACCAGGAGCTCGAAGACGAGACCGACGAAGACCTCGTCGCCCGTCCGCCCGTGGTCACCGTCATGGGTCACGTCGACCACGGTAAGACGCGCCTTCTCGACGCGATCCGTAACGCCAACGTCGTCGCCGGCGAGGCCGGTGGCATCACCCAGCACATCGGTGCATACCAGGTGCTCACCGAGCACGAGGGCATCGAGCGCGCCATCACCTTCATCGACACCCCGGGTCACGAGGCGTTCACCGCCATGCGTGCTCGTGGTGCGCAGGTCACCGACATTGCGATCCTCGTGGTCGCGGCGGATGACGGCATCATGCCGCAGACCGTCGAGGCCTTGAACCACGCCCAGGCGGCCAACGTGCCGATCGTGGTCGCGGTCAACAAGATCGACAAGGAGGGGGCTAACCCCGCCAAGGTGCGCCAGCAACTCACCGAGTTCGGTCTGGTCGCGGAAGAGTACGGCGGAGACACGATGTTCATCGACGTCTCGGCGCTCAACAAGATCGGTATCCCCGAGCTTCTGGATGCCGTGCTGCTGACCGCAGACGCCGGCCTGGACATGCGCGCCAACCCGAACAAGGATGCCCGCGGCGTCGCCATCGAGGCCAAGCTCGACAAGGGACGTGGTGCGGTCGCGACCGTGCTCATCCAGTCGGGAACCCTCGAGGTCGGCAACGCGATCGTCGCCGGTACCGCTTACGGCCGCGTTCGTGCGATGTTCGACGAGAACGGCACCGCCGTCACCCAGGCGACGCCCGCCCGTCCGGTCTCCGTGCTCGGACTCACCTCGGTGCCTCGCGCCGGTGACACCTTCCTGGTCACCGACGACGATCGCACTGCCCGCCAGATCGCCGAGAAGCGCGAGGCAGTGGAGCGCAACGCCCTGCTGGCCCGTAGCCGCAAGCGCATCAGCCTCGAGGACTTCACCAAGGCCCTCGAAGACGGCAAGGTCGAGTCGCTCAACCTCATCATCAAGGGTGACGTCTCCGGTGCCGTCGAGGCGCTCGAGGAGTCGCTGCTCAAGATCGAGGTCGACGAGAGCGTGCAGCTGCGCATCATCCACCGCGGTGTCGGTGCTGTCACGGAGAGCGACGTCAACCTCGCCACCGTCGACAACGCGATCATCATCGGGTTCAACGTGCGCCCCGACCCGAAGGCCCGCGAGCGTGCGGCCCGCGAGGGTGTCGACGTGCGTTTCTACTCGGTTATCTACTCGGCGCTCGAGGACGTGGAGAACGCCCTCAAGGGAATGCTCAAGCCCGAGTTCGAAGAGGTGCAGTCCGGTGTGGCCGAGATCCGCGAGATCTTCCGTTCTTCCAAGTTCGGAAACATCGCCGGTGTCATCGTGCGCAGCGGAACGATCACGAGGAACGCGAAGGCACGCGTCATCCGCGATGGCGTCGTCGTCGGCGACAGCCTCGCGATCGAGTCGCTCCGTCGTTTCAAGGACGATGTCACCGAGGTTCGTACGGACTTCGAGGCCGGTATCGGTCTCGGCAAGTTCAACGACATCCAGATCGGCGACGAGATCGAGACGATCGAGCTCAAGGAAAAGCCGCGCGTCTAGTCTGAATCCAGGCGCCCGAGGCCTGCCGGAAAGCATTCCTGCTTTCCGGCAGGCCTCGCCGCATCTTTTTGCATGAAGGAGTAACACCATGGCCGACCCCGCTCGCGCCGCCAAGATGGCGGACCGCATCAAGGTCATCGTCGCCAAAACCCTCGAACGCGGCCTCAAAGACCCGCGCCTCGGTTTCGTGACGATCACGGATGTCCGCGTCACCGGAGATCTTCAGCACGCGTCGATCTTCTACACGGTCTACGGCACCGACGAGGAGCGAGCGGACTCCGCCGCTGCCCTCAAATCGGCCACCGGGATGCTCCGCAGCGAGGTCGGTAAGAACATCACGGCGCGGCTCACCCCGTCGCTCGAGTTCATCGCCGATGCCGTGCCGGAGAACGCCCAGCACATCGAGGCTCTGCTTGCCGAGGCAGCGAGTCGTGACAGCGAGATCGAGGGACTGAAGAGCACCGCGACCTACGCCGGCGATGCCGACCCGTATGTCAAGCCGCGGATCCTCGATGAGGACGACGAGGACTAGCAGCTCCGCTGGTCGAGTAACGCCCGCGCGAGGTTACCTTCGTTGGTCGAGTAGCGCCCGAGCGCCGCGCGAGGACGCGTATCGAGGCCGTCCCGTAGTGAGCCTGACGTCATGCGCGCATACTGTGCGCATGACCTCCCGTCTCTCTCTCGCGTCGCGTAACTCCCTCCTTTCCATCGGGTCGACCGAGTCGGTTCTCTCGATCGGGTCGACGGGCTCGTTCCTCTCGATCGGATCTGTCGGGTCATTCGCGTCGATCGGCTCCGCCTTCTCGGCGGCGTCCGTGCTGTCTGCCTGGTCCTGGCTCTCTCGCGGGTCGGCTTTGTCGTCGCAGGCGCGCAATTCGGTCATGGCCAGCCGGGCGACGGCCGCCGTGCCCTGGCAGCGTGAACACGGGCTGCAACTGAAGAGCCGCGCCCTCCCTGTCGCGATCGTCGGTGTAACCGTGCTCGCTGGCCTGATCTGGTGGGCGGCGGGTCGGCGGCGGTAGTGGCACGCCCTGCAGCCAACAGGATGGGGTGCTCGGCATTGCCGAATCTGTCCTGTTGACGGACGATTCGGCGATTGCATCCTGTTGACGGATCACGTGTTATCGGAGCAGCGCTTGACGGAGCCGCGGCTATCGGAGCAGCGTTTATCGGAGCAGCGACCCTCGGGTCGAGCGCTATTTCAGCAGTCGCGACAGCACCCGATCGGCGAGAGGCTTGCCACCGGTCTGACAGGTGGCGCAGTATTCGAGCGTCGAGTCGGCGAACTTCACCTGCCGCACGACGTCGCCGCACACCGGGCAGGCCTCCCCGGCGCGTCCGTGCACGCGCAGGTTGCTCTTCTTCTCCCGCTTGAGATCTGCGGCGGCGAGCCCGTCGGCCCGGGCGACGGCGTCGGCGAGGGTGACCTGCATGGCGTCGTACAGGGCCGCCACCCGCTGGGGCGGCATCGACGCCGGGGCGAAGGGCGACATCCGTGCCACGTGCAGGATCTCGTCGGAGTAGGCGTTACCGATGCCGGCGATCACCGACTGATTGCGCAGCACCCCCTTGATCTGCGCGCGACCCTGAGCCGACAGGATGTCCGCAAAAGCCGCCTCGTCGAAGGTCGCCCCGAGCGGGTCCGGGCCGAGTCGCGCGATCCCGGGCACCTCTCGCGGGTCTCGCACCAGCCAGATCGCCAGGCTCTTCTTCGTCCCAGCCTCGGTGATGTCGAGACCGGCGCCGTCTGTCAGGGTCTCATCGCCCGCCATCACGAGCCGCGCAGCCATCGGTCCCTTGCCCGTGCCTCTGAGTGGTGCGGGCGGGCCGTCCCGCCAGCGCACCCAGCCCGCGCGGGCCAGGTGCAGAACCACGTGCGCGTCGCCCACGCTGAGGTCGAGGAACTTGCCGTGCCGGTCGACCGCCGTGATGGTCTCGCCGGCGAGGGCGGAGACCGGCGGGTCGAAGGTCTTCAGCGCGGCGAACGACACGATATCGAGCCGCGCGACCCGGTGTCCGACCAACCGCGCGCGGAGGTCGCTGGCCAGGGCGTGGACTTCTGGCAGTTCGGGCATGGCATCAGTGTCCGCTCGACGGCACCCATCCGATAGCCCCGAGCTGCGGAACACCTAGAGCTGCGGAACAACTAGAGCTGCGGAACAACTAGCGTGACGGAACAACGGGCGCGGCGGAACGACCGGTCTGTCTTGGCACGCCCCAACCGCCGCACTACGCTGTGGGCACCCGACGGAAGGACCTCGCCGATGTTCATCGGTCTGCGACCTCTCGAGCCTCGCGACGACGCTGCTGTGCTGCGCATCCTCGAGGCGCGACCACAGTACCTGACACTCACGGCCGGAGCAGCGACTCCAGCGGCCGACGTTCGCAATCGGTTCTATTCCGTCCCGGACGGGGCGACCGAGGGGCAGAAGCGTCTCTTCGTGATCGAGTCCGATCATGAGGTGGCCGGCGTTCTCGACGCGGTTCTGGACTACCCCGAGCTCGGCGCGGCATCGATCGGGATGTTCGCGATCGACCCCACCTCGTCGCTGCGGGGGCACGGGGTGCCCGTCGCCGCCCTCGTGGTTGAGCGCGCGGTGGCCGAGGGGATCACGACCGTGCACGCCGGATGTCCGAGCGGCTGGTTACCGGGGGAGCGGCTGCTGTGGACGCTCGGCTTTGCACCCGTGGAGGGCGAGGGGGAGCCGAGCAACCCGGTGCTTCGGCCGCATGCTGGCGGCACGGGCATCCGTCGCTGGGTGGGCGAACTGACGCATCGGGTCACCGTCTGACCGGGCGATACGGCTAACTCGGCAGCTCGTATCCGTCGTCGGGGGTGCCGACCGCCAGCCCGTCGGCGAGCAGCCCGAGCAGGGCGCGGGCACGCTGCACGTCGTCGGGCCAGACGGCGTCGATCTCGCGCTGGCTCACCGGCACGTCGGATGCCCGAAGCTCGGCGAGGATGAGGCCGCGCACCTGCCGGTCGGAGCCCTCGAATTTCTTCTGCTTTGCCGCGCGCGGGCCCTCATAGTCCGGATAGCCCTCCGCCCGCCAGCGGCAGCGATCGCGAATCGGGCAGTCGTCGCAGCGCGGCGCGCGGGCCGTGCAGACGATGGCGCCGAGTTCCATGACGGCGGCGTTGGTGACCCTGGCCTCCGCGTCGTCGAGCGGGAGGAGATCATCCATCGCCGCGAGGTCCCGCGTGGTCGACGGCGGTCCGGGCTCGGCCTGCCCATCGACCGCGCGGGCGAGTACCCGCCGCACGTTGATGTCGACCACCGGATGCCGCTGGCCGTGTGCGAAGACCGCGACGGCGCGAGCGGTGTAGTCCCCGATCCCCGGTAGGGCCAGCAGGTCGCGGAGGTCGGTCGGCACCACGTTTCCGTGCACTTCGGCGATGGCGACGGCGGCCGCGTGCAGGTTGAGCGCGCGTCGGGGGTAGCCGAGCCGATTCCAGGCCCGCACCGCCTCGCCCGCTGGCACGGCGGCGAGGTCAGCGGGGGTGGGCCAGCGCTCCAGCCATTCGGCCAGGCGCGGGATGACCCTGGCCACCGGAGTCTGCTGCAGCATCACCTCGCTCACCAGCACCCCCCACGCGCCAAAACCGGGCCGCCGCCAGGGCAGGTCGCGACCGGTTGCCCGGAACCACTCGTTCACGGTCAGAGCGAGGGACTCATCGGGCGCTGGCACCCGAACAACTCTACGATCAGCGTGCGGGGTTACGCTGAGGCCATGGCACGCTGGCAACCCGCAAAGAAAGACGTCCTCGACGCACTCGCCCAGGAGATCCTGCACAACTATTCTTCCGGCCGGGTGATCATCGCCCTTGACGGCGATGTCTCCTCGGGCGCGGCAGGGCTGGCGGATGACCTGGCCTCCACCTTCACCGACGGCGGTCGTAAGGTCTTCCGGGCCTCCCTCGCGAACTTCCATCGGTCCCGTGCCGAGCGCGGAACGGAGACCGCTGCCGCCTACTACGAGGGTGCATACGACTACTCGTTGTTCCGTCGGGTGCTTATCGACCCGTTCCGCTCGGCCGGAAGCACCGGATTCGTACTCTCGGGCTACGACGAGGCGCGCGATACCGCCGTGCAGCCCAAATGGCAGAGCGCGGGGCCAGATGCAACGCTCATCGTCGACGGGCAGTTTCTCAACCGTCCCGAGCTCGCCGGGCTGTGGAACTACTCGATCTGGGTGGTGGGGGGTGAGTCTGCGTCGTCGTCCATCGCATCAGAGGCCGACGAACTGTACCTGCGTCAGGCCGCCCCGCGGGCCAAGGCCACCGGGATCATGGACTACCGCGACCCCGAGCGGCCCCGCCGCCAGTTCGCCGACTCCTGCTGACCCGCGCCGCAGACTCGACGCCGGGTGCGGTAGTTAGCGACTGATAACATCAAGCGTGAGCCAGCCGTATGTCGTGCGCCCGTTCGACATCGGTAGCGGCATCCTGCTCGTCGACAAGCCAGGCGGCATCACCAGCCACGACGCGGTGGCCCGCACCCGCAAGGCCGCTGGCACCCGCAAGGTCGGGCATGCTGGCACCCTCGACCCCATGGCAACGGGACTGCTGGTGCTCGGCATCAACTCCTCAACCCGGCTGCTGACCTTCGTGGTCGGTCTCGACAAGGAGTACCTGGCCACCATTCGCCTCGGCTCGTCGACGACGACGGATGACGCGGAAGGGTCACCGATCGAGGTCGCGTCCCCGGCAGCGGTCGCCGCCATCTCGCCCGAGATCGTCGCCACCGCGCTCGCCGACTTCCGCGGAACGATCAGCCAGGTACCGAGCTCCGTGAGCGCGATCAAGGTCGACGGGCAGCGCGCGTACACTCTGGCCCGGGCGGGCGAGACGGTCGAGCTGAAGGCGCGAACCGTCACGATCTCCGCTCTCGACCTGCTTGACCTGCGGGCGGGCGATGGCTATCTGGATCTCGACGTGCGCGTCGAGTGCTCATCGGGCACCTACATCCGCGCCATCGCCCGCGACCTCGGCGCCGCGCTCGGTATCGGCGGCCACCTCACGGCACTCCGCCGCACCCGCATCGGGCCGTTCTCGGTCGAGGCGGCCGTGAGCCTTCCCGAGCGGGGGAGCGCAGAGGTTCTCGATGTCGCGGCCGCCCTGCTTGCGCCTGCCGAGGTCGCCTCCCTGCTCTACCCGACCTGGACTCCCACCGCCCAGCAGACCGTCGACCTCTCGCACGGCAAGCGGGTGCCGCTTCCTGACGGTCTGGGGGATGGCCCGATCGCTGCCGTGACCGGCGACGGTCGTCTGGCCGGCCTGGTGGAGCGACGGGGGAGCGATGCCAAGGTGATCGTCAACTTCCCGACCGATGAATACGTAGGCAACCAGGGGGACAGCGAATGATCGAGTGGTTCACCTGGCTGCAGGTCGGAGTCGCTGTGGTCGCCGGCCTCCTCTGCGTGGTGCTCGGCTTTGCGGGCAAGCGCCCGAACGACATCACCCTCGGCGCGGCCGTGCTGGTGGAGCTCCTGCTGATCGCGCAACTGGTGGTCGCGATCATCGCCCCGGAGGTCGGCAACCCGCCCACCGGCAATCTCGCCGAGTTCTACGTGTATCTGATCTCCGCGATCATCCTGGTACCGGCCGCCATCTTCTGGGCGCTGATCGAGCGCAATCGCTGGAGCACCGTCGTGCTCGGGGTCGCCTGCCTTGCCATTGCCGTGATGGTCTATCGGATGTTCCAGATCTGGAGCGTGCAGACGGCCTGACCTGGGCCGGATGCAGCCTGCCGGTGGCCTAATCTAGAGGGCGATGGTCAACAATACTCCGGCGGCGACCGCCTCCTCACCCACACCGTCGCGCACCCCCGGCATCGGGCGTGTGCTCGTCGTGATCTACGGCATCCTGGCGCTCGCCGCGGTGGGGCGCTCGGTGTTCCAGATCATCGACCGGTTCGGCGAGGCACCGGTCGCGTTCTCGCTTTCCGCGCTGTCGGGCCTGGTCTATGTCGTGGCGACCGTCGCGCTGGTCGCCCGCGGCGCGGTCTGGTACCGGGTCGCCCTGATCACCATCAGCTTCGAGCTGGCCGGGGTGATCATCGTCGGTACCATCACGACCTTCGCGCCCTGGCTGATCGGGCTGGCCGACAACGACCCGTTCGGTCGCACGTCCACGGTCTGGTCGTCGTACGGGCTCGGGTATCTGCTGATCCCGCTTGTTCTTCCCGTGCTCGGCCTGCTCTACCTGCGTCGCCGTCGTCCCGCGGCGGTCTGAGGTGCAGTTCTTCGATTCCCTCGCTGCGGTCCCCGCCGACTTCGGCCCGTCGGCGGTCACCATCGGCAAGTTCGACGGGGTGCACATCGGTCATCGCCGGGTGCTGGCCGCGCTGCGTGATATCGCCGCCGAGCAGGGGCTGGTGTCGACGGCCGTGACCTTCGATCGGCATCCGCTTGCCCTGCTCCGACCGGACAGGTGCCCGGAATCCGTTTCGAGTAACGAACAGAAGCGGGAGCTGCTCGAATCCACCGGGGTGGATGCGACCGTGGTCATCCCGTTCACCCGCGAGTTCAGCGAGCTGTCGCCGGTGGAGTTCGTGCAACGGGTGCTGATCGACGCCCTGCATGCGCAGGTGGTATTCGTGGGCGCCGACTTCCGCTTCGGCCATGGCGGCAGCGGGGATGTCGCCCTGCTCACCCAACTCGGCGCGGAGCGAGGCTTCGAGGTGCGGTCGATCGACCAGGTGCTGGCCAGTGCTCATCCGGTGTCGTCGACGCTCGTGCGCGGACTGCTTGCCGACGGACGGGTGCGTGAGGCGGGGGAACTCCTCGGACGACTGCCCGCCGTGCGTGCCGAGGTCGTGCACGGGGAGCATCGCGGCCGTGAGCTCGGGTATCCCACGGCGAACCTGTCGCCCGACCACGAAGGGTTGATCCCCGCAGACGGCGTCTACGCCGCGTACCTGGTGTTGGACGGGGTGCGGATGCCCTCCGCCGTCTCCATCGGCAACAACCCGACTTTCGACGGTGTGCCAGCCAAACAGGTGGAGGCACACGTGCTCGACGCCGACCTCGACCTGTACGGCGACATCGTCGAGCTGCAGTTCGTCGACTACGTGCGCGGAATGGTCAAGTTCGACGGCGTGGATGCGCTGATCGTGCAGATGCACGACGACGAGCGTCGCGTGCGCGACATCCTGGGCCTGCCCGCGGCGTAGCCCGGCTCGGCCCCGTGCGGTCGCGTCAGGCGACGACGGCGGAGCGGTGGATGAGGGCAGCCGCCCCGATCAGCGGACCGTCGCTCGAGAGCCCGGTCGGCACGATCTTCACCTTCGTCACGAACGAGAAGTTGCGGCGACGGGCGACCGCCGCGCGCATGTGGTCGAACAGGTCGGGGGTGACGTGCGAGAACCCGCCGCCGATAGCGACGATGTCGAGGTCGACCAGTGACGTCGCCGAGGCGATCACCTGGCCGATGGCACGCCCGGCGTGCTCGACCGCCGCGATGGCGACCGGGTCGCCCGCGCGGTATGCCGCACCGAGCTCCTCGCCGGTGCTGCCCTGGAAGCCGTGCTCCCGTGCCCAGCGCACGGTGTTCGGCCCAGAGGCCACGGCCTCGACGCATCCAGCGCCACCGCACGGGCACGGGTCTTCCATTCCGGCGACCTCGACGTGTCCGATGTGGCCCGCGTTTCCGGTCGGGCCCGAGACCGTGACACCGCCCAGGATGAGGCCGCCGCCGATGCCGGTCGAGACGATCATCCCCATCACGTTGTTGTAGCCCTTGCCCGCGCCGACCCAGTGCTCGGCGAGGGTGATGCAGATGCCGTCCATGCGCAGGGTCACCGGGGTGCCGTCCGGAACGGATGCCACGACCTGATCGCGCAGCGGATACTCGCGCCATACCGGCAGGTTCAACGGCGAGACCTTGCCCTCGGCCTCGTTGATCGGGCCAGCCGAACCGATGCCGACGCCGAGCAGTTGTGCATCGGCCGGGAGCGCGGCTAGCGCGAGCGCGAGAACCTCATCGACGGCGAGCGCCAACTCGTCCGAGCTCTTCTGCGGTCCGGTAGCCGCACGGAAGCGGCTGGGGGCGTATACGGCACCGGTGGGATCGACGAGAGCGGCCTCGACCTTCGTTCCGCCCAGGTCGATTGCGAGGGCATACTGCTGCCCCGTCGAAATCGTCATGTCATCAGCCTATGGGAATCCGGCCGAGCTACAGTTGCGCCATGACCCGACCCGAGCCCTCCGCGCCTGCCCTGCCCCGGGTCACGATCCGACGCGATCTCGACCTGCCGCCCGGTGTGGTCTGGCCTGCCCTGGTCGATCCAGAACTGCTCGCCGGCTGGTTGGCCGAGACGTCCATCGACGATGAGATGCAGGTCGTTCTGCGACGGCAGGACGGCACCGAGATCCGGGGGACCATCACCGAGTTCGTGGAGGCCGAGGTGCTCTGCGTGGACAGCGAGCGTGGTTCCGTCGCCCTTCGACTCAAGGAGCACAGCGGGGGACTGCGCGGCAGCTGGACGGCTCTGACGGTGGAGGCCGCCGCATCCGTCGCCTCGATCGAGACCTGGAACGACGCGCTCGAGCGTCTCGAGCAACTGCTGCACGGTCGGCCGAGCGACGGCCAGAGCGATGGGCAGAGCGTCGGCCGGAACGATGGGCCGAGCGCCCGCCAGAACAATGGGCCGAGCGACAGCTCCGAGGCCGCGACGAGGGCGAGCAACTGATGGTGATCGGTTTCGTGATCGGCGGCGCGATGATGCTCATCGGCCTGGTCGGTGGCATCTACGGGCAGAAGCTGAGAAGACGCGGCAGAAAGCCGTTCGACCAGTAGAACCCGAGTACGTTTCGGCGCATGGGTCGAAATGCCACAGGGCGAAAAGTACTGGTGACCGGCGCAACGGGATACATCGGTGGACGACTGGTTCCTCGATTGCTCGACGCCGGCTACGACGTGCGCGTTTTGGTGCGCGATGCGGGAAGACTTGCCGACGTGCCGTGGGCGGCGGATGTCGAGGTCTCCGTGGGAGATCTGGACAGATTCGAGACCCTCGCCTCGGCGTTCGACGGCGTCGAGGTGCTTTACTACCTGGTGCACTCGATGGGCGCCAAGCACAGCTCCGGGCAGCTCGGGTTCGAGGCGACCGAGCGCCGCGCCGCGACGAACGTGGCGACGGCGGCGAAAGCGGCGAACATCCGTCGCATCGTGTACCTCGGCGGCCTTCACCCCGACGGTGAGCTCTCGCCGCACCTGCGCTCTCGGGCCGAGGTCGGGCGCATCCTGCTCGAATCCGGGGTACCGACGGTGGCGCTGCAGGCGGGCGTCGTGATCGGTTCCGGCTCCACCTCGTTCGAGATGGTGCGGCACCTCACTGACGTGCTGCCGTACATGCCGGCCCCGCGCTGGGTGCGCAACTTCATCCAGCCGATCGCCGTGCGCGACGTGCTCTATTACCTCGTCGCCTGCGCCGAGCTGCCCGACGAGGTGAATCGAACCTTCGACATCGGCGGTCCAGACGTGCTGCGCTACGGACAGATGATGAACGGATACGCGGTAGAGGCTGGTCTTCACCAGCGCCCGATCGCGCCGCTTCCGGTGCTTACCCCGTGGCTCGCATCGCAGTGGGTGAACCTGGTCACCCCCATTCCCCGAGCGCTCGCCGTGCCGATCATCGCCTCGCTGCAGTACGACTGCGTGGTGCACGAGCACGACATCGAGAAATACATCCCCGACCCCGATGGCGGGCTCACCGGCTACCGCCGCGCGGTGCGCCTGGCCCTCGACAAGATGAAGGCGGGCGAGGTCGAGACCAGCTGGCAGGATTCGGCCGTGCGCGGTGCCCCGAGCGATCCGCTCCCGAGCGACCCCAACTGGAGCGGCCACACCGTGTTCACCGATGTGCGGGAGCGGCACACATCCGCTGCCCCCGGCGACGTCTGGCGGGTGATCGAGGGCATCGGCGGGCAGAACGGCTGGTACTCCTTCCCGCTGGCCTGGGCGCTGCGCGGGTGGGCCGACAAGGTCGTTGGCGGGGTGGGGCTGCGCCGTGGCCGTCGCAACCCCGATCACCTCGCGGCGGGCGATGCGCTCGACTTCTGGCGGGTGGAGGACATCAACCGTGGCAGTTCGTTGCGGCTGCGCGCCGAGATGAAGGTTCCGGGCTCAGCGTGGCTCGAGATGAGCGTGACGCCGGACGGCGACGGCTCGCTCTACCGCCAGCGTGCGGTGTTCTTTCCGAAGGGCCTGAGCGGTCGACTGTACTGGTTCAGCATCCTGCCGTTCCACGGAATCATCTTCAACGGGATGGCCAACGAGATCACCGAGACCGCCGTCACCCAGGGCTCCACCCGACGTGAGCAAGCGGATGCTTCGGCAGCCGCCTGAGCGACGGTGGAGCCTCGTGCGGCTAGCGTTTATTCGCGAGGGCGACGATCATGGACACAGGACGCGATGCGTCCGAGACCTCGGGAGGTCACGTTTTGGCTGACAACACAGTGTTATTCCTCGGTGACAGCATCACCGCATCCGGCGACTGGGCGACCTGGTTTCCCGACGTCACCACCCTCAATTTCGGTGTCAGCGGTGCGACCTCCGACGATGTGCTCGCTCGGATCGACCAGATAGTCGCGGCCGACCCCGATGAGATCATCCTGCTGATCGGAACCAACGACTTCGGCATGCGTCAGAACGTCGAGCACCTGGTGCGCAATGTGCAGACCATCCTGGTCGAGTTGCGTCGACAGCTGCCGGGATCTCGGCTGCTGCTGCAGTCGGTAATGCCGCGCGGGAGGGAGTTCGCCGATCGCATTCAGGAGGCGAACATCCATCTCCGTCAGTTCTCGTCGACCGTTCACGCACAATATCTCGACCTCTGGCCGGCGCTCGCACTCGACGACGGCGAGCTGAATCCCCGCTTCTCGGAAGACCGCCTTCACCTCAACCACGAGGGCTACGAGGCCTGGCTGTCTGAGCTGCGCCCGGGTCTCGAGCGGCTGCGCGAGGAGCCGCCGATGAGCCGACCGATCACGATCATCCGTGTCGACGACTACGCCCGGCCAGAACGGTAGAGCAGGCGGTAGAGGTAGCGCTGACCGCTACCGTTCGGTGGCGAGTGACCGCACCAGGCGGGTGTAAAACTCGACGCCGCGCAGGAACGTCGCCACGTGCATCCGCTCGTTCATCGCGTGCAGAGTGCCGCGTTCCTGCGTGGACATGCGAAACGGGCTGAAGCGATAGACGTGGTCGCTGATGCGCGTGAAGTGCCGGGAATCGCTGGCGGCGAGCATCACGTACGGCGTCACGATCGTGCCGGGGTAGATCTCGACGATCGTGGATCGCAGTAGCTCCCAGGCGCTGCCGCTGGTCGGGGACACCGGTGATGGTTCGTTCGCCTGCGGAACCTCGATCGCGACGCGGGGGTCACGGATCGCCCGGCGCACATGCTCGACGGCCTCGGCCACTGACGATCCCGCGGCGACGCGGATGTTGACGGTCGCCACGGCCCGCTCCGCCAGCGCATTCGCCGCCTGGCTCCCACTCAGCTGCGTTACCGCCTGCGTCGTGCGGACCATCGCGGCGGTCTCGTCGCTCAGCCGAGCGAACACGCGAAGCAGCAGCGGCTTCGTGAGCCAGAGGTTGCCGAACGCCCAGCGCAGTGGGCCGGTGGCGTGGGCGCCGAGGGTCTCGATCATCTCGACGTTGGTGGCGGTGAAACCCGACGGGAACGGCCGTCGGTTCAACCGCACGATCGCCCGGGCCAACCGCGCCGTCGCGGACAGTTTCGGGGGAGTGGAGGCGTGACCGCCGTCCTGGTCGACGCGAAGGGAGAGCGTCACGATGCCTTTCTCACTCACCCCCACTACCGCGATCGGCTCGGAGACCCCGGGGAAGATACCCTCGACGACCGCGCCGCCCTCGTCCAGCACGAGCTCCGGACGGATGCCGCGGCTCGCCAACAGGTCGACGATCGCCTGTGCGCCGGTGCCGACCGTCTCCTCGTCGTGGCCGAAGCTCAGGTACAGATCTGCACGCGGAGTCAGCCCGGCCAGTACCGCGGCCTCGACCCCTTCGAGCGCCGCGACGAGGGAGCCCTTGTCGTCGAGCGTGCCCCTGCCCCAGACCAGCTGCTCGTCACCGTCGCCGCTCAATTCGGCGGCGAACGGCGGATGCTCCCAGCCCTCCTCGGTCGCCGGAACAACGTCATAGTGGGCCATCAACACCGTGGGAGACCCGTCACCCGATCCCGTCCAACGGTAGAGCAGCGAGTGACCGCCGACGATCTCGCGCTCGAGCGCCGCGTGCAGAGCCGGGTACAGCCGAGGCAGTGCATCGATGAACGCGTCGAACGGCGCCCAATCGGTCTCCTCGACCTCGGTGCGCGACATCGTGGGCAACCGCACCAGCTCGCGGAGGTGCTCGAGGGGGAGCAAGGGGAGGTGGGGTGTGTCGGCGGGCATGCTTCATCATGCCTGGCCGGGCGCGACAATAGTCACATGACCTCCTATCCCACCGCTGCCTTCCGCCGCCCCGCTCTCGCCCCCGGGCTGCTCGGCGCGATCGTGCTGCTGGCCGGGCTCGCGCTGCTCGACAATGAGACCTGGTTTCTGGTCATCCGATTTCTTGTGGCGATCCTGGCGCTGATTCTGGTGGTGTTCTCGTATCAGGCCAAGCACTGGTGGTGGATCCCGCTGCTTCTCGCGATGGCCGTGGTGTGGAACCCGGTCTTTCCGTTCCTGTTCCACGGGCAGATCTGGGTGGCCGCGCAACTGGTGGCCGCCCTGGCTTTCGTCGCGGTGGGGATTTTGGTGAAGGTGCTGAACCCCGACGACAAGAACGCGAAGAAGACTGTCGGTCGTCGCTGAGTCGCGGGTGAGCGCGCGCGCCGAAAGCAGGCCAGGCGGATGCCGAGCGCGACGAAACAGCGGAGAAACGAACGGCGGGTAAACTCTTGGTAGCTGGGGACCCGCGCTGACCATCGTCGGCGGCGGTCCGGCTCGAACGATTGGGCCTTTCCATGTCGCGTAGCGATTCGCTTTTCCCCTCCCGCCACGACCTTCCGACGGCGGTCGAAAACCCGCCGGTGGTGCACCGCGACGATGTGGTGCTGAGCAAGGGTCGGCTGGCTCTGGTGAATTCGCATCTCACTCCGCGGGAGGCCCAGGTCGCCGACCTGCTGTTCATCCGTCGTGCCTTCGACGAGGCAGCGATCGAGTACCTCCTGGTGCGCGGAAACGACGACCGACCGTTGCTGGTGGTTGACCGTTCGCAGCGTAAGCGGGTGCGGCAGGCGCTGACCCAGGCCAGCGCGGACGAGCCGTTCTACGCGAAACCCGCCGACGGGGTGCGACGGTCGGTCGCGCTTCTGGCCGACGGACACTTCGCCGACAAGTCGAGCCGCGCCATCATCCTGTTCCGTCCGCGGGTGACGCCACGAGGGGGGCTGCGCTACGGCGCCGCGAACGGCGTGCGTCTCGAGTTCTGGACGATCGGCGAGGACACCGTGCTGATTCCCGCACCGAACTCGCTCACCCGCACCACCGTGCCGGTCGGCGAGCTGGTGCGAACCACCGTGGAGCGCTACGGCGAGACCTGGCCCACCATCGAGGGCATGTTCGACAAGCACGCCAGCGACATCGACTTCGATATCGACATCGTCTTCTCCTGGGTCGACGGTGCCTCGATCGAGTGGCAGCGCGCGCGCGCACGGCGCATGAAGAGCTATGTGGTCGGCGAAGGCGACGACTCGCACGCCCGATTCCGCCAGCTGGACGAGCTGAAGTACGCGCTGCGCTCCGTCAACCTGTTCGCGCCGTGGATTCGCAACGTCTACATCGTCACCGACTCGCCGCGGCCGGAGTGGCTGGCGGAGCACCCGCGCGTCACCATCGTGCCGAGTGAGAAGTTCTTCGCCGATACCTCGGTGCTGCCGACGCACAACTCGCACGCGGTCGAGAGCCAGCTGCACAATATCGACGGGCTCGCGGAGCACTTCCTGTATTCCAATGACGACATGTTCTTCGGTCGTCCGGTCGGTCCGGAGGAGTTCTTCTCCCCGGGCGGTGTCTCCAAGTTCATCGAGGCGACGACACGAATCGGACTCGGTGGAAGCAACGTCGACCGCAGCGGTTTCGAGAACGCGGCTCGGGTCAACCGCGCCCTGCTCGCCGACCGGTTCGGGGCCGTCATCACCCGCCATCTCGAGCACACCCCGGCGCCGATGCGTAAGTCGGTGGTGCGCGAGCTCGAGGCGGAGTTTCCCGAGGAGTTCGCCCGCACCGCGGCGAGCCGCTTCCGCTCGGCGACCGATATCTCGGTGACGAATTCGCTGTACCACTACTACGCGCTGCTGACCGGTCGCGCCGTGACGGTGACGGATGTTCGCGCCCTCTACGTCGACACCACCGCCCGCGTCGGGCTGGTCGCGATGCGCAAGCTGCTTCGCCGCCGCGACGCCGATCTGTTCTGCCTGAACGACGGCAGCTTTCCCGAGATCAGCGACGAGGATCGCGCCGACGCCGTGCGCGACTTCCTCGAAGGGTATTTCCCGATCGTCGCCCCCTGGGAGCGGGCGGTCGGAGCGGACGGTGCGGATCTGAACGGTGCCGATCTGAACCGTGCGGATGTGAACGTGAACGGTGCCGTTCCCGAGGCATCGGGCGGATCAGGGCAACTCATCCACGGCTGAGCCGGGCCAGAAGCTCGATCCAGACGCTCGCAACAGACCCTCGGGTCAGACGATCGAGAACTCGCGGGTCGGCGGGTGCAGCTCTTCTGCGGCGAGCGAGTCCTCGGACGGCGCGGGCACCGTCGTGCTCGGCCGGATGGTCACCGCGTGATTTGCAAGCAGACGCGTGGTCTCCGCCGCCGAGGTGAACTTCAACGCGTCGCTCTGGCCGATCGGCACGACCGAGTGCAGCACGGTCTCCTCGTAGACGTGCACCAGGTTGTAGGCCTGGGCAGAGTCGCGCGGCTTGGTGCCCCGAACGCCGGCGGCGTCGGCGGGGACGTTCAGATCTTGGGTGTAGCACGTGGCCGAGGCAACAGAGACCGGCACTCCGGCGAACGTCGACGTGGTCGAGTAGTGGAGATGACCCGCGATGATGCTGCGAACGTCCGATCCGCGGATGACCTCGGCGAGGGCATCCTGATTGCGCAGTTCCACGAGAATCGCCAGGTCCTGAACGCTCGGGACCGGGGGATGGTGCATCGCGATGATGGTGCCGTGCGGTGCCGGGGAGGCGAGCTCTTCCGCGAGCCAATCGAGCTGGGCATCCGTCACCAGGCCGTGATGGCGTCCGGGAACGGACGAGTCGAGGGCAATGATGCGCAGGCCGTTCACGTCGTAGACGCGGTCGATCGGAGTGGTGAGTGGATGCTGGCCGAGCAGCCCTTCACGGAAGTTTCCCCGGTCATCGTGGTTGCCCATCACCCAGATCACCTGGGCGCCAAGGCGGGCTGCCGCCGGCTCGACGATCGCCCGCAGGGTCGCGTAGGCCTCGGGGTCGCCGTGATCGGCGAGGTCGCCGGTGAAAATGAGCGCTTCGGGCTTCGCGCCCGAGGATTCGAGCTCCGAGAAGAGCTCGCGCAGGTGCGCCTCGCTGTCTACGGTGCCGTACAGGGCGCGATCTCCGGCGACGAGGTGCGTGTCGCTCAGGTGCACGATGAAGTGATCAGGTCGCGGGAACTGGGCCACGTATTGCACGGGCGCTGCGTCGGGCATTACCCCATCGAAGCACGCTCTGCTGGACAACTGGTTAACGTGACACGGCGATCCGCCCCCAGTGCGGGGGCAGAATGTGGTCACCCTCGGGTGAAATCACGGTAAACTAAGTGTGCACCAGACGAACCCCCTCATCGTCTCGACCCCGGCACGCGATCCATCTGTGGCGAGTTGCTCGAGTTCAGGGACGCAGTGCCTCACTGGGGCACAGTGCCTCAGTGCTTTTACGGGCGCAGTGCTTCCATGGGTGAAGTGCTTCAAGGAGCGCAGTGCCGGGTGAGGCGCACGGCGCAGGGGTTCGTCGCTCTATCCGCATTCCGCAGGTGGCCCGGTCTGGGCGGCATTGCCGATGTGACACGACACGCCAGGAGAAGCATGGCTCGGTCCGCCAACGGACAATCCGCGCAGAGAAAGTCCAGCACCCGGGGTCGCTCCGGGGGAAATTCGTCGCGCCAGTCGCAGCAGCCCCGCCGCTCACGAGGAGCCGACGACGCCGGGGTGATCCCCGTGCTCGCGCGCGCGGTGCGCGAGGTGGAGGGTGCCGCCGAACGCGGCAAGGTCGGCCCGACCAACCGCACCAAGTTCCAGGTGATCGCACTGCTGATGCGCGAAGAGCGCGCCAAAGCCAAAGCCGACACCACGATCACGGATGCCGAGCGAGCCGAGATCCTCAAGCGACTCGACGGCGTCGCGACCATCCTCGCCAAAACCGCGGCTCGGGACACCTCGCTGATCCAGTTGCTCGCCGAGCAGACAGCGGTGACGGATGCCGCGCGCAAGCTCCGCCGCGACATGCTCATGGCATCCGGGGTCGAGCTCTCGCCCGACGAGCTGATCATCGTGAAGGATCCGGTGGCCGCCGCTCCCGTCGCCGAGCGACAGGTGGTGCCGCAGTCGGTCATCGCCCGCCAGCTCTCCAACCCCTTCCTCGCCCCCGACTTCAGCCAGCCGGTGCGCTCGAAGCCGGTCACGCACCGGCTCGCCAACTGGGAACTGCTCGACCCGCTGTTCCGGGCCTTCGAATACGGCTCCGGTGGCAACGTCGCCAGCATGGAGCTGCCAGAACCCAGCGCGGTCGACCGCCGGGTACCGGAAGGGCTGGAGCTGTTCCACCATCAGGCCGAGTTCGTCGCCAGTGCGCGCGACGGACACCGCACCTACCTGCTCGCCGACGAGCCAGGGCTCGGCAAGACCGCCCAGGCGCTGCTCGCCGCGCAGGTCACGAACTCCTACCCGCTTCTCGTGGTCGTTCCGAGCGTCGTGAAGATGAACTGGGCGCGGGAGGTGGAGCGCTGGACTCCGAAGCGCTCGGCCACGGTCATCCACGGTTCCGGAGAGAACCTCGACGCCTTCGCCGACGTGGTCATCGTCAACTACGACGTGCTCGACCGTCACATCGGCTGGCTGCGCACGCTCGGCTTCAAGGGCATGGTCGTGGATGAGGCGCACTTCATCAAGAATCGCGAGTCGCAGCGCTCCAAGTACGTGCTCGACCTCGCCAAGAGCATCCTCACCCGCAGTCCGCGCGCGTTGATGATCGCCCTCACCGGGACCCCACTGATCAACACCATCGAGGACTTCCGGGCGATCTGGCAGTTCCTCGGCTGGATCGACGGCGACAAGCCCACCTCGATGCTGATGGAGCGCCTGGAGGAGAACGGACTGACCCCGGCCGACTTCGGCTTCTTCGCGGAGGCTCGACAGACCGTGATCGACATGGGGATCGTGCGGCGAAAGAAGATCGACGTCGCCTCGAACCTGCCGTCCAAGCGCATCGCCGACATGCCGGTCGAGCTCGACGACGAGGTCGGACGCAGCATCCGCGAGGCCGAGACCGCGCTGCAGAAACGGCTGCTCGAGCGCTACCGTCGCGCCGTCTCGCTGTCGCGCACCGAGCACGAGCGGTCGGACCTGGTGCGAATGGTCGCCCACGCGGAGCTCGACGAGTCGAAGGCGTCGAAGACCGGAGACAACGTATTCACCATGGTGCGCAAGATCGGTCAGGCGAAGTCTGTGCTGGCCGCGGACTACACCGCGCAGCTGGCCCGCTCGGTGGGCAAGGTGGTGTTCTTCGCCAAGCACATCGACGTGATGGACACGGCAGAAGAGGTGCTCGCCAAGCGCGGTCTGAAGACCGTGTCGATTCGCGGCGACCAGACAGCAGACTTCCGCCAGTCGCAGGTGGATGCGTTCAACAACGACCCCGAGGTCTCGGTTGTGGTGGCATCGCTCACCGCCGCCGGCGTCGGCCTCAACCTGCAGGCGGCATCCAACGTCGTGCTCGCCGAGCTCAGTTGGACCAGCGCCGAGCAGACGCAGGCCATCGACCGCGTGCACCGCATCGGCCAGTCCGAGCCGGTGACCGCCTGGCGCATCATCGCCTCGCAGACCATCGACGCAAAGATCGCAGAACTCATCGACTCGAAGGCCGGCCTCGCGGCGCGCGCCCTCGACGGCGACGACTCCGAGGTGCAGGCCGAGGCGAGTGTGCAGCTCGAGGCGCTCATTCAGCTGCTCGAGGATGCTCTCGACGAGGAGTAGCCAGCAGGGGACTGCTAGCTGGCGCGCTGCGAGGAGCGGGTGACCAGACGGTCGACAGCGGCGGAGGGGATGCTCAGCCAGTTCGGACGGTTGCGAACCTCGTACAACGCCTCATAGACGGCCTTGTCGATCTCGAACGCGTCGAGGAGCGCTCGATGCTCGCGCAGGTCGCGTCCAGACCGTGCGATGTAGCCGTCGATGAAGGCGTTGCGGGCTGCGGAGGCCCATTCGGCGGCGCTCTGCCCGGGGTGGGCGAGGGCGTAGGATCCGGCGACGTAGTCGAACGATCGCAGCATTCCGGCGAGGTCTCGCAGCGGGCAATCCGGAGCGCTCCGCTCGCGCATGTCGCGCAGGGGTTCCCCTTCGAAGTCGAGCACCACCCAGCCGCGGTCGGGCACCGAAAGCACCTGGCCGAGGTGGAAGTCCCCATGGATGCGCTGGAGCGGCGGCCACGGGCTCGCCTGTGCGCGAGCGTAGACGGTGTTGAGACGCTCACGATAGACGCCAAGTGCCGGCACCTCGCTTGCCGCGAGCTCGAAGCGCGTTCGCATGGCCGTGACGACGGTGGCGATGTCGAAGGGGGTCGTGACGCGGGTGGGCAGAGCGCCCGCCAGCGTCTCGTGCATCTCCGCGGTCGCCTCGCCGAGGGCATAAGCCCGCTCGGCGAAGTCTTCACCCACCTCCACGGCGGCGAGGGCGACCTTCCAGGCATCCTGCACGCCCGGGAGGAACTCCTGGGCGAAGGCGAGGTGACCGGTGGCGACGCCGCCGAGCGCGGCGGTGTCTCGCCAGCGACCGGTGACATAGCCGACGGTGCGGGGGACCACGGCTGACCCGGCCGCACCGAGCGCGCCGGTGAGCACGACATCCGGATTCTCGCCGTCATGGAGAGCGCGGAAGAGCTTGCAGATGATCGGCATGGCGGGGCTGCCGTCGGCATCCGTCATCTCGTAGACGATCGAGGTGTTCGACTGTTCGCCGCTGAGCACCTTCGACGAGCGCACCTGAGGAAAACGGATGCCGTCCGGCTCCGCAAGGTCGCGGTGTCCGAAGGCCGCGGGTCCGCTGCCATCCTCCGCGAGTGCCTCGCCACCCTGCAGGACCATGCCGAGCAGCGCGGACGCGAAGGCCGGATCCCGAGGTCCGTCGTAGATGTAGAGCGGGCCGTCTGCATCGTTTTCGGTTGCGACCAGCGCTGCCTCGCCGCCCTGCAACGGGGTACGTCGCTCGGTGAGGGGTACCTGGTACAAGAGGGGATTGGAGGCCCGATCAAGCACCAGTCGCACCCGCACCCGCACGCTCTCGTCGTACCCCAGCGAGAATCCGCCGATCTCGAGCAGTTGGGGTGTGCGGCCTTTACCGGCGAACCACCGTTGGCGGGCCATCCAGGGTGCCAGGTAGTCGGGAACCTCGAGCACACATACCTCCGCTGGTGGAATTCTGCGCCAGCAGGCATAGTGCGGTGCTGACTACGCGTCACGATACGCATGGGATGCCGCCACCGGCACCCCTTGACGGCAAAAGCTTGGCGACACCCGATTCGGCACGGCCTACATTTGTCCCCCAATGTGCGGACGCTCGTTCGGGGGAACCCCGTAATGGGGGGAGCACTGATGGCGGGGTCTGTCTATCGTGGTGTCTGCATCACCGGGGGACAACCGGGTGGCGGCGACCTCAGCGAGGGTCTCCAGCGGAATACGGGGGTATCCCCGCTGGGTCAGAGCTTCGCACGAGCGAGGTCGCCGCCCCCGTGGTTCTGCCTCAGGGCAGGTGGTGTCCGACGGGTCGCATGAGGGCGAGTCGGATGAGGTGCGGCAACGACGTCGTGGTCCGGATCATCGGCCTGAGCCGTTGCCACCTCGGTGGGTGACGGATAATGAACCGATGATCTCGACCACACTCGCCCGCAGCCTCCAGGCCAATGGAATCGTCTGGCGTCCCGTTTCCGGTGACGCCTTCTCTATCGCCGGGGAGGGCTTCGACGGCGACGTGTTCATCGTCAGCGACATGACCGTCGAGGCGCACGAATTCGACACTGGCACCATCCTGGGTTTCAATGGCACGACCGAGTGGGCACTCGACTCCGTCGCGATCGAGCAGTCACTCTGGCTGCCCCGCGAGGATCAACTGCGCGGGTTGCTCGGGGGAGCGTTCCGTGCGCTTCGGGCGGTGGGCGAGGTGTTCGCGGTGGATGTCGAGCTGGCCGGGGCCGATCGCACCTTTACCGATACCGACGCGGCGGAGGCATACGGGTCAGCGCTGCTCGCCCTCACGGAGCTGTCCCGCTAGCCTGCCGCCACCGAGCAAGCCCTCGTCAGTCCGGTGAACCCGGCTGGGTCGGGATGCTCGAGGTCGTCGTGTACGAGGGCTCCCGGCGCGGGATGAAGAGGGCTGAGATGACACCGGCGAGCACGACGGCGGCGGCGATGATGAAGACGATCCGGAAGCCGGCATCCGTCGGCACCGCCAGCCCGTGGAATACCCGCGAGTTACCCGCGAAGATCAGCCCGGTGACCGTGCCGGCGATGGTGGAACCGAGGGTGCGCATGACCGAGTTCAGTCCATTCGCCGAGGCCGTCTCGCTGGCGGGCACTGCATGCATGATCAGCGTGGGCATGGCGGCGTAGGCGATTCCCACGCCGACGCCGACCACGGCGGAGATCAGGATGATGTGCCACACCTCGGCGTGCAACAGCACGGCGATCACAAAGGCCACTACCACCACACCGCCGCCGAGGATGAGGCTGAACCGCGGTCCGCGGGCGCCCGAGATGCGCGCAGCGATGGGCGACATCACGAACATCACCAGACCGAGCGGCATGAGGCAGAGGCTTGCCGCGACGAGTCCCAGCCCGAGGCCGACGCCGGTCGCGACCGGTGCCTCGAGGAGGGCGGGGAAGGCCGCCGTGGTGATGAAGAACCCAAAGCCGATGGTGATCGAGGTGAGGTTGGTGAGCAGGACGGGTCGGCGCGCGGCAACTCGCAGATCGACCAGGGGTTCGCGGCTGCGCAGCTCGAACCATCCCCAGATGACGAGCACGACGACACCGCCGATGAGGAGTGCGAGGGTCACCGGGCTGGTCCAGCCCCAGGTGTTGCCCTTGGAGACGGCGAGCAGGATGCCGATGAGACCGATGGCGAAGCCGATGGCTCCGACGACATCGAAGTGGCCACCGGTGCGCAGGGTGCTCGGCGGGACGACGATGAAGACCAAGACCAGACCGACGGCGCCGAGGATGGCCGCGAGCCAGAACAGGAAGTGGAAGTCGAGATTCTGGGCGACGACCGCGGCGATCGGGAGGCCGACCGCGCCACCGACACCGAGCGTGGCGCTGACCAGGGCGACTGCTCCGCCGAGACTCTTCGGGTGGAGAACGTCGCGCAGCACGCTGATGCCGAGCGAGATCACTCCGAGCGAGAAGCCCTGGAGCACCCGTCCGGCGATCACCGGGATGAGCTCGCTCGAGAAGGCGCAGATGATCGATCCGACGATCAGGCTGCCGAGCAGCACCAGCATCACGGTGCGCTTGCCGTACATGTCGCCGAGTCGCCCGCTGATCGGGATCGAGATCGCGGCGGCCAGCAGGGTCGAGGTGAGCACCCACGTGGCGTCGCTAACACTCGAGTGAAGCAGCGTCGGGAGTTCCGGGATGATCGGGGTGACCAGGGTCTGCGTGAAGGCCGCAACGAGACCGGTGAACGCCAGGACGGCGGTGACCGCTCGGTCGCTCGGGCGGCGGCTGAGCTTGCGGCGCTCGGCGGGAGTCAGGCTGCCGGAATCGTCGTCGGGCAGGGGATCAGCAGGGTCAATCGCGGGATTCACTTGGCAAGTTTAGTGCGACGCACCGCACCGAACCGTGTCGCTACGGCGTCGGAATAACTCTGCCGGGGTCACCGCTATCAGTTGACGAAGGTGTTTCCCCAGTCGTCGACCTTCCAGTCGATCCAGCCGTTCGCTCGCTGCAGGCTCACCGTGACCGACAGGTCGTGACCGGCCGTCGAGCTGGCGCGGCAGGTGAAGGTCTGCCCGATCAGCAGGGCGGGCGGGGTCGGGCAATGCACGTCCAGAGTCGCGCCGAACACCGAGGCGTCTGTCGCGATCGACTGTTCGGCCTGGGCCGAGAAGACGCTCGGGATGACGGAGATCAGCATGCCGGGAATGACCAATGCCGACGCCACCTGCAGCAGGCCGAGCGCGGCCCAGGTGAGCAGCGGAGCGACCCCGAAGGCGCCACTGCGGCCGAGTCCGACGACGCGGGCGATCAGATATACGGGCGAGGAGAGGAACGCCCATGCCCAGTGCGCCGGATGCTCGTGACCGGCTCGACGCAGCACGCTGCGGTCGATGATGGCGAGAACCACGACGGCAACATAGGGCAGCACGATCGCGCCGGCCGAGACGTAGATGTTCGGGAACGCGCCGAATCCGACGAGCACGAGGAGGCCGACGACCAGTTGTGCGAGCGGCAGCAGAGCGATGATCCACACCGGTGCTGTGTAGACGGCGACGCGGGGCGAGACGCCGGTTGCCGGAAGTGCTCGCTCGGTGGGGTCGGCACGGGACGTTGCGGTCGCGGCCACGACTGGCTCACTGCGTGGCTCACGGGTCGGCTCGAGGTCCGGCTCGATGGTCGGCTCGGTGGCGAGGGGGAAGGATGATTCGATCTCACGGATGGTGACGGTCACGGGTTCATCCGGGGAGGTCGGCCCGCGGACATCCGCGCTCTCGGTGTCGTCATCGGTGTCGTTCTCGGTCTCGGCTACCGTGGCGAGGTGGGCGTACTCCGCCTCACGCTCACGCTGCTTCCGCTGCTGGCGGCGGGTTGGCAGCTCGTCGTCGGCGTAGAGCAGCTGGGTCGGCTGCTGCATCACGAGCGGCGGGCGGGCTTCTGTGGTCAGTTCGGTCCAGGCGTGGTTATTCCACCAGCGCAACTGGGGGAGGCCCATCGGGTCGGGATACCATCCCGCGGGGACTGTGACATCGTCCTCGAACACGCGCTGAATCCCTTCGGCCGGATCTCTGAACGGTAGTGGGCGACGGGAGGAGACGGCCGCCGCGTGACCGCACCATGATGTGATCGCCATGATGTGATCGCGCAGCGAACTGGTCGCTTTGCCAGAGGTTACTGGCAATCGCCAGGAAACACACTCCCCCGGAGGGGGCACGCCAGGCCTAGCGGGGGCGGCGCCTCGGGATGCCCAGCCAGACAGCGGGCGCTCGGCGCTGACCGAATTCACCTTCGAGTTGCCTCCTGTTCACCCGCCTGTAAGACTCGACCTCAGTGGACATCTCGCTCATGGTCGCGCTAGTCGTCGCACTGGCCCTCTTCTTCGATTTCACCAACGGCTTTCACGACACCGCGAATGCGATGGCGACCCCCATCGCGACCGGCGCTCTGAAGCCGCGGGTCGCTGTGGCGATAGCTGCGGTGCTCAACCTGGTCGGTGCCTTCCTCTCCACCGAGGTCGCCAACACGATCTCGGGAGGCCTCATCCGCGAGGGCGCCGGTGGAGTGCAGATCACTCCGGTGATGATCTTCGCCGGACTCATCGGCGCCATCCTCTGGAATCTGGTGACCTGGCTGCTCGGACTGCCGTCGAGCTCCAGTCACGCGTTGTTCGGCGGCCTGATCGGTGCCGCGATCGTCGGTGCCGGCTTCGGCGCGATCGACCTGTCCGTTGTGCTGTCGAAGATCGTGCTGCCCGCGGTTCTCGCCCCGATCACCGCCGGACTGGTCGCCTTCCTCGCCACCCGAATCGCCTACACGGTCACCAAGAAGAAGCAGCGCAGCCGGTTCAAGATCGGGCAGATCTTCACCTCATCGTTGGTCTCTCTCGCGCACGGCACCAATGACGCGCAGAAGACCATGGGAGTGATCACCCTCACCCTCATCGCCGGGGGCTTTCAGGCGACCGGGTCGAGCCCGGAGCTCTGGGTGATCATCGTGTGTGCCTTGGCGATCGCGCTCGGTACCTATACGGGCGGCTGGCGCATCATCCGTACGCTCGGCACGGGGCTGACCGAGATCGAGCCGGGCCAGGGGTTTGCCGCCGAGGCGGCCACCACCGCCACCATCCTCGCCTCGACACACCTGGGCTTCGCGCTCTCCACCACGCAGGTGGCATCCGGCTCGGTGATCGGCACAGGCATCGGGCGTAAGGGGGCCTCGGTGCGCTGGCGCACCGCCGGCAGAATCGCCATCGGCTGGCTGATCACCATCCCGGCAGCCGGCCTGGTCGGCGCCCTCGCGTCGTGGGTAGCGCTCGCCGGAACCGGCGGCATCGTCGTGGATGCCGTGGTGGCCGCAGTCATCATCTTCGCGATCTTCGTCTACTCGCGTCGCAATCGCGTCGACCCAGCCTCCGTCGCGGTCGTCAACGACCCGGCCGCCCTGGTGCGTCCCAAGCGCCGCAAGGCGAAGAAGGGAGGCGTTCGATGATCGACTGGCTCGCCTTCCTGTCCGTGCTCGTCGCCTCGATCGTCGGCGCCTGCGGCGTCGTGTTCCTGTTCTCGATCGGGCTGCGATTCGTCGGATCGGATGTCCGCTGGCGCCGGCCCTTCGGGGTGCTGGCCTTCGTGCTCTGCGGACTGCTGATCGTCTACGGGCTGTACCTCATCATCCCCGCCTTGCATCGCTAGGGCCCGGCGGGCACCGCGCGGGTAGGCTTGGCGGGGTCTACCCGACGCGAAAACAGTAACGACGGCAGCCACGAGCAGCCGACCGAGGCAATGGAGCCACGACACGAATGAACCCCGCAACACAGCAGTTCGGCACCAACAATGAAACCCCGCTCGACGATTCGGCACCGGGAGCACCCGGTGCGTTCGTCGGTCAGCCCGGTGGCCCCACCCGCGTGGAGAGTGATTCGCTCGGATCGATGGAGATCCCGGCAGACGCCTACTGGGGAATTCACACCGCGCGGGCCCTCGAGAACTTTCCGATCACGCGCAGGCCGATCTCCGTCTACGGCGATCTGATCCGTGCGCTCGTGCGGGTGAAGCAGGCCTCCGCCCGGGCCAACCGCGAGCTCGGCGTGCTCGATCCGGCTAAGGCCGACCTAATCGACACCGTGTGTGAAGAGATCATGGCCGGCGCGCTTCACGACCAGTTCGCGGTCGGTGTCATCCAGGGCGGTGCCGGAACCTCGACCAACATGAACACTAATGAGGTGATCGCCAACCGCGGTCTCGAACTGCTCGGCCACCGGTTCGGCGAATATCAGTACCTGCATCCGATCGACGACGTGAACCGCAGCCAGTCGACCAATGACGTCTATCCCACCGCGATCAAACTCGCCATGGTGTTCGGCGTGAATCGGTTGCTCGAGGAGCACCGCCTGTTGACCGCCGCCTTCGCGGCGAAGGGCATCGAGTTCGCCGGTGTGCTCAAGATCGGACGCACGCAGCTGCAGGATGCCGTGCCGATGACGCTGGGCCAGGAATTCAACGGGTTCGCTCACACCCTCACCGAAGACTACGACCGGCTGGCGGAGGTGGTGCCGTGGTTGAACGAGATCAACATGGGCGCCACGGCGATCGGCACCGGGATCACGGCTGACCCGCGCTATGCCGCAGCGGTCTGCCGGCACCTGACCGAGGTGACCGGCATCGCGATGGAGACCGCGCCCGACCTGATCGAGGCCACCTCCGATGCCGGGATCTTCATGACCTTGAGTGGCACGCTGAAGCGCGCGGCGGTCAAGCTGTCGAAGATCTGCAACGACCTGCGGCTCCTCTCCAGTGGACCGCAGGCCGGGCTCGGCGAGATCAACCTCCCGCCGCGCCAGGCCGGGTCATCGATCATGCCCGGCAAGGTCAACCCGGTCATCCCCGAGGTCGTCAACCAGGTCGCGTTCAGCGTGATCGGTGCGGATGCGACGGTCACCGCCGCCGCGGAAGCCGGCCAGTTGCAGCTAAACGCCTTTGAACCGGTGATCGCCCACAGCATCCTGCAGTCGCTCGCCTGGATGACTAATGCCTGCCGCACGCTCCGCGTCAACTGCATCGATGGGATCACCGCCAACACGACGCGTCTTGCGGCGCAGGTGGAGTCGTCGGTAGGGGTGGTCACAGCCCTCACGCCGTACATCGGCTACGCGGCATCCGCGTCGCTGGCTCACACGGCACTGACGACCAACGCGTCGATCGCTGAGCTCGTGGTCTCGGCCGGGCTGATGTCGGCCGAGCAGGTCGCGCACGTGCTGTCGCCGCAGCGGTTGAGCGGGCTGGTTCCGGTTACCTCTGTGATGCCGATCATCCGGTAGAGGCTGCTTTCGGGTGCGGTGCTACGGTCCCTGAGCGTGTCTTCGGGTGCGCCGCCGCGGTCCTGAGCGTGTCTTCTGGTGCGCCGCCACGGTCCCTGAGCTTGTCAGCATTTCGGTCCCTGAGCGTGTCGAAGGGTGGCCCTCTTCTCCTCCACAGGTAGCCCGGCATGGTGGGTTATAAACAGGGTCTGGTCAGCATTATTCGTACTCCTTCGAATGTCGGTGGTCGCTGCAACAATCGGGTCATGAAGGTCTCCACCGACGCATTGGCCGCCCATCTCGCGGCCCTGGCGCAGGCGTGGGACGACACGATCGTCGACCAACCCGGCATGCTGTTGCAGTTGATCGGGGAGCTGGCGGCGGTGCAGCGCCGCATCGATGCGCTGCGGGTTGCAGTTGCGGGAGAACTTGCTGACCTGTCGGCTGCCCACCGCGGCGGCGAGGCTATGGCGCGCCGGGCCGGACATGCCCGTCCCGGCTCCTATCTGGCCGAGCTGTGGCAGATCAGCGTCGCCGAAGCAACCAGGCTGTGTGAGGTGGGTCTGGCAACGCGGCAACGGACCGCCTTGGACGGCTCGCTATTGCCGGCCCGATACCCGGCTGTGGGCGAGGCGATCGCCGCCGGGTCGGTGGGGGTGGAGGCGGCTGTGGTGATCGTGCGGGAACTGGACCTGGCCGCCCCATTCTGCTCGGCCGAGGCCAGGCTTGCCGGTGAGCGACTGCTGGTGGAGCATGCGCCCGGGTTGACGGTGAAGCAGGTGCACGGGGTGGCCCGGCAGGTGCGGGACCGTCTGGATGAGGACGGTGCCGAATCCCGGGATGTGATCCGGAGGCAGCGGCGAGCACTGTCGTGGGTGACTCAATCGGATGGGATGGTGCGCCTGGTCTGGGTGATGCCACCCGAAACCGCAGGGCTAGTGCGAGCCGGGATAGATCAGCTCGTGGGTGAGCAGTTGCGGGCTGCCCGCGACGCGGCACCGGCCGCATTGGGCGACACCGGGTTCGTCGACAGTGATGACCGGACCATGCCGCACCGCCGCGCCGATGCCGCCGAAGACCTATTCCGGCGAGCGGTCAACTGCACGTGCGGTGCTGGTGGGGGTGGTGGCGGTCCGCTGGTGACGGTGATCGTGCGGATGAGCCTCGACCAATTGATCACCGGGCTCGGCACCGCCCAGATCGACGGGATCGATGCCGGGATCTCCGCCACCACAGCCCGCCGTCTTGCCGCAGATGCCAACATCATCCCCGTAGTCCTTGGCGGTGCCGGGGAAGTCCTGGATCTGGGTAGGTCGCGGCGACTGTTCAGTCCCGCCCAACGCCAGGCGTTGGC
Source organism: Lacisediminihabitans changchengi (assembly GCF_016634425.1). Classification (GTDB taxonomy): domain Bacteria; phylum Actinomycetota; class Actinomycetes; order Actinomycetales; family Microbacteriaceae; genus Lacisediminihabitans; species Lacisediminihabitans changchengi. The sequence goes on from NZ_JAEPES010000002.1 coordinate 522,193, forward strand.
TGAACGGTATGGCGGGTGCGCGTTCCCGGCCTGCGCACACCCACCCAGCTACACCGAAGCCCACCACCTCCAGTGGTGGTGCAGTGGTGGGGTAACGGATCTGGACAACGGGATCCCGTTGTGCTCGTTCCACCACCACCGCATCCACGACGACAGCTGGGAGATCGTCATGCGCGACCGGGTGCCGTATTTCATCCCGCCACCCTGGATCGACCCCGACCAAACACCCCGACGAGGAGGAAAGCTCGTCAACCTGGCGTGGTCAGGATGAAGGAGCACGACAGGGTGTGAACGGCAACGATGACGTTCACGATGACGGGCACGGACACGGGCACGGACACTGACACTGACACGGACGTGGACGTGGACGTGGACGTGGACGTGGACACTGACGCTGACGCTGACGCTGACGCTGACGCTGACGCTGACACCTGACGCTGACGCTGACGCTGACGCAGACACCCACACCCACACGGAAACGGAGTGGGAGGTGGGGAAGGGGATGGAGAGCGAAAGCGAGATGGAGACGCAGACAAATAAAGGGATGGGGAGCGAGAGCGAGATGGAGACGCAGACAGCGAGGGGAGCGGAGAGGGAGAGGTAGAACGACTAAGAAGACGACTAAGAAGACGACTAAGAAGACGACTAAGGGGACGACAGAAGGCTTGAATTCGCCTGATGCAAAAGGGATCGTCGCGGCGGTCCCTCGGAGGGGCCCGCGCGGTGTGTCCGCTGCAATCCGCCTGGTGTGTCAGCGGGCCGCCCAGAGGTGAAGGCCGGCGTAGCTGCGCCATGGGGCCCAGCGTGCGCCGTGCTCGGCGAGTCCGCGAGCCGTACCTGGCAGACCGAGCTTGGTGGCGCTCTGCAGCATCACCAGATCGGTGGTGAGCAGGGTGTCGGGATTGCCGAGCACGCGCATAGCGAGATATCCGGCGGTCCACGGACCGATGCCGGGCATGGCGACCAGACGGGCGGTCAGCTCGTCGGCGGGCATTCCGACATCGAGCCGCAGTTCTCCCGAAGCGAGCGCCTCCGCCACGCCGACGATGCTCGCTACTCGAGATGCCGGCCCACGCACGACTTCGCGGCCGCGTTCGGCGAACTGTTCCGCCGTCGGAAACAGACCCGGTGTCTCGGCCAGATCGGCCGCGACCCGCCCCAGCACCGTGCGAGCGGCGGCGACAGAGATCTGCTGACCGATCATCGTGCGGAACAGCGCCTCAGCGGGGTCGAGGGTGCCGGGCAAACGGATGCCGGGTCGGGCGGCGACCAGGGGAGCGAGCACGGCGTCGCGACTCAGAGCCTCGTCGATCGAGACGGAGTCTGCATCGAGATCCAGCAGGCGACGCACCCGCACAATCGCCGTGCCGAGGTCGGCGAGCGAGCCCAACTTCAGCACGCAGTCGACGGCAATGCTCGCGGTCGCAGTGCCTGCGACTGCGGTGCAAGAGTCGTTCGCGTCAAGGCGCAGCTCTATCTCGGCGATCCCTCCGGGCAGACGGATGAGGCGACGGAACGAGGAGTCGTCGCCTGATTCGATACCGACCAGTGCGTGGTCGGCCAGGAAGCGCATGACGCCAGTGCCATCGAACGGCGGCCGCACCGGCAGGCGCAGACGAACCGTGGTGGCGTCCGGGGTGGTGGCGTCCGCGCTGGCGTAGTCCGTGGTGGCGTCCGCCGTCGGCATCCGTCGAGCGTGTCGGGCACGCAGCGCTGACGGCGTCGTCTCGTATACCGACCGCACGGTCTCGTTGAACTGACGGACACTGGAGAAACCCGACGCGAACGCGACATCGGCGATGGGGAGATCCGTGCCCACGAGCAGGCTCCGCGCCGTTTGTGCACGGTGGGCTCGCGCGAGAGCGAGCGGTCCGGCGCCGAGTTCGGCGGTCAGCACCCGACCCAGGTGGCGACTGGTGTAGCCGAGACGCTGCGCAAGCCCGGGCACGCCCTCGCGCTCGACGGTGCCATCGACGATCAGTCGCATCGCGCGGGAGGCCAGATCATCCCGGAGGTTCCATTCCGGCGAACCGGGCACGGCATCCGGAAGGCAGCGTTTGCAGGCACGTAGACCGGCCTCGTGCGCTGCCGCGGCGGTGCGATAAAAGGTGATGTTCTGCGGTTTCGGTGTCATCGCCGGGCAACTGGGGCGACAGTAGATTCCCGTGGAGTGCACCCCCGTGATGAACTGCCCGTCGAAGCGGACATCGCGCGACGACATCGCACGATAGCGCTCGGCAAAACCGGAATCGGAGCTGTCGATGGCGGGGGACGGGGCGCTCATGCCTCCACTCTCACACGCTCCACCGACAGCCATCAGCGGGAATCGGACACGACAGTGCGAGAGGTAGCCTGATGCGATGAACTCCAGCTCCCCGGGCTCGGGCGTCACCATCGTCGGTAGCGCGAACATCGACATCGTGTACGGCGTCGAGCGCATTCCGGGGCCGGGCGAGACACTGCTGGCATCATCGGCCGCGCGCTACCCGGGTGGCAAAGGGCTCAACCAGACCGTCGCCGCCGCACGAGCCGGAGCGCCGACCACATTCATCGGGGCGGTCGGGCACGACGAATTCGGCGAGGAACTCCTCGCCACTCTGACCGACGATCAGATCGACACGTCCCTGCTGCGCCGGAGTACCAGGGCCACCGGACAGGCCTTCATCATGGTGGACGCCAACGCCGAGAACGCGATCGTCGTGTCGCCCGGCGCCAACGCGGATGTCACCGCCCTCACCGACTCCGACCGTGCCTGTCTGCAGAGCACCGGCGTGTTGCTTATGCAACTCGAAATCCCACTCGACACGGTGCGTGAAGCCGCGGCGGTCGCACACGCGGCGCGTGCCACGGTGATGCTCAACGCAGCGCCCGCACACGCACTCCCTGCGCAACTGCTGGCCGACCTCGATGTGCTGATCGTCAATGAACACGAAGCCTGCCTGATCGGGGCGTCCGACGATCTGGCCACGGCCTCCGCGACCCTGGCGGCACTGGTGCCGCGGGTGATCGTGACGCTGGGGGCTGCGGGATGCGCCCTCTACGAAGACGGCGCGGAGGTGGGGCGCGTCGCTGCGCCGCGGGTGGCGGCGGTCGATACGACCGGTGCCGGCGACACATTCTGCGGCGCCTTTGCGGCAGCGATCTCCGATGGCGCCGCGTATGGGGATGCGGCGGAATTCGCTACCCATGCCGCCGCACTGTCGGTGCAGGCTCTGGGCGCGGTGCCGTCGATACCGGTGCGCGCCGCAATCGAGGAGGCCCGCGCGTGACCGAGGCCACCTTTGGACGTCCGATGATGGACACCCCCGAGCATGCCGCCGCTCTCGGGGCGCTGCGAACCGCGCTCGGCGACGCCCTGAGCGTGGACCAGATCGATCTGGCGCCGCTCACCGCCGATAAATCCGGGCACGATTCGCACAGCCTGCCGCTTGCCCTGGTCACTGCCCGCAGCATCGCCGATGTACAGGCGACGATGCGCATCGCCACCGAGTTCCAGCTGCCGGTGGTGCCTCGTGGCGCGGGCACCGGTCTCGCCGGCGGAGCGGTCGCGAGCGCTGGGCAGCTCGTGCTGTCGACGCTGGCGATGAATCGTATCCTCGAGGTCTCGGTAGCCGACGAACTCGCCGTGGTCGAACCCGGCATCATCAATGCCGACCTCAACGCCGAACTCGCGGCGCTCGGTCTCTGGTTCGTGCCCGACCCGGCCAGCAAAGCGATCTCCACGGTCGGCGGCAACATCGCCACCAACGCGGGAGGGCTGCTGTGCGCTAAGTACGGCGTCACGCGCGAAGCGGTGCTGGGCCTCAAGCTCGTGCTCGCCGATGGGCGGATGCTGCACCTCGGGCACCGCAGCGTGAAGGGTGTCACCGGGCTCGACCTCACCGCCCTCGTCATCGGCTCGGAGGGAACCCTGGGCGTGATCGTCGAGGCCACCGTCAAGCTCCGCCCGCTTCGCACCGGCGCCGTCGCAACCATCGCCGCCTACTTCCCCGACGTGACGACTGCGGCTTCGGCCTCCGCCGCGATCACCGCCGCTGCCATTCGGCCCGCGGCGATGGAGCTCCTGGATTCGCGATCGCTGCACTCGATCGACCGGTTCCTCGGGGTGAACCTGGCCGGGCGGGGCGAAACCCTGCTGCTGGTGCAGACGGATGGCGCAGCGAGCGAGGCGGAAGCGGCATCCGCTCTCCGAATCATCACCGGACTGGGCGGCGACGCCGACATCACGCACGATGCGGCCGCGGGCGAGGAGTTGTTCGCGATACGCCGGGCCTTCCATCCGGCGCTTGAAGCCGAAGGTTCCGTGCTGATCGAGGACATCGCGGTGCCCCGTAGTGCTCTGCCGGCGATGTTCGCAGCCATCGTCGAGATCGAGGAACGGTACGGCATCCCGATTCCCACGGTCGCCCATGCCGGGGACGGCAACCTGCATCCGAATTTCGTGTACACACCGGGTCCGGCTGGCGAGGTGCCCGAGATCATCTGGCGGGCGGCGGACGATATGTTCCGCGTTGCCCTGGCGCTCGGTGGGACGCTGTCGGGTGAGCACGGAATCGGCATCCTCAAGCGGCGCTGGCTGGCCGATGAGCTCGGCGCAGATCAGGTTGCGCTGCAGGATCAGATCCGTGCGGTGTTCGACCCGCTGGGCATCCTGAATCCGGGCAAGGGCTGAGTCTGAGTCCCCGTGCTACGGCGGATCACCCGCCGCGCGCCGCAGACTTCTAGGCTGGAGGCATGAGCTTTCTGCCGATCACTCCCCGTGACGACCTGCGACCACACGCCAGGGCCGCACTCGATCGCGAGCTCGAACTGCACGGCGGCGAATACTCCAACCTTCGCGGCGCGTTGCTCGGCAACCTCGCGAGCTTTCGTGCCTACGAGCAGTGGTTCTCGTTGCGGGATGAGATCGCGCCGTGGATCGGCGAGCGTGCGGTCACCCTGTTCGCCTACGCGATCTCCGACGCCGCCGGCTCCAGAGTGCTGGCGCCGTACTTTCGCAAGATCCTGGTCGATGCGGGAGACGACCCGGTCAGCCCGCAGGTCACCGAGGCAGAGCAGCTGCTCATCGATTGGGGTCGGCTGATCGCGAGCGCGCCCCACGGCATCCCCGCCGAATTCTCGGCCCAGATCGAGGCCACCTTCGGCGCCGAGCGTCGCCTCACGCTCCTCGCCTTCGCTGGGCTCACCGTGGCGCTCGCCGTGGTGACCATTGTCGGCGGAATCCCCACCGACGACTCGCTGATCGAGTACGACCGCGCCTACAGCGACGCCGACGACCCGCTGGCCATCTGACCCTCGCCCGTTCGCCCGTCCGACCGTCCGACCGTTCGACCGTTCGCCCGTTCGCCGGTAGGTTTCGGAGGTGACTTTCGCGATCACGGAGCCCCTGGCTCAGTGACCGCGTCGGTCGCGCGCTGCAGATCTATGGCGAACAGGAGCAGAAATGACCGGGCAGTTCAGCGCGGGGCAATCCCGAACCGTGCAGCAGGTCGCCGCCGCGACCGAGCCGGTCGCCGAAGACCCGCGCCAGGTCCTGGTCACCAGCCCGCCCCGTCGCGGCGGCCTCACGATCGCTCTCACGGTGATCGGATTCGTGCTGCTCTCGGCGATTCTCGTCGTGGTGGTGCTCTACCTTTTTCTGGTGCTCGGGCCGACGGCCCTGCTCTACGCCGCGATTCTCGCGGCGGTCCCGCTCGCTGCCGTGCTGCTCGGCATCCGCTGGATCGATCGCTGGGAGCCGGAGCCGCGGGGCGCCCTCCTGTTCGCGTTTCTCTGGGGTGCGGCGGCATCCGTCTTCATCGCCCTGGTGTTCTCTGGCCTGACGCAGGCGTACGAGGCCCAGCACGGGCTTAGCGGATCGCCCGCTGCAGACCTGTTCGAGACGGTAGTACAGGCGCCGATCGTCGAAGAGTTCGCCAAGGGTTTCGGCGTACTGCTGCTGCTCTGGGTGATGCGTTCGACCTTCGACGGACCGGTTGACGGCATCGTGTATGCGGCAACCGTGGCGATCGGGTTCGCCTTCACGGAGAACCTCCAGTACTTCGGGCTCGCGCTGCTCGACGACAACGGAATCGGCGCCGTTGGCGCGGTGTTCCTGCTGCGCGCCGTGCTGTCGCCGTTCGCGCACGTGATGTTCACCGCGTGCACGGGGCTGCTGCTCGGGCTGGCCGCGCGCCATACGGGGCGAATTGGTGCGATCGGATTCTTCGTTCTCGGGCTCATTCCCGCTGTGCTGCTTCACGCCTTCTGGAACAGCGCGGGCTACTGGGCAGACAACTGGTTCGGCTACTACTTCACGGTGCAGGTGCCACTGTTCATTCTCGCCATCGTCGGGGTCGCGCTGCTGCGTCGGCATGAGCAGCGCATCACCCGCGAGCGCCTCGCCGAATACGCGGCCGTGGGCTGGTTCACGCCGAGCGAGGTCAATCAGCTGTCGACCGGCGCCGGCCGGCGCCAAGCCGTCTGGTGGGCACGCCGGCACGGGCTCCGCAGGCAGTACCGACGGTTCGTGACGGATGCCACCCGCCTGGCCTTCACCCGGCAGCGGCTGATCTCGGGCAAAGACCGCATCCGCACCGGCCACGACGAAGCGGCGCTGCTCGAGAGGATCGTCGCAGACCGCCGTGCCTTGGCCGCGTTGCCGCCGCTGCTGGTGTTGGTTCCGCGTACGGCGTAGCTGGTCGGGAGCGGCGCTGTCCGGTCACTAAAATAGATAGCCGGAATCAGTGGGGAAGTGCTCGTGGTCGATAGTGAACAGCGTGAGGTCGAGCGTGATGTCGAGCCTGATCTCGAGCGTGGGTCTGAGTCGGGGCGCAACAACGAATTGCGCAGCGAGCAGGGCTATGTAGCGACCCTCTACGCGCGACTCGATGCGCTGAAGCTGGAGGCCGAGCAGCAGCTCGCCGCCATCCGCAAGCTCGATGTCGGCGGCAACCACCAGGGGCGCTCCGAGCGTGACACCTTCGCCCGCATCTACGAAGACCGCATCGTTCAGCTGCGTGACGTGGACGAGCGTCTCGCCTTCGGACGCATCGAGCTCTCAGACTCGACCGACGACGGCGAGGAGAGCTCCGCCTATCGGTACATCGGCCGCATCGGCCTGCGCGACGAAGACCTGCAGCCGATCCTGCTCGACTGGCGCGTTCCCCAGGCCAGTGCCTTCTATCAGGCGACGGCCGCGAACCCGCAGGGCACCCGCGCCAGACGCCACCTGATCTCGAAGGGCCGCAGCATCATCCGTATCGAAGACGAGATCTTCGATGTGGCGCTTCTCGACGGCGACACCGCGGAGCTGCAGGGCGAGGGCGCGCTGCTCGCGGCCCTCACCGCCCAGCGGACGGGGCGGATGTCAGACATCGTCGCGACGATCCAGGCCGAGCAGGACCGCATCATCCGCTCCGACCTCAACGGCGTGCTGGTCGTGCAGGGTGGTCCCGGCACCGGTAAGACCGCCGTCGCGCTGCACCGCGCGGCCTACCTGCTCTATTCGCATCGCGATCGGCTGCGCAACTCCGGGGTGCTCATCGTGGGGCCGTCCACTGCCTTCCTCGAGTACATCGAGGCCGTGCTTCCCTCGCTCGGGGAGACCGGCGTGGTGCTCGCGAGCCTCGGCCGGCTGTACCCGGGGGTCTCGGCGACGACCGAGGATGCCCCCGCCATCGCCGCGATCAAAGGCCGTGCCGACATGGCCGACCTGGTCGCCCGTGCCGTCCGCTCGCGTCAGCGTGTGCCAGCGGAGCCGCAGGTGCTCGACGTGAACGGCGACCGGCTCACCCTCGATCCGCAGGTGGTGCAGAACGCGATGCACCGTGCGCGCGAGAGCGGCAAGCCATACAACGAGGCCCGCGTCACCTTCGTGAAGCAGGCGCTGAACGCCCTGAGCCGCGAATGGCTGGCGCAGCTCAAGTCCAACGGCAACTCGATGGACGACTCCGATCTGCCGATGCTGCGCGAAGACCTGCGCAGCGCCGAAGACGTGCGGGTCGCTCTGAATACCGCCTGGCTGCCGCTCACCCCGGAGAAACTGCTGCAGGACCTCTATGCCCGTCCGCAGTGGTTGGCCGAACTCACGCCGCGCTGGCGCGCCGAGGAGAGGGCCTTGCTGCGCCGCGGTCGTGATGCGCCGTTCACCATCTCGGACATCCCGTTGCTCGATGAGGCCGCCGAGCTTCTCGGCGAGTACGACGTCGTCGACGCCGCTCAGAAGCGCGAGCAGAAGCAGCAGCGCAAGCGCGACATCGAGAACGCCGAAGCCGCGATTCAGAACATGGATGTCAAGGGCCTCGTCAACGCCAAGGACCTCGCCGACAACTTCGCCGAGCTGGCCGACCGCGGGACGACGGCGGAGCGTGCCGCCGCCGATCGCTCCTGGACCTACGGTCACGTCGTGGTCGATGAGGCTCAGGAGCTATCGCCGATGCAGTGGCGACTGCTGCTGCGCCGCGGACCACTGCGGTCGTTCACCATCGTGGGCGACATCGCTCAGGCCGCATCCGCCGCCGCCTCGACCAACTGGCGCGACGCCCTGCAGCCGCTGCTCGCCGGATCGCCCGAGGCCGACCGCTGGCGGCTCGAGGAGCTCACGGTCAACTACCGTACGCCGAGCCAGATCGCCGAGGCGGCCGAGTCGATGGCGGTAGCGCACGGCCTGCCGGTCACCCCGTCGCGCGCGGTGCGTTCGAGCGAGTGGCCGATCGCCGTCGTGCCGACGGTGCGTGGTGCGGTCGGCACGGAGCTCGCGCTCCGGCAGACCGATCCGTCGGCGGGCGGAACCGTCGCGGTGATCGCGCTCGACTCCGACCGGGTCTACGCCGACCTGCGCGCCGAGTTCGGCGCAGAGATCGGGCACGGGCTGTCGAGCGAGGTCGCGGTGATCACGCCCCAGGATGCGAAGGGGCTCGAATTCGACGCCGTCATCGTGGTCGACCCCGGCGCTATCCTCGCGGCCTCGACCCGGGGCGCCGGAGCGCTCTACGTCGCGATGACCCGCGCGACCCAGCGTCTGTATCTGGTCTCCGCCGGGGAGCTGCCTCCGGGCATCCTGTAAGGGCGGATCCGTCGATACCCGCGCCCGACCTACGGCGTCGGGTGCCGGGCGTCGTAGGCGAGGAAGCCCCGCTGCACCCGCACCAGGGTCGCGATTGCCACGATGATCACCAGCCCGCCGAACAGCGGCGGCAGCCAGAGCGCACCCGCGACAGCGACGACCCCGACGAACAGGTCGCCGACGCGCGGGCCGCCCGTGACGACGATGGTGAAGACCCCCTGCAGTCGGCCGCGCATATTGTCGGGCACCGCTGACTGCAGCATGGTCTGGCGGAAGATGCTGCTCACGTTGTCTGCCGCCCCGGCGCCCACGAGCAGGAGCCCGGCGAGGACGATCGCGGGCACCGAGGCGTGAGCGAACGACGCTGAGACATTCCTGCCCGGCAGGAAGGTGAAGACGGCCAACAGCACGCCGAGGGCGGCGATGAACCCCCCGTAGACGATGATCGCCCGGACGATAGACCGCCCCTGTCGGCGCTGATGACCGAACCCGCCCGAGAACAGGCTCGAGAGCAGCGCACCGACGGCACCGGCCGCCGTGAGGATGCCTACGGTGATCGGCCCGCCGCCCAGCACGACAGCACCGATCGCCGGATACAGGGCACGCGGGTTGCCGAAGGTCATCGCGATGATGTCCACGATGAAGGTCATCCGGATGTTCGGGGCCGTTGTCAAAAACCGCGCGCCGTAGCGCAGCGACTCCAATCCGGGCCGCTGCACCTCGCCCACTGGGGCCAGCTTCGGCAGTGACAGGATGCCGAGGAATGCGCTGAGAAACAGCACGATGTCCACGGTATAGGTCCAGCCGAAGCCGACGCCGGCGACCAGAAGACCGGCGATCGCCGGCCCCGTGGTGACCATGACGCCAGCGCCGATGCCGGTGAGAGCGGATGCCGCCGGGAGCAACCGCGCGGGAAGCAGACGCGGCAGCACCGCCGCCCGTACCGTGCTGATGACGGTCGCCGCGACCGCGTTCACCGTCGCCAGCAGGTAGAACGGCCAGACCGTCTCCACTCCGGTCCAGGCGAGGGCAGCGAGGGTGATGGTGGAGCCCCAGGCCACGATCGCCGCGATGAGCAGCACGAGGCGGCGATCGAAGGCGTCGGCGAGCATCCCGCCGTAGAGTCCGAAGACGATCATCGGCAGCAGCGCGAACGCGCCGACGAGTGAGACCGCCAGCGTGGAGTTCGTGATCGAGTAGATGTGCAGGCCGATCGCGACGATCGTCATCTGGCCGCCGATGCCCGAGATCGTGCCGCCGATCCAGAGCCGGGCGAAGGCGGGGGATTCCCGCAGCGGGCTCAGATCGACGAAGCGCGGGCCGCGACGCGCGGCGGCCGATGACGCAGCGGCTGATGACGTGTCGATCGGCGGTACGGTCTGGCGCTCGGGGTCCCCGGGAAGCGAGCCGTCATCCGGAAGTCCGTCGGGCAGGCGTGGCGAACGCGGGGCACGCCGGGAACCTCGGGAAGCAGGTGAAGGCGGGGAAGAAGACACCGTCCTCATTCTGCACCCCGCCCGGCATGCCGCTGAGCAGGCAGCTCAGCATGCCGTTCTGCGAGCGAAAGCAGGAACCAGTGGCTCACGACGGTCCGGATGCCGCGATACTCGGGTGGTGACCTCTCTGCCCGGCCTTTCCGAACCCGGCCCATCCGAACCCCGCCGCACGCGCCGCATCCACCCGGCCTGGATCGTTGCCGCCGTCGCATTCCTCGCCTTGGTCGGCGCGGCCGGGTTCCGCGCGGCGCCGGGAGTGCTGATGCTGCCCCTGGAGACCGAATTCGGCTGGAGCCGCGGCATCCTCTCGCTCGCCGTGTCGATCAACCTGCTGTTCTTCGGGCTCACCGCGCCCTTCGCCGCAGCGCTGATGGAGCGCTTCGGGCTGCGTCGGGTGACGAGCATCGCCCTGCTGCTGATCGCGGCGGGCAGCGGGCTGAGCATCTTCGTCACCGAGTCCTGGCAGTTGCTGCTCACCTGGGGAGTGCTGATCGGCCTCGGCACCGGGTCGATGGCGCTGGTGTTCGCGGCGACGGTCGCCGACACCTGGTTCGTGAAACACCGCGGTCTGGTCGTCGGCGTGCTCACCGCTGGCAGTGCCACCGGGCAGCTCGCCTTCCTGCCGCTGATCGCGCTGCTGGTGCAGAACGTGGGGTGGCGTCAGGCGTCGCTGCTCTGTGCGGCCGGAGCGCTCGTCGTCGTCCCCCTGGTGCTGCTGTTCCTGCGCAACCGTCCGGCCGACCTGGGGATGACACCGTACGGATCACCCGCGCTACTCGAGCCGGGATCGGCACCAGATGAGAGCAGGGCGCAAGACAAAAGCACGGCACCGAAAACCGGACCGAACGCGGCCCGGCGCGCCATTCAGGTGCTGGCGAAGGCCTCGAAAGTGCGCACCTTCTGGGCGTTGGTGGCCGGCTTCGCCATCTGCGGGGCCACCACAAACGGGTTGATCGGCACCCACTTCATCCCCTCGGCCGCCGACCACGGGCTACCGGAGACGGCGGCTGCCGGGCTGCTCGCGGTGATCGGCGTCTTCGACATCGTCGGTACCATCGCGTCGGGCTGGCTTACCGACCGCATCAACCCGCGCTATCTGCTGGTGGCCTACTACGGCTTCCGGGGGGTATCGCTGCTGATCCTCCCGTCCCTGCTCTCGGCAACGGTGCGGCCGCCCATCGTGCTGTTCGTCGTGATCTACGGGTTGGACTGGGTAGCGACCGTGCCGCCCACGGTCGCTCTGGCCCGTGAACTGTTCGGCGCCGACGGCCCGGTCGTCTTCGGCTGGGTCTTCGCCGCCCACCAGATCGGAGCCGCCATCGCGGCGACCACCGCCGGCCTCGTTCGTGACGCCTACGGCAGCTACACCCCGGCCTGGCTCGGCGCGGCTGGGCTCTGCGTGATCGCGGCGATTGTGAGTGCTTCCATCACGCGGAGGCCCCGCGCCGTCGTCGCCGGTGGGATGCTGGGGGAGTGACGCATACCCCTTTCCTCAGCGATCAGCTGCTCGCGCGCATCCACGATCGGGCGGCCGACTACGACCGTGAGAATGCCTTCTTCGCCGACGACCTCGCCGAGCTGAGAGAGGTCGGATACCTGCGCGCGCTGGTGCCGACCGACCTCGGAGGCCTGGGGCTGAGCCTCACCGAGCTGGCCCGCGAGCAGTCTCGGCTCGCGGCGGCAGCCCCGGCAACGGCGCTCGGCATCAATATGCACCTGGTCTGGACGGGCGTCGCCAAGACGCTGCACGATCGCGGCGACAGCTCGCTCGACTTCGTGCTCACCGAGGCCGCGGCCGGCGAGATCTTCGCCTTCGCCATCAGCGAGCCCGGCAACGATCTGGTGTTGTTCGGATCGACGACGGATGCCCGTCCTCTCGCCGATGGAAGCGTCGCGTTCACCGGCACCAAGGTCTTCACCAGCCTCTCGCCGGTCTGGACCCGGCTCGGCCTGTTCGGGCTCGACAGCACCTCGGCCGATGCCCCGAAGCTGGTGCATGGCTTCGTCACCCGCGACAGCCCCGGCATCACGGTGATCGAGGACTGGGACACCATCGGCATGCGCGCCAGCCAAAGCAACACCACCCGCCTTGACGGCGCGGTGGTCGCCGCCGACCGCGTGGTGCGCCGCCTCGACCCCGGGCCGAGTGCGGACCCACTGATCTTCGCCATCTTCGCGAACTTCGAGATCCTCATCGCCGCGGTGTACGCGGGAATCGGGGCCAGGGCGCTCGAACTGGCGGTCTCCTCGGTGCAGGGCCGGACATCCGCACGCACGGGGCTGACGAAAGACAAAGACCCGAACATGCGCTGGAAGATCGCGGAGGCCGCCATTCGCCTCGACGCGCTGCAGCCGCAGATCGACGCGCTCGCGGGAGACGTCGACGGGTTGGTCGACCGGGGCGACCTGTGGTTCCGGGCGCTCGTCGGGGTCAAGTCGCGCGCGACGCGCACCGCGAGGTTCGTGGTCGAGCAGGCTGTGGCGGTGGCCGGCGGCGCCGCGTTCTCGAACTCCAGCGAGATCGGTCGGCTGTACCGGGACGTGCTGGCCGGGGGCTTCCACCCGAGCAGCGAGGATTCTGCTCACTCCACGGTCGCAACGGCGCTGTTGGGCCCGGAGTGACGCCGCGACGGAGAATCGGGTAAGCACATCCTCCGGCGAGATGAGATGCGTTCCCAGGCGCACCACCATCGACTCGGCTCACTCAGGGTCCGTAGCGCTCCGGGAATCGGATTGGAGCCGCGACGTCGTTTCTGCCGCCTTAGGCTGAGTGGATGTCGCCCGGATCGTCCGCCCTGACCATTACCGGCGCCGTCTGGTCGGTTGCCGCGGAGCAGCGGGTCCAGGCCCTCGCCTCCCGTCCGCTGCTCGTGCTCATGCACGGCAGGGGCTCCAACGAGCGCGATCTCGCCTCGCTCGCTCCACTGCTGCCGGCCGAGCTGGTCACGGTGTCGCTGCGCGCTCCGCTTCCGCTCGGAGACGGTTACTCCTGGTTTCCGCCGGCCGAGCCGGGGCTGCCCGCGCCGACGGCGGCCGCGGCGGCCACCGATGCCGTGCTCGCCTTCCTGGATTCCCTCCCGCCGACCGGCCAGGTCGGCCTTCTCGGCTTCTCTCAGGGCGGTGCGATGGTGACGCACCTCCTGCGCTCCGAGCCCGAGCGCTTCGCCGCCGGGGTCGTGCTGTCTGGCTTCAGCCTGGCGGGGGAGTTGCCGGGGGATGCTGTACTCGCCTCCCTGCGCCCGCCGGTGTTCTGGGGGCGGGATGTCGCCGATCCCGTGATCAGCCCCGACGCGATCGACCGCACCGCGGCCTGGTTGCCCGTGCACAGCACAGCGGTGGTGCGCGAGTATCCGGGCGTGGGGCACTCGATCTCGCGAGAGGAGCTCGACGACGTTACCGAGTTTCTCGAGGCCACCCTGATCTGACGCCCTCGCGGTGCAAGATTGGCCTATGGCACACACGATCACCATCCAGACCGACGGCAACTCCGACTTCCCAGATTCTTTTTCCGCCTACATCGCCGAGCCCCCGGCCGAGTTCTCGGGGGCTCCGCGCGGAGCCGTCATCGTGATCCACGAGATCTGGGGACTCGTCGAGCACATCACCGACATCGCCGACCGCTATGCGGCCGAGGGGTATCTGGTTCTCGCCCCGGACATCCTGAGCGCCATCGGCATCGAGGCCCAGGTCGGCGCTGAACTGTTCGCCATCCGCAACTCTCCGGATGAGCGGGTGCGCACCGAGGGCCAGCCGCGGTTGCGTGAGGCCTTCAGTTCGCTGTCCGCGCCGGGATACGCCGCCTGGGCGGTCGACGCGCTGACGAAGGCGGTCGACTACCTCGAGCGGCAGCCGGGGGTCGAGGGGCGCATCGCCGTTACCGGGTTCTGCTTCGGTGGCACGTACAGCTTCGCGCTCGCCGCGGCAGACCCGCGGGTGAAGGCGGCGATCCCGTTCTACGGAACCGCTCCGGCCCCCGAGGACATCGCGAAGATCACGGCACCGATCCGTGCGTTCTACGGCGTGCACGACCCGGCGCTGATCGACAAGCTGCCCGAGGTTCGGCGGCAGATGACGGATGCCGGGGTCGACTTCCAAGCGACGGTCTACGACGACGCCGGACATGCCTTCTTCAACGACACGAACCCGTCGACCTATCGTGCGGCCGACGCGGCGGACGCCTGGGCAAAGTCGAACGCGTTCCTGGCCGAGACGCTGGACCACCCGTGAGCACGCCGGACGCGGTGGTCGTCGGCGCCGGTCCGAACGGTCTCGCCGCCGCCGTCACCCTCGCCCGGGCCGGACTCTCCGTGCGGCTGTATGAGCGGGAATCGACCATCGGCGGTGGAGCACGCACCGAGGAGCTCACGCTGCCGGGTTTCCTTCACGACGTGTGTTCCGCCATCCACCCGCTCGGGCTGTCATCGGGCTTCTTCCGCCGCTTCGAGCTCACCAAGCGTATGCGGTTCGTGGTCCCCGAGATCTCCTACTCCCAGCCGCTCGATACCCCGTCCTCGGGAGGTCGGGCAGCCATCGCCTGGCACGACCTCGATCGCACAGTCGCCGGTCTCGGCGTGGACGGCCCGGCCTGGCGCCGGTTGCTCGAGCCGCTGGTCGCGCGGGCGGACGACGTGGCGCAGTTCGCCGGCACCGAGATCATCGGGGCGCCCCGGCATCCGCTCGCCGCACTGCTCCTCGGTCTGCGGGTGCTCGAACAGGGGAGCATCGACTGGAACACCCGGTTCCGCGGCGACGCGGCCCCGGCCCTGCTGACCGGCGCCTTCGCACACCCGGTGCAGCCGATGCCGAGCCTGTCGTCCGCGGCCGGCGGGCTCGTGCTCGCGGCCACCGCCCACGCTCGCGGCTGGCCGGTGCCGGTCGGCGGAAGCCGATCGATCGTGCAGGCGATGGCCGAGGACCTGCTCGCGCACGGCGGCGAGATCGTCACCGACACCGAGATCGGGTCCATCGGCGAGCTCCCGCCGGCGACCGCCGCCATCTTCGACGTGACCCCGCGCGCGCTGTCGCGCATCGTCGGCGACCGGCTGCCGCACGGCTATCGCCGAGCACTCGAGCGCTTCCGCTATGGCAACGGTGTCGCCAAGGTAGATTTCGCGCTCTCCGCTCCGGTGCCATGGCGCGATGACCGGCTGATTATGGCCGCGACCGTGCATGTCGGCGGGGTGCGTGCCGAGATGCAGCGGGCGGAGGCGGATGTCGCGGCAGGTCGTCATCCCGAGAGCCCGTATGTTCTGGTCTCCCAGCCGACACCGTTCGACCCGAGCCGCGCGCCGGCCGGCAAGCACGTGCTCTGGGCGTACACGCACGTGCCGCGGGGGTCGAGCGAGGATCGCACGGAGGCGGTCATCCATCAGATCGAGCGCTTCGCCCCCGGTTTTCGCGACACCATTCTGGCGTCGGCATCGCGCACCGCGGTGGACATGGAGGCGCACAATCCCAACTACATCGGCGGGGACATCGCGGCGGGCGACGTGGATATGCGCCAGCTGGTCGCGCGACCGACCGCGAGCCCGACTCCGTGGCGCACGCCGGCCGCGGGCGTCTACCTCACCGGTGCCTCGACCGCCCCGGGCCCGGGAGTGCACGGCCTGTCGGGGTATTACGCCGCCCGCACTGCGCTCGGCGACATATTCGGAATCACCGAGATGCCCTACCTGGGCGTGGAACGGGGAGCATGAGATGTCGACCAACTACCGCGTGATCCAGTGCCCCCCGGATGATGTCTTCCGCATCCTCGCCGACGGCTGGCTCTATCCCAGCTGGGTGGTCGGTGCCTCGCGCATCCGTGACGTCGACGAGCACTGGCCCGCGGTCGGCGCCAAGCTGCACCATTCGTTCGGGGTGTGGCCGGCGGTGATCGACGACTCCAGCGAGGTCGTCGCCTGGGACGCACCGCGGCACGCCGAGCTTCGTGCCCGGGGCTGGCCGACCGGGGAGGCGCGGGTCGTGCTGGACGTCAAGCCGCGTCGCGGTCCGGCGGGCGAGGCCTGGAGCGTGGTGCGCATCGTCGAGCACGCCGTGCGGGGTCCGGCGACGCTCATCCCGGGGCCGCTGCTCGACCTGCCGCTGCACATCCGCAACGTCGAGACGCTCCGTCGGCTCGCCTACCTCGCCGAGGGTCGCGCGGCCGGCTGACCCCCAATCTCCTGCCACGTTTGCCCGAATATGCAGGTTTTAGGGTGCGCCAGTCTGCATTTTCGGGCAAACGTGGCTGTGGTTGGGGCGGCGCTACTCGCTCGTGCAGTGGCCAGACGGCACTTCGGCGGTCAGCCCGCCCGCCCGGGCGGCGACCGGCGCGAGCTCGGCGACCGTGAGCGCGAAACCGAGGTCGGATGTCGTCGACGACTTGGCGAAGATCACCCCGGCCACCGTGCCCGTGGCATCGATTACCGGCCCACCCGAATTGCCCTGCTGAACGTCGGCGGCGAGCGAGTACACCTCGCGCGGGGTCGGATTGGCCCCGTAGATATCGGGAACCCGCACGGTGCCGACGCCCTGCACCGCGGCGGGCTTCGAGCTGAACGGGCCGCCGAGGGGATAGCCGTCGAAGACCGCCGTCGTGCCTTCGGGGAGGGTAGTCCCCACGGCGAGGGGCGCCGTCGACATACCCCCGGCCGCGATCACGGCGAGGTCGTTCACCGTGTCGAAGTAGACGACGGTTCCCTTCCAACTGCCGCCATCGGGCGACTCGATGATGGGATCCGCCACCCCGGCGACCACGTGCGCGTTCGTGATGACCCGACCGGGAGCGATGACGAATCCGCTTCCGGTCTGGTTCTGCCCACAGGCGTAAGCGTTACCGGTGATCTTCATGACCGAGTGCGATGCCTTCTCCTGCGCGCTGTTCGCCGCGCCGGTCGGGATCGGCAGCGGGGAGCCGATGCCGATCGAGTCGAGCACGCGGGGGATTCCCTGCTGAGCCACGAGCGACCGTACCTGCGCCTCGAGTTCGCGCACCGGCGCCGGGGTGACCGTGTCGATCACCGCGACGACGCGCGAGGAGGTGATGGCCTGGGAGAGCACCGGCACTCCAAGCGAGCCGATCGCGAACGCGAGCATCGAAATGACGACGGCGGTAGCGGCGACGCTCACGAGCCCGCCGAAAAACCGGTCCAATCCGCGCAGCGGCCCCTTCACCACACCGACACGGATGACGCGTCCGAGGGCGGTGCCGAGCGCGATGCCAGCGCCGATCAACACGAAGACCGTGAGAAGCACTATCGGCAGGCGCCATTGGGTGCTGCCGATCCACCCGGTGACCAGTGGGATCGCGAAGAAGGCGGCAACGGCACCGATGACCGCGCCGAGGATGCTCGCCACACTGAGGGTGAGTCCGCGCCGGAACCCGTAGATCAGGTAGCCGATGAGCACCATGACGAGCACGAGGTCCAGGGCGAGCGGAGCCAGATTCGTCGGGGTCCACCATGGCAACGAGCCGAGCATCCGTGCACTCTCCTTGCCGTCGGCTGTTCCCGGCCTCCAGTATCGGGGATCTGGCCCGCGCTTGTGCTGATTCTCGAGCGGGTCGGGGGCATTTGTTCAGGAGGGGAGTCCAGAATCGGCGGATGCTGCGCCGACATCCCCTGCTCGCCCTGTTTACGATCGGCTATCTGGGCGTCGTCGGCTGGGTGACGCTCGGCCCACAGCCGCTCGATGCCGCCGGCAACCGCGCACTGTTCCGGCTGCTGCGATTCTTCGGCAGCCACGAGTCGACCGAGTGGATCACCTACGACCGTGTGCAGTTCATCGCCAACATCGGGATGTTCGTGCCGATCGGTCTGCTTTTTCTCCTGGTGCTCGGCCGCCGGCGCTGGTGGCTGGCGATCGCCGCGGGGGTGCTGGCGACCGTCGCCATCGAGCTCGCCCAGCGCGGTATCCCCGGACGGGTATCCGACCCGAACGACGTTCTCGCGAACTCCCTCGGCACGGCGATCGGCGTGATCGCCGCCCTCGTGATCACCACTCCGGCAGCCATCCGCGACCGCCGGGCGGCGGCCCGCACCGAGCGCGCTCGCCGGGAGGCCGACGGTACCCGCGGTCCGCACTCGCCAACAGACGAGCTGCTGCTGCGTCACTAGTCGCTCGTCCCGCTGGCGGTCGTGGCCATGGCGCACAGCGATAGATTCGTACCGATGCCGGATACGCCGATGACCACCGAAACGACAGCAGACAAACGCGCGCGTAACCTCGCCCTCCTCGTCGCCGGGACGTTCTTCATGGAGAACCTCGACGGCACCATCCTCACCACCGCCGTTCCGAGCATCGGTCGTGACCTCGGGGTGCCGGCGCTCGCCGTGGGCGTGACCATCACCGCGTATCTACTCACCCTGGCAATGCTCATCCCGCTGAGCGGATGGATTACCCGCCGCTTCGGCTCCCGTCGGGTCTTCCTCACCGCCATCGCGGTGTTCACTGTCGCCTCCGTGGTCTGTGCGGCCAGTTCGACGCTTGCCGAGCTGACCGCTGCCCGCGTGCTGCAGGGCGTGGGGGGAGCGATGATGGTGCCGGTCGGACGGCTCGCGGTGCTGCGGGCGACGGACAAGGCAGGACTGGTGCGGGCGGTCGCGCTGCTCACCTGGCCGGCGCTCGCCGCACCGGTCATCGCGCCGCTGGTGGGCGGCATCCTCACCACCTACGGGAGTTGGCACTGGATCTTCCTGATCAACGTGCCACTCGGCGTGGTCGCTTTCGCGTTCGCGCTGCGGCTCGTACCGCGGGAGAGACCGGAGTCCCCGCCACGGCTCGACTGGGTTGGCCTCGTGCTCAGCAGTGCTGGAGTCGGCGCGCTGGTCTACCTCGCGTCGTTGCTCTCCGACGGGAAGCCGACTGCCGTCGAGGTGGCCCTGTGGGCGATCGGGGGTGTCCTGGCGCTGGTCGCGGCGGTTGTCTGGCAGCGGCGGGTGCGGCATCCGCTGTTCGATCTCGGGGCGCTCAGGGTCGAGACGTTCCGGGTAGCGCATGCCGGTGGGTCGCTGTTCCGCCTGGCGGTCAACGCCGTGCCGTTCCTGCTGCCGCTGCTGTTTCAGGAGCGCTTCGGCTGGTCGCCCGTGCTGTCCGGCTCGCTGGTCTTGTTCGTGTTCGTCGGCAACATCGCGATCAAACCGGCGACGACCCCGCTGCTGCGACGATTCGGGTTCCGCCCGGTGCTGATCGTCGCCAGCAGCTGCGCGGCTCTGAGCATCGTGCTGATGGCGGTGCTCTCGCCCGAGACCCCGCTCTGGCTGCTCGCGCTCCTCCTCGTGTTCAGCGGGGCGGCACGGTCGACCGGGTTCACCGCGTACAACACGATCGCTTTCGCCGACATTGACCGAGCGGAGATGACGGATGCCAACACTCTCGCCTCCACGCTGCAGCAGGTGGCCGCGGGCTTCGGCATTGCTGTCGGTGCCCTTGCCCTGCGCGGGGGCACACTCATCGCGCCGGACTCCGGGGGCTTCGCCATCGCGTTCCTCGTCGTCGCCGGACTCACCCTGATCGCGACGATCGAGTCGCTGGCGCTGTCCCGTGACGCGGGCGCGAGCATCCGCCCGGCTCCCCGGTCCCGTTCCACTTCTCGGGGCACCGCCTAGCCAGCGGTGATTCTGCTAAACTCCCAAGGTTGCCGTCAAACGGCCGCGGATAAAGAGAGCTCGCACATTCCGGTGTCGGGCACCGCGCAACGAGAGAGAGGGGTCTTCTATGCCTTTAGCACCAGAAGCCAAGAAAGCGATCATCGACGAGTACGCCACCCACCCAGGTGACACGGGCAGCCCCGAGGTGCAGGTCGCAATGCTGACCGCACGCATCAAGGATCTCACCGAGCACTTGAAAGAGCACAAGCATGACCACCACTCGCGTCGTGGCCTGCTTCTGCTGGTTGGACAGCGTCGTCGCCTGCTGGGTTACCTGCAGGACGTCGACATCAACCGCTACCGCGCGTTGATCGAGCGCCTCGGACTGCGCCGCTAGGTTCATCCTTCCGGTGTGGCCCGTCGCGATCGGCCCGTCTTCATCGATGGGTCGCGACACTGGCTCTGAGACGGCCCGCCTGGCTGCGTCTAACACGCAGCGGGGCGGGCCGTTTTTCATGTCCTGACGGTTCGGAGGGCGCTCCATCCCCGAGGACAATGGGGTGGTGAGCATTCGCGACGACCTCCGCTCGATCGTCGCACTGCGTCCGGCGCCGCCGCGGTGGTCGATCGCGATTCAGGCCGGCCTCGCCATCGCGCTGCCGATCGCGCTTTTCACGGCGCTGGGTCATGAAGACCTCGGACTGCTCGCGTCTACCGGCGGCTTCCTCGCTCTGTATCTGACCTCGCGCAGTCGTCGGCAGCGGGCCGCTGTACTCCCGTTGATCGGGGCCGTGCTGCTCGGGTCCGCGGCGATCGGGGTGCTCGGCTCTGGTGCGGTGTGGACGAGCGTCGTGGCACTGTTGGTGCTGGCAGCGGGTGCATCCGTGCTCTTCCTCGGCTTCGAGGTGGGTCCGCCAGGAGTGCTGTTCCCCGTGCTGGTCGGAGGGGTGGCCGGCCATCTCGCTGGGCCGATCGCCCTCGGCGGATCCGGTCTCGACGGCAGGATCGTGCTCGGTGCAATGGTGATCGGTGCGGTGCTCGCCTACCTCGTGGTGCTGCTTCCGCTCGTGCTGCCGTCCGTGCGTTCGCGCGACAGCGACATCCACGATGCCACCGCGGGCCCGCTCCGGTTCCGACTCGACGCCACCACGCGCCTGATCGTCGCCAGGGTCATCATCGCCGCCGCGATCGCGGCGATCATCGCCGTTCCGCTCGGGCTGCCCCGTGCATACTGGGTCACCCTCACCGTCGTCGCCATCTTGCAGAACGGGCACCGACTGCGCCTCACCGCGGTTCGTGCGGTGCACCGCGTCATCGGCACGCTTCTCGGCGTCGGAATATTCGCCCTGGTCGAGTTGCTGCATCCGTCCGGCTGGGTGCTGGTGCTGGTGCTCGGCGTGCTGCAGTTCGGCATCGAGACGATAGTGCTGCGCAACTACGGGCTGGCGCTGCTGCTGATCACCCCGCTCGCGCTCACCATCTCCGCCCAGGGCGCGACCACGCCGAGCGTGCTGATCGCCGATCGTGTCGTCGATACAGCGGTCGGCGGCGCAATCGCGATGCTGGTGCTGCTGGGGTCGCTGCTGCGGCGGCGGGTGCGCGCCGTTCGCTAAAGCGTGACGGCAGAACGAGGCGGCAGAGCCTATCGACCCTCGCCGTCGATACGATCGAACCATGGCGTTTTGGAACCGGAACATCACCGGCGATCTCTCCCTCCCCAAGTCCGAC
The DNA here is from genome assembly GCF_016634425.1 of Lacisediminihabitans changchengi. Taxonomy (GTDB): domain Bacteria; phylum Actinomycetota; class Actinomycetes; order Actinomycetales; family Microbacteriaceae; genus Lacisediminihabitans; species Lacisediminihabitans changchengi. The sequence goes on from NZ_JAEPES010000002.1 coordinate 544,032, forward strand.
CGTGGTTCCGGCAACTTCGGGGACTACCGCTATAACCTCGTGCCCTCGAACGGACGGGTGACGATCCGGCTGGCAAACAGCAATCCGCGCCAGGAAGAACTGGTCGCGGCTCTCGAGTCCGGGGGAGAGCTCGAGACGGCGCTCTCCCGTCGGTCCGCAGCGGAAGAGGCCAAAGACGCACCCATCGAGGTGCGCCTGTTCACCGGCAGTCGCGTGAGTGGCGTGGTTGGCGTTGTTCCCCGCGGGCTCGAGGGGGTCATTGACGACACTCTTGGACGACTCGAGGATGCCGGACGCAAGCCGCGCATCCCCGCGAAGGTGGTCAAGACCCGCAACGGATATCGCGTCGACCTGCTCCTGGGTCAGACGCGCTAGCCCTGGAGTCTGGAGTCTGGAGTCTGGAGTCTGGAGTCTGGAGTCTGGAGTCTGGAGGTGGGGCGGCCGTCGCTCACGGAAGAGGGGCCGGCACGATCTCGTCGCCCGGCCCCTCCGTGAACTCCGTGCCAGCGGAGCTTTCATATCCCCATCGCCTGGCGGCCCCTTAATTCCGCCGGGCGTAATGGTCCTCTCGGGTGGGGTTCGACACGGGGCGAACATCGGATTGCCACCGATTGCCCCCACTTCTGGGGTCGAATCTGCGTGCCGGTGGAGTGCTCGCCCTCTGCTATTCGATGTTCGCCGCTCAGTGCGAGACTGACGGGATGGCGAGAGCGCGGCGAACGGAACGAGGTGCTGGTGTGCCCGCGCGACGCTGGCTCGCCGCATCCGTCGCCCTCGTGTCACTCACGGGGCTCGCTGGGTGCAGCTCGATAGCGTCAGAGCCGATGACCGCGGTGGATCGGCAACAGATCCGAACGGCTGTGCTCGACGAAATGTGGCAACCGATCGGCGCGTCGTATCCGGAGGCATTTCGGCCGCGCATCACGGTGACCCACACCGTGCCGGATGCCGACTGGCCCACGCGTATCGTCGCGTGCTTGAAGGATCGTGGATACCAGGCTGTCGCGCTTCCCAACGATTACGCCTACACCTCCACCCAGGGTCAGACCTATCTGCAGTACAGCATCGACGGCTACATCTGCAACGCGACCTGGATCAAGCAGTCGGAGGTGGAGCGACGGATGACATCGCAGCAGCGCGACGCACTGGAGCGTTACCAGAAGGCGGTGGTGCGGCCGTGTCTGCTGCTGTCTGGCGCTCGGTCGCGGGAAGCGCCCGATCGATTCGCGGCCGGGAGCATCACCGGACAGGGCAACTGGAACCCATACGACGTCGTGTGGGCGAGCGGTCTCGAGCCGCGAGCTCTCGCCTATCTCGAGCAGCGCTGCCCACCGATTCCGGTGTGGATGGACACCGCAAACATTGTTTCCGGTCGACGGGAATAGTTTCGGGCGCCGAGTGTTGATAGTCTATGCAAACGCATAGAACGGATGGAAAACCCCATGCAATTCGGAATCTTCACTGTCGGAGACGTCACCACGGACCCGACCGATGGACACACACCCAGTGAGAACGAGCGCATCAAGAACATTCTCACCATCGCCCAGAAGGCGGAAGAGGTCGGCCTCGACGTCTTCGCTCTCGGTGAGCACCACAATGAACCCTTCGTTCCGAGCTCGCCCACGACAATGCTCGGCTATGTCGCCGCCAAGACCTCCACGCTGCTGCTGTCGACCGCCACGACGCTGATCACCACCAATGACCCGGTGAAGATCGCCGAGGACTACGCAATGCTGCAGCACGTGGCCGACGGCCGCGTCGACCTCATGATGGGCCGCGGTAACACCGGCCCCGTGTACCCGTGGTTCGGCAAGGACATCCGCGAGGGTATCCCGCTGGCGATCGAGAACTACGCGCTGCTTCACCGTCTCTGGACCGAGCACACGGTCGACTGGCAGGGCAAGTTCCGCACCCCGCTGCAGGGCTTCACCTCGACTCCACGTCCGCTCGACGACGTCGCGCCGTTCGTGTGGCACGGCAGCATCCGCTCTCCTGAGATCGCCGAGCAGGCCGCCTTCTACGGTGACGGCTTCTTCGCGAACAACATCTTCTGGCCCAAGGAGCACTACATGAAGCTCATCGGGTACTACCGCAACCGCTTCGAGCACTACGGACACGGCACCGCCGAGCAGGCGATCGTCGGTCTCGGTGGCCAGGCCTTCATGTCGAAGAACTCGCAGGACGCGGTGAACAAGTTCCGCCCGTACTTCGACAACGCCCCGGTCTACGGCCACGGCCCGTCGATGGAGGACTTCACCGAGCAGACCCCGCTCACCGTGGGCAGCCCGCAGCAGGTCATCGACCGGTACGCGTCGATGCGCGAGCACTTCGGCGACTACCAGCGTCAGCTGTTCCTCATGGACCACGCCGGACTGCCGCTGAAGACCGTTCTCGAGCAGCTCGACATCCTCGGCGAGGAGGTCGTGCCGGTGCTCCGCAAGGAGATGGCGAAGGACCGCCCCGCCTCCGTGCCGGACGGCCCCACTCACGCCTCGCTCGTCGCAAAGCGCGACGCAGCGGTGGCGTCGGCCCCCGAGCTCGTCGAAGGGCGGTGACAGAGATGACGACACGCAGACTTGCCGTCGTCTCCGCCGGTCTCAGTCAGCCCTCGTCCACGCGCCTGCTCGCCGACCGTCTCGCTGAGACGGTCGTGCGGCGGCTGCGTGACGACCAGGTGGACGGTGAGCCGATCGAGGTGCAGGTCGACGTTATCGATCTGCGCGACTTCGCCCAGGACATCACCAACAACCTGATCACCGGCTTCGCGAGTCCGAAACTCGAAGCGGCGATCGAGAAGGTGACCACGGCGGACGGCCTCATCGCCGTCACGCCGATCTTCACCACCAGCTACAGCGGGCTGTTCAAGTCGTTCATCGACGTGCTCGACCCGCAGTCGTTGACCGACATGTCGGTGCTCATCGCCGCGACCGGAGGCACCGAGCGTCACTCGCTCGCTCTGGACTACTCGGTGCGCCCCCTGTTCAGCTACCTGCACGCGACCGTGGTCCCGACCGGCGTCTACGCCGCGTCGAGCGACTGGGGCACAGCGGATGCCGCCGGCGCAACCGGTACCGGACAGCCGAGCCTTGCGAGCCGCATCGAGCGTGCCGCGGGCGAACTGGCCGCGCTGGTGCGCGTCTCGGACCGCTCGAGTCGAGTCATCGATCCGTTCGCCCTCCCGGTCGGGTTCAGCCCGGTCGGCGGCTACGGCGCTCAGTAACGGCCGCAGCAGGTTCACGGAGTTCGGCGGGAGCCGAGCGGTTCGGCTGACGCCGTGCCGCTCGGCTCCCGCCTTTCTTCGTTCGGAGCCCGCCTCGCGTGGCTCGCCCATTGCCGGCGTCCCACCTTCCGCTATCGCTTCGCCAGCCCCGCGATTCAGGCCCGGCGAGCGCCCACGAACCGCTCGGCCAGCAGGTCGAGCAGCGCGGCGATCGCCGGACTGGCCCCCGGGCGCGTGATCGCGCTCAGGCTCCACGTGACCGGTGGCTCGAGCGTCACCGCCGAGGTCGCGGGCGTGGGGGAGTAGGCCACGATGGGAATCACCGCGATCCCGAGTCCGGCCGCAACGAACTGTGCCACGGCGCCCAGTTCCGACACCTGCGCACCGATCGTGCGACTGAGACCGCGCTCGGCGAGAGCGCGATCGATAATCACCCGGTTGCCAAAACCTGCAGGGGTGTCGACCCAGGTCTCCGTGGTCAGCTCGGCCAGGTCTACCTGGGCTCGACCGGCCAGCGGGTGGGAGGAGGGGACGATCGCGACAAAATCGCTGCGCGTGAGTTCGAGCACCTGGAACCCGGCGAGGTCTTGCGCCGCGAGCCCCATGAACGCGAGGTCGACCCGCCCCCGTCGCACATCGTCGGTGAATCCGGTCGAGCCGGAGGCGGATGCCGTGAGCTGCAGATCGACCAGCGGATAGCGCTCGTGGAACTCTCCGAATAGTCCAGGCAGGTCGAGGTAGTCGAGGCTGGTGAAGATCCCCACTCGCAACCGCCCGCGAATATCGCGGCTGTTCTCTGCAGCGGCGCTGCGCACGCGGTCGATCGCCTCGATCGCCGATCGTGCCTCCGGAAGTGCTCTGCTGCCGGCGGAGGTGAGCGCGACCCGCTTCGTCGAGCGCTCGAACAGCGGCGTGCCGAGGTCGTGCTCCAGAGACCGGATGCCCGCCGACACGGTGGACTGCACCGCGAACAGGCGGGCGGCAGCCCGGGTGAAATTCAGTTCTTCGGCGACGGCGACAAAGTATTCGAGCTGACGGGTGTCCATCGGTCAATTATCGAGTAAAACGATTGAATTTATCAATGACAGTCGTTGGACACGATGACAAGTTCGTCGCACACTGAAGCCATGACATCGCTTCTCCCGCCGTCCACCGACGCCGTCCCCACCGTTCTTACCTCCGCTGTTCCCACCCCCGCCGCGCGCGTTCGCGGTCGCCGCGCTCACGGAGCGGGTTTCTGGATAATCGCCGCCGTCTTCCTCACGGTCATGGCGTTCTCGACCATTCCCACCCCGCTGTACTCGCTCTATCAGGCACGCGACGGCTTCGCCACCTTCCTGCTCACCGTGATCTTCGCGGTCTACGCCGTCGGTGTGATCGCCAGCCTCTACCTCGCCGGTCACATCAGTGACTGGCTGGGGCGCCGCCGCATCATTCTGATCGCCGTGCTCATCGAGCTCGTGGCCGCCGTGCTCTTTCTGGTCTGGCCATCGGTGCCGGGTCTGCTGGTCGCCCGCTTCATCTCCGGCGTCGGCGTCGGCGCGCTCACGGCGACGGCGACGGCACACCTGAGCGAACTGCGCGCGGTGTCCCGGCCCGAGGAGGGCGGTCGTTTCTCGAGCACCGTCTCCACCTTCGTCAACAATGGCGGACTCGCTCTCGGCCCGCTCATCGCCGGCTTCATCGCGCAGTGGATCGCCGGACCGCTGCAGGTTCCGTACGTGCTCTTCATCGTGCTGTTGGCCCTGGCCGCCCTCGCGCTCTCCCTTGTTCCGGAGACCGTCGAAAAGCAGGAGGAGCGTCGTGCATACGCCCCGCAGCGGATGTCTCTTCCGCGTGAATCCCGTGGCGCCTTCTGGTCGGCGGCGATCGCGGCGCTCTCGGCCTTCGCCATCTTCGGACTCTTCACCTCGCTCGCGCCGAGCTTCCTCGCCGGAACCCTGCACGAGACGTCGCACTTCGTCGCCGGCCTCGCGACCTTCTCGGTCTTTGGTGCCGCCGCTGTCGCCCAGCTGCTGACCAGCCGGATGTCGCTGGTCAGCCAGGTGCGACTGGCAGCGACATTCATGGCGGTCGGCCTCGCCGCACTGTCTGCCGGAGCGCTTCTCGCCAACCTTCCGCTGTTCATTGTGGCCGGGATCGTGGCCGGAGCCGGAGTCGGCGTGCAGTTCCGTTCCTCGGTGGCGGTCGCAGCATCCCTCGCCCTCCCGCCACGGCGCGGAGAGGTCATGGCCGCGCTGTTCCTCGTCGCGTACATCGGACTGACGGTGCCCGTGCTGCTCGTCGGCCTCGCGCTGGCGTTCCTGCCGAGCGCCGCGGTGCTGGTCGGGTTCTCGGTGGTGGTGATCGTGCTGGCCGTCGGTTCCAGCCTGGCGATGGCTCGCCGCAACGCATAACGCCCAGGGCATAGGGCCCAGGGCCTAGCGCCGCACGCACGGATGGCCGGTTCCCTGGTGGTGGGGACCGGCCATCCGTCATTGCTCGCGCCGCGCCGGATGTGTACTTGCTGGGTGAGCGACACACCGGGCTGGTAGTCTGGCGGAGGTTTGTCGGGTTTCTTATCTGGCGGACCACGGAGCAGGCCAGGCACGAAGCTGGTCAGTAGTGGTGAAGTTCCGAACCGCACGGGTCGTCGCAACGGCAGCGGGATCGGCGCCTTTCTACTGTTGACCAGAGCGGCACCCGACACTACGGGTGCGATGCCAAAGCGTCAGCGACCTCGTCCACGACGGACCGGTGGCGCCCCTTTCTGCCTACTCCTGCTCCTTGATGCAGTCGCCCTCCATACGGGAGGACGACGTAAAACAAAGGAGAGAACCCCCACATGGAGGGTCCAGAAATCAAATTCGCCGAAGCCGTTCTCGATAACGGTAAGTTCGGCACGCGTACGGTCCGCTTCGAGACCGGCCGCCTTGCACAGCAGGCTCAGGGAGCAGTTGCTGCCTACCTCGACGAAGACACCATGCTGCTGAGCGCGACCAGCGCCAGCAAGCACCCCAAGGACAACTTCGACTTCTTCCCGCTGACGGTGGATGTCGAAGAGCGTTCGTACGCCGCCGGCAAGATCCCCGGATCGTTCTTCCGTCGCGAGGGTCGCCCGTCGACCGAGGCGATCCTGGTCTGCCGTCTGATCGACCGGCCGCTGCGCCCGTCGTTCGTTGAGGGGCTCCGCAACGAGGTCCAGATCGTCATCACCGTGCTGTCCATCGCACCCGGTGAGTTCTACGACGCCCTCGCCATCAACGCGGCCTCCGCGTCGACCCAGATCTCGGGCCTGCCGTTCAGCGGCCCGATCGGCGGCATCCGTCTCGCCCTGATCGATGGCCAGTGGGTCGCGTTCCCGAAGTACGAGCAGCTCGAGCGCGCGGTCTTCGACCTCACGGTCGCCGGTCGTCTCATCACGAACGCCGACGGTTCAGAAGATGTCGCGATCATGATGGTCGAGGCCGAGGCAACCGAGCACGCCTGGGGACTCATTCAGGGTGGAGCCACCAAGCCCGACGAGGCAATCGTCGCGCAGGGTCTCGAGGCGTCCAAGCCGTTCCTGATGCAGCTCATCAAGGCGCAGTCCGAGATGGCGGCGCAGTCGGCCAAGCCGATCGCTGACTACCCGGTCTTCCTGCCGTACGACGGCCAGACCTACGACGTCGTCGCGGGCATCGCCTACGACGAGCTCAAGGGCATCTACCAGATCGCCGACAAGACCGAGCGCCAGAACGCCGACGACGCACTGAAGGACCGCGTCAAGGCAGAGGTCGCCGCGAAGGTCGACGCGGGAGAGCTCGACTCCTCCGCGAACGGTCAGGTCAGTGCCGCATACAAGTCGGTCACCAAGAAGATCGTGCGTGGACGCATCCTCACCGAGGGTGTGCGCATCGACGGTCGTGGGCTGTCTGACATCCGCCCGCTCGACGCCGAGGTGCAGGTCATCCCGCGCGTTCACGGTTCCGCGATCTTCCAGCGTGGCGAGACCCAGATCCTGGGTGTCACCACGCTGAACATGCTCAAGATGGAGCAGCAGATCGACAGCCTGGCGCCGGTCACCAAGAAGCGCTACATGCACCACTACAACTTCCCGCCGTACTCGACCGGTGAGACCGGTCGTGTCGGCAGCCCCAAGCGTCGCGAGATCGGGCACGGCTTCCTCGCCGAGCGCGCCCTCGTGCCGGTGCTGCCGCCCCGCGAGGAGTTCCCCTACGCGATCCGCCAGGTCTCCGAGGCTCTCGGTTCCAACGGTTCGACGTCGATGGGTTCCGTCTGTGCTTCGACCCTGTCGCTGCTCAACGCCGGTGTGCCGCTTCGCGCCCCGGTCGCCGGCATCGCCATGGGCCTCGTCTCCGACCAGGTCGACGGTGAGACCCGCTACGCGGCGCTGACCGACATCCTCGGTGCAGAAGACGCTCTCGGCGACATGGACTTCAAGGTCGCCGGTACCTCCGAGTTCGTCACCGCGATCCAGCTCGACACCAAGCTCGACGGCATCCCGTCGTCGGTTCTGGATGGCGCGCTGAAGCAGGCCAAGGAGGCTCGCACCGCGATCCTCTCGGTCATCAACGCGGCGATCGACGCCCCGGACGAGATGGCCCCGACCGCGCCCCGCGTGATCTCGGTCCAGATCCCGATCGACAAGATCGGCGAGCTGATCGGCCCGAAGGGCAAGACGATCAACCAGATCCAGGATGACACCGGAGCCGACATCTCGATCGAAGATGACGGAACCGTGTACATCGGTGCCGTCGACGGCCCGTCGGCGGAGGCAGCTCGCGCGGCGGTCAACGCCATCGCGAACCCGCTGAACCCCGAGGTCGGCGAGCGCTTCCTCGGAACCGTCGTCAAGATCGCGACCTTCGGTGCGTTCGTCTCGCTCACCCCCGGTAAGGACGGCCTGCTGCACATCAGCGAGGTCCGCAAGCTCGCCGGTGGCAAGCGTGTCGAGAACGTCGAAGACGTGCTCTCCGTCGGCCAGAAGATCCAGGTGCAGATCACCAAGATCGACGACCGTGGAAAGCTGTCGCTCGCGCCGGTCGAGGCCGATGACGCTGCGGCCGAGCCGGTCGAGTCGATCGCGGAGTTCTCCGAGGCCGAGTCGCTGAACGACAACTAGTCCCGCCCGCGGGCGCTGCCCGCACAGCACTAAGCCCGCCCCACGTTCGCGTGGGGCGGGCTTAGTCGTTTTCGGGCCTGTCGTTTTCGGGCGTCTTTTCCGACGCGCGCGACGCTACGCCGCCGGTGTCTCCGCGGTGCCGACCAGGGTCGCCCGAGCGATCACGTTGTCGCGCATGACGAACCCCAGCACCGCGGGGGTCGCGCCATCCGGGACGTCGAGGGTGGCGACATCCAGAGCGCTCAGGGTGAAGAAGTACCGGTGCGCTCCGTGGCCGGGAGGGGGAGCGGCTCCCGCGTACTCGTCAGCTCTCATCTCGTTGGCAGAGGTGATCGCGCCATCGGGAAGCGTGCCATCGGTGCCGGCCCCAGCCGGAAGCTCGGTCGTGCCGGCCGGGATGTCGCGCACCGCCCAGTGCCAGAACCCGCTGCCGGTCGGGGCATCGGGGTCGTACACGGTGAGGACGAAGCTCTGGGTGCCATCCGGTGCACCGGACCAGTGGAGTTCGGGGGAGATGCCGCCTCCGTCGGCGCGGGCGGTAGCGGGAAGCGGACCATTCTGTACGAAGTCGGCGCTCTCCAGGGTGAAACGCGGTACATCGGGCAGGCGCCAGTGCGGGTCGTTGACCATTCCAGATCCTTTCGAGATCGGCGGCCATCGCGCGATCCTCTTGCCACGGTAGTCATGACAGCGAGCACCGCCAGTGCCTCGCTCGCACATTCGGCAAACCGTCAGGGCGACGGGCGAGATAACGATTGGTTCACGGCGCTGATATTGGTCGCTTCCTGGGCGGCGCGTCGGCTACTGTCGCACCCAGGGGGCCTGTATCGATCGTGCAGGACCGTGACGAGACATCGTCGAGACACCGGGGGGTGCTCATGACACAGGTTATGCCGGTGCCGAATGTTGCGCCGCCCGCCTACCAGCCGTCGGAGACCATGACGCCCGCCCCGCTCGCCCTTCGCCGCCGACTCGGCCAGTCCGACCTCCGCGTCTTCCCGCTCGCGCTCGGCGGCAACGTCTTCGGTTGGACAGCCGATGGCCAGACCACCGACGAGATCCTCGACACCTATGCCGACCACGGCGGCAACTTCATCGACACCGCCGACTCGTACGCCGGTGGCCGCAGCGAGATCATGATCGGCAACTGGATGCGCTCTCGCGGCAACCGCGACCGTATCGTCGTTGCCACCAAGGTCGGGAAGGGTCCCGAGAACTCCGGGGTCACCGCGCAAGCTGTCTCTCGGGCGGTCAACGATTCGCTTCGTCGACTCGGCACCGATCACATCGACCTGCTCTACCTGCACATCGACGACACCGCGGTTCCGTTCGAGGAGACGCTGTTCGCGGTCGACGACCTCGTGCGCATGGGCAAGGTGCGCTACTTCGGCGCGGCCGACCACACCGGCGATCGTCTCATCGAGGCGCGAGTCATCGCCGCCCAGCTCGGGGTCACCCCGATGGTCGCGGTGCAGCAGCACTATAACCTCGTGCACCGCCGCAGCTTCGAAGCCGACATCGCCCGGGTCGCCGCCCAGCAGCAGCTCGGCGTGATGCCGCGCTTCGCCCTGGCCAGCGGATTTCTGACCGGCAAATATCGCACACGAGCTGATGTCGCGCGCAACAGCCGCGGTGCCGATGCCGGCCGGTACCTGAGCCGTCGTGGCCTTCGCGTGCTCGCCTGCCTCGACGCGATCGTCGCGGAACAGCGGGCACAGGGCATCGAGGTAGCGACCGTCGCGGCGGTGTCACTGGCCTGGCTGCTCACCAAGCGCAATGTGGTGGCGCCGGTCGCCAGTGCGAGCCACGCCGCACAGGTGCTCGACCTGATGGCGTCCGCCACCATCCAGCTCAGCCGGCATCAGCTGGCCGCGTTGGACCGCGCCTCCGCCTAGCCTGCCGGTCAGAGGCGAGCGCGAGATATCGAGGTTAGATGTCGAGGATGCGGACGCTGGCCCGCTGCAACGCCGTCGACGCCGCGATCGCGTCACCGGCGTAGCCGCCGGCCATGGCACCATCTCTCGCAAGGATGAAGTCGTCGGCAGCGTCGCCGGGCAGCGGATGTCCGAGCCGGGAAAACAGGGCGGCCAGCGTGTCGGTGTACCAATCCCGGTGCTCGTTGACGGTCTCCCGTACCGGGTGGCCCTCGTCACCGAATTCGGCGGCGGCGTTGATGAACGCGCAGCCGCGGAAGTCGGGGCGCTGGATGTCGGCGACGAGGGCTGCGACGAGTGCCTGCACGGCATCCTTCGGTGTCTGTGCCTGGTCGATGACCTGTTCGGTCACCGCAACCTCCGCGCGATGACGCGACTTCACATACTCGAGGATCAGGCGGTCTTTCGACCCGTAGTGCTTGTAGAAGGTGGCCTTGGTCACCTCTGACTCGCTGATGAGGCGGTCGATCCCGACGGAGCGGATGCCCTCGTCGTAGAACAGTCGGTCGGCCGTCGCGAGGATGCGCAGCTTGGCCGCGGCCGGGGGGACTACGCGGCGCGGCGGGTAGCCGAGAGCACGCTGTGTCGTCGGATCAGAATCTACAACTGGCACAGCGTGGCTCCCTCGGGCTAGTCGGCTAGGTGTCGTCAAGCCGGTCGGCAGCTATCCGGATCTCGGGGGGAAGATCCGGACTTCTACCCCGCAAGCTGGTGGCTTGCGGTAGAGCGTCGAATCCGCTTCGGGTGCGGAGCCGGGGGAGTCTTCGGGTGACTCCCCCGGCTGCCTGACGACTAGGTTCGTCCGGCTTCCGATATACCGAAGCTAGCACACGCTGCGGACAGACAGGTCGTTCTGTCCACAATTTCTTCTCACATTTTGTCCCCAATTCGGGGGACCGGATCGGTCGGCATCTCGTCCACGGTGACGTAGGCTCAATCCGATGAACGGTGCAGTCCCGCTACCCCTCGGCCTCGCCGACCTGTCCTTTTCCGCATCCGGAGATTCACGCGTGCGTCGCACCGTGTTGCCGAGCGGTGTGCGCATCCTCAGCGAGCAGGTGCCTGGCGCGCGCAGCTCCACGATCGGCTACTGGGTCGCCGTGGGATCCCGCGACGAGCGTCCAGACACCTTCGGCAGCACGCACTTCCTCGAGCACCTGCTGTTCAAGGGCACCACGACTCGGAGCGCCCTCGATATCGCGGTCAGCTTCGATGCGGTCGGCGGCGAGCACAACGCCGTCACCGCCAAGGAGTACACCTGCTACTACGCCAAGGTGCAGGATCGTGACCTGCCCATGGCGGTCGAGGTGCTCTCCGACATGATCACCTCATCGGTGATCGACCCCGAGGAGTTCGAGACCGAGCGTGGTGTCATTCTCGAAGAGCTCGCCATGGCCGACGACGATCCATCGGATGTCGTCAGCGAGAGGTTCTTCGAGGCCGTACTGGGTGACAACCCCCTCGGTCGGCCGATCGGCGGAAGCCCGGAGACCATCGAGGCCGCGACCCACGACCGGGTGGTGAAGCACTACCGCGAGAACTATCGCGCTCAGGATCTGGTCATCACCGTCGCCGGTGCGGTCGATCACGACGAACTTGTCGCCGGCGTCGAGCGCGCGCTGATCGCGGCGGGCTGGGACCTCACTCTGGAGGCCGCACCGGTCGAGCGACGCGTCGCATCCGGTGAGTTGATCGAACGCGGCAGTCCGCTCGTCGTCGTGCAGCGCCCGATCGAGCAGGCGAACATCCTCATCGGCGTGCCGGGTATTCCGGCGGGCGACGATCGCCGGTCGACGATGGCCGTGCTCAACTCGATCCTGGGCGGCGGAATGTCGTCGCGCCTGTTCCAGGAGATCCGTGAGAAGCGCGGACTGGCCTATTCCGTCTACTCGTTCTCACCGAGCTACTCCGACCAGGGCCTGTTCGGTCTGTATGCGGGATGCTCGCCGGCCAAGGTCGCGCAGGTGAGCGAGCTGCTGGTCGGCGAATTCCGCCGGTTTGCCGATGGTGGAGTCACCGCAGACGAGATGGGTCGCGCCGTCGGGCAGTTGAGCGGGGCATCCGCTCTCGCCCTCGAAGACTCAGACACCCGCATGTCCCGTCTCGGTCGCGCCGAGATCACGCTGGGGGAGTTCGCCGACCTCGACGAGTCCCTGCGCCGCCTGAACCTCGTCACCGCCGACGATGTTCGTGAATTAGCCTCGGAACTCGTGTCGCGCCCGATTTCGATCGCCGCGGTCGGCACGATTGACGAGAACGCCTTCACCGGATTGGTCTAGTCAGCCGAACAGCACCGCCGTTTATGTAACAAGCATTATTTGAGAAACACCGCTCGACAGGAACAACGATGTCCCACTACCTCTACCTCGTTCGCCATGGCGAACAGCAGGACGCCGAATACGGCCTGCCCGACGGCCCCCTCTCCGGGCGCGGCCAGCGTCAAGCCAAGGCGATCGCCGACCGGCTGAGCGGTGTTCCGTTCACCGGAGCCTGGCACTCGCCGCTGCAGCGCGCAGAAGACACGGCGAAGATCATGACGGCGAGCATGCCGAGCCTTGACTCGAAACCGTCTGCGCTGCTGTTCGACTGCATCCCGTCCGGGCCGACCGACGACATGCCGCACGCCTTCGCTCCGTTCTATGGCTCGATCAGCCGCGAGCAGATCGAGGCGGGTGAGGCCCAGATGGCGGATGCCGTGGCCGAGTGGTTGACGCCGTCGCGAGAAGACCGCCACGACCTGCTGATCACGCACAACTTCGTGATCGCATGGTTCGTGCGGGAGGTCTTCGGCGCCCCGGCCTGGCGATGGATGGGACTCAACCAGGCGAACTGCGGTCTCACGATCATCCGGGTGCGTTCGGTGAAATCCCCGGTGTTGATCACCTACAACGATCTCGGTCACCTGCCGCCGGAGCTGCGCACTGGGGTGCCGGACGGGCAGCCGTTCTAGCCGACGCTCTGTTCTGGCCGACGCGGCAGGCCGCTACAGGGTCTTGAGGTACCAGTTCGTCGCGTTCGGATTGTCGTTATACGGCGGGATGTCGACGTAGCCGGACGACCGATACAGTCCGCCGGCGGCGGCGAGGCTCGCATTGGTGTCGAGCACGAGCTCTTCGGCGCCGAGGTCGCGCGCCCGTCGTTCCAGTTCGGAGAGAATCGCGCGGCCGAGACCACGGCCGCGGGCCTGCGGCTCGAGCCAGAGGTGCTTCACCTCGTAGCGGACGAGGCCGGCCGCCCCGGATGGTGACCGGCGGATGCCGCCGCAGCCGACATCCGTTCCGTCGTCATCCACCAGCACGACGAATTCGCCCCGTGGCGGCTCGAAGTCGGCGGGGGAGGGGAAAACGGTGACATAGCCACCGCCCGGAAACGTCTCGGCACGGGAGGTGAAGTATTCGGTCAGCAGGCGATGCGCCGCGCGCTCGTCGACAGCGGATTCACGCCAGGTAACCATGCCATCAAGCCTAGGCTGGCGCGCTGGGGCAGCTCGTCGGCTTGGTAGTTTTGACCCATGACAACGACAGTGGCGATCATCGGGGCGACCGGCAGGATGGGGCGCCTGGTCGGCGAGGTCGTCGACGAGCTCGACGGCTTCGAGGTGGTCGCCCGCATCGGGTCGGCCGATGCTCTCGAGGGCATGCTGACCGCGGATGTCGTGGTCGATGTCACCGTTCCGGCCGTCAGCCAGTCGGTGGTCGACTTCGCCGTCGACAACGGCAGGCCCGTGCTGGTCGGAACCAGTGGGTGGTCGAACCAGCGGATCACGGCCCTCCGCCGCCGGGTGTCTGCGCAGCCTGGTCTCGGGGTCATCGTCATCCCGAATTTCTCGCTCGGTTCGGTGCTGGCCACCGCGTTCGCGGCGACCGCCGCGCGTTTTTTCGACTCGATCGAGATCATCGAGGCACACCACGCCTCCAAGGTGGACTCGCCGTCGGGCACTGCCGTGCGCACCGCCGAGCTCATCGGGGCCGCACGGGCGAATCTCGGGCCGGTGATCGCGCCGCACGCCGACCAGCGTGCTCGCGGTCAGCAGGTGTCGAGCGTGCCGATCCACAGCCTGCGCATGCAGGGGGTCGTTGCCAAGCAGGACGTGATCTTCGGCGGTACGGGGGAGACCCTCACCCTGAGCCACGAGACGCTGTCGCCGACGTCTTATGTCGCGGGCATCCGCCTGTCGCTGCAGGCGCTGCGCGAGACCGACGGTGTGGTGGTCGGACTCGATCAGCTCATCGATCTGGGCGCCTGATGCGCGGACGGGTCGGCGCCATCGTTATGACGGCGCTGCTGGTGCTGTACCTGGTGCTGGTGACGCAGCTCGCTATCCGCCTGATCTCGGTGGATGAGCCGGTGGCAAAGGCACTCGGGATCGCGCTCCTGGTGCTGCCGGTGATCGGGCTGTGGGCGCTCATCGCGGAACTCCTGTTCGGGCTGCGGAGTCAGCGGCTGACGAGGCGGCTCGCCGACGCCGGGGAGTTGCCGGCCGACACCCTTCCGAGTCGGGCCAGCGGTCGACCGGTGCGCTCGGCCGCGGATGCCGAGTTTCCGCGCTACAAGGCCGAGGTCGAGGCCGACCCTGGTTCGTGGCAGGCGTGGTTCCGGCTCGGGCTCGCCTACGACGCGAGCGGCGACCGCCGCCGCGCTCGCCAGGCCATCCGCCGCAGCATCGCCCTCGAGCGCGCTTCCGTTGATTGAGTAGCGCACGCCGTTTGCGGCGTCCGCGTATCGAAATCCGCGCCGAGCTACAGAAACTCGTCGATCGCCTGCTCGACGGTGTGATCGCGGAACACGAACCCGTCGGCGGTCAACTTTTCCGACGAGACGTTTTGGCTGCTCAGCAGTAGTTCCTCCCCGGCATCCTGGAGCGCGAGGTCGATGGCAAACTCGGGCACCGCGAGCGCATACGGTCTGTGCATCTTGTGCGCAACGTATTTGGTGATCTCCCCGGAGGTCGCTCTGGTCGGTCCGGCCAGGTTGACCGGCCCGCTCAGTGTCGACGTGAGCAGATACCGGATCGCCGCTGCCTCGTCGTACAAACTGATCCACGGCCATACGTCGGTCCCGCTTGCAAGTCGCGAACCGAGGCCGACGCGGGTGAGCGCCATGATCGGCTTGAGCGAACCGCCGTCACCGATCACCAGTCCGGTGCGGAGCATGACGACCCGGGTCGCCGTGGGGGACAGGCTCGCGGCCCGCTCCCACTGCTCGACGACGTCGCCCAGAAACCCTTTTCCGCGCGGAGACTCCTCGGTGAGGATCTCCCCGGGCCGGTCACCGTAGATGCCGACGGCGGAGCCGCTCAAGAAGGTCGCCGGTGGCGTCGCGGCACGGGCCATGGCATCCGTCAGCGTTCTGGTGGCATCGAGTCGCGATTTTAGGATCTCGTCCCGGTACTTGTGCGTCCACGGCAGTTTGCCGATGGAGGCGCCAGAGAGGTTGATCACGGCGTCCGTGTCGCTGATCAGCCCGGGATCGAGCGTGCCAGAGGCGGGTGCCCAGGTGGCCTGGTTGTCGCTCTGTGGTTCTCCTCGTACGAGGAGCGTGACCTGGTGGCCGTCATCGGTGAGCTGCCGGATCAGTTCGGTGCCGATGAAGCCCGAGCCGCCAGCGACGAGTACGCGCAGAGTTTCGGACATCAGGCGAGGCTCGCTTCGAGGGTGATCGGGATGCCGATCAGGGCGCGTGAGACCGGGCACGTTTTCTTCGCCTCGTCGGCGATGGACGTGAAGTCCGCCTCGCTGATGCCGGGGATCTTGGCACTGACGAGCAGATGACTTCCGGTGATGCCTTCGGCCGGGTCGAAGGTGACGGCCGCGGTGACCTGCAGACTCTCGGGCGGGGTACCTGCTATTGCGAGAAGGTTGGCGAGCGCCATCGAGTAGCAGGCGGAATGGGCGGCGCCGAGCAGTTCTTCCGGGTTCGTCTTGCCCGCTTCCCCGTGGGAGCGAGCCGCCCAGCTGACGGGAAATTGTGCGGCATTGGAGGAGTCGAGAGTGGTCGTCCCGGTGCCGGTCTTGAGGTCCCCGTTCCACAGGGTGGTCGCTTCGCTGGTGACTGCCATGAATCCTCCTCCTCGAGCCCGACCGCCCCGGTCGGTGATGAGCCTCAGCCTAGGTCACCCGGTTTTGCGCGCCCAGGGGGTTGTGCCCGTTGGCGGAGGCACTGTCGCGGGATTGACGCTGTGGCGGGATGTCGGGGGGCGGATGTCTGCGGCGCTCGCTATCGTGAAGCCGTGCCCGATGAGACTTCCGCTGCCCCAGTCCGCTCAGACGTCGTTTTCCGGTCCGATGTGACCGTGGAGCTGGTGCGTTCCAGCGCGCATGACTCCGATGTGCTGTTCGCCGCACGGGTTTCGACCCAGGGGGAGCAGACGCTCGAGGCGGCACAGGCGTCCGACCGAGCCGATTCTCACGAACCCGACGTCGAGGACAAGCGCGCACGCGGGCTCATCAATTACTTGATGCGCGACCGGCATGGTTCGCCGTTCGAGCACAATTCCATGACCTTCTACGTTCAGGCACCGATCTTTGTGTTCCGCGAGTTCATGCGCCACCGCATCGCCTCGTACAACGAGGAGTCGGGTCGGTACCGCGAGCTGAAGCCGGTCTTCTACGTTCCCGGTGCGGATCGCAATCTGGTGCAGGTCGGTAAGCCGGGCGCGTACACGTTCGAGCCCGGCACTGCGGAGCAGACCGACCTGGTTCAGGCAGAATCACGCCGCCAGTCGACCGAGGCTTTCGAGTCGTACCAGCGGATGCTCGACGCCGGTGTCGCCCGCGAGGTCGCCCGCATTGTGCTCCCGCTGAATATCTATTCGTCGATGTACGTGACGCTGAATGCCCGTTCGCTGATGAACTTCATCTCCCTGCGTACCAAGCGCGAGGGCAGTCACTTCCCCTCGTTCCCGCAGCGCGAGATCGAGATGGTGGCGGAGAAGATCGAGGATTCTTTCGCCGAGCTGATGCCGCTCACCTACGCAGCGTTTAACGGCAACGGCCGCGTAGCTCCCTGACTTTCAGCGCGCTGCTTCTCGCTCCCAGCCCGCGCCGGTCCGCCGACGACGGATGACCGAAGACCGATGACCGACGGCGGTGACCGGTGATCGATGACCGGTTGTCAGGTGTGCGAAGCGCGGCAGTCTCGTCCTCTCGTCCTTCACAGGAGCGCGACCTCGACCCGTGCCCGCATCCGAGATAACCTCGGCCCATCGGCGGTCCGCGATCACCAGAATCGTCGCATGAACGCTGTCGACGAGATCATCCGGGACCTGGGCGGCGTAGCTACGGCCGCGGAACTGCGCGAAAGAGGGCACCCAGCCTGGGAGTTGCGAATGCTGTTGGACTACGGCCGTCTGGTCCGGGTTCGCAAAGGGTGGTACGCAACGACCAGTACTCCGATCGAGCTGGTGCGTGCGTGGCGGGTTGGCGGCCGACTCGCCTGCGTCAGCGCACCGGGTGGCCATGAGCTTCGAGGCTGAGCGCCACGGCTTCGACCGACGGCTCGTCGTGCCGCTGGAAACTGCTCTGGAGCAGGCCGAATGCTGCCGACCGCGAACGACGCCTGCCTGGACACTCCGACGCGATACTCTGTAACTCGTGACTACGCCCACTAATCCTTTCGGCCAGGTGCTCGTAGCACTCGTGACCCCCTTCACCGCAGACGGTGAAGTGGACTGGGCCGGCGTCGAAAAGCACATCGACGATGTCATCAGCGCGGGCGCGGACGGCATCGTCGTCACCGGCACCACTGGCGAGACCTCCACCCTCACCGACCCCGAGAAGATCCGCCTCGTCGAGGTCGGCAAATCCGTAGCAGACGGTCGCGCCAAGATCATCACCGGCGGTGGCTCGAACGAGACCGCGCACGCCATCGAGCTGTACAAGCACAGCGAGAAGGCCGGGGCAGACGGCGTCATGATCGTCACGCCGTACTACAACAAGCCCACCCAGGCGGGCGTGCTCACCCACTTCCGCATGATCGCGGACGCCACCGATCTACCGGTCATCCTGTACGATATTCCGGGCCGCACGGGCATCCCGATCAAGTACGAGACGATTCTGCGCGCAGCCCAGCATCCCAACATCCGTGCGGTCAAAGACGCCAAGGGCGACCTCAGCGAAGTCAGCCGGGTGCTCAACCAGACCGACCTTCTGTACTTTTCTGGCGACGACGCGATGGTGCTCCCGCATCTCAGCATCGGAGCAAGCGGACTGATCGGCGTCACCGCCAACATCGCGCCCGCGCCGTACCGCGCCATCATCGACGCGGTCAACGCTGGCGACCTGCACACCGCGACCGCGGCACACAAGCAGCTCGAACCTCTCGTGCGAGCCGTGATGACACACGTGCCCGGCACCGTGGCGGCGAAGTACATCCTGCACGGCCTCGGGCGAATCGGCAGCCCGCGCGTGCGCCTCCCGCTGGTCGGCCCGGAAGACGCCGAAGCAGCCCTGATCGAAGACGAGATCGCCCTCGTCGGCGACATCCCCGGTGTCGATCTCAGCAACTTCCGCCCCGATCGCAACGCCGCCGCCGGTGGGGCGCTCCCCAAGGTCGCGGGAACCACGCGCTAGCGCGCACCCACAGCAAGCTCACCAACAAGAACTTGAAACAGGGGGCTCAAGGCCCCACCACTCACGAGCACTGGAAGCAATGAATTCACCTGTGTATGAACCCCGCAAACTGAAGCCGGGAACCCTCCGCGTCATCCCCATCGGGGGACTCGGAGAAATCGGTCGCAACATGACGACCTACGAGATCGACGGCAAGATCCTCATCGTCGACTGCGGAGTGCTGTTCCCCGAGGAGAACCAGCCCGGCGTCGACCTGATCCTGCCCGACTTCACCCCGATCAAAGACCGTCTCGACGACGTCGTCGGAGTGGTGCTCACGCACGGCCACGAAGACCACATCGGTGCCGTGCCGTACCTGCTGCGCCTGCGCCAAGACATCCCGCTCATCGGCTCCACCCTCACGCTCGCGCTGGTCGAGGCCAAACTCAAAGAGCACCGCATCTCGCCGTACACGCTGACCGTGCACGAGGGCGAAAAGGAGCAGCTCGGCCCGTTCGACCTCGAATTCATCGCGGTCAACCACTCGATTCCGGATGCCCTGGCCGTCGCCATCAAGACGGAAGCCGGCGTCGTGCTCCACACCGGTGACTTCAAGATGGACCAGCTTCCGCTCGACGACCGCATCACCGACCTGCGCGCCTTCGCGCGGCTCGGCGAGGCCGGCGTCGACCTGTTCCTTCCGGACTCCACGAACGCCGATGTGCCCGGCTTCACCGCCCCCGAGCGTGACATCGGGCCCGTGCTCGCCGCCGTGATCGCCAAGGCGCCGCGCCGCGTCATCGTTGCCAGTTTCTCCAGCCACGTTCACCGCGTGCAGCAGGTGCTGGATGCCGCCCACGCCAATGGCCGCCGCGTCGCCTTCATGGGCCGCTCGATGGTGCGCAACATGACCATCGCCGCGGAGCTCGGCTACCTCCGGGTGCCGGAGGGCGTGCTGATCGACGGCAAGAAGGCCGCCGACCTGCCCGACAACAAGATCGTCTACATGAGCACGGGCTCGCAGGGCGAGCCGATGGCGGTCCTGGCGCGCATGGCCAATCTCGAGCACCAGATCGAGATCGGCAAGGGTGACACCGTCATCCTCGCCTCGAGCCTCATCCCTGGCAACGAGAACGCGGTCTACCGCGTGATCAACGGCCTGATGAAGCTCGGCGCGAACGTGGTGCACAAAGGCAACGCGAAGGTACACGTCTCCGGCCACGCCTCCGCGGGCGAGCTGCTGTATGTCTACAACATCCTGCGCCCGAAGAACGTCCTGCCGGTGCACGGTGAATACCGTCACCTCATTGCGAACCAGGAGCTCGCCATCCTGAGCGGCGTGCCGGAGTCGCACACCTTCATCGGCGAAGACGGCACCGTCATCGACCTGAAGGACGGGCATGCCGAGGTCGTCGGGCAGCTGGATCTCGGCTACGTCTACGTCGACGGCTCCACCGTCGGAGAGATCACGGATGCCGACCTCAAAGACCGCCGCATCCTCTCCGAAGAGGGCTTCGTCTCCATCTTCGTCGCGGTCGACGTGCAGACTGGTCGAACCATTGTCGGGCCGGAGATCCAGGCCCGCGGGTTCGCCGAAGACGAGAAGGTCTTCGACGACGTCAAGCCGATGATCATCAAGGCGCTGTACCAGGCCGCGGAGAACGGCACCCGCGACACGCACTCGTACAGCCAGGTCATCCGTCGCACCGTCGGACGCTGGGTCAACTCCACGCACCGCCGTCGCCCGATGATCGTCCCGGTTGTCATCGAAGCGTAGATAGCGACACGCACAAGGAGCGGCGAGTCATCCATGAGGATGACTCGCCGCTCGACGCGATTCGGTACTGACCGTGCCGCGGAACACGCGCCCCGGGCATCCGCGGCTCTGTCGCCCCTGCCGTTTACCTTTGATTCCATGGCTACGAGTACCAAGTCGACCCCGCGCGCCCGCGCCTCGACGTCCCGCGCGGGCACGGGAACCCGGGCGACCGGCAAGGGAACGACGCGCAAGCTGCCCGTCGCTCAGACGGTCGAGACCAAGCCGGGAATCCTGAGCGCGGCCTGGCTCGGTCTCGCGCACATCGTCGGCGGCGCTGCCCGGGTGTTCGGCACCGAGACGCTAGCCAAAGAGGAGCGTCGCGACGGCGTTCCGTTCTTCATCTTCCTGCTCGCGATCGCCGGTGCCGTGGTCGAGTGGTTCAACCCGGCCGACCCGATCGCCGTCGCTCTCGACTCGTACACCTTCGGCGGCCTGTTCGGTCGCGTCGCCTTCGCGCTGCCGGTGATCATGCTGCTGTTCGCTCTCTGGTTGTTCCGGCATCCGGCCTCGGTGCACGACAATGGCCGCATCGGCATCGGCCTCGCAATCCTGCTGGTCACGATCAGCGCTCTCTGCCACATCTTCGGCGGCCAGCCGCATCCGGCCGAGGGAATGGCCATGCTTGCACCGGCCGGGGGCATCCTCGGCTGGATCGTCGCCGCACCGCTGATCGCCATCGGCACCGCCTATCTCGCGACGCCGGTCGTGATCGTGCTGCTGGTGCTGTCCCTGTTCATCATCACCAAGACGCCACCGAACCGCGTCGGCGTGCGCCTTCGTGAGCTCTACGCCTACCTGTTCGGTGCCCAGCTCGCCGAGCCCGCCGCGAAGGCCGCAGAAAGCAGCGGTGGCGTGAGCTTTGGCGACCTGGATGACCTCGGGCTCGACGACGAGGACGACAACGCTCAGCTGCCATGGTGGCGCCGCAACAAGACCAAGCGAGAAGACGACCCCGCCTTCGACACGCCGGTGATCAGCAGGGCAGACGAGACCGAGGTCATCGCTCGCGCCGGGGTCGTCGACCGCACCCCGCCGCCCGAGCCGCTCACCGAGGTCCTCGACGACCTCGACCAGGCCGAACATGCCGTCAAGCGCTTCACCGGGGAAGTGGATGTCGCGGCCCCCGCGACCGCGATCCGCGACGACGGCGGACCACTGGTCGCCGACCTCCTCCCGGGTTTCTCCGACACCGCCTCGCTCACGGGCGCAGCGGGCGAGTTCGACACGGATGTGGTCGTTCCGACCGCCGCACCGAGCGCTCCGTATCGACTGCCGGCGGCATCCTCTCTCGTCCCCGGCACTCCGCCGAAGACGCGCTCCGAGGCGAACGACGCGATCGTGGCCGCCATCACCGAGGTGCTCAAGCAGTTCTCGGTCGATGCCCGTGTCACCGGATTCAGCCGGGGCCCCACGGTCACCCGCTACGAGATCGAGCTCGGCCCTGGGGTCAAGGTGGAACGGGTCACTGCGCTCACCAAGAACCTCTCGTACGCCGTGGCGAGCAACGAGGTGCGCATCCTCGCGCCGATTCCCGGCAAGAGCGCCATCGGTGTCGAGGTTCCGAACGCCGACCGCGAGATCGTCTCGCTCGGCGACGTGCTGCGCTCCAAGGCCAGCACCTCGAGCTCGCACCCGATGACCATCGGCCTCGGCAAAGACGTCGAGGGCGGCTTCGTCGTCGCGAACCTGGCCAAGATGCCTCACCTCCTGGTCGCCGGTTCGACGGGTTCGGGTAAGTCCAGCTTCGTCAACTCGATGATCACGTCGCTGCTGATGCGGGCCAAGCCCACGGAGGTGCGCATGGTGCTGATCGACCCGAAGCGGGTCGAATTGGCGCCGTACGCCGGCATCCCGCACCTCATCACGCCCATCATCACGAACCCGAAGAAGGCCGCCGAAGCGCTGGCCTGGGTCGTGAAGGAGATGGACATGCGCTACGACGATCTGGCGAGCTTCGGGTTCCGTCACATCGACGACTTCAACGCGGCGGTGATCGCGAACGAGATCACCCTTCCCGAGAACAGCCAGCGCACGCTCAAGCCGTACCCGTACCTGCTGGTTGTGGTGGACGAGCTCGCCGACCTCATGATGGTGGCGCCGCGAGATGTCGAAGACTCGATCGTGCGCATCACCCAGCTGGCGCGAGCATCCGGAATCCACCTCGTGCTGGCGACCCAGCGGCCGTCGGTCGACGTCGTGACCGGCTTGATCAAGGCCAACGTGCCCTCGCGGCTCGCGTTCGCGGTGTCGAGCATGACCGACTCGCGCGTCATCCTCGACCAGCCCGGCGCCGACAAGCTGATCGGTCAGGGCGACGCCCTGTTCCTGCCGATGGGGGCCTCCAAGGCGATCCGTGTGCAGGGCGCATGGGTCACCGAGAGTGAGGTCAACGCGGTCGTACAGCACGTCACGCGCCAAGCCCGCCCGGAGTACCGACAGGATGTCGCGGCTTCCGCAGAGAAGAAGCAGATCGATGGCGACATCGGCGATGACCTCGAACTGCTGCTGGCGGCGGCGGAGCTCTGCGTCAGCACCCAGTTCGGATCGACCTCGATGCTGCAGCGCAAGCTCCGCGTCGGCTTCGCCAAGGCCGGTCGCCTCATGGACCTTCTCGAATCGCGCGAGATCGTCGGTCCATCCGAGGGTTCCAAGGCCAGAGACGTCCTAGTCGCTCCCGAGCAACTGCCGGCGGTGCTGGCGAAGCTGCGCGGTGACGACGGCCCCGCTCCGGCACCGGATGAGCGTTACAGTGCTGACCCGGTCGGCGACATGACCAGTGGTTACGATGAAGTCGACGAGGGCCCCTCAGACGAGGATGCCTGGACTCTGACCGGCAGGGACTGACCCGATGGCATCTACCGCCGCGAGCGAGAACCCGTTCCGCGGGCGATTCATCCGCGCGGGCGACGGACCGGCCAGTCTCGGCAACCTGGCGAACGTCATCACGGTCGTCCGCATCCTCATGGCGCCGGTGTTCATCTGGCTCCTCCTGCTCGACGGGTCGCAGGGCGGAGCGCTGCGCTGGATTGCGACGGTGTTCTTCGTTGTGGCGATAGTCACCGACAGCCTGGACGGCCACATCGCCCGGTCGCAGAACCTGGTCACCGACTTCGGCAAGATCGTCGATCCGATCGCCGACAAGATTCTGATCGGGAGCGCGCTCGTCGCACTGTCGATCCTCGGTGAACTGTGGTGGTGGGTGACCATCGTCATCCTCGTGCGCGAGTTCGGCATCACGGTGTGGCGCTTCGCCGTCATCCGTACCAGGGTGATTCCGGCGGTGGCGAGCGGCAAGCTCAAGACGGTGCTGCAGGCGGTCGCCATCACGCTCTTCCTCGCCCCCTTCCCAGCACTCCTCGGCGAGTGGGTGTTCTGGGTCAACTGGGTCGTCATGGCCGCGGCGCTTGCGTTGACGGTCATCTCCGGCATCGACTTCGTGATCAAGTACGTCCGACAGAATCGCGTCGCCAGCGTATGAGCGTCGCCGAGGCGATCATCTCGACGCTTCGTGACCGTGGGATGACCATGGCGCTGGCGGAGTCACTCACCGGCGGCCTGCTCGTGGCGGAGCTGATCGCGGTGCCCGGCGCGTCCCACGTGGTGCGCGGGGGAGTGGTCGCCTACGACACGGCCATCAAGCAGACGGTCCTCGGGGTCGACGCCGACCTGTTGGCCGAGCACGGACCGGTGCATCCGGAGGTTGCGCGACAGATGGCAGACCGGGTGCGAACGGTGCTCGCGGTGAACGGAAAGCCCGCGGATGTTGGCCTCTCGACCACGGGTGTGGCCGGCCCCGGCGCGCAGGGCGAGCATCCGGCCGGCACGGTGTACGTCGGATTCGCCCTCGGAGGTCGTGTCTTCGCCGAACTTTTGCAGCTCGAAGGTGACCGCGAAGCCATCCGCAAGGGCACCGTCTCCGAATCATTGGTACGGCTTCACCAGGAGCTCGCGACGGCGTGATCGGGGCCGCGGGAATCTTTCCCGTTTCGATCGCGTTACAGCTGAAGGATTCACAAGCGTCACACAGTGTGCGCTGGTTAGAGTTCTGAGAACGGTGACGGTAGTGTTGCACCCTCATCAGATCAGCTCCATCCAGGGTCACGTCATAGGAGGAGGGTTCCAGTGGTTCTAGTACGTCAGGAAATCGGTGACGTTCTCCGGGACTTCCGCCTGCAGAAGGGTCGTACTCTTCGTCAGGTCGCGAGCAAGGCAAGCGTTGCTCTCGGCTACTTGAGCGAAGTGGAGCGTGGCCAGAAAGAAGCCAGCTCAGAGATCCTTGCTTCGGTCGCGGATGCACTCGAGACGCCGATTTCGGTCATCATGCGCGAGGTGGGCGACCGCCTTGCAGTGATCGAGGGAATCAACGTGATTCCCGATACCGTCCCCGATGACCTCGTCGCGGACTTCGACGCGGGACTCATCTCGCGCTAACTCCAGCCTGTTACACAGACTTAGTTCGACCGGGGACGGTGTGCCCAGGTCGAAACGGATGCCCGGCTCACGCGAGCCGGGCATTCTTATGTTTAACGGTCCCTGAGCTTGTCGAAGCGCCTCTGGTTGAGTAGCCATCGCCGGTTGAGTAGCGCCTGTTCCGCTGGTTGAGTAGCGCCCGACGAAGGATGCCGCGTATCGAAACCCGGTTACCCTTAACAGCATGCGCCTCAGTGAGTTCTGGATTGCCGTCACCGATGAGTTCGGCGACGTCTATGGTCGGGCGCTCACCCACGACCTGGTGCTGAGCGAGGTCGGCGGTCACACCGCAGAGCAGGCGATCAAGCGCGGCGTGCAGCCTCGTGAGATCTGGCTCGCCCTCTGCCGGGCGACCGATGTGCCCGAGACCCGCTGGTATGGCGCCGGGGTACGCGAGCCCAAGGGCTGACCCACAGCCCACCCTGGCGTTCGAACACCAGACGACACGCCGCGCTATTCATTCGAACACGTCTTCGGTTCGGAGTAGGCTCCTCACCAGGTGCTCGAATCGACGAGTTCTCCACCGTTCGCGGGGATGTCCGGGCTATGTCACCGGTCCCGCGTACTGTCGGATTCGTCGGATCAAGCCACCGACACCAGCCTTGCCGCTGGTCGAGAAAGCCCTGCAGGATCGGTTCTTTCGGCGAAACGGCAGCCTATAGGCGCAACGCCCGTGCACGCATCGTGCACCACCATGAAGGAGCCGCAATGCCATCAGCAGCCGACCGTGAGAAGTCGCTCGAAACCGCCCTCGCCCAGATCGACCGCCAGTTCGGCAAGGGCTCCGTCATGCGCCTCGGGAGCGACGAGCGCGCCCCCGTCGCCGTCATCCCCACCGGTTCGATCGCGCTGGATGTCGCGCTCGGCATTGGTGGGCTCCCGCGTGGCCGCATCGTCGAGATCTATGGCCCGGAGTCGTCGGGTAAGACGACCCTGACGCTTCACGCCATCGCCAACGCTCAGCGCGCCGGGGGCATCGCCGCCTTCATCGATGCGGAGCACGCCCTCGACCCCGAGTACGCCAAGGCTCTCGGTGTCGACATCGATGCCCTGCTCGTCTCCCAGCCCGACACCGGTGAGCAGGCGCTCGAGATCGCCGACATGCTCGTGCGGTCCGGGTCTATCGACCTGGTCGTGATCGACTCCGTCGCGGCGCTCGTACCCCGCGCCGAGATCGAGGGCGAGATGGGTGACTCCCACGTCGGTCTTCAGGCCCGCCTCATGTCTCAGGCGCTGCGCAAGCTCACCGGTGGACTCAGCCAGACCAACACCACGATGATCTTCATCAACCAGCTGCGGGAGAAGATCGGCGTCTTCTTCGGCTCTCCCGAGACCACTGCCGGTGGTAAGGCGCTCAAGTTCTATGCCTCGGTGCGACTCGACATTCGTCGCATCGAGACCCTGAAAGAGGGAACGGATGCCGTCGGTAACCGTACCCGCGTCAAGGTCGTCAAGAACAAAATGGCACCGCCTTTCAAGCAGGCCGAGTTCGACATCCTGTACGGCACCGGAATCTCCCGCGAGGGCAGCTTGATCGACTTCGGTGTCGAGCACGAGATCGTACGCAAGTCCGGCGCCTGGTACACCTACGACGGCGATCAGCTGGGACAGGGCAAGGAGAACTCGCGCAAGTTTCTCATCGCCAACCCCGACATCGCGGCCGAGATCGAGGGCAAGATCTTGGCCAAGCTCGGTGTGGTGGCGGATGCCAAGGCCGTCGCGGCCGCGGCCGCTGCAGAGCAGAAGGCAGCGTCACTCACCCCCGGGGCGAAGGCAGCGCCAGTCACCCCCGCGGCGAAGGCTCCCAAGACCATGTCAGTGAAGGCCGCAGCCGAGCGCACCGCGGTAGGAGCGTAACGGTGGCTGTCGACGACGCTGACGACCGCGCTTCCCAGGCTGGCGGCGAGCGACTCGCTCGGGTGACCTACCTGCCGGGGGTGGTCCCGCCGTCGTCGACACCAACGATCTCTCCCACCACCACTGGCGCGGCGACGGATGACGACGGCTGGGCGACCGCGGACAGCGCGCCGTTGCCGGACTTCGCGAGTTTCTTCGGCGATGCGGAAGATCCACAACCTGCGTCGGTCACCGAGCCAGACCGCGATACGCCGGCAGGGGATGCGCGGGTCGGGACTTCGCGCACGCTCACGGGGCGTGACAAGGCCAGCCGTGAAAAGGCCAGCCGTGCAACGGCAGATACGCCCCCGCGCGAAGACGCCCTCGGACGCGGCAAGAGGGAGGTGCGTGCCGAGAACGTGAGCATGCACGCCCTCACTCGTCGCGGCATGTCACGCTGGGAGCTGGAGAAGACGCTGCTTTCGCGCGACTTCGAGCCCGAGGCAGTGGAAGAGGAGCTCGATCGGCTGGAGCGGGTGGGCCTGCTCGATGACGGTGCCCTCGCCGAGACACTGGTGCGAACCCAGCACGAGCGCAAGGGCCTCGGCCGCTCCGCTCTCACCGCCGAGCTTCGCCGTCGGCACATCGATCAGGAGCACATCGATGCGGCGATGGAGCAGGTGCACGACGATGATGAACAGTCCCGCGCGACCGAGTTGGCGGTGAAGCGCGCGCCACAGCTGCGCTCGTATGACACCGAGACGGCGAAGCGCAGGCTCACCGGCTTCCTCATGCGCAAGGGGTATGCCTCCTCGGTTGTGCGCAACGCCGTCGACGAGGCACTGTCAGGAAGATCGTCTGGTTCCTCGAGCGGTGTCCGTTTTCGCTGAATCCTGCGGGGCTGGGGCCACCGCACGACACGGGGCTACACCGGCCCCGCCGTACACTTGATTCACCATGACTGACCCCGCTGCATCCGCCGTCCTCGAACGTCCGCGCACCTATGAGGTACGCACCTTCGGATGCCAGATGAACGTGCACGACTCCGAGCGACTGAGTGGGTCGCTGGAGGCGGCGGGATACGTACCCGCCAACGGTGGACAGGCGGATGTCGTGGTCATCAATACCTGTGCCGTGCGAGAGAACGCCGACAACAAGCTCTACGGCACCCTCGGTCATCTCGCCAGCATCAAGCGCGAGCACGAGGGCATGCAGATCGCCGTCGGCGGCTGCCTGGCCCAGAAAGACAAAAACGTCATTCTGGAGAAGGCGCCATACGTCGACGTCGTCTTCGGCACCCACAATATGGGCGCGCTGCCAACGCTGCTCGAACGTTCCCGCCACAACGACGAGGCGCAGCTCGAGATCCTCGAGTCACTCGACGTCTTCCCTTCGACGCTGCCCACCAAGCGGGAGTCGACCCACAGCGGCTGGGTGTCGATCTCGGTCGGCTGCAACAACACCTGCACTTTCTGCATCGTTCCCGCCCTCCGCGGCAAGGAGAAGGACCGCCGCCCGGGCGACATCCTCGCCGAGATCCAGTCGCTCGTCGACGACGGAGCCATCGAGGTAACGCTGCTCGGCCAGAATGTGAACTCCTACGGTGTGGAGTTCGGCGACCGCCAGGCGTTCTCCAAGCTGTTGCGCGCCGCCGGAGAGATCGAGGGGCTGGAACGTATCCGCTTCACCAGCCCGCACCCGGCGGCCTTCACCGACGACGTGATCGACGCGATGGCCGAGACGCCGAACGTCATGCCGCAGTTGCACATGCCCCTGCAGTCCGGCTCCGACCGCATTCTGAAGGCGATGCGCCGCAGCTACCGTTCCGAGAAGTTCCTCGGAATCCTCGAGCGCGTGCGGGCACAGATGCCGAACGCCGCGATCTCCACCGACATCATCGTCGGCTTCCCCGGCGAGACCGAGGAAGACTTCCAGGAGACTCTCCGCGTGGTCGAGCAGGCGAATTTCGCCACGGCGTTCACCTTCCAGTATTCGATTCGCCCCGGCACGCCGGCTGCGACGATGGCCGACCAGGTGCCGAAGGCGGTCGTGCAGGAGCGTTACGAGCGCCTCACCGCACTGCAAGACCGCATCGCCTGGGAGCAGAACCAGACCATCGTCGGTCGTACCGTCGAGGTGCTGGTGGGCGCCGAGGGCTCCAAAGACGCCGACACCCATCGCCTGTCCGGTCGGGCCGAAGACAGCAGACTCGTCCACTTCGAGCTGCCGCCGCACAGTGAGGTTCCCCGTCCGGGCGACGTCGTATCCGTCACCGTCACGGACGCCAAGCCGTTTTATTTGATTGCCGACTCGACCGACGGCGCGGCGCTGCGCATCCGTCGCACTCGCGCCGGAGACGCCTGGGATCGTGCGCAGGCGGCCTCCTGCGCCGTCCCGTCCCACGAGACGACTCCCGGCGGAGCGGTCTCCCTCGGCTTCCCGACCCTGCGGGTGGGGGCACCCACCGGTGTGAGCACCATTCCGATCTACGATCTGCACGATGGGCAGCGCTAACCCCGAGCCCGCCCAGGCCGGCGCCGAGCCGCTCGTCGTCATCGTGGGCGCGACGGGCACCGGCAAGTCCGCGCTGTCGCTCGACCTCGCCGAGAGACTCGCCGCACAGGGTCGCCCTGCCGAGATCGTCAATGCCGACGCGATGCAGCTGTATCGCGGCATGGACATCGGCACCGCCAAACTCCCGGTGACGGAGCGTCGCGGCATTCCCCACCATCTGCTCGACGTGCTCGATCCGCGCGAGGAGGCGAGCGTGGCCTCGTTCCAGGAGGATGCCAGGGCAGCCATCGACGCGGTCCGCAGCCGCGGTGCGCTCCCCATCCTGGTCGGCGGCTCCGGCCTGTACGTGTCCGCCGTGGTCTGGGACTTCCGGTTTCCGGGTACGGACCCGGAGATCCGCGCCCGGCTGGAGGCGGAGCTCCTCGCGGTCGGGCCCGGCCTGCTGTTCCAGCGTCTGCGGCACGCCGACCCAGCGGCGGCCGCCGCCATCGGGCCGCACAATGGACGTCGCATCGTGCGGGCACTCGAGGTGGGGGAGATCACAGGCGAACCTTTCGGCTCCGGCCTACCGGACGAATCCCGACTCTGGTCGCCAACCCGGCTGATCGGTCTGCGCACGCAACGCATCGAACTGATACCCCGTCTCGATGCGCGCGTGGAGGGGATGTGGCGCGACGGCATCCTCGACGAGGCCCGGGCCCTGATCGAGCACGGCGTCGGCGTTACCTCCGGCCGCGCGATCGGCTACGCGCAGGCCATCGCGCAGCTGCGCGGCGAACTCGCTGAGGCCGACGCGATCGAGCAGAGTCAGGCGTTGACCCGCAAATACGCCCGCCGCCAGGTCAGTTGGTTCACCCGTTACCCGGCCACCTGGCTCGAGGCGGACGATCCGCAGCGAGTGGAGCGCGCGATCGAACCTATCGACAGCTGAAGCGCTTGTACGCTGGGAAGCATGCCTGAACTCCACTTCACCAAGGGCCACGGAACCGGTAACGACTTCGTGCTCTTCAGCGATCCCGACGGGGAGATCGACCTCACGCCCTCGCAGATCGCGGCCATCGCCGATCGTCACTTCGGCGTGGGAGGCGATGGGGTCATCAGGGCGGTGCGGTCGAAGAACCTCCCGGCCGGGGCTGCCGCCCTCGCGGAGGACGACTCGGCCGAGTGGTTCATGGACTACCACAACTCCGATGGTTCGCCCTCGGAGATGTGTGGCAACGGCATCCGTGTCTACGCTCGTTACCTGATCGAGAACGGCCTGGTCGAGCTCTCTCCCGGCGACACGTTGACTCTCGGCACGCGCGGGGGAGTGCGCGACCTGCAGCGCAACGCGAGCGGCTTCCAGGTCGACCTCGGCCGCTGGCAGCTCGACGGGGGCGAGCCCCTCGTTCGCGCGAAGAACCTGCAGGTGGCCCGCCCTGGACTCGGAATCAGTATCGGCAATCCACACGTGGTCGTCGCCCTGTCGAGCGAGGAAGAGCTGGACTCCGCCGACCTCACCTACATCCCGCACCTCGAGCCGGCCCCCGAAGACGGCGCCAACGTCGAGTTCGTGGTTCCTGGCGATCCGCTGGTGCGCGACGGGGTCGGGCACATTCGGATGCGAGTTCATGAGCGAGGCAGCGGCGAGACCCTGTCCTGCGGAACCGGCGCTGCCGCCGCGGCCCTGGCCACTCGATACTGGGCCGGGCCGGACGCGCCGAACCAATGGCGGGTCGAGGTGCCCGGTGGCACGCTGGGAGTTCGGATGTGGGCGGCCGAGGACGGCGAACACGTCTCGTTGAGTGGCCCGGCCGACCTGGTGTTCGAGGGTGACCTGACGGTGTGAGACCTTGCCGGCTGCGAGGCTGGGGCGCTATTTGTGGCGGACCCGCAGCACGCGATAGCCCTTGTTGGTTGCCGCGCGGCTGACCGCGAAGGAATCGGGAAGCATCCCATCCAACCAGCGGTGCAGCGAATCGGAGCCGAGGTTGCGCTGCACGACCAGCCAAGCGTCGGACTCCTGTTCGAGACGCGGAAGCCAGAGCTGCAGCATCCCGTGCAGTTCGTCTTTGCCCACCCGGATCGGAGGGTTAGAGCGGATGGTGCGGAAGACGATGTCGTCGGGAACATCTTCCGGTCGTACGGCGTTGACATTAGTGACGCCGACGGACTCGGCGTTGCGACGGACCAGATCCAGTGCCCGCTCGTTGACGTCGACGGCCCACACCGTGGCGTGGGGCGAGTCGAGCGCGAGGCTCAGGGCGATCGGACCCCAGCCGGTACCGAGGTCGAGAAAGTGGCCGCCGGGCGGGGACGGCGGTGTGTTCGCCAACAAGACCTGTGTCCCGGCGTCGATGCGCTCGGGGCTGAATATGCCGTTGGCCGTGGTGAGGTCGTAGACCCGGCCGGACAACGGCACCCTGATCTGGCGTAATTTGAGGTCACTTCCCGGTTCTGCTGAGAAATAATGCTCGTTGGCCATGGAGAGAACCTATCGAAAATCAAGGAGCTAAGGTTAACGAAATAATGGACATTGACCCGTCTGAACCGCAGGATGCGGACCTGATCGACCGGGTGTTGGCACGTGCTGCGACACGGTCGTCGGGGTTCTCCCTGTTCACCGCGAGCGACGGCGCGGCCCAGACGGCGCAGGCGCTGCAGACGGAGGGACTCGTCTCCCGGCCCAGCGACGACGGCGAACAGTTTGAGCGCGAAGACCGCCAGGCGCTGCGCCGCGTTGCCGGTCTCTCGACCGAGCTCGAAGACGTCACCGAGGTCGAGTACCGGCAGCTGCGTCTCGAGCGTGTCGTTCTGATCGGCATCTACAGCCAGGGCAACGCCGCCGAGGCCGAGAACTCGATGCGGGAGCTCGCCGCTCTCGCCGAGACCGCGGGAGCGGTGGTGCTCGATGGCCTGATGCAACGACGCCCGAACCCCGACCCGAGCACCTATTTCGGCAAGGGCAAGGCCCTCGAGCTTCGGGATGTCGTCGCCGCCACCGGCGCGGACACCGTGATCGTCGACAGCGAGCTCGCGCCCAGCCAGCGCCGTGCGCTCGAAGACGTGGTGCGCGTCAAGGTAATCGACCGCACTGCCGTCATCCTCGACATCTTCAGTCAGCATGCCAAGAGTCGCGAGGGCAAGGCGCAGGTCGAGCTTGCGCAACTCGAATACCTGCTTCCCCGCCTCCGCGGCTGGGGCGAGTCGATGTCCCGTCAGGCTGGTGGCCAGGTCGGGGCCGGCAACGGTATGGGTAGCCGCGGACCGGGTGAGACCAAGATCGAACTCGACCGCCGCCGCATCCACACTCGCATGTCACGGCTGCGCAAGCAGATTCTCGGCTTCAAGCCGGCCCGCGAGGCAAAGCGGGCCAACCGTAATCGCAACGCAGTGCCGTCGGTCGCAATCGCGGGATACACCAACGCCGGCAAGTCGTCGCTGCTCAACCGCATCACGCGGGCCGGCGCGCTGGTCGAAAACGCCCTGTTCGCCACCCTCGACACGGCCGTGCGCAAGAACGAGACGGCAGACGGTCAGCACTACACGCTCACCGACACGGTCGGGTTCGTGCGGCAACTGCCACACCAGTTGGTCGAGGCCTTCCGCTCAACCTTCGAAGAGATCGCCGATTCGGATGTCATCCTCCACGTGGTCGACGGCTCCCACCCGGATCCCGCCAGCCAGTTGGCCACCGTGCGCGACGTCATCGGCGAGGTCGAGGCACGTCATATCCCCGAGATCGTGGTGTTCAACAAGAGCGATCTGGTGGATGACGACCAGCGACTGGTGCTGCGCGGGCTCGAGCCGACGGCGATCTTCGTTTCCGCACGCACCGGGGAGGGCGTCGAAGAACTCCTCGAGCGCATCGGCACCACCCTGCCGAAGCCCTCGGTGGAATTGCAGCTGCTGATCCCCTACGACCGCGGTGAGCTGATCTCGTCGCTGCACGACCACGGCACGATCGTGAGCACCTCCTATGAGGAGGGTGGAACGCGCGTCGACGTGCTCGTCCACGAGGACTTCGCTGCAACACTCCGACCGTTTTCGGTGGTCCCCGCCTGACGTAACACTCGGCAACACGTGAGGGGTGCTGGGTAGGCTGATCGGGTGTCCACGGGTCTCCCGTGTGGCATGGAGCGACAGCCGAGCCCGGCACCCGCCCACTGGAGCATCTCGCAGCGCTGGTCGAACAGTTCCGCGTCGTTCCGGCATCCGTGATCATCGTCCGATGGTCACCTGGGATGCCTGTGGGTCCGTGAGCGGCCCGCAGGCGATCGACACGATCGAATGGGGGACAGGATGTCCGGCAGCACCGGCCGTGTGCCCTTCTCTTTCGAGCTGTTCCCGCCACGGTCGCCTAGCGCCGAGGTGACGCTCTGGGACACCATCCAACGGCTCGCCGCCACCGGACCAGACTTCATGTCGGTCACATACGGCGCCAATGGGTCGTCGCGACAGAGCTCACTCGACGTGCTGCGCTACCTGCGCGAAGAGACCCGGGTGCATCCGCTCGCCCACCTCACCTGCGTCGGCTCCTCGCACTTCGAGGCCAACCGCCTGGTGCGGGAGTTTCTGGATGCCGGCATCACCAGTTTCCTCGCGCTGCGAGGCGACCCGCCCAAGGGTGCCGTCGAGGGCGATGCGTTCCTCGGCGACCTGGGGAGCGCATCCGAACTGGTGCAGCTCATCCATCGCGTGCAGACCGAACGTGCTCAGTATGCAACCCTGACCTCTCTCAGCGGGGGCGGACGCCTCCCGGAGCGGCGGGAGAAGGTTCGCGTCGCGGTCGCCGCGTTCCCGAACGGACATCCGCGCTCCACCCGCACCGACCAAGACATCGACACCCTCCTCGCCAAACAGGTGTCCGGCGCGACGATGGCGATCACCCAGCTGTTCTTCCACGCCGAGGACTATCTGAGTTTCGTGGCCGATGCGCGAGCGGCCGGCGTCACGATCCCGATCCTGCCCGGCATCATGCCGGCCACCACGCCGGCGCGGCTCGAACGCATCCTCGAGCTCACCGGGGAGCGTCGGCCCACCGAGCTCTCGCGTCGCCTGCACTCCACCGATTCGACCGAGGAGCAGTTCGACATCGGCGTCGAACACGCCATCGAACTGTCCTCCACCGTGATCGATGGCGGCGCACCCGGCCTGCACCTTTACACCTTCAACCAGCACCAGGCCGTGATCTCGGTCCTGGAAGACCTGAACCTGACCGCCCCCATCGCAAAGGAAACAACAGTATGAGCGCGCCCGCCTTTCCCACCGGTAGCATCCTGGGCTACCCCCGCATCGGACCCCGCCGCGAGCTCAAGAAGGCCGTCGAGTCGTTCTGGGCCGGCAAGACCACGGTCGACGAGCTCGAAGCGACGGCGGCAGAACTCCGCGCGTCGACCCGCGAGCGTCTCGTTGCGCTCGGTCTGAAGGCCGACGACTCCTCTATTCCGGAGGCGTTCTCCTTCTACGACCAGGTTCTAGACGCCGCGGTCACCGTGGGCGCGATTCCGACCCGGTTCGCCGACCTCGTCGCCGAGGATGGCACGATCGACCTCGCCGGCTACTTCACCATCGCCCGGGGCGCCGGGCAAAACACCCCCGCCGAGATGACCAAGTGGTTCGACTCGAATTACCACTACCTGGTGCCGGAGATCGGTCCGGAGACCGACTTCCACCTCGCCTCCGATCGGCTGCTGCGCCAGGTCGCGGAGGCCACCACCTCCGGGTATACCACCCGTCCCGTCATCGTCGGTCCGGTCACGTTCCTGTTGCTGAGTAAGCCGAGCGAGGGAGCGCCGGAGGGCTACCAGCCGCTCGACCGCCTCGACGACCTGCTTCCCGTCTACGCGGAACTGCTCGCCGGACTCGCCGCCGTCGGTGCGGATTGGGTGCAGCTCGACGAGCCGGGCCTGGTCAGCGAAAGCATCGACGTGCCGCGTGAGCGCGTGCTCGCCGCCACGAAGCAGGCGTACGAGCTGCTGAGCTCGGTACCGATCCGCCCGCAGATCTTCGTCGCGGCGCCGTACAACAGCCTCGGCGATGCACTCCCCGTGCTCGACGCGACCGCCATCGAGGCGATCCAGCTCGACCTGGTGCGCGGATCGCTTCCGGTGGGTTTCAGCACCACCAAGACCCTCGTCGGCGGTGTCATCGACGGCCACAACATCTGGCGCGGCGACCTCGCCGGTGCCTTCTCGACGCTCGAGTCGCTGCTCGAGCTGTCGCCCTCGGTCGCGGTCACCACGTCGACCTCCCTGTTCCACGTGCCGCACGACGTTCAGGACGAGCCGCTGCTCGCCGACCAGCTGAAGAACTGGCTGGCCTTCGCCGACCAGAAGGTCGGACAGGTCGCCACCCTCGCCAGCGGGCTGATCGACGGCAAGGCTGCGATCCAGGGCGAGCTTGACGCGGCATCCGCTGCCCTCGATGACCGTCACTCGGCCGTCGGTGTGCGCGACGGCGCGGTGCGCGAGCGTGCCGCGGCGCTCACGGAGAGCGACTTCACCCGAGGCGACTACGCCGCGCGCCTGGCAGCGCAGGATGCCGCGCTCGGCCTGCCCTTTCTGCCGACGACGACCATCGGCTCGTTCCCGCAGACCGGCGACATCCGTAAGTCCCGTGCCGCGTTTGCGGCGGGTCGTATCAGCGAGGACGAGTACCGAGAGGCGATGCGCGCCGAGATCCGTTCGGTGGTCGAGCTGCAGGAGAAGATCGGCATCGACGTCATCGTTCACGGTGAGCCCGAGCGCAACGACATGGTGCAGTACTTCGCCGAGAACCTCGACGGCTTCGCGGTGACGCAGAACGGCTGGGTGCAGTCGTACGGTAGCCGTTGTACGCGTCCGTCGATCCTCTGGGGCGATGTCTCGCGTCCGTCTCCGATCACGGTGGAGTGGTCGACCTACACGCAGACCCTCACGCCGAAGCCGGTCAAGGGAATGCTCACCGGTCCGGTCACGATCCTCGCCTGGTCGTTCGTGCGCGACGACCAGCCACTGCGCGACACCGCCAACCAGGTGGCGCTCGCCCTTCGTGACGAAATCGTCGACCTCGAGGCCGCTGGCATCGGCATAATCCAGGTGGACGAGCCTGCGCTGCGAGAGCTGCTGCCACTGAAGAAGAAGGATCAGGCCGACTACCTCGACTGGTCGGTCGGCTCGTTCCGGCTGGCGACATCCGGTGTCGGGGAGGCCACGCAGATCCACACCCACCTCTGTTACTCGGAGTTTGGGGTCGTTATCGACGCGATCGACAAGCTGGATGCTGACGTTACGTCCATCGAGGCCGCACGCTCGAAGATGGAGGTCGTGCCCGACATCCAGAGCTCCGGGTTCGGCCGCGGCATCGGCCCGGGCGTCTACGACATCCACTCGCCGCGTGTCCCGTCGGTCGACGAGGTCACGCAGCTGATCGAATTGGCCCTCGGCTCGATTCCGGAGCGTCAGATCTGGGTCAACCCGGACTGCGGTCTGAAGACCCGGGGCTACGACGAGACGGTGGAGTCACTCACCAACGTGATCACCGCGACCCGCGCCGTGCGTGAGGCGCACGTCCACGCCTAAGCCGCACTGACCGCCAGCTGGCCTGCCTGCCTGCCTCCCTCTGAGCCAAATTCAGGAGGATGTGTGACCAGGGCGAACGGAGTGACGGATGTTTGCACCATCCGTCACTCCCGCCTCAGCTGTCGCACGACCTCCTGAATTCGGCGGGGGTTCATCGCGGGAGGCGGCCCGGCCCGGGGGCAGGCCGTGGCAGGGTGCGCGGCTTCGTCGGAGTCACTGGATACAGTGAGCGGATGCCGTTCACCCCGAGCCATATCGCGGCCATCCTGCCTGTCGTGCGCACGCCGCTCCTCCCGGCCTCGCTGGCGATCGGCAGCATGGTTCCCGATCTGCCGTATTTCGTGCCGCTGCCGGTGGAGCGGGAGTTCAGTCATTCGCTCCCGGGGGTGCCGCTCGTCGACCTGCCGATGGGGATCGCGTCGGTGCTGCTCTGGGTTCTCGTCTTCCGAGCGCCGCTGCTCGATTTTGCGCCCGCCTGGCTGCGTCGCCGTTTCGTGATGCCGAAGCCGTGGCAGCGCACCACTCGGGCTCTCGTCACCGGCGCTCTGCTCGTGCTCCTGTCGTTGACGGTCGGCATAGCCACGCACCTGATCTGGGACGCACTCACCCACCCGGACGGCTGGGTAGTGCTCCATGCAGCCGTCTTGCGCGAGCAGTACGGGCCGTTTGCCGGATACCGCTGGGCGCAGTACGGCAGCAGTGTCGTCGGTCTTCTCGTCGTCGCAGTCTGGGCCGTGGTGTGGGTGCGCCGAACCCCGTTGCACGCGCTCCCGCTCAGTCGATTGCGCAGATCCTGGCGCGTCGTCGCCTGGGTGGCGGTGGCCGGCGTCCTCACCGTGATCGCTCTGCTGATCTGGATTGCCGGGCTGGCGGGCGGCTCCGAATTGCTCGATCGTGTCGTGGTCTATCACGTCGCCACCAGATCGATCGCGGCGGCGGGTGTTCTGGCCGTACTGCTGTGCCTGGGGTGGTACCTGCTTCCGCGCGGGCGCGGGCGTGACGGTCAGACCGAGCGCAGCACCGCGACTACTTTGCCCAACACCTGGGCGTAGTCACCCAGGATCGGCGCGAAGGCGCTGTTGCGGGGCAGGAGCCAGGTATGGCCGTCGCGGCGCTGGAAGACCTTGACGGTTGCCTCCTCGTCGAGCATGGCCGCGACGATGTCGCCGTTCTCCGCGTCCTGCTGCTGACGTACGACGATCCAGTCGCCATCGCAGATGGCCGCATCGATCATCGAATCTCCGACGACCTTGAGCATGAACAGATCGCCCTTGCCGACGAGGGCGCGCGGGATAGGGAAGACCTCGTCCACCATCTCCTCGGCGGTGATCGGGATTCCGGCCGCAATCCGACCGACAAGCGGCACCATCGCCGCGTCTCCGATGGGAGTGGGGTTGTCGGAAACGACACCCCCCTCCTCCTGCTGCAGATCGATCAGGATCTCGAGCGCGCGGGGGCGGTTCGGGTCGCGGCGGAGATATCCGCTCAGTTCGAGCTGATTGAGCTGATGGGTGACGCTCGATAGTGAGGACAGACCGACGGCATCGCCGATCTCCCGCATGCTCGGCGGATAGCCCCGCGTCGCTACCGCCCGCTGGATGACGTCGAGGATGGCGAGCTGCTTATCGCTGAGGCTTTTTCGTCGGCGGGTGCCGGGTTTCGCATCGGCTGTGCCCGCCGTACGGGTGATGGGGTCGTCCATCGGATGTCCGCCTCGCTCGAATGTCGGTGGTGCCTAGTTCTCTATTCCCCAGACACTCGAAACTGTATCCGCCTCCCCGCAGGCAGACAAACACCAGTTCGAGTGTGTCGCGAAATAAATAGCACACATATTCGAATATTCACTTGATCGGTCGCAGATTCGAATGTATGTTCGGAACAGAGCTTCGCATCCGGTCCTCCCGGCCGAGGGCCGGATGCGAGCTCACCAATTTTTGGCTTTGCGGGAACGAGAGGGGCACGACATGAGCACAGCAGTCTTCACCGGAGCATCCATCGGTACCGCGGGCCCGGTCCGCGTCTCTGCACCTATCTCTGCGCCTATCTCTGCACCCATCTCTGGCACCGGGCACCTCCGCCTGACCCGCAAGGGCCGGGTCGTCGTCACGACACTCGCTGCCATCCCGGTGGTGCTCGGTGCGGTGTTCTTCGCGGTCAATGGCGGCGGCGCTGCCGCGACCAGTTCTTCGAGCGGCGCGACCTTCGACTACATCACGGTGACGGCGGGGGAGTCGCTCTGGCAGATCGCCGGTGAGGTCGCCCCGACCGCAGACCCGCGCGAAGTGATCTCCGACATCGTGCATCTCAACCAGCTGCCGAGCAGCGAGGTACAGGTGGGTGAGCGCATTGCTATCCCGCTCCAGTATTCGCACTGAACGCAGATCGCACTGAACGCAGATCGCACCGAACGCAGATCGCACCGAACGCAGATCGCACTGAATGCAGATCGCACCGAACGCAGATCGTGCTGAACGCGGGTCTGCCGACCGTTGTGCTTCGGGCTTCTGATCGTCAATAAGCTGGGTTAGTGGCTTCCCTCAGTGATCTCCCTATCCGCGACGACCTGCGCGGACTCAGCCCGTATGGTGCACCGCAGAAGCACGTGCGCATCCAGCTGAACGTGAACGAGAACACCCACCCGATTCCCGAGGCCGTAGCTACCGATATCGTGAGCTCGCTCGCCAAAGCCATCCTGAGCGTCAACCGCTACCCGGATCGTGAGTTCACCGAGCTTCGGGAGAGTCTCGCCGGATACGTCGGCCACGGGCTCGCCGCCGCGAACATCTGGGCGGCGAACGGGTCAAACGAAGTTCTCCAGCAGGTCTTGCAGGCCTTCGGCGGCCCGGGGCGAAGTGTGCTCGGCTTCCCGCCCACCTACTCGATGCACTCGATCATCGCGAGCGGCACCGGCACCCGCTGGATCCCCGGGGAGCGCGATGCCAGCTTCGAGATCTCGCCGGCAACCGTCACCCGCTGGATAGAGCAGACCTCACCCGACCTCGTCTTTCTGTGTTCGCCGAATAACCCGACCGGCACGCCACTGTCGCTCGAGACGATCGCCGCCGCGTACGAGGCGACGCCCGGCATTGTCGTCGTCGACGAGGCATACGCGGAGTTTGCTCCGGCAGGCACCGAGAGTGCCCTCAGCCTGTTGCCCGGTCGCGAGCGACTGCTGATCTCCCGCACGATGAGCAAGGCCTTCGCCTTCGCCGGTGCCCGCGTCGGATACCTCGCCGCGGATCCCGTGATCGCCGACGCGATGCGGCTCGTGCGGTTGCCGTATCACCTGTCTTCTCTCACCCAGGCGGCCGCAGTCGCGGCGCTGGCACACGCGCCGGAGATGCTGGCGATGGTGGATGACATCCGTCGTCAGCGCGATCGCCTCCTTACCGAACTGCCGAAGCTGGGCTTCCACGCCTGGCCCAGTGCCGCGAATTTCGTGCTGTTCGGAGGAGTCGACGACCCCCACGCGGTGTTCGAGGCGCTTCTCGATCACGACATCATCATCCGCGACCTCGGCATTGCGGGGCACCTGCGGGTCTCCGCGGGAACGGAAGGCGAGACGACAGCGTTCCTTGAGGCTCTGGAGGGCCTGCGGCTTCACTGAGGTCGTCCGCCGCCCCGAGCGGCCAGCGCTCACGCAACGAGACTGTGCAACGCCGATCGATAGGCCAACAGATCGATAGGCCAATACCGATCGATAGGATTGGAGAATGAGCAACCAGCGTGTGTCACACATCGTGCGCGAGACGAGCGAATCGAGCATCGATCTCTCGATCGACCTCGACGGTTCCGGTATCTCCGAGATCCAGACCACGGTGCCGTTCTACGACCACCTGCTCACCGCCTTCGCCAAGCACTCGCTCGTCGATCTCACGATCACGGCCTCCGGCGACACCCACATTGATGTCCACCACACGGTGGAGGATGTCGGCATCGCCCTCGGCCAGGCGATCCGCGCCGCCCTCGGCGACAAGTCCGGTATCGCCCGCTTCGGAGATGCGCTGGTGCCGCTCGATGAAGCGCTGGTCCAGGGGGTGGTGGATGTCTCCGGACGCCCGTACCTGGTGCACACCGGCGAGCCGGAGGGCTTCGAATACCACCTGATTGGCGGCCACTTCACGGGCTCGATGGTGCGCCACGTCTTCGAGGCGATCACCGTCAACGCCGGACTCACCGTGCACCTCACCGTGCTCGGCGGTCGCGACCCGCACCACATCGCCGAAGCCGAGTTCAAGGCTTTCGCCCGTGCATTCCGCCAGGCGGTCGCCCTCGACCCGCGGGTGAGTGGCATCCCTTCGACCAAGGGTGCGCTGTAGACGTGAGTGCAGCATCCGTCGTCGTCCTCGACTACGGCAGCGGTAACGTCCACTCGGCCGTCAAGGCCCTGGAACGTGCCGGTGCCGAGGTCGAGTTGACCTCCGATCGTCGTCGTGCCCTCGAAGCCGATGGTCTACTGGTTCCGGGTGTCGGCGCCTTCGACGCCGTCATGACCGCCCTGAATCGTGCTGGCGGTGGAGACATCATCGACGCCCGTCTCGCCGGAGGTCGCCCCGTGCTCGGCATCTGCGTCGGAATGCAAGTGCTGTTCTCGCGCGGCGTCGAGCGGGGCACCGAGACCGAGGGCCTCGGCGAATGGCCCGGCACGATCGTCGAGCTCGACGCGCCCGTTCTGCCGCACATGGGCTGGAACACCGTCGAAACCGATCCCGGTTCGGTGTTGTTCGACGGCATCGAAGACGAGCGCTTCTACTTCGTGCATTCCTATGCCGCGACGGCCTGGGAGCTCGACGTCATGCCACCCTTCCCGAGTCCCTCACTCACCTGGGCGACCCATGGCACCCGGTTTCTCGCCGCGGTCGAGAACGGCCCGCTGAGCGCCACGCAGTTTCACCCCGAGAAGTCGGGGGAGCCGGGCATCCGTCTGCTCCGCAATTGGATCGACTCGCTCTGAGTCGTAAGTACCCCTCAGAAAGAACAGCGATGACCGAAACCTCTTCCCGCCTGGTGCTGCTTCCGGCAGTGGATGTCGCCGACGGCAAGGCCGTGCGCCTCACCCAGGGAGCGGCCGGTAGCGAGACGGACTACGGCAGCCCGGTGGATGCCGCCAGCGACTGGACCTCCCAGGGTGCGGAGTGGATCCATCTCGTCG
Organism: Lacisediminihabitans changchengi; assembly: GCF_016634425.1. GTDB lineage: Bacteria > Actinomycetota > Actinomycetes > Actinomycetales > Microbacteriaceae > Lacisediminihabitans > Lacisediminihabitans changchengi. The sequence continues at coordinate 586,171 of NZ_JAEPES010000002.1, forward strand.
ACCTCGACGCCGCGTTCGGCCGAGGGGAGAACCGTGCGGTGATCGCCGACGTCATCCGCGAGGTCGGCGGTCAGGCCCAGATCGAACTCTCCGGCGGGATTCGCGACGACGTCAGCCTCGAGGCAGCCCTCGCCACCGGAGCCCGCCGCGTGAACCTCGGCACGGCAGCGCTGGAGAATCCGGAGTGGGCGGCGAAGGTGATCGCCCGATTCGGTGACCAGATCGCCGTCGGCCTCGATGTGCGGGGAACAACTCTTGCCGCCCGCGGCTGGACCAAGGATGGCGGTGATCTCTTCGAGGTGCTCGACCGCCTGGAGCAGGCCGGCTGCAGCCGCTATGTCGTGACCGACGTCACGAAAGACGGCACCCTTCAGGGCCCGAACATCGACCTGCTGCTCGCGGTCGCCGAGCGCACCGACAAGCCGGTCATCGCATCAGGCGGTATCTCCAGCCTCGACGACCTGGTGGAGCTGCGCAAGCGGGTGCCGCTCGGCATCGAGGGCGCCATCGTCGGCAAGGCGCTCTACTCCAACGCCTTCACCCTGGTCGAAGCCCTCGCTGTGGCCGGATGACGGCCTCACACGATCACCACCCCCTGGGTGCCGCCGACTCGAACGGCACGCCATGGGCGGGCAGACAGTTCGAGCCGAACCAGTCCGCCGGTGACGACGGTTCCGCCCCGGAGCGCTTGATCGAGGCGATTCGTCGCTTCCGTGCGACCGAGCTCGGCGAGGCAGAGGTGCTCGACGCGCTCCGCGAGTCGCGGCTGCTGATTCCCCTGGTGGCACAGCTCGGCGAGGCGGGCATGGGCGACCACGGCCATGTCGTCGACAAGAGCGCCGAGCTCGCGATCGTGACCGTCGCGGCGCCGGATGGCCGCAGCATCCTTCCTGCCTTCAGCTCGGTCGACAGCATGCGCGCGTGGAATCCGAAGGCTCGGCCGGTTCCCGCCGATGCCGTCCGGGTGGCATTGGCTGCGGCGGGGGAGCAGACCGATCTCGTCGTACTCGACCCGACCTCGGCGACCGAGTTCGTCATCCGTCGTCCTGCGCTCTGGGCGCTGGCACAGTCACAGCCGTGGACTCCGAGCTATCTCGACCCCGAGGTGCGCGGCCGTTTCGAGCAGTCGATCGAGCCCGAGAACGATGTCGAGCAGGTGCGCCTGGTGTCGGGGGATCCGGATGCGCGGCTCGCCGGCCCCGAACTCACCGTTGAGCTCGCCCTCCGCCCCGGGCTCGACCAGCCCTCGCTCGCGGCGCTGCTCGCCCGGCTTCAGGAGCGTTGGGGCTCAGACGCCGTCATCGCCACGCGCGTCGACTCGCTCGGCGTGACGGTGGTCGCCGCATGACCGGCGCACCGAGGCTCGTTGTACTCGACCTGGACGGCACACTCCTCGACGATGCCGGAGACGTCAGCGACCGCAATTCGTCGGCGCTGCGCCGGGCGGAGGATGACGGCGCGCGCGTGGTCATCGCCACGGGCCGACCGCCGCGCTGGCTCGAACATCTGCGAGCGGACATCCCCGCCACCATCGCGGTGTGCTGCAACGGCGGCCTCGTCATGGACCTCGAGAGCGACACGGTGCTCGCTGCCCATCCCCTCGATGGGTCGCGGCTGCAGCAGGCGATCACGGAGCTGCGCGCCCGTGGTCTGCGCTTCGCCGCGGCCACCGAGGGCTTGCCCGAGGTCGGCCTGACGGCCGAACACAGCTTCCCGGCCCGCGGTGACCGAGTGGTTCCGCGCGCGACACTGGCCGATCTCTGTGCCGGCATTTTCGTCAAGGTGCTGGTGCGTCCAGAACTCGAAGACGCCGCAGCGGTGGTCGAGCATTTCGGCCGCGACTACGCAACGGACTTCACGCTCACCCGGTCGACGAACGACGGCCTGATCGAGATCTCCGCCGCCGGGATCACCAAGGGGGCGGTGATCGACGGGCTCGCCCGCGAGTGGGGAATCGCGTCAGCAGACGCCATCGCGTTCGGAGACATGCCCAACGACATCGAGATGCTGCTCTGGGCTGGTCACTCGGTCGCGATGGGCAACGCGGATGACGCGGTGAAGGCCATCACGACCGAGGTGGCGGGCGATCACGATCAGTCCGGCGTCGGAGTGGTACTCGAGCGCTGGTTTTAAAAGACTTCGTCTTTTAGTTGACCGCGCCGGTGTACTTCTCGCCGGGGCCGAAGCCGGGGGCATCGGGCATGGCCGACGCCTCGCGGAAGGCGAGCTGCACAGAGCGAAGCCCGTCGCGCAGGGCACGGGCGTGCTGGTCGCCGAGGTCGGGAGCCGAGGCGGTGACCAGCCCGGCCAGGGCGTTGATGAGCTTGCGTGCTTCGTCGAGATCGAGCTGGTTCTCGGGGTCGTCGGCCAGGCCGCACTTCACCGCGGCCGCGCTGAGCAGATGCACCGCGACGGTGTTGATCACCTCGATGGCGGGAACGTCTGCGATGTCGCGGGCGGCATCCTGCTCGTCGAATTCGTGGGCATGGGTGTCGTGACTATGGGCGGTATCGCTCACGGGTGTTTCCTCTGTTAGGATTGCGGTTGGCTTCGAGACCTCGCTGGTCTCGAAACGAAAGTGGAGATTCTCCCACCCGCGCTTGACCGCCCGGTGCATGTACCTCTCGAGGTGCTCGTGCCGAAAACTAAGGTTACCGGGTAGTTGGTGCCCCGTCCCCTCGCTCGCGAAGGGACAGCTAGGGCCCCGTGCCGTGAACGAACCGCGAAATTTGCGGGGAGTCGGCACGTGAATCCACTCCTTCGTCTGAGTTCGACAGCCCGTCGAGAATGCTCCGGCCGACAGAAACTGACTAAGGAGTCACACATCAGCGATCCCCGTACCAATGACCGAATCCGCGTGCCGGAGGTCCGACTTGTTGGCCCCAACGGCGAGCAGGTCGGTGTAGTGCGCATTGAAGACGCAATCCGTCTCGCCCAGGAGGCTGACCTGGATTTGGTTGAGGTAGCTCCCAATTCCAAGCCTCCCGTTGCCAAGATCATGGATTTCGGCAAGTTCAAGTACGAAACCGCGCAGAAGGCGAAAGAGGCCAAGCGCAACCAGTCCAACACCATCCTCAAAGAGGTGCGCTTCCGTCTGAAGATCGACGTGCACGACTACGAGACCAAGCGCAAGCGTGCCGAGGGCTTCCTTCAGCAGGGTGACAAGGTCAAGGCAATGATCCTCTTCCGTGGTCGCGAACAGTCGCGTCCGGAGCAGGGTGTTCGCCTGCTGCAGCGCTTCGCCGAAGACGTGGCCGAGTTCGGCACCGTCGAGTCGACCCCGACCATCGACGGTCGCAACATGGTCATGGTCATCGGTCCGCTCAAGACCAAGGCGGAGGTCAAGGCAGAGCACGACGCCAAGAAGCCCACGTCGCGCACCGAGCGCCCCGAGTCGACGGATGCCCCGGCCGCCGTCGAGGCCGCCCCGGCTCCGAAGCAGCCGGTCGAGCAGCCGCTCGCCACGTTCGCGAAGGCTCCGCCGCGCCCCGTAGTGGAGCGCTCGGCTCCCGAGCGCTCGTCCAGCGACCGCGGTGAGCGTACCGACCGTCCTGAGCGCACCGACCGCACAGAGCGCCCCGACCGCACCGAGCGCTCCGCTCCGGCTCGGTCGTCTGCTCCGTCGTCGGCTCCGCGCTCGTCGGCCCCGACCTCCGCACCGCGTTCGGCAGCCCCGTCGTCCTCAGGCCCGTCGTCGGCACCTCAGTCGTCGGCAGCGCCGGCGGCTCGGGTCGCATCGGCAGCGGGACCCGCCGCCAAGATCGCGGCGGCAGCGCCGGCCGCCACGGCGCCGTCCGCCACGGCCGCTCCTGCTGCATCGGCATCGGCTCCGGCCGAGACCAAGCCGGCCGAAACCAAGCCGGCCGAAACCAAGCCGGCCGAGAGCAAGCCGGCCGAGACCAAGCCGGCCGCGACCAAGCCAGCCGCTACCAAGCCGGCCGCGGCTGCCACGCCGGGTGCCGCACCGAAGCCCGCCCCCAAGCCGGGCGCATCCACCGCTGTTCCGAAGCCGGCCGCGAAGTCTGCGCCGAAGACGGCCCCCAAGACTGCACCAGCAGATTCACCGACGAACTAGCCAGCTAGTTCGTCGTATGCACTGAAAACCAAGGAGAGAAATGCCGAAGCAGAAGACGCACTCGGGCACCAAGAAGCGATTCAAGGTCACCGGTAGCGGAAAGATCATGAAGCAGCAGGCTGGCATGCGCCACAACCTGGAGGTCAAGTCGGGTCAGCGCAAGCGTCGCCTGAACACGGACGAGCAGATCGCACCGGCCAACGTCAAGGCCATCAAGAAGCTTCTCGGCAAGTACTCCCGCTAACGCCGACCGGAAAATCAAGGACTTAGAACAATGGCAAGAGTAAAAAGGGCGGTAAACGCTCACAAGAAGCGCCGCGTCATCCTCGAGCGTGCGTCGGGCTACCGCGGACAGCGTTCGCGCCTGTACCGCAAGGCCAAGGAGCAGGTCACCCACTCCCTCGTCTACGCGTACCGTGACCGTCGTGCCCGCAAGGGTGACTTCCGTCGCCTGTGGATCCAGCGCATCAACGCCGCGTCCCGCGCCAACGGCCTCACCTACAACCGCCTCATCCAGGGTCTCAACCTGGCCGGCGTCGGTGTCGACCGTCGTATCCTCGCTGACCTCGCGGTCACCGAGCCCGCCACCTTCGCGGCTCTCGTCGCGACGGCCAAGGCGGCGCTTCCCGCCGACACCTCGGCACCGAAGGTCACCGCGTAACACAGCAGCTCAGCACGATGAAAAGGCCCGGTCGCAGCGCGACCGGGCCTTTTCTCGTCTGGTCCTTTCTCGTCTGGTCCTTTCACGATCGGGCCTTTCGAGTCCTCGGCGGGCCTCGGCGAAGCTGGGCGGTCCGGACCATACAATTACGGCGTGCTCGATAACCCCCGTTCCCCCCGCGTCCGCAGTGTCGCGAAGCTCGCCAAGCGCGAGGCCCGTGCCGCCACAGGACTGTTCCTCCTCGAGGGTCCGCAGGCCGTCGCCGAGGCCCTCACCTTCCGCCCGGAGCTTCTCGTGGAGCTGTTCGCGACTCCGACGGCGTGGGATCGGTATGCCGAGCTCGCCGGCGCGGCGTCGCAGGCGGGACTCGAGGTCGAATTCGTCACCGAACAGGTACTCGACGCCATGGCCGACACGGTCACCCCGCAGGGCATCGTCGCGGTCTGTCACCAGTTCCCCACCTCGGTCAAAGACATCCTTCGTGGGTCGAAGCTGGTGGCCATACTCGAAGAGGTACGCGATCCGGGCAACGCGGGCACCATCATCCGGGCCGCGGATGCCGCTGGTGCCGACGGCGTGATCTTCACAGGCCGCAGCGTCGACCTCTACAACCCCAAGGTGGTCCGCTCGTCTACCGGTTCGATCTTCCACCTGCCGGTAGCGGTGGGGGCGGAACTGGAAAGCGTGCTCGACCGCGCCCGCGAAAGCGGCCTCGCGATCCTCGCCGCGGACATCAAGGGCGAAGACCTGCTCACGGCTCGCATCGATGGCGTCTTGGCCGCGCCCACCGCGTGGCTGTTCGGCAACGAGGCGCGCGGTCTGTCAGATGAGCACTTCGCCCTCGCCGATCGCGCGATCACCGTGCCGATCTACGGTCACGCGGAGTCGATGAACCTCGCGACCGCCGCATCCGTCTGCCTGTACGAGAGCGCCTTCGCGCAGCGTTCGTAGCCCGCGCGGCCGCCCGGCACCGGTCACTCGGCGGTAGCGATCTCACCGAGCCATTAAGCTTGTGACCCGTGTCAGAACCCATCACCGAACCCGCGGTCGAATCCGCCGTCGAGGATGCGCTCAGCGCCATCGCCGACGCGCAGGATCTCGCGGCTCTCAAGCTCGTCAAGTCCGCTCACCTCGGTGAAGCCTCCGCGCTGGCCCGGCTCAACGCCGCCATGCGTGAGGTCGCCCCCGACCAGAAGGCCGCAGCAGGCAAGCTGGTCGGCCAGGCCCGCGGGCGGGTGAACCAGGCCTTCGCCGCGCGCGAGGCCGAGCTGTTCGCGGCCGAAGACAGCCGTCGGCTGGCGGAGGAGACGGTCGATGTCACGGCACTGCCGTCGACGCGCACGACCGGGGCGCGGCATCCGCTCAGTCTGCTCCAGGAGTTCATCGGCGATGTCTTCGTCGGCATGGGCTGGGAGATCGCCGAGGGGCCAGAGCTCGAAAACGAGTGGTTCAACTTCGACGCGCTGAACTTCGACGAGGACCACCCGGCCCGGGCCATGCAAGACACCTTCTTCGTGGAGCCGGTCACCGATCACCTGCTGTTGCGCACGCAGACCAGCCCGGTGCAGATCCGGTCGCTGCTCGAGCGCTCCCTGCCGCTCTACGTGATCTCTCCCGGCAAGGTGTTCCGCACCGACGAACTCGATGCAACGCACACCCCGGTCTTCCACCAGGTCGAGGGCATCGCCGTCGATCGCGGTCTCACCATGGCGAACCTGCGCGGAACGCTGGAGCATTTCGCCCGCATCATGTTCGGGCACGAGGCGAAGATCCGCCTGAGACCCAACTACTTCCCGTTCACCGAACCCAGCGCAGAGATGGACGTCTGGCAGCCGAACGCCAAGGGCGGCGCGCGCTGGGTGGAGTGGGGCGGATGCGGCATGGTCAATCGCAACGTGCTGCGCGCGGCCGGTATCGATCCGGACGAATATCAGGGCTTCGCCTTCGGTATGGGCATCGAGCGCACCCTGCAGTTCCGCAATGAGCTCAACGACATGCGCGACATGGTCGAGGGCGATGTCCGCTTCAGTAAGCAGTTCGGAATGGTGGTCTGATGCGCGCTCCCGTCAGTTGGCTCCGTGAGTTCGTCGACATCCCGCTGGATGCCACCCCGGAAGACGTGCACGCCGCGCTCGTCCGGGTGGGCCTCGAGGAGGAAGACGTTCACAGCTTCGAGGTGACTGGTCCCGTCGTCGTCGGCCAGGTGCTTTCCTTCGAGCCAGAGCCGCAGTCGAACGGTAAGACCATCAACTGGTGCCAGGTCGATGTCGGCCCCCTTCGACAGGCTCAGGACGACGCTTCGACAGGCTCAGAGACCGGTCGTGATATTCGTGGCATCGTCTGCGGCGCCCACAACTTCGTCGCCGGTGACAAGGTCGTCGTGTCGCTGCCCGGCGCGATCCTGCCCGGCCCGTTCCCGATCGCCGCGCGAAAGACCTACGGCCACGTCTCAGACGGGATGATCGCCTCCGCCCGTGAGCTCGGAATGGGGGAGGAGCACGACGGAATCCTGCGTCTCGCCTCCCTCGGCCTCGACCCCGAGGTTGGGACGGATGCGATCGCCCTCCTCGGTCTCGACGACTGGGCGGTCGAGGTCAACGTCACGCCCGACCGTGGCTACGCCTTCTCGATCCGCGGAATCGCTCGCGAGTACGCCAACTCCACCGGCGCGGACTACCGCGACCCCGCGCTTGCTCCGACCACGGTCGAGGCGAGCGGTGTCGAGGTCTCCGTGAACGACGAGGCTCCGATCCGCGGCCGCCAGGGCTGCAGCGTTTTCGTCACCAGACTGGTGCGCGGGGTGGACCCCAGCTTGCCCACGCCGTCCTGGATGGTCGGGCGACTCACCCTCGCGGGCATCCGTTCGATCTCCCTCGTCGTCGACATCACCAACTACGTGATGCTCGAACTCGGCCAGCCGTTGCACGGGTACGACTACGACACCCTTCAGGGCCCCATCGTGGTGCGCCGCGCGACGCCGGGGGAGACCATCACCACCCTCGACGGCCAGGTACGCACGCTCCACGCCGAAGACCTGCTGATCACCGATGACTCGGGCGCGATCGGCCTCGCCGGCGTCATGGGCGGCCTCGCCACCGAGATCACGAGCGCGACGACTACGGTGCTGGTCGAAGCGGCGAACTTCGACCCGGTGTCGATCGCGCGTAGCGCCCGACGCCACAAGCTTCCCAGCGAGGCAAGCCGTCGCTTCGAACGCGGTGTCGATCCACTGGTGGCGGATGCCGCGGCCGCTCGTGTCGTCGAGCTGCTCGAGTCTCTGGCCGGTGGGCACGCCGACCCGCTCGGCTCACGGCTGTACACCGCGGAGCTCCCCGCGGCGATCGAGCTGCCTGACGGCTACGTCAATGGCCTCACCGGTGCCGATTACACCGACGATGAGGCACGGAGTGCGCTTACCGCGATCGGCGCGACCATCGCCCCCGTTCTCGACGCAACCGAGCGGGCGCTCGTCGTCACGCCTCCGAGCTGGCGTCCTGACCTCACCGACAAGGCCACCCTGGTCGAGGAGGTCGCCCGGGTGATCGGTTACGAGCGCATTCCCGCGGTGCTGCCCGTCGCGCCGCCCGGCCGTGGACTCACCCGTTCGCAGCGCCTGCGCCGCAACGCAGCCCAGGTGCTCGCCGCCAATGGTCTGGTCGAGGTGCTGTCGTACCCGTTCCTCAGCGCCACCGCGAAGGACGCTTTCGGCGCGTCGGCCGATGGGGCGGTTTCGGCGATCAAACTGGTGAACCCGCTGGACAGCGAGGCGCCGTTCCTGCGCACCTCGCTCATCCCCGGGTTGATCGAGATCGCCCGGCGAAACCTCTCCCGCGGCCTCACCGACCTCGCCCTGTTCGAGGTCGGTGCCGTAGTGCTGCCCGAGATCGGGAAGAGTTACGGCAGCGGCCCGCTGCCCTCCGGCGTCGTGCGCCCGAGCGACGGCGAGCTGGTTGATCTGCTGACCAGCGTGCCGCCACAGCCGCTGCACGTGTCGGCCCTGCTGCTCGGCCATGCGGTCGAGAAGCAGCCCGGCGCAGACGCGGTGGCCTTCGGCGTCGCGGATGCACTCGACGTCGCGCGGCAGATCGCCTCCGCGGTGGACGCGAGCCTCGACATCCGTCAGGGATCGCACCACTCGTTGCACCCGGGGCGCACCGCCGAGCTGTTCGTGAACGGCCACAGCGTCGGCTTCGCCGGTGAGCTGCTCCCGGCCCTGGCCGAGGAGCTCGACCTGCCGCGCGTGGTCGCCGTGGTCGAACTGGACCTCGACCGTCTGATCGAGCTCGCTCGACCCGAGGTGACGCCGCACGAGATCGCCGGCTTCCCCGCCGCGACGCAGGACCTGTCGCTCGTCGTTCCCGCAGACGTACCGGCCGGCGAGGTGCTGTCCGCTGTCGTCGAGGGGGCTGGCGCGCTGCTCGAGCGTGCACACCTGGTGGCGGATTACCGCGGCACCGGTATCCCCGAGGGGTCGAAGTCGATCACGCTGGCACTGCGCTTTCGCGCCGACGACCGCACGCTGAAGGCGGAGGAGGCCAGCGCGGCCAAGCTCGCCGGTGCCGCCATCGCGGCCGAGCGATTCGGCGCGACCATCCGCGAGTAGAAACCACGCGAGTCTTCACGGACGGCGCTTCATCCGCGATCGAAGCGCCGTTTGTGAGGACTCGGCGAGTGCTGCAGTCGACGGGCGGGTCGCCACGAGCGTGCGCGCGTTTCCACTATGCTCGAACGGTGGACAACCCCCGTGGCACCGGATCGGCAGAGCGACGCAGCATGCGCCGCCGCCTCCGTCTGCGCGGAGAGCGAGTGAAGGCGACGCTCTAGCGCCGACATCGGGTGCCACACTGGCACCCAGATTCGCGTGAGCGCCGCCGGACCATTCCTCGTCCACTCACTCGAAAAGGTCTTGCTCATGTCCTACTCAGTCGCCGTGGCAGGTGCCAGCGGCTACGCCGGTGGGGAGCTGCTCAGACTCCTGTCTGCGCATCCCGATTTCACCGTCGCCACCGTCACCGCCCACAGCAACGCCGGGCAGCCGCTGCTCAGCGTGCAGCCCCACCTGCGCTCGCTTTCCCATCTCACGCTGGTCGAGACCACGGCAGAGAACCTTGCTGGCCACGATGTCGTGTTCCTCGCCCTGCCGCACGGCAAATCCGGCGAGCTCAGCGCGCTTCTTCCCGCCGACACGCTGGTCATCGACTGTGGCGCCGACCACCGACTCACGGATGCTGGCGCCTGGGACCACTTCTATGGCGGCGAGTACTTCGGCTCCTGGGCATATGGCGTGCCCGAGTTGCCGGCGGCCAGAGGCGACCACCACAGCGGCAAGCAGCGCGACGCCCTCGTCGGCGCGCGCCGCATCGCCGCCCCCGGCTGCAATGCCAGCACGGTCTCCCTCTCGCTCGCTCCCGGAATCGCGGCGGGCGTGATCGAGGCGCAGGACATCGTCTCGGTACTCGCGGTTGGCCCATCCGGCGCGGGAAAGAACCTCAAGCTGCAGTACCTCGCGAGCGAGGTGCTCGGTTCGGCCAATCCGTACGGGGTCGGAGGCACGCATCGCCACATCCCCGAGATCCAGCAATCGTTGGTATCGGCGGGTGCTGCGGCGCCGACCATCTCGTTCACGCCGGTGATCGTGCCGATGTCGCGGGGCATCCTGGCGACGACCACGGCACGGATCGTGCCTGGGACGACCGCGGCCGAGGTGCGGGAAGCCTGGGAGGTCGCCTACGCCGACGAGCCATTCGTTCATCTGCTGCCAGCAGGCGAGGTTCCGCGTTCCGGCGATACCGCCGGCTCGAACACCGCGCTGATCGGACTCGCCGTCGATGAGGCAGTCGGGCGCGTCGTCATCATCGCCGCGCTAGACAACCTGGTCAAAGGCACAGCTGGCGCCGCCATCCAGTGCGCAAACATCGCCCTCGGGCTCACCGAGACCACCGGTCTCCCGATCGACGGAGTCGCCCCGTGAGCGTCACACACCCCCAGGGATTCACCGCAGCTGGCGTCACCGCCGGGCTGAAGGCCAGCGGCACCAAGGATCTCGCCCTCGTCGTCAATGAGGGCCCGCGCTCCGCTGCCGCGGTGGTCTTCACCAGCAACCGCGCCAAGGCCAACCCGATCATCTGGTCGCAGCAGGTAATCGCCGACGGAATCGCCTCCGCCGTGCTCCTCAACTCCGGTGGAGCCAACTGCTACACCGGCGCCCAGGGATTCCAGACCACGCACGCCACCGCCGAGCGCACCGCCGAATTGCTCGACGCGAACGCCGGCGACATCCTGGTCTGCTCCACCGGTTTGATCGGCGAACAGCTCGACCGCCCCCTCATGATCGCGGGAATCGAGTCCGCCGTCGCCTCGCTCTCCACCGATGGCGGACTGGATGCCGCGACCGCCATCATGACCACCGACACCCACCCGAAGCAGGCGATCGTGGAGCGTGACGGCTGGTCGCTCGGCGGCATGGCCAAGGGCGCCGGGATGCTCGCGCCTGGCCTCGCCACCATGCTCGTGGTCATCACCACCGACGCCGACCTGCCATCCACATCGCTTGATGCCGCGCTCCGCGCGTCCACCCGCGTCACCTTCGACCGGCTGGACTCCGACGGCTGCATGTCGACCAACGACCAGGTGACTCTCCTGGCGTCCGGAGCATCCGGAATCACCCCGGAACTCGACGACTTCACCTCCGCCCTGACCGAGCTGTGCACCAGCCTCGCCAGCCAGCTGCAGGAGGATGCGGAGGGCGCTGCCCACGACATCACCATCGAGGTCGTCGGGGCGCTCACCGAAGACGACGGCGTCGAGGTCGGTCGCGCGGTCGCCCGCAACAACCTGTTCAAGGCGGCAGTGTTCGGGCAGGATCCGAACTGGGGTCGCGTGCTCGCCGCGGTGGGGACCACCGCCGCAGCCTTCGATCCGTACGACATCGATGTGACGATGAACGGCATCCGGGTAGCCCACAAGGGCGAGCCAGATCAGTCGCGCGACCTCGTCGACATGACCGGACGCGCCCTTCACCTGCTCATCGACCTGCATGCCGGCGATGCGACGGCCACCATCTGGACCAACGACCTCACCCACGATTACGTGCACGAGAACAGCGCGTACTCCAGTTGATGGCCCATGAAATGACAGAGCCCCACCCAGAAACAGAGCCCCACCCAGAAACAGAGACGCCAGCATCGGATGCCGTGGCCAAGGCCGCGGCGCTCGTCGAGTCCCTGGCGTGGTTGCGCTCGCTGCGCGGGCGCATCGTCGTGGTGAAATTCGGTGGCAACGCCATGGTCGACGACGCGCTGAAGCACGACTTCGCCGCCGACATGGTCTATCTTCGCGAGGTCGGCGTGCTTCCCGTGGTCGTGCACGGCGGAGGCCCTCAGATCTCGGCCGCGCTGGCGGCTCGCGGCATCCCGAGCGAGTTCCGCGGTGGGCTGCGGGTGACCACCGCCGCGGCGATCGGCGTCGTCCGCGATGTTCTGGCCGGTGCGGTCGGCCCCGAGCTGGCCTCGCTCATCGCCGCCGCCGGTGGTTCGGCGCAGCCGGTCTCGGGGGAGACCGACGGCCTGTTCGTCGGAACCCGCCGCGGCACCATCGTCGATGGCGAAGAGGTCGACCTCGGTTTCGTCGGTGACGTGACCGCCGTCAACCCCGCTGTGGTCCGGGCGATCCTCGAGGCCGGTCAGATCCCCGTGGTCTCGTCCATCGCCCCCGACGCCGACGGCCAGGCGCTCAACGTGAACGCCGACTCCGCCGCGGCGTCGCTCGCGGTGGCCCTCGGTGCCGAGAAGCTGGTCATCCTCACCGATGTCGCTGGCCTCTACCGCGACTGGCCCGACCGCGCCTCGCTCGTTTCCGCCATCGATGCCACCGATCTGACGGCTCTGCTCCCGACGCTCGAATCAGGGATGATCCCCAAAATGACCGCGTGTCTCGAGGCCGTCGATGGCGGAGTCCCCGTCGCGACGATCATCGACGGCCGCATCCCGCACTCCGTGCTGCTGGAGGCCTTCGCGCCATCCGGTACCACCGTCGTTCCGACCCCGGAGAAATCATGACCACTGAAATCACCACGTCCACCAACGCCACCGACAACTGGCGCGGGCGTTTCGCCGACGCCATGATGGGTTCGCTCGCACCGCCGCTGCTCATGTTCGAACGCGGCGAAGGTTGCTACGTCTGGGATGTCGACGGCAGGCGCTACCTCGACTTCCTTGCCGGTATTGCGGTCAATGCGCTCGGCCACGCGCATCCGGTGTTGGTCGAAGCCGTCAGTCGTCAGGTCGGCACGCTCGCCCATGTCTCCAACTACTTCGCCAGCCCGCCGCAGCTCGAGCTCGCCGAGCGCCTGCGCCGCATCACCGGTGCGGGCGACCGCGGCCGGGTCTTCTTCTGCAACTCCGGAGCCGAGTCGATCGAGGCCGCGATCAAGCTGGCGCGGCTGAACCGGGGAGAGAGCGGCCGACGCCGTCGCATCATCTCGCTGGTCAATTCCTTCCACGGCCGCACCATGGGGTCTCTCTCGCTCACCGGCAAGGCAGCGCTGCGCGAAGACTTCGAGCCGCTGCTGCCGGGCATCGAGCACATCGAGACCACCATCGAGGCACTCGAGAAGGCGATGGATGACACCGTCGCGGCGATCTTCATCGAACCGATCAAGGGGGAGGCCGGCGTCATCGACCTGCCCGCCGGATTCCTCGAGCGGGCGCGCGAACTCGCCACCGAGCACGGCGCGCTGCTGATCCTCGACGAGATTCAGACCGGCGTCGGGCGCTCGGGCACCTGGTTCGCCTTCCAGCAGACGGATGTCGTCCCCGATGCGCTCTGCCTCGCGAAGGGCATCGCGGGCGGGGTGCCGATCGGTGCCCTCGTCACCTTCGGCGCGGCCTCCGATCTCTTCCGCCCGGGACAGCACGGCAGCACGTTCGGCGGCAATCCTCTCGCTACCGCCGCCGGTAACGCGGTGCTCGGCGAGATCGAGCGCGCTGGGCTGATCGAGAACGCCCAAAGCCGCGGCGAGCAGCTGCGCGAGATCGTCACCGGCATCGACTCACCGCTGATCGACGAGGTCCGCGGGCAGGGTGTACTCGTCGGCATCGGACTCACCCGCCCGGTCGGGCACGAGGTCGCGACCGCGGCCTTGGAGCTCGGGCTGATCATCAATGCACCCAACGACCACAGCATCCGTATCGCCCCGCCGCTCATCGTCGGCGACGCGGAGCTCGCCGAGTTCCGCACCCTGTTCACCAAGGCACTGGAGGCCGTCGCATGACCCGTCACTTTCTTCGCGACGACGATCTGAGCCCTGCCGAGCAGGCCGCCATTCTCGACCTCGCCATCGAGCTCAAGAAGGATCGCTTCGCGGTCAAGCCCCTCGCCGGGCCGGAGACCGTCGCGGTGATCTTCGACAAGTCGTCGACCCGCACCCGAGTTTCCTTCGCCGTCGGAATCGCCGACCTCGGTGGGGTACCGCTGATCATCTCGACGGCGAACAGCCAGCTCGGCGGCAAGGAGAGTCCGACCGACACGGCTCGGGTGCTCGAACGCCAGGTCGCCGCGATCGTCTGGCGCACCTATGCCCAGTCCGGACTCGAGGAGATGGCGAAGGGCACCACGGTTCCTGTCGTCAACGCGCTTTCCGACGACTTCCACCCCTGCCAGCTGCTCGCCGACCTGCTCACCATTCGTGAGCACCGCGGTCATCTGGCCGGCCTCACCGTCACCTTCGTCGGCGACGGTGCCGACAACATGGTGCATTCCTATCTGCTCGCTGGTGCCACGGCCGGAATGCACGTGCGCATCGCCAGTCCAGAGGGCTACCTGCCCAAGGAGGATGTCGTGGCCGACGCCGACGCGATCGCCGCGACCACCGGCGGCTCGATCACGATCTACTCCGACCCGGTCGAGGCCGTGGCCGGAGCGGACGTCGTCGTCACCGACACCTGGGTGTCGATGGGCAAGGAGGAGGAGAAGGCAAAGCGCCTGGTCGACCTCGCCCAGTACCGCATCGATAGCGACCTGATGGCGCTGGCGAAGCCGGACGCGCTGTTCCTTCACTGCCTCCCTGCCGACCGCGGCTACGAGGTCACGGCGGAGGTCATCGATGGCCAGCAGAGTGTCATCTGGGACGAGGCCGAGAACCGGCTGCACGCCCAGAAGGCGCTTATGGTCTGGCTGCTCGAGCAGCAGTAGCGACGGTCGCTGAGCGCCGCACGAGATCACGCCAATACCCCCATAAACTTCACACAACACAAGGAGCACACCACATGGCAGAACGCGTCGTCCTCGCATACTCGGGCGGACTCGACACCTCGGTCGGCATCGGCTGGCTGAAGGACGCAACCGGCAAGGAGGTCGTGGCTCTCGCCGTCGATGTCGGCCAGGGCGGCGAAGACATGGAGGACATCCGCCAGCGTGCCCTCGACTGCGGCGCGGTCGAGGCGATCGTCGTCGATGCCAAGGAAGAGTTCGCCGACGACTTCCTGATCCCCGCTCTCAAGGCGAACGCGCTGTACCAGAAGCGCTATCCGCTCGTCTCCGCGCTCAGCCGCCCGGTGATCTCCAAGCACCTCGCCCGCGTCGCCCGTGAGCTCGGCGCCGACAGCGTCGCCCACGGCTGCACCGGCAAAGGAAACGACCAGGTGCGTTTCGAAGCTGCCGTCGCGGCTCTGGCTCCCGAGCTGAAGAGCATCGCGCCGGTCCGTGACCTCGCGCTCACCCGTGACAAGGCGATCGTGTACGCGAACGAGCACAACTTGCCGATCCGCCAGAGCGCCGCGAACCCGTACTCCATCGACAAGAACGTCTGGGGCCGCGCTGTCGAGACCGGATTCCTCGAAGACCCGTGGAATGCGCCGATCGAGGATCTGTACGAGTACACGCAGGACCCGTCGGTGTTCCAGCCCGCCGACGAGATCACCATCACGTTCACCGCCGGCATCCCGACCGCGATCGACGGCGTCTCATACAGCGCTCTGGCGATCATCGAGAAGCTCAATGAGCTGGCCGGCAAGCACGGCATCGGCCGCATCGACGTGGTCGAGGATCGCCTGGTCGGCATCAAGAGCCGTGAGGTTTACGAGGCTCCGGCAGCCATGGCCCTGATCGGCGCACACGAGGCGCTCGAGAGCCTCACCCTCGAGCGCGACCTCAACCGCTACAAGCGCGGGGTCGAGGCCGAGTGGTCGAACCTGGTCTACGACGGCCTGTGGTACTCCAGCCTCAAGCGCTCGCTCGACGTCTTCATCGATGACACGCAGCGGTACGTGAGCGGCGACATCCGTCTGAAGCTCCAGGGCGGCCGTGCCGTCGTGACCGGGCAGAAGAGCGCGGAGAGCCTGTACGACTTCGACCTCGCCACCTACGACACCGGCGACACGTTCGACCAGTCGCTGTCGAAGGGCTTCATCGAGCTGTGGTCACTGCCGAGCAAGATCAGCGCCCGCCGCGACGCCAAGAAATAGGAGGGCGGATGTCGCCCTCGGTTCCCGAGCTGGGCAGCTCGGAAGACACCACCGGTCAGACGACCGAGGGTGCCCTCTGGGGCGCCCGGTTCGCCTCCGGACCGTCTGCCGAACTGGCCAGGCTGAGCAAGTCGACCCACTTCGATTGGCAGCTCGCGCCGTACGACATCGCGGGATCGAAGGCGCACGCCAAGGCACTCGCGGCGGGCGGTTACCTCACTGCCGACGAGCTTGACGGCATGCTGGCAGCGCTCGACCGCCTGCTCGAGTCCTGGAGCGATGGCAGCTTCGTGGCGCTCGAGTCCGACGAAGACGTGCATGGTGCGCTCGAGCGGGGGCTCATCGACATCGCCGGGCCCGAGCTCGGGGGCAAGCTCCGAGCCGGCCGCAGCCGCAACGATCAGATCGCCACCCTCATCCGCTTGTACCTGCTCGACCACGCGCGGGTGCTGACCACTCTCGTGATCCGACTGATCGACGCGATCGCGGGCCAGGCCGGAGCGCATCCGGACGCCGCGATGCCGGGTCGCACGCACCTGCAGCACGCGCAGCCGGTGCTGCTGTCGCACCAGCTCCTCGCTCACGCGTGGCCGCTGGTGCGCGACCTGGAGCGGTTGCGTGATTGGTCGGCGCGGGCATCCTTCTCGCCCTATGGCTCCGGCGCGCTGGCGGGCAGCTCGTTGGGTCTCGACGGCGAACTGGTCGCTCGCGAACTCGGACTTACCGGCCCGACCGAGAACTCGATCGACGCGACCGCCAGCCGGGACGTGGTGGCCGAGTTCGCTTTCATCGCCTCCATGATCGGTATCGACCTCTCCCGCTTTGCCGAGGAGATCATCCTCTGGAATACGCGCGAGTTCGGGTTTGTGCGCCTTCACGACGCCTTCTCGACCGGGTCGTCGATCATGCCGCAGAAGAAGAACCCCGACATTGCCGAGCTTGCGCGCGGTAAGTCCGGTCGATTGATCGGCAACCTCACCGGCCTGCTCGCGACGCTCA
The DNA here is from genome assembly GCF_016634425.1 of Lacisediminihabitans changchengi. Taxonomy (GTDB): domain Bacteria; phylum Actinomycetota; class Actinomycetes; order Actinomycetales; family Microbacteriaceae; genus Lacisediminihabitans; species Lacisediminihabitans changchengi. Next base: position 603,368 of record NZ_JAEPES010000002.1, read on the forward strand.
AGGGCCTGCCGCTCGCGTACAACCGCGACCTGCAGGAAGACAAGGAGCCGGTGTTCGATTCGGTCGAGACGCTGGAGGTGCTGCTGCCTGCCTTCACGGGTATGGTCACCACGCTCAGTTTCGATACCGAGCGCATGGCCGAGCTCGCGCCGCAGGGCTTCTCGCTGGCGACCGATGTCGCCGAGTGGCTGGTCACCCAGAAGGTTCCGTTCCGCGAGGCGCATGAGATCAGCGGCGCGTTGGTCAGCTTTTGCGAGCAGCGCGGTCTCGAACTCGACCAGCCGACGGATGCCGACTACCAGAGCATCTCGTCCACACTCACGCCCGGCGTGCGCGAGGTGCTCACCGTGGCGGGGTCCATCGGCAGCCGCACCGGTGCCGGCGGGACGGCGCCCGAGCGCGTCGCCGAGCAGCTGATCGAACTCACGAAACGAATCCGGTCCGTCACGGAGGCATGGTCATGACAGGGGTAGTCAGATGACAGGTGCAGTGAGATGACAGGTGCAGTGACATGACATTGAGCAGCGACAAGCGCAACCAGGACGATCGGCGTCGCAAGCGCTATGAGCAGAATCGCACCCAGCGCATCGTCATGTGGAGCATCTTCGGCGTCGCCGGAGCGCTCCTCATCGCGGCGATCATCCTCCTCGTCGTCAATCACGTCGCCCTGTTCTAGCGGGAGCTGGCGTGTTCGATCGCAGCATTCTCGAGGCGCCGGCGATCGAGGTCGCCCCGCTGCTCTTGGGCGCGGTGATCAGCAAGACCACCGATGAGGGCACCGTGTCGGTGCGGCTCACCGAGGTGGAGGCCTATCTCGGCGCGGTCGACCCGGGGTCGCACGCGTTCCGCGGTCGCACCGCGCGAAATGGCGTGATGTTCGGTGGACCGGGATTTCTCTATACCTATTTCACCTATGGCATGCACGTCTGCGCGAACGTGGTCTGTTCGCCGGTGGGCACCGCGACAGCAGTGCTCCTTCGCGCCGGGGAAGTCATCGACGGACACGACCTCGCGCGGCATCGCCGGTCGACCAGCAAGACGGATGCCGACCTCGCGCGCGGTCCAGCGCGCCTGGTCATGGCGATGGGCATCGAGCTGAGCGACGGGGGAGCGGACCTTGCCGCACCGCCGTTCGACCTCGAGCTGCCGGCATCCGTCTCGTCGTATCAGACCGGGCCGCGCACGGGAGTGTCGGGAGCGGGCGGGACCGCGGAATTTCCGTGGCGGTTCTGGATTCCCGGCGATCGCACGGTGTCGCCGTACAAGGCGAGCGTGCCGAAGAAGCGCGCTGCGCGCTAGTTCAGAGCGCGAACAGGGCGGCGCAGGCGCCGGCCCAGACCATGCTGACCAGCGTGCCGATGATGAACCGTTCTCTGGTCTGCGGGCTGTCGAGTTCGCGGAATCGGCCGAGGCCCTTGATCGCCACCAGAACGGCGACGATCTCCCAGTGCGCGGTAGCGATCGCCGCGATCACGACGATGCGTTCGAGGTAGCCGATCGTGGTGCCGCCGCGCAGAACCTCTCGCTGTTCCGACCGGCCCGCGACGCTCTCGAGGATTCCGCCGTTGCTCCCCAGAGTCACCTTCTCGCCGCCGGCCCTGCTGTCCGCGTATTCCAGCACCGCCACGGTGATCGGGTTGCCGCCGATGACCCCCAGCGCCGCGGCCACGAGGCCGCACAGGACGGCGGCGAGATGAGTCGGGGCGGGAATGTCGATGTCGAAGACGATGCCGGCGAGTCCGAGTGCTAACGGAATCGTGGAGAGGAGTGCGAGCCGAGGGCGGCGCAGACGCAGTGCGGCGATGCACACGGCGATTCCCGCGAGCAGTGCGGCCAGCGCCAGGATCCAGGTCAGGATGCTGAGGCCGTTCACTCGGCCACCTCCGTCGTGTCGTCGGCGAGTGTCGTACTTTCTACCGCGTCGAGCAGCGCCGCCAGGGCGGTGGTTGCTGCCAGTTCCGGGCGGATGCTTGCCGCCCGGGCGCGCTTGCTTGCCGCCTGCGGGGTGATTCCCAACGCGGTCGCGGCCTCGCTCTGCGTCATCCCCCCGACCAGCCGATCGTAGAGCTCCCAACCCTCCGCGCTGCGGCGGGCGCGCAGCAGCAGCACCAGGTCGATCAACGGCTCGAGGTCGGTGCCAGGGCCGCGCAGGGCGAAGCGGGTATCTCGTTTCTTTGCCGCCTCGACAGCGTCTCTCGCATCCACGAATGCTTGCCCGGTGGCCTCACGGGTGTTGTGGGGGAGGGGGAAGACGACGTCTCCGATCGCGCAGCCGACGCTCCAGGCGCCGTCGCGGGTGAGGTGCAGCGCGATCTCGAGCATCGTCGAGCCGTCGACAGGCATCAGCTGGATCTCATCGCCCGCCGTGCGGTCGACGGAGAGCACCAGACGCGAGCCCCATCGATCGTTCACCTCGGATACCGTGGCGGCGGCGATGTCATCGCGGTGACGGCTGTCGACTTGATCTGCAGTGATCACGAACATGGGCCGTCCCCTTCTCTTGTGGTCGAGCGCTACTCGGATTATCGGATCAAGTCCCCAGGGATGATTGATGCAATATCAACCCTATACGGTTGATTATTAACACCGCAACCCGTGAGGGTTGATATGTCTTCACCGCGAACGGCGTTACGACCATGGGACGTGCCCCACGATAGGGCGGGCGGCCGACACTCGCGGGGTATTCTTGCCCGGTGTCAGCATCCGAGGCCCTCGCCCACCAGCGCAACGATTCCACTTTCGACGATGTCTGGGAGGAACTGCTCTGGCGCGGGCTCGTTCACGTCTCGACCGATGCGACCGAGTTGAAGCACCTTCTTGCCGGGCCGCCCATTACCTACTACTGCGGCTTCGACCCGACCGCGGCGAGTCTTCATCTGGGCAACCTCGTACAGCTGCTGCTCATGCGCCGACTTCAGCTCGCCGGTCACCGCCCGCTCGGCCTCGTCGGCGGATCCACCGGTCTCATCGGCGACCCGAGACCCACGTCGGAGCGCACCCTCAACTCTAAAGAGACCGTCGCCGAATTCGTCGGCTACCTGCAGGCGCAGGTGGCGAAGTTCCTCAGCTTCGAGGGCCCGAACGGTGCCCGTCTGGTCAACAACCTCGACTGGACGGCGCCGATGAGCGCCATCGACTTCCTCCGCGATATAGGCAAGCACTTCCGGGTGGGCACCATGCTCAAGAAGGATGCCGTCAGCGCACGTCTCAACAGCGACGCGGGCATCAGCTACACCGAGTTCAGTTACCAGATCCTCCAGGGGATGGACTTCCTCGAGCTCTACCGGACCGAAGGCTGCGTGTTGCAGACCGGGGGAAGCGACCAGTGGGGCAATCTCACCAGCGGCACCGACCTCATCCGCAAAGCCGAGGGAGTGAGTGCCCACGCGATCGGTACGCCCCTCATCACCAACAGCGATGGCACCAAGTTCGGCAAGAGCGAAGGCAATGCGGTCTGGCTGGACAGCGCCCTGACCTCGCCATACGCGTTCTACCAGTTCTGGCTCAACACCGACGACGCCGATGTGATCGATCGGCTCAAGATCTTCTCCTTCCTCGACCGTGCGGAGATAGAGCGGCTTGCGGAGGCGGTGGAGGCGGCGCCGTTCCGCCGGGAGGCCCAGCGAACTCTCGCGTTTGAGGTGACGACGCTGGTGCACGGAGCCGCCGCGACGGCTGCGGCTATTGCCGCGGCCGAGGCCCTGTTCGGCCAGGGTGATCTCGCCCTTCTCGACGGAGCAACCCTGGAGGCGGCGCTGCGGGAGCTGCCCAACACGACCACCGTGCGCGATGCGCCGGTAGTTCAGCTGCTGGTGGAGACCGGTCTTACCTCGAGCATTGGCGAGTCCCGCCGTGCGGTTGCTCAGGGCGGCGTCTACCTGAACAACGCCAAGGTCGAGGATGTCGCGATGACCATCGAGGGAAGCGCTCTGCCGGGCGGCATGGCGGTCCTCCGTCGCGGCAAGAAGACGCTCGCCGGCATCTTCATCGAGTAGCGCCCCCGAACAGCAAGGCCGCCGAACAGCAAGACCCCGATCAGTGAGCCCCCCCGAAGTGGGGCCACTGCGACGAGCGCGTCGTGACATTTTCTCGCTACGCTCAGCCGTAGACGGGGGAACATGAATCCGATGGAGCAGACCGCCACGCGGGGCGACGATCGCGATCGCGGGGGCGAGCAGCAGGTTGCGACCAACGGGGCGATCCGCCCCGATTCCGCTCCCGTCTCCGTCGCACTCCTCGGACTCGTCGCGCCGGCTGCGCAGCGCGGACATTCCGCCGTCGATGTGGTGGCCCTCGTTGTAGCAATCGTGCTCGCCCCGGTCGGGTTCATCATCGGGGTGGTGGCGGCCATCCTCAGCTTTCGCAAGCGTAGGTACGTCAACGGTCTGGCGAAGGCGGCGATAGCGGTGTCGCTCGTGCTGTCGGTGCTCGGCGGGGCGGGGGCAGTGGTCGGTGGCAGCTATCTGCAGCATCAGGCCCACGAAAACGCGCTCCGGGCGAGCAGTGCGGCGATGTGTTCGGCCTTGGCGACACGGCCCGGAGTGCTGACGGATGCCGCGTTCGGCTGGCCTGCTGTGGGCTCGACCATCCCCGCATATGTCACCGCCGTCTCTGACTACGAGAGCTGGTGGACCGCAGTGGCGAAAGTGGCGCCCGCGAAGATGGCCGACGCGGTGGCGAAGATCGTGACGACAGCCCACACGTCAGCGGAGCGCATCACAGCCTCCCGCGTTGTGGATCACGACCGCGACTACGCGGACATGCGCGCTGTGGCGGCGAGCAGCCCACTTTCTGCCTGGACCGCAACCTATTGCGGGTAGCCGCGTTACCGGCCTGGCCATACGGGCTTCGCGCATGTCGCTTACTCACCGGCTTGGCGCTGGGTTGCTGGTTGCTGGCTTGTTGATTGCCGTGGTGCTGATTGCCGTGGTGCGGATTGCCGTGTTTTCGGGCGACACGCCCGGCGTTCGGGCGTAATTTGCACGCCCGCCAGGAGCCACGTAATGTTCTTTCTTGTCACCCCAAAGGTTCGGAAAAAGCCCGGTTCTGTTGAAGAATCGCGAAGCTTGCCGGCCTCAAGAGGGACTACATCCGGTTCAAATCTCGCACTTTACTGTGTTGATGGTTTGGGCATAGGATCGAAAGCCCACCCCGGTGGGTCCAGTCAGAACATCGCATCGCTTGGCCGAAACGCCCGGGATTGCACGGTTTTGACAGGGCCGAAAGGGGTGCTAAGTTAGACAGGTTGCCTTCCGCGGTTGTGGGGGGTGATGTGAGTGGTTGTCCCGGTGTGAAGCCCCGTGTTTGTGGTGGTGGAGTCGGGTGCGTCCGTTCCTTGAGAACTCAACAGCGTG
>NZ_JAEPES010000003.1 GCF_016634425.1 Lacisediminihabitans changchengi
TCGGCGGCCATAGCGAGAGGGAAACGCCCGGTCACATTCCGAACCCGGAAGCTAAGACTCTCAGCGCCGATGGTACTGCAAGGGGGACCTTGTGGGAGAGTAGGACACCGCCGGACTTAACTTAGAACAACCACTATGGCCATCCCGCGAGGGGTGGCCATAGTGCGTTAACGAGCATTGGGCGTTAACGAGCGAGCTGCGGTATCGAGCATCGTGGGTTAACGGGCATTGCTATCACCTGCACTGTGACGGTGCTGCATCACCCCATAATTTTCACAGCGACCAAACCCAAGGAGACACCGTGTCTGATTTCGGAGAACGAGGACGACGCCCGGGCGACAAGCCGGCGAATGGACGTCCGGATGACCGCAGACCGAACCGTGGGGGACCGGATCGTGGTGGGCCGCGCGATGGCGCGCAGCGCCCCGATCGTGGGGCACGGCCAGATCGTGGAGGGCGCCCGGAACGTGGCGGCCGGCCCGATCGCCCTGGCGCTCCGCGGGGCAACGGTGGCGGATATCAGGGCCGTTCGGCACAGGACGACTACGTCGATCCGGATCCGCTGAAGCTGAGGTCTGTGCGCAATCGGCACGATGACCCGATCATCCCCGACGACGTTCAGGCCAAGGAACTCGACCGCGTCGCACGCGCTCAGCTGAAGACCTTGAGCAAGGAGAACGCCGACGAGGTCGCTCGTCACCTGGCGATGGTCGCGCGTCTGATCGAATCCGATCCAGCGCTTGCTCATCAACACGCCCTCTCCGCTGCCCGCCGAGCTGGGCGCATCGGTGTCGTGCGCGAGACGCTCGCGATCACGGCGTATTCGATCGGAGATTTCGCGCTGGCCCTTCGCGAGCTGCGCACCTATCGCCGGATCTCCGGTAACAACGACCAGCTTCCGCTCATGGTGGATAGCGAACGTGGTCTGGATCGTGCCGACAAGGCGCTCGAACTCGGTCGCTCCGTTGATCGCGCGACCCTGCCGTCTGACGTCCAGGTGATGCTGGCGATCGCCATGTCCGGCGCACGTCTCGACCTGGGGCAAGCGGATGCCGCGCTGATCGAGTTGCAGATCCCGCAGCTCGACCCCGACACCGCTTTCCCCTGGAGCCCCGCCCTGTTCGACGCGTATGCCGCGGTGCTCGAAGAACTCGGGCGCGATGACGAGGCCGAAACCTGGTGGCAGCGCTCCGATCGCGCCAGTGCCGCGCTCGACAACGGCGGCGCCGACGATGACGACGTCATCGAGGTGGTCGAGGAAGAGGGCGACAGCGACGACATCGATGAGGTCACCGATGCCGAAGACGAAGAAGACGGCGCCTCCTTGGAAGGGGAGGGCATCGATGGCGAAGCGACCCACGACTGAGTCTCCGCTGCACGGAGTCGACCTGCTACTGGCCGACCTTGATGGTGTCGTCTATGCGGGCGCGAACGCGATTCCGCACGCCGTCGAGAGCATCAATCGCGCGGCAGAGGGGCGTCGGGTCGGGTACCTGACCAACAACGCCTCGCGCACCGCGGCATCCGTTGCCCAACATCTCACCGAGCTGGGCCTCTTGGTGACCGAGGATGACGTGGTGACCTCGCCGCAGGCGGCGGTACGACTGCTCGCCGACCTCGTGCCCGCCGGCTCGACCGTGCTGGTGGTCGGGGGCGACGGGTTGACGACGGTGGTGGAGGCGGCGGGGTTCGTGGTGACGGATTCGGCGCTGGAGCATCCGGCAGCGGTCATCCAGGGCTTCGCGCAGAATGTCGGCTGGGTGCAACTGGCCGAGGCATCCTACGCTCTGGGCGCCGACGAGACCATGCCGTGGGTCGCGACGAACACCGACTGGACGATTCCGCAGGCTCGGGGCATCGCTCCGGGTAACGGCACTCTAGTGTCGGCCGTGCACACCGCAATCGGGCGGCTGCCTATCGTGGCGGGTAAGCCCGAGATTGCGATCTTCCGGGAGGCGGTAGCCCGCTTCGGCGGCAGCAAGCCGCTGTTCATCGGCGACCGGCTCGACACCGACATCCTCGGGGCGAATCGCGCCGAGATGGAGTCCGTGCTCGTGCTGACCGGCATCGATCATTCAAAGAAGGTGCTCGCGGCCGACGCGAAGTCGCGCCCCACCTACCTGCTCGAAGACCTGCGTGAGCTCGACCAGCCCTATCCGGCCGCCGTTCGCAAGACCACGTTGCGCGGAGCAACGACCGTCACGGTGGGCGACGCGACCGTGCAACTGCTCGGTACTGCGGTGACGATCGTGAAGGCGGGGCGTCCGATCGATCTCTTGCGGGCCGCATCCACACTGATCTGGGAGTCGGGTCTGCCGATCTACGGCCTCGATGTGGCGCCGGAACTGTACGACGAGGGTAGCGTCTGAGGCATGGAGAACGAGGCGTCATGAGTGACGAGACGACATGAGTGACGAGACGGCGGCGGCGACGGAGCCCGGCGAGACGGATGCCCTCCTCTCGCGTCTGCGGGTGATCGAGGATCAGCCGCTCGATACCCGCGCCGAGGCCTTCGTGCAGATTCACGATCGACTCCGCGCGACGCTTGAGGGCTCGGATTCACCGATCGCGGGCGGCCCGCAAGCGACGGCCGGATGACCGACCAACGGCTCGACGCAGCACTGGCCGAGCGCGGTCTGGTTCGGTCGCGCACCCACGCCGCGCGGCTGATCGCGGCCGGGTCGGTGCTGGTCGACGGCGAGACCATCATCAAGGCCTCGCACCGGGTCGGCGCCGATCAAGAGCTCGCGATCATCGGCATCGACCACTACGTGAGCCGCGCAGCGCACAAACTCCTGGCCGCGCTCGACGTCTTCGAGATCCCGGTGGCCGGGCGCTCGGCGCTCGACGTGGGCGCGTCCACCGGTGGCTTCACCCAGGTGCTGCTCGAACGCGGTGCTTCGCACGTGATCGCGCTCGATGTCGGGCACGGACAGCTGTCGCCCCTCATCGACGGCGACGAGCGGGTGACGGTGATCGAGGGCTTCAACGCACGGGAGATGACGCCAGAGCTGCTGGAGGGGGCAGCCGGGCATCCGGTCGCGGTCGACCTGGTCGTGGGCGATCTGTCCTTCATCTCTCTCACGCAGGTGCTGCCCGCGCTCGTGGCGACGGCGGGACGGGATGCCGACTACGTTCTGCTGATCAAGCCGCAGTTCGAGGTGGGACGGTCGGGCATCCGTGAAGGGATCGTGCGAAACGCCGGACTGAGGTCTGAGGCGGTCAGCGCCGTGCTCTGGTCGGCCTGGGATCTCGGGCTGAAGACGGCTGGTCTCATCTCCTCCCCAATCCTCGGAAGTGCCGGGAACCATGAGTATCTCGCCTGGGTGAGCGCACGGGTGGGTACCGATCCGACAGAATGGACTGATCGGCTTTTTGCTTCAGCACGTCCGGAGTGATGCTCGGGGGCTTGTGCTCCCCACCATGCCGACCCGACCCGATCGACTCACGAGGAGTAGCTAGTGGAAGACCGGATCGCGCCGATTGATCGCACGCCCGAATCGCGATACATGCTCGTCGTCTCGCACACCGGTCGCCAAGACTCGCTCGACGCGGCCGTGCAGGTCTGCCGCAAGCTCGTCGCCCATGGTGTCACTCCCGTCTTGAAGAAAGACGAGTACGACGACATCGTCGCCCAGGCTCCCGAGTTGGTGGGCACCGCGGTGATGGTCCAGTCCGTTGACCTGAGATCGCTTGAGCTCGTGATCGTGCTCGGCGGGGACGGCACCATTCTGCGCGCAGCTGAAATGGTTCGCGGGTGTTCGGCGCCGCTTCTCGGGGTGAACCTCGGTCATGTGGGGTTCCTGGCCGAGAGCGAGCGCGACAATCTCGAGAACACCGTGCAGCGCGCGCTGGCCCGGGACTACGAGGTCGAGGAGCGCATGACTTTGGCCGTGCGGGTCAAGGTCGCCGGCGAGGTCGTCTACGACACGTGGGCGCTCAACGAGGCCACCGTCGAAAAGGCGAGCAGGGAGCGGATGCTCGAGGTCGTCATCGAGGTCGATGGTCGACCGCTGTCGTCGTTCGGCTGCGACGGGGTCGTCATGTCGACCCCGACCGGCTCCACCGCCTATGCGTTCTCCGCCGGCGGGCCGGTCGTCTGGCCGAGCGTCGACGCCATGCTTCTCGTACCGCTGAGCCCGCACGCCCTGTTCGCCCGGCCGCTCGTGGTCGGACCGGATTCCGTCTTCGCGGTCGAGGTGCTCGCTCGCACGCAGGGCACGGGAGTGCTCTGGTGCGACGGTCGACGAACCCACGATCTGGCACCCGGGGCACGGGTAGTCGTGCGACGCTCGGACATCCCGGTTCGCCTGGCCCGTCTGCACCACGGTCCCTTCACCGATCGCCTGGTGGGAAAGTTCAACCTGCCGACCAGCGGATGGCGCGGACCGGCCGCCGACGGGGCCCAGCAGTGATCGAAGAGATCTCGATCCGCAATCTCGGCGTCATTGGCGATGCGCGGTTGCCTCTTGGCCCTGGGTTCACGGCGGTGACCGGCGAAACCGGCGCAGGCAAGACCATGGTGGTCACCGCGCTCGGGCTGCTGCTCGGCGATCGTTCCGACAGCGCGATGCTGCGCCAGGGGGCCAGTTCGGCCGTCGTCGAGGGTCACTGGCAGATCGACCCCGCCGGCGCCGTCGCTGAACGAGTGCTGGACGCCGGCGGCGAAATCGACGAGGGCGAGCTCATTCTCGGTCGATCGATCTCGTCGGAGGGGCGAAGCCGAGCGACCGTCGGCGGCAGGACCACGCCGGTCGGCGTGCTCTCGGAGATTGGCGAGCAGCTCGTCGTCGTGCACGGGCAGTCTGACCAGGTGCGATTGCGGTCGGCAACGGCACAGCGCGAGGCACTCGACCGGTTTAGCGGTACTGAGCTGGCCAGCGTGCTGGCCGAGTACCAGCAGACGTATCGCCGCTGGCAGGGCAACCAGGGTGAGCTCGATGTGCTCGTCGCCGAACGCGACCGTCGCGCCGCCGAGGCCGAGGAGCTGCGCGCGGCGATGGCCGAGATCGAGGCCGTCGCACCCCGTGCCGGAGAGGACGACGAACTCGCCGAGCGTGCCGAACGCCTGAGCAATCTCGAAGACCTACGGCTCGCCGCCGCCCAGGCTCACGAACTGATCGCCACCGAGAGCCCCGACGAAACCCCGGACGCGGTGACGCTTCTCGAAACCGCGCGGCGCCAACTGGAACGGGCCGCCGAGCACGATCCAGCACTTTCCGGTATCTCCAGCTCGCTTGCCGAGGCGAGCTTCCTGGTGTCAGACGTCGCTGTGCAGCTGTCGAGCTACCTCGGCACTCTCGACACCGATGGGAGTCGGGAGCTCGAGATCGTGCAGGAGCGCCGAGCCGACCTTGCCGGTATCGCCCGCAAGTACGGACCGAGCCTGACCGAAGCGATCGACTACCTCGAGACCGGCAGTTCTCGCTTGCTGGAGCTCGACAACGACTCCGAGCGCATCGAGGGCCTCGAGCATGAGGTGGAGGCCGACCGGGCGAAGGTGTTGGAGCTGGCGGAGCAACTCAGCGCGCTTCGGCGTGGAAGCGCCATCCGTCTCTCCGACGAGGTGACCGCTGAACTCGCGGCCCTCGCCATGCCGGATGCGCGCATCGTCGTGGATGTCGCCGATCGCAGCGAGTATTCGTTGAGCGGCAAAGACGTCGTGTCGATCCTGCTCGCACCCCATCCCGGGGCAGAGCCGCGACCGCTCGGGCGCGGTGCGTCGGGGGGAGAACTGTCACGGGTGATGCTGGCGATCGAGGTGGTGATCGCGGGCAGCGACCCGGTTGCCACATTCATCTTCGACGAGGTGGATGCCGGGGTCGGCGGAGCCTCGGCCATCGAGATCGGTCGCCGACTCGCCCGGCTGTCGCGCTCGGCGCAGGTGATCGTCGTCACCCACCTGGCGCAGGTCGCCGCATTCTCCACCAACCATTTGCGCGTGGTCAAAGACAGCTCGGGCACCGTCACGGCGAGCAGCGTGCAGCAACTGCGGGGGGAGCAGCGCATCGAGGAGATGGCGCGGCTGCTGTCGGGGCTTCCCGATTCGCAGAGCGGCCTCGCCCATGCGCGTGAACTGATCGAGACTGCTCGCGCTCTCGACCAGTAATGTCGTGCTGGTAGGCGCGGGGCCAGGCTGCGAGCCCCACATCCGGCTCGGATCCGGCTCGTCGCTGGCCGGAGTGCTCCGCCGGTGAGATAAGCTGTAACCCCGTGGTGGACAAAAACAACGCGGACGTAACCAAGCACATCTTCGTCACTGGTGGTGTCGTTTCGAGTCTCGGTAAGGGACTCACGGCAGCCAGTCTCGGCAACCTTCTGACGGCTCGTGGTCTTCGCGTCGTCATGCAGAAGCTCGACCCGTATCTCAATGTCGACCCGGGCACCATGAACCCGTTCCAGCACGGCGAGGTCTTCGTCACCGACGATGGCGCCGAGACCGACCTCGACATCGGTCACTACGAGCGCTTCCTCGACATCAATCTGAGTCAGGCCGCGAACGTCACCACCGGCCAGATCTACTCCAATGTCATCGCGAAGGAGCGTCGCGGCGAGTACCTCGGCGACACCGTCCAGGTCATCCCGCACATCACCGACGAAATCAAGCGACGGATGCGGTTGCAGGCCACCGGGGACGACACCCCCGATGTGATCATCACCGAGGTCGGCGGCACCGTGGGCGACATCGAGTCACAGCCCTTCCTCGAGGCCGCCCGCCAGGTGCGCCACGAGATCGGCCGCCGCAACTGCTTCTTCGTGCACGTGTCACTGGTGCCGTACCTCGGTGCCGCGGGCGAACAGAAGACCAAGCCCACCCAGCACTCGGTCGCTGCGCTTCGCTCGATCGGTATCCAGCCCGACGCGATCGTGCTGCGTTCCGACCGCGAGGTTCCCGACTCGATGATGCGCAAGATCGCGCTGATGTGCGACGTGGACATCGAGGCAGTCGTCAACGCCGTCGACGTTCCGAGCATCTACGACATCCCGACCATGCTTCACGATCAGGGTCTCGATGGCTACATCACCGAGCACTTCGAGCTCGAGACCCCCGAGGTCGACTGGTCCGGCTGGGCCGACCTGCTTCGCGCGGTGCACGAGCCCAAGTACGAGGTCACCATCGGTCTGGTCGGCAAGTACATCAACCTGCCCGACGCCTACCTCTCGGTGACCGAGGCACTGCGGGCCGGCGGCTTCGCCCAGCAGACCAAGGTCAACATCCGTTGGGTTCCGTCCGACGAGTGCGAGACACCCGAGGGGGCTGCGAAGCTGCTCTCCGACCTCGACGGCGTCTGCGTTCCCGGCGGTTTCGGCGTGCGCGGCATCGAGGGAAAGCTCGGCGCTCTGCGTTTCGCCCGCGAGAACGGCATCCCGACCCTGGGCCTCTGCCTCGGGTTGCAGTGCATGGTCGTGGAGTACGCACGCACCGTGGTCGGCCTCGGCGGGGCATCCTCGTCGGAGTTCGACCCGGAGACCGAGTTTCCCGTTATCGCGACGATGGCCGAGCAGGTCGACATCATCAACAGCGGCGACCTGGGCGGCACGATGCGCCTCGGCCTCTACCCGGCAGTTCTCGCCGAGGGCTCGATCGTGGCCGGCGTCTATGGCTCGAATCTCGTCGACGAGCGTCACCGCCACCGCTACGAGGTCAATAACGCGTACCGTCCCCAGATCGCGGATGCCGGACTCGTGTTCTCGGGGACCTCTCCCGATGGCAACCTGGTCGAGTTCGTCGAGCTGCCGAAAGACGTGCATCCGTATTACGTCGGAACGCAGGCCCACCCGGAGCTGCGCTCGCGCCCCAACCGCGCGCATCCGTTGTTCCAGGGACTGGTCGCCGCGGCGTTGCAGCGCCAGGAGGCAAGCCGGCTGTTCGAAGTGACGGAGGCCTGAACCGTGACAGTGCCCAGCAGCGACAATCCCAGCAGTAGGCACAGCGGCAGCGACGAACTCCACGACCTGCGGCATCCGGTCGAGATCATCCGCAGCGAGACAGTGTTCCGCGGTCACGTCTGGGATGTGCGGCAGGACACCTTCCTCTATGGGGGCGACCAGGTCGTCCGGGAGTTCGTGGCCCACACCGGAGCTGTCGCCGTGCTCGCTCTCGACGAGAAAGAGCGCGTGCTGCTGATTCGTCAGTACCGGCACCCGATCGGGGAGCGCGACTGGGAGATCCCGGCCGGGCTGCTCGATATCGAAGGGGAGGACCCGCTCGGTGCGGCCAAGCGAGAGCTGGCCGAGGAGGTCGACCTGCAGGCCGAGGACTGGCATATCCTCTCGGACATCCGTACCTCGCCGGGCGGCAACAGCGAGATCGTGCGCATCTACCTCGCCCGCGGGGTCAGCGCGACCGCCGAAGTCTTCGCCCGCACCGAAGAGGAGGTCGACATCGAGAAGCGCTGGGTGCCGCTCGACGAGGCGGTCGACGCCTTCCTGGCCAGAGACATCCAGAACTCGATTCTCGGTAATGCGGTGCTCGCCGCCTACGTCAGCCGCGCGAAAGGCTGGGCGACGCTGGGCCCGGCCGTGGCGCCGCTGCCCCCGCGAGCTCTGCCGTTGCGCGACTGAATGCCCCGGTGACCGTCACACCGGTGCCGCCCACCCCGCTCGAGCGCGCGGTGGGTCGCTACCTGCGACATGTGGCGATCGAGCGCGGCCTCGCCAGCAACACGGTCTCGGCGTATCGGCGCGACCTGGCCGCGTATCTGACCGCGCTGGAATCGCGCGGAATCACGACGCCAGAAGGCATCGCCGCAACCGACGTCGCCGCCTTCTCGACCGCACTGCGCACCCGCGAGGAGTCGCCGCTCACCGCCTCCTCGCTCGCGCGCATGCTCTCGAGCGTGCGCGGCTTTCACCGCTTCCTGCTCGACGAAGAGCTGGTGCAGACGGATGTCGCCGCCGACGCCAAACCGCCGAAGCTCGCCCAGCGGCTGCCCAAGGCGATCACGGTAGACCAGATGGCGGCGGTGTTGGACGCGGCGAAGGGCGAGGACATCCAGGCGCTGCGCGACCGCGCTCTGCTCGAGCTGCTCTACGCGACCGGCGCGCGCATCTCCGAGGCGGTCGATCTCAATGTCGACGACATCCTGGGCGACGACGGCGGCAGCGTCGATGTGGTGCGGCTGTTCGGCAAGGGCGGCAAGCAGCGCATCGTTCCGCTCGGCAGTTTCGCCCGGGAGGCCATCGAGGCGTATCTGGTGCGGGCGCGGCCGCTGCTCTCGGTGAAGGGCACCGCGACCCCCGCGCTGTTCCTGGGCATGCGCGGCGGGCGGGTCTCGCGGCAGAACGCCTGGCTGATCATCCGAGCGCGGGCGGAGCAGGCACAGCTCGGCATCGAGATCTCGCCCCACACCTTCCGGCATTCCTTCGCCACCCATCTGCTGGCCGGGGGAGCGGATGTCCGCGTGGTGCAAGAACTGCTCGGACACTCGAGTGTCGCAACCACCCAGATCTACACTCTCGTCACCGCGGACACCCTGCGGGACATGTACACGACAGCACACCCCCGCGCCCGCTGACCCCGCTGGTCGAGTAGCGCGCACCCGCTGGTCGAGTAGCGCACGCACTCCCCGTTGGTCGAGTAGCGCACGCGCTCTGGCGCGTTCGCGTATCGAGGCCCGCCACGCGATGGTTTCGATACGCGTCCTCGTCGCTCGCGGCCTACTCAACCGGCGGTGTGTGCTGGCGGGTCGCTCCGAGGGCGCGGCCCGACGATCGGTAGAATTGCCAGGACCGGTAGGCGCCGGCGCACAGCAGTGAGGAATGTCGGGATGACAGCAACGCGGGACACAGCGGCGGACGAGCTTGCAGGTCTGGACCTGCCCGTGAACGGCCCCACCGGGCGCCCCCGCACCGAGTTCCCCATCCCGGCGACCCTGCGCGAGCACGGCCCCGCCCGCATCATCGCCCTCTGCAACCAGAAGGGCGGCGTGGGCAAGACCACCACCGCCATCAGCCTCGGGGCATCGCTCGCAGAGTATGGCCGTCGCGTGCTCGCGATCGACTTCGACCCGCAGGGCGCGCTGTCTGCCGGGCTCGGCGTCTCGAGCCACGATGTGAACAACATCTACGACCTCATGCTCGGCACCATCAAAGACCCGCACGACGCGATCCAGACCACGTCGATGCCGAACCTCGACATCATCCCGGCCAACATCGACCTCTCCGCCGCGGAGGTGCACCTCGTCAACGAGGTCGCGCGCGAGCAGATCCTCGCCCGCGTGCTCCGCAAGGTGAGCGACGAGTACGACGTCATCATCATCGACTGCCAGCCGTCGCTCGGTCTGCTGACGGTAAACGCGCTGACTGCAGCTCACGGTGTGCTGATCCCGCTGGAATGCGAGTTCTTCGCCCTGCGCGGAGTTGCGCTTCTGGTCGAGACGATCGACAAGGTGAAGGACCGGCTCAACCCGGCGCTCGAGCTCGACGGCATCCTCGCCACCATGTACGACTCGCGCACGCTCCATTCGCGCGAGGTGCTCGAGCGCGTGGTCGAGACGTTCGGCGACAAGGTCTTCGAGACCGTGATCGGACGCACCGTGAAGTTTCCGGATGCCAGCGTGGCCGGCACCCCGATTATCCAGTTCGCCCCCGAGCACCCCGCCGCACAGGCTTACCGTCAACTCGCTCGAGAGCTGATCGTCCGTGGCGCCGTCGCCTAGCGCCCGCGTTTCGGTAGGCGCTCTTGCGGCAGACGGCGAGCCGGATAAGGCCGCGGCGTTTTCGGTCAGACTCGACAACTTCGACGGGCCGTTCGACCTTCTCCTGACGTTGATCGGCAAGCACGAGCTCGACATCACCGAGGTCTCGCTCAGCATCGTCACGGGTGAATTCATCGCGTACCTGCGCCAGCTGGACTCCGTCGAGGAACTCGATCAGGCCAGTGAGTTCTTGGTGGTGGCGGCGACGCTGCTCGACCTCAAGGTCGCAGGCCTGCTGCCCCAGGGCGAGCTGGTGGACGCCGAGGATGTCGCTCTGCTCGAGGCGCGCGACCTTCTGTTCGCGAGACTGCTGCAGTACCGCGCCTTCAAGGAGGTCACCGGCTGGTTCAGCAGTCACTTCGACGCGGAGTCGAGCAGGCACGTGCGATCGGTGCGGCTCGAAGAGAAGTACCGTCGGCAGACGCCCGAGCTGGTGTGGACACTCACCCCGGATGACTTCGCCGCCCTCGCTGCCCTGGCCATGGCACCGAAGGAGCTGCCGACCGTGGGGCTCGACCATTTGCACGCACCGCTGGTCAGCATCCGTGAACAGGCGGCGTACGTCGTCGCGCTGTTGCGTGGCGGTGAACCGATGACCTTCCGGCAGCTCGTCGCCGGGGTCGAGGTGAAGGGCGTGATCATCGCGCGTTTCCTCGCCATCCTCGAACTGTTTCGGGGGGCGTCGATCGCCTTCGAACAGCTCGAGCCACTGGGCGAGTTGACGGTGCGCTGGACCGCCGAGCACTGGAACGAAGAATCTCTCGCAAGCCTGGGGGCAGACTATGGCAACTGAGCAGGAGACCATCGAGGTCGAGCTGGACACCGAGCCGCTCGAGACAGAACCGCTGGACACGAAGCCGCTCGACACAGAACCGCTGGACACGAAGCCGCTTGACACCGAACGAGCGCTCGAAGCGATCTTCATGATCGCCGACGAGCCGCAGTCTCTGGTCTCGTTGGCGACATCCCTCAGCCTTCCCGTCGCGGCGGTTCGGAAGTCGATCGAGCGACTGGTCGCCGACTACGACGGCGTCGACGGCACTCCGCGGCGCGGCTTCGAGTTGCGTGAGGTGGCCGGCGGCTGGCGCATCTACGTGCGCGGCGAGTTCGACGAGGTGGTGCGCGATTTCGTACTCACCCAGAACCCGACCAAGCTGTCCCAGGCGGCGCTCGAGACCCTCGCGGTGATTGCGTACAAGCAGCCCATCAGCCGGGGAGCCGTCGCGTCCATCCGCGCGGTGAACGTCGACTCGGTCGTTCGCACGCTGCTCGGGCGCGGCCTCATCACCGAGGCATACACCGACAGCGAGACCGGTGCCATCCATTACGCCACGACCGACCTGCTGTTGACGCAGCTCGGCATCAACTCCATCGAGGAGCTCCCCCTGATCTCACCACTACTCGCCGACGGCTCTGACGGGTTCGCCAATGTCCTCTGATACCAATCCGGAAGCAGCGTCGGACGGCGTTCGCCTCCAAAAGCTGATGGCGGCGGCTGGCGTCGCCTCCCGTCGCGTCTCTGAAGACCTGATCGCCGCTGGCCGGGTCGAGGTGAACGGCGAGGTCGTCACCGAGCTCGGCCGCCGCGTGCTCGAAACGGATCGTGTTGCCGTCGACGGCCGCGCCATCCAGCTCGACACCAGCCGTCGTTACCTCATGCTGAACAAGCCGGTCGGCATCGTCTCCTCGCTGCAGGATGACCGCGGCCGCCCCGACCTGCAACGCTTCGTCGAGCGCTTCGACGAGCGGCTGTTCAACGTCGGACGGTTGGATGCCCAGACCAGCGGTCTGCTCATCCTCACCAACGACGGCGAACTCGCTCACGTGCTCGCGCACCCGAGCTTCGGCGTGATGAAGACCTACATCGCCAAGGTGGAGGGCAGGGTCAGCCCGCAGACGATCGGTATGCTCACCCGCGGCATCGAGCTCGAAGACGGCCCGATCGCGGCCGACAAAGCGCGAATCATCGGCCAGGCCGGAGCCAGCGAGACCATGGTCGAGGTCACCCTGCACAGCGGTCGCAACCGGATCGTTCGCCGCATGCTCGAAGAGGTCGGGCATCCGGTGATCGACCTGGTGCGACGTCAGTTCGGCCCGCTTCACCTCGGCTCGCTCGGCCAGGGCGAGATCCGCGACCTGAGCAAAGACGAGCTCGGCGCCCTGCTCACCATCTCGCGCGATGCGAAGGGTGCGCCGGCAACCCCCACGGATTCGGAGGACTGACATGGCAGTGCGTGCCATTCGCGGCGCCATCCAGCTCGACCGCGACGACCCGGACGAGGTGCTGCGCTCGACCGCAGAGCTGTTGTCGAAGGCCCTTCATGCCAACGAGATCGACACCGATGCGCTGATCTCGGTGATGTTCACCGCCACCCGCGACATCACCAGCGAGTTTCCGGCGTTGGCCGCCCGCCAGCTCGGCCTCGGCGACGTACCGCTGATGTGCGCGGTGGAGATGGATGTCGTCGGCTCGATGCCCCGTGTCGTGCGGCTAATGGCGCTCGTGGAGTCGGACACCCCGCGCAAGTACATCCAGCACACCTACCTGCGCGGCGCGACCGCGCTCCGCGTGGACCTGGCCCAATGACCGCGGCGCTGCATGCGGCTCCGCTGACCGGAAGCCGCATCGTCGGCGAGGTGCGCGTGGTCGGGGCGGGTCTGCTCGGCGCGAGCGTCGCCCTGGGGCTGCGGGCTGTCGGCGTCGACGTGATCCTGGCCGACGCCTCGCCCGCCAACCTCAGCCTCGCCATCGACTACGGCGCCGGCCGAGCAGCGCGCGACACCGACAACCCGACCCTCATCGTCGTCGCCGTGCCGCCGGACGTCACCGCGACGGTTCTCGCCGCGGAACTCGCTGCCTGGCCCGACGCCCTGGTGACGGATGTCGCGAGCGTCAAGGTCGCGCCGCTGGAGGGTCTTCGCGCGCTCGGGGCCGACGTGCTGCGGTACATCGGATCGCATCCGATGGCCGGCCGCGAACGCGGGGGAGCGATCTCCGCCCGCGGCGACCTGTTCATCGGACGCCCGTGGGTGATCAGCACTCATGACGGCATTCCCGCGGCGCAGGTGAGCGTGATCGAGGGACTCGCCCTCGACCTCGGCGCGGTGCCGATCCTCATGACCGCGGAACAGCACGACGCCAGTGTCGCGCTCGTGTCGCACGTGCCCCAGGTGATCTCCTCGTTGCTGGCGAACCGGCTGAACGGCGCGGCGGAGTCCGCGGTCGGGCTGGCAGGCCAGGGGCTGCGCGATACCACGCGGATTGCGGCCAGCGACCCGGAGCTCTGGGTGCAGGTGCTCGGGGCGAACTCGGCAACGGTCGCGGACATCCTGCGGTCGTATCGTGACGACCTCGACACCTTGGTCGGCATCCTCGACGCTCCTACCGCGCCCGGAGCCCGGCGGGCCCTGGCCGAGTTGCTCGCATCCGGCAATGCGGGGGTCGCCCGCATCCCGGGCAAGCACGGTACAGACCGACGTTTCAGTCAGTTGATCGTGATGGTCGACGACACCCCGGGCGAGCTCGCCCGGCTGCTCACAGAAATCGGAGAAATCGGCGTGAACCTGGAAGACCTGCGGCTGGAGCATTCGCCGGGCGTGCCGATCGGCCTCGCTGAGATCAGCGTGCTGCCGGAGGCGGAGACCCGACTGGTCGCCGACCTCGAGGCCCGCGGCTGGCGGATCGCGCAGGCCGGAGCATGAGCGGAGCACACACCGTCGTCGCCATCGACGGCCCGGCCGGAAGCGGCAAGTCCAGCGTGAGTCGTGCGGCCGCCCGTGAGCTCGGCTTCGACTACCAGGATTCCGGCGCCGCCTACCGGGCTCTCGCCTGGTACGTGCTGGATGCCGGCATCGACACTGAAGACGCCGACGCCGTGATCGCGGCTCTCGACGGCTTCCCGTACACAATCGGCATCGACCCGGACGACTACTTCGTACGAGTGGGTGACACCGACGTGACCGAGGCCATCCGCGAGCCACGCATCACCGCGGTGGTGAGTCACATCGCGCGGGTGCCGGCGGTGCGGGTGCGGATGGTCGAGCTGTTCCGCAGTGTGATCGCCGCGAGCATCCGCCCCGGCATCGTCACTGAGGGGCGCGACATCACCACCGTGGTTTCGCCGCAGGCGCAGGTGAGGATTCTGCTCACGGCATCCGAAGAAGCTAGAATGGCCAGGCGTTCCGCTGAGATTACCGGTCAATCGGCCAGCGATGTCGGCAAGCAATTGAGTTCTCGCGATGCGCAGGACTCGAAGGTGGTCGATTTCATGAATGCCGCCGACGGTGTGCACACCGTCGACTCGACCCACCTCGACTTCGACCAGACCGTTTCCGCGGTCGTCGATCTCGTTCGCTCCACGGTCGAGTAGCGCCCGCAGCTCGCGAAGCCGCGCACCGAAACCCCCAAAGGACATCCCATGGCAGACACCGATACCGACAAAGACGATTTCGGCGACGTCGATCCGCGGCTTGCCGACAAGATCCAGACGCTCGACGAGACGGATGCCGCCCAGCGCGCCAACGCGCTGCGTCTCGGTCTCGCCGACTACGACCTCGACGCCGAAGACCTCGACCTGCTCGAGACCACCGGTGACGACTCCGACGAGCTCATTTACCTTCCGGCGCTGCCCGTGCTGGCCATCGTCGGCCGACCGAACGTGGGCAAGTCCGCGCTGGTCAACCGCATCCTGGGCCGCCGTGAGGCAGTCGTGCAAGACACCCCGGGCGTCACCCGCGACCGCGTGACCTACAAGGGCGAGTGGGCCGGACGAAACTTCACCCTCGTCGACACCGGCGGGTGGGAGCCGGATGCCAAGGGCATCAATGCTTCCGTCGCTGCGCAGGCCGAAATCGCCGTGGACCTGGCCGACGCCGTGCTGTTCGTCGTCGACGCCACCGTCGGTGCGACCTCGACCGACGAGCACGTCGTTCGCATGCTGCGGGCGAGCAACAAGCCGGTCATCCTCGCCGCAAACAAGGTGGATGACGCCCGTCAGGAGCCGGAAGCCGCAGTGCTCTGGGGCCTCGGCCTTGGCGAGCCGTGGCCGGTCTCCGCGCTGCACGGCCGCGGCGTCGCCGACCTGCTCGACCACGTTCTCACCGTTCTGCCCGAAATCTCCACCGTCGCCAAGGAGGAGGTGGGCGGCCCGCGTCGCGTCGCCATCCTCGGCCGCCCGAACGTCGGCAAGTCCAGCCTGCTCAACAAGGCCGTCGGTGAGGAGCGCGTGGTCGTCAACGACCTCGCCGGCACCACTCGCGACCCGGTCGACGAGCAGGTCGAGCTCGGCGGCAAGGTGTGGCGCTTCGTCGACACCGCCGGTATCCGCCGTCGCATGAACCTCGCCCAGGGCGCCGATTTTTACGCATCGCTGCGCACCAGCGCGGCGCTGGAGAAGGCCGAAGTCGCGGTCGTCGTGATCGACGTCAGCCAGGTGATCAGCGAGCAGGACATCCGCATCATCGACCTCGTGCTCGAGTCGGGCCGCGCTCTCGTGCTGGCCTTCAACAAGTGGGACACGCTCGACAGCGACGAGGGCATCGAGAAGGAACGCCGTCGCTACCTCGAGCGGGAGATCGAGCAGGATCTGGCCCACGTTGCCTGGGCTCCGCGGGTGAACATCTCCGCGCGCACCGGTCGTCACATGGAGAAGCTGGTGCCGGCACTGGAGCTCGCGCTCGAGTCGTGGGACACCCGCATCCCCACCGGCAAGTTCAACGCGCTGCTCGCCGAGCTCACCGCGGAGCACCCGCACCCGGTGCGCGGCGGAAAGCAGCCGCGCATTCTGTTCGGCACGCAGGCGGCATCGCGTCCGCCGACGTTCGTTCTGTTCACCACCGGCTTCCTCGACCCGCAGTACCGCCGTTTCATCACGCGTCGCCTGCGCGAAATCTTCGGCTTCGAGGGCAGCCCGATCAACGTGAACATGCGCGTGCGCGAGAAGCGTAAGCGCAACTAACGTCGGTTGGTCGCCCTTCGACACGCTCGGGGGCCGGGGTGGGTATAGCGTTTTGCTATGCCCACCCTTCTTCAGCTGGACTCTTCTGCCGACCTCAGCCAGTCGTACTCGCGCAACATCACCGCGTCATTCGCCGATGCGTGGCGGGAGCTCGGAGACGACCATGTCGTCGTCGTGCGTGACCTGCACCGCGACCCTCTGCCGCACCTCGAATCGTCGCAGCTGCACTGGCCCGAGCGACTTCGTCCGGAGGGTCCCGTTCCTTCGGCCGAGGGGCAACGACTGCAGCAGGAGCTCATCGACGAGCTGCTCGCCGCAGACGTCGTGCTGATCGGTGCGCCGCTCTACAACTACTCATTGCCCTCCACGCTGAAGGCCTGGATCGACAACATCCACGTGCCCGGTGTCACTGCCCCCTTCGATGTCGATACCCAGCCGCTTGCCGGTCGCCCGGCCGTTATCGTGAGCAGCCGCGGCGGCTCGTACGACGCCGGCACCGCCACCGCCGATTGGGAGCACGAGATCCCCGTCTTGCGCATCATCCTCGGCGAAGCCCTCGGAATGGACGTGCACGTCATCACGACCAGTCTCACCCTGGCAGCGACTGTTCCGGCCCTGTCCGACCAGCTGGAGCGTAGCCTCGAGGAGTTCGCGTCGGCACGGTCGGCGGCGGTGGAGCTGGCTCGCACTCTGGGATAGGGGCTTACGCCACATCCGCTCTGCACCGTACGGTTGGCCTCATGACGGAGATGCGCGCATGACCGACATCGATACCTGGATGCGCGGTTATCTGAAGGCGTGGCGCGGCGAGGAGCCGAAGGATGTCGAGGCCTTGTTCGCGGAGGATGCCGTGTACCTCACGTCGCCGTCGGCCGATCCGATCTCGGGACGCGATTCGATCGTCGAGTGGTGGCTGGCAGAAGACGAGCCGAGCAATCCTGAATTCGAATGGTGGCCGGTGATAGTGACCGAGACGATGGCCGTGGTGCAGGGGCGCACGGAGTACCCCGGGTCGACGACCTACCTCAACCTGTGGGTGATCGCGTTCGATGCGGCCGGGCGTGCGACCTCGTTCACCGAGTGGTGGATGGAAGAGAAAGAAGACTCCTAGGCTGTGCAAATGGCCTCCGTTCTCGCTGTCTGCGTCGTACACGAATTGCGCCCGGATAGGGGCAACATCGGTGTCACCGCGATCGACAAGCGAGCGGTGGCCGGGCCGGTGAAAGTGCGAAAGCTTGGCCTGTTCGCCGACGCGCAACTCGACCGCAAGCATCACGGCGGCGAGCACAAGGCGCTGTACGCCTACTCGCAGGAAGATGCGGAGTGGTGGGAGCGCGAGCTCGGCCGCGAGCTGCCGCCCGGATGGTTCGGCGAGAACCTGCGGGTGAGTGGGATCGACGTGAACGCCGCCAAGGTGGGGGAGCGGTGGACCATCGGCGGCATTGAGGTCGAGGTGACCATGCCGCGGACGCCGTGTGCGACCTTCGCCCGCTGGGTGGGTGGGGCGGATGCCCGGGGCTGGGTCAGGCGGTTCGCCGAGGCCGGGCGGCTCGGACCATACCTGCGGGTGGTGCGCACCGGCGCGGTGGAGGCGGGGGACTCGCTGGAAGTGGTCTCGGTTCCAGCAGGTGCGCCGAGCATCCTCGAGGTGTTCCGCTCGGGAGGTCGCGGCCTTCCGCTCGAGTGACCGCGCTTCGTGTGGACGTGGTTGGTGTGGATGTGCTTCGCGTGGACGCTCGTCGTGTGGACGTGGGAGCCTCCGGGAACCGGTAAGCTTTCTTCTCGGTGCTGATGCAATCGGCACAAGTCACGGGCTGTGGCGCAGCTTGGTAGCGCACTTGACTGGGGGTTAAGTGGTTTACCACTCTTCGGTCGGCCCAAACAACTGAAAATCAACGTCGCGGGCTGTAGCGCAGCTTGGTAGCGCACCTGACTGGGGGTCAGGGGGTCGCAGGTTCAAATCCTGTCAGCCCGACAGAAAAGGCCTGATCAGACGCAAGTTTGATCAGGCCTTTGTTATTTCCACTGACGATTTTTTGTGGTCCCCCTCTGGTCCCCTGCGGCCGGCAGGCGTGGTCGATCTGTGGATGACAGAATCCGTCGCGATGCCCTGTCTGTGGATAAGGGGACCAAAAGGGGACCAGAACGGCTCAGACCCGCGGCGCAGCCAGTCACAATCCGCGTCCCGCTCCTTGCCGCGGCCGTCTCGATGAGTTCGGACGAGTGTCTCTGCTGAGGAAGGCGTTGGCCTGTTCCGCGGCAGATGCAAGGTGGCGGTCATCGGGGTGAAGATAGCCGCGAGTGGTCTCAATGGAGGCATGTCCGAGGATCTCTTGGA
The DNA here is from genome assembly GCF_016634425.1 of Lacisediminihabitans changchengi. Lineage (GTDB taxonomy): Bacteria > Actinomycetota > Actinomycetes > Actinomycetales > Microbacteriaceae > Lacisediminihabitans > Lacisediminihabitans changchengi. Next base: position 18,996 of record NZ_JAEPES010000003.1, read on the forward strand.
GAACATGGAGGGGGACCCCGGCGTCGGCAAGCCAGGTGGCACCAGTGTGCCGAAGGCCGTGCCTGGTGAGGTTGGGTAGGCCGAGGTCAGCAACAACCTGATCCCAGCTGGTGGCATCGCGAACAGTGGCCGTCGTGAGGAACCCGCCGCGCGGGCCGACGAGTAGCGGCGCTTCCGGCTGCTTGAACGCGCAGAGTCGCTTCAGGACTGGCCGGAGCGGATCGAGAATCGGCACGCGACGCTCTTTGCGGCTCTTGGTCGGCTTCGTGATGAGGCCGCCTCTTCCGGGGAAGACCTGCCGTCTGATGATGACGAGGTTCTTTGTGAAGTCGACGTCTCCGACTTGAAGTCCGGAGACTTCGGACGAGCGAGCCGCCTGGGATTTGGTCGAGGCCGGGCACCGCGCCGTCAGCATCAGCGAGGCGGAGCAGTTCTACGGCACCGACTCGGCCAAGGAGACGACCGGTCGACGGATCATTCGGTGCAGCCACGAGCGAGAGAGCGGTACGCGCGCTCCGCTCGTCGTGTCCAAGGGAAGAGAGGGAAGTCATCATCGGGCTCCTTCACAGCCGGTTATCACCGTGCAGGTGCGCAGCACCGCCCTTTCCTATGTCGTTGGTTCGGCATACCCTTGGAACCAGGCGACACACTCAATGTTCGCCATCGCCCGCGCGATGGCATGACGGCCCCAGAGCAGTCCTCCAAGGTTCAACGTTGCCGAGCCATGAGAGGACCGTTGTCATGTTTCGAATCATCTGGGTTATCAGCATCCACCTCCGCAACTTCATGCGCAGGTACATGCCGACCAACATCCTGCTCGACGCGATTTGCACCCGCCGCGGGCTCAAGTGGGGCGTGCCCGCGATGCTCCTCGCCATCCCGTATCTCTTGGCCGCGAGCATCTGTACATCTCTGATCGACGGGGGAGCGTCCCGCTGGCCCTACGTCGTTGCGCTTGTCTGCATCTGGAACGCGCTCAAGTTCATCATGATTGGGCCGGTATCGGCCGTCCTGTTGCTCCAATACAAGCGTTCTGAGCGACAATCTATGCGACTCCGACCGCTATCGAGTGTCGCAGTGCCGCTGTAGAACGCCCCACCATTCTGGCGTGATGGTCCGGGGCACGATGCGTACGTTTCTCGCAATCGGAAGAATTGGACGGCAGGGCGCTCCTTGAGCACCCTGCCATTGTTGCTGAATGATGTGATTCGCGGCGTCAGGTGGAGATCGATCGCTTTCAAATCGTTTGGATGCCTCGCGAGATCGGCAGGTACGAGGCCTTCACAGGATGACTTCGGTGATCGGCCCGTTGCTGACCCCAGGTTCAAGAACAAGTGCCGGAACGTCCGGTTCCGGCTTTCTTGATCAGTCGGAAATCACGGGAACAGAATGAGTGTCGCGGCGAGGAACGACGAATTGATCGGGTGCTTGCTGCGTATAACCAGTGACAGCGGGAAAGGCTCGCCTGTTGCAATGTCGTCAAGGACTTCCGTGAGTGGAACTTTCCGGCACGAGCGCGGCGGTGCCTGTCACCCAATCGGGTCACTTGCGAGTCTGCGGAGAATGACCCTTCGCGGCGGTCATCGTTCAATGTCCGCCCATGCCGGTAGAGTCCGGGAAGCCGTCAACACAACTCCGACGGCGGGGAGGTGCGAGGGTGGACGACACCGAGCTCGACCCTGCGCGTCTGAACCTGTACTCGTACCTGACGGCCGGGCAATCCGAACAGCACGTCCGCATCATGCGAGTGCTCGCCGGCGAGGTCCTCACCCGGCAGATGAGCGCGGCGGAGATCTCGGCGAAACTGACCTCGGACGGGTACCTGGTCAACGAAGATGACGTCGAGGCGCGCTGCAAGCAGCTGGTCGACTGGGGCAACATCATCCCCTCCGTCCGGAACTACCGGGTCGCGACGATCGCCGAACTCCGCCGCACCAAGAGCCGGTACCAGGCGTCGAAGCTCGGCGCGAGGATCGCCTCCGACGTCGACGAGATCCTCGGCGCGGACGACGGGGCAAAGGAAGTCGCCCGTGAACTTCTTGACGTCATCGCGGAGCAGCTCGGTCGTGTGCTCGCGGAACTGAAATCCGACCGGAAACCGGACGCCGACGCTGTCGCGTCCGCAGTCAGCACCGCGTTCAACAACCACCAGGTCTTTGCCGGCAGTCTCCGCGATTTCAACGCATACCTGGGCGGGGTCCTCGCCCGGTACGACATCGTCGGCGAAGACTTCACCGTGCTAAAGACCACCCTGATGATGTACATCGACATCCTCCGCACTGACGTGCGCCGGCACGGCCCGAAGATCCACGACCTTCTCACCCAGCTAGAACCGCACTACCGTCAAGTCACCGACATCCTCGCTAGCTGGCAGACGCTGACACTGGTAGGAGCCGAACGAGGCCAAGGCCGGGCTGAATCCGAATGGGAGAGGCTGACTTCCTGGTACGCAGATTCCGGGGAGAACTCTGGACCCGCGCAGTTCCGGGCCGCCACTGAGCAAGCGCTCGGGCAGCTGCTGGTCAACGCAAAGCGAATCCTCACCGACGCCGGCTCCGGCTACTCGCGTCGCGACGACCTCATCCGTCTTGCAGGAATATTCGCTGTCACCGATGACGGGGACGCGCACCGGCTGTTCGCGAACACGTTCGGGGTGTACTCGTGGAGGCATCTGCTCCTCGGCGATTCCGAAAGCGTGCATCCATCCGCGAATACGTCGTGGTGGAATGCCCCGCAAGTGGATGTCCCCGTCACGCTCCGAGAACGCGGCGACCGCGCGGCCCGTGGACGCACTAGCCCTGTCCCGGATTCCACGCTCGAGACACAGCTCGCCTACGACGCCGCAGCCCGGCAGGTAGAGACCCGCAGGCTGGCGGTCACGGAGCTGCTCGTCGCTGGAACCTTGGACGGTGTGAAGCTCTCACCAGTCGCGCAGAAGCTCATTCAGGACCAGATCACCAAGATGGCGGGGGAGTCCGGGGCGCTGTCGTCCGACAACCTGGAATCCGGTTTCACGTTGCGGCGGGAGCCGATCACCGGGACGAGCTCCGTCCAGTTCGACGACGGGGTGTTCACCGTGTACGGGTTCCGCTACCACGCAACCCCGATCGAGGAAGCCGCCGCCGAGCAGGGAGAAGCGACCGCATGACCGAGGCCACCATCCATCCGGAAGCACGGGAGGCCGCGCGAGCGCTGGAACGGCACACGTTCCTGAACCCGTCGTTGCACCCTGACGAGTTCCTGATGGCGCGACGCCACTCCACCGACCTGAAACGGCTGTTCGGGGAACTGCTCGGCTACCGGGTCGTAATTGAACCGACATTTGCCCGGCTGCTCAAACCGCAGCTGCCGGACACCTCTCCGGCCCGGTCGATGAAGACAGCGTCCGGGAACCCTGTGACAGCCCGGGTGTACCAGTACGTATCGCTGGTCGGTGCAGCCCTCCTCGCGCCCGGCGCCGCAGACCAGCTGCTGATCTCCGACCTTGTCGCCCAAGTCAGGTCGGACGCCGCGACCGCGGGAATCGTGACCGGCGAAACCATCACCGAACGACGGGACTTCGTCACCGCGGTCACTATCCTCGTCCGGTGGGGTGTCATCACGGAGACGGACGGCACCGCCGCCGCATGGGCGGCCGACCAAGCAGAAGCGCTGCTGACCGTGGACCGTGCCGCACTGGCGTACCTGATCGTGAACCAGCCCGGCATGGAGATGGCTCTCACCCCAGCCCGGTCGCTGGCTCGCCGGCTCGTCGAAGACACCGTGATGAACCGCCCCGACCTGACCGACGATGAACAACGGATCTGGTCTAAGGACCGTGCCACGGTGGAGCAACGGATCGACGAGATGTTCGGGTTGCAGGTCGAAGCCCGCCGTGAAGGCGCTCTCGCCTGGGATGATGACGACGATGCGACCGACGAACCGTTCCCCGGGATGGGCGCAGCCCGGCAGGTGTCGTTGATGTTCATCGGCGAGGTCGCCGCCGCCCGACGTCCTGGTGAAAACGGAACCGTCGTGCTGACCCGCGATGACGCCGCAGAGATCATCGGCGTCATCCTCACGGAGAACCTGGGCCACCTCCGCGGCGACTATGAGACGTCGGGAGCGAACTCCGAACGCCGGGTGCTCGACGAGGTCCTCGCCGTCCTCACCGCCGTCGGACTCGCATCCTCCGCCGACGGGAACGTCACCATCCACCCGGCAGCAGCTCGGTACCGCACCTCGGTGATGCGCCGACCGAAGAAGTCAGCCCTCCCGGACGGCACCGTCACCTTGTTCGACGACTTGGAAGCAGGATCATGACCACCGCCACCGTCACAGGGTTGAACCTCCCCGCACAGCAGGCACTGTTCCCGGAACGGTTCCGGTGGTGCCGCGCTGGGATCCTGAACATCCACAAGTTCACCGACATCGAGTTCGAGTTCGACGGGGGCATGCTCGTCCTCCGCGGACCGAACGGTTCCGGGAAGACCCGAGCACTGGACATGCTGTTCCCGTTCCTACTCACCGGCGATCGCCGCCGGATGGGTTCCGGGAACGGCTCCCCAGTGACGGTGGAGTCCCTGATGAAGGTGATGTCCGCCGGAGCGACCAACCGGGTCGGGTACGTCTGGGCGGAATGCCGCACGTTCGCCGGTGAGTACCGGACGGTCGGGGCGTTCTTTCGGTACTCCTCGAACACCTCCCAGGCGAAGGTCGCGTATTTCCTCACCCCGTTGCGTGTCGGTATCGACCTGCACCTGATGGACCAGCACCGGCAGCCGCTGCCTCGGCAAGCTCTCGGCGAGGTGCTCGGGGCAGGCCAGCTGACCGATAGCGCCGCTGAGCATCGTGCCCGGGTTGCGCAGGAGCTGTTCGGGCTGACAGACACCCGCGGCCGGATGCGGATGGACGCCGCCGTCGAGCTGCTGTACAAGCTCCGCTCCCCGCTGTTTGGTGCGAAACCGGAAGCCGCTGACGTGGTCCGCCTCCTCACGGAAGCGCTCCCGCCGCTGCAGGATGACACTCTGCGTACCGCCGGTCATCAGCTGGACGATTTGAAGGACACTCGTGACCGTCAGTCCGACATCGAGGAGGCCGCCAAGCACGCCGCAGACACGTTGGAGGTGTACCGCGGGTACGCCGCCACTGTGATCAGCGCTGAAGCTGCCAAGCTGGCGGAGGTGTCAGATGCCGCCCAGGCATTGCAAGCAGCCGAGGACAGCGCGCGGGCGCATGAGGAGACGGCCGGCAGCAACCTCCGGGACGCGAAGACGGCGGCCGCATCCGCGAAGGACCGGATCGACGAGCTGTCATCGCGGAAAGGCGCGCTGGAATCATCGCCGGCGTACAAGGACTTCCTCGGGCTGGTCGACAGACGCAACGCCGCGGACGCCCTGAAATCCGCTGCGGCAGCCGAACTGTCGAAGTGGTGGACGCTGTGGGGGAACGTCGAATCCGCCGTCGGCCGGGCGAGCGCCTCCGCCGGGTCGGTGGGCGACGCCGGGAAGCAGCTGGCTGCCACGGTCAACGATGCCGCAACCGCTGCTACTGCCGCCGGAACACCTCACAGCCTCCCGGCCGTGACGGTGACCATAGGTGGGGAACCGGGGGAGCCGGTCTCCACCAGGCGCACTGTCGACGACGACCGATCCGAGATGGTGCACGCCCCGATCCCCACCATCCGCGTGTCCCCGGCGGATCTGTCCGGCGTGACATCCGCCGCCGAGTTGCTGCGGGACGCTGCAACGGAGCGAGCCGCCGCCGCTCACACCCGGCTTGAGACGGCCGAACAGCTGGCTTCCGATGAAATCGCCGTCGAGAGGGCGGAGGAAGCCGCGACCACCGCCCGGGCCGGCGCCGACACCGCGAAGAAGGTGGCAGAATCGGCAGCGGAACGCAGGGCCACCGTCCGCGTGGAGCTGGCGGAAAACTGGGTCCGGTGGGTGAGGTCGGATGAGACGTCGGAGCTGCTCGCCGGCACCGACTGGGACGCCACACCGCTCAGGTCCCTGCTCGCCGGTGGCGGACTCCCGGACCTCAGCAGTCTGGACGGAGCCGCGGGAGGTGTCTCCTCGGATGCGTTCGCTGCGATCGCCGTCAACACCGGATCCGTCGCGGGCAAGCTGGCCGCAGTCGCCGAAGAGGAGAACCTCCTCACCAGCGAGCAGACTGACCTGACCTCGATGAAGGACCAGCCGCCCGCCCCGCCGGCCTGGGTCACAGTGCAGGGTGGCGTCCCGTTCTGGCGGGCCGTCGACTTCGCCCCCGGTACCCCGGCGAGCATCCAGGCGGCGGTGGAATCCGCGCTGTCAGCCTCGGGCATCCTCACCGGGGCCGTCACCGCAGACGGTGTGTCGCCGGCGCCGGGCGAACTGATCGTCTCCGCTGCCGGAACCCCCGCGTCCCGGTCGCTCGCCGACCTGCTAACTGTGGACACCCACTCAGACGCCAGCACCGCCGCCGGCCGGATCCTCAAGCGGATCGGGTTCAACGACCCGAACCACCCGGTAAACGTGAACGACGACGGTTCATGGAAGGTCGGGGTGACTGCCGGAAAACCGGCGACCGTCCACGAAGCCCGATACATCGGCGCGGCCGCGCAAGAGCGCGCCCGGCAAGCCCGGCTCCGAGAGATCACGGAGCGGCTGCTCGAGCTGGCGGGGATCCACGACGAGCTCCAAACCGAGGCTGGTGGGCTGGCTGAGATGAAGGAACGGATCGGCGTGAACATCGCCGCCGCCCCGTCGTCATCACACGCGTACCAAGCCGACTCCGACGAGAAATCCGCCGCCGCGGCAGCTGACAGGGCCTGGCAAGCGTCGAACACCGCGAACGATGCGGCGCTGACGACGCGATCGGCATGGGATGAACGCGCCTCCACCCACCGGCGCGCCTGCGAACATGCCGGGCTACCGATAGGGGCGGCAGACCTCCGGAAGGCCGCCACCTTATTCGGAGACACCGTCGACGCGTGCCGGAAGGTGGACACCGCCGCCGCAGCGCTCGACCGGCAGGTTGCGCAGTTCCTCTCCACCGCACTGGAGATCAACGCAGCGGTGGGCGCGGCGTCGGGAACCCACACCTCCGCCGAAGCTGCTGTCACGGATTGGCGGGTGGCCGCTATCGCCGTTCGTGAACTGGAAGCCGTCGTCGGAACGGACGCCGCTACCGTAGCTGCGGAGATCACCACGGTCACCAAGAATCTGAGGGACACCGCGGTGGACAAGAAAGAATCGGATGCCGAGGTGATCCAGTTCACCGGGATCCATTCCGCTGCCGCCATCACCACCGTCAATGCTGCGGCCGCTGCTGACGCCGCCATCGAACGTGCACTGTCCGCTGTCCACGGGATGACAGCTGTCCTCCAACTCCCCGGATTCACGGACGCCGCGACCGGGACACCGGACCCGGCGCCGACCGGTTCGGACATCACCCCGGACGCCCTCATCGAGTGGGTGGCTGCCAGCGTCCCGAAACACCGACCGGTGAGCATCGACACCGTCCACCTGTCCGTCGACAGCCTCCGAGCGCACGTCACCCAGATGTTCGAGGTGATCCGTCGCACCGACCGTGACGTGCTGCTCGTCGACCTGATCGACGGGGAAGGCAGCCATCCGCTGGCCACAGCGACCGCGGACCTCGCCATCCGCGCCGAGACCGGCCGTCAAGCGTTGATGGACGCGGAGTACGAACTGTTCTCCAACTTCATCATCGAAGGCGTGGCAGCAGACATCCGTCGCACCATCGCGCTGGCGGCGTCCACGGTGAAGGAAACTTCCGGCCGAGTGTCGAAGTTCCGCACCAGCAACGGGATTGGTGTCCGGTTGGTGTTCTCCGCGAACGGGAACGTCAGCGACGACGTGGCCCGGATCCGTGACCTGGTGTCGATCGCCGACGAGGTGCGCACCGTGAACCAGAACAACGAACTGTCCACGCTGCTCCGCCGGGCAGTGGAGGAAGCGTACAACCAGAACCGCGCCGAAGGTTATGGGAAAGCACTCAACGACTGCCTCGACTACCGCACCTGGTACAGCGTCGACCCGGTCGTCCTCGGCCCCGGTGAATCGCAGGAACGCAGCCTGAAAGGCGCGAAACTCTCCACCGGGGAGCTTCGGTACGTGTCCCTACTTACCCTCATTTGCGCCCTCGATTCCCACCTGACAGCGTTGCCCGGGACAACACCTCGGCTGCTTTTGCTCGACGACGCGTTCATTGCGATCGACGAGAACGGAAGACGGATCCTGATGTCGATCCTCGTGGACCGGGACATCGACGTGGTGATGACCGGGTTCGACTTGTGGCTGCACTATCCGGAGATCAAATCTCTCGACGAGTTCGACATTGTCGCGACCGGTGATGAGTCCCCGACAACCTCCGTCCGACACCACTGGGATGGTCAAAAACGTCACCTTAGGGCGGTCTGATGCCGATCCCCGCACAGACACTGTCTTTCCTGTCCGCGGAGAGCCTCGCACCGGTCTGGGCTGGCATCCGCGCGCTGCTGGAACAGAACGGCCTGTCGCCGACCGGGACGATAACCGCTGTCGTTGACGACGACGGCGCGGACAGGCTCTCGGGGCTGTTCGGTCACACTATCGCCCCCGGTCGGGTGCGCCTCAAGTTGGAAGATCTCGACTCCACGCTCCGGGGCTCCGCCGCCGCCGCAGGCGTCGTGGCGGTTGTCGCGGAGGTCACCGGTTTCCCTCTGACGGACCGGAAACAGGTGAAGGCCGACAAGGAGGCCGAGACCGCACGGGTAGCAGCGGCGTTAGATGACGCGGTGAATGCGCGCTGGTTCACCCCGGAGCAGACCCAGCAATTCCTGACCGGCGTAAGACGCTCAGGCATCCTCACGAGAGCCGGGACGGACTCGGCATTGCGGGCGATCGCCGGGTTCTCGTACGCGTGGGGCGAGCTGGCCCGGGCCGACGTGTTCGACGACCCGGACGCCGCATCGAACCCATTATGGGGACTTGGGGAGCTGGCGACCGCGGCGACCAGCACCGCGCACGGATTCGACAGCGGAACCGTCCCGTCAAACCTGATGATGCGGGCGTTGGCGGTCGCGTTCGCCATCCCGGTGCCGCTCTCCGGGGAGGGCCGACGCCGGCTGTGGGAGCAGGCGGGGGTGGCGACCGACGACGTGTCCGGCACCGCGATGACATGGGGTTTCCGACCGCCTGGACATGACCGGTGGTCTGTGATGATGCGGGAACGCGCGGCACAGCGACTGGTGACGCATCTGACCGCGCAGGAACTCCGGGCTGCCGGGAACGTGGTGTTCTCGGAACCGGGGACGACGGTGTTCGCGTGTGAGAACCCGCAGATCCTGTCAGCCGCCGCCCGGGCCGGGGTGGCGTCGCCGATCCTGTGCCTGTCCGGCCAAGGATCTGCAGCGGCCTGGCAGATTCTCCGTGCCCTCTCCGAATCCGGTGTGACCGTCCGCTACCACGGCGATTTCGACTGGCCGGGGGTACTGATCGTCGGGCGGGTGGTCGATGCCGGTGGGGCGCCGTGGCGGATGGGCGCCGATGATTACGAGTCCGCGGCGGGTGCCGGGCAGTTCGAACCTTTGGATGGTGTACAGCGGCCAACCCCGTGGGATGGCCGGCTCGCCGAGGTGATGGTGCAGAGGGGGATCGCAGTGCATGAGGAGGCGATCGTAGGAGACCTGCTTAGTGACATGGCAAGGCTGTCTAGCGACCCACGGTTTTCGGATCCGAGCCCAGCGCGGTGAGACTCCCGTGATCGGATACTGGCAGCTGGAGAGCTAGAGCGACGAGGCTTCGTCCGAAGCGTTGGCAGTCGCCTGCACTGGTGCAAGCGCGAGGTGGAGTGCGGCTATCAGCGTTAGCGCAGAGCTATAAACGCCAACTTGCTCGACGAATCCGTGTGCCAACTCATTGCGAAAGTGCCGAATGGGCTGACCAAGAACGTCTGGAGATAGCGGTAGTCGTCTTGTTGAGAGCGCAAGTCATCGCGAAATCCCACACGACGTCGTCGACGCGGTTGAAGTGCTCGAAATTGAGGTGGACGACAAGAGCGGACTTGAGATTCTCCTCCGCTTCAACCTCATCGCCCTAGAAGAGCAGGGATTTGTAATGGTGAGTTTGCTGCCCCTCTGGGATTTTACGGGTCTGGCGAGGATGATCAGGGCCTAATGCCCTTAGTTAGGGACCGTGAATCCCTCAGCAACACAAGTCAGGCGTCGAGCTACTCTTCACAGTGGGGTTGCTGACCCGCGGCGATCCCTCGGCAGAGCACGCGCAGCTCATCGAGTTCGACCAAAGCCTGTGGGTTGCCATCGAGGTTGAGGAGCGGCGTGTGTTCGACGATCAGCGCGAGTTCGGCCTTGGGAACGTCGGCGGCGGGAACCTCTGCCCAACTCACCTCGAGGTTGGCGTTGATCCACTCGACGATGCCGTCGCGATCCGCTTTCTGGAAGCTGAAATTGTACTTGTTGACCCGTTCGGCGAGCGACCCAGCAAGTGGACGGAAGCCCAGCACGGCGCCGATGCTTCGGAAGAATGTCCCGTGTCCGCGACCGCGGAGTTCGTTTCCGAGCATTCGCTTCTTGAGGGTGGTCGCCTTGCCAATGTAGATCAGGCGCGAGGTGCGTTCGGCCAGGAACGCCTCGAAGGGCTCCGGCAGACTCGACTGCCCCGCGAGCCGGATAGCGTAGACGCCGGACAGGATGGGCACGTCGCCGTCGATCTCGCTGGCCGGCCGAAATGACTGGTTTTCGAGAAGCATGCGCACGTCGTCGGCCATGGTCCTGAGCTTAGGGCTGAGGCGTCAACTGTTGACGTGTGCTTCGGCGAGCTTCTCGCGGGCTTCGGCGACCGCCTTCTCTGCTTTCTTCAGCTCTCGCTCGGCGCGAGCTACGCGATCGTCGCGCTTTCGCATCACCTCGGCCATCCGCGCCGCAGCTTCGACGATCTTCACGGAGTTGACGACACCACGGGTCATCTCGCACCCTGGGCACCGAGCAGTGGAGAAGCTCGGCGACTGATTCGTGTGATGCACGCTCTGTTCGACTTTGTGGCCGCACGTCAGGATGCGCTCCCAGATGTCGAGTTCCTCTTCGCGGCGTTCGGGGAAGCTGGCGAGTAGACGTCCGATGTGCTCGCTCTGTTCACGGGACATCGGAAGTGGCGGGCAGCAGTAGCCGCAGTGCGTTGCGCGTGAACCCTGCATGCTCCACCGATGGGCATCGCAGTTTGGATGCATCTTTCGGTACTTGGCCTGTTCAGCGTCGTAATCGCTGCGCTGTTCGGGAGTGAGATACATCGTGCCACCCCAGTCGCCGAGGTTGTCGATCACCGGTAACCCGCAGCCTCGGCAGGGCTCGCCGGCTGCTGCCTGCTCGCGGGTGAGATGCATCCCCTTCTCGCGCCACTCGATTCGACGGGCTTCATCGCGGTGAGCGCGAGCTTCTTCCTTGAGTGCATTCATCATGCGGCGCTTCTCCGCACGCGCTTGCTTCTGTTGTTCGGTAAGTGGCATGACGGGCCTCCTGTTGTCGATGTCGGAGGTTCCGGGGGGAATGTCAGCATGCCTCACCTCTACACAAAGAATGGCCGCTAGTGGCTGGTCGCGCCAATTATTTGTGGAGAAAGCGTAGGGGGATTGCAGCGAATACCACATGGAATCTCTGACGCCATTGGCTAGAGCAGCAGGTTGTCCCGGACTTCGAAGCTCCAGACCGTCAGTGCCGCGCATCTCGATGTAGGGGATACTCGGTTCATGACGGACGTCTCACTGCGGGCGCGGTTTCTCGCTTCCGGCACATGGATTGGGCTCGACGCGGTCGGCATGTCGTTCGAGCTGGAGCGAGACGGTAAGCATGTCACGGTGGCTCTGCCTTCAGGGCCCGACACCTTCTCCGAACATCTGGTCGAGGACTCGCCTTATCCGGTGCTCCCGTCGCTGGCATCGGGCGGTCCGGTGTTCGCCGAGCCGGATCGGGACACTAGGACCGCTGCGCTAGTCATCTTTGAAGTCGTTGTGGATTTCGAGTGCGACTTTCCCGTCCCAAAACCCGACGAGATCCCCCCAGAGGTCAGGGCACTCGCCGACGCTGGCTACGCGGAAGGCGCCTCCATCGCTATCGCCGTCGTGGGCGACTTCCTCCGGCACCTTCACGCCGCGGCGCCGGCACAGTCGTGGCGGGGTCTCGCCGCGCACGACCCAGAGCAATACGGCATTGCTCAGCTCGAGTACCGGCCGTCAGGTCAGCGCATCCTCGGTTACGGCCCCGCGCAGACGCAGACAATGCGGTCCTCGCGTTTGCGAGTCGACCTCGACCAGATGCTGGTCATCGCCGCGAATGTAGCGGACGGGCGTGACCCGGATCTGCCAAGCTCGCTGCTCGCGGACGCGTGGCATTTCACAGATTCGATTCTGGATCTTGATCGCGCGACGCTCGTCGCCGCGATCGCGTGCGAGGTTCGCGTCAAGCAGACGATCCGCGACCTCGTCCCTGCGGATCGTCTGGCGATGACGGAGCTGGTGTTGAAACGTCGGTCCAACTTGCCGGAGCTGCTCGACGAGGTCATTGCCGCGGCTCTGGATGTGACCCTGCGCCTGGATGATCCGCCACTATTCAAGCGGGTACAGGTTCTCGCGGCGCACCAGAACATGATCGTCCACACCGGCCGACCGAAACCCGACGCTGAGCATGTCCGGACACCCGCTCAGACAGGGGCCGATCTGTTCGCTTGGCTCGAGGGTCTGCCTGATCGGGTTTGACCCACGACCACGACGACCAGCGGCGCGCGGCTCGATCTCTTTCATGGCCGACCGAAGCTGAAACATCCGGCGGCGGTCGGAAGGAGTGACGCAGTCAGGTCGCTAGAGCCTTTTGAAGCGACTGCCTGAGTGTCTGAATCCGCGCGTCGAGAAGCACCTCCTTGAGATCCGAGCGGAATGCCCCGCTGATGGTCTGCTCAGCGCTGATCGCGTAGCCAGTTGAGCACCCCACGAGCATCGGCTACGTCAGTCACTGTCGTGCGGTGATCGCCGTCGTCGTCCTTGTACTCGTACGTCTGCCGGATGCCGACCTCGTCAGGGAAGGAGTCCGTGTACGTCTCCGTGACGATGTATTTGCCGTCCGAACCCCACCCTGGTCGCGTTCTCGTGCGAGGGGGAAGGCTGGTCCCGCGGTATCTCTCGTCATACTGATCGACAAATCCAGCGAGCGTCAGCGTCTCGTCATCGGTCATGCGGGCGTTCGAGACATCGAGGTGCTGACCGATGTGGTGGCGTAGACGCCTCTTCTCGTCGCTGTCCATGCCGATCTCCGTCCGTGAGCGCTATCGTCGAGCTTACGCGGCGACTTGCGGGAGCCCGAAGGTGCTCCTGCTTGCAGTGTTTCTCCAACTCGCTTTCGCAAGGTAGCGGGATGTTGTGACGGATTGGATGCGGCACCGTGTTGAAGATGTAGGTGGGATTGCAGCGAATACCACATGGGATTTCTGACCCCAGTAATCCGGCTGGCCGTCTGGAGCCGGTTGAGTGCTGCATCAAGCGAGCGTGGCGTTCTTCAACCGCGTGAAATACCTAGGAGTGTCATAGGGCGTCGGTAATCTGGACGCATGACAGATCAGGACCCGAGTGAGACGACCGGGCCCGCGTACCGAATAGGTATCGAGCACTTCGACGTGCTGGACGACGAGTTCGCGACCGCGCTCGTCAACATCCTCAACAACACCGGCCTGGCGAACGCACTCGTCGCTGGTCTGCTGTTGCAGCTGCCCGACCCGGACACGTGGCGACTGACGATCAGTGGCGACGTCGTGGCGAGCGTCAACGCAATCGAGCAGCGCGAAGAGGGCAACGACTACACGCTTGAGAGGGGCGTTGGCGAAGTCGGTGCGCGGACCATCAACGCGCACGACGGGACTTACGACATCGTGATCGGCGCATGGTCGTTCATGCCCGCGTTCGAGGTCTCCTCTCCGGAGGAATTAGTCAACTACATGCACAATATCGGGACGCATCTCGCGATCCACGAGTCCGGTCATGCGATCCTCCACCAGCGCGGCGAGGATTCGGAGGCCTTCCAAGACCTCGCCACGGGCACCAAGACAGAGCGGACCTGGCGGAAGCACCTAGCGGCTCACCTTGACGATTTCCGCATCGAGAAGATGACGAACCGCACCACGCCGTCGCCGTCCTCGCACGTCGAGAGTGTCGGCGACACCCTCGCTCACATGAGGAAAGAGCTTACGGAGTCGAATGTCCTCCGCCTGACAGACGGCGAGGCCGCGACGTCCCGTAGCTCCACCGCTGTCAACGACCTCATCCGAGTAATGACCTACCTCGGGGCCGAATTGGGCGCTGGCGGCAAGATCGCCAAGGGGATGCGACCCGACCCGCTGCCGGAGGGCTGGGATGAGTACCTGGAGGAAGTCTGGGACGCGTGGGCTCTGAACCTTGACAGGCTTAAACCCGCCGACGATCCCATGACGGTCGATGAGATCGCTTCTGTGCTGACGGACCTCTGCAAGATCGTCGTTCTATGGTCGCAAAGCATCATCGGCTACCACTTCGAAATGCACGACGACGGTTCGTGGACAGCCAACTGGTCACGGGCGGCGTACTAGGGCCGAGGTACTTCAATTGCGGTGCAGATGACTTGGAGTAGGGATGTGGATGGATGTAGACCACGTAAGGATCGACGGATCCAAACTCCGCGGCGTGCCGGTCCAGCAGCGCTAGCACTTCGTCTTGGCGCGTGGAGGCAAGCACGTGCAGCACGAACAGGATGTTCCTGCCTGGGCGAGGCATTCGGTCGGCAACTTCGAGATCGAGCGCGTCCAAATTCACTGCGTTAGCGACGCGCGCCCATCCATTGAGAGCAGCGTCAGCGAACCATTACGAACTCGTAGAAGTTGTGTGCCAGCGCGTGTCATCCTTCGGCAGTGCGAGCAGCGCGATCACGGGCCAGTGTCCATTGCCCGAAGGAAGGCAACCGCCGCATGACGAGCGTTTGCCGTCGGTCTCACTGTGGGGCGGAGCCTCTACTTCGACTCACAGAACGCGCGTGGGTGTCGGACTGAACGCCGGTCAGTCGTCAACGATTGTGCCGCTCATTTGATTATTGAAGTCGATCTCTAGACGAATCGAGCTTCCGTGCCGGAACAACCGTGTGTCGCGAGCGGGCGTGGTCCCGTCTGGTGGCGTTGTCACCGACTGACGGAGGCCGAGAACCTGGCCGTTCAAGAGCTGGTCGGGCAGTCGGCCAACGGGCAGTGTGGGGTATGGCGCGATTTCGACATCGGTCCCAGCGAAGTGCTCCATAGCGGCAACATGAAACAGCGCCCCATAGACGTTCGCCATCATCCAAGCTTCAGCCAGAACTGATGGGACGTCGATTCGAAGGGTCGTCACCTCCAGCCCGAGCTTCGGCTTACCGTTAGGGCGACCGAGGTATGTCACAAGAGGGCGGTCGAATACGGGAATGGAGTTCTTGAGCGCGGTCAACGAGATATCTCCGCCACCTTCGGGGATCGCATCTGCCGGTATGAATTCCAGCCGCAGATCGTCACGGCCTCTGACAGCTAGACCGTGCTTGAACTTGTTGTGGGCTGTATTCGTTGTCAGTTCCTCATCGGTGAGCAACTTGATGGCGTGATTGGTCCAGGCCAGTGCGTTCGTCACTGCTCCACGCGATGCCTCCGAGTCGTCAATCCCGGTGGCGAGAAAGAGCGGAGCGAATAGGCCTTGGTCTGTGTTCATGCACTCGGCGAGTTGCTTGACCACGTCCAGAAGGTTGATCGGGCCAGCAGCGATCGCTCGCCAAATGCAGCGGGCGTCGCCTGTCGGTTCCGCGAACACGGTCAGGGCATGAAGGAATCGGATTAGACCCTCGGCAACGTGGTGACGAAGAGTGAAGGCATCGGCGGCGACCTGGAGCCTGCGGTCTCGTTCGTCAAACTCAAGAACACGGTTCGTGTCAGACAGATTCAGGACCCCGAAGAACTTTTCGGCCGCCTTCGCATTGGCCTGGGCCGGCCCATCTTCAGCGTCGAGCAGCGAACTGATTCGCGAGTTGAAATATTGAAACGGCCGCGAAGTAAAAAACTCATCGTCTAGGACCTTTGCCTGCGACAGGTTTAGGTTCCGTCCCTCTGGCCTAATGTTCAACATCTTCTAATGATGGCCGTCCTCGACGGGGGACCGCAGCTCCTGCGTCGCCACACCTGGCTACGACCGCTACAAACAGTTCAACCAGGGCACGTCGACGAATGCGCCGACAGCTTGGGCTAAGAACGAGTTACGCAGCCACCGGCACCAATCCCTGTAGAAAAGTCCGCAGATCGCTCTGATTCAACGACAGCTCTGTTGCCGCGTCGCGGAGGCTCACTTTAACGGTCTTACCGAATAGGACCTTCTTCAGGAGCTTCGACGTCTCGGGGACGATGCCTCCGGGCTCGCGCGAGCGGTAACCGAGATCCGACAGCGTCACGCACATGGTGCGGTATTGCCAGTCATTCAGGAGGTCAAGGGCGTGCAGTCGGTGGGTCATCGCCATCGCAGAGACCTTCCAGAACGATCGAGCCAGCAAGATGCGGTCGAGGCTGGCCGCCCCCATATTTTGGGCAAGAACCCCTTCGGTGGGCATCAGGAAGTTGGAGGCGAACTGGTTGGCTTCCGCCTCGCGCTCCTTCGAATCGCTGGTACGCATCTCGAGGTCGCTGTGGAGAACCAGATGCCCCAGTTCATGTGCGGCATCGAAGCGCTGTCGCTCTGCAGACTTCGAGGTATTCAGGAACACATACGGAATGCTGTCGCGGAGGAAGCAGAAGGCGTCGACGTCGCGGAAGTCGTGAGAGAGCGCGACGACGCGGACCCCCTTCGATTCGAGGAGGTGCACCATGTTCGAGATCGGACGGTCTCCGAGATCCCACTGGCGCCGAAGTAGCTCAGCCGCTCGCGCGGGCGAGAGCTTGTCCAGTGTCGGGATGGTCACGTTAGGCAACGTGAACTTCTCCTCGACGAGGCCAAAGAACTCAACCGCCAGGGTGGCTGAGGCGAGCACAGCGTTGCGCGTGGTCGCCGTGGTCTTGCTCAGCTTGCGGAAGCTTGCGGCCTCGACCTCGATAGGATCAGCGCCTTCGCGAGCGAAAAACGTGACCGAGACGTTGAGCGCCTCAGCGAGCTTGCGCAGGTTGTCTTCGGATGGCTCGGCATCCGGGTCGTTTTCGTAGGTGGTGAGTGAGCGGGCGGACACACCACTTGCTTCGGCGAGTTTTGTAAGACTCAAGCCGAGCCGATGGCGCGCCAGTTGAAGGCGTGATCCGTTGAACATATCCAGATAAAGAAGTTAGTGAAGCCGGCTATGAACGGGGCGTGACGGGGACGTCGAAGTCGTCGTCACCATCGTCAGGCGTTTCGAAGACCGAGAGGTCGCCGTCAAGGTCGAGCGATCGGATCAAGATCCGGCCCGGCCCCCACTCGGTAACCATCCCTGAGGGCGTCATACCCGCAGGCTGAGAAAGCTCGAGGTTGAGCCCGAGCTCCGTGCGCTCGTAGTCAAGCAGCCACAGCGGAGCGTTTAAGGCTGAGGCTGGGAGTGTCGCTTCGACGTTCGCGAGTTCCGGGAGATCGAGCGTCAGATCCGCAGGCTGCGACGGGCCGGCGAGTGACATGCGCGTTGCCGGGCCCTTGCGCCCGGTCCTCGGTTTGCGGCGGTGATCGGCGTCAGCAACGTACTTTGCCGATGAGATGGTGAAACACATGATGCCGTCAGGGTGCAGGAGGCGCGGCTGGTGGTCGACGTAGACGAGGCGCCAACCCTTCGGGGTGAGGATCTGTGAGAACTGTTCCATCGTGTCCTGGTAGACATCGTTCCCCGCGGCATTGCGCAGCGCCAACGGCGAACGATTGCGCGCGTGGGTGAGGCCGGGGCGGAAGGCCGTGTGAACCATTTCGGTCGACAAACCGAACGCGTTCAGGCGGCGCTCCGGATCAGACGAGCTTTCCTCTGCGAAACTGACGTTGGTAACCATGACGCCTCCTTGGTGTTGCGTGAAACGTTACCACAAGTGCGGTCCAAAAACGCGCAACGCGGCTGCGTCGCGGCCGCATCGTCGCCGGACGGGATCTGTCCAGCGGATGCGGGCGCGGATTCGGCCCGATCGATCGAGTGTGTCCTTCGAAAGCCGAACTCCAACGGGCGGCACGTGAAGATGTGTGATGACCATTCGACCGATACTGGGGGAGATCAGGCCCAATGGGACGTCATCGCGGTCGATGGTCCTTCATGGCAAGGAACCGGAGACGGATGCGGGACACCCCTTCAGTCCAGCGTCAATTTGCCCAATTGCAATCGGCCCAATTTAGGGCCGTCGCCCAAAACTAATGCCGTGGACCGGTTAGCTGTCGCTCGACGAAAGAGGTTTAGTGTGCTGTTTCTTGACGATGCGAAACGAACCGCTACATGACGCGTGTCGACCGACGGCTGGCGGACTCCATGCCGCCGGTACGCTTGTTCGATGACTGGCGCGTTCTCGTGGGTGGACCTTGCGGCTTTGGTAGTTGCAGTGGCTGCGCTCGGCGTCACGGTGGCCATCTTTGTCCTCGGACGACGTCTGTCATTCCGACAACAGCGCGAGCGCGTTCGCGAGCTTGAAGCGAAGGCGCGGGAGGTGCTCGGCCCGATCCGTACCGAGGGTCTGAACAGCAAGGTCATCGTGATGAATGTGGCTCGCTACAAGCGCGGGTACGACGGCAGCAACAAGATGACCTGGCGAGGCTACGCCTTCACGGGGCCGGAATTTATCGAGATCGATCACGGTGGTGTCGAAGTGATAACGCGGGGGATTCAGAGCTATTTCGACATGGGTAACCGCCGCGCACTGACAGAGACGAGCAAGCCCGCACCGAACGTTATCGAGTCCGGACACATCCCGTGGGATTGGATCGAAGACATTGCTCCCGATGGTGACGAGTTTGACGGCTCAGCGATCTTCTTCGTCCGTCACCGCGCATCGGGCCGGCAGCCGTACGACTACATCACCTACCGTGAAGGCACGCCAGTGCCGTTCGGGCCGAACAACCGTGACTACTACCGCCCGCTTTCGGAACTCGGGACGCGGCGACCGCAGTTCTTTCGGGACTGGTTGCGCTTCGTGTGGTTGCTACGGCAGGAAAAGAAAATGGAAGCAAAGGCGCGACGCGGTTGGGAGCGCTAAGTGCGAACTCCGCAACTCACTGGCGACCCCACAGACGGAGGCGTGGCGTGCATTCTTATCCAGTCTCTCTTAGGGGGTGAAACCATGATTCGAAACAAAGCGCTACAGCTTCGAGGTGTCATCCAACCTCGTTTGTTCCTACTGCTTCTCTGCGCGTGCCTAGGATCAAGCCATGGTGTCCGAAGACGAGAATTCCGACTTTCTACTTCTCTGTCTTGATCCGGACGGCGTCCTTGCCCGCCAGGACGCGATCATCAACGGCCGGGGTCTCCTGCGAGATATCGATGTGATCCTCGAGCGGACGCTCGATGGTGGGGGAGACGGGCGACCATCATTCGCGGTGATGCTCGTTATTCGCGTGGCGGTGTCGCTGGTGGACGGGATCGATACGCTCCTGCCTGGGAACGCGTATGCGGCCAGTGCACTGGTTCGTCAGCTTGTCGAGGTTGAGTACCTCGCCTGGGCGTGTGCCCATGATCCCGACGAGGCGGTCGACTGGCTCAAGTCCGACAGCGAGGCACGGCGCAAGCGCTGGCAGCCTAGGCATCTGCGTGAACGGTCCGCAGGCCATTTCGATACGAAGGATTACGCTGATCACTGCGAGGCGGGCGGGCACCCGACGCCGAGCGGCATACTCACCTTGAATGGAGCGACTCAGGCGAACCCAGAGTTCGTCGCGATGCCCGAGGTCACACGGTACGAGACGGTTCTGCACTTCGTGGCGATCTGCGATTACCTAACCCACGCGCTCCCCGACGACCTTGCGGAGAGCGACTCCCTTCGTTCGCGGGCGCACGCGATCAGCGGTGCATGGCGCAAAGCTGACCCCGTGGCAGCTTGGCGTCCTCCGAAGGCGTAGCGGTATGGACACGGACCGGGACAACGCTTCCAACCTGTCTGTTCAGTGATCTGGGACCAAGGCGACCAGCCACTCCAGGCGGACGCGGAACAGGAGCTCGGCTGCAGGCAGGTACGTCTGGAGAAGTTCACGTACCTCGTAAGGCAAGCGCTGGGGTATTCGCCACGGGTATCGCATCTGCTCGGGCTGTCGAGCGCCTAGCGAGTATGCGATTTCCGTGGTTCTCCCGATCAGCTCATCAATGTCCGTGGCGTCGGTCGCCAGTTCAGCAAGAGTGCCGCGGATATCGGCCCAGGTGTCAGCCTTCGTCGGTTCGGGATTGGGATTGACGATCATGTTCGTCGCGCTCATGTACGCGCATGTCGTGTGGGCTGGTGTGAACCGTGTGGGTGCGACGTAGACGCACTCCTCGAGAAGGGTTCGGGTGTCGCAAAGCGTTTCGAGTTCCGCGTAGGTGTGGCACATCGGCGCGACGTAGCGAACGAGCCCAGAGCCCGTCGTGCGTGCTTCCAGTTGTTCAAGTAACTCATGCTGGGGGAGACTTCCGACGTTGTCGGTTCAGTCGACCTGGAAGCGCCAGTAGGGGCCGCCGAGGTCGTCAAAATACGTGGCGTAGGACCTGTGGAGGTAGTCCGAGCGTTTGAACTGGAAGAAGACGTTGAGCGCCTTCGATGTCACGGCCGCCGTCGGACTGAGGTTCGGGTTCCACACGGGTCTCGACAGGCCCGGAAGCGGTGGGAAGTGCAAGATTCCCCACATTGGATGACTTGGTGGGAGCCATCCGCCGAGATCGAATCCAACTCTCGCTTCGAGAACCTGACCGATTGGTGCCAGTTCGATGCCGCGGTGGTTCCGCTGTGTGAGATCGTCTTGGAAGAAGACGGCGAACTGCGACTCCTCGAACCCTGGTCTCATGCCGCCTCCGATTTGCCGCTGGCTACACCTTAGAACCATGGGAGCGCCTGGGGATGGGCGTCACTGCGCTCATCACACCGTTCAGCGCGCCAGACTCGTTGAACGACCCGCTTGACTTCGACGCGCGACGAGTTCGCAGCGACCGACGTTTCAGAGACACTCCAGCGGCGGCCGAATCCTGGCGGGTCCGGCCTGAGGGACAAGAATGCGGATCACGGTAGACCGCTGAACTGCCGCGCTCGATAGGCTCAGCGCGTGACCGATCCCGGCAGCGATTCCTTGACAGGGATCACGATTCTGCAATTTCCAATGGCGTTCAGCCAGTCGGCCCCGCTGTCGACAGAAGAATTCATTGCGGAAGCAAAAGATCGCGGCCTTTCGATCGACCAGAAAACCCTGCGGGAGCTATACCGCCACGGCGATCTTGCGCCACTACTGGAGATAACAGGGCGACAAGTGAGCGCGGGAATGCGTCCCGCTGAAGACAATCGCACCGGCAGCAACTCTCAGTTCATTCAGTTGGGAAATGCGCTTGATGCCGGCCGCGTTCGTGACCCGGCAGAAAGTCCGTTCGCCCAAAAGTGAGGTTCGACACTAGACGGCTCACCGACAGGCGAGGATGGTCGAACGGTCTTACCTATAGCCGCTAGCAACTCCTGTCTATGCCCGACCTCCGTACTCGTGTCGCCAAGTCGCGCGTTATTGGGTCCTATGGCCACCAGCGGACCGTGCTTCCGCAGCGATCCATAAACGCAGGATCGGCACCAGCCGACTACCGTCGTTGGGCGATAGTTATCGCGGTCCTCGAGGCACGTTACCTGCCGACAATCGGAATCGACTTCCTCGAGCTCAGCAATGTCGATCCGGAGGCATGGCAGAAGTTCCGAGAAGACTTCGACCCAGTGAACACGGCGGCGGCCCTCCAGGTCAGCCCTGACGAGGCGCGCAAGTTCGCCGAGCGGCTGCTGAGCCGCGCCCACACACTTGATCCGACCGGCGACTGGTCCAAACTCATCAGGCGCGCACCAAGTCGAGCGTGGAAGTCGCTGCGGGGCGACGCCCTTGTCGCCTTGGACCATAGGCTTGCGGGCGAGATTCTGTTGACCTTTGTGGAGGACCTCGCGAGTCGAGGCGCAGCGGAAGCGCTCCCGGAAACCAACTCTTTTTCCCGTTCCTGGCATCCGCTCATTGAGCGCATTTCCACTCGACGCGATACCCCGTTGGATGAAATTCTTGGCGACCTTGGAGTATCCCCTCACGCCAATGTCGTTCTCGCGGTTGAGGGAGAGACTGAAGAGATTCTCGTTCCCCGCGTTTTTGACGAGCTTGGGCTACGCCGTTCTCCCGATCTTCTTCGTATCCTGTGCATGCGCACTGAGGGGCGTGACCTCAGCATGGTGATCGCCCTCACGGTTGCTCCCCTTCTTGGCGAGCGGCAAGGCGACAACTACTGGATGATCCGGCCGCCCACCGCAGTGGTGGTCGCCGTGGATCCCGGAGAAGTTTGGGCGACTCAAGCAAAGGTCGAGAAACGACGAAGGAAATGGATCGAGGAAATCCAAAACGTAGTCAAAGCACAGGGCGGCGAAGTCGACGAGACCGAGCTTGAGAAACTGGTCCAGGTGCGTCTGTGGAAGCAGACATGCTTCGAGTTTGAACATTTCACTGATCTGGAACTCGCACAAACGATATCGGTGCTCCACCCCAACTCGGGTGGACTCGACCTTCCCGGTTTGGTCGACCTGACCGCAGCGACGCGCTCAGCCGGCGCCGACATCAAGAAGGTGTGGCACGGCTGGAACCCTCAGATCCGGAAGCCCGAACTCGCCAACGCGCTATGGCCCACGCTGCGCGACAAGATTCATCGCGCGCAAAGGGACCCGGCTGCCGACGTGCCACCGATTGCAGCGGTCGCCCTCGATGCACACGACCTTGCACAATCATTCAACTTCGGCCGCTACGTAATCCGAGCAAAGAGTGACTGACGCCGAATCTCTTGTTCCGATCACTATTCCTCAAAGCACCGCGAGTGCGAACATGAGGGGCGTGTGCGGACAGTTCCTACGAAGTCGACCGCGAGTCAACAACTCCCGTGCTGCCGATCCGAGCGATGCAACGCTAATCGCTCCTCATCTCAGCGGTTAGCATCGCCTTCGGGCTCCCAGAAGCTACCCGCGGTGTCGTGCAGACTCTGCTCGGCGAGACTGCGGAACTTTGCCGAGCGGTGGTGTGCCGCGATCACCTGGTCCGCAAGTCCAAATGCGTGACTCTCGGCTACGAACAGTACTCGTTCATGCATCTCAAATGCCGCGAGATTATCGGCCGCCCCAGGATCATCCACGCTAGCGGAGAGATTTTCATGCCAGGACACACCGAACTTGCGCTGCAGATGCCAGTCGAGCGCGTCGTGGAGCCCGATGTCTTCAAAGTCGGTGGAGAACAAGGTTCGGGTCAGTGTGAACGCCCAGAGTGGATCCCCGTCCTGCGCGTAGTGGAAATGAAAGCATGCGGAGAACACCGCAGCGTATAGATCTCCCACCGTCCAGGCTGGGGCAACCACGTATCGGACGCCACGTACGAGCAGGGCTTCGGCCACAGTAACGGAGCGATGTCGGAGAGCAGTGCGAAGGGATCCCGCTCCGGTCTCGCACGCGCTGAGGAACACAAGCCCTGTCTCGTGCCATTCACCGTGCCCTCTCAGGAGTTCCAAGGCGGTCACCCTGCCCTCCCTGCCGTCGGACACGAGGAGCGCATTCGTGTTCGCTTCACCGTTTCCTTTGCCGTGCCCCGCATAGTGGAAGACATCGGCTCCTGCGCCGGTGACCCCAGACCGAGAGCGGGCGAGTTGTTCGTCTGGATACCACCCTGCAACAAACTCGCGCTCATGATGGACGTACTCAAGCTTGTCCATGGCCTGGATATCTGAGCCGACCAGTATGCGCGCTCGGTGTCGGTGTGGGTTCCCATCCTCGCCAAAAGTGGCACGGGAGCCACCGATCGTAGCGGCCACCGCGGCATTTAGCGACAACGACAGCGACTTCACCACTGGCACGCGAAGCCGCAGGAACGCCTCGTTCAAAGGGCTGGAGGAAACCACAGCCCCAGGCGACAGATAAACCTTCCGGAAGTTCTGAAACGAGTCCGAGTTGCGCATCAGGCATTCGCTCAATGCGGCGACAAGTTCCTCGACCGTGTCTCTGGCTTCGGGTGACCTACGGACGCGATGCGCAGCTCGGTCTGCTGCGTGCTTGTCCAGAAGGCGACTCACTTCAGGCCCGAGGTCGAGATGGAGCCTGAAGTCAAAGTTCGATGTCACGCCTCGAAGCTCGAGCGCATCCCGTGCTGAGCTAAGGTCAACCAGCAGGAAGAGCTCATCGGGATCGAGAAAAGTGGCTGGATCGAATGTCACCGCGCGTGGTTCGTGCATGACCTCAGGTAGCCAGGTGAGCGGGTGGTCGCCGCTCTCGCCCAAATCGACCCAGCGGGCGCACGCATCCTCAAACTGCGCGATCTCTTGCTCGTCCCCCGGCCGTAGCTGTCGCTTGTCCAGGGCGTATGCGAGATTCCTCAACGAGGGTGTGAGCGCCCAGATATCGGAGTGTCGTTGCTGGTCGAGCTCTGGGAGTTCGCCTAAAGGAACACTCTGCGTTCCGTAGCGAGCGAATTTACTCACAGCCGTAAGAAGGTCTTCCGCCATGCTCGGGTCAGCGGAGCCTAAACATGCTGTTGAAGACTCGAGAAGTGTTGGGTCTTGCCCGGACGCATCCCAGACTTCAATGCGGAACACTCCGATGAGTGAAGCAACTGCTGCTCCCTGTGCGTTCGAAGCGATCTGAAGCGGCGCTGTGAACACCTTGCCGTGGCCACCGTCGGGCGGGATTGCGATGAAACCGACTCCGAGCTCTCCGGTGATGACGCCATACGCTTGCCCAGTCAGGGCCAGCGTGTTCCTGATATGGCGAATATCGGTATGGTCGGCCGCGAGAAGGTATCGAGCAAGCAAGCCCGACGCGCGGAATTCGCTTAATTGCCCAACGCGCGCGGCCTGCGCCGCAGCGTCCGCACCCTCCTTGAAAACCGACACCGCGATCTCCGGACCATCCCCATCGAGCCGTAGCCAGGCCTCACGCATTGGCTCCTCAACGAACT
Source organism: Lacisediminihabitans changchengi (assembly GCF_016634425.1). Taxonomy (GTDB): domain Bacteria; phylum Actinomycetota; class Actinomycetes; order Actinomycetales; family Microbacteriaceae; genus Lacisediminihabitans; species Lacisediminihabitans changchengi. The sequence continues at coordinate 44,100 of NZ_JAEPES010000003.1, forward strand.
GTCGTGAATTAACCAGCATCTCGAACTCTTCGCGCGGCCATGAATCGACAACCTCGAGCGCCGCGAGGTGAGGTTCGAGCACCGCCGCGATGTCGGTCACTAGTGTCACCAGATCACCGGCTCGGTCGGTGGCCACTGGGGTGGCGGCGAGATCGCTGAGAACGGTCTCGACTGAACAACTCCGGTCGAGTGGTGCGATCGCGTCGACTAGATCGGCGATGTCATCAACAGCCACGCCGAGCAAGTAGGCAATGTGAATCAGGCTCAGTTCTGTCACGTTGCGACCTGGTTTCGGCCCGTAGATCTTCCTAAGTCGAACCAATGCTGCTTGAGTCATGACGCAATGTTCTCACTCAGCTGACCGCCCGTTCGAGCGCGCGCTATTCTGCGTCAAATCGGCGCATTGATCGTGTGCCCGTACGGTGAAGTACGAGATGCTCAGCGAATCGACAGGGGGGACCACAAGGGGACCAGAATAATGCAAACCGTGCAATGCATGACGTGAATTGAGGCGCTCCGCGCAGCGCTGCGCCCCGGAAAATCAACGATTCGGACTTTTGGGGCTACCTGGGGGTCAGGGGGTCGCAGGTTCAAATCCTGTCAGCCCGACAAAAGGCGAGTGCTATTTACTGTAGAAAGTACTCGTCAAAATCAAAACGCCCTCGAGCTTGCTCGGGGGCGTTTTGTGTTTTCTGGGCTCGGGCAAGGTCGGAGCTTACGATGTTCGGGGCGTGCGCGTCCGACTCGGCGGTTAAACGGCGATAGCGCCTGTTTTCCAGGCGCGCCGAATTGACTCGTGCTGCGGAGTGAGATGGGGCTGAGAGCGGGGCAGGCCGCGACTTACCGTCGAAGCGGCGAGGGTAGTTTGCCTTCGCGTCGAAGTTCGAGGATTGACACACCGACCAGGTCCTCTGCTGGGAACACAGTCGCCACACGCGCCACTCCGACGCGGCGATACCGGCTTCGGCCTCGATCTCGTTAGCGATGAACCGATACCCGAACCCGGGTTCGTCGCCGTGAATGTCGATCGCGGCGTTGATCAGGTGGGCGTTATCCCAGTCCCGCCTCGACACCGGGTCGGCCCGCCAGGCGAAATACGACTGCTTCGACAAGCCCAGCACCCGGCAGGTCACCGCGACCGTAATCTTCCGGTCGTCGGCCAACTCAACGACCAGCGGGTACATCATTTTGGGAGCGACGCCTGCGACAGATACGCGGCCGCCCCGCGCAGGATCTCGTTCCCCTGCTCCAGCAGCTGGATCCGTTTCCTCGCCTCCCGCAGTTCGGTGGCATCAGCTTGGGTCACGCCCGGCCGGTTGCCGTCTTCGATATCGGCCAGTTTCAGCCAGCGTTGCAGACCCGATTCGGAGATCCCGAAATCCTTCGCCACCTGGGCGATCGGTGCTTCGTTCTTCCGGGCGACGGCGACCACTTCGCGGCGGAACTCGAGGGGGAAAGCTTTTGGCACGGTGAACATCCTCCCGTGAGAACCGAAATACTCAAAAGTGAGGAATCAGGCGAACCGACAGCAGTCCCGTCTGGCTCCGTCACGGTCGAGGAGTGACGAGACTCGCTGATCCCGTTGGGATGCCGCGCGTAGAACCGAGACGCGATGGGTTCAGAGCGTTTGTCACGAGACCGAGGGTTCCTCGGCGATAGCGGCATGCGTGTTACCAGCCTCATGCAGCCTTTGGGTCTCGGCAACCTGTCTCGCAAAGGGGCTGGCTCATCGAAGCGGCACTCCGGCTCGATCGATGGCTCGATTCACCGTCGTGTGATGGACGCCAATCTGCGTGGCGAGCTGCGTCGTGGTGCGTCCCGTCTTCTACTGAGTAAGCGTTGCAGACCCCTACCAGCGGCTACGACGACTCGAGATCGGAACCCGCGCCGACCCCGAACTCCAACAACGCGCCACCCTCGCACTCAACCAAATCGACCACCCCAAAGCCGCTCGACACCAGTAGGAGCATCCACGCTAAATGACGCAACCCGCAGTGCATTCGACCGGCTCTTGTCCAGCCCCGCGCCCGGGTCTACAGTGTGAGACGCCAGAAGTATCTCGTTCACCGCTGCCCCGGAGGCGCGTCGTGACCCAGTGGGATGATCTGCCGGATTCCGCCAAGAACGGCGGGGCCCTTTCCGCGCTGGAGGACGCTCTCAAGGCGGGCGGCGCGAACGGTCCAACACCCGACGGCGACTGGAAGGTCTGGTCCAAGACCTACCGCGCTGACAGCCTGCTGACGCTCGGGGGATTCGGCGGTATCCCTGGCGGTGGTACGCCCATCGAGTTTCGCGACCCGAACCTCACGATCGAGATCGGGCTGCACCAAACTTCGGGCACCGATGACGGAGGCTGGCGCGTAGTTCTGACGAGCCCCGTCGTTGCGGTGCACCTGCCGTTCCTCAGCCCCGCCAAATACGACGAGCCCAACGCCCGGTTGCTGCCCGACCCGAGCATCGACCACGTGTCGATGCTCGTCGGTGGGCTGAAACTGAGGCTCATGCAGCTGTCGGGCCAGTCCGTGCAGTTCGACTTCCTCTCCGCGTCCACCACCGGCAACCCCGTCGACCAGATCTACGACCTCGTCCGGATGGAGCCGCCTTACGCGACCGTCGGCCCCGAAGCGACCGTGGGCATCGGGTTCCGTGCGGCCGTCCTCGACCTGAGTTCGGAAGCCGGCCCATCGGGGCTCCCCGCCGGCGCACGGGCGATGCCCAACGCGTGGCAGGGTTTCTACCTGCCCGAGGTGCGGGTGTTCGTGCAGCCGCCCGGGCTCGAGGACCTCTACATCACCACGGCCGCGCGCGACCTGTACATCGGCGTCGGCGCTAGCGCCGGGCTCACCGCGATCTTCGAGGCCGAAGTGGTGAACATCGCCGAGCTCACCGTCTCGGCACACGTCCTAACCAAGGCAGGGAAGTACATCCCGGTCACTATCGCCGACCCGACCGCCGACCCCGCCCACGGCACCGCCACAGTGCCCGCCGACGCGACGCTGTTCGTCGACACCCACGGCGGGTCAGGCTCGAACACGGTCACGATCGCCCCCGACAACGCGTCGATCGTGATGGGGACCCGCGCCAACATCACCACCGACGCCGACGGCACCACCATCCAGGTCACGGTCTCGGATGCCGCGGCTGGCATCACCAAGCACCTCACCGTCACGACCACCCTCAATACTTCCGCGGCCGGCGACGGAGGCGGCGGGGTCACCGCGCTCTCGATCACACCGACGAGCACTCTCGTGCCGTATCGGATGGTCGCCGACTCGCTCGATCCGGCCGTCGTTCGACTCGAACCGGCACCACCCGTGACCGCGACGATCGCGTGGACGAGCTCGACGGTGCCGATCATCGGCGACAGCGACAAGTCCTCGGTGACGCTCGATGTCTCGGCACTTACCCCGACGCATCCGCTCTCCAGCCAGCTCGTGGTCACCGTCAGCGGAGGCTCCGCTGTGGTGAGCGATTGCTACTTCGTCTTCGACCACCCCACGCCCGCCGAGCTCGCCACGCCCACCTGGGCGCGCAACCCCGACAACACCCGCGACCAGAAGTCGCCCGCGCGCGACCAGCACGCGCCATCCCGCAGCTACATCGATGCGGCGACCGACCTCGCCAGCTACCTTGACCACGACACCGAACTGACCGTCGACGGGTACGCGTCGTACGAGAACGAGCAGGCCCAGTACAACCACGACCTCAGCGATCGCCGCCTGCAGGCGGCGCTCGCCATCCTGCACGACGCCGGGTTCAGCAAGGCGAAGGCGGGCACGGCGTTCGGGGCGGCCAACGCGCACGCGAGCACGAACCCCCGCACCGACACCGCGCCCCCGCCTACGACACCCGCACCACCGGCCGAGACCGACGGATTCTGGTGGCTCGCGCGGGCGTGGGCCCCGGGCGCACCGGCTGCCAACGTCACCGCGAACCTCGATGTGACGCGGCAGGAGTGGGGCGGCGACAACACGCAGAAGGACGTGACCCCGCTCAAGCAGCCGCAGCCCAGCTGCTTCCGCCGCATCGGCGTACGCGTCGAGATCCTGCGTGACACCTTCATCCGCGCCGAGGTGTGGGGCGAGTTCGACTTCTCCAAGGCCGCCGATCAGAGCAAGCCCGGACTCGGGCTCACCGATGCCCAGCACGACGACAACCCCGCAGATGGCATCGTCGACTTCCTCGTGCGTCTGCGGATCAGCGAAGACCGCCAGTCGTGGGAGGTGGATGCCGAGTTCCGCGCACACGACAAGGACAAGGACGGCCTCTATCAGCGCAAACGCGGCGACGGCATCCCCGATCTCGTCCTCGACGCCGTCGGTGCGCTCGCGGTGCTCGCCCCGCTCGCCGCCGCCGCGAGCAGCCTCTCGCCCGCCGGCGGGGGCGTCGTGGCGCTCGGGGCCGTCGCGATCGGGGCGGCGGGCGTTCTCGAGACGCAGAAGCTGACCCTTTACGGCGGCGAACTGGTCGTCGCCGACGGGATCGTCAGCGCGGACGGATCGACGGGGGATGCCTCGGCGGGCAGCAAAGTTGCCGTCTTCTTCGACGTCGAGACCAGCTTCTCGTTCGATCTCAAGATCATCCGCACCGCCGACGGCAAGCCGATGAGCGCGCGGTACAAGGCGATCGGGGTGGCCGGGCAATGGGGGAGCGCGGCGAACCCTGACTTCCGCCCGCTTGCCGTCTTCGACCCGGCCAAGGGATATACGATCGACGCGCCCGACGGGTCGCTCGTCGCGACGCCGCCGCTCGACGAGATCCTGCGCATCTTCGGCTTCAAGGTCAGCCGCGACAACCCGATGTTCGTCGAAGTGCAGTTCGGTATCGGCCTCGAGCTCGGCATCGTCACCATCGACACCGCTACGGTGCGCGCAGACTTCCACGGCAGTGGCGCCCCCGACATCAGCATCTCGCGCCTGTCGGCCACCCTCGACGTGCCGGGCGTCCTGCACGGCACCGGGTACGTCGCCATCTCGGATGCGCAGATCAGCGGCGGCTTCGACGTCTCGGTGACGTCGGTCAACATCCGCATCTCGGCCACCCTCACCATCCACCCCGACCCCGACGGTGGACCGGCGATCGGCATCCTGTTCGGCGCCGCGGTGGAATTCCCTGCGCCGATCCTGCTCGGCGCGTCCGGCCTCGGCATCTACGGCTTCCTCGGCGGGATGGGCATCAACTTCGCCCGCAGCTACGACGAGACCGCCGAGCTGCCCGCGCTCGACTGGGCCATCACTCACCTGAAGAACGATGACCTGTTCACCGACCAGGCATGGCACTACCAGAAGGATGCGTACTCGTTCGGCGCTGGCCTCGTGCTCGGCACCGCCGACGGTGGATTCACGCTCAACCTCAAGGGCGTGCTGCTGATCTCGACGCCCGGCCCCGACATCACGCTGCTCGCCCTCGCCAACGTCTTCTCCCCGACCCTGCCCGAGCTCGGCGGCGACACCAGCGCGACGATCATCGCGGTCATCGACCTCGACTTCGGCCGCGGGACCGTGCTCGTCGCGCTCCGCATCGAGTACGCGATCGGGGCGCTCCTGTCGATCAAGATTCCCGTCACCGCCTTCTTCGACACGAATGACACCTCGCACTGGTACGTCGAGCTCGGCAACTACGAGCACCCGGCCACGGTCAGGGTGTTCGATTCGTTCACCGGTTCGGGCTACCTCGAGGTGCATGGCGACGGGCTGAGCCTGCCGACCGACCCGCCGCTCAGCTCGGGCGGCCTGGTATTCGCCGCCGGCTTCCACATCGAGGCCGTCCTGATGGGCAGCGAGACGATCGGCCTCTACTTTAAGGCAGCCGCCGGCTTCGACGCGCTGTTCTCGCCAGACCCGCTGTATGTCGGCGGAATCATCGAGGTCAGCGGCGAGCTGCGCCTGTGGATCATCAGCATCTCCGCCAGCGCCAAGCTCGTCATCATCTACAAGGATGCGACCGGCGAGCTGTACGTGCACGGCGAGGTGCACGGCAAAGTCGACTTCTTCTTCTTCAGCGTCGAGGGCTCCGTCGAACTGACCATCGGGACCAAGCCGGGCGCAGAGCCGCCGCCTGTGCAGGACCTCGTCACCGGCGTCGGACTCGTAACACGCACAATCCACGTGCTGCTCGAGGGCGCCGCCGTCGGCGAGCCCGTTGACGGCGTGCTCGCGAAGGCCGCCGAGAGCGGGAACGCGCCGGTCGACGTGCCGATCGATGCGATCCCGGTGCTGTCGTTCCTCACCCTCGCCAAGACCGACCAGGCGAACATCCTCGGCGGGGTACTCGGCTCATACGCGGGCGCCCCCGCCAACCCGTGGATGCAGCTCGGCGACCATTGGTGGCGGTACGAGGTCACCGCCGTGCGGCTCACCGGGGGAGTGCTCATCCCGCCCACGCCGGCCGGCGGGTCGGCGGCAAGCGTGTGGTGGGTGCAGAAGAACGACGCGCAGGCGACGTCGCTGCAGCTGGCACTGCTGAACTGGACGCCCGATCCGCATCCGGCCGCCGTGCCGTACGGCGAGGCGCTGACCACGACCGTCGACCACCGGTGGGGCACGATCTGCAGCACGGCGGCAGAGCCGGCGAGCGTGCTGTGGACGTTTGACGAGCAGCCGCTCGGTCCGAGCCCCACGGGGTGGGTGCTCACAGGCATCGCCTGGCCAGACGCCCCTGGCACCATCCGGACAACTCCGGTGCGCACCCGGATGACCGTGACCGAGCCGTGGCGGATCGCACCCGCCGTCGACGCACTGCAGGGCACCGACCCCGCGATCGTCCTCGGCGACGCCGTGGCCTGCTACAACCCGTCGATCCGCGACCCGAAGACCTCGCTCTCGCAGTGGTCGAAGGGACAGGCGACGGAGTTCAGCGCGCGCGGCTGGCTCACCGGCGCCGCGGCGTTCACCGCCCTCGACGCGTACGTGGCTGCCGGTGGGTCGCTCTACGACTTCCCCGCCGCGCGGCAGGCGACGGCGTGGGACCCCGCGACAGTGTCGGCGTTCGCACGCGCTGCGGCGGCGACGGGTTCGCGCCAGATCGTGCAGGATGCCGGATGCTTCGGCGAGCTGCTGCGCTCGCCGCTCCACGATCTCGCCGAACCCGCCCCGGGCGGAGGCGAGCTGGAGCGCAAGCTCGTCGAGGAGACCTGGGCGGCATCCGGGTTCACGCCCGATCCGCTGGCCGACGCCGTCGCATTCACCGCGGGCGCTGCCGCGGACGCCGACGGGTTCGAGGACTTCGGCGTGCTGATGCTGATGCCGCGGATCGGACTCAAGTACGGCCTGACGGTGTCGGCGCGCACGGCCGATGGGTCCGAGATCGAGACGCACCGCGTGAACGGCCAGGATCTGGTGCCATCGCCTGTGCCGATCCCGGGCCGCTGGCTCGACGCCGAAGGATCGTGGGCCGACCCGGTGAGCCGGGCCGGGCACCTCGCCGGGCGACTGATCTCGACCGAGAAGCTCGTGGCGGTGTACGTGCGACTTGACGGGCTCGGCGGCAAGGCGGCGCACGTCGTGACCGGCTGGGACCGCCGCCGCAGTAAGGCACCGTTCCCGGCCTACTACGTCGTCGCGGTCGAGGCGCTGCTCGCCTCCGAGACCCGCCGGTATGACTGGGACACGACGACGCTGAACAACGATCAGCAGGCGCTGAACACCGCCCTCACGCAGGCGGCCGGCAGCGAGCCGCTGCTGACGCCCGACACGACGTACGCTGTCGAGATCGACTGGCAGGCGACCTGGGTGCCGGTCACTGGCGACGACCACAGCCCGCCGCAGGGTCAGCCTCCCGCTCCGACGCTGACGCCCGCCGACCTTCCGAACGACCACACGTCGACCAAGACGCAGAGCTTCCGCTTCCACACAAAGGCACAGGCGAACGTGCCCTCCGACGTCGTGTCCGACCTCTCGCCGTGGGTGCTCGGCACCATTCCCGCGAAGGACGAGACCGGGGTCTTCACGCATGCCGGGGTGAGCCTCACCTTCTCGTCGCAGCGGGTGGCTGCCCTGTTCGACGCGTACGACCTCGAGCTCTATGCCGTGGTGCACTCCTCCTCGGGCATCCACCCCCGACTCGCCGATCAGCCCGATAATCCCGTGCCGCAGGTGCCGCTGGTCGGTGGGTCGGCCTACGCCACCACGATCGATCCGTACGGGGTCACGTCGCCCTGGCGCGAGGCCGCCGAGGACCTCGCGGCGAACCTCGGATGCCTCGACGAGTCGCGATTCGACCACAGCACGTTCACCGTGACGCTGCCGTACGAGTTCGAGCCGCTCACCGAGTACCTGCTCGACGTGCACGCGCGCAACAAGGGCGCCGGCGGCACGGGCGACATCGTGTACCGGGTCCCGTTCCGCACCGGCCGGTTCGCCGATGCCGCCGAACTCGCGTCGTTCGTCGGCAGCTCGCGCGGCGAAGGCCGCGGCATCCTCACCCCCTCGGCGTTCGCCCCGCTCGTCGGCAGCGTGCCCGGCACGGTGCTCGACGACGCGTTCGAGCACGCCGGGCTCGGCGCCCCCCAGGTTCCGGCCTTCCCGGCGCTGCAGGTGCTGTGGAGCACCGACACGGTGCCTCAACCGATCGCGGTGGTCGTCGAGTCGAGTGAAGCAATTGTGCGCTCGCGGGCGACGCCGCAGAAGGTGGATGCCGCGCCCACCGACGCCGACCCGACACACCACTACTGGGCGAGCGTGCCCTGGACATGGCTAAAGGTCGGACCCGCGATCTCGCCCGCCCCACCCGGATTGCCGGACGCCCCGGTGACCCGCATCGCAACGGGCCCGGGCGGCACGCGCGCAATCGTCTTCCTCGGTCCGAACGCCCGCGGCACGAGACTCCGAGTCGACCTCGTCACCGACCTCGACGGACCCGCGGGATCCACCGAGGCGCGCACTCCGCTGCTGTCGGTCGCGCTCGTCACCGCACCGTGGGAGGAGGAGGACTGATGGCGCGCATCGCGAACCCCGGGTACTTCCGCGCCGAAGCTGTCGGCATCGACTGGGCCTCGGTCGCCAAGTCGCACGGGCAGCAGCTACCGGACGCCGGCGACTCCCGCGGGCTCACCCTGCGACTGGCGTGGGCGTGCCACAGCGACCTCGGCGTGCCGCACGGGGTGTTCACCGTGTGGCGGCGGCAGCCGAAGCCGGCGGATGCGCGTGCGGTCGAGGTCGCCGCACAGTCCACCGGCGACGGATCGCTGCGGGTGGACTGGGGCACGCCTGCGGGGCGCGTCGTCATCGACTGCGCTGTGGTCGACCCGTCGCGACCGGTCGTCGTGCGCCTGTGCTGGCGCACCGGCTCGAAGGAGTCCGTCACTACCGTCGGCGTGTCGGGCACGGGCAGCGCGACCGCGCACATCGAACTGCGGACGCCCGGCGCGACGTGCGCTCTCGTCACCAACGCGTTCGATCCGGTCGCCCGCATCGTCTCCCTCGACGACATCGTCAACGCACCCGACTGGGAGCCCCTCGAGTACGTCGGGCTGCCGGTCCCGAATACCGGTATCGCCGGCACCGACTATGACGGCTACAAGCAAGGCTTTGTTACCGGGACGATGCCAGCACAGGATGCCGCCCTCGACCGCTGGACCCGCGGCGCTCCGCCGGTGGGATGGCCGATGACGCTGCCGTCCGGCGTCGTCGCGCCGACCTGGCAGGCGCCGGATGCGAAGGCGTTCGTGGCTCGGATCGCCGCCGAGTTGCTCGACAGGATCGCAGGCCTGTACGCGCCGGGGCTCGCCGAGAACGCACAGGCGGGAGTGACGAGCCCTACCCCGGTGGCGGGCCCGCCGGGTGCGGGGCAGCCGGCATCTATCGACGCCGCCCCATGGCCGCTGCTTTCGATTCCGGCCGTGAGCGATCCGTTCGCCAACCTGGCCCTCGGGTTCGGTACGGCATACCCGTTCCGCACCGGCAGCCGAGCCATCGCGCAACTGCCGGCGCCGGAGTTCCTCGTTACCGCGAAGTATGCCGAAGGCCCGGTGTTCCGGGCGAGCGGGCCCGGGTGGAACGTCGAGATCCCGCTGCCGGCGGGGGAGTACGCCGCGTATGCCCCACCCGTCATGCACGCGCAGACCCCCGGACCGCTGCCCTTCGTGTCGACGCGCTACTCGCTGCAGCCACCCACGTTCATCGACGCCCCGTGGCGCGAGAACGTGCGGTCGACATGGCCGCCACTGCCCGCCGACGCGGGCACCGTGCACGTCACGCAGTTCGCGACGGTGCGCACTCCCCTCGCGACGGGAGTGGCCGAGCCGCTGTTCGCTTTCGACTCCGACGTCGACGGATGGCGCGTGCCGAACATCCCGCCCCTCACGCCCGGCGCGACTCTCCTGAGCAGTATCGACCCGGTCGCCGAGATCCCGCTCGGCAGTGGCGGACGCCAGGAGCTGTACGCCGCCGCGCTGTCGGACGTCCACGGCATCTGGTCGCCGTGGAGCGAGACCGTTTATTCCGGTGTCGAACCGGGCGCGACGCCGCCGATGCTTGCGAACCTCAAGCTGCGGACCACCTACACGGGCTCGGTGCTGTGCCCGGCGACGCTCGACGTGGACGTGATCGCCGAGTTCACCGAGCGGTCGACGACCTCCGTCGAGTTCTCCGCCGTGTTTTACCCGATGACCTCGCCGTCGATGCCCCCACCGATGGGGCTCGGCGCCGAGTCGGTGCCGGTCGGTGCGGTGCGTCGCAGCTTCTCGATCTCGTTCACCGGTGATGTACCGACTGGCATCGGATGCGCCGTCGTGCCGCTCGACGAGAACGGCCTGTCGACGCCGGTCGCGGGACCCGGGCAGGGCGAGCCGCGCCGCTTCGGTGTGCGCGTCGGTTTACCGCCTCTCGACTTCTCGACAACCGACCGCTGGGGGGTGGACGTCTGGGCGCGCCGAGCTCTGGCGGTCGGCCCGACTCCCACGGTGTGGTCGCCCGGCGATCCCGCGCGGGCGATGCTCGCGTCGGTCGGCAGCCCTGTGCCGGTAGTCCCGGCGACGATGCCGCTCCCGGGTGTGCCGCTTGCGAGCCTCCCCGACTCAGACGGCCGCTCGCACGTACGGGTGGTGTGGGGAGCGCCCGGGTCGAGCAGCGTCAAGGCGTTCGTGGTGTGGCAGGCGAGCGAGGACTACCTCCGCGAGCGTTGCGGGATCGCCGACCCGGCACCGGATGTGGTGCCCGGCGCGCGACTCGTCGCTGTGCGCCAGCTGCTGATCGACCATCCCGAGCAGTGCCGTCTCGCCTTCCGGCGCGTGCTGGATGTGACCGGCGACCGGCGGGAGGCGGATGTCGCGCTCGCCCGCGGCTCCACCGGCATTCAGTTCTTCGTCGTCACCTCCACGACCCCGAGCGGCGTCGACTCGGCGTGGCCCTACAACTCAGCTGGCCACGACTCCACGCAGGTATTCATCGCACCGCGCGTGCTGCGGCCCGCCCAGCCGCTCGCGCGCCCCGAGATCACTCTCGCGGGGGCGGACGTCGGTCTCGAGGTGCCGAGCGACGTGCCGGTATCCCGCTTTCGCGTCTACCGCACGCACAACTTCGACGCGGCCCGCCGGGCCGACTCGATGGGCGCGCCCGAGTTTGCCACGGCGACCGCGCCCGCCGATCCGCCGCCCCCGGCCGACGTCGACCTCGTCACCGGGCAGCCCGTCTTCCGTGGGCACTGGGCCGGCGCGCTCACCCCGAGCTGGAAGACCTGGTACGTGCGGACTGTGGCCGAGCCTGACACGAGCGGCGTCCCCGAGCGGGGCTGGCGGGGCATCCTGTCGCCGGAGTCCGATATCGTGACAGTGCGCGTTCCGCCCTCGACCCCGCCCGACCTTGATCCTCTCGTCGTCGAGTCGGTGACGCCCGATCACAGCGTGCTTGTAGCGCGCACCTCGACATCGGCACCGATCGCCGACACCGACTTCGGGCCGCACCTGGCCGGGGCGCTGGCGTCTGCCGCGCTCACGGCGGACGGGATGGCCGCGGCATCCCTCACGCCGCTCTCGGGGCTGGCCGCCGCCGATCCGCCGGCACCGGCGGTCGGTGTCGCAGTGGTTGTGCGCGAGGAACGAAGCGGGGGTCGCACGCCGCTGGCGGTGTGGTTCACGCGGGCCGACCCGGCGCAGCCGGTAGACGTCGGGCTGCGGCTCGTCGATCCGCTCGGACGCGCGGTCGTGCAGCTCGCGACGGTCGCCGGATGGACCGCGCCCACGCCGCCGAACCTCGAGCTCGTCGCGGTGACGCGGGCATCGGCGACCGCTGCCGTCGTCACGGTCTCGAGCACCGAGGAGCGCACCGCGCGGCCGCCGTTCGTGCTCTCCGTCTCGGCGGCGCGCCGGATCATCGCGCGTCCGCCGCTCGGCAGACTCGGGGGGATCGGCGGGATCCGCCCGATCGCGGGGGCCGGCGAAGCGCGCGAGCTGCTCCTCATCCCCGGCTTACCGCTCGGACCGACGCTCACCGCGTCGATCGAGCTGCCTGCCATTCGGCGCGACGGCGGGCTGCCATTCCCGATCCCCTTCCCGCCGCGACCGCCGGCGAGCGGCATCCGCTTCGCCTTCCGTGAAGAAGTCGGACCCGCTCTCTACGACATCTTTATCCCGCTCGCAGCGACGATGTCGGCGACGGTGACACTCACATCGCCGGAGGGGCCGCACACGTCGGTGCGCGCGACGGGATAGTCGGTGACGGCGGTCTCCGGGCGACTTCGCAATCTCGGCAAGACTGGCTGGGAAGCTAAGACCCGCGAACTCATTCGCCTCGCTCGCGACCGTGAACAGGATGGCGACTGGCTGAGGTTTCGACGCCGGACGAGGTTGTAGTGCTCGATGTAACGCTCGACGACGCGATCGCCCTCTTGTTGAACTGTCGCCGATTTTGCGACAGTTGACCAGTCGGCCAGTCTTCTGTTGTGTCCGCGCGCGCGTGATGATCGCGCCCACCATCAGCAGCGCGATGCCGATGGATGCGAGGAGGCCAGCGAGCGGCACCATATTCCGACGATCAGGCCGACGACGGCTAGGAGTTCGAGTGCGCCAATCGTCTTCCAGGTGCGGTTGGTGAGGGTGAGGCTGTCGCGGATGGCGAGAGAGGACGACGCCTGGAGCAGCTTCCCGCCGCCCGTGGCCAGGAGGAGTAGCACGAGCAGGGCGTCGAGGATGAGTCGCGCGATGATAATGGGGTCGTCCTCTCTCGGCGGTTTCTACTTGCCTTCGGCTTCGCGGGATACGGGAGCCCATTCGTTCCACTCGTCGAGGCGCTGCTGGTAGTAGTACGACGCGAGCTGAATGGGCTGCTCTCCGAAGAAGACGCGCAGGGGGGCCTTCTCGGCGTCGACGATTTTGAAGATCGCGGACCCGAACCCGACGGGCTTCGGGTTGACGATGTTGGCCATCTGCGCGGCCATGTCCTCGTGGAGGGGGCCGTATGCCGGGAGGGGATCGGCGAACACGGCGGACGCGCCGGCCCAGTCGGTGTCGAAGCCGCCGGGCTCGACCAGGGTGACCTTGATGCCGAACCCAGCAATTTCCCCGGCGAGAGACTCGGTAAGACCTTCGAGCGCCCACTTGGACGCGTGGTAACCGCCGAGGGACGGGAAGGCGATGACGCCGCCGACGGTGGAGATCTGGATGATGTGACCCGAGCTCTGCTGACGGAGGATCGGCAGCACGGCCTGGGTGACGTGGAACACCCCAAACAGATTGGTCTCGAGCTGGTCGCGAAGCTGCTGCTCGGTGATCTCCTCGAGCGTGCCGAAGAGGCCGTAGCCGGCGTTGTTGATGACAACGTCGAGGCGGCCGAACGTGTCGTGGGCGGTCTTGACCGCGGCGAACACCTGGTCGCGGTCGGTGACATCCAGCTGGAGGGGGAGGACCGCGTCCCCGTACTTCTCGACCAGGTCGTTGAGGGTGTCGGAGTTGCGGGCAGTTGCTGCGACTTTGTCGCCTCGCTCGAGCGCGGCAAGAACGAACTCCCGGCCGAAGCCCTTTGATGAACCGGTGACGAACCAAACTTTGCTCATAGTGATGCTCCTCGAGTCATGTGGCGCTGCTCAGCGCTCGGGAGTCATCCTATGCCGATAGTGACAACCGGTGTCAAGTTCGCGTCTGTGGGGGTATGCTGAGGATCATGTCCGATACCACGCCGCCGAAGATCCGTGAGCGCACCCGCCGGATCGCGCAGACGGAACTGACGCTGGTCGCGCAAGATCTGTTCTTGGAGAACGGGTACGAGGGTACGACGGTGGATCAGATTGCTTCGGCCGCGGGGATGTCGAAGCGCACGTTCTTCCGCTACTTCGCCTCGAAGGATGACCTGGTCATCGGAAAATACGACCTTTTCGCCGACCGGATCGCTGACGCCTTCGACGACCGACCGATGGACGAGCCTGTGTGGCAGTCATTGCGTCGCGTTTTCGACATCACCCTCGACTACGTGCAAGACGACCATGCCCGCGCCCGCAATGACGCGATGGAACGCATCGTCCAAAGCACCCCCCAGCTCAACGCTCGCTATCTCGAGAAGATGCAGCGCGTTCAAGAGATCCTCGTGGGACGCGTTGCTGCTCGCCTCAGCCACCAGGCCGTGTCCGCGCCTAGTCCGAAACCGGCCGCCATCGTCGGGGCTGCGTTCGCATGTATGCAAGCGGCACGCGTTGCATGGCTCCAATCAGACCAAACGCAACCCTTCGGCGAATACCTCGACGACGCGATGTTGACTTTCACGCTCACGGAGTAGCGAGTGAGCCGCACCAGATGCCTTTGGTGAACTGACGTCGTGCGGTGGTGCTCTCGGTGGGACACCACCGAGAGCAGCGGCCCGACGTTAGAACCGCCTGGGGTTGTCGCTGCACTTAGTGCAAAGACGAATGTGCCTGGTGCAACGTGAAACCCGCAAGCGCAACGGCAACATGAGAATCGCTCTGGGTTTGTTCGAGACTCCTGATCTTGGAAACGAGGATGGGTTTATGTCGAGAGAACGATCAGTGGCGAAGCCGACGACCCGTCGCTACTCGCCAGAAGAGAAGGCGTCAGCGGTCCGGATGGTGCGGACGGTGCGGGCGGAGCTCGGGACTGAGCACGGCACGGTGCAGCGTGTCGCGTCTCAGCTCGGATATGCGCTCGAGTCCGTGCGGACGTGGGTGAAACAGTCCGATAGTGACGTTGGCCATGCCGCCGGCGTGACGACGGTCGATGCGCGGCAGGTGCGGGTGCTTGAGCAGGAGGTCCGCGAGCTTCGTCGGGCCAACGAAAACTTGAAGCGAGCGGCCAGGTCCTTGGGGGCGGAGCTCGACCGCCAACACCGGAAGTAGTCGCTTTCGTGGACGACGACAAGGACGACGTTGTCGAGGGTCGCCCGCTCGGAGTCGAGTCCATCTGCACCGTGCTGCAGATGGCTCCGAGTACCTACTGCGCCACGAATGGTCGGGCCCCGTCGGCGCGGGGCGGTCAGCTAGTGATGAGGCCGTCTCTGCCAGGGAAGACCTGTCGTCTGATGATGACGAGTTTCTTGGTGAAGTCCACGTCTCCGACGTGAAGACCGGAGACTTCTGTAGAGCGTGCTGCCAGTAGAGCGGCGAGCATCACGAAGTCTGAATAGGACTGGTGGACGTCGCCGCAGGTGGTGGCGGGCTGATTCAGCCGCTGCAGGTCAGGGATCGCGAGTGCGCGCGCGGGGCAGCATCTTCGGCCGGGTGAACTCGGAAGCCGTTTCGGTGGAGACTCTGCTTCGCCCGGTGCTTGGCGGGGTGGACTGTGATCAGACCATCGCGCACTGCTTCGTCGAGCACCCGCACAAGTGGGGCGATGGTGTTCTTGATCGTCGATGCGCCGTACTTCACCTCGCAGTCATCAATCGTGCGGTCGATCATTCCGGCGAGGCGGCGTGGCCATCGATCGTCGATCGAGGTGAAGAACTCCAGGAAGGTCATGGAGACGTCTATTCCCCGGACCGAACAATGACGGAGTATTTCGAAGAATGCCCGACTCCAGGTCGTTCCTGGGGCGGCCCGGAGGCGGAAATGTTCCGGTCGTTTCCGCCTCCGATCCTGCGCGGGTGGCTAAGCCTGCTCTTGGTAGGCGAGGGCAGCTGCGGTGAGACCTTCGAGAGCCATGCCGAAGGGAACGTCCTGGGTGATGCGGCGGCGCAGCTCGAGGTTCAGGGTCTGCTTCTGCAGCGTCAAGTAGATAGAAGACTTCGCGGCCAGCTGACGTGCGAGCTCGATTCCGCGGGCGAGTACCCGATCCTGGGGAAGGACCTCGGTGACGACACCCCACCGCAGGGCGGTTGCCGCATCGATGGTCTCGCCGGTCCAGAGGAGGCGCTTCGCCCGGGCAGGGCCCGCGGCTTCCTCCCAGACGACGTGGAGCCCGTCGCCGGCGGTGATGCCGAACGCCGGGTGTGGGAAGTCACCGTAAGTCGCGGTTTCGGAAGCGATGTGAATGTCGGACAGGAGCAGATACTCCGAGTGCACCGTCGCCGGGCCATTGGCGACACCGACGACCGGGATCGGGAGGTCCAGCAGACGCTGGAGAACCTTGGCGCCCTCGACGCGGATCTTCTCCCACACGATCGGCTTGAAGATTTCGCCCAGGCTTCCGCCGTCGATCTGATCCATGAACGTATCCCCGGTTCCGGTGAGGACCATCGCCTTATTGTCTCGGTCCAGGGCGATCTCCTCCAACGCGTTCGTGAAGTCCTCATGGGTCTGGCCAGTGAACGTAATCGGGCCTCCGTCGGTGTGGAAGCGGAGGATCAGGACTCCGGCATCGTCGCGCTCGAACGCGAGGTTGACGTACTTCGTGAAGTAATCCGGGACGGTAGTCATGGTAAAAACTCTTCGCTATGTGAACAGATCTGTTCGGTCTGCCTCACTAACTAAACAGATCCGTCTAGTATTGTCAAAAGCATGACCGCCACCGAACCCCGCACCCGACGACGCCCCGCTTTAGAGCGCGTCATCCACACCAGCGACCGCCTGTTTTACGAGCGCGGCATACACGCCACCGGCGTCGATCAGATCGTCGCAGAGGCAGACGTCTCCAAAGCAACGCTGTACGCACACTTCGCCACCAAAGACGACCTGATCGTCCACTACCTCCGCGGCCGCAGTACAAGGTGGCGGGAATACCTCTCCACCGAACTAGACCGCCGCGGAGGCACACCGAGGCAACTCATCGGGATCGTTTTCGATGTTCTCGGCGAATGGTTCATCGAAGACGGGTTCCGCGGATGCCCGTTCATCAACGCGGAAGCCGAATGCGACCAAAGCCTCGCCGTGCACGACGTCACTACAGACCATCGGACCTGGATCCATGGGCTCTTCGCCGGTCTTGCCCGCGCGGCAGGATCGGGCAACCCCGACTCGCTCGCATATCAGCTCACACTCCTATACGACGGGGCGATGACCAGCTCCCACAGCGAACCCCACATCGACTGGGCCACCGAAGCAAAAACCGCCGCCCTCATGCTCACAGACAACGCAACGCGCTCAGTCGTTGTGAATCGCTCTGGGTTGAGTTCCTAGTATTTTTCGAGGGCGGCGGTTGCCGTCTCGGGGTGTGGAGGTCAGCGTAATACGCGGCCTCGATATCAGCGGGGGTGCGGTAGCCGAACTCGGAGTGCAGCCGCTGGTTGTAGAACCACCACACTCTCGACCGTGTGCCAGGGCCTGCGGTGATTGCGCACTTTAGGTGAATGCGGCGAGGTTGAGACCAATGGCGATGCCACCCGCGAGCATCACGATCAGGAGCCCGATCGTGAGAGGCAGCGATGCAGACCTGCTCCGGCGTGCCGATCGGACGCCGCCGATCACGCCGACAGTTGCGACAACGACGGCAGCAATGAAGGGCAAATACAGCGAAACAGCGCCCAGTTCGAAATTGCACGTACCTGACTCAGAGCAAGCGTCGGAGTTGAAAGACAGAATGAACACCACCCCGGTGGCTATCGCCGCGGCCACGAAGTGGAGCAGAACCAAGCCGAGCATGTGCAACGATTCGCCGCCGGTGACGCTGCCGCGAACCTCGGCGCGGTCACGTAGCGACGGAATTCGGCGGAGATCTCGATAGCCTGCGCCCACTCGGCACAAATTATCGGAATATCTGTCACGTACCCTGCTACGCCACGCGGACATCATCCGTGGTCGGGTTTGGGGATTCGACGGATGCGAATCGGACCACGCGCCGTCGACGGATCGACGGGGCTGCCGTGCTGGGTGATCACGACGTCACCGGAGGCGACCAGGCGTCGAGCGGCCCGGCGGGCGGGCTCCATGAGATCGCGCCAATCGTCGGGACTCACCGCACGAGCGGCATCCGACGGGCAGATCGTCGAGGTCGCAGCACGCTGGTCCAGCAGCTCGAGGATCTTTGCCTCGAGTGCCCGGTCTTCGCGGGTGACCTTGCGCCGACGGCACGCATCGGAGCAGTACCGAACCTGTTCCCAGTCATCCGCCCATTTGCGGCGCCACTCGATGCGTCTGCCGCAGGATGCGCAGGTCTTCTCGAGTGGTTCCATGCGCCCACTCTGCCACCGGCCACTGAGTGTCGGTACATGGAGGCAATGCCCCGCGGCGACGTGTTCAGTTCTAGAGTGGGCGACACTAATCGCCGACGACCTCGTGCGGTGGAGCGAGGAGTGACCCATGAGTTTTGACGTCGCAGCCGAGTCGTACCAGCGCTTCATGGGGCGATATTCGGAACCATTGGCCGAGCTGTTCGTCGGCGAATTGGCGCCGAGTCCCGGACAGCGCGCGCTCGACGTCGGTGCGGGACCGGGGGCTCTGACGGCGCCGCTTGCGCGGATATTGGGCACGGATGCTGTGGCCGCACTCGACCCGTCCGAGCCGTTCGTTGCCGCGCTGCGCAGCCGCCTGCCGGGTATCGACGCGCGTGTGGCGACCGCGGAGGCGATCCCGTTCCCCTCGTACAGTTTTAATTTCGCGGTGGCTCAGCTCGTCGTGCAGTTCATGTCAGATCCCGTTGCCGGTCTGCGCGAGATGTGCAGGGTCGTTTTTCCCGGCGGGGTGGTGGCTGCATGCGTGTGGGACTTCGCCGGTGGGAGGTCGCCGCTGTCGCTGTTCTGGCGTGCGGCTCGCGACATCGATCCGGCGGCCCAGGACGAGACGGGAGTGGCGGGCGGCAGAGAGGGGCACCTCGGTGAACTCTTCGCCGCTGTCGGGCTGGTCGACGTACGGAGCGGAGAGACAGCGGTGACGGTGCCATATCGAGACTTCGACGACTGGTGGGAGCCATTCACTCTCGGCGTGGGGCCGGCAGGTGCGTATTTCTCGCGCCTCGATTCGGAGGGACGAGCTCACCTCAGAGATCGATGTGCAGCCCTGCTGCCGCCGGGGCCCGGGGCGATCGTCGCCACAGCATGGACGGCATTCGGGGTTGTGGGCAACCCGACGTAGGAGCCATCCTCGCAAGTCCCTGTGCGCAAGGGTGCCAGAGGGTCAGGCGCGCGACGCCACCTGAATCTGGCGTGCCGTCGTCGCTCCGTGCGAAACTGCAGACGGCCCTCGGGGTGAGCCCCCTCGGCGAACGAGTAAGGAGACCGGACGTGACAATCGAGAACGAACCTTCAGCGGTACCCGTCAGTTTCGAACGAAACATCCGGCCGCTGTTCCGCGCCTTCGACCGGGACAGCATGACCAAGGCCTTCGACCTGTGGAGCTATACGGATGTCGTCTCTCACCAAGAGGCGATCCTCGATCATCTCGTGGCCGGTTCCATGCCCTGCGACGGAGCCTGGCCCGCCGAGCAGGTGGAACTGGTCCGCCAATGGATCGCCGCGGGATCGCCCGCCTGATCCGTGCGAGAGCGTCTCTGGTCGCCTGTTGGGATGACGACTGGCGGCCACAGTGGCCATGGAACTAAGCGCTGATCGCGCCGAGTTCCACGAGCTTCGCACGCAGATCTGCGTTGCTGGGCTCGACCACGTGAGTATCGTCAGGGAATGCGATGACCGGGATGCTCATGCGGCCGCTAATAGCCTTGGCCCGGTCGGCGCCATCCGGAACCGACTCGAGGTCCACGTAGTCGTAGTCGACGCCGAGGTCTTCGAGCAGCGACTTGGAGCGGCGGCAGTCGATGCACCATTCGGCGCCGTACATGGTGATGCGGTCGGTCGCTGAGCTGGGGGTAGCAAGATCAGTCATGTGTTTCTTTCTATTTGGTCGGATATCGTGACGCGGTGCACTGAGGCGAGCGCGTTCGTGCGGTCGAATATTCCGATTCCCCGCGGTGTTGAAGGCGGGCACCCATTGGATGTTGCGTCCGTTGCCGGCCAACGCTGAACCGTAGGCGCATCACTGCCCGCATGACAGGATCAGCTATGCCTGACCGCCTGATGCTGCTCGACGCCGCGTCGCTGTACTTTCGCGCGTACTTCGGTGTGCCCGACACGATCCGCCGCCCCGACGGCACGCCGGTGAACGCCGTGCGCGGGCTGCTCGACATGATCGCGCGACTGAGCGTCGACTACGGTGCGACCCATCTGGTCGCCTGTTGGGATGACGACTGGCGGCCACAGTGGCGGGTCGACCTCATCCCTAGCTACAAGACGCACCGGGTCGCCCGAACGGTGACGGGTGCCCCGGACGTCGAAGTCGTGCCCGATCCGCTCTCCGCCCAGATCCCCATGATCCGCCGGGTGCTGGACCTCGCCGGCATCGCCATCGTTGGCGCCCCCGGCTACGAGGCCGACGACGTGATCGGCACCTACGCCAGCCACGCCGAACTGCCGGTAGACGTGGTCACCGGCGACCGTGACCTCTTCCAAATCGTCGACGACTCCCGTGTCGTGCGCGTGATCTACACCGCGCGCGGCATGAAAAACCTCGAGGTGCTCACCGACGTGGTTGTCGTCAAGAAGTATGCGGTGCTGCCCGAGCAGTACGCGGACTACGCGGCATTGCGCGGTGACGCGTCCGACGGGCTCCCCGGCGTCGCCGGCATCGGCGAGAAGACCGCCGCCTCACTGCTGGGCGAGTACGGAACCCTCGACAACCTGCTGGCCGTGGCGGCGGATGCCGGCAGCACCCTGTCTGCGTCGGTGCGGGCCAAGCTCGCCGCCGCCGCCGACTACCTCGCCGTCGCCCCCACAGTGGTGAAGGTTGCCCGCGATCTGGACCTTCCGTCGCTCGACGAAATAGGTGCGCGGCTCCGGCCGGTGACCGGTGACGCGCGCGCCGAACTCGAACAGCTTGCCACCGAGTGGAACCTCGGGGGAGCCGTCACTCGGCTGCTCGCCGCGCTCGACGGGGAGTGACCCCGGCCAAGCCCGCTCGAGCAGTCCGGTCGCCTGAGTTCCAACGCGGCGTGGGCAACATCAGGACGTGATGGCGGAAAAAGCTGTTCCGCGGGGGCGCGCCGGGAGTACGGTGTGCGCGTGCCCCTGTCGCCCGACGACTTTCGACAGCCGCTCGCGCATGCCGCCGCGCATGCCAGCGAGTGGCTCGAATCGCTGCCCGACCGACCGATAGGCCCGCGCGAGAGCATCGGTGACCTGGAGCGTGCGTTCAGCGGTGAGTTGCCCGAGCATCCGTGCGATCCCACCGACGTCGTCGATGAGTTGTCCGCGCTGGCGCAGCCGGGGCTGATGGCGATCGGCTCCGGCCGGTTCTTCGGCTGGGTGATGGGCGGAACACTGCCGGCCGCTCTCGCCAGTGACTGGCTGGTCAGCGCGTGGGATCAGAACGCTGGCTTGCGGTATGCCACGCCCGCCGCCGCGGCGATCGAAGAACAGGCGGGTCGCTGGATCGTCGACCTGCTCGGGTTGCCGGCCGAAAGCGCGGTCGGATTCACGACCGGCGGAACGATGGCGAACTTCGTCGGTCTGGCAGCCGGCCGCGGGGCCGCGCTCGAGGCTGCGGGCTGGAACGTCAATCGCGACGGCCTCACCGGCGCCCCGCGCATCACCGTGCTGGCGGGGGCCGAGGTGCACAGCTCCGTCGAGCTCGCCCTGCGCTACCTCGGCCTGGGCGCCCCTACCGTGGTTGCCGCGGACGATCAGGGTCGAATCGTGCCGCAGGCACTCGCCGCGGCGCTCGCCGCAGCGACCGGCCCGATCATCGTCGCCCTCCAGGCCGGCAATCTGCATTCCGGCGCGTTCGATCCGGTGGGGGAGTGCATCCGAATCGCCCACGAGCGCGGAGCGTGGGTGCACGTCGACGGGGCCTTCGGGCTGTGGGCGGCGGCGAGCCCGCGCTGGCAGACCGAGCTCGAGGGGCTCGAACTCGCAGACTCCTGGGCGACGGACGCCCACAAGACCCTCAATGTGCCGTACGACTGCGGCGTGGCGATCGTGGCCCGAGCCGGGGCAGCGCATTCGGCGTTCTCGGTGCACACCAGCTATCTCATTCGGGACGACGCCGGCGCGGCCGACCCGCTCGACACGGTACCGGAGCTCTCGCGGCGTGCGCGCGGCATCCCGGTCTGGGCAGCGCTGCGCTCGCTCGGCGTGCGGGGAACCGTGAGCATGGTCGAGGGCCTGGCGCACAGCGCTCGCGCGTTGGCCGCAGGGCTTGCCGAACTGCCCGGTGTCGAGATCCTCAACGATGTGGTCTTTACCCAGATCTCGGTCTCGTTCGGGTCAGACGAGCGCACCCGTCTGATCACCCAGGCGGTCATCGAGGGTGGCGCGGTCTGGATGTCCGGGTCGAGCTGGGCTGGACGCGACGTTCTGCGAATCTCCGTGAGCAACTGGACGACCGATGCCACGGAGGTCGCAGCATCCGTCGAGGCCGTCGCCCGAGCCATCGCGCAGGTCGGCCCACCGCGGTAGGCGGCCCGTCACGGGTGGACTCACCCACTGCGGTCGGCTTGGACAGCTACATCGCGGCGGCGATATAGCTGTACTTGACGAACACCTCGGCCGCTATGCCCGCTTCGTCCAGCACGCCCTGGATCGCGGTGAGCATGTACTTCGAGTCCCAGCCCATGTAGATGAAGTGGTCATCGTCGAGCTGATCCCAGTGCCCGTTCCACGACTGTGCCGAAAAGATGGGGCCGCCGCGCCGGGCGCTGAATGCCACGACCGACGCGCGCGAATCCGCCCACAGCCGGGTGAAGATGCGGTTGAAGAGGTGCTTGACGTCGTACACCTCCCAGTGCTCGCCGCGGTACTCGACGTACTCGAACTCGCGCTCCCAGCCGCGCGGCCAGCCGCGCCTGCGCTGCGCATCGAGCACCGGGGTGAGGCCGTCGTCATCGATGGCGACGGTGACCGGCCGCGCCCAGATCTGAAGGAAGTCGGCGGTGAGCGTCGCCGTACGGTCCGAGATCGCGGCCGTGCCCCAGGAACGGATGTCCGCAAGCTCACGCGTCGCCACGATCGAACTCTTCGCGTAGCTCGCGGCGGCCTTCTCCGGGAAAGACGCGTCGAGCGCACGCTCGGCCAGGTGCTCCTCGAGCAGGGTGAGGTTGCCCAGGGTCTGCGCCAACGCACGGTGGCTGTTCTGCTCGTCGTCGCTGTAGTCGACCCACTGCCGCTCGCCATCGCCGCTCCAGGCGTCGCCCGGGGCGAGGGGGAAGACGTGCTCGAGGTCGAGCCCGGTGATCGTTTCGACACCCGAAAGTCGGCCGAGCACGTAGGCGGCGTGGGGGAGATCGCCGTACTTGAGGGCGACTCGAACGCGTTCGTCGGAGGGCATGATTCGCGCGATCGCGAGTACCAGCGCGGCGCGACCGTTCTCGCGCGCGCGGCAGAGTCGGGCCACCAGGCGGGCGTTGCTCAGCCCGACGAGTTCTCGGCGCAGAAGCAAGGATTGGATCTGCTCGAGGGTCTCGATCAGCTCGGTGGTCTCGATCGCTCCGCGGAGGTGGTCGCGATAGACCCGCATAGCGAGCGGGTACATGCCGCGACCGAAGGTGTTGAGGTAGGCGAGCTGTCGACCGATCTGGGCGTCGGGCGACTCGGCCGGGGTGAGGAGCGTGCGATAGAGGGCCGAGTATTCGCGCCACTCGGCGGCGCGCTCGCGGAGGGTGGCGACATCCAGTCTCGGAAACTGCTGGCGGAAGGCGTCATAGACGCCGCGCTCGCCGGCCACCGCGACCTCGCGACCGGTCGTCATGATCAGGTAGTGGCGCCAGAAATTGCCGATCGATTCGCCCGTGTTCTGCTCGATCGGGAGCCAGAATGAGTCCTCGATCTCGCTCTGCTCGGCGTGCGACAGGCCCATCAGCACGTAGTTGTGGATGAGTTCGTGGTCGCGGAGCGGCTCGCCGGTGGAATTGAGACTCTCGAAGGTCTGCTGCGCGTTCGCGTCGGGGCCGAGGGTGATCGCCACGTGCTCGAGACGCTGCAGACCGCGCCAGATTCGCTCGGTCTCCTCGGCCGGGATCTGACTGCGGAAGAACGCGTAGTTGTCGTCGAACCGCGACTCGCGCAGCAGGTCGTCGTCGGCCCGATGGTCGAGCACGACGCTCTCGAACACGTCTGCCCAAGCCCGGTGCGGGCGGAGCTTGGTGCGCGTGGGGTCGTGCGGGTTCGTCAGCACCCGCTCGAGCTCCGCGGCCAGAGCCGGGTTCTCGGTGCGCGCGGCATGCTGCAGGGCCGCGATCAGCAGCATCAGGGTCGTGACGCGCTGCTGACCGTCGATGAGCACGAGCTCCGGCGCATCCGTATCGGTGGAGAGCGTGGAGAGGATCGATCCGATGAAGTGGGTCTGGCCGTCGCCCGCGTCTGCAGCGGCACGGATGTCGGCGAGCAGCTGCTCGCAGCCGCCGATGTCCCAGCGGTACTGGCGCTGGTAGACCGGTACGACGATGGTCGTTTCGGCGGCCGAAAGCCAGTTGATGGTGGAAACGGCGGTCGCGATGATGTTCGTGGCAGTGCCCATGTTGCCCCCAGTTTATTCGCGCGGCGAGTATCCAGGCCCTCTTCGAGCCTCAATGTTAGGCTCCCCTAAGTTGGGCCTGTTAAAACGTGCTGGCCCCAGACGAAAGAAGACTCATGGGTTACATCAAATCCGCCGCGCTCGAAGAGACCGGCTACGTGGTGCTCGATCGCTACAACCAGGAGCTCGACCCCAAGGAGTGGCTCGACATCGAGTACGTGGACTGGAAGTCCTCGGGCGAGACGCAGTTCGCTCCGCTCGCCAGCGCCAAGGGCGAGATCGAAGTGAACGGCTTCTGGAACCACAAGCCGCCGCGCACCGACAAGGATGGCGTGTGGATCCCCTCGCAGGTCGAGAAGGCACCGAACCTCGTCCGCCGCGCGCAGGAGCCGGGCGCGAATGTGGGACGCTGCCGCGTGATCGAGCTGCAGCCGAACAGCTACGCCGACTGCCTGTACAACCTGCACCAGGATGACAACAACCGCCTGAACCCCGATGGCACGGGCTGGGTCGTCCGTGGTTTCTTCAACCTCACCGACGACAAAGACAGCTTCTTCGTGCTGCGCGACAACCGCACCGACCCGAGCGTCGAATACCGCATCGCCCTGCCGGCCGGCGCGCAGCTGATCATCGACACGCAGCGCCTCTGGCACGCTGCGACCCACGTCGGCACCGAGCCCCGCTACTGCCTCATCACGTCGTGGGAGTCCGGCCCCGAGCTGGACGCCTACATCGCGAAGCACAACGGCGTCAGCCGGGTGCCGAACGTCGAGGTGCCGCAGGATGTGCTGGATGCCGGCCAGGCCGAGCAGAGCCGCCGCATCGCCGCCCGCGCTGCGTACTACGCGGCCAAGGGGAAGGCCGAGGCCACCGCAATGAGCGAGGCCTAAGCAGCAACAGCAGTACTAGAAGCACAAAGGCCCCGGGTGCAGCGTTGGTTGCTGCGCCGGGGCCTTTGCTACGCCAGCGCAGTCAGCTAGCCCGAGTGCTTCTGACCAGTGCGGCCGCGCGGGCCAGCCACCTATCGTCCCGCGCCCATCGGTCGAGCGTGAGGTCGGCTCGGGAGCGGCTCGGCTCGGGGAGGCGCTCGAGGAGCGGGCCGAGGACATCCGTCGCCAGAGGGGCGACCAGCTGTTCGACCTGGGCGCTTCGGATGAATCCCTCGATGCGGGTGAGGTCTGTACCGATGAGTAACTCGAGCTTGGTCTGCAGCAGCACGATCGCGGCGAGCCTGCGCTCGAACACGGGCACGCTCCAGAGTTCTGAAGCCAGGGCGGTGACGTCGTCGTGGGTGAGCTCGCGGTGGCGGCGGAGGGCATCCCGAACCGTGCCGCGCACGGCACCGACCGAGGCGCCGTAGAAGCGGAGCGCCTCGGGTGCGCCCAGGCGTTCGCGATCATCCTCGGCGCGATACCAGTCGCCCTCGCGCTGCAGCGTCGCGTCGATGAACTCCGCGGCGTCGGTCATCCCTCCATCGTCACATGGCTGCTGGTGCGGAGGAGGCTAGGGCTGGTGCCGGCCGCGCATCGGCGGGACAATCGACCCCACCGTCACTCACACCATTGGAGGTTGTGTCATGGTCGCTCGCCTTAATCCCTACCTCAGTTTTCGCGATACCGCACGAACGGCGATGGAGTTCTACGAGACAGTCTTCGGGGGCTCGTTGACCATGAGCACCTTCGCCGATTTCCACGTCAGCGAGGACCCCGCCGAGCAAGACAAGCTGATGCACTCGCAACTCGAGACGACGAGCGGCTTCACCATCATGGGCTCGGACACCCCGAATTCGATGGACTGGTCGCCGCAGAGCAACATGTCGGTCTCGCTCAGCGGTGGTGCTGACGACGAGGCTGAGCTGCGTGGCTACTGGGACAAGCTCGTCGACGGTGGCACGGTCGCGCTGCCACTCGAGACGGCGCCGTGGGGTGACGCCTTCGGGATGGTCATCGACAAGTTCGGCACCCGGTGGATGGTCAACATCATGGGATCTCAGGGCTGAGCCTGCTCCTCCTAGGGCACCCCCGGCGGGCGGATGCTCGGCTCAGGCGTTGAGGACGTAGGTCGTGAGGTCCCGCAGCGTCTGGGCCATATGGCTGTCCATCGCCAGCCGTGACCTCTCCGGGTCGCGCGACGCAAGAGCCTCCACGATGTGCGCGTGCTCCTCGATGGCGTTCGCCTGGATTTGCGGTACGCGCGACGTCTGCGTGCGCCGGGCCGCGAGGATCCGCGACAACGGTTCGAAGAGCACCGCGAGGAAGACGTTGCCCGACGCATGCAGGATCACGTCGTGGAAGGCCAGGTCGGCCTCGACGAAGCTGCCCACGTCGTTCGAGGCGTGGGCCGCACGCATGCTGGCCAAGTGTTCGCGCAGTAAGTCGAGCTCCTGGATCGACAGGCGCTCGGCTGCGAGTTCGGCGGCGCCGGTCTCGAGCATCCGCCGCAGTTCGATGAGCTGGATGGACGCGGAGGCGTCGTTTTCACCGGTCGAGGTGGCCCGAAGCACGGCTTCCATCGAGGTCCACTGGTTGAAAGGGTTGACGAAGGTTCCCCGGCCGCGCTCGATGCGGGCGACCCCCATGGCTTCGAGGGTCTTGACGGCCTCTCGCACGGTCATCCGGCTGACCTCGTGCTGGGTGACGAGATCCTGCTCCCCGGGGAGGGTCGAGCCGGGTTCGAATTCTCCTGAAACGATCCGGGCGAGCAGGTCGTCGGAGATCATGGCAACCAATGACTGACGAGCCAGCGGGTCCTCCAGAGGTCGATGTCGAGAAATCCTGAACGGAATTCTATTGGGTTCGCCGTGAACCAGCGCCGACGAAAGATAAGATGTCTGACGTACTTCGAATTCTAGTCGAAGCGTTCCGGGGTCTCATGATCTCCCGATGCGAAAG
Source organism: Lacisediminihabitans changchengi (assembly GCF_016634425.1). Taxonomy (GTDB): domain Bacteria; phylum Actinomycetota; class Actinomycetes; order Actinomycetales; family Microbacteriaceae; genus Lacisediminihabitans; species Lacisediminihabitans changchengi. The sequence continues at coordinate 71,798 of NZ_JAEPES010000003.1, forward strand.
TTGCCACATGTCGGATACCATTCCCGCGACATCCGCGGACACAATCGTCACCGTTCTGGGGCTGGGGGCGATGGGACTACCCATTGCCGCCCGGCTGTCGACATCATTCACGGTACGGGGGTTCGATGTCAATGAGGGGCGCCGTGAACTGGCCGCGTCGGCCGGTGTTGCGCGGTTCGATTCCGCCAGGTCGGCGTGTCGGGGGAGCGCCATCGTGCTCCTGGCCGTTCGCAATGAGGAACAACTCCTCGACGCCCTGTTCGGAGAGGACGGAGTCGCCACCGTCATGGCCTCCGGGTCGGTCGTCATCCTCACGAGCACGGTGGGGACCGCAGCGATCCCGGTCACGGCCGACCGGCTGGCGGCGATGGGAATCGAGTTCGTGGATGCGCCGCTCTCGGGCGGCCCCGTGCGGGCGGGCGCCGGGGATCTTCTGATCCTCGTGGGGGCCGAGGAGAGTGCGCTCGATCGGGCTCTCCCCGTGCTGGAGTCACTGGCATCGACCCTGACCATCGTCGGCGACGCCCCGGGGGACGGTCAGGCGATGAAGACCGTCAACCAACTCCTGTGCGGGGTGCACATCGCGGCGGCGGCGGAGGCGCTCGCCCTGGCCGACCGCCTGGGCCTCGACCCGGAGAAAGCGCTGCACGCGCTCGAAGCGGGTGCGGCGGGATCGTTCATGCTCTCCAATCGCGGTCCGCGGATGCTCGAGGCCTACGACGACGACGGCGCCGAGGTGCTCAGCCGCCTCGACATCTTCGTTAAAGACATGGGGATCGTCGGCAACGCGGTGCGCGCGGCCGGACTGCCCTCGCCCCTCGCGGCGGCAGCGGAGCAGCTCTACCTCATCGCCCAGGCGCAGGGTCTCGGCACGGCTGATGATTCCGCGGTGATCCGTGTGCTTGCGCCGTCGCGCCGCTCCGACTGACCCGCTACGCCTGCGAGAAGTCGAAGGTCGCCGGATCGCCGCTGGTGCGCATCCCGGCTTCGAGGACGGAGATCTGCTGCATCTCTGCCGCGCTGAGTTCGAAGTCGAAAATGTCGATGTTCTCTGTGACGCGATGGGGCGTGACGGTCTTCGGGATCACGATGAATCCCTGCTGCACATGCCAGCGCAGGATTGCTTGAGCAGGGGTCTTGCCGTGGGACACGGCGATGGCGCGCACGATCGGGTCTTCCACATCCTTCGCCTGGCCGAGAGGACTGTAGGCCTCGACGGCGATGCCGCGCTCGATCGAGGTCGCGGTGAGTGCCGACTGCTGGAAGCTCGGGTGGATCTCGAACTGGTTGACCGCCGGTACGATCGTGCCCTCGTCCCGCACACGGTCGAGGTGCGGCTGTAGGAAGTTCGAGACCCCGATCGCGCGCACAACGCCGTCTGTATAGAGCTTCTCCATGGCGCGCCAGGTGTCCAGATAGCGATCGTGCATCGCGTAGGGCCAGTGGATCAGATAGAGGTCGACCACGTCGAGTCCGAGAGCGCGACGGCTTTTTTCGAACGCGGCGAGACCGCTCTCGTATCCCTGATCGGCGTTGCGCAGCTTCGTCGTGATGAAGATCTCGTCGCGGGGCAGGCCGCTGCTTCGAACGGCCTCACCGACGCCCGCCTCATTGCCGTAGGCGGCAGCGGTGTCGATATGCCGGTAGCCGGCCTCGAACGCCGCGAGGGTCGCCCCTCGAACGTCTTCCGCCGGGATCTGGTAGACCCCGTAGCCGAGCTGGGGGATCTCGATTCCGTTGTTCAGTGTGACGGAGGGACTGGTGGACACGGCTTCTCTTTTCGGTCGTGGGGCGGGAATCGACACCGGGGTTGACAAGTCTCGACCTGTATTCAATGATAAGTCATCTGACGTCTAGCGTCATACCTCAAAGGAGAGAACACCGTGCCTCAGAAGATCGCGGTTCTGCACACCAGCTTTGTTTTCGTGTCGGTGGAACCGGTCATCAACGAGTTGATCGCCGAACTCCTGCCCGGCGCCGAGGTGATGCACTTCGTCGATTCCGACGTGCTCGCCACCGTCGTGCGGGAGCAGGGCATCTCGGCCAGCAGCGAGCAGCGGATGGTGCACCTCGCCCAGGCTGCCGAGGCGGCGGGGGCCGACATCATCTTCTCCGCGTGCTCATCCCTCGGCCCGGCGCTCGATGTGGCCGCCCGCAACGTCCACACGCCTGTCGTCAAGATCGACGAGGCGATGGCGATTCTCGCGGCGAGCGGAGGCACTCGCATCGGTGTGCTTGCGACCGTCCCCACCACGCTCAGCCCCACTTCCGACCTCATCCAGCTCAAAGCGGACGAGCTCGGCCGCGACGTGAAGATCGAGCAGCGCCTCTGTGCCGGGGCGTTCGACGTGCTGATGTCCGGCGATCGTCCGCGGCACGACACGATGGTCATCGAGCAGGCCGTGGACCTGGCGAAGAACGTCGACACGATCGTGCTCGCGCAGGCATCCATGGGTCGACTCGCCGAAACGCTTCGCGAGAAGACCGGCTTGCCCGTTCTGTCCAGCCCGCGCATGGGCGTCGAATACCTGGCCGAGCGAGTCGCGGAACTCGCCAAATGACCCGGCGTGCCGAGACGGGCGCCGCGACCGAGATGTCGGTATTGCGCACGCTAGCCCCCGATCCTCTGGTCATCGACGATGCCCGGCGCAAGATCCGTGAGGCGAACCGCGCAGCAGGCACCCGGGTGGTCTTCCTCGACGACGATCCCACGGGTAGCCAGTCGGTGCAGGGCGTGCCGGTGCTCACGCGCTGGAGGCCGGATGACCTCCGCTGGGCATTCGCGCAGCCGGCGAGTGGCTTCTTCATCCTGACCAACACGCGAGGATTGAACGACTCGGAGGCAGCGTCGACCGTGCGTGAGGTCGCCGCGGTGATCGACCGCGTCGCAGCGGATCTCGACGTGCGGTACTCGCTCGTCACTCGCAGCGACTCTACCCTCCGGGGCCATTACCCCCTCGAAACCGATGTGCTGCTCGAGATGGGCCTGCAGGAGGGCCGGCCCTACGACGCTCTTCTGATCGCCCCGGCCTACATTGCGGCCGGTCGGGTCACCGCCTCCGACGTGCACTACGTACAGGAGGGTCACACCTTCGTTCCCGTCGGCCAGACCAGCTATGCCCGTGACGCGACCTTCGGGTTCCACAGCTCGGACATCCGCGAATATGTCGAAGAGAAGACCGACGGACGCATCGCGGCGGGGGATGTCCGGAGCCTGAGTCTCGAGGACATCCGCGTCGGCGGACCGCAGCGGGTGCGGGACATCATCCTTTCCTGCTCAGGCGCCGTGCCCGTGATCATCAACGCGCTCGATGACAGTGACCTCGACGTCGTCACCCTCGGCCTGCTGCTCGCCGAGCAGTCCGGTGCCCGGGTGCTGTGCCGCACCGGGCCCTCATTCGTGGCGTCCCGGCTCGGAATGGCCGGACGGGACCCGCTCTCCCACGCGGAGATCTTCGCGGTCGGGGAAAGGTCGGGCAACGGCCTCGTCGTCGTCGGCTCGCACGTCGAGCTCACCTCGAGACAGGTCAGCTGCCTCATCGATCGGCTCCCGGAGATCGAGACGGTTGAGCTCGACGTGCCTCGGTTGCTCGACCCGCTCCAGGCCGACGCCGAGGTGGAGCGTTGCTCGGTCGCGCTCACGGCCGCCCTGCGCAGGACGGATGCGCTGCTGGTATCGAGCCGCCGCCAGGTCACCGGTGACAGCGGACATTCCAGCCTCGTGATCGCCCAGACCGTGTCCCAGGCGCTGGTGGACCTGACCCGGCGGGTCGTGCAGGATGTGCCGTTGAAATGGGTGCTCGCCAAGGGCGGGATCACCTCGAGCGATATCGCCACCGAAGGTCTCGGCATCCGACGCGCACTCGTGGCTGGCCAGCTTTTCGATGGAATCGTCTCGGTCTGGCTCAACGACGGAGAAGGCGGGCGCGGTCTGGAAGGACTGCCCTATGTCGTCTTCGCTGGGAATGTGGGCGATGAAGGCACGCTCGCCGACGCCGTGTCGATGCTGCGGGGGAGCTCGCCTATGCGCGCATAGCCACCCCACATCCGAGAATCCATCACAGCCCATCCTCTCCACCGTTCCACCCATCGTTTGCACTGATTACAAAGGAGTAGTAATGCGAAAAGTCCTGTTGGCCACTGCCCTCCTGGCAGTTTCGGCCCTCGCCCTCGCGGGCTGCAGCACCGCGGCGACCACCGCGGGAACCGCAGCGAAGTCCGATTCCAAGCCCGTCTACGTCTTCCTGCCCAAGTCGCTCAACAACCCGTATTGGGTGGATGCGCGCAAGGGAATGGAAGATCAGGCGAACAAGCTCGGCGTCACCGCGAAGTTCCTCGGCCCGGACACCGATGACGCCGCCGCCCAGGTGGCCATCTTCGATTCCATCCTCGCCACCAAACCAGCCGGCATTGCGATCTCGCCCAACGACCCCGCCAGCGTGATCGACAATATCGCGAAGGCCCGCGCGGCCGGCATCCCGGTCATCGCCTGGGACGGCCCCGTGCCGAACAGCGAGGTCATGGGCTACATCGGCACCGACAACGTCGCCGCCGGTGAGCAGGCCGGAGAAGCACTCGCCAAGAGCATCAACAAGAAGGGCAAGGTCGCCGTGGTCATCGGCAGCCTGAGCGCCGTCAACCTCAACCAGCGCCTCACCGGCGTCAAGAAGGCTCTGGCCAAGTACCCGGACATCAAGCTCGTCGCCACCGAGGTGTCGGGCGAATCCGTCGCCACCGCCCAGTCGGCATCCGAGACGATCCTCCAGGCCAACCCCGACCTCGCCGGCATGGTGGGCATCGGTGGATCCGACCTTCCCGGAATCGCCGGAGCCCTCAAGTCGGGCAACAAGTGCGGCACCGTCAAGGCTGTCGGATTCGACGTCGTGCCCCAGGGCATCGACGGCATGAAGGGCAAGTGTGTCGACGCGCTCATCTCCCAGAAGCCGTTCGGCATGACGGCCCAGGCCCTGAAGATCCTGGCCGACTTCCACAACAAAACCTCCAAGCTGAAGGACAACTTCACCGTGGACACCGGAGTCGTCACAGTCACACCTGACACGCTGGATGAGTTCCTGAAGACCGCGCACTAGCGCAGACTGGCGGGGCCGATCACGATCGGCCCCGCACCCCCCTTTCACAATGAAGTTTTAGGAGTGGCCATGACCGAGCAAGCGCTCATCTCGATGCGCGGTATCGTCAAGCGGTATCCGGGCGTGACCGCCCTCCGCAATGTCGATCTTTCCGTGCAACCCGGCGAAGTGATGGCCCTGGTCGGCGAGAACGGTGCCGGCAAGAGCACGCTGTTGAAGATCCTCGCCGGTGCGGCCCGCGCCGATGAGGGCACCATCGAAGTTTCCGGAGTGGTGCGGGACATCCAGGCGCCCCGTGACTCCCAGGCGTGCGGCATCGCCGTCATCTACCAGGAGCTCAACCTCGCCAACGACCTCAGCGTCGCAGAGAACATCTACGTGGGCCGGGAGATCAGGAACCGCTTCGGTCTCGTGGACTTCCGGGCGATGGAGCGCGGCGCGGCCGCCCTGTTGAACAGCCTCGGCGTCGCCATCTCACCGCGGCAACTCGTCGGCAACCTCAACATCGCACTGCGCCAGATGGTCGAGATCGCCAAAGCGCTGCTGGTGGACGCACGCGTCGTCGTGATGGATGAGCCCACCTCCTCCCTCACCGAGGAAGAGGTCGAGACGCTGCTGGAACTGGTTCGAAAGCTGAGATCCAACGGGGTCAGCGTCATCTACGTCTCGCATCGCATGCGGGAGATCTACGAGATCGCTGATCGGATCACCGTCATGCGTGATGGAGCCGTCGTCGGCGTGTGCGAAGCGGGCAACACCACCCCCAACGACGTCGTGCAGATGATGGTGGGGCGCGAGCTCGTCGACCTCTACGGCGTGAGGTCCTCGCCGCTGGACGAGACAGCCGCACCCGCGCTCGAGGTGAAGAGCCTGAGTTGCGGAGACCTGTTGCACGATGTGAGCTTCTCCGTGCGCCCGGGCGAGATCCTGGTGCTTGCCGGGCTCATCGGGGCGGGTCGCAGCGATGCAGCCCTCGCGATCTTCGGGGCTGCGAGACGGAGAGGCGGCGAGATCCTGGTATCCCAGAAGCCGCTGGCCCTTCGCACTCCGATCGAGGCGATGGATGCGGGAATCGGGTTCGTCCCCGAGGATCGCAAACACCAGGGGCTCTTCCTCGGGCTTCCCGTTCGGGAGAACATCTCGTCGGCATCCCTTCCCGCGATCAGCCGCCTGTCGATCGTGTCGCGGCGGCGCGACCGGGATCTTGCAACCCATCACTCGAGCCAGCTCGGGCTCCGGCTGTCTGCGATCGAGGTCGCCGCCGGAACTCTGAGCGGGGGAAACCAGCAGAAGGTGGTGCTGGCCCGGTGGCTCGCGCGCAAGCCGCGCATCCTGATCCTCGACGAACCGACGCGTGGCGTCGACGTCGGTGCGAAGGCAGAGATCTACCAGCTGATCCGAACGATCGCTCGAGAGGGAGTCGCGGTGCTCGTGATCTCCTCGGAGCTCACGGAAGTGCTCGGCATCGCCGACCGCATCGTCGTGATGCGGGAGGGATACGGAGTTGGGGAATTGAACGCCGCAGACGCGACAGAGAAGCGCGTAATGGCGATGGCAACAGGAGTCGAAGGAGACGTTTCATGACCATCAACGAAGTGACCGCTAAAAAGGACGAGGCCCTGGCTCGGGCGGGTTCGGCAGTGCCGCTGCCGGAGCGCGTGACACCCGGCCAGAGGTTCCGCCTCGGAGTCCGGAAGATCGTCGGGGCGCGCGAGGCGACCCTCGCGGGCGTGGTCGTACTCCTTGTCGTCTACCTCTCGTTTGCCTCGCCCTACTTCCTCACGGCGGGCAACCTCACAGTTGTGGGGCGGCAGATCGCGCTCGCGCTGATCATCAGTGTGGGAATGACCTTCGTCATCCTCATCGGAGGCATCGACCTCTCGGTGGGATCGACAGTCGCGCTGGTGAGCGTGCTCACCGGGGAGTTCATGGTCACCATCGGGATACCGCCAGCGCTCGCCGTGCTGTTCGCGCTGTTGGGAGGGGCCCTCGTCGGGTTGATCAACGGGGTCATCAATGCCTACGTGGGCATACCCTCGTTCGTGGTGACGCTCGGGATGCTCGCGGTCGCCCGCGGGCTCAGCCTTGGTATCACCAGTGGTTCGACGATCAGCGGTTTCCCGGCGGAATTCCTCAACCTCGGTCAGGGAGCTGCCCTCGGCATCCCCATTCCGGTGTGGGTGGCCGTCGTGATCGCGGTCGTCGCGCACCTCGTGCTCACGCGCACCACTTTTGGCCGGCACATCTACTTCGTCGGCTCCAATGAGGAGGCCGCCAAGCTGTCCGGCATCCGGGTGCGGCGGGTGAAGATCGCGGTGTTCGTGATCTCGGCCTCGCTCGCCTCTGTATCCGGCATCCTCGAGACCGCCCGACTCAGCGTTGGGCAGCCCGCGGCTGGGAACGGCTACGAGCTGCTCGCGATCGGTGCCGCGGTGATCGGTGGTGCCAGTCTGTTCGGCGGCGTCGGCGGCATCCTCGGCACCGCCCTCGGCACCTCGCTGTTGCTCCTGATCCAGAACGCGTTGATCCTTCTCGGCATCTCCGCCTATTGGCAGCAGGTGTTCAGCGGTGTAATCATCGTCGCCGCCGTCGCTCTCAACATGTGGCGTCGTCAGCGCAAGTAGCCCGCAACCATCCCTCAAGAAAAAGGATAGAAATATGAAGGTAGTCATCACCGGCGCACACGGCAAGGTCGGGCGCGCCGCCACCCAGGCGCTCCTCGACGCGGGTCACGATGTGCTCGCCACCGACCTCTCGCGCCCCGGATTCGAAAGGCGCGAAGAGGGCTCTGCGCGGTACATGATGGCCGACCTCACAGACGCGGGCGAGGCCTTCGCCGTCGTGCGCGGCGCCGACGCGGTCGTGCATGTCGCTGCCATCCCGGAGCCGACCGGCAACCCGGCCCACGTGGTCTTCCGCACCAACCTGATGGCTACCTTCAACGTGCTCGAGGCGGCGGTGCGCTTCGGGGTGAAGCGCTTCGTCAACATCTCGAGCGAGACCGTTCCCGGGTTCTTCTTCCCCGAGCGCCCCTTCCTTCCGGACTACGCGCCGGTGGACGAACTGCATCCGGTCCACCCGCAGGATCCCTACGCGCTCACCAAGCACTTCGGCGAGCAGCTGATGAACGCGGCGGTCGAACGCAGCGACATCCGCGCCATCTCGATCCGCCCGAGCTGGGTGCAGAACGAGGGAAACTACGAGCAGAACCTCGGGCCGCAGATTCGCGATGCCTCGGTGCTCAGCCCCAACCTGTGGAGCTACATCGACGCGTATGACCTCGCCGACGCCATCGTGCTCGCCACCGAGTCGGAGCTACCGGGACACGAGGTCTTCTACATCGCATCTCCCGACAACGTGGGCGGCCACGACTTCGCCGAGGTGCTTCACCAGTACTACGGCGACAAGATCGAACTGCGTGAGCTCGACCGGGTCGACTCCTCCGGCATCTCCAGCGCGAAGGCACAGCGGATGCTCGGCTGGACGCCCAAGCGTTCCTGGCGCGACTACCTCGATTCCGACGGTCGGGCGCTCGCCAAGTGAAGCGCACGAGCGGGATCATCCATCCGCAGCTGTCGCGCGTGATCGCCGAATCCGGTCACACCGATGGGATCGTCGTGGCGGATGCCGGCTTACCGATCCCCCTCGGGGTGGAGCGCGTCGATCTCGCGTACCGGGCCGGCTCGCCCGCGTTCCTCGACATCCTCGACTCGGTGCTTGCAGAGTTCATCGTCGAACGGGCAGTGATCTCCCAGGAGATGGAGACGGAGAGCCCGGGGATGCTCGGGGAGCTGCGGGATCGGCTTGAGGCGGTGGGGGGTGGAGGTCGAGACCGTGCCGCACACCGATTTCAAGGTACTCACCAGGAATGCCCGCGCCATCGTCCGCACCGGTGAGTACACGCCGTATTCGAATGTGATGCTCTTTTCCGGCGCTCCCTTCTAGCCGACGCGCCCCGGAGTGCCACGCGCGGGAGAACGTTCTGGCGCGCGTGGCACCCGCGGCCGCACTGCACCTGGGGTGGCCGAGTTCTGATGCCGGCGAGTGTCGGTCTAGACGTTGCTCATCGTCGCGGCGGCGCCCTGCGGGAGCTCGTCACGAACCGGCTCCTCCACGTGGATGTACTTGCCGCCAGCGGAGAGCGACATTATCGCGCCGATGATCGACATCGCCGCTGCGGCGATGAACACGATCACGAGACCGGCGTGGAAGGGATCGGCGATCAGCTGCGGGAAGAATTCCTTGCCGGTGAGCGCGGCGGCGTTCGCGGGTGACAGCGAGTGCAGCACTCCGGTCGGGCCGAGGATCGAGGCGATTGGGTTGTAACCGAGGAAGGCGGCGAACAGGCTGCCGACCGGGGGAGTCGCCGCGACCTGGCCTGCCACCGCGGCGTTCACCCCGTGGCTCGTGAGCCCGGTGCGGAGCGCGTCCGGCAATGTCGAGGCGAGGCCCGCGATCATCAGCGAGAAGAAGATGCCGATGGAGAGGGAGTTGCCCGCGTTCTGGAAAGTTCCGGTCATGCCGGATGCCGCCCCGCGCTGGTTCGCCGGAACACTGTTCATGATCGCGGTGCGGTTCGGTGCCGCGAACAGGCCGGAGCCGACGCCGTTGAGGAATGTGATCACGGCGAACAGCCAATACGGGAAGTTCACCGGGATGAGCAGCAGAGCCACGAAGGTGAGCGCAACCAGTACCAATCCGCTGGTGGCGAAGGCTCGCGCACCGAAGCGGTCGGAGAGCGATCCCGAAACGGGGCCGGAGACCAGGAAGCCGATGGTGAGCGGCAGGAGGTAGATGCCGGCCCAGAGCGGCGTGCTTTCGTAGGAGTAACCGTGAAGGGGAAGCCAGATGCCCTGCAGCCAGATGATCAGCATGAACTGCAGACCACCGCGGCTGATCGAGGCGAGCAGTCCGGCGAAGTTGCCCCAGGCAAACGCGCGGATGCGGAACAGCCGCATGTTGAACATCGGGTCTTTAGCGCGCAGCTCGTAGAAGACGAACAGGATCAGCAGGGCGATGCCGCCGATGATGCCGGCGAGCACCCAGGGGTTGCCCCACCCGGTGGAGCTGTCACCGTAGGGCTGGATGCCGTAGGTGATTCCGGTCAGCAAGGCGACGAGGCCGACGGCGAAGATGATGTTGCCCGGGATGTCGACCTTTCCGACGGCCTTCGACCCGACCTCGTGCAGCGACTTGTACGACCAGATCGTGCCCAGGATGCCGAAGGGAACGCTGATAAGAAAGACCGCGCGCCAGTCGATCGTCGAGAGCAGTCCACCGATGATCAGACCGAGGAAGGTGCCCGCGATACCGGCCACCTGGTTGATTCCCAGCGCGAAACCGCGGCGTTCTACGGGAAACGCATCGGTGAGGATGGCGGTCGAGTTCGCAAACAGCATCGACCCGCCGACGGCCTGCACCACGCGCCATCCGATCAGCCAGATCGCGCCCTGTCCGCCCGTGAAGGGGTCGAAGACGAGGGCGATGGCCGAGAGGGTGAAGATCACGAAGCCCAGGTTGTAGATGCGCACCCTGCCGTACAGGTCGCCGAGTCTGCCGAAGCTCACGACCAGCACGGCCGTGACCAGGATGTACCCGGTCAGCATCCAGAGCAGATAGCTCACGTTGCCCGGCTCGAGCGGGTTGAGCTTGATGCCGGTGAAGATCGCGGGGAGCGAGATCAGCACGATCGACCCGTTGATGGTCGCCATCAGGATGCCGAGGGTGGTGTTGCTCAGTGCGATCCACTTGTACTTCGGGTGGTCTTTGTTGAACATGCCCGAGCGGGTGCGAACGGCGGTGTCTGCCACGAATTCCTCCATCGAAGCGCTCGCCGTTGAGTGCCAATTGATTAGTTGTTGTGTACTAACTATATCTCGAGACGGGCGATGCCGCCCGCGCGTACAGTGAGCGGAAATTCACCGGCACGCCGTTCAAGGAGTTTCATGCCCGACAGTTCCGACGCCCCCGCTACCGTCTTCGTGCTCTTCGGAGCGACCGGAGATCTGGCCAAACGCATGGTCATCCCGGCCTTCTACCAGCTCGCGCAGCACGGTCTGCTGCCGAAGAAGTGGGCGATCGTGGGTAATGGTCGCGGCGACGTCTCCACCGACGACTTCCGCGCCCACGTGCACGACGTGCTCACCGAGTTCGGTCCGCAGCCGGGTGACGACTGGGACGACTTCAGCGCCCATCTCCACTTCGCCGGCAAGGGCTTCACCGCCGATGACCCGGGAGAGTTGGTCGACGTGCTCGCAGAAGTGGAGAAAGATCTCGGTGAGAAGCCGCAGCTCATCCATTACCTGTCGCTCCCTCCCGTTGCCTTCATCGGCATCACCGAGGCGCTTGGCGCACACGACCTGGTGACGGATGCCCGTGTCGTCTACGAGAAGCCATTCGGTACCAGCCCCGATAACTTTCGCGAACTCGACACCGCCGTCCACAAGGTGTTGGACGAGCATCAGGTCTTCCGCATCGACCACTTCCTCGGCAAGGAGGGATCGCAGAACCTCCATGCTCTCCGCTTCGGCAACGGCCTGTTTGAGGGGGTCTGGAGCCGTGAGCACATCCGCGCGGTGCAGATCGACGTTCCCGAGACGCTCGGTATCGACGACCGCGCGGAGTTCTACGACCAGACCGGTGCTCTGCTCGACATGATCGTGACCCACCTGTTCCAACTGGCCGCCGAAATCGCGATGGAGCCCCCGCTATCGATGAAGCCCGACGACCTGCAGGCCGCGAGGGAGACCGTGATCGCGGCCTTCCGTCCGCTCGCGGCAGAGGATGTCGTGCTCGGCCAGTTCGACGGGTTCACCGAGACCGAGGGGGTCGCCTCGGACTCCACGACCGACACGTTCGCGGCGGCTCGACTATGGATAGACACCCCGCGATGGCGTGATGTGCCCTTCCTGCTCCGCACCGGCAAGCGCCTCGCCGAGGGTGCTCAGCGGGTGAGCATCATCTTCCGCACGCCCGCGACAGGGCCGCTCGCCCACGACGCTCCCGAGACCGGCAATGTGCTGTCGATAAATCTGGCCGGAAAAGGCGCTGTAGACCTGCGGATGGTGGTCAAGGAGCCTGGCGCGGAGTTCTCGCTCACCACAGCCCAGAGCACGATCATGCTGGGCGATGTCGGCGACGCCGACTCGCTGCCGCCCTACGTGAAGCTGCTCAACGACGTCATCCTGGGTGACCGTTCGCTGTTCACCCGCCCCGACGGCCTCGCCTGGGCCTGGGACGCGATCGCGCCGATACTCACCTCTCCGCCGCCCGTGCTGTCGTACGCCGAGGAGAGCTGGGGCCCGGCGGAGGCCGCAACCTTGGCTGCTCCCGACGGCTGGCTGGTGGGGGAGTAGAAGTCGGCGGGTGTCCTGCCCCCCTAGTCGCCCAGCGCCGGCCGAATGTCCCGCACGATCGACTCGAGAATGCGCGCGTTGAATCCCACTCCCAACTGATTGGGGATGGTTACCAGCACGGTGTCCGCGGCCTGCACCGCCGCATCCTCAGCGAGTTCTGCCGCTATCCGGTCTGGTTCGCCGATGTAGCTTCGCCCGAACCGCGCGAGTCCGCCGTCGAGATGGCCGACCTGATCTTTCGCGTCGGCCTGCGCGCGCAGTCCGAAATAGTGGCGAGTCTCGTCGTCGATGATCGGCAGGATGCTGCGGCTCACCGACACCCGTGGCACTCGAGTATGTCCGGCCTCTGCCCATGCACTCCGGTACATCGCGATCTGCTCGGCCTGGAGTTCGTCGAAGGGAACCCCGGTGTCTTCGGTCAGCAGCGTCGAGCTCATCAGGTTCATGCCCTGCTCGGCGGTCCACACGGCGGTCGCCCGCGAGCCGGCGCCCCACCAGATGCGGTCGCCCAAGCCGGGCGACTGGGGCTGAATGGCGAGGCCGCCGGCCGCCCCCATCTGCGGGTTGGCCCGGGCCACGGCGGCGCCGGCTATCGCCGCACGGAAACCGTCAGTCGTCTGGCGAGCCAGGTCGGCGTCGGTCTGCCCCTCGAGCGGGAAGTGGCCGAAACTCTCGTAGCCGCGCTCCGCCGTTTCGGGTGAGCCCCGGCTGATGCCGAGCTGCAACCTGCCGTCGCTGATCAGGTCGGCGGCCGCCGCGTTCTCCGCCATCGCCAGCGAATTCTCATAGCGCATATCGATCACCCCGGTGCCGATCTCGATGCGGCTGGTGCGCGCTGCCATCGCCGCCAGCAACGGGAACGGTGACGCGAGCTGCCGGGCGAAGTGATGCACCCGCACGTATGCGCCGTCGACGCCCATCTCCTCCGCCGCGACCGCGAGGTCGATCGTCTGCAGAAGTACGTCTTGCGCGGTCGGGGTGAACGAGCCGGGCACCTGCTGCCAGTGACCGAAGGAGAGAAAGCCGATGCGTTTCATCTTCGATAGAGCACCGCGCGGGCCATCGCTATTCCCCCCGTCGTGCCGCGGGAGTAGCGTCGGCGGCGGGAGACCGCTAAACAAAGGAGTCCCCGTGCAGAAGATCACCCCGTTCCTCTGGTTCGACACCGAGGCGGAGCACGCGGCGTCGTTCTACGTCTCACTGTTCCCCGACTCCTCAATCACGCACGTCTCGCGGTACCCCGCCGGCGGCCCGATGCCCGAGGGGCACGCCTTCGTCGTCGACTTCGTCCTCGACGGGGTTCACTACAGCGCGATGAACGCCGGACCGCAGTTCTCCTTCACCGAGGCGATCTCGCTCTATGTTTCCGCCGAGACCCAGGATGAAATCGATCGACTGTGGGATGCCCTCCTCGCCGACGGGGGTGAGCCCAGCCGGTGCGGGTGGCTGAAAGACAGATGGGGTCTGTCGTGGCAGGTCGTGCCCCCGGTTCTCGGCACGCTCCTTCAAGATCCCGATCCGGGTCGCGCCGCACGGGTCATGGAGGCGATGATGGCGATGACGAAAATCGACATCGCCGAACTGCAGGCCGCGTACGACCGGGAATGAATGTCCGAACGGCCGCTCAGCTTCGGTGCTCGGCTGCCAGAATCAGATCATGACGCCGCCGCCGACGCCGAGCAGACGGCAGTCTCCCGTGCAACGCACCGTGCGTCGGGCCGTGTCGCGATTCTCGCGCACCCTATTCTTTCGGCGAGTCGGGCCGACGATCATGCCACCCCTGGAGCGGGTGACGAGTGTGCTCACCCACGGCAAGCATCCGTTGAGCGGATTTCTCGTGCCGTCGCTCGTGTTGCATACGACCGGCGCGAAATCCGGACTCGAACGGGACACCGAACTCATGTACGTGCCCGAGGGGGAGGGGATGCTGGTGACCGGAAGTAACTTCGCTCGCGACCAGCATCCCGCGTGGACAGTCAACCTGCTCAAGCACCCGGCGGCGACGGTGAGTGTGAATCGCACGCTTATTCCGGTGCGTGCGACGCTTATTTCTGACGACGAGCGCGAAGCAGTCTGGACGTTCATCGAGGATCAGTGGCCCGGATATCGCGGCTACGAGCGGGCTTCCGGGCGGGTTCTTCGCATATTCCGCCTCACTCCCGAGGCCGCGCAGCCCCTCGTGCTCGAATGATCGATAGTACATTCTTGGCGAAATGTCCATGCATGAGGAGAAATTCATCTGACGACTATCTGTCGCGTCGCCTAGACTTGAAGAATGCCCGATCCCCGTATCCAGCGCACACGTGATCACGTGCTTGCGACGGTGCGCAAACTCCTGGCGGAGCCCGCGTCCACCCCGCTGACTTTCACCATCCTCGCCGCCGAGGCTCAGGTGTCCCGCAGAACCCTGTACACGCATTGGGGGTCGATCGATCGGGTGATCAGCGACGCGGTGAGCAGCACTTTCGCCGGCGATGCCAGCGATTTCGACGGACTGACAACGTTCGAGCGGCTTAATCACTTTCTTGTGCAGGTGCGCGACACCATGTGCGATCCGGTATTCGCAGCCACGGTGACAATGCAGATGGCGAAGGCGACCCGCGACCCAGAAGCTGCCGACTCGCTGCGCGAGATGAACGACGCGGCAATCGCAGAGTTCCGCGAACGCGTCGCCCCGGTGACGACTCAACAATACGGAGCGATCGTCGGTCCAGTCTTCTTCGCGCAGCTGATCGCGCGCGTTCCGATGACGGATGTCGACGTGCGAAACCATGCCGAGATCATCGCCCAGCATCTCGGACTGATGGAAGCAGTCGTATAGCGGCGAGCCAGCCGCCAGCCTTCAGGACGCGCTCACGAAACGCGGTTAGTCGAAGAGTTCTCTCGGATCGACCGACGTGTCGTGGCCCGCGATCAATTCCAGGTGCCATGCGCCGATGTCGAGATGCCAACTGCGCTCACCGTCGACGGAGTCCCATTCGTATTCGACCATCGTCAGCGCCGCGGCCCACTGCGCACAGGTCTCTGCGACATCGGGACCTGCGGCCTCCGGGCGCCCCTCGATGACGAGTCCCTCCGGATAGTCGATGACCGACCAGCGGAGGGGTGACAATCCGCGATCCTCCCCGAAACGCTCCAGAACCTGCACAACCGCGGCGTCCAACACCGGACCGATCGTTTTTGCGTCAAGACGTTGTTCGCTTGTGGTCGCGGCGCTCACGGGCGCTGCCGTTCACCTGCTGCGTACATAAAGATTCCCCGATCCGAGATCCCCCAAGCCAGGCGACATTGCCGTGTGGCTTGACACGAGGGTAGCTCACCAGAGGGGTGCTGTCTGCAGAAAGGGTCACCCCCGCGCGGGGATCTCGTCCCAGCGTGGCTCGCGCCGCGCCGCTCGCCTCGAGTTCAGTGCTGTCACATTTCCCGCGCGATTCGGGGTTTCGGACGTCTGCGCCGGACGGATGCGCACCGGCGTGCCGAGCGCACCGGCGACCAGAGCGGCCAGATCCGTGAACGTGGCGACCTGCTCGTCGGACGACCCCAACCGCGCGTCGCCGAACACCTCGAGGGTTCCCACGACGTCGCCGCCCGCACCCAGGATTGTCGCGGCCAGGGAACACGACAGGTCCGGGCGTTCCACCGTCGGGCTCGCGAGCAGCCTCACCACGTCAGATTCGCGCAGCCCGAGCTCCGGACTCACCCAGATCTGTTCCAGCGCGCCTGTCGTGAGTGCCGCGACACCGGCGTTCAGCGCCCGCCCCGCGATGCTGACGACGCGATCGGCGACATCGTGCAGCACCGAGTTGCGGTCGAGCGTGAGGCCGCTCCCCGAGAAGCCGTGCCGATGCCGCCCTGACTCGCTGGCGAGCAGCTGGGCGAGTGCTGCGACGACCTCGTCAGCGGTGGGGCGATCGTCGGGATGGCGTGCGGTCATCGCAGCCAGGAGCTCTCGCCATTCGGGGGCGAGGTCATCCGGGATCGAGGGATCGCCGAGCAGGCGAGCCAGAGCGGACGGGATCGGATCGCCGGGAAACGCGAGACGACCGGTGAAACACTCGAGCAGCACCAGGCCCAGCGAGTAGATATCGCTGGGCGGACCGACCGGAGATTTCTGCGCCTGCTCTGGGCTCAGGTATGCGGCGGTTCCGGTAGTCATGCCCGCTCCGGTGATGCGCGCGCTGCGAGCGGTCAGCGCGATGCCGAAGTCCGTGAGTTTGGCCCGGGTTCGCGTGCTGTCGTCGTCGTAGTCGAGCATCAAGACGTTCGACGGTTTGAGGTCGCGATGGACCACGCCGCGACGATGGATGTACTGAAGACCTTCGGCGAGGTCGAAGCCGAGCTGAGCGACTTGGCGGGCCGAGAGCGACCGACGGTCGAGCAACCGGGCGAGGTCATCTCCTGCGACCAGCTCCATCACGAAATAGATGCGCGGGTCGTCGGGGTCCGAACGATCGACGGCTGCATCGAGGAGGGTCACCAGCGAGTAATGACTGAGACCGGCGAGAAGATTTACCTCATGCTCCTGGCGACGGATCTCAATCGGATCGGTCGCGGCTGCGAACAACTTGATCGCGACATCTCGGCCGAGCGCCTCGTCCCGAGCGCGGTAGACGTAGCCCATGCCGCCACGTCCGATCACCTCGGTGGGTCGATACCGCCCTTTGAGAAATGAGCCCAGCCGAGGATCCATGATCCGATGTCCTGTCGCCGCATGCCGGAATCTCCGGGTGCAACGATTGTGGGGCACGCACACTGCGCAGAGCGTTGCTCAGCGAGGGTCAGCCTGCACGAAGCGGTGGCTCAGTCCTCGCCGATATCTTCGTTCCACAGCCGGGGGTGGGTGTGGATGAACTCGCCCATCATGGCTATGAGGCCCGGATCGTTCAGCACGGTGACCTCGACGCCGTTCTCGGCCAGCCATTCCTGTCCGCCGAGGAAACTCTGATCATCGCCGACGACCACACGCCCGATTCCGAACTGCCGCACCAGGCCCGAGCAGTACCAGCAGGGCGACAGGGTCGTGACCATGACCGTGTCGCGATAGCTGCGCTGCCGACCCGCGTTGTGAAAGGCGTTGGTCTCCGCGTGCATCGCGGCGTCGTCATCCTGAACTCGACGGTTGCGCCCCGCCCCGAGCAGAGTGCCGTCCGCCGCGAACAATGCGGCCCCGATCGGGATGCCTCCTTCGGCCGCGCCCTTCTCCGCCTCGGCACGGGCGACGGCCATTTTCTCGCTGTCGGTCAAGTAGAGCTCGCCGCTCATGCGATCTGGTCCGCAGCGTCGACGCCGATAACCTCGTCGGGTTCTTCACTGAGCGGTCCGCCCAGCTTCGGAGCGAAGACGCGGAACAGGATGACGTACGCCACCCCCGCGAGCAGCAGCCCGACGATCGCGGTCAGGTCACCGATAGGCAGGGCCTTCGCGAGCGGGCCGGTGTAGATCTCCTGATTCGAGAACAGCAGCACAGACACGACGAGGCCGACCAAGAAGGCCAGGATGCCAGCGGGGTTGCGGTACTTCGCCCTCTCGGTGACGAGCGACGCAATCGAGGTGCCGCGACGCAGGTAGCGATCGACCAGCACCACCCCGAGCCACGGGGCGATCCAGTAGGCGATCACCAGGAGGAACCCCTCGTAGGTGTGGCCGGCATCGGGGATGGCGCTCCAGGCGATGAAGAAGCCGACGACGCCGAAGCCCACGGCGACGATCGCACGCCGCAGGGCGAACGGGATCTTGATGCCCGCGGCGAGAAACGACATGGCGCCCGAGTAGATGTTGAGAGCGTTGGCGGCGATGGCACCGACGGCGATGGCCACCAGCGTGAAGTCTTTGATCACGACCGGCATCGATGCGGTGAAGGAGTCGGTCGGGCTGTTCGCGTCGAATCCGGCGATCGTGGCGGCCGCGGCTCCTGCTGCCATCAGCACGACGCAGGAAACGAAATCGCCGAGTCCGGCGGCCAACGCGATTGCCTTCGTGCTCGTGGTGCGCGGGAGGTACCGGCTGTAATCGGCGGCGTAGGGATTCCAGCCGGCGGCGTAGCCGAACGCGGCACCGGCGGCGAGCGTGAAGCCGGCGAAGCTGAAGTTGCTTCCCCCCTTCTGCACGAAGCCGAAGTCGGCGTGCGCGAAGATCGTGATCGTCGCCACGATGAAGATGATGCCGAGCACGATGCTCGCGTACCGCTCGAACAGCTGCACCAGGTCATGGCCGACGAACGCGACCGCGACCTCGATCAGGACGATGATGAGCAGGCTGAGCACGACCGGCATGCCCGTCAGAGTCGCGAGCGCGAATGCGCCACTGACCGAGTTGACGGCGAACCAGCCGAGACCGGCCATCAGCGTGTTCAACGCGGCAGGCAGGATGTTGCCGCGGTAGCCGAACGCGGTGCGGCTCAGCACAAGCTGGGCGAGACCTTCGCGCGGACCCCAGGTGGAGAGCACGCCCTGAGTGATCGCGCCGGCGACAGATCCGAGGACCAGGGCGGCCATGGCCTGCCAGAAGCCCAGGCCGAAGAAGGCCACGGCAATGACGCCGACGAAGATCGTCGCGAACTCGAGGTTCGGCGACGTCCAGGTCGAGAGGAGTTGCCAGGGGGAGCCGTGTCGCCGGTCGGTCGGAATCGATTCGATCCCGCCGGTCTCGATGTGCGTGGCGCGTGTGGGGGAGGGCGCGATGGTCATCTAACGAATAGTACGAGCGTGAAAGCGTCTTGGTGAAACCGAACCGCAGACTGTCACATGCTGTTAACACCGCACGCGGAGGAGCAGATCAGTGACCGCGGAGCTTCTCCAGATCGCGCCGCTCACGCTTTGTCGGACGCCCGGCGCCGCGGTCGCGAACCACCGTGATCGGACGCTCCTCGCGGGGCGGGGGCGGTGGCGTGAGGTCGACCATGCACTCGGCCGCGACGGGGGCGCCGACACGCTTCACGACCAGCCGCGCGACCTTCACAGTTCGCTCGAGGTCTGCGGTGCGCAGGCGTACCTCGTCGCCGATCTTGACGGGTTGGGAGGGCTTTGCACGCTCTCCGTTCACGTGAACGTGACCCGCCTTGCACGCGGCGGTGGCGGCGGATCGGGTTTTCGCGAGGCGAACGGCCCACACCCAGCTGTCCACTCGCGCAGTCGTCGGCTCCATGATCAGCTGCTCCCGCTCAGGCGTCGGCGAGTGCACCCTTCCAGCCCACCAGCGCGCGAACGATCTCGCTACGGTCGTCGGCGAGGCGTTCCATCACGTCGGCAGGCACGAAAAAGTTGACGGCGAGGAAGCCGCGCACCCGTTCCGAGTCGTCGTCGGCCAGGCTGCGCAGCACATCGCAGGGCGCGTGCTCGTTGCGGGCCACGCAGGAGCGGACGCCCTCGTCGTCGTCGGCGGCCAAGGCGACCAGCACGTCCTCGGGAGCGTTCGGGCTGCTGGCGACGCTTTCGCGAATCTTGGCGTTCGCATCGGTGGCGAGCAGCCGCAGCCGAGCGATCTTGCTGTCGGTCACCGGGGGAGCGGGATGGAG
Organism: Lacisediminihabitans changchengi; assembly: GCF_016634425.1. Taxonomy (GTDB): domain Bacteria; phylum Actinomycetota; class Actinomycetes; order Actinomycetales; family Microbacteriaceae; genus Lacisediminihabitans; species Lacisediminihabitans changchengi. The sequence continues at coordinate 91,756 of NZ_JAEPES010000003.1, forward strand.
GGCCGCAGCCTGCTCGGGAGTGAGCATGACCGGCCGGTGGTCACGCATCGCCTGGCGCTGCGCTGGGGTATTGAAACGGATGCAGGACATCGTCCAACGGTACCCGGCCCGCTCCCGGTCGGGCGAGACACGCCCTGGCGTGGTCTGGACTAGGCCGCGGCTTCCGTGGTCTCGCGCTCGCGACGCGGGAACCACGGGATGATCGGCGAGGTCCGCCGCTGGTAATCGACGTATTCGGGGTACTTGCTGACCGAGATGTTCTCCGTGAAGATCGTCGACCCGATGAACAGCACGGTGAGCAGGAACGGGCCTGCAACGGTCCATTGCAACACCGAACCCGCCGCGGACGCGCCGAGGAAGAACAGTACCCACCACTGCGCCTGCTCGAAGAAGAAGTTCGGGTGGCGCGAGACGCGAAACAGGCCGGATTGGAGGAAGCGCGGAGTCGGGGTGCGACCCGCGGCGACGTCGGCCTTCTTCTTTTCGTGGAAGTCCCACTGCTGCTGGTCGGCGACCGTCTCGCCGGCGGTGAGCGCCAGGAAGACGATCGCGAGGATCACATCGAGGGGACCGAACGCTGTGTCGCGGTTCTCGAATGCCGTGAACGCCGGAAGGGCGATGAGCACCAGGATGAAGTTCTGATAGAGCACGATGAAGAACAAGTTGAAGAGTTGGAACCCAGCCGGCGACATCCTCCCGCGCAGCACTGCCCAGCGGTAATCCTCCATGCCGCTGTAGCCGCCCTTGCGGGCGAAGTTGAAGGTCAGCCGCGCTCCCCACACGGTGACGATCGCGGCCATCACATCGAGCCGCACATCCGTCAGACCGGCGGCAATCGCGAACACCCACACGTAGACGATGGGCACGATCGACCAGATGCGATCCACCCAGGACGTGTCTTTCGTGATCAGCGACGCGATCCAGACGAAGGCGCACACCACGGCGGCGATGATGATGACGATGGTCAGGGGGCTCATGTTGGCATCTTATTCCGCGGCGAAACGGCGAGAGGGCGGGCCGATAGAATCGATGGCGTGACGGATGCTGCGAATCAGATGAGTTCGCGCATCCTGACGGTGCCGAACGTGCTCAGCTTTCTGCGCCTGCTCATGGTCCCGGTCTTCTTCGTCTTCATCGTCGTCGGCAACGATCTCGGTGCGCTTATTCTGCTGGTCATCTCGACGATCACCGACTTCGTCGATGGCCAGATCGCTCGCCGTTTCAATCAGATCACCCGACTCGGCCAGCTGCTCGACCCGGCCGCCGACCGGCTGCTCATCCTTGCCGCTCTGCTCGGCCTCGCGATCGCGCAGGTGCTGCCGTGGTGGTTCGTGATCGCCGTGGTGAGCCGCGATCTCCTGCTGATCGTGTTGGGAATCGTCCTCGCCAACCACGGCTACGGTCCGCTCCCGGTTCACCATCTCGGCAAGTTCGCCACCTTCTGTCTGTTCTCGTCGCTTCCCATCCTGATGCTCGGCGAGGCGTTCCCCGCGGTGCAGGGCGTGACGTCCCCGATCGGGTGGGCAGCGGCCCTGTGGGGTGGTTTCCTGTATTGGTGGGCTGGCGTGCTCTATCTGCGCGAGACCGTTCGGGTCGTGCGGATTCCCGCTCGTGAACCCGACACGGGATCAGCTACGCTTGGCCTCTAAGAAACCGAAAGACGCAGGGGAAAGCGGGAGGTGTCACCATGGCTGATCCAGAATCGCAGGATAGCCACGCAGAAGACCGACCTCGCGAGAGTGATACGACGGCTCTGCACCTGGGTGCCGAGTTCGAACGCCAACTCGCCGCTCTCGACGGCGAGGTGACGCCGGAAGAACAGCAGGCGATCGCCGCACTGCCGTCAGGCTCCGCTCTTCTCGTGGTGCGCCGCGGGCCGAATGCCGGTTCGCGCTTCTTGCTGGATGCCGACCGCACGACCGCGGGGCGTCATCCGGATGCAGACATCTTCCTCGACGACGTCACCGTCTCACGTCGTCATACCGAGTTTCTCCGCCACGGAACGGCCTTCGAGATCCGTGATCTCGGCAGCCTGAACGGCACGTACTTCGACGGCGTGCGCATCGATACGGCTCTACTGGGCGACGGGGCCGAGGTGCAGGTGGGCAAGTTCCGCCTCACTTTCTACGCGTCACGACTGGATCTCGCGAACCTGGCGAGCAAGTAGTGGGGCGCGCTACGGCCCAGGCGAAGACGCCTGGTGCAGCACCGCTGCTCAGTATCGGTCAGGTGCTTGCTCGACTCACGTCGGATTTTCCCGATCTCACGCCGTCGAAGCTCAGGTTCCTCGAGGAGCGCGACCTGATCGCCCCCGCTCGGACCGAGTCGGGCTATCGCAAGTTCTCGTCTGCGGATGTGGAGCGTCTGCGATTCATCCTCACGATGCAGCGGGACCACTACCTGCCGCTCAAGGTGATCCGCGAGTACCTCGTGGAACTCGATGCCGGCCGCGAGCCCGAGCTTCCCGGTGGTACGACGCTGTCTGGCCCCTCCATCCTCTCCACCGAGCGCAAGTTCAAGCGCGATGAGCTCGTGCGGGAGGCCGGCGCAACCACGCAGCTTCTCGGTGACGCAGTCTCCTCGTCGCTTATCGCGGCATCCGATGTTTACGGTGATGATGCGCTCAGTGTTCTCACCTCACTGGTAGAACTGCAGAAATCCGGCATCGAACCACGGCACCTGCGTGGATTTCGGGCGGCGGCCGAGCGCGAACTCGGCCTCATCGAGAGCGCGCTCATCCCGGTGGCGCGACGAAAAGACGCGTCGAGCCGCGCCAAGGCGGGCGAACTGGCTCGTGAGATCGCCGGTCAGCTGGAGATCGTGCGTTCCAGCCTGATTCGCTCGGCACTGACGCGACTCGACCCGTAAACTGTCGGGATCGGACACGCGCGGGCGATGAAGTTTCGCGAATCCGACCGACACGCCGACTCGTGTGTCACGGTGCGAGCCACCCCTCAGCGGTAACGTGGGGAACGACGAAAGTGTCAACCATCCGTTGAACGTTAAGGATGGGCACGGCAGTCAATTGACACAGCATGAACTGCAGAGGTGGAAGGCAACAATGAGCGAGCTCAGCACACGTAGCGAGGACTCCCGCTACGATCTCGGATTGCTCTTCACCGACGGTCTGCCCGATCTGGATGTCGACGCTGGCTACCGGGGCGCCGTTGCGGCTCGAGCGGCCGGAATCTCCTATCGCCAGCTCGACTACTGGGCACGCACCGAGCTCGTCGAGCCGACCGTGCGCGGTGCGGCAGGGTCCGGTTCGCAGCGTCTCTACGGCTTTCGCGACATCCTCGTTCTCAAGCTCGTCAAGCGTCTGCTCGATACCGGGATCTCGCTGCAGCAGATCCGGGTTGCGGTAAACCAGCTGCGCGAGGCCGGCATCAACGACCTCGCCCAGACCACGCTGATGAGCGATGGTGCCAGCGTCTACCTGTGCACGTCGAACGACGAGGTCATCGATCTGGTCAGTCGCGGTCAGGGTGTCTTCGGCATCGCCGTGGGCAAGGTGCTGCGTGAGGTCGAGACCTCGCTCGTGGAGCTCGACTCCGAGCGTCCCGACGTCATGGACGAACTGGCAGCAAAGCGCGCCACGCGAGCCTCCTAGGCGTCGTGCGAACCTCCGCTGGTTGAGTAGGCCGCGACGGAGGAGCAGCCGTATCGAAGCCTCCGCGTGGGTCTCGATACGCGTCCTCGCGCGGACGCTCGGGCGCTCGGGCGCTACTCGACCGGCGGAGTAGCGCTGGATACTTAGACGACGGCGTACTCGCCGATGCGCGCGGTGCGCAGCACCCGGTCGAGAAGCAGATCGAAGTTGTGCGCCATCTCCTGTGCACTCTCGCCCGGCCAGACGTGCAGGGGCTTTGCGGCTCCCTGGGCCTGCTGCAGCGAGGTGCGCTCCGGCAGCTGTGGGCTGAGCACCAGCGGGCCGAACATGTCGCGAAGTTCCTTGATGCGGAACTGGTGCTCGAGCGACTGAACGCGGGCGCGGTTGACGATGATGCCGAGTGGCTGCAGTCGCGGGGACAGCCCGCGACGGATCTCCTCGATCGCCCGCAGCGCCCGGTCGGCCGCGGCGACGGAGAACAGGCCGGGCTCGGTGACGACGGTGACCCGGTCGCTCGCGGCCCACGCGGTGCGGGTGAGCGCGTTGAGTGAAGGCGCGCAGTCGATGAGCACGAGGTCATAGTCGGCCTCGACGTTCGCCAGAGCCTCCTCGAGCTTCCAGATGTCACGGATGCTCGGGTGCGGTCCGTCGAAGTTGATCGCGGACGGGCTGCCGATCATCACGTCGATGGTGCCGGGGCGACCCCTGGTCCAGCCACTCGGAGCGATCGCCGCACGGACGATCTTCTCCTTGGGAGAGGCCAGCACGTCGGCGACGTTGAGGTGACCGGCGACGTTGATGTCCATGCCGGTCGAGACGTCGGACTGCGGGTCGAGGTCGACGACGAGGGTGCGAAGGCCCTTTGCGAAGGCGGCGGAGGCCAGCCCGAGCGTCACAGTGGTCTTGCCCACTCCTCCCTTGAGGGAGCTGACGCTGAGTACATGCACAAGGAAGAACAATACCTTCACTAGTCTGAGAGCACCTACAGCTCGCGTCGCGATATCGCGTCCGGCGGCCATGTTTCCCGACAGTTGAGCCGCAGTCCCGCCACATCGTCGTTGGAAAGGACCGAATGTTCACGAAGATCCTGGTGGCCAACCGCGGTGAGATCGCTATTCGCGCGTTCCGTGCGGCCTATGAACTCGGCGCGCAGACGGTCGCGGTGTTTCCGTACGAAGACCGCAACTCGATGCATCGGCTCAAGGCCGACGAGGCCTACCAGATCGGCGAGAAGGGGCATCCGGTCGCCGCCTACCTCAACGTGTCCGAGATCATCCGGGTAGCCAAGGAGGCCGGTGCTGACGCGATCTATCCCGGCTACGGCTTCCTCTCCGAGAACCCGGAGCTCGCCGGAGCCGCAGCCAACGCGGGCATTACGTTCATCGGTCCCGGCCAGCATGTGCTCGAGATGGCGGGTAACAAGGTCACCGCCAAGGAGCACGCCATCGCTGCGGGCGTGCCGGTGTTGAAATCGACCCCGGCATCCAAAGACATGGATGCCCTGCTCGCCGGCGCCGACGACATCGGCTTTCCGATCTTCGCCAAGGCCGTCGCCGGTGGTGGCGGCCGCGGCATGCGTCGGGTCGAACGCAAAGAGGACCTGCGCGCGGCCCTGGAAGAGGCGATGCGCGAGGCGGACAGCGCGTTCGGCGACCCGACGATGTTCCTGGAGCGGGCGGTGGTGCGCCCCCGGCACATCGAAGTACAGATCTTGGCCGATGCGACGGGGGAGACGGTTCACCTGTTCGAGCGGGACTGCTCGGTGCAGCGCCGCCATCAGAAAGTCGTCGAGATCGCTCCGGCGCCGAACCTGGACGAGGATGTCCGCCAGGCCATGTACCGCGACGCGATCGCCTTCGCGAAGTCGATCGGCTACGTCAACGCCGGCACGGTCGAGTTCCTGCTCGACACCGCGGGGGAGCGGCGTGGCCAGCACGTCTTCATCGAGATGAACCCGCGTATCCAGGTGGAGCACACGGTCACCGAGGAGATCACCGACGTCGACCTGGTGCAGTCGCAGATGCGCATCGCCTTCGGGCAGTCGCTGGCCGAGCTCGGCCTGCAGCAGAAGGACCTCAGGATGCGCGGCGCGGCATTGCAATGCCGCATCACCACCGAAGACCCCGCGTCGGGGTTCCGGCCCGACACTGGGAAGATCACGACCTATCGTTCGCCCGGCGGCGGCGGCATCCGTCTCGATGGCGGAACCATCGATCCCGGCACACAGATCAGCCCGTACTTCGATTCGATGCTGGTGAAGATGACCTGCCGCGGTCGCGACTTCGCCGCGGCAGTCGCCCGTGCCAAGCGCGGTCTCGCCGAGTTCCGCATCCGCGGCGTCTCAACGAACATCCCGTTTCTGCAAGCAGTGCTCGACGATCCGTCGTTCGCGGCCGGCGACCTCAGCACCGCGTTCATCGAGGAGCGCCCGGAGCTGTTCGACGCCCACCAGTCGAAAGACCGAGGGACCAAGCTGCTGAACTGGATCGCCGATGTGACCGTGAACAGGCCATACGGCGACGGTACGGGGATCATCAATCCGGCCCTCAAGTTGCCAGTAATCGATGTGACAGCCCCGGCGCCCGACGGCTCGCGCCAGCGGCTGCTCGAACTCGGCCCGGTGGGGTTCGCGACGGCGTTGCGTCAGCAGACCGCGCTGGCTGTAACGGAGACCACGTTCCGCGACGCCCACCAGTCGCTTCTCGCGACCCGGGTGCGCACCAAAGATCTCGTCGCGGTGGCGCCGTACGTCGCCCGCATGACGCCGCAACTACTCTCGGTCGAGGCGTGGGGCGGTGCGACCTACGATGTCGCGTTGCGATTCCTCGGCGAAGACCCGTGGGAGCGGCTGGCAGCACTGCGATCGGCGCTGCCGAACGTCGCGATCCAGATGCTGCTCCGCGGTCGCAACACGGTCGGCTATACGCCGTACCCGACCGAGGTCACCAGCGCCTTCGTGCGCGAGGCTGCGTCGACCGGCGTCGACATCTTCCGGATCTTCGACGCGCTCAACGACGTGTCGCAGATGCGACCGGCCATCGACGCGGTGCTCGAGACCGGCAGCGCCGTCGCCGAGGTGGCGCTCTGCTACACCGGCGACCTGCTCGACCCGGCCGAGAAGCTCTACACGCTCGACTACTACCTGCGACTCGCGGAGCAGATGGTCGCGTCTGGCGCGCACATCTTGGCGATCAAAGACATGGCCGGGCTACTCCGCGCGAGCGCCGCCGAGAGCCTGGTCACGGCGCTGCGGGACCGCTTCGACCTGCCGGTGCACGTGCACACGCACGACACCGCTGGCGGCCAGCTCGCGACCCTTCTCGCTGCGGCTCGCGCCGGGGCGGACGCGGTAGACGTCGCCAGTGCACCGATGGCCGGGACGACCAGTCAGCCCTCGGCATCGGCTCTGGTTGCCGCACTGGCCCACACCGAGCGCGACACCGGACTCTCATTGCAGGCGGTCTCCGACCTGGAGCCGTACTGGGAGGCAGTGCGGCGTGCATACAAGCCGTTCGAATCCGGCCTACCCGGGCCGACGGGACGCGTCTACACCCACGAGATCCCGGGCGGGCAGCTCTCGAACCTACGCCAGCAGGCCATCGCGCTCGGGCTGGGCGACCAGTTCGAGAAGGTGGAGGACCTGTACGCGGCGGCCAACGTCATCCTGGGTCGTCCTCCCAAGGTGACGCCGTCGTCGAAGGTCGTCGGCGACCTCGCCCTCGCCCTCGCTGCCGTCGATGCCGACCCGGCCGACTTCGAGGCGAACCCCGATCGCTACGACATCCCCGACTCGGTAATCGGCTTTATGGCCGGCGAGTTGGGCGAGCTGCCCGGCGGCTGGCCTGAGCCATTCCGCACCAAGGTGCTGGCCGGTCGCACCGTGAAGATCGGCGTGCAGGAGATCACGGATGTCGACCGCGCAGCGCTCGGCGGAGACGCGACGGTGCGCCGCTCCACCCTCAACCGTCTGCTCTTCCCCGGCCCGACCAAACAGTTCGAGCAGATCCGTGAACAGTACGGCGACCTCTCGGTGGTCGACACCGTCGATTACCTCTATGGCCTGCGTCAAGGGTCCGAGCACGTCGTCGACGTCGCGAAGGGCGTGAGCCTGTACGTGGGCCTCGAGGCGATCGGCAACGCCGACGACAAGGGCATGCGTACGGTCATGACCATCCTCAACGGTCAGCTGCGTCCGGTGTTCGTGCGCGATCGCGCCATCGATGTCGTCACCAAAGCGGCCGAGAAGGCAGACCTCTCCCGCCCCGGGCAGATCGCCGCTCCGTTCTCGGGCGTCGTCACGCTGCAGGTGGTGGAGGGGTCGGTCGTGGAGGCGGGCCAGAGCGTCGCCTCGATCGAGGCGATGAAGATGGAGGCGGCAATCACCACCCCTGTCGCCGGAACCGTGCGTCGGCTCGCCATCCCGAAGACCCAGCAGGTGGATGCCGGCGACCTCCTGATCGACATCGAGCCCCGGTAGCCCGGGGCGCAGGCCCCGAACGTGAGCAACCCGTGACGGTAATGTAGAGGGTTGACACTTTACGAAGGGCTACCCGAGCATGGCGATCAAACGGAACGGCACGAACGAGTCGGACGGTGCCGGTGTCCATGACGGCAGCACCGGCGAACTCGTCGATGCATCCTCCGGCGACCTCGCCGCGAGCCTGCCCGAGAGCCTGAGTATCGCGATCAGTTTGCCGACCACCGTTCATGCGGCCCCGGAGGACGAGCTCGCCGTGGCGATCGTCGAGATTCCGGTGAACCCGGGCGCGGTAGAGGTGACGCAGCCGACGACGACGTCCATCGATGTCGTGCAGCCGGCGACGACATCCATTTCCGTGGTCTCGGAAGAGTCGGTGATCGTGCCGCTTCCCGAGAGCGACGGAAAGAATTACACCCGTCGAAACCGTCGCGACGGTGAAGTCTCGACCACCCCCGAGACCGCGTCGATGCTCACCGCTGACCGTCTGATCGAGAAGAACCACAAGCGTCGCACCGCGCCAGAGGGCGGTTGGAATGCGTTCGTCTACGCGGTCACCTTCCACCTGGTGAATCGCGGGGATTCGCCCAAGGTGCGCGCGCGCAAAGAGCTCGAGGCCCGCATCGACAAGCAATTCGTCGGCGGTGCCCGCTTCGTGCCGGTGCTCACCCGCAAAGGCGGCGTCGGCAAGACCACCGTGACCGCGCTGTTGGGGATGGCACTGGCAGACGCCCGAGAAGACCGGGTGATCGCCGTCGATGCCAACCCCGATCGCGGAACACTGAGCGAGCGGGTGAACAAGCAGACTCGCTCGACCGTGCGGGACATCGTGACTCTCGCCCCGACGATCACCAGCTTCAACGATTTCTCCACGATGGTGTCCCGCGATGACACGCGACTCGACATCCTCGCCTCCGATACCGACCCGCTGCTCTCCGAGGCGTTCGACGAGAACGACTACAACGTCGTCGCCGACCTGGCCGCAAGGTTCTACTCGCTCGTACTGACCGACTGTGGCACCGGCATCGTGCACTCGGTGATGCGCGCGACCCTGCAGCGCGCAGACTCGGTCGTCATCGTCTCCGGCGGCTCGGTCGACGAAGCCCGGCTCGCCTCCGAGACCCTCACCTGGCTCGAAGCAAACGGATACGGCGATCTGGTGAAGAACGCCGTCGTGGCGATCAACACCGCGACGCAGGGCACCAACCTGGTGAAGCTCGAGGAGATCGAGGCGCACTTCAAGTCCCGGGTGCGCGAGATCGTGCGCATCCCGTACGACCCGCAGCTTGCTGCCGGCTCCGTGATCGACTACGCCACGCTCAAGCCACTCACCCGAGCCTCGGCCCGCGAGCTCGCGGCCCTCGTCATGGACGGCCTGCCCGTACGCCAGGGTGCCTGAGCTGGCACAGGCGGAGTCGCTGGACTTCGACCTCATCATCATCGGCGGCGGTTCGGGCAACTCGATCATCGGTCGCGATCTCTCGCACCTGACCATTGCACTGATCGACGACGGCGAGCATTTCGGCGGAACCTGCCTCAATGCCGGCTGCATCCCCACCAAGATGTTCGTTCATGTGGCGGATGTCGCGGCCGACGCCCTGCGCAGTGACGGCCTCGGGCTCCGGGTGCCGACCGCGCAGGTCGACTGGGCGGCGATCCGAGACCGGGTGTTCGGTCGGATCGATCAGCTGAGCGAGGCCGGCTTCCGCAACCGCGACCAGAAGATCCCGAACGTCACCGTCTTCCGGGAACGGTTTCACTTCGTCGATCAGCACGAGCTGGTCGGCGCGAGCGGGGTTCGCCTTCGCGCGCCGCGTATCGTGATCGCCGCCGGCTCCCGGCCGCGGCCGCTGCCGGCCGCGGAGGGCGTTCGCAACCCGGCCATCCATGATTCCGATTCGATCATGCGCATCGAGCAGCTCCCCGCGTCGATGGTGATCGTCGGCGGAGGTGCGGTCGCGGCCGAGTTCGCCCACGTCTTCTCGGCCTACGGGGTGCAGGTCACGCAGGTGGTCCGCGCCGAGAATGCTCTCGATCGGCTCGATTCGGACATCGCCGAGCGCTTCACCGAGCTGGCCCGTGCCCGGTGGCGGGTGGTCACCGGTGCCTCCGTAGCCTCGATCGATGAGGATCTGCGCATCACCCTCGACTCGGGCGAGCGGTTCTCGACCGATCTGGTGCTCTCGGCGATCGGCCGCATCCCGAATTCCGACACGCTGGGACTCGGCGACGCGGGCTTCGACGTGCATTCCGACGGGCGACTCGTCGTCGACGCCGAGCAACGCGCTCTCGCCGGTGGCACGCCCGTCGATGGCATCTACGGGCTCGGCGATGTCTCCTCGGAGTGGCAGCTCAAACACGTCGCCAATCACGAGGCGCGCGTCGTCAAGCACAACCTGCTGCAGCCACACGACCTGATCGGCGGCGACCCGGGCCCGATCCCGGCGGCGATTTTCAGCAGCCCGCAGGTGGCCTATTTCGGGTTGACCGAGGCCGAAGCTCCGGATGCCGTGGTCGCGACCCGCGCCTACGGCACCACCGCCTGGGGGTGGGCGCTGGAAGACACCACGAGCTTCTGCAAGCTGGTGGTGGACGGCGAGACCGGGATGATTCTCGGCGCGCACCTCATCGGACCGGAGGCGAGCATCCTGATTCAGGTGCTGGTGTTCGCGGCCAGCCACGGCATCCCGGTGACGGGACTCGCGCGCTCGATGTACTGGCCGCATCCCGCCGCCAGCGAGGTCGTCGAAAATGCGCTGCTGGACGCCGAGAAGCTCGTAGTACAGAAGAGACATGCAGAACAGATCAACGGAGGAGAGAAGCCATGACCGAACGCCAGATCCGCATCTTCGGGGACCCGGTGCTCAAGACCGTGTCCGACCCGGTGCGGCCGACGGACGACGTGGCCGGCCTGGTCGAAGACCTGCTGGACTCCGTGAAGGTCGCCGGCCGCGCTGGCGTCGCCGCGCCCCAGATCGGCGTGAACCAGCGGGTATTCAGCTACAACGTCGACGGTGAGATCGGTTATGTGATCAACCCCCAACTCGTCGAAGTCTCCGGCGAGCCGGAACTGGTCGACGAGGGTTGTCTCTCCATTCCGGGGTTCTACTTTCAGCGCTTGCGCTACCCATACGCGCGAGTAACCGGCGTCGACCTGAACGGCGACCCAATCGAACTCGAGGGCACGGGCGTCATGGCGCAGGCGCTGCAGCACGAGACCGACCACCTCGATGGAAAACTCTTCATCGACGGACTAGAGAAGCCGGCCAGACGTGAAGCGATGGCAGCCATCCGGTCAGCACCCTGGTTCTGATTTCCAGCAACCGACGACAGCCCGGCTCACGCGAGCCGGGCTGTTCTCGTTGGTGAGTGCTGGCTGACCGATCGCGAGCTAACCGACCGTAGAGATGCCCTCCGTCGCCGTTGCGCCGCTATACATCTCTTCGATGACCTGCGAGAAATCTTTGAGGATGACGTTGCGCTTGATGCTGAGCTTCGGCGTGAGGTGTCCGCTCGCCTCGGTCAGATCTTCGGTGAGGACGACGAACTTGCGGATCGACTCTGCACGCGAGACCGTCGCGTTCGCGGCATCCACCGCTCGTTGGATCTCATCGAGCACCTTGGGATTGCGCGAGGCCTCGCTGATGCTCTGAGTCGCGTCCTCGCCATTGTTGTTGAGCCATACCGGCAGCATCTCCTCGTCGAGGGTGATCAGCGCCGAGATGAATGGCTTCTGCTCACCCACGACGACCACCTGGCCGATGATCGGGTTGGCGCGGATCGGGTCTTCGAGTTGAGCTGGCGAGACGTTCTTGCCGCCCGCGGTCACGATGATCTCCTTCTTGCGACCGGTGATCGTGAGGAATCCATCGTCGTCGAGCTGACCGATGTCGCCGGTTTTAAACCATTCACCGTCGAAGACCTTCGCGGTCTCTTCCGGGTTTTTCCAGTAGCCGTCGAAGACGTCGACGCCCTTCACCTGTATCTCGCCGTCGTCGGCGATCCGCACGGACATGCCGGGCAGCGGTGGTCCGACGGTTCCGATCTTGAAGTTCGAGGGCGGGTTGACCGACACCGGAGCGGTGGTCTCGGTGAGGCCGTAGCCCTCCATGATCGTGATGCCGAGGCTGCGGTAGAAGTGGCCGAGGCGGAGGCCGAGGGGGGCAGACCCAGACACCGCGTACTTCACCTTGCCGCCCATCGCGGCGCGGATCTTCGACAGCACGAGACGGTCGAGCACGGCGAATTGGATGCTGAGACCGAACGGCACCGAGCCGGCGTCGAGCGCCTTCGAGTGCGCGATGGCGACCTCGGCGGCCTTGCGGAAGATGCGGCCGCGGCCGCCGGCTTCCGCCTTCTGCTCAGACGAGTTGTAGACCTTCTCGAACACCCGCGGCACGGCGAGGAGGAAGGTGGGCTGAAACGATGCCATCGCCGGGAGCAGCTGCTTGGTGTCGGACTGGTGACCGGTCTTGACACCGCCGTAGATGTTGAGCACCGAGATGAACCGCGCGAAGACGTGCGCCATGGTGATGAACAGCAGGGTGCTGGAATCGTCGTTGACGATCTCCGGCAGTCGATGTGACGAGTTGCGAACCAACTCCACGAAGTTGGAGTGCGTGAGCACGACGCCCTTCGGGCGGCCGGTGGTTCCCGCGGTGTAGATCAGGGTGGCGAGGTCGGAGCCCTGGGCGATCACGCGGCGACGTTCGATCTCGTCGTCCGCGACATCCGTTCCCGCGGCGGCGAGCTTAGCGAGATCGCCCAGATCGATCTGCCAGGCCTGGCCGACCAGAGGGAGATCGGCGCGGATCTCATCGAAGCGCGAGAACTGCTCGGCGGTCTCAGTGACCATCGCGATGGCTCCGGAGTCGCTGAGATCCCAGTGGATCTGGCTGGGCGAGGAGGTCTCGTAAACCGGTACCAAAACCGCCCCGGCGAACCAGGTGGCGAAGTCGAGAAGGCTCCACTCATACCGGGTCTTGCACATCAGGCCGATCTTGTCGCCGGGCTGGATACCTGCGTTCACCAGCCCCTTGGCGAGGGCGATCACCTGGGAGTGAAATTGTGCCGCAGTCACGTCCTGCCAGCCACCGTTTGCGGTGGGGAGGGAGAAGAGCGGTCGATCGGGAGTGAGTCGAACCCGCTCGAGAAGCAGGTCGGTCACGTTGGCTGTCGGGTCGGCCTCGACCACGGCGGGTGCGTCGTATTGTTGCACGGCAACTCCTTCGGTACCGGTTGTTCCAGTCCGTCCACCCTCTGGCGGGGACCGGTGTGCGTGGCGATGGCCCGCACGGTTGTCTAAACTCTAAAGGTGCATGCCGCGTGGCGGCTGGTCATGTGCGCTTTCCCACGAACAAGAAGAGGTCGACGTCTGTGCACGCTATAGGAATCGACATCGGGGGAACGAAGATCGCCGGCGCTGTGGTCACCGAGGCCGGCGAGATCGTGGCGGAGGATCGCCTCCCCACCCCGAGCGGTGACTCCGAGGCGATCATCGACGCTGTCGTTGGCATGATCGAGCGTCTCGCCGTCGGTTACGACGTGGCGGCTGCGGGAGTCGCGGCCCCCGGGTTCATCGACGCGGCGCAGTCGGTCGTCTACTACACCCCCAACATCAGCTGGCGACACGAGCCGTTGCGCGAGCGCCTTTTGTCCCGCCTCGACCTGGCCATCACTATCGACAACGACGCCAACGCGGCCGGCTGGGCGGAATACCGCTTCGGCGCCGGGCAGAACGTCGGTGACATGACGATGCTCACCATCGGTACCGGTGTCGGCGGCGCGATCGTCAACCAGGGCCGGCTATTCCGCGGCGGCTTCGGTGCGGGTGCGGAGCTGGGGCACATGCGCGTCGTCCCCGACGGCCTGCCCTGCGGGTGCGGCGCACGCGGCTGCATCGAGCAATACGGCTCGGGCCGCGCACTACTGCGCATGGCGAACGAGATAGCGGATGTCGGCGGCATCGGCCTTCAGCTGGCCAACGTCCGGGCACGCAAGGGCGCGCTCAGCGGGCCAGATGTGGCCGACCTGATCGTCGCGGGTGACTCCGGAGCCATCCAGGCCCTGCGCGAGCTCGGCGGCTGGATCGGCCAGGCCTGTGCCTCGCTGAGCGCGGTGCTCGACCCGCAGATGTTCGTGATCGGCGGTGGCGTCGCCGTGGCCGGGGATCTGCTCCTCGATCCCATTCGCGAGGCCTATGTGGCCAATCTTCCCGCCCGTGGGTACCACCCGGAGCCGGTGTTCACCATCGCCCAGCTGGTCAACGACGCCGGTGTGGTCGGGGCTGCCGATCTCGCGCGCCTGCACTACAACGCGCGCTGACGCTATAACCTGAGCGAACGCTCTCGAAGGCAGGCCTGAATGTTCTACTGGTTCATGAAGAATCTCGTTGCTGGCCCGCTCCTGACGGCGATCTTTCGGCCCTGGGTGCTCGGTCACGACAACGTGCCGAAGACCGGCGGCGTCATCCTGGCCAGCAACCACCTCTCCTTCGTGGACTCCATCTTCTTGCCGCTGTACCTCGACCGACGGATCAGTTTTCTCGCGAAGAGCGACTACTACACCGCTCGCGGGCCTCAGGGTTGGTTCGTCAAGAACTTCCTGAAAGGAACCGGCATGCTGCCCATCGACCGTTCGGGCGGAAAGGCCTCGGAGGCCTCGCTGCAGACCGGCCTCGGCGTGCTCGCTCGGGGCGACATGCTCGGCATCTATCCGGAGGGCACGCGCAGCCCCGACGGCAAGCTGTACCGCGGGCGCACCGGCGTCGCCCGAATGATCCTCGAGGGGCGCGTGCCGGTGGTGCCCGTGGCCATGGTCCATACCGATCAGGTAATGCCGATCGGCGCGAAGTTCCCCAAGATCCGCCGCATCGGCATCATCATCGGCGAACCGCTCGACTTCTCCCGGTTCGAGGGCATGGAGGGCGACCGCTTCATCCTGCGCTCCATAACCGACGAGATCATGTACGAACTCGACCGTCTCAGCTCCCAGGAATACGTGGACGTGTACGCGTCTTCGGTCAAGGAACGCCAGAAGTCGCGCACTCGGTAACCAGCCGTCGCCCACCCGATAAACTGGCGATCCCGCCTTTCGCGGGTCCCGCCTGCTCCACCACAGCGCACCAAAGGAATATTCCCGTGCTCCAGAGCCAAGATGACGAGACCGTCGTACTGCCAGATCCTTCTGTGACGGCCGGTCTCGACTATTGGCGCACGCTTCCGATCAAGCAGCAGCCCCAGTGGGCGGATGCCGGGGCCGTCACGGCCGCATCCGACGAGATCGCGGGTCTTCCGCCGCTGGTCTTCGCCGGCGAGATCGACGTGCTGCGCGAGCGCCTGGCGTCGGCCGCGCGCGGCGACGCATTCCTGCTGCAGGGAGGCGACTGCGCCGAGACCTTCGCCGGGGCGACCGCCGACGCCATCCGCAACCGGGTGAAGACGATTCTGCAGATGGCTGTCGTTCTCACCTACGGCGCGTCCACGCCCGTCATCAAGATGGGGCGCATGGCCGGGCAGTTCGCCAAGCCGCGTTCCAGCGACACCGAGACCCGTGGCGGCGTCACGCTGCCTGCCTACCGCGGCGACATCGTGAACGGGTACGACTTCACTCCGGAGTCGCGCGCGGCCGACCCCCGCCGGCTTGTGCAGGGGTACCACACCTCCGCATCCACCATCAATCTGGTGCGCGCGTTCACGCAGGGTGGTTTCGCCGACCTACGTGAGGTGCACCGCTGGAACCAGGGCTTCGCCCGCAACCCGGCGAACGCACGCTACGAGCAGATGGCGCACGACATCGACAAGGCGATCAAGTTCATGGAGGCGGCAGGGGCCGACTTCGACGAGCTGAAGCGGGTCGAGTTCTACACCAGCCACGAGGGTCTGCTCATGGACTACGAACGGCCGATGACGCGCATCGACTCTCGCAACGGCGAGCCCGTGAACACCTCCGCCCACTTCCTCTGGGTGGGGGAGCGCACCCGCGATCTTGACGGAGCGCACGTCGACTACATGTCGCGCATCCGCAATCCCATCGGCGTGAAGCTCGGTCCGAGCACGACGCCCGACGTAATGGAGCGGTTGATCGACAAGCTCGATCCCGACCGCGAGCCGGGTCGACTCACCTTCATCACGCGCATGGGCGCGTCGAAGGTGCGGGATGCCCTACCTCCGCTTCTCGAGGCGATCAAGGGTTTCGATGCGACGCCGCTCTGGGTCACCGACCCGATGCACGGCAACGGCCTGACCACGCCGAACGGCTACAAGACGCGCCGCTTCGACGATGTGGTCGACGAGGTGAAGGGGTTCTTCGCCGCCCATCGTGACGCGGGAACGCACCCCGGCGGCATCCACATCGAGCTCACCGGTGACGACGTGACCGAATGCCTGGGTGGGTCGGAGCACATCGACGAAGCGACCCTCGCGACACGCTACGAGTCGCTCTGCGATCCGCGCCTCAACCACATGCAGTCGCTCGAGCTGGCCTTCCTCGTGGCCGAGGAGCTCGGCGCGGAGTAGCCCGCTCGCCCTCATTCAGGAGGGCGTTATTCAGGAGGTCGTGGGGCGGTAGTGATCTGTGGTGCGGGACTGGCGAACATCCGTCACTCCTGTCACACGCGTCACGCGAGCTCCTGAATAAAGGCAGTCGCGCGGAAGGGTCAGGCGAGGATTGGCCGGAGGGCTAGCCAGCCTGGAGGGCGACCGTGATCTCGGAGCCCTTGTCGACGGTCTGGCCGGCTCCGGGGCTGATCGACTTGACGGTGGCGTTGAGTGGCGCCGCCGAGAGGAACTGGCTGATCGGGTTCGCGAACTTGATGCTGAATCCGGCGTCTTTGAGGGTCTTCTGCGCGACCGCCCAG
The DNA here is from genome assembly GCF_016634425.1 of Lacisediminihabitans changchengi. Classification (GTDB taxonomy): domain Bacteria; phylum Actinomycetota; class Actinomycetes; order Actinomycetales; family Microbacteriaceae; genus Lacisediminihabitans; species Lacisediminihabitans changchengi. Next base: position 108,700 of record NZ_JAEPES010000003.1, read on the forward strand.
GTATTGCCGATCACGTTCGGTACGGCGACCGGCTCGGGCCCGTTCGACACGATGAGGCTGACGGAATCGCCCGGCTTGAGCACAGTGCCGCTCGGCACGTCGATTGCGATCACGTTGCCCTTGTCGACCGTGTCGCTGTAGTCCTGTCGGCCCGTCGAGCCTGTGAGGTCGACCTCCTTGAGCGCGGCCTGGGCATTCGCGAGTGGCTTGCCTGCCACATCCGGCACAGCGCCGACGGATACCACCAGCGAGATCGGCTGCTTCTGGCCGTACTGGCCGCCCTGAGACAGATCAAGGTCACCGGTTCCGTGCGCGGCGATCACGGTGCCCTTCGGCACCGTCGCGTCGAACTGCCGGGTCGAGTCCTTCGCGTCGTAGCTGAACTTGCCGCTCGTGATCGCGTCTTTCGCGGCCTGCTCGGTCTGTCCAGCAAGGGCGGGCACCGTCAGGATTTTCGGTCCACTGGAGATGAGCAGCTTCACCCGACCGTCGCGCACGACGTGCGAGCCAGAGCCGGGGTTGGTGTCGGCGACCAGTCCGCTGTTTACCGTGATCGAGGGGGTCGACCCGACCTGCGGGTCGACGCCGAGTCCGAGCTGCTGGAGCTGGGCCGTCGCCTGCTCGCGAGTCTGTCCGCTCAGCTCGGGGACGGTGACCTGGCCGCCGGGGCCCGGACCGAAGTACCAGCCGGTGCCACCCGCCAGTGCGGCGAGCAGGATCACCAGACCGAACAACCACCAACCCCGTGAGCGTCGCTTCTCGCTCGTGGCGGCCAGAGCCGTCACCGATTCGGCCACGATCGGACCGGTGCGGTGACGTCCCTTGTTCGGCTGCTTCGCGCCGCCGAGAATCTGCGTCTCTGCGGTCGGCCCGGTTCCGGCCAGGGCGGTGGGCATGACGGTGGTGCGGTGAACGGATGTCGCGGCCGTGGCCGGATCGTCGCTGCGCAGAAGCGCCTCGGTCTCGTGCAACTGCTCCAGCATCACGCGGGCGTCACGCGGGCGCTGGTCCGGGTCGCGCGCCGTCGCCCAGAGCACGAGCTCGTCGAGCTCGGCCGGCACCTTGCCATTCTTCGTGCTGGGCGTCGGCACGGTGTCGTTGGCGTGCTGGTGAGCGATCTGAAAGGCTTGTTCGCCCTTGAACGGCTGTTCGCCGGCCAACATCTCGTAGAGCATGATGCCGACGGCGTAGATGTCGCTGCGGGTGTCGGCCACTCCGCGGGTGACGAGCTCGGGGGAGAGATAGGCGATCGTTCCGAGCAACGCGTTGCCGGTCGCGGTGTTCGCGGTCGCGGCGCGAGCGAGCCCGAAGTCGCCGATCTTGATGCGACCGTCATCGGCCAGCAGCACGTTCTCGGGCTTGAGATCGCGGTGCACTATGCCGTTCTTGTGAGCTGCGGCGAGCCCGGCGAGGATGGCCTCCATGATGTCCATGGCCTGCACGGTAGTAAGCACCTTGTGCTCTTGCAGCAGGTCACGCAGCGTTATGCCGGGCAGGTACTCCATCACGAGGTAGGCGGTCTCGCCGTCTTGACCCTGGTCGTAGACGTTGACCACGTTGGGATGCGCGAGTCGAGCCGCCGAACGAGCTTCCTGGATGAACCGTGCTTTGTACTGCGAATCGTCAGCGAGGTGGCCGTGCATGACCTTGATTGCTACCCGGCGCTCGAGGCGCAGATCGGTCGCCAGATACACCGTCGCCATGCCACCCCGAGCAATGCGCGAACGCACCTGATAGCGGCCGTCGATGAGACGTCCGATCAGGGGGTCGGTGCTTTGGGTGGCCACCGCATGATTCTAAAGTTGGCGGGGCTGAAGGCCCGGCCAAAACACCGTGCGGCGCGGGATGGACCTCAAGTTGTGATCGGAAAGTGATGCGCGAGGGCGCGCCATCCGCTCAGCACGGAGACGCACGGTAGGGATTCGCACGGTGAGGTGCGAGGGCATATGGCGGCGTCCGAATCGGTCCCGTGCGGGTCGGCCGCGTCCCTAGCGCAGCTGGGAGAGAGCGGCGCGTGCCGTGCTCTCCCACTTCGCGTAGGCGTCCGGGTAGGCCGAACGCTGCACTGCCTGTGCTGCCTGCGTGACGGTCTTGGTCTGCCAGTTCGCGATGTCGAGCAGGCCATTGGTCTTGCCGCGGTTCGGATTGGTCTTGCCGCCGAAGAACAGCCGGGCCGAGTAGGTCGGATCGGTCACCTGGGCCGGGGTTCCCCAACCGGTACTTGGACGCTGCTGGAACAGGCCGAGGGAGTCGCGGTCGCCGTAGTGGAGGTTGCGGAGACCAGATTCCTGCAGCGCTGCGGCCAGACCGATGACGATTCCGTAGTCCGGAACCCCGAGCGATCGACCGACGCTGATGATCGTGCGTGCGTTCGCCGCCATCTCGGCGCTCAGAGCGACGACCGGTGCGGTGCTGGTCGGCAGGGCTGGGCCCGGGGCCGGGGCGGGGGTGATGCTGACGGCGGGCGTCGAGTTCAGAATGGGGGTCGAGCTCACCGCGGCGGCCGTTGATCCGGGAATCGCGATGGACTGGCCCGGGTAGATGATGCTGGACAGGCTCAGGCCATTGGCCGTGAGGATTGCCTGGGTGCTCGTTCCGTAACGGGCCGCGATGTGCCCGATCGTGTCACCCTTCTGAATCGTGTATCGGCCACCGATCGCGCCAGCGCTCGGCGCGGGGGGCGTGGGCCGTGCGACGACGGGGACCGCCCCGGAGGCGCTGAGCCTGAGTACCTGACCCGGAAAGATCACCGACTTCCAGCCGAGGCCGTTGAGGGCGAGAACGGATGCCGTTGCCAGGCCGAAGCGGCCGGCGATGCTGCTGACGGAGTCGCCGGCAGCCACGGTGTACGTGGTCGGGGCTGCCGCAGTGCTGGGCGCGGCGACCGAGGTCTGCTCGGTCGAGGGCGTCAGTGCGGTTTTGCTCGCGCCCGCGAAGGCATGGCGAACCGTCTTGGCGAGTTCGCCGGGCGTGGTCTTCGGCTTCTCGGTGCGCTTCGGCGACACCGGGTGGATCGGTCCGGTGAGCCCGAGCCCCACCGCCATCGACCCAGCGACCACGATCGGAATCGTCGCGAAAAGACTGCGTCCCACGCGTTCGCGCGCGGTCTGAGATTCTTTGCGCGCGCGCTGTTCCGAGTTGTTCATTAGTTTCCCGCTCACTGCCGGCCCCCGCAGGCGTAGTTACTGCTGTGCCATAACGCTGACACAGTTGATGATGCCTGTCAATTAAAGGGACAGGTGTTACTGGTGTGCAAGCTGTGATGATCTGAGGTGGTTGTGGCGCCGATCGCCGCGTGGTGCGCTGCACCCACAGCGAATTCTGAAAGACTGATGGGGTGACTACTGCTTCGGAAACTGCCTGGCTCTCCATTCCCGACCTGGTCGACATCCTTGGAATCGGCGTCAGCAAGGTTCGTCGCCTCATCGAGGACCACTCCTTGCTTGCCGCCAAAATCGACGGCGTCTGGAAGGTGCCCGAGGTGTTCCTCCGCGACGGCGAACCACTGGTCGAGCTTCGCGGCACTGTGCTGGTGCTCCACGATGCCGGGTTTACCGATGAGGAAGCGATGCGCTGGTTGCTCTCGGAAGAAGAGAGTCTCGGCGCGCCGCCGATCGACGCCCTGCGCGCCGGTCGCAAAGCCGAGGTGCGTCGCGTAGCCCAGGCGCTCGGCTTCTAGGAAGTTCCGCCGGGCCAGCACACGCCGGGCCAGGTCGCGCCGAGTCAGGTCGCGCCGGGTCAGGACACCCGTTGGGCGACGGTGTCGGCCAGCTGCACGAGCTGACGCTTCGCAGCCGCACTGATCGGGGCATCCTCGATGGCGGCGAGGGCAACGCGCACGTTGTGCTCGATCACCCGTTCCACCTCGTCCACGGCACCGCAGTCGCGGATTGAGGCCTGCAGCATCCGTACCTGCTGAACGCTCAGCTCGGCGTCGCCGAGCAGCTCGTCGAGGAGGCTCGACGCATTGGCGGGCAGCGCTGCTCGGGCTATGGCGATCAATACCGTGCGCTTGCCCTCTCGCAGATCGTCGCCGGCCGGTTTGCCGGTGGTCTCTGGATCTCCGAAGACGCCGAGCAGGTCGTCGCGGAGTTGGAAGGCGATGCCGAGCGGCAGGCCGAAGTCGCGCAGTGCCGTCACCTGAGATGGGCTCGCTCCGCCGAGCAGGGCTCCGATCGCCAGCGGTGCCTCGATGCTGTATTTCGCCGACTTGTAGACGATCACCCGGTGCGCTCGGGAGAGCTGATCTCCCTCGGGGAAGCTGTTCCACGCTCGCTCCTCGAGGATGTCGAGGTACTGCCCGACCGTCACCTGCGTGCGCATGGTGTTGAACTCCGTGCGGGCCGCGTCACGGACATCCGGAGCCGCCAACAGTTGGATGCCGGAGTCGAACAGTTCGTCGCTCCAGCCCAGCAACAGGTCGCCGAGCAGCAGGGCTGCTGACTGTCCGAAGCCGCGAGGGCTTCCCGACCAGCGGCTGTCGTAATGCAGGGTCTCGAACCGTCGATGCGCGGCAGGGCGTCCACGCCTGGTGTCGGAGTTGTCCATGATGTCGTCATGCACGAGAGCCGCGGCGTGGAAGATCTCCAGCGCGCTGGCCGCGAGCACTACCGCGTGGAGGTCGTCGGACGACGTCGGGTCGGCGATGGGATCGAAGTCGAGACGATCCTCGGTGCGAACGCCGCTGACCGCCTGCCACCCCCAGTAGCAAAACAGCGCGCGAAAGCGCTTGCCGCCCTGCAACAGGTCACGGGTGTAATCGATGAACGGAGCTAGATCAGGGGAGACCGAGAGCAGCATCGGCTCTCGATCATCGAGAAAGGCATCAAGTCCAGCCTGAACAAGGTCAACTAACCGGGTACTCTCAGCCACGCTCCTAGCCTAGCGAGCCGCCGATGCATACACTTGAGAGTTAGCAATAGTCGGTTTCGAACAAGAGGAGCGTCACAGTGCCGCTTTCCGAACAGGAACAACGCCTCCTGGAAGAGATGGAGCGCAGTCTCTATCACAACGACGCCGACTTCGTCGCTGCCGTGGGCAAGCGCCAAGGGCGCACCAGTTATCGCATGGTGGTGCTCGGTGTGCTCATTGCACTCGTCGGCATCGCGGTCATCGTCACCGGGGTAGCGATAAGTCTTCCCATTCTCGGCATCGCGGGATTCATCGTGATGTTCGTCGGTGTGCTCCTCGCCTTCACCTTCCCGCGTCGTCGGGGCATGGCCGGGCCAGATGACCTGCCACACGAGCGCTCGTCCGCATCGGCGAAGCCCGGGTTCATGGACCGTCTCAACGAGCGCTGGGACAAGCGCCAAGACGATCACGGGCAGTAAACCAAGCACTCACCACCGTCAGTAAAAGGGTCGACCACGAGGTCGGCCCTTTTTCTTTGCCCTAATTGTGTCCCGTCCGCTCCATTTCTTAGATTTTTCCTCCACCCTCCTCCACCATGCAGAGTCCAGTAACGGCGGGGAATATCGACGCGCCCTGACCCCAAATCGGGGCAATCTCTCGATTTTGTGGGGGAAAGTGGAGTAAAGTGGAGTCATCCTGAATCCGGGCCGGAGTTTGAGGGGGGAGGCGCATGTTCCTTGGTACGTACGCCCCCAAGCTCGACGACAAAGGCCGCGTCATCCTGCCCGCCAAGTTCTGGGGCGAGTTGGAGTCCGGACTGGTGATGACCCGGGGTCAGGAGCGGTGCCTTTATGTCTTCTCCACGCGGGAATTCGAGGAACTGCACGACCGCATCCGTCAGGCACCGGTGACGAGCAAGCAGGCGCGCGACTACCTGCGTCTGTTCCTCTCCGGCGCCAACGCGGAAGTGCCAGACAGCCAGCACCGTGTCACCATCCCCGCCGCGCTGCGTGCGTACGCGGGGCTGGGGCGCGAGCTCACCGTGATCGGGGCGGGTAACCGTGCCGAGATCTGGGACACCGAAGCCTGGAATACCTATTACGCCGAACAGGAAAGCGCGTTCGCCGAGACCACCGAGGAGGTGATCCCCGGGCTCTTCTAGTGCCCTTGCGCCTGACTCCCAGCCGTTCACCCTGCAGCCACTTCCCCGGCAGCAGGTCGGACCGGATGGGGATCAGACGAAAGGGACAGGCCCGGTGTAGCTCATGGCAGAACACATCGATTCCTCCGGAAAGCAGATCCACACCCCGGTGATGCTCGAGCGCTCGATCGAGCTGCTCGCCCCCGCGCTCGAGAAGCCGGGAGCTGTACTCGTCGACGCGACGCTCGGTATGGCCGGCCACTCCGAAGCGTTCCTCGACCGCTTCCCTGGTCTGACCCTGGTCGGTCTCGACCGCGACACCGACGCCCTCGCCATCGCGGGGGAGCGACTCGCCCGCTTCGGCGACCGGGTGAACCTGGTGCACACCGTCTACGACCGCTTCGACGAGGCCCTCGACGGTCTCGGCGTCGACGAGGTGTCGGGCATCCTCTTCGATCTCGGCGTCTCCTCGCTTCAGCTCGACCGGGTCGAACGCGGTTTCTCCTATTCGAAGGATGCCCCGCTCGACATGCGCATGGACGCCACGTCCCCGCTCACCGCCGAGGTCATCCTCGCCGAGTACAGCGAGAACGAACTGCGACGCATCTTCTGGGAGTACGGCGAGGAGCGTCTTGCTCAGCGCTACGCGAAGAAGATCGTCGAGGCTCGCCAGGTCGAACCGCTGACCAGCTCCGCCCAGCTGGTCGCGATCCTGACGGCGGCGACTCCGGTTGCAATCCAGCGCAACGGGCATCCGGCCAAGCGGGTGTTCCAGGCCCTCCGCATCGAGGTCAACCAGGAGCTCGCGGTGTTGCAGAGGGCCATCCCGGCGGCGATCGATCGTCTCGAGATCGGCGGCCGCATCGTGGTGCTGGCCTACCAGTCGCTCGAAGACCGGATCGTCAAGCGCGCGCTGGTGGCAGCATCCAGCTCGACCGCCCCGGCCGGCCTGCCGATCGAGCTCCCCGAGCACCGTCCGGAGCTGACGCTCCTGGTCCGTGGCGCTGAACTCGCGACAGACGACGAGCGCGCCAAGAACCCGCGGGCTACCCCGGTACGGCTTCGCGCCGCAGAGAGAACTAGGAGGGCAGGATGACCGACACCCTGGCTTATGACCTGCCCTTCGTCGCCCCTCACGAGGTCGTCGAGCATCCCCGTCACATCGAGATCGTCTCGACGCGAAGCCAGCGTCGAGCCCGACCGCGCATCGTCTACGCCCTGGTCGGGGTGGCCGGACTTTTCCTGATCCTGGTGGCTCAGCTGCTGATCAGCATCGTGCTGTCCGACGGTGCCTATCAGATCGCGTCGCTGCAGAGTTCGCAGAAGGAGCTCGTTCGGGATCAGCAGACGCTGAGCGAACGCCAGCGCATCCTGGAGTCGCCCCAGAACCTCGCCGGGCGGGCCAGCGCGCTCGGAATGGTCGGCAACGTGAACGGTGAGGGATGGCTGCGGCTCTCCGATGGCAAAATTCTCAGTTCGCCCACCGCGGCCGAGGGTACCGCCGGCGTCGACCCGAGTAGCGGATCGACCGTCACCAATGCCCTACTCACCCCCGAGCTGCTCGCGCAGCAGGAGGCGACGGCGAAGACCCCCGCGCCGGGCACCATTCCTGATTCCGCAACGCCGGTCCCGGCGACCGCGGTGACACCGGGCGCGCCTGGCGACGGGACGACGGCCGGAGCGGTAGCGTCCGAGGCGGGGGGAATCCCCGCGCCGCAGACCCATTAGCAGCGCAGGCCGACTAGACAGCACCAAGCAGTATTAGGCGGCACTGACGCGCCACAGCACGGAATGCACCGAACCGGCACGCGCCCGGCCACGAAGGGGGACAGGTGAACGCGACTCGCAGTACCCGCCGGCGACTCACTCTGGCGGTCGCCGTCGTCATCCTCGTCGTGGGTGTCTTCGTCTTCCGCCTGGTCGATATCCAGGTGGTCCAGGCCGACGAGCTGAACAAGCAGTCGTATGACAAGCGCGCCGTGGCGATGAAGACCTACGCGCCGCGGGGTGACATCGTCGATGCCAATGGAGTGGAGCTCGCGACCTCGGTGACCCGCTTCGACATCACCATGGCGCCGGTGAACATCAAGTCGTTCGAACGCAAGAACACAGACGGAAGCCGCACCAGCGTGTCGGTGCAACAGCAGGCGAACGAGATCGCCGCCATCACCAAGCAGGATCCCGCCGCGGTGTTCTCGGCGATGACGAAGGATCCGAAATCCAACTACACCATGGTGGCCAAGACAGTCGACACCGCGACGCTCCGGGCGATCCAGAAGCTCGGCATTCCGGGCATCGTGCCGGTCAACCACCCGGTGCGCATCTATCCGAACGGACAGGTCGCCGGCAACATCGCCGGCTTCGTCGGCACGGATGGCCCGCAGAACGGCATCGAGACCGTCGAGCAAAAGTGTCTGAAGAGCACCGACGGTAGCTCTACCTACGAGCGCGGTGCCGATGGCGTGCAGATTCCCGGCAGCACCGTCACCAGCACGACGGCGAAGCCGGGCGGCACGGTGAAGCTCACCATTGACCGCGACCTCAACTGGTTCATGCAGCAGGCGATCTCCCAGCAGGCGCAGGCCATCGGAGCGGTGTCCGCGACCGCGATCACGGTGCGGGTGAAGGATGCCGCGCTGATGGGAGTCGCGGACTGGCCCTCGGTCGACCCCAACGACGTCAACGCGACGGCGAAGGACCACCCCGAATACCTGGGCTCGAAGGCCTTCTCGGACTACTACGAGCCCGGGTCGACGATGAAGGGGCTCACCGCGTCGATGCTCATCGACTCCGGGGCAGCCACTCCCACCACGGGTGTCGACGTTCCATCGAAGTGGACCTCGCCCGAGGGTCACACCATCAGTGATGCGACGCCGCACGCGGACGAGAAGCTCACGCTCACCGGCGTGCTCGAGCAGTCGTCGAACGTGGGCATCTCGCAGCTCGCGGTGAAGGCGTCTCAGAAGACCCGGTTCGCCTACCTGCAGAAGTACGGCTTCGGCACGCCGACCGCCGTCAACTTCCAGGGCGAATCGCCGTACGCGATCACGCCGCTGCCGTGGAGCGACAGCTCCAAGTACGACATCGCCTACGGCCAGGGCATCGCGGTGACCGCGATGCAGCTGGTCGACGCCTACCAGGGTCTGGCGAACGGCGGCGTGCGCGTGCCGCTCAAACTGGTCGAGGGCTGTACAGCACCGGATGGCACCGTGACCGATGTCCCCTCGACGACGGGCACCCGCGTGGTGTCAGAGCAGACCTCCAAGACCGTGGTCAACATGCTCGAGAGCGTCGTCGCGGGCGGCGACCTCTCGTCCCTCGCCTCGATCCCCGGTTATCGTGTCGCGGGCAAGAGCGGAACGGCCGAAGTTGCGCGTCCAACGGGTGGGTATGGCGGCGACCGCATCGTGTCATTCATGGGTATCGCCCCGGCCGAGGACCCCCAGTACATCGTGCTCGTGACCTACACCAAGCCGACTACTATGAAGACTTCGGCCGCCGCGGCGCCGACGTTCAAGAAGATCATGACTGAGGTGCTCACAAAGTACCGAGTCCCCCCGTCGACGACACCATCCACGTATCCGGCGACGACCTGGTAAGAAATGGAGCTGCCGTGACCGCACGGATCCCCCCGGTTCTCAGGCCGGAGCATCCGCTGGCCAGGCCCCTCGCAGGACTTGTCACCGAGTTCGACCTCGAGTCTGTCGGCTCGCTCGACGGTGTCGAGCTGACCGGCGTGACCCTGCGTTCGACCGAGGTTCAGCCCGGTGACCTGTACGTCGGTATCCGCGGCGTGAACAGCCACGGTGCCCAGTACGCGAAGGATGCCGCCGACAGCGGTGCCGTCGCGGTGCTCACCGACGCCGAGGGCGTCGACCTCGCCTCCGACAGCGGCCTGCCGATCGTCGTGGTCGAGTCGCCTCGGGCGGCACTCGGTGACGTCTCGGCCTGGGTCTACCGCACTGGCGAACATCCGCCCCTCCTGCTCGGCGTCACGGGCACCAACGGCAAGACCTCGGTGTCGTATGTCGTCGAGGCGATCCTCAAGCAACTCGGCCTGGTCACCGGGCTCAGCTCGACGGCGGAGCGCCACATCGGTGATCTCACCGTCGTGAGCCGCCTGACCACGCCCGAGGCCAGTGAGATGCACGCCCTCCTCGCCCGAATGCGCGAGAGCGAGGTGCGCGCTGTCGCCGTCGAGGTGAGTGCTCAGGCCCTCTCGCAGAACCGGGTCGACGGCCTGGTCTTCGACGTGGTGGCGTTCACGAACCTCAGCCACGACCACCTCGACGACTACGCCGACATGAACGAGTACTTCGAGGCGAAGGTCGCCTTCTTCGACCCCGAGCGCGGCAAGCGCGGTGTGGTCTCCCTCGATTCACCGTGGGGCGAGAAGGTCGTCGAGCGTTCGCGCATCCCCGTCACCACCGTGTCGGCCACGCCGGGCGTCGTGGGGGAGTGGAACGCGGAGATCCTCGAGGAGCAGTCCTCCTTCACCCGCTTCCGTCTCACCGGACCGGAGGGACGTTCGCTCGAGACCACCGTTCCGCTGATCGGCTGGCATATGGCCGCGAACGCTGCACTCGCCATCGTGATGCTGGTCGAGGCCGGCTTCGAGCTGGAGGCGATCGGTCACGCGCTGAAAGACGGCATCGATGCCTACCTCCCCGGACGGACCGAACTGGTCTCCGGTGAGCATTCACCCGCCGTGTACGTCGACTTCGGCCACAGCCCCGACGCCTTCCTCAATACGCTCGCCGCCGTGCGCAAGGTCACGCCGGGGCGCGTGATCATGGTCTTCGGTGCCGACGGTGACCGAGACGCGACCAAACGGCACGAAATGGCCCGGGTCGCCTCGGAGGGTTCCGACATCCTGGTCATCACCGACCACCACCCGCGGTTCGAGAACCCGGAGTCGATTCGGGCCACCCTGGTCGAGGGAGCACAGCTCGCCGAGCACCAGGCCGAGCTGCACGAGGTGAGCCCGCCCGAAAAGGCGATCCGCGCGGCGATCGCGCTGGCGCAGGAGGGCGACGCGATCCTCTGGGCCGGCCCCGGACATCAGGACTACCGCGACATCCGCGGCGAACGCACGCCATACTCGGCTCGCCAAGAGGCACGCGACGCCCTCGTCGAGGCAGGGTGGGAGTCGAACGAATCCGCCGGTCGCCAGGCCGATCCACGGCAGGCCGATTCCCGGTGATGGCCCTGACGCTCGCGCAGTTGGCCGCGGCCGTCGACGGCGCACTGATCGCTCCGGATGACGCGGCTCTCGCCGATCCAACGCACACGGTCGACGGACCGGTCGAGACCGACTCCCGTCTCGTCGTGCCCGGCGCACTCTTCTTCGCGATGCGAGGCGAAAACACGAACGGTGGCCTCTTCGCCGAGGCTGCGGTCGCGAATGGCGCCGTGCTCGTCTTCACCGAGGAGCGGCTCGCGCTGCCGGTGCCCCAGATCGTCGTCGCCGACACGCTCTATGCTCTGGCGGCGCTCGCTCGCGCTGTCGTCGCCGAGGTACGCGCAGCGGGAACCCTCCGTGTCGTCGGTATCACCGGGTCGAACGGCAAGACGACGACCAAGAACATGCTGCGCGCGATCCTGTCGGCGCAGGGGCCGACCGTTGCGCCCCAGGGTTCGTACAACAACCAGGTCGGCGCGCCGTACACGATGCTCCGGATCGACGAAAAGACGCGCTTCTTGGTCGTCGAGATGGGGGCGAGCGGAATCGGCGACATCGCGCGCCTGATCGGCATCGTCGTTCCCGACATCTCGGTTGTGCTCAAGGTCGGTCTCGCCCACGCCGGCGAGTTCGGCGGTATCGAGGCCACCCAGCGCGCGAAGTCGGAGATCGTCACGCAGCTGCCCGCGGATGCCGTGGCCGTGCTCAATCGAGACGACGAGCGTGTTGCCGCGATGGCAGTGCTCACTGCGGCCCGCCCGGTCTGGTTCGGACTCGACCCAGAGGCTGATCTCTCTGCCGACGACCTGCGCGCGACCAGTGCAGGAACGTCGTTCACGCTGCTCGTGGACGGCCTGCGCCTTCCCGTGAACCTGCGCATCCTGGGCGAACACCACGTGATGAATGCCCTCGCAGCCCTCGCGGTCGCTCGCGAACTCGGCGTCGACATTACCGAGGCCATAAGCGCCCTCGAAGGTGTCGAGCGTGCGGAACGGTGGCGCATGGAGATCCTCACCCGCGCCGACGGCGTCACCGTCATCAACGACGCATACAACGCCAGCCCGGACTCCATGGCGGCTGCCCTCAAGACGCTCGCACAGATCATCGAGCCCGGCCAACGGTCCGTCGCGATCCTCGGCGAGATGAACAACCTCGGCGACTACGCGGACGACGAGCACGACCGCATCGGTCGACTCGCAGTTCGCCTCAACGTGCAACAGCTGATCGTCGTCGGGCATCGCGCCCGCCACATCCACAACGCTGCGGGGCTCGAGGGTTCATGGGACGGTGAATCCGTGCTGGTCGAGACCGCAGATGAGGCGTACGACCTGGTGAACTCTCGCCTTCGAGCGGGGGATGTCGTGCTGGTCAAGTCGTCCAACGCGGCGGGCCTGCGCTTCCTCGGTGACCGGCTGGGCGAGGTGCAAGCATGATCGGAGTACTGACCGCCGCGAGCGTGTCGATGGTCTTCACCCTGTTTCTCACCCCGGTGTTCGCGAAGGCATTCCGCCGCTTGAAGCTCGGGCAGTTCTATCGTGCGGACACCCCGACAACGCACATCGTCAAGCGCGGAACACCGTCTATGGGCGGCATCATTTTCATCCTCGCCGCGGTGATCGGCTACTTCGTCGGCCACTGGGTCGGCGGCGACCCGATCTCGGGCTCGGCGCTCCTCGTCATTGGCATGATGGGCGGCCTCGCCGCCGTCGGTTTCCTCGACGACTTCCTCAAGGTGAGCAGGCAGAACAGCCTGGGTCTCCCGGGAGTCTGGAAGATCGTCGGGGCCGTGATCGTCTCGATCATCTTCGGCGTGCTGTCGCTCACCTATCGTGACTCGTTCGGTCACACGCCGGCCTCGACCGCGCTCTCGTTTGTTCGCGAGTTGCCGATCGATCCGCGCGTGGCCTTCGGCGCCACCGTCGGCGGAATCATCTTCGTGATCTGGGTCATCCTGATCACCACCAGCGTCTCCAACGCGGTGAACCTCACCGATGGCCTGGATGGTCTCGCCGCAGGATCGTCGATCTTCGCCATCGGCTCCTACGTGATCATCTGCTTCTGGCAGGCACAGCAGTCCTGCTACAGCCTCACGACGCCGGCCGAGAACCTGTTCAAGTGCTACACCGTGTCGCGTCCGCTCGACCTCGCGGTGATCGCCGCGTCGATCGTCGGAGCGCTCATCGGATTCCTCTGGTGGAACACCTCACCCGCGCAGATCACCATGGGCGACACCGGTTCATTCGGCCTCGGTGGCGCACTCGCCGCTCTGGCGATCCTGTCGCGTACCGAACTCCTCCTGGTTTTGATCGGCGGCCTGTTCCTGGTCATCACCGGCCAGGTGATCATCCAACGCATCTACTTCAAATCGACGCGCGGTAAACGCATCTGGCGTGCGAGCCCGCTGCACCATCACTTCGAGATGAAGGGGTGGGCGGAAGTCACGATCGTCGTGCGCTTCTGGATCATCTCCGGCCTCTTCGTGGCGGCCGGGGTGGGCACCTTCTACCTCGAATGGCTGTATCGCATCAAATGACCAGCGAACTCGTATGACCAGACGAACCCCTGCAGCGGTGGCGCAACTCGTGAGCTGGAACGCCGAATGGCGTGGCCTCCGGGTCGCGGTTCTCGGCCTCGGGGTCACCGGGTTCTCCGTGGCCGACACGCTCGCAGAGCTTGGTGCGGAGGTGCTCGTGATCGCCGAGCGTGCGGATGTCGAGTTCACGCGCATTCTCGATGTGCTCGGTGTGCGCTGGGTGCAGTCCGACCTCGAGCGCGAGCTCGTCGACTTCGAGCCGGAACTCGTCGTGGTGTCGCCGGGCTTCCGGCCGGATCATCCGCTGGTCGTCGCCGCGGAGTCGACCGGCGCTCCGCTCTGGGGTGACGTCGAGTTGGCGTGGCGGCTGCGCGACAAGGTGACGAACCCCGAAACCGGTAAGCCCGCCGAGTGGATCGCCATCACGGGGACCAACGGCAAGACCACGACCACCCAGCTGACCACGGCGATGATCGCCGAGGCTGGCGGACGTGTGGTCGCCTGCGGCAACGTCGGCGTGCCCGTGCTCGACGCCATCCGCGATCCGCTCGGTTGGGACGTGCTGGTGGTCGAACTCTCCAGCTTTCAGCTGCACTACCTCGACAGCATGTCCGCCTGGTCGGCCGTCTGCCTGAATATCGCTGAAGATCACCTCGACTGGCACGGCTCCGCGGAGGCCTACCGTGCGGCCAAGGGCAAGGTCTACCAGAACGCCCAGGCGATCTGCCTCTACAACCTGGCCGACGAGGCCACGCGGGAGCTGGTCGAAGACGCCGAGGTGGTGGAGGGATGCCGCGCGGTCGGTTTCGGCCTCGGGGCCCCCGGTCCCAGCGACCTCGGCATCATCGACGGCATCCTGATCGACCGGGCGTTCCACGATGACCGCCACCACACGGCGCTGGAGATAACGACCGTTCACGACCTCGTGGCGTCGGGCCTGGCCTCTCCACATATGACGGCCAACGTGCTGGCGGCCGCGGCGCTCGCGCGTTCGGCCGGGGTCACCATCGAACAGATCCGCGCCGCACTTGCAGCCTTCCGGCTCGACGCGCACCGCACCGAGACCATCGTCGAGGCAGACGGCATCCGCTGGGTCGACGATTCCAAGGCAACCAACCCGCACGCGGCGCAGGCGGCGCTGTCGGCCTTCCCGTCGATCGTCTGGGTCGTCGGCGGGCTGTTCAAGGGGGTGGATGTCGACGCTCTCGTCGCCGCGAACGTGCGCAGACTGCGGGCCGCCGTGGTGATCGGCACCGACCGTCAACCGGTGATCGAAGCGTTCACGCGACACGCGCCCGAACTCCCCGTGTTCGAGGTCGCCACCACTGACACTGAAGAGGTGATGCCGAGCGCCGTGCGGCTGGCTGCGCGGGTTGCGCGGGCCGGCGACACGGTACTTCTCGCCCCGGCGGCGGCATCCATGGATCAATTCACCGACTACGCCGATCGCGGTGTGCGATTCGCCGAGGCGGTCAGACGGCTCGGAACAGCAGGCACGGCAACGGGAGGAACCACGGATGACGACGAGCATTCCGCGCCCCCGACGGACGCCTGAGCCGCCTCGATCGCAGCCCGCGCCTCGATCGGAGCCCGGCCGGCAGCCGTCCAGCGGCCCGGCCGCCATCGTTCGGGTGAAGAAGATCTTCGCCGCGGAAACGGGAAACTACTTCCTCGTTCTCGGCGCCACGCTGTTCCTGGTGGTCTTCGGCCTCATCATGGTGCTGTCGTCGTCGGCGGTGGAGTCGTTGACCGCAACCGGCGGTTCGTTCGGAGGATTTCTCCGTCAGGGATCCTTCGCCCTCGTCGGCATCCCACTGATGCTGTTCGCGGCTCGGCGCTCCGCGGTCTTCTGGAAGAAGTGGGCCGGGATCATCATGATCGCCGCGATCGGACTCCAACTCCTCGTGTTCATGCCTGGCATCGGCTTCGCTGTCGGCGGTAACCGCAACTGGATCCACATCGGTAGCTTCACCGCTCAGCCCTCCGAGCTGATCAAGGTGGCGCTGGTGGTCTGGATCTCGCTGACGCTCGCAAAAAAGCGGGACAGCTTCGACAACTGGCGTGAACTCATCGTTCCGCTGGTTCCGGTCGCGGGCGCCGCAATCGGTCTGGTGCTGCTCGGTGGCGACCTCGGCACCGTGATCATCCTCGCCGCCATCGTGTTCGGCGCACTGTTCTTCGCCGGTATCAAACTGCGCTTTCTCGCTGCACCGGTGATCGTGCTCGGTTTCCTCGGTCTGATTGCCGCCTTCGCCACGGGCTCCCGGCAGGACCGCATCGGTCAGTTCCTCAACGGGTGCAAGTCGGACGCGGCCCAGGCCTGCTGGCAGACCGTCCACGGCTGGTGGGCACTGGCATCCGGCGGCTTTTTCGGGGTGGGTCTCGGCAACTCCAAGCTGAAGTGGTCGTGGATTCCCGAGGCAGACAACGACTTCATTTTCGCGGTGATCGGCGAGGAGCTCGGCCTGCTCGGCGCGATCCTGGTGCTGGCCCTGTTCATCGTGCTCGCGATCGGCTTCGTCCGGATCATCCGCGCCAACCGCGACCCCTTCGCCAAGGTCGCTGTGAGCGCGGTCATGGTGTGGATCATCGGGCAGGCATTCATCAACATCGCGGTGGTGCTCGGCATCTTGCCGGTGCTCGGCGTTCCCCTTCCCCTGATCTCCGCGGGAGGCTCGTCGTTGGTCACCACGCTCATTGCGATCGGGATCGTGCTCTCCTTCGCCCGGTACGCGCCGGAGCGACAGACCGCTCCGGCAGTGGCCGTTGGCGCCCGTCGGCCGTCTGACAGTCGCCCGTCTGGGCGTCGCCCATCTGGACAACAGAGATGACTCGCTACCTGCTCGCGGGCGGTGGTACGGCCGGCCACGTCAATCCGCTGCTGGCCGTGGCGGATCGACTGAGTGCCGTGCACCCCGACTCCGAGGTGCTCGTGCTCGGCACCCTCGAGGGCCTCGAGGCGAGACTAGTTCCGCAGCGCGGCTACGAATTGGTGACGATCGCACGCGTGGTGTTTCCCCGTCGGCCGAATGCGGCGGCGCTCAGATTTCCGCGCGCATTTCGGGACAGCGTCGCGGACATCCGTCGGATCATCGTCGAGCGCAAGATCGACGCGCTTGTCGGCTTCGGGGGCTACGTGTCGGGCCCGGCCTATGTCGCGGCCTGGCGCGAGAAGATCCCGCTGGTGGTGCACGAAGCGAATACCCGCCCTGGCATTGCGAACCGACTCGGTGCTGTCTTGACCACACACGTGGGAACCGCGTTTCGCCGAACCCGCCTGCTGCATTCGCGCCTGGTCGGCATGCCGCTGCGGCGCGAGATCGAAGAGCTGGATCGCGCGGCGTCTCGCACCGAGGCGATCCGCGCTTTCGGACTCGATCCCCGCAAACCCGTGCTGCTCATCACCGGTGGATCGCAGGGTGCCATGGCGATCAACGAAACGATCTGGAAGGCCGCGGCGTCTGTACTCGGGGCGGGCTGGCAGATCCTCCATATCGCCGGCGCGCGCTGGGAGCGACTGAACTCCGACCTCGTCGGCTACCAGATTCTGCAGTACTCCGATCGCATGGACCTCGCTCTCGCCGCCGCGGATTTCGCCGTGGCACGGGCGGGCGCGGCGACCGTGAGCGAGTTCAGCGCGCTTGGCGTGCCCGCGGCCTACGTGCCGCTGCCCATCGGCAACGGCGAGCAGCGGCTCAATGCCCAGGACTCGGTGGATGCCGGCGGCGCCATCGTTGTGGCGAACGCCGACTTCACTCCCGCCTGGGTCGACCATTCGCTGGTGCCGTTGCTCGAAGACCGCGCAGCCGTCGCCGCGATGGCAGCGCGGGCGCTCTCCGTGGGCGTGCTCGACGGCTCGGATCGCATGGTCGATCTGATCGCGGAGGCGATCGCGCTTCCGCCCTCGGCTCGCCGGGTACGGTAGGTGCGATGATCAAGTCTGACTTCTCCCAGCCCGTCCCCGAAAGCCTCGGCACTGTCCACTTCGTCGGAATCGGCGGCGCGGGCATGAGCGGAATCGCCCAGATGTTCGTGGCGGCGGGCCTCACCGTCACCGGCTCCGACATGCGTGCCACCGACACGGTCGAGGCGCTTCGAGCACGGGGCGTGGCGATCGCCATCGGTCACGCGGCAGAGAACATCGGCGCCGCCGACACGCTGGTGGTGACGGGTGCGATCGCCGAAGACAACCCGGAGTTTCTCGCGGCCAGAGAGCGCGGCATCCCGATCATCCACCGCGCCCAGGCGCTTGCCTGGCTGACCCGCGAGCACCGTCTCGTCGCCGTTGCCGGAGCGCACGGCAAGACCACGTCGACGGCGATGATCGTGACGGCGTTGCTCGCGCTCGGCGCCGATCCGAGCTTCGTCAACGGGGGAGTCATCCGTTCGCTCGGGGTCTCGGCCGCGCCAGGAGCGGGCGACGTGTTCGTCGTCGAGGCCGATGAGTCCGACGGCTCGTTCCTGCTCTACGACACCGCGATCTCGCTGATCACCAACGTCGACCCGGATCACCTCGACCACTTCGGTTCGGAGGAGGCCTTCGAAGATGCGTTCGTCACCTTCGCGGCCAGGGCCAGCGAGCGGGTGGTGATCTCGAGCGACGACGAACGTGCCGTGGCAGTCACTGGCCGCCTGGTCGATCGCGAGATCACGACGTTCGGGCAGGACCAGGCGGCGGATGTCCGGCTCCACTCGGTGGAATCCGGCACGACGGTCTCCTTCGCGCTCCGCTACCGGGGCGAGGACTACCGCACCACGCTTCGCGTCGCGGGCCTGCACAACGCGATCAATGCCGCCGGCGCCTTCGGTGTGCTGGTCGGTCTCGGCTTCGAGCCTCAGTCGGCGCTGGATGCCATCGCGCTTTTCGATGGTGCGGAGCGCCGGTTCGAGTTTCGTGGCCAAGTCGGCGGGGTGAGCGTCTACGACGACTTCGCCCACCACCCGACCGAACTGCGGGCTGCGCTGTCCGGCGCGCGCGGGGTTGTCGGGGCAGGGCGCCTCATCCCGATCTTCCAACCCCACCTCTACACTCGCACCCGCGACATGGCGGCGGAGTTTGCGACGGTGCTCGAGTCGCTCGCCGACCTGACCATCATCGTGCCGATCTACGGAGCGCGTCAGGATCCGATTTTCGGTGTCACCGGCGAACTGATCGCTGAACGCTTCTCCGATCCGTCCCGCGTGCGGGTCATCGACGACTGGGAGGCCGCGGCAGACTACGCGGCGTCCATCGCACGGCCTGGCGACTTCGTCATCCCGATGGGTGGCGGCGACATCTACCGCATCATTCCCGAACTGCTCGCCTCACTCGAGGAGCACCAGCGCGACCAGAGTGGTCTGACTTCGTGACGGTTGTCGCCCGATGAAACGCCCCGAGGGATTCGACCAGCGACCCGAACCGGCGGAGCCGGCCTCTCCCGCGAAGTCCCGGCGCGGCGCGCGGGGGCAGGGGGAGACCGTGGGGGTCGATGCGGCGGTCACACCCCCGAAGCCAGCGGCCCGCAACGCGCGTCGCCCCATCGCCATCGCTGCGCTGCGAGCGGCCGGGGCTGACAAGGCTAGAGATGACAACTCTGGAAGTGACAAGGCTGGGCCCATCGCCGCAGCCAGTACCGAGACCAGCACAGTAGCCAGCGCTGCCACTGCCACTGCCGCTCGTGCTGACGCGCGCGCCGAGGAGAAGCAGTCTGCCCGCGCGCTGCGCAAGGCAGCGGCGGCGCGTCGGCGTTTCGAGCGCTCGGAGGTCAAGCGGTTCACCCGCCGCTCCCGCCGACGCCGCATCACCTGGCTGGTCGTGCTGCTCTCCTTCGTTGCCGTCGGCGCCCTGGTCACGGGCGCCGTCTACTCGCCCGTGCTCTCGCTCAAGACCATCACGGTCACCGGCACGTCCCGCGTCGACAAGGCGGAGGTGTTGAAGGCAGTCGACGGACAGCTGGGAACGCCGCTCGCTCTCGTCGACTTCGATGCCATCAAGAAGGACCTGTCGAAGTTTCCGCTCATCCGCAGCTACGTGACCGAGTCTGTCCCGCCCGACACTCTCGTCATCCGTATCTCCGAGCGCGCGCCGATCGCGGCCATCGAGACCGCCACTGGTTTCGAGGTAGTGGACGCGGCCGGCGTGGTGATTACGAGGAGCGATGAGCGCCCTGCGGGGCTCCCGCTGATCGCGCTCGGCACGGCATCCACCTCGAGCATGGCCTTCAACGCCGCTGCGCAGGTGTTGTTGGCGCTGCCGGCAGATCTACTCACCAAGGTCGACACGGTCACCGCGCTCTCTCTCGATAACGTGAGCTTCGTCTTGACCGCCGGCCCGACGGTGGTCTGGGGGAGTGCGGAGGACTCGGCGAAGAAGGCGCGCATCCTGGCGATCCTGCTTTCCAACGAGCCGCAGGCGACGCGCTTCGATGTGAGCGCGCCGACCATCCCCACCTTCGCAAACTGAACGAATTCGCGCCGCGGTTTGCGACACGCGGGAGCGCCTCGCGCCCGTGTCGGTCACCGGCCCATACCTTCGAAACACCAAACCTATACTGAGCAGAACTTTAATCTTCAAGTAGAGGTTGAAAGTTTCAAGCGGAGGCCGAACGTGACATCGAACCAGAACTACCTAGCCGTGATCAAGGTCGTCGGCATAGGCGGCGGTGGAGTAAACGCGGTCAACCGCATGATCGAGCTCGGCCTTCGCGGCGTCGAGTTCATCGCCATCAATACGGATGCACAGGCACTGTTGATGAGCGACGCCGACGTCAAGCTCGACGTCGGTCGTGAGATCACCCGCGGCCTCGGTGCCGGTGCAGACCCCGAGGTCGGGCGTCGCGCGGCCGAGGATCATGCGGAGGAGATCGAAGAAGCCCTCGCCGGTGCCGACATGGTCTTCGTCACCGCCGGAGAGGGAGGCGGCACCGGAACCGGTGGCGCTCCCGTCGTGGCTCGCATCGCCAAGTCGATCGGCGCGCTCACCATCGGTGTCGTCACCCGCCCCTTCGGTTTCGAGGGCAAGCGCCGCGCCGCGCAGGCCGAGACCGGCATCTCGGCACTCAAGAACGAGGTCGACACCCTCATCGTGGTGCCGAACGACCGCCTGCTGGAGATCAGCGACCGCGGCATCAGCTTCCTCGAGGCCTTCGCGACCGCCGACCAGGTGCTGCTCGCCGGTGTTCAGGGCATCACCGATCTGATCACGACGCCCGGCCTGATCAACCTCGACTTCGCCGACGTCAAGTCGGTGATGCAGGGGGCGGGATCCGCCCTCATGGGCATCGGCTCCAGCCGCGGCGCCGACCGGGCCATCAAGGCCGCGGAGTTGGCGGTCGCGAGTCCGCTCTTGGAGGCATCCATCGACGGAGCGCACGGTGTCCTGCTCTCCATCCAGGGCGGATCGAACCTCGGCATCTTCGAGATCAACGATGCCGCGCGCCTGGTGCAGGAAGCGGTCCACCCCGAGGCCAACATCATCTTCGGTGCCGTCATCGACGACACCCTCGGTGACGAGGTGCGCGTCACGGTTATCGCGGCCGGATTCGACGGCGGCGAGCCGATCGTCAAGAAGCCCGGTCACCGCTCGAACTTCGTCGACGCTGCGCCCGCCGCGGCCGGAGCGATCGCAGCCTCCGGTTCTACCGGCGAGGTTGCGGCTCCGGTTGAAGCCTCCGTTCCCGCCTGGACGCCGGAGCCCACGGCTCCCGCTGCACCTCGCGACCCGGTATTCGAAGACGCGGATGACGACCTGGACATCCCCGACTTCCTGAAGTAGCCGCATGCCCCCCACGCTCGAAGAGCGACTCAGTCTCGTGCGTGAGGGGGTCGCGGATGCCGCGGCGCAGGCCGATCGCCGCGCCGACGACATCACGACCATCGTCGTCACCAAGTTCCATCCGGCGAGCCTGGTGCGTGAACTCCATGCACTCGGGGTTCACGACTTCGGTGAGAACCGGCATCAGGAAGCGCAGGCTAAAGCTGCGGAACTGGCTGATCTCAGCTCGGGCATCGATCCGATCCACTGGAACTTCATCGGGCAGCTGCAGAGTAAGAAGGCGAAGCAGGTGCGGGCATACGCGAGCTCGGTGCAGTCGCTCGACCGGGACTCGGTGCTCGACGCTCTCGCCGCGCCGAGCCCCGCTCTCGACGTGTTCGTGCAACTCAACCTCACCGACGATCCCGGGCGGGGCGGCGTGCGGGACGAAGAATTCGAGCCTTTCGTGGAGCGCGTGCTGCAGACATCCGGAGTGCTGCTGCGCGGGGTGATGGCCGTCGCGCCCCTCGACGAGGAGCCCCGGCGGGCATTCGCCCGGGTGCGCGCAGCCTCCGAACGGATGCGCGCGCTGGCTCCGACGGCCACCGCGATCTCGGCAGGGATGTCGGGTGACTACCGCGACGCCATCCTCGAGGGCGCGACACACCTGCGGATCGGCTCGGCAATCACGGGAAACCGGCCGGTCGCCGGTTAATCTTGCACCACCGGTTCCACAACAGGAGGCACGAAATGGCTAACCCGCTGCGCAAGACCATGGTCTATCTCGGCCTTGCCGATGAGGAGTTCGACTACGAGGAGCCCGCGCCCGTCGCTCAGGCCGCTCCGCCGGTCGAACGCCAGACTCCGCAGCCCACCGCCAATCGTGCGCCCGTGACGCCCCTGCGTCGCGCGCCGAGCCAACGACAGTCAGAGCACAGGATGGCAGCGCCCGCCGACATGAACGAGATCCTCACCGTCCACCCCCGCGCCTACAAAGACGCCCAGGTCATCGCCGAGAGCTTCCGTGAGGGAATCCCGGTGATCATCAACCTGTCCCAGATGACCGAGACGGATGCCCGGCGCCTGGTCGATTTCGCCAGCGGACTGTCGCAGGGTCTGTATGGCAAGATCGAGCGCGTGACCAACAAAGTATTCCTGCTCTCGCCCCAGCACGTGGCCGTCAGTGGCGACCAGGCGGAGGCGGAGCAGGATGTCGACGCCTCCTTCTTCGCCCAGTCCTGACCCCGTCTCGACGCTCGTTCCCGTCGAGCCGACCTAAGCGGTGATTTCTGTGAGTCCGGTATCGATCGTCGCCACGATCCTGTACTACCTGTTGCTCCTCTATTTCTTCGTGATGTGGGCCCGGTTCATCGTCGATCTCGCTCGGACCTTCCTTCGGGATTGGCGACCGCGCGGTTTCGGTCTCGTGGCGACTGAGGTCGTCTACTCGATCACCGATCCGCCGATCAAAGCAGTGAGACGAGTGGTCAAGCCGGTAAGGATCGGTGGCATGGCACTCGACTTCGGGTGGAGCGGCGTCATGCTCATCGTCGTGGTACTGATCTACGTGACCCTGGTGTTGCGCTAGTTCCGAATCCCCGCCGCGATGCTCGGCGACCGCGCACCGACAGATTTGACAGCCTGTGTAATCTGGCCTGTGTGGGCGGTCGAAGATCGCCGCGATCCGCATTTCCCTTCGGCATTGATTTGCTAGCGTTAGCTGATCGTTACTGACACTGTTCGACCTGATTTCCAGAGGTGACACCATGGCCCTGACGCCTGAAGACGTAGTCAACAAGCGGTTCCAGCCGACCAAGTTCCGCGAGGGATATGACCAAGACGAGGTCGATGACTTCCTCGACGAGGTCGTCGTCGAACTCCGCCGCCTCGGTCAGGAGAACGAGGAACTGCGCCAGCGCCTCATCGCGAGCGACTCGCGAATCAATGAGCTGCAGCGCAGTGCCGGCAGCCAGGCCGCCAGTGTCGAGCAGCCCCAGTACCAGGCGCAGCCGGTCGCAGCCCCCGTGGCTGCCGCCCCCGCTGCGTATGTTGCGCCGGTCGTGGAGCCCAGCGCCGTCGACCCGAGCAACACCAACAACCTGCTTCAGCTCGCCCGCAAGCTCCATGAGGAGCACGTGCGCGAGGGTATCGAGAAGCGCGACGCGCTCATCGCCGAGGGGCACGCCACCGCCGCCCGCGTGGTGAGCGAGGCCGAGGCCGCTCAGCAGGCCAAGACCGCCGAGGCCGAGGCGGCAGCGCAGGCCAAGCTCGCCGAGATCGAGGCAGAGCAGCAGGCCAAGCTCGCCGAACTCGAGGCACAGCAGCAGGCGAAGGCCGCCGAGGGCGAAGCAGCCCTGCAGGAGAAGCTCGCCGAGGCAGAAGCCGCTCAGAAGGCCAAGCTCGAAGAGGCCGAGGCGGCAGCGCAGGCCAAGCTCGCCGAGGCGGAGAACGCTCAGCAGGCGAAGATCGCCGCGCTGGACCAGGAGCGCGTGTCGCTCGAGGACCGCGTCGACGAACTCCGCAACTTCGAGCGCGACTACCGCCAGAAGCTGAAGAGCTACATCCAGGGCCAGCTGAACGAGCTGGACTCGCCCGCCGCGGGGGAGTCGACCAGCGAGGTTTCCGGCTTCGCGTCGCCGCAGCCCGCCGGATACCAGGGCTTTGGCGGCAACTGAGCCGCAGACGAAGGCTCGCGCACGGAAGGTCAGCGTTTCAGCGCTCATCGCGCTAGTCGTCGTCGCGCTGGCCGTCTACGCGTTCGATCAGGGAACCAAGTACCTGATCGTCGCAAACCTGAACGAGAACGACCAGGTAGAGGTGCTCGGCACCCTGCTGCAGTTCCACTTCGTGAAGAATTCAGGTGCTGCCTTCTCGCTTGCGAGTGGCACCACCTGGATCTTCTCGATCGCGGCCTCCGCGGTCACCGTCGTCATCATCTACTTCGCCCGGCGCATCCGATCTATCGGGTGGGCGGTGCTGTTCGGGATGCTGCTGGGTGGCACGACGGGCAACCTCACTGACCGCCTCTTCCGCGAGCCGGGCTTCGGCGTCGGGCACGTGGTGGACTTCGTGCAGATCGCCGGGTTCCCCGCGATCTTCAACATCGCCGACTCGTTCATCTGCGCGAGCATGGTGCTGTTCGTAATCCTCACCATTCGCGGGGTACGGCTCGACGGCACGCGTACGGTGAAAGCGTCCGACGCCGCGCCCGATGACGACTCTGTTCCGCACGACTCAGCACCGCGCGACTCAGCACCGCACGACCCCGCACCGAAGGATTAGTCCGGTGGAGACCAGAAGCCTCCCCGTGCCCGATGGCTTGGTCGGCGAGCGAGTGGATGCGGCGATCGCCAAGTTGCTCGGATTTTCCCGGAGCTTCGCCGCCGAGGTGGCCGAGGCTGGGGGAGTGAGCGCCGACGGTGTCGTGCTCGGTAAGTCCGATCGGCTCCGCGCCGGCAGCTGGCTCGAGGTCTCCTGGCAGGCGAAGGAGGCGCCGAGCATCGTTGCGGTGCACGTCCCCGAACTCACGGTGGTCTACGACGACGACGATCTCGTGGTGATCGACAAGCCGGTGGGTGTCGCCGCCCATCCGTCGGTGGGCTGGACCGGGCCGACCGTGCTCGGGGCGCTGGCCGGCGCCGGATACCGGGTCTCGACATCCGGAGCGGCGGAGCGGGCAGGAATCGTGCATCGACTGGATGCCGGCACCAGCGGCCTCATGGTCGTCGCGAAAAGCGAGCGCGCGTACACCGAGCTGAAGCGACAGTTCCACGATCGCGAGGTCTCGAAGATCTACCACGCCGTGGTGCAGGGCCACCCCGATCCGCTCACCGGCACAATCGACGCCCCGATCGGGCGGCATCCCAGCTCGAGCTGGAAATTCGCCGTCACCATGGACGGCAAGCACTCGGTGACGCACTACGAAACGCTCGAGGCGTTCCCGAGCGCATCGCTGCTCGAGGTGCATCTCGAGACCGGTCGCACCCACCAGATTCGGGTGCACATGGCCGCTCAGCGGCACCCCTGTGTCGGCGACGCCATGTACGGCGCCGACCCGACTATCAGCGCCAGGCTGGGACTCTCCCGACAGTGGTTGCATGCCATGGAACTCGGCTTCCGACACCCGGGCAGCGGTGATCAGGTTGTTTTCCGCAGTACCTATCCGGCGGACCTGCAGAACGCCCTCGACACGCTGCGCGGAGACTAATCGCGGCGACGGACTGAGCGCCGTCTCTGGCTTATCCTTGATGCTCAGCCCCCGTGAGTTTCGGAGCATCAGTGCCAGCCAATGATTCCTTCGTGCACCTCCACGTGCACAGCGAATACTCGATGCTCGACGGCGCGGCGCGCGTCGGACCGCTCATCGCGGCGGCGGTGGAGCAGGGGATGCCCGCCATCGCGGTCACCGACCACGGCAATATGTTCGGGGCGTTCGACTTCTGGCAGAAAGCCACCGCGGCGGGAATCAAGCCAATCATCGGTACCGAGGCATACGTCACGCCGGGAACCGCTCGGGGCGACAAGACCCGGGTGAAGTGGGGAACGCAACAGCAGTCGCAGGATGACGTAGGCGGTAGCGGCGCGTACACCCACATGACTCTGCTCGCCGAGTCGACCGAGGGCATGCACAACCTGTTTCGCGCCTCATCTCTGGCCTCGATCGAGGGCTACTACTTCAAGCCGCGCATGGACCGCGAGCTGCTCAGCCGGTACTCGAAGGGCGTCATCGGCACGACCGGCTGCGTTGGTGGCGAGGTGCAGACCCGCCTGCGTCTCGGTCAGTATCAGGAGGCGCGCAAGGCTGCGGGCGACCTGCAGGACATCTTTGGCAAGGAGAACTTCTTCGCCGAAATCATGGACCACGGCATCGAAATCGAGCGTCGCACCATGAAAGAGCTCATCTCCCTCGCCAAGGAAATGAACATCCCGCTCCTGGCGACCAATGACCTGCACTACACGCACGCGCATGACGCCACCGCCCACGCGGCGCTGCTCTGCGTGCAATCTGGCTCCACCCTGGACGACCCCAACCGGTTCAAGTTCGATGCGGACGAGTTCTATCTCAAGAGCCCGCAGCAGATGCGTCAGCTGTTCCGCGAGTTTCCCGAGGCCTGCGACAACACGTTGCTCATCGCCGAGCGAAGTGAAGTGAAGTTCGACACCAACGCGAACTACATGCCCCGGTTCCCCGTTCCCGAAGGCGAGACCGAGGCGAGCTGGTTCATCAAAGAGGTGCAGACCGGACTCTTGGTGCGCTACTCCGGAAACATCCCCGACGAGGTGCAGGCCCAGGCCGACTACGAGATCGGCGTCATCACCCAGATGGGGTTCCCCGGGTACTTCCTGGTGGTCGCCGACTTCATCAACTGGTCGAAGCGCAACGGCATCCGGGTCGGGCCTGGTCGTGGTTCCGGCGCCGGATCCATGGCCGCGTACGCCATGGGCATCACCGACCTCGATCCGCTGCGCCATGGGCTGATCTTCGAGCGCTTCCTCAACCCCGACCGCGTCTCTATGCCCGACTTCGACGTCGACTTCGACGATCGTCGCCGCGGCGAGGTGATCAAGTACGTGACCGAGAAGTACGGCGAGGAGCGCGTTGCGCAGATCGTCACGTACGGCACGATCAAGGCCAAGCAGGCGCTGAAAGACTCCTCCCGCGTGCTCGGCTTCCCCTTTGGTATGGGGGAGAAGCTCACCAAGGCGATGCCGCCGGCGATCATGGGCAAGGACATCTCGCTCGCGGCCGTCACCGACCGCAGCAACGACCGCTACAAAGAGGCGGCCGATCTCCGCAGCATCATCGAAACGGATGCCGAGGCCAGAACGGTCTTCGATACTGCGCTTGGTATCGAGAACCTGAAGCGCCAGTGGGGTGTTCACGCCGCCGGCGTCATCATGTCCAGTGAGCCGCTGATCGACATCATCCCGATCATGAAGCGGGAACAGGACGGCCAGATCGTCACGCAGTTCGACTATCCGGCGTCCGAGGCTCTCGGGCTGATCAAGATGGACTTCCTCGGGCTGCGCAACCTCACCATCATCAGCGACGCCCTCGACAATATCGAGAGCAATCGGGGCGAGAAGCTCGACCTCGAGAAGCTCGAACTCGAAGACCGTGCCGCCTACGAGCTGCTTGGCCGGGGTGACACGCTCGGGGTGTTCCAGCTCGACGGCGGACCGATGCGCTCGCTGCTGCGACTGATGAAGCCAGACAACTTTGAAGACATCTCGGCCGTCATCGCGCTGTATCGCCCTGGCCCCATGGGTGCCAACTCGCACACGAACTACGCCCTGCGCAAGAACGGTGCCCAGGAGATCACCCCGATCCACCCGGAGTTCACCGAGTCGCTGCGCGAGATCCTCGACACTAGCTATGGCCTGATCATCTATCAGGAGCAGGTCATGGCGATCGCGCAGAAGGTGGCCGGGTTCTCGCTTGGCCAGGCCGACATCCTGCGCCGCGCGATGGGCAAGAAGAAGAAATCCGAGCTGGACAAGCAGTTTGCCGGCTTCCGCCAGGGAATGCTCGACAACGGATACTCCGACCAGGCGATCAACATGCTCTGGGAGATCCTCCTGCCGTTCTCCGACTACGCCTTCAACAAGGCGCACTCGGCGGCGTACGGCGTCGTCTCGTACTGGACGGCGTACCTCAAGGCGCACTACGCCGCCGAGTACATGGCCGCGTTGCTCACCAGCGTCGGCGATGCCCGCGACAAGCTCGCCCTGTATCTCAACGAGTGCCGCCGGATGGGCATCCGCGTGCTGCCGCCGGACGTCAACGAGTCGATCGGCTTCTTCGCCGCGGTCGGCAACGACATCCGCTTCGGTCTCGGAGCGGTTCGCAACGTCGGGTTTGCCGTCGTGGAACAGATCCGCGCCTCGCGCGAGGCGAAGGGCGCCTTCACCAGCTTCCATGACTTCCTCAGCAAGGTGCCGATTTCGGTCGCGAACAAGCGCACGGTCGAATCGCTGATCAAGGCGGGCGCGTTCGACTCGCTCGGGTCGACCCGGCGCAGTCTGCTCGAGATCCACGAGGACGCGATCGACGGCGCGGTGAGCCAGAAGCGGGCCGAGGCGAACGGCCAGGTCGGGTTCGACTTCGACAGCCTCTGGGATGAGCCGCAGGCCGCGAGCCAGGTGCCGGATCGGCCGGAATGGGCCAAGCGCGACAAGCTCGCTTTCGAACGCGAGATGCTCGGACTCTACGTGTCGGATCACCCGCTCGCCGGTCTGGAGATCCAGCTGGCAAAGCACGCGAGCACCTCGATCACCGAACTTCTCGAGGGCGACGTCGCCGGGGACGGCGAGCACGTCACCGTCGCCGGATTGATCACCTCGGTGCAGCACCGGGTGGCCCGCAACTCCGGCAACCAGTACGGCATCATCACGCTCGAAGACTTCGGCGGCGAGATCGGCATCATGTTCCTCGGCAAGGCGTACCAGGAGTTCGCTCCGGCGCTGAGCAATGACTCCGTGGTCGTGGTTCGCGGCCGCGTGAGCATGCGCGACGACGGAATGAACCTCCACGCCTCGAGCATGTTCGTCCCCGACCTCGGGCAGAGCCTGGGCTCCGGCCCGTTGGTGATTTCGGTGCCGGAGACCCGGGCAACCACCGACACGGTGACAGCGCTCAACGACGTGCTGATCCGTCACTCCGGCGACACCGAGGTACGGCTGAAGCTGATCAAGGGCGAGCTGGCCCGCGTATTCGAAGTGCCGTTCCCGGTGAAGGTGAGCGCCGACCTCTACGGTGATCTCAAGTCGCTGCTCGGCCCGAACTGCCTGGTCTGAACACCCCCGCCCCCGCCCCGCACCCACGGAATCGCGCGTGCCCGCAACTAGGATGAACCCGCCATGATCCAGACCATTGACCTGCGCGGCATGAAGCCCAGCCGCAGCGAACTCCTCGGACTCGTTCCCCGCGCACAGACGGATGTCTCCGCCGCAACGAAGATCGCCGGCGACCTTATCGCCGAGGTGCGATCGCGCGGTGAGCAGGCGCTGCTCGATCAGTCCGAGCGCCTCGACGGGGTGCGTCCTCCGCACGTGCGCCTCGACGTCGCGTCTGTCTCCGCGGCCGTACGGATGCTCGACCCGCTCGTACGGGACGCCCTCGAGGAGGCGATCGTGCGGGTGCGCGAGGCGTCGAAGGCACAGATGCCGCAATCGAAGGTCACCACGCTGGCACCAGGGGCCGAGGTCATCCAGCGCTGGATGCCGGTGAGCCGCGTCGGTTTCTACGTGCCCGGTGGCAAGGCCGTCTATCCGTCCAGCGTGGTCATGAATGTCGTCCCGGCGCAGGTTGCCGGCGTGTCATCGGTCGCCCTCGCCAGCCCGGCACAAAAAGCCTTCGACGGGATGATCCACCCCGTGATCCTCGGCGCGGCGGGCCTGCTCGGAGTCGATGAGATCTACGCCATGGGCGGTGCCGGCGCGATCGGTGCCTTCGCCTACGGGGTGCCAGAGCTGAGTCTCGATCCCGTGCAGCTGATCACCGGACCGGGCAATGTCTACGTGGCCGCGGCCAAACGTCTGGTGCGTGGCACGGCCGGTATCGACGCGGAGGCAGGGCCGACCGAGATCCTGGTGATCGCCGACGAAAGCGCGGAAGCACGGCTCGTGGCGGTCGACCTGATCAGTCAGGCCGAGCACGACGAGCTCGCCGCGGCGGTGTTGGTCACCGACTCGCCCGAGCTCGCCGAGAACGTGCGCGCGCAGTTGGAACGGCTGGCCCCGAACGCTCGCCACGGCGCGCGGGTCGAGGAGGCGCTGCGAGGTCGCCAGTCGGCGATCGTGCTCGTCGACGACATGGAGGGCGCTGCCGCCTTCAGCAACAGCTACGGGCCCGAGCACCTGGAGATCCAGACCGCGAGCCCCGGTGCCCTGCTCGACCTGATCGACAGCGCCGGCGCGATCTTCCTCGGCGAAGATTCCCCGGTAAGCCTCGGTGACTACCTCGCCGGATCGAATCACGTGCTACCGACGGGGGGACAGGCACGGTTCGCCTCGGGTCTCGGGGCGTACACGTTCCTTCGACCGCAGCAGGTCATCCGCTACGATCACGCCGCGCTGCAGCAGATCGAACCTCGGTTGGTCGCGCTAGCCAATGCCGAGGATCTTCCGGCTCACGGTGCCGCGGTCAGCGCCCGGTTCGCCGAGGGCTGATCACGAGCTCGCTCGGCATCCCTGGTTCTCCGGGCGCACCGTCTATCCTGTAGACACTATGTTCTGCCCCTTCTGCCGCTATCCGGACTCCCGTGTCATCGACTCGCGCACCAGCGATGACGGCCTCTCGATCCGACGTCGGCGGCAGTGCCCCGATTGTGGTCGTCGCTTCAGCACCACCGAAACCGCGAGCCTCAATGTGGTCAAGCGCAGCGGTGTAGTTCAGCCGTTCAGTCGCGAGAAGATCGTCTCCGGCGTGCGCAAGGCCTGCCAGGGACGCCCGGTCACCGACACCGACCTGGCTCTCCTCGCCCAGCGGGTGGAAGAGTCCATTCGCGCCACCGGCGCCTCCCAGGTCGACGCGAACGACATCGGGCTCGCCATCTTGCCGCCGCTGCGCGAACTGGATGAGGTTGCCTACCTGCGCTTCGCCAGCGTCTACCAGGGCTTCGACTCGCTCGAAGACTTCGAGTCGGCGATCACGTTGCTGCGCGTCGAGCACGAAGCGGCGCGCGAAGAAGGCCTGACCGAGGCCTGACCGAGGCCTGACCGCGGTCTGACTGCGCGCGGCTCCGCTAGCCTGGGTCGCGATGTATCGCACCTTTTTCAGCCTCGTCCTCTCCCGACTCGATCCGGAGCAGGCGCACCATCTCGCCTTCGACGTGATCCGAACCCTGCCGAAGATCGGTATCGGTCATCTGGTGGCTCGCGCCACCCGGCCGCATCCGTCGCTCGCCGTCCAAACGCTCGGGCTCCACTTCCCGTCACCGTTCGGTCTCGCCGCGGGTTTCGACAAGGACGGCAAGGCGGTTCAGGGCCTCGGACAGCTCGGCTTCGGTCACATCGAGGTCGGCACGGTCACCGCGATCGCGCAGCCGGGCAACGAGAGGCCCAGGCTGTTCCGGCTGATCCCGGACCGCGCGGTCATCAATCGCATGGGCTTCAACAACAGCGGAGCCGCGGATGCCGCGCCGCGCCTGCGCCGCGAACGTCTCCGGCGAGACCGCCCGGTCATCGGGGCCAACATCGGCAAGAGCCGGGTGGTCGACGTGGATGCCGCGATCGAGGATTATCTCGTCAGCGCCCGGCTGCTCGCCCCGGTCGCCGACTACCTCGCCGTCAATGTGAGTTCGCCGAACACGCCAGGGCTCCGTGGTCTGCAAGAGCTCGAAAAGCTCGCGCCGCTCCTCGACGCCGTTCGCAGTGCCGCCGGTACGACGCCGGTTCTCGTCAAGATCGCCCCCGACCTGGTCGATGACGAGGTGCGGCGCATCGCCGAGCTGGTCATCGAGCTCGGGCTCGACGGCATCATCGCCACCAACACGACACTGGCGCGGTCGGGACTGCGCACCCCGACGTCGGTCGTCGAGGCCGCCGGTGCCGGGGGACTCTCCGGAGCGCCACTGGCCGCTCGGTCACTCGCCGTGCTGCGCCTCATCCGTACTGTCGTTCCGGCCGAGCTCTGCGTGATCTCCGTCGGCGGTGTCGAGACCGCAGCGGATGTCGCCGAGCGTCTCGACGCCGGTGCCACCCTGGTGCAGGGCTACACCGCGTTCCTCTACCGCGGTCCGCTCTGGGCGCACTCGATCAATCGCGGTCTTCGGCGTCTCCGTCGCGCCTGACGGGCGCGGTACGACGAAGCCCCCACCCACATTCCCTGGGTGGGGGCTTCGTCGTACAGATTCAGGCGGGGAAATTGCCGCGCTTGACCTGCGGCTTCGGCAGTCGCATCGGGCGTAGCTGAACGGCACGCATCGATGCGTACCAGCGGAAGCCCCGCTCGACCTTGCCTGCGCCGAACTTGGCGCTGAGCTTGCGATTGAGAGTGAAGCCGAGGATGACGCAGTCGACCACCAGGATCGCGAGGAAGCCCCACAGCGCGAAGGTGCCGATGGTCACGAAGATCGGCTCGCTGATGAACGTCAGCACGATGACGACACCAAGGAACGGGATCATCAGCTCGCCGACGCTGAACCGCGCATCGACGTAGTCACGGACGAAGCGGCGCTGCGGCCCCTTGTCGCGCGGACCGAGGTACTTCTCCTCGCCGTTGGCCATGCCGATACGGGCGCGGTCGCGGGACTCGGCCATCTTGGCGCGGGACTCCTTGCTGCTGGCCTTGCGATCGCTGGAGACCAGGGGTCGGAGGTTCGCGGCTTCGCGCTCCTTGCGGGTGGGCGTCGCACGTCCCTTGCCTGCAGCGGTGTCGAGCTCGCTGGTGGAGTCGTCGATCGGGGCCGCGGGCTTGCTCGCGAATGGGTTCGGCACGGTGATTTCCTTCGAAAGTCGAGTCCTTAAGATTACCTCTATGACTTCACCCCTCACCACCAGGCCGGAACTCCTCTCAGCACTCCGGGAGGCGGTACACGGCGGGCTGCCCGTGTCCATCGCCGACCTGTCTGCTCTGGTCCGCATCCCCTCGGTGTCCTGGTCGGCGTTCGACCCGGCTCATGTGCAGCAGAGCGCTGACGCCGTCGCGGCGCTCGCGACCGGCCTCGGGGTATTCGACGACGTGCAGATCTCCCGCGCCACCATCGGCGACAGCGAGGTTCTCGGCCAGCCCGCCGTGCTCGCCACACGCGCCGCAAAGAACGGCAAGCCGACCATCCTGCTCTACGCCCACCACGACGTGCAGCCCCCCGGGAAGGACGAGGACTGGGATTCGCTCCCGTTCGAGCCCACGGTGCGCGGCGAACGCCTCTACGGGCGCGGGGCAGCGGATGACAAGGCCGGAGTCATGGCGCACATCGCGGCCATTCGCGCCCTGGTCGAGACCGTCGGGCCGGACTTCGACCTCGGGCTGGCACTGTTCATCGAGGGGGAGGAGGAGTTCGGCTCCCGCTCGTTCGGCAACTTCCTCCAGCAGCACCGCGAGCAGCTTGCCGCGGATGTGATCGTGGTCGCCGATTCCGACAACTGGGACACCGAGACCCCCGCGCTCACCGTCGGCCTCCGCGGAAATGTGACCTTCCGGCTCACGGTGTCCACGCTGGCGCACGCCTCGCACTCGGGGATGTTCGGGGGAGCGGCTCCGGATGCGATGCTCGCGCTGGTCAAGCTGCTCGCAACCCTCTGGGACGACGACGGTGCTGTCGCGGTCGAGGGGCTCGCGAGCATCCCGCAGGAGACTCCGGAATACCCGGAGTCCCAACTGCACGAGGAGGCCGCGCTGCTCGACGGCGTGCGTCCCATCGGCACCGGCACCGTGCTCAGCCGTCTCTGGTCGAAGCCGGCCATTACGGTGACCGGAATTGATGCTCCCTCCGTGGCGAACGCATCCAACACCTTGCTTCCGTCGGTGAGCGTGCGGATCAGCGCCCGCATCGCTCCCGGCCAACAGGCGACGGAGGCGGCCGCGGCACTCGACAAGCATCTGCGCGAGCATGCGCCGTTTGGTGCGCATGTCGCGGTCGACGATCTGGACTACGGCAACGGCTTCCTGGTCGACACCACCGGATGGGCGGTTGCCGAGGCAGAGACGGCGATGGCGGATGCCTGGGGTCGCGAGGCGGTCGAGACCGGCATCGGCGGCTCCATTCCGTTCATCGCCGACCTGGTCGAGGTGTTTCCTGAGGCCCAGATCCTGGTCACCGGCGTCGAAGATCCCGACACTCGGGCACACAGCCCGAACGAGTCACTTCACCTCGGGGTCTTCCACCGGGCCATCCTCACCGAGGCCGTGCTGCTGGCGCGCCTCAACGAGCGCTAAGCCGGTCGGTCGTCGAAAGTGCATGTCAATCTCGTCGCCTCACAGGTCAACAGCGCAGACCGTGCTTACACTGAACCAAGACTTTTCACCCAAGCGAAGGAGTGGTCATGACTGACACCACACTGGCTGACACGACATTGGCTGACGTCAGCGTCGCCGAGACCGCCCAGGCCCCCGCGGGCGCCGCACACGGCGTTCTGCTGAGCGAGACTGCCGCCGTCAAGGTCCGCAGCCTCTACGAGCAGGAGGGCCGCGACGACCTGCGTCTGCGCGTCGCCGTCCAGCCGGGCGGATGCTCGGGGCTCATCTATCAGCTGTACTTCGACGAACGTCTGCTCGAGGGCGACGCGACCGTCGATTTCGACGGCGTCGAGGTGGTCGTCGACAAGATGAGCGTGCCATACCTTGACGGGGCCACTATCGACTTCGAAGACACGATCCAGAAGCAGGGCTTCACCATCGACAACCCGAACGCCACGGGCAGCTGCGCATGTGGAGATTCTTTCCACTAGCGATCGTGGGGCGTTAGCTTTCCAGCAGCCTCTCAATCGCCATCCAGAGAAGGGGACCGCCGATCGGCGGTTCCCTTTTTTGTGCCCGGATCTCCGCGATTTCTGCCCGTCCAGCGGCCATTCCGGTCTGAGTTCGGCCCGCTGTCGCAGTAGGCTGATCACACTAAAGAGACTGTGAACTGCAGCAGTCCGTGTCATCCGAGAGGTTTTCAGGTGCGTTCTAACCGCCGTCTTCGATGGGCCACCATTCCGGTTGCCGTCGCGCTCGTCCTGGTTCTTGCGGGGTGTAGCCAGGACCAGCTGAGAGGCTTCCTCCCGGCTGGCTCCGAGGGCGCCACCAACCACACCGAAGGTGTCACGAGCCTCTGGGTGAATTCCTGGATCGTGCTCCTCGTGGTCGGTCTGATCACCTGGGGTGTCATCATCTGGGCAGCGGTGGTCTACCGCCGTCGCAAGGGACAGACCGGACTCCCGGTCCAACTGCGCTACAACCTGCCGATCGAGATCTTCTACACGATCGTTCCGCTCATCCTCGTGCTCGGATTCTTCGCGTTCACCGCGAAGGAGCAGAACAGCATCGAGCACCCCACCAAGAACCCCGACGTTCAGGTCGAGGTCTACGGCAAGCGGTGGGCGTGGGACTTCAACTACCTCAAGACGGGCCCCGGCGACAAGGGCGTCTACTCGCCCGGCATCCAGGCTCAGGAGATGGAGAAGGCCGACGGCACCATCGACGAGAGCAAGCTCCCGGTGCTGCACCTTCCGGTGAACAAGAGCATTCAGGTCAAGATCGAGAGTCGCGATGTCGACCACTCGTTCTGGGTCATCGACTTCTTGTACAAGAAGGACAACATCCCAGGCCGCGACAACTACATGTACTTCACGCCGACCAAGATCGGCAAGTGTGCGGAGCTGTGCGGTGACTATCACTCGCTCATGCTCTTCAAGGTAAAGGTGGAGTCGCAGGCCGACTACGAGGCCTACCTGCAGACTCTCGTCGAGAAGGGCCAGACCGGCACCCTCGGCTCCGAGTACAACACCAATTCGAACCTGCCCGGCAACACGGCGCCGGCGACGGACAACGAGTAGGACGGCCACCATGACTACCGTGACAGCACCCCGGCCGACCGTGGGAGGCAGCAGCGCCCCGACGTATCAGGCGCCGACCGCACGACCCGCCGGCAATATCGTCGTCAAGTGGATCACCACTACAGACCACAAGACCATCGGGTACCTGTACCTGATCACGTCGTTCATCTACTTCCTGCTCGGCGGTGTGATGGCGCTCGTCATCCGTGCGCAGCTTTTCGAGCCCGGTATGCAGTTGCTGCAGACCAAGGAGCAGTACAACCAGCTGTTCACGATGCACGGCACCGTGATGCTGCTGATGTTCGCGACGCCGCTGTTCGCCGGCTTCGCCAACGTGATCATGCCGCTGCAGATCGGTGCGCCTGACGTCGCGTTCCCGCGACTCAACGCCTTCGCGTACTGGCTGTACAGCTTCGGTTCGTTGATCGCGGTTGCCGGGTTCCTCACTCCGCAGGGCGCCGCGTCGTTCGGCTGGACGGCCTACGTTCCGCTGTCGACCACGACGTTCTCGCCATCGCTCGGTGGCAACCTCTGGGTGTTCGGTCTGGCGTTGAGCGGTTTCGGCACGATTCTCGGTGCGGTCAACTTCATCACCACCATCATCACGATGCGTGCGCCCGGTATGACCATGTTCCGTATGCCGATCTTCACCTGGAACGCTCTGGTGACCTCGATCCTCGTGATCATGGCCTTCCCCGTGTTGGCCGCTGCGCTGTTCGCGCTCGGCGCCGACCGCGTCTTCGAGTCGCACCTCTACAACGTGCAGTCGGGTGGTGCGATTCTCTGGCAACACCTGTTCTGGTTCTTCGGGCACCCCGAGGTGTACATCATCGCTTTGCCGTTCTTCGGCATCATCTCGGAGATCCTGCCGGTCTTCAGTCGCAAGCCGATCTTCGGCTACAAGACGCTGGTCTATGCCACGATCGCTATCGCGGCACTGTCGATCACGGTGTGGGCGCACCACATGTACGTGACCGGCACGGTCCTGTTGCCGTTCTTCTCGTTGATGACGATGCTCATCGCCGTTCCGACGGGCGTGAAGATCTTCAACTGGGTAGGCACGATGTGGCGGGGGTCCGTCACCTTCGAGACTCCGATGCTGTGGGCGATCGGCTTCCTGATCACCTTCACGTTCGGTGGTCTCACCGGTGTGATCCTGGCTTCGCCGCCTCTCGACTTCCACGTCTCCGACACCTACTTCGTCGTCGCCCACTTCCACTACGTCGTGTTCGGCACCGTCGTGTTCGCGATGTTCGCGGGCTTCTACTTCTGGTGGCCGAAGTGGACCGGCAAGATGCTCAACGAGCGTCTGGGCAAGATCCACTTCTGGCTCCTGTTCGTCGGCTTCCACACGACGTTCCTGATCCAGCACTGGTTGGGTGTGGTGGGCATGCCGCGTCGGTACGCCACCTACCAGCCCGATGACGGCTTCACCTGGATGAACCAGCTCTCGACGATCGGAGCGTTCCTGCTCGGCGTCTCGATGCTGCCCTTCATCTTCAACGTGTACATCACTGCACGGAAGGGCAAGCGGGTCACCGTGAACGACCCGTGGGGTTACGGTCGCTCGCTCGAATGGGCCACCTCCTGCCCGCCGCCGCGTCACAACTTCACCTCAATCCCGCGCATCCGCTCGGAGTCGCCAGCGTTCGACCTCAACCACCCCGAGGTCGGAATCCCGGTCGGGATTGGTCCGTTGAAAGACGCGCCGGACGCCGCCACCTACGACATCGCTGACGGAGAGGTCAAGTAACAATGGGCGTCAACGCCAAACTCTTCTGGATCCTGGCCGGCTTCTTCGTGGTGGCCGATGCCGCCTACACGATCTGGAGCCTCCTCGACAGCAACTATCGCGTCTCCGCCGAGCCCGCCGGTGGAGTGCCCGGACCGGCTGTCGAGTGGGTGGGTACCGTCGGTATCGCACTCACCGGCGTGCTGTCCGCATTCATCGCGTTCTACCTCGGCCGTACCAACAAATCAGTGGGCGGCACGCTCGCTGAAGACCGTCTCGATGCCGACATCGACGACGGTGACGCCGAGCAGGGCTTTTTCAGCCCGTGGAGCTGGTGGCCGTTCATGCTCGCTGCCGGCGCCGCGACAGTGTTCCTCGGAATCGCCGTCGGCTTCTGGGTGTCGTACATCGGTGCTTGCATCGCGCTCATCAGTCTGGTCGGCTGGATCTATGAGTATTACCGCGGTAACTTCGCCCGTTAGCATCCGGTCGGCGTCAGGTGATGACGCCGACTCGGTCTTCGCGCTTGTCGTACAGCTGGGTATCGGAGGCGCGCCGCAACGGGCGTCGTTCGACGAAGCCTTCGCGCACTCCGTTCAAGGCGCATACGACCACATTCTTCTGGTGGCCGAGGTAGACGGAGCGGTGGTCGGATATGCGCTCGCCACGGTGGCCCGGCTGCTGTACACGAACGGTGACGTGGCGCAGCTTCAGGAGCTGGTTGTCGATTCCACGGCCAGTGGCAACGGTTACGGAAGCCAGCTGGTGGGCGCGATCGAACGTGAGTGCGAGGCCCGGGGCATCCGACAGCTCACGGTGGCGAGCATCTTGCGCGGCGCGTCGTTCTATGAGCGGCTCAACTATCGCTCCACGGCCAACTACCTGAAGAAGAGTTTTCTGCTCGACTAGAGGCCGGTTCGGCGTCTCCCGGTGAGGGAGGCCTGCCGCGTGCCGTGGCACTCAACTTCGGACGGTCTGCTGGCGTTGGCGGCGCTGCGATCGAGTCTGACGCATCCATCGAGACAATGCGTCCCATTCTGTTGTGGGACGCTTCATGCATGGCGGCACGAGCCCGGGTGAGGCGCAGGTGGCTTCTCTGACTATGTCAAGGTTTCTTGGCCCCACCGTGACGGAGATCTCTGGCCCCACGTGGTGACCGGCTAGTCGCGTCGGCGAGTGCGGGCAGGCTGGGTGACAGACTTGTTTGATGGCAGGTTTTCATCATGTGGAGTTGTGGATCGCGGATTTCGATCAGGCCCGAGTCGAGTGGGGCTGACTCCTCGGACGATTGGACTTTGTTCTGGATGACGTGTCTATATGAATCAAACACGAACGGCCGCGATTCTCCTCATCGACCGCCCACTCGAAAAACGGTGGGAGTTCAAAAACCACGTGGTCAAAACCATTGGCCGGCAGCAAGGCGCCGCTCTCCGAAACGTGATGAGCGTGCCCTTGAAGAACGCCGCTCAAGCCGCACACGTTTCTCTCTATGGAAAAGCTGCGAACAGCAAAGTACAAAGCGAATACCTTAAGCAGTTCCAGTCATGGGGGCTAAAGAAGAACGGCAAAAACGGGGTCATCTGGCCTTAAATAATTTGCGCCCGACGCATCCAAAAGCAGCGCCCCTAGCCGTCCTCTCTCCCGGCTGGGGGCGTTTTCTCTGCCCGATAATGGATGTATGACTTGGGAGCTCGCGCACCACCCGCGTGGCGTCTATCACGCCACAACGGCCACCATCGAAGCCGGCGACAGTGCCGCGGCGATCGCGCAGCTCCGCAGCACCATCCCGGCCGATCACCTAGGGCGTGTCTCCTAAAGATGTGATTGCTTGTCGGTGACGATTGAGGCACGTCGCGTTTCACGTTTTTGGATGATCAGCAGTGGGCTCTTCTGAAGCCGGTGATTCCGTCGTCGGATGGGCGTCAGGGGAGGCCGTTCAGGGATGATCGGAAGGTCATCGAGGGCATCATCTACCGGTATCGGTGCGGGATCGAATGCTGGCGACGCTGCTTACGATCGCCGACAAGCAAGGCGCGGTCGATTGGGCGGTGTCGGTGGATTCCACGGTGAATCGTGCCCATCAGCACGGCCCGCGCTACAGGGGGATCTGTCGAATTACACGAATCTGCGGGTAGAGCCACCTGATCACGCCATCGGTCGTTCCCGCGGCGGTTTGACAACCAAAATTCATGCCCTGGTCGATGGTCAAGGGCGCCCGTTAGTGCTGCTCGCCGGGCCCGGTCAGGGCGGAGATTCGTCGATGTTCCTGCCATTGATGGGTCAGCTGAAGATAGGTCGGTCTGGGCCGGGACGACCGCGGACCCGCCCAGACCGGATGCGTGGCGACAAGGCATATTCGTCGCGGGCGATCCGTTCGCACGAGTCCGAACGAGGGATCGTGGCCGTAATTCCGCAGCCCTCGGACCAGATCGGCCACAGAAAACATCGCGGCCAAGCAGGCGGCAGGCCCCCCGCCTTTGACGCCGTCGACTACAAGGGACGCAACGTCGTCGAGCGGAACTTCATGTAAGGATGGGCCATCGGCTACGAGCAGGAGAAGCGATATGTCTTGGTCCCAAACGACCTCGTGGGTGCTCGTCATCGTCGGGGTGGTGGCACTCCTCGTCGGGCTCCTGAGCCCGAGCCGTGCCACGCTTGGCCGATACTCTCGTCGTCGATTCTTCGTCACCGCAGGAGCGATCCTCGTCGTGGCGGCTGGCGTTCTCTTCGTCGCCGTGACCATATTTTGGTCGTCTCGCGCGATGCCGGTTTAACTGCTGAGTGACCAAAAAGGGGCCCCAACAATGATGTTGGAGCCCCTTTTCGTTCCTGCGTCGCTACACGCCGAGCAGACTGAACGAGAGGTTGTTATTGACGAACGTCTCGATCGGAGCGAACAGCACATCCTTGCTGCACTTACGATCGTTTGCCCCAGTCCCGCCAGGTTCCCCGGTGCAGGTAGCGGTTCCGTCGATGATGCCGCTGACGATGCCCGTTCCATAGGCTTCGGTGCTTCCGTCAGCCGCAGCGGCGAAGCCCATGACGGGCCCACCGCTGTCGCCGTTTCCAACCGCCGGCACCGAGTTGTGCGTCCGCGTTAGCCAGTAGCACTGGAGCCCTTCGTAGCAGGTATAGACGCTGGTCTCGACGACATCGTTGCCGCAGACAGTTCCCGAATATGAGCCGTTGTAACAGACCTGGTCACCTGCGATCGAGGCGTAATAGCCCACGATCGGTGCCACCTGGTTGCTGACGTTGTACGGTCCGACGAGGGTGTAGCCGGAGGGGTCAGTAGTTCCCCGAAATATCTCGAAGTCGCTCCCGCCGCCGGCCGTTCCGCTGGTCGTCCCGACGTGCACTGCGTTCCCGGAGTAGCCCCAGTACCAGGTGCCGTTCAGGGCATGACCGCAGTGGTCGGCCGACACATTCCCATACTCGCCGTCGGAGCGAATCACGGGGAATCCGGTCGTGCAGTTGTAGCCCTGACCGGTCATCAATCCTCCGGTGAAGACCGGAGCGTCGTTTCGCTGTCGCAGCGTCGGAGTCACCGCGCCGGCCGACTCGTAGCGAAGCTGCACCCCACCGACCTGCGACTTTCGGGCGGATAGGTCGCGGAGCGTCGAGGCGTCCGCGTCGACGGCGATTGTCACGGTCGAACCATCAGATGAGGGAGTAGCCGTCACGAGCTGCTGCCCGTTCGCCATCGTCCCATCCTGATCGGCCAGCCCCTCAATGAGTTTGCTCAGGGCAGCCTTGGACGTCGATGCCGAGACGATTTGAGACTTTTGGTCCGCCGACAGCGATTTCGCGAGAATACCCTTCACCGCCTCGGGGTCGCCGTTCACGTAGACGTTGAGCGTCTGGGTGGATGCGTCCCAACGGAAATCGTTGAGCTGGGCACGGTGGGAGCTTGCTTTCAGCTCGGCAACGGCCAGCCTCACCTGGTCGGGGATGATGCTGGTTGCGTTCTCCGGCAATCCCCTCTGGAGCTCTGTACCGGCCGGCAGCCCAGCGTTCGTGTGCTTCATGGGAAATTGTGCGTTCGGGTTGCCCAGTAACGGTGCAGCCGCGCTCGCATCTTGTGGAGCCCAGGCGGCTCCGGTGCCTGCTATCCCTGCCATCGCGATCAGGCCGGCTGCGCATACTGCCCCGAGTGTTCGTCTTCGCTTGCTCATTGCCACTTCTCACCTTCGTTGTTGAACCCGTGAAAAATGAGGAAACCCCCACAACGCTGAGTCAAACGCACATCGGCAGGAACGGCTGTCGGCTCTTTGGGGCACTAGTGCTCTACGTTCGCCAAACGAAGTAGGCAGGACCCATGAGGATCCCGGAGCCGGTGCGACTGTGGTGGTACGACGGCGGCGGGGTCCGAGTCATCGGCTACAGCTCCCGCCAATGGGGCGTCTACCTGGTCGTCTGCATTCTCGCTCTCGCGGCAACGTTTGTTCCGACGCAGAACTCCCTCACGCTGGCCTTGCACGCCGTTGTCCCGTTCTTAGCCGTCCCGGCCGGGCTGTTTGCTGCGGCGTGCTTCTCCGTCGCTTGTGAGCGAACCAGACGCTTCCGAGCTGGCAGGCGCTGAACGTTAAGGCCGAACCGCCCGGTTGCGCGCGAACGGCACCAACTGCAGGAGGAACCCGAACGCAAGAATCACCCCGGCCTCGATGCATGCCGGGAGCAGGAACGACGCCCATCCGCTACGTAACAAGTAGGCCAGGACCAGGCCACCCATCGTGACGCCGCACAGAAGAGCGACCACGCGCAGGAACACTGCGGCGCGGAAGAAGAACCGGCCCCAGGGGGAGTCCCACCGGCTCCGTGAGCGACTTGGCGAATCCATGCGCCCCAGTCTGAGCCGAGTTGCTGGCATCCGCCAGATAACGGCTCCGCTGCTGCGCCGCCTCTCACGAGGTCAGCCGCCGCGGGTACGCTCAAACTCTGCTGGGCCGGTAGCTTCCATCGAGAGAGAGTTATCTGAGTGGTGCAGCACTGGACCCCGCTGTCCGAGGTCAGTCCGACACCCAACCGCGGCGAGTGGATCATGCACGATGGAGTGACTATGTCAAGGTTTCTTGGCCCCACGGTGACGGAGATCTCTGGCCCCACGTGGTGACCGGCTAGTCGCGTCGGCGAGTGCGGGCAGGCTGGGTGACAGACTTGTTTGATGGCAGGTTTTCATCATGTGGAGTTGTGGATCGCGGATTTCGATCAGGCCCGAGTCGAGTGGGGCTGGCTCCTCGGACGATTGGACTTTGTTCTGGATGCGGAGTGGTCCGGGGGCCAGTCTTGGAGTGCTGGGGGCTCATATCTGACTCTCACAACGTCGCCGAATGTGTCGGTGTCGACGCATGATCGTCGCCGGGTGGGTGTCAATCACCTCGCCTTTAAGGCCTCAGCTGAGGCCGCCGTCGACGCGATCATGGCTGACGCGCCGGCGCATGGCTGGCAGCCCCTCTATTCGGATCGGTATCCGCATGCGGGCGGAAAAGACCACTACGCGGGTTGGCTCGAAAACGCGACGGGGTTCAAGACGGAGATCGTCGCCGACCTTTCGTGAGCCGCGCTGACACCGCTCCTCATCCGGCATGCTGCCTCTGTTGTTTGCTGTGTGCGAG
Source organism: Lacisediminihabitans changchengi (assembly GCF_016634425.1). GTDB lineage: Bacteria > Actinomycetota > Actinomycetes > Actinomycetales > Microbacteriaceae > Lacisediminihabitans > Lacisediminihabitans changchengi. The sequence goes on from NZ_JAEPES010000003.1 coordinate 151,967, forward strand.
GCGGTAGGAGTCGGTGCCTGTTTCGATGATGGTGCCGTTGAACGTCAGCCGGTCCACGATCGCGGCGCAAAGACGCGGGTCGGTGAACGTCTTCGTCCAGCCGGAGAACGACTCATTAGAAGCGATCGCGATGGAGTTGTTCTCTTCCCGTTCGGTCAGGACCTGGAAGAGGAGTTCGGCGCCTCTGCGGTCGAGTTCCATGTAGCCGAGTTCGTCGATCATCAGCAGGTCGACCCTCCCGTAGCGGGCGATGGTCCGGGCAAGGTTCTTCTCGTCGGCCGCCTCGACGAGTTCGTTCACGAGCCTGGTGGCGAGTGTGTATTTGACCCGGAACCCCTTCTCCGCTGCGGCGGTGCCGAGGCCGATAAGGAGGTGGCTTTTGCCGGTGCCGGAGTCACCGATGAGACAAAGCGGCCGCCCCTTCCGGACCCAGTCGCCGGTGGCGAGGGTGTTGATGGTGGCGGGGTTGATGTTCGGGTTGGCGTCGAAGTCGAAGTCCCCGAGCCACTTGTCCCTAGGGAACCCGGCGGCTTTGACGCGGCGGACGGAGGAGCGGCGGTCACGGTCGTCGCACTCCGCCAGCAGCAACTCGGCCAGGAACCCTTGGTAGCTCAGTTGCTCCTTCTGCGCCGCCGTGGTCGCCTCGTCGACGACCGCCCGGATGGTGGGGAGCCGAAGCCGGCGGCAGGCCTGATCGATCGCGGCGTTCGCCGCTTCTTCCGTCAGCCCTCTGCGTCTCCGGAGGGTGGTGGTGATGCTCGTTGTGGTTGTCATGACGCTGTTCCCTTCTTCATGGTGGGCTCCGGGACTGGTGCGGTTCGCTCGGGCAGGCGCAGCAGCTGGTCGTAGGCGGCGACGGACGGCAGCGGCCTCGTGTCCGCGGGCAGGCCAGCGATAACGGCCGCCGGATCGGCGAGGCGGCGCTGAGTGAGACTGACAACTCGTCGCTCAGGACCGCGAGCATGTTCGACGAGAGGACGGCCCAATCTGGACCCACCCAGCGCTTCGTGGCGACGCGCCTCGACAGCGACAACGTCCGCGGTAACAGCTCCGACCGTGTGAGCCGCCGTGATCCCCGCGGTGACATCCTCGGCCGTCATCGACCGGTGCAGCAGCAGGACGTCAATCAGGGCTTTCGTGCCGCCGGCATCGCCGTCGGTTTTGCGGGCCGCCGCCCAGAATGCCTCATGCGCCGGCGTGAACACCCCCGACGCTCGAGCTTGAGCCAACGCGGTTGATCCGGGGAAGGCGCCGGGCTTGTGCTGGAGAACCTCAAGGTAGTGGTCCAGTTTCACGCTCTGCCCATGCATCTCGACCACCCGGGAGTGGCGCGCAATCTCGGTGCGGCCGTCAAAAATGACGACCTCCGAGGCGCGAAGAGACACCCGGACCGGACGCCCGATCATCCGAGCAGGAACGGAGTAGTTCGCGGTCCTGACCCGGACAAGGCTTGACCTGTTCACTCGCGGCGCCAGCGCTAATCCCGGCTCGAAGCGTTCCGCCGTCACCTTGGCCAGGAGCGGCCGCTCGAGAGCGAAGTCCTGCGCAACGGTGCGGATCCGGTCGTTCACCCGCCGGTTCTCGTCGTCGAGATCCCACTGCCTGCATTTGTCGTTGAGCTGCGCGAGGGAATCGACAACGGGCATCGGAGACAGATGGGTGCGACGGAACCGGCCGACCTCTCCTTCGATGCCGCCCTTCTCGTGAGCGCCCTCGATCCCGGGCCGGCAATAGAACGCATCGAACCCGTAGTGAGATCGGAACAGTACCCAGCGAGGGTTCTCCGTCCGCTGCCTCCCGGTGCCGTAGATGACTTTCGCGACAGCGTCGGTGAGGTTGTCGTAACGGATGTGCCGGGTCGGGATCCCACCGAGATCCTCGAACGCATCGATGTGGCCCTCAAGGAACGCTTCCTGCGCCTGCGTCGGATAAACCCGGTGGATCGCTTTCCCGGAGAACGAGAGGCGGAACGCGAACATGTGGCACTTCGTTTTCACGCCGGCCAGCACTACCCAGAGTTCCCCGAAGTCGACCTCCGCCTCTGCGCCTGGGGCGTGCTCCTGCGGGACGAACACCTCCCGGCCCCGGCCTGCTTCGGCATCGATCACCGGGCGGCGTTTCGCGACGTAGTCCCGGACGGTCGAATACGACAACTCGGACGCGCCGTGCTCCTCGGCAAGCCGGGCCAAGATCCGTCGGGTCGTGTGACGTTGCTTCCTCGGGGCATCAAGATCGACCTTGAGCATCTCGTCGATCGCCGTCTTGAACGGGTCCAGCCTCGGCGCCGGCGACACCCGCGGTTTCCGCGGTGGCGGGTCCGCTGCCTCCAACGCTTGACGCACCGTCCGCCGGTGCACTCCGTGCCGGCGAGCAAGCTCTCGGACGGAGAGCCCCTCGACACGGGCGTCACGACGGATTGTTGCGAACAGCTCCACTCTCGACCCCATTCCGGGCCCTCCTGTCAGTCACGAACACAGACAGGAACCACGGTGAGGTGGGGCCAGATTAAACCGTCACAAGGACCCCGGCGAGTTGCAGGTGGGGCCGACTTCGGCCGCCATCCCGGGGCCAACTAACGCTGACACAGACACTTCTCGCCACGGCGATCGTTGGCGTGCTCACCGTGCTAATGATCGCCGGGTTCCAGGGGGGTTGGTGGCAGGACTCAATCGATCCTGGCGCCAGTAGCTGTTCTCACAGATCTGAGCCGTTAGCGCTCTTCCTCGGCGTGGTTGGCATGGTCTTTATGGTGTTCGCGCTGCTGCGCACATTTCGTCGTTAACGACGGATGCCCCGGCTCCTCGCGACGTATCGCGGGAGCCGGGGCATCCGTTTCAGCAGTCGTTAGTGGTGGCCGTGGCCGCCACCTTCGATTTCACCGCGGGTGGGCGGTGCGATGCGGTCTTCGAAGAACCAGCGGGACAGCCCCGCGCGCACCTTCTGTGCCTGCGAGATTCGACCGTGAGCATCCGGACGGACCATCAGCGGTGTGTACTCGTCGAAGCTGACCAAGCGCCAGCGCTCGTAGTCGTCGAGCTGCTCGTGCACCTCGATGTACTCGCCACCGGGAAGCCGAACGATGCGACCTGACTCGAAGCCGTGGAGCGCAATCTCGCGATCCTTCTTCTGCAGCGCCAGGCAGATCCGCTTGGTCACCTGGTAGGCGATCACCGGACCGAGGAAGAGCAGAACCTGCAGGGTATGGATGACGCCCTCAAGAGTGATCTTGAAGTGTGTCGCCATCAGGTCGGAACTCGCAGCAGCCCAAAGCACCGCGTAGAACGTCACACCAGCAGCACCGACGGCAGTGCGTGCCGGAGCGTTGCGTGGACGGTCGGCGATGTGGTGCTCACGCTTGTCGCCGGTGATCCAGTTCTCGATGAAGGGATAGAACGCCACAGCAGCAAGGAAGATCGGCAGCACGAGGATGACCACGATCATGTTGAACGACCAGGTGTGGTTGAGCCACACGAACTCCCAGCCCGGGGGCACCAGACGCAGGGCACCGTCGGCGAAGCCGATGTACCAGTCGGGCTGCGTACCAGCAGACACGGGGGAGGGGTCGTATGGCCCGTAGGTCCAGATCGGGTTGATCGTGAAGAACGAGGCAATCAGGACGATCACACCGAAGACCACGAAGAAGAACCCGCCTGCCTTCGCCGCGAAGGTCGGGAGGATCGGAACGCCGACGACGTTCTGCTCGGTGCGACCGGGGCCGGCGAACTGGGTGTGCTTGTTGACGATCAGCAGCAGCATGTGCACGCCGAGCGCCGCCACGAGAATCGCAGGCAGAAGCAATATGTGCACGGAGTAGAACAGCGCAACGAGCTTCGTTCCCGGGAACTCGCCGCCGAACAGCAGGTACGAGATCCAGGTGCCAACGACCGGGATTCCCTTGATCAGACCGTCGATGATGCGCAGACCGTTACCGGAAAGCAGGTCGTCGGGCAGGGAGTAGCCGGTGAAGCCCTCGGCCATCGCCAGGATGAACAGCGTGAAGCCGATCACCCAGTTGATCTCGCGCGGCTTACGGAACGCGCCCGTGAAGTACACGCGCAGCATGTGCAGGCCGATGGACGCGATGAAGAGCAGCGCGGCCCAGTGGTGCACCTGGCGGAACAGCAGTCCGCCGCGGATGTCGAAGGAGATGTTGAGAGATGACGCATATGCTGCCGACATCTCGATGCCCTTCAGAGGCACGTACGAACCGTTGTATACGACCTCGGCCATCGACGGCTGGAAGAAGAACGTTAGGAACGTTCCCGAGAGCAGGATGACGATGAAGCTGTAGAGCGCCACCTCGCCGAGCATGAACGACCAGTGATCGGGGAAGATCTTGCGGCCTACTTCGCGGACCAGACCGGAGATGCTGGTGCGCTCGTCGATGTAGTTCGCGGCGGCTGCCGTGAAGCGTGCACCACGGTTATTCGCCGCGGCGACGGGTGTTTCCGGCTGTGTTGCGGTTGAGACGGTCATGAACGCTCCCAGAAACTCGGGCCGACGGGCTCGTGGAAATCACTGCGGGCGACGAGGTAACCCTCGCTGTCGACCGTGATCGGTAGCTGCGGAAGTGGGCGTGCGGCCGGTCCGAAGATGACCTCACACTCGTTGGTCACGTCGAAGGTGGACGAGTGGCACGGGCACAGCAGGTGGTGGGTCTGCTGCTCGTAGAGCGCCACCGGGCACCCGACGTGCGTGCAGATCTTCGAATAGGCGACGATTCCGTCGTAGTTCCAATTCTCGCGACCCTTAGACACGTTGAGGTCTTCGGGCTTCAGACGCATGAGGAGCACGGCCGCTTTGGCTTTCTGCTCCAGCATGTCTTCCTTCTCCAGAAGTCCCTCGGGGATGACGTGGAACGCCGATCCCAAAGTGACGTCGGAGGCCTTGATCGGGGCGCCGCTGGGGTCATGCGTCAGACGCGTGCCCTTCGCCCAGAGAGTGTGCTCGAGTGCTGGTACCGGGCTGTGATCGGGTGCGAGACCGCGGAACAGCACGATTCCGGGAAGCGGGAAGGCGAGTAGGGCGCCGATGAGGCTGTTGCGAATCAGCGAGCGACGGCCGAAACCGGACTCCTGGTTTCCCTCTTTGAAGATCTCGACGGCGCGTTCGCGGCTTGCGACGCGTTCGCTGGTGAAGTGACGGGATTCGCTGATCTCGTCGCCGCGCATGAGGTTCTTGGCCCAGTAGATGGCACCGATACCGAGCGAGAGCAGCCCAAGCGCGATACCCATACCGAGGAAGACGGTGTTGAGGCGCACCGAGCCGGGGTCGCCCGGCTTGATCGGGAAAGCGGCGTAGGCGGCGACGGCGAAAATGCTGCCGACGATCGACACATAGAACAGCGTGTACACGCGGCGTTCCGCGACCTTGGCGGCTTTCGGGTCGAGGTCGGTGACGCGGAGCCGGTGCGGCGGGAGGCCGGGGTTCTGCGGGAGGTCAGGCGCGATCACGGCCGTGCCACCCGAGATCGTCGACTGACCGATCTTCTCGACGTCCGAGCCGGCAGCGGCGGTTGTGCCGCCGTCGTCGTGTGCCATTGGCTTCCCTTCGGTTGGTGCTGGTGCTTCTGTCATTGCAGAGTGCGTGAAGTTGTGGGTAGAGCTGGTGCTGTGGTGCTAGCTCGCCTTGGCGGCGATCCAAATCGTGACGCCGACTACCGCGCCGAGGCCGAAGATCCAGATGAACAGACCTTCAGCGACCGGGCCGAGGTTTCCGAGCTCGAAGCCGCCGGGCGACGGGTTCTTGTCCAGATACTTGAGGTAGCTGATGATGTCGGCCTTCTGCGCGGGCGTGATGTTCTTGTCGTTGAACACCGGCATGTTCTGCGGCCCGGTGACCATCGCCTCGTAGATGTGCTCGCCGGTCACGCCGGTGAGGGCGGGAGCGAACTTGCCTTCGGTGAGTGCTCCGCCAGCGCCGGCCACGTTGTGGCACATTGCACAGTTGATGCGGAACAGCTCGGCACCGGTGGAAGCGTCGCCCTTGCCCGAGGTGTACTTGGAGGAGGGGATGCCGGGGCCGGGCGCGAGGCTAGAGATGTAGTCGGCAAGAGCCGTGGTCTGCTCCGCGGTGAACTGCACCGGCTTTTGCTCGGCCTGCGGGCCCTGATTGGCGAGCGGCATGCGGCCGGTGCCGACCTGGAAGCTGACCGCTGCCGCGCCGACGCCGTACAGGCTGGGACCGACGCCGGTGACGCCCTGGGCGCTGAGCCCGTGGCAGGTAGCGCAGTTCGAGGCGAAGAGCTTCTTGCCCTCTTCGATGCTTGACTGCTTGGACGCCGTCGACGCCTGCTGAGTCTCCGCATTGGCCGTGCCGGTGAACAGCGCGTATGCACCACCCGTCGACACGAGCCCGATAACGATCAGTGCGACCGTAGCGAGCGGGTGACGGCGGCCTTTCGACCGGTTGCGACGAGTCGCTGTGCTGGAATTCGCCATGCTGTGCTGCGTCCTTGGGGTTAGTAGACCGGAGTATTCATAGATCTAGGGTGCCGACTATTTCAAGATGTAGATGACGAGGAACAGACCGATCCAGACGACATCGACGAAGTGCCAGTAGTACGACACGACGATGGTTGAGGTCGCTTCTTTGTGACCGAAGTTCTTGACAGCGAACGCTCGCCCGATGATCAGCAGCATCGCGATGAGGCCGCCGGTCACGTGCAGCGCGTGGAAACCGGTGGTGAGGTAGAACGCGGAACCGTAGGAGTTCGACTGCATCGTCACGCCCTCGCTGACGAGGTTCGCGTACTCGAAGACCTGGCCGGTGACGAAGATCGCGCCGAGCACGTACGTGACGAAGAACCACTCGACCATGCCCCAGTGAGCCGGGTTCCAGCTGGTGCGCTTCTTCTGCAGACGCTCCGCAGCGAACACGCCGAACTGAGCGGTGAACGACGACGACACCAGGATCAGGGTGTTCACAAGTGCGTACGGCACATTGAGGTGAGGCGCTTCGGCGTTCCACAATCCCGGGGACGTGGAGCGAAGCGTGAAGTAGATCGCGAACAGGCCGGCGAAGAACATCACCTCGCTGCCGAGCCACACGATGGTCCCGACCGCGACAACGCTCGGTCGGTTGACGACAGGGGCCCCTATTGAGGCGGAGACAGAGGTGCTGGTCACAAGTCCATTATGGCCGATTTCGTTCGCTCTGTTTCGCATAGGTCCGGCCGGATCGACCGAATTAGTAGGATCGCAACCATGGTTTCTGACCCCACTTGGCCCACTTTGCTCAGCGCGCTCCTAGGGGGCGAGGACCTGTCGATCAGTGAAGCATCATGGGCCATGCAGCAAGTGATGGCGGGCGAGGCGACTCCTGCTCAGCTGGCCGGTTTTCTGGTTGCGCTCCGGTCGAAAGGCGAGACGGTCGACGAGATCGTCGGCTTCCGCGACGCGATTCTCGAGTATTCGCTCCCGCTCAGCGTCGATCCGATGGCCCTCGACATCGTCGGAACGGGCGGAGACAGATTCGGCACGGTGAACGTGTCGACCATGGCGAGCGTGGTGGCCGCGGCATCCGGAGTCCCACTTATCAAGCACGGTAATCGGGCGGCGAGTTCAGCCTCCGGATCGTCGGATGTTCTCGGCGCGTTGGGTATTGATCTCGATATTCGGCCCGAGCGCGTCGCAGAGGTGCTGACCGAGACGGGGATCACGTTCGCCTACGCAGCAATGTTCCACCCCGGATTCGGCCACGCCGGGGCTGTGCGCAAGGAACTCGGCATTCCGACCGTGTTCAACTTTCTTGGCCCGCTCTGCAATCCTGCCCGCTGCGAGGCCAATGCGGTCGGTGTGGCGAGCCTCGAGAAGGTGCCGTTGATCGTCGGCGTATTCCGCACGCGAGGCGCGACCGCGCTGGTCTTCCGCGGCGACGATGGACTGGATGAGCTGACAACCACCGGACACAGCCACATCTGGGAGGTCTCCCGCGGTTCTGTGACCGAGCACGACCTCGATCCGCTGGAGCTCGGCATCCCGCGCGCGAAGATCACCGACCTGCTTGGCGGAGATGCCGTGCACAACGCCGCGGTGGCTCGCGCGGTGCTCGGTGGGGAACGTGGCCCGGTCAGGGACATAGTGCTGTTGAACGCAGCGGCTGGTCTGGTCGCGTTCGACCTGGCGAAAGACCCGGCGCAGTTGCAGATCCCGATCGTCACCCGGTTCCGCGAGAAGCTGGCCATCGCTGCGTCGGTCATCGACTCCGGCGCGGCGACCGAGAAGCTCGATCAGTGGGTGGCCGCGACCAACGCGTAGTCCCGGAGCGGACAGGAGCAGAGGGGCGCGATGACACCCGAGGAGAGTGCGGAACTCGCCACACTGCTCGAGGATCGGCTTCTCGCGGCCGAGCACCGCGCGATGGCGGTCGGGGTCGAACTCGCGCAGGTGCGCGGTGCCCGTGCCGATTCGGTCGACGACGAGCACGACCCCGAGGGCTCGACCCTGTCGTCCGACTGGTCGCGGCTGGATGGGCTTGCCCGCGCCGCAGCCGTGCAACGCGTGGCCATCGAGGAGGCGCTCGACCGGATGGAGGCGGGTACGTACGGCGCGTGCATCCGCTGTGGGCTGTCGATCGGGCTCGACCGGCTGCGAGCGCGACCGGAGGCCGTGCACTGCATCGAGTGTGCGCGCGAACTCGAGCGTTAGACCCTGGCCACCGCATCCCGGGGGATGGAGTCCGCCCGCGCGTTGCCGGAGAGGCCGAGCGTGATGTCGAACTCAGCAATCAGGTTGCGCAGTACCTCGGCGGCCCCGCGTTGCCCGGCGATGGCGAGACCGTATGTGTACGCGCGGCCCACGCAGACCGCGGTCGCTCCGAGGGCCATGGCCACGAAGACATCCGCACCCGACCGCACGCCGCTGTCGAACAGCACCGGGATCGCCCCGTCGACCCGCTCGACGATGCCGGGGAGGGCATCGAGCGACCCGAGCGCGTCGTCGATCTGCCGTCCGGCGTGATTGGAGACGATGATGCCGTCGACGCCCTCCGCGACGGCGCGCGTCGCGTCATCCGGATGCTGCACGCCCTTGAGCAGAATCGGCAGACTGGTGCGCCCGCGCAGGAACGCCAGGTTCTCCCAGGTGAGGCTCGAGCGCGAGAACACATCGAGGAAGGTGTCGACGGATGCCCGCGGCCGCCGCGAGCGCAGGTTCGACCTGAATGCTCCGGGGTGATTACGCGTGATGTCGACCAGTGTGCGGATCGTCTGCGGGGTGATCCTGGGCCGTGGCGAGTCGGGAGCGGCACTCATCCGTTCGTCGACCAGTCGGGCGAACACCGGATCGCTGGTGTATTGAGCGATGCCCTCGCCGTGGGCGAAGGGGAGGTACCCGAGGTCGAGATCGCGCGGGCGCCAGCCCAGCAGGTGGGTGTCGAGGGTGACGACGATGGCCTGTGCCCCGGAGGCCTCGGCGCGGGAGACCAGCGATTCGACCAGATCGTCGGAGCTCGACCAGTACAACTGGTACCAGTGCGGGGCGTGGCCCATCGCGGCGACTACCCGCTCCATCGGTACCGACGCCTGGGTGGAGAGGATGTATGGCACTCCGAGCGCTGCGGCCGCACGGGCGATGTCGAGGTCGCCGTGGGGACGCACCAGGCCGAGCACCCCGACCGGCGCGGCGAGAATCGGAGATGGGTATCGGTGTCCGAACAGCTCGACGGACAGGTCGCGGTGTTCGACGTCTCTGAGCACCCGCGGGACGATCCGCCAGCGATCCAGCGCCGCCCGGTTCGCGGCGGTGGTCGACTCGTTGCCGGCTGAACCCGCGACGTAGGCCCAAGCCCGGCGGGACATGGCCTGGTGCGCCCGACCCTCGAGCTCTGCCCACGCCGTCGGCACGAGCGGGAGTCGTCCAATTGCACCGTCCCGAAAGATCGCGGACTGGGTGTTCCTGCCAATTGCCACGTCACACTTCTTCCTCGGAGGACGGGTCCATTGTGCCCGGACCGGGACAGTTCAGGTCAGTCGATAACGCCGTCGACGTAGAACCAGCGCTTGCCGTCGCGGGTGAACGTGCTCGTCTCGCGAAGCTCCCCGCGCTCACCGCCCGCTCGGTAGGTCGCGCGGAACTCGACGGTGCCGACGGTATCGAACGGACCGCCATTGACGGTGCGAAGGATCTCGAGCAGCTGCCAGCGCAGGCCGTCATCGAGGTCGAGGGTCGCGGGACGGGTCGACGGATGCCAGGAGTCGAGCAGATACTGCGGCAGTCCCAGCGCGAAGGCCGAGAATCGCGAGCGCATCAGCCGCTCGGCGGTGGGGGCGACCGCATCGCCGCGATGGATCGGACCGCAGCAGTCGCCGTACACGTTGCCGCTTAGGCAGGGGCAGCGAGCGGTAGCCGAGAGGGAGGAGGGGGAGGGGAGCACCTCTCCATTCTGAAGTCGACCAGGCTCACGCGGGGGCGTAGGCAACCGCGACGTCGAGAACCCAGACCACTCCGAAGGCATCCTTGAGCATTCCGTAGGCGGGGGAGAAGGCCGATGGCGCGAGGTCGGAGAGGACAGTGGATCCCACGGAGAGCTTCGCCCAGAGTGAGGTGATCTCGTCGACCGAATCGCCGCGCACCGAGACGAACGACGACCTGTCGCCCTGGTCGTACGACAGGCTCGCTGGAACGTCGTAGGCCATGATCTGGAAGCCGTCGTCGCCGATCACCTGGCCGAACTTGATCTGCTGCGCCTCGTCGGGACGCTCAACGCTGAAGGCCTGCTCGTTGGTGAACGCGATCAGCTGCCCGCCGAAGACCGAGTGGTAGAAGTCGAGAGCGGCTTTGGCGGTGCCGCGGAAGTTGAGGTGAGGGGTAGTGGTGACAGACATGTGCGCTCCTGTGATCGTGTCGGGGAGTTCCCGACACATCGATATTCACCGCAGTAGAGGACGCCTTCCGTCCTCTACTGAAAGACCGGGTCCCGCGAGCTACTTGCGGGACCCGGCGCTCTCTTGGTCAGAAGCGAGTCGTCAGAGTCTGAATCGACTACCGAATCGTGTAACTGAAGGCATCTTGGCGCAGCACCTCACCTGACTTCTTGGTGATCGTGACGCTGTGCTTGCCGCCCTGCAGGTCGCGCGACGAGAACAGCTTCTGACCGGTGAGACGGGTCGCGCTCTTCACGTCGACGGTCTTCACGAGCGTGCCGTCGATGCGCACCTCGGCCGCGCCTTGGTCTGGTGCGGTGGGGCCGTTCCACGAGACGCCCGTGCCCGAGAATTCGAACGTCACGGAATCCCCATTGGTGGTCGTGGAGTGCACATCACCGTGCAGGTCGCCCTTGAACGCGAAATCGATCGCGGCATCACCCGAGGGAAGTGTGGCCAGGTACGCCTTCATGATGGTGACCGTGCTACCGGACACGGTGTAATCCGCGTCCTTCTTCAGCGCGGTGCCCTTCACGCTCAACCCGGCCAGCTCTCCCGGATCTCGCGTCACGTCCACGGAGACATTCTTCGGCGCTGCCGTGTCGAAGGCGGCGGTCGTGGCGCTCAGGAGACTGACCTGAGTGACGTCGAGCTTGTCGAGCAGCATGTAGTCGCCCGACTTCTTCACCGCGCGGATGGTGTGGCTCCCGTCCGGCAGGCCGGATGCACTGAACGCGACCACCTGTGCTGCGCGGGGCTGCCCCGGCTCGAGATGCGTGCTCACGGTCTTCTGGAACGAACCGTCGATATAGATGTCGACATCGCCCTCGGAGGAGTCGGTCTCGGTGACGTAATCGATCCCGGTGCCCTGGAACGTGTACTGGAACGAGGCGTCGTTCGCCTCGGTGTAGTGGACATCGTTGTTGTAGTCGCCGAGTCCGCGGCCGGTGCTCTGGCCCCAGGCTCCCGAGTAGACGATGGAGGGATTGTCATCGTTGACGGCGACGGATGTCCCGGCCGTGGCCGCAGACATCGACGCGCCCGTCGACGAGTCGCCGACCTTCACGGTGAGCGCCTGCGAGGTCGGTGCGACCTCCTTGTTGTCGTTGCGCGTCCAAGTGCCGTCGTAGCTGACCCGCAGCGAGTCGTCGTTGACGGTCAGCGCTGCCTTCTTGGTCGGGGTGACCTTGAGCAGTCGCACCCCATGAATCGGGATCGTCTGGCCGGTGTACGACGAGGCGAATGTCCCGAGGTCCTTGCCGGCCCAGAGGTCGCGGACCTTGGCTGCGCCGTCGAGACCCAGATCCGACCAGTTCGCGGTGATGTCGGCATCCGCTCGCCCGAGGTTGAACAGAGCCACCGTGTACGTGCCGTCTGCATTGAGCGCGTACCAGACCTGCTTCTTCGTCGCGGTGGATACCGGCTGGGCCGGCGTCGCGGCCTGGTTGATGGCGACGACCTCCTTATTGGTGAGCAGACCGATCCCGAAGGAGTCGAGCGTGGTCAGGTCATCACCGGTGTACATCGGCGCGGCCTCGATGGCCCAGAGCGTGGTGGCGGTGCGACGCTCATCCTGAGTGAGGCCGTCCATGGTGCCGTTGCCGACATCCAGCGAGTCGAAGTCGGTGAAGCCGCCGGGTCCGCCGTGACGCCACCAATCGGCGGCTCGGGGGAACAGGCGAGCGATGTTGTCCCACTGGGTGAGTGCTTCGTTGCCGCAGTAGCACTCGACGTCCCACTCGACGCGATAGCCGTCGGCTTTCTCCTTCCAGTAGTCGGCGTAATTGATGTCGACAGCCCAGGAGAGTTCGAACCATATGTTGCGTTCTTTGAGAGCCTTCGACCAGGCGGCGACGTCATCGCGGGCATCGAGCGAGAGGTCGCTGACGCCGGACCCCGGTGTGACGCTGTCGAATTTGACGAAGTTGACACCCCACGACTTCAGCTGGTCGGCGATGGAGTCGATGTATTTCTGCGCGCATGGGTTGCTGAAGTCGATGCGGTAGCCGATACCCCAGTAGTCAGCCTGCTGGATCGGCTGCTTCACGATGTCGTGGGTGTTGCAGCCGGGGGCACCGAAGATCGGCACCGGGTTGGTGTACAGCGAGGGCGAGATGCCGGGGATGAAGTACAGCCCGAACTTCTGGCCGTTCGCGTGCACATGGTCGATGACCTTCTGCAGGCCATCGGGGTAGAGCTCCGTGCTCGGCACCGGGCGACCGTACTCGTCACTGCTACCGTTCCAGCCGGAGTCGACGTTGATGTAGTTGTACCCGGCCTTCTGCAGCTTCGCGTGCATCGCGTCGGACTGGGCGATGATGTTCGCCGCGGTGATCCACTTGCCGTTACCGGTGTAGACCTGCTGGCTGTAGCTGCTCCAGCCCATGTACGGCGTGAGCGCGAGCTCGTTACTCGGGGGCTTCGGGGTCGGCTTCTTCGCCGCGCTGTCATCCGGCGCGGCCGTGCTGACGGATGTCGGGGCCGGGCTGCTCGTGGACGTGGCGGTCGGTGTCGGTGTCGGTGTTGCGGTTGCGGTCGGAGTCGGAGTCGGTGTCGGAGTCGGTGACGCTGTCGATGTTGCGACTGGTGTCGATGTGGTCGCGAAGGCGCTGGCGTTGCCTGCGAGCCCGAGAGCGAGGGCGATGGCAGTGGCTGCTCCTACCGCCACGACCGCAGATTTCTTCCGGTGTGTCATGTTTCCCCTTGTTCCGGCAGCCCGACGCCGGACGGCGTCGTTGCCGCTGTGTCGGTCCGTCAGCGGTGACGGTGTCGAGCGCCGGCGGAGGGCGACAACATCCCCGAAGTTGCCCGCCGCGCTATTACTTGACGACGTTAATAAATCACGCCGAGACGTGCAGCACAAGAGGGACATGCCTCAGCTGGGGGAGGGGAACACGTGCTGATGCCCTGGATTGTCGCCGTCGTGACAGCAGTAGAGGGCCGTTTCTGTCCGCTATTACCCGTACTCTGATGTCGTGACGTCGACCACTTCGCGGCTTCTACTCCTGCTCTCCCTGTTGCAATCGCGCCGGGACTGGTCGGGAGCTGTGCTCGCCGATCGTCTCGAGATCAGCCCGCGAACGGTGCGGCGCGACGTCGATCGCCTGCGCGAGCTGGGGTATCGCATTCGGGCGATCAAGGGACCGGATGGCGGCTACCGGCTCGATGCCGGGAGCGAGCTGCCGCCGTTGCTGTTCGACGACGATCAGGTCATCGCTCTGGCAGTGGCACTGCAGGCCGCGACCGTCGCCGGTGCCGGGGTCGAAGAGGCGGCAATGCGGGCACTCACCACGGTGCGCCAGGTGATGCCCCAGCGGCTACGGCACCGTCTCGACGCGTTGCAGTTCACCGCCGTCAGCACCCGGCCGGATGTCGAGGAAGCGAGTCCGGATGTGCTCATCGCCGTCTCGGCGGCGATCCGAGCCGGCGAGGTGCTCCGCTTCGACTACGCGGATGGCGGCGACGCGGAGAAGGCGCCGCGCAGGGTCGAGCCTCACCACCTCGTCGCGCGACAGGAGCGCTGGTATCTCATCGCCTGGGATCTCGACCGCGACGACTGGCGCACCTTTCGCATAGACCGCGTGACTCCGCGCACCCCCACGGGACCGCGATTCGTCCCGCGTACCATGCCGGCAGAAAGCGTGCAGGATTTGGTGTCGGCGCGATTTCGCGGGTCTGTGCAGGGCACGGCATGGCCGTGCAATGGTTCGGTCATTCTCAGTCTGCCGGCCTGGGAGGTTCTTGCTTTCGCCGGTGACGGAGCGGTCGAAGATCTCGGGCCCGAACGATGCCGCCTTGATACGGGGTCGTGGTCGTGGGTGGCATTGGCTGCCTCTCTCGGACGGTTCGATGCCGACATCGAAGTGATCGGTCCGCCGGAACTGTCCGCGGCCTGTGTACTGCTTGCGGGCCGGTATAGCGCGGCGTCGCAGGGGCATCGATCGGCAGCGAGACGCCAGTAGGCCGTGCTCACCGTGCTGGCTGGATACTCGCGCCGGTGCCCGCGATTCAGTCGAATTCGCGCTCGAACCGCTTGGCAAGTTCGGCCCCGGCGACCCGTGCCCAGGTGAGCGGATCGGCGTAGGCCGCGGCGCCCGAACCCGCCAGCGCCGTCAACGAGGTGCTCGCGGCGAACCCGACAGCGGCCGCGGAGATCAGCCCGGCGACGAGCGCGGTGGGCACGCCATGCGCGTCGGCCGTTGCTCGCACGCGGTCGACGACCTTGCCTTCCCCGGTCTGCTCATCGAAGCGGCCCTCGCCGGTGACGACGAGATCTGTGTCGCGTATGGCCTCGTCCAGCCCGATCAGTTGCGCCACCGAGTCCGCTCCCGAGCTGCTTGTCGCACCCCAGAGCGAGAGCCCGAACCCGGTGCCGCCCGCCGCGCCGGCCCCGGCGCGCGTGCTCAGGGCCACGGCATCCGTGCTGGTCTGGCTGATGATGCTGGTCTGTCTGATCACGCTGAGCAGGTTGCCGAGGTTGCGTTCGAGCAGCGGAAGATCGTCAGCCGATGCGCCCTTCTGAGCGCCGAAAACGTACGACGCACCCGTCTCGCCGAGCAGCGGACTGCGGACGTCGGTGAGAACCTGCACTCCGCCGACGGGCAGGGCGCGGAGCCCGTCGAGCTGAACGGCGGCCAGGGTGGCGAG
This sequence comes from Lacisediminihabitans changchengi, assembly GCF_016634425.1. Taxonomy (GTDB): domain Bacteria; phylum Actinomycetota; class Actinomycetes; order Actinomycetales; family Microbacteriaceae; genus Lacisediminihabitans; species Lacisediminihabitans changchengi. Next base: position 167,478 of record NZ_JAEPES010000003.1, read on the forward strand.
CCCCGCGTTCCCGTCCGGTGTCTCGGCGCCGTGGGCATCGACGAACCGTGCGCCGAGTGCCCGCAGGGCGCCGACCCCGCCGTCGGACGACGAACTGCCGCCGATGGCGAGCTGCAGCTGTGAGACGCCCGCCTCGAGCGCCGCCGCGATCGCCTGCCCGAACCCGCGGGTGTGGGCATGGAAGGGGCGGAGTGGATCGAGCAGACCGAGTCCGCTGGTGTTGGCGAGCTCGACCACCCCGATGCCGCCCGGGAGCAGTGCCCAGTGGGTGTGGACGGGGCGATCGTCGGGGCCGTCGACCGTGATCGGCATTAGTCGCGAGTCGTCTACCGCGGCAACGATCGCAGCCATGGTGCCCTCGCCCCCGTCGGCCATCGGTCGCAGGACCAGGTCATCGTCGGCGCGCACGGAGTGCCAGCCGGCCGCGATGGCCTCCGCTATCTCGCTCGCGGTCGCGCTGCCCTTGAAGGAGTCGGGGGCGATGACGATGCGTCGGCGAATCGCGCCGCGGATCAGTGCACCGCCTTCGTCGCGAGGGCGGCGATCGCCTTCTCAGACTTCGTCGTCTCGGGCATGGCCAGCTGTCCTTTCGGGGCGGTCGATCGATTTCTCCATGGTAGGCAGCGACGACCCCGATCTTCCCGGGAGGTGCGGCCCATTCGGGACGACATCCGTTTCCGTATCGCAACGCTTCTGTCAGAGATCCTTACCGGACCGGCCGTCGGACCGCGCTCAGGTCGCTAACCCTGCCGAGCTCAGAGCGGTAGCGCTCCACGACACGGGCGGGAGCGTCAGCGATGCCGATTGCTACGTCGTGGTGAACACGGGGACGAGCATGACTCGTGCGCTCTGCTCGGTGCGTGGACCAGAGGGGGCCGCCCCGGATGCTGCCGCCACCACCACTGCCGCCACCACCACCACCACAACCGTCGAGCGGTGGCACCCCGAGACGGGACGCACGAGCCCGGTAGCCCACCTCCGCACCTCCGACGGCCGAACTCTCCTCGATGTCGAGGTCGCCCCAGGCGAGGCCCAGATCTTTGTACGGATGGCGGGCACCGAGCCAGTCGGTACCGCCGCGGACATCCCATCGTCGCAGACGACGACCCTCGACATTCCGATCGCCGGGCCATGGGAGGCCGAGCTGTTGCCAGTGCTCGACAACCGCCACGGCGACTTCGAGTTCGGCGGTGACGCTCTCGGTGTGGAGACCTGGCATGTCGACACCGCCGCGACACTCGAGGGTCCGTGGGAGCCCCGCGCGGTGCGGGACTCGCTGCGCTTCTTCCTGCTCGGGCCCCTTCCGGCGGAGCGCGCTGAGCACCTGTCGGCGCAGTTTTCGAGCGTGTCGCGGCTCGATACCAGTGAGGTGGTCAGCGTCGACGGTGTGAACCTGCGGTGGCGGCCGTACCGGTTCTCGACCGAGACTGGCATCGTCGACGACCCAGTGCAGCGCGACAGGATGACCGGGCCGCACGGCCTCAAGTCGGTCTCCGACGACTTCCTCGACCCGACCGTCGTTGATCCGGAGGCTCATCCTGGCGACGTCTATCTTTTCTGGAGCGCGGTCGACGGCGGCGCGTCTTCGACCGAGCGCACGGTGACGATCTCAGCGCGAATCGGGCTGTCGGTCTGGATCGCCGGGCATCATGTCGGCAGCAGATCGGCTGTGCCGGTGCATCGTTTCGCGCCGTGGAACCTCCGCGATGCGCGTCCGAACCTCTCCACCGAGCAGATCACGCTCGCTCCCGGCGGCAGCGGTGTGGTCGTCGCACTGACGGTCGCAGACGACCAACCGTCGCGGGCGGCGGTGGCGATCGGGGGAGTTTTCACCGCCGAGCGCCCGAAGAGCAGGCTGGCGTGGTGGTTCGGGTCGACGCCGGCTCTCGAGTATCGCCCTGCTCGAACGGATGACGGCCCGCGGCCGATCTGGGTGCGAGCGGTCATCCCGCCCGGTGCCACCAGCGTCACGGTGCGCGCCACCGAGCCAGTGATTGAGGCCCGGGCGGGCGGTGTCACGCTTCCGGCGAGCTCGGTGCAGGCGCCGAGCGATGAGCGCGCCGCGGTCGTGTCGACCGTGACGCTTTCCGGGGCGGTCGGCCCGCTGCTGATCCGGCTCTCTGAGCCGTCGGTCGTGGGTCGCGAGCCCGTGCTGGTCGAGCCGCTGCGCTGGCAGACCGCCGCCGGCATCCTGGATCTCGCACTGTGGAACGACCTCGGCCTTGCCGACTACTCGGGGGCGATGATCTACCGTGCTTCGGTCAGTGTGCCCGACGGGCAGTTCGTGTCGGCGCGACTGGAGTTTGCCGGGCTAGTCGGCACGGCGGCGGTACGCGTCGACGACGTCGCGGTCGGTATCGTCTTCGGTGGCTCGACGCTAGACGTGACAGCGGCTGTGCGCGGGGGAGTGCATCACCTCGAGATCGAGGTAGCGAACACGCTGGCGAATTTCGCGGCGCGGCTTCCGTCGCCGTTCTCCGGCATTCAGATGCCGTCAGGTGGCTTCACGGCGGCGACGCTTCGGCTGCAGGCGGTGACCCCGCACCCGAGCTCGTGAGTGGCGGCTCTGACAAGAGCGAAGCACCCCGGCCTCTTTGCGGAGACCGGGGTGAGTGCATGCGGTACAAGCCGGGGCCGCCGTGGAGTACACGGTGGCCCCCCATCCTTAGACGGTGTTCGATGCTGAGGAGCGCGCTGCAGGTGCGGCATCCTCCCGGGACGTCTCGATTGCTGCGAACTCACGGTCGTCGGCGTAGGACTTCATCTTCGCCACGCGGAAGATGATGAGGGCGTACACGGCTTTCGCCACGATGTCGGCGATCGAGTAGCCGACCTGCTTGTAGACCCAGGCGTCGGAGCCGGCGATGTTCAGCAGCGGGAGCAGGTAGGCGATGGGATAGACGCCCCAGCTCAGGAGGAGAAGAAACCGGAGTCGGCTCAGGGTGCCGCGCACCTCGATGGGCTGGTTCTTGAGCGATTTGCTGAGCTGGCTGAAGAGAATGTACAGGATGTAGAGGAACGGGATGGTCGACAGGATTCCGAAGATCCCTCGTACCGTGTTGTCGCCGCTGATCTCCCCCGGATAGCCCAGGGCGATCATGAGCGCGGCAGCCGGAACGAGGCGGAAGAGCAGCTGTGACTGCACCTTGCGGGCAAGCGCCAAAACGGCCACGAGCTCGACCAGGAGCAGCGGGACCGTGAGAAGCCAGTCGACGTACCGGTAGCCCTCGTTGAATGACTCTCCGACCGCCTGGGTGTACGTGCCCGTACCGCCGACGGATTTGGTCACGAACGCCGATCTGAACGAGTCGAAGATGCGGAAGTAGTGATACGCGGCGATTCCGCAGACGACGATCGCGACGGTGATCGCATTCCGATAGCGGGGCAGGATGCGAGGCAGCGAGATGACCAGGAAAACCGCAGTGAACAGTTGCGCGGCTATCACCAACGACAGGAAGTTGTAGACGGTAACGAATTGCCCGTGCGACAGCGCATCAGGAATCACAATGTCCTCCAAGATCGGCCGGTCGATGCGGGATGCATCGGCTTCGGTTGTTTAGTTCAGATACTAAACTGTAATCTGTCTAAACGATAGAGCTGGCAAGGTAACATATGGTTCGACAGTGTTGAACGGCGAGATGAGGCCCAAAATCGACGTCGAACCGACCAGCGGCCATCAGCCTGAGCGGCATGTTCTGCAGGGTTTTCCCGACACGGCCGCCCGTTTCGTGCGCGCGATGGAGCAGAACCAGCGTCGTGTCGCGGCGGAGCGCGGGCTCTCGGACTTCGATCTTCGCGCGATATTTCGTATCGCCGCAGCCGGCTCGGTCACACCCAAGCAGCTGGCCGTCGACCTCTCCGTGACAAAGGGTGCCATCACCGGGCTCTCGACCCGACTGGTCGACGCCGGTCTGGTCGCCCGCGTGGAGCATCCGCTCGATCGGAGGAGTCTCCATCTCGAACTGACCCCCGCGGGTCATGCCGCCATGCGCGAGATGCACGACGACTTCAAAGCCCGCCTCTCGGCAGCGGGTACGCCGCTCGGTGACGATGAGTTGTCTGCTGCAGCTTCCGTTCTGCAGGCACTCACCCGACGCCTGGTCGACCAGGGCGGCGACCTTCCGTAAGCGCCCCCGAGGTTTATGGTTTGTGTACGAGAGCGCTCGCGTCTCGTCTCATCGACTCCGGGTACTGAGTCGTTGCGGTGCCCATGCGCACGAGCATCTGGATGGTCTGGCCGTCGGGTGCGTATTGCGCGTGGATGGCGGCGTAGGGAGCGGCCATTGTCGGGTATTCCTGCAGCACCTGGCTGAGGGGCTGCATGACGAGCCCGAGGGTGCGGGCGCGGAGGCTGAATTGTGCGTACAGGATCCCTGCTTCGACTTGCTCGGTGCGGGTGTTTGCCGGGGTGCTGATGAGACCGTATGCCGCGGTGTGGTCGACTCCGGCGGCGGTAAGCGCGATCGCATTCTTCGCACCCGCCGCATCATCGTTGACTGAAGGAACCAAAGTGATGAGGCCCTGGAGGAAATACTTCATAAACCCGCTGGTGCCCTGTCCTTCGACGGCGAAGCCCGAACGTGCCGTGTTCTTCGCCTGCTCGGTGCTGTGGAAGACGGCGTCGCTCTCCTTGGTGGCGGCCTCGTACTGAGTCTCGATCAGTGTTCCTTGCTTACCGAAGTTTCCGAGCGTCGTCATGTCGCGCTTGTCGCTCAGGATTGACAGGGTCGCTGCCGAGCCATCGGCGAGATCGCTGAGGTCGCTGGTCTGCGCCGCGGTGAGGGGGGCCGACGTGTAGGGGGAGCGGTTGGTATCCGAGAGGAACAGCGAGGCGTAATCGTCGGTCTTTGCGTCGGAGTCCTTCGCCAGGGTGACCCGCGCGACCGGTAGCTCGCTCATCGACTTCTTCAGATTGTTCTCGTCGTAGCTGCCGTTCGGGAACAGGGCGAACGTCGCCGAGTAGCCGAGATGTTCAGCGGCGACCTGAAGGTAGGCCAGGAACGTACCCTGGGAGACGAGCGTTTGGCGGGCTAGCGGGTCGACGGCCGGGGTGAGCCGCGTCGGGTCGGTATAGAGGTAGAGCACGCGCGCGTCGGTCTTGTCGAGGTGCACGGTCCACGGCTGCATGTTGTGGCCGCTGGGTGCCAGCACCGCCTGGGCGACCACCTGCATGCGGGGGTCCGCGAACTGGCGATAGTAGGTCGCACTCCACGGTTGAAGGTACGCGGCAGGGACGAAAATTCCCCCCACCGTGAGGATGGTTCCGAGGGCCAGCACGAGAAGGCCCGCGACAGATCCGAGGAAGATGAACGCGGTGCGTCTGGCCCGGTGCTTCGTCACACCGACGCCGTCGGTCATCAGGTCGCCACCGGGCTGGGTGCGATGACCTGCGGCGGAATGGGGCCGGTCTCGCGATGCGGCTCCGCGAGGTGGACGATGAGTACTATCAGCCCCGCGATCGGCAGCAGCAGCCAGAACAATTCCGCCCAGGAGCGGCCTGCATCCCGGAGGCGACGCACCGTCACGGCAAGCGTCGGGATGAGTACGGCCACTCCGAATGCGCCGGAGAGGCTGGCACCGAGATAGACAGTGCCCTGATCGGTGAAGATGTTGAGCGCGTTCAGTGCCACGTGCGCCACAACGCTGAACAGGGCGAACCACCAAAACTCTGGCCTGCCGGCGGTGCCGGAGAAGTCAGCATATTTCCGGAGGACGGCGGTGACCGAGTGGAGCATGTTCATGGGATGCCTTCTGCTAAGGGTGATGACCACTCCCAGTTGACGCGTGATGGTGGTCGCGAGGTAGTGCCATAGGTCCCGAATGTCACCGGGGGAGCAGGTCATCCGTCTCGTCCGTCGATGCCGAGCGGCTTCGCGGGGGATCGCTCATGAGGGGGGCATGCCGTCGCGGTGTCCCCCTTTTACGCGGGGCTTGACTGGGATTTGCAGGGCCATTCTGTTGGCTGCGACCTCGATCGAATGGACGTAGGGTTTCGCCGAGAGCTGGCCATTCACGTCCCATAGAGAAGGACTGACGCCATCTCGATTTCTATCCCACAAGTTAAGGGCTCAACATGAAGTTTCTCTTTGCCGGTGTTCCCGCCTTCGGGCACCTCTTGCCGCTTGCCCCTTTGGCGGCAGCGGCGCGAGCCGCGGGGCACGATACCGCGGTTCTGACCAGCGGTGGCATGGTCGACGCTTTGCGATTGGATCTTCCAGACACGCCCGTCCTCGCCGCTGGGCCCATGCCGGATGCGCTGTTCGCCGAAGTGGCCCGCAGGTACCCCGGTAGCGATCCGGCTCGCAATCCTGAGCCCGAAACGGTGGCGTCCTTTTTTGCCGGTGCGCGAGTCGACCTGACGGCTGACGCGGCCATCACGGCCGCTCGAGGATGGGGGCCGGATGTGATCATCGCTGAGGCTACAGATTTCGTCGGACCGATGGTCGCGGCTGCCTTGGGTGTTCCCTACAGCGTCTTGGCTTTCGGGCCCGCTGTGCCACCTGAGTTCACGGCGCCGATGTTCTCCATGGTCGCGGAGCGCTACGCAAGTCGAGAGTTGACCCCATCGCTTCCGACGAATTACATCGACCCAACTCCGCCCAGCCTCCAGCAACAAGGCTGGGTCGCGCCAGCGAACCATCTGCTCTTCGGAGCGCGCCCCCATAGTCGACCGGTCCCGGCCGACTACATCGCGCCTCCCGCAACGCCGGGAAAAACGAGAGTGCTCGTCACACTCGGTACGGTCTTCTCCAGTGAGGAAACGGTCGAAGCCATCATCGAGAGCATCGACCTTGGGCGCTTCGACATCGTCGCGACGGTAGCAATTCAGCCTGACGACGTGCTGCCCGAGAACCGAGATGGCGTGACCTTCGTGAGGTTCGTTCCTCTAGGCGAGTTACTTCGCGGGGTTAGCCTCGTCGTGAACTCGGGTGGAGCTGGCACCGTTCTCGCATCCTTTAGCGAGGCACTCCCGATGGTGATCATGCCGCAAGGGGCCGATCAATTCATCAACGCTGCGGCTGCGGCAAACAGTGGCGCAGCGGTCGTCGTTTCGTCGCCCAGCGAAGTCGGAGCCGCGTTGCATCAACTCGTCGATGACGATTCCGCCACTCGGGCAGCGCGACGCGTGGCGGACGAGATGGCCGCGATGCCCACGCCTGCGGATGTCATTTCTACGGTGGTGGCTCAGGTGACGGCCTCTGCCTGACCACCCAGGATCTCGACTCGACAACCTTCCGCGTGAGACGTCGGCCTCCGATCGCTGGGCTCGGGCACTCTTACGCGCCCCGGCGAGGTGTTAGATGATGCTATGGATAACCCCTCCGGAGACGACCCTCGCGATGAGGGCGCTGCTGGCGTGCCGGTTCCAGAAGAGTCCGACACGAAGAGCCAGGGCAGCAGTGCCCGGAGTGAGAAGACCAAGAAGATTCTGGCTGACGCCGACCGGCGTGACGATGAAGCCACAGCGCGCGACACAGTCTCTGATGAGCGGGCCGAAGCAGCCGACCGTCAGGCGTTCCTCGACTCCAGCGCAAAATATCCTGGGCACGGAGAACGGCGCGCAGCAGCTCTGGACCGATCCCACGCGAAAAGCGATCGTGAAGCATCCGCAGACGACCGAGCCGAACTCACGGCAGAGATAGGCACGCCTGACGGTGCGGAGACGACTGGCTCGGAGCGACCCTGATCGATCGCTCCTCGGCGAATGGCTACTCGCTGTAATCGCGATAGCGCGGTAAAGGGGAGATGCCATCGCGGTGTCCCCGTTTCGCGAGGCGCTTCCCTGGGATCTGCCGGGCCATTCTGTTGGATGCGACCTCAAGGAAATGGACGCAGCGTGTCGCCAAGAGTGCGTCTAGATCTGGTTCGGACCAGGGGTTTTTTTGCCCTGCCCGGATCAGATCACGGCGTACGCGAGCCCGACCCTCAACCAGGACGAACGCTCCTCGGGCTATTCGCGTCAAGTCAAGGAGTACAGGGCTATAAACCCATCGATGCCGTATAGCGAGGGATCGAGCACGTCGGCATCACGGTGCCTGATATCGAGGCGGCGACCGCGTTCTTCGTCGCTGCGCTCGGTGCGGAGACGATTTACGACCTCGTCGACAAGACCGAGGATCCTCTGACCGGTCTGGACGGCGCGCTTGGCGTCGATCCCGCCGCGTCAATCACGGCAATGCGGATGCTGGACGGCCCGGTGGACATGCTCCGAGATGAGGCGGGCAACAAGAACTACTACTGGTACTTCCACGCGCCGTGGGGTGGTTCGTTTGAACTCGTGGCCATCCCCTCACCTCAGGAGTATGAGTCCACTACGCCGATCCGTCGATGGCATCCGCCAGCCTGATCGCGAACGAGAGTGACAGCCGTCAGCGCCCCTGCCATGACGGTACCGCTCGGCAACGCACGAGCTGCCATCAGTTGGTCATTGCCGGAATGATGGCACCGGCGAATACCTGCCATGCGAGTGACGGTACTGGTCGAGCCGGGCGCGAAGAAGTAGATGAGGATGACGATCCAGGGCACCGCCCCAACAATCGAGCCGAGGATGGCCACCGCCGACGCAGCGACGATGGCCAACGCTGGGGCCTGCATCGCGAAAGGATGCCTCGATGTGGACGAGTCGACTAGGGCCAAAGGTCACACCGAAGAATGAACGGGTGGGCTACAGTCCGAACAGTTGCTCCACTCCTTCGATGCGGAAGCTCAGCGGGCCATCCGCTCTCAAGCCTCACGGAATTCGGTCACCCCATGACAGAACAGCAGCCTTACGAGACTGTCCGGTCCGAGCGCGCCTTTGAACTGAGGCGCTACCCGGAGCACGTCGTGGCCGAGACTCAGGTGTCGGGCGACTTTGAGAGCGCCGGCACCCAGGCATTCCGTTACCTCTTTGGCTACATCAATGGCCAGAACGCCGCGAGACGGTCAATCGCGATGACTGCACCGGTTGTGCAGGGAAGCTCTCAGCGCATTGCTATGACCGCCCCCGTCGTACAGACCGAATCGCGCGGCGCGTTCACGGTTGCCTTCGTGCTGCCCGCAGGTCTGTCCGAGGCTTCGGCGCCGGTCCCCACCAGAAGCGAGGTTGCTTTGCGCACCGTCGCACCTCGGCTCGTTGCAGCAGCCCGGTTCACCGGTCGCTGGAGCCAGGGCTCCTACGAGGAACATCGGTCTGCACTGCTTGTTGCGCTTGCGGATGCCGGGCTTACCCCGGTGGGCGAGCCGTGGTTCGCCCGATTCGACCCACCCTTCACTCCCTGGTTTCTGCGCCACAACGAGGTTCTGGTGCAGGTGGCTCAGACGGCGTGACCGGGGGAGAGCTTCGCTAAATGAGCCCGAGAATGGACTTCACCAGAGCCTGGGCATCATCCGTTTGCGGCACGACTATCGACACTTCGTGGCTCATGATGGTTTCGGACACCAGGGTTGAACCGACGATCTTGTCGCCTGTCTTCATCACCAACCGCGCCGTGCTTCCCGACTTCGCGGCTTGTTCGGTCAGCGCCTCCAAGAGTGCCGCGCCTGTGCCGGTGAACGTGACGTCTATCTCGCTCTGGCCGTGATTTTCGACGACGGAGGCCTTCTGAACGCCCGCGTCCTGGAAGGCAACCGGCATGACGACACCTTCGCCGTTGACGAGAACACAGTGCGCATCAGAGCTGTCTGCACACGTCTCCGAAACCGCCAGTTCAAGCTTCGCTTGGCTGGACGGCTCGGTGGCCTTGGACGCGCTAGTAGTCGCGCACCCACTGAGCGCCAGGGCGCATAAAACGAGGGCGGAAAGTCGGATGTTTCGTGCGAACATGTAATCCCCTCGAGTGGGTGAGCCTCATGCGCCTTAACGCGACTATAGCTCAGCAAATAGGACACCGCCAGCGACATGCGCGGCCGCGTAGGGCTGAAGCGTTATCGCAAGAGCGGGGGAGGTGATTCCTTGCTGTGAAGACCGGGCCGATTGCCCTCAACGCGACGTCGATTGGGAAAGCTGGTTATCACCTTCCTGTCGATGAGGTCCTCCTCGTGCTCAGTCCCAGGTGAACATCAGCATCGGGTGGGTTTTCCTGGCAGGTGCGCCGTTCGGCGGCGAGGGCTTCCCGTCGGGTGCTGTGGGGCGGGGTCTGCGATGGGTCGAGCATGGGACCTCCGAAATCAGGGGGTGCGCGCAGGAACTCGTCAGGATCCGAGCGAAGGGAAGAAGGGGGGAGGGGTGCACTGGGGTGGACCCCTCCGGTCTGCTCGCTAGAGAGTGGCCAGCAGGTCCTTCATCTGGGTGATTTCGGCGGTCTGCGACGAGACGATCGACTTCGCCAACGCGACCGCGTCATTGTCCTTGCCTTTGTTGATCTCGGTCTTGGCCATGTCGATAGCGCCGGTGTGGTGCTCCATCATCTGGGTTAGGAAAAGTTTCCCGGCGTCAGCGGCGTTGGCGTTGTCGAGGGCGGACATGTCGCCGTCGGACATCATCCCGGTCATTGACCCGCTCATCGAGGTGGTCGACTGATTCCACGACTTCAACCAGCCGGTCATCGTCGTGATTTCGGGCGACTGCTCGGCCTTGATCTTCGTGGCAAATGCGATCACGTCGGCATTCACGGAGGAGCCCTTCGAGATAAGCATGTCGCTCATCTCGACAGCTTGCTTGTGGTGCGGCAGTATCTCCTGGGTGAAGGTGATGTCCTGGTCGTTGAAGGAGTCCGACGGCGCGGCGGACGAGGAGCTATGGTCCATGCCGCTCATTCCCGACCCGGAGTTCGAGGCTGTCGAGCAGCCGGCCAAGGCGAGGCTTGCCTCAATCACGAAGCCGACCGGCTCTACCGAGCAGCCTTCGACCACCGTAATTGATCATGACGGACGCTGATCAAACAACTGCTAGGCCGGAGTGAGTAGCGCGCGGAGTTCGTAGGAGTCGGGCGGAAATGCGCTCAACGCGTCAGCAAGAGATTCAGGAACCCATTTCACCGTAGCCACAATCTGCACCTGGTGAGCGGGGGAAGCCTGCTGACCAAACGATGACAGCAGCTCGTCCGGCAAGGTGTAAATGATGTCTCGGAGTCGCATCACGTCGGCATGCGCCATGCGACTTGAAACGACGTGGAGCCGGTCGCCAAAATGCGGGCGCAGGGCGATTTCTACAGCACGATCGTTGGTCGACGTCGCGTAGACCAGCGCTTGCTCGCTCTCGCTGCTGAGTTCCAATAGATCTCCGCTCGCGTACAGCTCTTGAGCAGCCTGAATGAGTGCAGGTGAGCTTGGCGCTGGCCGTGACGTGGTCGTGGGGGGGGATGCCTCTTCGTACGCAATAGCGGTCGTTTCCCAGTCGAACGACGCCGGTGAGAGCGGACCAGTTGGGACATCTAAAGACCGCCCGTCCCAGACGCCCCGCACGGTCATCAGCGCGCCGAGGTTGCGGACCCATTCGCTGGCTGAGTCTGGCGGAATCTGAAGCTGAACGGTCTCGGATTCAGAGGGTGCCCCTACTACCGGGTACTGGTAGCGCTCATCGTTGAGTAGAAGCCAGTAGGTGGCGTCGAATTGAAACAGGATGCCTGATGCGACCACTTCGTCGCCGGGTATAAGTGGTCGCATCATGGGGCTTCTCCTAGCAGAAAGCAGCGGTGGGGAGCGACCACGTTTCCGATCGTGCGGTCAGGCCAACCCGGGCACCGTTCGTGCCAACCATCGCATACCAAAAGTATGACGGCGTAGGGCACACCTGTCGCGTGAACTTCTGACATTTCCACTTCAATTCGGGGCTGCCGGCATAGGCCGCTTTCAGCTGGTCCAGTCGCGCCGCGCACTTGCCTGCGGAAGTGACTTCAGAGAAGTCATACGGACTCCAAGTGATCACCTGAGGTGTTACGACGGACGACTGCGTGGTGGGAGGGGTAGGGGACGGAATGGATGATGCGAACGCGGGGGTCGTCAGACCGCCAAATACCAGGCCCATTGTGACGGCCAGTACGCCTACAACTTTCGTGATTTTCATCAGACTGCTTTCTTTTCCGGTTGAGCCATTATCGACTTAGTCCGGATCCTATCTATTCGATAGACGCTCATTTATCAAATTTGTGTTAACTCTTCGCTCGCCTGCCAGGCTCGAGTAGTTCGGCGCGCGATCGCCGCGCGCACCGAGTCGGACACGACGTTTGCTGCCACTTCTCGATCTGGAGCGCCCGCAGACGTGGAGGGGGCACATGAGCAGAGCGCAACTGTTCATGCCAGAAGCGCAGCAGTGCTAACCAGATAACGAGTGCTGGTGAAGACCGTTATCCGTTTTTACTCTGATGTTCAGTTCGAACGGTCGTGGTGGTGGTCGTGCCCGACCTCCCGCTCGCCGGTGAGGGCGGCTACCGGAACGGCGCAGGCGTGTCCGCGCCACGCTTCAATTCCTTCCTTGATCGCCCATCCGGCGATGACGAGCGCGGCGATCGAGTCGGCCCAAGTCCATCCCAGTGTGGCGTTGAGGACCAGGCCGAGAAGCATCGCGGCGGAAAGGTAGGCGCAGAGAAGGGTCTGCTTGGAGTCGGCGATCGCGGTGGGGGAGCCGAGCTCCCGGCCTGTGCGGCGTTCGACCGAGCTCAGCACTGGCATGATGACCAGGCTCACCGCAGCGAGCACAATCCCGATGGTGCTGTGTTCGGCCTCGCGTCCACCCAGCAACCCGAGCACGGTGTCCACCAGGACATAGGCGGCTAGCGCGAAGAACGAGAACGCGATGACGCGCAGCGTGACCTTCTCGCGTTCTTCGGGGTCCTGGGCGGAGAACTGCCACGCAACTGCGGCCGCCGACAAGACCTCGACGACGGAATCGAGGCCGAAGGCAACGAGCGCGGTGGACGAGGCGACCGCGCCGGCGGAGAGCGCAATGACGGCTTCGACGACGTTGTAGGAGATCGTGATCGCAACGACAATCCGGATGCGGCGGCGCAGCACCACACGGCGTGGTTCGGAGAGAGCTGTGCTCATCAGCAGGTGCAGCCGTCGTCGTCGCAGCAGTCCGGTTCGACATACAGCACCACGCGCAGGAGCTCGTCGAGTGCGGGCGTGAGGTGGGCGTCGGCAAGCCGATACCACGTGCGTCGCCCCTCAGGGACTGCCTCAACCAGCCCGCATCCGCGCAGACATGCCAACTGGTTGGACATCACCTGCCGCGAGACGCCGAGAGCGTCAGCCAGGTCGGAGGGAAACGCCGGCGATTCGCGCAATGCCAGCAAGACGCCCGTCCTAGTCGGGTCTGAAAGCGCGTGGCCCAGACGGGCAAGGGCCGCAGTGTGGGTCAGGGTTGCGCCGGTAGCCATCCCAAAACGATACACGCACGGCTGAATTCAGAGCAACGTGTAACTTCTGCTGGTGAAGACCGTTACCCGGTTTCCCACTAAAGCGTGGCTCAGCGGACGACTGCCAACTGCGCCCCAGAGGCTTGAGTGGAGTGATGGCCGCACGACATGGGGAGAATGAGGAGTCCCGTTCGCCAATGAGTGACAGAGCCAATGCGACTCATGTCGACGCTTCCACCTGCTACGGTGTGCGATTCGCGTTGCCGACGCTAATACCCTGCTCGGGCGACGACCTTCGCCTCGATCAAGCTATTCGATCGGCCGACCTAGGAAGAGCGCGATCGCGTCGTCGATGAGTTGGTCGCCGCCCGCGGGTAACACGCGACCGGCGCCGACAAAGGTTGAAACGCCCTGCATGGTCGCTGACATCAGCAGCGTCAGGCGCTCGATCTCAGCCTCGCGAAATACACCGGCCTCGACGCCCGCCTGCATCACATCGCTGATGGTAGAGAACAGGGTCTCGGCGGCGGAAAGCAGGCTTGCGGGCGGCTGGTCCATCTTGGCTGCGAACATCAGGTCGAGCAGTGCGGCGTTGGCGACAGCGAAGTCGACATAGGCCTGGCCGGCTGCCCGAAGGCTTTCCGCATACTCGGTGCGGCTGTCTGCTCCGGCTCGCATGGCGGACGCGAGCGCGAGAAATCCGCGCTCCGCGAGAGCGTCGAGCAACGCCTTTCGGTCGATGAAGTGGCTGCGCGGAGCGCCGTGACTGACGCCGACCTCGCGCGCGATTTCGCGGAGTGATAACTCCTCGACGCCTTTGGTCCGAAGCGCCAGTTCGGCCTGGTCGAGCAGGACCGTCCGCAGGTTACCGTGATGGAAGGGTCGCTCCGACATGCCTCTACGATAGCGGACTCCGACCACTTTACTAGACATTGACTAGTTTCTAGACAGCGTCTAATCTATGCTCATGACTTACATCAATGAGGCACTGTGGCTGCCCAAACGCGGCGGAGATTTAGCCGTCGGCTCTTCGACCTACACGGCCCCGAAGCAGGGCGAGGTGGTTGTGCGAACGCGGGCCGTCGCCGTCAACTTCATCGACGCCATGCCCGGCTTCGCCTACCGATTCGTGCTGCCGTGGCTGAGCTTTCCCGCTGTCATCGGATCGGATGTCGCGGGCGAGGTTGTTGAGGTCGGTGCCGGAGTGACGCGCCTGCAGGTCGGCGATCGGGTCGTGGCGCACGCTGCGGGTACGGAAAAATCCCGCAACACTTCGGCCGAGGGGGCGTTCCAGGATTACGTCGTGCTGATGGCGCACATGGTCGCCCCGCTCCCCGACTCGCTCCCGTTCAAGCAGGCGGCCGTGCTGCCGCTCGCGATGTCGACGGCGTCGTGTGGACTGTTCCAAAAGGATCAGCTTGCGCTCGCACTCCCGACAGCGAACCCCGCCGACCGGAACGAGACAGTTCTGGTGTGGGGCGGGTCGACGAGCGTCGGCGTCAACGCCATCCAACTTGCGCGCAACGCGGGCTACCGCGTCGTTGCGACATCGTCGCCGAAGCACTTCGACTGGCTGCGTTCGCTCGGAGCCTCTGTGGTCATCGACCGCACGAGCTCGGACGTCGTGGATGAACTCGTCGCAGCGATAGGTCACCAGCCGCTCGCGGGCGTCCTCGCGATCGGCTCGGGATCCCTGCCGCCGACCATCGAGATCGCGGCGCGCCTGCCCGGATCCAAACGCGTCTCGACCACCAATCCCAGCCCGATCACGAGCGTGCGTGCTCGGCTGGCTCGACGACGCGGGGTCACCGTCAGCACCATCTGGGGTGGCACCCTGAAAGACAACGAGGTCGGCCCGGCCATCTACTGCGACTTCCTGCCGGCGGCCCTCGCAAGTGGCGCGTACCGTGCCGAGCCCGTCGCGACCGTTGTCGGGGATGGGCTCGCGAGCATCCCGGCCGCGCTCGACCGGCTGAGGGAAGGCATCTCCGCCACGAAGCTCGTCGTCCGACTCTGACGTCGGCTCATCCCTTACCCACCTAAACAAGAAGAGAAGGTTCATCCCATGAGTCAACAGAAGACTGTCCTCGTCTTTGGCGGCACCGGCCAGACGGGACAGCACTTCGTGCGTCTCGCACTGAAGGACGGACTCCGCGTGCGCGCCCTGGCACGCAACCCCGCGAAATTCGGCATCACCGACCCGAATCTCGACGTCATCCAAGGATCCATCACCTCGATCCCGGACCTCGACGCGCTCGTTGCCGGAGCAGATTTCGTGGTCTCGATGCTCGGAAACGCGGCGGAGCAGCGCGAGCACACGATCGTCGCCGACCTCGTTCGGAAACTTGTTCCGGCGATGCGGCGCAACGGCGTCTCACGGTTTCTCCATCAGGCCGGTGGGCTGAGCGCCAGACCGCACCGCCGGCTGCCGCTCGTACTCTGGATCATCCGCCACACCGTCGCTCGCGGCTTCGAGGGACAGCACAGGGACAATGAGGCCGTCATGCGCTATCTCACCGATGAGGCGAACGACATCGAATGGATGGTGCATCGCGCCGGGATAGGGTCCGACGGTCCGTCAAAAGGAGTCCTGCAGCGATCGCGGCGCGCGATCAGCATTGCGACGTTCCAAGACTGCGCCGCATACAACCTGCGTACAGTCCAGGATGCGACGGCCATCCACACGTGCGACGGGAGCCGGTATGGAAAGCCGTGATTGCCTGCTCGCCACAATGGAGCTGCGGCCACGCGCAAACCGACGTGCTCCGTGATGGGCCGAATGGACGCGCGGAACCCGAGAACGAGAGTGCAATCCGCGACGGAGAATTTCAGCACTCTGTCCGAGAAACGATTGGTCAGACGGACAATCGCGGAGGAGGACGAGGTGTCATCCGCCTTTACCCTGATTGCACTTTTTCCAAATAGAGTAATTACAAGCTGACATAATGTGCATTATCAGCGCGAAAAAAGGGCTGAAGGTCAGCCATAGAGTTCGGGGTCAAGCTCATTGATCTTGATCAGTAGTCCGCCGGGTGCCCGCAGCTGGAGTTGGCGCCCGAAGCCTTCGTCGGTTACCGACGAGACGATGTCGACGTCCTGTGTCGACAGTGCCTCCTCGAGCTGTGCAAGATCGGCTGATTCGAAATTGAGTTCGACGTCACCTTCGCCCTGGTCGGGATTCGCTGGGTGGGCAAGAAGTGAAAGCTGAGTTTCTCCCATGGCGAGAAGCACGAAGTCTCCGTCACGAGATCCGTTGATTATCGTCGCGCCGAGCGCCTCGTAGAAGGCAACGGATGCGTGCATGTTCTTGACGTGCACCATGGGCTGCACCGTTACTGCCGGTGGCGTGGTCATGAGTGACTCCTTGGACAGGTAGGTGGTGAGCGCTTTTTCCAACCAGTCGGATAGCGAGTGCTGCTCGTCGATCGCACGATGCTTCACGGCGCGCACGAGGTCTGGTGAAAGCGTCACATTGAACTGTTGTTTATGGGATGGCACAGCTACATAGTTGCACCGCGGTGTCTAGATGTCTAGACATCTAACCCGTCTTCCCCATGACAAGTGTGACAAGTGTGCCGGGGCGTTTGTGCGGCTAGAGGAGGCGATTCCAGATCCATCGCATATTTTCCAGCTCTGAACTGGTGGCCGCCGGGTTCGGTAGACCCGGCGGGGCCGCGATCGCTGGTAAATCTGCCGTCGCTGTCAGATTCGTGTCGCCCGGGCCGGGCAGAGGCATCGGCGGTCGCAGGGTGAGCGCTGCCGCCATCGCGGTGATGAGGGCCGCGGCCGAACGGATGTGATCTTCCGGGATGTCGGCACCGGCGATCGTGCGGAGCTTGAGCTCGACCACGGCAGCGACCTGCCCGGCGATGGGCAGCATGCGTGCGGTCTGTCGTGCGGCGAGCCACGGAGCCGCCGACATGACGCGGAGGCGCGCGTGCACGAGTTCTTGTTCCTCGGTGATCTCGGTGGGAAGTTCTACCAGGGTGAGAGCCCCGGTGAGCACCCCGACAGCGGGGTCATCGAGGTAGGCCTGGCGGCGTTCTGCGCTGAGGTGCGGCAGTTCCCAGCCGAGGAGGGCGTCGTCCTTGGTGTCGAAGTGGTTGAAGAATTGGCGTTGGCTGATGCCGACGGCCTCGCAGATGTGGTCGACGGTCAGTGCGGCCGGCCCGTGTTGGAGGGCCAGCCGCACCGCCTCGCGTTCGATCGACCGCACGGTGGCGCGACCCCGGGCATTACGGGTGTCGCGACCATCGGCGGTGGGTCTCATGACGTCGTCCTGTTCCTGATTATTCGTATCGAAGTGCGTCGATCGGTGTCTTGCGGGCCGCTCGCCGGGCAGGCAGTGTGCCGGCGAGAAATGCTACGACAATAATGAGCAGGATCACGCCGATGATCGACCCCGGCTGGAACAGCAGCAGGTTGAGACCGGCGAGTCCAGCGAGCGCCCCACTGCCGAGTGCGGCATTGATGGGAAGTCCGACGAGGATCGCCACGCCCGCCCCGATGGCGCTGCCGAGGAATCCGATGAACGCCGCCTCGAGGCTGAAGAGGGCGAACACTCTCCCGCTGCTCATCCCCATGGCCTTCATTAACCCGATTTCTCGAGTGCGTTCCTGCACGCTCATGAGCAGAGTGTTGACGATGCCGAACGCAGCGGCCAGAAGCGCAACGATCGCAAAGGCGTTCAGCACGCCCGTGATTCCGGTGATGATCGTTTGAACGACCCCGAGCTGGTCTGCGATCGTTTGCGCCGTCATCCCCTGGGCGGCGACCTTCTTCTTCAGCGCGTCGATAGTCGCGGCGGAAGCATTCTTGTCGAAGTGCGCGACGGCGTTCGGATAGCGAGCCGGAGCCTGGGATCCGGCGTTCTGCTGTTTCGAGAGCTCATTCACCAGCGCCGCGTTTGCTCCGGCACCGCTGCTGAACAGGCTCGCGTTAGAAATGCCCACCACCGTTGCGCTCACTTCGTGCCGAGTGCCGAGAACGTCGGTGAGCCCCACCGTAACCTCGGTTCCGACCGCAGACGAGGCGCTGCCGAGGCGAAGCGCTGTGACGTAATCATCGGGCAGAACGAGCTGACGCTCCGAACTCGACGGGCTCAGCTGCTCCCCCGCCTTGAGGTCGGATTTCGCGATCGACGATGTCGGGGCGATCGACAGCTGATACTTCTCGCTCGACGGCGCGGAGATCCAGTCGATCGACACGGGGGCGATCGGGTCGACACTCTTCAGCCCGGGGATAACTTTGAGGGTGTCGATGTCTGTGGCACTCAATGTTCCCGCCGACCCGGTCAGAGGATTCGCGGTGCCGCTCGACGCGCTGGATGTCGCCGGATCGTACTTCTGAGGCCCGCTGGAGGTGCCGGCGGTAGTCGAGGACTTGGAGATGAGGAACACATCTCCCGCACCGAGCGAGGCGACCTGCTTAGTCACGTAATCAGAGACTCCGGCTCCGAGTGCCGTCGTCAGGGTCAGAGTGAAGGCCCCGACGAAGAGCGCGAGCACGGTGAGCGTAGTCCGCAGTTTGCTGCGTACGGTGTTGGCGGCGGCGGTGCGGATCAGGTCGACGGTATTCATGCGGTTACCGCCTCTGCGGCGGATTCGACGATCCGCCCGTCCCGCACGTAGATCTGCCGGTCACAGCGGGCGGCCAGATCCTCATCGTGGGTCACGATGACCAGCGTGATGCCGTGGTCTCGGTGGAGGGCGAACAGCTCGTCTTCGACGATTGCGCCCGTCGCGCTGTCGAGGTTGCCGGTCGGTTCGTCGGCGAAGATGACATCCGGTTGGCCGACCAGCGCCCGGGTCAAGACCACGCGTTGCTTCTGGCCGCCGGAGAGGTCTGTGGCCTTGTTGCGGGCCTTGTCGTCCAGACCGAACCGGGCCAGAGCCTCCATCCCGCGCCTGCGCCGTTCGCTCGCCGGGACTCCGGCGATTTTCAAGGGCAGAGTCACGTTCTCGAGCACAGACGAGCCGGGCGTCAAGAAGAACTGTTGGAACACGAACCCGAAACGGCGGTTGCGGAGCTTGTTGATGGCGCGGGTCGACAGGGTGCTGGCCTGCTGCCCATCCACCAGCACCGATCCCTCATCGGCCGTGTCCAGTAGCGCGAGGATATGCATGAGCGTCGACTTGCCGGAGCCGCTCTTCCCCACGATCGCGAGCGACTCTCCCCGCCCGATAGCCAGTGAGACGTCGTCGAGAGCCTGAAAACGACTGTCGCCTTTGCCGTACCACTTTGAAAGATGCCGTGTCTCGAGCACGGTGCCAAGCGTTGAAGATGTCATGCATGACAGTCAACCAGTTTGTGCAGTCACTGAAGTACTCCGGAGGGAGTAGTCGACTACGGCATCCGGATGATCTCGACCCGTGCTCGTCCAGTCCCCGCCAGCTGGAATCCACTCCTCCGTCAGCGGGAGCCGGGCACAGACTCCGTGCCGACGTACGCCGCCAGATACTCCCCCGTCAGCGTGGTGCGATCGGCGATCAGAGCGGCGGGCGTGCCCTCGAACACGACCCGGCCTCCGTCGTGACCGGCGCCGGGGCCGATGTCGATGATCCAGTCCGCGTGAGCCATGACCGCCTGATGATGCTCGATCACGATCACCGACTTGCCGGATTCGACCAGTCGGTCGAGCAGACCGAGCAGCTGCTCGACATCCGCCAGATGCAGCCCGGTGGTTGGCTCATCGAGGATGTACAGGTCACCGCTCTCCCCCATGTGCGTCGCCAGCTTGAGCCGCTGCCGCTCGCCGCCCGAGAGGGTGGTGAGCGGTTGCCCGAGACTGATGTAGCCGAGCCCGACGTCGACCAGCCGCTGCAGGATGGCGTGGGCCGCCGGGATGCGCGCCGCACCGGATCCGAAGAACAGTTCGGCCTCGGCCACCGGCATCGCCAGCACCTCGCTGATGTTCTTGCCGTCGAGCGTGTAGTCGAGAACGGATGCCTGGAACCGCTTGCCCTCGCAGACCTCGCAGACCGTGGAGACGCTGGCCATCACACCGAGGTCGGTGAAGATCACGCCCGCGCCATTGCAGTTCGGGCAGGCTCCCTCTGAGTTCGAGCTGAACAGCGCCGGCTTCACGCCGTTGGCCTTGGCGAAGGCCTTGCGGATCGGTTCGAGCAGCCCGGTGTATGTGGCGGGATTGCTTCGCCTCGAGCCGCGGATCGCACCCTGGTCGATCGCGACGACGCCATCCCCCGGTGCGATCGACCCGTGCACCAGCGAGCTCTTGCCCGACCCGGCGACACCCGTGATGACGACCAGGATGCCGAGCGGGACATCCACATCCACGTCGTCGAGGTTGTTCGCCGAGGCGCCGCGCACCTCGAGCACGCCGGTCGATTCGCGTACCTGCTGCTTGAGCTTCGCGCGGTCGTCGAGGTGTCGACCGGTGAGAGTGTCGCTCTTTCGCAGGTCGGCGACGCTCCCCTCGAACACGATCTCGCCGCCGGCGGTGCCGGCGTGGGGGCCGAGATCGACGACATGGTCGGCGATCACGATGGTCTCCGGCTTGTGTTCGACGACCAGCACGGTATTGCCCTTGTCGCGGAGGCGCAACAGCAGGTCGTTCATGCTCTGGATGTCGTGCGGGTGCAGACCGATGGTGGGTTCGTCGAACACGTAGGTGACGTCGGTGAGCGACGACCCGAGGTGCCGGATCATCTTGGTGCGTTGCGCCTCGCCGCCGGACAGCGTGCCCGCCGGGCGGTCGAGCGAGAGATAGCCGAGTCCGATGTTCACGAAGGAGTCGAGGGTCTCCTGCAGTGAACGGAGCAATGGGGCCACCGACGGATCGTCGATCCCGCGCACCCATTCGGCCAGGTCGCTGATCTGCATGGCGCAGGCCTCGGCGATGTTGAGCCCGGCAATGCGGGACGAGCGTGCGCCCGCGTTGAGCCGGGTGCCGCCGCAGTCCGGGCAGGTGGTGAAGGTGACCGCCCGGTCGACGAAGGCGCGGATGTGTGGCTGCATGGCCTCACGGTCCTTCGAGAGGAACGACTTCTGCACCTTGGGAACCAGTCCCTCGTACGTCATGTTGATGTCGCCGACCTTGACCTTTACCGGCTCCTTGTAGAGGAAGTCGTGACGCTCGCGCTCCGTGAAGTCGCGAATCGGCTTGTCGGCGTCGAGAAAGCCGGAGCCCGTGAAAATGCGCACGCCCCACCCGTCCGCCGTGTATCCCGGAATGGTGAGTGCCCCCTCGGCCAGCGACTTGCTGTCATCGAAGAGCTGGCTGAGGTCGATGTCGTTGACCGTGCCCATTCCCTCGCAGCGCGGACACATACCGCCGGTGATGCTGAAACTTCGGCGTTCCTTGGTGGTCGCTTCCCCGCGTTCGATGGTGACCGCGCCCGCCCCGGAGATGGAAGCGACGTTGAACGAGAACGCCTGCGGCGACCCGATGTAGGGCTGACCGAGGCGGCTGAATAGGATGCGCAGCATGGCGTTCGCGTCGGTGGCAGTCCCCACGGTGGAGCGCGAGTTCGTCCCCATCCGTTCCTGGTCGACGATGATCGCCGTCGTGAGTCCTTCGAGGATGTCGACATCCGGCCGCGGTTGCGACGGCATGAACCCTTGAACGAACGAGCTGTAGGTCTCGTTGATCATGCGCTGCGACTCGGCGGCGATCGTGCCGAAGACCAGGGAACTCTTGCCGGAGCCGGAGACGCCGGTGAAGACCGTCAGCCGGCGTTTCGGCAGTTCGACGCTGACGTCCTTCAGGTTGTTTTCGCGAGCACCCTGCACCCGGATCAGGTCGTGGCTGTCGGCGGCGTGGTTCGCAGTCACGTTGTGTGAGGTCATAGTGCAGTCAGCCTAGGGGCGTCCGCGAAGCCAGTCAGCGAAGCGCGTTAGCGAACCGAGCGACGGTTATACAGGGCGAGCGCCCAGACATAGCCAGCCAACGCGATAGCAAGGCTCCAGGCGAGCGTCAGCCAGCCAGCCGTGCCGATCGGGGTGGCGAGAAGCAGGCCGCGAATCGTCTCCGTGAACGGGGTAAACGGCTGATATTGCGCAAATGCCTGCAGGGCCGCAGGCATCGTCGAGGTGGGCACGAAACCGCTCCCGACGAGCGGCAGGATCACCAGGATGAGCGGCAGATTGCTCGCCGATTCGACGGAGGTCGCGGCCATCCCCATGGCGACGGCGAGCCAGACGACGGCGAATTGCACGAGCGCCACGACGCCGAACAGCGCGAGCCACTGCAGCGGTCCGGAGGTCGGGCGAAAACCGATCAGCAGCGAGACGCCGAAGACCAATGCCACCGCAATCAGCCCCTGGAGGAGATTGCCCAGCACATGCCCGGTGAGCACGGCGGCCCGCGAGATCGACATCGTGCGGAACCGGGCGACGACACCCTCCCGCATATCCATCGCGACCGTCGTGGCGGTGCCGCCCGCTCCCCCGGCGATGGTGATCACCAGGATGCCAGGGACCACATAGGCGAGATATGCACCGCGGTCGCTCGCCGCCGCGCCTGCTGCAGTGGACAGGCCCGGCACCGCGGCACCCAGCGCTCCGCCGAAGACGAAGACGAAGAGCAGCAGGATGACGACGGGCCCGAGCACCGTGAACATGCTGAGCGCGGGGTACCGCACCATGTGCAGAAGATTGCGCCGGAGCATCGTCACCGAATCGGCGGCGACGTGGGAGCGAACGGATGGGGTGCGAGAGAGCGAACTGATGGTGGTCATCGGGCTGTCCCTTCCAGGTCGGTGTTGTCTGCGCTGTCGGTGGTGGCTGCGCTGTTGGTGGTGGTGGCTGCGCTGTTGGTGGTGCCAGTGGCCGGAGCGCCTGTCAGCGCGAAGAACACGTCGTCGAGGTCCGGGGTGTGGATGCTGAGTGCGGTCGGTTCGATTGCCCCGGCGTCTAGGCGGTCGAGAACGGTGCGGATCGAATCGATTCCGCCGTCGCTCGGCAGCTCGAGCGCGTCCGATTCCTCGGGGCGCCGAGCCTCCGGCAGCAGAGTCTCGGCGGAGGCGAGCGTTGTGGCATCCGCGAACTCCAGCCGGATGCGACCGCCGGGAACCAGCTTTTTGAGTTCGGCCGCAGTGCCTTCGGCGACGATTCGGCCACCATCGAGCACGGCGATCCGGTCCGCGAGTTGGTCCGCCTCCTCGAGGTACTGGGTGGTGAGGAACACGGTGACTCCGCGCGCGACCAGTCCGCGGATGATCGTCCACATCGCGTGCCGGCTGCGCGGGTCGAGTCCCGTCGTCGGCTCGTCGAGGAAGATGATGCGCGGGTCGCCGATCAGTGTCATGGCCAGGTCGATGCGCCGCCGCATCCCGCCCGAGTAGGTCGAGAGTGGTTTCTTCGCGGCCTCGGTCAGCTCGAACTGGTCGAGAAGTTCCGCGACCCGGCGCTTCGCCTCACGGGTCGACAGATGGCGAAGGCGTGCCATCAGCATGAGGTTCTCTTCGCCCGTGAGCAGTCCGTCCACCGCGGCGAACTGCCCGGTGAGTCCGATCGCCGAGCGCACGCCATCGGCGTTGCGACGCAGGTCGTTGCCGTCGACCGATGCATGGCCGGCATCCGCGGAGATCAGCGTCGAGAGGATGTGTACGACGGTCGTCTTGCCCGACCCGTTCGGCCCCAGCAGGGCGAACACCGTGCCGTAGGGAACGTCGATGTCCACGCCCTCCAACACGGATTTCTTGCCGTAGGCCTTGCGAAGACCGGTTGCGTGAATGGCGGAGCTGGGTGTGGTGTGCACGGTTACTATCCCTCCTCGGTAGAGCGCTGCAGCAGCACGTCGCCGTAGCCGCTCCGCGCTGTGATCCGGACGCTGTCTGACGTGTCGGCTGGGGCGTCTGCGGCGGCCAGCTGATTGCGAACCTGCCCCTGCTTGGAGGCCAGATCGAGCCAGGCCGCGGTGCCCGGGCGCACCCCCACCCGGATCGAGCCGGTCGTGGTGGTTGCGTTGAGCGACCCCCGGGCCGCCTCCATCACGCGGATCGAGCCATTCGCCGAACGTGCGCTCACCTCGCCATCGAGGTGGGCGACGACGATGTTGCCGTTAGAGGCCTTGATCTCCAGTGTTCCCACGATCGTGCCGACCGTGGTCTCGCCGTTGCCGTTCTTGATGCGGCCGGTTCCCTCGAGCTCGCCCGCCGAAATCGTGCCGCTCCCGGTCGCGAGGTCTACCGGCCCGGTGGCGCGGTCGACGCTGATGTCGCCCGCCCCGCTCTTGATGCGGATTCCCGCGCTGGTGCCGAGGTGGACCTCGCCCATTCCGGTGGCCAGCGTGGCATCGCCGAACTCGCCGTCCGCGGTCAGGTTGCCCATCCCGGAATAAAGGTCGAGGGTGGTGCCGATCGGCACCTCGACGGCCACAACCACGGCACCGCCGTCGCTGAACAGGCTTTCGCGGCGCCAGTGCTTGAGCGTGACGGCGAGGCGTCCGTGCTCGAAGGTGACGGCGGTCGTCTCGGCCGCGCGGACATCCAGCGCCCTGGACGGGTCGCGGGGCGTGACGTCGACGGTGACCTCGGAACGGCTGGTCGCGGCGACCCAGATGTCGGCGCGGGCGCCGATGTCGATCCTGGCCGAGACGGGCCCGACAGCGGTGAAAGTGTGGGCCGGTGCGGGGGTCATGAGCGCGTCCATCCGGTGAAGTTCTGTTCGCCGGCCGCGGGGCGCGACGGGCGTCGGTCTGGCCCGTCCAGCGCGGCGGAGACGGCGCGCACGAGCCAGGTATTGACGGAGAGCCCCTCGCGGGCGGCGGCTGCTTCGGCGCGGGATTTGAGGTGATCGGGCAGGCGCAGCGTCGTGCGGGAGGTGCTCCCCTCCTCGACCTCGACCGAGCCGACGGTGTCGATGACGGCGCCCGTCGGAGATTGCAGGGCGGACGGCTGCAGAGCGGACGGCTCCGGGGCGGTCGGGGTCGACACGACGAACTCGGGATCGACCCCGCGAAGGCGCACGTCGACCGAACCCGGCGCGAGCTCGACCGTGATCTCGGCGGCGGCGCCAGAAAGCGCGTCGAGCAGCATCAGCCGGGCGGCGGATTCGAGCGGCGCGGTCATCCGCTCGGCAAGCGCGCGCGCGTCGTCACCGCCGGCATCCGCGGCGACGAGCAACTGCTCATGCAGCCGCTCGATGTAGGGAAGAAGGTTCATGACACCATAGTGACACCACAAGTGGTGTCACGCAAGTGTCACTATGCGACGACGTGGTGTCGTGCGTCAGTCCTTCGCGGCGGTCTTGTTCATATGTTCGAGCCCCACGAGATGGTCGAAGACGATGTTCGTCTGCGTCGAGGCGACCGCCGGGTCCATGCTCAGCTGCTGCGCCACGAAATCCCGCAGCTCACGACTATCGCTGCACGCGACGTGGATGAGGAAGTCGTCCGCGCCCCCGAGGAAGAAGACATTGAGCACATTGGGCAGCGTGATCACGCGTTGGGCATAGGTGTCGACGTGACCGCGGGCCTGGGCGCGCAGTCGCACGGTGACGATGGCCTCGACGCTGAGTCCCATCGCCGCCCAATCCGGGTGAGCATGGTACGAGCGGATGGTGCCGCTCTCCTCGAGCGCTCGCACCCGACCCAGACACGTCGACGGCGCGAGACCGACGCGTTCGGCGAGGTCTTTATTGGAGATGCGTGCGTTGCGGGAGAGCTCCCAGACGATCTTCTCGTCGATGTCGTCCATGGTCGTCCCTTCGCCCGCCGCGAATACTGTGCGTCCGGCTAGCTCCTCGACGCGCCTGTCGTCGAATAAAAATGTAAAATTCGGCGATTTGCCGAATGTCATTCCGATTTCATGCCATCGAAACAAATCCTGTACATGATAGCCGTGTGCTGGCACGCGGTTCGGTACATCGACGGCAGGGGATCACAGTGATCATCGGAGTTCCAAAGGAAGTAAAGAACCACGAGGACCGGGTAGGACTCACCCCGTCCGGTGTCTTCGAACTGGTCGGCCGCGGCCACAGCGTTCTCGTGCAGGCGGGAGCCGGGCTCGGCGCAGCTATCCCGGATGCGGAGTACGCCGCGGCGGGTGGGACCATCGTCGACGTCGACGGCGCCTGGGCGGCCGAGATGGTGGTCAAGGTCAAGGAGCCGGTCGCCTCCGAGTACCGTTTCCTGCGCAGCGATCTTCTGCTGTTCACCTACCTCCACATCGCGGCCGACGAAGCTCTCGTGCGCGCACTCGTCGACTCGGGCACCACCTCCCTCGCCTATGAGACCGTGCAGCTCGCCGACGGATCTCTGCCCCTCCTCGCTCCGATGAGTGAGGTCGCCGGGCGTCTCTCGGTGCTCGTCGGCGGCTACCACCTGATGGGCAGCCAGGGCGGACGGGGCGTGCTACTCGGCGGCGTGCCCGGCGTGCGTCCCGCCAAGGTCACCATCATCGGTGCCGGCATGGCCGGGCAGAACGCCCTGGGCCAGGCCCTCGCCGTCGGCGCTGACGTCACCATCCTCGATCTGTCGATCCCGCGGCTCCGTCACATCGACGAGGTCTTCGGCGGGCGCGCCAAGACCGTCGTCTCCAACCGCTACGAAATCGAGAAGAGCGTGCTCGAGGCCGACCTCGTCATCGGCGCCGTGCTCCTCCCGGGCAAGAAGGCACCGACCCTCGTCTCACACGACCTCGTGTCTCGGATGAAGCCGGGCTCGGTGCTGGTCGACATCGCGATCGACCAGGGCGGATGCTTCGAAGACTCCCGCCCGACCACTCACGACGACCCGACCTACCTGGTCGAGAAGTCGATCTTCTACTGCGTGGCGAACATGCCCGGTGGAGTCGCGTCCACTTCGACGTCGGCGCTGACCAACGCGACCCTCCCCTACATCGTGCAGGTCGCCACGCTCGGCTGGCGCGAAGCAGCCCGGCGCGACCCGGCGCTGGCGAAGTCGGTCTCGACCGTCGCCGGCGCGCTGACCCACCCCGGAACGGCCGAGGTCTTTCCCGAGGTGGCGTTCGCCGAGGTCGACGCGCTTCTGGTCTAGCCGAGCAGCATCTAGGGGCTCAGGGTTGGGAGGCTCAGGGTCGAGGGGATCAGGGTCGAGCGGCCCAGTTCAGCGCAGCGCGAGCAGCGCTGTCCTGATCGCCTCGACGCCGACCCGCAGTTCGGCGAACGAGGTGCTGAGCGGCGACAGGCCGAGACGGATGCCGTCGGGGTTGCGGAAGTCGGGAATGACATCCTGCGCCCACAGGGTCTGGGTCACGGCCCGGAATTCGGGATGGGTGATGGTCACGTGACTGCCCCGACGGGCCTCCTCGCGCGGCGTCACGACACCGACGCCGAACTCCGAGAGCAGCTCCTCGACCAGGTCGAAGGCGTGACTCGTGAGGGCGAGTGACTTGGCCCGGATCGCCTCGATTCCGGCGCTCTCGATCGCATCCAGCATGTCTTGCATGGCGAGCATCCCGACCACCGGCGGCGTGCCGCTGATGAAACGGCGCATTCCCTCCGCCGGACGGTAGCCGGGGCCCATCGCGAAGACGTCGGCGGCGCCCATCCAGCCCTGGATCGGCTGCACGAGTTCGCCCTGCAGGCGTGCCGCGACGTAGCCGAAGGCCGGTGCGCCGGGGCCGCCGTTGAGGTATTTGTAGCTGCAGCCGACCGCGAGGTCGACTCCCCACTCGTCGAGCTGCATCGGGATGACGCCGGCCGAATGGCACAGATCCCAGAGCACGAGTGCCCCGGCCTCGTGAGCGACCGCGGTGATCGCCGGTATGTCGGCGACGTAGCCGGAGCGGTAGTCGACATGGCTGAGCAGCACGAGGGCGGTGCGGTCGCCCACCACGTCGGTGACCTGTTCCACGGTGACTCCGCGATCGGGGTCGACCTCGATCCAGCGCAGGGTCAACCCCCGCTCGGCGGCGATGCCCTCGACCAGATAGCGGTCGGTCGGAAAATTGGCGACGTCGACCACGATCTCGGATCGCGAGGCATCGGACGAGGCGAGCCGTGCGTCCACCGCGGCACGGACGAACTTGTACAGCATCACCGTGGTGGAGTCGGCGACGACGGTCTGGCCGGCGGCAGCGCCGAGGGTGATCGCGGCGATCCGGTCCCCCAGGTCGAGCGGCAGGGACATCCATTGTTCATCCCACGAGCGGATGAGGCGGTTGCCCCAGTCACCCACGATGAAGTCGTCGAAGCGTGCTCGGGTGGCGAGCAGCGGGCGCCCGAGCGAGTTGCCGTCGAGGTAGGAGACGACGTGCTCCCCCGGCACGAACAGGTCAACGTAGGCGGCGAGCGGGTCGGCGGCGTCGAGAGCTGCGCTGTCATGCTTGCTGCTGCTGATGCTGATGGTCATGCGAAGGTCTCCTCGAGGTCGCGCACAGAGTGGACGGTAGCGGTGCTCAGCCAGTCGGCGAGCACGGTGCGGTCGCGATTGACCGGGCCGCGGATGACCGAAACCCGACCCTGCAGCGGCCCCGGCGCGATCGCGGCGACGACAGCGTCGGCGCTGAGCCCCGCCGCCACCAGTGCATCCAGCTCGCGCGTGTTGATGCCGACCGGCAGTGGACCATTGCCGAGATCCGTGCCATACAGTACCGGTCCACCCGCCGCGGCGAAGCGGCTGAGGTTGTCGAGCGCGATCGCATACTCGGCCGTCGGGTTGCCCCAGCCGTGGATGTCGAGCGTGCTGATCCAGGTGCAGGTCTCGGTGGCTTCGCTCACGTCGTCGTCCGAGATCAGTTCGCTGAACGGGGTATGGGCGAGTCGATCGGCCCCGGCCCGGATCGCCCGCATCGCCTGACCGGGTCCCTCCGCGTGGGCGACGATCGGCAGCCCGGCGTCGTGCGCCTGACGGACGACGGTGGCGAGCATCCGATCGTCCCAGACGGGTCCGCTGCTATTCACTGCGACCTTGATGACGGATGCCCCCGCCACCGCCATCTCGTCGACCGCCGCCGCACTCTCCCGCGCCGACATCACCTCGCGGATCGACTCTGCCGCAGCCCAGTCGCGTCCAACCGGGTATCCGCCTGCCGCGGTCAGGAACGCGCCGGCGAACTCCACGTCGACGACGTCGGAGGCAGCCCACCGCGCGACGAGCCGCGGGTCGGATCCCAGGTCGACGACCCGAGCGATTCCGCCCGGAACGAGTCCGGTCGGGTCCACCAGGCCGAGGTGGACGTGAGAGTCGGTGAAGCCGGGGAGCAGGGTGCCGTTGATGTGCACTGTGCCACCGACGTGGGCTGCGCCGTCGTCATCCGTCGGCTCGGTGTCGACGAGCGTGAGCCGCTCGCCGTCGATCGCGAACAGCGCGGGGCCGGTGAAGCCGCGGCCGTCCCAGGAGTCGAGCGCCGAGATCAGTCTCACGTGCCGATCTCCGTGCGTACCGCGTACAGCTCGGGAAAGAAGGTGAGGTCGAGGGCGCGCTGCAGGAAGTCGACACCGCTCGAGCCGCCGGTACCGGTCTTGAAGCCGATGGTGCGGCGCACGGTGCGCAGGTGCCGGAAACGCCAGAACTGGAAGTTGTCTTCGAGGTCGACGAGTTCCTCGCAGGCCTCGTACAGCCGCCAGTTGTCGCCGGCCGACTCGTAGATCTCGCGGAAGACGGGCACCAGTTCGGCGGTGAAGGTCCAGGCCTTCGTCAGGTCGCGGTCGAGCACCTCCTGCGGGATGGCGAATCCAAGACGCGCGAGGTAGCGCAGGAACTCGTCGTACAGTGTCGGCTCGTCCAGCAACTCCTGCAGGATCCCCTGCGAAACCGGGTCGCTGGCGAACACGCTGAGGATCTTCGCGTTCTTGTTGCCCAGAATGAACTCCAGCGCGCGGTACTGGAAGGACTGGAACCCCGACGAGTTCGCCAGGAAGTCACGGAACTCCGAGTACTCGGTTGGCGTCAACGTGGCGAGCACCGACCACTGCTTGGTCAGCGTCTCCTGAATGTGTTTGACCCGCGCGATGCGCTTGAGTGCCGTGCCGATGTCGTCGTCGCGGAAGGCCTGCCGCGCAGACCGCAGCTCGTGCAGCATCAGCTTGATCCAGAGCTCGCTGGTCTGGTGCTGGATGATGAACAGCAGCTCGTCGTGGTGCTCCGGCACACTGACCGGCCGTTGCAGACTGAGCAGCTCGTCGAGCGCCAGATAGCCGCCGTAGTTCATCTTCTTCGAGAAGTCGGTCACGATTCCGTCTTCGAGCGGACGGGTGTTGCCGGGGTCGGTCATGCGATACCTCTCGAATCACGGAATACTGATGTCATGACGTTCTTCGGCATCATCAAGTATCTGGGCATCCTGTTGCTGGCCTTCATGGCCGTCGTGGTCGTGGTGGTGGCTCTGATCGGCATCGGCGTCACGTTCTCTCCGACGCTCATCCCCGGCCTGTTCCAGAGCTAGCCCAGCGCGCGAGCTCAGCGCGCGAGGTAGCGGCGCACGGCCTCGGCGCTGGCGGCGTGGTCGACAACGTCAGGCTCTCCCGACATGGTGATCGTGCCGACCGCGAGACCGTCGATGCGAATGGGGATCGATCCGCCGTGTGCGCGGTACGTCTCGAAGTCGTAGCCCTGTTCTTCGAGCGTCGTTCCCGCTTCCTCCTGGCGTCGCTTCACCAGCAGTGACGGCTCATTGAAGGCGGTCGCCACGGCGGCCTTGCCCGCCAGCCAGGGGTCGTTGCCGGAGCCGGTGGTGCCGAGGTTGGCGCGGAACACCAGCTCGTCGCCCAGCACGATCTGCACGGCGAGGTTGAGATTCCAGTCCTGAATCACCCCGACGGCGATCACCCCGAGAAGCACGCCGTGGTCGTTGTCGAAGACGTCGGTGTCGAGACCGGTGAGCTCCTCGAGGTCGGCGATCGTAAAGACGGGAAGTTCTTCGAAGATGGGCATGTCTTACTCCTGAGCTGGGGCGTGTGGCAGATTGCGCAGAACCAACTCTGGCAGTTCCGCGGGTTCGTATGGTTCGTCGGTGCCGATCAGGTCGTCGGCCGTCCACCATCGGTGGGCGAGTACGTCGACCTTCTCGTCGTCGGTCCAGTGGGCGTCGCTCGGCTCGAACGCGTCGACGATGTGGCGGTAGAACACGGCATGGCCGGTCGAATGGTCGGCCGCATCCCACATCACGTCGAAGTCGTGCTCCCACACCGGCGTGCCGAGGTCGTCGACCTTGAGGCCGGTCTCCTCGAACAGCTCGCGCACGGCGGCCTGATCGTGGTTCTCGCCCGGGTCCACTCCCCCGCCGGGCGTGAGCCAGCGCGCGGCGCCACTCGTGTCTGGGGCCTTCGTGAGAAACAGCAGGATGCGGTCGTCCCGGTCGAACAGCAGAATCCTCGAGGTCAGCCGCAGCCCGCCGGTCATCGGGTTCCGCTGTTGTCGGTAGGTGCAGTAACTGGCAGGGAGCGAGCCCACCAGTCGAGGATCGCCTCGAACCGCTGCAGGCGATGCCGCGGCCGGCCGCTCCTGCTCAGTTCGTGGTTCTCGCCGGGGAAGATCAGCAGCTCGGTCTCTACCCCGCGGCGCTTGAGTGCCGCGTAGTATCGCTCGCCCTGAGGCAGCGGGCAGCGCAGATCGTCGGCCGAGTGGATCACGAAGGTGGGGGTGCGTACCTGCCCGACGACCGCCTGCGGGCTTTGCTTCGCGATCGCGGCGGCATCCGTTCCCACGTATTCGTCGCCGAAGAACGATCCGATGTCGGAGGTCCCGACAAAACCCTCGGGGTCGAGAAACCCGCGCTCCACGATAGCGCCCGCGAAACGGTGATCGTGAGCGATGGTCCAGGCGGTGAGATATCCGCCGTACGACCCGCCCATGATGCCGACCCGGCCGGCGTCGAAGGTCGGGTTGGCGGAGATGGCGCCGTCCAAGAAGTCGAGCACATCGGTGAGGTCGACCGTGCCCATGGCGTGACGCACGGCGCGGCCGTGCTCTTCGCCATACCCCGCGCTGCCGCGCGGATTGCACATGACCACCGCGTACCCGGCGTCGGCGTAGACCTGGGCCTCGTCGAACAGGCTCACCGTGTACTGGGCGAAGGGTCCGCCATGGATGACGAGCAGCACGGGGTGCGGGCCCGCCCCGGCCGGGGTGAGCACCCAGCCGTGCACGGGGTGGCCGTCGCGCGACTCGACGCTGAACTCGGGAGCCGGGATGATGCCCGCCTCGCGAAGTGGCGCGGAGAAGTCGGTGAGCGCGACCACCGAGCCATCGAGCACAAGTCCGAGCTCACCTGTGGTCTCCGGAGCAGCGTAGGCGACCACGATGGTGCCCTCCACCGCCGAGACGCCGGAGATCTCGACATCGCCGCCGGCCACCACCTCGATCTGGGTGCCGGCCAGGTCGGACCCGTGCGTCACGCGCAGCAGGGTGACGCGACCGCGGCTCACGTTGCCGACGAGCGCAGCGTCGCCGACGACCGTCAGTTCTCCACCGACGTCGTAGGCGGTATCGGTGAGCCTTGTGACGGCGGAGGTGCTCGGGTCGAGGTGGAACAGGCCGCCCGAGCGACCGATGAAGTCGGTGCCGTGCGGGCCGAGCTCGATGCCGGTGAACAAGAGATGCCCGTCGGCGGCCCAGCCGAGGTCGTCGATGCCGAACTGGGCGTCTGCTGGACTGAGTGGCTCGGGTGCACTGAGCAGTTCGGGCGTGCTTTCCTCCGCGACGGCCACGACATAGATCTCGTTCGCCAGCGTCGCGTCGGGTGCGCGTCGTGCCGAGACGAAGGCGATGCGCAGCCCGTCGGGCGAGAATCGCGGGGCGCTGTCATCGGCATCACCGGTAGTGAGCTGGCGGGCCACCGGGGCGGCGGCGGGGGCATCCGGATGCTCGTCTCCCACGCTCGGGGCGGTGCGGTAACGCGGCTCCTCCCCCGGGCTGGGTACCTCGACCAGGAACACGTGCGACCGACGGTCGGTGATGTAGCCCAGGCCGTTCGCCGTGTACTTCAGCGTCGTGATGCGGCGCGGGGCCTCGGCATTCGGTCCGAGGTCGGCAACCGAGCCGTAGCGTCCCGGTTCGGGAACGCGCGCGGTGAAGGCGAGGCTGCGGGAGTCTGGCGACCAGACGTAGTCGTCTATGCCGAGCGGGGCATCCGTTACCTGGATCGGCTCGCCGCCGTCGGTCTCGGTGACGAACACCTGGCCGCGGCCGTCTGAATCGGCGCGGGTGAAAGCGAGAAGTGCGCCGTCGGGCGAGAAGGCAGGCGATCCATCGGCCACCCCCCGGGTGATGCGACGGCGTGCGCCGCCCGGCACCGCGACGGACCAGAGCTGCCCGACCGTGCGGTCGGCCGCCAAATCGGGGTGGCTCACTGCGACGACGGCTCTCGTGCCGTCCGGGTGCAGGGCAGGCCGGGACAGGCTGGTCAGCAGGGAGAGGTCGCTCGCCTTCACGGGGTTGCTCGCCCGCTACTCGGCAGCGTCGTCGGTCGGCGCGAAGTCGCTGGTGTCGCCGACCAGCCGCGTGTTGTCGTCAGGAATCGGATCGACAGCAGCCCGCGCCACCTCGGCGGCGAACTCCGCCACGTTATAGAGCTTGCCCGCCGCGTCCTTTCTGGCACTGATCGCGCCCGGGTTCGCCCGCTCGAGCAGAGTGGCCGTGATGGTGCCCTCGATCATGTCGCCGGAAACGACGACGAAGCCGATGCCCGCCTCGGTCAGGGTCGGGATCAGGCCGCGCAGCGCATCCTCGCCGGCACGCTTGCTCAGGGCCACCGGCAGGTATTCGGGCATGGTCGGGGTGGTGTGGATGAAGTGCGCCTGGTGGCTGGTGACGAACACCACGCGCGAGCCCGGCTGCAGCAGGGGCAGTGCAGCGTTCAGCACGCGCAGCTGGGCGTCGCGGTTGAGCTTGGTGGCATAGTCGGCTTCCATGCCGGACTCCATGCCTCCCGAGGCGTTGAGGACGAGGATGTCGAGCCCGCCGAGGTCAGTCTGGATGGTGTCGAACATCGCTGCGACCGAGGCCTCGTCGGTGAGGTCGGCGCCAATGGCGATCGCGGAGGCGCCGGTGGCAACCAACTTCTCCACGAGTTTGTTCGCGCGCGCCTCTTTATTGCGGTAGTTGACGACGACGCTCGCCCCCGCCTCGGCGAGGTAGGTGACGGTGTCGGCGCCGATGCCACGGGAGGAGCCGGTAACGAGGGCGCGCAGTCCGTCGAGGGAACCGGGGGCGAGGGGGTTGGTCACGAGAGAACTCCTGGGAAGACGAGCCTGCGAACAGACAGGAACGGACCAAGCGGCCCGATTCCCGACAATACCAAGGGACGAGCGTGACCAATGCTTTGCAATGCCCGTGCTTCCCCCCGGCGCGCGGCCGGTGGTGATAGCTTCGGAAGACACGATGCGCGAGGGGGCAGCTGAATGGCCGCTGAATTTCTAACCACGTATTCGTGGATCTTCTGGCTGGCGCTCATCCTCATCTTCGTGATCATCGAGGTCGCCACTGTCGACTTCACCTTCCTCATGATCGCGGTCGGCAGTTTCGCGGGCCTCATCGCCGGTCTGTTCGGCATCCCGTGGTGGGCGCAGGTGATCGTCGCCGGAGTCGTCTCCTTGATCCTCATCTTTGTCGTCCGGCCGGCGCTCAAACGTGCCCTGTCGAAGGGCGGTGACGCTACCCCGAGCAATGTGGCGGCGCTTCTCGGCCTCGCCGGAACCGTGACAACCGACTTCGTGGCCGGCCAGGGCCACGTCAAGCTCGCCAACGGCGAGACCTGGACCGCGAAGCTCTCGGGCCTCACCGACGTCGAGGTAATCGGCGCGGGAGACCGCGTCGTCGTGACGGCAATCGAAGGGGCGACCGCCGTGGTCATCCCTGCTGAAAGGAACCCATCGTGACCACTGCCGAACTGTTCGGCCAGATCGTGCTCGTGATCGTGATCATCGTGGTGATCATCTTCGTGCTGGTGATCCTGTTCCGATCCATCCGCATCATCCCCCAGGCGCGCGCCGGAGTCGTCGAGCGCCTCGGCAAATACCACAAGACCCTCATGCCGGGGCTCAACGTGCTGGTGCCGTTCATCGACCGGGTACGTCCGCTCATCGATATGCGTGAGCAGGTCGTGTCTTTTCCCCCGCAGCCGGTGATCACCGAAGACAACCTGGTCGTCTCGATCGATACCGTCGTCTACTTTCAGGTGACGGATGCCCGGGCCGCGACCTACGAGATCGCCAACTACCTCGGGGCTGTCGAGCAGCTCACCACCACGACCCTGCGTAACGTCGTCGGTGGCCTGAACCTCGAAGAGGCGCTGACCTCCCGCGACAACATCAATGGGCAACTGCGCATCGTGCTCGACGAGGCCACCGGCAAGTGGGGCATCCGCGTCGGCCGGGTCGAGCTCAAGGCGATCGATCCGCCCCTCTCCATCCAGGACTCGATGGAAAAGCAGATGCGTGCCGAGCGAGACCGCCGTGCGCAGATCCTGACCGCCGAGGGAACAAAGCAGGCCGCCATCCTTCAAGCCGAGGGCTCGCGACAGGCCGCCATCCTCGAGGCAGAGGGTGCCGCCAAAGCACAGGTGCTGCGGGCAAACGGTGAGGCCGAAGCGATCAAGACCGTGTTCACTGCCATCCACGACGGTGACCCCGATCCGAAGCTGCTCGCTTACCAATACCTGCAGATGCTGCCCAAGATTGCCGATGGCGATGCAAATAAGCTCTGGATCATTCCGTCCGAGCTCACCGAGGCCGTGAAGAACATCAGTTCGGGCTTCCTCGGAAATTTGGGTGGAAACCCCCCGACGAAGTAGGGGCGTGGATGACGTACGGCCGGATGACGGCCGTCCCTCTGCTGCGACCACCTACTTCACCCCTGCTCCCCCACGCGTACTCGCCCACCGCGGTTTGCAACTCGACGCACCCGAAAACACGATGCTGGCGTTCGAGCAAGCGATCGCGCTGGGAGTCACGCACCTCGAGACCGACGTGCACGCCTCGAAGGACGGCGTCGCGGTTATCGTTCACGACGCCGACCTCAAGCGCACGGCGAAGCGGTCGGTGCGCGTGGAGCAGCTGACGCTGGCTGAGCTGCGGGAGATCGACCTCGGCAAGGGGCAGACGATCTCGACGCTGGCCGAGTTGCTCGCCGCTTTTCCCACGGCGCGGTTCAACATCGACATCAAGTCCATGGCTGCCGCGGAGCCCGCGTCTCACGACATCATCGCGGCGGGTGCCGTCGCGCGAGTGCTCATCACCTCGTTCAACGACAAGCGCCGTCGTGCCGCAACCGACCGGATGCCGGGGATCGCGACATCCGCCTCTGCGCCCGCCTTCGTCACGGCACTGATCGCGGCGCGTCTGGCTATCGCTCCCCTCGCCCGCTGGCTGATGCGCAACGTGGATGCGGTGCAGATCCCGGAGCGGATCGCCGGATTCCGCACGGTGACCGCTCGCACGGTGCGCACATTCCACAGCGCCGGTCTCGAGATTCACGTCTGGACGGTCAACGACGCTCCCTCGATGCGCAAGTTGTACGGTCGCGGTGTCGACGGCATCTTCACCGACCGGGCGGACATCGCCCTGGCCGTGCTGCGGGAAAGCTTCCCGCACTCTCGCTGAGCGGCGTCGACAGCGGGCCTCGCCGACCCCGAAATCGTCGTCCTGACCCCGCCGCACCCATCGACGCCGTGGACTTCTTCTCGCATACTGGCTGGGAACTGTCTGGGAACGGTCGCGGCGCGAAAGGATTTGCCCAGCTTCGGGGTTTATAACTGTGTAGGCATCGCGAGAGAGGACCACACAATGGCGGATCGCAGTTTGCGCGGAATGAGGCTCGGATCCCAGAGTCTTCAGAGTGAAGAAGGCGTTACCTTCTCCCCGCGAAAGATAAGCACATACCAGGCAGCAGACGGTACGACCTTCGAGGTCACGTTCGCCGCCGACGCCGAGGTTCCCACGGTGTGGGAATCCCCCAAGAGCGGTCACGAAGGTCGGCTCATCGGCCTTGATGGCAAGCAGGTCGAGCCCGAAGAGTCCGACACCAAGGTCGCGCGTACCCACTGGGACATGCTGCTGGAGCGTCGCACCCGGGCTGAGCTCGAAGAACTCCTTCAGGAGCGGCTCGACTACCTCCGGGCACGCAAGGGACAGCACAAGATCGGCGCCTGATCACTCAGGACTGATCGCATAGGTCTGATCTCACAGGTCCGATCGCACCGCGCTTCATCGGGATCCTCTTCGGAGGGTCCCGATTCGTCGTTAACCCGCGCTCCCCCTCGTGAGTTGCATGTTTTGGCTGTTCTCAGCGCGTGAGAACAGCCAAAACATGCAACTCAGTGGGAGGAGGCGCGAGAGGAGGCCGAGGAGGAGGGGCGGCGGGCGGGGCGGATGCGCGGGCGGCGACGACGCAGGAGGAGCCCGAGAGCGAGTCCAGCCAGCCCGAACCCGCCGGCCAGCCATTCCAGCTGTCGGCCGATCACCATGGCCGGCGTCTTCACCGTCGTGAGCGGGATGTCGTGCACCATTGTCCCCGCGGTGAACGGCGTGATCGACTCCAGCTTCTTGCCCGTCGGACCGAACATCGCGCTCACCCCGACCGTGGAGTCGTTGACGACGCTCCGGCCCGTCTCAATCGCCCTCATCTTGGCGATCGCGACCTGCTGCTGACTCTCGTCGCTGTGCCCGAAATCGGCATTGTTGGTCGGAGCGAGGATGAACTCCGCGCCGCTGTCGACCATCTTTTTGATCAGGGCGTCATCGACGATGTCGAAGCAGATCGCAATTCCGGCCACCGCATTCTTGATCGAGAAGACGTTGTTGCGGGTGCCAAAGGAATAATCACGCGGCACCAGGGCGAACAGGTCTGGGGCGAACGGCGTCCAGAATTTGCGATCGGGCAGGTACTCGGCAAACGGCACCGGGTGGATCTTGTCGTACTGGTCGACCGCTCCCCCGTTCTTCCAGAGCAGCACGCTGTTCCAGGTGCGCCCCCGCGTGCCGCTGGTGATCGTGCCGGTGACCAGCGGTGCTCCGATCGCCTGCGTCACATAGTCGAGCTGCTGCGCGGCGTACTCGTTGGTGAGTGGATCGACGTCGGAGGCGTTCTCGGGCCAGACCACGACATCCACTTTCTTGCCGATCAGCGGGAGGGACGCCTCGAGGTGGTCGTTCAGGGCGTCGCCCGGCTCGATGCGGGCGAACAGTCCTGAATCGGAGTTTCCCTGTACGGCTGCAACGCGGATGGACCCGTCGGAGAGGTCGGGCCAGGCGGGGAAGGCGAGAAGCACGAAGGCGGTCGCCGCGGCGATGACTCCCCGCAGCGTCCAGCGAACGGATGTCTCGCGCACCGCCTGCAGGATGACCGCAGCCAGGAAGGCGATCAGGAAGCTGAGTCCGGAGACGCCGACCCAGGCCACCAGCGGGGCGAACGGCCCGTCCGACTGAGACAAGGCGAGGCGACCCCAGGCGAATCCGCCGTAGGGCCAGACGGCGAAGACGGCCTCGCGGAGGGTCCAGAGCCCCGCGATGACCGCCGGCAGCGCGAGGAGCCGACCGCCGACACCGGGCCAGAGCCGCGGCACGAAGCGCCAGGCTAGAGCGATCAGCGTGGCACCGATGGCGTAGAAGATCGCCTCGAGACCGGCGAGGGCGAGCCATGGCACCGGGCCCAGGTAGACCGTGAGCCAGAAGATGTGAGTGCCGAAGAAGGCGAATCCCCCGACGAGCCCGACGACCAGGGAACTCCAGAAGCGGCGACCGATCAGCGCCCACATCATCAGCGCCGGGCCGAAGAAGGCGAGCGGCCACCATCCGCGGTCAGGGAAGGCGCCCGCCGTGACCATTCCGGCAATGCCCGCGGCGAGAACGGCGATCCCCAGGTTCGCGGGTTGCCGGGTTGGGTGCACCGGATAAGCCTACGGTCGGATGCTGGATGAAAGGGTTAGGCGACGGAGGAGTACGCCACGATTCCGCGACGGATCGCGTCCAGGGCCTTGCGGGCGGTGCGGCCGACATTACCCTCCGCCACGACGGAGAGCTGGTCGAGCAGATCGATGGTCTGCTTCGTCATCCGCACGAAGTCCCCGGCGGCGAGTTCGGCATCCTGCAGCACCTGGTCGAGACTTGTGCCCTGCGCCCAGCGGTTCATGGCCAGCGCGAGCCCGGTCGAGATCGGATTGCTGCCGGGCAGCTTGTGCGCCCGCTCCAGATCGTCAAGCGTGGCCCAGAGGTCGGTGGTCTTCTCCAGCGCCGGCCGGAACGCACCCTTGGGCAGGTATCGATCGGAGAGTTGTCCCTCGTCACGGCGCGGCTCGTAGACCAGAGACGCAGCCATCGCGGCGAGACCCGCGGGGTCGAGGTCGTTCCAGACACCGCGGCGCAGGCACTCCGCCACCAAGAGGTCGCGTTCGCCGTAGATGCGCCGCAGCGTACGACCGTGCACCGAGGCCGTCACGGTGCCATGGTCGTCGCGCACCAGATAGCCGAGCTCCAGCAGAACATCGGTGACACGGTCGAAGATGCGCGCGACGGCACCCGTTCTGGTGCGGATCTGACGGCTCAGAT
Source organism: Lacisediminihabitans changchengi (assembly GCF_016634425.1). GTDB lineage: Bacteria > Actinomycetota > Actinomycetes > Actinomycetales > Microbacteriaceae > Lacisediminihabitans > Lacisediminihabitans changchengi. Next base: position 207,164 of record NZ_JAEPES010000003.1, read on the forward strand.
CATCCGTCTGCTTCTTCAGCCGCCACCAGCGCTCCGCCCAGCGCGCGTGGTTTTCGCGGTCGGGGCAGGAGTGACTGGGATGCTGCTTCAGCCTCTTGCGCAGCACGGTGAGCTGATTCTGCCGCTTGTCTCGCTCGGCGCGACTCTGCGTGTCGGCGCGCGATGCACCCTTGCGCTCGAGGTCGGTGAGCTCGCGACGAATGTTCGAGTACTCACGGAAGTCACCGAGGTGGCAGGTCATCGAGCTCTCGTAGCCGGCCAGCGACTCTTCTTGGCTCCGCACCTTGCGGGCGATGTCGACGACGGCACGGTCGGCCTGGAACTGCGCGAACGACGACTCGAGGATGTCGCGGGCGCGTTCCCGGGAGAACTGCTCGATCAGGTTCACGGCCATGTTGTACGTGGGGGTGAAGCTCGAGTTGAGCGGGTAGGTGCGGCGGGAGGCGAGCGAGGCGACCGCCTGCGGGTCGAGGCCGTCTTGCCACTGGATCACCGAGTGGCCCTCGACGTCGATGCCCCGCCGCCCGGCCCGACCGGTGAGCTGCGTGTACTCCCCCGGGGTGATTGGCACGCGAGCTTCGCCGTTGAACTTCTCGAGCTTCTCGAGCACGACGGTGCGAGCGGGCATGTTGATGCCGAGCGCCAGCGTCTCCGTGGCGAAGACGGCCTTGACCAGTTTCTTCTGGAACAGCTCTTCGACCACCTCCTTGAAGGCGGGAAGCATGCCAGCGTGGTGGGCTGCGACCCCGCGCTGGAGGCCCTCGAGCCATTCCCAGTAGCCGAGCACGGCGAGGTCTTCGTCGAGAATGGTGCGGCAGCGCTCCTCGACGATCTCACGGATCTCGTCGCGCTCCTCGGCGGTGGTCAGCCGAACGCCGGCGCGCAACACCTGTTTGACCGCCTGGTCGCAGCCGACGCGGCTGAAGATGAAGAAGATGGCGGGCAGCAAGTTGCGCTCGCCCAGGAGCTTGACGATATCGGCGCGGTCCATGCGCCCCTCGGCTCCACGATGGCCGCCGCCCCCGCCCTGGTAGCGCCCACGCCGCTGCCGCACATTCGCCGGCGCGTTGCGCCCGCCGCCGGAGCGGACGAGTTGCACCAACTCGGGGTTCACCCGGTTGGTCGCCGCGAGGCCAGACGAGTCGAAGAGGTCGAGCATCTTCGAGCGCACCAGGATGTGCTGGTCGAGCGGCACCGGACGCTCCTCGGAGACGATCACGGCGGTCTCGCCCCGCACCGCCTGCAGCCAGTCGCCGAATTCCTCGGCGTTGGAGACCGTGGCGCTCAGGGAGACCAGACGCACCTGCTGGGGAAGGTGGATGATGACCTCCTCCCACACCGCCCCGCGGAAGCGATCAGCGAGGTAATGCACCTCGTCCATGATCACGAAGGAGAGATCGCGCAGCAGATCGGAGTCGGCGTAGAGCATGTTGCGCAAAACCTCGGTGGTCATGACCACGATGCGCGCGCCCGAATTGATGTTGGTGTCGCCGGTGAGCAGGCCGACGTTGTCTGACCCGTACTCGGCGACGAATTCCTGAAACTTCTGGTTGCTCAGAGCCTTCATCGGTGCCGTGTAGAAGACCTTGGCATGGCTCTGCTGCATCGCCAAGAACACAGCGAACTCGGCGACGATCGTTTTGCCCGCGCCGGTGGGCGCCGCGACCAGCACGCTGTCGCCGTTCTCGAGTGAGACGCAGGACTGCAGCTGGAAGGGGTCGAGGTCGAACGAAAGTCCGGCGCGGAACCGCTCCAGTTTCGGTGAGCCCTGACGGGTCTTCGACAGGGCGTAGCGCTCCGACGGTGTCAACTCAGTGGTCACGCTTTCGCCGTATCGCCGAGGTCGTCGAGCAGCTTGTCCGCCCGTTTGGCGACGCTGCGGTCATGAAGGATCGAGATCGCGGCAGCCGCCAAGTAGAGCACAATCATCGGCGCTGCCAGGAGGAACATTGAAGAGATGTCGGCGGAGGGTGTGGCCAGGGCGCAGAAGACGAAGATCAACAGGATGGCCCATCGCCAGCTGCGAATGATGCTGATGCCGGAGATCAGACCGATGAAGTTGAGAAGCACGAGAAACACCGGCAACACGAATGCGACCCCGACGGCCAGCACCAGTTTGAGGACGAAGCCGAGGTAGTCCTTCGCGCCGATCAGGCTGGAGTCCTGTTTGGGTACAAACGAGCCGAGTACCGAGACGATGTGCGGGAAGACGAACCAGCCGGCGGCGCATCCGATCAGGAAAAGGGGAATGGCACTGAACAAGAATCCGAAGGTGTAGCGCTTCTCTTTGGAGGTCAGCCCGGGGACGAGGAAGGCGAGGATCTGGTACAGCCAGACCGGGCTGGCCGCAACCACACCGATCGTGACCGTGATCTGCAGCCGTACATCGAATGCTTCACTGATGTTGGTGAAGTTCAGACTCGCGGACCGATCGTGGCCGGCGAGGATCGCAATGGGTTCGCGGATCGCCTGCAGGACGTAGTCCTGCACGAACCAGCCGGCGATGGAGAGGACCACCACAGCGATGGCAGAGATGAATAGGCGCTTGCGCAGTTCGAGCAGGTGCTGGCCGAGCGACATCCGGCCTTCGCTGTTTTTGCCTCGCTGCGCGCGTGTGCTCGCCACAGACGTTCTGACCGGCTCGATATCAGACCAACACAGACGTTTCGACGGGGAAGACTTAGGAGTTCGTCTTCGAGGAGTCCGTCGTCTGCGACTTGACCTCGGGGGACGTCTCGTTCAGCTGCACGCCGGGGGTGGCGGTACTGTCGGCGGGCTTGTCCTCCGACTTGATCTCGTTCTTGAAGATCTTCATCGACTGCCCGACGCTCTTGGCCAGGGCGGGAAGCTTCGCCGCACCGAAGATCAGCACGATGATGACCAGAAGGATCAGGGCATGCCAACCGGTGAATCCACTCAACATTGTGTGCCATCCCTAGATCGTGAACCGAATGAACCGGCGAACTGCTGGTGCAGTGAAAACAAGCGAACCCCTAGAGTTTACCGCGCTCCCCGTGTTTTGGCTGGCAGGTCCATAGACCGTTCACCGTCGGTTCGCGCGGCGAGGCTTTCGGAGACGTTCTGATGACGTGGGGATAAACCACTCCTGCGCGCTCGCATCGACCGCGAGCAACGATTTACCGCGCGCGATGCGTGTCTCATGCCGGGCATCTCTGCGCGCGTGGGCAGCCTCGCGCACCCGGTCTCGACGTGCGCGCGTCGCGTCCTCCCCCGCGAGGATCGCCAACTGTTCGACCTGTCCGCGCTGGTCGTCGGCGAGGTCCGAGACGCGATCGAGGATCTCGAGCGTGCCCGAGAGCTTCTCGAGAGCGGAGAACAGCACCATCAGCTTGCGGAACAGCAGAACGCCCAGCAGAACGAGCATCGCGACGAGCGCCAGGCTCAACCCCACCCAGATCAGCAGCCACACCCACCACGCGATCATGCGGGGTCGTCCGTGTAGCGAGCCGCGCCGGCCGCGGCCCAGTCGGCGACGACGGACCGCGCCTCCCCCGGGGCGATAACCGTGACCATGCCGGGAAGACCCGCGATGAGCCGCTTCAGCCCGTGATAGTGCGAGACCAGGATGTTCGCACGCAGTCGCCCGTCGACCTCCACCGTGGGGGTGCCATCGGGGATGTAGTCGGCAACGAGCGGCAGAGCAGACGGAAGGATCTCGATGGTGACGGGGAGGTCATCCGCCGTTCCCTCGAAGAGCGTGTCGGGAAGTGCGACCTCGCCGGCATGGAAGGTGATCGGCTCGGCTGTGACGAGGGGATCGCTGATGCGGTCGATGCGGAAGGTGCGCACGGCGGTACGCAGGTGACACCACCCGCGCAGATACCAGTCCGCATCGACCGATTCGATCCGCAGCGGATCGACCCGGCGACGCTCGTGCTCGCCGCGCGAATTGAGGTAGTCGAATTCGATCTGAACGCCGGCTGCGACGGATTCGCGGATGAGCGCGAGCGTCGCGTCAGACTCCGAGCCTTCCACGGCGACCTGGCTGGGCAGCGCGGAGGCGCCGTGGGACAGCTTGGTCATCAGCGAGGCGATGGCAGAGCGGTCGGCGTTCTCCGGCAGGGCGGAGAGGTACTGGAGCCCGGCAATCAGAGCGGCGGCCTCGCGCCCCGAGAAGCGCGGTGCGTCGTCGATTGCGACCAGGTTGGTGAGAACGATCTGGTCGTTCTCCTCGAAGTCGTCCCAGGCCAGGTCGAACAGGTCACCGTGCTGATACTGGCCGGTCTCCCCCGGGATTCCGGAGACGGCGATCAGCTCGACCGCCTCCCGCACCGCCATCGGCGTCACGCCGAAGTGGTTGGCCGTCTCCTGAACGCTGATTCGTTCGTGCTCCATGAGGAAGGGCACGAGCGACAGCAGGAAGGCGAGCTTGTCTTGCGCCTGCAGGGGAACGGCTCGATCAGCCATGGGATGCCTCCTGATCGGCGTGAGTGTTCGCCGTATCGAGCAGGCGGGCGCGCACCGCGGCGCGCAACACCGGCGGACTGAGCACGACGGCTTCCGGACCGTAGCCCGCGAGCTCGTCGGCGAAGATATTCGCGTCGGAGTAGTGAAGCCGCAGGGTGCCGTCGGGGAGCCGCTCCGTGCCGCGACGCTTGCGCAGGCGAGTGTCTGCGTCGGATCCCGCAACCACCTCCACATCGGCGGTATGCGATTGCCAGACCTGCTCGAGCTCGGCGAGGGCGCGAGCGGTCTGATCACCGACGGGCGCGGCGAAGGTAGTGGAGGTGAGCGTGACCGCACTCACGATGCGACGCAGCAGAAACGTCTTGGTGGTCTCGGTCTGCGGCTCGAGCGCATGAAGATGCCAGCGACCCTGGTGCTGAACCAGCGCGAGCGGAGCGACCTCGCGCACGCGGGCCTCGGCCTCTCCGGGCTTGAGGTAGGCGAAACGGACGATGGAATTGCGCTCTAGGGCCGCCCGCAGCGGCTCGAACGCGGCATCCCGCACCCGCAGTCGTGGAGCGTAGGCGAGAACCGGCTCGTCGGAGACCAGCCCGAGGCCGCGCAGCTTGACGATGGCGCGACGCGACTCCGCCGACAGCGAGCCCTCGCGCCAGACCATTGCGGCAAGGCCGAGCAGCGCGGTCTCCTCCGCGGAGAAACGGATGTCCGCGGGCAGCTCGTAGTCGCCGCGCGGGATTCGATAGCGCAGGTTCTGATTGTTGCCGGGTTGTCCGGGGCTGTCGATCGTTTCGAGCGGCACACCCAGGTCGCGGATGTCGTCTTTGTCGCGTTCGAACTGGCGCTCGAGGTTGGCGTTGTCGCCCGATCGGCGATAGCGCTGGCGATAACCCTGCACTGTTGACAGGATCTCGTGCTTGGTGAGGCCGGTCTCGGTGGCGAGCAGGGCCAGCACAAGGCTGAACAGACGTTCCTCGACGGGAACCTTCGCGGTGGGTGCTGAAGCTGACACGAGAGAGATCCTGGTTAGAAGGGAGACACTCGGCCTGTGTCGGTGAACAGAGCTGTGTCGCACATTGCTGTCGACAACTGCTGTCGACAGACTACCCGCGCAACGCTACGGGAAGATCGCCCGTTTCGGGGTCGAGCTCTACTGCGCGATGCCGAGGATGTCGACGACGTACACCAGCGTTGTGCCGGTGGGAACGGTGACCGTCTGGTCGCTGCCGTCGCTGACGGCGAGCTTCGGCGGAACGACCAGGAGTACGCGAGACCCGACCTTCTGGCCGATCAGCCCGGCGCGAAGGCCGGCGACGACGCCGGCGTTACCGAGGCCGATCACCTTGGCCTGGCCCTCACCGATGGTCCAGCTCGAATCGAAGACCGTCTGGTCTTTCCAACTGATCGCCGTGTACTTCGCGACGATGAAGCTGTCTTTCTTGGTCTTCGGGCCGGTTCCCTGCCGCAGCAGTTCTTTGGTGTAGGTGGTGGGCTCCTTGCCCGCGGGGAGCTGAATGCCGGGCTGGCCGGTCTTGGTGGTGACGACCGAGGGCAGGCCGTTCAGCGGGAGGCGGTTGAACCCTGTGGCCTGAGCGGGGAAGCTCTTGGTGACATCGAGCACGAAGACCAGGGAGTCGGACTTGCGGATGCCCTGGTACGGCTTGTCGTCGTGACCGTCTTTGGAGGTGGCGACGATCGCAATGCGGGAGTTGCCCTGCGCGCACTCGAGACCCTTGGTCACGGCATCGAATGCCGCGCCCTTTGCAATGGTCGAGAAGCCGTCACCCACGGTGTCGTAGTTGCCCTTGGCGACGACCTTGCCGGTGCGGCCGTTGAGGATGGTGAGGTCGTAGAACGCGGACTCCCCCGCGGTCATCGGCTTGCCCTTGCCCGAGACGAGCACGGAGGTCTGCGTCTTCGTGACGTGCAACGGCGTCGGGAAGCTCACCTTCGGCGCCTTCTTCAGAACGCCGCTGGCCTTCACCGATTCGGACGCTGCACCGGACGGCGCTGCGCTCGGCGTGCAGCCGGCGACGGAACCGTCCTTCACCAACGTGGAGGTTCCCGTGCAGGCGGTCAGGCCCGCGAGAATGGCGAAGGCAGCTAGGAGTGCCGTTGTCTTGCGCACGAATCCTCATTTCGGTTGTGCAGGGGTGATGCCGATCGATGCAACTAGGTAATTCTAGGGTTATGCCGGAGGCTCGTCTTTCGCGGCGGCCTCGGCGGCAATGGCCTGCTCGGCGGCGTGCTGCGCTGCACGCGCGGTGCGGCGGAGGCGCTTGTCGGTTGCGGTGCGGTCACCGAGCGCGCCCGGCGTCCAGGCCTCGACATCCTCGTCACTGAAGTCGGTCTTCGATGGTCGGCGCTTCAGCTGCGGCACAACGGTGTCTGGCGCGAGCCGGCGGGCGGTCAAAAGGAACCCGGTGTGCGCAACCATGCGATGGTCTGGCCGCACGGCGAGCCCCTCGACGTGCCAGCCGCGCACCATGGTCTCGGAGGAATCCGGGTCGGTGAACAGGCCGGTCGAACGGATGGCCTCGGCAACGCGGGAGAGCTGCGTGACGGTGGCGATGTAACAGAGCAGAACGCCGCCGGGGGTGAGCGCGTCGGCGACGACGTCGAGGTTCTCCCACGGGGCGAGCATGTCGAGCACGACACGGTCGACAGTTCCCGGTTCGACCGTGGACGGCAGGGCATCGGCGAGGTCTCCGACGGTGACGCTCCAGTTCTCGGGCTCAGCCCCGAGGAAGGTGGTCACGTTGGCCTTGGCCACGGTGGCGAACTCGTCTCGACGTTCAAACGAGGCGAGTCGGCCGCTCGGACCGATGCCGCGAAGCAGCCAGAGGCTCAATGCGCCCGACCCGACTCCGGCCTCCACCACGGTGGCACCCGGGAAGATGTCGCCCAGGCTCAGGATCTGCGCCGCATCCTTCGGGTAGACGATCGCCGCGCCCCGCGGCATCGACATGACGAAGTCGCCGAGAAGCGGGCGGAGGGCGAGGTACTCGTCGCCGTTTGTCGCCGTCACCACGGAGGCATCCTGCAGGCCGATCAGATCGTCGTGCTGGACCATTCCGCGGTGGGTGTGGAAGACCGCGCCCACCTCGAGGGTGATGGTATTGAGGCGACCCTTGGGGCCGGTGAGCTGCACGCGGTCGCCCGCACGGAATGGACCGCTTTGGCGGCGTTCTGCGGTCATGCCGCACCTGCTTTCTCGGCGCCGGAATTCTCGGCGTCGGATTTCATTGCGTCAGATTTCGCTGCGCCGTCTCGGGACGACCTGAAGAGGTCTCCGAGGTCGGCGACGGTCTTACCGGCGAGGGTCGGCCAGATCGTGTAGCCGAGCCCCTCGGTCAGCGGGGAATGAAGGGGCACGCCAACCGAGACCGCACCCGAGGCAACGGCAGCGGCGAGGCCGGTGACCGAATCCTCGATGGCGACACAGTCGAGCGCAGAAACCCCGAGCACCCGTGCGGCGTGAAGGTATGGCTCCGGGTGGGGCTTGCTGTGGGCGACCTCGTCTCCGGCGAGCACGAGATCGAAACCGTCGAAGGGCAGCAGGGAGGCGACATGTCGAGCCATGCGGCTGATCGACATCGTGACCAGAGCAGTCGGGATGCCGGCCTCACGCACCGAGCGCAGGAGCTCGAGGGCGCCGGGGCGCCATGTCACCGAGCTCTCGATGCGTGACTGCACGCGATCGGTCAGCCAGTCGATGATCTCCATCTCGGGAAGATCTACTCCGCGCCCCCGGAGAACGGCCGCCGAATGGTCGAGACCGGAGCCGACCAGGGCGAGCCCGTCGTCGTGCGTCCAGGTTCCACCAAAAGAACTGACAAGCTCCTCCTCGGCGGCGAGCCAGAACGGCTCGGTGTCGACGAGAGTGCCGTCCATGTCCCAGAGCACGGCGGCGGGCAGCAGATCATTCACGGAATCCGAGTTTAGACGGGACGGGGTTCTATCCTTGACGAATGGCAACGGGCCGCCGTCGGCACCGGGCAGGGAGAACATGTGACTGACTCAGGGATGCGCGGCTCGGGAATGCTGAGCGGCCGACTGCTGGTGGTGGCCTTCGAAGGCTGGAATGATGCCGGAGAGGCGGCAAGCGGTGCCGTGCGCTCGCTCAAAGAGCAGCTCGACGTCTACCCCATCTCCGAGATCGACGCGGAACGCTACTTCGATTTCCAATTCAATCGACCCATGGTGTCCATCGATGACGACGGACATAAGCAGCTGACCTGGCCGAACGTGACCGTGTACGGACCCACGGCGCTCAAGGTTCAGCAGGACCGTGCGGCGGCCGAGGCTTTAGAGGGCCAGGACGAGGGCGACGAGCTCGACGGGATCGGCGACAACTCCTCCAACATCTACCTGCTGCTGGGCACCGAGCCGTCGCGCAACTGGCGCAGCTTCACCGCCGAACTGATGGAGACGATCACCGAGACCGGTATCACCGGAATCGTGATGCTCGGGGCGATGCTCGCCGACGTGCCACATACCCGACCGATCAGTGTGTTCGTCGGCAGCGAGAACGCGGATCTCCGGGCCGAGTTGAGTGTGGAGCGGTCGACCTACGAGGGTCCGGTCGGCATCCTCAGCGTGCTGGGCGACGCTGCCGAGAAGGCGGGGATTCCTACGGTCTCGATCTGGGCATCCGTTCCCCACTACGTTCACAACGCGCCATCGCCCAAAGCGACGCTCGCGATCATCGACAAGCTCGAGGAGATCATCGACGTGGTCATCCCCCGCGGCGATCTCGTGGAGGAGTCGGCAGCCTGGGAGAGCGGCATCGACGCACTCGCCGCCGACGACGACGACATGGCGAGCTACATCTCGCAGCTCGAGCAAGCGCGCGACACGGTGGATTCCCCCGAGGCGAGCGGCGAGGCGATCGCTCAGGAGTTCGAGCGCTACCTGCGCCGGAGAGACGGCAAGGCCGGCGGCAAAGACCAGGGTGGCCCGACGGGTCCTCCCGGTTCGGATGACTGGCGGCCGAAGGAGTAGGTCGCTGCACCGTTGGTTGAGTAGCGCCCGAGAGACGAGGACGCGTGTTGAAACCTGGCGCGGGGTTTCGATACGCGAACGCCGTGGACGGCGTGCGCTACTCAACCAGCGGAGCGCAGTGTGGGGTTTCGATACGCGAACGCCGTAGACGGCGTGCGCTACTCAACCGGCGAGGGCGATGCCGAGGAGGGCGTCGATGGCGGCGACCAGGTCGGTGGAGGCGGGCAGTGCTGCATCGATGCGGGCATCGATGAGCTTCAGCGCGGCGGGGGTGTCGAGATCGAAGCTGAGCACAGTGCGAAGCTCGGCCACTCCCCCGTCGCCGGCAACAGCTTCCGCTGCCCACCTGGTCCACGCGGCGAGGCGTGCCGTGGCGATCTCGAGATGCTCGGTGGTCCACTCCCAGTCGGAGCGGTAGTGCTCGGAGAGCAGAGCCAGACGGAGCGCACGCGGGTCGGTGCCGGCGCGGACCAACTCCGAGACCAGCACGAGGTTGCCGAGCGACTTGCTCATCTTCTCGCCCTGGTACGCGACCATGCCGGCGTGGGCATATACCTCGGCCAGCGGTTCACCGGTGAGGGCCGCCGCGTGGCCGGCGCTGAATTCGTGATGGGGGAAGATGAGATCCGACCCGCCGCCGTTGACGGTGACCGGCGACGGCAGGTGGTTCAACGCGATGACCGCGCACTCGATGTGCCAGCCCGGGCGTCCGGCGCCGAGCACGGTCTCCCACGACGGCTCGCCTGCGCGGGCCGAACGCCAGAGCAGCGGATCGAGCGGATGCCGCTTGCCCGGCCGTGCGGGATCGCCGCCGCGCTCGGCGCTGAGCTCCAACATGTTGGCCCGGTCGAGGCGACTCTCCTGCCCGAGGAACCAGGGCGATGAGTCGGCGGCGCTGTCGAAATACAGGTCTTGGGCGGCATCCTCGCTGTCGACGGGGTACGCCACCCCGCTGACGAGCAGATCGTGCACGCCCGCGGCGATCTCGTCGATCACTTCGGTAACCGCGATGTAGCGCTCGGGCGGCAGGATGCGCAGGCTCTCCATGTCGCCACGGAACACGTCGATCTGCCCGGCGGCGAGGGTGCGCCAGTCCACGCCATCACGTGCGGCGCGTTCGAGCAGCGGATCGTCGACATCCGTCGAGTTCTGCACGTAGTGCACCTCGAGGCCGGCGTCGAGCCAGAGCCGCTGCAGCGTGTCGAAGGCCAGGTAGGTGGCCGCGTGACCCAGGTGGGTGGCGTCGTACGGGGTGATGCCGCAGACGTAGAGGCTTGCCGGTCCGTCGCCTCCGACCGACTGCAGTTCGTCGGTCGAGGAGTCATAGACGGTCGGGATGGGTCCGGTGCCGGGCACCGTCGGGACGTCGGGTCTGTGCCAGGACTTCACGCTGTGATCACCGGAAGAGTCTACGGGCGACAGTGTCGCCGCCCGCAACGGTGTGCGGTCAACCGAGCATCACGTCCCATTCGAAATCGGTGGCGTCGTCTTCTGCCTGCCGGGCCTCGGCGCTCGAATATGACCTTGCCGACGTCGTCAGCGCCTGAATAATCACCGATATCGGCGCGTCGGTCATGGACATCCCCGCGAGCGAGCCATCGGGCAAGCCGGTCTGCTCTTCATCGATCGACATTCCGGAACCCCTCGGGAGAAATACTTGGATCACCGGGGTCTGGGGCGCTGCAGTGAACGCTACTCGCGTTATGCACCGCGCGGAACGAAATGTTTCGACACAGGTCGTCAGAGAGCCAATGACCGATCCACCACGTCGGCGGCCACATCACGGAGGTTCCGTCCGGTGTTCCGTGCATGGGCACGCAGCAACGTGAACGCTAAGTCCATGTCCACGGCGCGCAGCTGAGCGATCACGCCCTTGGCCTGTTCGATGACGACACGACTCTCAAGCGCGTTCTGCAACTGCTCGCGGGCCACTTCGCTCTCGCGGATGGCTCGCTCCTGAAGGATGCCGATGGTCGCGACATCGGCGAGCCCCTGTGCTGCGGCAGCGTCCACCGCGGTGAGGCTTCCCGTAGCGGCCCGGAACAGGTTCACCGTTCCGATGATGGAGCCGCGGAGCCTCATCGGTACGCAATGGATCGATCTGAATCCCTGGGCAAGCGCCTCTTCGGCGAATTCGGGCCAGCGCGCCGCCTCCGCGGCGATGTCACTCACCACGACCACCTCACCGCAGACGAATGCCTCCAGACACGGACCGTTGCCGGAGCTGAGCTGCATCATCTCGACCAGCCGGCTCCGCTCGCTGGTAGCGGCGACGAGCGCGAGCTCTCCTTTGTCGTCGGCCAGCATCAGGCCCGCGGCCGAGGCATCCAGGAGTTGCGCGCTGGATTCGATCAACGTCTGCAACAGGTCGACGACGTCATACCCGGCCACCAGGGTGTCGGCAAGCCTGACGAAGGCGCCGACCAAGCGCTCTTCGCGCGATTCGGTCACCATTGGCTCAGTCTATGCATCTGCATCACCGTCTCGTCCACGGGTTTCGGGGGCATCGGTGGAGAACACCAGCCGTCGCTCGACCACATCATTTGCAATCTCTCTTACTGTCTTGGCGGAGCTGAAGGCGTGGGCGCGCAGCAGCAGCATCGCGTCGTCGGCGGCGATGTCGAGCTGCACCAGCACCATTCCCGTCGCCTGGTGAACCTCGTGGCGGGAGTAGCGGGATCCGCTCTCGCTGTCGTCGTGACTGTCGTTGAGCAGACGGCGCAGCACCTGCCACGAAGCGAGTTCGGCGAGCACCGACACCCGAGTGATCTGGTTATCGCTGAGCTGCTGTGCTGTTGATGAATACAGATCAACGGCCCCGATGTCCACACCCCCGACAGAAAGCGGGAACGCGAAGATTGACGCGATCGGCTCCCGACTGACCGCCTCGGCGAACGCCGGCCACGGGGTGTCGGCTTCGGACCGGAGATCCGGATGCAGAACCGGAGCGCGGTTCGCCATCGATTCCCAACACGGCCCCTGGCCGAGGTCGAATTGCATCTCGTCGAGACGAGAGGAGAGGTCATCCGTCGAGCAGATGGTGGACGGGCCCACCCGACTAGCCAGTACCGCCAGGGCGACTCCGGTGGTGGGAACAACGGAGAGGAACGGTCTGCAGAGGTCGGCCGTGCTGTCGCGCGAGTGCAGCAGTTCGCGCCGTGCAGTGTCGAAGGCGTCGTCGCTCATCGGACTTCCGTGATCGGTGCTGCGCGGCGGCGCTGCGAAGTCGCGGACCCGTTTCGCTGAGCCTACCCGTGCACGCCTCAGTTGGCGGCGATGACTCCGCTGGCGAGCAGCGCGATGAGGGCGATGCCGAGCAGGATGCGGTAGATCACGAAGGGAAGGAACGAGCGCTTCGAGATGTAGTTCATGAAGAACGCGATCACGACGAGGCCAACGACGAACGCAACGACGGTCGCGACGGCGATCTCGGCACCGGTGAAGTACTCGGTGGTCGGCGACTTGACCGTCTTGTACAGCTCGTACAGCCCACTGCCGAACACCGCGGGAATGGCGAGGAGAAATGAGTAGCGGGCGGCGGCGGCGCGCTCGTAGCCAAGGAACAACCCGGCGGTGATGGTGCCGCCCGAGCGGGAGACGCCGGGGATGAGGGCGAACGACTGAGCAACCCCGAATACCGCGGCGTGCGGGATGGTCAGGTCTTTGAGGCGACGCTTCTTCGCCCCGACATAGTCGGCGATGCCGAGCAGAATGCCGAAGACGATGAGGGTGACGGCGATGATCCAGAGCGAGCGGAACGTGGTCTCGATGGTCTTCTGGAAGAGGAGCCCCAGGATGACGATCGGGATCGACCCGAAGATGATGAACCAGCCCATCTTCGCGCTCGGGTCATTCCGCGGGATGCGCCCGAACAGCGCCAGGAACCAGCGCGAGATGATCTTCCAGATATCAGCCGCGAAGTAGACGACGACAGCCGCCTCGGTGCCGAGCTGGATGATCGCGGTGAATGCCGCCCCCGGGTCGGCACCGAGTCCCAACAACTCCCCCACGATTCGCACGTGAGCGCTGGAGGAGATCGGCAGGAACTCGGTCAGCCCCTGAACGATCCCGAGGATGATGGCGTTGATGAAGCCCACGAGAACCTACCTGTCAGTAATTCAGCAGCAGGTCCGTCAGAACGTGCCTGCCAAACACTAACGCGTCGAGCGGCACTCGCTCGTCAACGCCATGGAACATCGCCGGAAAGTCGAGGTCGGCGGGCAGCTTGAGCGGGGCGAACCCGTAGCCTTTGATGCCCAGGGTCGACAGTGCCTTATTGTCGGTGCCGCCCGACAGCAGGTACGGCAGCACGGGAGCGCCCGGGTCGTGGGCCTGCAGCGTCGACGTCATGGCGTCGACGAGCTCCCCCGAGAAGGCGGTTTCGAGCCCGATGTCGCGGTGCAGCACGACGATCTCGATGTCGGGGCCGACCAGTTCTTGCACCTGCGCGAGCACGGCATCCTCTTCACCAGGCAGGGTGCGAATGTCGATCAGCGCCTCTGCGGTGTCGGGGATCACGTTGTGCTTGTAGCCGGCGGTCAGCACGGTCGGGTTGGTGGTGGTACGCAGCGAAGCCTGGATGAATCGACTGGTCGATCCGGTGGCGAGGGCCACCTCATCCGGTCCGACCGTCTGAGGGTCGATGTTCAGGATGCCGGCGAGCTCGGTGATCAGCTCGGTCGTCGTCTCGGTGAGGCGGATCGGCCACTCTTGGGTGCCGATGGTCGCGACCGCGGCGGCGAGTTTGGTGACCGCGTTGTCGCGCATCATCTGCGAACCGTGGGCGGCCGTGCCGCGGGCGACCAGCTTGATCCAGATGAGCGCCTTCTCGCCGGTCTGCAGCAGGTACGCCCGCTTGCCGTTGAGGGTCACCGAGTATCCGCCCACTTCGCTGATCGCCTCGGTCGCGCCGGCGAAGAGCTCCGGACGTTCGCGCACCAGGTAGTGCGAGCCGTAGACGCCGCCGTTCTCCTCGTCGGCGAAGAACGCCACCACCAAATCCCGGGCGGGTTGGCGGCCGGAGCTCAGGATGTCGTCGAGCGCCGTGAGCATCATGGCGTCCATGTTCTTCATGTCGACGGCACCGCGGCCCCAGAGCAGCCCGTCTTTGATGACGCCGCCGAAGGGGTCGACGCTCCAGTTATCCGGCTGGGCGGGCACGACGTCGGTGTGGCCGTGCACGACCAGGGCAGGTTTGCTGCGGTCGGCACCCTCCACGCGTGCCACGACGCTCACCCGGCCGGGCTCGGATTCGAACAGCTCCGGCTGGAGCCCGATGCGCGTCAGGTGCGAGGCGACGTACTCGGCCGCATCCGTCTCCCCGTTGGATTTGCCGCCGCCGTAGTTGGTGGTGTCGAAGCGGATCAGGTCGCGGGCGATGCGCGCGGTGGCGTCGAGTTCGTCGTACTGGGTGGCGTCAGACATGCTTCAACGCTATCCGGTACGCCCCGGTGTGCTGGGCCACGCAGACTCACGCCGTGAGCAGCGCAGCCATCAGCTTCGGGGCGAAGGGCTCGGCGACACTCAGCACGAGTCTGGTGCGCGCACGCTCGGTCGGTGGATGCCCGCGGAAGCGCCCGCGCAGGTCACTGACGGTCTGACCGCGGCCGGGGCCATTCGTCGTGTCGATCTCGACGTGCACGATCGGCGCCGAATCGAGCTCGAGGTCACCCAGCGCGACGGCGGCGGCGAGGGGATCGTGCAGCACCGACACGCGTCGGCCGAAGACCTGCACGTAGAAGTCGAAGTAGGTGTCGAGCATCTCGCCGATCGCGTGGGCGACCGGACGGGTCGACGCGAGCAGGCGGTCGCGGTCGTCCGTGTCGAGCAGGCTCTGCATCGTGGTGTCGAGCGGCACCAGCGTCACCGGCCAGGCTGCTTCGAGAACCGCGGCAGCGGCATCCGGATCGTTGTGGACGTTCGCCTCGGCGACCGGCGTGACGTTGCCGGGCACCATGGCGGCCCCGCCCATGATCGTCACGTCGGCGACGAGGTCGGCGATTGTCGGGTCGAGGCGCAGTGCGATGGCGAGATTGGTGAGCGGCCCGATCGCGATCACCCGCAGTTGGCCGGCGTTCTCGTGAGCCAGTCGCACCAACATCTCGGGTGCGGATTCGGCAACCGGATGCCGTGGAGATTCCGGTAACACCACCCCGCCGATGCCGTTGTCGCCGTGCACCCGCGTGGCCCCGCCATGGAACGCCCGCGTGAGGAAGTCGTGCTCCCCCACCGCCACCGGGATGTCGTCGCGGCCCGCCAGAGCGAGCAGGTCGAGCGTGTTGCGAGCAGCACCGGCTGCGGAGGTATTGCCGCTGACGGTGCCGATGCCGAGGAGGGCAGCGTGCTCGGAGGCGAGCAGGTAGGCGATCGCCATGGCGTCGCCGATGCCGGTATCGCAGTCGAGGTAGACGGGCAGCGCGGCGGCAGAATCGGGCATGGTTCTCCAGTTTTCGGGGCAGCCTTCATTGTCGCGAACGATGAACAGTGCCGCGGGTAAAAAACGCTCCCGAGAGCGTGCTAATGTCTTACCTCGGTGCTTCTGCAAGGGAACATCAGATGCGCGCGGATGGCGGAAATGGCAGACGCGCTAGCTTGAGGTGCTAGTGCCCGTATAGGGCGTGGGGGTTCAAGTCCCCCTTCGCGCACAAAGGGTGGTTCGGCTAATTCAGCCGGTCCACTTCATGAAATGGGTCGCGACAATCGGTAATCGGTTGTCCGGCCCATTTTTTGTGTTCGGATGGCGGATGATCGCGGCGGTATCCCGTCGCGTCGCTCCGCCGCGAGACGGCGCCTCAGGTGCGCCGATAGAGTGCAGCACAGCACGCAATGTCGTCTCCGGCACTTATGCGGCGGCGGCGCCGGAAAAATCTTGAAGAAAATCCGGGCGTAGTTGTCGATCCGGCGGCAGGATGTTCGTCGTCATTAGTGACGGAGCCGGACAGGCTGGCCCGCGACTTAATGCAAGGAGGCAGCTCCATGTCCCAGTACGCAATCCTCATCTACGAAGACCCGGCGTTCTACGCGAACGCATCGCCGGAGACGTGGAGTGCGGTGATCGACGCGCACAACACGTTCACCAAGCAGGTCTCCGAGCTCGGCGGGTCTCTCGTCGGCGGGGCGGCGCTCGCGCCCACGACGACGGCCACCACGATCAAGGGTGGCGGCACGGTGACTGACGGCCCGTTCGTCGAGACCAAGGAGGCCTTCGGCGGCTACTACGTCGTGGAGGCGCGCGACCTCGACCACGCCATCGAGATCGCCAAACTGTGCCCGGCCCCCGGCGGCGGCGTCGAAGTTCGCCCGGTCGTGGACCCGACGACCAACCCGTTCTAATCACTCCCAGCGACGAGCCGACCGCGTCCGCAATGCAGGCGGACGCGGTCGCTGCCGCGCTGACGCAGGCCCACCGCTCGGAGTGGGCCTTCGTACTGTCCGCCACGGTGCGCGTCGCGGGCGACCTGGACGTCGCGGAGGAGTGCGCGCAGGAGGCGTACGTCAGCGCGCTACGGGCCTGGACCCGGGACGGCGTCCCGGAGCGGCCCGGCGCGTGGCTGACCACGGCGGCGCGGAACCATGCGCTGGACCGGTTACGTCGCGAGGTCACCCTCCGGCGCAAGCTCCCGCTGCTCGTGGAGCCGGCGACCGTCGATCCGCACGACCCGGCCGCCCTGGACTGGCCCGACGCCGCGGTGCCGGATGACCGACTCCGGCTGGTATTCATCTGCTGTCACCCCACCCTCGCCCCCGAAGCCCGCGTTGCTCTCACCCTGCGCCTGGTCTGCGGCGTTCCCACGCCCGACGTCGCCCGGGCCTTCCTGGTGTCCGAGCCGACGATGGCGGCACGGATCACCCGGGCAAAGAAGAAGATCTCCGACGCGCGGATCCCCTACCGGGTTCCGGCCCGGGCGGAGCTGCCCGAGCGCCTGGACAGTGTCCTCACCGCCCTCCACCTGCTCTTCAGCACCGGCCACACGGCCGGCGAGGGTGACGCGCTCGTCCGTGAGGAGCTCTGCGACCGGGCCCTGCACCTTGCGCGCACCCTCGCCGCAATGCTCCCCGAGCAGGCCGAGACCCGCGGCCTGCTGGGCCTACTGCTCCTCACCGACGCGCGCCGGGCCACCCGCACCGACGAACAGGGCCGGCTGCTCCTGCTCGCTGACCAGGACCGAACGCGCTGGGATCAACGCGCGATTCTGGAGGGGCTCACGGTGACAGCCGGGGCGTTGGCGTCCGGCCCACCGGGGCGGTTCACCCTGCAGGCGGCGATCGCCGGTGTGCACGCGATGGCGCCGTCCCTGGAGCAGACCAACTGGCCGCGCGTAGTGCACCTTTACGACCGGCTGCTGGCGGTGTGGAACACCCCGGTGGTCGCGCTCAATCGGGCTGCCGCCGTGGCGTTCGCCGACGGTCCGGCCGCCGCCCTGCCGCTCCTCGACGAGCTGGCCACCGATCCCCGACTCGCCGACTATCCCTATCTTCCGGCCACGCGCGCCGACCTGCTGCGCCGCCTCGGCGATGCCGACGGCGCGGCTCAGTCGTATCGGCGCGCGATGGAGCTCACGGCGAATGCCGCGGAGCGCGCGTTCCTGGAGCAGCGGCTGGCCGAGGTCAGTCGCGACGCCGGCGCCGAGCCCGCGCCCGGCTGAGGACGGCGGGCTCGGCAGTCACTGCTCCGAGCCCCGCGGGGGCTCCCTCGTCGAACCCCTGGCTCGGGTACTCCCCCGCATCGAATTGCTCGCGCAAGAGCGCCTCCCCTTGGTTGTCTAGCCGTATCGATCCGGAACCGGCGCCCACGGCCGCTGACACTCATGAACGACCTACATTCGAAGGACCTTCTCCTATGCATTCGGCATGGTCCCCGAAAGTGACGATGACTTACTCGATTCGCACCCCCTTGTCCGTGTAGGAGATGCCGAGCTATTTGTCGACAGGGAGCGCCCGGTTGCCGCGCTGGTAGTGCCGACACTCGCTCCGTCCTACATCACTTGGCCGTGGGCGTCTCTGCCGCCGACCTCCGGCCCTTCCGAGGTATTCGGAACTCCGAATTTTGCGTGGGTGGTCTTTCGCGAGTTGGAGTCATTCGAGAGCGCGGGAACGTACTCGTCAACGGCAGTATGAATCGGTCGTGACGGCAGGTGGAGTTCAGTCGAATTGGGTCACCTCACTCCGATTGGAGCTGACGACGATGGCGTTTGGCTGACGGATCAACCTGTTCCGATGGTCGCAGACACCTCACAGGTCATGTCGACGGGGAGTTTCGAGTACGTGGCACCGCCGCCGGTTAAGACACGATCGGGCCCGAGTGTCAATGCGAGAGGCACGCCGGCGAACCGTCCGGGGTATTGCTGAGCAAATTGCTTGGAGGAACTGATTCGCACACAAAGCGCAATCGCAATGTGACGAACGTTCGCGTAAAGCTGTTGCGCGGGCGCCGTGACATCCGCCCCCTCAAGCGGGCCGACGATTCTTGCCCCGGATTGCGGTGTCGACGAAGACGTAGGTATCCCGGCTTGCTGCTGGGGCGTTCTGCTGAGGCTCGAACCGGTGAAGGCTGCTAGCTGCGGCACTGGCGGAAGCGTGCCTGGAGAGTAAAACGCGAGGACGCTCCACAGGCACAGAATTGTGCCCACCACCCCAAGCGTTCCGCCCAAAAACGGCAGAACGCGAGCCGACTCTCCACGAGCGGACCCTGCTCGTCGCACACCGACGTCCGGGTCGATCAGGGCGAGCAGATACGCGGAGCTTCCCCGCGCCCGCCTGATGATAGACACGAGACTGTCCCCCGTATAGGGGACACGCGATAATTCTGCGTTAACGATTCGGCCGAATGTGAACGCGGTGTTAAAGGATCGAATAGTTCGCCGAAATACCAAACCGTGATCGGCATGCCTCCGTAACCCGTTACATGTCGCTCGCCAAATCCCCCCGAATGGGGGACACCTTCGTCGGCGCCTACTCTCGGATCCGCTCGATGCTCCCCGAACTGGCCTCGTTCGGTTCCGTCGGAGTGATTGCCTTCGTCGTCGACTTCGTCGTTTTCAATGTTTTGCGCTCGACGGTGCTCGGCGACCAGGTTCTCTTGGCCAAGGCGGTTTCGGTCGCCGTGTCCACGGTGGTCGCCTGGCTCGGCAATCGATACCTCACCTTTCGCAAGCGCCGGGGCCGCCCGGCCTGGCGCGAAGGTGCGCTGTTCGCCCTCAGCAACCTGATCGGCCTGGGAATCGCCGTCGGCTGCCTGTTCGTCTCTCATACTCTGCTCGGTCTCACCTCGGCCGTCGCAGACAACATCTCCGCCAACGTTGTCGGACTCGTGCTCGGTACCTCATTCAGATACTTCGCCTACCGCACCTTCGTGTTCGCACCCACCGCTGGAGGAAACCCGAATGACCTCGAAATGGTTAAGCAGATTAGCTGACGACCCGATACTGCCCCCCGCACCATCCGCACCATCCGCACCCAGCGATCCCGGCACCAGCGTGCCCAATCGCGGTGACCTCGGAACGATCAGCCCCACCGGCTCGACCGGAACGATGTCGGGCGACTGGACCGCGGTCGTCGGATACGGCGTTCTGGTGCTTCTGGCGATCGTGCTCACCGCGATCGCTTTGACCACCCTCTGGTGGATGCTCCATGCCTGGAAGTCAGACGGCAACCTGCGCAAGACGGGCTTCTCTGCCAACCCGCTCCCCCCGGCACACTCGTTCACCCTGCTCGTCCCGGGCAGGCACGAGGAGGAGGTAATGGGCCAGACCCTCGACACACTCGCGGCACAGACCCATCCGAACGTGCAGATCATCGCGATCGTGGGCGACGACGACCCGGGAACGGATCGGGTCGTCCGCGAAGCGGCAGCGCGACATCCGGAGCTGATCACCGTGGTGGTCGACTCGAGCGTTCCGAAGAACAAGCCCAAGGCTCTTAACACCGCGCTCGCCTATGCCACCGGCGACATCGTCGGGGTGTTCGACGCCGAGGACGAGGTGCACCCGCATCTGCTTGAGCTCATCGACTCCAAGTTCAGCGAGACCGACGCCGGTGTCGTGCAGGGCGGCGTGCAGCTGATGAACTTCCAGTCCAGCTGGTGGTCGCTGCGCAACGTGCTCGAGTACTACTTCTGGTTCCGCTCCCGTCTGCACTTCCACGCGGGCGCCCGCTTCATTCCGCTCGGCGGCAATACCGTGTTCATCAAGCGTGCGCTGCTCGAGCGCAACGACGGCTGGGATGCGGAGTGCCTCGCCGAAGACTGCGAGATCGGCGTGCGGCTGTCGAGCCAGGGCGAGAAGGTCGTCGTCGCCTACAGCCCCGAGGTCGTCACCCGCGAGGAGACGCCCGGCACGCTGATGTCGCTGTTCAAGCAGCGCACGAGGTGGAACCAGGGCTTTCTGCAGGTGCTCGGCAAGGGCGAGTGGAAGAAGCTCCCCACCGTGCGCCAGCGGCTATTCGCCCGCTACATCCTGGCCATGCCGTTTCTGCAGGCGATCACCGGGCTGATGATCCCGCTGTCGCTCGTGCTGATCCTGTTCGTGAAGGTGCCGACAGTCATCGCCCTGATCACGTTCATCCCCCTGGCGCCGACACTGATCACCGTCGCGGTGGAGATCGCCGGCCTCGGCGAGTTCGGGCGGCTGTACGAGACCAGGGTGCGGGCGCGCGACTACGTCCGTCTGGTGCTCGGCACCTTCCCGTTCCAGGTGTTCCTGGCGATCGCCGCAATCCGCTCGGTACTGCGCCAGCTGCGCAACGAGACGGGCTGGGAGAAGACGGCCCACGCCGGCGTGCACCTGCGCCCGATGGAGTCCGCCGACCCGCACCAGATCCCCGACCGTGAACCCGAGACCGTGGGGAGCGCACGATGACCAGCACCACCCACGACGGGTCGACAGTCGTCCAGCTGACGGATGCCGCGAGCCGGGCATCCGTTCGAATCAAGCTCGCGGCCCTCCGCCACCGCCTCACGTTGCTCTGGCTCTCCCCCACCCTCGTTCTGGCCGGAATCGCCACCTTCCTCAACTTCGGCGGCTCGCCGCAGCGCATCGACGACGAGGGCACGTACACGGCGCAGGCCTACGCCGTCAGCCACTTCGGCGAACTCGCGCACTACACGTATTGGTACGACCACCCACCGCTGGGCTGGCTGCAGATCGCCGGATACACCCAGCTCACCGGGGCCTTCGCTCGGTACAGCACGGCGGTGCTCGCCGGACGAGAAGCGGTCATCGTCTTCTCTCTGATCTCCGTGGTGCTGCTCTGGGTACTCGCGCGGAGGGTGGGGCTGACCCGTGCGGCTGCCGCGGCGGCCGGGGTCATCTTCGCCGTCTCGCCGCTGGCCGTGCAGTTTCACCGCTCGGTATACCTCGACAACGTGGCGACACCCTGGCTGATCGCCGCCTTCGTGCTCGCTCTGAGCAAGCGCAATCAGCTGGCCGGGTTCGCCGCATCCGCCGCCTGTTTCAGTGTCGCCGTGCTCAGCAAGGAGACGTTTTTGCTCGCCCTCCCGTTCCTCATCTGGGCGATGGTGCGATCATCGCGTGCGCAGACCCGCCGCTACACCCTCTCCGTCGCCGGAACGGTTCTCGTGCTGATCGGATTCAGCTACGTGCTGCTTGCGCTGGTGAAGGGCGAACTGCTCCCGGGTGCCGGACGGGTGAGCCTGTTCGACGGCGTCACGTTCCAGCTCGGAACCCGCGCGAGCAGCGGTTCGGTGTTCGACCCGGCCAGCCTGATCAGCCGCACCTTCGCCATCTGGACACAGCTCGACCCGGTGTTCATCGTGTTTGGCATTCTGGCGGCGATCGCGGGAGTATTCGCGCGGCGGCTGCGGGTGTTCGCCGTCATGACGCTCGCCCTGGTCGCGTTCATGTTCCGCCCGGGCGGCTACCTTCCGGTGCCGTACGTGATCATGCTGCTGCCCTTCGGCGCGCTGCTCATCGCCGGGGTCACCGACTCCGCCGTCCGCGCAATCCGCCGCCGGGCCGCTGGCCGCTGGCGCGCCATCGTCTGGGCAACTGCCGCCACTCTCGCCCTGGCCGTCGCCGTCCCGGTATGGACCGTGCAGTTGCGCGGACTCTTCCTCGCCGACCTCGATTCCCCGATGCGATCGGCCGAGCAGTGGGTCGAAACGAACGTCGCTCACGACCAGCGCCTGATCGTCGACGACTCGATGTGGGTCGACCTGGAGCGTGCTGGCTGGGCCCGCGACAACGTGGTCTGGTACTACAAGATCGACACCGACCCGGCCGTCGAGGCGCAGTCCCCGCAGGGCTGGAAAGACTCGGACTACATCGTCGCCACGAACTCGATGCGCACCGGCGCCGGGACGTCGGCCGAGGTGACCGAGGCGATCGCCAACTCGACCGTGGTCGCCTCGTTCGGACAGGCCGAACAGGCCGTGCAGGTGCGGCGCATCGAGCCGGAGGGCATGGCAGCAGCGAAAACGGATGCCGCGGCGGCCCAGCAGAGCCGGGCCGAGACCGGCACGCAGTTGGCACAGAACCCCGCCCTCGGCACCTCCGTTGCCAACAAGCGTCTCTTGACCGCCGGTCGCGTGGACGACCGCATCACCCTCGCGCTCGGTTCTGCCACCGCCATCTCTTCGATCACGGTGCAGAACTTCCCGGCCGTTGCCGGGGAGACAGGGCCACTCCGCCAGGTGCTCATCACCGCCTTCGGCAGCCGCACCGCAGTCAGTGACGGCCGACTCACCTCGGCCGCGAAGAGCTTCGTCACCGGGCTCACCGGAACGTTCGTGCCGCAATCGGCCCGCGGCACGGGCGGCGGCCTGCTCCTCACCTACGGATCCCGATGATCCACGCTGTGTCACCCGACCACACCCGAATGGAACGAAAGGACACCCCATGAGAACCGTCACCCGCAGACCACTCCGCATCGCCCTGGGTATCGCCACCGGACTCCTACTCGGTGCTGGCACCCTGCTCGCCGCCGCACCGGCCAGCGCAGCCGTCCCGTCAGCGCAGAGCGCTCCGGCCGGCGAAGGCTGGATTCGCCTCGCGCATCTCTCCCCCGACACCAAGGGCATCGACGTGCGTATCAGTGCGCTCAAGGGCGGCACCACGCTCTACGAACTCGACAACGTGAAGTACGGCGCGGTGTCGCCGTACACGCCGATGCCAGACGGCACCTACACCGTCTCCATGGTGCCGACCGGCTCCCCCGCGTCGACCAAACCGATGCTGAGCAGCGCGGTCACCATCGCCGACGGACACGCCTCCACGGTCGCCGCCTATGGGCCGAACAAGAAGATCGCCGTCTCGGTGTACGACGATGACCTCACCGCTCCCAGCAACGGCGGTGCGCGCATCCGCCTGATCCAGGCGTCGACGCTCGCGCAGACGGTCAGCGTGAGAACTTCGACCGGCGTGGCTGTCGCATCGAAGGCGAAGCGCGGCACCGCGACCGGCTATGCCGAGGTCGGTGCAGGCCCATGGACCCTCGACCTCTCGGCGAAATCCGCCGGGAGCGCGAAGAAGACCCTGACCGATTCGGCTCAGGTCGCGCTCGCACAGGGCAGCGTGACCACCCTGTTCGTGCTCGACACCGCGGACGGCGGCCTCACCATCGAGCCGGTGCTCGACAGCGCGAGCGTCGGCCAGGATCCCGTCGGCGGCGTGCAGACCGGCGGGGGCTACCTCGCGACCCACCCGCAGACCACTCTCGGGGGCACACCGGGATGACCCGCATGCGCGCCATCGTCGTCATCGTGATCGCCGCGGTGGCTATCACCGCGGTGATCGCGGTCGTCGCGGTCGTGCGCCCCTCACAGTCCGCGCCCGCGGTCGCTCCGGCAACCAGCCCGTCAATAAGTCCGTCGGGCAGCCCCCGTGCTGCGTCGACTCCGACGGCCGCCGGGAAGCAGTTTCTCGCGCAGTGGACTGACGGGGGCCGGGTGATCCGTCGCGACCAGGGCAACGACACCGTCAGTGAGGGGCAGGCCTACGGTCTGCTGATCTCACTGGCCGTCGGTGACGAGAAGAAGTTCGACCAGATCTGGTCGTGGACGAAGAAGAATCTGCAGCGAGCGGATGACCTCCTCTCCTGGCAATGGTCGAAGGGGAAGGTCGTCGATACCGAGCCTGCCTCTGATGCCGACCTCGACACCGCCCGTGCGCTGGTTCTGGCCGGCACCCGATTTCATGACGCCGCCCTGACGAAGGCCGGCACGACCATCGCCGACGCGATCGCCGATGACCTCACGGTGGAGACCGCGAGTGGGCGCATCCTGCTGCCGGGGCTCTGGGCGGCGAAGTCCGAGCCGTATGCCTACAACCCGAGCTACGCCTCGCCGGTTGCGTTCGCTGTGCTCGGCGCGGCGACGAAAGACCCGCGCTGGAAGGAGCTGGCGGCCGGCACCACCGCGGTCACCACGACGCTGCTCGACGCGTCGCCGCTTCCCCCGGACTGGGCCCAGGTGCACGCCGACGGCACCGTCGACGCGATGCCCGGGCCGGCAGGACGTGGCGACAGCGTCGTGTACGGCTACGACGCCGGGCGGCTCGCACTGCGTTACGCCGAGACCTGCACCAGCCCGGCCACGGTCGCTCTGGCCGCCAAGCTGCTGCCGACGCTCGAGCGTTCGCGCACCCTGCACTCGGTGCTCGACCTGGGCGGTACCGCGCAGACGACCGACCAGGATCCGCTCTCCTACGCGTCTCGGGCCGCATCAGCCGCGGCCGCCGGGGACAGCGCCTCGGCCGACCTCGCCACCTCGGCGCGCTTGGCTCGCAGCACTCCGACCTACTACGGAACGGCGTGGTCGGTGCTCGGTGCATTCATGCTGCGCAGCACGGTGCTCGGCGGATGCGCCCCGGCGAAGGCCGACTCGTGATCCGCGCGCGCTGGGTGGTCATCGGCCTGTCGGTGGCGGCTCTCGTCGTCGGAGGCGTGGCGATCTCCGCTGCCGCCTCGCCGCACGACGCTCCCCGTCCATCCGCCAGCGCGGCCCCGGGCGCTGCCGGCGGCCTGCAAGACCCGACCGCATCCGTCGCCCCGACCGTGGCCGCCGGCATCGTGCCCACGCGGGTGCGCATCCCCGCGATCGGGGTCGACTCCGGCCTCGAAGATCTCTCACTCGACGCCAGCGGCGCCCTGCTCGCTCCGGCGGACTGGGACTCGGCGGGCTGGTACTCGGCTGGCGTCGTGCCGGGAAACGTCGGCCCGGCCGTCATCGCTGGGCACATCGACTCCCCCACCGCGCCCGCGGTCTTCGCCCGACTGTCGTCGCTTAAATCGGGCGACACGGTCACCGTCACCCTCTCCGACGGAACGATAGAGACCTTCACCGTCACCCAGAAGATCGAGTCGCCCAAGGCCACCTTCCCGACCAGCTCGGTCTACGGCAACGTGCCGACCCCCCAGCTCCGGCTGATCACCTGCGGCGGGGTCTTCAACCCGTCGAGCGGGCACTACGTCGACAACCTCATCGTCTACGCCAGCCTCACCTCCTGACTGACTTGTCCTGACCGCCTCCTCCCGACCGCCTCCTCCCGAAAGGAACCGCCATGCTCGAGACCCTCGTCGTGCTCCCGACCTACAACGAGTGCGAAAACATTACGCCGATCATCCGCCGCATCTTGGCCAGCTCGCCGCACACCGACGTCCTGGTCGTCGACGACAACTCCCCCGACGGCACCGGGCGGATCGCGGATGACCTCGCCGCGCGGCATCCGGAGGTGCATGTACTCCACCGCACCGAGAAGAACGGCCTGGGCGGGGCGTACCTCGCAGGGTTCGCCTGGGGACTGGAGGCGGGCTACTGGGCGCTGGTCGAGATGGACGCGGACGGCTCCCATCACCCCGAGGATCTTCCGCGGATGATCGAGCTGCTCGCCGATCACGACCTCGTGCTCGGCTCGCGCTGGGTGCCCGGTGGGCGCACCGAGAATTGGCCGCTGAGTCGCCAGCTGTTGAGCCGCGGCGGGAGCATGTACACGCGCGCTGCGCTTGGCATCGACGTGCGAGACGCCACCGGAGGTTTCCGGGTCTTCAGCGCTCGAGCGCTGCGCGAGATCGACCTCGGCGGCGTCGCGAGCCAGGGCTATTGCTTTCAGGTCGATCTGCTCTGGCGGGCACTCGAGCACGGGCTGCGGGTGGTCGAGACTCCGATCACCTTCACCGAGCGCGTATTCGGCGAATCCAAGATGAGCGGCGACATCGTGCGGGAGTCGCTTCTTCGCGTCACCGCATGGGGCCTTCGCCGCAGGGCCCGGGCCGTGCGGCGCGCTCTCACTGGAGGTTCCCGCTTGACCTCAGTTCGTGCGCAGTACCACCGAGTGCTGCCCTGACACTGTCACTCGAGAAACTCGAGTCCGCACCCGGCGCACGTCAGCGTTCCATCCACAGCCTCGATCACGCCGTCGCACTGCGGACACTCCTCGACGTTGCCGGGCATCGGCGCCTGCTTTCGGTTTCTTCGGCACCTTCGGAGCCGCTGGCCGTCACCGTACACGCGCGCGTGAAACCCTGCCGCTACCGCTACCGCTACCGCTACCGCTACCGGGGGTGGCTTGTGAATTCGTGAAATATCCGACGCTAAGGGTTGGTGGGGTGTCGGAGTGCCCGGTAGCGGCCGGGTTTATGGGTGGTGCGCGGCCAGGTGTAGTTGCCGGTGAGGTTGATGTGTTCCCAGCTGAGCGGTGAGAGGTAGCGCAGCAGCTCTGGTGCTGGCGGGGCTTGGGTGGTGTCCAGGGTGGTTATGGCGCGGTCGAGGTAGACGGTGTTCCAGAGCACGATCGCAGCGGTGAGCAGGTTGAGGCCTGAGGCGCGGTAGCGCTGTTGTTCGAATGAGCGGTCGCGGATCTCGCCGAGCCTGTTGAAGAAAACGGCCCGGGCGAG
This sequence comes from Lacisediminihabitans changchengi, assembly GCF_016634425.1. GTDB lineage: Bacteria > Actinomycetota > Actinomycetes > Actinomycetales > Microbacteriaceae > Lacisediminihabitans > Lacisediminihabitans changchengi. The sequence goes on from NZ_JAEPES010000003.1 coordinate 234,440, forward strand.
AGTGTTTCTGGCCTCGCCTTTGTTCAGGCCTGCGGTGACGGTACGGCGTAGTTCGGGATTCTCCAGCCAGTCGAGGAGGAAGAGGGTCCGTTCGATTCGGCCGAGTTCTCGGAGAGCGGTGGCGAGCCCATTTTGGCGGGGGTAGGCACCGAGCTTCCGCATCATCAGGGACGCGGTGACGGTCCCGGTTTTGATCGACGTGGCGAGGCGGAGGATCTCGTCCCAATGCTGAGCGATCGTGGCGGTGTTGATCGGGCCGCCGATTAGCGGTGCCAGGGTGGTGAGGTCGTGGGTGCGGGTGGGTGTGTAGAGGCGGGTCTCTCCGACGTTTCGGATACGGGGTGCGAACCGGTAGCCGAGGAGTTGCATGAGCGCGAAGAGGTGATCGGTGAAACCCGCGGTGTCGGTGTAGTGCTCCCGGATTTCCAGTTCACTTTCGTGATACAACAGCCCGTCAAGGACCCAGGTCGCGTCGCGGTCGCCGACATTGACGAGGCGGCTGTGAAAGGGGGAGTACTGGTCGCTGATGTGGGTGTAAACGAGACGGCCGGGGTCGTTGCCGTATTTCGGGTTCACGTGCCCGGTTGATTCTGCTCGGCCGCCGGCGCGGAAGCGTTGCCCGTCGGACGATGAGGTTGTGCCGTCGCCGAAGTGCGCGGCGAACGGGTGCCGGTGTTGAGTGTTGACGATCTCGGCGAGGGCGGCGCTGTATGTTTCTTCGCGGATGTGGGCGGCTTGGTGTCGGTCGAGCTGTGCGTAGCTGACGCCGGGGCAGGCTTCGGACATTTTTGTCAGGCCGAGGTTGATGCCGTCGGCGAGGATCGCGGTCAGCAGCAGTTGCTGGTCTTTGGACGGTTGCCCGGTTTTGAGGTTGGTGAAGTGCCGGCTGAATCCGGTCCAGGCGTCTACTTCCATCAGCAGATCCGTGATCCGGATTCGTGGGAACATGCCGCTGGTCGCGTCGATTAGCGGTTGCGCTTGAATCGGCACGATCGTGTCTAACGGCGTGATTTTCAGACCTGCGGCCGTGACGCCGGGAAGTTTGCCGTCAGTGGCGAGGTGTTCGACGCGGGCGAGGCGTTGTGTGAGGAGTTCGAGCCTGGCGGTCAGGTAGGCGGGGTTTCCGTCGGTGGTCACGATCGGTAGTTGCTGCGCGCTTTTCAGGGTGGTGTAGTCCTGGGGGTCGAGGAGGTATTCGTCGAAGTCACGAAATTGTCGTGACCCGCCTACCCAAATGTCTCCGGAGCGCAGCGCGTTGCGGAGCTCGGTGAGGACACAGAATTCGTAGAACCCGCGATCGATACCGGTGTCGGTGAAGACCAGGGGTTTCCAACGGGCCCGGACGAAGGATCTCGGTGCGGTGTCTGGAATCTTCCGGATACCGGCCGTATTGAGTTGCCGGAGGATCTCGACGGCTGCGAGCAGGTCGACTGCTGCTGGGGCGGCGTGCAGATCAAGGACTGCCAGGAATGCGGGCGAGTATCGGCGCACGGTGGTGAACTGGGCGCTGACCAGAGCGAGCGAATCCGCGGCCTCGGGCCTGGCGAGTTCCTTCGCGGCTGCGGTATTTTCGGCCAGAGTCTTCCACCCGATCACTTTCTCGATGACGGAGAACGCTTCCTCGCCGGTCTCCCGGGCTTTCAGCAGCGCTTCGCCGAGCTGCGAATAGGTCCGCATCAGTGCGGTGACGCTCGTGCGTGAGGCAAGTGTGGACGCATCGTGCCGGTTTTTCGCTGCCCGTAGCAGGCGGCCGATGATCCTGTCGTGCAGGTCGATGATCTCGTCGGTGACGGTCGCCACCCCCTCGACCGCCATCGCGAACAACGTCGCGTAACGACGGCGGGGTTCGAACTTCGCCAGATCAGCGCTCGTCATCGACCCGCCCTCGCGGGCAAGCTTCAGCAGCCGGTTCCGGTGCACAAGCCGCGCAGCTGGCCAGGGCAGATCTAGTGCACGCCACGCGGTGAGACGCTCGACGTGTTCCAGCATCGAACGCGCGTTAGGGCGGGCTGGAGCCTGTTTCAGCCAACCGATCTGAGTGAGAGCGCTGTCCGAACGTCGGATCAGCAACGCATCGAGCCGTGCTCGCTGTCCGTCATCCAAAGGCCCGCTCAAGGTGGAGTGGACGTGACGGGTCGCCCGAGTGAGGCCTTCCGCGCACGCCTTCTCGATCACCTCGATGGCCGGCAACGCGACCGCGTTACGTCGAAGAGATGTGATCGCTGTCTCGACGAGGACCCGGCCTCGGTCGGTCTGCCGCGCAACGGATTCAATCTCTTCCACGACGTTTCGGAAATCACCCATCCCGAACGCTGTCAGCCCGAGGTATGCGCGGGCTTCGCGGGCATGTTCTTGCCGGGTCTCCTCCCGCGCGCCGTACTCACTCCACAGGTTTGGGCTCACCGCGATATTCGACGCCAACTGCGCGAGAACCGCCACAGGTGGGCCAGCGTCGGCGCCGAGCGCGATCCCGGGCCCCCGCAGCAGACACAGGTGAACAGCGAACCCCAACCGGTTCGCGTCCCCACGGCGTTGCCGGATGAGCGACATGTCCGCCTCATCGATCCTGCACAGCGCCGCGATCTCGTCGGGATCCTCCGGCAGGCCTAGAATCTCGGCGCGCTCGAGTGGAGTTAGCAGTGCGCGGCGCGCCATCGTTAGACCTTGTCTTACTGAGCGCTGAGGTAGCGGTAGATGGTGGGCCGGCTTACTTTGAATTCCGCGGCGATCTGCGCCACCGTGTGTGCGCGCTTACCGTCCGGACCCGTCTCCTCGTACATCTGTCGGGCCAATTTCACCTGCCGTGCCCCCAACTTCGGTTTCTGCCCACCCGTGCGCCCTCGGGCTCGCGCTGCGGCCAACCCGTCGCGGGTGCGTTCGGCCATCAACGCATGCTCGAACTCCGCGATCGAACCCAGAATCTGAAAGAACATCGTCCCGAGCGGTGTCGACGTGTCGATGCCCTGATCCAGAACGACCAGGTCAACACCGGCACCCTGCAGCCGCTTAGACAGGTCGATCAGATTCTCCAGAGACCGGCCGAGCCGATCGAGTTTCGTCACCACTAACTGGTCACCAGCTCGGTTCGCCGACAGAAGCGCCTTTTCCAGACCCGGGCGGGACGCGAGTTTGCCTGACGCGGAGTCCACGAAAACCACCTCGCAGCCTGCCGCGTCGAGCGCATCTCGCTGCCCGTCAACGTGTTGATCTCGTGTCGATACCCGCCCGTAGCCCACCCGCATGCCCAGACTGTATCAGAAACAGGGGAAAGCACTACATAGCCGCGTACACGGCAAGCATTACATCACGCCTCGCGCCAACGCGCGGATCGCTGTCGATGTCCGTGACTGAGTGCACAGATGTCCGCTAATGCCTGCGCGTGGCAGAGTGTCACCCGTTGGCGGTCCCTTAACTTCCATACGAACGATGAACCTGGTCTCCAACGACGCGGAGTCTTTCGTTTTCAATCTCGGGCTGGCTAATTAATGGATGAGCTATCAGCCGGCCCCACGATTCGCCGCGGTTCGTATTCAGGGGGAATCATGCAAAGGGGCCGCCACGCCTTATCTGATCTTGAGCTGATCGACAGTGAGACGATTCTTCAGTAATCGGTACCCGATGAGTGCTAGCACTGCCGAAAGGACGAACGTGATTACTAAAATACCAGCGAAGTCGATTGCTCGGGTGGTGAGACATATGCCCAATACGGTGAGAGTGGCAGCCAAGGCGGAAACAGCAACGACGATCATCTGCCGCACCGGATCAGCGAGCGCTCGACGACGGGCCAATTGAAACGCTACGAGTCCGGCGAAAAAAGAGATCGCTCCTGTGAAGGCGCCGACTCCAGCTCCAATCGCAGCTAGCCAAAGCGCGAATCCACTCGGATAGGCGAAGGTGGCACCCACTATCAAACCGACCAACGCACCTGCGGCTATCGCGCAAAAAGATGTGAGGAAGATGGTCGAACCCGGCCGAGCTGTCTTATCCAAATTTTCCGCCACGTGTCGATCCTCGCACTTGGAGTCGTTTTAGCAATTCATCCAGCGCTGATGTTGGAGGCAAAGTTTCGCCAGTTTGTGAGCGCGCCCTGCTCGTATGCACCGTTGTGCAGCCACCATGAGTCGTTGACGATGTAGGCACTAACCACTAAGCGCTTGTTTCCCCCGACGAGTTTGAACTCGAAAACTACGTTGGAACCATAGCCATCGACATGGTTTTTTGTTGCGTCGAACTGAAATCCGAAATAGTTCGTCGAAGTGATCTCTCGCTTGAATCTGCATTCGAAATTGCCAGGACCTACGTGCAACGGAAGCAGTTGGTTAGCAACTGGAAATCCCCTTGGAGCGCCATCAACCGGAAAATAGCAGTTGAAGCATCTCTTCAGCAATGACTTTGCCTGTGCTGCTGTCTTCGTCACCGCATAGGTATAGGCGTAGCTCCACGCGGGGTCTGCGAGCACTGGGAATTCGAGATCGGGAGCGGATAGGTCTACGTTCTGCGTTAACACACCATCGTTCCACGAGTAGGACGTCGGAAGTTTTCGGCCAGCCGAGTCGATTGCCCACGGTTCGGATATCGTCCCAAGCACGTGGTCGCCGCTTTCAAGATAGGAAACACCTGCGCCTTCGACAAGCTTCGTGTCCGCAGGGACGTCGAAATGGTAATCGTAGTGCGTCGGCGCTGTCGCACTATTAATGGCGGTGAGAACGCGGACACCGGACGCTGTGGGCTGTACATATGCGTTCACATCGGCGGACTGACTTGCCACCACTGTGATTCCGGAATCGACCGAGACGGTTTCAGTCGCGTACTCGATGGAGAATCGGACTCCTCCGCCTGAACCGTCCAATGCTCCCGAAGTACTTTCGTCAGTCGCCTTTGCCGTGCCAACTGAGACAATAGCGGCGTCATCCCCCAGGGGCTTTTCGATGTCGACGGGCGCCTCGGTTGAAGTCTCGGCGAGGAGTTCTGGCGCAATCACCGCGAGCGTTGCAGTTGGGTCCGAGATATCGGAAGAATCAAGTGCTTGAGCTGGTACCACTCCACCGAGAACCAAGGCGCCGGCTACAACGATCGTGACTGTGGCCGACGTGGCCGACCGTCGATTCCATCCAAATTTGGACATTGCGCAGCTTTCGTTTTGGCCAGTTCAGGCTGATTGGGCACGATGACAACACGCGCAGTGGGACGAGTGGCTTTGATTTGAGTCTTGCTAAACAATCACCTCAAGAATTTGCAGCTTGACAGCGATGAGCCAGCGGTTCAACTCCCCCAAACGGGGCGCTGATGTCAGCGATGGGTATTTCGATTTTTTTCGATCAGCTTCTCGCCGTCTGGTCGAAGCGTTCCGGTCGGGGAAACGTGCCGGTAAAGCGTTTGCCGGGTAATACCGAGCTCCCTGCAAAGTTCGCCGACTTTGGTGTCTTTCTTCCCCATCGAGGCGATGGCGAGTCGGAGCTTCGCCGGCGTCATCTTGTATGGTCGTCCGCCGTTGCGTCCGCGGGCTCGGGCAGAAGCAAGCCCAGCCAGGGTGCGTTCGGAAATAAGTTCCCGCTCGAACTCGGCAAGGGCTGCGAAGATGCCGAAGACCAGTTTTCCTGAAGAGGTGGTGGTGTCGATCGAAGCGCCTTGGCCAGTGAGCACTCTCAACCCGATGCCCGCCTCGGTCAGGTCATGGACGGTGTTAACGAGATGGCGAAGGTCTCGGCCGAGGCGGTCAAGTTTCCATACGAGCAGGGTATCGCCGGTACGCAATCCTTTTAGGCAAGCCAGCAGCTCTGGCCGATCGTCCTTCTTCCCGGAGGCATGCTCTTCGTAGAGCTGGGCGGGCAGAACGCCGGCAGCAAGCAGCGAGTCCCTTTGCAGATCAGTGCTCTGTGATCCGTCAGCTTTCGACACGCGCATGTACCCCACGAGCATGGCCGTGCCTCCAGTCACTTATACGTTCGAATAAGTGACACGACGGCCAGCTGGGAGCCAGCCACGTCCGCGTGTCACCTAACCACTCACTTATTCTATGACCCGTGAAGGGGCCGAATCGTTATTGTGTGACGGACTGGGAACGGTGATGTTGAGGTCGGCGAGGATCGTGCGGGCCTTGTCGGTGCCTCCTGGTCCCCAAGCAAGAAACCGGAAAAGCTCGTCGGCTGCTGCGGGGTCTTTTCGGGCCAGGGAGATGGCTCTAACGAAGTTCTTCCGTACCTCTTGCCACAGCTCTTCAGAACTCATCTCGCTCAAGCCGCGACGCCACCGCCCGCCGGTCGTTGAAAGACGAGCGGTCGGCGGTGGGGGCGGTGGTAGGAAAAGTTGCCCGTCCGCGCCGGCGGGTTTGATTGTTCCCGATTCGATCATGTCGATCGCGGCGGCGGCAGCTTCGAGGAATTTTTCCTGCCTCGGGCGACGGAGGGCTTCGTAGGTGCACCACATCATTTGGCCGGCGCGTGGCGGCTCGCCGATGCGGTCCCAGATGGCGTGGAGTGTGGCCTTGTACCTGCCTGCGTGGGTGGGGAAGGTGGCGAGTTCGTCGAGGAGGGTCCGCACCAGCCGGAACCAGACCGCAGCAGTGACCTCGCGCCTGGGAAGAGTCACCACGCCGGTCCTCAGGGCGTCGTGCGTTCGCCGGTCCATGGCTTTCATGGCAGGTGGGGCGTCCCGTGGGTCGTGTTGACTGTCGGTCCATAGGACGCGGGACTCGTACACGCCGTCGATCGATTCGAGGTAGCAGCCATGGTCCGGGCAGGTCAGGGTGAGCGGAAGTTGGCCCAGGAGTCGCAACCGTGGTGTGGGGGCGGTGTCGGCGACGCAGGCCGGGCAGGCCCGCCGCAGCGGCGTCGATGGGAGCCACGCCTGCCAGCCGGGTGTCGCCCGGGACCGGATGGACCGTGGCGTGAGGAGGATCTGGTGCTGGTGGACGTAGCGGGAAAACACCTCCGGGTCATCCGATGGGTTCAGGGTGTCCATCACCGTCGGAACAAGTCCCGCGAGCGTCATCGCACGCAGCAGCTCGGCGGTTCGTCCAGTGCGCCCCGAGATCTCGGCGAGGAACTCTTGGGGCGGGTCACGATCCAGGTCGGAGGACTCCCGACCGAGAGTCTGGAAAGTGGGGTCGCTGAGGTTGCCGAGCAGCTCAGTCAGGGACAAACAGTTCGCTGCCGCGACGCGGGTGAGCCACGACGACAGCGCTTCCCCGTCGTCGGGTTCCGGGTGCCGCGGCCACCGGGTCAAGGCTTTCATCCGAGTTCTCGTTCGAAGAGTCGCCGTCGTTCGGTGGGGCCGGCGTAGTCCGCCATGAGCAGGGTCTTGGTGTTGATGCTCTCCTCGCCGGAGTCCACGGCGGCGATCGCGGCGTCGGTGAGAAGCCTGGTCAGTTCCCCGATAGTGCCCTCGCTGCGAGTCAGAAGGTATGTCGCCATCTCCGTCGTGGCGATGTTCGACGCGCGCCGGAGCGGGAAAGACGCCGCGAAGCTTGCCAAGAGGGCGCGGGTTTCGGTGTCCGGTTCCCATCGGGGAAGGGTGAAGGGTTCGAACCGGTTCTCGAGTTGGTCATCGGACCGGATAGCGAGATACGCATCTCGAGTCCCCACACCAACAAGGGGAATGCGCAGTTCGTTGCCCAGGAACCGGAGCAGGTTAAGAAACTCCCGACGGACGGGTCCGGTCCCGGAAAGGACGTTGTGGAGTTCGTCGATGACGAGGACCTTCACACCGACGTCTCGCAGAAGCCCCAGGGCGACTTGTTCGAGTTCCGCGAGCCGCTGCCGGGGGCGAAGCGGTGCACCCATCGTGCCCAGGAGGGAGACGTAGAAACGAATGACCGTGGGGTCGGAGGGCATCTGCACCACCAGTACAGGGATCTGCTCTCGGTCAGGGAGCGACACCGGCAGGTGGGTTCGGTAGAACTTCTCGACGATCATCGACTTGCCGTTATTCGTCGGCCCCACCAGCAGCAGGTTCGGCATTCGCTGTTTCCGCGGCCACTCGAACAACCCTTCCAGGCGGGCCAGAGCGTCGACGGCGCGGGTGTAGCCGATCCACCGGTCAGACCGGATATGGGCGAGGCGTTCCTCCGCCGGTAGTCGGGCGACACGTTGCGCGGTCTCGGTCAGGTGGGTCAGGTCGACCAGGTCATCATCCACGTCACCACTCCTCGATCTCCGCAAAGGGCGCCGCCGCCTCCGGCGAGCTCGGGTCCTCGTTCACTTCTATAGGTGGGATAAGCGCCGCAGTTGAAGTGCGGGGCGCCGAAGGCGTGGTGGTGCGCCGCTCGGTATCACGCCGCGCGCGTTTCGTCGTCCGGGCAGCGGCTGTCACGACGTCGCGCATGAGCTCGATCTGACGGAAAAGTGCTTCTTCGTCCACGTCCGCCCGCCCTTCCGCCCGGAGCGCAGCTACAGCGGCCTTCTGCTCCCAAACGGTCACCGGCGGGTGCGACAACCGCCGATACGGGACCGGCATGTACTCGGTTCCCTCCGGGTCCAGGACCCACACGCGGCTGATGTCCCGGGGATCTCGCCGGATCACGAACCGGCCCAACTTCTCCCGCCTCGCAATCCACGGCTTCAAGGCATCGGAAAAGTACTGGACGTGGTCGATGGTGAATCCCGACCGGGTCAGGGTCCGGCGGATGACAGGGAGGAAGTCGATCAGGAACGCGGCCGGGTTCACCACCACGACCGGGGCCATCTCGGCCAGCCCTGCGTTCCACCGGCCCACGGGTGTCCGGCCGATTCCCCCGTGCACGCTGCCGTGGTAGCTCGCGATCGCGAGCACCAGCCACCGCTCCAATTCCTTGAGCGTCAACGCTGCCGTCTTCTCGGAGTCGTACCTGCCCCGCTCTTGCGGGTTGGAGAACGTCGTCCCGGGGAGTTCGTGGACCGTTTTCATCATCGTGCCGATGACCCGCTCCACGATGCCGCCGTAGTGCGGCTGCCCCGGCGGCCGGTACCGCAGCCGGATGCCGTGCTGCTCACACCCACGACGGAGGGCCTCACTGTGGAACTCGGCCGCATTATCCAGGTACAGCTCCGCCGGTTTCCCGCTCATCGGCCACGACACGTCAGCTCCGAGCCGCTCCAACCAGTCCCGTTTGTCCGTAACCATGTTCGACAGACACAACCCGGCCGACAGGGCTGACGGGGCCTCCAACGTCACCACCAGCCCGACAATGCTGCGGCTGTAGACGTCGATCCCGACCGTGACGTACGGGCGGCCGATCGGGAGGCGGTGGCGTTCGTCGACGACGATGACATCCACCGGAGTGTGATCGATTTGCACCTGATCCAGTACATGCCGGACCGGTGGCACCACCCCACCCGCACTCTGACGGGCACGCACCGCATCGGCGCCGTCCCGTCGGTCGACCTGCTTCACCGGATCGATCTGGCCGATCCGCCGCACAAGGCTCCCGCGCGACGGGACCGGAAGACCCCGGAGACGGCACAACCGGGCAACCTCCCGGTACACCGCCGCCACGCTGCGCCTCTGCCTGGTCAGGTAATGCGTCCGAATTGCCTCACTGAGGATGTCCTCCACGGCTGCCGGCAGGTGCCGGCCGCCGGCGGGAGCACCACGACGACCAGGCAACAAATCCGAGGCGACGCCGTCGCCTGCACGCCATCGACGCAGGAACTCGTAAACGTATCGGCGAGACAGCCCCAGAGCAGCAGCCGCTTCGTCCACCCGGTCAGCACCAGCGTTCTCATGACACGCCAGCTCGCTGATCACCCCGGCCCGATGAACCGCGACACTCCACGACGCGGCGGATGACGTCAGGACTCCGCGTTCGACCTCGAACTGCTCCGACTCATCCATCTCCGACCTCACCGCGAAGAAACCCTGGTTCGAAGTCGAAGATAGTGCACACAATCACGAACATCTAGATGTCCATCAAATCGCGCACAAGCCCCGGGACCACGCAAGATCCCGTGCTCGAATTCCCAGACATCGACAGCGAAGCAGTCCGAAACTGTCTCGCGAACGATCGTTTCCGGCCACCTGCGCATCCGCATGTGGCAGACGGACGACGAGAGCGGCACGAACGTCCAGATTGAAGTGCTCCTCAGTCCGACCCCCCGCGCGAGTCATAGCCCAGCCGAAGGTCAGCGCTATATCGCCAGCCGCGCCTCCCGGAAGAAAGCGGTGTAGCCCACCATCCCCATGAACCAGAGTGCGATCGCCACGGTCCAGGATGCGGCTGAGTTGGTGTCGAACATTACGAAGCCCCAAAATTGTCCGCCAAGATCCGGTCGCGGAAATACGACGACCGGCAGAAGCACGAAGACGATTGGCACGATGCCGGCGATCCGTCGATCGAGGATCATCGTTGACAGAAGACCTACGCCGATGAGGCCAATCTCTGCACGGACCGGGGCGAAGATGCCCAGTGACCCCGGGGCGCCTATCCGGAGTGACTCGAGCGCGCTTAGGCCGATCATGAGTGCGCTCAACGTCAATGCGGTGATGCATCGCAGTGTCCAGATTCGGCGCGCAGATGTGGCCTCGATGCCTGCTCCGCTTGTGCCCAGGCCGTAGAGGCAGAAGGCCACGGGCAGGAACTGGAAGATGACCAGTAAAGGAATTTCCGAGACGTCGTTTCCGTGGGTGATCACGATCGCCGGAGTCGCAAATGCGCCAAGAAGTAAGTCGATGATCACGACGGCGAGGATTGTCCACCCGAAGGTACGGCTCCGTAGATAGCTCAGCACTACTGGAAGTCTGTGTTGGAGAGAGTGCAGCTCGTATACTCGCGCGCGTGTTTTGCGAACCACTCACGGCCCTCGGCGGGCGACAAGTTGAAGAGGTAGTTGATGTTGTCCCTAGTTTGGGCGATGCCGATGGTTGTCCCTTGTTGGCTACGGACGTCCTGCAGCCAGAAGTTGACCGCGATATCGTTGCTGATCCCTTGCTGGGTGGCGTCGCTTTTGGTGGAACAGATGTCGATGTCGGTTAGCGCGCTTTGAATTGAATCTTCCGCGGGGTCTGTCGAGGACGGGTTGAGGTAAAGGCGGCCGAATCTCGGCACGGCGTCACCATGGTTGTCGGGAACTTGTTCGAGGTGATCGAACGCCAGGGGGCTTTTGCTGGTGATCGCCGCCAGGCGGCTCCATCGCCTGAGCAGGTCTTGGCTGATGGTTTTGTACTGGGGAAGTATCTTCACGGTAAGGAGAGGCTTTCCACCGGTTATTGTGATTTCGCCGGCTTGGCTCATTGGCTCTTGCACGCTGTAGCGAGCTTCCTGTCCGGCCACGATGCCGAGTCCGAGCGCTAAGACGGCCACACTCAGCGCTGCTCCGCATGTGGCAAAAAGACGGTTTGCACGAGATGCGAGGGTGATGCCTGTGACAAGAAGAGCTGGCGCAGCAATCGCCACGAGAGCCTGACCGAGAAACATCGCGGTGTTCGGCAGGTTGTAGTCGATCGAGACGTAGCCGTCCAGAGGATTCAGGCCCGGCAAGAAGAATTGGTCTACGCGAACGGCGCTCAGCGCGTAGGCGACCACGCCGAGGGTTGCAGCGATCGGCACTGCCACCCAGTGACGGATCACGGCGGCAAGAACTGAGCCAAGGGCGGAAAAGCCCGCAACAACGGCTAATGCAACGAGCCAGAGGACGGGCGTCGGGGCTCCTGCGCCACCAGCCAAGACTGTGCGAATGGACTCCGCCACGAGCACAACCACGAAGATTGCGACCGCCCACAGTAGATCGGCGATCATCTGAGGTCGAAAGACATCAGACCAGTGTCTCGCGGCGGTCATGAGCAGTGGGGCACCGCGATGCCGGCGCTCCCGTAATCCGTCCCACGCTGAAGCGCCCGCGACAAAGGGGGAAAGGATACTCGCCGAGGCGAACAATGCTCCTGCTGCATCGGGCCAGTAGCCGAGTCGAGGGAAGGAACCATAAATCGCGACCAGCGATCCGAGGATCGCCAGGACCGGCGCGCCGATGACAAACAGAGAGCGGCGTAGGTGGAGCGAAATCACAGGTCGGCCCCGGACCCGTTTTTCAAGACCTCGGTGTAAGCGCGCTCCAAGGGGGTGTCTCCGACGCTTCCTTCGCGGGCCCGGAGCTCGAGGTCATCGACGGATCCATTGAAGGCCAGTCGGCCAAGGCTGAGCACGATGACGTGGTTTGAAGCTGCGCGGACATCTTCGATGAGATGAGTGCTGGTGATGACGCCACGAACTGTTCCCAGATCGCGAATGAGCTGGCGAAAGTTGATCCGCTGCTCGGGGTCTAGGCCGGCTGTTGGTTCATCGAGAAGTAGCAGCTCGGGGCTGTTGACGATCGCTTGTGCGATGCCAGCGCGGCGGCGCATTCCGCCAGATAGGCGACCCAGGCGAACGTCGCGTTGTTCTGTCAGGCCGACGGCTGCGATGGCTTCGTTGATCGCGTTAGCCGGATTTGAGACGCGTTTGAGCCAGGCGACGTACGACACGAACTCGTGAACGGTGAACGACGGTGTGAAGTCAAAATCCTGCGGGAGGTACCCGATGCGGCGTCGCACTTCCAGGAGGCTGGACGTGTCGTGGAGGTCGTGACCCAGCACCGACAGTTGGCCGGCGTAGCGACGTTGCAAGGTCACGAGCGACCTGAAGAGAGTGGACTTGCCGGACCCGTTGGGCCCGACAACGGAGGTCACTCCGTCGCCGAACCCAACGGAAAGGTTGTCGATGGCTGGGGTCTTCTTTCCCCGATAGGCCACCGAGAAATCTGTCGCCGATACGTGTTGGATCAAGTGTGGCAGGAGCTCAGGTTGCCTGAGTTGCCGGTGGTCTTGTATTCCTGGCCGTAGAACTGCGCCTGGCCGAAGAACTTCTGCGACGCGTAACCCGGCTGCGTGTCGCATCCCGTCGCGGACGTTGACCAACTCGTGGCGGTCTTCGAAGCGGTCTGCGAACGCAGAACCGTCGGGTTCGTGACACCGAAGCTCTTGTGGACCTCGTACACGAACGCGAAGGTCTTCGCCGTAAGGCACGATCCCGAACCGGACCCGGTGATGTTCACGCCCGACAGGTGCGGGACACCCGGATACACATCGCAGCCATCGGGCTGGCCGGCGAACGCAGCGCTGGCGCCTCCGACGACGCCTCCAAGCGCAAGTGTGGCGGTGATTAGCACCGTCGCTAACTTCCTTTTCAACATCTGACACCCCTTGTCTTAGTGAGAGAAATTCTCACACTCACATCATTGCGGGTATGACGAATCATCGCAGTCCGCTCTTGTGGGGACCTATGAAAAACCTGGATCAGCGCGCCTCTGCCGAAAACGGTGTTAAAAGCCCTGTCGATAGTAGAAGGTTTGGGCAAAGCTGATTTCGGGCGAACTATTGGACAGTAGTTTAAGCATCTTGTGAACAGCAATTCCGATAAACCTGTCGACCCGTCCTCAAACGATCGTTACTCGACACCACAAATCCTTAGCGTCGGATTTTCTCCGAATTCACGAGCTACCGCTACCGCAGCCGGGAGCGGACCCTAGTCCCCTGTCGCGGTCAGCCGACCAGCGGACGAAACGGATGACCGCCGCCGGATCGTCATGGCCGTGACGAGCACCACGATCACCCCCGCCAGAACCGCGCTGACCGGACCCGTGCCGAGCGCCAGTCCGCCCCGTACGTGCGACACCCCTGCCCAGTCGGCGAACGATGCACCAAGCGGCCGGGTGACGATGTAGGCGAACCAAAACGCGACGATCGCGTTCATCCGGAGCCACCGGTACGAGAGCAGAGGGACCGCCATCACGATGGCAAAGAGGATGCCAGAGGCGAGGTATCCGAGGTGCAGAGTGGTCGCGGTCATGTCACCGGCCGCGGTGCCCAGGGCGAATGTGCAGAGCACCGTCGCCCAGTAGAACACCTCCCGTCGACGACTGGTGATGCTGTGGATCGACAGGGTGCCTTCGATCCGGCGCCAGAGAAGGAACACCACGGCGAGGGCGGTGGAGAACGCCACGGTCGAGGCCAGGTACGGCACCCCGAACACGATGTGGGTCACATCCGCGACCATCGTGCCGAACACGCTGACCATGACGACGGTGAGCCAGTAAAGCCACGGGATGTAGCGCCGTGTAACGAACTGGGCAGCCAAGACTCCGGCGAACACGACCGCGGAGACGATCACCGCGACGACGGGGTTGCCATGCGTGACGAGGAAGTCCGACGTTGTCTCCCCCATGCCCGTCGTGAGCACCTTCACGATCCAGAAGACGGCGGTAATCTGCGGGACCTTGCTGGCGATTGTCACTCCACTCCCTGGATCGGACCGAAGCCGGACGGCGCTGCACCGGTGCTCAGGGGCACCCGGCGCGACGGAATGCGTTCGCGCACGGAGCTGGTGATCGAGTGAATCGACAGGGTTCCCTCCCTGCGGGACCAGGCCACGACGGTCGCGGGCAGCGCAGCCGCGAACACGACCGTCGTGATCCACCCGGGCGTTGTCGTGGTCAGCGGCATTCTGTTCTCTCCAGTCGTTGGTGCGAGAGAAACCCAACCGGGCCACGTCTAAGAAACCACTAATTCACCGGCAGAGCGGCAGGCCGTCGATCAGGCGTTCGCATCGCCCGGCAGTCGGGTGGGCCGGTCGACGGAGAGTCCTCGCTCTCGACGCGAACGCAGCCGCTGCACCGCGGCGATAGTAGCCGAGAGCAGCGCACCCACCCCGAGAGAGACAGCCACTCCCGCGAGTGGATTGGCGGCGAGGGCTGCGCCTGCCACGCTCGCGACCAGCACGTGGTAGCCGGTGTAGAGAGATGACGCGGCAAGCGAGAGGGGCAGATACCGTCGCGTCGACAAGCCCGTCGCGCCGGCGGTCATGGTCACCGCGACCCGGGCGTATGGCAAGAACTTCGCACCGATCAACGCGGCCGCCGGATGCTTCTCGATCCGTCCCGCCGCCCACGTGAGAGCCCGAGAAATACGGGGTCGGCGCATCCAACCCCACCGGTCGGTGCCGACCGCCCTCCCAATCCAAAACGCCACCCCGTCGCCGACCATGGTCGCCGCGATGGAGACGAGAAGCACCGCGAGAGGTGATGGCCCGAGGCCCGCCGCTCCGAGGCTCGTCAGTATGACGACAGTCGTCTCGCCGGGAACCAGCGGGAAGAACCCGTCGACGATGAGCAGCGTGGCCAGAACCACGAACGCCCACGGAGACGAGGCGATCGTCAGCAGGAGTTCCGAGAGGTTCATGGTCTTCAGTGTCGACTATCGCGCGTAAGAAATCACTCATCAACAGACTCGGGTGCTCATCGGAGTGGTCAGGTGCGCCTAAGCAGCGTGATGCCGTCGCGGGCGAACACGACGCGATAGTCATGTCGCTGCGCAGAAAGTAGATCGCGATGCTCCGCCTTGCGGGTTACCGCGAAGTGTCGTGTGGAATGCGGATCCACCACGATCCAGGTCGGGGTGTCCATGCCCGCCGGGAGCAGCCCGAACAGGGTGACATCGTCACGGGAGGTGAGCTGCGGAACGAGGTCATCCGACGCGGACACTGACGCCCCCGACGGGATCATCGCCAGCGCCGTGTCGATCGCCGAGGCGCGAGGGTTGGGTTGCCAGAGCGTGGGGGTCACGAGTTGAGCGAGCGCGTGCGAGGGAATCAGCATCGCGGTCACGATCAGAGATAGCGCGAGTGCGCCGCGAACGACTCCGCGCGCTGTCGGGGAATCCACTGCACGGATGCGAGTGCCCCCGTCGATCATCGCGGCGAACACTACCGGCATAACAACGGCGCTGTAGTGGTAGTTCGTGCCCCAGTAGCTGGGGTCGTTACTGGCGAACCGCCAGAGCAACGTGGGCACGGCCGCCAGCACCAGCGGTGAACGGAGGGCGAGGAACCCGGTGATCGCGATCGTGGCGAGAAGCGTCAGCAACTTGCCTCCCGCATCCGTCCCCAGCACCTGCAGGAGCGGCTCTTTCGAGACTTTCGCCCAGTAGTGGTATCCCCCCGAGCCGTTGATGGCGGGAAGGATGACGAGGATCTCGAGGATGCTCGCCGCCGCGCCGATGATGGCCACGGACACGCCGAGTTGGTGTCGTCCGCGACAGAAGATCAGGCAGCCGATCACGGCGACGACGGAGAGGCCAAGATCCTCCTTGACCAGCACGAGCGGAAGCGCCCAGATCGCCGCTCCACCGAGCCGCCCCCGCCCCAGCGCGCTCAGCGAGAAGGCGATAAGTGGAACGGCGAAGGCGATCTCGTGAAAGTCGAACCCGGCGGCTGCGGCGATTCCGAAGGAGAAACCGTACCCGAGCCCGACACAGACGGCCGGCCAGCGACCGAGTGCGGTTCTCGCCCAGGCGACTAAGGGCCACGCTGCTAGCGCGAAGAGAAACGACTGCGCGACGAGCAGCGTCACGGGGCTCGGCGCGATGGCATAGAGGGGGGCAAGCACCATCAGGATCGGATGGAAGTGGTCGCCGAGGAGGTTGACGTCAGCGCCCTTCAGGAGCGAGATAGGTGCTCGGAGCAGGGAGTAGTTGCGCACCGCCTGTTCGAAGATCCCGAGATCCCATCCGGCGGTGTGGAAGGTCAGCTGCCGTCGTACGGCCAGCGTCGAGTACATGGCGAACAGACCGAGCACGAAGACGATCGCGATGAAATCGCGACGCACCGCGATGCGGACGTTCTGGTGCCCTCGCGTGACCAGTCGGCGCAGGCGGGGGGCGTGGCGGTACATGGGGCCACAGTGATCCGGGGGGTCGCAGAAATCTCTCAGATTTCGCGGCTCAGTCGCGCTTGTGTGGTGCACAAAATTACCGCTGTTAGCGTGGACTCAATTTAGGGACACTTCACTATGGACATCCGACCGCGTCTGCTCCTCGTCGAGGACGACTCCAAGTTGGGAGCAGTCATGCGGCAGGTTCTGGAGGAGGTCTATGAGGTCACCCTCGTCGACGACGGCAGGGAGGCTCTGGATTTGGCGCTCTCGAGCGATTTCGAGGCGATGGTAGTGGACAGGCGATTGCCCAACCTGGACGGCCTGGAGCTCATCGAGGCTCTTCGAAAGAAGGGCGTGACGACGCCCATGTTGATTCTCACCGCGCTTGGCACCATCCACGACAAAGTGCAGGGGCTGGATGCGGGGGCGAACGACTACCTCGTGAAACCGTTCGAGTTCGATGAATTGTTCGCCCGACTCCGCGCGATCCGCCGGGTGTTCACCGGAGAGGGCCCCTTCGTGCGCATCGGGCTGTGGGAGTTCTACCCGGAGAGTCGCACCGTCTACTCTCCCTACGAAGGCCGCATGATCCTCACCGAACGGGAAAACGCCCTGCTGCGCCTCTTCGCCGAGAATCCGCAGCGCACGTACAGCAGGGAACAGATCCTGCGTCAGGTGTTCGACGAGAGCGACCTGCCCGGCACCGTCGACACCTACGTTCACTACGTCCGTCGCAAGACCGATCCCGACCTGATCACGACCGTGCGCGGGCAGGGCTACCGCTTGGGCGCGCTGTGAAAGCGAGTCGGTCGAACGGTCAACTCATCGACGCCGACGCGCGGGCGGTGCGTCGAGCCGCGCGAGTGGTCGGCGCTCAGATCACAGTGGCGTCAGCAATTCTCGTGATCGGAGTTCTCGTCGCGGCGCTCGTCTTCGTGCTGAGACACATTCCCGCAGCCAAACTATTTGACCGGAACGGCCCGCACGAGACCACGATCGACATCGGGGGGATCGATATTCTGATGGCGGGCATCGTGATCGGCGTGGTGGCCATTCTGCTGGCCGCAGCCATGAGCATCTTCGCCACACGGAGGGCGGTGCGGCCGCTGGGCGACGCCCTCCGCAGCCAACGTGCGTTTGTCGCCGATGCCAGCCACGAGCTGCGAACCCCCTTGGCAGTGCTCGATGCTCGCCTCCAGTTGCTCCAGCGCGGCCTCACGCCGCAGGATCGTTCGACCGAGATCGTGTCCGAGTTGCGACAAGACGCTAAGACGCTGATCGAGATCGTCAACGACCTGTTGGTGTCGGCCGAGGCCGTACCGAACGGCGATCCCGAGCCCGTCGCGGTCAACCCCGTCGCCGTACTGGCCGTGAATTCGATGCGGGTTCTCGCCGCGGATAAGCATGTAACGATCAGCCTGGTCGACACGACGCAACTGTCGACGATGGTGCCGCCAGCGAGCATCCATCGATGCCTCGTCGCTTTGCTCGACAACGCTCTGGACTTCGCGCCGCCGGGTTCCACGGTGACGGTGTCGCTGACCGAGCAGAAAGGGATGGCTCGCCTCGCTGTGCGCGACGAGGGCGCCGGAATCCAGGGCATCGAGCCGGCGAGGATTTTCGATCGATTCGCCCGCTCGGGCTCGTCTGTCGATGGCGGAGGCACCAGCCGCACGGGCTTCGGGATCGGCCTGTCGCTGGTTCGTGACACCGTTGAACGGGTGGGCGGACGGGCCACCGTCTCCGCGACCTCTGCCCAGGGGACGGAGATCGAGTTGCTCATCCCCCTGGCGCGCTGAACGCAGCAGATCCGACATTCTTCGAGCTTTCTGAGAGGCACCCGACTGTGCTGGCGTGATGGCACTCACTCGAGAACGCCTCGCCCCCACCGCGATCGGGCTCGGCGTGGCCCGACGGATGCCGCTGCTCGCCGTGCTTGTGGGACTGTGCGCGGCGGCCGTCTCCGTGAGCGGGTCGTGGATCCCGTCGTTATGGGGCGATGAGGCGGCCAGTGTGCTCTCTGCCCAGCGGTCGATTCCCAGCTTGTTCGCCATGCTCGGCCATGTTGACGCGGTTCACGCCACCTACTATCTCGGGCTCCATTTCTGGATCGAACTCTTCGGGGCATCCCCGTTCTCGGTACGGTTCCCGAGCGCAGTCGCGATCGGCGTCTGCGTCGCCGGCGTCGTCGTTCTCGGCACCAGGCTGGACTCGCTCACGGTGGGCGTCGTCGGCGGGATGATCTGTGCGGTGCTGCCCCGGGTGACCGGAATGGGCGACGAAGCCCGGTCGTATGCCTTCACCGCCGCCGCCGCGACCTGGTTGACGATCGTGTTCGTGTCGATCCTGCGGAGCGAACGTCGGCGACGCCGGCAGTGGATCGTCTACGGCACTGTTCTGGCCGTCGGGATCTACCTCTTCCTCTACCTGGCCCTCATTGCTATCGCGCACCTTGCCGTACTGCTCGTCAGCGCCCGTACGCGACCGCTGATCCGTCCGTGGGCGCGCACCATGGTCGTTGTCGTCATCGTCGTGTCCCCCCTGGTCGTGGCCGGCATCTTCGAGCACTCGCAGATCGGTTTTCTCGCCGATCGGGTCACCACCGACTTCTACTCGCTGTTCGTGACCGTCTGGTTCGGGATGACCTCGTTCGCCGTCGTGGCGTGGGTGGCGATCATCGCAGCCGTCGCCTTCTTCACCCGCGATGTAGTCGCGCGCCGGGCCCGGGGTCTGTCGAACGGCGACCACTCGCTGTCGCCAACCGTGGTGATCGGAGCGTGGCTATTCGTGCCGAGCGTGCTCCTGGTCTCGAGCCGTCTGCTCATACCGGATTTCACCGCTCGTTACCTGTCGATGTGCGCGCCAGCCGCGGCGTTGATGATGGCGATCGGTGTCATCCGGCTCGCCCATCGTCGCGTGCCGCTCATCGCGCTCGCCTGCGCGGCGATCGTTGCCGTGGCGATCCCCGGATGGGTGCAGCAGCGTGGCCCGTACGCGAAGAACAACAGCGATTGGGCGGTGATCAGCGCTGATATCCGCTCCCTCGCTCAGCCGGGAGATGCGGTGGCTTTCGACGATTCGTCGCGGCCATCTCGAAGAACACGGCTCGCGTTCGACGTGTATCCGGCGGGATTCACGGGTCTCGACGACATCACTCTGAAAACCCCGTACTCGCAGAACACGACGTGGTTCGACAGCACATACACGGTTGCCGAAGCCAACCGGCTCGGCAGGCTCTCTGGCATCACCAGAATCTGGATGGTCGAGTACGCACTGCCCGGGCATATGGATACAGCAGGAATCTCTGAACTCGAGTCACTCGGTTTCACCCAGCGGACCTCTGTGCGGACCCATCGAAGCGTCATTATGGGATTCACCCGCTGAGGGAGCTTTCTTATAGCCGTCTGTGATCGGTCGGGTGAGACTCGCGCTCGTAGAGGAATCGACCTCTCGCGGAGGAAAGAATGCTCACCACGACACAGCGAACGATCGCACGGGTGTTGCGTCGAGTCCGGCGCGCTGCCCAGGCGGAACTGCGGGCGTGGGCGGCGAGGGCGCCCCTTCGTCCGCGAACGGTCATGTACGAGTCGTTCGCCGGAAACGGGGTGCTTGATAATCCGGAAGCCATGTTCCGCGAGATCATCCGCTCTCCCGATCTGAGCGACATTCGTCACATCTGGGTGCTCGCCGGGGCTGGACACGATGAGATCCGCAGGGAGTTCGCTCACGACCGCCGCGTGCGCTTCGTGAAATACCGCTCGGGCCGGTACTTCCGTGCGCTCGCGACGAGCGGATACCTCATCAACAACGCGACCTTCCCGATCGAGTTCTCGAAGCGTCCCGGCCAGGTGTACGTCAACACCTGGCACGGAACACCGCTGAAGAAGATGGGCTACGACATGCCGGGTGGTGCCGTCGATTCCGCAAACACGGTCCGGAACTTCGTCGCGGCAGACTACCTGCTCTCGCAGAACCACTTCATGACCGAGCAGATGTACGAGAGTGCATACAAGTTGCGGGGTGCCTTTCGCGGGCGGATCGTCGAGGAGGGCTACCCCCGGGTCGATCGCCAATTCCTCGATCGGGGCTGCTTCCTCGCTGCCCACGCGCGACTAGAAGAGGCGGGGATCCAGCTGGATGGCCGCAACATCGTGCTCTACGCGCCCACCTGGAAGGGCGACTCCTTCGCCAATCCCGAAGACGACGCGAACGCGCTCCTTGCAACCGTGAGTGAGCTGCAGGACCGTCTGGGGTCATCGGAGTACATGGTGTTGCTGAAGACCCACCAGGTGGTGCACCGTTTCGCCGCGTCCCAGCCGGAGCTGAAGAGCATTCTCGTGCCCAACGACATTCCCACCAACACGATTCTGGGGCTGGCGAGTCAGCTGATCACGGACTACTCCTCGATCTTCTTCGACTTTCTCGCCACCGGTCTGCCCATCATCTTCTACACCCCGGATGCCGCCGAATACACCGGGTCGCGCGGAACCTACTTCGCCCCCGACGAACTGCCGGGACCGGTGGTGTCGCAGCTCGCGCAGGTCGCCGACCAGATCGCGCGGTCGGCGGGCGACGGTACTCCTGTGGTGCCCCACCCCAATTACGAGGTCTGGAAAGAGCGGTTCGTGGCACGAGAGGACGGTGGCGCATCCCGCCGCGTCGTCGATGTGATCTTCCGCGGCCACACCGACCTGCGCCGGGTGTTTCGCATCTCGGACGACGCGCGGACGCGGGTGCTGCTCCACCTTGGAGGTATGCGATCGAACGGGATCACCAGTTCAGCTCTCAATCTGCTCACTGCGATCGATCACGACAGCGTCGATGTCTCCATCGTGATCCAGCGCCCGCGCAGCGCAGACCAGCGAGCGAATCAGGCGCGCATCGATCCTCGAATACGGCAATTCCATCGCTCCGGCGGGATGAACGGCCACAAACTCCCCCACTTCCGACGGGAGACGGCGGAGCGACGCGGCCTCCCTGACCTTCACCACACCGTGCCAGGCCAGGCAGCGCTGTGGGCCGACGAGTGGCGACGCACCTTCGGCGACATGAGTTTCGATGTGGTCGCGGACTTCAGCGGATACAGCTCGTTCTGGGCCACGCTGCTGCTCCACTCCCCCGGCGCAGAGCGGCTGATCTGGCTGCACAACGACATGGCCGCTGAGGAGCATCGGGTGATCAAGGGGCGCCGGCGGATGCGACGCTCACTTCCCGCGGTCTTCGCGTTGTATTCGCAATACGACCGCCTAGTCTCGGTGTCGCCCAGCCTCGCGGCGGTGAATCGACGGTCGCTCGAACGCAGGTACACCCTCGACCCGAGCGTCTTCGTGACGAGCCGCAATCTGATCGATTCGGCCCGCATCCTCTCGATGGCGGCCGACGACCTCGAGCAATCGGTGACCACGATCGACGCAGACGGCGCCTCCCACACCCCGCCGTGGCTCGGCGAGTTCACCCGGCCCCGGGACGGGCGATGGTTTGTCACCGTCGGGCGGTACTCCACGGAGAAGAACCATGCGCGGCTGATTGATAGTTTCGCTGCTCTGCATGCGACAGCACCCGAGGCCCGGCTGCTGATCATCGGATACGGACCGCTGGAGTCCGCATTGCAGAAGCAGATCGATCACCTCGGCCTGAGTTCATCCGTCTTCCTGGTCGGTCACCTGGCCAACCCCGTCCCCGTGATGGCCGCCGCCGATTGCTTCGTGTTGTCGAGCAACTACGAGGGTCAACCCATGGTGCTCTTGGAGGCCGCGACTTTGCGACTACCGATCGTCTCGGTGAGGTTTGCGTCGATTACAGACGCACTCCCTCCCGGAGAGATCCACATCGTCGACCAGGACAGCGCGGCGCTCGCCCTCGGCATGGCTGAGTACCTGCACGGACAGGTCCAGCCCGCGCGACTCGATGCACGCCAGTACAACGCCCTCGCGCTGGCGGAATTTACCGACGCGATGAACATCACTCCTGTTCACTTCACGGCCGCAGCATGATTGACGGATCGCTGACCGAATCGCCCGTCGGAGCGCCCGCTGATTCGCGGCCAACCCGATCCCGCGTGCTGGTCATCAGCGGATCTGGCATCGCGGCCATACTGCTCCTCGTGGGGGTGGGCATGGCGATGACGGCCTCGCGCAGCTGGACCGCGCGGGAGATGAATGTGCTCGAAGCCGTCAGCCGTGCACATGTCGCCGCGCTCGATGCGCTGGCACTCGCCATCAACACACTGTTCAGTCCGCGGGTCGCTGCAACGATCGTCGTGATGGTGGCGGTGATCATCTGGGTCGTCACCCGCCGGCTGCGCACCACCGTCCAGTTCGTCGGAATCGTCTCCGGCTCGTGGCTGGGGACAGACGCGATCAAGGTACTCGTCCACCGCCCGCGCCCCGACGGAAGTCTGCTTGCTCATCCCCTCATTCACGAGGCGTCGAACAGTTATCCCAGCGGGCACACAGCGTTCGCCGCATCACTGGCGCTGACCCTGATCGTGTTGGCCCGAGGGCGCCGGTGGCAACCTGCGATCGTCGTAATCGGTGCAGCGAGTGCCGTGGTTGTTGCCTGGTCCCGGGTGTATCTGGGCGTGCACTACGTGTCGGATGTGACCGCATCGCTGGTCTATTCCGTGGTTGTGGTGTCGACGCTGTCGGTGCTCTGGGAGCGCTTCGCCGCGACAGCTCCGGTGTGGGATCGAGCGGCTCGCAGACCGGTCTCGCGTCTCGACTGAGTTCACCGGGATTCAGTCGTCGGAGAACTCGTCCGTCTCGTCGGAGTACTCGGCGAGTACCACTACGGACATCCAGCTGACGGCGAGCAGAGACCCCGCGAGGACTGCGCACGCTCCGATCAATACGGCGACCACGACTGCTCCTGACGAGACACTGGAGGCGAGCGACTGACCACTCGCCTCAGCCACGATCGTCCACTGGTTCTCAGAAACTCCTAAGGCAAGATCTCCTCTGGGGCTGCTCTGTGTGGGAGGCTCACCGCATGGACGCTGCCGAAGCACCGCAGAGTGCGAAGCCGAGTCGACGAGCCTTTCTGGGCCGGATCGCCTGGGGAGCGGCGGGACTCGCCGCCGGACTCGGGGCGGGGGTCGGCATCGGACACAACGTCGATCGCACGCAGGATGCGGACGCGCTGGCCGAACGCCCCGCGGGAACGGGATTCGACCATCTTGTTGTTCTGGCGTTCGAGAACCGGTCCTTCGACAACCTGTTCGGCTACCTCTACTCCGACCACGGCTATCCGCTACCTGCCGGGCAGAGGTTCGAGGGTCTGGCTGCGAAAGTACATTCGAACTCGGCTCCCGACGGAACTCGCGTCGAGGCGCATCCTTATTCGGGGCCCACCGACGAGATCATGAGCAGCCCGTCTCCCAATGCCGGGGAGGAGTACCCGCACATCAACACCCAGCTCTTCGGAATCGTGCGCCCGGCCAGTAACGCCCACGCCGTGACCCCGGTAGCTCCATATAACGCCCCGGGGCCGGGTGCACAGCCGACCATGAGCGGGTTTGTGACCGATTTCATCAACAACCACCGGGCGAAGACCGGGGTCGAGCTCACCGAAGCCGAATACAGCGTCATCATGGGCTCGTTCACTCCGGCGATGCTGCCCGTGTTTTCGACCCTCGCGAAGAACTTCGCGATCTACGACCATTGGCATGCGCCCGTGCCGACCCAGACCTTCGCGAACCGCTCGTTCATGCACGCATCCACCTCCAACGGCTTCGTGGAGAACAAAGGAGCGGGCGGTTTCGGCAAATGGATCGACCCGGCGCTGAACGATGCGCCGACGATCTTCAATCGCCTGGATGATGCCGGGCTGAGCTGGGCCGTCTACTTCGACGAGAGCCAGCTCATCTCGTTAACCGGGCTCATCCACGCGCCGGTGCTGGAACCGTTCTGGAAGACGCACTTCCGCACGATGACGCAGTTCCATGATGACGTGGCGGGAGGAACTCTCCCGGTCTACAGCTTCATCGAACCCCGCATGATCTACAACCACAACGACATGCACCCGGGTACCGGCGCCATCACGGCGCAGACCATTGATGGCAAGGTCGTCACGGGAAGCGGAGTTTCCGATGCCCGAGCTGGAGAGGTTCTGCTCCACGAGATCTACACCTCGATCAAAACGAGCGCCTCGGCGAAGGGGTCGAACGCGGTGAACACCATGCTGGTGGTCACCTTTGACGAGACGGGTGGTACCTACGATCACGTGCCACCGCCCGCTGCCATCCCTCCGGGCGATGGAAAGGTGGGAGAGCTCGGCTTCGGCTTCGACCGCTTGGGTGTTCGAGTGCCCGCTCTGGTGATCTCGGCGTACACCGCCGCGGGCACCGTTATTCACGACGAGATGCATCACGGTGCGATCCCCAGCACTCTGTGTAGTCAATACGGTCTCCCTCGTCTCACCGACCGGGACAAGGGCGCGACCACTTTGCACAATGCCGCGACGCTCCCCTCCGCGCGGCAGCCATCGTCGTGGCCGACGACGACAGCTCACTACGTTCCGGGAAACCCCGAAACGCTCGGACCGGCCCACGGTTCTAACGCGGTGCACCCGCTGAGCGCTCCCGCGGTCGGACTTCTGGGGGTGCTGCTGGCCAAGTACGGGCAACCTGGCGATCCGATTCCGAAGACCTACGCGGATGCATCAGAGCTGTTGGAGAAGCACGGCCGTGAGCTTTTCGGGACGTGAGAGCGGGCTCTCAGGTGCGAGCGGCCAGAGCGTTTCTCATCCCGGGGGTCATGGACAACTCGCCAGATCTCGTGACGGTGAGGACATCGATGTCCCAGTTCGCCGTGGCGATGTCCCGGAATGCCTCGCCGCCGGAGAGGATCGCGGTGGCGAGGACGTCTGCCGTGATGATGTCATCCGCTGCTACCGAGACCTGAACGAAGTCACGGTCAGAATCGGCCTGCGTGCGCCACACGTGCTCGCCTCGCTCCATCACGCCCGAGGTGGCGATGGCGCGACGGGGTTCGCTAAGGGCGACCACACAGAGAATCGAGGTGCGGTCGACCGGGTCGACGATGCCGATCTGCCATGCGCCCGAGTCTGGCGTTCCGGCGACCTGAACGTCGCCACCGACATTCAGGCACCACCGGTCGAATCCTCGATCGATGAGTTCCACCCCGGCATCGCGGATGGCGATGGCCTTGACGATTCCATCCAGATCGATGACGCCGTCGGGGCGGTGCGGAGTGAATGCTCCGCCGGTTGCCGATCGCCACTCGAGCGCCCTGTCATAGACAGAGCGCACCGCGGGGCTCGACTGCGTCAACAGTTGTTCGCCGCGGGCGATGCGGCTCAATTCCGAGTCGTCACGATAGAGCGAGAATGTCTCCTCCAAGCGGTCGAACGCTCCGCGGACAGCGGCCACGTCGCCGGCACCAACCGACGCACCCGGCACCTCGATCGACGCGACGGTGCCCATCGTCTCGAGGGTGACGATCACAGCCCCGCCTTGTCGATCGCGGACTGCACCGAGCTCAGATAGGCGTCGCTCGTATAGGTTGCTCCGCTCACCGAATCGACCTGTGCGGATTGCGACGAGATCACTTCGGAGCGCAGAGTCGGTGCGGCGCGATTGCTGATCTGTACGGACCGACCTCCCTGATCGGTGAGGTGCAGTGCCTTGACGTCGGTGATCTTGCCATTGGCGACGACGATCTCCACCTGGACGTTGCCATAGCGCGTCGACTGTACGGCCCCGGCGAAGGTACCGCTCGATGGATTTGGAGCCGCCGCACTTGGCGAGGGAGACGACGAAGGAACCGGTGAAGCGGATGACGTCGGTGACGCGGCGCTCGGCGTTCCCGTCGAGGTCGTGCTCGTCGCCGGGATCGCCGCCTGCGCCGCGAACGTGTGGGCGGCAGCCGATCCGAACTGCCAACCGATACCGAGGATCGCCGCCGAAGCGAAGATGCCTCCCAGAGTTGCTCGTACGCTCACCAGTCAAACCTTTCCGTGTGAAGTTGATGCGAGGGGATGCCGCTGCTCACGGCTTCGGCTTCGACGAGGTCGAGCCAGGCCGTCGGGCCACAGACATAGAGGTCGGACTCGTGTAATTCGGGAAAGATGCTCTTCAGCGTGACGCCGCGCTGATCGTCCTGCGCGGGCATCCATCCGCGGGAGCCCGTCGAGCGACGACCGACCATCGTGTACACCGTCGCCCCTTTTCGCCGCGCCAGCTCGATGACCTCGTCCCAGAGGTAGGTCTCCTCTGTGGTCGATGCTCGGAGCAGGATCGTGGCCTCCCCCGGGCGGATGTCGGAATCTTCGAGGAACGCGCGCACGGGGGTGATTCCGATTCCAGCCACGGCGATGGCCAGCTTCGGGGCGGTGCGTCCCGCATCCGTGAAGATCCCATACGGACCCTCGAACCAGACCGCGGTCCCGACGGGAACACGACTGATGGCGTTGCTGCCGGTGCCCAGATTGCGCACGGTGATCCTGGCCGTGGCGTCGCTCGGCAGCGACGACAGGGAGATCGGGTGGGAATGCCACCAGGTGCGGCCGGTCCAGAATCGCCAGATGAAGAACTGACCTCCAGCCGAATGCAGCGATCGCAGCCGTCGTCCGGACATGTCTATCGAGACGACCCCGGGTGCGATCTGCGTGATCGACCGTACGCGCAGCCGATGGCGGATGCTCGAGATGAGCGGCTCTGCGAACCGGAAGGTCGCGATCGAGCCGAAGGCGATGATGTACAACGCGAGCCAGTAGGCACGCTCGAAGGTGCCACCGGCGAGGATGCCACCGACACTGAGCTGATGCGGCACAGCGACGAGTACAGCGATGTAGCTGAGGAGGTGCACGAGGTGCCAGCCCTCGTAACTGAATTTGCGCCTGACAGCGACCAGGGAGGTGATGACCACGGCTATGAGTAGGCCGATGCCGATGAAGGCGAGTGGCAGATCCGGTATCGCCAGCATGGGGGCGATTTCAGCGATCGGGTTGATGCCCGAGGCCATTCCGTAGCCGATGATCAGCAAGACCGCGTGGGCAAGGAGCAGATAGAGAGCTGGCTTGCCGAGCGAGCGGTGCACGGCGATTGCCCGATCGTGGCCTACGGTGCGGTCGATGATCGGGATCCTCGCCGCCAAGACGATCATCACGAGAATGAAATCGGTACCGATCAGCCCGGCGATGATTCCCACGCTGGTGATGGCATCGCTCACCGTCCCGAATTTTCCGGCTCCGCCATAGGCGAGGAACAGGGCCAGTGCCGCGGCCGCGGAAGCCCAGAGAGCGGCGACCATCGCATCCGACCGTCGCATCCGTCGGCGATAGTCCCGCCGGTGGTCGGGAGTGTCCTGCATGGCACGGCTCCCGAGTCGAGGCTCTGGTGTGGTGACGTTCACGATCGCTCCTTCCCCACTCAGCTAACGTTCACGATTTGATAAGAATCGCGGAGCGTCCTTTGCAGAGACCGTGAAGAGGCCCTCTCACGAACGAGAGTTCTTACATGTTGGGCAGACGGACCTCGGCGATCAGGCCCGGATGCGCGTTCGTCAGGGTGACCGTGCCCCCCGCTGCGTCGACGATTGCTTTCACCAGCGCAAGACCAAGACCGGCGCCACCGTCCCCTGTGCGGGATGCATCGGCGCGCGAGAAACGGTCGAAGGCGCGAGGGATGAACGGATCCGGCATCCCCGGTCCATCGTCGGCGATCGACAACGCGAGAGTGTCATCGGTCTGCGTGAGCGTGATCTCGATTGCTCCAGAGTCACCCGCAGCCGCGATTGCGTTCCCGGCCAGGTTGTCGACGATCCGTCCAAAATCGCCGGCCGATATGGGAAACATCGCTGCGGGCTCACGAGTGACGGCCGAGAACGAGACATCGATGCCCTTCGCCAGCGCGAGTAGTCGCGTCCGGTCCACGCCCTCCATCGCCTCGGAAACAAGCTCATCCGCGCTGGTCGGCTCGAGTTTAGCCTCCGCCGATTCGGTGCGAGACAGTGCCAAGAGGTTCGACGCAAGCGACGACAACCGATCGACGGAGCGCTGGGCGGTGACGATCTGCGCCGGGAGCGCTGCCGGATCGGCGAAGTCGCGATGAGCGAGTTCGAGTTGCGTTTTGAGCGCCGCGAGCGGTGTTCTGAGTTCATGGGCGGCATCCGAGACCATCTGCTTTTCGCGAGTGTTGGATCGCCTGACCCGCTCGAGGAACGCGTTCAAGGTCGCGGCCAGGGCCGCTATCTCGTCGTTCGCCTCGCCTAACGGGAGGTCGACGGCGCCTTCAGTCGCACTGAGATTCTCGGCCTGCATGCGCATGCGGCTGACAGGACGCAGGGCAGCGGATGCGAGTAACCATGATGCAGCGCCGAACAGGATCACCAGAGCACCCGCTCCGACGATGAGCCCGTGGTCCAACCGCTCCATGGCGAACTGACTTGCGGCCTCGCTACGTGCTGCCCATAGCGACCAGGTACCCTCCGGTGTGGTAACCGTCTTGCCCACGAGAACGAAATCCGACCCCTCGCCCGCAGCGACGAAGTCCTCGTTCCCGCCGAGACGGTGCTCGAGGGTTTCACGGATGTCGTGAGGCATGGTGTCGAGCTCAACTCGGCCTTGGGGGTTTCGGATGTACACCAGCGAGCCTTTTGCCGAATCGTCGACGAGGCCGTCCGGGTTATTTCGGATCTCTGCCGCAAATGAAGTGAGGTCACCGGCCGCGAGCGACTGATTCGACGACATCAGGATCGAAGAGATCTCCAGCCGAACGACCACGAGAGTCGCCCCGAATAACAGGATCGCGAAGGCCACGCTTCCGAGAGTGATTCGCCACCTGATCGACAGTCTTTTGAACATCGGTCAGACGCCTTCTCGAGCGCGGAGTTCATAGCCGATGCCGCGAACTGTGCGGATGATGACGTCGGCCGACGTGGATTCGAGCTTGCGGCGCACGTACTTGATGTACTGATCCACGATCGTCGGATCGATGTTGTTAATGGTTCCCCAGACCTCCTCGAGGATCTCGGCTCGACTCACCGCACGGTCGATGTGCACTATCAGGAAGCGGAGTAGGAGAAATTCCTTCGTGCTGAAAGAGATCGAGGCATTTGCGACCGACGCGCGCATAGTTGCCGTATCCAGCGAAACGTTTCCCGCGACAACCACGATTTTCGGTGCGGCTGAATCCCGTCGAACCAGTGCGCGAACCCTGGCCGCGAATTCTGCGAAGGCGAATGGCTTGGTGAGGTAGTCATCCGCTCCGGAGTCCAGGCCGAAGACACGATCTTCGATGGCGTCGCGCGCGGTGACGAGAAGCACCGGAAGGGAGTTGCCGTGATTGCGCAGGTGTCTGCAGACTTCGAAACCGGTCATCTCGGGCATCATCACGTCGATCGTCGCGGCAGCGAATGTCCCGCTCGCGGCGGCCATGAGGGCGTCCATTCCGTTGGTGACGACCGTCACCTCGTATCCCTCCGCCCGCAAGCCCTTCGCGACGAGGTCGCTCATCTCGTGGTCGTCCTCGACCACAAGGATGCGTGACGTCGAGCTGTTTGCGACCATAGTCCCTGCAGTTCCGTATGGGGGGTGACACGACACTAGACCATCGTCATGCTCGACTGGCCGTCCGCCCTTTCGTGAACCACTGGGTGGGTGGATTCACGAACTGATTGGTCGCGTGTTGTCGCGACGGAAGAGTAGTACACATTCCAGGGTCGAACCGGTCGCTAGGACCCCTACGGTGTGGTGTGAATCGCCTGGTGCACCGATGCGACAGCGCTTGCGCCCTCCCCGACGGCTGCTGCCACCCGCTTCATCGACCCGTGCCTCACGTCTCCCGCGGCGAACACGTTGGGAGCAGAGGTTTCGAAGGCGAACGGAACGCGCGCTGGTGCGGTCGCGATCTGAAATGCGTCGACATCGAGGTTGACGTCGGTGAGGATGAAATTGTTGGAATCGACGGCGATTCCCGTGAGCCATTGTGTAGCGGGAGTTGCGCCGATGAAGCAGAACAGGGCTGCACATTCTTCGCGGTGACTGTGACCGGTGACGGTGTTAGTCAACGTCACTTCTTGCAAAGTCTCCCCGCCATCCAACGCCGTAACCTCGGTCGATGGGAGTACCTGAATCCTCGGATGGGAGACCAAACGTTCCGCCAGGTAACTAGACATTCCGGCACTTAACTCTGGCCCGCGTATGACGACATCGACACGGCAGTTGCTGTTAGCCAGAAAGAGGGCCGCCTGGCCAGCAGAATTAGCCCCGCCCACGATGACGACGGGTCTTCCCGCGCACGCCGTGGCCTCCAATTTGGTCGCGCTGAAATAGATTCCCGCTCGTTCGAACTTCGCCCATCCCGGAATCGGCAGAGTGCTGTATTGGGCTCCAGTCGCGATAATGACAGCTTTGGACGAAATCTCGCTTCCATCTCCGATTCTGAGCACGGGGTGCGTGTCACTGGTCATCAGTCCAACTACTTCGGTGGGTGCGTAAATGTGCGCACCGAACTTCAGCGCTTGAACGCAGGCCTTATTGGTCAGGTCTGTGCCGCTGATCCCATTGGGGAAGCCCAGATAGTTCTCGATTCGCGAACTTGCGGCCGCTTGCCCGCCCGGGCTGACGGTGTCAAGCAGCACAGTCGTCAGCCCCTCAGACGAGCCGTAGACGGCGGCGGCCATCCCTGCCGGACCGGCTCCGACAATGACGAGGTCGACGCTATTCTCCCCGTGTCTGTAGGACAGCCCGAGGCGTTCCGCAAGGCGTCTGGGTGTCGCCCGACGGAGCGCTCCGCCGGGAATGAAGACAACGGGAAGCTGATCTCGAGTCACACCGGTGCTCTGCATCAGAGCAAGGCCAGCCACCGACTCGCTGTCGAACCAGACGTGTGGCAGATCGAATCGCTCGGCGAACGACCGAAGAGCCAGCGATCCCGAGGACGCAGTACTGCCAAGAATTTCCATTGTGTGTGAAGCAAGACCCTTGACCAGCTCTCGACGAGCTTGGAACGCCTCGAGAAGAATCGCGGACAGATCTGCGTCTTCGGCCATCAGCCTTCTAAATCCGGAGGGCGGGATCCGATAGATATAGCCCGCAACGGCCACCCGAGCGACCAGGTAGGAAAACTGGCCGGTAAGGAGTGTCAGCTCGCCGAGAAATCTTCCCTGGGTGTGCCGGGTAATGAAGATTTCGGGCGCATGCGCCGTGCTGGCGGAGAAAATGTCGATTGCGCCACGCTCGACCAGAACCAGGTCTGACACAGGTTCTCCGACCCGGTAGATCAGATCGCCGACGCTGATTGGTTGCCGCACGCCATATCTCCTGATTCGTTCGAGATGGTCGTCGCTCAACGTCGGATAAGCAGGTGAGCCGCCACTGGCCTCGGCCGAATTGGGTCTCACCACGAGCGATCTCGTCTCACCAGTTCGATGACGCGGCGGAGCAAGGATGATAGCCAGTGTCGAAGTGAGGGGGCGGGAAGGGGTGCAAAGACGGCCAATCGAGACACAAAAACGGAAAGCGATACCACCCAAAAGATCCCCACCGTTTGGGGTCCGCAGCTAATGGCTAGGCCGCTTAAAGCACTGCCGCGTGCGATGCGGGAAGGTGTGGATGCGCCTACCCTGTGATGGCCGAGTACAGGCCACTGGCTGCCGCGCACGTCGCCCATCAGACTGTTATTGCGTGTTGCGTCTGTCGTAGAGCGATGTCTACGACCGCTCCGACGTGATGCGTGAACCGGTCGCGTGCGTACGCGACGACAACGGTGCAGGATCGAAGCCCGCGCACTGGTTTGAACGCGAGATCAGATCGGGAATAGGTTTCTGCGGTCGAAAGAGGGAGGATCAAAATGCCATGCTCTGCGGCGACGTGTTCGAGTGCTTCTTCTACGTTCGGCACCGAAAATCCACGCCAATTCAACCCGGGTATCCGGGCGACGCGCGGTCCAAGTCCTGGCGTCGAAATCTCGGGGACGCTGTCCGGATGTTGAAGAAGCCGAAAGCCGGCGAGGTCCTTCAGCTTCAGATAGTCAACATGAGCCAACGGGTGGTCATACGGCAACGCAACAACGCGAGGCTCGTCGAATAGCGGGACCAGTTCCACACCGTCTCCCGCGATCGGGGCACGCGCGAAGCAGACATCTACACGACCGCCCAGTATTGATTCACCCTCTTGCTCCTCTGGCACTCGGACGAGGTCCACCTCGATATGTGGATAAAGGCGTCCGAACTCTCGGGCAAACTGGGCGACCGATATTCCCTGGGCAAATCCGATAGTGACGCGCAGCGGGCGATTCTTCAGCTCCGCCAGTCTCTCGCGAATCGCATTTGCAGAGGCCAATAGCGGCTCGGCTTCGTAGAGAAGCTGCTTTCCCGCTTCCGTAAGGGCCACGCCGTGCGTCGTGCGCGTGAAGAGCTCCGCGCCCATCTCCCCTTCGAAAGACCGTATTTGGCGCGTCAGGGCCGGTTGGGCGACGCGCAGCTCATTCGCTGCTTTTCGAAAACCCTCACACTCTGCGACGGCAACGAAATAGCGGAGCTTTCTCAGATTGATGTCCACGATTCCACCCTGCGTCGCTCGGCGCTCCGCTGTTCATTCCCCGCTGTTGGTTCGGTTGACACGAGTCTTCTACGCTGCTGCTCGAAACACGCGAGGGTTGGCCGGAGAAGATTTCCGGATAACCCCACGCTGGGCAGATGCCTTAGTCGGCTGGCGCTCGGGGAGTGGCTGTGGGAATCCGTGCGACTATCCGGGTGCCGCCGTGTGCGGTGCCCTCGATCTCGAGCGTCCCGTTGCTCGCTTCGATGCGGTCTTTCAACCCGGTGAGTCCGGTGCCGCGAGACGGGTCAGCGCCACCCACGCCGTCATCTTCGATGATGAGGATCAGCTCGTCCCCGTCGCTTGAGAGCACGCACGACACGGTGAGGCGGGTGGCTTGCGCGTGCTTCACGGCATTGGTGATTGCCTCGGCGACGGTAAAGTATCCGGTCGTTTCGATGATCGCGGGTAATCGAGGGATGTCGAGCTTGAGATCGACCTCACACTGCGTGTCGGCCACAAGAGATCGAATTCCGGCAGCGAGTCCGCTCCGCGTGAGCGCTGCGGGCAATATGCCGCGGACAATGTCACGTAATTGACGATTCGCTTCTTCGGCGCTCGACAATGCCTCGGCGAGGAGTTCGGCGTCGGCGCCGCCGGCAGATCCCATGGCAAGTTTGAGCATGAGGATGGTGTTCACCAAGCCTTGTTGTGCACCGTCGTGGACGTCTCGCTGCAGCCTTCGCCGGGCTTCATCGGCCGCGGCTATCACTCGTGCACGGGACTGCGTGAGTCCATCTCGATGAGCAGAGTTGGTGATCGCTGCAGCCAGGAGATCGGCGAAGGGCTTGAGGCGATCCCGTGCGTTCATCCGGCTGGGCGCATCCGAGGAAACCGTGAGAACACCCCAGAGTTCACCGTTGACCAGAATCGGGACTTCAGCTCGGTGAGCGCCACGGGTCGCCTGTGGTTTCACCTCGGCCACGACGCGCGGTTCGTCCAACCCGTTGTGGTATTCGCGGGCTACCGTCGCCGATGAGGCATCGAGAACGCGAGCCGCTTGCTCCACCACCGCTTCCAACACGGCGGGGAGGGGGGACTCTCGTGCCACAAGCTCAGCGACGTGCCGCAAAGCTGCCTGTTCATCGGCGAGGCGGCGCAGGCTCTCTCGGGCTTCCGCGTTAGCGATCGCCGCCCAGGTCAGCTTCGCAAAGCCCTCCAACCTGCTTTCGGAGTCGCGCGGAAGGGGGCCAATCTGTGACGTGGCCACGAAAGCACCCCACACGCGGTCCTCGATGAAAACCGGAACCCCGACGCCAGCGCGGATACCGTATCTGCGCACGATGGCAGCGCTCGGAACGGAGTCAAAATCATCCACCCGCACGGTTGCCTTAGCGTGCGCGATTCGATCAGACATCGACCCCGGCGGGTGAACTATTCGGGTCCCGGGCGGAACCGAACTCGCGTACGTTGCGACTGCCACCACCGTGTCGGCGCTTTCAAATTGGAGCAGAGTGACCTCTTGTCCGTTGAGCTGATCGGAGGCCGCTCGACAGATCGCAGCAAGAATGTCGTCCATTGGCCCGGCCCGTGGAACTCCGCGCGCCGCGAGCTCGGCGATACGTCGCAAGGATGCCTGCTCATCAATAAGCTCACTCAGTTGCTGGCGGTTGGTGATCGCGAGAATTATCCGCCCAGTCACCTCACTCAGATCGTTGAGGAACTGAATGGTGTGGGTGGGTAATCCGGGGAGAGTTGTTTCGATGCTCAAAACGCCAAGGGCGTTATGCTGGGCCGTCACAGGAAATGCCATTGTCTGGGCCGGACGAACGGATGGCTTACTGATCGACACCACGGGGTTTGTCGCAGAGACCACCACCCCGCCGATGACCGTTAAGGTAGCGTGCTCTACTCCGCTCAGCATGGAAGCGTACTCCACCAGCCTCGACGACACCTCGGTGATGGACGCCCCGCTGGCATCCCGTTGAATCACGCGCATCGCTTCGTCATGTTCAGCGACAGTGCGAAGCTGATCTCGGGCCTCGATGCTGTCGAACGAGGCTGTGACCAATTGCGCGAACGCGGAAAGTAGAGCCTCCGTGTCTGGTGGTAGCTGTTCGACCGATGAGCTGACGAAGAACATCCCCCAGACTCGGCCCTCGACGACGATCGGCACGGCGATAGCTGCGAAAATTCCAAAGCGCGCGGCCAGTTCGGCATCCGGCTCTCGTCGGTAGTCGTCGACGCGAACCGGCAACCCGGAGCGAAATACGCGGTCCGGTAGGGTGTCGGGTTCGGACACGATGCGCATCCCAGGCTCTGCTGGTCCGTCGGGAGAAGCCCGCACGAACAGGTCTCGTGGCCCGACGAATTGCGTCAGAGTGATAGGCAACCCATCAACTTGCCGCGACGCCTCGCGAACGATGATGGCGATGATATCTACGTCAGCGCCCGCGCTACCAATAAGGTTCGCGACGTCGCGCAGAGCGCGTTCTTTCTCGACGAGCCGCCGGATCTCGGCGCGTTCAGCGTCCGTCACGAACAGAATCGGCTCGGGCTCAGAGTTCTGGGGCTTCGGGGGCACATCCTCCGCTGCGTCCGACACTGTACCTAACCTCTCAGTCTCGCTGAGCGGTGAGGTAACGCAGGACAGCGTGGACGCGTCGATGCTCGCTGCCCTCGGCTGTAATGGACAACTTCCTGAACAGGGCGGTGACGTGTTTCTCCACCGCCGCGGTACTGATGTACAGAGCGCGGGCGATGCCCTGATTCGACAAGCCTTCCGCCATGGCGGCAAGGACGGCTCGTTCCCGTGGTGTCAGAGGCGCAAGAGCATCGGGGACTGACCGTGGTCGAAGCATCCGGGCAACGATCTCAGGATCCAGCGCGCTTCCGCCTCGAGCGACTCTCATAACGGCTTCGACGAACTCGTGGATGTCGCCGACTCTCTCTTTAAGTAGGTAGCCGACGCCGTCTGGACGATCGCCAATGAGTTCGATCGCGAACTCGGGATCGGCGTGCTGGGTCAGGACGACGACACCCATTTCCGGAAGCCGCTTGCGCAACTCGATTGCCGCGCGAAGCCCATCGTCGTCCCGGTGTGGCGGCATCTGGATGTCGATCACTGCGACGTTCGGTCCGTGAATGAGCGTTTCGGCCAAAAACTCGACCGCATCGCCAGTTTCCGAAACTACGCGCAGCCCTCCTTCGGAGAGGACGCGCACCACACCCCTGCGGAAGAGGAGATCGTCTTCCCCGACGGTCACCCGAATCTGCTGGTTGTGGAGGTCGCTGCTCATGAAACTAGCGATCCCTGAGGACGGAGTGGAGCAGCGCGCTCGATAGGTCAGTCTTGGGGACGAACGCTGCGGCCCCGGCAGCGGTTGCCTCTTGTGCCGTTGTAGCCTCACTGTCGGAGGAGACAAGGACAACGCGCATACGCAACGGCGCGTCTGACAGGATCCTGCTGAGTTGGAGACCAGTCCCGTCGGGAAGACCGACGTCGACGAGCGCAAAGTCCGATCGTGACGTTGCGACTCTCTGCAATGCTTCAGTCACACTGCCTGCCTCACTGTCGGGCTGATAACCCCACGCAGTGAGCATTCTCCTCGCTAGCTCGCGAAACCGCTCGTCGTCATCGACAATCAATACCGTTGTCACCACTCCACTATGGTGCGACGAATCGACCTCGCCGACTGTAGGGTTTGCCGGAAATCGTCGCCGTGAGTGCGCACGGGCTCTTGGTGATGCCTAAAAGGGTCTACATTCCTCCGCCGGATCTTTAGCGTTTATCACGTGGGGTCGAGTTATGAGGCATCCAGGATGACTGAAGTTGAAACCAGAGACGGCTTGAACACCGCAGTTTCCGGGCCCCGGCTGCACCATCAGCGGCAGCTTGTCGGCCGCGAGCTGGAATGCCGAGTCGTGGACGAACTCATTCGCTCACTCGTCGGCGGCCAGAGTGGGTCATGCGTGTTCCTGAGCGAGGCCGGAGCCGGAAAGACTCGGCTTCTGGAATATGCAGCATCGGGCGGGGTCAGGGCGGTGAGCCTCGTGGGCATTGAATCGGAGTCTGGCATCGGATTTGCCGGGCTCCACCGAATCCTCCTTCCGTTCAGGGAACGGTTTTCTGGCCTGCCAGCGGCGCAAGGGAACGCGCTGCTGGCGACCTTCGGGGCGATGGACCAGGAACAGCCTTCGCGTTTTCTGGTGGGACTTGCCACCCTGAGCGTGCTTGCCGCCGCCGCACACGAGGCCCCGATCATCTGTCTTATCGATGACGCGCAGTGGCTCGACCAAGAATCATTGGATGTGCTGAGTTTCGTGGCGCGGCGCGTCAGCGCAGACAGAGTGGGCATGGTCTTCGCGGGGCGCGAGGACCATGGAGCTCTCGCGGGGCTCAGCGGCATGCCGACCTACTACCTTCGCGAATTAGATCGGGATGCCTCCCTTGCGCTCCTCGACTCTGCACGACCGGGTGGTCTCAGTTCGCTGGTCGCCGCGCGAATCGTCGCCGAAGCCAATGGGAATCCGCTCGCATTGCTCGAGGTGCTTGGACAGCTCACCTCGGAACAACTCGCCGGCCGCCGACCTCTCCCCCACCATCTGCAGGCAGGTCGAGGACTCAATGCCCGCTACCTGCGCCAACTCGAGGAGCTTCCCCAGGAAACTCGGTCTTTTCTCGTCCTCGCCTCGACGATGTCGACCGATGATCCATCTCGGCTCTGGCGCGCAGCCGAGATCCTCGGGCTATCCGAGGAGTCAGCTGACGCCGCAATAGATTCTGGGGTGCTTACCATCGCGGATCGGGTCACCTTCCGGCACCCGCTTATTCGCTCGGCTGTCTATGACGCCGCTGAACCCCGTCATCGTCGGTTCGCGCACACTGCGATGGCTGCCATCGCCGAGCTAGATGACGACCGAGACCTTGCAGCATGGCATCGCGCGGCTGCCATGCTAGCTCCAAATGAAGTCGTGGCCGCTGATCTTGAACGGTCAGCACGACGAGCAGAAAATCGCGGCGGTCGACTCGCACAGGCCCGATTCCTCGACAGAGCGGCCGAACTCTCTCCCGGGCCCAGGGAACGCGGCGTCCGGTTGCTTGCTGCCGCTGAAGCGTACCTGGCCGCCGGCGATGGGATCCTGGCTGAAGCCCTCGTGGACAAGGCCGCACCGTGGTTGGAAGACGATACGAGGTCGGTCGATCTGCAACGAATGCGCGCCTCGATCGCCGTGTTCTTCTTGCGGTACAAGAACGCCCCGGCCCTCTTGCTTGATGCGGTCGCCCACGTCGATAAGGGCAACGTGGAGCTCATTCGAAGCATTCTTTTCGACGCGTTGCAGGCGGCTCTAGTGGCTCGAGATGACACCCTCGCAGAGACCACCGCAGGAATCGCGAAACGCGTGCTCACGCTTCCCTTTGACACGAACGCCGACAACGTGGGCCGAGACGTGCTCCTTCAGGCACTGTCAACCCAACTGACCGTTGGGTATGCCTCTGCAGCTCCGTTGTCGAAGCGGGCTGTCTCAACACTCTTTCGCGAGGATGAACTGCATCCCGCCGTGCTGTCCACCGTGACCCTGGGATGGTTTGCAGCCGACGATCTCTGGGACGACGCCGGCCGCCACGATATGTTCGAGCGGGCGATCGCTCTCGGGCGCGGGCACGGCGACCTGGGTGCGCTGCGGATCGCGCTGGCCGGCAAATGCGTGGGTCAGTGCTGGACGGGAGACATCGAGGGGGCAGAACAAACCTATTCCGAGGCATCCGAAGTTTCCGCGTTGATTGGCGTTCCGCACCCCGCGACAGCAGGGGTTCTTCTCGAACTGAGAGCCTGGCAAGGCCGAGAGCAGGAGACCCGTGACACAGCGGCACTGACAGCGGATTGGGGTGCAGAACGAGGCGCCGGGGTCTTGGAGGTGAATGCCTGTCTGGGCCTCACGGTGTTAGAGATGGGGCTGGGAAAGTACGAGAGCGCGTTCGAGTCGGCGATGCGAATTTATGATAATGACCCACCAGGATTCGGCAATCGAATCCTGCCCGAGGTGGTCGAAGCTGGGGCGCGAACCGGACGCACCGACACCGCGCACCGAGCTCTCGAACGCCTCGCCGATCGGGCGCTCGCCAGCGGCTCTCCGTGGGCACTCGGCGTGTTGGCCCGGTCGCGGGCCGTGTTGGCAGACGACACCGAAGCGCAGTCGTTATACGAGGAGGCGATCGGCCTTCTGTCGCAGACGTCCGTAAAAACAGATCTTGCGCGCGCACACCTTGTCTACGGTCAGTGGCTTCGCCGACAGAGACGTCGAAAGGATGCGCAAGGGCACTTATTCGTCGCGTTCGAAATGTTCGATTCGATGGGTGCCAGCGCGTTCGCGGGTCGGGCGCACAACGAGCTGCGCGCAGCGGGATACCACCATGTCGACGTGTCGGGCGGACAAGTTGCCTCCGGCCTCACCTCCCAGGAGGCCACGGTCGCCCAGCTTGCGACCGACGGGGCAACCAACTCCGAAATTGCAACGCAGATGTTCCTGACGACATCGACCGTGGAATATCACCTGAGCAAGATATTCCGAAAGCTGGGTATCACGTCTCGCCGACAGCTGTCGCTCGCGCTGGCGATGGCAGTCAGAGCGAACGATGGCGGTCAGGCTGCCGGGGTGCCGGCCGAGGGGTCAGCCAGCGATCGCCAGAGGAGAGCAGCCGCGTACGTTCGGTACGGGCTCCACAGCTGACCGCGGCGGCGCACTTCGTCGATCGCGGGGATATCTTCCAACAAAAAGACGGTGCGTATCGCTGCGCGGATTCCGAGATCCCCCGCGGGCAGGATGTCGCCCCTCCGGAGTTGATGGATCAAGAACATTTCTGCGCTCCAGGGGCCGATTCCCTTGATCTGAATCAGAGAGTCCTCGGCGTCTTCATCACTCACATTCGCCAGGTGCTCGATATCGAGCTGTCCGGAGCTGACCGCCTCCGCGAGGGCGAACACATAGGTCGCCTTCGAATGGGAGGTGCCGATCGCTTTCACCTGGTCGACGCCGAGACGGAGCACCGCGTCCGGCGTCAACGTCCCTCCAGCCGCGGCGGTCAACCGGTCATACAGCACGAGAGCGACCCGTGCGGCGATTTGCTGAGCGAGGATGTGCATGACCATGCCAGCGAAATTGCTGTCCACTGTCCGTCCCCCGTCGGGAAACTCGAATGGGTCTGGCGTTCCCAATCGTGCGCTGAGCGCTGCGAAACGCGGCTCGGCACGTCCGAGCTCCAGATAGGCATTGTGGATATCTGACTCGCCGCGCGGAACCATGTTTTCGTTCTTTCGCTCGCCCGTTTTGCCAGCAATCGCAGAGATCGGCCGGTGATGACATCGTAGTATCTGCCCTCGGAGGGAGGCGCCGAGTGCCCGCGACGACTGATCATGTTGCACAATTCATCACATGGAAACGGCTGAAGCACGCTGGTCCGCGCGGGCCAGCAAGCGATCACGGGGCGCTGGACGCCGGGGAATGATCGGCACCATGAGAGCGACGGGAACAGAGTACGACGAGGCCGTTCGGGCAGTCCGCGCGGCCGAGATCGACGCAGACACCGCCGCCGACAACCTGATCGAGCGGATGACTGACGCTGAGGTCCTCTGGCTGCTAGACGGTGACTCCCCCCGTCGACTGCTTCCCCTCATCCCGTTTCTGCTCGGTCGGCGGCCCTTCGTCGCCGGAGCGAACAGGCGCCTCGGAATTCCCGGAATTCGGTTTAGCGACGGTGCTCGTGGCGTTGTGATCGGCGCCTCCACTTCCTTCCCGGTGACGATGGCTCGCGCCGCGACGTGGGACCCAACGCTGGAGGAGCAGGTCGGCATCGCGATCGGTCTGGAGACGCGGGCGCGAGGCGCGAACTACTCGGCATCGGTGTGCGTCAACCTGCTTCGCCACCCCGCGTGGGGCCGAGCGCAGGAGTGTTACGGGGAGGATCCCGTGCTAACGGGCATCATGGGGTCCGCCATAACGCGTGGTCTGCGCCTCAATGTGATGGCGTGCGTCAAGCACTTCGCTCTCAACTCGATGGAGAACGAGCGATTCGAAGTCGACGTCTCCGTCGATGAGCACGCTCTGCACGAGGTTTATCTGCCCCATTTCAAGGCGGTGATCGACGCCGGTGCCGACTCGGTGATGACCGCCTACAACCGGGTGCGTGGCGAGTACATGGACCTCAACGGCCCACTCGTCACCGGAGTATTGCGCGACGAATGGGGCTTCGCCGGGTTCGTGACGAGCGACTGGGTGTTCGGCACGCACGACGCAATCGAGAGTCTCCGTGCAGGAATGGATGTGGAGATGCCGCTGCGGATGCTTCGCGCTCGGTCGCTTCCCTCCGCGCTGCGATCGGGAGCGGTATCCCGCGAGACGGTTCTGCAATCGGCACACCGCATCCTGCGAACGACACTGCAACATGCCGCCACTCGCGAGGTAACCAGCCCGAGCCACGACGTGATCGCATCGACCTCGCACAGGGCACTCGCCAGAAAGGTCGCCGAGGAGTCCATCGTGCTCCTGAAGAACGATCCAGTAGACGGTGCCGCGCTACTGCCGCTCGCACCCGACACTCGTCGCATCGCGGTGATCGGCCGACTCTCAGAACGGGCAAATCTTGGCGATCACGGTTCGTCGCGGGTACGCCCCCCGTCAACGGTCTCGCCTCTGCAGGGGTTGCGCGAGGCGCTCCCGGATGTGCTGATCGAGACTGCCTCGGGATCGAGCGCGGCCGAGGCCGCGGCGGTCGCTGCAGCAGCAGACACCGCCATCGTGGTCGTGGGGCTCGACCAGCACGACGAAGGCGAGTCGGTCGTTACGGGAGGCGTCGATGTGGGTGTGCTCGGCGGCGCATTTACATCCGGCCCGTTTCGCGAACTTCTCATCAGGCTCGCCCACCTGGCGTCTCGCTTCGTCCGCGGCGGGGACCGCACCTCGCTCGAACTGCGCCCGACCGATGTGGAGCTGATCCGGGCGGTAGCGGCCGCGAACCCGCGCACGATCGTCGTTCTGATTGGCGGCAGCGCGATTCTCACGGAGACGTGGGGGGCGAGCGTGCCGGCGATCATGTACGCCTGGTACGGCGGAATGGAGGCGGGGCGCGCTCTCGCCAGGGTGATGAACGGCGACGTTGGGCCGAGTGGCAGACTTCCATTCGTCGTCCCCACCGATGTCGAGCACCTTCCCCCGTTTGACAGCGCCGCGAAGACCGTCGTCTATGACGACCGGTGGGGGCAACGGATGCTTGACGCTGACGGACACGTCGCCGCATTCCCATTCGGATTCGGGCTCTCCTACACGACCTTTTCGTATCAACTGGTTGATCACCGATTCGACGACAGGGGTGGCAGCGCGGAGGTGCTCGTCGCCAACACCGGCGACCGCGCAGGCTCGACCGTCGTGCAGGTCTATGCCGCGGACCTGTCCCTGGACCGCCCGGTGGCTCAGCTGTTGGGCTTTCAGAAGGTGGATCTGTCGCCTGGCTCATCCACGCTGGTGCACGTCGCCCTGGATGCCGGACCCACGCTCGAGCGCGATCCAGTGACGCACCGGTGGTCGAGGCGTGCGGGCACGTGGGCCATTCTCGCTGCCCAACACAGCCCACGGAGCTGGGAGGGGGCGCACCCACTCACGGTGTCGACCAGTGGCGGGATGCTGCCCGCGAATGAGTGAAACCTACCCCGGATCACCGGCTTCGGGAGCGTGTACCGACCACCGATAGTGGCGGGGCCACGGTCTCTACCCGAACGGAGAGCGTCTCGTCGTCGCCCAGCACACTGCGAAGGAGCCGCCGAGCCTCCCACCGAAACGGTGCTCGTCTCTCCTCGCGCCGCAGCACGAGATCGCCGGGTGAGTCTTCATACCGTCGGCGCAGATCGACGACCTCTTCCGCCCTGAGAAGGGCAATAGTGCTGTCACTGACGGGATCGACCAGGCGCATCAACGAGAACGGCCCGGTGAGGTCACTGGCAATCAGGTTGTTCTCGCTCGCTGCCAAGATCGTCTTTTGGGCACCGCGCGTGACGACCAGAGGACGGGACGGGCCGCTCAGCAACTGGCTCACCACGGTCGCGGCTGCACCGGGTCTGCCGATCCGGCGCGCTGCCGCCTGCATGTGCTGAAGTCGTCCCGGCTCACTGAGCACCTGATCGATCTTCCATCCGATGGTCGACGGAGTATTGCAACGGATGGCGGCGCCCTGCTCCATGAGATAGTCGCCGTTGCGAACCTCCTGACCAGGGATCGGGTTCACCACCACCATCGGCAAGCCCGCCGCCATGCACTCCGACGCCGAAAGTCCGCCCGGCTTGCCCACAAACAGATCTGCATCGTTCAGCAGCTGAGGCATCTCCGCGGTGAAGCCCAGTACCCGGTATCGGTCCCCGGCCGGCGCCACGACCTCTTCGATACGCCGTTTTAACTCCTCGTTACGCCCACAGACCACCGTCGCGGTGAATGGTGAGCTCATGTGCAATGTCTGCCGCACGACCGCGACGGCGTAGTCGCCGCCAGACGCACCGGCCGAGATGAGTAGCTTCGGGGGTCGCTCGCTGCTTCTCACGGCCGCCTGTTCCGGTGTAGCCGCCACCGGTATTCCGGAGACCCGCACGCGATCGGGAGGCACCCCCAACGTGGTGAGCTGTGCCTTCGCCTCCTCCCGGGCCACGAAGAGCGCATGAAACGCGCTCGTAAGCCACAGTCCCTGGAAGTCGTAGTCGGTGGTGACAACCGCCGTCTTGGCGTCGAGCACGCCGCGGAGGAGTAGCGACGCGATCAGCTGAGCGGGAAGGAAATGCGTGCAGACGATTGCGGTCGGCT
Organism: Lacisediminihabitans changchengi; assembly: GCF_016634425.1. Classification (GTDB taxonomy): domain Bacteria; phylum Actinomycetota; class Actinomycetes; order Actinomycetales; family Microbacteriaceae; genus Lacisediminihabitans; species Lacisediminihabitans changchengi. Next base: position 278,437 of record NZ_JAEPES010000003.1, read on the forward strand.
TAAACCGCTTGATCTCGCTGACGGTAGGCATGGCATTCGCCTGCGTCCACGGGTCGAGCGGGCCACGACGTCGAAAAGGTTGGTCGCTGAGGTCGTAGCCCCAGTCAACCAACCACGGCACACTCTCGACCAGCGCGAAATATCCTTTGGCCAGCAGGTCGCGGTAGAGCACGGTGCTCTGTTGAAGCACGTCTACTACCCGCACATCGTCAATGTCGGCCCGAAGGTCGCACGCTTGCTTGACGGCCGCTGCGGCGCTGTTGTGCCCCGAGCCCACACCCGCCGACAAAATTAGCACCCGCTCGCCACCAACGAAATTAGGACTTCGTGCTGGTGTGTCGATCATGAATGGATGTTAGCGGGGCGGTCTTATCACTCAGTCAATGTGCACTGCGACGCGCCACAGGGGTACCGAGGTTCCGTCTCAGCAACAGGACCTTGGTCCCGGATGCACACCCCTGATCCAGTAAGAGTGGCCGCATGCGCGCACAAACGAACATCTTCTGGATCCTGGCCGTCTTCTTCGCGGTCGGGGATGCCGCGTACATCATCTGGAGTGTCGTCGCGATGGGGGGAATCGAGTGGACCGGAACGGTGGCGCTCACGATCAGCGTCATCCTTCCGCTGTTCCTCGGGTTCTACTTCAGCCGCACCCTCGGTTCCCAGAACGGAGACCTACCCGAAGACCGGGTCGATGCTGACATCGACGACGGCGATGCGGAGGTGGGGCAGTTCTCGCCGTGGAGCTGGTGGCCGGTCACTCTCGCTGCAGGAGCGGCGGTGCTCGTGCTCGGACTCGCAGCCGGCTTCTGGCTGTGTTTCATCGGGGCCGCGATCACCATGATCGCTCTGGTGGGCTGGGTTTACGAGTACTACCGCGGTAATTTCGCACGCTGATCAGCGCCACTTAACTCTCAGAAACACGAGGAGAACCAATCCCATGACACGACTCACCACAGTGACGGTGCTCGGCACCGGTGTTCTCGGCTCCCAGATCGCCTATCAAGCTGCGTACAGCGGCTTCACCGTGACCGCATACGACATCTCGGACGCCGTGCTCGAGAAGGCACGCGGCCGGTTCGACGAGCTGGCATCGGTGTATGAACGAACCGTTGCCGGAGGAGCAAACGGTAGGGCCACGCGCGCTCTCGACAATGTCACGTACTCCAGCGACCTGGGCGACGCGGTGAAGGATGCCGACATCGTCATCGAAGCGATCCCCGAGATCCTCGACCTGAAGAAAGCCACGTACTCCGCGCTGAGCGGTCTCGCTCCCCTGAGAACTATCTTCGCTACCAACTCGTCGACCCTGCTCCCGAGCGATCTGATGGAATCCACCGGAAGGCCGGATCGTTTTCTCGCGCTGCACTTCGCCAATGAGGTCTGGGTGCACAACACCGCGGAGATCATGGGCACAGCGAAGACCGACCCCGCGGTCTACGCGACCGTCGTCGAGTTCGCGCGTGACATCGGGATGGTGCCGATCGAGCTCAAGAAGGAGAAGGCGGGGTATGTGCTCAACTCGCTCCTCGTGCCGTTCCTGGATGCGGCGGCCGAGCTCCTGATCGACGGAATCGCCGATCCGGAGACCATCGACAAAACCTGGCGTATCGCCACCGGCGCACCGGCTGGTCCGTTCCAGATCTACGACGTCGTCGGGCTCACCACGGCGTACAACATCTCGCTCGCCGGCGGCCCCAAGCAGCGGGAGTTCGCCGACTACCTCAAGACCACCTATCTCGATCATGGCAAGCTCGGCGTCGCGACCGGGGAAGGGTTCTATCGCTACCCGGTGTCGGCCAGCGTCGGGTAGCTGCGAGCTTCCGGTCGGTGCAATGGCGCAGTGGCCGGAATCAGGTTGTCGCGTGTTCGGTAGCGACTTCGTCGGCCGGACGGTCGGTCGCGTGGGTCGGGACGACAAGCACGGGGCACCGTGAGTGCTCGGCGCAGTACGTGCTCACAGAACCCAGCAGTAGTCCGCCAATCGGACTGTGTCCACGGGTGCCGACGACGAGCAGCTGCGCGTGCACGGCCTCGGCCACTAGCGCCGGCCCGGCCGGGCCGGGCGTCGTGCTCTCGGTGACCCAGGCCGGCACCGCACCGTCGAACTCCGCAAGGGCGGCATCCCGTGCTGCTCGCCGCGCCGTGGTTTCCGGATGGAAGCCGACCACGGCATCCTGGTAGACCATCTCGTTCCATGCCGTGACGATGCGGAGATCGGCCGAGAGAAGGCGAGCCTGCGCTGCTGCGTGGTGGAGTGCGATGAGGGAATCCCTCGAGCCGTCCACTCCGACGACGACCACCGAGCGTGACATGTGAACTCCTCGTTTTCCGATGCGCCAGAAGCGATTCCCGTGGTCAGGCTAGGTCGGCAGAACCCTCGGCCCGGGGTCGAAGGTCCCGTGACAATCGCGTGAATCTAGCCCTCCGCGTGTGGGACGACGACCGCGCGCCCGGAGATCGTTCCGGCGTGGAGTCGTTCGTACGCGTGCGGTGCCTCCTCGAGCGTGAAGCGTTCGACATGCACCTTCACGAAGCCGCGGCGTGCCAGATCGAACACCTCGATGAGCTCGGAGCGCGAGCCCCAATACGGAGCCTGGACTGATGCCCCGAACGGTGTGGAGAAGAAACCCGTCGGCAGCACCCCTCCGCCGATCCCGACGATCTGGATCTTCCCGTCCATCGCCACACTCTGCTGCGCGATGTCGAGGGTCGGTTGGGTGCCCACGAAGTCGAAGACCACCTGGGCCCCCACGCCGCCGGTCGCGTTGCGGATCGCGGCCACGGCATCCGTGTTCGACGGGAAGGTCAGATCAGCACCGACCTCGCGTGCCAGGGCTAGCTTGTCCTCGTCGATGTCGAGCGCAACGATACGGGCGGATGTGATGGCCCGGAGGATCTGGATGGCGACGTGTCCGAGGCCGCCAGCGCCGATCACGACGGCGGTCGATCCGGGATAGAGCCTGTCGAGGCACGAGACGATCGCGTGATACGGAGTGAGCCCCGCATCCGTAAGAGAGACGGTGTCGACCGGGTCGAGATCGTCGAGCGGAATCAGGTGCCGGGAATCGTCGACGATGAGATAGTCGGCCATTGCTCCCGGTGCGCCCAGGCCGGGCGGGGCGATGCCGAGCGCTCCGGCGTTGGTGCAGTAATTCTCGCGGCCCTCCGAGCACGCGTGACAGTGTCCGCACCCCCACGGTCCGTAGACCGCGACCGAATCGCCGACGGCGACCCCCGTGGCGCCGTCGCCCAGCTTGTCAACGATGCCGGCGCCCTCATGCCCGAGCGTCAACGGGAGGCCGTAGATGTATTGCTCCGCTGGCAGCCCCATCAGGAAGGTGTCCGAATGGCAGAGCCCGGCGGCGGTGACCTTGAGTCGTACCTGTCCTGGGCCCGGTTCGGGCGTGGGGATCTCGACTACCTCAGGGGCGGAACCGATGGAACGATATTGAAGTGCTCTCATCTGACGAGTCTGTGCGCGAGGGCCGGCATTCTCTGGGACGTAGGTCCCGCCTCGGCTGGACACGAGCGCGCATCGTGGACCCATGGGTACCTCAGAGACGTCAGTGAAGCCGATTCTCGTCGGGATCGATGGTTCGTTGCATTCGTTGGAAGCACTTCGCTACGCAAAACGCGTGGCCATCGCGATGGGCCTTCCTCTGCGGATCGTGTCGGTGTGGCACTACCGCTCCGGCGGGTTCGGCCTGCCGCCGATCGGCATGGTGTCGATTTCTCTGGATTCAGAGCCACAGGTGGCCGCGCAGAAGACGATCGACGACTTCGTTTTCAGTGCGTTGGGCACCGATCCAAAAGTGCAGTTCGGTACTGCCGCCCTGGAAGGCGAGCCGGCCGATGTGCTGATCGGCCAGTCCGCCGGAGCCGAGCTCTTAGTCGTCGGGAGCCGGGGGTTGGGGAGCGTGTCGTCGGTGCTGCTCGGCTCGGTGAGTTCGCCCTGCGCCCAGCGCGCCCACTGCCCCGTGCTGGTCTTCCACCCACCAGTCAGGAACTGAGCTTCGCGGACGGCGTCGCTCGTGGGACACGCACCGTTCGCAACGCGTTGAGAATAGTCGCGAGATCGACTACCTCTTGAAGGGCTGCGCCGACCACCGCGGGGATGAATCCGAAGGCCGCGATGATCATCAGACCCACGCTCAGGCCGATACCGATCCAGATGCTCTGCAGGGCGATGCGAACCGAGCGTCTGCCGATGACGATCGCCGACACCACCAGGGAGATGTCGTCGAGGAGGAGTACGGCGGACGCGGATTCGCTGGCCGCCGACGCGCCGCGCGCGCCCATTGCGATGCCGACGTCGGCCGCCGCGAGTACCGGCGCATCGTTGACACCGTCGCCGACCATGATGACGGGGCGATCGTCTATCGCACGCACGGCCTCGACCTTGTCGGCGGGAAGGCAGCGCGCCCGGAGATCGCTGATGCCCACCTCGCCCGCAACATGCTCGGCGGTCGAATCCGAGTCCCCCGTGAGCATTCGGATGGAACCGATGCCCTCGAACGCCGCGAGACGTGCAATGGTGTCGCGGGCGTTCGCGCGAACGGGGTCCGTTGCCACGATCGCCCCGCCGAAACGACCATCGATGGCAACGTAGATGGCAAGCTCTCCTCCCGAAATGGGCGTCGACGGCGCGGCGGTGCAGCGGGTGGCGATGAAGTCCCGACTTCCCACGGAGACCAGCCGACCGTCGACCCGGGCATCCACTCCCCTGGCCTCCTTCTCCACCGCTCCCTCGGCGGGAAGCAACGTCAGTTTCGCCAGCTGTGCTGCCCGAGCTATCGATGCCGCCAGCACATGGGAGGAGTACTGCTCGGCGGACGCCGCTAGTCGCAGGAGCTGTGTTGCATCCAGTCCCGATTCCGGGCGGATCCTGACGATTGTCGGCGTGCCGGTAGTGAGCGTGCCGGTCTTGTCGAACACGACGGTACGCGCCCGGGCAAGGAGTTCGAGCACCGCGCCGCCTTTCATGACGATTCCTACGCGGGCCGACCGGCTCATTCCTCCGATGAAGGCGACCGGCGCCGCGAGCACGAGGGGACATGGAGTGGCGAGGACGAGCACCTCAGCGGCTCGTTTCGGATCGCCGGAGATCATCCACGCGACGGCCGCAATGACGACGGCAACAGCCGTGAACGGCAGTGCGTATCGATCGGCCAGCCGCACCACGGGAGCCTTGTTCTCTGCTGCCCGGCGCACCAGGGCGACGATGCCCTGATACTGGCTGTCGGCGGCGGTGGCGATCGTTCGAAGCGTGCTCACCGTGCTGCCGTTGATAGCACCGCTGTAGACGATCTCACCGCGGTGGGTCGTGACGGGCATGCTCTCGCCGGAGACTGACGACAGATCGAAGGCGGCGTCTTCGGACTCCAGTGTCGCGTCGACGGGCACCATTTCGCCCGACCTCACGACGATGCGGTCACCGACTGCGACCGCTCCTACATCGACATCGGCGATCTCATCGTCGCCGGTCAGCAGGTGAGCTATGCGCGGTTCGCGATCCAGAAGTGCGCTCAGCTCGGCTTCCGCTCTCCCCTCAGCGAAGTCTTCGAGCGCGCGACCTCCCGCAAGCATCACCACGATGATGAGGCTCGCGACGTACTCACCGACCGCGACCGTCGATCCGATCGCGAGAACGGCCAGGATGTCGATGCCGAAGACTCTCGCCATCATCTGGCGCACCATGATGACGGCTTCGCCCACGCCGACGATCGTGCAGTACCCACCGAACAACCAGGGGAGTCCTTGCTCGAGACCGGTGACGGCGAGGATCCCGCCGAGCACGCCGATCACCATGGTGCCGATCAGAAGCGCATAACGACGCGCAAGCCGCAGGGCGCCCGCCCGCGCTCGCTGATGTGGCCGGATGGTCTTCGACGCTGGCCTCAGTTTCACGACGCTCATGCCTCACCTTCGGCGGCCGCGCCGGGAGGCGCCGGGTCGAAGGTCCCATAGACATCTATGGGCCCTTGGTCCCTGTACCGGGGACCGGGGAGGGCCACCCTTGCGACAGCGTCACCCGCCGGGTAGGCCGGAGCAGCGAGGAGCACGTCCATGGACAAGAAGATCGTCGTCGTCGGTGTTGACGGATCGGAGACGTCGATCGAGGCGTTGCGCGACGCCGCGGGGTTCGCCCGCATGGCGAACGCCGAACTCCGCATCGTCAGTGCGTGGGAATACGTGGCCTTTCAAGACGTGAGCGGGGTGTTTGATCCCGAGCGCGAAGCGGAATGTTCCGCGCAATACGCGGTGCAGGCAGTGTTCGGTGACACCGTGCCCGACTGGGTTTCGATTGTCGTCGAACTCGGCAGGCCCGGTGAGGCGATGGTGCGTGCGAGCGAGAAGGCCGTTCTGCTCGTGGTCGGAAGTCGCGGGCACAACGTCGCCCTGCGATTCCTCCTCGGCTCCACCAGCACGTACTGCGCCGTGCGGGCCAAGTGCCCGGTCATGATCGTTCACCAGAACGATCGCCAGGACACCCGGGGTATCTGGGCGGACGTCGCCACCACGGCACGCTGAGCCAGACCGCACGTTCATGCTCACACGAAGCATCCGGATGCCCGCCACTCAGCCGACCACCGGGCGGTCGATGGCGCCGATGCCGTCATTACGCTCCCTCCTGTTCGACACTCCAGAGCCCCGCGAGATTCTGATCACCGCCGCGCCCGGGTGCCCGGAGTCGATTCTCATCCGCCATGTCACGGGTGCTCTCGACCGGGGAAATACGGTCGCGCTTCTCTGCCTTGCAGACCTCGACGAATCGGCGCAGCGCGCGCTCGCCGAGGTCGAGCGCACAACCACGCCTGGGGCGCTTCGGCAGGTTCATCGTGGGGACTGGCTGCGCGAGTGGAGCATCTCTGTTGTGGTGATCTTGGTCACGGGTGACCACGCATTCGTCAGCGACGGTCCCGGCACCTCGGATGACGCCCTGGGGTTCGTCCGCTACGCGCACCAGGATCTTGGCGAGCTGTACCGACGGCGCCGTCCGGTCGCCATCACCTGGGAGTGTGTCCCGGCGACACGGACGTAATCCGGGGGCGTTCAGGGGCGGTCCGGTTCCGGCCCGAAAACGAAGCGGCGTCCGGTGATCTCGCTCGGTGTGATGCGCACGTACACCTCTTTCTCCGTGGGAATCCAGGGCGTCAGTGGCGTGTCATCCGCCGCGAAAATGTCCTTCTGCTTCTCCAGTGCCACTGCCGTTCCCTTGACGACCACACTCCAACCATCGGTTGCGGTGAAGGAGTCGACTTCGAATGCAACCCGCGAGTTGATCGTGAGTTCGAGCAGCTTGCTCCCCTGCGCGGTGCGGATCAACACGCTCGAGCCGTCAGCGTAGTAATTGATGGGAAAGATATCCGGCGAGTCCGCGACCGACACGGCAAGCCTCCCCAGGGCCGCCGAGGCCAGCAGTGACCAGCACTCCTCCGTGTCGAGGGTGACGATCGGGTTGACGGATGTGGGGACGGATGCTGCGTGGTGCGCGCTCATGATGACCTCTCTGTCACAGTGCGGATCCGGGTTGTCCAGCGTTCCCGCGCCAGAGTGGATCCCGTGCAGGACGCTACCGTCGCTGGCGGAGGACGGCAGTGACCTTGGTCCCGTCCGTGCCGGTCGACCGCAGCTCTAGTCGACGCTCCGTTACGCGTCACCGGTCGGGCGTTGTCCCAGCCGGAGGATCGCCGCCTGTGTTCTGCGTTGCAGCCCGAGTTTTGCCAGGAGTCCGGAGACGTAGTTCTTGATGGTCTTCTCTGCGAGCCCGAGTTCGACACCGATCTGACGGTTGGTCAGCCCGTCGGCGATGAGGCTGAGGATCTGACTTTCGCGCAGACCGAGGGATCCCAGGCGGGGGTCGTCGGCGGTGTCCGCCGCGATCTTCTCGACCACGCGGCGACTCAGCGCGGGGTCGATGAGTGAGGTGCCTGCCGCCACCATGCGGATCGCCTCGAGGATGCGTGAGCCGCGGACATCCTTCAGCACGTAGCCGGCGGCGCCGGCGAGAACAGCCGCCCCGATCGCCTCGTCGTCGTCGTAGCCGGTGAGGATCAGGCAGCGGATTTCCGGGTGGGTAGAGCGGATGTCTCGGCACACGTCGATGCCGCTCCCATCGGGCAGCCGGACGTCTAACAGCGCGACCGTGGGCATCGTCGCGGTCACCCGACCGAGCGCCTGGGCTGCGGTCGATGCCTCGCCCACGACCTCGATGTCGGTCTCCGCGTTCAGCAGGTCGGCGATTCCTCGGCGCACGATCTCATGGTCGTCGAGCAGGAATACGCGGATGGTCTCTGTCATGTTCGCCCTGTCGGTTGCGCAGTGGGCACACGCCAGCGGAGTTGCGTGCCAGCCGAGCTGCTCTCGACGGTCGATGTTCCGCCTCGCGACGTGGCCCGCACTTCAAGATTCGCGAGCCCGCTCCTGCGGGTCGAGTCGCGGAGACCGTGTCCATCGTCATCGATGCTCAGTTCGAGTCCTGCACCGTCGGCAACGAGCCGGATGCTGGCAGACTGCGCCTCAGCGTGCCGCGCGATATTGGTGAGTGCTTCCCGTGCTACGGCGAGCACATCGTCTGCAAGCGAGTCCGTGATCACGAGGTCGACCGGCCCGCCGAACTCGAGAGTGGGAGTGCGGCCCAGGGATGTCGTCATCTCGGTCACGAGGTCGATAAAACGATGGCGAACCGTGATGCTCCCGCCGCTACTGGGGGTGGAGAGGGCGAAGATCGCCGTGCGGATCTGCGCGATAGCCCTGTCGATGTTGTTCACCGACTCTAGGATCTGGACGGAGGCGGGCGGCGGGAGCGCGCCGGCTATGCTCTGCAACAGCAGCCCCGTGCCGAAGAGCTGTTGGATGACGTGGTCGTGGAGGTCCCGCGCGATGCGTCCGCGGTCCTCGAGCACCAGCATTTGTTGTCGCGCCGTTCGGGACTTGATCACCTCGAGCGCCACGCTGGCTTGCCCAGCGAAGTCCGCAGCCATCTCCAGGTCCGAATTCTCAAACGACGCTCGGCCGTGTTTCTTGGTGACGACGACCACGGACTGCACTGTGCCGTTCGCGCTGAGGGGCAGCGCCATCACCGCACCGAGACCGTGCTGAGCGGCTATGGTCATCTGATGATTGGGCCCATCGTTGACCAACAGAGGCTGGCCTCCGTCGAAGGCACGCCCGGCAATGGTCTCGTTGAGAGGGAAACGACGACCCACCAGCTCGGCCGCCGCGAGTCCGCTTGCGGCCCTCACCTGGATTTCGTCACCGCCGGCGGCGAGGGTCGTCATGACCACGAGGTCGGCATCGGCGAGGGTGAGTAGACGTTCCACGAGGATTACCATCGGATCCTCCTCATCCGCCGACAGCATGGATGCGGTCACCTCTGCCGACGCAGCCGACCAGGCCTGCCGGCTGCGGGTTTCCGCATACAGGCGGGCATTCTCGATGGCGAAGCCGGCGGTTGCGGCGAGAGAAGTGACGAGTTGCACGTCGTCCGCGCTGAAGTCGCCCGATGCATGGTCGCTCAGGTAGAGGTTGCCGAACACGGTGCCGCGGATGCGGATCGGAACGCCCAGGAAGCTGTCCATTGGAGGGTGGTGTGCGGGGAATCCCGCGGATCGGGAGTCGTCTGCGATGTGACGCAGCCGGATCGGATGCGGGTCGTCGGTGAGCGCACCGAGCAGGCCGTGTCCTACCGGCAGATGACCGATCGCCGCGACCTCGGCATCGGGCATGCCCACATGGATGAATTGCTCAAGTTCGCCGTTCGGCGCTATGACACCCAACGCGCCGTAGCGTGCATCCACCAGCTCTACGGCCACCTCGACGATACGCCGGAGCACCTCCGGCAACTCCATGAGTTCGACGACTGCCTGGTTGGCGCGCAGGAGAGCGCGGAGCCTCCCCTGAGTGACCATCACGTCGCGCGCGTGATCGACCAATTCGGTCAGTGCAACGTCGAGCTGACTACGGGGCGCATCGGGGAAAGATATGGAGTCTGGCATGAATATGCGCCTTTCGCTCATCGGGTTTGGCGGACGAGCGAGTTCTGATCACCCCAGAGTATGCCTCTGCTGGCAACGGTGCTATGGGACCTTTTGCCATGGGACCTTTGTCCTCACTCCGTCCCCGCCGCTCTTGCACACTCCCAGGAGTGCCTCACCAACAGCCAAGGAGCGCCCGATGGCGAAGTCGATAGTGGTCGGCATCGACGGATCGAGTGCGGGCGATGCCGCCATCACCTGGGCAGCGACCCGCGCCGCGCGTCAGAACAGACCGTTGCAGATCCTCCATGTCATCGACGACGACTGGGGAGCCATCGGCACGCGGCAACTCGCTGAGCTTCACCCCGAGGCGCTCGAGTTGGTCGCCGGTGCGGCGGCGCTCGCATCATCCGTGGCTCCGGAGGTCGAGTGCGTGGTTCGAGTGACGATCGGCGACCCGATCGTCGAACTGGTCGATGCATCTCATTCCGCTCATCTGGTGGTCGTCGGTACCCACAAGACCGGGTTCTTCCACGGGCGGGCCCTCGGCTCCCGGAGCCTGCAACTGGCCGCAGCGTCGCAGAGCCCGGTGGCGATCATCCCGGGTTTCAGCACATCGCAACGAGACGGAATCGTCGTGGGACTCGACGATTCCGCGGGTGGGGAGGCAGCCCTGGCATTTGCTGCGCGGGAGTCCCGGGAACTCGACGAGCCGCTGGTGATCCTCCATGCGATTGCGCCGCCGCGACGGCGCCAGAGCGCAATTGTGACAGCGATGACTTCCTCGGCTAGCTCCCTTCCGGTTCACGCCATCGAGCGCGTGAAGGCGCTCGGGGTGTCGCACCATGTCCGGGTGCGGTCGGTGCGCCGGCCGCCGGCCGAGGCGCTCATCGACGCTGCCGCCCACGCGGAACTGCTGGTGCTCGGCTCGACGCGACGCCGCGGCGCAGACCTCACTCTGCTCGGCCCGGTGGTGCACGACGTGCTGATGAACATCACCGGACCGACTGTGGTGGTGCACGGGCTCACTTCGGTTCAGCGCGGGTCTTTGGTCCCTGGACACACGGCCTTGCTGGTCGATGCTGAGGGCACGACAGAAAGCCCGGATCGGAGCGAATGGTGACAGAGATCGTCGTAGGAATCGATGGAACGGTCGCATCCGCGTCGGCGCTCACCTGGGCACGGATGATCGCGGACCGGCTGAGTGCGCGCCTGGTGGTCGTCGGCGTGGTCGACGTCGACATCGCGAGCGTCATGTCCGCGGAGTACACCGAAGCCCACGCGCGAGCAGTGGAGTCGCTGCTCGATGACGCCAAAGCCGCGACGACCGGAACGGTCGTGGAAACCCGTCGAGCCTTCGGTCGCGTCGTCAGCGAACTCGTCGCTCAGGCGAAGGACGCATCGGTACTCGTCGTCGGCTCGGACAAGACCGGCGTGATCTCGGGGATCATCCACGGAACGATTCCGCTGAAGGTCGCCGACTCGACGGAAAGTCCTCTCGTCGTGGTGCCTGCGGCGTGGAAGGAATCTCTCGGGCCGATCGTCGTGGGAGTCGACGACACCACCGATAACGCCGCCATCACTTTCGCGGCCGAGATGGCACGAGCTCTCACCACTGATCTGCTCCTCGTGAACGTCTGGGGAGTGGCACCCCTGGTATTCGCCGATCCCCTGCAGCTCAAGCGATTGACGGCCGAACTCCGGGCGGCCGGCCGCCTCGTGCTCGACACCGTGCACGCCGAGCTTGCGAATAGCCATCCCTCGGTGGTCGTGACGAAGCAACTGGTCGAGGGCGACCCGTCGGTGGGGGTGCTCACCACCGTGCGCGCCACCGCCGGTACTCGCCTCGTCGTGGTCGGCACCCGTCGCCTCTCACCCCTCAGCTCACTGCTGCTCGGGTCGGTCGGCCACGACCTGCTCATGAACATGCCATGTCCGGTGGCAATCGTGCCGCCGACCAGAAAGGAACTGTGATGCAGACCGCTGACGCCACACAACTCGACGCGGAGGAATGTTGGTCACTCCTTCGCACGACCGACCTCGGCCGCCTTGCACTGATGAGCGACGGCTCTCCCGATATCGTCCCGCTGAATTACCTGGTCGGCGATGGCGTCCTGTATTTCCGGAGCGCGCCGGGCGACAAGCTCGCCGCGCTCGGCGTCGATCCCGCGGTGGCCTTCGAAGCGGATGGCATCTACTCACGCCAGCGCTGGAGCGTGGTCATCCGGGGAACGGCCCACCGCGTCAACTCCGACTCGGAGATCGAATCCTCTGGCGTAATGGAACTGGCGTCGTACCTGTCCGGCGACAAGTGGAATTACATTCGAATCCAGCCGCTCTCGGTGACCGGGAGGCGATTCCGTCGCTCCCCACGACGCGAGCCCCAAGCGGTAGTGTCCGCCGCGTCGATCGGCTGAGCCAGGAATGTCGACCCTCCTTCTCGTCGCACATGTCGTCGCGGCAATGTTCGTAATCGGACCCATGGCGATACTGCCGATGATGGGACTACGCGAAGTCCGCGCCGCGAACGCTGGGCGGCTCGACTCGATCAGCAGGGCGACCCGTCTTTTCAGCCTGCTCTCGCTCGTCGTGGTCGTGCTGGGATTCGGCGTGCTGGCGACGGCCAGATCGAAGGAGCAGCTGACGGTTCTGACTCCGTGGGTGGCGGCATCCGTCATCATCTACCTCGTCGCGACCAGCCTCAGTCTGTTCGTCACCGTCCCTCTGCTGCGCAATGAGGCGGACCGACTCACCTCGCCACAGTCGACGCCGCACCGGTCGATGCGCGCCTATCGCGCCGTCGCCGCAGCCTCGGGAGCTACGACGCTCGGTTTGGTGGCGATCACGGTGCTGATGGTCTGGCAGCCCTAGGGCTGTACGGCCGAGGGTAACGCGTGGGTCTGCTGGCGATCAGGTGCGTTCGTGGTGGGAACGGAGATCGGACGCTGGAAAGAAATGCTGTTCGGTTGGGGCGGTGGTGCTGAACGCGACCGCCGCATCGCGCATCTCGCGGTCCCTGCCGGTGAGCCGTTCGGACTGTTGCCGCCGGAACTCTCCCCAGGAGGGAACGACGAACGATTCGAGGAAGACATCCGCCGTCTCGCCGCTTCTATAGAGGCGCCAGCGCGAACCACCGGTGCGCCTGCGGGAGCCCTCGACCAGGCGCATGGCGGAACGGAAGTCGTCGACTGCGTCGGGGCGCACGGTGTACGACACCTGCACCACCACCGGACCGTCGGTAGGTGCGGGCTCGAAGACGAGGGAGGGGGTAGGGAGCGTCGAGCTGATGGTGCGATCGATTGTTCCGGTGCCCGGGAGGAGTGGTGCGACGCGAACGCTGGCCGCGACGAGAACGAGCAGCGCGGCCGATGTGGTCAGGGCCACGGTGGTGCCGAGCCATTCGGCGATAAGCCCCCAGACGAATGAGCCCAGAGCCATCGTGCCCATGAACACCAGGATGTATACGGACGCGCCGCGCGAGCGCACCCACTGCGGGAGGGTGAGCTGGAGTGAGGCGTTGAGCACGGTCAGCGTGCCGATCCAGGCGAGACCGGCGAGCACCAGCAGCACCAGGGCAGGCAGAAAGGGCAGAACCGCGGCGGCGATCGTTCCCACGGCGAACAACGCGGCGCTCGCCGCGATCACGACATTGTCGGAGAAGCGCTTGCGAGCGGCCGGGAGCGCGAAGATGCCCAACACTGCGCCGGCGCCCAGAGCACCCAAGAGAAGCCCGTATCCGCTCGAGTCCAGTTCGAGCCGGGTCGCTGTCACCGGCAGCAGGGCCCACAGAGCGCTCGCCGGCATGGCGAACAGGGCGGATCGCGCCAGTATTCGACGCACCAGGCGAGCGGATGCGACGTACCGCACGCCAGCGCGAAGTGCCGCACCGAACGGCTCCCGATCGTCGAGACCGGGCTGAGGTGGACGCTTCCACCAGAGCAGGGCCAACGCCGCGGCCGCGAAACTCAGCGCGTTGATTCCGAAGACGACCGGTGCGCCAAAGACGGAAAGGATGACCCCGGCAAGGGCGGGGCCGACCGCTCGAGCCCCATTGACCGTGATTCCACCGAGCGCCGAGGAGGCCCCGATGAGCGACCTCGGCACCAGTTCGGGCTGGATCGCCTGCCAGGCTGGCGACGTGAGCGTCGAGGTGATGCCGAGCACGAAGGTGAATGCGAGGATCGCCCACACCGTCAGGTCGTTCAGCGCTGCGACGACGGTAAGAGCCGCGGCGATAACCCCGCTGATTGCGGACCCCCAGATCAGGAGTTTCCGGCGATCCAGTGAATCCGCGAGTACTCCGGCGGGGAGAGAGAAGACGATCGCGGGTGCGAGACTCGCGGTCTGGACGAGGGCGATGATCGTGGCGCTGGCTGCGCCTTCGACCAAATACCACTGGGCGCCGACGGTCTGCATCCAGCTGCCGATGTTGCTTCCGAGCTGGGCGAACCAGAGCACGCGGAACGCGGTGATCGCCATCGGCGCCCACGCGGAGACTGATGTGGATGGGCTGCCTTTGAGCGACATCATCCGGCTCCCCTCGGATTCGAATGCCATGAGTGCCACTGCGGGCGAGGGAACTTTCCTCGTGGCGAAAAGTTACACGAAAAGGGCGCCAGACTGCGGGAAATGCCGATTCGAGTGAGGGGCACGGACGGGGTCACCGTCAGGATGTGCAAGTTAGGTAAGGCTACGCTTACACGGTGTACCGATCCTCAGCCCACCACCAGCGTGCGCTCGTGCTCGGTGCACTCACTGCGGGGGTCGCGCTCATCGCGGTGGTCAGCCTGATTCTCGGCAGCAATCTGATCAGTCCCACCGCGGTGGTGACCGGTCTGCTCGATCCCGCTCGGGATGTTGGGGACGTCGTCTGGGGCTCCCGCGTTCCGCGCACCGTGCTCGGCCTGCTCGTTGGATTCTGCCTCGGCGTCGCCGGCGCTGTCATGCAGGGACAGACCCGCAATCCGCTTGCCGACCCCGGCATCTTCGGCGTCTCGGCCGGCGCGAGTCTCGCCGTCGTCATCGGGGTCTACGTGCTCGGAACGAGTTCAGTGCTCACCACGCTATGGCTTGCCCTCGCCGGCGCGGTGGTGGCAAGCATCGTGGTGTTCTCCGTCGCCGCGCTCGGCACCGGGCTCTCGAGCCCTGTCCCGCTGGCGATCGCGGGAACGGCGGTCTCGGCGCTGTTGATCGCACTGACATCGTTTCTAGTCCTGTCCGACGAGACGACTCTGGCCGCCTACCGCATCTGGGTGGTCGGGTCGCTCTCCGGTCGCAGCCTGGCCGGGGTGGACGCGGCCCTCATCTTTGCCGGGCTGGGCATCATCTGTGCCGTCGCCAATGTCCGCTCTCTCAACGCCCTCGCCCTGGGCGCCGAGATGGCCAGCGGGCTCGGCGAGAACCTCGTTCGCGCCCGGATTGTCGGGTTGGCGGCGATCACCTTGCTGACCGCCAGCGCCGTCGCGATCACCGGACCAATCGGTTTCGTCGGCCTCACAGCGCCACACGTCGCGCGCGCAGCGATCGGCGGCGACCATCGGTGGCTGCTCCCCGCATCCGGCCTGATCGGTTCGTGTGTGCTGCTCGCCTGCGACGTCGTCGGACGTCTCATCGGTGGCACCGCGGAGGTCTCCGTGGGGGTCGTACTCGCTGTGCTCGGCGGAGTCGTGTTCATCGTGATCGTGAGACGCGCACGGATGGCGACGCTGTGACGGCGCTGCGGGAGGCGAAGCCCGCTGCGGTGACGCGCCGACAGAGCCGGGTCGTCGTCGTGACGCTGCTGTGCCTGGTTGCGGTTCTCGTGATCGCTCTGTGGGGCGTGGTCGCTGGCTCGTCCTCGCTGACGGGGGCAGATGTCGTGCGTACACTCATCGGCGCCGGCACGCCCGGACAGCAGCTGATCGTCGTCGAGCTGCGCCTGCCCCGCGTCGTGGCGGGTTTGCTTGTCGGCGCCGCACTCGGGCTGGCCGGCGCCCTCACGCAGACCTTCGCTCGCAATCCGCTCGCGACCCCGGACATCCTCGGAGTCACCTCCGGGGCGAGCCTCGGAGCCGTGGCCGCCATTGTGCTCGCCGGCGGGAGTTATTCGGTCGGAGCCGGTCTTCTCTCCCTGGGGCTCCCCGCGGTAGCGGTGCTCGGAGCCATGATCACCTCCGCCGTCGTCTATGGCCTCGCCTGGAGATCTGGCGTCGATAGCTACCGTCTGATTCTGATCGGAATCGGGGCAACCGCGGCCCTCGGCGGCGTCACCAGCTACCTCATCGCGCACGCCAAAATCACCGAGGCAGCCGCGGCCGCGCAATGGCTGGTCGGCAGCCTCTCCGGTGTCTCCTGGGCCAGCGTCTGGCCCGTTCTGATCTGTCTTGCGGTAATCCTGCCCATCGCGCTCACGCAATCGGCGAACCTCGAGATCACGCAGCTCGGCGATGAGATCTCGACCAGCCTCGGTGTGGTGGTGCAGCGCCATCGACTGCTGGTCATCGCCTGCGCGGTGGTGCTCACCGCTGCCGCTGTTTCGGCGAGCGGTCCGGTGGAGTTCGTCGCCTTCGTCGCACCGCAGATCGCTCGCAGGCTCACTCGAACCGGGCGTCCTCCGTTGCTCGCAGCTGGGCTGGTCGGCGCCATCATCGTGACCGGTGGCGATGCTCTGGGCCGCGGCGTGCTGCCCGGCGAGGTGCCGGTCGGCATCATTACCGCGATCATCGGCGCCCCCTATCTCATCTGGCTGCTCACTCGACGAACTGAACGGGAGAAACTGTGACCGAAACTCTTACGAGTACTCATCGGCCCGCTCGACATGCTGCCATCGAGGTGCGCGACATCACTCTGTCGTACGAGCGCTCGGTGGTGTTCGAAGGACTCCATCTCAGCATCGAGGCCGGTAAGGTCACGACCCTGATCGGCGCCAACGGCAGCGGAAAGTCGACCCTGCTGAAGGCGTTCGGGCGAATCCTGATGCCGAGTACGGGCACCGTGTATCTGGACGGGCGCCCGGTGCGCGAGTACGCGACCCGGGAGGTGGCCCGTCGGCTCGCGATCCTGCCCCAGAAGCCGCTCACTCCGTCGGCCACTAGCGTGCGTGATCTCGTGTCGCGCGGGCGGCATCCGCATCAGAGCCTGTTGAAGTCATGGACCTCCAGCGATGCCGAGGTGATCGATGCGGCGCTCGCGGCGACCGGACTCTCCGACCTGGCTGCCCGGGATGTCGGCTCGCTCTCGGGCGGGCAGCTCCAGCGTGCCTGGGTCGCCCTTGTTCTCGCTCAGGAGTCCCCCACGATCCTGCTCGACGAGCCGACCACCTTTCTCGATCTCAGCCATCAGCTCGACCTACTCGAGCTGGTGCGCTCGATCAACCGCGAACGGGGCGCGACGGTCGTGATGGTGCTGCACGATCTGTCGCTGGCCGGGCGGTATTCAGACCGGCTCGTGGCGGTCGGGCGGGGCAGGGTGCTCGCCGACGGCACGCCATGGGAGGTACTCACCCCCGAGATCTTGCGCTCTGCCTTCGACCTTGACGCGTTGGTGGTGCCCGATCCCAGCAGCGGAACGCCGCTCGTGGTTCCTGCCGTGCGCGCGGAGACCACCTCCGGTTTCGCTCTACTCCCGTAGATCGAGCCCATTCGCTCCAGTCCATTTGCTCCAGTCCGACGATGAGCCTCCCGGTCGCGCAGCAAGATAAGGGTAGGCTAACCTAAGTTTTGTGACCCCAACCAAGGCCGTGCGCCGCTCCGTTCTCCTGCTCGCCCCCCTCCTCGCGATCGTCAGTCTCGTCGGCTGTAGCGCGACATCCGACTCCGTTTCTGGCGGCAACGCCGGTTCGTCGTCGTGGAGCTTCACCGACGACACCGGAAAGACGGTGACCCTCGATCACCAGCCGAAGCGCATCGCCAGCTACGCCGACTACGCCCTCGGGCTGCTCAGTACGGGAGTGAAGCCGGTCGCGGTCTTTGGTCGCGTCGCGGTCGCGAGCGATGACCGTTTCGCCGACTACGACATCTCCTCGACCGCCATCGTCGGTAACAGCTATGGCGAAATCGACCTCGAGAAGCTGGCCGAGGCTGCGCCAGACCTGATCGTCGCGGGCGTCTACCCGACCGACCGCAAGGGCACCATTAATAAGGATGAGCCCTACTACAGCCTGGCCGACAAGGAACAGCAGACCCAGCTGGAGAAGATCGCTCCCATCGTCGCGATCAAGGTCGGTGGCAAGGGTAGTGACGTGATCACGAGCGTCAACAAGCTCGCCACCGCTCTCGGAGCCGACCCTGACACGATCGCCGCGGCGAAGAAGAAATACGACTCCGCGGCGGCCGATCTCAGGGCCGCGGCCGCGCAGACAAAGCTCGAAGTCACTCAGATGTACGCCGATGCCGACGGTGTCTATGTGGTCAAACCCGGCGATGAGCCGGAGACTGAGCTTTATCGGAGCCTCGGCGTGAAATTCACCGATCTGCACCCCGACGGCGAGTACTACTGGGACAAGTACAGCTGGGAAAATGCCGCCCAGATGATGACCGGGGACGTGCTGCTGGTCAACGTCGAGGGGTTCCAGAAGAAGGACCTGCTCGACCAAGCGACCTTCGCTTCCAGTCCCGCTCTGAAGACCGGCCAGATCCACGCCTGGAACTCTGCCGCTCTCGACTACGCCTCACAGGCCAAGCACATCACCGAGCTGGCGAAGATTCTGCGCGACTCGAAAAACGTCTGAGCGATCTGGCGTTGAGTTCGCAGGTACTGCGCACGGATCTGCGTGAGCCAGGCATGCCGTGATGTAATCGATCGTGAGCATCTGGGTGACCCTCATCGCCGTCGCATCGCTGACGGCCGTGACCCTGGTGATCGTGCTCGCCCTGCGACTCGAGCATCCGTGGTTGCAGCCATGGGCGGTGCTGCGGGCCGCGCTCCAGCTCGGAGTCCTCACCGTGATTCTGCACGGGGTGATCACCAGCACGCTGTGGGTGGCGGTCTTCCTGCTGGTGATGGTCGTGGCCGCCACCTGGGTCGTGTTCCGGCGGCTGCGTCTGCCGCGGCGCTACCTTCCCGTGCTCGCTGCAACCGTCGTGATCGCGGCCGCGGTGCCGACCTCTCTGGTCTTTGTCACCGGCGCCGTCGAGTTCTCACCGCGGTACGTTCTGGCGGTCGGCGGAATCATCGTCGGAAACACGATGACGGTCTCGACGCTGATGGGACGGTCGCTTGGCGGCCTGATCCTCGCGCAGCGCGAGGAGATCGAAGCCTGGCTGTCGGTGGGAGCGACCAGCAGGCGCGCGGCACTGCGAGCGGTACGCGCGGCGGCCTCTACCGCGCTCATCCCGTCGACCGATCAGACTCGTACCACCGGAATCGTGACACTCCCCGGTGCCTTTGTCGGGGCGGTATTCGCCGGCGCCTCGCCGTTGGAGGCGGCGGAGTTTCAGCTCATCGTGCTGGCGGCCATCCTCGCCGCCGGAGCCATCACGGTGGCGCTGTTCACCCTCGTTTTCGGCGCGCCGGAAGTACTTCCCCTGGAGGAGAGCCCGTTGGGCGGTCGGTCGCTGCTCGGGCCGGCAATCACCGCGCCTTCGCGGTCCGATCTCGCGCGATCCGACGCCGCGCACTGACCCTCTGAGTCAGGGCGGCCTGGGTCAGTGCGGCGGTATGTCGCGCGGGCCTTGCGCCGGACGCAGAAAGGCGAGGGCATCGATGACCGGCACGAGCCCGCGCAAGAGCTTGCTGCGGGCGACCTCGAGTCCGAACCATCCGCCGCGGTCGATCTCGGGGAAGCTCTGCAGATGGCCGGAGCGCGGTGGCCATTCGATGTCGAAGGTGTTGCCGCAGAGCGCGACCGGGAGGTCGTCGATCTGAGCGACGAACACCGTCACGATCTTGCGGGAAGGCTGCGTGAACTCTCCCAGTAGGCGGTAGTCGACCGACGGGGCGGCAATGCCGGTCTCTTCTCTGAACTCTCGGAGTGCCGCCCGCAGAGGCGTCTCCCCCGCTTCGAGTCCGCCCTTGATGACCGACCAGGCCGCGGCATCCTTGCGCGACCAATACGGGCCACCCATGTGACCCAGGTACACCTCGAGGTCAGCACCGAGCATCCGAAAAGGAAGGATGCCCGCGCTGTGCTCCCGCGCCGCATGGTCAGCCACGTTGGTCAGCCACGACGACTACAGCGCATCGATCTGTCGGTGCAGGTGCGCGAGTTCATCGCGCGCGGCGTCGAGTTGTGCCGTCTTCTGTTCTCGTGCGTCGTCGATCTCGGTCAGTTGCCGACTCGCCCGTTCGACCGACTCCTGCACGCGAGCAAGGCGCCGCTGGAGTTCTGCAAGCGCACGTTCGCGTTCGCGTTCCCGTGTCTGTTCTCGACTCTGTGCTTGTGTCTGTTTTCGTTTCTGTTCTCGACTTTGTTCTCGTCCGCTTTTTTGTCTCTGGTCCAGGCTCTCCTCGGCGACTCGCTGCCGCTCCGCTGCCGCGCGGCGGTCGGCCGTTGCCGACGCCCACGTTGCCGATGGTGCACTCCGCACGGCGATGGCGCCCACGAGGTCGGGCAGTGCGAGTGAACCCTCGAGATCCACCGGCTCCAGCCCGGTGGATTGCAACGACCTGATCAGGATGCCGGACCGCACCGCTGCGGCCGCCGCCGCATCCGACATGGCGGCAGAAAACGTCTGCGCCACCTCGTCGAGTACAGGTGCCGAGGTCGACACCGCGGCTTCTGCACCGAGTTCGCGCGCCCGCGCCGCCAGCTTCCTGACTACTTCACGATGCTGCTTGCTGAGGCGTTGGATGCTTACGCGATCGGCGTTGCCCTGGGCGTGCTGCAGGTCGGTGCCGAGCGCGATGGCGATGTCGAGCTCCTCGCGGTGGTGCCTGCTCACCTGATTGACCAGCCATGCCGCCGGGGTCGGCTTCGTCAGTGCCCGAACGGCTGCCGCCAGAGGTTTTTCGAGGGCCTTCGCACGCTCGTTACGGCGGGCGATGAAGTCCCGCGGCATCAGCGAGTACAGGTCTTCCGCGATCGCGGAGATCTCAGACTCGTCGCGTGCCATGCCGCGAACACTACGCGCAGTGGCGGTTGAAGCGCGCTGGTCGGCGGCGGCGCACGGTTACCGATGACGCGAGTCGCCTCACGAGCCTTCGTCCTATCGCTGGGATAAGACATCCTCTCCAGTGCGAGGGGCCGCAAGAGTGCAGTGCGGTCATGGACGCCGACCCGGTAGTGACGGACCCGCAGCTTAACCGGGTGCTGTGGGAGAACGACGACGTGCGGGTACTGGAGTACACCGATGTACCCGGCGACGCCCCGACGCTGCATCATCACCCGAACACCGTGATGGTGACTCTCACGGGGTTCGAGCGTCAGTTGTCCGACGGGACGCAGTCGACCGATGTTGAACTGCCCGCGGGGCGCGCGGTCTGGCTTCCTGCGCAGTTTCACCGCGGTACGAACAGCGGCAGCACACTGACGCACACGATCTTGGTCGAGGTCAAGCACAGTACTGTCGGCGCCGACCCGTCGCCCCAGCTCGGACCCCGCTTGATCGGCTGAGGTCGCGCGGCTGAGATCGCGCCGCTGAGATCGCGCCGCTGAGGTCGCGCCGCTGAGATCGCGCCGCTGAGGTCGCGCCGCTGAGGTCGCGCGGCTGAGATGCCACGGCTGCGGTCGCGCGGCGGAGGTGGCGCGTGCCGCCGACGTGCGTGGCTCACATCGCTATCACCACTATGCCTCCTTGTCGGGGTGTTTGGTCGGGGTCGATCCAGGGTGGCGGGATGAAGTACGGAACCTGCTCCCGAAGTT
Organism: Lacisediminihabitans changchengi; assembly: GCF_016634425.1. Taxonomy (GTDB): domain Bacteria; phylum Actinomycetota; class Actinomycetes; order Actinomycetales; family Microbacteriaceae; genus Lacisediminihabitans; species Lacisediminihabitans changchengi. The sequence goes on from NZ_JAEPES010000003.1 coordinate 300,196, forward strand.
GGATTTCCCAGCTGTCGTCGTGGATGCGGTGGTGGTGGAACGAACATAACGGGATCCCGTTGTCCAGATCCGTTACCCCACCGCTGCACCACCACTGGAGGTGGTGCGCTTCGGTATAACTCGGTGGGTGTGCGCAGGCCGGGAACGCACACCCGCCATAGGTTTCGGCCAACGCGTGGCGTTGGGCGGGACTGAATAGTCGCCGCGACCTGCCCAGATCCAGGACTTCCCCGGCACCGCCAAGGACTGCGGGGATGATGTTCGCATCTGCCGCCATGATCCGCGCCCGGGTGGCGGAGATCCCGGCATCGATCCCATCGATCTGGGCGGTGCCGAGCCCGGTGATCAATTGGTCGAGGCTCATCCGCACGACCATCGTCACCAACGGACTACCACCACCACCACCACTACCACCACCACCACCACCACCACTACCACCACCAGCACCGCACGTGCAGTTGACCGCCTGCCGGAAGAGGTCTTCGGCGGCATCGGCGCGGCGGTGCGGCATGGTCCGATCATCACTGTCGGCACTACCGTCCTGTCCCAAAGAATCGGGAACCCTGTCGCGGGCAGCCCGCAACTGCTCACCGACGAGCTGGTCGATCCCGGCACGCACCAGTCCGGCGGTTTCTGGGGGCATTACCCAGACCAGACGCACCATCCCATCCGGTTCAGTCACCCACGACAGTGCTCGCCGCTGCCTCCGGATCACATCGCGGGGTTCGGCACCGTCCTCATCCAGACGGTCCCGCACCTGCCGGGCCACCCCCGCGATCTGCTTCACCGTCAACCCCGGCGCATGCTCCACCAGCAGCCGCTCCCCCGCCGCGCGCGCTTCGGTGGAGCAGAAGGGGGCGGCCAGGTCCAGTTCCCGCACGATCACCACAGCCGCCTCCACCCCCAGCGACAGATCCGCGACCGCAGCGGCAACCGCGGGATACCGGGCCGGCAACGGGGAGCCATCCAGCGCGCGTTTCGATCGCGTTGCAGTCCCCAGGTCGCACAGTCGTGCCGCCTCCGGGATGCTGATCTGCCACAGCTCGGCCAGGAACGTTGCCGGTCTCGAGTGGCCTGCTTGCCGGACCATCCCCTCGGCACCGAGATGCGGGGCGGATCGTTCGACGACTTCGCCGGCGAGTGTCACCCGGATCGCGTCGACGGCGCGCTGCACGATGCCGGAATCCGCAACCATCCGCAGCAGCTGATCTGACGCGACACCGGCGAACCCGTCGAACCCGTCAGCGCACACCTCTGACAGGTCGGCGAGAAGGGTCGCGGGCGAGTTTTCCATGTCGACAGCGTCTCACCGACCACCGACATTCCATCCGACAATTACCCTTCTGACCAGGGTTTCCTGTGGATAACTGCGCCCAGGTGGCCAATGTGGAGGAGGGGTGCCTGACCGCTCGGTATCGTGCTGCTCGGGCGTAATTGCGCAGCAGTGAGGCAGCCCGGTGAGGATTGCCATCGCTGGCGCTCTGTCTGCGCGGGTGGCTGGCGCGCCGCGGCCAGAACAACGCGACCATCTGCACCCGGCGGCCGTGCCTCCCGAGCCCGAGACCAGCTTCCGCGCGAGCAAGGCGCTGGTGGAATCGCTCACAGGCCCGCACTCGACAAAGCTTCGGTGGCGTAGAAGGGAGCGTTCCACGGGATATCGGCAAAGGTGCGAAGTGTCGTGCGGTCGTAGCCGCGCTGTTTGGCCTCGAGCACAGCAACTCTCAGAAGATCACGACCGTGCCCCAGCCGAGTGTGCTGCGGCAGCACCGACGGCTGTTCGAGGTGAGCGAAGCCATCGACCTCAAGCACTTGGGCGAAACCGCACGGCGTTGCGCTGGCGTCGAGCGCCACGAGCACGAATCCGTGCTGGTGATCCCCGTAGCACCTCGCGGTTGCGGGCACCGCCAGACGTCGAGATAAACTCTGAAATCGTGACCGCAGAGAAGGCTCCCGTTCGAATGCGAGTACCGGGCGCGATGCGGCGCCTGGGGCGGGATCGAGCACGGCTCATCGCGGTGGTGCTGCTCGCCGTCGTCACACTCTCGGCTGCGGGAATCCAGAGCGCGGCAGCGAGCATCTTGCAGCACACGCTCGATGCGAACTGGCGGGGTGCGTACGACATCCTGGTGACGGCGAAGGGCAGTCATCCGCCCTCGAACGGTCTGCTTCCGACCAATGCGCTGTCGAGCGGAAAACGGATGCCGCTGGCCGCTGTCGCCACGATCCGCTCGATCGAGGGCATCGACGTCGCCGCACCGATCGGCGAGGTGCAGGCTGCGCAACTGCGCTACGGATTTCCGTTGGTGTCAGTGCCGAAGGGCGTCGCGGGTGCCTCCGAGGTTCCGCAGGCCTTCACCGTGACGACGCGGCTGACCACGAACGATGGTCTCGGAGAGAGACTCGTCTCGAGCACGACCAACACCGTCGTCATCGACGAGACGCCGAAGCCGCCGGCACCGACATCGTGCACGTTTCTCGATCACCCGGTGGACGTCGCCAAATACCCTCACCTGTGTGCCGAGGTGAGCGCCACCTACCAGAATGCCGCGACCGTGTTCGAGGGATCATCCACTCGGTTAGGCGGGCTGTTGACCGATGGCGTGATTCGATTTCCGGCAATGATGTCGCCGGTGGGGTCGACCCGGATCACCCTGGTCGACCCGGATGCCGAACGCGCCATACTCGGAAAGGCCGGCCGGTTCCTGGCGCCGCTGCAGTCGGTTCGCGCCCACGCCCGAACCTCTGCCGCTGACATGGACCGGTGGGCGACACGCACATCCAGCCCGTTCGCTCGGAACTTCGTCGAGCAGCGAAAGGCTCGGGCGTCGGAGATGCACACGCAGAATCGATTCTCGAACGACCCGGAGATCGCGAAGGAGTACGCGGACTTCTTCGCCGAATACCAGGTCGACCAGGGCGCCTCAGAGACAGTCGACGAAAATTTCGTGCCTCTCCTGACGACCTCGACGGGCTCGGCGCCGTTGACGATGACCGCGACCATCAGCGCACTCGGGCCAGCCCCACGCACGGGAGGCGATGTCGGGTCCGAGTCGTTCACCCTGCCGCAGGGCACGGGAACTCCGGTCGGCACATCGACAGCCGATGCGTCGGGCCTGCTGAACCCGTTTGCGCGTGGAACGGTCGAAGTCCCCTGGCCGGGAACCGACCCCGACCGACTGTCACTCGACCCGACCTACGACGTCCTCTCGCTCAACTGGCTCGGAGCGGTGGGCGGCATGCCGACGAAGCCGCATTCCCCCACAACGCTGACCGGGACGGGCTTCGCGCGACCCGTGTCGCCGTCGATGCGGGACGGCGGAGACCCGTTCGCGGCGAAGAAGTCGGGCACGGATGCCGGCCTGGAGAGCGTCTACAGCTCGGTGTCGTCGATCGGTCCGATGGACTTCACCCACCAGAACCTCGTCGTTCCCGTCGGGTCGTTCTCGACGAGCCAGGTAGCGAAACTGCAATCGCCAGAGAGCTACGTCCCCCTGGGCGCCTACCAGTCCGCGGAAACCACCGTCGAGCGCGACGGCGAGCGGATGAAGATGCTGCCGAGCGTCTCCGGACTGGGACTGGTGAGCCCGCGCACCGTCGCGATCGCGCCCATCGCGAGTGCGGCCGCCTGGGGTCAGAAGGATCCCGTCTCCGCCATCCGAGTGCGCGTCGCTGGCATCTCCGCGTACACCCAGGATGCGCGAGAACGAGTGGCGAGCGTCGCCGCCGCGATTCGCCAGCTCGGCTTCACGGCAACCCTCGTTGCCGGCTCGTCGCCTACGTCCGTCGACCTTGCCGTCGACAACTATGCGTTCGGCACCACCACCGCCGATGAGAAGCAGCGGGTCGGAACCCTGCACGGTGTGCGCCAGCAGTGGTCTGAACTCGGCGCCGCGGCTCTCGCCGACACCGCGGTCTCGACGTCGTCGCTGGCCGTGCTCGGAATCGCGCTCGGGGGTGTCATTTTGCTACTCGCCACGGTGCAGGTCGTTTCGATCCCGCGTCGCCGGGAAGCTGCCGGCGCTCTGCGCACAATGGGCTGGACGTCATGGCGCGTCCGTCGTTGGCTGGCCGCAGAGGAGATCAACGGAGTGGTACTCGTCGTCCTGGCGGGCGTCGCCGCTATCCTCCTGTCCGGGATGGCGACGACGCCCGTGCTGATCGCTGCAGCCACGAGCGTGGTCGCCCTTACCTCCGCACTCGCCGCAATCGCCGGCGGCGCGCGCGCGGTGAGGTCCCGGACGCAGACGCACACGCCGATGCGGCCGCGGCGGGCATCCGCGAATCGTGGCGGAGCTCGCTACGGCGTGACCACGACCCTGCGGTTCGGCCTGCGGCGAGCCCGAAGTCAGTTGCCCGTGTCCATTTCGCAGGCAGCGGCGATCGTGCTGGCAGGTCTGTCGGCGGCGGGGGTCGCTGAAGTGTTCATCGACGGCCGACGTTCGGCTGGCGCGAGCCTCGTGGCGCGACTCACCGTCGATCAGGCCGCGGTGGCCCAGCTGCTGCTCGGTGCTGTCGCACTCGTGGCGGGAGTGGCGCTGTCGCTCGTCGTGCGACGTATCGTCGTCGCCCGTCGCGCCGCTGACGATTCAGCACTGCGGGCGATGGGCTGGTCAGCCCGTAACCTGCGCTCGGCACGCCACGCAGAGCTTGGCGTCATCGTGGTTCCGGCCATAGTCATCGCCGCAGAACTCGCCTGGATGGGGGCGACCGCAACAGACCCGGTAGACCGCACCGCTCTCGTCGTCGTGGCGGTGCTGGCGGCTGCGCTGGTCTCGGCCGCACTGCTGGTCGATTCACGAAAGGGAACCCGTTCATGATGCACTCCCGGGTGACGACTGATGTCGCCGTGCGCCTCGCTGGCGTGAGGATCGACTACGAGCGTCCCGGCCGTGAGCCGCTGGTGGTGGTGGATGACCTCACGCTCGGCCTCCACGCGGGCTCGATGCACTGCATCGCCGGACGAAGCGGCTCTGGCAAGACGAGCGTGCTGCGAGTGGCGGCGGGACTCGTTCCCCCGACCCTCGGTGACGTCCTGTGGGCGGGCGAAAGCATCGTGCAGCTCCGCGACGACTACGTTACGAATCTACGCGGCGCGAGCATTGGCTACCTCGACCAGGGAGGGTCGCTCATCCCGGGCCTCTCCGCCTTGGAGAACGTGCTGCTCCCCGCGGTTCCGGCACGGCGCAGCACCGAACTTGCGCCCCATGCCGCGGAGCTGATGAACAGGCTCGGCGTCTGGGATCGGGCCAGCAGTCATCCGGCCCGACTGAGTGGCGGTGAACGGCAGCGGGTGGCGCTCGCCCGTGCTCTATTGCTCGACCCTCCGGTGGTCATGGTCGACGAGCCGACGGCCGGCCTCGACCGCGAGAGCGCCGATTCGGTGATCTCGATCCTGCGCGACCTGGTGCGCGATGGCAAGGCGGTACTGGTCGCCTCCCACGACGAACGGCTGATCGACGCAGCCGAATCGAGAACGCAGCTCGTCTGATCACCATTAGCGGTGGTTCGACAGCGGGTCGTCAGCGGTTCGCTGCGTGCAACCGGTGTGCGCTCCGTTAACCCGATCGTCGCCCACCGGTCATCCGCACGCCACCGGCCGCGGGCCGCCCGAGCCTACTGTTGTGCTGCAGTCAGGAAGGCGGCGCATCATGGCGACCATCGGTGAGATGTTTTACATTGTCGATGCCGGGCAGGGGCGGTGGGTCATCCACCACCAGGTAACTGGCGTCAAGGCCGGTTCGCTGGTGCGAACCTCTGAGGGGCTGATGCTGGCCGACCCGGAATCGCGGCCCATCGGGCGGTATACGACCTTCGATGAGGCGTTACGCGAGCTCTACGCCACCGCCTAAACCGGTCAGGTGCGCGAAACCGCGGGTGACGGGATGAGCGTCAGCCCTCGAGACGGGAATGCTCCCCCACGTGGTGCCAGGTGCGGTTGTGGTAGACGAGCGGCGGCGCTTCGGACTCGGAGATGTGCGCCTGCAGCGCGTGTACCGCAATCACGGTGGAGCTGCCCGCCACCATACGGTTGATGATGCGGCCGCGGATCCACACCGGGGCGCCAGGAAGGTACGGCTCGCCCGTAACCAGGCGACTCCAGCTGGAGGTGTCGGCGAAACGGTCGACCCCGCTCGTCGCGAACAGCTTGGCGACCTGGAGCTGGTCGGCGCCGAGCAGATGCACCACCACGGTGTCCGCCCGGTTCAGAGTCGGCGCACTCGACGACGTGCCAGAAATGGAGAACACCAGAAGCGGTGGTTCGGCACTGACCGAGAAGACGGATGTCACGGTCAAGCCGACGGGCCCGTCGCCGGCGTCGGCGGTCACAACCGCGACTCCGGCAGGGTGATTGCGAAATGCGAGTTTGAAGTCAGTCGCACTGAGCCCGGCGTGCTCGTCGATGCTCTGCACCTGTGCCAACGGGCTGTGTTGTGGCTGAGGTGCCGGACTGCTCGAACTCATCTGTGCTCCGACTTTCTTGACCCTGATTCGACTGTCTCTGATTCGACTGTCTTCTCTCAGCCTCGTCGCTGAGGCGGTGAAGAGCAACGACATGACCGCGTGTGACGCCCGCTTGCCTCGCTGCCGCAGGTTCGATGAGCGGCGGGAGGTGGCGATCCAGCGCGGGGCAGGGGGCTACGCGCCGAGCTTCGCCAGCGCGTCCTCCGCGGCAACCCAGGCGAGCATCGCGCATTTCACCCGAGCGATGTACTTAGACACCCCTCCGAGAACCACCGCGTCGCCGAGCAGCTCCTCGTCGGGCTCGATGGTGCCGCGGGAGCGCATCGCCTCGCGGAACGAATCGATGCGGGTGCTGATCTCCGCGGTCGTGAGTCCCTCGGCGAGGCCGGAGAAGAGCGAGGCCGAGGCCTGGGAGATCGCACAGCCGTGTCCTTCCCAGCGCACCGCGGTCACGACATCCGTTCCCTGCTCGCGGTGCAACTCGAGGGTGATCTCGTCGCCGCAGGTGGGATTCAGCTGGTGCGAGTGTGCGTCGGGATCGGCACGCAGCCCGAAGCCGTGCGGCCGCCGGGAGTGATCGAGGATGACCTCCTGGTAGAGGTTCTGCAGGTCGGTGGTGCTCATGGCCGTACTCCGAAGAAGGTGATGGCGTCGGTGACGCCGGACAGGAACTCGTCGACCTCGTTCTCGGTGGAGTAGAGGTAGGTACTGGCCCGAGTGCTCGAGGTGAGACCGAGGCGGCGGTGAAGCGGTTGCGCGCAATGGTGCCCGACGCGCACCGCAATTCCGCGGTCGTCGAGAAACTGACCGAGATCGTGAGCATGGATGTCCGCCACAGCGAAGCTCGCCAGTCCGGTCCGGCGTTCGCCGGCCGCCGGTCCGAGCAACCGCACCCCGTCGATGGCGCTCAATCCTTCCGCCAGCTGCTGCCCCAGCAGCTCCTCGTGGGCGGCGATGCGATCCATGCCGACGGAGCTGAGGTAGTCCACGGCAGCGCCGAGCGCGATCGCCTGAGACACGGGTTGCGTGCCGGCCTCGAATCGTTGCGGCGCCGGGAGGAATTCGGCGCTTTCCATGGTCACCGTGGTGATCATCGAACCGCCGGTGAGAAATGGCGGGAGGGCGTTCAGCAGCTCGCGGCGCCCGTACAGCACGCCGATGCCGGTGGGGGCGAGCATCTTGTGCCCCGAAAACGCGGCGAAGTCGACATCGAGGGCGTGCAGGTCGAGGGCGAGATGCGGCGCGGACTGGCAGGCGTCGAGAACGACGAGAGCCCCGACGGCATGTGCTCGCGCGACGAACAGCTCGATCGGTGTGACGGCACCGAGCACATTCGAGACGTGGGTGACGGCGACGATCTTCGTTCTTTCGGTGATCAGACGGTCGAGGTCGTCGAGGTCGAGCGCACCATCATCATCGATCGGCACGAAACGTAGGGTCGCCCCGGTGCGCGCGGCGAGCTGCTGCCAGGGGATCAGGTTGGCGTGGTGCTCGAGTTCCGTGACCAGGATCTCGTCGCCGGGGCCGACGCGAAAACGCTCGGCGTCAGCTCCCCCGCTTCCAGCGTTGGAAAGTGAATAGGCGAGCAGGTTGAGCGCGGCCGTCGCGCCCGACGTCCAGACGATCTCGTCTTCGCCGGCGCCGACGAAGCGCGCGACGGTCGCTCGAGCGTTCTCGAAGGTCTCTGTCGCCTCGGCGGCAAGACTGTGCGCGCCGCGGTGCACCGCGGAATTCTCGGTGACGAGGTACCGACGCTCGGCATCGAGCACGGCGAGTGGCTTCTGGGAGGTGGCGCCGGAGTCGAGGTAGGTGAGCGAGTGTCCGTTGACCTCGGTGCTCAGGGTCGGAAAATCGGAGCGGACGCGTTCGAGCTCTTGCGGGGTGAAGGTGTCGACGCGGGTGACGGGACTGCTGATGGTCACGCGGACCTCCTGGTTCATTGCCCTTCTAGGTTAGCGCCGACCGGTTGTGCGGAGGCCGGAGCGTGCAGAGGACTGGGTGTTTATATGACTGTGCGGCGAGTGCGCAGAAGACGCCCAGAAAAATGGGGGCCGGTGCCGTAGACAGAGCATTCTGTGCGGCGTACCGTTGCACACATCATCGGGGGGTGATGGAAATGCGTCGAGACGTGTCGCAGTTGGATGAGTTGGAGCAGGCGGGGACCACTCTCCCGCGTGCCCTCTTCCTCGTTCTCTTCGGCGTTGCACTCGCCGTGCTCTGGGTGGTCGTCGGTACCACCAATTCGGCGTCGGCCGACGAAGCCTCACCGGCAGCCCCCGCGGCGCAGCCCTTGGCTCCAGCTCCGTCCCTCCTCGGCTCCCTTTCTTCCACGGTTGATTCCGCCGTTGCTGCGGTTCTCCCCCAGCAGCCGGCGGTGGTGGCCCCGGTAACTCAGGCAGTCACCCGCACCGTCACAGCAATTGTTCAACCGACCGTCCAACCCGCTGCGCAGCCCGTGACCACCGTTGTGGCGCCGATCACCCGCACCGTGGATGCCGTCGTCGCGGCTGTTCCGGTGGTTTCGCAGCTCACCGGTGCTGCCCCGGTAACGGCAGCTACGTCGCCGGTGACCTCCAGCCTCGACGGGGTTGTCGGCCCAGTACTCGGCCCGGTGGTCACCCCGCTGGTCACCCCGCTGTTCGGCACCGTGACGGATGTCGTGGGCACGGTTGTCGGACCCGTCCTGACCCCGGTGCACGGCGCAGGGGTGATCCCCTCGATCACGCTGAACCCTGACCTGGGGGCGGCGTTTGGCGCAGCCGACCCGACAGCGGCGGCGGTGGCGTCGGATTCGCGGTCGGACATCCGTTTCATCCGGGCCCTTTCGAGCACGTCAGCGTCGAATGTCGTGTTGTCTCTCCGCGCCCCAGTGTCTTCCTTTGCGCCATCGGCGCCGGGAGCGCCAACCTCGCCGTTCGGTGGCTCGCCCGCAGACCGATCCGTCGGGGTGCTCTCTGGGTCTCTTTCCAGCGGTGCCGGTTCTGGCGGTGCGGCGTCGCCAGCGCTCTCCGCCGACTTCGCCTTTGCCGTGCCGGTCGGAGCTGCCGTCGCGATCGCGTCGGCTGACGACTCCCTTCCGTCTTCCCTCACGCTCGACCCCGGTTCTTCGCCTGACTGAGCCGATCCGTGTCATCGCGTCGCCGATGACAGACGGATCCTCCCCGCGATAGCGGGACTCAATCAGACCCAAGAATCGGAGTACTTCAGTCATGAACAAAATAGTCTCTAGAGCCCTCATGGGTGCTCTCTTCGTCGGGGGCCTCACGCTCCTCGGCGCAACCGCGGCCAACGCCGCCGAGACCGGCGGTAGCGACGGTGTTGGTTCGGGAACCCAGGCCATCGCCGGCGTCACCGCACCGATCACCATCGGCGGCAACGCGATCTCGCTGCTCGGCAACAGCGCGAGCACCGGCTCGGTAGCTCCCGCTCCGGCTCCCGCGGCTCCCGCTCCGGCGGTACCGACGACTAGCGGCACCCAGTCGCTGCTCGGCGGCACCCAGGCAGTGGTGAACGCTGTGCTGCCGGTGACGGTCACCGGTAACGCCATTAGCGTGCTCGGCGATTCGGCATCCACGGGATCGGTGGCACCCGCTCCCGCGGCAACCCCGACCGCACCCGCGGCACCCGCGACGACCAATGGCAACGACGGTGTTGCTGGCGGCACGCAGGTGCTCCCGACGGCGGTCGCGCCGATCGGCATCACCGGTAACGCGATCAGCGTGCTGGGCGACTCGTCCAGCACCGGATCCAGCAGCACAGGATCCAGCACGGGCGGCTCCAGCAGCACCGGAACTGGAATGGGCGCAACGGGCAGCACCACCACCGGAACCGACTCGATTCTCGGTGGAACACAAATCGTGCCCAATGTCTCCGCTCCGATCGGCGTGACCGGCAATGCGATCAGCGTGCTGGGCGACTCGTCGTCGTCCGGCTCGACCGGCGGCACGACTGCCGGTACCGGCGGTCCCATCACCGGTGGGTCGACCACCCTCGGTGACGGCGGCATCCTCGGTGGCACACAGCTCGGTCTCGGTCTGAACCTGCCGATCACCCTCAGCGGCAACGCGATCAGCATCATCGGTGACACTGCGACGGATGGCCCGACCACACCGACCCTGCCGGTCGAGCCCGTCACCCCGGTCACTCCGGTGACCCCGCCAGTGACCCCGGTTGCTCCGACCGACCCCGGAACCACGCCCGTGACCACGACGACGTCCCCGTCCGGTTCGCTCGGCACCGCGGCGCTGTCGGTCTCGGCGGCCGTCTCTCCGTCGGCGCTGGCCTTCACTGGAGCGAACGGTGTGCTCGGCGGCGTGCTGGTCGGCCTGCTGGCCGTGATCGCGGGCCTCGGCCTCGCCTTCAGCGCTCGTCGTCGGGCACTGCGCGCTTAGCGGCATGACGAACGACCGCGCGGGTCGTGCTCGCCTCGGCGGCGCGACTCGCGCAGTCGCGCGCCCGCGGTACGCTCCACTGAACCAGCTGTCCGCCCGTCCACGCACTGGTCCACTCGTGCGTCCACCCCCAGGAGATCGATGGCTCACCCCTACCCGCTGCACGTCGCCGTCGACGTCGAGTGCTACTGCTGCCGCCTGATCCAACCCTTCACGTTCTCGTCGCCGAACGACCAACTGGTCTGCGCGCAATGCTCCCGCCACTACGGCGACGGCAAGGCAGAGAAGCGGGACCTCGATCACCTCGCGATGTGGTCGGCGCGGTACAGCGAACTGGCTCAGCGGTATAGGGATCTTGCCGAGACGACGGACGCGGAACGGATGTCCGCGGCCGCCACCGAAACGGAGCTGCGAGCCCGCGTGGCAGAACTCACCACCGCTATCGCGAACGACTTCGCCGCGACCGACCTCGGCGGATCCCGCGCTCTGGTCGAGAACGAGGTAGTGACCCGGGCCGAGCGTCGTGCCGAACTCGCAAATCGTCTCAACGACCGCATTATGGCCGTGCTCTGGCAGCTCGACCGCCTCCATCACAGCACCGACAAGGCCACCTGCAGCTGTGGCAAACGCCTTGTGGACTGCGGGGAATCGATGGCGATAGAGCCGCAGCGCCAGGCGATTCGGGATTGGGAGAGGCGCAACCTGGCGCTTCGGGCCAGCGGCAAGCGGGACGCGCTGCCGGACGATTTCGGTGGCTAGACGTACTGCTCGCTCACTAGCACTTCTGGCTCGCTAGCACTCCACCACGTTGACGGCGAGGCCGCCCATCGAGGTCTCTTTGTACTTGGAGCTCATGTCGCGCCCGGTCTCCCGCATCGTCACGATGACCTCGTCAAGCGACACCCGGTGATCGCCATCGCCCCAGAGCGCCATGCGGGCGGCGTTGATGGCTTTCGCGGCGGCAATCGCATTGCGTTCGATGCACGGAATCTGTACGAGACCACCGATGGGATCGCAGGTGAGACCGAGGTTGTGCTCCATCGCTATCTCGGCGGCATTCTCGACCTGCTCCGGGGTGCCGCCGAGAATCTCGGCGAGACCTGCAGCAGCCATCGACGAAGCCGAGCCGACCTCGCCCTGGCAGCCGACCTCGGCACCCGAGATGGAGGCCTGGCGCTTGTAGAGCACGCCGACGGCCGCGGAGGCGAGTAGAAAGCGCGCGACCACGGCATCCTTCTCCTCGGCCGTGGCGCTGGCCATGCCGGGCGCATAGTGCGTGGCGTAGAACAGCACGGCGGGGATGATTCCGGCGGCACCATTGGTGGGCGCTGTCACCACTCGCCCACCCGAGGCGTTCTCCTCGTTGACCGCCAGAGCGACCAGGTTCACCCATTCCTGCCAGTAGATCGGGCTGCGGTCGACGTCCTCCGCAAGCAGGCGGCGGTGCCAGTCAGGGGCGCGACGACGCACGTTGAGGCCACCAGGAAGATTTCCGCTGCGGGCGAGGCTGTTGTTCTTGCACTCCTCCATCACGTCGCGGATGTGCATGAGCCCGGCCATCACCTCCGGTTCGCTCCGCCGAGAGAGCTCGTTGCGCAGCATCACGCCACTGATCGGCAGACCCTCTGCGCTGCAATGGGCGAGCAGCTCGGCCGCCGTGGCGAACGGAAGCGGGTCGGGGCCACTCGACACGTCGACCCGCCCGGCCCCCTCGCGCTCGATGAAGCCGCCACCGATCGAGAAGTAGGTGGCTGCGCGCAGCAGAGCGCCGTCGGCGTCCAACGCCTCGAAGACCATCCCGTTGGTGTGCTGGTCGAGCACCGTGAGCGGGTGCAAACGGATGTCCGATGCCATAAGCGCCACCGGCCGACGCCCCGAGACCAGCACTTCGCCGCTCACCCGCTGCGCCGCGAGTCGCTCGGTCATCTCCGCGGGCAGAATCTCGTCGGGCAGGTAGCCCTCGAGTCCGACCAGCACGGCGTCCATCGTGCCGTGACCGGCTCCGGTGGCCGCCAGCGAGCCGTAGAGGTGCACGCGGATGGCCCGCACGCGATCGATCAGCTCGACGCCGGAGGCCTCGGGCTCGCACAGCTCGGCGGCGAATGCGGCGGCCGCGCGCATTGGGCCCACGGTGTGCGAGCTTGACGGCCCGATGCCGACAGTAAACAGGTCGAAAACGCTGAGCGGTGGAAGAGCGGGGCCGAGGTCACGAGTCGCAGACGCTCGGCCGGTGCGGCGGAATCCACGCTCAGCCGGAGCGGTGCGCGGGCCTACGTCACTTGGCGCAGTGTCAGTCATGAAACGCGATGTCAGTCATGGAAACCTTTGGGTCGAGCGGGTCGGTGTGCGCACCGTGATGCGTTCCCTCCGCTCTGTATCGGACCTGAGAGTTTCGACATCCTCGACTGAGGCGCTTGCACCGACGGTGAACACGACTGGATGCCGCGCTGCTTTCCAGAGTCGCCTCACCGCGCGGTACTTGGGCCTGAGAGATTCCCGGAGGGGATTGCTCCTACGGCGTCTTCACGGGTGGAAGAACTCTCCCGCAGCGGTTCGAAGGCGTATTGACTTGTAGTCCGAGAGTACTCCCGGGCGTCGCGATCGGGCAGGTTAGGCCGGAAGACTGGCCGCGGGAGTCTCGAGCGGGGCGGCATCCAACCAGGAGGCTCGGATGAGGATCGGCAGGTGGTCGGAGACGCCACGCTTGAGCGTCTCGACGCTGTCGATGCGCAGTCCCATCGAGGTGGCGAAATCGAAGTGCCCGCGGAAGAACTTGTAGCGGGTGTAGGTACGACGGTCGCTGAGCGACAGCTCGTAGCCCGACTCCTTGACCGTGCGGTTCAGACGGTTTTGGAACAGCGGATAGTTGTAGTCCCCCACCATCAGCTCGGGAATGCCCTCGCCCATGGTGCGCAGTTGTTCGTGCGCGGCGCGGATCTGCTCACGACGCAGCGAATTGAGAGCGGTGAGCGGAGCAGCGTGGAAGGAGGCGACGATGAGGTCGCGGTCGTCGCGCAGGTCGGTGAGTCTCGTGCCGATCAGGCGCTCGTGGGCCGGACGCATGACGCGGTCGTGCATCGACTTTTTGAGGGCGAACGTCTGGGTGCTGAGGGCGGTGAAGCGTTCGCGGTTGTAATACAGGGCGAGGCCGAGGCGGTTGCGCTTGGTGGAGTCCGCCATGTGCAGATTGCCGAGTTCAGCCGGCAACTTGTCTGTGTCCGCCTCCTGCAGGCAGAGAACGTCGAGGTCGTTGCCCCGCACCAGGGCGGTGAGCTCACCGCTGGCATGGTCCTCACGGAGGTTGTAACTGATGACACGAAGCACTCTCTTACCAATCGTCGATGTTGCCGCAGCCGGCGCTCGTCAGTGATGCAGGCCGATGATGCACAGTTCGCATGTGCACCGTGTCGCTTGTGCACCGTCTCTCGTGTGCATCGTCGCGACCACTCAGCATAGGTTCGCCATGAGTCGAGCGCGTTACAGCGACGTGCCCGTTTGCTCGGATGCTCAGCCAAGACTCTGCACGCGCTCAGACGGAGCACCGCCATCATCCATTCGGCGCCAAGGGGTTGCAGGTTGGGTCAACGGGAATATCGTCCGTGGTGTGACGCCGAACTACGTCGTCGAGGAAGGACCGCAGTGTCCGATCAGAAAACGCCCGAGGGCGCACAGGATCAGAGCGCAACAGCTCAGAGCGCAACGGAGCTGTATGGCGACGGAAGCATTCCGCAGGATGCCGACTTCACCGATCCCGCCAGCGCGGATGACCCGGTAGAAGAGTCGATTCTCGACGAGCTGCCTGACGGCGGAGGGGCCGAGGGAGAACCGCCTGCGGGATCCCCCCTCCCCTGACTGCACACCCCAGCTCGATGTGAACAGATCGATACGAACTACTCGACACGACTGCACCACCGAAAGGACCACCTATGTCTGACATCAACCCCCCGCTGCCCGACCAGGGACCCACCGACGGCAGCCACGGCGAAGAGACCGGCGAGCCGATGTCGATCGATGACAGCCTCGACAACCTGCCCGAGGATGCGGATGAGACCGCGCCGGCACCGGCGGTCGCGGCCGACGGCTCGTTGTCGCCGGGATCAACGGCCGACGGCTCGCCCACATCGCTCGACTGAAACTATGCACGACGAAAGGAACGCGATGAGTGGTTCATCGAACGGGCGCGACCCGATCGCGCGGGACATCGAATCCCGCAACCCCCATACCGACGATGAGGTGGCAGGTGAGCAAGTGCTTGCTGACGACCCCGCAGCGCCGGCGCCCGCGGTCGCTCCAGAACCGGATGAGCTAGGCCCCAGCACGGGCGACTGACCGCGTTTCGAGCGGTCGCAAGCGAGTGCGACACGCTAGCGGAGCGTTGCGCCCGCCCGGTGAGCCGCCGGTAGTAGGGTCAAGCCATTGCTGTCCCGTCGGGCGGCGAACACCCGTGCGAAGGCCTGAGCGGCCCGGATTGATGTGAGGACGCAGTCGTGGCAGGCAACAGCGACAGGCCCCCGGCGCCGCCCGCGGGATGGTTCGCGGATCCGGCAGGCAGCCCCTACCTCCGCTGGTGGGATGGCGACGGCTGGACCGACAACTTCATCGACGCTCGCACGGGCGCTCCCCCGGCCGAGCTGGCGTCGGCGCCCGCCCCGCGCGGGGCGATCGCGGCCTCGGCCAGCGCTGAGCCGACGGTGGTCGAACACAGTGCCTCTTGGTTCGGTGATGGATCATCCGCCGGTGCCGCGCCGGACGAGCCTGAGTCGCCGGTTGTGGCGGCCTCTGCTGGCTCTGCGGTCTCTGCTGGTTCCGCGGGCTCAGCCGAGGCACCTCCGCTCACTCGCCGCGAGGCTCGAGCGCGGGAACGCCTGGCCGAAGAAGCGCGCGCCAACGCAGAGACCGTCGCGCCTGTCGAGTCGGTGCCTGTCGAGTCGGTGCCAGACGAGCCTGTCCGTTTCGAACCTGAGCCCATTGAGCCTGAGCCTATTGAACCTGAGCCCATCGAGCCCGAGCCCGTCGACCACATCGTCGAGGTTGAGGACGAGCAGCTGCTTGCCCAACCGGTGTCCGCCGCTCGCGCGGTGGACTCGCTGGGCGAGGTCTCAGAACCGGATGCCGTGGCGCCTCCCGAGGAGAGCGCCACCGTCATGCCGTCTTCTGCCATCGGCTCGATCGGAATCCCCAGCCCGGAGCCACTGCAGATCGATCTGCCGATCGATCTGCCCGTCGATTCCGCTCCGGAGCACGTCGAGGCCACCTCCGCTAACCCATTGCCAGGCGCTATTCCGTTGCCAAGCCCCGTTCCGTTACCAGGATCGACCGTGGCGGCCCCGAGCCTGGCCGACTTCGTCACCGGGCCGACACCGGCTGGTGCGACCGTCACTCCACCAGCACCCGCGTCGTCACCCAGGAGCGATGAGCTGTTCGACTTCGCCGGAATCACTCCGACCGGTGCCATGCCGGTCGCCTCTCCGGTCACCGCCCTCGGGCCCGTGAATGCGTGGGCCACCGCTCCGACTCCCGCGGCAAAGGATGCTTTCCCGCTGGCGCTAGGCGATGGTCCGACCTACACACCGATGGAAACCCGGCGGCCGTCGATGGCGCGCGGTGCCCGTTCCGACGGTGCCCGTTCCGACAGCGCCCGTTCCGACGCTGCTGGTACCGACGCCGGCGTCGCCACCTGGGCTGTCTGGGTGTTTGCCGCGCTTCCCGTGCTGCACCTCGCGCTGGCCTGGCTGGTGTTCGACCTGGCGAGTCCGGCGAACGTAAATTCCACCGACGCCAATCTCACGCAGGCGAGCGTCCTCCGCTGGGCGGTGCTGCTCGGCCCGATCATTCTTTATCTCGTGTTCGCCGCACTCGATCGCTGGACGCTGCTCCGCGATGGCCAGCCAAGTGTGGCACCGGTCGCCTATGCGATCGTGCCGCCGTTGTACCTCGCCATCCGGGTGGTGCGAATGGGCATTCGTGCCCTCGCGCCGCTGGTGGTGTGGGTGGTGCTCGCTGCAGCCGCTGCAGCAGTTTTGATCTTCGCTTTACCCGCTGTGCTCGCGGATCTGACCGGAAGCTAGCGACCGCCGACCCTCACCCGGGGTCAGTTCCGCCGGCTCAGTTTCGGCCGGCTCAGCTTCCACCGACGCCGACGAACCTGATCGCGGACTGCAACCGGGTACGAACATCGAACAGCTCAGTCCCACCGACGGTGCGCGCCCCGGGCAGCCCCTCGCGCAGCACTGCGCCCACCCGCGATGCCGTCACCACCGCGGTCGTAGCGCCACGGATCGCTCCCAGCACGAGCAGGGACTCGTCGAGTTCATCGTCGGGGACGACGATGAGCAGCGCGCTGAACGTGACCCGCGCCGCGCGGGCGACCACTTTGGCGCGAGTTCCGAGGTCGTGCATCGGGCGATCGCCCAGCCCCGCTGGAACGAGCAGCTCGCCCTTCCGAACCCTCACGACGTCGCCGAAGTCCTCGGACAGCACTGCGTAGAGACCGGTGGGGCCGAGCACGACGTGGTCGATTTTCTGTTCCGCGGAGCCGGTATCGACGTCGTGCCAGACCGTGAAACCGATGCCGAGGTCGGTAAGAGTCCGTGCGGTCGACTCCTCGGCGAGAGCATCGGCGAGCAGGTGTCGGAGCGCGCGTGGGGCCGAGCGCACCAGCGCTGGATCATAGGGATCGTCGATCGTCTCGCCGCGGCCCACCCACTCGCGCAGCAGGGTGAGGTAGCGCTCACGACGCCAGCCACCCGGATGCCCGTAAGAGCGAGCGCGTGGCCGCGTGTCTGCCTGGTGGGCGCGCGATCGCGGCTCCCACCCGTGACCTGACGTGTCGGGCTGCTCGAAGCCGCCGGGCGGGGCTGCGGAAGCCCGCGATCTCGAGCCTCTGTCGTAGGCGGCCCGGACATCCGGAGTTCCGATCCGCTCCCAGGCCGCTTGCACAGCGCTGAAGCTGACGGCGTCGCCGCCGGTGTCGGGATGGGTTTCGCGCAGGCGGCGACGATACGCGGCCTTCAACTCCTCGGTACTCGCCGTCGTCGAGACGCGCAGCACCTCGTATGGCGTTGCCGAGATCGGGCTGTCGGGCATGGTCGCTTTCGGAGGGGCGGAAATCGGGGAAGCGCACGCTTCAGCATTTGACCATAGCGAAGGAAGTCTGAGATCGAGTCGAGGTTCGCCGTCGGCGTGGGAAAGCGACGCTCGCGAAAATGCGACAAGTGGGAATAGGGCGGAAACGAGAGAGGTTCGCTGATGTATGACTTCCAACGACGCGTCTTCCGCTGCGAATCTCGACAGCATCCCCCTCACCACCATCACCGGTGCTGAGACTTCCCTGGCCGAGTACGACGGCAAGGTGAAACTCATCGTCAACGTCGCCTCGCGCTGCGGGCTCGCGCCGCAGTACGAGAAGCTCGAAGCGATGCAGAAGCTCTACGCCGACCGCGGTTTCACGGTTCTCGGCTTTCCGAGCAACCAGTTCTTGCAGGAGCTCAGCACAGAGGAAGCTATCGCGGAGTACTGCTCGACCACGTGGGGCATCAGCTTTCCGATGTTCGAGAAGGTCAAGGTCAATGGCCGAGACGCTCACCCGCTCTACTCCGAGCTGAAGAAGACTCCGGATGCGAACGGCAAGGCCGGACGCGTGAAGTGGAACTTCGAAAAATTCGTCATCACGCCCGACGGTCAGGTGCACCGCTTCCGTCCGACCACGGAGCCCGACGACCCGGCGATTATCGACCTGATCGAGAAGGCTCTGCCAGCCGCCTAAAGATCGACGTGTCGCGTCACGACCGCACTGTCGAGTACTGGCGGAGTCATGATCCGGCGCGGACGGCGGCAATAGGCTGGGTGCGATGCGACTCCTCCTGATACGACACGGCCAGACGATCGACAACGTGAACGGCGCGCTCGGTACCGCCGCGCCCGGTCCGGGACTTACCGAGCTCGGTACTCGGCAGGCCGCGGCCATACCCGCCGCACTGCAGTCCGAGCGGATCGAGGCGATCTACGTCTCGCACTTGCTTCGCACCCGGCGCACTGCCGAGCCGCTCGCTCGCTCCCGAGGGCTCGAGATTCAGGAGATAGACGGCATCGAGGAGATCCGGGCCGGGGATGTCGAGGGTCGCAACGATATGGATGCGGTGCGCCTCTACATGGGCACGATCTTCTCCTGGTGGCAGGACTTCGATGGGCGCATTCCCGGTGGCGAAGACGGCAACGAGTTCTACGATCGCTTCACCGCCGCCATCGGCCGGATCGCGGTCAGCCACAGCGGAACCGTCGCGATCTTCAGTCATGGCGCCGCCATCCGCACCTGGGCCTCATGGACATCCCGCAATCTGGATGCCGGGTTCAGTCGCGTCCACGACCTCGAGAACACGGCGGTCGTCGTGGTCGAGGGCTCGCCCGAGGACGGGTGGGTCACCACGTATTGGGCCGGAGAACCGATGGGCGGGGCGGAACTCGAAGACCCGACGGCGCTCGACCCCACGGGCGAAGCGGTCTGATCGTTTCCGACGGAGAACTTTCGCATCCGTCAATTGCCCCTTGCACCGCTGGCAGCACTGGTCTTGAGTGGAATCACGACGAGAGAGAAGTGAGATCCATGAGCGACAGCACCGGAACTGAGGGCGGAACCGAGGGCGGCGCGGCCCCGTACTACAACGACCGCGAGGCCCAGTATCTTGCCGAGAACGACCTCGCCGTCAACGACGCGGTTGCGGGCGAGACGGTGAGTCGGGGTGTGGGCAACGGCAACTCTGGTCGCACCGGCGGGTCGCCGAACGAGGTTCGCCCCTACTCAGGTGAAGACGACCTCGAAGGCGTCGACCTCGACCTGGACGGCGAACCGACCGACGACGAGCCGCACCTGCGCACTGACGAGGTCGACAGTATCGATGCGGTCGACCAGCCCGATTCGAGCGTGATAGACCCGAGCGTCCCCGACGTGATCAGCGACAACGAGGGTCCGCTGCTGTAGCGGCGGGCGCACACATGAGCGACACCGACGGCACGCAACCCAGCGAGCAGAACCCGAGCCCCCAAATCCAGGCCGATATCGCCGATCTGGAAGCCCGGGGCAGCCTGCGATTGCCCGACCCGCCCGACGACGAGCCGCTGACGGATGACGACGAGCTCACCGACGACGGTGCGACGTCGACCGGAGATTCGGAGTTCGATCACTCCGACCCGAGTTCGGAGCCCGACCTCGAATCGGGCGACTCCGGCGGATTCGTCGACCCGCGCTAGCGGAACGTCGGCGCAGGGTCAGCTCCAGCACGCCGTCGACCGGCGCGTCTCAGACCAGAATCGGCAACTCTCCGGGCACGCGCTCGATCTGCTGAGGCTCGATCCGCTGAGGCATGGTGATCGTGCTGTCGCCGCGGGGCGTCATGCTCACCACCAGCTTTCCCGGGATCTGCTCCTTCATCGAGTCGACGTGGCTGATCAGACCGATGGTTCGACCTCCGGCACGGAGCCCGTCGAGGGTGCTCATCGCGATCTCGAGCGTCTCCGCATCCAATGATCCGAAACCCTCGTCGATGAACAGGGTGTCCAACCGGATGCCGCCAGCCTGGTTCGTCACGACCTCGGCCAACCCCAGCGCCAGGGCCAGCGACGCGAGGAAGGTCTCGCCCCCGGAGAGCGAATTGGTGGCTCGCGATTTTCCGGTGTGTTCGTCGAGGATGGAGAGCCCGAGTCCCGACTGCGTGTTGCGGTACTGCACGGAGTCGTCGTGTTCAAGTGCGTATCGTCCGCTGGTCATCACCCGAAGGCGCACGTTCGCCGCCGCCACGATCTGTTCCAACTGCGCGGCGAGAACGTAGGTCTCGAGGCGCATTCGCCGGGTGTTCGGCTCCTTGCCCTGCACCGCATTGGCCAGCTCGCGCAGCTGCCCGTACTCGGCCCGCAGATCAGCGGATGCCGCGAACCGCCGCCGCGCCTCAGCGACCAGCCCGGCGGCTGCGCGCACGCGCTCGCGCAGGGCGCTGGCGGCGGACATCGCGGAATCCCGCCGCTCGCCGGCCTCGAGCAGCGCCGCGCGAGCCGGCTCCAGGTCTACCGTGGTCTCAGGCAACCCGCGAAGCTCCGGCTCTGCGAGTATCGAGCGGGCAGTTGCTATCGACTGGTCGTGGTCGCTGATGACTCGCTCCAGGCGGCGGATCTCTTCCGAGTCCACACGCGCATCCTCCGCCTCGGTCTCGTCGGCGAACCCCTGCTCGGCGAGGCCCGTGGCCAATGACTCGGTCGCAAACTCGAGCGCCCGCTGCCTCTCGGTCGTGGTGTCGATCGCGCGCTCGAGCGTCTTCGCCGCGGCGAGATGAAGACGCAACGCCGACGCCCGCTCCGACACGGTCGCGAAGCCGTTCCGATGGTCGGAAACTCGTCGCTTGGCGCTGGTGAGCTCGAGTTCGCGGGCCGCGAGGTCTGTGCCCGCGGCATGGCGCCGAGCCTGCAACCCTTCCACCTCGGCCTCCGCCTGCTGGATCAGCGAACCCAGACGCCCGATCTCGTCATCGAGCTCGACCATGAGGTCGGCCGCCAGGCGCGCATCCCGAACCGCGCCGAGCGCGGTGCTGAGTTGTGTCTCGATCGTCTCCAGCGACAGACCCTCGCTGCGCGCGAGCGACTCGGCGAGAAGGCCGGCGAGCCGCGTGCTGACTCTGGTGGCGTCATCCAGAGCAGTCCTCCGATCCGTGAGTTCTGCGCGCGCCTCCTCGATATCCGCCGATGTCACGGGCGGCGCCTCCAATGGCGCGGGCTCGGGGTGCGCGGTGGAGCCGCACACGGCGCAGGGCTCGCCGTCGACCAGGGCACCGGCGAGTTCGGCGGCGTGACCGGCGAATCGGCGGTCCATCAGCAACTGGTGCGTGGTGGTCGCTCCGGTGAGGCGCTGGGACGCCACGAGCTCGGCTGCCTGCGCCGCGGCCATCTCGCGTTCGAGTCGAACTCTCTCGCGCGCCGCCTCGCGTGCCCCCTCGAGCCGCGCGGCGGTGGCAGCGGCGGCCCCTTCGGCAGACGCGGCGACACGTGCGTCGGAGAGCCTGGACTGGGCCTCGATCAGCTGGCCAGGAAGCATCTCGAGCTGCCGGACAGCCCTGGCAGCGCTCTCGTCGATGGCCGAGAGGGCGGCTCGCCCGATGTCGACCGCCTCGGAGAGGCTGGGCAACGCCAGTTCGTCGGTGATGGGCGCTTCGAGGGATCCGAGCCTGCGGGTGAGCGCGTCGATGGCCTCGTCTACAGCCTGCACTGTGATGGCTGCGGTGGCAGTGTCGACTGGCGGTGGATCGAATGACGCGTAGGCAGAACGAGCAGCGAGCTCGAGCGCGCGTGCGGCCATCAGTTCGTTGTCGGCCGCACGCCGGGCAGCGATCAGCGGCCACACGGGGGCCGCACGCCGAGCGCTGCTCGCGGCAGCGCGCTCGAGCTCGACCGACTCGGACAGGTGGCGCTGCAGGGTCGCGGCCGCGACATCCCGCCGCCGTTGCCGGGAATGCACCGTGTCGAGCTGCCGGAACTCGTCTTCGGCCGCGGCCCGTGCGGCATCTGCCACCGCAGCACTCGACTCGGCCAGCTCGGTCGCGGCGACGAGTTCGTCGAGAAGCGCGTCGAACCAGGCCAGCTCCGGCTCGGACGGCACCTCGCTCGGGTCCAGTTCTACCGCTCGCGCGAACTGGGCCGCGTGCTGAGAGACGGCCTCCGACGACTCGGCCACCTGCTGCTCGAGAGCGCGTCGGCGCTCGACCAGGAATGTCTCGTAGGCGAGAAAACGGTCGGTGCCGAAGAGACTCCTCAGCACCGACTGTCGATCGTCGTTTCCGGCGGCGAGGAACTCCTGAAACCGGTTCTGCGCAAGCAGGATCACCTGGAGGAACTGGTCTTTGCTCAGGCCGACCAGCCGCAGCACGTCTTTGCCGACATCCACCGGGCGGGCGGCGGTGACGCGCCAGTCGTCACCCTCCCTGATCGCCAACTCCGCCGTCGCTGGTGAGGAGGTGGTGCCGGTGCCACGGAGCTTCGGGCGGGCGAATTCGGGGCTACGGCGCACCCGGTAATCGTTCGATCCGACCCGGAATTCCAGCTCGACGACAGTGGGATCGTCGGGTTCGGCGTGATCGCTTCGTAGTCTCGCCTGCGCACCGTCGTAGCGCGGCACACTCCCATAGAGGGCGAAACAGACGGCGTCGAGGATGCTGGACTTGCCCGCGCCCGTTCGCCCGGTGATGAGGAAGATGCCGTCGTCGTCGAACCGCTCGAAGTCGATGTACTGCTCGGTCTTGAACGGTCCGAATCCAGCCACACGCAGACGGAGGATCTTCACGCCCCGACCTCCCGCGCCCCGACACCATCGAAATCGACTGAGCCGGTCTCAACGACCTGCGCGTGTCTCTGTTCGATCGCACGATCGATGATGCGCCGCTCCGCCTCGCTGGCGCCGACGCCGTTGCGAACCAGTTCGAGAAAGCCCTGCACGATCTCATGATCGCTCTTGGCGGCGATGCGCTGACCATAGCTCTGCGACGTGGTCTCGGCGACCACGCTCGGCCGGAACTCGAGATGGGCTGCGTACGGGAAGCGCTTCTGCAAGCGGCGCATCGCGTCCATCGGACGCACGACGTCGGTGAGGACGGCGCTTACCCACTGGTCTTCGTGGGCGGCCAGAGCCGGATCGATCACCAGGTCGTCCAGGTCGCCGGTGAGCACGGCGAGCTCTCTCGGAACGGGCAGGTCGACCCAGTCCACGTGGTCGAGTCCGTCGGCATCCAGGTGCACCAGCCAGGCACCGCGGGGCTTGCCGACCTCGCTGAACGAATAGTGCAGCGGCGCCCCCGAGTACCGCGCCCGCTCGCTGAGCCGAGCACGGCCGTGGATGTGGCCGAGTGCCACGTAGTCGGGGCCGTCGAAGGTCGACAGAGGCACGACATCCAATCCCCCGGCGGTGATGTCACGCTCCAACCCAACGCTGGCCGGCACGTCGGCGATGAACGCGTGCGAGAGAACGACCGAGCGCCCTCCGCGTCGGTCGAGGTCGGCGCGCACTCTCTCCATCGCGAAGCCGAGCATCTGTTCGTGGCTGCGAAGCTCGACACCGGGATACGCGCTGCGGACGATCGACGGTTCGAGGTAGGGGATTCCGTAGAAGTGCACCGGACCGAATTCATCGTCGATACTGATCGGTCGGTCATGCAGTTCCTGTCGGGTGATGATGTGGATGCCCGCCAGCCCGGTGAATCCGGCGTTGAATCCGAGTCTCGTGGCGGAGTCGTGATTTCCGCTGGTGAGTACCACCTGGGCTCCGGCATCACGAATGCCACGCAAAGTGGCGGTGAGCAATTCGTAGCTCTCGGCCGCGGGGGTGGCGCTGTCGAAGATGTCGCCCGCGACGACGACCACGTCGATCTGCTCTCGGCGCACGACGTCAACGAGGGCCTCGAGCACCTGGCCGAGATGCGCGATCGTCGAGTTGCCGTGGAACGTTCGCCCGATGTGCCAATCGGAGCTGTGCAGGATCTTCATTGAGGTCAGGTTAAGCCCTGCCACCGACGTGGGAAGCGAAGGCCCGCGAGGACCGGAGAACGCGTGTCGGCGATCACACCATACGGGTGACAGTCTCGAACATCATCGCCGCTGCTATGCCGGCGGCAGCCACACACCAGATGGCACGGCGCGATGATGCCACCCGGATCGACCGATCCAATGAGGCGAAGCGCTCGCGGATGCTGTGGTCGGGCGACGAGATGCCATGCCAGACATCGGGCTGCTCGACCGCGGTCACGATGGCGGACACCTCGGATTCGCTGAGCACGGTGGGCTGACTCGTCAGCCAGCGGACGATCCTGCGGGCATCTGTCACCTCGACGGCCGGGCGATCGGTGCCGAAGGTGATCCGTTCCGGGTCGACGAGAGCAAGCACCGGCCGCACCGGCGCAGTCGGAAGCATCCGCTCGATGCGGGCCGCCTCGCTCAGCGACACTCGGATGTGCGACTGCTTCTGACCGTCGACGAGAACGGAATGCCCGGCGGCCCAGACCTTCTTGTGGCGGTGCAGCCGCGTCGTGATCGTGAACACCCCGGCCGGACCGATGGCGATGTGGTCGATGTCCGAGCCCTTGGCGTTCAGGGGAAGGGCGTGGAGCACCGTCCATCCGGCCGGGAGCATGCTGAGTCGTTCGCCGACCTCGATCTCGCCGAGCGCGCCCGCGTACCAGCCGTAGCTGTTCGGGCTCAGCGGTGAGACACCGAACAGCCGTGCGAGCGGCGACCTCTCCCGTACACTTTCCTGCTCGATGAGCAGACGCTCCATCACGGCCTGCCCGGCGAAGCGCTCGCGCACTATCGACATACCACCCCCGTATCGCTGCCACGCTATGCGATGGAAGCTCATGGGTGCCAGCCCCAGTTCCGCAGAACGGGGGCACGAGCACGACGCGCACCGGGAAGTGCCCGGAAGCGTGCCGCGCTACTCCCCCTGGATCGCTAGTCCCCTGGATCGGTGATGACGCCCGTCGGATCCGACTCGCGAACGGTGTGTGTGCTCCCGAGTTCTTCTGCCAGAGATCGACCGGCGTCGATGGCCTCGATCTTGCTCGAGAAGCTTTCACTCAGTTCGGGAGCACCGATCACTCGGTTCACCCACTGGCCATTCTTGTCGATCGTCTCGACATCTCCATCTGCCATGCCACACCTCGTTTCTGCTCGCCGATCGTGCTCACCTGATCTGGTCGCGCGGTCGATCAGGATGCCGCCGGGGTCAGCCATCGGCTCCGGGCAGCTGCACCTGTACCACGCCATCCTGCACCCGGGTGATGAATCGCGGTTGTGGCGACGTCGCCGGACCGTGCACGACGGCGCCGGTCTCGACGTCGAATACGCTTCCGTGCCACGGACAGGAGACACAGGTCGATCCAGACTCCTCGTCAACGAGCTCGCCCTGATTCAGAGGCCCAGACAGATGACTGCAGGTATTCGACAACACACTCACGGCGTGGCCACGGCGCAGCACGAGAAGGGGCTGACCGGCGACATCCATCGTGCTTAGCTCGCCATCGGGCAGCTCCTCCAGCGGGGCGAGGACCTGCCAGCCCGACGGCATGAGGTGCGGCACGTCTTCGGCGTGATTGGCGCCCGAGGCCTGGCGATATGCCAGATGACCGCCGAGGTAGCCGCCGATCGACATCACGGCAAGTCCCGCGTAGCCGAAGAGCCGCCCACTCGCCTGGTGGCCACGTCCGCGCTGGAGATACGAGATGACGTAGAGGCCCACTGCGGTGGCGTTGGCCGCCGCGTGGACGATCCCCACCCGCTGCTGCTGTCGATGGAGCGACAACCAATCGACCCAGCCCGCGGCGATCGACGGGATCGCACTGACGATCCCGAGACCGACGAGCAGTTTCGACTGGCGAGCCGTCTTCGGAAACAGGTCGAGCACGGCCGAGGAGGTGAAGGCCCCCAGCGGCACCTGCACCGCGAGCGGATGCAGCGGATGTCCGAGCGGCACGCCGTGCAACAGGTCGCGCAGCCGACGGCTGGCGAACAGTGTCGAGTAGAGCCGATTCGCTTGGGTGACGACCGGATCGAGCCGAGTATCCGACTCGAGGTCGGCTACGGTCTGCACGATCGTCAGTTCTTGCATGAGCTGCCTCTTCCTGTCCTCTGGGCTTGTCCTTTCTTAGAGGACGCCGGCGAGACGCTCGTGTCAAGGGTGGCTTTCGTCCACAGTCCACAGTCCACAGTCCACAGTCGAGCGTTGATCGGCAGCTCGCCGAAAATAGCTAGCTGTATAGCTAGCTGTATAGCTAGCCCTTCATCCCCGGCGATCCGATCACGTCATCGACCAAGATCTCGATCACGACCCGCTTCGGGTTGGGACTCGGCTGTCGGTACCGCTGCGCGTACAGCTCGACGGCGCGGCTCACCTCGTCAGGCTCGCGACGGATGCTGGCGCGGCCAGCGAGACTCAGCCAGCGACGTCCGTCGACCTGGGCTACGGTCGCCGATCCGGAGCGCTCGACATTCCGAACCTTTTGCGTGCCGTCGCTGGTGATGATTCGCACCACGCCCTCCGACAGGGTGAACCCCACGGCGACGGAATGGATCGCCCCGTGCGGGCCGGGCGTCGACAGGATGGCCAGGTGCCGTTCCTCGGTGAAAGCGGCAGCGGCATCCGTCGCGCGGTACGGCGCAAGGTACGGCGTCTGGCCGTCAGGCGACTCAGCCACGGGAGCGCGGCACCTTCGGCCGCACGAGAGCATGGCTGTCGTGGAGCAGTTGCTCGATCAGACTGTCGGGAACGCGCCGGTCGGCCGGCGCACTGTCGTCGCTGGAAACACTGTCGTCGATGGAAACACTGTCGTCGCTGGCCACAGTGCCGTCGATGCTGATAGTCACCCAATGCTTCTTGTTGAGGTGGTAGCCCGGGGTGATCGCTGCGTATTGCTGGCGAAGCGCAAGGCTTTCTTCGGGGTCGCACTTGAGCGAGACACTGAGGGGAACGGCATCGAGGGCACTCAGCGCAAAGATCTTGTCGTTGCCACTGGTCTTGAATACGGAGAGACCCTCCCCGAAGGGAAAGGTCTCGGTGGTTTGCGGCAACGCGAGACAGATGTCGCGCAACTCGTCGGGAGTCATGGGATCACGCTACCCCGAGCGCCGCGCGCACCGGCGGCGAGGTGACGGCGACGAGTGCAAGGACGTTCAGGATGACCGTGCCCCAGAACGCGAGCTGGAAGCGTCGTTTGCGCGTCTTGTGCCGCAGCACCTGCTGCGCCACGATCGCGCCCGGCCAGCCGCCCAAGACTCCGAGCGCGAGCAGGCTGCTCTCGGAGGTGCGCCAGCGCCCATGGGTTGCCGCGGACTTGTCGACCGCGTAGACCACGAAGCAGATGACGCTGGTGAGGAGGTAGACCAGCCCGAACCACACCGGAGCATGCCATTCGATCACCAGAACCGACCCGAGCACGAGAAATGCGAGAATCGCGACGAAGCTGACCAGGCTCGCTGGGGCTCCGCGTCGTCGACCCTGCGGCGGGTGCGGCTGGTGCCGCTCACGGGTGCCGATGTGCTGCGCCTCGGGCCGGCCATCCGCCGATGTGCCGAGCTCGAAGGTCAACTGCTCGCCCTGCCTCGGCCGGATGTCGCCCCGCGGGAAAGCGGAGATGTGCACGAATACGGTGCGTCCCCCGGCCACCGGGGTGACGAACCCGAAACCGCGATCGTCATTCCACGTGGTCAGGGTGCCGGAGACGCGTACGGGCATGGGGCGATGCTATCCCGGGTTGCGCAGTGCCGGCCCTTCGACAAGCTCGGCCCTTCGACAAGCTCGGCCCTTCGACAAGCTCAGCCCTTCGACAAGCTCAGCCCTTCGACAAGCTCAGGCCTTCGACAGGATCAGGGACCGGAAGGCGTCGGCGGTGAGGGCCACAGAGCGCAGGCGGGCGTCGACCTCCTGCACGGCGTGGGCGGTGATCAGCTCGTCGGCCTGGGTGAGCTCGGCGAATTCGGTCAGGAAGTCGCGAACCTCCGCGGGCGAACCGACCGCTGAGTAGCGCATCATCTTTGCGATCTCCCGGCCCTGCGGTGTGGTGAGGAACTCGTCGATCTGCGCGTCAGAGTAGGCGGGCGCACCCGGCCCGCGGGAGATCATGCTGCGCACGCGGGAGCGACGGGTGACGTCGAACATTCGCTTCGCCTCGTCTGAATCTTCGGCGGCGACGACGTTCACGCCGGCGATGGCATACGGCGCCGCGAGCTGAGCAGACGGCTGGAAGTCACGACGGTAGAGCGTCAGCGCCTCGAGGAGGGCATCCGGTGCGAAGTGCGAGGCAAAGGCGTATGGCAGGCCGAGGGCGGCGGCGAGCTGGGCGCCGAACAGGGAGGATCCGAGGATGTAGAGCGGAACATCCGTTCCACCCCCGGGTACCGCCTGCACACCCGGGACGATGGACTCGCCACGAAGGAAGGCCTGGAGCTCGACGACATCCTGCGGAAACTGGTCGGAGGAGCGAGGGTCACGCCGCATCGCGCGCGCGGTGTTCTGATCGCTGCCCGGCGCGCGGCCGAGGCCCAGATCGATGCGGTCGGGGTACAGAGCGGCGAGGGTTCCAAACTGCTCGGCGATCGTCAGCGGCGAATGATTCGGCAGCATCACACCGCCCGAACCAAGTCGAATCGTGCTGGTCTTGCCCGCGACATGGCCGATCAGAACGCTTGTCGCCGACGACGCGATGGTCGGCATGTTGTGGTGCTCGGCGTACCAGACGCGGGAGTACCCGTGCTTCTCCGCGGTCTGCGCGAGGGCGACACTCGCGGCGAAACTGTCGGCAACGGTCTGGCCGGGGGCGATGGGAGCGAGATCGAGTATGGAGAGCGCGGTGGTCATATCGGGTCTAACCGCGGGTGGGCGAGTTTCGTTCCCATGCTGAAGCGTGTACAGGAGTTCGGAGCCTGCGCAAGCCCCGCGACATCCTCGCGGTCAACCGTTAGCCTCGGGGAATCGCGCCATCCGGTGTGAACGGTGGCGCCAGGGGGTCGGAATGTCAGAAGAACGGCGGCCCGACCGCGCCGAATCGCCCGACCGCGCCGAATCGCCAGACCGCGCCGAATCGCCCGACCGCGCCGAATCGCCAGACAGGGCTCGCGACCTCACCGATGACGACCGCTATCTCGGTTCGCAGGACCTTACGCACTGGTACGGCCCGGTGGGACGCGGCGTCGCCCGGGTCGCGCAACGGGTCGGGCGGGCGATCGGCGCGCAGCCGGCCCTACTAATCGGGCTTGTCGTCGGACTGGGCCTTGCGGTGGCGCTCACCCTCGTGTTCGCGCAGATCTACGATGCGATAACGGATGACGACGGGGTCGCCGGCTTCGATCTCCCCCTGTTGCATTGGGCCGTTGCGCACCGAACCCCGGTGCTGGACGTCGTCATCACCGGCTACACCGACATCGGTGGTGTCTACGGAATGCCGATCATCGCGGTCGCAATCGCTGTATGGCTCTCGCTGCATCGACGGTCGTGGACGCCAGCCATCCTCATCGCGGCTGCCGGCGGAGGTTCGCTGCTGATGACCATCGTCGGGAAGGGCCTGTTCGGCCGCACGCGCCCTCCGCTACGGTTCGCGGTGCCGCCATATGAGCACTCGCCGTCTTTTCCGAGCGGCCACTCGCTCAATGCGTTCGTCGTGGCCGGCATCGTCGCCTACCTGCTCATCCTTCGTCAGCGCTCGACCCGCATCCGGGTGCTGACGGTGACGGTCGCCGCGGTGTTTGCGCTCACGATAGGCCTCAGCCGCGTCTTCCTCGGCCACCATTGGTTCACCGACGTGCTGGGCGCCTGGGTGCTCGGGGCGGCGTGGCTGTCTCTGGTGATCACCGTGCACCGGCTGTATCTCACCGCCCGATACGCCGGCGCTCGCGATGGACCACCGCAACCGCGGTTGCCGATCGATCGCGCTCGCCCCAGTTCCGCCTTCTGATTCTGCGTCTGTCTTCCAATCCTGCGAAAGGACCACCATGACCGAAAACCGCGCCGCTGTCGTCTACAACCCCACGAAGGTCGACATCGACGCCCTCCGTGCCGCCGTGGCGAGGGAAGAAACCTCGGCCGGGTGGGCGGAAACACTGTGGTTCGAGACATCCGCCGACGACCCGGGGGCCGGTCAGACCGCCCAGGCCATCGAGCAGGGCGCGACCGTGGTGATCGCTGCGGGCGGCGACGGCACAGTGCGGTATGTCGCTCAGCAACTGCACGGCAGCCCCGCTGCCCTCGCCCTCCTGCCGGCGGGCACCGGCAACCTGCTCGCTCGCAACCTCCAGTTGACGTTGAGCGACCTGGACCACTCCGTTCGCACGGCGTTCCGAGGCGTCGACAAGCGCATCGACCTCGCCTGGGCGTCGATCGAACGCGCGGATGGGAGTCGGTCTCGCCACGCCTATCTGGTGATGGCCGGGTTCGGACTCGACGCGAAGATGCTCGCCGGCACCGACGAGCAGGCGAAGAAGCGCCTGGGCTGGATCGCCTACGTCGGCGCTCTCGGCCGTGCTCTGCTCGACAAGAACGAACTCAGGATGCGCTATCAGCTCGACGGCAGTGGCACCAAGTCGCTGCAGGCCCACACGATGATCGTCGGCAACGTGGGAACACTGCGCGCCAATGTGCTGCTTCTTCCCGAGGCGAAGGTCGATGACGGGCTGTTCGAGATCGTGTTCTTCCGGCCGGAGGGCATCATCGGCTGGGTTGAGATTCTGTGGAAGGTAATCTGGGAGAACGGCGTTCTGCGACGCACGCCGCTCGGCAAACGCCTGATCGGCCCGGACGTGAACGCGCTGCGATACGTGAAGGGCAAGGACCTCAAGGTGCGGCTCGGGCGCCCGGAAGAAGTTGAGCTCGACGGTGATCCGTTCGGTGAGGCCGTGGCATTCCACACCTGGATCGACAGTGACGGCATACGTACTCGGGTGCCCGCCGAAGACCAGTGACGTTTTACTGAGCCGGGATGCCCGTACGCTCGATTCATGGCCGAGCTCGCAGCATCCTCCCGTCGGGCTGCGATCATCTACAACCCCACCAAAGTGGCGCTCGACCAGTTGCGCCCTGTGATCGAAGACGAGGAGATTAGCCGCGGCTGGTTGCCGTCGCTGTGGTTCGCCACGACGACGGATGATGCGGGAGAGGGTCCGGCGCGAGAAGCAGTCGCCACATCCCCCGATCTGCTGATCGTCGCGGGCGGTGACGGCACGGTGCGGACCGTGGCGGAGGTGGTGCGCGGCAGCGGCATTCCGTTCGCCATCGTGCCCGCGGGAACAGGCAACCTGTTGGCCCGCAATCTGCACCTCCCTCTCGGCGATCTGGTGGCCTCAGTGCGGGTGGCTTTCGGCGACAACACCCGCGCGGTCGATGTCGCTGTCGTGACGCTCGAGCGCGCCGATACCACGTCGACGACGCACGCGTTCGTCGTGATGGCGGGCATCGGGCTGGACGCCAACATGGCGATCCACACCAGCAGCGCGCTCAAGCGGCGGATCGGATGGCTTGCCTACGTCGAGCCGATCGTGCGGTCGATCGGCAATCGCACCGAGCACGCGATGAGTGTCTCGCTGGACGGTGAGGCGTGGCGCAGCATCGACGCGCACACGGTGATCGTGGGAAATACCGGAACGCTCACCGCGGGGATAGTCCTGCTGCCAAACGCCGTTCCCGACGACGGGTTGCTGGATGTCGTGGTGATCCGCCCGAAAGGCCCGGGCGGGTGGGCCCGCATCGCCTCGCGACTCGCGGTCGGCGGAGTGCTCAGTCGTTCCCCCGGCGGCCGCAAGGTGCTGCGTGCTGCTCCGCAGTTTCGGGCGCTGCGGTACGCGCAGTCGCGGCGACTGGCGGTGCGGTTCGCGCAACCGCAGCAGATGGAACTCGACGGCGACGGCGTAGGGCTCGTCACGGCGGCGACGATCACGGTGATGCCGGGTGCGTTGCCGGTAAGGGTGCGGTAGCGCGGTTTCGGTCCGCCAGTTCGGCTGAACGTGCAGTTCGGCTGAACGTGCAGTTCGGCTGAACGAGCAGTTCGGCTGAACGTGCCGCCGACGTGCGTGGCTCACATCGCTATCACCACTATGCCTCCTTGTCGGGGTGTTTGGTCGGGGTCGATCCAGGGTGGGGGGATGAAATACGGCACCTGCTCGCGCATGACGATCTCCCACCCGTCGTCATGGATGCGGTGGTGGTGGAACGAGCACAACGGGATCCCGTTGTCCAGATCCGTTACCCCACCACTGGACCACCACTGGAGGTGGTGCGCTTCGGTATAACTCGGTGGGTGACCGCAGGCCGGGAACGCGCACCCGCCATACGTTTCGGCCAACGCCTGGCGTTGGGCGGGACTGAACAGCCGCCGCGACCTGCCCAGATCAAGGACTTCCCCAGTCCCGCCAAGGACTGCGGGGATGATGTTCGCATCCGCCGCCATGATCCGCGCCCGGGTGGCGGAGATCCCGGCATCGATGCCATCGATCTGGGCGGTGCCGAGCCCGGTGACCAACTGGTCGAGGCTCATCCGCACGATCACCGTCACCAGAGGACCGCCACCACCCCCACCACCAGCACCGCACGTGCAGTTGACCGCCTGCCGGAACAGGTCTTCGGCCGCGTCGGCGCGGCGGTGCGGCATGGTCCGATCATCACTGTCGACGAACCCGGTGTCGGCCAATGCGGCCGGTGCCGCGTCGCGGGCAGCCCGTAGCTGCTCGCTCACGAGCTGGTCTATCCCGGCGCGCACTAGCCCGGCGGTTTCTGGGGGCATCACCCAGACCAGACGCACCATCCCATCCGGTTCAGTCACCCACGACAGTGCTCGCCGCTGCCTCCGGATCACATCGCGGGATTCGGCACCGTCCTCATCCAGACGGTCCCGCACCTGCCGGGCCACCCCCGCGATCTGCTTCACCGTCAACCCGGGCGCGTGCTCCACCAGCAGCCGTTCCCCGGCCAACCTTGCTTCGGTGGAGCAGAATGGGGCGGCCAGGTCCAGTTCCCGCACGATCACCACAGCCGCCTCCACCCCAAGCGACAGATCCGCGACCGCAGCGGCAACCGCGGGATACCGGGCCGGCAACGGGGAGCCATCCAGCGCGCGTTTCGATCGCGTTGCAGTCCCCAGGTCGCACAGTCGTGCCGCCTCCGGGATGCTGATCTGCCACAGCTCGGCCAGGAACGTTGCCGGTCTCGAATGGCCAGCCTGCCGGGCCATCCCCTCGGCGCCGAGATGCGGGGCGGATCGTTCGACGACTTCGCCGGCAAGTGTCACTCGGATCGCGTCGACGGCGCGCTGCACGGTGCCGGAGTCCGCAACCATCCGCAGCAGCTGATCTGACGCGACACCAGCGACACCCGCGAACCCGTCAGCGCACACCTCTGACAGGTCGGCGAGGAGGGTCGCGGGCGAGTTTTCCATGTCGACAGCGTCTCACCGACCACCGACATTCCATCCAACAATTACCCATCTGACCAGGGTTTCCTGTGGATAACTGCACGAGATTGGCGCCTGTGAGGGAGAGGCCAGCCCCGGTGGAACTCAGCTCACGCTGCGCCGGAACGACGTGAACAGAATCGCGGCCATTGCGACCAGATTCAGCCACGGGATGATCGCGAACAACAGCAGCACGAGCAGCCCTGTTCGCACTCCGACGGTGACGCCCTGCTTGGTCGCCGCAAACCCGAAAAGAGTGGCCGCGGCGAGATACAGCACGGCAGCGAGGAGCAACCACGGCAGCGGCGCCTCCCCGGCTACGAACCAGGCGACGCGCAGCGATGCCGCCGCGGCCCCAGCGAGAATCGGAACGCCGAGGCCCGGCGAGATAGCGACACCTCTGCCGAGGATCCCGAGTGCCGCGCACACCGCCACCGCCACGCCCAGCACCGCCGACAGCGGCGCGATAAGCGTGGTGGGAAGCTCGATCAGCGCGAGCCCAACCCCGATCAGACTCGCCAAGGCCATGGGTGAGATGCGCATGCCTCAGTGAACCATGAGCGCCGTGCCACGAAGACAGCGAACCGCGAACACTGAAAAAGAACCCCGCTAAGGCCACCGCGAATCACGTCAGCCCCGGATGCGGGATGATCGACCCATGGCGGATCACAGCGACGAGAAGGCACCGGGCTGGCTCGAGCGCCAGGTCTGGCGGGTGCTGAAGAAGCCCGGCGAGCCGGGTGAGGCAACCGCGGAGCAGGCGGCGGCCCACGACATCCTGAACATGCTCGAGGTTCTGGGTCTGGTGATGCTCGAGGTCGGCCAGGCCACCAATGAGGTCGAGGAGTCGCTGCGCGCGATTGCGAAGGCATACCAGCTGACGGATGCCCGCACCATCGTGCTTCCCACCGTGATCGTTCTGCAGTCGGAGCAGGCCGGTGGCGAGGTGAGGATCCAGTCCGCGCGGGTGGCCGGCGGCCGCCTCGACCAGGCCGGGGCCATCGAGTTGTTGACCGCGAGAGCACTGCGTGCCGAGGTGAGCACTCAGGACGCGGTGGCGGAGGCCCGCCGCATCCGTTCGGCGAAGCCGCGGTTCGGCGCCTGGATGACCCTGGTCGGTCACATCGTGCTGACCGTCGGCTTCGGAATGGTGATCAACCCGACGGCGCAGGCGATCCCGATCTATGTGGGGCTCGGTGCAGGCGTGGGCGGGTTGGTGCTGCTGAGCAGGAAGCTGCCGGGGCTGACCGCGACCGTGCCCGTGGTCGCCGCGTTCGGTGTGACCCTCATCACAACGCTGGTGCTGGTGCACGTGGTCGGCGGAGAGCCGCTCAAGATCATCGCTCCCCCGCTGGTGTCGTTTCTGCCCGGCACCACCCTCACCATCGCTGCGATCGAGCTGACCAACAACCAGGTGGTGGCCGGCGCCAGTCGCATCGTCTATGGGGTCGCGCAACTGCTGCTGCTGGTCTTCGGCGTGTTCGCCGCCTCGACTGTGGCCGGCACTATCCGTGCGGGCACCGTGCAGCCCACACTCGGGCCGTGGGCCGGCATCCTCGGCGTCGCACTCGTCGCGATCGGATTCATGCTGTTCATGTCTGCACCGAAGGGCGCGCTGCCCTGGATCTTCCTCAGTCTGGCGGTCTGTTATGGAGCCCAGGCGCTCGGGGTGCTGGCTCTCGGACCGGCGCTCTCCGGCTTTGTCGGAGCCGTCGTGGTCGCCCCCTTCGCGCGCATCGCCAGCAGCTTTCGCACGTCGCCGCCGGCCGCGGTGATGAGTCTCGCGAGCTTCTGGCTGCTCGTGCCGGGGGCCCTCGGCTTCATCGGGCTCAGCGGCGTGCTGCAGGGCGGAGCCGGCGGTGTCACCGCCCTCACCACGGCGGGAATCTCGGTGCTCGCCATCGCCCTCGGCGCCATCGTGGGCGTCAGCCTCAGTCGCGACGGCGGACGCCTGCTGCGCCTCGCCCGGAGGAAGTGATGGGCTACCTCTCGCCCGAGAGCGAGGCCGCGCTGGCCGCGCTTGTCGATGCAGAAGAGCCCTTGCATCGCCTGGCCGCGATCCGCACCGCGATCGCCGCCCTCGAGGCAGACCCGGCGACCCTCGGCGCGGTTCGGGATGCCCGGGCCGATGGCGCGGACTGGCCGGCGATCGCCGACGCTGCCGGGCTCGGCACCGCGGCAGCCAAGTGGCGTTGGCAGGGAACGGACGCCGAAATCGCCTCTCGCGTAGAGGCCGGGCGCAAGCGTTCGGCGCGGCCCAGCAGCGTACCGACCGACCTGCCCGGGATGTCGGTCGCCGAGGCCGCGCGGAGTCTCGGGGTGACCGCGCAAGCCGTGTATCTTCGGGTGTCCCGCGGTCAGCTCCGCGCCGAGACGGTCGAGCTTGCCGACGGACGAAAGTACAAGCGGGTCTTCCTCGACGCGTAGTTATCCACAGCTTTCGCGCGCGGCCGTTGTCCACAGATTGCCGTGACCACGCCGTGGGCTCGTCGACTTTTCCTAGTGTCGGAAATCGGCGCCGGGCATCCGGAGCCGTCCGCCGAGGGGAGCCGCTCCGATGTCCGCGCACAGTATTCGTCCTCAACCCGTGTTTCGCTTGCGACCGCCGCGTCGTTCGCAACCGGTGCATACCGCGCCACGACGCCGCCTCCGGGCGTCACGTCTCGCCCTCTGGATCGCCACGGTGGCGCTGGTCGGAGGCGCCATACTCTCCGGGGTGACGGCACTGCCGGTGACCGCCCATGCCGCGACTCTCGGCCCGGGGTACGAACGGGACGGCCTGCCGGCCTGGCACCTCGGCGGCTACCTCAACCCCGACGGCTCGGTCAGCTATTGCATCGAGCCGGGCAGACCGAGCCCACTCGACAAGCCGACCACCGACGCTGGCATGGTCGGCCAAGTGAACGGCCTCAGCGAGACGGCGATGATCCAATTGAATTCGCTGCTCGCTCGTCACGGCAATACCGCAGACGACACCACCTCTGCCGCGGTGGCCATGGCCGTGTGGAGCATTGCGAGCAACGCCAGCTACCAGGCCGAGGGCGGGGATGCGTACGTGCTCGGTCGCGCGCCGGCAGAGTTGCGTCCGAGCATCCAAGCTTTGGCCGACCAGTATCGCGCCGAGGCCGCGGCCTACGTTCCGCCGGTGGGTTCGGCGACGCTCAGCCTCTCGATCGACGCCACCAGCGACTTCACGGGTTACCTCGATGTCGCTACCACCCCGGCCGAAGCTACCGGGACCGTCACTCTCACCAACGGAGTCTTCGCCGACACCGGTAGCCCCACGCGGCAGGCGGTGCCGAACGGAGCGCACCTCGCCGTAACAGCAGTTCCTCCGGCCGACGGCGCTCCGTATCGCGTCACGGCGAAGAGCGACGACTTCACGGCGCCCGGCGGGCCGGCCGCGACGGTCCACCTGTATTCGACGCCGGGCGCTCAGACGCTGACCGCATCCGGCGCCATGCGCTCGCTCGTCTTCTCGGCAACGGCGACGGATGTCCGCGACCGCGTCATTCCTCCCCCGCCCGTGCCCCCGGCTCCCGCGCCGACCTCGCCGCCGCCTGCGCCCACGGCGCCGCCGGCGGCCGTTCACCGGCTCCCCATCGTGAGCGGGTGAGCACGTGGGAGCCTCGCGCACGGCGATCGTGATGGTGCTGGTCGCCGCCGCATCCAGCGTCGCCCTTCCGGGCGCCGCGGTCGCTCTCGCCCACCGCGCACCGATGCCCACCGGTCCGTCTGCGGTGGCGCCTGTGATCGCGGGGGACGCATCACAGTCGCCGAATGGAAAGCTGCCAGCGGGCACCCCGTCGCCCAGCTCGCCCGCGCCAACGGCGACGGCTCCGGCCGAGCCCCCTCCCGTCGATCCGGCGTCACTCCCCGAGGCACGATACGACGCCGTCATCCCCGGCCTGCCGGAGTACGCGTCACCGCAGGTCACCGAACTCGCGCGGGTGGCGTACTCCCTCCGCGCGGATGCTCTGCTCTCGGCGGAGCCTGGCGGGCCGCCGATCGCCCGGTTCGCGGCCACCAACTTCCTCGGTGAGCCGACCGTGGTCGTGCGAGTGGCTTTGCAGAAGCGCTGGGCGCTGGTGCTTACCCCAGCCCGGTCCGTTCTTCCGTCACAAAATGGCGGATCGGCACCAGCCCAGACGGCAGGGTGGATGCCGGTCGCGCTGCTCACCCAGCCCAGAGCGCTCACGAGCAGCATCGTGATAGCCGTCTCGCACCAGACCCTGTCGATCGTGACGGAGGGCGCGCCGGCGAAGAGTTTCGCCGTCGGGGTCGGCACTGCGGCCACCCCGACTCCGCAGGGCGTGACCGGCTACCTGCAGGCACGCTACCTCGACGCGAATCAGCATCAGACGCGTTTTCGGGTGCAGCTCAGTTCGCTGCACTCCGCCGCGGCCGACGAACCTTTCGGCGGATCCGACGGCGGTCTGATCGGAATCCACTACGAGCGCACGGCGACCGGCGCGGTCTCCCACGGCTGCGTGCGGCTGGGCGAGGACGCCGTGCGGGCTGTCGACGCCCTTCCGCTCGGCACTCCCCTCTCAATCGTCGGATGACCCGCCGATGGAGCCGTCGTTCAGCCTCGCTGCGTGCCCCGTCGTAGGCTTGACGAATGCCTCAAACTCACCAGCCCCGCGGCCGGGCGAGCCTCGAGGTGCTGCGTGCAGAGGCCCATGAAGAGCTCGACACCGTGGTACATGAGCGGCTGCTGGCTGGCGAAGACCCCTGGGCGTTCATGGAAGAGCTGCCGACCGTCGACGAGATGGTGGTCTATCTGCTTCGGGCGGATGCCATCAACGCGAACGATGGCCTGCGCCCGTCCCCCGCGCGCGATTACCGGGTGCTCCGCCAGATCGCGCTGGAGTACCCGGCTCTCACCTCGACCGTGTGGCGGTTGATCGGCGAGCATGGGGTGAGCGCCCCACATCCGCTTCGCGCAGCACAGTAGACGGCAGGCCGGTAGCGAGCAGCACCGCAGCTTCTCGCACCGTATACCGGGCCGGTCGGATGTGCATGGGACGATAGACGGATGTCGCCCGAGGTCGCTCCGCTGGTGGACGTCGTCGACATCTCCCGTCTCGTCGGCCGCACCTCGTTTCAGCGCGGGCAGAGCTATTCGCGCGGTGGCGCAGTGGACGAGATCGAGTGGGACGCCGAGAGCAGGCGCCTTTCGGGCAGAGTCCAGGGCGGCTCGGCGTTGCCATACCGCACTCGTGTCACGCTGTCTGAGCCCAGCGGAGAATTCGCCTCCCCGCGCAGCAGTGCATGCAGCTGCCCCATGGCCTTCGACTGCAAACACGTCGCCGCGCTGATCCTGGCCAACAACGCCGCCATCCTGCGCGAACGCGGCGGGGTCGGCGACCTGGGGGGCGGCGGACTGAAGGAACGCAGCGGGCTCGAAAGTGGGCCGTCCGGCGCCAAACCGCCCGGCGCTAACCCACTCGGCGCTGACCCACTCGGCACCGACTGGCCAGACTCTGATCTGACCGACGCCGCCCGACCCGGCACTCAGGCACTCGTCGCCGACCCCGGCTGGAAGTCCGCGATTACCGCGCTGGCCGGCAGCAGCACCCCCGGCAGAACTACCAGCGGCCGTACCGCCACCGGCGACACCCGAACCGCGCGGCTTGGTCTGCTCTTCGAATTGCGCGAGCTGATCCCGCGCTCCCGCAATCGCTGGAACGGTCCGGTGGCCCGCACGGCGACCGGTGCCGAGGGCGGCGCCATACCCGGGCCATTCCGGTTGGCCGTGCGCCCGGTCATCCGCAGTGCCACCGGCAACTGGGTGCGCGCGGGCGTGACCTGGAGCACGCTGGCCTATCAGGTCAATCGCCTGCAACTCGACGCCACCGTTCTGCGCTGGTTCGCCCAGTTCGCGGCGCTGCACCGGTCGGTCAGAGACGCCTATGGCATCCAAGAACCCGACTGGCTGTACCTCGACGACTTCCAGAGCCCGCTGCTCTGGCGCCTGTTGGGCGATGCGACTGCGCTCGAGATCCCGCTGC
This sequence comes from Lacisediminihabitans changchengi, assembly GCF_016634425.1. Taxonomy (GTDB): domain Bacteria; phylum Actinomycetota; class Actinomycetes; order Actinomycetales; family Microbacteriaceae; genus Lacisediminihabitans; species Lacisediminihabitans changchengi. The sequence goes on from NZ_JAEPES010000003.1 coordinate 340,015, forward strand.
TGACCGGGAAAAAGGACACCGCGGTCAGCCTGGGTGCCGAGGTGAGCCTCGGAATGGACGCTCGAACGGATGTCGACGGAGACCTCCGCCTCGCTCCGGTCGTGATGATCGACGGCCGCGAACATCCGGTCTCCATGGTCGGCGCGATCGGCGATCACGGGGTCTATTCCTGGCAACATGAGCCGCGCATGGCGTTCACCCTCGCGCCAACTGCGGAGCCGCTCACCGAGCGCCAGCGCGGACTGCTCGAGCGTGTGGACGACCTCGTGGTGCCCGCCGCCGACGTGCCCGAGTTCGTGCGTGACTATTACCCGGCGCTGACGCGAAGCATCGCGGTGAGCAGTTCGGACGGCTCTGTCTCCCTGCCCGACGTGCCTCCCCCGTCGCTCGTGCTCACCGTGACGTTCGGAACCGGCACTGTCAGTACTGGCACAGTCGGAACGGGCACAGATGGCACCGAGAAGAAAGCCAAGACGAAGGCCGGGAGCAAGGCCGGCGCGAAGGGCGCGACGACCACGGCCGACCACGAGCCGCAGCAGGTTCTGAGCATCGACTGGTCGTGGCGCTACGGCGAGGTGGAGCTTCCCTTCGCATCGACCGATTCCGCGCGCGACCTCGATCTGCGGGACGCCGCCGAGGAGGCCGCCATTCTCGATCGGGCCCAGCGCCTATTCCCGGTACGACCGGCGACCCTCGCGGGACTCGATGCGGCGGAGTTCGCTGACCGGCTGCTTCCCCAGCTCGAGGCACTCGACGGCCTGATCGTCGAGACGGTCGGCGAGCGTCCCGATTACCGGGAACTCACCGAGACGCCGAAGTTGGTTGTGAAGACCGTCGAGACCGAGCATCGTGACTGGTTCGATCTGGGTGTCTACGTGACCGTGCAGGGCAGGGACGTGCCGTTCACCCCGCTGTTCACCGCTCTGGTTGCGGGAAAGAAGAAGCTGCTCCTCGTCGATAATTCTTATCTTTCGCTCGACCAGCCCGTGTTCGCCGAACTGCGCCGACTGATCGAGGAGGCGGGCGAGCTCGACGAGTGGGAGACCGCGCCGCGGATCAGCCGCTACCACGCGAGCCTCTGGGCCGACTTCGAGGATCTCGCCGACGAGACCGAGCAGGCGGTCGACTGGCGGGACAGTGCGAGAGGGCTCCTCGATGTGCAGTCGGTGCCGAGCACAGCCCTTCCCGCTGGAGTCGATGCAACACTGCGGCCGTACCAGCAGGAGGGATTCGACTGGCTGGCGTTTCTGTGGCGTCAGCGGTTGGGCGGCATCCTCGCCGACGATATGGGGCTCGGCAAGACCCTGCAGACGCTGTCATTGCTCGCCTACGCCCGAGCGGATGCCGCGGCGCCGTTCCTGGTGGTCGCGCCGACCTCGGTGGTCTCCACCTGGCTCGCCGAGGCTGCCCGGTTCACCCCGCAGCTCGTGGTGCGCGCGGTCACCGAGACGCAGGCCAAGTCGCACACGATGGTGGCCGACCTGGCGCGCGGCGCGGACATCCTGATCACCTCGTATGCGCTGTTCCGGCTCGACTTTCCGGCGTACAGCGGGCAGGAGTGGGCCGGGCTGATTCTCGACGAGGCGCAGTTCGTCAAGAACCACGCCTCGAAGGCGCACCAGTGCGCCGTGGACCTCGCGACACCGTTCAAACTGGCGATCACCGGCACCCCGATGGAGAACAGCCTGCTCGACCTGTGGTCCCTGCTGCAGATCGTGGCACCCGGGCTGTTCGCATCCTCCCGTCGCTTCAGCGAGGAATACGTGCGGCCGATCGCGGCGGGGGCACCACCGGAGCTGTTGGCCAAGCTCCGCCGCCGCATCCGTCCGCTGATGATGCGGCGCACCAAAGAGCTGGTCGCGCCCGAGCTGCCGCCGAAGCAGGAGCAGGTGCTGCAAGTCGAGCTGGCGCCGCGGCACCGGGCGCTCTACGACACGTTCCTGCAGAAGGAACGGCAGAAACTGCTCGGTCTCATCGACGATCTCGACCGCAATCGCTTTATCGTCTTCCGGTCGCTGACGCTGCTGCGCATGCTCAGCCTCGACGCCTCTCTGGTCGACGAGAAGTATTCGAGCATCCCGTCGTCGAAGCTCGACGTGCTGTTCGATCAGCTGGAAGATGTGATCGCCGAGGGGCACCGCGCCCTGGTCTTCAGCCAGTTCACGAGCTTTCTCGGTAAAGCGGCCGATCGCATGACGGCCGCCGGTATCGAGTATCAGTACCTCGACGGGTCGACCCGCAAGCGGTCGGATGTCATCCAGGCATTCCGAGACGGCGACGCCCCGGTCTTCCTCATCAGCCTCAAAGCCGGGGGCTTCGGTCTCACCCTCACCGAGGCCGACTACGTCTTCCTGCTCGACCCGTGGTGGAATCCCGCGACCGAGAGCCAGGCGATCGACCGCACGCATCGCATCGGGCAGAGCCGCTCCGTGAACGTCTACCGGTTGGTGGCGAGTGACACCATCGAGGAGAAGGTGATGGCGCTCAAAGCAAAGAAGGCGAAACTCTTCGACGCCGTGCTGGACGACGAGGCGTTGTTCGGATCTGCCCTCACCGCTGACGACATCCGCGGGCTCCTGGACTAGCGCACCGCGCCGCGCGCAAACGGCGGCTCCGAAAGGCCGCCGTTCGAGTCGAGAGGTGGGAGTCGGCTACGCGCCGACGATTCCTCAGTCGTCAGTCCCCGCTCGGGGAAAAGAAGGCAGCGAGCGCTCGGCTGAGTGCGTGCGGGTCGCCCACCCCGCACATCTCGCGCGCCGAGTGCATGCTCAGCAGCGGGATGCCGATGTCGACGGTGCGGATCCCCAGACGGGTCGCGGTGATCGGCCCGATTGTCGAGCCGCACGGCACCGCATTGTTCGAAACGAACTCCTGATAGGCGACGCCGGCCCGCGCGCAGGCGGCCGCCCACTCGGCCGCGCCGCCGGCATCCGTCGCGTAGCGCTGGTTGGCGTTGATCTTGAGCAACGGTCCCCCGTTGACCAGCGGCCGGTTCACGGGGTCATGTCGGTCTGGATAGTTCGGATGGATGGCATGCCCGGCATCGGCCGAGAAGCACCAGCTGCCGGCGATGGCCCGGGCTCGCAGCACCGGATCGGGGCTGAGCCGGGTGAGGACATCGGAGAGGAATGGGCCGGCTGCCCCGGAACGGGTCTCGCTGCCGACCTCTTCGTGGTCGAAGGCCGCGAACACCGAGATCGACTCGACCGGATCTGCCGCGGCGAGAAGCGCGGTGAGTCCGGCATGCACCGAGGAGAGATTATCGAGCCGCCCACTCGCGAAGAGTTCGCGATCGGCTCCGAATACGCGACCGGGATTGGTGTCGGCGACCACCACGTCGTAGCCGGCGACCTCCTCTCCAGCACGTCCGGCCAGGGCCGCGAGAGCGCCGACGATGTCGGAGCTGCCGGGCCCCCCGACACCGATGACGGGGTTCAGGTGCTGCTGCGGATTGAGCTTCAGGCCCTCGACGTTGACGCTGCGGTCGAGGTGCACGGCGAGCTGAGGAATGCGCAGGAACGGCCCGGTGCGCACCAACGCCGTGCTGCCATCGGCGAAAACCAGGCGGCCGGCGAACTCCAGCTCGCGGTCGAGCCAGGAGTTGTACAGGGGCCCGCCGTAGATCTCGACGCCGGCCTGCTGCCAGCCGAACGCAGACGTGCTCGGCTTCGGCTTGAGTTTGAATCCGGGTGAGTCGGTGTGGGTACCCACGATACGGAAGGGCGTGGGGGCGACAGCGGATGCCGGGGCAGACCACGCGATTATCGCCCCGTCGCGCAGAACGTAGTGCTTGCCCGTGCCCGAGCCCCAGTCATCCGTCTCGGCCATTTCGGTGAAGCCCGCGGCATCGAGCCTGCTGGCGGCTTCGGCCACCGCGTGGAACGACGACGGCGACGCGGCGACGAACGCGGCGAGATCGTCGAGGTGGATCAGGGCTGCGGTTCTGTCGAGGGCGCTGCGGTCGGAAGCCATGCAGCCATTGAAACATCTTCGCGAGTGTGCCCGTCGCCACTAGCCTCAAGGGATGACCGACGACGCTTACCTCACGCTTCCGATCGACGTGGAATCGGCCACCGGGCTCGCCCGACAGGGGCTGCGGATGTCGCTGCTCGACACCGACGACGCCGCGGCGTTCGCCTCATGGCTCGGTGCAGTCGGTCGAGGGTTTCAGGACGGTCGAGCAACCCCGGAGGTGGTCGAGGCACGTCGGGTCACGGCGGGGCAGCGCCGCAATAGCGGTGTCTGGGACGAGACCCTGCTCGACCCGGCCACTCCCGTCGCCACCGTGGCCGGATGGCCGAGCCAGCTGAGCGTTCCCGGTCATCTTTCCCTCGGGGCATGGGCTGTCTCTGCCGTCACCGTCTCCCCCACCCATCGCCGACGCGGGGTCGCCGGGGCGCTCATCGAGGCTGAATTGCGCACCGCGCAGGCGCTGGGGCTGCCGGTGGTCGCGCTGACAGTGTCCGAGGCGACCATCTACTCGCGCTGGGGATTCGCACCCGCGGCGATGGCGGCCGACTGGACTATCGACACCTCGCGTGTCACGTGGACTGGTCCGATGGTGCCGGGCCGAGTGCAATTCGTCGAGGCAGACCGACTTGTCACCGAGGGTGCAGAACTGGTCGAGCGGGTGCGCCTGGCGACTCCCGGGCAGATGTCTTTCGACGGAGTGCTCTGGGAGCGTCTGATCGGCCGCGGGGTGGGGCTGGAGGAACAGGCCAAGTCCCTGCGCTTCATCCGCTACGCCGACGAGCACGGTGTGCCGCAGGGCTTCGCGGTCTACAAGGTGCTCGAAGAGACCCGCACCACGGTGGCGCGCGCGGTGGTCGAACTGCACTACCTGGTCAGCGCCACCGACGACGCCTATGCCGCGCTCTGGCGATTCCTCATCGAGCTCGACCTCGTGGGCGAGATCCGCGCTCCGCTCCGCTCGATCGATGAACCCGTCTACTGGCAGGTCGACGACGCACGCGCGGTGGTCAAGCATGACGAGCGCGAACACCTCTGGATCCGCATCCTCGACGTCCCCGCCATGCTGACCGGGCGGCGCTATCACACGCCGGGACACTTCGTGCTCGACGTCTCCGATCCGCTCATGTATGCCGCTGGCCGATTCCTGCTGACGGTACAGGCCGATGGCACCGCGGTCGTCTCAGAACTCGAGGGCGACATTCCGGGTGATACGGCTGCCGTCGCACTGACCGTGAACGAGCTCGGCTCGATCTACCTGGGCGGAGTGTCGGCCAGCACACTTTTTCGGGCCGGTCGCATCCAAGAACTCACACCCGGTGCCGCAGCGGTGCTCGACCGCACGTTCCATGCGGCGACGACGCCGTGGCTGAGTATCTGGTTCTAGTCGCGGAAGAAGCTTTGCCGAGCGGACGCTACGCCCGGGCGAACCACGGCGGGTAGACCGCGACCTTGGGCTCGTGCATCGCGGTCTGCAGGATCTCGCGCACGGCATCCCGAGCCCGGTCGTTGGCCACACCGATCAGCGCGATCTGGTCGAACGGGAACGCGTCGCGAATCAGAAGCTCTCCTTCGAGCAGCAGCGCATCATCGGCACGGAGCTTGCGCAGTGTGCGGTCGTTGGTCTCCGGGGTGGTACCGAAGCGGGTGTAGATGCTCGACGGGTCGCCGTCGGAGACCGAGATGGCGCTCTCCAGCGCAGTGGCGACCTTGACGGTGCTCACCAGGATGACGAATTCGGCCGGCGGCAGATCGCGCACCTCGCGGGACAATCGCGGGTCGTCGGCTCCGGCGCGGATCTGCGACCAGATCGTGGAGTTCGGCGAGAGGAAGAACGGCACGTAGTCGGCGACGGTTGCGCCTTCCAGCGTGATGTTGCGGCGGGCGTCCCGATTCTCGGGCGAGGAAGCGTCGAGTGCGGGGGTAGCGGGAGCCACGATCGAACCCGCCTCGATGATGCCGGCGAGATTGGAGATGTGGGTGACGTGATAGAGCCGCTGCTCACCGACCTTGTGATCGGGGGTGCCGACACCGGCGGTGCGCGGCACCGCGGGGGTGCGACGACGAGTGGTCGTACGGGTGGTGGTCGCCACGGGGGCTACCTCCGGTTTGGCCTTCGGGTAGCAGAGGTCACAGAGACCCGCTTCGAGACCGTGGATGCATTCGTCGGGCACTGGATTCCTTGCTCAAAAATGGGGATGTAAGGCGGCGGAACAACTCGACGCCACCCCCAACGTTACGCGGCTGCGTAGGCTCTGCGGAGCCAGTCGACGAGTTCGTCGTCGATCAGGTCGGGTTCAGTGAGTCGCACGCGGTGTGTCACCATCGAATTCCAGCTACCGGATGCCGCGAATCTGTCGGTCGGGGCGGCATCCTTCAGCTTGATCCCGACATCCATTCGATCCCCCGTGACCGCCACGATCGCGACCTTCGCCCGGCCTGTGCGCGTCGGTTTGGTCAGGCTGATGTAGCTGTTCGTCGGGGCGAGAGACACCGGACCGCCAACCTCGATCAGGGTGGACAGCAGCAAGTCGAAGGTCGACCGCCACCGCGCCTTCGTCCCGGTGAATTGGGCCTCCAGCTTCTGGCCGGCCGACAGACCCGCGCCCTCGTGCTTTCCGAGCACGGACACGATCGCCATCGCGTGCCCCGTGCCGAGACCGTAGTCTTCCTGCAGCCAAGCGATAATGTCACCGGGCCGGGTCGCCGCGGTGAGGTACCCCTTCTCGCCCGCGAGACGACGGAAATCGTCAGGCCCGAGGCCGGTCTTCGCCTTGATCGTGTCGAGGTATGCCTGGAACGTCATCGGATCTCCTGTTCTGGGGAAGAGACTAGAGCCCGGGGAGGTGCCGAATGTTGGACTTCAGGAGCGCGACCGCCTCACCGACGCCCCCATTCATCACCACCTTCGACATCGCAAGGGAGAATCCCTTCACCTGTGCGCTGGTGATCGCCGAGGGCAGCGAGAGCGCCAATGGATCGGTGACGATATCGACCAGCGCCGGGCCGTCGTGTTCCAGCGCCTCGGTGATGGCACCGGTGAGGTCCTGCGGGTGCTCTACTCGGCGCCCGAATATTCCGATGGCATTCGCCACGGCCGCGTAGTCCACACCGGGCACATCGACACCGAAGTCGGGGTAACCATCGACGAACATCTCGAGCTTGACCAGCCCGAGAGCGGAATTGTTGAACACCATCAGCTTTACCGGGAGCCTGTACGCGGCGATCGTCACCAACTCGCCCAACAGCATCGACAGGCCGCCATCTCCCGAGATGGTCACCACCTGGCGACCCGGGAAGGCGACCTGAGCTCCGATCGCCTGCGGTAGAGCATTGGCCATCGAGCCGTGCAGGTACGAGCCGATGATGCGACGCCGACCGTTGGGGGTGATGTACCGGGCCTGCCAGACGTTGCCCATTCCGGTGTCGGCGGTGACGATCGCGTCGTCCGCGAGCAGATCGTCAAGGGTGGAGGCGGCGAACTCGGGGTGGATCGGCGTCGTATGGGCGGCATCCGTGTACTTTCCGACCGCACCGCCGAGCAGTTTCTCGTGCCGTTTCAGCGTCTTTTCAAGGAAGCCGCGGTCTGTTTTGCGGGTGGTCAGAGCGGTGAGCGCGGCGAGAGCCGGCAGCACGTCGCCGTGCACGGGATGGGTGACGCTGGCCCGACGACCGAGGTGGGAGGCGTCGGAGTCGATCTGGGCGATCACGGCGGTCGCAGGATCCGGCAAGAACTGCTCGTAGGGAAAGTCCGTGCCGAGCAGGATGACCAGGTCGGCGTCGTGAATGCCCGCGTGCGCGGCACCGTAGCCGAGCAACCCGGTCATCCCGACGTCGAAGGGGTTGTCGTACTGGATCCATTCCTTTCCGCGCAGCGAGTGCCCGACCGGCGCAGCCAGGTGGTCGGCGAAGGCCACGACCTCGTCGTGCGCGCCCTCGACTCCGGCGCCAGCGAAGATCGCCACCGTCTTCGCCTTCTCGATGGCGGCGGCGAGCGAGCGGATGTCCTCCCCTGCCGGCACCACCGACGGCCGACCGGAGCGCACGAATGCCGGCTCCACGCCCACCGCATCGAGCAGCGGGATGTCCCCCGGTATCACCACCACCGCCACGCCACGAAGCCCCACCGCATGGCGCAGCGCCGAGTTGATCACCCGCGGCGACTGGGCAGCGGTCGAGATCAGCTCCCGGTAGTTGGAACACTCCACGAAGAGCTGGTCGGGATGGGTCTCCTGAAAGTAGCTCGACCCGATCTCGGAGCTCGGTATGTGGCTGGCGATGGCAAGCACGGGAGCGCCGGAGCGATGGGCGTCGAACAGCCCGTTGATCAGGTGCAGGTTTCCCGGGCCAGAGCTTCCGGCGCAGACCGCGAGCTCACCGGTGAGCTGTGCCTCGGCTCCGGCCGCGAAAGCCGCCGCCTCCTCGTTTCGCACGTGGATCCAGTCGATGCCGCCCTTGGCACTGCCGCCGGTGCGCCGCACGGCGTCGACGATCGGGTTGAGGCTGTCCCCCACGATCCCGTAGATGTGGCGCACGCCGGCGTCGACGAGTTGATCGATGATCTGGTCTGCAACGGTGCGAGATGACATGACATCATTCAAGCGCTCCAGCCCTGTCAGGGGCAGTGCCAGCCGTCATCCTGACCATTGGCTGTATGACGCGGTACGCTGAGGCGACGATGACGTATTCCTCGGCACCCGCGTTCACCACCCGTCCGACGCTGACGGGGACCTTCGGGATGGCCGCCTCGAGCCATTGGTTGGGGACGGCGTCAGCTCAGGCTGTGCTCGAGCGAGGGGGCAACGCCTTCGACGCCGCGGTCGCCGCGGCCTTCGTACTTCAGGTGGTCGAGCCGCACCTCAACGGACCCGGCGGCGATGTCGTCGGACTCTTCGTCACCTCCCATTCACCACGCGAGCCGATCGTGCTGATGGGTCAGGGCCCGGCTCCGGCGGGCGCGACAGTCGAGCACTATCGCTCGGAGGGGCTGGAACTCGTTCCGGGTACCGGAGCTCTCGCGGCCGCCATCCCCGGCGCGGTCGACGCCTGGCTGCTCCTGTTGCGCGATCACGGCAGCTGGGAACTCGCCGACGTGCTGGCCTTCGCCATCGGCTACGCCCGGGACGGACATCCGCGGCTCCCTGCCGTCACCGCGACGATCGAGCGGGTCTCTACGCTGTTCCGTGAGCACTGGCCCTCGTCTGCCGAGCAGTGGATGCCGGGCGGCGAAATCGCTGCTGGCGGCACCCTGGTCACCAATCCCGCACTCGCCCGCACCTACGATCGCCTCGTCGAGGCGGCCGCCGGCGACACCCGCGAGGAGCGCATCGACGCGACCCGGCGCGAGTGGCGCGAGGGCTTCGTCGCACAGGCGATCGTCGAATTCATCCAGACCCCGCATCGGCACTCGACCGGAGACGATCACGCGGGGGTGATCACGCTGGACGACCTGGCCGGATTCGAATCGTCGTACGAGCCCGCGGTCACCGCGGAGTTCCGCGGCCGCACGATCGCCAAGGCCGGTGCCTGGAGCCAAGGACCAGCGGTACTCCAGTCCCTCGCCATCCTCGACGGCTTCGACGACGACCGGCTGGATCCTTCGTCTGGCATCGGCGCGCACACCATCCTCGAGGCGCAGAAGCTCGCCTTCGCCGACCGCGAGGCGTTTTACGGCGATGACGTCGCCGTGCCGCTCGAGCACCTGCTGTCGGCGGAGTATGCCGCAGAGCGACGGACCCTGATCACGGATGCCGCCTCCCCCGATCTGCGCCCCGGCACGGTTCCCGGGATCGAGGCCTACCACCCACCGTTGCGCGTTGCCGCGGACATCCCGGCCGATCTCAGCGGAGGCGGCGAGCCGACCGCGCAGACGGATGCGCCTGTAGCCAGGCAGGCTGACGAGGCAGCTCTCGAGGGCGAATCCGATGGCGACCTGCCGACAGACTCCGATGGCCAGACCCGCGGCGACACCTGCCACCTCGACGTGATCGACCGCTGGGGCAATGTCGTTTCGGCGACCCCGTCGGGTGGCTGGCTGCAGTCGAACCCGACCATCCCCGAGCTCGGCTTCTGCCTCGGCACCCGCCTGCAGATGACCTGGCTCGAGGAGGGTACTCCGACCACCCTCACGCCGGGCAAGCGCCCCCGCACCACACTGAGCCCGACCCTCGTCTTCGGTCCCGATGATGCCGTCACCGCGCTCGGCACTCCCGGAGGAGACCAGCAGGACCAGTGGCAACTGCTGTACCTGCTGCGCACCATCATCGGCGGCTACAGCCCGCAGCAGGCGATCGACGCGGCCGCCATCCACAGCACCGCGTTCCCGGAGTCATTTTGGCCGCGAACGTGGACGCCGGCCGGCGCCGTGGTCGAATCACGCCTCGGCATGCCGGTGATCGCCGAACTCATCGTGCGCGGACACGACGTCACCGTGGACGGCGAGTGGCGCGATGGTCGGCTGTCGGCTGTCGGGCGAGACGCCACCGGGCTCCTGTTCGGAGCCGCGAATCCGCGCGGGATGCAGGGGTACGCGGCTGGGCGCTAGCGCATCCGTGCCCACAACTGTTCCTGCACCCGGAGCGCGAGATCACGCAGCAGGCCGGCTTCGCGGGCACTGAGTCGCCGAACCCTGCGATCGGAGATACAGAAGGCGCCGACGTGCTCGCCCTCCGGGCTCAGCAGCGGATACCCGGCGTAGAAACGGAAGCCGTCGGGCTCCGCGACAGACGGGTGAGTGTTGAACCGCGCATCTAATCGGGCATCCTCCACCACGAATACATTCGACTGTCTGATGGTGGTGTCGCAGAACGACGCCTGCCGCGGAAACTCGGTTCTCACAATGCCGGCTGCCGACTTCATCCAGAGGCGCTCGCTATCGAGAAAAGTGATCGCGGCACCGGAGACGCCAAACAGATTGCGCGCGAGCGCGGTGAACTTATCGAACCTCTCGTCTGCCGGGGTATCCAGAATGTCCAGCGCGTCGAGAGCGGTCTGCCTGGCGCGCTCGTCGATCGGGGCCGGCGGACGTGCCACGCCCGATGCGTGCCAGAGCGCCGACGTCATGCTCGGCGCGATCGCCGCAGCCCAGCGATCGTATGACGCGCTGGAGTACAGGTTGAGGTTCACGGCCAGTTCTGGCGCGGCAGCGACAAAGGTCGCCCGGGACCGGGTCGACAGCACGTCCGCCGCGATGTCATTGAGTCGGCCGATGTGGCGGCTGATCAGCGCGGCGAAGACCCGCGGCACTCCGCCTCCGGCTCGCGCCGGGGCATTCGCCACCACGAAGGTATGGAATTCGCTCGTGCTCTCCGACTCGACGTAGTCCAGCAGCGCGATGAGGTCTTTCCTCCAGCGGCCGAGACTCGACAACGACATCGCTTCGTTCATGCCGATCGTGATCACCAGGGAGTCGTGGCAGGAAAAGCGGATGCCTCGGGCCGCGTCCAAGGCGGCGGCTGCACTCATCCGCAGTCGCGCCACCACCTCCACGTCCGCCCCACGACCGGTGAGTGTGGCGAGCCTGCGTCCGAGATGACCGGCGAGGCTCAGATCCCAAGTCAGGACGCCGAATCCCAGGGCCGGACCGTTGCCGAGGAGCAGAACCCGATCGGGATTTGCGCCGGGGGCGTGAGCTGCGGAATGGCCTTCTGGCCGAGGGGCTCGCCGCACCCCGCGGATCATGGCGATGAGCCACAGGCGGATGAGGGGGCGCACGAGCAGGTTCGTGGCGCGCCATAATAGGAGTCGATCGCCCAGGACGCGTTGGTCGGCCGGGGCGGGCCGTGCGGTCCGGACTCGCCTGGCAGTCGGAGTGCGCTGCTCAGTGGGGTCGCGCCGTCCCGTTGGTATTCGCTTGTCGGTCGGTATGCGCTGTCGCGTCGCCACAGTTTGATCCACTTGTTCCCCCGTCCCGCGCCCGAAGTCTGGGCAATACGGGTGGATTGATTCTACGAGACGCGCATCCGGATCGGAGCATTTTTAGGAAACACAGTGCTCAGTTCGGGCCTCCACGACGTGGGGCGATCACTCCTCGTCGATCAGCTCGAGCAGGTTCTTTGCTGCCGTGGCGATGTCATCGTGGTCGTATTCGGCGGCTCGGCTCTCGATCGCGATCACCGCTCCTCGGTCAACCCGGCTGAAGTCGCCGTAGGGAAAGCTGAAACGCCCCTTGGTCTGTTCCGATGCGGTCTCGTCCACGCCGAGATGCCACTTTTCGTATTCGGCCCAGCCGTGCTTCTCGATGAATGCGTTCTCCTCTGCCGCTGTCGGCGCCTTGGCAGCCCAGCCGGCGTGCTTGTCCCGCACGACCTTGCCGTCCCGCACGAGACTGCGTGCGTGCTGAAGTGCGGCGTCGTTCAGCTTCTCTGCCATGGGGTGTCCTCTCGATGTGGCGCGGTCCTCTAATTGGTACGCGCCTCGAGGGCCGCAAGCAATGCTATTCCGTCCGGAACCCCGAGCCCAGTGCAGGCATCCCAGCCCACGCGTGCCTCGAAGGTTCCGTTGTCGCCCGCCACGACGTCGCGGAATCCGCTCGCCAGTTCGTACAGTCGGGGATGCACCAGCCCGAGCGGCTCGCCCGTCGATTGCACGATGCGCGCGATCAACGCGGCCCAGAGCGGCGCGACCGCACTGGTGCCGCCGAGGATGCGGTGCTCACCGTCGACCAGGATCTCATAGCCGGTGCTGGGATCCGCCACCGCCGAGACGTCGGGCACACCGCGACCACCGCCCGGTCGCGACGCGGCCGGGACGCCGACATGCGTCTGCCAGATCGGTCGAGCGAACACGGAGCTGACCCCGCCGCCGGTCGCTCCTCCGCCCGGGCCATTGTTCCAGACGGTCTCGGAGGCGACGACTGCGGCGGTGGCTCGCAGCGAGGTGCCGCCGCAGGCGAGAACGTGCGGGCTAGATGCAGGGAAGTCGGCGTGATCGCGGCCGTCGGTGGCGCCATCCGAACTTCCGTTATCGCCAGCAGCCGCGGTGACGGTGATGCCGAGCGCTGCGGCATCGATGAACGCGTCATCGAGCGACCGCCTGGCCTGTTCGGTCCACGCGTCTTCATTGAGTCCCCAGCTGATGCTGATCGACACCGGCGTGATCGCCGCGTGCGCCGCCTCGCTCACTGCGTCGACAAATCCGTCGTCGGTGTTCGGTGCGAAGTAGACGACGAGGTCGGCCCCGGGGCTGAGGGCGCCAGCGACCTCGATGTCGAGCAACACCTCGCCGTCGGCGCCGGTCGGATCGGCCCCGGGGTGATTCTCCGCGCCATTCACCCCGACAGCGGTGACAGTGGGTCCAGTGATGCCGAGTCCTGAGAAATACGTGTCGAGCTCGGTCTGGGCAAACCCGCCGCCGAGTTCGATGATGGCTATGGTCCGCCCGCTGCCGTCGGTTCCGATCGGAAACCGATAGATCTCGCCGAGCTCGAGCGGCGTGTAACTGGTCGTGACCGCTCGGGTCTCGGCGACCCGAAACTCCGCCCGCGCCTGCGGACGGTTGTCGAGACCGAGCACCGCGATGACCACACCATCGAGCGCCGTAGGCACCATCAGCTGGCCGGACCGGTTGCGGTGCTCGACCTCCGCGCCGTCGATGGTGCGGCTGGTCACCCCTTCGAGACGGGCAGCGAAGACGCGCGACATGGTCGAGATGGTGCCGGAGACACGCAGTCGCCGAGACGCGAGATCGGCAGAGAGCACCGTCAATCCCAGATCGCCCAGGGTCTTCTCGACCAGGGAGATGTCGGCCGGATCTGCGCCGTATGCGGCCGCGAAATCGGCCCGATCTATGCGTGCGCCGCCCGACGTGTCGGCACCGGGGTCGGCCCCGGGGCGACGGCGGAGCACGATGGTGGCCTCGACCGTGCTGTCGGGGGGCAGGCCATGTGCGGAGGGCCGCAGAACATCGACAGAGGGCCGCTCGCTGCCGGGGAGCGGGCTGAGGTGGAGCGGAGTCTGGTCGTTCTCAGCGGATGTCATGACACCTGTCTACTCGCGACATCCGTCATCCGGATCCCCGCCCGCGAAAGCTCAAAACATTCAGGACCACCGGAAGCTGTGCCCCTTGTCAGCGCGGTCACAGCGTGTATCGCCTCGACCCGTGCGACCATCGGCTATGCCAAAGATCCTGATCGTCGAGGACGACCCAGAGATGGGCCGGCTGATCGCCAGGGGTCTCACGGCCGAAGGGCACGAAACGACCGTCGTCGACACCGGCGTCGATGCGCTGATCGCCCTCAGCGGCGGCGATTTCGCCCTCGCCGCGGTCGACGTGATGCTGCCACAGATGTCGGGCTTCGAGGTTGCTCGCCGCATCCGTCAGACCGGCAGCAGCCTGCCGATTCTGCTCATCACCGCGCGGGATGCCGTCGAAGACCGGGTCTTCGGCCTCGACTCCGGTGCGGACGACTACCTCACCAAACCCTTCGCCTTCGTGGAGTTGAGCGCTCGAGTGCGGGCGCTGCTGCGCAGGGACGCCGCAGCCGACAAGCTCGTGCTGACGGTGGGGAGCGTGCGTCTCGACTCGCTGGCCCAGTCGGCGACGGCTGGCGGACATCCGCTTTCCCTCAGCCCCAAGGAGTTCGCCCTGCTGCGGTTACTGTGCACCCACGCCGGGCAGACCGTCGGGCGGGCCGTTATTCTCGAGGAGGTGTGGGGAACGACCCAGAACATCGATCCGAACATCGTCGACCAGTACGTCAGTTACCTGCGCCGCAAGCTCGAACCCGGGGCAGCCGGGGTGCAGATCGCGACGGAACGCGGCGTCGGCTATCGACTCCAGGAGAGCGGATGATGCTGCTCCGACGTCTCTCGATCCGCTGGCGCATCACGCTCGGAAGTTCGTTCATCGCTGCCCTGATCTTCGCGGGCGCCGGACTCGGCTTCCGGGTTCAGCTCGAATCGATCCTCTCCAGCACCACGACCACGGTGCTCGCGCACGACGCAGCCCCGTTCGTCAGTCAGATCCAGAACGATCCGACCGCGATCGACCGCCCGGGAAAAGGTCAGCTCGTCTCCGTGATCAATGCCGACGGCACCGCGGTGGTATCCAGCCTTCCGCGCCCCATTGCCGCAAGGCTCTCGTCGATCGTCGCGATTCCGGCCGATTCCGACGGCGACGTGGTCCGCTCGATCAGCGACGGCGACGACGTGTATCGCGTGCGAGTGCAGACCGTCGCGGAAAGCGGCGGCGACTGGCACGTGGTGACGGTCCGCAACGAAGACTCCTCCATGCTGTTGCTCGGCCGGGCGACCACCGCGATCGTCATCGGGGCGATCGCGCTGTTGATCGGTTTCGGGGTCGCTTCCTGGCTGCTCACCGGCGCTGCGCTGCGACCGGTGACCAGAATGCGACAGCAGGCCCAGGCGCTCGCCGCAGAGGGCTCGACCGAGCCGCTCCCGGTCGGACCTGCGCGCGACGAGCTCTCCGCCCTCGCCACGACGCTCAACGAGTTCATCACTGACATCCGAGGGGCGGTCGATCGGGAACGTCAGCTGGTCTGGGATGCGAGCCACGAGCTGCGTACCCCGATCGCGATCCTGTCCGGGCAGCTCGAACTGGCCCACCTCTCGAGCGGTGATGCGTCGGCGCTCGAGGCGGAGATCAGCGCCGCAGAACTGTCAGTGGCGCGACTATCCGCACTGGCTACCGGCCTGCTCGAACTCAGCCAGCTCGAGCAACCGGAGAACGGTGCCGAGCGTGCGACCAGCGACTGGACGGCGCTCGGGGTCGAACTCGCGGCATCCGTCGACCGGGCACGGATGCTGGTTGCCGCGACCGGGGTGACCATCGACTACGACATCGCCGCGGTGGATACCGCCGACCGCTATCGAATCGACCCGGTCAACGTGGGCCGATTGATCGACAACCTGGCGAATAACGCCGTCGCTGCCCTCGGCAGCGAGGGCAGCGTGCGGATCGCCCTGCGACACTCGGCGGTCGGTCTGGTGCTCACCGTGGTCGATTCGGGCCCCGGCATGCCGGAGGATTTCATCCCGATCGCCTTCGATCGCTTCTCGCGACCCGACCGTTCGCGCACGACGACTCGGGGCGGAGCGGGGCTCGGACTCGCCATCGTGCACGCGATCGTGACCGGTGCAGGCGGCACGATCAGCCTCGCCAACGCCGACGGACTGAGCGTCACCGTCACTCTGCCCCGGGTGCCGACGACCTAATCTGTGTGAACTCTCACGCGCGGGCACCCGATTGCCGAGCGAACGCGCGGTTGCGCTGGCGACCATCGAGAGGTGACCAGCGCTACCCGCGAGTTCCTCGCCCCCACGACGTCCCGAGAACGACGACGACTGCTGCCCGTGGTGGCAGTACTGATCGGACTCGGCGGCGCACTGGTTTCGTTTCTCGGCTCATGGATTCCGTCGTACTGGGGTGACGAGGCCGCGAGCGTTATGTCGGCGGAGCGGCCTCTGGCGACCCTCTGGCCCGAACTCGGCCGGGTCGACGCGGTGCACGGCACGTACTACCTGTTCCTTCACCTCTGGATCGACCTGTTCGGTGCCTCCGAGCTGTCGGTACGGCTGCCCAGTGCTCTCGCGATCGGCGTGGCGGTGGCTGGGGTCGTGGTGCTCGCCGCCCGGCTGTTCTCCACCCGGGTGGCCATCACCGCCGGAATAGTCATGGCCGTGCTCCCGCGCACCACCGTCATGGGTGAGGAGGGACGCTCGTACGCGATCGGTACCGCGATCGCGGTGTGGCTCACCGTGCTGATGGTGCACCTGGTCGTGACGCGGTCGACGCGGCTGCTGCCCTGGATCGTCTACGGCGTCGGCCTGGCGCTCTCCATCTACGTCTTCCTCTACCTGATCCTGTTGGCCGGAGCACACCTGATCTATCTCGTCGTCATGCGACCGCAGCTCGGGTCCACCTTCCGACGGATGCTGGGCCGCTGGGCCGGCGCCGTGGTGCTGGGCATCGCGCTCTCCACCCCGCTCCTCGTGTTCGGACTCTCGCAGCACAACCAGATCTCGTTCCTCAGCCATCGGCACTACATGACCTTCGAGCGGCTCGTCGTACTGCAGTGGTTCGGCAACCGTCCGCTCGCGCTGGTCGGGTGGCTTCTGGTCATCGTCGGCATCGTGCTCGGCCTGCGTCGACAGACCGCGCGTGGATTGGCCGCGCGTGGATTAGCCGCGCGTGGATTAGCCGTGCGTCGACAGACCGTGCTGATCGCTACCTGGATGCTGCTCCCGCCGCTGGTGCTGATCGCCGGCAACAGCCTGATCGCCCCGATGTACAGCATCCGGTATCTCTCGTTCTGCACTCCCGCGGTGGCGATCCTGGTCGCCCTGGCGATTTCCGCGGTGCCGTGGACCTGGGCTCGGATCGCCGCGGTACTCGCCATCGTCGCGCTGGCCGCGCCGACCTGGGCGGCTGAACGTGGCCAGTATGCCAAGGACGGCGGAAGCGACCTGCGGCAGACTGCCGCCGTTGTCGCGGCACACGCGCGGCCCGGCGACGCCATCGTCTTCGACGAGACCATCCGCAACTCGCGCAAGCCCCGGCTCGCCCTCCACCTGTACCCGAAAGACTTCACGGGGCTGCTCGACGTCGGGCTGATCACCCCGTACCAGCGCACCGCGGGGCTGTGGGACGTGGTCGGGCCAGCCCCGGCAGCCGACCTCGTGGGGGTGCGAACGGTATGGGCGGTCGAGTCGTCCGCGTCGCTCGCGCCCGCAGACATCCGTCACCTGCAGGGGCTCGGCTATGCCGTCACCCACGCCTTTCCTGTTCATCGCAGCACCGTCTACGAACTCACCCTGGAGACCTCATGACTAACGCCAGCACCCTCGTCGTCATCCCGACCTACAACGAACGCGAGAACCTGCCGCTCATCGCCGCGCGGGTGCTGCAGAGCGTGCCCGGCGTGCACATCCTGGTCGTGGATGACGACTCCCCCGATGGCACCGGGGCAGTCGCCTCGGCGCTCGCCTCCGGGCACGACCGGGTGCACGTGCTGCACCGCGAGGGCAAGCAGGGACTCGGTGCCGCCTATCGAGCAGGCTTCGCCTGGGGCCTGGCCCGCGACTACGAGCGCTTCGTCGAGCTGGATGCCGACGGCTCGCACCGCCCAGAAGAGCTCCATCGCCTGCTCGACGCGCTCGGCAGGGGTGATCTGGGCAGTAGGGACATGGGCAGCGGGGCTGTTTCCGGGGGCGCGGATGTCGTGCTCGGCTCGCGCTGGACGCCCGGCGGTGCCGTGCAGAACTGGCCGCTGCGGCGCAGGCTGCTCTCCCGAGCCGGCAGTCTCTACGCGCGCCTGGCCCTGGGCCTTCCGGTGCGAGACGTGACCGGCGGCTATCGCGCCTTCACTGCCGATGCGCTGCGTAGGATCGGCTACGACACCGTGCTGAGCCAGGGCTACTGCTTCCAGATCGACATGCTCTGGCGGGCGTACAGCACCGGGCTCCGCATTGCCGAGGTGCCGATCACCTTCGTCGAGCGGGTGCTGGGCGAGTCGAAGATGAGTTCCGGCATCGTGAGCGAGGCGATCGCGCGGGTCACGGTCTGGGGACTTCAGGGGCTTCCCGCCCGAGTGCTCGGCACACGGCATCCGATGCCGGTCACCCGCATCGCGCTGGAGACTCTAGAGACGCCGAGCATCGTTCATGCCTGATTCCGTCGTAGTCGTGGCCGGGCAGCGGCTGCACGGCCTGGCCCGCCAGGCCGTCAGCTTCTTCCTGGTCGGCGGCATCGGCCTGGTGATCGATGTCGTCGTGTTCAACGCCCTGCGCACGACGGTGCTGTCTCCCCACGACGTGCACGGCGGACCCATCATCGCCAAGACCATCTCCACGGCGCTCGCCATCGTCGCGAATTGGATCGGCAATCGCTACTGGACCTTCCGCGCCGAACGTCGCCGGGGTTCCCGCGCGCAGGTGGTGCGGGAGGCGGTCGAGTTCGGAGCGGTGAGCATCGCCGGCTCGCTGATAGCCCTGGGGTGCCTCTGGATCTCGCACTACGCCCTCGGCTACACCTCGCTGCTCGCCGACAACGTCGCGAGCAATGTGGTGGGGCTCGCGCTCGGTACCGCTTTCCGTTTCGCCCTGTACCGCTGGTGGGTGTTCGGCGTGCGCCGCATCGTGCTTCCGCCGGCGCCTGCCGAAGCACAGTTAGGGGCAACTCGCGCGGGTGTCGGAGGCAATTGACATAGTCGAACATGTGTTCGAATATGAGGAGATGGCCCCGTCGACCGCAACGCTCCCCGCACTGGCTGCGGATGCGCTCTCTTTAGCAGCGGAGCCGACGCGCGCCACTGTGGAGGAGTTGCAGGCGCGCATCCGGCAGATGCAGGCGACGAAGCTCGACACCCGGCTGGTGCCCACCCACCCGGCGATCGGCGCGCTGCTCCCCGGCGGGGGCCTCAAGCAGGGTGCCGCATACTCGGTCGACCAGTCCGCCGCGCTGGTGATGGCGCTGCTGGCCGGCCCATCCTCCGCGGGGTCATGGTGCGGCATCGTCGGCATCCCCGAGTTCGGCCTCGAGGCGGCAGCGGGCTTCGGCATCGACCTGGAGCGGCTCGTGCTCGTTCCGCATCCCGGCGATCAGTGGCTGGCCGTGGCGGCCGCGGTGGCCGACGTGCTCGGGGTCGTCGTCATCCGCCCGCCCAAGCGCGCCAGTGATGGCAGCGTCTCTCGGCTCAGCGCCCGCCTCCGGCAGCGCGGAGCCACCCTCATCGTGCTCGGGCCGTGGCCGCAGAGTGAGGCGATGCTGAGCATCTCCGAGAGCAGTTGGTCTGGCATCGGCGCAGGCCACGGCCATCTCGCCGCGCGCCAGGTCACCGTCACCGTCAGCAGCCGACTCGCCGGACGTCCGCGCAGCACCCGGCTCTGGCTGCCAGACCCGCAGCTCGCCCTCCGCGCGGTGCATGCCTCCCCCGTGCTCGCCTCCCCCGTCACCCACCTGCGAGCCGCGGTATGAGTACACCGGTCCTCTCACCCGCGCGCCCCGCCTCCACCCCCGTCCCCACGCGCACCATCCTGCTCTGGGTGCCCGACTGGCCGGTCATCGCGGCGGGGCGCTCCGAGACCGTGTTGCGCGCGCATCCCGGTGCCGCGGCGGCGGACGCCCGGCTAGCCCTCATCGACCGGGGCGAGGTCTTCGCCTGTTCCGCCGCCGCGCGCGCCCAGGGAGTGCGGCGCGGGCAGCGGGTGCGCGACGCCCAGGCCCGCTGTTCCGACCTGATCGTGCTGCCATACGAGTCGCAGCTCGACCTCCGCGCCTTCGAGCCGGTGCTCGAAGTGATCGAGGAGACCATGCCCGGGGTGCAACTGCTGCGCCCGGGAACGTGTGCCGTGCGTGCCCGTGGACCGGCCGCCTACTACGGCAGCGAGGAAGAGGCGGCGCTCTGGCTGCTCGACGCCCTCGACGAACTCGGCATCCGGGGGGCACGGATCGGCATCGCCGACGGCCCGTTCACCGCGGAGCACGCCGCGCGCGCCTCCGTTCGTCCCCAGCTCGCACCCGGCCGGGTCGCATCTGGCCGGGTCGCATCTGGCCAGGTCGCATCTGGCCAGGTCGCATCCGGTCGCATCAGCATCGTTCCCGCCGGTCAGTCCGCCAGCTTCCTGGCACCGCTGCCGGTGGGGCTCATCGGTGCAGAAGTCAGCCCCGGTGCGGCGGCGAAGCGCAGCACAGTCACTCGAACCAGCGGCGGCTCGTTGTCGACCTTGCTGCTGCGGCTCGGCATCCGTACCCTGGGGCAGTTCGCCGCGCTACAGGCGACCGATGTCGAGGCCCGCTTCGGGCAGGAGGGCGCACGCCTGCACGCCCTGGCCGCCGGCCTCGACTCGCGCCCGATCATCGCCAGGGTTCCCCCCGAGGAGCTCGACGGCTCGATCTTCTTCGAACCCCCGCTCGACAGGGTCGAACAGGTCGCCTTCGGTGTGCGAGGCACTGCCGACGCCTTCGTGCACGAGCTCATCCGCGCGCAGCTGGTCTGCACCGCGATCCGGGTCGAGATCGATTCGGAGGGCGGAGAGCTGTCGGAGCGCAGCTGGCTGCATCCGCGCTCCTTCACCGCGGCAGACATCGTGGACCGGGTGCGCTGGCAGCTCGGCACGGGCGCCGCGGGCGACGACTCCGGGCTGCGCTCGGCAGTCACCCGGGTGCGGATCGTGCCAGAGGCGGTCGACCCGATCGGCAACCACGAGCAGGGCCTCTGGGGTACAGGCCACGACGAGCGCATCCACCACGGTCTCTCTCGGGTGCAGAGCCTGCTCGGGCACGGTGGCGTGCTCACCGGCGCGCTCGGCGGCGGGCGCACCCTGATGGAGCGCCGGGAGCTGGTGGCCTGGGGCGATCGTCCGCTCGAGACGCGTTCCCCGCGGCAACCGTGGCCAGGACAGCTGCCCCCGCCCACGCCGACCACGGTATTTGAATCGCCGAAACCCGCTCTGGTGCTCGACGCCAGAAACAGCACGGTCGACGTTGACGGCCGCGGCGAGCTCAGCGGGGAGCCCGCCCGGTTCTCGGTCGACGGCCGCACCCTGCTCACCGTGGTGGGCTGGGCGGGCCCGTGGCCGATCGATGTGCGCTGGTGGGATGCCGGCTCCGCCCGCAGTTCGAGCCGCTTCCAGGTGGTCGACGAACACGGCGGCGCCTGGCTGCTCGTGCTCGAAGACCACCTGTGGTGGGCAGAAGCGAGCTACGACTGATGCCACGTGGAGAGAACGCTCATGGGCTGGAATAACCCGCCCATCCCCTGGTCGGAGCACGAACGGATGCTCTCCAGCCGCCGTCGCCCCGGCGGCCCCCCGGTCGGTGCAGACGGTGGAGACAGCCCCGGCTGGTCGCTCAAGCGCAACGCCTATGTCCCCCCGCCTGCGGAAGACAGGGTCGAGAGCGCTGTCCCCTATGCCGAGCTGCACGCGCACAGCAACTTCAGCTTTCTCGACGGAGCATCGGGGCCGGAGCACCTGCTCGAGGAGGCGGTGCGGCTCGGGCTTCACTCGCTCGCCGTCACCGATCACGACGGTTTCTACGGCATCGCCCGCATGGCAGAAGCGGCGGAGGCGCACCGCGGCATCGGCACGGTCTTCGGCGCAGAGCTCTCTTTCGACCTGACCGCGCCGCAGAATGGGTCGGCAGACCCGGAGGGCAGCCACCTCCTCGTGCTCGCCCGGCAGGAGGAGGGCTACCACCGCCTGGCCGGAGCTCTCACCTCCGCTCAACTCGCCGGGGGCGAGAAGGGGCGACCGATCTACGATCTCGACGAACTCGCCGAGCGGGCGGAGGGGCACTGGGCGATCCTCACCGGATGCCGCAAAGGCACGGTGCGACAAGCTCTCGTCGCGGGGGGTCCGCGCGAGGCAGCCCGCGAGCTGGACCGGCTCGTCGATCGTTTTGGCCACGACAACGTGATCGTCGAGTTGCACGACCACGGCAACCCGCTCGACAGCGATCACAACGACGTGCTGTTCTCCATGGCCCAGGAACAGCGGCTGCAGGTGATCGCCACGGGTAACGTGCACTACGCCCGGCCCGAGGAGCACCGGCTCGCCGCCGCGCTGGCCGCCGTGCGCGCCCGCAGGAGTCTCGACGACCTCGACGGCTGGCTGCCCGCATCCGGGGCCGCGCACCTGCGTTCAGGCGACGAGATGGCCCGCCGCTTCGCCCGCTACCCCGGTGTCGTCGAGCACACCGTCACCCTGGCCGACGAGCTGGGCTTCCGACTGCGCAGCGCGAAGCCCAAGTTGCCGAAACAGAAGGTGCCGGAAGGGCACACCCCGATGACCTTTCTGCGCCAGCTGGTGTGGGAGGCCGTGCCGCGCCGCTACGGCACGATCAGCGACGAGACCCGGGTTCGTATCGAGCGCGAGCTCGAGGTGATCGAGATGAAGGATTTCCCCGGCTACTTCCTCATCGTCTGGGACATGGTTCGCCATGCCCGCGCGCTCGGAATCCTCTGCCAGGGGCGGGGGTCGGCCGCGAATTCGGTGGTCTGCTACCTGCTCGACGTGACGGCCGTCGACCCGATCAAGTACAAGCTGCCGTTCGAGCGCTTCCTCTCCTCCACCCGCGAGGAGGAGCCAGACATCGATGTCGACTTCGACTCCGAGCGGCGGGAAGAGGTCATCCAGTACATCTACGACAAGTACGGCCGACACAATGCGGCGCAGGTGGCCAACGTCATCCAGTACCGGCCGAAGTTCGCGGTGCGCGACATGGCCAAGGCGCTCGGCGCGAGCCCCGGTCAGCAGGATGCGTGGTCGAAGCAGGTGGAGCGGCACGGCGGGCTGGTCTCGAGCACCGACCACGACATCCCGGATGCGGTGGTCGGCCTCGCACTGGAGGTGCTCGGCACCCCGAGGCACCTGGGCATCCACTCGGGCGGCATGGTGCTCACCGATCGCCCGGTCGGCGAGGTCTGCCCGATCGAGCATGGCCGCATGGACGGGCGCACGGTGCTGCAGTGGGACAAAGACGACTGCGCGTTCATGGGGCTGGTCAAGTTTGACATGCTCGGCCTCGGAATCCTGAGTGCGATCCAGCACTGCTTCGATCTGGCCCGCGATCATCTCGGCGAGCAGTGGGAGCTCGCCACCATTCCCAAGGAGGAGCAGGGCGTCTACGACCAACTCTGCCGAGCCGACTCGGTCGGTGTCTTCCAGGTGGAGAGTCGCGCGCAGATGGGCATGCTGCCGCGGATGAAGCCGCGCTGCCTGTACGACCTGGTGATCGAGATCGCGATGGTGCGGCCGGGCCCGATCCAGGGCGGTGCCGTGCACCCGTACATCCGCCGCAAGATGGGCATCGACCCGATCACCTATCTGCATCCGCTCGCCAAACCGGTGCTGGAGCGCACGCTCGGCATCCCACTGTTTCAGGAGCAACTGATGCAGCTCGCGATGGCGCTCGGCGACCTCGACGCCGACCAGGCCGACCTGCTGCGGCGGGCGATGGGGTCCAAGCGCGGGCTGGAGAAGATCGAGTCGGTGAAGGCCGACCTGTATCGCGGCATGGCGGGCCACGGCATCACCGGGGACGACGCCGACGACGTGTACAAACGCATCCAGTCCTTCGCCAATTTCGGCTTCGCCGAGAGCCACGCGCAGAGTTTCGGGTTGCTGGTCTATGCCAGCGCCTGGCTGCGGCTGCACTATCCGGCGGCGTTTCTCGCCGCGCTGCTGCGGTCCCAGCCGATGGGGTTCTATTCGCCGGCGACCCTGGTGGCGGATGCCCGGCGCCACGGTGTCGAGGTGCGACGCCCCGACATCCTCCGCTCCGACTGGCGGCCCGGCATGGAGACAGCCGCGGTCATGCGTTCACCCACCGGCGACGCGGCTTGCCTCGAGCACGAGCAGCCTGTCCCCTCCGCGAACTTCGACCCGAAGGCGCACTTCGACACGGACGACCACCGCCGCGACGGAGCCTTCGTGGTGCGGCTGGGGCTGGCCGAGGTCACCGGCATCGGCGAGAAGCTCGCGAAGCGCATCGTCGCCGATCGCGAGAAGCACGGCGACTTCGCCGACATGGCCGACCTGGTACGCCGGGTCGACCTCACGACTACCCAGCTCGAGTCTCTCGCCGCCGCCGGTGCCTTCGAGTCCTTCGGTCTCGGCATGCGCGAGGCGCTCTGGGCAGCCGGCGACGCCGCCCAGAATCGGTCGGAATACCTCGAGCACAGCACGGTGAGCGTGCAGCCGCCGCTGTTCTCGACGCCGAGCGGCATGGAGGTACTGTCGGCGGATCTCTGGGCGACCGGCATCTCGCCTGCAGACCACCCGGTGCACTACGTCCGTTCGGCACTGACCGATCGTGGGGTGCACAGCGCGGCAGACCTCCGCACGACCGAGTCCGGCCGGCGCATCGAGGTGGGCGGGGTGGTCACCCATCGGCAGCGACCGGCGACCGCGAGTGGCATCACCTTCATGAACCTCGAGGATGAGACCGGCCTGGTCAACGTCATCTGCAGCGTCGGCGTGTGGAACCGCTATCGGCGGGTGGCTCGGGATGCGCCGGCCATTATCGTGCGCGGCATCCTGGAACGCTCCCCGGAGGGCGTGACCAACCTGCTCGCCGATCGGCTGGAGGCGCTGCCCATCACCCAGCGCACGGCCTCCCGCGACTTCCGCTGAGCGTCGCGCTCTCTGATGGCGATAGCTCATTGATGGCGATCCAGTACCGTGATCGCTGAACCCAGGAGGAACCATGACCGTGCGCGTCGATCTCAACATCTCCCTCGACGGCTTCGCCACCACCACCGACCAGACGCCGGAGAACCCCTTCGGTGAGGACTGGTCGAGGCTGGTGCACACCTACGTCTCCACCCGCACCTTCCGCGAACGGGTGTTGCACGACACCAGCGGCACGGGCACCACCGGGATCAATGACGACTACGCCCAGGCCTACTTCGCCGAGCTCGGCGCCGAGATCATGGGGGCGGGGATGTTCGGGCTCCACGACCACCAGGACGACCCGGACTGGCGCGGCTGGTGGGGCAAGGAGCCGCCATTTCGAGTGCCGGTATTCGTGCTCACGCACACCCCGAGACCGACCATCGAATTCGACAACGGCACCACCTTCACCTTCATCGACGCAGCCCCGGAGGAGGCGCTGGCCACCGCTATCGCGGCGGCAGGCGGACGCGACGTGCGCGTCGGTGGTGGGCCGACCACGGTGAAGCAATTCCTCCGTGCCGGGCTCGTCGATCAACTGCACGTCGCGATCGTTCCGATCCTGCTGGGGCGTGGCATCCGGCTCTGGGATGACCTGCGCGGCCTCGAGAGCGGCTATACCATCTCGTCCGAAGCGGCCGAGAGCGGAGTCATCCACCTCACCCTGCGGCGCTGAGTGCCCAGCGGCGCGAATCAATTCGCGAGGGCCGCTCGATTCCTCACCAGATCGAGCGCATAGGACTGATACCACTTGCCCGCGGCTGGTCCCCCGTTGCAGGTTCCGTCGCTCGCCCCCGGCGTCTTCACCCAGAGCAGCGCGTCGAGGCTACCGCCGGCGGTCGAGACGCTTGGATTCTGCCCCAGGGCCGCCCCGGTCGGATTGCACCAGGTACCCTTCCAGCCCGCCCCGTTGCGCGACACGTCGATCACATAATGCTTGGTCCCGCCGAGCAGGCCCACGATCTTCTCGGCGTATGGCTGCTCCTCACTCACCCGTCGAAAGTTGGAGACATTGGTGAAGAAGCCCCTGGCGTACTGCACACCGGCCTGGGTTAGTCGATCGGCCATCACCTGCGGCTGCACCCAGTTGCTGTTTCCGCCGTCGAGGTACACCGCCACGCCGGCCTGGGCGTAGTACTGCACCACCGTGGAGATCAGGCCGAGGCGACGATCGACGATCGATCCACACCGCGCGGTGCCGAGCATCGCAATCGAATCTGGCTCCATCAACACGACGGCAGGATGTCCGCGAAGTGAGTCCGCCACCGTGCGATTGAACGCGACATAGTCCGCATCGCTGTACCCGCCGGCCGAGTACCCGCCGCAATCACGGTCGGGGATGGCGTAGATCACGAACACGGGAGTGTCGTGCGCCTGCGCCGAGGCGCTCATCATCGCGGTGAGCTTCGATGTCAACAGGTCACTGCTCCACCAGTCGCCCAACCAGGTGGCGATGGGCTGCGACGAGATCTGACCGAGGGTGTCCGCGTCTGCTGAGGCACCGGCGGTGCGCAGTTTCGCGACCTCGGTGACGGGCAACGAGGCGGGATTGAGCCAGACGCCGCCCGGATACAGGTCGGATGCACTCGCGCTATCCGGCCATCCGTTCGCCGGAGTGGAGGCGAGGTTCGACGCGCTCGGCGAGGGTGTGGCCGTCACCGTCGTTGTCGGTCCGACCACGGCGCGCTCGGTGTGAGGCGCGATCGAGGAGACAAATCCTGCTCCGACGATCACGCTGCCGAGAATCCCCGATGACAGCAGAATACGAGCGAACGTGCTGTGAGGCAGCATGGTGGTGAGCTTTCGACGACGGGTCGTCGGCGCCCCCGATGTCACCGGACGATCCCGCTTTCCAGTGTTCGTGTTACTCGCCCCCGCCCGCGACCCGCGTTCGCGGGGGCTGTCCACCCCAGTTAGAGTGTCGTGTGCTCCCCGCGGCACCGACCGACATCTCCGTCGAAATCAGCCTAGCGGGCGACGGCCACGCCTCAGCTGCGCAGGTTCTTTCGCAGGATGTCGATGCGCGCCTGGAGCTGGGTAACACTGGCCTGCGCGACCGCCGGGCCACCGGTCATCCGCCGCAGCTCCGCGTGGATGATGCCGTGCGGCTCCCCGGTCGACTTGGCCCGCATGCCCACCAGGCTGTTGAGCAGGCTGCGCTGTTCTTTGAGGTTGCGATACAGCGGTGGCGGGTCGTCAGACTCCACGCCGGATGCCTCCGAGCGCTTCTGCCTGTCGTCGATCCGCTTGGACTGCCGCGACTGGTGATGACGCAGCAGCTCCGCCACCTGGTCGGGTTCGAGAAGCCCGGGGATACCGATGAAATCGAGCTCCTCGAGGCTGCCGGTCGCCGCGCCGGTGCCGAACTCGTCGCCGTCGAACAGCACCCGGTCGAAGGCTGCTTCCGACTCCAGGGGTGTGAAGTCGAACAGCAGCGCATCGGCCGAGGCGCCCTCGACGCGATTCGCGGCATCGAGATCGTCGTCGTCGAGCAGGATCTCCTCGAGCCCCTCACCCGGCTCGCGATCGAGCGCGTGGTCGCGCTGCAACTCGAGGGTCTGCGCCAGCGCGGTCAGCGTCGGCACGCTGGGCAGGAAGATCGATGCCGTTTCCCCGCGACGTCGGGTACGCACGAAACGTCCGATCGCCTGAGCGAAGAACAGCGGTGTCGACGCCGAGGTCGCGTACACCCCGACGGCCAGTCGTGGCACGTCGACCCCTTCGGAGACCATGCGCACGGCGACCATCCAGCGCGAATCCCCCGACGAGAATTTCGCGATCCGGTCGCTCGCCCCGGCGTCGTCGGAGAGTACGACGGTGGGCTCCTGCCCGGTGATCTTCTCCAGGATGTCCGCGTAGGCGTGAGCGCTGAAATGGTCGGTCGCGATCACCAGTCCGCCGGCGTCGGGAATCCCCTGCCGCACCGAGGTGAGGCGCCGGTTGGCTGCCTTCAGCACCGCGGGTATCCACTCGCCCTCCGGGTCGAGCGCGGTGCGCCAGGCTTGCGCGGTGATGTCCTTGGTGTCGCCCTGCCCGAGCTGAGCCTCCATCTCGTCACCGGTCCGGGTACGCCAGCGCATCTTTCCCGCGTAGGCGAGGAAGATGACCGGGCGCACGACACCGTCGGCGAGGGCACGGCCGTATCCGTAGGAGTAGTCCGCCTGCGAGGTACGGATGCCGTGCTCATCCGGGTAGTAGGTGACGAACGGGATCGGCGCGGTGTCGGATCGGAACGGCGTACCGGTGAGCGAGAGACGCCGCGTAGCCGGCCCGAAGGCCTCACGGATCGCATCGCCCCAGCTGAGTGCGTCTCCACCGTGGTGCACCTCGTCGAGGATGACGAGAGTGCGCCCGCCCTCGGTCATCGTGCGGTGAAGCGCGGGCCGCATGGCGACCTGCGCATAGGTGACGGCCACCCCGTGAAAGTGTTTGCCCGCCCAGCCGTGGGCGTTCTTGAACATCGGGTCGAGCCGCAGGCTCACCTTGTGTGCGGCGTCGGCCCACTGGCGTTTGAGATGCTCGGTAGGGGCGACGACGGTGACCCGGTCGATCTTGCGTTGGGCGATCAGCTCGGTCGCGAGGCGGAGCGCGAAGGTGGTCTTTCCTGCGCCCGGCGTCGCCGCCACGAGGTAGTCCTTTGGCTCCGTCTTCCAGTAGGTGTCGAGAGCCTCTTCCTGCCAGGCTCGCAGCTTGCCAGCGGTGCCTCGTGCCGCGCGTTCCGGGAAGGCGGGCGACAGATGCTCGGCCGCGGCGCGGGCGACGGGAGGGCCGCTGTGCTGAATCTCAGCACCGGGGTGAAGCTCACCCGGGGGTGTGTTCGAACTCGTCGGGTCCGAATACAGGGGCGTGCTCATAGGAGAAAAACCCTACCTTGGGTGACTGACACCGCCGGACGCCGACCCGGTTGGCGCGGGCCTCGACGAAGGAGCATGCTTGATTCATGAGCCAGAAGCACCCGTGGTCCCGGTACGTCGCCATCGGCGATTCCTTCACCGAAGGCATCGGGGACCCTGAGCCGCAGAGCCCCGGTGGATACCGCGGCTGGGCCGATCGGGTCGCCGAGGTTCTGAGCGACCAGAATGACGACTTCTCCTATGCCAATCTGGCCGTCCGGGGTCGGCTCCTACAGCAGATTCTCGATGAGCAGGTAGGTGCCGCGCTCGAGCTGCGCCCCGACCTGATCACCATCTCCGCCGGCGGCAACGACATCATCCGGCCCAACACCGACCCCGACGAGGTGGCCAGCCGGTTGGAGAGCGGGATCGAGAAGCTCCGCTTGAACGGGGCGACGGTGGTCCTGTTCACCGGCCCCGACATCGGCATGACCCCGGTGATGCGGCGCATCCGGGGCAAGGTCGCCATCTACAACGAGAATCTCCGCGCGATCGCCCTGCGCCATGATCTCGTGGTGGCCGACATGTGGGCACTCCGAGAGCTCAAAGACACGCGGATGTGGGCGCCCGACCGCCTGCACTTCTCACCGATCGGCCACAACACCATCGCTCGCATGGTGCTGGACTCACTCAACGTGAAGAACGACCTGGAGCCGTACAAGCCGGAACCGCTGCCGAAGGTACGGTGGCGCCAGGCGCGCACGGAAGACATGGGCTGGGCGCGCGAGTACCTGGTGCCGTGGGTCATCCGGCGCATCCGTCACCAGTCTTCCGGCGACGGCATCAGCGCCAAGCGCCCGCTCGTGGCGCCGTACCGCAACACCTCGCTGTAGCCGGGGTGCGATAACCACGGTGCTGTAGGCACGAAGAAACCCCGGACCGCTCTGCGATCCGGGGTTTCGTTGTCGTGAACGTCTGCGGCTTAGCGGCCGAACTGCATCGCTGCCGGGCAGTCGAACGGACGGTTCGCCGAGAGGCCCACCTGGTTGAGGTAGCGCGTCACGATGCCGTAGGACTCGGTCAGCGTGGTCTCGGTGTACAGGATCTTGTGCGTGGCGCAGTACTCCTTGACGATCTCCTGCGCGCGGGCGAGGTGCGGGCGAGGCATGTTCGGAAACAGGTGGTGCTCGATCTGATAATTGAGCCCGCCCATGTAGCTGTCCATCAGCCAGTTGCCCTTGATGTTGCGGGAGGTGAGCACCTGGCGGCGCAGGAAGTCGACCTTGCTGTCGTGCGGCAGGATCGGCATTCCGGTGTGGTTCGGGGCGAACGAGGCCCCCATGTACACACCGAACACCGCGAGCTGCACACCGACGAAGGCGAACGCCATGCCGAGCGGCAGGCAGAGGAACACCACCGCAAGGTAGGCACCAATGCGCGTAGTGAGCATCGTGATCTCGAGCCAGCGCTTGTCGACCTTGCCCTTGCCGAACACGGTCATAAACCCGTGGCGGTGGAGGTTGACACCCTCGAGAACGAGCACGGGAAAGAAGAAGTAGCCCTGCTTGCGGGTGAACCAGGCGTAGATGCCGGTGGCCTTGGCCGCGTCGACCTCCTGGAAGGAGATGAAGTCACGCTCGATATCGGTGTCTTTGCCGATGACGTTGGGGTTCGAGTGGTGACGGCTGTGCTTGGTCATCCACCAGGAGTAGCTGATGCCGACGAACAGGTTCGCGAGCGTGCGCCCGACGAGGTCGTTGAGCTTGCCCGAGGTGAAGACCTGGCGGTGCGAGGCCTCATGGGCGAGGAAGGCGAACTGGGTGAGAATGATGCCGAGAACGCCGGCGATGAGCAGCTGGAACCAGCTGTCGCCGAGCAGAATGAAACCGGCAACTGCTCCGCCGAGGGCGAGCATCATGATGCCGAAGATCATCCCGTAGAACGATGTTCGGCGGTTGAGGAGTCCGGCGTCGCGCACTGTGCGCAGAAGAGCCGAATACTCCGTCGTGGGATTGGCGCGAGCGCCGCCCGGACGGGTCTTCGTAAAGGTGACCACGGGGGCGGTGATGGTTGTCGTCGCGGTGGCGAGAGAATCAGACACAGAACCTCGATTCGGGGATGACTTCCCAGTCGGGGTAGAAAAAGGAGCGAAATGCTCCGTTACAGATGACCCCACCCTAAGGGCACATACTGTGAGAGCTATGCACATATTCCCGAAGGAGAATGAGTGTCGCGCCTAGTCGCCAAGCCCGAACGGATGGACAAGCCGCCACCCCGCGCCAGGGTCGACGAGGCTCGCGCTGAAGGCCAACGGAACCGTGATCTGGTTCTCTCCCACCGTGAACGTCACGACCCCGGCCTTCTCGCCCCGTGAGACCAGACGGATGTCCGCCACCGACACCGCGGCCGACACCGGGGTATTCCCCCAGACCAGTACTTTCGCCCCACTGACCGCTTTCGCGCTGGTTGTGGCCGACCACGCGGTGCGGTAATTGGCGAACACCTGACCCTTATCCGCCAGGGTGATCTCGTGAAACCCCGAGGCGATCGACCGCAGCAGCCCGCTGACGGCCGGGTACAGCGTGTCGTGGTCGGGCGCGCCGAGAACAGCACCGATGATCGTCACCGTGCTCGACCCGATCTTCTGCTTGGATGCGAAGAGCAGACTCGACCCGACGTTCTCGAGGGTGCCGGTCTTTATACCCACCACCCCGTCAGAGCCGAGGAGCTGGTTGGTGTCCTTGATGGTGCCGACCTCGGGAAGGGTGAGCGTCGGGGTGTCGACGATGTCCGCGATCACCGGGTCGCCCATGGCGAGCTTTCCGAGCGCGACAAGGTCGGTCGCAGTGCTCGTGTTCGCCGGGTTGATCCCGGTTGGTTCGAGCACGGTCGTATGGCTCAGCCCGTGCTCAGCGAGCCACGTCTTCGTGGCACCGACGTAGGCGTCTTCGGTGCCGAATGCCCAGTCGGCGATCGCCTCGGCGTAGTTGTTGGCCGAGGCCATGAGCGCCACCTGCAGCACCTCGTGTTGTGACATGCTCGCGCCGACCGGCATCGGTTTGACCGTCCCGCGCAGTGCGGTGTACTTCGAGTACAGCGCACGGTCCGCCGCGCTGAACACGATCTCCGGGCCGTCGGCACCCTTCGCGAGGGGCTTGGCGTCGAGCACGACCATGGCGGTGATGATCTTGGTGATGCTCGCCATCGGGAGCGCTTCTTCGGTGCCGCTCACCGAGAGCAGATCGGGGTAGCCGACCGCTCCGAACGCGCTCGCGCCGAAACCGGGCCACGCGAGTTGAGCGGCCGCTGCCTGCAGCGGTGGTGGAGGAGTGACGCTGCGCTGCGCGACGCCAAGGGGCGCGAGCAAGCTGAACGGCAGATACAGAACGATCGCGAGAATGACCAGCACCGCCGACCCCACGGCGATGCGACGCTGGAGATACCGTCGCCGACGACTCGGCACGTGTTCGGGCGGATGCGGCGGCAGACCGGTGACCACAGAGCTCATACGCCCGGCCGGATCGCCCAGAGCGCCACGGCGCTGGCGGAGGCGACGTTGAGCGAGTCGACACCGTGCAGCATCGGAATCGTGACGATGGAGTCCGCCGCGTGGATTGCCGCGCGGCTCAGACCGTCTCCCTCCGAACCCAGGAGTAGCGCTATCTTCTCCGGCGCGGTGGCGGCAAAGGTGCCGAGGTCGACCGCGTCATCCGCGAGAGCGAGCGCCGCGATGTGAAATCCAGCGGCATGAAGGATGTCCGCGCCCTCCGGCCACTCTGGAATGCGAGTCCACGGCACCTGCAGCACCGTTCCCATGCTCACCCTGACGCTCCGACGATAGAGAGGATCAGCGCACCGCGGGGTCACCAGCACGGCATCGGCGCCGATCCCGGCCGCGGCACGGAAGATCGCCCCGACATTGGTGTGGTCGACGACATCCTCGATCACCACGATGCGAGTGGCACCGGCGATGACCTCGGCCGCTGGACGCAGCTCCGGCCGATGCATCGAGGCGAGGGCCCCACGGTGAAGGTTATATCCGGTAAGTTTCTCGAGCAGCGCGGCCGAGCCGACGTAGACCGGAGTGTCGCTGCCGTCGAAGTCAGGCCCGGTGAGGAGCGCTTCGACATCCGGAAGCCACTGTCCTTGTAGCAGCACGGATCGGGGCACGTGACCGGCGCGGAGCGCTCGGCCGATGACCTTGGTCGATTCGGCGATGTACAGCCCACCGGCCGGCTCGCTCACGCGACGCAACGCCACGTCGGTGAGCCTCGAATAGTCAGCGAGCGCCGGGTCGTCGAGGTCGTCGATATGGATGATGTGCATAGTTCTCCTGGCCCCGTGCCGACCGAGACGACCGATCTGCAGCTTTCGGAAACATATCCGAAAACTCCGGTGTTTAGGCTATTGACACCGCGTGAGCGGGGAGATGAGGGCGACATGGCTACCGATAGCGCTGCAACGGAAAGCACGGTTCAGTCGCGCGCGTCCAGCGCCTGGGCCCCCGCCCCTGCCGAAGAGCTGGATGCCGCCGCCGAGGTTCTGCGCGGCAAGACCATTGCTGTGCTCACCGGTGCCGGAGTGAGCACCGATTCCGGGATTCCCGATTACCGGGGCGAGGGCGCTCCCCCGCGCAACCCGATGACATTCCAGCAGTTCCTCAGCGATGCGGCGTACCGCCAGCGCTACTGGGCCGGCAGCCACCTCGGGTGGCGACGTTTCGACGGAGCCCGCCCGAACGATGGACACCGCACCATCGCGGCGATGGAGAACGCCGGACTCGTTAACGGGGTGATCACGCAGAACGTCGACGGCCTGCACCTGCGTGCAGGATCGCAGCGCGTTGTGGATCTGCACGGCACTATGGATCGCGTGCGCTGCCTCACCTGCGGACAGACCTTCGCCCGCGCAGACATCGCCCAGCGAATCGCCGATGCCAATCCCTGGCTCGATGAGCCGGACTCGTTCGAGCTCGGTCCAGATGGAGACGTGGAGTTCACCAAGATCGATGCCTTCGAGACGCCGGTCTGCACCGTCTGCGGCGGCATCCTCAAACCCGACATCGTGTTCTTCGGCGAGTTCATCCCGACCGACAAGTTCGTCGAGGCCAGTGCCCTCGTCCGGTCGGCCGGCGCGCTGATCATCGCCGGCTCATCGTTGGTGGTCAACTCCGGCATTCGACTTCTCGATCAGGCGACTAAACGACGGATGCCGGTGGTCGTCATCAACCGAGGCGAGACCAAGGGCGACTCCCGCGCCACCGTTAAACTGAACGCGGGCACGACGGGAACTCTCGCGGAGCTGGCCGAGCGCCTCGCTTCCTGAAGAGAAACGACGGGCCTAGCCGCCAATCCGGAAGCCTTCGCCACGTGACTCTGCTCTACCTCGTCCGCCACGGACAGACCGACTGGAACCTGCAACGCCGCATTCAGGGCAGCACAGACATCCCGTTGAACGACACCGGCCGGGATCAGGCTCGCCGCGCGGGGCGCCTGCTCGCTCGCCGACATTGGGACGTCCTGGCGTCGAGCCCCCTGTCACGCGCGTACGAAACGGCGGAGATCATCGGGGCCGAGATCGGGCTCGGCAGCTTCGGCCCGGCCGAGATCGAGATCGAGCCCGACCTGGTCGAGCGTGCGTACGGCGACGCCGAGGGCCTGTCCGGCGAGGAACTCGATCGGCGCTTTCCCGACGACACGCCGGTACCAGGCCGGGAGCGGCGCACGGATGTCGCGGCCCGCGCCATCGCCGCGCTCGTGACGCTCGGCGAACGCCACCCGGGAGCCGGCATCGTCGTGGTGACGCACGGCGGGGTCATCCGTTCTGTGATGAATGCCGTCGCCCCCGGCGCGCTCGCTCACAGCGGTGTGCCGATCTCGAACGGCTCGATCCACAGCTTTGAAATCGTTGCGGGAACGCCGCGCCTCATCGCGTTCGACGATCCGATCGAGTGGGACTCGGTCGACGTCCACCTCACCGTGGACCTCGACGGCGACTCGAACGGTCGTGCAGACGACGTCGCGGAGCAGAACGCCGCCGAGCGCTGAGTCCCGCGCTGATTCCGGCAGCGGCGCGAGCTGTCGTGCCTAGACCGGCGGTGTTGAGCGGCGTCGTACCGCCTTGGCAGTGCGTACCGGTGCGTCGGGCACCAGCCCGGTCACCAGGTCGTACATCCGCCGGGCCGATTCGTCCCAGCTGAATTCGCCGGCGTGAGCGCGAGCGCGGGCGCTCTGCGCCACCCAGCTCTCCGGCTCGTCCATCGCCAGAACGGCATCAGCGAAGGCGCGAGGATTCTCCTGATCGAAGAACACCGCGGCGTCACCGCCGACCTCGTGGAACAGCGGAATGTCACTCAGCACCACCGGCGTGCCGGCGTTTTGGCCCTCGATCAGCGGGATTCCGAAACCCTCGTCACGACACGCGGTCACCATGGCTGTCGCCTGCGCCAACACTTCGGCGTAGCGCTCATCACTGACGCCGTTCTCGAACACGATCGAGCCACTCGGTCCCAGCGCTGCGATGCGTTCCCTCGCCTCGTCGGAGATACGACTGAGCAACCGCAGGGTGTACCCGGGCAGGTGGTGCATCGCCGCGGCAAGGGTCTCGACATTCTTGTTCGGCTGGAAGGTGCCCATGTAGACGAGTTGCTTGCGCAGCTCACCAGACTCGTCGACGATTGCCTGCGGGTATTCCCGCGGCGGCAGCCCCGAGTCGTCGATTCCGGGCCGGATGACGCTGAGTGGGCGCTTGGTGAGCCGAGCGTCGATCATCTCCTGCTCGCAGTTATACGAGCCGGTCACTACCGCCTCGGCACGGTTCAGCGTCCAGCGCTGCGGCCAGTAGGTGAGGTGGTACAGAAACCAGATCAGCCTCACGATCGGCGTGAACTCCTTCGGGGGCGTGCGGTTGCGGTAGAACACCATGTCGTGAACGGTGAGCACCATCTTGTAGCCCCGGCGCCCGGTCGATCCGATGGTCTGCATCGGGCAGAAGACGACGTCGGGGTGCTCGCGGTTGAGGGTCAGCAAGGGGATGAACGGCTCGAGCAGGCTGTGCCCGGGCCTGGACTTGATCCACGGCAGGTCGGGCAACATGGTGAGCTGGCGCTCGTCGTGGATGAGCATCGTCACGGGATGCAGCTTGGAGAATGCCGCCACCAGCCCCGCCGAATAGCGGCTGATGCCGTCGTGGCGGGGAAACCGCACGAACCGGCAATCGAAGATCACTTTCACGGGAGCGGATCACCTTCGGCTCCGACACTGCCGGGGGAAGCGCCGTCGAGCTCCGCCACGAAGTCGGCGATGGCCGCGGCCGCGGGCACCGGGACCTCGTAGTGGATGAGATGGCCGACACCGGGAAGCACCGTGAGCCGGGCATCCGCGAGCTTCGCGTGAAGCCCACGCACCGCGTCGATCGGCGTGATCTCGTCGAGCTCTGCTGCCACCAGCAGCGTCGGCACGGTGATCTGTTCGGCGAACTCGCCCACGTGCGTGCTGATCGAGGCCTCGAAAGCCTCGACCACGACATCCCGCGTGGCGAAGCGGCCG
The DNA here is from genome assembly GCF_016634425.1 of Lacisediminihabitans changchengi. Classification (GTDB taxonomy): domain Bacteria; phylum Actinomycetota; class Actinomycetes; order Actinomycetales; family Microbacteriaceae; genus Lacisediminihabitans; species Lacisediminihabitans changchengi. Next base: position 376,495 of record NZ_JAEPES010000003.1, read on the forward strand.
AAGAACGTGTGGTGTTCGCGGTGGATCCAGCGACGCAGGTTCTTGTCTGTGGTCTTCACCATCGCCGAGCTCACGAACTGCGTCACGATCCAGTGCCGCAGCAACCAGGTTCCGACCGACACCGGCAGACGGCCTGCGAGGCGGTAGAACTTGACGGTGACGGCGGTCGCGAGGCGGTTCGGGCCGTCGAGTCCGGAGATCGCGATCGGATTCACCAGCACCAGGCCGCGAGGCGAGAGACCGTTGGCAAGCGCCTGGGACGCGATGATCGATCCGAAGGAGTGGCCGAGCAGGATCGCCGACTCGCTCAGACCGAGGGCGCTCATGAACGCCTCCAGCCACGCCGCGTAGCCGGGGATGTCGTGGCTGGCCTCGGTGAGCGGCGTCGATTCCCCGAAGCCGGGGAGATCGGGCCCTATCCAGCGGATGCCGGGAAGCTGAGCGATCACCGGCTCCAGACCGTGGTGCTCACCCCGATATCCATGCGCGACGACGATCGTCGTGGGCGCGTCGGGGTCTCCGTAGCTCCAGTACCGGGTGGTCGAGCCCAGGATCTCGATCTCGTGACGCTCGATCGGCAGTGCCGCGAGCAGTGCTGCATAAGGGGATTCAATGGCCATCGTTCGCCAGTCTATGGATTGTTCGGGTCCGTCGCGGTGCCGTTGGGAACCCGCGCCTAGACTCTTAACACGACTGTCATGTGCTGTACATCGACGGTGAGAAATGCTCTGGAGAGGAGCACCAGTGAGCTTTACCGCACCGATCCAACTGCCGGGCCTCACCCTCGATCCGCGGTGGTACAAGCGGTCGGTGTTCTACGAGGTCATGGTGCGCTCGTTCGTCGACAGCAATGGCGACGGCTCGGGCGACCTGCAGGGGCTGCTCTCCAAGCTCGACTATCTGCAGTGGCTCGGAATCGATGCGCTCTGGCTCCCGCCGATCTACCACTCTCCCCTCCGCGACGGCGGGTACGACGTCGCCGACTTCCGCAGCATCCTTCCGGAGTTCGGCACGCTCGACGAGTTCAAAGACCTCGTCACCAAGGCTCACGAACGCAACATGCGCATCGTGATCGACTTCCCGTTGAACCACACGTCGGACCAGCACGAGTGGTTTCTCCAGTCCCGCAGCGACCCGGACGGCCCGTTCGGCGACTTCTACGTCTGGAACGACGACGACGAGAAGTACCCGAATATCCGCATCATCTTTGTCGACACCGAGGACTCGAACTGGTCGTTCGACTCCCAGCGTCGACAGTTCTACTTCCACCGCTTCTTCTCGCACCAGCCCGACCTCAACTTCGAAAACCCGGCTGTGCAGGATGCCGTGATGGACATCATGCGGTTCTGGCTCGACCTCGGGGTCGATGGCATCCGTCTCGACGCGATCCCGTACCTCTTCGAGTCCGACGAGGGCAACGGTGAGGGCGAGGCACCGACGCACGAGTACATCAAGCGCATCCGCCAGATGTTCGATGACGAATACCCCGGCCGCATCATGATCGCGGAGGCGAACCAGTGGCCGCGCGAGGTTGCAGCGTTCTTCGGCACCGACGAAGAGCCGGAGTGCCACATGGCCTTCGACTTCCCGGTCATGCCCCGCATCTTCTACTCCCTGCGTTCGCAGAACGCGGGCGAGCTGAAGCGCATCCTGTCGGAGACCACGGATATCCCCGATGGTGCCGGCTGGGGCGTCTTCCTGCGCAACCACGACGAGCTCACCCTCGAAATGGTCTCTGAGGAGTACCGGCAGGCCATGTACGGCTGGTATGCATACGACCCCCGGATGCGCTCCAATGTGGGCATCCGTCGGCGCCTCGCTCCGCTGCTCGACAACTCCCGAGCAGAGCTGGAGCTGGCGCACGCGCTGCTGTTCAGCCTGCCGGGCAGCCCGTTCCTGTACTACGGCGACGAAATCGGGATGGGTGACAACATCTGGCTCCCGGATCGCGATGCATCCCGCACTCCCATGCAGTGGACGCCAGACCGCAACGCCGGCTTCTCGTCCGCAGACCCGGGAAAGCTCTACCTGCCAGTGGTCCAGTCGCTGGTCTACAACTACACGCTCACGAACGTGGAGTCCCAGCTCGCACAGTCTCGGTCGTTGCTGCACTGGGTGCGCAATGTGATCCACGTGCGCAAGGCCCATCCGGCATTCGGGCTCGGCACGATCACGATGCTCGAGACCGACCACGAGTCGGTGATCGCTTTCGTGCGCAGCTATGAGGGGTCTGGTACGCAGTTCGGTGACTCCGCGGAAGACGTGCTCTGCGTGTTCAGCTTCGCCCACAATCCGATCGCGGTGACCATCAAGGCGGAGCAGTTTGCCGGCTCACACCTCTTCGACCTGTTCGGCGGCGGGGAATTCCCCACCGTTGGCGAGGACGGATCGATCACCCTCACGCTCGCTACCCAGAGCTTCTACTGGCTGCACGTCGGGTCTCCCGGTTTCGTCAGTGCTCGGTCGTAGGGTTACGGCGTGACCAGCACCTCCGATATCAGCAGCCCCGCTACCAGTGGCCCAGGCACCAGCGGCCCGTGGTTCGACCGTCTCGGCGTCTTCGATCTGGAGACGACCGGTATCGACACCGAGACGAGTCGGATCGTTTCGGCGTACGTTGGGGTGATCGACGCCGACGGGGCACCGAAGGGCGTGTCGTGGCTCGCCGATCCCGGTGTCGAGATCCCCAGCCAGGCAACGGCCGTGCACGGCATCACCACCGAGCGCGCCAGAGCCGAAGGACGTTCGGCGCCGGAGGTCGTCGCGGAGATCGTGGCGGTGCTGCGTGCGCTGCTCGCTCAGGGCGTCCCTCTGGTGGTCTACAACGCCGCTTACGACCTCACGCTGTTGCACCACGAGTGCCTGCGCTACGGCATCGAGCCGCTGATCGATCCGACGCCGGTCATCGATCCCCTGGTGATCGATCGGGCGATGGACCGCTATCGCAAGGGCAAGCGCACCCTCGAGGCCGCGGCCGAGTTCTACGGTGTCGAGCTCATGGACGCTCACGACGCCGAGGCAGATGCCGTGGCCGCCGGCCGCGTCGCCCAGGCGATCGCTCGCAAGTACTCCGACACCCTCGGTGACGATGTCGTCATGGTGCACACCAACCAGGTGGCCTGGGCGTCAGACAGCGCGGCCAGCTTTCAGGAGTACATGCGCCGCACCAAAGATCCTGCGTTCGTCGCCGACGGCGTCTGGCCGATGCGTGCTGCGCTCGGCGCATCCCTCAGCGCCCGGTGACCGACTCGGACTCCCCCGCGGTTCTGCGTATCGTCGCCGCGCTCGTCGTCGACGAGCGTGGCAGAGCACTGCTGGTGCGCAAACGCGGCACCACACGATTCATGCAGCCGGGCGGCAAACCCGAGGCCGGGGAGACGGATGCCGCAGCTCTCGCCCGCGAACTGCAGGAGGAGCTCGGTCTGGTCGTCGACCCCGACGAACTCGTTCTGGTGGGCCGGTACTCGGCGGACGCGGCGAACGAGGCCGACACGGTGCTCGACGCCCGTGTCTTCGACGCCCCGATCATCCTCGGCCCGATCGTCGACACGATCGAGGTTGCGCAGGAGATCGTCGAACTCGTCTGGGTCGACCCGGCCGACCCGGGGGCGATCGCGCTTGCACCGCTCAGCAGCGAGATCCTGCTGCCGCTCCTCGCCTCCCGCAATTCACCGGTCGAGTAGCGCCCGCGCGTTCGCCACCCCATACCCGCTGGATTTCGATACGCGTGCTCGTCCCTTGCGCGCTACTCAATCAGCGTCACCCCGCTGGTCGAGTAGCGCCCGAGCGCCCGCGCGAGGACGCGTATCGAGGCCCTGTCGCGGTGGATTTCGATACGCGTGCTCGTCCCTCGCGCGCTACTCAATCAGCATCACCCCGCTGGTCGAGTAGCGCCCGCGCGCCCGCGCGAGGACGCGTATCGAGGCCCTGTCGTGATGAGGCGTTAACGCAACAATGGCGCCCGGCCGAAGCCGAGCGCCATCCTTGGTGGCAGGTGTTACTTGCCGAAGTTCTTGTAACGCGAGTTGAACTTCTCGACGCGACCGGCGCTGTCGAGGATGCGCTGCTTACCCGTGTAGAACGGGTGCGAGGCGGAGGAGATCTCCACGTCGATGACCGGGTAGGTCTCACCGTCGAGCTCGATGGTCTTGTCGCTCGAGACCGTCGAACGGGTGAGGAAGGTCTCGCCACTGGCGAGGTCGCGGAAGACGACCGGTGCGTACGTGGGGTGGATGTCAGACTTCATCGTTATTCCTTGGGTGATTGTTGGTGTGAAGAAGAAAAAGTGTTCGGGGCTCAGGGAGCCAACGAGCAATCTTATCAGACGCGGGCCGGATGCTGCGCTAGCTCGGCGCCGGCGAACCTGGATCAAACAGCGTGGGCGCTGAACCGACCGTCGTTCTCGTCGAGCTCGAGCGCGAGTCCGAAGGTGTCGCCGAGGTTGGCTGCGGTGATCACCTCGCGGATCGGTCCCGACGCCGTGACCGCACCGTCGGCAAGCAGCAACGCATGGGTGAAGCCCAGCGGGATCTCCTCGACGTGGTGGGTGACCATGATGATGGCGGGAGCCTTGGGAGCCTGCGCGTACCCGCTGAGCAACTGCAGCAGTTCCTCCCGCGCGCCGAGGTCGAGACTTGCCGCCGGCTCGTCGAGTAGCAGCAACTCCGGGTCGGTCATCACCGAGCGGGCGATCTGCACCCGCTTCTGTTCGCCATCGCTCAGGTCACCGAAGTTGCGAGACTCGAACGCGCTGAGCTTCCACTCCGCGAGCACGCGCTGGGCGCGACGGGTGTCGACGTCTTCGTAGGCCTCGTTCCAACGCCCGGTGACGGAGTAGGCGGCGGTGAGCACGACATCCAGCACCTTCTCGTTCTTCGGGATCCGGCGAGCCATCGCCGTCGAGGCGAAACCGATGCGCGGGCGCAGGTCGAACAGGTCGGCGGTGCCGAGCGTGCTGTCGAGGATCTCGACCGTTCCCGCGCTCGGGTGGCTCTGCGCGGCCGCCAGCTGCAGCAGCGTCGTCTTTCCCGCTCCGTTCGGACCGAGGATGACCCAACGCTCGTCACTGTCGACCGTCCAGTTCAGCGAATCGAGGATGGTGGTGCCGTCTCGAACGACGGACACGTCGGTGAACTGGAGAACGCGAGCCATGTCTCAACCCTACCGATCCGACGGCGCCGTCTGGCGCAGCACGCCCCCTACGACAGCGTGCTTCTCCGAAAGCACGGTCCTACGACGACACTCCCTAGGACGGCACGCCCTAGGAAAGCACCGACGCGTAGACCTCCTGCGTCCGCTTCGCGATTGCCGCCCAACCGAAGTCGCGCTCCGCCCGCTCACGACCCGCCGCGCCCATTGCGCGCGCCGTCTCAGGATCGCTGACGACCTCGGTGAGGATGCGCGCCAGGTCGTCCACGAACTTCTGCGGGTTGAGCGGGGTGCCGGTACCGTCCTCTGCCTGCTCGATCGGCACCAGTCGTCCGGTGACGCCCTCGTCGATGACCTCGGGGATGCCGCCGGTCGCCGTTCCGACCACCGGCGCCCCACAGGCCATGGCCTCGAGGTTCACAATGCCGAGCGGCTCGTAGATCGACGGGCAGACGAAGGTGGTCGCCGCAGTGAGCACGGCGGAGAGGTCGGGCTGGCTGAGCAGCTCCTCGATCCAGACGACGCCGGTGCGCTCTTTCTGCAATTCGGCGACTCCTTCGCGAACCTCGGCGAGGATCTCGGGGGTGTCCGGGGCTCCCGCGCAGAGCACGAGCTGCACGTCTTTGGGCAGCTGGGCGGCGGCGCGCAGCAGATACGGAAGACCCTTTTGCCGCGTGATCCGCCCGACGAACACGACGGAGGGACGGGTCGGGTCGATGCCGAGCGTGGCCAGCAGCTCGGGGTTTTCGGTCGGCACCCATGTGGTCAGGTCGATGCCGTTGTGCACAACCGAGACCTTCTGCTCGTCGAGGAACGGATACGAGCGCAGGATGTCGCGGCGCATGCCATGGCTCACGGCGATGATCGCGTCGGCCGCCGCAAACGCGCCGCTCTCGATCCAGCTGGAGACGCGGTACCCACCACCGAGTTGCTCGGCCTTCCATGGGCGGAGCGGCTCGAGGCTGTGCGCGGTGATGACGTGAGGGATGCCGTGCAGCAGCTGAGCGAGCTGACCGGCACCGTTCGCGTACCAGGTGTGTGAGTGCACCAGATCCGCTCCCCCAGAGTCCTGCGCCATCTGCAGGTCGACCCCGAGTGTCGCGAGCGCGGGGTTCGCGTTGGTTAGCTGCGGCGGAACCAGGTAGGCGTACACGCCCTGTTCATCGCGCGGCAGACCGAAGCAGCGCACGAGAACGTCGACGTCGACGCGCAGTGCCTTGACGAGTTCTGCGACGTGCACACCGGCACCGCCGTAGACCTCTGGCGGATATTCCCGGGTCAAAAGATCGACTCTCATCCCGTGAACGCTAGTACATGGGCAGCATTCACGTACTGTATGAGCCATGGCATCGAAGAAGATCTTTGGCATTGTCCTTGCGGGCGGTGAAGGTAAGCGGCTTATGCCCCTGACTGCGGATAGGGCAAAGCCCGCCGTCCCCTTCGGCGGCAATTACCGCCTCATCGATTTCGCCCTGTCGAACCTGATCAATTCGGGGCTTCGGCAGATCGTCGTACTGACCCAGTACAAGTCGCACAGTCTCGACCGGCACGTCTCGCAGACCTGGCGCCTCGACGGCATCACGAGTTCTTACGTGGCCTCGGTACCGGCCCAGCAGCGTCTCGGCAAGCGCTGGTTCGCCGGCTCTGCCGACGCCATCCTGCAGTCGCTCAACCTGCTGCGCGACGAAAAGCCCGACATCGTCGTCGTGGTTGGTGCTGACCACGTGTATCGCATGGACTTCAGCCAGATGATCGACGCCCACATCGCCTCCGGCGCCGGTGTCACGGTCGCCGCGATCCGGCAGCCCATCTCGCTGGCCGACCAGTTCGGGGTGATCGAGCTCGACGCCGACGACCCCACCCGCATCGCGCAGTTCTTGGAGAAGCCGAAGAATGCCGTCGGTCTCGCCGATTCGCCTGGCGAGGTTCTCGCCTCGATGGGTAACTACGTCTTCGACGCCGATGTGCTGATCGACGCGGTGCTGCGCGACGGGGAGGTGCCGACCTCCAATCACGACATGGGCGGCGACATCGTCCCCGACTTCGTCTCCCGCGGTGACGCCGCGGTCTACGACCTCAATCGCAACGAGGTTCCCGGCGCCACCGATCGCGACCGCTACTACTGGCGGGACGTCGGAACCATCGAGTCGTTCTTCGACGCGCACCAAGACCTGATCTCTGCCCTACCGATCTTCAACCTGTACAACAGCAACTGGCCGATCTTCAGCCAGCAGCTCAACTCGCCGCCGGCGAAGTTCGTGCGCGACTCGAAGGGCAACCTCGGCACCACGATCGACTCGATCGTCTCGCTGGGGTCGTTGCTGTCCGGTGCCCATATCGAACGCAGCGTGCTCGGGCCGTGGGCGACTGTCGAGTCTGGCGCCCAGGTGGTGGACTCGATCGTCTTCGACCGCGTGCGCATCGGGCCCGACTCGATAATCCGTCGCGCGATCCTCGACAAGGAGGTCGTGATCAGCCCCGGTGCAACGGTGGGCGTCGACGCGGATGCCGACCGGGCTCGCGGCTTCACGGTGACAGACTCGGGCATCACCGTGGTCGGCAAGGGCGTCACCGTCTCCTAGGCGATTTCCGCTTCGCGCTACCCGATACCCTTGGGCGGTGCCTCGTTTCCTCGTAGTCCTCGACGTCGATTCCACCCTCATCGAGAACGAGGTGATCGAGCTGCTCGCCGATGCGGCTGGTTCCGGCGCCACGGTGGCCGAGATCACCGCCTCTGCAATGAACGGCGAGGTGGACTTCGAGCAGAGTCTGCGCGCCAGGGTCGCGACGCTCGCGGGACTGCCCGACGGCGTCTTCGCAACCATCGCCGCGAAGATCCGGGTCACCGCGGGCGTGCCAGAGCTCATCGCCGGTGTTCATGCCGCGGGCGGTCGCGTAGGCGTCGTATCGGGTGGATTCCACGAGCTGATCGATGAGCTGGCCGAGGATCTCGGCCTCGACTACTGGAGTGCCAACCGCCTCGAGGTGACTGACGGCATCCTGACCGGCGGTCTGGTCGGCCCGATCATCGACGCGCAGGCCAAAGCACAGACTCTCACCGCCTGGGCGAACGACTTCGGGGTGCCGCTGGCCCATACCGTCGCCGTGGGCGACGGGGCAAACGACCTGCCCATGATGGCCATCACCGGGCTGGCGGTCGGCTTCGACGCCAAGGCGCCGGTGCGCGACGAGGCGGATGTCCTGCTCGACGTACGCGACCTGTCGCGCGTTCTGCCACTGCTGGGGTTGTAGCCCGCGGGCTAGTGCCCCATGCCGAGGCCGCCGTCGACGGGAATGACCGCGCCGGAGATATAGCCCGCGTCGTCTCCCGCGATCCAGGTGACCACCTTGGCGACCTCCTCCGCACTGGCGAAACGCCCGGCCGGGATCGATTTCTTGTACTCGGCCTGCTGGGCCTCGGGAAGCTCCGCGGTCATGTCGGTCTCGATGAACCCGGGCGCGACGACATTCGCCGTGATCCCGCGGGCGCCGAGCTCGCGCGTCACCGAGCGGGCGAGTCCGATCAGACCGCTCTTCGAGGCGGAGTAGTTGACCTGCCCGGCCGACCCGAGCAGTCCGACCACGCTGGAAATCAACACGATGCGGCCGAATCGAGCCTTCAGCATGCCCTTCGATGCGCGCTTGACCACGCGGAAGGCACCGGAGAGATTGGTGTCGATCACCGAGGTGAAGTCGTCTTCGCTCATGCGCAGCAGCAGGGTGTCCTTGGTGATGCCGGCGTTCGCGACGACCACCTCGACCGGCCCGAGCTCGGCCTCGACCGCGGTGAAGGCCGCATCGAGGGAGGCGGAGTCGGTGACGTCGGCGACCACGGTGAGCGCGCCATCCGGTCCCGATCCCGAGCGAGCGGTGACCGCGACGCGGTGGCCCTGGGCGATGAACTCTTCGGCGATGGCGCGGCCGATTCCGCGATTGCCTCCCGTGACGAGAACGGTGCGGGGAGTGGACATGCTGGCTCACTTTCGGTGGAGGTGGGGCCGCGGTCCGTCGTCTTCCGAAAGCTCCGGCGGCACCGGCAAACTTCCACGATTCTAGACGTAGGCTTGAGCTTGCCCATGGCGAAGATGCAATCGATAACCAGCATTCCCCGGTCTCCACAGGACGACCGGCGCAGTCGCGTGATCCAATACTCGATTGCCATGGCAATCCGCATGGTCTGCATCGTGCTCTGCCTGTTCGTTCGAGGCTGGTGGTTGCTCCTTCCGGCGATCGGCGCGGTGGTTCTCCCGTACATCGCCGTGGTGCTGGCGAACGCGACGACGCAGCGCGGGTCGGCCCCGGTGCTTCGCCCGGGCGGCATCGTGCGGGTCGCTCCGATCATCCCCACACCAGCGGATGCTCCGCCCGCTGGCCATGACGAGTCGCACCGGTGATCGGGCTCGGTCTCGATCCCGCCGAGGTGCTGGATCCGATCTGTTCTCGCGCGGGATGCCGAGAAGCCGCCGCCTGGAACGTCAACTGGCGCAATCCCCGCATCCACACCGCTGACCGGGTCAAGGTCTGGCTGGCCTGCGACGACCACGCGGACTATCTGCGCGACTACCTCGAAGCCCGGGACTTTCCGGTGCTGGTGACCGCGGTCGGCACGACCGTCGACCGTGTGCCCGACGTAACGAGTCGCGCGTGAAGATCCTCCGTCTCGCCCTCACCCGCCGCTGGCTCGGCTATCTCGCCGTCGCGATCGTCTTCGCGATCGTCTGCATCGGACTCTCGAAGTGGCAGGTCGACCGCACCAACGAAGCTCGCTCGGCCAATCAGCTCGTGCAGCGTAACTTCGACAGCACGCCGACGCCGCTGACGGATGTTCTCCCCTCGCGCACTGCGTTCGCCGCGAACCAGGAGTGGAAGCAGGTCGCGCTGCGCGGCGAGTACCTCATGAAAGACCAATTGCTCGTGCGCAACCGACCGCTCGACGGCAACCCCGGGTTCGAGGTGCTCACGCCGCTGAAGCTCGCCGACGGTTCGGTCTTCGTCGTCGACCGCGGATACGTGCCGACCGGCAATGACCAGGATGCGCCTGACAGCGTTCCTGCCCCGGCCGCCGGTGAGGTTTCGGTGGTCGTCCGCCTGCAGAAGGGCGAGCCCACCCTCGACGGACGCAGCGCCGGCTCCGGCCAGATCGCCACCATCCACCTGCCGACAGTGGCCAAGCTGGTGAAGCTCCCCACCTACACCGGGGCATACGGACTGATGGTCTCGGAGTCCCCCGCCGCCGCAACGCGACCGGTTGCCGAGGCGGCTCCCACCCTCGATGAGGGATTGCACATCTCGTACGCGATTCAGTGGGTGCTGTTCGGAATCATGGCGTTCCTCGGCCTCGCCTATGCGATCCGGCAGGAGTACCGCATTCGTAACGCCGACGATCCCGAGGAGCGGAAGAAGGCCGCAGAGCGCGAACGACGCAAACTGGCCAAGCCACGCAGCGACGCGGAGATCGAAGACGCGCTGCTGGAGAGTTCAGATTCGATGGCCGACTCCCGCTGACGCGGTGACGTTCTACGCCAGGGCGACGAGGTCCTGGTAGTCCTTGTTCCAGTGGTCTTCCTGGCCGTCGGGTAGCAGCAACACCCGCTCCGGGTTGAGAGCCTCGACGGCACCCTCGTCGTGGCTGACCAGCACGACGGCGCCAGAGTAGTTGGCGAGGGCATCAAGGATCTCCAGGCGCGAGGCCGGGTCCAGGTTGTTGGTCGGCTCGTCGAGCAGCAGCACATTCGCGCCGGAGACGACGATCATCGCAAGGGCCAGACGGGTCTTCTCGCCACCGGACAGCACGCCCGCCGGCTTGGTGGCGTCATCCCCGGTGAAGAGGAACGAGCCGAGAACGCGGCGCGCCTCCATCTCGGTGATGTTCGGCGACGACGACACCATGTTCTGCAGCACCGTGCGCTTGACGTCGATCGTCTCGTGCTCCTGCGCGTAGTAGCCGATGCGCAGGCCGTGACCGGGCTCGAGCTGTCCGGTATCCGGCTGGTCGACGCCGGCCAAGATGCGCAGCAGCGTCGTCTTTCCGGCACCGTTGAATCCCAGGATGACCACCTTCGAGCCGCGGTCGATCGCGAGGTCTACCGCGGTGAAGATCTCCAGCGATCCGTAGCTCTTCGACAGGTTGGATGCCATCAGTGGCGTGCGACCACACGGTGCAGGCTCTGGGAAGCGCAGCTTGGCGACACGGTCGACGGCGCGCACCTCCTCGAGCCCGGAGAGCATCTTCTCCGCCCGACGCACCATCTGGTGAGCGGCAGCGGCCTTGGAGGCCTTAGCCCCGAACTTGGCCGCCTGCATCTGCAGCACGCCCGCCTTCTTCTCGACGTTGACGCGCTCCTTCTTGCGGCGCTCCTCGTCGGCGGCGCGCTGGCGCTGGTAGTGCTTCCAGCCCATGTTGTAGATATCGATGACCTGGCGGTTTGCGTCGAGATAGAACACGCGGTTGACGGTCTCTTCGACCAGTTCGACATCGTGGCTGATCACGATCAGACCGCCCTGGAAGTTCTTCAGGAATTCGCGCAGCCAGACGACGGAGTCGGCGTCGAGGTGGTTGGTGGGCTCGTCGAGCAGCATGGTGTCTGCGCCGGAGAACAGAATGCGGGCGAGCTCAATGCGGCGGCGCTGCCCACCCGAGAGGGTCGAGAGCGGCTGGTCGAGAATGCGGTCAGGCAGGCTGAGGTTGCTCGCGATAGACGCGGCCTCCGCCTCAGCCGCATACCCGCCGAGCGCGGTGAAGCGGTCCTGCAGGTTGCCGTAGGTCTTCATCGCCTTCTCGCTGACCTTGGGGTCGGCGTCGCCCATTTCGGTGGCCGCCTTCTCCATACCGATCATCAGCTGACCGAGGCCGCGGGCATCCAGGATGCGCGTTCGCGCCAGATCTTCCGGGTTTCCCGAGCGCGGGTCCTGCGGCAGGTAGCCGATCTCGCCGGTGCGGTCGATGGTGCCGCCGGTCGGCATTCCCTCTCCCGCCAGGATCTTCGTCAGCGTGGTCTTGCCGGCACCGTTACGTCCCACCAGCCCGATTTTGTCGCCGCGTTCCACTCGGAAGGTGACGTCCTCCATGAGCATGCGTGCGCCAACACGCAATTCGAGGCCGTTGACGGCGAGCACAGGCATAGTCCAATTCATTAGTCGCTTTTCGAGCGACGAGGGGGTGGGGTAGGCCTCTAGTATAAATCGTGGGTCGCGCGCTCAGCGTCCGCGCCCTCCCAGACAGTTCCGCCAGAGGAGAACGCATGACCACCGTGAGCCTGGCCTTCGGCCGCCCCACCCTCGTCGACCGGCTTCTGCGCCGCTCGGTCGCAACCGACCTAGTGTTCATCGCCGCCGGTGCAGCGCTGGTTTCCATCGCAGCCCAGATCTCGGTGCCGATCGGCCCGGTCCCGATCACGGGCCAGACCCTGGCTGCTCTTATCGTCGGCAGTTCGCTCGGTGCCGTGCGCGGCACGCTCTCGATGGTCCTCTACGCGGTGATCGGCGCCCTGGGGTTGCCGGTATTCAGCGACGGCAGCCACGGCGTTGGCGTGATCTTCGGCGCAACCGGCGGTTATATCATCGGATTCACCGCCGCCGCTGCGCTCACCGGATGGCTCGCCCAGCGTTCATGGGATCACCGGATCCTCGGCGCTCTCGCCTCCTTCGGCGCCGGCACGGTCGTGACCTTCGCCGTCGGACTCCCCTGGCTCGCCGTCGTCGGTCACTACACGCTCACCGAGACCCTGCAGTACGGCCTGTACCCCTTCATCTTCGGCGGCATCATCAAGGCGGTCATCGCTGCAGGTTTCGTCCGCCTCGCCTGGTTCGGCGTCAATCGGGCGGACTCGACGGAGTCTCGCCGGTTGTAACCCGATGACGGCTCGTCGCACAGGTGCGGACCGCACCGTCATCTGCGGCGCAACATCCTCGAACCCGCTCTCGCCGATCCGGCGGTTGACCTGATGTCAGCGTCCGTTCGACGCCCGAGCCCGGCGCTAGTCCTCGCAATTGGGCTGCTTGTCGCTGCCGTGCTGTGCGCGGGGGCGGTACTGATCGCCAAGACGGCAGGTGGGGTGAGTACCGGTGGAGATCGTTACCTCTCCGGGCTCGATCTCTACACCGACCCGAACTCGTCGGCAGCGCAGGAGATCGTCGCCGAACCCGAACGCGCCGATGACTTCCGCCCCCTGGTGACTACGCCGACGGGTGTCTGGTTGACGCCGGAGAAGCAGCCGACCGCATCGGTCGAGAACTACGTGGCTGGCATCGCAGGAGCAGCCAGCTCCACCGCGACCGTTCCGACGTTCGTCGTCTACGGCATCCCGGATCGCGATTGCGGGTCCGAGTCCGCCGGTGGCCTCGACGCCGCTGAATATCCCGACTGGGTTGCCGCGATCGCCGACGGTGTGCGCGGACGCGACAGCATCGTGATCCTCGAGCCCGATTCGCTGGCCCTCAGCGCGAGCTGCGGGAGACAGGATGCTCGCATAGCCCAGGTTCGCGCGGCGGCCTCCCAATTCGCCGGCACCGGCGCCGAGGTCTATCTTGACGGCGGAAATTCCGACTGGCTCGGCGCCAAGACGATGGCGGATCTCTTGATCCGGGCCAAGGTCTCTTCGGTTCGGGGCTTCGCCACCAACGTCGCCAACTACAACACCAGTGGCCGCGAGACGAAGTACGCGAACGAGGTCAGCCGGATGACCGGCGGTTCCCACTACGTGATCGATGTGTCACGCAACGGAGCCGGCTCGAGCGGGGTGTGGTGCAACCCCGCCGGCCGTCGCCTCGGCGAGAAGCCCGCCATCAACCGTTCCGGCGGCGCTCGCGACGCCAACCTGTGGATCAAGCCGCCCGGTGAGAGTGATGGAACCTGCAACGGTGGGCCAGCGGCTGGTCAGTGGTGGGACCATAGCGCCCTGGAGTTGCTCGGCGAGAGCGGCTGACGAATCGCGTCTGATCCGCTCCCGGGCGGGGAGCATTGATTGCTACGATCATGCCCATGGGGATTGGGGAAGAGATGCGCGTTGCCGTCGTGATCGAAGACGAGGTCGACATCCGCCATCTGCTGGAAGCGGTGCTGCAACAGGCCGGATTTCAGGTCATCGCGACCGGCAACGGGCCCGATGGCATCGAGGCGGTGCGTCATCACCAGCCGGCGGTGGTCACGCTCGATGTCAACATGCCCGGCATGGATGGCTTCGAGGTCGCCCGGCGCATCCGAGCTTTCAGCGACACTTACATCGTCATGCTGACCGCTCTGCAGGACGAGATAGACACGCTCGATGGCCTCCGCGCCGGTGCTGACGATTACCTGACAAAACCGTTTCGTCCTCGCGAGTTGCGTGCCCGCATCGAGGCGATGTTGCGCCGTCCGCGCAGCGCCGCCAACGCGCCGCCGGCTCCAGCGAGCATCCCGGCAACCATCGAGATCGCTCCGTCGGCGATCGCCGAGGCGGTGCGTGCGCAACCGCCCGTCACCGAGCACCCCGTCACGGAGCACCCTGTCACCGAGCAGCGTGTGCCCGAACATCGTGCGGCCGAGCGCGCCAAGGCATCCCACGAGCGTCCGGTCGTTACGTCGACCTTCGCCGCGGATGTCCGACCGCCCGATATCGATAACTACGTCGTCCCCAGCGGCGAAGGCTGGTTGGCGCACAACGGCCTTTCGCTGAACACCCAGTCCGGTGAGGTGTTCGTCGACGGTCGCGATGTCGTGCTGCTCCGCAGCGAGTTCGATCTGCTGGCGTCTCTACTCAAGTCGGGTCGCCGCGTGCGCACGAAGCCCGACCTCGTGCTGCTCCTCCGTCGCGAAAGCTTCGTCACCACCCACTTCGTCAGCGACGCGGAGAAGCGCGCCATCGACGTACTGCTCGTCAGCCTGCGAAAGAAACTGGGAGAGAACTCCACTGAGCCGCGCTGGATCGAGTCGGTCGGAGCCGTCGGGTATCGCTCGACCGCTGACGACAGTCTCTGAGTCGCGGGTCCGGGATTTCTCGCTTCCGAGCGCAGTCCGCGAACGGTGTGACCCCGGTCAGACCCTGTAACCGCGGTGACGGCGCAGCAGCGATCCCAGCATGGTAATCGTCTGCGTGAACGTGATGACCCCCAGGATCGGCCACCCGATCCAGAGGATGGTCGACTGCACAACCACGTCAAGTTGGAACCACGTGAAGACCAGGATGGCCACGGCGAGGAGGAAGATGAAGACCGGAGCCAGGTGGGCGTTGCCAGAGCCACGCTCTGCCTTCGCCTGCGCTGCCCAATTGTCGACCTGCTTGCGACTGAGGAACTTGGTCCAGGCACGGAAGAAGTGTCCGAGACGGATGACCATATAGACCTCCGCCGGAATCACCAGCACCGCGAACAGGATATCGCGCCAGTTGCGCTTCTTCATCGACAGCGCGATGCGCAGGTTGAGCAGCACGGCGACCACCGGCGGGATCAGCCAGATCGGGCTGAAGACGAACGCGTGGATCGACAGAGATGCCACAAGCAACACCAGGAACAGCACGCGGGTGACGCCGTTGACGGCCATAGACAGGTTTTCCAGCCACCGCAGGCGCAGATTCGGGTGGAGCGGCTGTCCCTTGGTGTCACCGCGCTGGCCCGGCCACATCAGCTCGATGGCGCCGAAATTCCACTTGACCTGCTGGGCGTCGAGACCGCGCAGGGTGGTCATGCCACCGACATCCGCCCGTGCCTGGGCGCTGATCTTGGTGAGGAAGCCCGCGCTCTTGATCTGCAGCGACAACAGGGAATCTTCGACCTCGCTGTCTTTCACCCAGGGGGTCGACTGCTTGTTCTCGATCATCGCCTGGTTGAGCGCGCGCACGGAGAAGATGGAGAACTGCCCACCGAGCACCGCCATGTTGCGCCCGCGCAGCATATTCTGCATATTGAAGGCCGCGAACTGCGTGCGCTGGCCGGCGATCAGGAACGAGGGGATGACGCCGTGTACTCGGGTGTCGTCGATGCTGTAAATGGCGGAGATGCCGCCGATGCGGCTGTCGGAGTTGATCTCGTCTTCGAGTGCCTTCACGGCATCCGGCTCTGCGGTGGTGTCTCCGTCGACCCCCAGCAGATAGTCGCAGCCTTCGACGAGGGTGAAGCCGTAGTTGAGGGCGCCGACCTTCTTGTCGCGGTTCAGCCCGATGTCATGGACATAGACCTCGGTGCTCTGCTCCACGCCGTCGACGATGCGCGTGTGCGGCCCGGCGAACTCGCTGGCGATTCGCACCGTGTCGTCGGTGGTGTTGTTGACGATGACATGGATGACGTCGGGCACCCGCGTCTGCGCCAGCAGCGACTCGATGACCTCGGCGATCGATTCGGCCTCGTTGTAGGCGGGGATCACGCAGCCGATGGTGGTCTTCTCTACATCGATCGACTCGACGCTCGCGATGAAGTCCGACGCGAGTGGGGAGACCTCTTCGTGGTACTGCACGTAGTTCTTGCGGAACGGGACGAGTGAATCGTGCGGCTCGACCGACGCATCAGGCGTGGATGTGACATCGTTCGACATGGTCGTGACACCGTTTCTCATCAGCTTCCCGGGTGGACAGTCCAGGAGTACGGGCGTGGTAGACCTGTACGTCTACCATCATCACAGGCGCATCGACGCTTTCCCACCCCCCTTTCGCGTGCGAAATCCGGCGCGGGACACTCGGCCACGTATTTCGGCGGAAGCCATGTATCCTCGCGGAAGCAGAGTCATCGGGGGGCATCATGATCAGTCGGCGCGTCACCAGCACGGCAATCGCGACAATCGCGGCGTCGGCAGTCCTCCTGGGCCTCACCGGATGTGGTACTCCCCCGTGGTTGGACAAGGGATCCGCGTCCAGCTCCAGCCCCTCCCCGACCGCGAGCCCCACAATCCGCACCATCACAAACGATCTCGCCACCGGATCGACCAAGCGCGCGCTCACCGCGGGCAGCATCGGCCTGACGGTGAACTACTGGTCCGACCTAGCGATGGACAAGTGGACGGCTGGCGCGAACAAGCCCCTGAGCTTCTCGTTGACCGGGGCACTAACCCCCGACGACGGCCAGCAGGTCTATCTTTCCAAGGTGAGCGCGGTGGTCGCGGTCTCGGACGGTAATAAGTCCCTGCCGGCACCCGCCCCGATCGCCGACCAGGCGAGCATCACGCCGGGCTATCTGATCAAGACCCCCTACAGCTACAGCCAGACGTTCGTGCTGCCCGCACTGGATCCGAAGGCGACGTCGGTGACGCTCGACCTCACCTACGAGCTGCTGCTGCAGTCGACGCCGACGTCGGCGCAGTACGCGAAGCAGACGGCCACCGACACCATAGTCATCGCGATCGCGCGCTGATCAGATCCGGTCAGTCCGTGACCGCCTGTGCCGGCGGCGTCTGGGCAGCCACGCCAGCGATCGCTAGATCCAGCGCGGCCTGCGCGGCCGCGATGAGGTCGGGCTCCCGGTACCCGGCCTCGACCGTCGTTGCGGCCCCGATCGTGGCAACCGCGCGAATGCCGGTCACGCTATCCAGCGGACGGTCCACCAGGGCGTTCTGGATGTCATCGGCGACCCGCCGCGCATCGGCGACGACCGAGATCACCGCGAACCGTCGGGATGCTACCTGGCCGACGACGGAACCGATGGGCGAGCTCTCGCAGGCCGCACGACCGACGGCAAGGATCGCCAAGTCGCCGAATTCGCGTCCGAACACCGCGGTGAGATGGTCGAGATCGTCGACCTCGATCAGACTCAGCATGAGGGGTGACCGATCGATTCGAGCTCGACGGAGCCAATCCCGCAGCTGCTGATCGAAGAGTGCTGGACCGGCGATGCCGGGGATCCCCGACCCGCTCGTGTCCTTATCGTCCGCTTCAGAGGGAAGCGTGTTCCGCAGCGCCGACATGGAGATGCCGGCGACCAGGATGAGGACGATGACCACCATGCTGGTGGTGATCGAGCCGAACCAGTCGAGGAAGATCGGCGACCGGACACCCACTATGGCCACCACCGCCGCGCGCACCAGGTAAAACAGCGCGGCGAAGGCGAAGATTGCGGTGAGCGCAGAGGCATTCGAGTCGTGGAGCAATCGGCCGCGCAGGGTCTCGACCGCCACGAGCGCTGCCAGTACCGCCACGAGTAGAAAGAAGGGCAGCGAGCCCGCCCACTGACCGTATGCCGGATCGTCGAGGTAGACGACTGGGCCGGCCGCACTCGCCGCGATGGCCGCCACCCAGGCAAGACTGCCGCGGCCGTTGGCCACGCGACAACCGCTCCACATGATGGCGATCGCCGCAGAGAACGCGGCGCATCCGATGGCGTTGATGGTCCGAAGGTTGCCCTCGATGATGCCGGACACCCCGAAGCACATCACCGCGAGGATGCCGACCGCGAATGCCGCGCTCCACACCCGTCCGACCGCAGTGGTTCGGCCCAACACCGTGCCGAGGATGAAGGTCGCCCCGGTGGTGAGAAACACTAGCCCCTCGACCAGCGAGAGCGTGGTGGCATCCAGAATCACGGGGCTCCCATCACGGTTCCTGGGCCGACGACCGACGTCGCGGAGCCAAGCGAAGGAAGCACGATCTCGAATCTGGAACCCACGCCCGGCTCGCTCGACACCAGCAGCTCACCGCCGTGCTCCGCGATGATCTCCGCGGTGATGTTGAGGCCGAGACCGGAGCCGTGCACGGAGGACTGGCGAGCAGATTCGGCGCGAAAATACCGCTCGAACAGGCGCTTCTGATCGGTCTCGGAGATTCCGACTCCGGTGTCCGATACCGCTATTCGCACGAATTCTCCGTCGTCTCGCAAGGTCACGCGCACCACTCCCCCTGGCCGGTTGTATTTGACCGCGTTGGTCAACAGGTTGTCGAGCACTTGGCGCATCCGCAGGGGATCGACGACACACATTGCCTGGTCGTCGATGTCCGCCTCCAGCCGCAGACCCTGCCCCTCGATCATCGGCCGCTGCGACTCCACCGCTTCGTCTACCGTGTAGCCGACGTCGTAGGGCTGGAAGGTCATCGGGGCCCGCGCATCGGCTTGACTCGCCACGTGCATCAGATCGGACACCAGCGCGAGCAGCCGTTCGGAGTTTCGGTGGGCGATCCCGACCATCTTGCGGTTCTTTTCGTCGATCCCGTCGTCTTCGAGCACGAGCTCCAGGTAACCGAGGATCGAAGTGATCGGCGTGCGCAGGTCGTGCGAGACCGACGCCACCAGGTCATCCCTCGCTTCGACGGCGTCGAGCTCCCGCGTGATGTCGCGCACCACCACGACCTGGCCGTCGTATTCGCCGTCCGGCGTCGAGAGTGGCCGGGAGGTGACGGCATACGCTGCTCGGCGCGAGCCGGGCTCGCCGACCCAGATGGTCTCGTCATCGAACGACTCACCGCGCAGCGCACGGCCCATGGGGCGCTCCTCCGACGAGAACGCGGTCACCCGGTCAGAACGGTATGCCACGGGGTGCACGATGGATCCCGCCGGTGTGTGGAATGTGGCGAGGGAGAGTCGATGCGCCTCGTTCATGAGCGTGAGGTTGCCCTCGCGGTCGAACGCCAGCACCCCGAAGCTGACCGCATCGAGAACCTCGTTGCGGAACAGCTCCTGCTTCCGCGCGCGGGCGTATGCCCGTTCCACGAGCTGCGCCTGTTGCTGGAGCAGGATGCGCTGGCTGATGTTGCGTCGCGCCGTGGCATGAGTCGCCGTGGCCACGAAGGCGAGCGTCATGGGGAGAAGCAGGAGCACGACGTAGGCGGACCCTATCGTCGGCAACCCGGTGAGCGCCGTGCCGCCCCACAACAGCACCGTGGCGAACCCCACGCCGCCGATGGTCCCAGCGAGACCGTTGTGTCGTGCCATCCACATGATCGGCAGCACCAAAAGCAGGCCGGCACCCAGTTCGGGACGCCCCTCGCGGACTAGCACGATCGCCACGATGTTGACGATAGGCAGGACGGTTGCAAAACGCGCGATCTTCTCCGACCAGGGGATCAGCAGCGCGTAGGTGGTCGCCACGAACTCCACGCCCAGGCCACAGAGGAAGATCGGCGACTCCAAAGCCTCCGAGTCGAGCGCGATGGCGAGGCAGGCAAGCACCAGCATCGAGGCGGCGACCAACAGCTGCGACTGCACGACCGAGCGTCGCAGTCTCACCCGCCGACGCTCGTCAGACGTGCCGCTCTTCCCCCGAGTCTGGTCCATCGGATGAAGACTACCGCGCAAGACCAGCGGTCGAGGAGCGTGGCGTCCACCCAGTCCGAGGGACGGATGCCGCGCGGCCGTGACTACATCGAGAAGCCGAGGGCCCGCATCATGTCGCGACCATCGTCGGTGATCTTCTCCGGGCCCCACGGCGGCATCCACACCCAGTTGATGCGGAATTGCTCGACGATGCCGTCGAGCGCCTGAGCGGTCTCTTCCTCGATCACATCGGTCAGCGGGCACCCGGCCGAGGTCAGCGTCATGCTGATGATGAGTGCCTTGTACTCTTCGTCCCAGGTGAGGTCGTAGATCAGGCCGAGATCGACGACATTGACGCCGAGCTCGGGGTCGACGACATCCTTCAACGCCTCTTCGACCTGGTCGAAGAATTTCGGTTCCAGTGCGACGGCCATGGTCAGCTCACGTTCTCTTCCTCGGCCACGTCGGTGAGGAAGCGGTCGTAGCCCTCGTTTTCGAGACGATCGGCGAGCTCGGGGCCGCCCTCCTCGGCGACGCGACCGTCGACGAAGACGTGGACGAAGTCCGGCGTGATGTAGCGGAGGATGCGCGTGTAGTGGGTGATCAGCAGGAGTCCGAGGTCGGTGTTCGCCTTGGCACGGTTGACGCCCTCCGACACGATCTTGAGCGCGTCGACATCCAGTCCGGAGTCGGTCTCGTCGAGTACGGCGAACTTCGGCTTCAGTAGTTCGAGCTGCAGGATCTCGTGACGCTTCTTCTCGCCACCGGAGAACCCCTCGTTGACGTTGCGCTCGGCGAAGGACGAGTCCATGCGGAGGTTCTTCATCGACGCCTTGACGTCTTTGCCCCAGGTGCGGATCGACGGCGCCTCGCCGTCGATCGCCGTCTTGGCGGTGCGCAGGAAGTTGGTCACCGCAACACCGGGGATCTCCACCGGATACTGCATCGCCAGGAACAGACCGGCGCGGGCGCGAGCGTCGACGGTCATCGCGAGCACGTCTTCGCCGTCGAGCGTGATCGAACCGCTGTCGACCGTGTACTTGGGATGCCCGGCGATCGTGTACGCGAGGGTCGACTTACCGGAGCCGTTCGGCCCCATGATCGCGTGGATCTCCCCGGTCTTCACGACCAGGTCGACACCCTTGAGGATTTGCTTGGTGCCCTGCTCGGTCTCGACGGAGACGTGCAGGTCCTTGATTTCGAGGACTGACATAATTTGCTGCTTTCTATTCCGCGCCGTTTTTAGTCAACGACAACGGGCGTCGGGTCGATGTAGACGTCGCCGTCGACGATGCTGACTGCGAAGACGGGCACCGGGTCGTAGGCCGGCAGGGTGAGCGGCTTACCGCTCAGAAGCGAGAATTTGGAGCCGTGAGCCCAGCACTCGAGGGTGTCGTCTTCGACGAAACCCTCGGACAGCGAGATGTCGCCGTGGGTGCAGACGTCGCCGATGGCGTGAACGGCCCCGGCGGAGTCCCGCACGACGGCGATGGCCGTGCCGTCGATGGTGACGCGCACGGCCGAGCCGAGCGCGACATCCTCTTCTGCACAGATCTTGATGGTGCTCACCGTCATGCTGCCTTTCCGCTGTTGCCAGCGAGCTCGGATTCGATGACGGCCTGCAGGCGCGCCTCGAGGTCGGGGGAACCGATTTTCTGCACGACCTCGGCGAGGAAGCCGAGGACCACTAGACGCCGGGCATCGTGCTCCTCGATGCCGCGGGCCTGCAGATAGAACAGCTGTTCGTCGTCGAAACGCCCGCTGGCGCTGGCGTGACCGGCACCGGCGATGTCGCCGGTCTCGATCTCGAGGTTCGGCACCGAGTCCGCGCGAGCGCCGTCGGTGAGCAGCAGGTTGCGGTTCTGCTCGTAGCTGTCTGTGCCGGATGCTGTTGGCTTGATCAGCACATCACCGATCCAGACGGTGTGTGCACCCTCGCCCTGCAGGGCACCCTTGTAGGTGACGCGCGAGACCGTGTTCGGGGCGTCGTGATTCACGAACACCTGCTGTTCGAGGTATTGACCGGCATCGGCGAAGTACGCGCCGAACAGCTCGACCGATCCGCCCTCGCTCGACAGGTGGACGGACGGGTTGACCCGCACGACCTCGCCTCCGAGCGAAACGACCACGTGCCGAAGCTTCGCGTCGCGCCCGACCTCGGCGAAGTGACTCGCCAGGTGAACGGCGTCGGAGGCCCACTCCTGCACGGTGACCACGGTGAGGATCGCGCCGTCTTCGACGATGATCTCGACGTTCTCGCTGAACATCGCGTCGCCGCTGCCGAGCAGGATGACCGTGCTGTTGCTGTGCTTGGTCGCGGTGATCACGGTGTGTGCCGCGCGAGCGTCGCGGCCGAGGCCGGTGCGGTCGACGGTCGTGGTGCTGTGGTCTTCGCCGCTGACGGTGATGGCAAGAGCCTTCTCGACACTCGACCAGGCCGCGGCAGAGGCGCGCTCTTCGGGCTTGCCAGCCGAGCCGACGCGCGCGTCAGAGCGCTCGATCCATTCGACGGTCGCACCGTCGCCGAGCACCGTTCCCGGCTCGAGAGGAGTGCCCAGGATGCTGTCGGCGAGCAGCGGCTGGATCTTCGGGATCGGCGTGTACTTCCACTCGACCTCGCGGCCGGTCACCGCCTCGAAGTCACCGACCTCGAACGACGCGAAGCGCGCGGACCGCACCTGGACGGGAACGAGTCCCCAGCCTCCGTCGCTGTGCTGCTTGGAGCCGAGGCGGGAGTGCTCTGGTGATGGGGTGGTTGTGGTGGTGACGATTGGTGCTGGGGCGGTCATCTAGCCGACAGACCCTTCCATGCCCATTTCGATGAGCTTGTTGAGTTCGAGTGCGTATTCCATCGGCAACTCGCGGGAAATCGGCTCGATGAAGCCGCGGACGATCATGGCCATGGCCTCGTCCTCGGGCAGACCCCGGGACTGCAGGTAGAACAACTGTTCGGCGCTGACCCGCGAGACGGTTGCCTCGTGGCCCATCTGCACGTCGTCTTCGCGGATGTCCGTGGTCGGATACGTGTCAGAGCGAGAGATCGAGTCGACCAACAGCGCGTCGCATCGCACGGTGTTCGCGGAGTGATGCGCGCCCTCGGCGATACGCACCTCGCCGCGGTAGCCGGTGCGTCCACCGCCACGGGCGATCGACTTGGAGACGATGGATGACTGCGTGTACGGAGCCATGTGGATCATCTTGGCTCCGGCATCCTGGTGCTGGCCGGGACCGGCGAAGGCGACGGACAGGGTCTCGCCCTTGGCACGCTCGCCGACCAGGTAGATCGAGGGGTACTTCATGGTGACCTTGGATCCGATGTTGCCATCGATCCACTCCATGGTGGCGCCCTCGTGCGCGATAGCGCGCTTGGTGACCAGGTTGTAGACGTTGTTCGACCAATTCTGAATCGTCGTGTAGCGAACGCGGGCGTTCTTCTTCACGATGATCTCGACCACTGCGGAGTGCAGCGAATCGGACTTGTAGATCGGGGCGGTGCAGCCCTCGATGTAGTGAACGTACGAACCCTCATCGGCGATGATCAGCGTGCGCTCGAACTGGCCCATATTTTCGGTGTTGATGCGGAAGTAGGCCTGCAGCGGGATCGAGACGTGCACGCCCTTCGGAACGTAAACGAATGAACCGCCCGACCAGACCGACGTGTTCAGAGCGGCGAACTTGTTGTCACCCGACGGGATGACCGTGCCGAAGTACTCCTGGAACAGCTCGGGATGCTCGCGCAGAGCGGTGTCGGTGTCCATGAAGATGACACCCTTCTCCTCGAGCTCCTTGTTGATCGTGTGGTAGACGACCTCGGACTCGTACTGGGCGGCGACACCGGAGACCAGGCGCTGACGCTCAGCCTCGGGAATGCCGAGCTTCTCGTAGGTGCTCTTGATGTCGTCGGGGAGGTCGTCCCAGGTCTGCGCCTGCTTCTCGGTAGAGCGCACGAAGTACTTGATGTTGTCGAAGTCGATGCCGGAAAGGTCGGCACCCCACGCGGGCATGGGCTTCTTGTAGAACAGCGCGAGCGCCTTCAGGCGGTTCTTGAGCATCCATTCCGGCTCGCTCTTGAGAGCGGAGATGTCGGCGACGACCTCGGGAGAGATTCCGCGTCTGGCGGAGGCCCCAGCGACGTCGGAGTCGGACCAGCCGAACTCGTAGATGCCGAGACTCTCTAGCTCTGGGCGATCGATCAGGATGTCTGACATGCGCTTTCCTCTTTCCTGTCCACTGTGAACACGAGCCATGGGGCCGCGCATTCCCGCGGCCAAGACCTGTTCAGCAGGCTGTGGCGGCGGCGAAGACAATACCGACGATTCTACAGGGCTCGGCCGAGTCTCAGCGGGCGCCCACGGTATTCACGGGTACCGCTGCTCGCTCGACGGGCCGACCTCGAAACAGACCGGGGTTGGTGTCGAGAAGCACGCGCAGCGCACCGATCCAGACCAGCGCCGCGCCAAGCAGATGGATGGCGACCAACGCGGCCGGAAGGCTGGTGAGAGCCTGCACCGTTCCCACCGCCCCCTGCAGGATGACGACGACGATGAAGAAGCCGACGCGACGGCGAGCGAGCCGCCCGGCGGCATCGCCGCGCAGAACCACCCACAGCGCCAACGCGAGAATCACGGTGAGCGAACCGAGCACCGCGTGAACGATCGTGACGTGCTCCCAGTTGAACGACATCCGATGCACTTCGGCGGAGTCGCCGGAGTGGGGACCGGATCCCGTGACGAGGGTACCGACGAGGATCAGCGCCAGCGTGAGTATCGTCACGGCCCAGGCGAGGGCGCGGGCCGGCCGCGACGGGGAGGGCGGGGAGGTAATGGGCTGCCGTGCGCGGTGCCAGGTCAGGGTCGTGGTGGTCAGCAGCGCGATCGCCAGCGTGAAGTGCAGCGCGACGACGTACGGGTTGAGACCCGCCAAGACGGAAAGCCCACCGGCGACGGCGTTCGCCACCACCAGCCAGAACTGGGACCAGGCCAGGCGGGTCAGCCCGCGATTACGCGGCTTCTGCAGTCGTGCCGCGACAATGGCCCAGCCGACGGCGAAGATCAGCACGCCGGTG
Organism: Lacisediminihabitans changchengi; assembly: GCF_016634425.1. Taxonomy (GTDB): domain Bacteria; phylum Actinomycetota; class Actinomycetes; order Actinomycetales; family Microbacteriaceae; genus Lacisediminihabitans; species Lacisediminihabitans changchengi. The sequence goes on from NZ_JAEPES010000003.1 coordinate 401,852, forward strand.
AACAGTCGATTGGCGAACTCGATCACCCCGTGGATGCCGAGCTCGGGCGTTGGCGCGAGCGAGCCCACCTCGCAGGCCGGCCAGGTCGGGCAGCCGAGGCCGGAGGCGGTGACCCGCACGACACCGCCCGCCAGCACGATGAGAACGCTGAGCACGAGAGATGCCGTGGTCCCCCAGCGCAGAGCTCGCTCCCCGAGGGTCACTCGGTCGGAAAGCCAGGCGAATGGGGTGCGGATGAGATGGCCTTGGGTCTGAGAAGCGGAAACGGGGGGGGTCAGAAGCGGAAGAACGGCACGAGCGGGTCAACGCCGACCGCGACGAATAGGACGGTGAGATACGTGATCGAGCTGTGGAAGACGCGCATCGGGCTCACCTTGCCGTGACGGATGGCCATCGAGTACAGCCGATGCGACTCGTACAAGAACCAAGCGCCAGCGAGAACAGCGGTCGCGGTGTAGACGATGCCCATGTGCGCGACCGGGATCAGCAGCAGCGAGCAGGCGACGGTCGCCCAGGCGTACAGCACGACCTGGAGGCCGACGATCATACGGCCACGCACGACGCCGAGCATGGGAACGCTTGCCGACGAATAGTCGTCGCGGTAGCGCATCGACAGCGGCCAGTAGTGCGGCGGCGTCCACAGGAACACCACGCCGAACAGGATGAGCGGCGCCCAGCCGAGCGAGTTGGTGACGGCCGACCAGCCGATGAGCACCGGAACACAGCCCGCCGCTCCGCCCCAGACGATGTTCTGCGGCGTGCGGCGCTTCAACACCATCGTGTACAGCACGACATAGATCAGGATGGCCGCGAGCGACAGCGCGGCGGACAGCCAGTTCACGAGAAGGCCGAGCCAGAGAATCGACCCGATGCCGAGCACCCACGCGAAGATCAGCGCCTGTCGGTCGCTCAACTCGCCGGTGACGAGGGGTCGGGAGCTCGTGCGCTTCATCACGCGGTCGATGTCGCGATCGATGTAGCAGTTGAACGCACCGGCCGAACCGGCGCTCAGTGCGCCCCCCACGAGAGTCGCCAGCACCAGCCAGAGGTTGGGTATCCCCCCCTGGGCCAGGATCATCACCGGGGCTGTCGTCACCAGGAGGAGTTCGATCACTCGCGGCTTGGTCAGCGCTATGTATGCCCGAACCGTGCGCTTCAGTCCGATGTGCTGCTGCACAACGGGCGCCTCCACCGCTACGTCCATCGCTCCATCTCACCGCCAGGTTGATCGTGGCCTGCCTGACCGCGAACTCCGGCCGCGCTCGCCTTCGATCATAAGGTGTACCGTCCGGGACAAAGCCCAGAGGATGCCGCCTCCGAGACCGGAACGGCTCAGAATTCTCTTATACTCGAATGTGCTTGCCAGCCGCAGGCCGTCGCCCAGTCCCCCCGCTTGCACACCCATAGACGATGTGCTTGCGAGTTGGGCTGCCCGCGGTGGTGCCGACGACGTCTGGTAAGCGCGACAACTCCATCGGCATGGTCCCATTCGGCCCTGCCGCGGCAACAGAAGGGTCTTCAATCTCGTGGCAGCTCTCCAGTGGGATTCCATCGACAATAGGGCCGTTGACACGGCCAGGATCCTCGCGGCCGACGCCGTCGAGAAGGTAGGGAACGGGCATCCGGGAACCGCGATGAGCCTGGCGCCCGCCGCGTACCTGCTCTTCCAGAAGGTCATGCGTCGCGACCCAAGCGACAGCACCTGGATCGGACGCGACCGCTTCATCCTCTCGGTTGGGCATTCGTCACTCACCCAGTACATCCAGCTCTACTTCGGCGGCTACGGCCTCGAGCTCGAAGACCTCAAGGAACTACGCACCTGGGGCTCCAAGACCCCCGGACACCCGGAATACGGCCACACCGACGGGGTCGAGATCACGACCGGCCCGCTCGGCCAGGGCATCTCCTCGTCCGTCGGGTTCGCCTACGCCGCCCGCTACGAGCGCGGCCTGTTCGACCCGGACGCCCCGGCCGGCACCAGCCCGTTCGACCACTTCGTCTACGTGATCGCCGGCGACGGCGACATGCAGGAGGGCGTCACCAGCGAGGCTTCGTCGCTCGCTGGACACCAGGAGCTCGGCAACCTCGTCGTCATCTACGACAGCAACCAGATCTCGATCGAAGACGACACCAACATCGCCTTCACCGAAGACGTCGCCGCCCGCTACGAGGCCTACCACTGGCACGTGCAGACGGTCGACTGGAAGAAGACCGGCGAATACGTCGAGGACATGCAGGCACTGCACGACGCGATCGAGGCTGCCAAGGCCGAAACCAGCAAGCCGTCACTGATCGTGCTCAAGACCATCATCGGGTGGCCGTCGCCGAAGAAGCAGAACTCGGGCAAGATCCACGGATCCGCGCTCGGCACCGACGAGCTGCGTGCCGTCAAAGAGGTTCTCGGCTTCGACCCGGACAAGAACTTCGAGGTCGACCCGGCAGTCATCGAGCACACCCGCCTCGCGGTCGAGCGCGGCAAGGCCGAGCACGCCGAGTGGAACACGCAGCTCGAGGCATGGGCCGCAGCCAACCCCGAGCGCAAGGCGCTTCTCGACCGCATCCTCACCGGCGACCTGCCCGAGGGCGTCGAGGAGGCACTTCCGGTGTTCGAGGGCGGATCGTCGATCTCGACCCGCGCCGCCAGCGGCAAGGTCCTGAACGCTCTCGGCCCGGTCATCCCCGAGCTGTGGGGCGGATCGGCAGACCTCGCCGAGTCGAACAACACCACCATCGAGGGTGCGGCGTCGTTCATCCCGGCCGAGCGGTCGACGCATGAGTGGACGGGCAACCCGCACGGTCGCGTACTGCACTTCGGCATCCGCGAGCACGCCATGGGCTCCATCCTCAACGGCATCGTGTTGCACGGCAACACACGCCCGTTCGGTGGCACGTTCCTCATCTTCAGCGACTACATGCGCCCCGCGGTGCGTCTCGCCGCTCTGATGAAGGCACCGGCCATCTACGTCTGGACGCACGACTCCGTCGCGCTCGGCGAAGACGGACCGACCCACCAGCCGATCGAGCAGCTCGCCTCGCTCCGGGCCATCCCGCAGCTCGACGTGGTGCGCCCCGGCGATGCCAACGAGACCGCGTGGGCCTGGAAGACGATCCTCGAGCGACGCAACGGGCCGGCCGGCATCGCGCTGACCCGCCAGAACATCCCGGTGTTCGAGCGCGGGGAAGACGCCGCAAGCGGCGAGGTCTTCGCCTCGGCCAAGCACGTCGCCAAGGGCGCATACGTTCTCGCGGAGGCGCCGAACGGCACCCCCGACGTGATCTTCATTGCCACCGGCTCCGAGGTGCAGATCGCGGTCGACGCTCGCGCGAAGCTCAAGGAAGAGGGCATCAACGCCCGCGTCGTGTCTGCGCCGTGCCTCGAGTGGTTCGAGGAGCAGACCCCAGAGTACCGCGAGTCGGTGCTTCCGAGCTCGATCAAGGCCCGCGTCTCGATCGAGGCCGGACTCGACCTCACCTGGCGCGGCTACGTCGGCGACGCCGGCCGGAGCGTGTCGATCGACCACTTCGGTGCCTCGGCCGACTACAAGACGCTGTTCGAGAAGTTCGGCATGACCACCGAGCACGCCATCTCCGCCGCCAAGGACTCGCTGGCCGCCCTCTAGGGGCCCCGGCACAAAAGGAATAGAGAAATGACAGAGAACACCCCCACCGCAGAACTGTCCGCCGTCGGCGTGAGCATCTGGCTCGACGACCTGTCGCGCGAGCGCATCGCCTCGGGCGGCCTGCAGGAGCTCATCGACGGCCGCAACGTCGTCGGTGTGACCACCAACCCCACCATTTTCGCCAGCGCGCTGGCGAAGGGCGAGGCGTACGACGCCCAGGTTGCCGAGCTGGCAGCGGCCGGCAAGACCGTCACCGAGGCCGTTTTCGAAATCACGACGGATGACGTGGCCAACGCCAGCGACATCTTCCGTGGCATCTACGACTCGACCGCTGGCAAGGACGGTCGCGTGTCGATCGAGGTCGAGCCCGGCTTCGCTCACGACGCGGCAAGCACCATCGCCCAGGCCAAGCAGCTCTGGGCCAAGGTCGACCGCCCGAACGCGATGATCAAGATCCCCGCGACGGTCGAGGGCCTCGAAGCGATCACCGAGGTCATCGGCGCCGGAATCAGCGTCAACGTGACCCTGATCTTCAGCCTCGAGCGTCACCGCGACGTCATCAACGCCTACCTCTCGGGTCTCGAGAAGGCCAAGGCGGCCGGTCACGACCTGTCGACCATCCACTCGGTCGCCTCGTTCTTCGTGTCGCGGGTCGACACCGAGATCGACAAGCGACTCGAGGCCATCGGCACGCCCGAGGCGGTCGCGCTCAAGAGCCAGGCCGGCGTCGCCAACGCGCGCCTCGCCTACCAGGTGTTCGAGCAGGCCTTCGCCAGCGAGCGTGCCCTCGGGCTTCTCGCCGCCGGCGCCAACCGCCAGCGTCCGCTCTGGGCCTCGACCGGTGTCAAAGACCCGAACCTCTCCGACACCCTCTATGTCACCGAGCTCGCCGTTGCCGACGTCGTCAACACGATGCCGCAGAAGACGCTCGACGCCACGTTCGACCACGGGGTCATCGAAGGCGACCGCGTCACCGGCTTCTACGCCGAGGCGAACGAGGTTCTCGACAAGCTCGACGCCGTGGGTGTCTCGTACTCCGAGGTCACCGAGCTTCTCGAAAAGGAGGGCGTGGAGAAGTTCATCGTCTCCTGGAACGAGCTGCTCGACACCGTCGCCGCGGCTCTGGAGTCCGCACAGACCGGCAAGCCCGAGACCGAGTCCGACCGCTCCGGTTCCGACCACACCGTGTCGACGGAGGCCTGAGTCCGATGAGTTTCGACATCTCGGTCAGCGGCGCAGCCGCTGAAGCCGTGGAGCGGGTCGTCCCGCAGCTGGTCAGCGACCTTGTCGCCTCCCGCATCACCGACGGCGACCCGACCCTGTGGGGCCCTGACGCCGAAGAGGAGTCCGCCAAGCGCCTGGGCTGGGTGCAGGCGGTCGTCATCTCTGAGCCGCTCATCGACGACATCCTGGCGCTGCGCGACAAGCTGCACGCAGAGGGAATCAACCACATCGTCCTCTGCGGCATGGGCGGATCCTCGCTCGCGCCGGAGGTCATCACCCGTACCGCGGGCGTCGAGCTCACCATCCTCGACTCCACCGATCCGGGCCAGATCCTCTCCGCGCTGAACGATCGACTCGAGACCACTGCGGTCGTCGTGTCCTCGAAGTCGGGCTCCACCCTGGAGACCGCCAGCCAGCGCAAGGCCTATGAAAAGGCCTTCCACGACGCCGGCATCGATCCCCTCGAGCGCATCGTCATCGTGACTGATCCCGATTCGCCGCTGGATAAGGACGCCCGCGCCGCCGGCTACCGAGTCTTCAACGCCGACCCGAATGTCGGCGGGCGCTATTCGGCGCTGACCGCCTTCGGTCTGGTGCCGTCGGGCCTGGCGGGAGTCGACATCCGTGCGCTGCTGGAGGAGGCTTCCTCCATCAGTATCCAGCTTGCGGTAGACAGCCCGAGCAACCCGGCTCTCATTCTGGGTGCTGCCATCGCGGGCACCACGCCGCTGAAGAACAAGGTCGGAATCGTCGCCGACGGCACCTACATCGTCGGCTTCGGCGACTGGGTCGAGCAGCTGATCGCCGAGTCGACCGGCAAGCTCGGCACCGGCCTCCTGCCGGTAGTGCTTGACACGACCTCCCCCGAGCTCAGCGAGAACCTCGCCGACGTGCAGATCGTGCGTCTGGTCGGCAGCGCCCGTGCCACCGAGCACGTGCGGGACGGCGAGATCGAGATCAGCGGCACGCTGGGCGCGCAGATGCTCGTCTGGGAGTACGCGGTCGCCGTCGCTGGTCGCCTGCTGGCGATCAACCCCTTCGACCAGCCCGACGTCGAGTCGGCAAAGGTCGCCACTCGTGCCCTGCTCGATTCCCGCCCGGCCCCCCTCGCCCCGGCCTTCGCGGCCGACGGCATCGAGGTGCGCGGATCTGCGGATGTCGTGGCTGGCCAAGACACGATCGCCGGTGTCATCGACGCCCTGGTCGCTCAGATCGGTCCGGACGGCTACCTCGCCATCCAGGCCTATGTGGACAGCCACACACTGCACCAGCTGTCCGACCTGCGCAACCTGCTGGCTGCCAAGTCCGGACGTCCGGTCACGTTCGGTTGGGGCCCGCGGTTCCTGCACTCCACCGGACAGTTCCACAAGGGAGGACCCGCCATCGGCGCCTTCCTGCAGATCACGGCGACGGCGCCGCAGGATCTCGAGATCCCCGACAGCCCGTTCAGCTTCGGCTACCTCATCCAGGCCCAGGCCGCGGGTGACGCGACAGTGCTCGAGCAGCACGGTCGTCCGGTACTGACGCTGACGCTGACGGACGCGACGCAGAACCTCGCCACGCTGTTCAGCGCGGTCGACTGAATTTAGGAGTCTCATTGTCCCCGGTGGAAATCACGCCGGAGTTCAACCCCCTCAGGTTGCCCTCCGACCGCCGTCTCAACAGAATCGCTGGACCCAGCGCCCTGATCATCTTCGGAGTGACGGGTGACCTCGCCCGCAAGAAGCTGATGCCAGCGGTCTACGACCTCGCCAACCGCGGTCTGCTGCCGCCCGGCTTCGCACTGGTCGGGTTCGCCCGCCGCGACTGGGAAGACCAGGACTTCGCGAAGGTCGTCCACGACGCCGTCGCGGAGCACGCCCGCACCCCCTTCGATGAGGATGTCTGGGCTCAGCTGGCCGAAGGCATCCGCTTCGTCCAGGGTGAGTTCGACGACGACGCGGCATTTGCCGAGCTGAAGACAACGCTGGACGACCTCGACCGCACCCGCGGCACGATGGGCAACCACGCCTTCTATCTCTCCATCCCACCGAAGTCGTTCCCGCTCGTCACCGAGCAGCTGCGCCGCTCCGGCCTTGCCGACGACGTCGAGGGCGCATGGCGCCGCGTCGTCATCGAGAAGCCGTTCGGTAGCGACCTCACGACGGCACGAGAGCTCAACGCCGTAGTGGAGTCGGTCTTCCCGCCCGACTCGGTGTTCCGCATCGACCACTACCTGGGCAAGGAGACGGTGCAGAACATCCTTGCTCTGCGCTTCGCCAACATGCTCTACGAGCCCATCTGGAACTCGAACTACGTCGACCACGTGCAGATCACCATGGCCGAGGACATCGGCGTCGGCGGTCGTGCAGGCTATTACGACGGAATCGGCGCCGCGCGTGACGTCATCCAGAACCACCTTTTGCAGCTGCTCGCGCTCACCGCGATGGAGGAGCCCGTCTCCTTCGACGCGGCCGACCTGCGCGCCGAGAAGGAGAAGGTTCTTTCGGCCGTTCGTCTGCCCGAGGATCTGTCCACCGCCACGGCGCGTGGCCAGTACTCCAGCGGCTGGCAGGGTGGCGAGAAGGTCGTCGGCTTCCTCGACGAAGACGGCATGAACCCGGAGTCGCTCACCGAGACCTTCGCGGCGATTCGTCTCGACATCGGCACACGTCGCTGGGCCGGTGTGCCCTTCTATCTCCGTGCCGGCAAGCGCCTCGGTCGCCGCGTGACAGAGATCGCGGTCGTGTTCAAGCGCGCTCCGCAGTACCTGTTCGCCGAGAGCCAGACCGGCGAGCTCGGCCAGAACGCGCTCGTCATCCGTGTGCAGCCCGACGAGGGTGTGACCATCCGCTTCGGCTCGAAGGTTCCCGGCGCCGGTATGCAGGTGCGCGACGTGACGATGGACTTCGGCTACGGCCACGCCTTCACCGAGGCGAGCCCCGAGGCCTATGAGCGGCTCATCCTCGACGTGCTGCTCGGCGACCCGCCGCTGTTCCCGCGCCACCAGGAGGTGGAACTCAGCTGGAAGATCCTCGACCCGATCGAGGAGTTCTGGGCCACTCAGGGCCAGCCGGAGCAGTACCGCCCAGGAACCTGGGGACCGAGCTCCGCCGATGAATTACTCGCCCGCGACGGCAGAACATGGAGACGCCCGTGATAGTCGATCTTCCGGATACCACCACCAGTCAGGTATCCAAAACCCTCGTCAAGATCCGCGAAGAGGGTGGCGCGGTTGCTCTCGGGCGCGTGCTCACCCTGGTGATCTCCACCGAGCTTGGGCATGAGGAGGAGGCCATCGAGGCCGCCAACGACGCCTCGCGCGAGCACCCCATGCGCGTGATCGTCGTCTCCACGTGCAGCGGCGATGTGACAACAGACGAACCGCGACTCGATGCCCAGATCCGGGTCGGCGGCGACGCCGGCGCGAGCGAGGTCATCGTGCTCAAGGCGTACGGAGACACCGCGACCGACGAGGAGGGGCTCGTCACCGGACTCCTGCTCTCCGACGCCCCCGTTGTCGCCTGGTGGCCGGGAGAGGCGCCTGCCGTCGTGTCCCAGTCCCCGCTCGGCCGTATCGCCCAGCGTCGGATCACCGATGCCGCGGCACAGCCCGATCCCCGCGGGTTCCTGAATCACCTCTCGGGCTGCTACGCCCCCGGCGACACGGACTTCTCCTGGACCCGGCTCACCCTGTGGCGCGCGCAGCTGGCGGCCGTACTCGACCAGCCTCCGTACGAGCCGATCACCGGGATCGAGGTGCACGGTTCGCCCGACTCACCCTCGACCCAGCTGCTCGCGGCCTGGTTGCAGGATGCGCTCGGCACGCAGGCGCGTCACGAACTGGTCACTCCCGCTCACGGCTCCAGCGGAATCCAGGGCGTCAAGCTCTACCGCGGTGACACCGTGATCGAACTCGAGCGCACCAGCCCGAGCATCGCGACGCTGTTGCAGCCAAACCAGCCGACGCACGACATCTCTCTGCCCCGCCGTAGCCTTCGCGACTGCCTCGCCGAGGAATTGCGTCGACTCGACCCGGATGACCTGTACGGTGAAGTTGTGCAGAATGGACTGAAAGCGCTGTCGGAGCCCGCCGTGATCACCAAGGCGGCTCGGTGACCAACGCCCGCCGCGTGCTGGTGCATGCCGACAAGCAGTCCCTCGCGGGTTCGCTGGCGGCACGCTTCATCACCAAGGTGGTCGACCTTCTCGATGCGCAACACGACGTCAATGTCGTGTTGACCGGGGGCTCGGTCGGTACCGCGGTACTCGAGGCGATCAACGAGTCGTCGGCGCGCGACAGCATCGACTGGTCGCGGGTGAATCTGTGGTGGGGCGACGAGCGCTGGCTTCCGGCCGGCGATCCTGAGCGCAACGAAACCCAGGCTCGCGCCGCGCTGATCGACCATGTCGGCGTGATCGAGAGCAACGTGCATCCGTTCGCCAGCTCCGATGGGCCGCTCACGCTCGACGGCGCGGCCGAGGAATATGCAACCGAGCTCTCCGTTGCTGCCGACGGCGGTGCACACCCGCGCTTCGACATCACCTTCCTCGGCGTCGGGCCCGACGGTCACGTCGCGTCGCTGTTCCCCGACCACCCGGGTATCCAGGTGACGGATGCGACGGTCGTCTCGGTGCGCAACTCGCCCAAGCCTCCCCCGGAGCGCCTGAGCCTCACCCTGCCGGTGCTTAATCGCTCCGACCGGATCTGGCTCGCGCTGGCCGGATCGGACAAAGCCTCGGCGCTCGGTCTCGCTCTCGCGGGTGCAAGCACCTGGGAGGTTCCGGTCGCCGGCATCGAGGGGCGCCTTCGTACTGTGTTCTTCGTCGATCGCGACGCGGCCGCCGAGGTTCCCGGCGAGCTGATCGCCGTCGAGTACTAGACAGTCGAGTACTAGACAGTCGAGTACTAGACAGCCCAGTTCTAGACAGCAATGCCACACAAGGGGCCAGCCGACTCGTTCGGCTGGCCCCTTTGTGTGGCACTGACTTTGTGCCCCGCACGACAAAAGAAGGCCCCGTCGACATCGTCGAACGGGGCCTTCTTCGCAGTTGCACCTACTGCGCGGTAAAACTACCGCGGTAAAACTACTGTGCAGTGAGGCGCGAGCGGCGCGCGCGGAGCTGCTCCAGCGCCTCATCCAGCAGAGTCTCTGCCTCTTCCTCGGTGCGACGTTCCTTCACATAGGCGAGGTGAGTCTTGTACGGCTCGAGCTTCGCCACCGACGGGGGGTTCTCTTTGTCACGGCCGGCCGGGAGACCACAGTTCGGGCAGTCGAGAATGACCGGGATCTCCTCCGGCTCGATCGTCGCGAGAAAGTACGGGCTCAGCTCGTGACCGTTCGCGCACCAGTAGAAGACCTGGAGACGCTCGGCGTGGAAGCCACGGTCTTGCTCGCCCATGGGCCCCGCGCCGACGCGCGAGCCCCGAATTGCACTGCCACCTGAAGCCATCTGTGTGTTCCTTCTCTCGCCGGCGTTACGCTGCGGCGTCGAACTTGGTGATGAGGCCGAGCACGATGATCGACGCGACCCAGACGAGGCCGAGGATCACCGTGATGCGGTTGAGGTTGCGCTCTGCGACCCCGGACGCGCCGAGGTTAGACGTCACGCCACCGCCGAACATGTCGGACAGACCGCCACCGCGACCGCGGTGCAACAGGATGAGCAGGGTCAGCAGGAGGCTCGTGATACCGAGCACCACCTGGAGGATGACCTGAAGGATTGCCACTGTGCGATTGCACCTTTCGACTACGGAAATGGGACCGCGCCGGCACGGAGCCACACGCAGTCGTCCTTCAGTATACCCGGGCCTCGGATCAGCGCTCGGGAGGCGCGATCGCCGCGCCTCCCTGCGCCGTGATCAGGTACCGACGTGCTTGGGAAACTGCGCGATCCGGGAGAATTCGGCCAGATCGAGGCTCGCGCCGCCGACCAGAGCGCCGTCGACATCCGTCTGGCGCATGAAACCGGCGATGTTGCCGGCCTTCACTGAACCGCCATACAGGATGCGCGCCGCATCCGCCGTCTCCTGTCCGAGCACCTCGGCAAGAGTCGCCCGCAGGGCCGCAGCAACCTGCTGTGCCTGCTCGGGCGTGGCCGCCTGGCCGGAGCCGATCGCCCACACGGGCTCATACGCGACGACGAGCTCGACACCCGCCGTGAGCCCGGCGATGCCCGCACGAAGCTGAGCGACCGGCACTGCACTCGGGCCGTGCAGCTCGAGGTCTTCCGCGGTCTCCCCCACGCACAGCACGGGCACGAGTCCCGCGGTGACGGCAGCAGCGACCTTGGCCGCCACCTTCTCGTCGGTCTCGTGGTGCAGCGTGCGGCGCTCGGAGTGACCGACGATGACGTAGCCACAGTCCAGCGCGCGAAGGAACGTCGCGGAGATCTCGCCCGTGTACGCGCCAGAGACGTGCTCGGAGACATCCTGACCGCCGTAGTGGAGGTCGAGCTTGTCTGCGGCGATCAGCGTCTGCACCGATCGCAGGTCGGTGAAGGGCGGGAAAATCGCCACCTCGACCGCGGCGAAGTCATGCCGGGCGTCTTTGAGACTCCAGGCCAGCTTCTGCACGAAAGCGATCGACTGCAGGTGGTCGAGGTTCATCTTCCAGTTGCCGGCGATCAGCGGGACGCGAGCGCCCGTCGTCACCGGGGTCACGCCTGCCAGCCCAAGACTGTGAGGCCGGGAAGGCTCTTCCCCTCGAGGAATTCGAGGCTGGCGCCACCGCCGGTCGAGATGTGACCGAACTGGTCGTCGGTGAAGCCGAGGGCACGCACTGCGGCGGCGGAGTCTCCCCCGCCGACGACGGAGAGTCCGTCGACCTCGGTGAGCGCCTGGGCGACCGTCTTGGTGCCCGCGGCAAATGGCTCGAGCTCGAAGACTCCCATCGGACCATTCCAGAACACGGTCTTCGACGAACGGATGACCGCGGCGAACGCCTCAGCGGTGGCCGGACCGATGTCCAGACCGAGCCCGGCCTCACCCCACGGCGAGCCTTCGATGTCGTCGGCAGCACGAACCTCGTGTTCTGCGTCGGCACCGAACTTCGAGGCGACTACGACATCAGTCGGCAGCAGGATCTGCACGCCGAGCTCGTCGGCTTTGGCCAGGTAGCCGCGCACGGTGTCGAGCTGGTCGACCTCGAGCAGACTGGAACCGACCTTGTGGCCCTGGGCCGCGAGGAAGGTGAACAGCATGCCGCCGCCGATCAGGAGGGAGTCGACCCGCGGCAGCAGATGCGCGATCACCCCGAGCTTGTCGGAGACCTTCGAGCCACCGAGAACAACGGCGTACGGCTTGGAGGGTGTCTCGGTGAGCTTGTCCAGCACATCGAGCTCGGTCGCAATGAGCCCGCCGGCGGCGCTCGGCAGCAACCCGGCGAGTTCGAAGACACTCGCCTGCTTGCGGTGCACGACGCCGAAACCGTCAGACACGAAGGCGTCTGCGAACTCGGCGAGGTCCGCGGCGAACGACTCGCGATCTTCGTCGTCTTTGGAGGTCTCGCGCGGGTCGAATCGGAGATTCTCGAGAACGACGAGGTCGCCCTCGGTCAGCTTCTCGACGGCCGCGACCGCCTCGGGGCCGACAGTGTCGTCGGCGAAGACCACCGGGGAGACCAGCAACTCCCCCAGGCGCCGAGCGACCGGGGCAAGGCTGTATTTGGGTGTCGGTACGCCGTCCGGGCGTCCCAGGTGCGAGATCACGATCACCCGCGCTCCGGCAGCCATGAGCTGCCGGAGCGTGGGGAGCGATGCGCGAATGCGGCCGTCATCCGTGATCTCGCCGTCTTTCAACGGGACATTCAGATCACAGCGGACGATGACCTTCTTGCCTCGGAGATCTCCGAGGCTTTCAATCGTGCGGAGCGTCATCCCGAGCCGTTACAGGCGCTCGGCGACGTACTCGGTGAAGTCGACGAGGCGGTTGGAGTAACCCCACTCGTTGTCGTACCAGCCGGCGATCTTCACCTGGGTGCCGATGGCCTTGGTGAGGCCCGCGTCGAAGATGCAGGAGTGCGGGTCGCCCTGGATGTCGCTGGAAACGATCGGGTCTTCGGTGTATGCGAGGTAGCCGGCGAGCGGGCCGCTCTCGGCCGCAGCCTTGAACGCCGCGTTGACCTCGGCGACGGTGACCGCACGGCCGGCGTCGATGGTGAGGTCGGTGATCGAGCCGGTTGGCACCGGAACGCGCAGCGCGTAACCGTCGAGCTTGCCGAGAACCTCGGGAACGACGAGGCCGAGTGCCTTCGCCGCGCCGGTCGAGGTCGGGATGATGTTCAGGGCGGCGGCACGCGCACGGCGCAGGTCGCTGTGCGGGCCGTCCTGCAGGTTCTGGTCTGCGGTGTAGGCGTGGACCGTCGTCATGAGGCCACGCTCGATGCCGAAGTTCTCGAGGAAGACCTTCACCAGCGGCGCGAGGCAGTTGGTAGTGCAGGACGCGTTAGACAGGATGTCCATGGTCGAGGGGTCGTAGTCGGACTCGTTGACGCCCATGACGAAGGTGCCGTCGTCGTCGGTCGCGGGCGCCGAGATGATGACCTTCTTGGCGCCGGCCTCGAGGTGCTTGCGGGCATCCTTGGCGTTGGTGAAGCGGCCGGTCGACTCGATCACGATGTCGATGCCCAGTTCGCCCCATGGCAGGTTCGCGGGATCGCGCTCCGCCAAGACCTTGATGCGCTTGTCTCCGACGATGATCGAATCACCCTCGACCGACACGTTCTCGGCGAGACGACCGCCGACGGAGTCGTACTTGAGCAGGTGTGCCAGCGATTTAGGGTCGGTGAGGTCGTTGACGGCGACGATTTCCAGGTCAGCGCCCTGAGCGAGGGACGCGCGAAGGTAGTTGCGACCAATGCGACCGAAGCCGTTGATGCCGATCTTGACTGTCAAGAGAACTCCTGATGCTGATGCGCCGAGGGCGCGATGTGTTGTTGTCGGGGTGCTGCTGCGCGGGGTAACCGCCGTGGCTACTGGGGCGACCCCACGGGTGACGGGTGTCGAGACAGGGGTGTGGCCGGTGCTCTCGCACCGGCCACCTCACCGATTAAGACAGTACCAGGAGGCCGTCAGTCTTCTGGGTTGCTGTGCTGAAGCGCTCCTGGACGTTCGCCCAGTTCACGATGTTCCAGAACGCCTTGACGTAGTCGGCGCGCACGTTCTTGTAGTCGAGGTAGTAGGCGTGCTCCCAGACATCCAGCGTCAGCAGCGGTACGAGGCCCAGCGGGATGTTGCCCTGCTGGTCGAACAGCTGGAAGATGCTCAGGTTCTTGCCGATGCTGTCGTAGCCGAGGATCGCCCAGCCCGAGCCCTGCACGCCCAGCGCGGTGGCCGTGAAGTGAGCGGTGAACTTGTCGAACGAACCGAACTGGTCGTCGATCGCCGCAGCCAACTCACCGGTCGGCTTGTCTCCGCCGTCGGGAGAGAGGTTGGTCCAGAAGATCGAGTGGTTGACGTGACCGCCGAGGTTGAACGCGAGGTCCTTCTCGAGCTTGTTCACATTGGCCAGGTTGCCGCTGTCGCGCGCCTCGGCGAGGCCGGCCAACGCCGTGTTGGCGCCGGTGACGTACGCCTGGTGGTGCTTGTCATGGTGAAGTTCCATGATCTGGGCACTGATGTGCGGCTCCAGAGCCGCAAAGTCGTATCCCAGTTCGGGCAGCGTGTATTCAGCCATATTCCGATCTCCTTTTTCTGTGGACCCGGGGGCTACGAGCACCATCTACCGGGCCGAATTTCAGTGTACTCGCGTCAGCTCCGGCGCCCAGCGAATGCTTCCCGTACGTACAGGGTCCGTTCACCCGGGATCAGTTCACCCGGCGCGCGACCATGCCGGGCTCAGGCGTCTTCGTAGTCCGCGGGAAGATTGGCGTCGGTTCCGGGGATCCCGAGATCGACGGCCTTCTTGTCTGCCATGGCCAGCAGGCGGCGGATGCGGCCGGCCACGGCATCCTTCGTCATCGGCGGGTCGGCGTGGTGGCCGAGCTCGTCGAGGCTCGAGTCGCGGAAGCGCAGCCGCAAATCACCGGCGTAGCGCAGGTGCTCAGGAACGTCGCCGTCGAGGATCTCGAGTGCTCGCTCGACCCGGGCGCAGGCCGCGACGGCCGCCTGGGCGGAACGGCGGAGGTTCGCATCGTCGAAGTTCACCAGACGATTGGCTGTGGCCCGCACCTCGCGCCGCTGACGCAATTCCTCCCAGTTGAGCACGGTGGCCGCCGCGCCCATGTGCACGAGCATCGCGCTGATCGCTTCGCCGTCACGGATGACCACGCGGTGCACTCCGCGGACCTCGCGAGCCTTGGCAGCCACACCCAGCCGACCGGCGGCACCGACCAGGGCCATCGCGGACTCGTTGCCGGGGCAGGTGATCTCGAGTGCTGCAGAACGACCAGGGTCGGTGAGGGAACCGCGCGCCAAGAATGCCCCGCGCCAGACGGCCGACAGCTCGTCTTTGCCCCCGGTGGTGAGCTTGTTCGGGAGCCCACGGATCGGGCGGCGACGGGCGTCGAGCAGGCCGGTCTGGCGAGCGAGCGTCTCGCCGCCGTCGAGGACGCGAACGAGGTAGTGGCTGGTGCGGCGAAGTCCGGATGCGGAGATGACCGAGACCTCGCTCTTCACGCCGTAGAGCTCGGCCAGGTCTTTGCGCACCCGGCGAGCGAGCTGCGGGGTGTCGAGCTCTGACTCGACCGCGATGCGCCCGGAGATGAGGTGGAGGCCGCCGGAGAAACGCAGGATGGTGGCTAGCTCCGCCGCGCGCACCGTGGTCTTGCTCACCTCGATGCGGGCGAGTTCATCTTTGACGTCGGCGGTGAGAGCCAATCTGGGCTTCTTTCTGTTGTATCGGAATCCTGGATGCCGTGCCCTCGTCCGTCAAGCGGAAAATTGGGGGCAGGGAGCCGCTGGCGCGGCGAAACTCACTCGCGACCGAGGTCGCGGTGCTTGACGCTGACGGCAACGCCGGGCTGTTCTCGCAATAGGCGAGCGAGCCTCTCGGCGACCGCGACGGAACGGTGTTTACCGCCCGTGCATCCAATGGCGATCGTAGCGTGTCTCTTGTTCTCGCGCTGATAGCCTGCGAGCACGGGGGCCAGCGCGCGGGTGTAATTGTCGACGAATTCGGCCGCACCCTCCTGGGCGAGCACGAAGTCGGAGACCTGCTGATCGAGGCCGGTGCTCCCCCGCAGATCGGGCACCCAGAAGGGGTTGGGCAGAAAGCGCATGTCGGCCACGAGATCGGCGTCGGTGGGCAACCCGTACTTGAAACCAAAGCTCATCACCGTGACCTGCAGCCCGGGCGTTTCCGCGTCGGAGAACGTCTCCTGCACCGTCGTGGCCAGCTGATGGATGTTGAGGTCGGAGGTGTCGACGATGATGTCGCTGGACTCTCGCAGGTTGAGCATCCGCTGCCGCTCGGCGCCGATGCCATCGAGCAGGGTGCCGTCGCCCTGGAGCGGATGTGGACGCCGCACCTGCTCGAACCGACGCACGAGCGCCGCATCCGTCGCCTCGAGGAACAACACCCGAACGGCGTTGTTCTCGCGCAGGGACTCGACGATCTGCTCGAGGTCGGAGAACAGATTGCCGCCGCGGACATCCACGACGGCCGCGATCTTCGGCAGCGTGTCGCCGACCCGGCCTGCCAATTCCACGAGAGGGCGCAACATCTGAGGCGGCAGGTTGTCGACGACATACCAGCCGAGGTCTTCGAGCGCATTGCCGACGGTGGAGCGCCCGGCTCCCGACATGCCCGTGACGATCAGCACTTCCTGCTTGTCGCTCTCCGCGCTCATGCTGCAAGCCTACTTAATCGTTTCCTGCGCCTGATTGATTCGTGCGTCACTGGCGCAGGCGTTCGTAGATGGTCTGGGCGAGCGTCGGGCCGATGCCCTGCACTTCGGCGATGGCCGTCTGATCCGCCGTGCGCAGCTGGGTCACCGAGCCGAAGTGCCGGAGCAGTTCTTTCACCCGCGCGGGCCCCAGGCCCGGGATCTCGCCGAGTTGCGACGAGACATCCTTTTTTCGTCTCTGGCGTTGATAGGTGATCGCGAACCGGTGCGCCTCGTCACGGATGCGCTGGATCATGAACAGCGCGTCGCTGTTGCGGGGCAGGATGACCGGATAGTCGGAGTCAGGCAGCCAGATCTCCTCAAGACGCTTGGCGATGCCGCAGAGGTGGATATCGGTGATGCCGGCGTCTTCCAGGGCGCGCTTCGCCGCGGCCACCTGCGGCTGACCACCGTCGACGATGAGCAGGTTCGGTCGGTAGGCGAACTTCTGCCGACGGGTCTCGGCGGCGGGGTCGACGATGTCGTCGGTGGTGGGGTCCGCAGCCTCGGTCCCCTCAGGGTCCGATTCGCTGCCCGTCGGGTCAAGGTAGGCGAGCCGTCGGCTCAGCGTCTGGTAGATCGACTCGGTGTCGTCGGTCGACTCGGGGATGCTGAAGCGACGGTACTGGTCTTTGCGTGGCAGACCGTCTTCGAACACCACCATCGAGGCGACGATGTTGGTACCGCTGAGGTGCGACACGTCGTAGCACTCCATCCGCAGCGGCGCGTCGGGCATGCCCAGGGCATCCTGAATATCGGCGAGGGCCTGGGATCGGGCGGTGAAGTCACCGCTGCGCCGCGTCTTGTAGAGCATCAGAGCGTTCTTCGCGTTGGTCTCGACCGTCTGGGCCAGGGCAGCGAGGTCACCGCGCTGTGCGACGCGAAGACCCACCTTGCCGTTGCCATCGCGCCCGGAGCGGATCCCACTGAGCCAGACCTCGAGCTCTTTCACGTCCTCCGGAAGTTCGGGAACGACGATCTGGCGCGGTGGCACGAGCTCGTCCTCGTAGGCGTTCTGCAGCACCAGTTCGACCAGCTCGCCGAGCGCCAGGTCGAGTTCCTTGTCGACCACCCAGCTGCGCACACCGCGGATGCGCCCGCCGCGCACGGTGAATTGCTGCACGGCGGCGGCGAGCTCGTCGTGTGCGATGCCGAACACGTCGGCGTCGACGTCTTCGGCCAGCACCACCGCGCTCTTGGACAGCGCGGTCTCGAGCGCTCCGAGCTGGTCGCGATAGCGCGCGGCAGACTCGTAGTCCTGGGTCTCGGCCGCCGCCATCATCTTTTTGCGGACATCCGTGATGTAGCGCGAGTCATTTCCCGCCATGAAGGAGGCGAAGTCGAGAGCGATCGACTTGTGGTCCTCTTTGGTGATGCGTTTCACGCACGGCGCGGCACATTTGCCGATGTCGCCGAGCAGGCAGGGCCGACCGGTCTGCTCCGCTCGCTTGTAGGTCGCGTCCGAGCAGCTGCGCATCGGGAAGGCTTTCAACATCAGGTCGACGGTCTCGCGAATCGCCCAGACCTTCGTGTACGGCCCGAAGTAGCGGGCGCCCTTCATGGTCTTGTGGCGGGTGACCAGCACGCGGGGAACGTCGTCGCCGAGGGTGATCGCCAGATACGGGTACGACTTGTCGTCTTTGAACTGCACGTTGAACGGCGGGTCGAACTCTTTGATCCAGGTGAACTCGAGCGAGAGCGCCTCGAACTCGGTGCCGACCACGGTCCATTCGACGGATGCCGCGGTCAGCACCATGCGCCTCGTGCGCTCGTGAAGGCTGCGCAGCGGCTGGAAGTAGTTGCTCAGCCGAGAGCGCAGGTTCTTCGCCTTGCCGACGTAGAGCACCCGCTGGTTCTGGTCGCGGAAGCGGTAGACGCCCGGCTGCTGCGGGATCTCCCCCGCCTTCGGCCGCCAACTCACCGTGCCCGACATCGGCGGGCGAGGAGGCGTCGCCCCGAGGGGCGATCGCCGCGGCGGCGTCGTTGTTGCCATGGTCGCCGAGCCTACGCCGAGGCGCGGGCCGGCTTGCGCGGCTGCTTACTGGCGGGTTTGCGCGACGACACCTTCACCACCGGCGCGGGAGCAGGCTCGAGGATCTCGGCGAGGAACTGGCCGGTGTGGCTGGCCTCCACCGCCGCGAGCTGCTCGGGGGTGCCCGTCGCGATGACCTGGCCTCCCCCGGCTCCGCCCTCTGGCCCCATGTCGATGAGCCAGTCCGCCGACTTGATCACGTCGAGGTTGTGTTCGATGACGATCACCGTGTTGCCCTTGTCGGCCAAACCGTTCAGCACCAGGAGCAACTTGCGCACGTCTTCGAAGTGAAGACCGGTGGTTGGCTCGTCGAGCACGTAGATGCTGCGTCCCATCGACCGCTTCTGCAGTTCGGTGGCCAGCTTGACACGCTGCGCCTCGCCACCCGACAGGGTCGTCGCGCTCTGCCCGAGGCGCACGTAACCGAGGCCGACATCGACCAGCGTGTTGAGGAAGCGGCTGATCGAGGAGATCGCCTCGAAGAACTCGGCCGCCTCGCTGATCGGCATGTCGAGCACCTCGGCGATCGACTTGCCCTTGTAGTGCACCGCGAGCGTCTCGCGGTTGTACCGGGCACCGTTGCAGACCTCGCACACGACGTAGACGTCTGGCAGGAAGTTCATCTCGATCTTGATCGTGCCGTCGCCGGAACAGTTCTCGCAGCGACCGCCCTTGACGTTGAAGCTGAAGCGACCGGGCAGGTAGCCGCGGGACTTGGCGTCGACGGTCTCGGCAAACAGGTTGCGGATCTTGTCGAACACGCCCGTGTAAGTCGCCGGGTTCGACCGCGGAGTGCGGCCGATCGGCGCCTGGTCGACGTGGACGACCTTGTCGAGGTTGTCGAGACCGGTGACGCGGGTGTGCTTGCCGGGGATCTGGCGCGCGCCGTTCAACTCATTGGCGAGCACCTTGTACAGGATGTCGTTCACCAGTGAGGACTTGCCCGATCCGCTGACGCCGGTCACCGCGGTGAAGGTTCCGAGCGGGAATTCGACGGTGACATCCCTCAGGTTGTTGGCGCGCGCGCCCTCGACCGTGAGCATCCTCTTCGGGTCGATCGGTCGACGCACCGTCGGCGTTTCGATCGCGCGCCGGCCCGAGAGGTAGTCGCCGGTCATGGAACGCGTGTTGGCGAGCAGGTCTGCGTACGACCCCGAGTGAACTACCTCGCCTCCGTGCTCGCCGGCACCCGGTCCGATGTCGACCACCCAATCAGCGGTGCGGATAGTGTCTTCGTCGTGCTCGACGACGATGAGGGTGTTGCCGAGGTTCTTCAGCTTCACCAGGGTCTCGATCAGACGGCGGTTGTCACGCTGATGCAGGCCGATGCTCGGTTCATCGAGCACGTAGAGCACGCCGGTCAAGCCGGAACCGATCTGGGTCGCGAGACGGATGCGCTGCGCCTCGCCACCGGACAGCGATCCGGCCGAGCGGGCGAGGTTGAGGTAGCTCAGGCCGACCTCGATCAGGAACTCCAACCGCAGCCGGATCTCGCGAAGCACCTGTGCCGCGATCTTGGCCTCGCGGGGGGTGAGTTCGAGGAGCTTCATGAACTCGTAGGCGTCGACGAGGCTGAGCTCGGAGACATCCGCGATGTTGTGTTCATGAACGGTGACCGCGAGCACCTCGCGCTTCAAGCGCTTGCCGTGGCAGACCGGGCAGGCGATCTCGCGAAGGTACGACGAGTAACGCTGGCGGGCCGAGTCGGTCTCCGCCTCAAGGAATTTGCGCTCGATGTAGGGCATGACGCCCTCGAAGCCCGTCGAGTACTTCATCTCGCGGCCGAAGCGGTTCTTCCACTTGACAGTTACTTCGAAGTCGTTGCCCTCGAGGATGGCGCGCTGCACCTTCTCGGGCAGCTCCTGCCATGGCGTCTTCAGGGAGAAATCGAGGTCGGCGGCGAGACCCTCGAGGAGGCGCTGAAAGTAGTTGAACAGGCCCTTGCCGGACTGGGTCCACGGCAGGATGACGCCCTCGGCCAGGCTGAGGGCCGGGTCGCCGAGCAGCAGCTCCTGATCGACCGACATGCGGGTGCCGAGACCCGAGCACTCCGGGCAGGCGCCGAACGGGGCGTTGAACGAGAACGTGCGCGGCTCGATCTCGGTGAGCTGCACCGGGTGCCCGTTGGGGCAGGACAGCTTCTCGGAGAAGTTGCGCCAGGCCTCCGGGCCGGTTGCGTCGACATAGTTGATGCTGACCAGGCCATCAGTGAGGCGTAGCGCGGTCTCGAGCGAGTCGGTCAGCCGGGTGAGGATGTCGGGGGCCGCAACCAGACGGTCGACGACGACGGAGATGTCGTGCTTGTACTGCTTCTTCAACGTCGGTGGGGAGCTGAGCTGAATCTGCTCACCGTCGACGATCGCGCGCGAGTAGCCGCTGGCCGCGAGTTCCTTGAACAGGTCGACGAACTCGCCCTTCTTCTGCGAGACCACGGGGCTGACGATCTGGTAGCGCACCCCGGTCTCCAGGGTCATGAGCTGGTCGGCGATCTGCTGCACCGTCTGGCGCTCGATCTTGGCACCGCAGATAGGACAGTGCGGAATGCCGATGCGCGCCCAGAGCAGGCGCATGTAGTCGTAGATCTCGGTGATCGTGCCGACGGTGGAGCGCGGGTTGCGGTTGGTCGACTTCTGGTCGATCGAGACCGCGGGGCTCAGACCGTCGATGAAGTCGACGTCGGGGCGGTCGACCTGACCGAGGAATTGCCGGGCGTATGCTGACAGCGATTCGACGTAGCGGCGCTGGCCCTCCGCGAAGATCGTGTCGAAGGCGAGCGACGACTTTCCCGAACCGGAAAGACCGGTGAAGACGACCAGAGAATCGCGCGGGATCTCGAGGTCGACGTTCTTGAGGTTGTGCACCCTGGCCCCGAGGACAGAGAGCTTCGGGCCGGACTTGACGGGGGAAATAGTCACCATACGAGTCTACGTAAGCCACCGACATTGCCCGATCGGTTAAGCCCCTAGCGGACCTGGTGTCAGCGATACTCCTTTGGTTGAGTACCGCACGCGCTCTAGCGCGTTCGCGTATCGAAACCTGTCCGTGGTGGGCCTCGATACGCGTCCTCGCGCGGACGCTCGGGCGCTAACCGCCCAGCGGAACGGCGCTACTCGACCGGCGAATCGACCGGCGCGGTCAGGCCAGGTGGCCCGCCGCCTCCATCTGACGTAGCTCCTTCTTCAGATCGGCGACCTCATCGCGCAGCCGGCCGGCGAGCTCGAACTTGAGCTCCCCCGCGGCCTGGAGCATCTGCTCGTTGAGGTCACGGATGATCGTCTCCAGATCATTCGCACCCGCGGCAGCCAGACCCGCGTGCTTGCCCTCGCGCTTGAGGCTCGGCGTGGGTGCACGCTTGCGCCCGCCGCGACCGCTCAGCAGTTCTGCCGTGTCGGCATCCTCCCGCTGCAGCTGGTCGGTGATGTCGGCGATCTTCTTGCGCAGCGGCTGCGGGTCGACCCCACGCTCGAGGTTGTACGCGACCTGCAGTTCGCGCCGCCGGTTGGTCTCCGAAATGGCCAGGGCCATGGAGTCGGTCATGACATCGGCATACATATGCACTGCGCCGGACACGTTGCGGGCGGCGCGACCGATGGTCTGGATCAGCGAGGTCGACGACCGGAGGAACCCCTCCTTGTCGGCGTCGAGGATGGCCACGAGCGACACCTCGGGAAGGTCGAGGCCCTCCCGCAACAGGTTGATGCCGACCAGCACGTCGTAGACGCCCTGCCGCAGCTCGGTGAGCAGCTCGACCCGCCGCAGCGTGTCGACATCGGAGTGCAGGTAGCGCACGCGCACGCCCGCCTCACCGAGGAACTCGGTGAGCTCCTCGGACATCTTCTTCGTGAGGGTGGTGACAAGCACCCGCTCGTTTAGGGCCACACGGGCGCGGATCTCCTCGAGCAGGTCGTCGATCTGACCCTTGGTGGGCTTGACCACGATCTCGGGATCGATCAGGCCGGTCGGGCGGATGATCTGCTCGACCACCGAGTCGGTGATGCCCATCTCGTACTTGCCGGGCGTCGCCGACAGGTAGACCTTCTGGCCGACCCGGTCGAGGAACTCGTTGAACTTGAGCGGGCGGTTGTCGAGGGCACTCGGCAGCCGGAAGCCGTGGTCGACCAGAGTGCGCTTGCGCGACGCATCCCCCTCGTACATGGCCCCGATCTGCGGAATCGTGACGTGCGACTCGTCGATGACCACCAGGAAGTCGTCGGGGAAGTAGTCGATGAGACAGTGCGGCGCCTCGCCCGGGTTGCGACCGTCGATGTGGCGCGAGTAGTTCTCGATGCCGCTGCAGAACCCGATCTGCTCCATCATCTCGATGTCGAAGGTGGTGCGCATGCGCAGTCGCTGGGCCTCGAGCAGTTTGCCCTCACGCTCGAGTTGGGCCAGGCGCAGCTCGAGCTCCTCCTTGATCGTGACGATCGCCTTCTGCATGCTCTCTTGGCCGGCCACATAGTGCGACCCGGGGAACACCGAGACGGCGTCGAGCTTCTTCACCACGTCGCCGGTGAGCGGATGCAGGCTGTACAGCCCCTCGATCTCGTCACCGAACATCTCGATGCGGATGGCGAGCTCCTCGTACATCGGGATGATCTCGATCGTGTCGCCGCGCACACGGAAGTTGCCGCGGGAGAAGTCGACGTCGTTTCGCTGGTACTGCATCGAGACGAATTTGCGGATCAGCGCCTCTCGGTCGATGCGCATGCCGACCTGCAGGGCGAGCATGGCGTCGAGGTACTCCTCGGACGAGCCGAGTCCGTAGATGCAGGAGACGGTGGAGACCACCACCACGTCGCGCCGACTGAGCAGCGAGTTGGTGGTGGAGTGCCGAAGCCGCTCCACCTCCGCGTTGATCGACGAGTCCTTCTCGATGAAGGTGTCGGTCTGCGGCACGTAGGCCTCGGGCTGGTAGTAGTCGTAGTACGAGACGAAGTATTCGACCGCGTTGTTCGGCATCAGCTCGCGGAACTCGTTCGCCAGCTGCGCCGCCAACGTCTTGTTGTGCGCGAGCACGAGAGTGGGGCGCTGCACCTGCTCGATGAGCCAGGCCGTGGTCGCCGACTTGCCGGTTCCGGTGGCGCCGAGCAGCACGACATCCGTCTCCCCCGCGTTGATGCGGGCGGTCAGTTCGGCGATGGCCTGGGGCTGATCGCCGCTCGGCACGTACTCGCTGACGACCTCGAACGGGCGCACGGATCTGGTCGGTTCCATGCCTCAAGCTTAAGCAGGGCCACTGACACTCGATTCGAATTGCGCCGTGGGCAGAACGGGCGCTGCACCGAGAACAATGCGCTGATCCGCCGGTCGCTGGTCGACGAGCTGATGCGTGACCAGCACGGTGATGCGGTCGGCGAGAGCGATCCGCAGATCTGTCATCAGCTCTCGCGCCGACTCTTCGTCGAGGTGTGCCGTCGGTTCGTCGAGCAGGATGACGTCGGCTCCCGTCAGCAGCGTGCGGGCCACCGCGAGCCGCTGTCGCTCCCCTCCAGACAGCTGTGCGCCGCCCGCGCCGATGCGCGTATCCAGCCCGTCGGTCAGTCGGTCGAGCAGGGGCCCGAGCCCGACACGACGGAGTACGGTGATCAGCTCTGCCTCGTCGGGCGCAGACTCGCGCGGCCGGGCGATGAGCAGATTGCCGCGGATGGTCGAGTCGAACAGATGCCCCTCCTGCGGGCTCCAGCCGAATCGGCGGGCGAGCGGCGAGAGGTCGCGGCCGGAGACGTCGTCACCATTGATGAGGTAGGCGCCCGAGGTGGGCTCGAGGTGTCCGAGGAGCAGCGCGATCAGCGTCGACTTGCCCGAGCCGGACGGCCCGGTGATGGTGAGCCAGTCGCCGCGGGTGACGCGAGCCGAGGCATCCGTCAGCACGGTCTGTGTCGGCTGCCAGCCCGTCGCGACCTGCCGCAGCTCGATGCTCTCGATTCGACGGTCGTCGACGGGTGTCCCCGGCGCCTCGCGCTCGACCGCCGTGGTGCGCGACACCCGGCCGAGTACACGGCGCAGGGCGGGAAGCAGCTGCACCGCTCCGACGAGCTCGAGCGTCGGCTCGATCAACGCGAGCGGCACCAGAGCGAGTACCGCCACCAGACCGGGCTGGATGTCTGGCTGCTGCAGCACCGCGAACGGCACCAGCAGCACGGCCGCCAGCGCGCAACTCGCGATCACCACCGCGCCGCCGAGTCCGAGCGCTCCAGCACCGCGACGAGCAGCGGCGGAGGCCCGGCCGTCCAGCGCCGCAAGCTCTGCCCGAACCCCAGCGTCGACCCCGTTGGCCCGCAAGTCGTCTGCGGCACCGAGCATGGCGGCGAAGCGCACCAACACCGTGGAACGGAGGGACTGCAGGCCTCGGGCAGCACGGCGATCCGCGGCGAGGGCCACCAGTGGGGCGACGATGCCGGCGAACAGTCCGAGCATGATCAGCACCGGAACGACGGCCGGCACCAGAACACCGAGCGCCACGAGCGTGACGAGCAGGCTGAGCACCCCGCTGGCGAGTGGAAGCACCACACGAATCGCCAGGTCGCGTAGCTCATCGACCTCGCGGACCAGGCGATCGAGCGTGCCGCCGGCCGTCACGCTGTCGCGACCGCGAAGCCCGCGCGCCGAGAGGGCCGACCAGAGCCGCATGCGCACGCCGGTGAGGGCCGCGAAGACGGCATCGTGGCTGAGCAGTCGTTCCGAGTAGCGCAGCACCGCGCGACCCACCCCGAAGAAGCGCACGCCGACGATCGCGACCAGCAGGTACATGATCGGCGGGTGCTCGCTCGCCCGCACGATCAGCCAGCCCGAGACTCCGGTGAGGGCGATCGCGAACAGCGTGGCGAGTGTGCCCAGCGCGACAGCGCCGGCGATCTTCCCTCGAACCGGACGAAGGAGAGCGGCGAGCTCGCGCCACGGATGCTCCGGCTCGCCGAAGGGTTCGACCAGGCGTGCCGGCAGGGGTTCGGCGACCACCGAGGACGACATCGGCGCAGCCTCGAACGCCGCGCCGGCGTCGAGCCGAACCCTGGCGTCGGCGAGGGCGCGGGCGGCTGGGTCATGCGAGGCGAGAAGCACCGTCGCCTTCCCGCGCAGCCGCGCGATCTCGCGCAGCACCTGCGCGGCACTCGCTGAATCGAGTTGAGCGGTGGGTTCGTCGAGCAGCACCAGGCGTGCACCGGCGTCCACGCGCGCGATCACCCGAGCTACCCCCAGCCGCCGCAGTTCTCCGGGGCTCATCAGCGCGGGCGGAAGGTCGGCGCTGTGGGCGATGCCGAGGCGCTGGAGCAGCGACTCGTCTCCCCCGTAGATCGCGAGTTCCTTGAGCACGGTGTCGCCGGTGGTGCGCGGATGCTGCGGCAGCCAGGCAACCCGGGTCGCGTCGAGTCCCTCGACCCTCCCGCCGACCTCGGCCGACGCACCGGATCGGAGCCGCCCGGCCAGCACCGCGAGCACCGTCGACTTACCGGTACCGCTCCGCCCGTCGAGAAGCGTGATCGCCCCGCGACGGGCGGCGAAGGAGAGGCCGGCCACGGCATCCGTCTGTCGGTCGGCGAAGCGCACGCGCAGGTCGGTCACGCACAGGTCGGCATCGCCATCGAAGACGATCGATTCTTCGACCGGTTCGTCGATAATCGCCTGTGCCCGGGCGAGCGCCTCGCGTCCGTCCCGCGCTGCATGGAAGGCCACGCCGATCTCCCGGAACGGCGCCATGCACTCCGGGGCCAGGATGAGCACCAGCAGTCCGACCTCGAGTGTGAGGTCGCCGCCCACGAGTCGCACCCCGATGAATACCGCCACGATGGCGACCGAGATCGTCGCGATCAGCTCCAGTGCCAGCGAGGACAGGAAGGCTGTTCTCAGGGTCTGCACCGTGGCGCGGCGGTGACGGTCTGAGATCTCGCGCAGGGCGTCGGTCTGTTCCTCGGCACGCCCCAGTCCGACCAACACGGGAAGGCCGCGGGCCAGCTCGACGAGGTGATCCGACAGCCGGGCCAGAGCCGTCGTCGCCGCGGCCACCCGCTCCTGGGTGTGCATGCCGATCAGCGTCATGAACACCGGGATCAGGGGCACCGTCAGCACGATGATGAGCGCGCTGACCCAGTCGGCGAAGAGGATGCGCGCGCCGATAATCACGGGGACCGTGGCCGCCGTCACCAGCGCCGGCAGGTAGACGGTGTAGTACTTCTCGAGTTCGTCGAGTCCCTGCGTGGCCAGGGTGGCGACGGACGCGGGTGCGGTGCCGGGCTGCAGAGCGCGGTCGGCGAGAGCCGCGCGCATCCGCTCCTTCGAACCGAGGAGCGCTCGTGCGGAGACGACCCGCTGCGCCCAGGCGACCAGCGCTCGACCGAGAGCGGATGCCGCGCCCAGGGCGATGATGCCGGCCCAGTCAGCGTGACCGGCTGCGCTGTTCCCGATCGCACTGTTCCCGATCTCCGTGTGACCGTCAGCCACCGCCGCGACGCCGCCGGCGATCGCGGTGGCGATACCGATCAGGGCGATCGCCTTCGCGGCACCCAGAAGGGCGAGCAGATAGAGGAACCCTCGCGGCATCCTGGCCAGGTCGTCGCGCGGCGTGGGCCGATTCACGGGTGTTGTTCCATCGGGCGTCGCACCGCCGCCTCGACCGGATGTGCGGCCGGCAGCTGGGTCGCGCTGACCCGCTTGCGGAACACCCAGTAGGTCCAGGCCTGGTAGGCCAGCACGAGGGGCACCCCGAAGCCGGCGACGACCGACATCACGGAGAGCGTGTACGGCGTCGATGACGCGTTCGCCACGGTGAGGTCGAAGCGGGCATCGATGGTCGAGGGCAGCACCACCGGGTAGCTGGCGGCGAAGATCGCGCCGACCGTGAGCGCGAGCGCGAATCCGAGGCTGACGAACGCCCAGCCCTCCCGACCGGCCCGGTTGGCGAACCACGCGCCCACGGCGACCGCGATGGCGAGAATCGCGATCACCCAGGTCACCGGGTTGCCCGTGCGAAGCTGCACGCCGATGAGCCAGACCGCGAGCGGTATCAGCGCGATCGGACCGACGAGGCCCGCGAAACGACGCCCGGCGACGCGCACCGGGCCGTCGGTCTTGAGCGCGAGGAACACCGAGGCGTGAGCGAGCGCGAATCCGACCACGGCGAGACCGCCGACGATCGCCCACGGAGTGAGCCAGGCGAAGGCGCCGCCCACCCGGTCGCCGTTCGCGTTCAGCGGAAGCCCGGTGGTGGTGAGCGCAAGGGTCGCACCGATTCCGAACGCGGCGACCAGCGAGCCGAGGCCCAGCGCGGCATCCCAACCCCGCCGCCAGCGATCGCTCGTTCCCTTACCCCGGTATTCGATCGCGACGGCACGGAAGATCAAGCCGAGCAACACGAACACCATCGGCAGGTAGAGGGCAGACAGCAGGGAGCCGTACCAGAACGGGAAGGCGGCGAAGGTAGCGCCGATCGCGGTGACCAGCCACACCTCGTTGCCGTCCCACACCGGCCCGATGGCGTTGAGCATCACACGCTTGTCGGCCTCCTTGCGGGTGAGGAAGAACAGCCGCATCCCTACTCCCAGGTCGAAGCCCTCGAGAAAGAGGTAGCCGAGCCAGAGAACGGCGATCAGGATGAACCAGATGGTGGGCAGCATGGTCAGCTCCTAGTAACTCGGGGTCTCAGTACGCGAAGGCGAGCACGTCGCCCGAGGTCGCGTCGGAATCGTCATCGTCGTCGTTCTTCGGATGCGCCAATTCCGGCACCGCGCTGGCGACCCCGCCGCGCACATACCGCACCAGCAGCCGGATCTCGAACACCATCAGCACGGCGTACACCAGCGTGAAGGCGCTGAGCGAGAACAGGATCTCGCCGAAACTCACTCCGGGCGAGACAGCGGCGGCGGTGAACATGAAGACCCCATCGATGCCGTCCGGGTTTGGCGCGACGACGAATGGCTGCCGCCCCATCTCGGTGAAGATCCAGCCAGCCGAGTTCGCCGCGAATGAGGCGAGGATGCTCGCCGCCGCCAACTGCATCAGCCAGCGCTGACGGGGCACCGTACCCCGACGCGTCAGCCAGAGCGCCAGCGCCGCGGCGCCGGCCGCGAGGATGCCGAAGCCGATCATCATCCGGAAGCCCCAGTAGGTCACCTCGAGCACCGGTGTGTAGTCGATCGCCTGACCGGCCCGATCGCCGTAGATCGCCTTGTCGGGCAGATTCGTACCGTACTTGGCCTGATACTGCGGGATCAATTCGTTGATGCCCTTGATGTCGGTGCTGAAGTCGCCCTTGGCGAGGAACGACAGCAGGCCCGGGATCTCGATGATCGGGGTGATGTCCGAGCAGTTCTTCGAGCCGAGCTCGCCCACCGAGAGCACCGAGAAGCTGGTGCCGTCGTGGCAGGCGCCCTCGGCCGCCGCCATTTTGAGCGGCTGCTGCTCGAACAACAGCTTGGCCTGTGAGTCGCCCGTGATGGCAACACCGGCGAACGCCACCATGGCTACGACCGCGCCGATCCGCAGCGAAGTGATCCAGACCTTGTGGTCGGCTTTATCCCGACCAGGGATGTCGGCGGCCTCGCCGACGACCACCTTCTTGTCGAGACCAACGGTGTCGATCCCATCGCGGCGCCGCTGCCACAGCTGGTACCAGGCGATGCCGACGACGAAGCCGCCACCGACGGCGAGCGAGCCGCAGAGGGTGTGGCTGAAGGCGCTGAGAGCAGTGTTATTGGTGAGGACGGCCCAGACATCCGTCATCACGGGGCGGCCGTCGATCAGGGCGACACCCACCGGATGCTGCATCCACGAGTTCGCGACGATGATGAAGTAGGCCGAGACGATCGACCCCGCGATGGCAACGCACAGGCTGGCGAAGTGCAGCTTCTTGGGCAGCTTGTTCCAGCCGAAGATCCACAGGCCGAGGAACGTCGATTCGACGAAGAAGGCGAGCAACGCCTCCATGGCCAGCGGGGCGCCGAACACGTCGCCCACGAACTTCGCATACTCGCTCCAGGCCAGCCCGAACTGGAACTCCTGCACCAGGCCGGTCGCGACACCGAGGATGAAATTGATCAGGTAGAGCTTTCCCCAGAACTTGACCATGCGGTACCAGCGCACGTCTCCGGTGCGCATCCACTTCCACTGCATGCCGGCGACGATCGGTCCGAGGCCGATGGTGAGCGGAACCATCCAGAAGTGGTACACGGTGGTGATGCCGAACTGCCAGCGTGCGATGAGCAGCGGATCGAGGTCCATGGGCATAAAACCAGCACCGTGCAGCATGACGCTCCTTCTTCTACCGAATGTAGAAACAGTTAAGTTCTACACCATGTAGAACTACATTTCTACATCGAGTAGAATCTGGACATGGCAACGCTGGGGGAACTCGAACGAACGGTGATGGACATCCTCTGGGATTCCGCCAACGCACTTGCGGCAACGGACATCCGTGACCGCCTCGATGGCAAAGAACTCGCCACCACGACGGTGCTGACGGTGCTGGGTCGCCTCGAGAGCAAAGGCTTCGTGATCCGGGAACGGGATGCCCGCCCGCATCTGTTCGCCGCCGCTACCACCCGTGCCGCGCACATGGCCGAGCTGATGCATGAGGTGCTCGGCACGGCGCCCGACCGCACCGCGGTGCTCGCACGGTTCATCGGACAAGTCAGCTCGGGCGAGGCGGCCACTCTGCGCCAGATGCTCGACGGTCGACTGGTGGGCGACAAGCAGCTGCTGTGACCATCACCTGGGTTGCTCTCGCGATTCTCGCGATCGCCCTGGCCTGGCCGGTGCCGATCCTGCTCGCACGGGCATCCTGGCCAGCTCGAGCGCCAGCCACCGCCCTGATCGTCTGGCAGGCGATCGCGCTGGCCGGTGGACTTTCCATGCTCGGCGCTCTGTTCTCGTTCGGGCTCGAGCCATTCGGCGACGATCTCGCCACCGGACTCGCCGCCTTCCCGGGCTGGCTGGTGGCGGGCGAATTGCCGGCCGGGACAAGCTTCCTGCAGATGTTCGCGGTCAGCGGCGGCATCCTGCTCGGGGTGCACCTGCTTCTCACGCTCGGCCTTACCTTCGCTCGCGCCGAGCGTTCTCGACGCCGGCACGGCCAGCTGGTTCGACTCCTCAGCGCACCCATTCCCGAACGCCCCGGCATGCGTCTGCTCGAGCACGAGGCGCCGGTGGCATATTGCCTGCCCGGAACGACCCGCTCGGTGACCGTGCTCTCGGCCGGGCTCGTCGAACTGCTCGACGACCAGCAGTTGCAGGCAGTCATCGCGCACGAGCTCGCCCACGCGACGCAGCGTCATCACCTTCTCCTGGTCGCCTTCCGGGCCTGGCGCGGATCGCTGCCCTGGTTCCCCATCGCGACGCGGGCCCTCGATGCGGTGACCGTGCTGGTCGAGATGTTGGCCGACGACCGCGCTCGCCAGCAGGTTCCGGACGAGGCGCTCGCGGCATCCATCGCCCTGGTCGCCTCGGCATCGGATGCGCCGGCCGTCTCGCGCCTCGACCCGGCGACGGATGCCACGGCTCGCGCCCTCGCCGCCGACGGCCATTCGGCCGAGCGCCGCCTCACGAGACTCATCACGCCGGGGCGGCCCCTCGGCGCCGCGGGCCGCGCCCTCGCGCTGATCTGCAGCGTGGCGCTGCTCGCCGTGCCGACCGTGCTGATCGTGGCTCCGGCAGTGCTCGCCTGAGCTCTGGGCTGGTCAGATCCATGCACGAGCATTGAGTGCACGGCGTTTCGGGTGTTTTATGGCCGCATAGCTGTTGGATAGGGAATATCCGTAGCGTCACACCGAGTACACCCGATGTCACCTCTCGCGGAATGAGCGCTCCATGGCACTGACCGACACTGCTCCGCGCACGGCCGCCACGCCGATCCTGTTCCACCGCCGCCGCGGGCGCGTACTCGTACTGCTATGCGTGATGTACTTCATCGCCTATTTCGACCGCACCAACATCTCTGCGGCCGGCCCCTCGATCATCAAGGAATTCGGCCTCACCAACGCGGAATTCGGCCTCGCGGCATCGGTGTTCGCGATCTTCTACGCCAGCCTGCAGATATTCGGCGGGTGGATCGGCGAGAAGGTCGGCCCTCGCCGTGGCCTCCTCATCCTGGGCCTACTCTGGGGTGCGTCGACGCTCTTCACCGGACTCGCCGTCGGCCTGGTCTCCCTGCTGATCGCGCGCGCGATCCTCGGCTTCAGCGAATCGGCCACCTTCCCCACCGCCACCCAGGCGATGAGCCGATGGATGCCGCCGGACCGCAACGGTTTCGTGCAGGGCATCGTGCACTCGGCATCCCGCCTCGGCACGTTCGCCGCGCCGATCGTGGTGACGACGCTGATCATCTGGTCGGGCTGGCGCGAGTCGTTCTTCCTCGTCGGGGTGCTCAGCATGCTCTGGGCCATCGTCTGGTTCGTCATGTTCCGCGACCGTCCGAGGGACATGAAGGGGATGACCGCGCAGGAACTCTCCGAGGTTCCCGCCATCCCCAAGGCGGCCGATCGCCCGCCGGTGCCGTGGAAGCGGCTGATCCGCACGATCCTGCCCGTGACGCTGGTCGACTTCGGCTACGGCTGGGTCGCCTGGGTATTCTTCACGTGGATTCCGACGCTGCTCGCCACCGTCTACAAGCAGGACATCAGCAAGTACGGCCTGCTCACCTCCCTCATCCTCGCCGGTGGCGTTATCGGCGACACGTTGGGCGGCGTACTGAGCGACCGGCTGCTGCGTAAGACCGGCAACGCCCGCAGCGCCCGGCGCACGTTGCTGCTGATCGGCTTCATCGGCTCGGCGCTCTGCCTCGTGCCGCTGGTGTTCTCACCGCCCCTGACTGTGGCCATCGTGGCCCTCGCCTTCTCGTTCTTCTTCCTCGAACTCACCAACGCGCAGCTCTGGTCGATTCCGATGGATGTCGCCCCCACCTGGTCGGGCACGGCCAGCGGCATGATGAACACCGGCTTCGGCGTCGCGGGCATCCTCTCCCCGATCGTCGTCGGTGCTCTCGTGGATGTGACCGGCGACTTCGTCGTACCGTTCGCCGTCTCCATCGGCATCCTGGTCGCCGCGACAGTGCTCGCCGGCGTGATGAAGCCAAAGCGGGTAGATCCGATCGGCTCCCCCCTCGCGGGCAGCACCGACTAGTTCGGACGCCGCTCACGGCAACACCGCGCCCCATTGTCAACACCGCGCAGGTTGTAACCCCCGCGCGGATGACAAGCGGGCGCGCGAATGAGGTTTCGCGAGATTCAGGACGTGGTGTGACGCGAGTGTCTCGAGTGGCGGATCTTCGTACCATCCGTCAACCCCCCACCACCTCCTGAATGATGCGCGGGCAGGATCGACGGATGGCGGAACACGAACAGGGGAAGTCAGTCCGGCGGCGGGCCACCGGCACCCGGGGACGCCACCGCGGCGGGGCGGGGCTTTGTGCGCCTGTAAATCCACGGACGACCGGTGAGCGGCAGGCTGACCGGCGAGCGACGGGCCAATTCGGTGATCGCCGCGGCCCCGACCAACACGACCACGTACGCGACGAGCGTCAGCCACGGCGTGGCCACGTGGTTGGGCACCCAGTCCCCACCGACCCAGAGCAGGATCCACAGCACGAGCGGATGCGACAGGAAGATGCCGAACGACCGGTCGGAGGCGACATCCACTCCCCTGGCCACGAACGACGTCGGCCGGCGGCGATCGGCCCACCAGCTGCCGACCGCGAGGAAGCCCAGCCCGACCGCGACGGACCACACCATGAGGATCGGCTGCAGCGGGGTGCCCGAGCGGTAGAGGCTGAACCCCAGCGCGAGGTGCTGGAAGGCGAAGACCCCGAGGGTGACGAGACCGGTCGCCAGGGTCACCCAGCCGATCAGTGCGCGATGCCCGCGAACCCAGGCGAGCAGCTGTTGTGCGTGGTCGGCCGCGACGGCACCGAGAAGGATGAAGAACAGGTAGCTGAAGAAGTAGACCTTGGCGTAGCCACCCAGCCACTCCGGCAAGTCCGGCACATACGCGTAGACCGCGGTGAGTGCCAACTGGAAGACGCCTGCGGTCACGAGCAGGGCGACGTGATGCCCGCGGGTCTTCCTGATCAGCCAGACGATCACCGGCACCAGCAGGTAGACCTGCATCGTCACGAGCAGGAAATACAGGTGATACCAGGCGTTGCCGGTGACGAGCTTGAGAGCGAATCTGCCGACCATCTCGGGAATGGTTCCGTATGGCGAATAGATGTTCGCCGACACGAAATAGATCGCCGACCACACCACGTACGGCACCCCCACGAGAAGGAAGCGCCGCGGCCAGAACTTCTTCATCGGCACCGGTTTGCTGAGGTAGCTGTAGACCAGTACGAAACCGGAGAGCGCGAAGAATACCTCTCGCGTAAAGTGCACGAGCCCGAGCAGTGCGTACAGGCCGACATCATCCGCCGCCGCCGTGTGGCTCGTGGTGTGCACCGCGATGACGCAGGCGAAAGTGAGGATGCGCACGACGTCGACCTCGTAGAGGTGCGGCGCGCGAACGCGGGGCGCGGATGTCGCGGCTGCGGGTTGTGCGGACGTCACTCCTGCTCCACCAGCTCGCGTACTCGGCTGCGCTGCACCTTGCCCGTGGGGGCGCGCGGCACGTCGTTGACGACCGAGATGTCGATCGGACGCTTGAATCGCGGGAGCTCGCGCTCTACCCGCTCGAACAGTTCGCCGACGAAGGCCAGCGTCTCGCTGTCGCTCAGCGCGCTGACGGGGATCACGAAGGCGACCGGAACCTGGTGCAGGATCGGGTCGGGTTTACCGACCACCACCGCCTCGCGCACTCGCGCGTCGCCGAGCAATACCTCCTCGACCTCGGCCGGGTAGACCTTCTCTCCGCCGCGGTTGATCACATCGTCAGAGCGGCCGACCAGGTAGACGTACCCGTCGTCGTCGAGGTAGCCGAGGTCGCCCGTACTCAACCAGCCGTCGGCATCGAAGCGCTCGCGCGCGCGCCCCTCGAAATAGCTCGTCACGATGCCGGGCCCGCGGATCCAGAATGCGCCAACCTCGCCAGCCGCGAGCACCGTGCCGTCCTCGGCCCGCGCCTGCACCTCGCTGCCGACGGGAACCCCAACCGACCCGTCACGTGGTGGCGCATCGAGCGGCGTCGCGGTGATCTGGCTGGCCCCCTCGGTCATCCCGTAGCTGACGATGAGCGGCACGTCGCCGAGCGAGGCGCGCACGGCATCTGGCAGCGGGGCGGATGCCGAGCGCACGAACCGCAGACACGCCGGCACGGCGAACTCCCCACCCCGGGCGAGCACCGCGAGCATCGCCGGCACCGCGTTCAGCCAGGTGATGCGGCGCTCGTCCATGAGCTCCCAGAACCCGGTGCGGTGAAACCGACGATCAAGCACGATGGTCGCCCCGGCGACGAGGGTCGAGAGCAGACCCACCACCTCGGCGTTGACGTGGAACAGCGGGAGCGGGTTGTAGCCGCGATCCGTCGGCACGAGCTGGTTGTTCTCGGCGATGCCGCGCGCGACGAAGAGCAGTTGACGTTCGCCGAGCTCCACCCCCTTCGGTGTGCCGGTCGATCCGGACGTGAAGAGGAGGGCCGAGCCCTCGCCCGGGACCGCAGCCGGACCGGTGGACGAGAGCGTGATGGCTGGCACGACCGGCACGACAGGGACGATGGGCACTCCGATACCGGCCCGGTCGTCACGATCCGTAACGAGCAGGTCGGCACCGTCCAGCAGGTCGGAGATGCGACGCAGCTCGGCCTCGGTGAGATCGGGATTGGTCGGCACCGACCGTCGCCCCGCCGCGATCACCGACAGGTGCACGAGGGCGAAGTCCAGCGGATCGGCGATGTCGATGATGACCGAGCCGCCGGGAGCGATGCCGCGGGCGTTGAGCTCGGCGGCCCAGACGGAGGCGGTCGCCTCGAGTTCGGCGTAGTCGATGGATCGATTCGAGCGTGCGTCTTCGAGGTAACGCGACCGCGGCGACGCCAACGCCTGCCGGTGGATAAGAGCACGGAGGCCTTCGGGTGCCGACATTCCCCCAGCCTACTCAGCGCACCTGTTCGAGCATCCACCGCCAGGTCGGCGCGAGCACGGGCACCCCATCGACGCGGGGGCTCCGGTCGGTGACGGTGCGAAGGTGCGAGTCGCTGGGCGAGCCGAGATCGAGCTCGGACACGATGGCGTGAGTGCCGGTCATCCCCATGGTCGCCCACGACGCCGTGACGTTCGTCGCGTATCGGTCGCGGACGTCCACCAGGCCGTACTGGACGGATGCCGGGGTCGCCCCGCTTTTGCGCATCCAACGAGCCGGCACACCAGCGTCGCTCTGCACCGGGGAGGAGAACATCAGGGCACCGTGCACCCGGAAACGATGAGCGATGTAGGCGGCGAGTCCCCCGCCCTGGGAGTGGCCTGCGACGACCACCCGATCCCAGCGGATGCTGTCGCCGGAGCGATACCGTGACCAGGCCCCGCCGGGGTCGGTGAATTGCAGGTGGTCGAGCGACATCCGCAACCGGTTGAGGATCGAGTCACGCCGGTCGACCGAATTGAACGCGCTCTGCCCGCCGCCCTGGAAGCGATTGCGCTGCACCTCGCCATAACAGCGCGGCGCCCCGGCACACAGGTGCACCACGGACTGGCCGCGATTCGGATAGTCAAGGGCGAGCACGTGGTAGCCGAGCGAGGCCGCGGTGTCGAGGAAGGAGCGGTAGTCGCGAGGGACCGAGCGGGTGGCCGGCAGAAACAGCAGCAGCGGGCTGCCCTTCGTGCCTCTGACGGCGAAGTTGCGCGCGTTTGGCGAGAGAAAGGCATCGCCGGTCTCCGGCAGCCGGAACGAGATGAGCGACGATCCCGGCCCATCGTGATCAGGGGTAGTGGCGTGGTCGCGGGTATCGGCCCGGGCGGCCTGGGCAACAGTGCACGACAGCACGACGCAGAGCGCTGCGGCGATGATCGCCAGGCGTCGCCCCGTGCGCATGCGACTCCCCTCGGTCCCCGTCTACCGCAGCAACCATATCCCGGGTCGGCCCATAACCCGGGAGAACTTAGAGCTCGCGGAGCTGCGTCCACACGTCGTCGGCCTGCGCGAGTGTGTCGTCGAGCGTGCCGTTGCTGTCGATCACGATGTCGGCGATCGCTCGGCGCTCCGCGTCGGTGGCCTGCGACGCGATGCGGCGCGCGGCGTCGTGGTCGCTCATCCCCCGCAACTCGACGAGGCGACGGATGCGCGTTGCCGGTTCTGCCTCCACCACGATGATCTTCTCGAACCGGTGATACCCGCTCTGCGAAGAGGCCTCGAGAAGCAGCGGGACGTCGTAGACCACGACGGCATCCGGGTCGTGCGCCTCCGCAGCAGCAATCAGGTCGCGTGCCCGCTGCTGCACCAGCGGGTGGGTGATGGCGTTGAGGTCGAGGCGCGCGCGATCGTCCGTAAAGATGATCGCCCCGAGTGCTGGGCGGTCGAGCATGCCGTCCGCGGTGATGACCCCGGCACCGAAACGATCGGCGACCGCAGCGAGCCCGGGCGTACCCGGCTCGACGACCTCCCGCGCCAGCCGATCCGCGTCGATCACGATCGCTCCGTGGCTCGCCAGTCGTTGCGCCACGGCGCTCTTCCCCGAGGCGATCCCGCCCGTCAGCCCGATCAGATGCACGCGACAATGCTAGCCGCGCGCCTGCCTTCCCCTGAGTTGCATGTTTTGGTCCCTTTCAGCGCCTGAAAGGGACCAAAACATGCAACTCACGGCTGGCGGACCTGGTCGAGCATCCAGCGCCAGGTCGGAGCGAAGACCGGGACGCCATTCGCTCCTCGGGGTGTTCGGTCGTCCACCGACCTGCCATGCGTCTGAATCGGGCTCCCCACCGGGAGCGAGCTCAGAAGCGCGTGGCCTCCGGTCGGCACGGCAACCGGATCGTGATCGGTGCCCAGCCCGAGCTTGCGCCAGCTCCCGGCGATCCTGTCCTGGTAGATATCGCCGAGCACGTCGAAGCCGAACATCCGGCTCACCGGCGTTGCACCCTTCCCGTCGATCCAGGATGCCGTGACGTTGTCGTACGACTCGACCGGCGAGGAGAACATCAGCACACCCTGCACCCGGTTGTAGTGCGCGATGAATGCCGACTCCCCGCCACCCTGCGAATGCCCGGCCACCACGATGCGGGACCAGTCGATGTGCCCGTGTTGCAGATAGCGCCCCCATCTACCGCTCGGGTCGTGCTGCTCGAGATAGTGCACCGTCGCGCGAAAGCGGTTGGTGATGGAATTGGCCGCGGTCACGTGACTGAATCGCGACGGATCCGCACCGGTAAACCGGTTGCGCTGCAGCATGGTGTAGCACTTCGCATCGCCCAAGCAGGTGCGGGTGACCGACCGCCCGAGGTTCGGGTAGTCGAGACCGATCACGCTGTAGCCGACGGCGGCCGCCGTTGCGAGAAAGGCCCGATAGTCGTCGGGCACCGCCCCCGTCGCAGGGAGGAACAGCAGCAGTGGTGCCGGGCGGGCGGCAGCGCGGGCCAGGTTGGGAAAGTCGGGGGCGGGGGCGATCCCGTCGAGATACGGGAGTCGGAATCGGAGGAAGCCATGGTCAGACGGCGACGACGAGGCTGACGGATGCCCGGCATCCGTCCCTGCGAACGCCGGCGCCGCCGCGCCGACGCCGACCAGCATTGCCACCGTTACCGCGAGGGCGCGGCCCGTCGACAGGCTCCGGGACCGGACGGACCGTGAGACTGTCGACGGGCGGAACCATCGGCGGCGCATGACCGAATCATAAGCACCGACAGATGCAAAACGGCCGGATCCCCGAGGGGATCCGGCCGTGTGGTGCTGCTGACCTACTAGTTGGCAGTGCCTACTAGTTGGCAGTGCCTACTAGTTGTTTGAGCTGAGCTTCTCGCGCAGAGCGGCAAGCGCCTCGTCGTCGGCGAGCGTGCCGGTCGACTCGGACTCGCTGGAGAAGCTGGAGCCGGCACCGGGGATGTCCTCGATGACCTGCGAGGCAGCTGCCTCGACCTGCTTCTTGTGCGCTTCCCAGCGAGCCTGGGCGGCAGCGTAGTCCTGCTCCCACTTCTCGCGCTGGGCCTCGAAGCCCTCGCGCCACTCGTTGGTCTCCGGGTCGAAGCCCTCGGGGTACTTGTAGTTGCCCTGCTCGTCGTACTCGGTGAGCATTCCGTACAGCGCCGGGTCGAACTCGGTGCCGTTGGGGTCGACGCCCTCGTTCGCCTGCTTCAGCGAGAGGGAGATGCGGCGACGCTCGAGGTCGATGTCGATGACCTTGACGAAGACCTCGTCGCCGACCGACACGACCTGCTCGGCGAGCTCGACGTGCTTGCCCGACAGCTCGGAGATGTGGACCAGGCCCTCGATGCCCTCTGCAACGCGAACGAACGCGCCGAAGGGGACGAGCTTGGTGACCTTACCCGGTGCAACCTGGCCGATGGCGTGGGTGCGGGCAAAGACCTGCCACGGGTCTTCCTGCGTCGCCTTGAGCGACAGGGAGACGCGCTCGCGCTCGAGGTCGACCTCGAGGATCTCGACGGTGACCTCCTGGCCAACCTCGACGACCTCGGAGGCGTGCTCGATGTGCTTCCACGACAGCTCGGAGACGTGAACGAGTCCGTCAACGCCGCCGAGGTCGACGAACGCACCGAAGTTGACGATCGACGAGACGACACCCTTGCGGATCTGGCCCTTGGCGAGGTTGTTGAGGAAGGTGGTGCGGCTCTCCGACTGCGTCTGCTCGAGCAGCGCGCGGCGGCTCAGAACGACGTTGTTGCGGTTCTTGTCGAGCTCGAGGATCTTGGCCTCGATCTCCTGGCCGAGGTACGGCGTGAGGTCGCGGACGCGGCGCAGCTCGATGAGCGATGCCGGCAGGAAGCCACGGAGGCCGATGTCGACGATGAGGCCACCCTTGACGACCTCGATGACCGAACCGGTGACGACGCCGTCGGCGTCCTTGATCTTCTCGACGTCTCCCCAGGCACGCTCGTACTGAGCACGCTTCTTGGAGAGGATCAGACGACCCTCTTTGTCTTCCTTCTGCAGAACGAGAGCCTCGACGCTGTCGCCGACCTGGACGACCTCGGAGGGGTCCACGTCGTGCTTGATGGAAAGCTCACGGGAGGGGATGACGCCCTCCGTCTTGTACCCGACGTCGAGGAGAACCTCGTCGCGGTCGATCTTCACGACGGTGCCTTCGATGAGGTCCCCGTCGTTGAAGAACTTCAAAGTCTTTTCGACCGCGGCGAGGAAGTCTTCAGCAGATCCGATGTCGTTGATCGCGACCTGCTTGGGGCCGGTGGTCGTTACGAGTGTCATGTAGTGGTTGCTCCAGGATGGACGCCTCGGTTGAGGCATTATTCAGGCCGGCGCAGAGGGTGGAGAAGATAATGTTCCGCGCACGGCAGCGGATGGGATGTCACAAACGTGACGTTCTAGCTTAGCGTCTTCGCGGGGTGGGTCGCCACCGAGTCTCAGGCGGGTTGTTTCGCCGTCACGATGTCTCGGATGGCCGGCTCCAGCTCGGGAAACTCGAACGCGTAGCCGGCCTCGACCAGGCGTTCCGGGAGCACCCACCGGCTCTTCAACACCAGCTCGGTCTCGGTCTTGATGACCGCGGAGCCGATCTCGAGCATCCACCGCGGGGCTGGCAGCCCGATCGGCATCCCGAGCACCCGACGGATGGTCGCCATCAGTGTGCGACTGTCTGACGGGTTCGGCGACGACACGTTGATCGCCCCGTCGAGGTCGGGGCGGGTGCGGAGGAAGCGGATGATTCCGAGCACATCGGCGATGTGGATCCAGCTGAAGCGCTGGCGTCCGTCCCGCGCGCGGAACTCGTGGAATGTGCCGGCAGCACGCCCGGCCGCGGTGGCGAACCAGCCGCCGTCGAGCTGTGGGCCGCCGAGACCGACGCGAGCGAGCCGCAGCAGCGGCGTGAGCGCACTGCCGTCGCCGAGCACGATCGCCATCCGCACGGCGACCCTCCTGGTGCCCGGCAGGTCGCGGGCGTACAACTCCCGCTCCCACGCCTCGGCGACCGAGACCGAGAATCCGGTGCCGATCTCACCGGACGACTACGTCATCGGGCGATCCTCGGCGTGGCGGTAGATCGTCGCTGTCGACGAGTTGATCCAGAGCGGCGGCGGATGCTCGCAGTCAGCGATCGCCTCGGCCAGCTCTCGGGTGGTCTCGACCCGTGATCGCAGGATCTCGGCTCGATTCTCCGGCGTGTAGCGGCAGTTGACGCTCTTCCCCGCCAGGTTGATCAGCAGGTCGGCGCCGTCCAGGAGATCGGTGATCGCGGCGGTGTCACCCCAGGTCGCGGTGGAGCCGGAACGACCGATAGTGCGCACTATGGCGCCGTCGGCGCGGAAGGCGCGCGCGAGGTACTGCCCGATGAACCCGGAGCCACCCGCGATGACGATGTGTTCGGGCATCCGTTCACCACGCTCCCGGAACGACGCTGTAGCTGAACGAGCCCGCGTATTCGTAGAGCCGCCCGAGCCGGGGCGACTCGACGACGACCGAGACGTGCTGCAGGCCGGACTTCGCATCGAACCGCTCGACCAGGCGGACCACCGGCGCGATCGACGTCGGGATCGGAATCGCGAACCGGCCGAATCGCACCGAGACCCGGGTCGACACCAGGTGCAGCTCGCCATCGACGACCTCCGCCCGCAGGCGTGCCGCGTACCGTCGCTGGGTGCCGAGGTGATCGACGAGCCGCCCGCGCTCGGCCGTGATGGCATCCGTCATCTCCCGGTCGCGGCCGAAGGGGCGCCTGGCGCTGAACCGGAATTCCCGCGAGGCCAGCACCGCGGTGTTTCCCGCGGCATCGATCACCGGACAATTGCGCACGGTGAATGGCACGCGCGCGCTCCAGACGGGAAAGAGCACGCCCTCCCGCTCGAGCAGCCAAAGCACCGGCCAGAGCCACAGCCGGGGCGTCCCTACCCGCTCGAAGACGCCGGAACCGACGCCGGTGGAGCCGTCGGGGATGCCATCGAAATATGCCCTCAGTCGGGGATGAAGAGCGTCGAGCTCGTCGCCGAGCACGAGTTCATAGGGCGAAGGAGCGGTGTTCGAACCGGTGAGACGGGTCGTGTTCTGTCGAGCCAACGCCCTACCTGGCCGGGGTGAGAAGGGCCGAACGCAGGGTGTCGAGTCCGACGCCGCCGATATCCAGCGCCTTTTTATGGAACGCACGGATGTCGAATGCCGCGCCCTCGCGCCGTGCATACTCATCCCGCAACTGCTCCCAGATGCGCTGGCCGACCTTGTACGAGGGTGCCTGACCGGGCCAGCCGAGGTACCGGTTGACCTCGAAGCGCACGAACTCACGGCTCATGTTGACGTTC
Organism: Lacisediminihabitans changchengi; assembly: GCF_016634425.1. Lineage (GTDB taxonomy): Bacteria > Actinomycetota > Actinomycetes > Actinomycetales > Microbacteriaceae > Lacisediminihabitans > Lacisediminihabitans changchengi. Next base: position 443,852 of record NZ_JAEPES010000003.1, read on the forward strand.
TCGCCGAGGAAGCCGAAGGCGTAGTCGCCGGTCCACGGGCCCGAGCCGTCTGGCAGTTGCTTCTCGAGGTGTACGCCGATGTCGAGCACGACGCGGGCCGCGCGCATCCGCTGACCATCGAGCATGCCGAGGCGGTCGGCCGGGTCGTCGAGGTAGCCGAGCTGCTCCATCAGGCGCTCCGCATAGAGCGCCCAGCCTTCGGCGTGGCCGGAGGTGCCCGCATTGCGGCGCCAGGTGTTCAACTGAGCCTTGTTGTAGACGGCCTGGCCGATCTGCAGGTGATGGCCGGGCACACCCTCGTGGTAGACCGTGGTGAGCTCACGCCAGGTGTCGAACTCGGTGACGCCCTCCGGCACGCTCCACCACATCTGGCCGGGGCGGGAGAAGTCGTCGGTCGGGCCGGTGTAGTAGATGCCACCCTCCTGGGTAGGGGCGATCATGCAGACCAGGCTCTTGACCTCTTCCGGGATGTCGAAGTGGGTCTTCGACAGCTCGTCGACGGCGCGGTCGCTGGTCTCCTGCATCCAGCGCTGCAGAGCCTCGGTGCCGTGCAGCTTTCGGCTCGGATCCTGGTCGAGATAGGCGATGGCCTCGGCGACGGTGGCGCCAGGCGTGATCTCGCGGGCGATCGCCTCCTGCTCGGAGGTCATGCGGGCGAGTTCCTCGATGCCCCACTCGTAGGTCTCGTCGAGGTCGACGACGGCGCCGAGAAAGTCCCGAGAGGCGAGCGAGTAGATCTCGCGACCGACGGCATCCTTCTCCGGAGCGTGCTGGGCGAGTTCGGTGCGGAGGAAGTCGGAGAGCTTCTGGTACGCGTTCGCCGAGGCCTGCGCGCCCGCGTCGAGGTCGCTCTGCAGCGAGTCTGGCAGCGACCCCGCCTCGAGACGGCCGTTCGCGTTCGCCGCCAGCTGGAAGAAGAACCCGGAGTCGGCAACCTGCTTATTGGCCTGAGTGATGATCTCTTTCACCTGGCGTATCGCGGGGACGTTGCCGTTGGCGATGCCGCTCCGCAGCGTCTCGATATAGCCGTCCATCGCCTCGGGGAGGTTGTGCAATCGCTTAGCGACATTGCTCCAGTCGTCGACGGATGCCGTGGGCACCAGGTCGAAGATGTCGCGGAGTTCCTGGGCCGGGCTCGCGATCACGTTGAGGTTGCGCTGGTTGAAGCCTGCCTCGTGCTTGTCGATCGAGAGCTGCAGCTCGCGGGCGAGGTCCATCTTGGTGACCTCGTCGATCGCGTCGACCGGCGTCGTCGCCTGAACCTCCGCGAGGGCAGAACGCACGGCCTCGACGGCGCGCTCCGCTCCCGCCGGTGAGTAATCGGAGTACTCCCCCTCGTGGCCGGGGCGGCCGATGTAGACCCGGTACTCGGGAAACAGGTCGAGCTCGGTCTCGACCCATTTCTCAGCGACGGCGTCGACGGCGGTGGGGGTGCGAATCTGGTGCGCTCCGAAAGCTTCAGTCATGCACCGAGCCTATTGCGAATGAACGCTATTCGAGGTCCAGGTCGACGCTGAGCAACGCGACGAGCTCGTCGAGAGCGATCTCGGCCCGCTCCCCGTCGGCCTCCAGAGTTACCGACTCGCCAGGCCCGATCCCCAGGGACAGCACGCCGAGGATGCTCGCGGCGTTGACGCTGCGGCCGCTCGCTCCGGTCAGCAGCACCGGCACACCGATTCGCGCGACCGCCTGGCAGAACAGCGAGGCTGGGCGAGCATGGAGGCCGACGCTGGAGGCGACGACGACGGTACGGTCGGGCATGCGATGCTCGCTTTCGGCGGTACGACTCTCGGGTGAGCTCACCGCGCCGCATCGGGCGAGGGAGTTTCGGAGCACACTACCCGAGAAGCGCGTAGACCTCGGCCGGTGACGTCGCCGACCGCAGCGCCGCGGCCCGCCGTGGATCGAGCAGGAGCGTCGCCAGGCGAGACAGCAGCCCGATGTAGCCGCGACCCCGAGCAGCAATGCCGATGCAGACGAACACCCTCTCGCCGTCCCAGTCGACCCCGTCAGGAAAGCGCAGAACCACGAGCGCATCGTGGTCGACATCGCCGGCCGCCGACCGGGTGGCGTGTGGAAAGGCGAAGCCCTCGCCGACGAACGTCGACACACTCGCCTCACGTTCGATCATGGCGTCGATGTACAGCTCGCCGACCGCACCGACCTCGAGGAGCGCTTCACCCGCCCTCCGCACGGCGTCGAACCGGTCGACCGCGTGCTCGTCGAGACGGATCGAGCGGGCGTCGATCAGCTCGGCCAGGGGACCTTCGAGTCGCGCCATGATCAGTGCGCCGCCGCGTCCCAGTTGGGGCCGGTTCCGACCTGCACGGTCAGCGGCACGGCCAGGTCGGCCGCTCCGCCCATCCGATCCACCACGATCTCGGTGAGCTCGTCCAACTCGCCGTGGGCGACCTCGAACACCAGTTCGTCGTGCACCTGCAAGAGCATGCGGGAGTCGAGACCCCGATCGCGGATGTCGGCGTCGACGCCCAGCATCGCCACCTTCAGGATGTCCGCGGCCGACCCCTGGATCGGCGCGTTCAGCGCCTGCCGCTCCGCGTTCTCCCGCAGCACCCGGTTCGACGACGTGAGGTCGCCGAACGGTCGCCGGCGGCCCATGATCGTCTCGGTGTAGCCGTCTTCGCGAGCCTGCTCGACAACGCCGCGGAGGTAGTCGCGTACCGCGCCGAAGCGGGTGAAGTAGTCCGCGATCAGCTGCTTGGCCTCGCTCACCTCGATGCGCAGCTGTTTGGAGAGACCGAACGGGCTCAGGCCGTATGCCAGCCCGTACGACATCGCCTTCACCTTGGTGCGCATGGCGTTGCTCACATCCGCCGGGTCGACCCCGAAGACGCGCGAGCCGACGAAGCGGTGCAGGTCCTCCCCGGAGTGGAAGGCTTCGATCAGCCCGGCGTCGCCGGAGAGGTGCGCCATGACGCGCATCTCGATTTGCGAATAGTCGGCGGTCAGCAGCGTGTCGAACTCGGGGCCGCAGATGAACGCGGAGCGGATCTCCCGCCCGACCTCGGCACGCACCGGGATGTTCTGCAGGTTCGGCTCGGTCGAGGAGATCCGGCCCGTGCTGGTACCGGTCTGGTCGTACCGCGTGTGGATGCGGTGATCGGGAGCGATCGACTTCTCCAGCGTCTCCACGATCTGCCGCAGTTTGGTGGCGTCGCGGTGCTGCAGGAGCAGGTCGAGGAAGGGGTGCGGGTTCTGCGCCTGGAGGTCGGCGAGGGACGCCGCATCCGTCGAGTATCCGGTCTTGTTTGCCCGGGTCTTGGGCATCTGCAGCTCCTCGAACAACACCTGCTGCAGCTGTTTGGGCGAGCCGAGGTTCACCTCGCGGCCGATCTCGGCGTAGGCGCGGGAGGCCAGGTCCATCGCGGTGGCACCGAGCTGAGTGTTGAGTCCGGCGAGAATGTCGGCATCGACCGTGATGCCAGTGGTCTCCATGCGGTTGATCACGGGAATCAGCGGCAGTTCGAGGTCGGACAGCACGCGACGCGAGCCCTCGTCCAGTCGCTCGTTCAGATACTCGCAGAGACGCAGCACGTACCAGGCCTCGGTCGCTGGACTCACGGCGTCGGCCTCGGGCACCAGCTGATTGGGGTCGGGCTCGGCCAGGTGCTCGCCCAGGTGGGTGTAGACCTGCGCGGCCAGGTTCTGGTCGTGCCCCCCGGGCTTCAGCAGCCAGGCGGCCAGAGTGGTGTCGAACACCACTCCGCCGAGTTCGAGGTCGGCCGCGGCCAGCGTCTTCAGCATCGGCTTGTAGTCGAAGACGAATTTCGGCGAGTCGCCCGCCAGCCAATCAGCGAGGTCGACGTAGTCGAGTCGGCCATGAGCCCACGGTACGTAGACGCTGTCATCGGCCGAGGCGATGCCGAAGCCGGTCAGGCCGTCGACACCCACCTCGAGCTGCAGCCCGAGTGGCTTCGTGCCGTGACCAGATGCAGTGGTGAGCCACAAGCCCAGCTCCTCGTCGACGAGGGTGCGAACCACGGGGATCTCCGAGCCCGGCTGGGCCGAGCCCTCACCGGCCTTCGCGGTCGACACATCGTCGCCCGCGGCTGCCGCGAGCTTGAGCACGCGGTCGAGCAGGGTGCGGAACTGCAGCTTGTCAAAGACTTCGCGCACCTTGGCCTCGTCGAGCGGACGACGCAGCAGGTCGTCGGGGCCGACCGGCAGAGCGACATCGGTGAGCAGGTGGTTGAGCTTGCGATTACGGATGGCGCGGTCCTGCTGTTCGCGCAGCTTCTCCCCCACCACGCCCTTGATCTCGTCGGCGTGCGCCAGAACCTCGTCGAGGCTGCCGTACTGGGTGATCCACTTGACGGCCGTCTTCTCACCGACCTTGTCGATGCCGATCAGGTTGTCGCTGGTCTCCCCCACGAGGGCCGCGACATCGGGATACTGCGCCGGCTCGATGCCGTAACGCTCGAACACGGCGTCGCGATCGTAGCGCTTGAGTTCGGAGACGCCCCTGGCGTTCGGATACAGGAGGGTGACGTCATCCGTCACCATCTGGATGGCATCACGATCGCCGGAGACCACGTAGACGGTGTACCCCTCGGCCGCACCACGCTTCGCAAGGGTGGCCAGGATGTCGTCGGCCTCGTAGTCCTCCTTGGTCACCGTCGTAATGCCCATGGCGTGCAGCGCCTCCTCGAGCAGCGGGATCTGCCCGACGAACTCGGCGGGGGTCTCGCCGCGGGTGCCCTTGTACTCCGGGTATTCACGGGTACGGAAGGAGTACCGCGAGATGTCGAAGGCGACGGCGAGGTGGGTGGGCTTCTCGTTGGCGACCAGGTTGAGCAGCATCGAGATAAAGCCGTGGATGGCGTTAGTGTGCTGGCCTTCGCGGTTCTGGAAACTGTCCACCGGGAGGGCGTAGAAAGCCCGGAATGCGAGCGAGTGCCCGTCGATAATGAGGAGGGTAGGCTTTTCGTTGTCCGGCACGGAAGCCAGCCTAACGGTGGCCTCTGACAGGCCGAAGCCCTCCACCAGCCACCGATTTCCAAGGATGCCCGTGACCACTTTTCCCGCCGACCTCGACCCAGAACTCGTCGAGCGCCTGGTCACCACCGGTGGCGGCTCGCTCGCTCGCAAGATGGGAATCGAGTTTCTCGAACTGTCGGCGGAGCACTCGGTTGCGACGATGCCGGTGGACGGCAACACCCAGGTGATCGGCCTGCTGCACGGTGGAGCACACGTGGTGCTGGGTGAGTCCCTCGGTTCAGTCTCCTCGGCGATTCATGCCGGCCCGGGACGTTACGCCGTCGGCATCGAGATCAACGCGACGCACAGCCGCTCCGTCACCGAGGGCATCGTCACCGGCACCTGCACGGCGCTCGTCCTCGGCCGCACGCTGGCGACCCACGAGATCGTCATGCGCGACGAACAGGGCCGGCGGCTCTCGACCGTGCGCATGACGAACATGCTGCGCGACCGCTAAACTCGCGGGCCGCTCATTTCGCCGGGCGCTGTCTGCCCGGGCGCAGTCTCTGTGTGGCAGGCTGCACTGTTTTACCCGCCATCGCGCCCGTCAGATATCGCGGCGAGAGCCGCCCTCGCCCGAGGTTCCCGTGATTCAGTAACTCCTGCAGAACGGTTACAGGAGTGCCGACAACGGACGATTTCATCCGGCGTGTCCGGTTGCCATTCGACCGTCCGGTACAGTGCAATCGTCTGGCACAGCAAGACCGTCTCTGGCGGCGCGGCCGTCGCGCTAAAGGCTGCTGAGAGCGAGCGCTACTTCTTCGCGCTGAGCTGCTCGATGATCGCCTGGGCGACGTCGTGCATGGTGAGGCGGCGGTCCATCGACGCCTTCTGAATCCACCGGAAGGCCTCGGGCTCGCTCAGCCCCATCTTCTCGTTGAGCAGACCCTTGGCCCGGTCGACGAGTTTGCGGGTTTCGAAACGCTCGACCAGATCGGTGACCTCGGCCTCGAGCGTGATGATCTGGGCGTACCGCGCGAGAGCGATCTCGATCGCCGGCAGCAGGTCGTTCGGGGTGAAGGGCTTGACCACGTAGGCCAGCGCGCCGGCCTCCGTCGCGCGCTCGACCAGCTCTTTCTGGCTGAAGGCGGTGAGCAGCACGACCGGGGCGATGTGGTTCTTGGTGAGACGCTCGGCGGCCGAGATGCCGTCGAGGAGCGGCATCTTCACGTCCATGATCACGAGGTCGGGGCGCAGCTCGGTGGCGAGGGCGACAGCGGTCTCGCCATCGCCGGCCTCGCCGACGACCTCGAACCCGTTGTCCCGCAGGGTCTCGACGATGTCGAGCCGGATCAGCGACTCGTCTTCGGCCACAACAACGCGGCGGGGGGTTTGCGGTGCATTTTCTTGGTCGGTCACGCACTCAACCCTACGGTATTCTGACCAGAGTCCACGTGCGCCGGATTGGCGGAATGGCAGACGCGGAGCACTCAAAATGCTTTGCTCGAAAGGGCGTGCGAGTTCGAGTCTCGCATCCGGCACAGGCGACACCAGCACAACAGCAGAAGCACGAACGTCAGAACGAGACGGATGCCGCGGCGCAGGCCACGGCATCCGTTTCAGTTCTTCGGCACCCGTCGTTCGGGCTGAGGCTTCTGGCGGGCAAGTTCCCCACCGACTCTGCCGCCGAAAGGGCGCCCATGGTCGGCGAACTCGGCACGAAAGTAGGCCATCCGCCAGTCGCCGAGTTCTAGCCGAGCTCCGGTGCGCAGGATCTGCCCTTGCCCCTCGACAGCCCGAACAGCACTGCTCGCGATCGGACCGTGCGCGTAGAGCACATATTCATCGTTACCGTCGTGCCGGATCTCGGCGTGCATCGGCAACAGGCCGTCAAGCCGAAGATCGCACTTCTCGTCAGACCCGATCGTGGTGACACCAGGCAGAAGCTCGAATTCTCGAGGAGGGGTGCCGTCCCAGTATTCAGACCCGACGACGAAGATCAGTCGAGGCCGGCCGGAGCCCGGCGTGTAGTGCGTGGTCGTCACCCGTCGTCGCAGACGCCGACTTACCGTCGGAACAAGAGGGAATGGCGTCGACGGCGGCAGAGAGATGCTCGACGCGGTCGGGCGGGCACGCAGCAGCGGGGCAATCGCGGTCGCAGCCCCGAGGCGGATGTGCGGAGACCCGGTCATGGCGCGTTGCACCAGGCTCGACTTCACGTCGCCCATTCCGGCGATGTAGCCCGCCGGACCCGTGAGGGTCACCGAGACCCCCAATTCGGCCATCTGCGTCGCGAGCTCGCGGAGTGCGGTGAGTTTCGGCGCGCGGCCCGAGATCAGGAGTTCCGGATCACTGGCGTAGATCTGTACCTCGGAGCCGTGAGCGGTGATGCTTCCCGTCAGCAGTTTCGACGGCTCGCCGTCATCCGCTGCACCCGCCGCCTCTTCGAGCGAGAACTCCAGCTCGATGTCGAAGCGCGTCGCCACCATTAGGAGGCGACGTCGGGCGAACGATGGGTGTCGGAGCCGGCTGCCTCGTCGTCACTGGTCGTGACGCGGAGCGTGCCGTTCAGCTTCCAGGTAGCGCGAGGCGCGTCCGGCCCGATGTCACGCGGAACCTCGACGGTCATGTCGATGAACTCGTAGTTGACCGCGGCGCCGCGGCCGGTGAGGTACGACCACATCTCGCGGCCAAGATCGGTCCAGTCGCTGATTGTGCGGCCGTCAGGGCCGGTGCTCGTGTCGAAGAGTTCGGTGGTGTCGGTCATGATGCTCCTTCAGCGGTGAGAACGGCCGCGCGTCTCGAGAAGCAGAGGTGTGCGGCACACGTTCGCGTGACGGTGAGACTACGCCGCTGCGGCCCGGGTGACTCGCGTTCCCAGCAGACAACCAGACAGCGGGTGAGCGGTATACCGTGTGAACCGGGCGTCGGGTCGATCCGTCGCCTCCACGACCACGATGGGACCGCCGCATGACCTCGCCCGACAACACTCCGCCCGCGCAGACACCGCGCGTGCAGACACCGGCCGGGTGGTACCCGGACTACACCGGCGAGCCGCGGATGCGGTGGTGGGATGGCACCGCGTGGTCGGATCACGTGACGGAGCCCAGCGCGCCCGCGGCCATGCCGCCTGCGCCCGCCACCCCAGCGCGCAACACCGTTCCGGCCACGACCCCGGCGAACAACGTCTTCATCTGGATTCTCGTACTGCTCCCGGTGATCACACTCGCGCTCTCACTCACCGTGAACTACGCCGCCATCGGCCGTTCCGCGCTGCAGGACGCTCGGCTCGGCGAGAGCGGCAGCGCAATGGGGTTCGGCGTGGGCGGTGGAGCGACACTCGCGATCTCACTCCTGGGCTGGCTCGTCGACGCTGCCGTCATCGTGCTCGCCTACTTCGACAACCGTCGACTGAAAGCAACCGGCTTCGAACGCCCGTTCCCCTGGCCGTGGGCATTCTTCACTCTCATCTCCAGCGTCGGGGTACTGGTCTACGTGATCGGTCGCACCGTGATCGTGAAGCGGCGCTCCGGGCGGGGACTAGCGCCGATGATCGTCGCGATCGCACTTGCCGCGCTGGGGCTGATCCTCGGCGGGGTCGCGTTCGTGCAGATCGTCTCACCGATGTTCGACCAGTTCGGGTCCGGCGACTTCATCAACTCCTGATCCGCGCACGGTAGTCGCCGGAATAGGCCGACGGCCCGGCACCCTCTCGGGTGCCGGGCCGTTGGCTTGGGCTGACTCTGTGAGCCGGGACCCTGTGTACCGGGACTAATCCGCCGCGTACGCCGGAGCGACCGCGTTGTGAGCATCGCCCACACGGTGCACGCGCATGTCGTTCGTGCCCCCAGAGATTCCGGGAGGGGACCCGGCGATCACGACGACCTTCTCGCCCAGGGTGGCTCGGTCGTTGCCGATCAGGATGTCGTCGACCTGCCCGAACAGTTCGTCGGTGTGGGTCTTGCGCTCGACCCGGTAGGTCTCCGTACCCCACACCCATGCCAGGCGGTTGCGGATGCGCTCCTCCGGCGTGAAGGCGATGATCGGAATGCGGTGACGCAGTCGCGACATGCGACGCACCGAGTCGCCGCTTTCGGTGAACACGCAGAGGAATTTCGCCTCGACGAAGTCAGCGACCTCGGCCGCCGCAAGAGTGATCGCGCCGCCCTGGGTGCGCGGCTTGGTGCCGAGGGGTGGGATGCGCTCCAGCCCGTGCTCCTCGGTGGACTTGACGATCCGCGCCATGGTGGCGACCGTGATCACGGGGTACTCCCCCACGCTGGTCTCGCCGGACAGCATGACCGCGTCGGCGCCGTCGAGGACGGCGTTGGCGACATCCGAGGTCTCTGCACGGGTCGGGATCGGGCTGGAGATCATCGACTCGAGCATCTGCGTCGCCACGATGACCGGCTTTGCCATACGACGCGACAGCTCGATGGCGTGCTTCTGCACAATCGGGACCGCCTCGAGCGGCATTTCGACGCCGAGGTCACCACGGGCGACCATGATGCCTTCGAAGGCATCGATGATGGCCTCGAGGTTGTCGACGGCCTGCGGCTTCTCGACCTTGGCGATGATCGGAAGACGAATGCCTTCCTCCGCCATGATCTCGTGGGCACGCAGGGCGTCCTCGGCATTACGAACGAACGACATCGCGATGAGGTCGGCACCGAGGCGCAGGCCCCAGCGCAGGTCGGCCTCATCCTTCTCGGACAGCGCGGGAACGTTGACCGCGACGCCGGGAAGGTTGATTCCCTTGTTGTTCGATACCTCGCCACCGACGACGACCTCGGTCGTCACGACCTCGCCGTCGACCGACAGCGCACGCAGCTTGACCTTGCCGTCGTTGATCAGCAGGTCGTCCCCGGGGCGGACGTCCCCGGGAAGACCCTTGAACGTGGTGCTGGAGATCTCCTTGGTACCCAGGATGTCCTCGGTGGTGATCTTGAAGATGTCGCCAACCGCAAGGTCGTGCGGTCCATCGGCGAACTTGCCGAGGCGGATCTTGGGGCCCTGCAGGTCCACCATGACGGCGACCGCCTTGCCGGTGTCCAGGCTGGCCTGGCGCACGTTGCGGTACACCTCCTCGTGGACGTCGTAGCTGCCGTGGCTCAGGTTCATGCGGGCGACATCCACGCCGGCCTCGATGATGGCCCTGATGTTTTCATAGCTCGACGTTGCCGGGCCCAGGGTCGCGACGATCTTTGCGCGTCTCATTCGTTTCTTTCTGTTGGGGTTCTGTTCTCGCTGCGCCCGGGATCGCCGGGCACCGGATGGATCAGATCGAGATGGCCCGGTCGGTGGGCCGTACGGGCGAGGGCAGCTGGGTGTCGCCCTCAAGGAAGCGATCGACGGCGGCCGCGGCAGCGCGGCCCTCGGCGATCGCCCAGACGATCAGCGACTGTCCGCGGCCGGCATCGCCAGCCACGAAGACGCCAGACTCGCTGGTCTGGTAATCGCCGTCACGCTGCACGTTACCGCGCTCGGAGACGACGCGGAGCTGCTCCTCGAGCTGCTCCCCCTCTGTGCCGGTGAAGCCCAGCGCAAGCAGCACCAGGTCAGCCGGGATCTCGCGCTCGGTGCCGGACTTCGGCACCCGACGGCCGTCGAGGTATTCGGTCTCGGCGACGCGGATGGCCCGCAGTTCGCCGATCTCGTTCGACAGGAATTCGACGGTGGAGGCCAGGTAGACCCGCTCGCCGCCCTCCTCGTGGGCACTCGACACCTCGAAGAGCGTCGGGGACATCGGCCACGGCTGGGATTCGGGACGCTCGCTCGGCGGCTGGGTACCGATGGCGAGGTTGGTGACCGACAGCGCACCCTGACGGTGTGCGGTGCCGATGCAGTCAGCACCGGTGTCGCCACCGCCGAGGACCACGACGTGCTTGCCTTCCGCGCTGATCTGGTCGACGACCGTGTCGCCCGCACCCACGCGGTTCTGTTGCACGAGGTACTCCATGGCGAAGTGTACGCCGGGCAGGTCACGTCCGGGGATCGGGAGGTCGCGGGGCACCAGAGCGCCGGTGGCGACCACAACAGCGTCGTAACGGGCGCGCAGGTCATCCCAGCTGATGTCCGTGCCGATGGTTACGTTTGCCCGGAAGCGCGTGCCCTCGGCCTGCATCTGCCGCAGCCGGTTCTCGAGGTGCTTCTTCTCCATCTTGAAGTCCGGGATGCCGTATCGCAGCAGGCCGCCGATGCGGTCATCGCGCTCGAACACCGCAACGGTATGACCGGCACGGGTGAGCTGCTGAGCGGCGGCGAGACCGGCCGGGCCCGACCCGACGACGGCGACCGTCTTGCCCGTGAGACGCTCCGGAGGATGCGGATCGACCCAGTCGTTGGCCCAGGCCTGATCGATGATCGAGACCTCGACCTGCTTGATCGTCACGGCGGGCTGGTTGATCGCCAGCACGCACGACGACTCGCACGGTGCCGGGCACAGTCGCCCGGTGAACTCGGGGAAGTTGTTGGTGGCGTGCAACCGCTCGATCGCCTGGCGACCTTCGCCACGCCAGGTGAGATCGTTCCACTCCGGAATCAGGTTGCCGAGCGGGCAGCCGTGGTGGCAGAACGGGATCCCGCAATCCATGCAGCGGCCGGCCTGCTTACGGGTCGTAGCCGCGTCACCCTGCTCATAGACCTCTTTCCAGTCCATCAGTCGCAGAGCGACGGGCCGACGGGCGGGCGTCTGCCGCTCGCGGGTCTTCAGGAAGCCTTTCGGGTCAGCCACCGGTTACCTCCATGATCCGGCTCCAGACGACATCGCCATCCGGGTCCAATCCTTCTTCGACGGCGGTTGCTCGGGTGGCGAGCACCGCCGCGTAGTCGCGGGGCAGCACCTTCACGAAGCGAGACATGGTCTCGTCGAGGTTCTGCAGCATCCGCTCCGCCACGGCGGAGTCGGTTTGCGCCACGTGCTGACGCAGCAGATCGGTGACGATTTCGATGTCACCGGCACCAAGAGGCGACAACTCGAGTTCGCCCGAGTCGAGCGAGTCGCGGTTGACTCGCTCGCGCTTCAAATCGTAGACGTACGCCGTGCCGCCAGACATGCCGGCGCCGAGGTTGCGTCCGGTCTCACCGAGGATGAGCGCCAGGCCGCCGGTCATGTATTCAAGCGCGTGGTCGCCAACACCCTCGACGATCGCGGTCGCGCCGGAATTGCGCACCAGGAACCGCTCGCCGACGATGCCCCGCAGGAACATGCTGCCCTGGGTCGCGCCGTACCCGATGACATTGCCGGCGATCACGTTGTTCTCCGCGGGGAAGCCGCTGGCGGCGTCCGGCGTGACGACGATCTGCCCGCCACAGAGGCCTTTTCCGACGTAGTCGTTGCTGTCTCCGACCAAGCGCAGCGAGATACCGCTCGGAAGGAACGCGCCGAACGACTGCCCGGCGGTCCCGGTGAGATTCACCTGGATGGTGCCGGTCGGCAGACCGTTCTCGCCGTGCCTGACCGTCACCTCGTGGCCGAGCATCGTGCCGACGGCACGCTCGGTGTTGCGGATCGGCAGGTCGATGGAGACCGGCGTGCGGTCAGCCAGTGCGGCGGCACTCTGGCGGATGAGCTCGACGTCGAAGTGCTTGTCGAGTTCGTGGTCCTGGCTGCTGACGTTGCGTCTCGGCTCGTCGTCGCCGAAGACAGGACCGTCGAGGATGGGTGCCAGGTCGAGACCGTCGGCCTTCCAATGATCGATCGCGCCGGTGGCATCCAGCACCTCGGAGTGGCCGATCGCCTCCTCGATGGAGCGGAAACCGAGCTCGGCGAGGTACTCGCGCACCTCTTGGGCGAGGAACTCGAAGAAGTTGACCACGAACTCGGGCTTGCCAGTGAAGCGTGAACGGAGTTCGGGATTCTGGGTGGCGACGCCTACCGGGCAGGTGTCGAGGTGGCAGACGCGCATCAGAATGCAGCCGGAGACCACGAGCGGCGCCGTGGCGAAGCCGTACTCCTCGGCCCCGAGCAGCGCCGCGACGACCACGTCACGACCGGTCTTCATCTGACCGTCGACCTGCACCACCACGCGACCGCGCATACCGTTGAGCATCAAGGTCTGCTGGGTCTCGGCGAGGCCGAGCTCCCAGGGCGTGCCGGCGTGCTTGAGCGAGTTGAGCGGGCTCGCACCGGTTCCGCCGTCGTGACCGGAGACCAGCACGACATCCGCGAGTGCCTTGGTGACACCAGTGGCGACCGCGCCGATTCCCGACTGGCTCACCAGCTTGACGTGAACGCGGGCCTCGGGGTTGGCACGCTTGAGATCGAAGATGAGCTGCTTCAGGTCTTCGATCGAATAGATGTCGTGATGCGGCGGCGGCGAGATAAGGCCGACGCCTGCGGTGGCGTGGCGGGTGCGCGCGATCCACGGGTAGACCTTGCCCGGGGGCAGTTGGCCGCCCTCGCCGGGCTTGGCACCCTGCGCCATCTTGATCTGGATATCGTCGGCGTGGGTCAGGTACATGCTCGTCACGCCGAACCGTCCCGACGCGACCTGCTTGATCGCACTGCGCCGGGTGGGATCGAGCAGTCTGGCGGTGTCTTCGCCGCCCTCGCCGGTGTTGCTCTTGCCGCCGATGCTGTTCATGGCGATGGCGAGCGTCTCGTGTGCTTCGGCGCTGATCGAGCCGTAGCTCATCGCCCCCGTCGAGAAGCGCGTCACGATGGATGCGACGGACTCGACCTCGTCGATCGGAACGGCCGAGCGCAGCCCCTTCTTGAACTCGAACAGCCCGCGCATGGTCATGAGCGACTGCGACTGGTCGTCGACGAGCCTGGTGTACTCGCGGAAGATGTCATAGCGGCGAGACCGGGTCGCGTGCTGCAGGCGGAACACGGTGTCTGGGCTGAACAGGTGCGGCGGCCCGTCGCGACGCCACTGGTACTCCCCGCCGGTGGCGAGGCGCTCGTGAGCGCTGACTGCGCCGTCCTCCGGGTATGCAGCGCTGTGACGCGCCGCGCTCTCCGCCGCGATGACGTCGATGCCGACACCGCCGAGCAGGCTGGAGGTGCCGGTGAAGTACTGGGTGACGAATTCCTGGTCGAGGCCGACGGCCTCGAAGGCCTGAGCTCCGGCGTAGGAGCCGACGACGGAGATCCCCATCTTCGACATGATCTTCAGCACGCCCTTGCCGAGCGCCTTGATCAGGTTCTTGACCGCCTTCTCTGGCGTGACCCCCTGCAGCAGGCCGCTTCGGACCAGTTCTTCTGCGGACTCCATCGCGAGGTACGGGTTGATCGCAGACGCACCGTAGCCGACAAGCAAAGCGACATGGTGCACCTCGCGAACGTCACCGGCCTCGACGATCAGGCCGACCTTCATCCGGTTTTCTTTGCGGATGAGGTGGTGATGCACGGCCGCGAGCATCAACAGGGACGGCACCGGTGCCATCTCCTTGGTGGAGTCGCGGTCGGAGAGCACCAGGAACAGCGCGCCCTCGTCGATGGCGCGATCCGCCTCGTCACACATGGCGGCGATGCGCTGCTCCATGGCCTTCGGGCCCTGGTCGGCGCGGTAGAGACCCTTGATGGTGTGGGTCGGCTGGAAGCCGAGCCGGCTGCCCTTGGGGGCGATGTGCTGGATCTTGGCCAGCTCGTCGTTGTCGATCACCGGGAAGTCGAGGATGACCTGGCGCGCATGCTCCGGCGTCGCGTCGAGCAGGTTGCGCTCCGGTCCAAGGCCCAGCTTCAGCGACGTGACGACCTCTTCACGGATGCTGTCCAGCGGCGGGTTCGTCACCTGGGCGAACTGCTGGGTGAAGTAGTCGAACAGCAAGCGCGGACGGTCGCTGAGCACGGCGATCGGGGTGTCGGACCCCATGGCGCCGAGTGGCTCCGCGCCCTTCTCCGCCATCGGCTTGATGAGAATGCGCACCTCTTCTTCGGTGTACCCGAAGGTGCGCTGACGTCGCGTGACCGATGCCGGGGTGTGCACGATGTGCTCGCGCTCCGGCAGGTCCTTGAGGTTGATGCGACCACCGTCGAGCCACTCGCCCCACGGCTCCGACTCGGCGAGCTCGCGCTTGATCTCCTCGTCTTCGACGATGCGACCGGCCTCGGTGTCGACGAGGAACATCTTGCCGGGGCGCAGGCGACCCTTGCGCACCACGCGGGCGGGATCGATCTGCAGCACGCCGATCTCACTGGCGAGCACGACCAGCCCGTCATCGGTCACCAGGTAGCGGCCGGGGCGGAGACCATTGCGGTCCAGGGTCGCTCCGACCAGGGAGCCGTCGGTGAAGACCAGGGCGGCCGGGCCGTCCCATGGCTCCATCATCATCGCGTGGTACTCGTAGAAGTCGCGGCGGGCCTGCTCGAGGTCTGGCTGGTTCTCGTAGGCCTCCGGCACCATCATCATCATGGCGTGCGGGAGCGACCGACCGCCGAGGTTGAGCAGCTCGACGACCTCGTCGAAGGAGGCCGAGTCGCTCGCACCGGGCGTGACGATCGGGAAGAGCGGCGAGAGGTCGCCGAGAACGGCGGACTCCAGCTGGGACTGGCGGGCCCGCATCCAGTTGCGGTTGCCCTGCACCGTGTTGATCTCGCCGTTGTGGGCGATCATGCGGAACGGCTGGGCGAGCGGCCAGGACGGGAAGGTGTTCGTCGAGTAGCGCGAGTGCACCAGCGCGAGCTTGGAGGCGAAACGCTCGTCGGAGAGGTCCGGGTAGAACGGCTCTAGCTGGAGCGTCGTGACCATTCCCTTGTATACGAGGGTGCGGCTGCTCAGCGACGGGAAATAGACCTCGAGCTCGCGCTCGGCGCGCTTGCGCAGGCGGTACGCCTGACGGTCGAGCGCGATGCCCTCCACCGGGGAGTCGTCGGTCGACAGTGTCGACGTGAGAAAGAGCTGTTCGAAGGCGGGCATCGCCTCGCGGGCGAGATTGCCGAGAACCTCGGGACGCACCGGAACATCGCGCCACCCGAGAACGTGGAGCTTCTCTTGCGCTGCAAGGGCTTCGATGCCGGCCTTGATGGCCTCGCGCTCGGCCCGGTCGACGGGGAGGAATGCGGTTCCGACGACGTACTGGCCCACCGCAGGGAGCTCGACGCCCGCGACCGCGCGGAGGAAGTCATCCGGGATCTGGGTGACGATTCCGGCGCCGTCACCGGTTCCGGCATCCGACCCGATCGCGCCGCGATGTTCGAGGTTACGCAGGGCACCGAGAGCGGCGTCGATGATGTCGTGACCGGCGGTGCCACGAAGGGTGGCGACCATGGCCAGACCGCACGCATCTTTCTCGCGAGCAGGGTCGTACAGCCCGGTTGCCCCAGGGGCGACACTGAACCGGGAAAAGGGTGGCGTGAGAGCCATGTAGTTACCGTCCTCACGAGACTTTGGGAGCGTGTGGGACTGCAGCGGCCCGGGATTCAAGCGACGGACCGAGGAACCCGGCTATCCGTTACTTCGTGCCAGCCCCGCTTGTGACGGACCGTGTGGCCTTGACCGATTCGGTGTCTGTGGTGTCGACCGTGGCGTCATTGCCTGCCGAAGACATAGCGTCTTCGTCGGTGTCCGAATAGGTGTCTTCAGAGTGTACCTCAGCGGTGGGAATGTACTCGCGACCGGCCACGTACACGCTCGGCTCGGTGCCGGTGTGGCGACGTGAGGCGACCATGAGAACGATGAGGCCGATGATCGCGACGCCCCAGCCGATCCAGATGTTTACCCGGAGACCGGCGAGATAGAGGCTCGGGTCGATGCGCAGGGACTCGAACCAGCTGCGACCGAGGCCGTACCAGACCAGGTAGAGGCCGAACACCTTGCCCCACTGCAGCTCGAACTTCTTGGCGATCGCCGTGATCAGCGCCAGGCCGACCAGCGCCCAGACGATCTCGTACAGGAAGTTCGGCTGGAAGATCGTGGAATCGGGAAGGCCGACCGGAAAGCTCGGATCGTCCGAGGGGATCTGCACGCCCCATGGCGCGCTAGTGGGCGTGCCGAAGTAGTCGTGCTCGAACCAGTCGCCGATGCGTTCACCGATGGTGCCGATCAGGATGCCGGGCACCGCCAGGTCGAGGAAGGTCGAGGTGCGCAGACCCGCGAGCCTGCTCCCGATGGCCACACCGATCAGTCCGCCGAGCAGCACGCCCCAGATCGAGACGCCGCCCTCCCAGACGAATGCCCAGCTCCACGCCCGGCTGCCCGCGCTGAAGTAGACATCGGGGTGCAACGCCACGTGCACGAGACGACCGAAGACGATGCCGAGCGGGATTGCCCAGATGGCGACGTCGACGACGATGCCCGGCTCGGCCCCGCGCGTGGTGAGGCGGCGGGAGGTCACGGCCAGCGCGATGATCAGGCCGAGGATGATGAACCCCGTCGAGGCACGAAGGTTGATGTCGAGGCCGAAGGAGGTCCAACCGAGGTCGCGGAACCACTGCCCGAGGTTGAATACCTGCCAGGCGTCGTTCGGGCTGGGGATGCTTGCGGGGAGGACCAAGGGGCTGGTTGCCTTTCGTGCGGAGTGCGTGTCACGCGGGGAGCTCGGCGGCTAGAGCCACCGAGGAACTAGCTAAGCGTACAACCCGCGACTCAGGCCGGATGCTGCCGCGGCGACGCCGGACACTCCCCCCTCGGCGAGGGCTTTCACGAGCGCCGAGCCGACGATCGCGCCGTCCGCGTACTCGATGACCTGGGCCACCTGTTCGCCGGTGGAGATGCCGATGCCGACACACGCATTCTCGGCGCCGTCGGCTTTGAGCCGCGCGACCAGCGTGCGGGCGGCGGCGTCGACGTCCTGACGGGCGCCGGTTATCCCCATGGTGGAGACGGCGTAGACGAAGCCCCGACTGGCCGCGACGGTGTCGGCGATGCGGGCATCCGTCGAGGACGGCGCCGCGAGGAAGACCCGGTCGAGACCGGTTCGCTCGCTCGTCGCCACCCAGTCGCCGGCGGAGTCCGGTGTGATGTCTGGAGTGATCAGGCCCGCGCCCCCGGCATTGCGCAGCGCGTCGGCGAAGCGATCGACGCCGTACTGCATCACGGGATTCCAGTAGGTCATGACCAGCACCGGTGCATCGACGCGGGAACGGATGCCCTCCACCGCCGCGAACACGTCGCGGGTTCGAAACCCGGCCTTCAACGCCGTCTGAGTCGCCTGCTGGATGACCAGGCCGTCCATGACCGGATCGGAGTACGGCAGACCGAGTTCGAGAATGTCCACCCCGTTCTCGACCAGCGCGACCGCGGCATCGATGCTGGTGGGCAGATCGGGAAAGCCGACCGGCAGATACCCGATCAGGGCACCGGAACCGGCGTCGCGACGCGCGGCGATGGTCGAAGATACGGTGCTCACAGCGGTGTTGGTCATTCTTGGCGAGCTCCCTCGTCGAACAGATCGAACCAGGCGCCAGCGGTCTGCACGTCCTTGTCGCCACGGCCGCTGAGGTTGACCAGGATGATCGCCTCGGGCCCCATCTCCCGACCGAGCTTCAGGGCACCGGCGAGGGCGTGCGCCGACTCGATCGCCGGGATGATTCCCTCGGTTTGGCTGAGCAGGCGCAGGGCATCCATCGCCTCGGTGTCCGTCGCCGGCAGGTAAGTGGCACGGCCGATGTCGTTGAGGTAGGCGTGCTCTGGCCCCACACCCGGGTAGTCGAGGCCGGCCGAGATCGAATGGGACTCGATGGTCTGTCCGTCCTCGTCCTGCAGAAGGTAGCTGCGGGCGCCGTGCAGGATGCCCGGGCGACCGCGCTCGATGGACGCGGCGTTGCGGTCGGTGTCCACCCCATCGCCCGCCGCCTCGTAGCCGTAGAGCTTGACGCTGGGGTCGTCGAGGAAGGCGTGGAAGATGCCGATCGCGTTCGATCCGCCGCCCACACAGGCGGCCACGGCATCCGGGAGCCGGCCGGTGAGGTCGAGCACCTGCTGCCGCGCCTCTTCGCCGATGATCTTCTGGAAATCGCGCACCATGGCGGGGAACGGATGCGGGCCCGCCGCGGTACCGAAGATGTAGTTGGTGGTCTCCACCGACGTCACCCACTCGCGGTACGCCTCGTTGATGGCGTCTTTGAGGGTGCGGGAGCCGGTCGTCACCGAGACGACCTCGGCGCCCAGCAGCCGCATCCTGGCCACGTTGAGGGCCTGGCGCTGGGTGTCGACCTCGCCCATGAAGATGGTGCACTCCAGGCCGAACAGGGCGGCCGCGGTCGCGGTGGCAACACCGTGCTGACCGGCGCCAGTCTCGGCGATCACGCGCTTCTTGCCGATCTTGCGCGTGAGCAGCGCCTGGCCGAGCACGTTGTTGATCTTGTGCGAGCCGGTGTGGTTGAGATCCTCACGCTTGAGGATGATGCGGGCCCCGCCGGCGTGCTTCGCAAAGCGCGGCACCTCCGTGATGATCGAGGGTCGCCCGGTGTAGGTGCGGTGCAGCTCAGCCAGCTCCGCCTGAAACAGCGGGTCGGTCTTCGTCTGCTCGTACGCCGCGGCGAGCTCGTCGATCGCCTTGATCAGCGACTCCGGCATGAAGCGACCGCCGTACTCGCCGAAGAACGGTCCGGCGTTGTTCCTCAGATGGGTGACGTCATTCGGGTTGCTCATGCTGTTCCTCTCGGGCCGTACGCGAAGGGTACTCGCGCCGGCATAACGACGTCAGACGGCCAGGAAGTCGGCGAGGGTGCGCCGGGGATCGCCGCCCGTGACCAGCGCCTCGCCGACCAGCACGACATCCGCACCGGCAGCGCGGTAGTGAGCGACATCGTCGGCGTTTTTCACCGCAGACTCCGCCACACGGATGACGCCGGCCGGGATGTGGTCGGCCAACGCCCCGAACAGGTCGGGGTCGAGCTCGAAGGTGCTCAGATTGCGGGCGTTGACGCCCACCAGGCGTGCGTCGATATCGATGGCCCTGGCCAGCTCGTCTGCACTGTGGGTCTCGACCAGCGCGGTCATCCCGAGTTCGCGGATGAGTTCGTGCAACGACGCGAGTCGGGGCTGATCGAGGGCAGCCACGATGAGCAGCACCAGGTCGGCGCCCGCGGCACGGGCCTCGAACACCTGGTACGGCTCACCGATGAAGTCTTTGCGTAACACCGGGATGGAGACGGATGCCCGCACCGCCTCGAGGTCGGCGAGCGACCCGCCGAAGCGGCGCTGTTCAGTGAGCACGCTGATCGCGCTCGCACCACCCAGTTCGTACTGCGTCGCCAGGGCTGCCGGGTCGGCGATCTCGGCGAGTGGGCCGCGGGAGGGGCTCGCACGCTTGACCTCGGCGATGATCTTCACCCGGTCGGTCGGCGCCAACGCTGCTAGCGCGTCGAGCGCCGGGGTGCGGGCGAGGGCCTCGACCTCGACCTCGGCGAGCGGGCGGAGCGACTGGCGTGCGGCCGCGTCCTCCAGGGACCCGGCGAGGAGGTCGGAGAGCACCTACTTGTCGTGCTTGGCGGTGTACTTGGGGCCGTATACGCCGTAGCCCATTTTGCTCAGGATAACGCCGACGAAGAATCCGACGACAACGAGTCCTGCAGCAGACCAGACAAGGATCGGCAGCTGCAGGAAAAAGGCCAGGGTGCCGATGGCGAAGCCCACGAGCATGATGATTACAGCGGTCCAGGCGGCGGGCGAGTTGCCTTCGCCGGGCTCGTGGAATTCGTCGCTCACTGGGTTTTCTCCTTCGTGCTTGGTCGGTAGAAAGTCTAGCGTGACGACGGATCGTCGCTCGTCGGGGCGGCCCCGGCTGGGCCATCCGGCGTCGGGTCGTTCCAGGCCGCATCGTCACCGGTCGGATCGGTACCGTCGCTCAGGCTGTCCCAGTCGGCTGCGGGGTTCTCCCCCGGCTTCTGCGCCTCGAGCCGCACGGTCTGGTACTTGCGCGACGATGCCGGCCAGAGGCGGCCGGTGATCAACAGAAAGACCCCGAGCAGAGTGACCAGCGCACCGACGACGATGGTGACCGCGGGCCATGCCGTCACGGTGACGCTGCGCACCAGAGCCGCCACCGGTGCGGCCCCGCTCACCCCGGTCGCCCCCGTGATGAGTGACGCGGATGCCGCGATCGGATCGCGCAGGGCGGACACGGCCGACAGCACGACGGTGATGCCGAGCAGGGTCTGCACGGCCCCCAGCACGTAGCGGATGAGGGGTCCGGCGATCGCGAGCGCGCCGACCAGCGCGAGACCGGCAAGCGCGAGGGTGACCAGGGCGGGAGCCGCGACATCCCCCGCAGCACTCAGGTGACTCTGGGTGGCGGCATTGCCGTCGATGGTGAGAGCGAACCACTGGCCGGTCCAGGTGAGGATGGTCAGACCGCTCAGCACCACGCCGGCGAGCATGGTGAACGACTTGAGTCTGCGCGGGGTCATGACCCGACCCGCTTCATCGCGTTGGCCACGGCCACCGCGCGCAGGGGCGCCGCCGCCTTGTTCTGGGTCTCCTGGTGCTCGGAGAGGGGGTCGGAGTCGGCGACGAGCCCTGCCCCGGCCTGCACTCGGGCGACCCCGCGGGCAATCGTCGTCGTGCGGATGGCGATGGCGAGGTCGAGGTCGCCAGCGAAGCCGAAGTAGCCAACCACTCCCCCGTAGAGTCCGCGCTGGGCGACCTCCAACTCGTCGATGATCTCCAGCGCCCGCGGCTTCGGCGCGCCCGACAGGGTGCCGGCAGGGAAGGTCGCGCGAAACACGTCGATCGAGTTGGCATCGGGCCGGAGGTCACCCTCGACCGAGGAGACCAGGTGCATGATGTGGCTGAATCGCTCCACCCGCATGAATTCGGTGACCTCGACCGAACCGGCGACGCAGACCTTGGACAGGTCGTTGCGAGCCAGGTCGACGAGCATCAGGTGCTCTGCGCGCTCTTTCGGGTCACCGAGAAGTTCGTCGCTCAGGGCGAGGTCCTCCTCCGGGTTCTGCCCGCGGGGGCGGGAACCGGCGATCGGATGCATGTAGACGTGGTCGTTCTCGACCTTGACCAGCGCCTCGGGCGAGGAGCCGACAATCCAGTACGGCTCGCCCGCCGCATCTTCCAGCGACAGCAGGTACATGTACGGGCTGGGGTTGAGCGTGCGCAGCACCCGGTAGACGTCGATCGGGTCGGCCGTCGCCTCGTGGTCGAAGCGCTGGGAGATCACGACCTGGAAGACGTCGCCGTCGCGGATGAAGTCCTTCGAGCGCTCCACCGCCGCCTGGTACTCGGCGGGTAGGATGCGCGGGGTCGGGCTCGGCGCGACGGTGAGGTCGACCTCGGCCAGCCACGCCTCCGACGGTTCGGCCAGGCGACGCTGCATGTCGTCGAGACGGGACTGCGCGCCGGCCCACAGCTGCGCGGCGTCGTCGACCCCGTCGTTGAGGGCGGTGGCGATCAGCAGCACCGCGCCGGTGCGATGATCGAGCACGACCAGCTCGGAGACGAAGCTGAACGCCTGGCCAGGAATGGCGAAGTCGGCCGGAGGGATGTTCGGCAGGCTCTCGATCTGCCGGATCGCCTCCCACCCGATAAACCCGACCAGACCGCCGGTGAGGGGCGGATGTCCGGGCACGTGGGCGGTGCCCCAGCGCTCGTAGAGATGGCCGAGTGCCTCCAGCGGTGCCCGGCTGAAGTCCGTGCCGAGCGCCCTGGCCTCGTCGATGCCGTAGTCGAGCCAGACCGCCTCGCCGTCGACCTGGGTCAAGACGCCGAAACTCGACGCCCCGACGAACGAGTAGCGCGACCAGATGCCGCCCTGCTCCGCCGATTCGAGCAAGAAGGTGCCCGGCGTGCCCTTGGCGAGCTTGCGGAAGATGCCCACCGGGGTCTCCCCGTCGGCGAACAGCTCACGGATCACCGGCACCACACGATGCCCGGCGAGCAGCGAATCGAACTCTTCTCGCGTACTTGTCTCACTCATCTGGTCTCACTCATCGAGTTCGCCGAACGTGGTCTGGTCGATCTCGTTGTCGACGAAGTCCGGAGTCTCGGTGCCGATGTAGCCCGTCTCCGGATGCGAGTCGCTACGGGAATCTCCGATGACCGGCGCCAGCGGATCGACGTCGAAACAGGCGTGCTCACCGGTGTGGCAGGCTGCGCCGATCTGCTCGACCTGCACCAGCAGGGTGTCGGCGTCGCAGTCGAAGGCCGCACTCTTGACGTATTGTCGGTGGCCTGAGGTATCGCCCTTGCGCCAGAACTCCTGCCGGGAGCGCGACCAGAAGGTCACCCGCCCCTCGGTGAGCGTTCGGCGCAGTGCCTCGGCGTTCATATAGCCGAGCATGAGCACCTGCTTCGTCGACTCCTCCTGGATGATCGCCGGCAACAGGCCGTTCTCGTCGAATTTCGCCCGGGTCAGCACGGAGTCGATGTCGGTTGCAGTCATGGTCATCTCACTTCGATTCCGGATGCCATGAGCTCGCGCTTCACATCACCGACGGTCAACTCTCCGTTGTGGAACACCGACGCCGCAAGCACCGCGTCTGCCCCCGCCTCGACCGCCGGCGCGAAATCCCGCACCGAGCCGGCGCCGCCGCTGGCGATCACCGGGACGCGGGAGAGCTCTCGCATCAGCCGCACCAGTTCCAGGTCGAAGCCCTGCTTGGTTCCGTCCGCGTCGATCGAGTTGACGAGCAGCTCGCCCGCCCCACGCTCGATCACCTCCGCGGCCCAGGCCAGGGCATCCAGTTCGGTCTCGCGACGGCCGCCGTGAGTGGTGACCACGAAGCCCGATGGCGCTGCCGCACTGCGCTTGATGTCGAGAGACAGCACGAGCACCTGCGCCCCGAACCGGTCGGCGATCTCGCCCACCAGCTCCGGACGCTGGATGGCGGCGCTATTGACCCCGACCTTGTCCGCGCCGACCGCGAGCAGGCGGGCGACATCGTCACTCGACCGCACGCCGCCGCCGACGGTGAGCGGGATGAAGACCTGCTCGGCGGTCGCCCGCACCACGTCATAGGTGGTGGCGCGGTCATCCACCGTCGCCGTCACGTCGAGAAAGGTGATCTCGTCCGCACCCTGCTCGTAGTACTTCGCGGCGAGTTCCACCGGGTCGCCGGCGTCGCGGAGGTTCACAAAGTTGACGCCTTTGACGACACGGCCTGCCGCGACATCCAGGCACGGAATCACGCGGGTGATGACGGCCACGGTCAGATCCTCGCGGCGTGGATCGGGCTGACCAAGATTGCCCGCGCACCCAGGTCGTAGAGGCGGTCCATGATCAGGTTGGTGTCGTCGCTGCGCACCATCACGCGCACGGCCACCCACTGGCTGTCGCGCAGCGGAGAGACGGTCGGGGACTCGAGGCCGGGAGCGATGGCGGAGGCCTGGTCGATGAGGTGCACGGGGAGGTCGTAGTCCATCAGCACGAACTGGCGGGCGACGAGCACGCCCTGCAGGCGGCGCTGCAGGATGGCGAGGCCGGGGTGCTCGGCGCGATTCTGTCCGGCACTGCCGCTGATCAGCACCGCGGACGACTGCAGGATGACCGGGCCGAAGATCTCGAGACCCTGCGCCCGCAGGGTGGAACCGGTCGACACGACGTCGGCCACGGCATCCGCGACCCCGAGCTTCACCGCCGACTCCACCGCGCCGTCGAGCTTCACGAGGTGCGCGGCGACGCCGGCCTTCGCCAGGAAGTCGCCGACGAGACCGGGATAGCTCGTGGCCACCCGGATGCCGTCGAGGTCGGTCAGCTCGCTGAACTGGCCCGGGCGACCGGCGAAACGGAAGGTGGATCCGCCGAAGTCGAGGCTGGCGATCTCCGCCGCGGTCGATCCGGAGTCGAGCAGCAGGTCGCGGCCGGTGATACCGACATCCAGGGCGCCGGAGCCGACGTAGGTGGCGATGTCGCGAGGGCGGAGGTAGAAGAATTCGACGTCGTTGCGCGGGTCGACAACGTTGAGCGCGCGCGGGTCACGACGGCCGGAGTATCCGGCCTCGGCGAGCATCTCAGACGCGGTCTCGCTCAGGGAGCCTTTGTTGGGCACTGCGATGCGGAGCATTGTTCTCTTTCGGTCGGCAGAAGGATGCGGGCGACGGGTCGGAGCTCACCGATCAGAGATGTCGCCAGATGTCCGCCGGGGCGAGCCCCTTCGCGACCATGAGAACCTGCAGGTGATAGACGAGCTGGGAGATCTCCTCGGCGGTCTCGTCGAGCGACTGGTATTCGGCCGCCATCCAGACCTCGGCGGCCTCCTCGACGATCTTTTTGCCGATCGCATGCACGCCGGCGTCGAGCTCCGCGACAGTGCCCGAGCCCTCGGGCCGGGACGCGGCCTTCTCGCTCAGCTCCACAAAGAGGTCGTCGAAGGTCTTCACCCCTCTAGGTTAGTGGCCCGTGCCGGCCGGTTAGCGCGGGACCTCCGCTGGTCGAGTAGCGCACGCTCGCGTACCCAGGCGCGGGACCGCCGCCGGTCGAGTAGCGCACGCGCTCTGGCGCGTCCGCGGATCGAGGCCACTCCGAGTGCTTCCGAAACGACGGAGATACTGCCTCCTCCAGCGAAAACACGGTCATCCGGGACCGTTTCTGCAGAATCTCCGTCATTTCGGGGAGGGAGCCTGCCTGCTGGTGGCCGAATATGCCCTCAGTCGGGGCGCGACGATTGCCTCTGGGGTTTTCTCATGAATCACTCGGCAGATGGTGCAAATGCTGCTGGTCGACGTTGGGTTGATACTCGTCGTAATGCTGATCATCGCGGTGGTTGTCGGGAGCGCGCAAGAACCCCGTCGAGATGCAGCAGATCGAGGAATCCCGTCAGCGGCGAGAGGAGGCTCGGGAGCGCCGCCGATCCGCGACCTGATGGCGGGCCGAGACGTCGGCACTCCGCTCGACGCGACCCGCCGCTGCGGTCAACAGGATGCACCCTCCGGAATTACCGATGTGGTCCTGTTGAGGGGCGGTTGTGCGATCTCATCCTGTTGACTGCCGCTTGAGCAAGGGCGGGTTTAAGCCTTCAGTCGAGGGGTTCGCGTATCGAGGCGCGAGACCATCGCCGGTCGAGTGGCGCACGCGCTCTGGCGCGTCCGCGTATCGAGGCCAGTCTCGGGTGGATTTCGATACGGCTGCTCCTTCGTCGCGGCCTACTCAATCAGCGACCGTCGAGCGCGAAGCCCGGCGACACCCGCCCCGCAGGCAACAGGATGACCCCTCCGGATCTACCGAACTGGTCCTGTTGAGTGACGGTTCCGCCATCTCATCCTGTTGACGGACTCGTCGAGTCTCAGCCGAGGGTGACCGCGCCGTCGGCCGCGGGGACGAGGGCAGCTGCCGGCTCCAGCCTCACGATGACGGCCTTCGACGTGGGGGTGTTGCTACCGATTCCCGCGCTGTCGAGCGGCACGAGGACGTTCGCCTCCGGATAGTAGGCGGCGGCGCAGCCGCGTGCGGTGGCGTACGACACCACGCGGTAGTTGCGCAGCACTCGCTCCGTTCCGTCGTGCCACTCGCCGAAGATGTCGACGCGCTGCCCGTCGGCGAGACCGAGTTCGATGATGTCGTCGGGGTTCACGAAGATCACATCGCGTCCCTTGTGGATACCGCGGTATCTGTCGTTCAGGGCGTAGATCGTGGTGTTGAACTGATCGTGCGAGCGCACCGTCTGCAGGATGAGGCGGCCGGCCGGGCGTTCGAGATGCTCCAGTGCGTTGACCGTCATCATCGCCTTGCCCGTGGCCGTGGTGAAGGTGCGCGAGTCGCGCGGTCCGTTCGGCAGGACGAAGCCGCCCTTGCGTCTCACCTGCCGGTTGAAATCGTTGAAGCCCGGGATGACGCGGCTGATGTGGTCACGGATAACGTCGTAATCGTCCTGGAGGCCCTGCCAGTCGACCGGACCGGCGTCGCCGAGAGTCGCTCGCGCCACCCCGACGATGATCGCCAACTCCGACCGGAGGTTCGTGGACACCGGCGGCACGCTGCCGTGGGTGGCATGAACCGCGCAGACCGTGTCTTCGACCGACAGGAACTGCGGCCCGGACTTCTGCAGGTCGAACTCGGTGCGACCGAGAGTCGGCAGGATGAGGGCGGCGGCTCCGGTCACCGTGTGCGAACGGTTGAGCTTGGTCGACACCTGCACGCTGAGCTCGGTACCGCGCATGGCTGCTTCCGCGGCATCCGTGTCCGAGATCGCGGCCACGAAGTTACCGCCGACCGCCATGAAGACCTTGATCTGCCCACTCTGCATGCCCGCGATGGTCTTGAGAGAGTCAAAGCCGTGATCGCGCGGCGGGTCGAAGCCGAACTCGGCCTGGAGGGCATCGAGAAAGGTAGGCGACATCTGCTCCCAGATGCCCATGGTGCGGTCGCCCTGCACGTTGCTGTGCCCGCGGATCGGGGATGCCCCGGCCCCCTCCTTGCCGATGTTTCCGCGTAGGAACAGCAGGTTCATCAGCTCTTTGAGCGTGGAAACGGAGTTCTTGTGCTGGGTGAGCCCCATGGCCCAGGTGATGATGACCCGGTCGGCCGCGATGTAGCGCTCGGCCAGCTCGTCGATCTGCGCAGACGTGAGCCCGGTCGCGAGCAAGACGTCGGCCTCCTCGACGGCGAGCAGATTGGCCCGGGTCTCCTCAAAGCCAGACACGTGCTTCTGGATGAAATCGTGATCGAGCACCGTGCCGGGATTCGCCTCCTCGGCGAGCAGCACCCGTTTCGACACCGCCTGCATCAGCGCCATGTCCCCGCCCAAACGGATCTGCAGGAACTGGTCGGCGATGGCGGTGCCCTTGCCGATCACACCGCGCACCCGCTGCGGGTTCTTGTAGCGGATCAGCCCGGCCTCCGGCAGCGGATTGACCGCCACAATGCTGGCACCCTTGCACTTCGCGTCCTCCAGCGCGGTCAGCATCCGCGGATGATTGGTGCCGGGGTTCTGACCCATGACGATGATCAGGTCGGTGCGCTCGAAATCGTCGTAGGCGATGGTCGATTTGCCGATGCCGATGACCTCGCCGAGCGCGGTACCGGTGGCCTCGTGGCACATGTTCGAGCAGTCGGGCAGGTTGTTGGTCCCGAAGGCGCGCGCGAACAGCTGGTAGACGAAGGCGGTTTCGTTGGCCGCGCGACCGCTCGTGTAAAAGGCCGCCTCGTCGGGACTGTCGAGGGCTTTCAGGGCATCACCGACGATGGTGAAGGCCTCGTCCCAACTGACCGGCGCATAGTGGGCGGAACCGGCGGGCTTGTAGACGGGCTCCGTGAGCCGCCCCTGCATGCCGAGCCAGTACTCCGACTTGTCGGCCAGGTCACTCACCGAATACTTCTGCCAGAACTCGTGCGGCACCAGCACCGGGGTCGCCTCCCAGGTGACGGCGCGCGCTCCGTTCTCGCAGAACTCGAGGGTCTTGCGCCTGTCGGGGTCGGGCCAGGCGCAACTCATGCAGTCGAAGCCGTCCTTCTGGTTGATGGTCGTCATCAACTTCGCGGTACGAGCGAGCCCCATGCGACGGATGGCAGGCTCCATCGAGTTGAAGATGGCCGGCATCCCGACGGCCCAATCCTCGCGCCGCTCCACCGTGAGTTCCGGGTAGTCGTTCTCCGCGCTGACGGGAGTCTTCTCGGGGCCGTCCGTGCTCATGACGCGTCTGCTTTCTCGAGGATCGGCTGGTTCGCGGTGTCTGCAGGTTCGGATGCATCTGTGCGTTCGGAGGCATCTGTGCGTTCAGAGGCATTTGGGGGTTCAGAGGCATTTGAGGGTTCGGACAGGATGCGCTGGTCGGCCGAGTAGACGACCATCGAGCTGCCGCGCAGGAAGCCGACGACGGTCAATCCCAGCTCACCGGCCAGTTCGACCGCGAGGGACGACGGCGCCGACACCGCCGCCAGAATCGGGATGCCCGCCATCGACGCCTTCTGCGTCAGCTCGAAGCTCGCCCGGCCCGACACCATCAGCACCATGCCGGTGAGCGGCAGCAGATTCTCTTTCAGGGCCCAGCCGACCACCTTGTCGACCGCGTTGTGGCGACCGACGTCTTCGCGCAGCACCAGCATCTCGCCGGTTCGTCCGTCGAACAGGGCCGCGGCGTGAAGTCCCCCGGTCTTCTCGAAGACGTCTTGCCCGGCGCGGAGCCGGTCGGGGAAGGAGGCCATAAGCTCCGCATCGATGGTGAGCGGGTCATCCGCCACCGCGTGCCGAGACAGGGTGCGGACCGCGTCGATGCTGGCCTTGCCGCAGAGCCCACACGAACTGGTGGTGTAGAAGTTGCGCTCCAGGCTCGGGTCGGGTGGCGCGACCCCGAAACCCAGCGTCACATCGAGCACGTTGTAGGTGTTCTCCGGCATCAGGGAATTCTGGCTGTCGACCGTCGCCCCGGCGCAGTAGCGCGCCGCCCCGAAGTCGCTGGCCTGCGCGATGACGCCCTCCGAGACCAGGAAACCGGCGGCCAGGTCGAAATCGTGCCCAGGAGTGCGCATCGTGATCGCGAGTTGTTTGCCGCCGACCCGAATTTCGAGCGGCTCCTCGACCGCGAGCACGTCCTCCCGACGCTTCGGCTCCTGCCCGACAGTTATGCGGGTAACGCGACGTCGAACCGTGATTCTTCCCATCTGTCAGGAGTAACACCGACTGCGCTCCCTGACAACGGCCAAACGATCGTGTCGCGACGCTGGGGCGCGGCCTAGGGTGATGCACATGGAGTTCGATGCGGTGGTGCTCGCCGGCGGCCGGTCGGCCCGGCTCGGCGGCACGGCCAAGGCGCTGCTCGAGATCGCCGGACGGTCACTGCTCGACCTCACCCTCGATGCGGTGACGGATGCGCGGCGCACCGTCGTCGTCGGCGACGTCACCGTGCGCCCCGGCGTTCTGCTCACCCGCGAGAACCCCGCTTTCGGCGGGCCGGTGGCGGCGACCGCCGCCGGACTGGCCCGACTTGCCCCCGGGGCGGAGCACACCCTCGTGCTTGCCTGCGACATGCCGCTGATCGCCACGGTGATCACCGCGCTGCGGGAGGCCGGCGGCGGTATCGCCGTCGACGACGGCCGCGAGCAGTACCTGGCGGCGCTTCTCCCGACCGCTGAGCTGCGAGCCGCCACCGCGGGACCCGTCGACGGCATCGCCATGCGCACAGTGCTGGCGGCGATCGATCCGATTGCCCGGGTCCCCGTCCCCACTGGCAGCACCCGCGACATCGACACCTGGACCGACGCCGAACTGTTTGGAGCACACGCGTGACCGAGAAAGACGATACCGATCAACTGCTCGCTGACTGGTCGGCGACGCTCACCCGGGAGCTCGGCGTCGCCGGGCTCACGATCGACGTAGACGAAGTGCTCGCCCTCGCCGGGGTCGCGGCTCGCGCCGTCGTGCGACCGGCGGCCCCGCTCACCACCTTCGTGGTGGGCTACGCCGCCGGGCTCGCCGCGGCCGCCGGGGTCGAACCAGACCGGGCGGTCCGCGAGGCGATCGCCACCGCCGCGGCCCTCGCGGGCAGGGCATGAGCATCACCCAGCACCACGGCGCCACGACGGGCACGCGAGCCGGATGGCTCGAGGCTCGGGAGGTGGCGTTTGCCGCGGCATCCGTCGTCCCGGTCGAGACCGTTCCGCTCGATGCCGCGGTCGGCCGGATACTGGTCGAGCCCGTCTCCGCATTGCTCGACGTTCCGCACTACGCCTCGTCGGCGATGGACGGCTGGGCGGTTGCCGGAGCGGGGCCGTGGGACATCGTCGAGCGGGCGGCGCTGCGACCGGGCGAGGCGACGGCGATCGTCACGGGCGGCGACATCCCGATCGGTGCCGATGCGGTGGTGCGCAGCGAGATCGCCGAACGGTTCGACGGCAGACTTCACGCCTCGACGCCGACGCGCGGTCACCACATTCGTCCCGCGGGCGAAGAAGCCACGCGCGGCGAGACCGTCATCGCGGCCGGCACCGTGCTCAATCCGGCCCACGTTGCCCTCGCCGCGGGCGCGGGGCACGACACACTGACGGTGCGCGGGGCGGTGACAGTCTCGCTCGCGTTGACCGGTGGCGAAGTGATCACCGCCGGCCTCCCCGCTGCCGGCCAGGTGCGCGACAGCTTCGGCCCGCAGCTGCCCGCCATGCTCCGGATGCTCGGGGCGTCGGTCACCAGCTCGCGGCGGGTCGCCGACACCATCGACGACACCATCGCCGCGCTCTCGCAGCCCGGCGTAGCCCTCGTCATCAGCACGGGGGGCACCGGCAATTCCGCTCGCGATCACCTTCGCACCGCACTGGAGCGACTCGGCGCCGAGATGCTGATCGACGGCATCCGTATGCGTCCGGGCGGGCCGACGCTGCTCGCCCGGCTGCCCGGCGGCTCTCTCGTGCTCGCCCTCCCCGGCAATCCGCTCGCGGCGATGCTCGCACTGCTCACGATCGGCGGTCCGCTGATCGCCGGAATGACCGGCGTGGCGCTGCCCGACCTGGACACGGTGACGCTCGCGGTGGCCGTCGACGGTGTGGCTGGGGGCGCGGTGTTGATGCCGTACCGGCTCGAGAACGGGGCCGCCGTGCCCAACCGGCACCGGGCATCCGGGATGATGCGCGGCCTCGCCGACGCCGCGGGCGTGCTCGTCGTGCCGTCCGATGGCGCGAAGAAGGGCGACCGCGTCACCGCGATCGCCCTTCCGTGGAACTGAGTCTGTTCGGGTCTAGCTGACGCCGAGCAGGTCGATCACGAAGATCAGGGTGCGGCCGGAGAGCTGGTGTCCGCCGCCGGCTTCGCCGTAGGCGAGGGCCGGGGGAACGATCAGCTCGCGGCGGCCGCCGACCTTCATGCCGGGGATGCCCTGCTGCCACCCGGCGATCAGCGCGGCGAGCGGGAAGTCGACGGACTGCCCGCGGCTCCAGGAAGAGTCGAACTCCTCTCCCGACTCGAAGTCGACGCCGAGGTAGTGCACGTCGACGGTGGCGCCGGGGGTCGCCTCGGGGCCGTCGCCGACCTCGAGGTCGATGAGGACGAGCTCGCTGGGGGCATCGCCGTCGTATGGCTCGATCTCTGGCTTGGTCTTGTTGAAGTCACTCATGGTGACAATTCAAGCAGAGTCACGCCTCGTCGTGCCGCGCCCTGTCGCCCCCCCCACTTCCGAAATGAAGGCAATGCTCGCGACACGCCGAACGGCTGCGTCAAAGTGACGGCGTGGCGGAAATTTTTCCTTCATTTCGGAAGGGGCGCCGGGGCGGGGAAGGTCCGTTAGAGAAGGCCGTTAGTGCGTGTGGGCGGCGGCGGCAGCGGCACGCAGCGCGGCGATCTGGCTGGCCGGCTCCCCCACGTTGTAGACGCTCGAACCCGCGACGAAGGTGTCGGCCCCGGCCTCGGCGGCGATGGTGATCGTCTGCTCGGTGATTCCGCCGTCGACCTGCAGCCAGACGTCCAGCCCCGAGGCGGAGACGGCCTCGCGCAGCAAGCCCAGCTTGGGCATGGTGCTCTCCATGAAGCTCTGGCCACCGAAACCCGGCTCCACGGTCATGACCAGCACCTGATCGAACTCGGGCAGCAGTTCAAGATAGGGACGGATGTCCGTTCCCGGCTTCACCGCGATGCCGGCGCGGGCGCCGATCTGGCGCAGTCGGCGGGCGATCGCCACCGGGTCAGCGGCGGCCTCGGCGTGGAAGGTCACCGAGAACGCGCCGACCTCCGCGTAGCCGGGTGCCCAGCGATCCGGGTCGTCGATCATCAGGTGCACGTCGAGCGGCAGAGGCGACACGCGCTGGAGGGACTCGACCATGCGCTGCCCGAAGGTGAGGTTCGGCACGAAGTGGTTGTCCATGATGTCGACGTGCACCAGGTCGGCGGTGGCGATCCGGTCGAGTTCGTGTTCGAGATTGGCGAAATCGGCGGTAAGGATGCTCGG
The DNA here is from genome assembly GCF_016634425.1 of Lacisediminihabitans changchengi. Lineage (GTDB taxonomy): Bacteria > Actinomycetota > Actinomycetes > Actinomycetales > Microbacteriaceae > Lacisediminihabitans > Lacisediminihabitans changchengi. The sequence continues at coordinate 476,494 of NZ_JAEPES010000003.1, forward strand.
ATTGATGCGCGCGGTCATCCCACGATTTTACGGCTGGTCGACCGGGCTGCTCGTCGCGCCTACTCGTCGCGCTGCAGAAGGGCGATGAACATCGCGTCGGTGCCGTGGCGGTGCGGCCAGAGCTGCACGTGACCGTCGTCGCCGTCCCCGAGCGGAAGCGGCGTCTTGGTCACGCCGGACAGGACCTCGACCGCGTCGAGGCGTCGGACATCCGTGCGGTTCTTCAGCACCGAGCCGACGACGGCCCGGGTCTCAGCGAGGTGGGGCGAGCAGGTGACGTAGGCGAGGATGCCGCCCGGCTTCAGCGCGGTGAGTCCCGCCTCGAGCAGCTGGGTCTGCAGCGCGGAGAGGTCTGGCACGTCTTTCGGCTGCTTGCGCCAGCGTGCCTCCGGGCGGCGGCGCAGCGCGCCGAGACCCGTGCATGGCGCGTCGAGCAGGATGCGGTCGAACTGTCCGGCAAGCTGCTCGCCCAGCTCTCGACCGTCTTGCACGAGCACCTGCGGCGGTTCGGGCAGCACCTTCAGGGCATTGCGCACCAGTTGCGCGCGCGCGGGGGTGATCTCATTGGCGACCAGCGTGACGCCACCGAGAGCGGCCTCCGCGGCCAGCAACACCGCCTTGCCGCCCGGACCGGCACAGAGATCAAGCCAGCGCTCGCCCGGCTCGATCGGCCGGGCGCGGCTCAGAGCGAGCGCGGCGAGTTGCGAGCCCTCGTCTTGCACCCGGGCTCGGCCCTCGTGCACCGCGGGAAGCAGTGCGGGATCTCCCCCATCGCTGACCCCGGCGACCGGCGAGTACTTGGACGCCCGCTCGCCCCGGATCTCGGACACCTTCGCGATGCCGGGCAGCGCGACCAGGCTCACCTTCGGAGCGAAGTTATCCGCCTCGAGCAGCGCCTCGAGCTCCTCCTCGCGCCCCTCGGCGGCCAGGGCCTGCCGAAATGCGCGCACGATCCAGACCGGATGCGAGAACTCGAGCGAGAGCCGCTCGTCGTCGGTGCGCGGCGCAGCCATCACTCGAGCGCGCCACTCATCCGGTTCGGAGCGGGTGATGGTGCGGAGCACACCGTTGACGAAGCCCGTGGCGGAGCGTGAGCCGACCTCACGCGCCAGCGACACCGACTCGTCGACGGCGGCATGCGCGGCGACACGCATGGAGAGTAGCTGGTGCACTCCGAGGCGCAACACGTCGAGGATCGCCTCGTCGATCTCGCTGGTCGGGCGTTTCGCCGCCAGCTCGATCACGGCGTCGTAGTAGCCCTGCTGACGCAGCGTTCCGTAGGTCAACTCGGTAGCGAGGGCGGCGTCCTGCGCACCGAGCCGGGCGCGCTCCAGCTTCACCGGGAGCAGCAGGTTGGCATACGCGTCGTCGCGGCGTACCGCGGTGATCACTTCGTACGCGACCCGGCGGGCCGGCTGGATGCGCGCGGGGGCGACGCGATTCTGCTCCGAGCGCGCGGGGCGGATGCGGCCGGAGGGATGCTGGTTGCTCACGATGCCACCGCCGCCGCGCCAGTCGGACGACCACGCCACCAGTCGGTAGCTCCCATCGGCTTCTTACCGGCCGGATGCACGGTGGTCAGCTCGATCGGATCGGAGGCGGTACCCACCAGGAGCACTCCCCCGTCGAGGGCGAAGGCCCCGGGAGCGAGCGGGGCTCGGTCGCGGGCGATGGTGGCCTGGAGCACCTTGAGGCGCTGATCGTCGAGCATCGTGAACGCTCCCGGTTCGGGCGTGACGCCGCGGATGAGACTGTCGACCGCGATCGCGGGCTGCGCCCAGTCGATCCGGCCGTCGTCGAGGGTGAGTTTGGGGGCCAGGGTGACCTCACCGACCTGCGGCTCGGGCCGCGCGTCGCCGTCGGCGATCGCATCGATCACCTGCACCAGCAGTTCAGCGCCAGACAGTGAGAGCGAATCGAGCAGGTGCCCGGCCGTCTCGTGGGCACCGATCGGCTGCCGCAGGTGGCCGTACAGGTCGCCGGCGTCGAGCTCCGGCACCAGCTGGAAGACGGATGCGCCTGTCGTCTCGTCGCCCGCGATGATGGCACGCTGCACCGGGGCCGCCCCGCGCCAGCGCGGCAACAGCGAGAAATGGAGGTTGATCCAGCCCAGGCGCGGCATCGACAGCAACGGCTCACGGACGAGTCCGCCGTACGCGACGATCACCCCGAGGTCGGGCTGCAGGGCGGTGAGCTGTTCGGTCGCGGCACCCGCGAGCCGATTCGCCTTGATGATCGGGAGTGCGAGAGCATCCGCGGCCTCGGCGACAGCGGTCGGGGTTAGCGTGCGCTTGCGCCCCTGCGGCGAATCCTCACGGGTAAGTACTGCGAGCACGTCGTGGCGGCTGGCGGTGAGGGCCTGCAGACTCGGAACCGCGGCGGACGGACTCCCGGCGAAGACGATCTCGAGATCAGACATCGGCGGAGTTCCGGGAGTGGGCGCGGGCGGGCGAAAGGTGCATGGCGTGGTGGATCACAGTCGTTTGGTCGAGCTCAGGTGGTCGAATTCAGGTGGTCGAACTCATTGTTGGTCGAATGGCTCGGTGTCGTCGAACCGCACCTTAAGTGTAGGAGGCACCGGGCGGGGGGCGGCCGCGGTCACCCGCTTGCGCCTGCTCGTGGCGTTGCGAATGACCTCTGCTCGCAGAGCGGATGCCACGGCCGCCCCCTCCGCGTAGTCGAATCGTACGATCGCCCGCTCGCCGCCCGACTCCTTGCCGGGCGTCGGTTGCACTTCCACCGGCCCGAGCACGTCCACCCGCTCGAGCTCGGAGACGATCTCGCTGGCTCGCTGCACGGCGGCGGGGTCACCCGTGATGGTCGCGACGCGCACGGCGGGCGGAAACCGCAGCCGGCGACGATCGTCGAGCTCTGACCGCGCGTATGCCGCGAGCCGCCAGGTGGTGAGGGCCGACGCCAAGGCGCCCCCGACCCCGACCAGCACGGTGGGCGCGCCGGGCGCGGCGAGGGCGATGGCATTGGACCACCAGCGCAGGCAGTCTTCGGCGACGCGCAGGCTCTCGCGGGCGAGCATCCGCTCTCCGTCCAGGAGCAGCACGGCGCGGTAGCCGCCAGCAGCGATCGGTTCGGCTCCGCGGGTAGCGATCACCAGGGCGGGCTCGGCGCCCACGTGGAGGATCGGTCGCTCTCCATCCGCGATCAGCACGCGAACGCCAGGGAAGGCTCGGCCGAGGTCTTCGGCGGTGCGGCCGGCGCCCTGGCCGATGTTGCGCAGGGTGGTGCCTTCGCAGTTGGAGCAGGTCCAGTTCGTGGCCAGTCGGCCGCACCACTGGCAGCCGGGCACCGAGCGGGAGGACTTCAGTCCGAGCGGGCCCTCGCAGAACTCGCACCGCGCGGACTGCGTGCAGTTGGCGCAGGCGAGCCTCGGCGCATAGCCGGGGCGAGCGACCTGCACCAGCACGGGGCCGCGCTCGAGCGCCGCGCGGGCCTCACGCCAGGCGCTGGAGGGGATTCTGGCCTGAGCGGCAAGGCGGTCTTGCGACTGCTGCTGCGCCGTCGGGATCACCTTGGGCAGGTACGAGCGGATCGGGGACATCGATTCGACCCAGCCGATCTCCACCAGGCGCTCGACATCCGTGCTTCTGGCGTGACCGAGAAACAGCAGCGCGGCACCCTGCTGCTCCTGCCGCACCAGAGCGGCGTCGCGGGTATGAATGTAGGGGCTGAGCGGCTCAGAGTGCAGCGGGTCACCGTCATCCCAGATCGCGATGAGCGAGAGACGGGCGGCCGGGGCATAGACGACCGAGCGATTGCCGACGATGACCAGCGGGGTCTCGCCGAGACAGTCGAGTAGCGCGCGATAGCGATCGGGGTTCGCCTGCTTGGCGTCGAGATGGACAATGCGCTCGGCGGGCAGTACGGCGCGAAGTGCCGCAATGAGCTGGTCTTGATCTCGATAGTCGGGAACGGCGAGGATGACCGAGCCCGCCTCGAGCGCGCGCGTCGCGGCGGCCGCGAGGGTCGTCGCCCAGTGCCCCACCCACGCGCCCGGCTGGTCGCCGCTGCGGATCTCGCGGACCAGCGGCAGCGCGTCCATCGCCACACGGCCCCCGGCTGCCACGACGGTGTCGAATCGTGCGGTGTCGTATGCGTCGAGTTCTCGGGGCACGATGGGCACCGGCGCCGACGGGGCTTCCCGGGCCAGCCAGGCCTTCTCGACCCGCACCTGGCGCTTCGGGATGGCGAGGCGCACGACGTCGCTCACACTGCCGGCCGCCCGATCGGCCACCTTGCGCGCCAGCGCCCACACCTCGGGGGTCAGCACCCGCGCCGGGGAGACCACCGCGTCGAGGTCGCTGAGCGTGCCGGAGTAGTCACCGACCTCCGCCAGCTCCACCAGCAGGCCGTCGGCGATGCGCCCGGCCGAGCGCAGCGGAACTCGCACGCGAACGCCAGGAACCGCCTCGGCGACGAGAGCGGGGGGGATCCGGTAGTCGAACAGGCGGTCCAGTTGAGGAAGCGGCGAGTCGATGAGCACGCGCGCCACGGTCTGACGGCCGGAACCGTCGAGCGCGGGCAGATCGCTCATCGGGATGCTGCCCGAATCAGAGACCGGCGACGCTGCGCAGCGCGTCGACCCGGTCGAGACGCTCCCAGGTGAACTCGGGAAGCTCGCGGCCGAAGTGACCGTAGGTGGAGGTCTTGGCGTAGATCGGGCGGAGCAGGTCGAGGTCCCGGATGATCGCGGCGGGGCGCAGGTCGAAGACATCCCGGATCGCCCCGATGATGGTCTCCTCCGAGACGTGCCCGGTGCCGAATGTCTCCACGTACAGTCCGACCGGCGACGCGGTGCCGATCGCGTAGGCGACCTGCACCTCGAGGCGGTCGGCGAGACCGGCGGCGACCGCGTTCTTGGCCACCCAACGCATTGCGTACGCGGCAGAGCGGTCGACCTTCGACGGGTCTTTTCCGCTGAAGGCTCCGCCACCGTGGCGACTCGCGCCACCGTAGGTGTCGACGATGATCTTGCGGCCGGTGAGGCCGGCGTCTCCCTGCGGTCCGCCGATCTCGAAGCGGCCGGTCGGGTTGATGAGCACGCGGGGATCGACGCTCTCGAGGTCGACGCGATCGAGCACCGGGCGGATCACCAGCTCCTCGATCTCGGCGCGCAGCTGCTCGGTGCTGACCCGCGGCGAGTGCTGGGTGGAGAGAACGACGGTGTCCACCGTGCGCGGCACGATTCCGTCGTAGCCCACCGTCACCTGGGTCTTGCCGTCGGGGCGCAGGTAGTCGACCAGGCCGGTGTTGCGCACCTCGGCGAGGCGCTCGGCCATGCGGTGAGCAAGCCAGATCGGCACCGGCATGTACTCGGGCGTCTCGGTGGTCGCATAGCCGAACATGATGCCTTGATCGCCAGCGCCCTGCCGGTCGAGCTCATCGATGCTGGCCTGCTCGCGCGCCTCGAACGCGTCGTCGACGCCCTGGGCAATATCGGGAGATTGTCCGCCGATCGAGATGCTCACGCCGCAGGAACGACCGTCGAACCAGACGTCGGATGAGTTGTAGCCGATGTTCCAGATGCGCTCGCGCACGATGGTGGGGATGTCGACGTACCCGGTGGTGGTGACCTCGCCGGCGACGTGCACTAGGCCGGTGGTGACCAACGTCTCCACGGCGACGCGACTGTTCGGGTCGACCTCGAGAAGAGCATCCAAAATGCTGTCGGAGATCTGGTCGCAGATCTTGTCGGGGTGACCCTCGGTCACCGACTCCGAGGTGAACAGTCGGAAAGGTGCAGTGCTCATGGGTATCCCCTGGATCGAGTCGTGGAGGCGGCTGCCGGAGGCTCTCAGACGAGCGAGTCCAACAGACGATCGGCCACCGACGCCGTGCTTCCGGAGGCCTCCATCACTATAGCTGCGGCGCTGTCGAGCACCACGATCGTGTTGCTCTCTGTGGCGAAACCCTCGCTCTAGCCCACCCTGTTGAGGACGAGAGAGTCACAGCCCGTGCGCGCGACGCGCGCTGGTCAGCCGACCAGAACGAGAAGACGGACGACACCGACGGCGTGATACGCCGCGATGCCGCCCGTCATGCCGACGATGATGTTCAGGCTTCTGACATACACCGAACCGGTCATCGGGGGTGAGGCGAGAGGAGTTACTCGGCCGGCTCGGCGAGCGGCGTGACGGTGAGCTTGTCCTCGTTGATCTCGTGCATCGCCACGGAGAGCGGCTTGTCTTCGATGGTCGAGTCGACCAGCGGTCCGACGTTGTCGAAGAGGCTTCCCTCGTGCAGGTCGGCGTAGTAGTCGTTGATCTGACGGGCCCGCTTGGACGCGAAGATCACGAGTGCGTACTTCGAGTCGACCTTCGACAGCAGTTCGTCGATGGGCGGGTCGATGATGCCCTTGGCGCGTTCAACCATGGTGGTACTCCAAAAATTCAAATCTGGGGGTGAACGTCAAGTCTACGGCCTCGCGCAAGTTCGCCGGTCATCCGCCCCGGATGATGACTCAGGAGAGCAGGTCGACGACCTCCTGGGCCGCGCGACTCACCTCGCTATTGATCACCTTGTAGTCGAATTCATCCTGCGCGGCCAGCTCGATCTTGGCCGTCTCGAGCCGACGCGCCTGCTCCACGGAGTCTTCGGTGCCCCGGCCGATCAGCCGGCGGACGAGTTCTTCCCAGGTCGGGGGCAGCAGAAATACCAGAACGGCCTCCGGCATCGCGCGGCGCACCGAGCGTGCGCCCTGCAGATCGATCTCGAGCAGCACGCTCTTGCCCTCGGCCAGCGCGGCGTCGATCGGCGGACGCGGAGTGCCGTAGCGGAAGCTGTTGTGCACCGTCGCGGTCTCGAGCATCTGGCCGGATTCGATCAGCTGGTCGAACTCGTCATCACTGACGAAGAAGTAGTGCACCCCATCGACCTCACCGGGCCGGGCCGTGCGGGTGGTGGCCGACACCGAGAGGTGAACATCGGGGTAGTTGTCGCGGATGTAAGTGGAGACCGTTCCCTTGCCCACGGCAGTGGGCCCGGCCAGCACGACCAACCGTGCCGGCTCCGGCGTCGATCCACGGTGCTCGCGGGCGACCAGCCACTCGAGCAGGCGACGACGCTGACGGATGCCCAGCCCCCCGACCCGCTTCGACTCGGCGATTTCGAGCTGCTCCATCACCCGCGCCACTCGTGTGGGTCCGAGGCCCGGCATGCTCGTCAGCAGTTCCCGCACCCGAAGGGTCGCCTCGGGGGCCGTGTGCTCGCCGGTCCAGGCGGCCTCGGCTACCTCGAGGGCGCTGCGCTTGCGATCGTGAATGTCCTGCTTGACTGCCGCTCGCGCACGGCGAGCGGCCACCGCGGCCTGGGCTGCGGCGACACGGTCGACGTCGGGGGGAGCTACGCGCGGCATGCCCGCACCTCCGCAGCCTGGGCCGCCACGGCCTCCGCGACGCCATCGGGACCGGCATGCAGGATGCTGCGGGATGCGGCAACGACGGTCGACCCGACCGCGGCACCATAGATCCGGCCGAGATCGGAGAAGCTCGCACCCTGGTGCCCGAAGCCCGGCGCGAGAACGGGTGTGGCCGCAACACCCGAGAGACTGTCGAGATCGATGGCGTAGTCGGCGAAATCCACGGTCGCACCGAGCACCAGACCGACAGACCCCATCACGCGCTCAGCGCCCTGTGCTCGATTCCACTCCACCACGTCACTGACGATACTGGACGCAACGGTCTGTCCGCCTCCCAGCCGTGCCGTCTGGAGTGAGCGAGCCTCGGGGTTCGACGTCGCCGCCAGCACGAATAGGCCCTTGCCGGTGGCTTCGGCGAGCTCCATCGGAGCCTGGATCGAGCCGACGCCCATGTAGGCACTGATGGTCATCGCATCGGCCTCCAGCGGGCTTCCTGGCGTGAGCCAGGCCTGACCGTAGGCTTCGACGCTGGTTCCCAGGTCGCCGCGCTTGGCGTCGGCGATCACGAGAAGGCCGGAATGACGGGCCGCGGCGATCACGTCTTCGAGGGCGGAGAACCCTGCAGCGCCGTGACGCTCGAAGAAGGCAACCTGCGGCTTGATGATCCCGGCGTCGCCGTCGACCGTGGCGGCCACGACGGAGAGTCCGAACTCACGGAGCCCCGCTGCGGTATCGGGAAGCCCCCACTGCTCGAGCAGATACGGGTGCGGATCGATGCCGACGCAGAGCTGACCGAGACGATCAAAGACCTTGGTCAGCCGTTCACCGAACCCGCGGATTGGTGCCGCGGAATGTGGCGACGCGGAATCAGCCAACGAGCACCGCCAGTCGCTCGGCACGCTCGAGCGCGTAGTCCTGGAGCGACTTCACGTCGAAACTGTTCGCGGTCGCCTCGATCGACGCCACGGCGGCGCCGAGCTGAGCGATGGTGGTGAACAGCGGCAGGTCCGCAGCGACCGCCGCGGCGCGGATCTCATAGCCGTCCGCGCGGGCGGCTCGTCCGCTCGGCGTGTTGATCACGATGTCGACCTCGCCGCGGTTGATCAGGTCGACGATCGAGGGCTCCCCCGCCAGCGTCGCCTCGCCCTGGTCGTACTTGCGCACGACGGTGGCGGTGATGCCGTTGCGGCTGAGTACCTCCGCGGTGCCGATGGTGCCGAGGATCTCGAAGCCGAGCTGCTGCAGGCGCAGTACCGGAAGGATGATCGCGCGCTTGTCGCGATCGGCGACCGACACGAACACCGATCCGCTGGTCGGCAGCCCGCCGTACGCGGCTTCCTGGCTCTTGGCGAAGGCGGTCGGGAAGTTCGCATCGATTCCCATCACCTCTCCGGTTGACCGCATCTCCGGCCCGAGCACTGAGTCGACGATCAGCCCGTCCTTGGTGCGGAAGCGCTTGAACGGCAGCACCGCTTCCTTCACGGCGACCGGCGAGTCCATCGGCACGATCGAGCCGTCGGCTTCGGGCAGCATCCCGCTCTCGACGAGGGAACGGATGCTCTCCCCCACCATGATCAGCGAGGCGGCCTTCGCGATCGGCAGCCCGAGTGCCTTCGCCACGAACGGGACCGTGCGGGAGGCCCGGGGGTTCGCTTCGAGCACATAGAGCACCCCGGCGCCGATCGCGAACTGCACGTTGATCAGACCGCGCACGCCGACGCCCTCGGCGATGGCGCGGGTGGCCTCGACGACCCGGGCGATCTGCTCGCGGCCGAGGGTCACCGGCGGAAGGGTGCAACTCGAGTCACCGGAGTGGATTCCGGCCTCCTCGATGTGCTCCATCACGCCGCCGACGTAGAGCTCGGTGCCGTCGTAGAGCGCGTCGATGTCGATCTCGATGGCGTCATCCAGGAAGCGGTCGACCAGCAACGGGTGCTCTGCACCGACGATTCCCTGGTCGGCGACCCGCACGAAGTAGTCGTCGAGCGACGGGCTGTCGTAGACGATCTCCATGCCGCGGCCACCGAGCACGTACGACGGACGAACGAGCACCGGGTAGCCGATCTCCTCCGCGACCGCGACGGCACCCTCGTAGTCGAAAGCCGTGCCGTTGCGCGGTGCGACCAGCCCCGCGGCATCCAGAATCCCCTGGAACAGCCCGCGCTCTTCGGCCAGGTCGATCGCCTCGGGCGTGGTGCCGAGGATGGTGACGCCGGCGGCCTTGAGACCCTTGGCGAGACCGAGGGCGGTCTGACCGCCGAGTTGCACGACGACGCCCACGAGCTCGCCGCTCTGGCTCTCCGCGTGGATGACCTCGAGCACGTCTTCGAGAGTGAGCGGCTCGAAGTACAGGCGGTCACTGGTGTCGTAGTCGGTAGAGACCGTCTCGGGATTGCAGTTGATCATGATCGTCTCGTAGCCCGCCTCGGAGAGCGCAAAGCTCGCCTGCACGCAGGAGTAGTCGAACTCGACTCCCTGGCCGATGCGGTTCGGGCCGGAGCCGAGGATGACGACCTTGCGGCGGTCGCTCGGCCGCACCTCGGACTCGAGGTCGTAGCTCGAGTAGTGGTACGGGGTCAGCGCCGGGAACTCGCCGGCGCAGGTGTCGACGGTCTTGAACACCGGACGCACACCGTGCGAATGACGGATGCTGCGCACCTCCGCCTCGTCGATCCCCCGGAGTTCCGCGATCTGTACGTCGCTGAAGCCGTGGTCTTTCGCCAGCCGCAGGATGCGCTCGTCGAGCTCGTGGAAGGATCCGATCTCCTCGGCGACCTCGTTGATCAGCACGATCTGGTCGATGAACCACGGATCGATCTTGGTCGACTCGAAGACCTCCTCGATCGTCGCGCCGGCCCGCAGCGCCTGCTGCACGGTGACGATGCGGCCGTCGGTGGGCACGGAGGCCTTGGCCAGCAGCGCGGCCTTGTCGCCGGGCACGCCGTTCCAGTGGAAGCTGGAGCCGCGCTTCTCGAGCGAGCGCAGCGCCTTCTGCAAAGCGGTCGAGTAGTTGCGGCCGATCGCCATGGCCTCGCCGACCGACTTCATGGTGGTGGTCAGCGTGGCATCCGCCGCCGGGAACTTCTCGAAGGCAAAGCGCGGCACCTTCACGACGACGTAGTCGAGGGTCGGCTCGAAGCTTGCCGGGGTCACCTTGGTGATGTCGTTCGGGATCTCGTCGAGGCGGTAACCGATGGCGAGTTTGGCGGCGATCTTCGCGATCGGGAAGCCGGTGGCCTTCGATGCCAGCGCCGACGAGCGGGACACGCGCGGGTTCATCTCGATGACGATGACGCGGCCGTTCGACGGGTCGATGGCGAACTGGATGTTGCAGCCGCCGGTGTCGACGCCGACCGCGCGGATGATGTCGATGCCGATGTCGCGCAGGTTCTGGTACTCGCGGTCGGTGAGGGTGAGCGCCGGGGCGACTGTGATCGAGTCGCCGGTGTGCACGCCGACCGGGTCGACGTTCTCGATCGAGCAGACGACGACCGTGTTATCAGCGGTGTCGCGCATCAGCTCGAGCTCGTACTCCTTCCAGCCGAGGATCGACTCCTCGAGCAGAACCTCCGTCGTCGGGCTCTGGTGAAGACCGTCGGTGACGATCCGGATGAGCTCCTCCGGCGTATAGGCGAAGCCCGAGCCGAGGCCACCCATGGTGAACGACGGGCGCACGACCAGCGGATACCCGAGGTCTGCGGCGAAGCCGACCGCCTCTTCGACGGTGTGGGCGATGTGGGAGCGGGCGACATCCGCGCCGGCGTCCAGCACCAGCTGCTTGAAGATCTGGCGGTCCTCGCCCTTGTTGATCGCCTCGAAGTTGGCGCCGATCAGCTCGACGTCGTACTTCTCCAGGATGCCGTGGTGGTGCAGCTGGATGGCCGCGTTCAGAGCGGTCTGGCCGCCGAGAGTCGGCAGGATGGCATCCGGCTTCTCCTTGGCGATGATGGTCTCGATGACCTCCCAGGTGATCGGCTCGACGTAGGTGGCGTCGGCGAAGTCGGGGTCGGTCATGATCGTCGCCGGGTTCGAGTTGATCAGGATGACCCGGATGCCTTCTTCACGCAGGGCGCGGCAGGCCTGGGTTCCCGAGTAGTCGAACTCCGCGGCCTGACCGATCACGATCGGGCCGGAGCCGATGACGAGGACGGAGTGGATGTCGTCGCGCTTGGGCATTACTTCGCTTCGCTTTCAGGGGTCGTGAAGGCCTTCGCGACGACGATGAGGTCGCGGAACCGGTCGAATAGGTAGTTGGCGTCGTGGGGGCCGGCGGCGGCCTCCGGGTGGTACTGCACGGAGAAGGCGGGGATGTCGAGGGCGTTGAGGCCCTCCACTACGTCGTCGTTGAGGTTGACGTGGCTCACCTCGACCCGGCCGAAGCCTGCGGGCGAGTCGAACGGTCCGTCGAGCGGGGCCTGCACGGCGAAACCGTGGTTGTGCGAGGTGATCTCGACCTTGCCCGTGGTCTTGTCGACCACCGGCTGGTTTATTCCGCGGTGGCCGAAAGGCAGCTTGTAGGTGTCGAGCCCGAGCGCACGGCCGAGCAGCTGGTTGCCGAAGCAGATGCCGAAGAACGGGAGCCCGGCGCGCAGCCCGGCCCGCAACAGTTCGACGTGCTGGTCGGAGGCGGCCGGGTCGCCCGGACCGTTGGAGAAGAACAGCGCGTTCGGCTTGAGCTCGAGCAGCTCGGCCGCGGTGACCGACTGGGGTAGCACGACGACCTCGAGGCCGCGGGCCGCGAGGTAGCGGAGGGTGGATTCCTTCACGCCGAGGTCGAGCACCGCGACGGTGCCGATCTTCTCACCGTCTGCCTCGACCACGCGACGCTCGGTCACCGAGACCTGGCCGGAGAGGTTCTGGCCGGTCATCTCGGCGCCGGCCCGCACGATGGCGAGCTGTTCTTCGGCGCTGAGCTCGGCATCCGCTCCCGAGAATATGCCGGAGCGCATCACGCCGGCGTCCCGCAGTCGCAGGGTGACCGCGCGGGTGTCGATGCCGCTGATGCCGACGACTCCCTCCGTCACCAGCTGGTCGTCGAGACTGCCGGTTGCCCGGTAATTGGAGACCACTCGGGAGGGGTCGCGCACGACGAAGCCCTCGACCCAGATGCGCCGGGATTCCGGGTCTTCGTCGTTCACGCCGGTGTTGCCGATGTGCGGAGCCGTCATGATGACGATCTGCCCCGCATACGACGGGTCGGTGATGGTCTCCTGGTAGCCGGTCATGCCGGTGGTGAAGACCGCCTCGCCGAGGCTGCGGCCTCGCGCTCCGTAGGCGTGGCCGGTGTAACGGGTGCCGTCCTCGAGGACGAAGAATGCCGGGTCGAAACGACTCATGATGCCTTTCCGGGCGTGGCCTCAGCGGGAATGAGTCCCGTGATGGCGTCGATCAGGGGGGTGAGGTCCGCGGGGTCGGTCACGCGGAAGAAGGAGTCGACGTCGGTCGAGGTAGTGCCGTGCAGGGTCCAGGCGATGACCACCAGTCCCCCGCTCTCGACCACGCGGTCGATGGTGAAGGTGGCCCGCTCCACCGCGCGAAGGGCAGCCGAGGGGATGAATGCCTCCGGCGTTCCGGCGATGCCGAGGATCACGCCGGTCGTGGTGACCGTGATGGTCGCCCGACCGCGGAAGCCGAGCCCGCGGACGGCCACGCGATTGAGCGGTTCGTTGGCGAGGGTCGTGGCGGCATAGAAGCTCTCGGTGCTGAAGAGGGTGGCTCCCGGATTCGCCGGGACGGCATCCGGAACCCCGAGACTCGCGTGCCGACGCTGGCGTGCCCGCCAGCTGAGCACCATGCCGACGAGGGCGAGCAGGATGACGATGACGACGATCGTGGTCGAGGTGGTTCTATCCACGCAGGCTCACCGCCTGCGGGTTCGTGCGAGCGAACCCCGCGATGGTCTCAGCGTCGACCAGTTCACCGTCGCGCACCGTGACGTAGCCGCGATGCACGGTGGTGAGCACGCGCCCCGGCAGCGGCATCGACAGGTAGGGCGAGTTGATGCCCTTGCCGTGCAGGTCGCTCAGGCCGAAGACGCGGCTCGCGTTCGTGTCGTAGAGCGTGAACTCGGCGGGGGCTCCGACCGCGATGCCGAACTCGTAGCCGGGAACCAGACCGATCTCGGCCGGCACTCGGGAGAGCACCCGGGCGACATCTTCCCAACCGAGCATGCCGGTGTCGACGACGGATGCCTGCACCACACTCAGCGCGGACTCGAGGCCGACCATGCCGAAGGCGGCAGCTCCCCACTCGCAGTCTTTCGCCTCGACCGGATGCGGAGCGTGGTCGGTGGCGACGATGTCGATGGTTCCGTCGGCGAGGCCCTCGCGCAGCGCGAGCACATCCTCCTCCGAGCGGAGCGGCGGGTTGACCTTGTACCGGGAGTCGTAGCTCGACACCGGCTGCTCGGTGAGCAGCAGGTGGTGCGGGGTGACCTCGGCGGTCACGTCGATCCCGCGAGCCTTGGCCCAGCGCACGACGTCGACCGAGCCGGCGGTGGAGACGTGGCAGATGTGCAGGCGGGCGCCGACGTGTTGGGCGAGCAGCACATCGCGGGCGATGATCGATTCCTCGGCGACTGCGGGCCACCCGGCCAGCCCGAGTTCGCCCGACAGTGTGCCCTCGTTCATCTGGGCACCCTCGGTGAGCCTGGGCTCTTGCGCGTGCTGGGCGACGACGCCGCCGAAGGTGCTGACGTACTCGAGCGCACGGCGCATCAGCAGGGCGTCTGAGACACACTTGCCGTCGTCGGAGAACACCCGCACTCGGGCGCGGCTGCCGGCCATGGCGCCGATCTCGCTGAGCTGCTGCCCCTCGAGCCCCACGGTGACCGCACCGATCGGGCGCACCGTGACGTAGCCGGCGTCCTCGCCGAGGCGCTGCACCTGCTCGACGACCCCGGCCGTATCGGAGACGGGTGACGTGTTCGCCATGGCGTGCACCGTGGTGAAGCCGCCGATGGCCGCTGCCCGCGAACCTGTGAGTACCGTCTCGCTCTGCTCGAAGCCGGGCTCGCGCAGATGCGTGTGGAGGTCGACCAGGCCCGGAAGCGCCAGGAGGCCGTCGGCGTGGATGATCTCGGCCGCCGCATCCGAGAGGTTGCTGCCCAGCTCGGCGATTCGGCCGTCACGCACCAGGATGTCGCTGCCGCTGCCGTCGGCAAGCGTTGCGCCCTTGACGAGGATGGTGGTCATCGGTTGCTCCCTGCGTGACTGACGGATGTGGATTCGGCGAGCCCCCGCTGCCCGGACAGCGCGAGGTACAGCACTGCCATCCGCACCGAGACGCCGTTGGCGACCTGTTCGAGCACCGTCGAGCGCGGCGAATCCGCCGCTCCGGACGAGATCTCGAGGCCACGGTTCATCGGGCCAGGGTGCATGACGATGCTATCCGCGGCGAGCCGGGCGAGCCGCTCGTCGCCGAGACCCCACTGCCGCGAGTACTCGCGAGCGTTGGGGAAGAAGGCGGCGTGCATCCGCTCGCTCTGGATGCGCAGCATCATCACCACGTCGGGGATGGCATCGAGCGCCTCATCGAGGTCGTAGGTCACCGCGACCGGCCAGTCTCGCACTCCTACCGGAAGCAGCGTTGCTGGGGCGACCAGGGTGACCTCGGCGCCGAGGGTCGAGAGCAGCCAGACGTTCGAGCGAGCCACACGGGAGTGAAGGATGTCCCCGACGATGGTCACCGACACCCCGTCGAGCGCCCGACCGCGCGAGCCTCGACCGTGCAGCCGGCGCCGGATGGTGAAGGCGTCGAGCAGCGCCTGGGTGGGGTGCTCGTGGGTGCCGTCGCCGGCGTTGATGATCGCCGCATCGATCCAGGCTGACTGGGCGAGAACCAGGGGCGCTCCAGATGCGCCGTGCCGGATGACCACGGCATCCGCACCGATAGCAGCGAGGGTCTGCGCGGTGTCTTTGAGGCTCTCGCCCTTGGAGACGCTCGACCCCTTCGCCGAGAAGTTGATCACGTCCGCGCTCAGCCGCTTGGCCGCGGCCTCGAACGAGATGCGGGTGCGCGTGGAGTCCTCGAAGAAGAGATTGACGACGGTCTTGCCGCGCAGGGTCGGGAGTTTGCGCACCTCACGGTCGGCGACATCCGCCATGTCTTCGGCGACGTCGAGAATGGCGATGGCCTCGTCGCGGCCGAGGTCGCGGGTGCTGAGCAGGTGTCTCACGATGCTGCTCCTTCCGCGCGCTCATCGATACGCGGTCCATCGATGCTGGGTCCGTCGATGCTGGGTCCATCGATACTGACGAACTCGTCGCCGTCGATCTCGGTCAGATGCACGTTGATGCGCTCGGAGCGCGATGAGGGCAGATTCTTGCCGACGAAGTCCGGGCGGATAGGCAACTCCCGATGACCGCGATCGACCAGGGTGGCCAGGCGCACGAAGCGCGGGCGGCCGATCGCCTGCAGCGCGTCGAGAGCAGCACGAATGGTGCGGCCCGAGTAGAGCACGTCATCGACGAGTACGACGACCGCGCCGTCGATGCCATCGGCCGGCATCTGGGTCGGTGCGGGGCTGCGAGTCGGATTGCGGTCAAGATCGTCGCGGTACATCGTCACGTCGAGCGTGCCGAGCGCCACCTGCTGATCGGACACCGATCGGATGATCTCGGCAATTCGCTCCGCCAGCACGATGCCGCGCGTCGGAATGCCGAGGATCACGAGCCTGTCGCCGTCGCGGACCGATTCGAGGATCTCGTGGGAGATGCGGGTCAACGCGCGGGTGATATCAGCTTGCTGAAGCACGATTCGTGCGGGCAATCTGACCTCCTTCCCCGCCTCACAGGACGGAAGTTAAAGGATGTCTGGATGACTCAACCCTACCCGATCCGTGAGCGGCCTCCTGCCCACTCGCCGCCCCACACTCCGCCACCTACTCCGCCCACTCTCTTCCGAAATGAAGGCAAAACTAGGCGCCCGCCGGAGTGTCGACGCCGACACACCGACCGTCGCGGAACGTTTCCTTCATTTCGGAAGGGGAGATCAGCGATCGCGAGAGTAGGAGTGCGGTCGCGCGGAAGGGCTCAGGCGCGGGTTTGGGCGATGCGGCCGAGGAGGCCGTTCACGAAGCTGCCCGAATCGTCGGTGCTGAGCGACTTGGCCGCCTCCACCGCCTCGTCGATGGCCACGCCATCCGGCACCTCGTCGTTGAACAGGATCTCCCAGATACCGATGCGGATGATCGCACGGTCGGTGACGGGCATCCGATTGATGGTCCAGCCCTGCGCATAGGTCTCGATCAGCTCGTCGATCTCGTCGCCGTGCTCGGCGATCCCCTCGACGATCTGGCGCGCATAGATCCAGGAGTTCCAGCGGTTCGGATCTGCCTTGGCCCGTTCGGCCTCCATCTCGATCGCCTGATTGAGGGAGATCTCGCGGAGGTCTGCGCCGTACAGCAGGTCGATGGCGCGCTTACGCGCCTTCGTCCGTGCGCTCATTAGTTGACGCGGCCGAGGTAGCTGCCGTCGCGGGTGTCGACCTTGACCTTGGTACCGGTCTCGAGGAACAGCGGAACCTGGATCTGGTATCCGGTCTCGACGGTCGCGGGCTTGGTGCCACCCGTGGAGCGGTCGCCCTGCAGGCCGGGCTCCGTGTAGGTGATCTCCAGCGTGACGGATGCCGGCAGCTCGACGTAGAGCGGAGCCTCGTTGTGCAGCGCGATCGTCACGTTCTGGTTCTCGAGCATGAAGTTGGCAGCGTCACCGACCTGCGCGGCGGTCAGGGTGATCTGGTCGTAGTTTCCCACGTCCATGAAGACGTAGTTCTCGCCGTCCGCGTAGAGGTACTGGAACTCGGAGCGGTCGACCGTCTCGGTCTCGATCTTCGCGCCGGCGTTGAACGTGCGGTCGACAACCTTGCCACTCATGACGTTCTTGACCTTGGTGCGAACGAACGCCCCACCCTTGCCGGGCTTGACGTGCTGGAAGTCGATCACGGTCCAGAGCTGGCCGTCCATGTTGAGAACGACGCCGTTCCTGATGTCAGCGGTAGAGGCCATGACTGTGAATCCGTATCTATGAGGAATGGTGAAGTTGGGGAAGGAAGCGATCCCGCAAGGGGAAACCAGCTATGAAGTCTACCCGGTATCCGAGCCCGCGTTATCCGAGCTTGAGGTCGATCGCGCGGATGGCCAGCCGGTAGGAGTCGAACCCGAAGCCCGCGATGATCCCGGTCGCGACGCCGGAGATCACGCTGGTGTGCCGGAAGGCCTCCCGCGAGTGCGGGTTCGAGATGTGCACCTCGATGAGGATCAGGCCCGCTTTCGAGACCAGAGCCGCGGCATCCCGCAGCCCGTACGAGTAGTGCGTGAAGGCTGCGGGATTCAGGATGACCGGGCAGCCTCGATCTACCGCCTCGTGCAGCCAGGAGATCAGTTCGGCCTCGTCGTCGGTCTGACGCAGGTCGAGGTCGTATCCAGGAGGGGCAGCCTCGCTCAGTTCGGCCCGCAGATCTTCGAGGGTTCCGCTGCCGTACACCTCGGGCTCACGAGAACCGAGGCGGCCGAGGTTGGGGCCGTTGAGGACGAGGATGCTGGGCATGCTGCGAGCATATCGGCGCTGCTCAGCCCTAGCTCACTACCGGTACGTGCTGAAGCCGCCGTCGGCCTTCAGCAGCTGCCCGCTGATCCAGCCCCCGCGCTCGGAGAGCAGAAACGACACGAGGGCCGCGATGTCCGCCGGGGTACCGAGACGGCCGGCCGGGGTCTGCTCGATCCCCCATTCGCGGATCTGCTGGGTCATCCACCCGGTGTCGATCGGGCCGGGGTTCAGCAGATTGGCGCTGATGCCGAGCGGCCCGAACTCCGCCGCGGCGGCTCGCACCAATCGATCGAGGGCGCCCTTGCTCGCCCCGTAGGCGATCTCGCCATCGATCGCGTCGCTCGTGAGAGCGACGATGCGCCCGGAGGTGCCGATGAATCGCCGGGCGAGTTCTCGCATCAGCAGCCAGCTCGCGCGCGTGTTCACCGCGAAGTGCCGGTCGAAGCCCTCGATCGTCTCCGTGAGCAGCGTGGCGTTGACGCTGTGGGCGTGGCTGAGAACCAGCGCGCTGACCGGTCCGAGCGTCTCGGCGACATCGAAGACGGCGGTGGCGACCTCCGGCTCGGCGAGGTCGGCGTTGATGGCGAGGGTCTGCGCGCCGAGGGCGCGCAGACTCTCCTCGATTCCCTTGACATCGCCAGCGCCGCCGTTCAGGGTGGCGTCGTATTCAGCGTTGTAGACGAAGGCGATGTCCCAGCCGTCCCGGGCCAGCTGCTCGGCGATTCCGGCGGCGATGCCGATGCTTCTGCCCAGTCCGGTGAGCAGCACAATCGGACGTGAGGATTCCATGCGCTCAGGCTAGCGCCCGACCCGCCGGTCGAGCAGCGAGGCCCCGATTTCGATACGCGTACGCCGTAGACGGCGTGCGCTACTCAATCAGCGGCAGCGCTACAGGCCGATCTCCTGGTAGGCCGCGAACAGCAGGCTCTCATCCGGACCGGTGAGCACGGTCGGCTTGGCGATGTCGTCGAGCACGATGAAGCGCAGCATGCTGCCGCGCGCCTTCTTGTCCCGCTTCATCACCGAGAGCAGGGTCTGCCAGCGCCCGGCCGGGTAGCCGATCGGCAGTTGCAGAGACGTGAGGATGCTGCGGTGCCGATCCACGACCGCATCCGACAGCCGTCCGGTGAGCCGGCCCAGCTCCGCCGCGTACACCATACCGATGGCGACGGCAGCGCCGTGCCGCCACTGGAACCGCTCCGCGTACTCGATCGCGTGCCCGAGCGTGTGACCGTAATTCAGGATCTCGCGTAGCCCGTGCTCGGTAAAGTCCTCGCCGACGACGCGGGCCTTCAGCGCGATGGAGAGCTCCACCATGCGACGGAACTCCTCGCTCTGCGGGTTCGTCGCGACATCCACATCCCGCTCGATGATGTCGAGGATCTCGGGTTCGGCGATGAACCCGGCCTTGACCACCTCGCCGAAGCCGGCCAGAATCTCCATCTGGCTCAGCCCGTCGAGCGTGTCGAGATCGACCAGCACGGCGGACGGAGCGTAGAACGCCCCGACCAGGTTCTTGCCCTCGTTGGTATTGATGCCGGTCTTGCCGCCGATCGAGGCATCGACCATGCCGAGCAGGGTGGTGGGGACCTGAATGAGGCGCACACCGCGCAGCCAGGTGGCCGCCACGAAGCCGGCCAGGTCGGTCACCGCACCGCCGCCGAAACCGATGACGAGGTCGGAGCGAGTGAAGTCCGACTGCCCGAGGATCTGCCAACAGAACGCCGCGACCTCGACCCGCTTGCCGGTCTCGGCATCCGGAACCTCGGCCAGGAGAACCTCATATCGGTCGCTGAGCGACGAACGCAGCTTCTCGGCACGGGCCCCGAGCGTGGGCGGGTGCACGATCAGCACCTTGCGGACGTCCGGTCCGATCAACTCGGGCAGTTGGCCGAGGATGCCGCGTCCGACGAGAACGTCGTACGAGTCGGTGCCGGGAACGGTGATGATGCTGGTGCTCATGGTGCTTCCTCTGTGAGTACCGGGGCCTCGACCCAGGCCGCGATCTCCGCCGCGATGTGCTCGATGGGGCGATGGCTGGTGTCCCAGGTGCGCGTCGCCAGACGTTCGTAGGTTTCGCGTCGCGCCTCGACCAGCGCCGACCACGATGCGATGCCGTCGGCGACCAGCGGCCGCTTCGACCCGGCGATGCGGGCCTCGACGGCCTCGGGACTCACCGTGATCAGCGCGACGCGCAGTCGTGCAAGCTCGCGTTGGGTGTCCCGGTCGAGCACCGCTCCCCCGCCGAGCGACACCACTGCGCGCTCGGTGAGCGCCTGCGCGACGACCTCGCGTTCGAAACGACGGAAGGCGACCTCGCCCTGCTCGCCAAAGATCTGCGCGATCGGACCATGCTGGGCGACGATACGGCGGTCGGTGTCGATGAAGTCTGTGCGCAGGATGCGCGCGACGCGCTTGCCCAACCGGGTCTTGCCCGCACCGGGCGGGCCGATCAGCACGACGTGTGGCGCCGGGCTCACGAGCCCGCGCTGCTGTTCTGGCCGGCGCTGCTGTCGGACGCGGATGCCGTGCGCAGGTTCTCCGGGATCGCCGCCAGATATCCGTCGAGGTTGCGCTTGGTCTCCACGATGGAATCTCCGCCGAACTTCTCCAGCACGGCGTTCGCGAGCACCAGGGCCACCATCGCCTCGGCCACGACGCCCGCGGCGGGGACCGCGCAGACGTCGGAGCGTTGGTGATGTGCCTCTGCGGCCCCACCCGCGGCGACGTCAACGGTGCGCAGCGCGTGCGGCACCGTGGAGATCGGCTTCATCGCCGCACTTACCCTCAGCACGGTTCCCGTGCTCATCCCACCCTCGGTACCGCCGGCCCGATCGGTGGAGCGCACGATGCCGTCGTCCGTCTGGAACAGCTCGTCGTGTGCACGCGATCCGCGGCGGGCCGCGGTGGCGAAGCCGTCGCCGACCTCGACACCCTTGATCGCCTGGATCCCCATCAGTGCGGCAGCGAGCTGCGAGTCGAGTCGGCGGTCCCAATGGGTGTACGACCCAAGGCCGGGGGGCACGTTGTAGGCGAGCACCTCGACCACTCCGCCGAGGGTGTCGCCGTCGTCGTGGGCGCGGTCGACCTCCTCGACCATGAGTGCCGAGGTCGTGGCGTCGAAACAGCGCAGGGGGTCGAGGTCGAGGGCAGCGACATCCGCCGGTCCCGGCAGCGTGCTGCCTTCTGGCACGCGCACAGGGCCGATGGAGAGGGTGTGGGAGACCAGCTGAATGCCCAGCTCGGCCAGAAACGACCGGGCGACGGCGCCGAGGGCGACACGCGCGGCGGTCTCGCGCGCGCTTGCCCGCTCCAGCACGTTCCGCGACTCGTCGAAACCGTACTTCTGCATGCCGACCAGGTCGGCGTGGCCGGGGCGCGGGCGGGTCAGCGCTGCTCCTCGCCCCGCGGGGAGGGTCTCGGGGTCGACGGGCACCGCGCTCATGACGGCGGTCCAGCGCGGCCACTCGGTGTTGCCGATGCGCAGCGCGACCGGGCTGCCCATCGTGAGACCGAAACGGATCCCGCCGCTGATGCTCAGCGCATCCTGCTCGAACTTCTGCCGGGCGCCGCGACCGTAGCCCAGCGTGCGGCGGTGAAGGTCGGCTTGGATCGCCTCGGGAGACACCGGCACTCCGGCGGGCATGCCCTCCAGGATCGCGACCAACTCCGGGCCGTGCGACTCACCCGCGGTCAACCAACGCAGCATGCCAGTCCTCTCAGCTGTGGTCGGCTCCTCGCGGAGACCGACCCCCAAATCCTCCCACAGCGCGCGGGTCGGCTCAGCCCAGTCCTACCGCGCTACGCATCGCCTGGAAAACGGATGCCTCGCCCGGCAGCTCCGCGTCGGGCGAGGCATTCACGAAGATCCTCACCTGCACGAGAGCCTGGTGGGCGAGCATCTCGAGCCCTGGGATCACCGGGCCGGCCCACCCTGCCGCCAACACGGTAGGCCATGGCTCGTAGGCGACATCGAAGAGGGCACCCCCCGCCACAGTCACAGCCGCGAGGGCTGCCGGTCGGAACGAGAGCTCGGTTCCATTGGGTAACGTGCTGACCACGGCATCCGTCACGAATGCCGGGTCAAAGGTGCCCAGCGTCTCCACGGTCAACGCGAGGTCGAGCCGCTCGGCGAGGGAGATGAGCGACCCGAGCCGCTCGGGTGCCCGCACCGCCAGCGCCACCCGTTCGGCGCCCATCCGCTGCACCGCCACGAGAACCGAGGCGGCGGTCGCTCCGCCGCCGAGCACGCGCACCGAGCCGAGCCGCTCGATACCGACGCCGCGGAAAGCCTCGACGACGCCATGGACGTCGGTGTTGAAGCCACGGAGCTTCCCACCGTCGAAGAGGACCGTGTTGGCGCCGCCGGTGAGTTCGGCGAAGTGGTCGATACCGTGGAGCAGCGGCAACACGTCCCGCTTGAGCGGCATGGTCAGCGAGAGGCCGCGCCACGCACCGTCGCGAGACTCGATGAACGCGCCGAGGGTCTCCCCCGTCACGTCCTGGGCGTCATAGCTCCAATCGAGACCGAGCACGCTATAGGCGGCGGCATGCAACGCCGGAGACTTGGAGTGCGCGATCGGATGGCCTAGCACGGCCAATCGAGCACTCACTCCGGCGTGCTCAGTTGCAGCCACCGGGGTTGGCCTTGAGCCAGGCATCGAGCTGACCGATCGCGGCCTGGTGCTGCGCATAGGTATCGGAGAACGCGGACTCGCCGGTCGAGCAGTTCACCACGACAAAATACAGCCATTTGCCGTCGGCAGGGTGCAGGGTCGCGTCGATCGCCTTCTCCCCCGGGTTGGAGATCGGCCCGATGGGCAGCCCCGGATTGGCGTAGGTGTTGTACTTGTTCGACTTGTCTGCACGCTGCGCCGGCGTGGTGTTGATCGACGTGCTTCCGGCCCCGTAGCTGACCGTGGCATCCGACTGCAGGTTCATTCCCTGGGCGAGGCGGTTGTCCCAGACTCGCGCGACCTTGTAGAAGTCCTGCACGCTGCCGCCCTCCTTCTGGGTGAGAGCGGCGAGGGTCAGCACGCGGTTGCGGTCGGCCGGGGCGACGCCCGCGGCGTCCAGCACCGAGAACATCTTGGTCACCATCGTCTGCAGCATCGCGTGGGCGTCTGTGCCCGGATCGAAGCTGTAGGTGGCCGGGAACAGGTAGCCCTCGAGACTCGGAGCGTCGGCGGGCAGGCCGAAGGAGGCGAGGTCGGTCGAGGCCGCGGTGAGCTGATCCGCGGTGACACCGGTGCTCTCACTCAGGGCGCCGAGCCTCGAGATGACTCCCTTGACCGAGATGCCCTCCGGCAGTGACACCTGGGTGGTGACCTTATTGGCCGGATCGATGAGCGCGGCGAGAGCCGCCTTGGCACTCATGCGGCTCTTCAGCGCGTAACTACCGGGGTGGAAGCTCACATCAGGCTTCGTCAGCAACAGTTTGTAGAAGGCGTCGTAGCTCTTGGTGACGCCGTCCTTCGCGAGCGTCGTGGCGACATCCGCCCCGATCTGGCCGTTCGTGATGGTCACGACGACCTTGCCGGTGCCCGATCCGACGTAGTCGTTGGGCTCCTCGGTGCCGAGCACGTGACGGATCTGCGGGCCGAACGCAACGTACACCGCGGCCGTGCCTGCTCCGAGCAGCACGATCACGCTGAGTAGAGCCCACAGCCAGGTCAGCTTGCGCTTGCGCTTCGGAGCCGGCGGCAGTCCGTAATGATCGACCGGGGGCTCGTAGGTGCTGCGTTGGCGCGGAGCGGCCGCAGCGTCGTGAGCCTCGCGCAACTGCCGACGGGTCAGCGGACGATCGGGGGTCGACGATGCACCAGTGGGGATCTGCGGTGACCCCGGCTCCGGTGTTTTCGGTATCTGCGCACCTGGTTGGGAGGTGAAGATCTCGTCCCAGCTCGGTTCATCTGCCACGCGTTACTGTCCTTCGTCCGGGTCGAGGAGTGTTCCCGGGGTCAGTCCCCCAGAGCGCTCGAAGTCGAGGGCATGTTGCAAAATGATAACAGCGGCCACCTGATCGATGACCGGACGTTGCTTCTTGGTGTTGCGACCGGATGCCTGCAGCGCACGCCCCGCCGACACCGTCGATAGCCGCTCATCCACCATTCGCACCGGCACGCCGACAGCGGTGAACAGGTCACGCGCGAAGTCCTTCGCGTCTTGCGTCGACGCCGTCTCGTTGCCGGACAAGGCGAGCGGGAGCCCGACGACCACTTCGACGGCCTCCAGTTCGCGCGCGATCGCCACGATCCTGGCGACGTCGCCGGGTCCGCGCGCAACGGTCTCCACGGGGGTCGCGAGCATGCCGTGCGGGTCACTGCGGGCAACACCGATGCGGGCTTTGCCCACGTCGATGCCGAGCCGCACTCCAGTCCTCATCGACGGGTCTCCGTGTGCCGCGCGGTCAGCGCGGCAGCGCCGAACTGATCGCCTCGAGCGCGATGCCGATCGCCGAGACGTCGGAGCCGCCGCCCTGGGCCAGATCGTCCTTGCCGCCGCCGCCACCGCCGAGGATACCCGCCGCGGTCTTCGCCAGCGCTCCAGCCTTGGCGCCGAGCGAGCGAGCCGCCTCGTTGGTCGCGACGATCACCGCGGGCTTGCCGCCCACGCTCGCCGCCAGGGCGACCACAACAGCATCGGAGCCGAGACGACCGCGCACCGAGGTGACCAGGGTGCGGAGGTCGTCCGAGCTATTCAGCTCTCCGACGTTCTCGACCAGGGCGGTGACCGCACCGATTCGGGATGCTGCACCGACGAGAGCGGGAACGCGCTCGTTCAGCGCTGCCGACTCGAACTCCGCGATGCGCTTCTCCGCGGCCTTGAGGCTTGCGACCAGGTCGCTGATCCGCTCGGGCAGCTGCTCGCGCGGCGTCTTCAGGTTGGCGGTCAGCTCGTTCACGATGGCGCGCTCAGCGGCCAGATCGCGGAAGGCATCGATGCCGACCAGTGACTCGACGCGACGGTTCGATGACCCGATGGACGCCTCGCTGACCAGGTTGATCAGACCCACCTGCGAGCTGCGGGCGACGTGAGTGCCCGCGCAGAGCTCGAGCGACCACGGGCTGCCGATCTGGACGACGCGCACGGTGTCGCCGTACTTCTCACCGAACAGCGCCATGGCCCCGAGCGACCGGGCTTCGTCGAGCGGCATGATGCGGGTGCTGACCTCGAGGTCGTCTCGGATGGCGCCGTTGGCGATGTCCTCGATCTCGCTGCGGGTCTCGAGCGAGAGCGGCTTCGACCAGTTGAAGTCGAGGCGCATGTAGCCGGACTTGTTGTACGACCCGGCCTGGTGCGCTTCGGCGCCGAGTACCTGTCGCAGAGCCGCATGGATGAGGTGGGTGGCCGAGTGCGCCTGCTCTGCGCCCCGCCGATACCCGGGGTCGACGATGCTGCTGGCGGCGTCCCCCACTCCGACCTCGCCGCTGCGCACCTGCACCTTGTGGCTCACCAGTCCCTTGACCGGCCGCTGCACATCGAGCACCTCGAGGTCGAAACCGTTGCCGACGATGCTGCCCTGGTCGGCCTCCTGTCCACCGGACTCGGGGTAGAGCGACGTCTCCTGCAGGATGACCTCGACGATGTCTCCCACCACCGCGCGGGTGATGGACTCGCCGTCCTTGATGATGCCGAGCACCGACGAGTCGGTGTCGAGGAAGTCGTAGCCGGTGAAGATCGTCTCGCCCTTGGCACGGAATGCGCTGTAGACCGAGAGGTCGGCGAGGTGGCTCTTCTTCGACTTCGCATCGGCCTTCGCCTTGGTGCGCTGCTCGGTCATGAGCATATCGAAGGCGGCACGGTCGACGCTGAGGCCGGACTCCTCGGCGATCTCGAGGGTGAGGTCGATCGGGAACCCGAAGGTGTCATGCAGCAGGAATGCGGTATCGCCGGGCAGCTGCGCGGATCCCGCGGACTTCGACTTATCCACGGCGACGTCGAGGATGGTCGTCCCACTCGCGAGCGTGCGAAGGAAGGTCTCCTCCTCCGCGTACGCGAGGCGACCGATGCGGTCGTAGTCGGTCTCCACCTCGGGGTATGCCGCCTTCATCGCGTCACGCGATGCGGGGAACAGCGCCTCGAAGGTCGGCGCGTCGACGCCGAGCAGACGCATCGAGCGCACCGAACGTCGCAACAGGCGGCGCAGGATGTAGCCGCGCCCCTCGTTCGACGGCGTCACACCGTCGGACATGAGCATCAGGCTCGAGCGCACGTGATCGGCGACCACGCGCATCCGCACGTCGTCGTCGTGGTTCGCGCCGTAGGCGCGCCCGGAGAGCTCGGCCGCGCGGTCGAGCACCGGACGGATCTGGTCGATCTCGTAGATGTTCTCGACGCCCTGCTTGAGAAACGCGACGCGCTCGAGACCCATGCCGGTGTCGATGTTCTGCTGGGGAAGGTCGCCAAGGATCGGGAAGTCGTAGCCGCTTCCCGCGCCGCGCAGATACTGCATGAAGACGAGGTTCCAGATCTCGACGTAACGATCGTCACCGGTCGCCGGGCCGCCGTCTGCACCGTACGCGGAACCGCGGTCGAAGAAGATCTCCGAGTCGGGTCCGGCCGGGCCGGGCTGGCCGGTCGACCAGTAGTTCTCCGACTTGCCGAGGCGCTGGATGCGGTGCTCCGGCAGCCCGGCGATGCGCCGCCAGAGGTCGAACGAGACGTCGTCCTCCTCGTAGACCGTGACCCAGAGGTCTTTCTCCTCGAAGCCGTAGCCGCCGTCGGCTTCCGAGGTGGTGAGGAGCTCCCACGCGTAGGTGATCGCCCCCTCCTTGAAGTAGTCGCCGAAGGAGAAGTTGCCGTTCATCTGAAAGAACGTGCCGTGCCGCGGAGTCTTGCCGACCTCCTCGATGTCGAGGGTGCGGATGCACTTCTGCACACTGGTCGCGCGCGGGAACGGCGCCGGAACGAGTCCGGTGAGATACGGCACGAACGGAACCATGCCGGCCACGGTGAACAGCAGTGACGGATCGTCGCTCACAAGCGATGCGGAGGGAACGACGGTGTGTCCGCGCTCGGAGAAGAAGTCCAGCCAGCGCTGGCGGATGTCTGCGGTCTGCATGGTGTCCTGAATCAAAGAGGTCGCGCGGCGCGACCGGGAAAGATGGTTGAGCGGAGAAGCTGTGGGCTACGCCTTGGCGCGCAGATCGGCGATGACGCCCTCCGCGTCGGCGACCGCTGCACGCAGTTCTGCCTCGCGGGCCTTGTACCCGTCGACGACGGCGCCGGAGAACTCCTTGGCGCGGCTGTCGACTCCCTCAAAGAACTTCTTTCCCTCTGGCGTCTTGTTCAGCTGGTGCGCGGCGAGAAGGCCGACGGCCACACCGGCGGCGAGGATCAGGATGCTCTTCATAGGTTTCTCCCTCAGATGGTGAGACTCGACACTCGAGCCGGTACGACACGGTGCGAAGCGGATGCGCGGCGCACGACCGCACGGGAAAGCTTACTTCGAAGTCTCCGCGGCCTTCCGGCCCGGCCGGAGTCCGACGACCGCGACCCGCACGGCGGCGGTGAACCCGGCGAATTTGATGAGCGGACCACCCAGGGTGGCCGCGAACAGGGCGATCAGGGAGGAGACGTTCGCCGTCGCATCCGCGACCCCGCTGGTGATCGTGTCGACCCTGGCCAGCTGCTTGTTGGTCTCGCTGATGGTGGTGGTCGCCTCTTCGAGCAGCGGTGTGACGTTCTCGCTCAGCTCGTGGATGGCGCTTGTGGTCTCGTCGAAGACCTTGCCGAGCTTGAGCAGGGGAACCGCGAGCAGTGCCACCAGAACGGCGAAGATGCCCGCCGCGATGAGTCCGGCGATGTCGCCACCCGTCATTGTCGTTTCCCCATCCACGCGTGCGGCCATCCGTTCGAGTGGCCGAGCCTCTTACGTTAACGCAGAAAGGGCCGCAGCTTTCGCTGCGACCCTTCCTCGGTATTACTGAACTGCTGTACTGCTTTCGCGACTAGCGCGCTGCGTAGTACTCGACGACGAGCTGAACTTCACACGTGATCGGAACTTCGGCACGCTTCGGGCGACGCACGAGGCGCGCCTGCAGCTTGTCGATCTCGACCTCGAGGTAGCCGGGCGTCTTCGGCAGAACGTCGACGTGACCGCCGGCCGCTGCAACCTGGAACGGCTCCATGCCCTCGCTCTTCGGGTGGACGTGGATCAACTGGCCCGGCTTCACGCGGAAGGAGGGACGGTCGACACGCTGTCCATCGACGAGGATGTGACGGTGCACGATCATCTGACGTGCCTGTGCCGTGGTGCGCGCGATGGCGGCACGGACGACAAGCGCATCGAGACGCATCTCGAGCTGCTCAACCAGGTTCTCACCGGTCAGGCCTGCTGCGCGACGTGCCTCTTCGAACTGGATCTTCAGCTGCGCCTCGCGGATGCCGTACTGGGCACGCAGACGCTGCTTCTCACGCAGACGGACGGCGTAGTCGCTGTCGGTCTTGCGCTTGGTGCGGCCGTGCTCCCCCGGGGGGTACGGACGCTTCTCCAGGTACTTTGCTGCCTTAGGCGTGAGCGGGATGCCCAGCGCCCGCGACAAGCGGGTCTTGCTACGGGTACGTGACTGAGTAGACACGGTTTCCTTTCATCGGTCTTCGAGATCGCGCGCGGATGCCGCGATCCAGTGAAGAGGGATGTGCCACCGAGGAGGGTCCGGCTAAAGGACACTCTCCCCTTCAGTAATGATCTCCGCAGCAGCCATGCATGGAGATCCCCTGTGGGCCTGTAAATACTAACAGATCGCGGGCACCCGGCAGAAGTAGATGCCTGCGGCGTTCGGGCGCCGCGCGCCGGTCTCCGGCAGCCCGTCGCCCGGCCGCTCTAGATCTCGTCCAGCCGCCCTAGATCTCGTCCAGCCCCGCTAGATCTCGTCCAGCCGCTCGACGAAGTTGCTGAGCGCATGGTCACGCAGCACCGCGTCGCCCGCAAGGTCAGCGGCGGCCGCAACCTGCAATGGGAGCGTGCGCTTGTGCACCACCGCACGAGCGAAAACGGCTGCACCGGTCATCCGCTCGACATCGTCCGGGTCGAAAGCGCCGAGCAACTGGGCCACATCGATGGCAGGGTCGCCCGCGCAGGCCGTGTCGAGGTCGAGCACCCCGGCGATGCGCCCACCCAACCAGAGGAGGTTGTGCATGCCGAAGTCACCGTGCACGAACACCGGGCGGATGTCGCGCTCCACCTCCAACACGGCGGCCGCGGCATCGATGGCGGTTCGCCGCAACGTGCGCCCGAGCGGCGCGGCGATCCGCTCCACGACGGCAGGCCATTCCGGTCCCCCGCACCAGTCCCGCACCGGACGCAGGCCCGCCGAGACAGGCAGCGGTACGGAGCGCAGCTCGGCGAGCACTCGCGTGAGCTCGGGTCCGACGACATCCCACTCCTCGTCTTGGCGCCGACGCCCGGGCAGATAATCGATGGCACATGCCGTCCATTCGGTGGCGACAACCGGCCGTCCGATCGGACCCGGAGTCGGCACCGGCAGATCCAGCAGCCCCACGGCCGTCGCGTTGGCATGTTCGCGTCGGGCGCGGCGCTCGTGTCCGAGCCCGGTCGACACCCGGATGACCGCGCGGCCCGGAAATAGAGCGACCCGATGGTAGGCGCCGTAGCCCGGGATCAGCTCCGGCCACGGCAACTCGGGCCAGAACGGGGCGACCTCGCCCCACAGACCGCTGAGGTCTGCACCCGGGGAGAGATCGAGGCTGTTCATGGTCTCGATTCTCGACTACTCGCCTCGGATGATCCTGCGGAGCTTCTCGACGCGCGGACCAACGTCGCGTTCGTTGCCGTTCTCGCTCGGACGGTAGTACCGCGTGTCGCGCAATTCATCGGGCAGGTACTGCTGCTCCGCCACCCCGAACTCATAGTCGTGGGAGTACTTGTAGCCCTTGCCGTGGCCGAGCTTCTTCGCCCCTGCGTAGTGGGCGTCGCGCAGGTGCTTCGGAACCCGCCCGATCTTGCCGGCGCGGACATCCGCAATCGCCGCATCGAGCGCCATGTATGCGGCGTTCGACTTGGGTGCGGTGGCGAGATAGACGACCGCCTCAGCCAACGGGATGCGCCCCTCTGGCATGCCGACGTATTGCACGGCATCGGCCGCCGCCACCGCGATCACGAGCGCCTGCGGGTCGGCCATGCCGATGTCTTCGGCCGCGCTGATCATCACGCGGCGGGCGATGAAACGCGGGTCTTCCCCCGCCTCGATCATGCGCGCCAGGTAGTGCAGCGCCGCGTCGACGTCAGAACCGCGCACCGACTTGATGAACGCGCTGATCACGTCGTAGTGCTCATCGCCGTTGCGGTCGTAGCGCAGCAACGCACGGTCGACCGCCAGCGAGACGATGTCGACCGTGATGACCGGCTTTCCGTCGGCGCTTGCCGACGACTCATCACTGGTCGTGGTCGCCGACAGTGCCGCCGCCTCGAGAGCGGTGAGCGCACGGCGCGCATCGCCGGAAGCCAGACGGATGATCGCCGCCCTCGCCTCCTCGTCCAACACGACCCTGCCGAACAGCCCGCGCTCATCGCTGACCGCCCGGTCGACGAGAATGCCGAGATCCTCGTCGCTGAGCACCTCCAGCGTGAGCAGGAGCGAGCGGGAGAGCAGCGGTGAGATGACGGAGAACGACGGATTCTCGGTCGTCGCCGCGACCAGGATCACCCAGCCGTTCTCCACCCCGGGCAGCAGGGCGTCTTGCTGCGCCTTGGTGAAGCGGTGGATCTCGTCGAGGAACAGCACGGTCGACACGCCATACAGGTCGCGGTTCGACATCGCCTGTTCCATGACCTCGCGGACATCTTTCACGCCAGCGTTGACCGCGGAGAGCTCGACGAACCGTCGGCCGGAGCTGTGGGCGATGGCCTGCGCGAGGGTCGTCTTGCCGGTGCCGGGCGGTCCCCAGAGAATGACCGACACCGATCCGCGCTCTCCGGTCTGATCGGAGGCGAGACTGACCAGCGGGGAACCGGGGCCGAGCAGGTGACGCTGCCCGGCGACCTCGTCGAGACTGCGCGGACGCATACGGACGGCCAGCGGCGTCGCGCCTCCGCGAAGGCCGAGCTGGGCATCCACCATCCCTCAATCGTAGTTGCGGCCTCCGACACCGCCTGCCTCACTCATGAGGCTTCGTCCTATACAGTTCTGGAGGACATCAGCACCTGGAGGACATGTGGCACCGAGCAGGAACGCCGAGCGGGACGCACGCGAGGCACGGGACCGGCTGCGCCGGTACAACGCTCGACAGGCCGTCTTCGGTCACCAGGTAACGCGCCGCAAGCGCGACAACATCATCGCGATCGTCGGCGTCGTCGTCGTTGCGGCCCTCGCCACCGTCACCCAGGTGCTCTACTTCACCGCTGGCCCCGGCTACACACCGACCAGCTCGCCGTCCGCCTCCGCGTCTCCGTCGGCATCCTCCTCGCCCAGCGCCAGCCCGGAAGGCAAGAACACCGGCGACGTTCCCGCGAAGACCATCGCCGAAGACCGCGACTGGTCCGGCGAACTCGACCTGAACTCCGTGAAGCTCGGCATCACTCTCGACGGCAAGGTCGCGCCGCAAGCGACCTCGGCATTCATCTCGCTTGCGAAGAAGAACTTCTACACGACCACCGGAAAGACCTGTCACCGTCTCACCACCGGCGGCCTGAGCGTCATCCAGTGCGGCTCGGTCAACGGTGACGGCACCGGCGACCCCGGGTTCAGCTTCGGACCGGTCGAGAACGCTCCCGTCGACGGCGTCTACCCGGCCGGCACCATCGCGATGGCCCGCGGCACCGACCAGTACAGCAACAGCAGCCAGTTCTTCATCGTCTACAAAGACAGCACGCTCGACACCTCCGGCGGCGGCTACACCGTGTTCGGCAAGGTCACTAGCGGACTGTCCGACTTCATCTCGAAGATCGCGGATGCCGGGGTCGCCAACGGATCGACCGACGGCGCGCCGAAGGTGGCGACCTCGATCACCCGGCTCACGCTGAACTAGAGGTACGACTGGCGCCGATTTGCCCGCCAGGTGACCTCGGAGGCCGAGACCTCCTTCGCCGGGTGCAATAGGCTGGTGCCCGGCGATTTCCGCCCGAGCAGCAAGGTGAGAATTTTGGCTACAGACGATCAAGCTCCGTGGGGCCGCGTTGACGAGACGGGCACCGTCTTCGTGCGCGAGGCAAACGGCGATGGGCCGGCTACCGAACGCGCCGTTGGACAATACCCCGACGGCACCCCCGAAGAGGCGATGGCCTACTTCGTCCGTAAGTACGCAGAGCTCGCCGGTCAGGTGACCCTGCTCGAGCAGCGGATCAAGCGCGGCACCGCGGCCGCCGACGTCGCTAAGACGATCGCGCACCTCAAAGAGACCGTGGTTACGGCCAACGCCGTGGGCGACCTCGCCTCCCTCACCGCCCGGCTGAATGCGCTCGGCGGGGCCGTGAACGAGCTGACCGAGAAGCAGACCGCCGAGAATAAAGCCACGACGGATGCCGCACTCGCCGAGCGCGAAGCCCTCGTCGTCGAGGCGGAGACGCTCGCTGCACAAGACCCGGCCAAGGCGCAGTGGAAGCAGGTCAGCGCCACCCTCGACGACCTCTTCGCCCGCTGGCAGAAGCACCAGCAGGACGGCCCGCGCCTGCCGAAGAACGAGAGCAACGAGCTCTGGAAGCGGTTCCGTGCCGCGCGAACCACCATCGAGACGCACCGCAAGGCCTTCTTCGCCGAGCTGGACTCCGTTCACAAAGACGCGAGGACCAAGAAGACCGCTCTCGCCGAGCAGGCTGAGGCCCTCGTCGGGCAGGGGCAGGCCGGCATCCCGACCTATCGATCCCTGCTTGACCAGTGGAAGGCTGCCGGCCGCGCCGGCAAGAAGTTCGACGACGCGCTCTGGGCTCGATTCAAGGCCGCTGGCGACGAGCTGTATGCAGCCAAGTCCGAGGTCGACGCGATCGAGAACGAGGAGTTCTCTGCCAATCTCGAGCAGAAGCTGGCGCTTCTGACCGAGGCCGAGCCGCTGCTCACCGCCACCGACCGGGTCTCCGCCCGCAACGCCCTGATCTCGATTCAGCGACGCTGGGACGCGATCGGCAAGGTTCCGCGCGAGCAGGTCAAGCCGGTCGAGGAGCGCCTACGCAAGGTCGAGGCGGCGGTTCGCAAGCTCGACGACGATCACTGGCAGAAGAGCAACCCCGAGCGCATCGCCCGCGCCGAGGGTCTGGCCGGTCAACTGCAGGATGCGATCGCCAAGCTCGAGAAAGAGCTCGACGACGCGAAGGCCGGCGGCGACGCCAAGAAGGTCAAAGACGCGCAAGAGGCGCTCGACGCCCGTAAGGCCTGGCTCAAGGTCATCAACTAGTCACACCGGCCCTGCCCTGCACGGTGCTGGTTCTCTACAGGGCTGGTTCTCTACAGTGCTCGTTCTCCACCGTGCTGGTTCTCCACAGTTCCGCCGCGCAGCCGATGACACCGGTCGGCAGCGGCGGAACATGGGGAAATGCGACTGGCATCCGTCCTCTCCCCCGCCGACCTCCCGTCGGCCGAGCTCCAAGCCGCCCGACTCGATGGCGAGCTCTATCGGGTCGACGAGTGCTTCAGTCCGATCGATCAGCCGACCGGCCTTCACCACCGAGCCCTCGCACTCGCGGCGATAACCCCGCGCAGACTCATCGCCGAACTGCACAGCGCTGCCTGGGTGTGGGGAGCGCTCGATCAGCCGCCGTCGCGCCACCGACTGTGTGCAGACATCACCGCCCGCACTCGCCCACCGATCGGTCCGGCGATCCTGCGTGAGGTGGTTGTCGACGCAACGGATGTCGTCACCCTCGGGCCACTGCGCATCACGACGCCGCTCCGCACCGCCGTCGATCTCGCGCGCCTCGACCCCGAACCGCACCGCGAGGTGATCACCCGGCTGTTCGCCATCGGGGGGTTCGGGCTAGCCGACTGCGAGGCCCTCATCCAGCGACGCCGCAACCTTCCCGACAAACGGCGGGCACTACGCCGCCTACAGCAGGCTCAGCCGCCGGTGACGCGATAGACGTCGTAGACGGCATCGATGCGGCGCACCGCGTTCAGCACCCGATCGAGATGGGTGGTGTCGCCCATCTCGAACACGAAGCGACTGATCGCCAGGCGATCACTCGAGGTGGAGACCGAGGCCGAGAGGATGTTGACGTGATGTTCCGACAGAACCCGGGTGACATCCGACAGCAAACCGGCACGGTCGAGCGCCTCCACCTGAATCTGCACCAGAAAGACGCTCGAGGTCGACGGCGCCCACTCGACGTCGATCATGCGCTCCGGCTCGGTGAGCAACTCGGCCACGTTGTGACAGCTTGCCTGATGCACCGAAACCCCCGCACCCCGCGTAACGAAGCCCACGATCTCGTCGCCCGGCACCGGCGTGCAGCACTTGGCGAGCTTGACCAAGATGTCTGGCGCGCCCCGCACGAGCACGCCAGAGTCGCTCGGACGCAACGGCCGGGTGCGGCCCTTGCTCGGAAACTCGACCTCGGTGTCTTCGTCCTCCGCCTCGGTGCGAACGGCGGCGACCACCTTCTCGATCACCGACTGGGTGGAGACGTGCCCCTCACCGACGGCGGCGTAGAGCGCGGAGACATCCTCGTACCGCATCTGCGCGGCGACCTCGCTGAACGAGTCCTGACTCATCAACTTCTGTAACGGCAGGTTCTGCTTGCGCATCGCTCGGGCGATGGCGTCTTTGCCCTGTTCGATCGCCTCGTCGCGGCGCTCCTTGGTGAACCACTGGCGGATCTTGTTGCGCGCGCGGGGACTTTTGACGAAGTTCAGCCAGCCTTGGCTGGGACCCGCGTCGGGGTTCTTCGAGGTGAACACCTCGACCACGTCACCGCTCTGCAGGGTGGACTCGAGCGGCACCAGGCGGCCGTTGACCTTGGATCCCATGGTGCGATGCCCGACCTCGGTGTGCACCGCGTAGGCGAAGTCGACCGGCGTGGCACCGGCGGGCAGGCCGATGACTTTGCCCTGCGGTGTGAAGACGTAGACCTCTTTGGCACCGATCTCGAAGCGCAGGCTGTCGAGGAATTCATTCGGGTCGGCGGTCTCGGCCTGCCAGTCGCTGATGTGTGCCAGCCACGCCATGTCGGCGTCATCGTGCGAGTCAGAACTGGTTTTGCCGCCGTTGACCCGCTCCTTGTACTTCCAGTGCGCGGCCACACCGAACTCGGCGCGCTGGTGCATCTCGTCCGTGCGGATCTGGATCTCCACCGCGCGCCCCTTCGGCCCGATGACCGTGGTGTGCAGCGACTGATACAGGTTGAACTTCGGGGTGGCGATATAGTCCTTGAACCGACCGGGGATCGGATTCCAGCGTGCGTGGATCGACCCGAGCACCGCGTAGCAGTCGCGCACAGAGCCCACCAGAATCCGAATGCCGACCAGGTCGTAGATCTCATCGAAATCACGACCGCGCACGATCATCTTCTGGTAGATCGAGTAGTACTGCTTCGGTCGACCGACGACCTTGCCCTTGATCTTCGCCGACTTCAGATCGTTGTTTACGGCGTTGATCACCTGCTGCACGAATTCCTCACGCTGCGGGGTGCGCTGCTTCACCAGGTTCTCGATCTCGACGTACAGCTTCGGGTAGAGCACCGCGAACGAAAGGTCTTCGAGCTCCCACTTGATGTTCTGAATGCCCAGGCGGTGCGCGAGCGGCGCATAGATCTCGAGGGTCTCCTGCGCCTTACGACGGGACGACTCGGCGGGCACGAAGCCCCAGGTACGCGCGTTGTGCAGTCGGTCGGCGAGCTTGATCACCAACACGCGGATGTCTTTCGACATCGCCACGACCATCTTGCGCACGGTTTCGGCCTGGGCGCTGTCGCCGTACTTCAGCTTGTCGAGCTTCGTGACGCCGTCGACCAGCATCGCGATCTCGTCACCGAAATCGTGTCGCAACATGTCGAGCGTGTACTCGGTGTCTTCGACCGTGTCGTGAAGGAGCGCGGCCGCGAGGGTCTTCGGTCCGATGCCGAGGTCGGCCAGTATCTGGGCGACAGCAACGGGATGCGTGATGTACGGTTCGCCGCTTTTGCGCTTCTGGCCGCGATGCGCGAGCT
This sequence comes from Lacisediminihabitans changchengi, assembly GCF_016634425.1. Taxonomy (GTDB): domain Bacteria; phylum Actinomycetota; class Actinomycetes; order Actinomycetales; family Microbacteriaceae; genus Lacisediminihabitans; species Lacisediminihabitans changchengi. The sequence continues at coordinate 512,510 of NZ_JAEPES010000003.1, forward strand.
CTGCGGTCGCATAGGCGCGCTCGATGATGCTGATGTCCGACTTCGGATGGTGCAGTTTGGCCGTCTTGATGAGGCGGTCAACGGCCCCCGCCGGTTGGGCCCGAGAGAAGATGCGGGGAAGCAGAGTTCGCAACGAATTGTTCGAACCGCCGGTCCCCGTGATCACGGGACCGGTGTCGCGCCCGGAATTCTTGGCCTCGGGCGCTGCCTGGCGCGGTGTGGTCTCGGTCATGCCAGCCTCCACTGCAAAGTTAGCACCGCACGCTGGACGTGCCGTGCCGGTTCGCTCTGAGCGGGACGCCTGCGGCATACCCCCGCACTGCCGCCCATCAGTCGACGCGTGGTGCGTCCTCGCCGTCCGTCTCGAGGGCGCCGCCGGCGTCGGCCCAGGCCATCATCCCGCCCTCAACGTTGATCACGTCGTAATCTTCGCGCAACAGAGCAGCCGTAACCCGCGCAGACCGCATGCCCGAGTGGCAGACCACCAAGACCTTCTGATCGGTCGGTACCTCGCCGAGCAGCTCATTCAGCCGCGACGTCGGCACCAGGTGAGCGCCGGGTGCGTGACCGCGATCCCATTCGTCCTGCTCGCGGACATCCATGAGCCAGGCTCCCTCCGCGACCGCGGTGATCGCATTCGCTGCACTGATCTCGGGGATGCCGGCCATGACTGCTTCTTCCGTTCGACGGGTGGTTCGGGAGGACTGCGCGGAACTACTTGGTGAGACTAGCCTCACGGTTCGCCAACGCCCGCTGATTGCGCTTCTTCACCGCGGGCTCGGTTCCACGCAACTGCGCGTATAGCGGCGCTGCGACGAAGATCGTCGAATAGGTGCCCACGATGATGCCGATGAAGAGCGCGAGCGAGATGTCGCGCAGCGTTCCGGCACCGAGGAGTACCGCTCCGATGAAGAGGATCGAGCCGACCGGCAAGATCGCGACGATCGACGTGTTGATCGATCGCACCAGGGTCTGGTTGACGGCGAGGTTGACCGACTCCCCGAACGTGCGCCGCGACAGGTCGCCGTCCTCCGATGTGTTCTCTCGGATCTTGTCGAAGACGACGACCGTGTCATACAGCGAATAGCCGAGGATCGTCAGGAAGCCGATGACCGCGGCCGGCGTGACCTCGATACCGAAGACGCCGTAGACGCCGGCGGTGATGACCAGGTCGTGAAGCAATGCGACGAGGGCAGCGACCGACATCTTCCAGGTGCGGAAGTAGAGTGCCATCACGATCGCGGCGAGAACCACGAAGATGATGAGACCGGTGAGCGCCTGGCGCGTGATGTCCTGACCCCAGGTCGCACCGATGAAGGAAGCCGTGACCTGCTTGCTCGGGATGTCGTAGGCCTTGGCCAGCGCATCCTTGACCTCGACGCTCTGGTCAGATGTCAGCTGATCGGTCTGGATGCGTACGGAGTCGTTGCCGACGACGGTGACGCGCGGGTTCTTGCCGGCAACGGTGTCGTTGACGGTGTTCTGGGCGAACGGCTGGTTGGTGTTCGCGGTGTTCGAGATCTGAAACTGCGATCCCCCGAGGAACTCGATGCCGAAGACGAAGCCGCCCCGGGCGATCGGAACCACGATCACGATGAGCAGAAGGAGGCCGGAGACCAGATACCAGACCTTGCGGCGGCCGACGATGTTGTACGAACGAGCGCCGGTGTAGAGGTCGTTGCCGAACTGGGAGAAGCTGGCCATCAGGAGTCCTTCCCCTTGGTGCGGCTAGTGGATGGCTGCGAGGCTGCGGCTTCGGCGGCCTTGCGCTCGGCAATCGTCTGGCGACGCTGAGCCTCGCCCGACGCCGCCGTCTTCTTGGCAGCGACCGCGGCGGCCGGCTCGCGGAACTGGGCACGCCCGCGGTACACCGCGCCGAGAGCCTTCGGGTCAAGCCCGCTGAATCGGTGGCCCTCCGCGAAGAACGGTCGCCGGGCGATCAGCTGAAGCATTGGGTGCGTGAACAGGGTGACCACGACGAGGTCGATCAGGGTGGTGATGCCGAGGGTGAGCGCGAAGCCCTTGACGTTTCCGACCGCGACGGCGAACAGGATGGCCGCGGCGAGAAAGTTGACGGCGTCGGACGCGATGATGGTGCGCAGCGCGCGCTTCCAGCCCGCCTCGACGGCCCCGTCGAGCGCCCGGCCATCCCGCAGTTCGTCTCGTATTCGTTCGAAGTAGACGATGAACGAGTCCGCCGTGATACCGATGGCGACGATGAGGCCGGCCACACCGGCGAGGGAGAGCCTGAACCCTTCTCGACCGGAGAGCAGAACGACGACAAGGTAGGTGAGCACCGCCGCCACCACCAGCGACGCGATCGTGATCGAGGCGAGGCTGCGGTACTGCAGCAGCGAGTACAAGACGACCAGGATCAGACCGATCAGCCCGGCGAGCAGACCACTCTGGAGCTGGGTCTTACCGAGGGTCGCCGTGATGGTCTCGTTGCTCTGCACCTTGAACCCGATCGGCAACGCGCCGAACTTGAGCTGGTCCGCAAGGGTCTTCGACGTCGCCTGGGTGAAGTTGCCGCTGATCTGGGGCTTGCCGTTGGTGATCACCGCGTTGGTGGTCGGCGCCGAGATGATGCGGCCGTCGAGCACGATGGCGAAACGGTTGCGCGCATCGGTCTGCGGGAAGGCGTTGAGTCGGGTGGTGACCGCGGCGAACTCCTTGGTGCCCTTGGCGTTGAAGACGATATTGACCGCCCACTGGCCGGTCGTCGCTCCCTGCGAGTTCTGCACCTGGCCGTTGGTGGCGTCGGAGATGGTCTCGCCTGCCACCTCGACCGGGCCGAGGATGTACTTGTATGCACCGCTGTCATCGCAGGTGATGAGCGGGATCTTCGGATCCGCGACGTTCGCCTTGGTCTTGTCGACGTCGGCGCAGCTGAAGGCATCGAACTCGGCCTTCAGCTTCGGGGTGACGTAGGCGAGGTCACTGCCGTTGGTCGGCTTGGTGCTCGGGGTCGCCTGGAGCGTAGTGAAATCGCTCGGCGTCGGGCTCGGAGTGGCCGAACCTCCCACGGCGCTGCTGGCCGCGGCATCCGTCACCAGCACCGGACGGAACTCGAGCTTCGCCGAGGACTCGATGCGGTTGATCGTCGCCTGATCCGGAATTCCGGGGATGCTCACGACGACGTTCTGGCTGCCCTGCGTGTTGATCTCCGCCTCGGAGACACCGCTCGCATCGATGCGCTGACGGATGATCGCCACGGCCTGATCGAGCTGCTCCGCCGTCGGAGCAGCCTGGCCAGAGGCCACCTGGGGCTGCAGGATGATTTCGGTGCCGCCCTCGAGGTCGAGCGCGAGCTTCGGCGTCCAGGTCGCCGCGGCGACCACCTTGCTGATATCCGGTCCCTTGGGATTCGCAGTGAAGAAGGCATTCGCCCCGTTTGCGATCGCGAGAAGAGCCGCGATGACCAGGAGCCAAACCAGCGAACGTGTCGCCTTCTTGACCGGGGTCGTTCTTGCCAAAGGGAACTCAGCTTTCTGTGAGCGGGGAGGTCAGCACGCGCGCAGGCTAGGGTGCAAGGCGAAACGCTGGAGCGGGGCCAACCCGAGGATCTCGAGCGGCCCCGTTCAGATTAGCGGTTAGTCTTCGAGCTTTTTTGCCGCACCGGTCTCGGGCGTCGACGCGGGTTCGACACGCTCGCCGAACTGCGGCTCTTTAACGGTCGACGAGGACTGCTCGGGTACGACGATGGTGGTCTCGCCGCCACCCTCGGATTCGAGCTCTTCCACGGTCTCGGGCTCGACGGTGTCGTCAGCGGCCTTGAGGATTGTGGACTTGTGGATCTTGATCACGTTGCCGGGAGAAATCTCGATGAACGCGAAGTTGTTCTCGTCGTCGAGCTCGGTGATCGTGCCGAACAGTCCGTAGTTGGTCATGATCTCCACGCCCGGAACGATCTGCTTCTGACGCTCGGCCGCCGCCTTGGCCTTCTTGCGGGAGGAGCGGAACTGGAAGATGACGAAAGCCACCAGTACAACTGCGATGAGGATAAGGGTGGGATCGAATTGCATGCGCGAAGGAACCTTCCGAGTTCTTAGGGAAACACGGGGAGTCTAACCCTGCGTGCTGAGTGGCCAGCTTGAATTATAGGTCATCGCCGAACAACGCCCCGTTCGACTGCGACAGTCCGAAATGGCGCCAGGCCAGCCGGGTCGCGACGCGGCCGCGGGGGGTTCGCGTGATCAGTCCGATGCGCACCAAGAAGGGTTCGACCACCGACTCGATGGTCTCCGCCTCCTCGCCGACCGAGACCGCGAGCGTGTTCAACCCCACCGGTCCCCCGTCGAAGCGGGTCAGGATGATCTCCATCACGGCTCGATCCAGGCGGTCCAGCCCGAGCTGGTCGACGTCATACAGCTCCAGGGCGGCCTGCACCGCGCCGAGTCCCGCCTCGTCGCCGTGCACCAGGGCGTAGTCCCGCACTCGACGAAGCAGCCGGTTGGCGATTCGTGGCGTTCCCCGGCAACGCCCGGCGATCTCGGCCAGAGCGGCACGATCGATCGGAAGGTCTAGGAGAAGGGCAGCACGGCTCAGCACCTGCTCCAGCTCCGGTTCCGAGTAGAACTCGAGATGCGCGGTGAAGCCGAAGCGGTCGCGCAGCGGATTCGGCAGCATGCCGGAGCGCGTCGTCGCGCCCACCAGGGTGAACGGTGCGAGATCGAGCGGGATAGAGGTCGCCCCTGCCCCCTTACCCACCATGATGTCGATGCGGAAATCCTCCATCGCGAGGTACAGCATCTCCTCCGCGGAACGCGCCATGCGGTGGATCTCGTCGATGAACAGGATCTCCCCCGGTACCAGCGACGACAACACCGCGGCGAGATCGCCGGCGTGTTGGATGGCGGGGCCGCTCGACATCCGCAGCGGTCTGCCGCTCTCCTGCGCCACGATCATCGCGAGCGTGGTCTTGCCGAGTCCGGGAGGGCCGGCCAGCAGAATGTGGTCGGGCGTGCGGTTCTGGATGCGTGCGGCCTCGAGCAACAGCTGCAGCTGCGCGCGCACCTTGGCCTGGCCGACGAATTCGGCCAGCGACTTCGGGCGGAGCGCCCCCTCGAAGGCGAGTTCGGCATCCGACTCTGGCGTGGGCCGCACGATGGCGACGGACGGGTCGTCGGACATGCTCACCTACTGCTCCCCACCGGGTCTGCCGACTGCGGTCCGAGACGCGACAGCGTGAGTCGCAACAACTGCTGCACCGTGTGCGGTTGGTCCGCCGCGGCTTGATCGGCGGATGCTTCGGCCAGAGCCTCGTCGACAGCCTGAGCCGCAACGCGCTCGCTCCAACCGAGCCCGACCAGTGCGACGAGCACACTCTCGGTCACGGTGGTCGCCGCCCGTGGCGCCGGAGCGCTGGATGCAAAGGCCTGGATCTTGCCGGTCAAGGACACCACGATGAGCTTCGCGGTCTTGGGGCCGATGCCGGAGACCTTGCGGAACGCAGCATCGTCGTCGGAGGCCACGGCTGCGGAGATCTGGCTCGGGGTCATCGCCGCCAGCACTCCCATCGCCGACTTCGGCCCCACGCCGGTGGTGCCACGGAGCAGGTCGAAGACCATGAGCTCGTCAGCATCCTGAAACCCGAACAGTGAGAGGTCGTCTTCGCGCACGATGAGCGCGGTACGCACCGTCGCCTCGGTGCCGATGCGCAGGGACAGGGCGTGCTGGGGGGTGACGTTGATGGAGAGACCGAGGCCACCGACCTCGATGACAGCAGTGGTTCCGGCGACACCGAGAACGGTGCCACGGACGGAGGAGATCATGCGCCAAGCCTACGTTTGGGCGCCGACTTTGCGGTCGAGCGCTCTGCGGCGAGCCATGCCTGCTGGGCCTGGGTCAGCGCTCCCCCGGCGGGAGCAATGACCGTTCCCCGCTTCCAGCCGTGGCAGAGCGCGATCGCGAGGGCGTCGGAGGCGTCGGCGGGCTTCGGCAGCTCCGCGAGACCGAGCACGCGGGCGACCATCGTCGCCACCTGCTGTTTGTCGGCCGACCCGTACCCGGTGACCGCCGCCTTGACCTCCGACGGCGTATGAAGGCCGACCGGCAGTCCGCGCTTCGACGCGTGATACAGCGCGATGCCGCTGATCTGGGCGACGCCCATCACCGTGCCGAGGTTCTGCTGGGCGAACACTCGCTCGATCGCCACGGCCGCGGGACGGTGAACGTCGAGCAGTCGCTCGATCTCCTCGCCGACCTCGAGCAGCCGCTTCTCGAGCGCCATGGTCGAGGGGGTGCGAATCACGACGACGTCGACCAGCACCGCGGTGCGGTTGGGGGCGACATCCACGATTCCGACGCCGCAGCGGGTGAGGCCGGGGTCGATCCCGAGCACCCGCACGGAGCCCACCTGAGTCGCTTATTCCTCGTCGAGCTGCGCCTGCACGTCGGCGGGCACCTCGAAGTTGCCGTAGACGTTCTGCACATCGTCGTCGTCGTCGAGCGCGTCGATCAGGCGGAAGACCTTCTTCGCCGTCTCGAGGTCGACCGCGATGGTGAGACCGGGGACGAACTCGACGTCGGCCGAGTCGTAGTCGATACCGGCATCCTGCAGGGCGGTGCGCGCAGCGACCAGGTCCTGCGGCTCCGTGACGATCTCGAACCCGGCACCGCGGTCGTTGACCTCTTCCGCTCCCGCGTCGAGCACCGCGCCCAGGATGTCATCCTCGTCGGTGCCGTCGGTCTTCGTCACCGAGATGACGCCTTTGCGGCTGAAGTTGTACGCGACGCTGCCCGGGTCGCCCATAGTGCCGCCGTTGCGGGACATGATGGCACGCACGTTGGCGGCGGCACGGTTCTTGTTGTCGGTGAGACATTCGATCAGGAGTGCGACGCCACCGGCGGCGTAGCCCTCGTACATGATGGTCTGATAATCGACGGCCTCACCGAGTTGGCCGGAACCGCGCTTGATGGCATTGTCGATGTTGGAGTTGGGAACAGAGGTCTTCTTCGCCTTCTGAACCGCATCCACGAGGGTGGGGTTACCGGAGAGATCTGCACCGCCCATCTTGGCGGCGACCTCGATGTTCTTGATGAGCTTGGCGAACGACTTGGCACGGCGCGAGTCTTTGATCGCCTTCTGGTGCTTGGTGGTTGCCCATTTGGAGTGGCCTGACATGCTGAACATTCTACCCGGCGAGGGTCGCGACGCCTCCCCCGCAGCCCGGCCCGTCGCGCCCACGGGTCGCGGATGACGTCGGCCCCCCGCATCGACTATCTGCCGGCACCCGGCAGAAGGCGACACTCGATTGGCCTCCGGGGGCGGGCAGCGTCTATCTCTGTCCGAAATGACGGAGAAATTGCTTCCTCATCTAATCCCATCGGGCGAGATGGGTCACCCTGACAGAATCTCCGTCATTTCGGACGCCTCCGCCCCGATCGCGGCTGATCGGAGCCCGCGCGATTCCGTCGTGCAGGCGCCCCGGCAGAACGGCTGCTCTCCACATCGTGAGTCGTCACCAATGGCTCTTCGCGCGCGGACGAAGCGCCATTCATGAAGACTCACCGGGAGGGTGAGGTCATAGGGTGAGAGAAACACGACGGAGGCTCAGCATGGACGCGCAGTCACTGCTTGCGGGACCGCGTGGCCGGCGCCTCCTGTTCGCCATTGGTCACCGGCTGGACCAGCAGGTATGGAATCTCGGCCTTATTGCCGCCTGGGCTCCGGATGATGTCGCCGCTCGCTCCGCCTTCTGCGAGGCGATCGCGACTCTGGTGCCAGCCCCGGCCCGAGTGATCTCGAATGTGGTCGAGAGGTTCGAACTGGCATCCCTCCGAGAATCCGTCGATCGGGCGATGTACTGGCAGGCGCCCGACGACGAAGACGCGCTGCTCGCGAGGCCCGAATGCATCGAGGCTTTACGCACATTGGCAACGGCCGTCAGCGCCGCGCCCGGAGCCCAGTGGTGGGAGTCCCCCTGCGCAGCCGAGTCTCAACGGATCGTCGCCTTCGACAATCCGGGGCGGGATAAGCAAGAGTCGCGCTGGGACTTCTCCGAGCGACTCGCGAACTGGAGCATCCGGACGATCGACGACGAAGCCAGCGCACCTGAATTAGCCGTGCCGGTGACCGAGCGCATCAGCGGACCGTGGTGGTCCATCCCCAATTTCACCGGGCTTGCCGTGACCACCCGCGAGCTGACCCGGGGAGGGCCCATCGGCCTCACCCTTGTCGAGGACGGATTCGGATGGACCGACGCGGAGGCCACTCCCGTGTCGGTGGCACCCTCAGCGCGGGTGCTCGAGATCGAGGGTCCGGAAGCTTGGATTGGGCTGGTCGAACGGTTCCCGCTCGAAGTCACGCGATCCCGCCGGCACAACTGGTGGAGGGCGACCGGGGTCGACGGCCGATGGTTCATTCCGGACTGGCTCGCGGCATCCACTGTCTTTGACGGAGTGCACCTCACCGTCGCTGGATATCTCGCCACGGCCGGACGAGCGCTCCCGGTTGCCGGCGGTCACACCGTACTGGCGAACTTCAACCCCGACGAAACGTACTGGCTGGCTGACATGGTGCGGCCGAATGGTTCGAAAGAGGGCTGGCATCGCGACCGTGAAGAGGAACCGTGGGAGCACGCCGCCAACGTTCCGTAACTCGCCCCCACTGAGTTGCCCGAAAATGCAACGTTTCGGGCGCTCACACCTGCATATTCGGGCAACTCAGTGGTTGCCAGGCGCGCGAACTACTCCCGCGCGCGCACCTTCCGCAGGAAGTACTCATGAAACCGCGTGTCCCCGGTGATCTCCGGGTGGAATGAGGTGCCCAGCAGATTGCCCTGCTCGACGGCGACCACGCGGCCATCCGCCACGGTCGCGAGCGCGGTCGCGGCGGGCCCGGTCTCCTCGACGATGGGCGCGCGGATGAACACCGCGTGCATCGCGGGCTCCCCGAGCTCCGGGATGTCGAGGTCGGTCTCGAAGGAATCCAACTGAGAGCCGAACGCATTGCGCCGTACCGCCACATCCAGACCGCCCAGGCTCTGTTGCCCGGGGATACCGTCGAGGATGCGGTCGGCGAGCATGATGAGGCCCGCGCAGGTGCCGTAGACCGGCATACCCGAACGGATGGCGTCCTTCAGCGGATCCGCGAGCCCAAAAGCCCGCGACAGCTTGTCCATCACGCTCGACTCCCCACCCGGGATGACGAGGCCGCGCACCTCGGCAAGCTCGCTCTCCCGACGGATCGGCCGGGCATCCGCACCCAGCGAGGCGAGAACCGCGAGATGCTCGCGGAAGTCGCCCTGCAGGGCGAGAACCCCGACCGGAACGGCGTCGGAGGTCACCCGAATTACCAGCCGCGCTCGGCGAGACGGTGCGGCGCGGCGAGGTCGGCGACGTTGATGCCGACCATCGCCTCGCCCAGCCCGCGCGAGGTTTCGGCGATAACGGCCGGGTCGTCGAAGAAGGTGGTGGCCTTGACGATCGCGGCTGCACGCTTCGCCGGGTCGCCCGACTTGAAGATGCCGGAGCCGACGAACACGCCGTCAGCACCGAGTTGCATCATGAGTGCGGCGTCGGCCGGCGTGGCGACTCCGCCCGCGGTGAACAGCACGACGGGGAGCTTGCCGGTGCGCGCGATCTCGACGACGAGCTCGTACGGTGCCTGCAGTTCTTTCGCCGCGACGTACAGCTGGTCGTGCGACATCGCGGTCAGCGCGGCGATCTCGCCCTTGATGGTGCGGATGTGCTTAGTCGCCTCGGAGACGTCGCCGGTGCCGGCCTCGCCCTTCGAGCGGATCATGGCCGCGCCCTCGTTGATGCGACGCAGCGCCTCACCGAGGTTGGTCGCGCCACAGACGAACGGAACGGTGAAGGGCCACTTGTCGATGTGGTTGACGTAGTCGGCCGGCGACAGCACCTCGGACTCGTCGATGTAGTCCACCTTGAGGGCCTGCAGCACCTGTGCTTCGACGAAGTGGCCGATGCGCGCCTTGGCCATGACCGGAATCGAGACGGCGGCGATGATGCCGTCGATGAGGTCGGGGTCGCTCATGCGCGCGACGCCACCCTGCGAACGGATGTCTGCGGGCACGCGCTCCAGCGCCATGACGGCGACGGCGCCCGCCTCTTCGGCGATTTTGGCCTGCTCGGCGTTGACGACATCCATGATCACGCCGCCCTTGAGCATCTCGGCGAGCCCGCGCTTCACACGGCTCGAGCCGATTGTCTCGGAATTGTTGGTCTGGGTGTCGTCACTCACGATTGCCTCTCTTGTGCCTCGGTGGGTTTCGAGGCCATTTCATTGTATTGCGGGCGCGGGTGCCCGACGATTCCGGTGGTGCTGCATTACGCGGCCGGCCAGGCTCCCGCCACTTCCGCCCGCACCTCACCGAGCAGGCGCGGTACCGCCTTCGTTCCGGCAATGATGGGGAAGAAGTTCGAGTCGGTCGCCCACCGTGGCACGATGTGCTGGTGCAGGTGCCCGGCGATGCCGGCCCCGGCGATCTTTCCCTGGTTCATGCCGATGTTGAAGCCATCGCAGTGTGAGGTCGCGGTCAGCACCCGCATGGCGATCTGGGTCAGGCTGCCCATCTCGGCGACCTCGTCCGCATTCGCCTCGTCGTAGGTGGCGATGTGGCGGTACGGCACGATGAGCAGATGACCGGAGTTGTAGGGGAACAGATTGAGCAGCACGTAGCAATGCTCTCCCCGCGCCACGATCAACGCCTTCTCGTCGGACATCGATGGTGCGACGCAGAACGGGCACTCCTGTTCGTGCGGGGTGGGCCCTGCCTCGATGTAGACCATCCGGTGTGGGGTCCACAGGCGCTGGAAAGCATCCGGAACCGCGGCGAAGTCGGCGGATGACTCGATGCTCACCTCGCCGAAGCTGGCATCACCGATGACGGGATCGCTCCCGTAGGCGTCCGCCGCGCGGTCCCCCGTCGACTCCATGTCTAGACCTGCGCCTTGGTGGCGATAGCCGACGTGATCCTCTCGATCGCCTCGGCGATGGGGATGCCGTTCTCCTGGTGGCCGTCGCGGAAGCGGAAGCTGACCGCACCGTTCGCGCGGTCCTCTTCGCCTGCGATCAACTGGAACGGGATCTTCTGCAGCGTGTGCGTGCGGATCTTCTTCGGCATCCGGTCGCTGGAGGTGTCGAGCTCTGCGCGCACGCCCAGAACTTTCAGCTGGTCGATGATGCCGGCGAGGTACTCCTGGTACTCCTCCGCCACCGGGATGCCCATGACCTGCACCGGGGACAGCCAGACCGGGAAGGCTCCGGCATAGTGCTCGAGCAGGATGGCGAAGAACCGCTCGATCGAGCCGAGCAGCGCGCGGTGGATCATCACCGGCTGCTGATGACTGCCGTCGGCCGCGGTGTACTCGAGGTCGAAGCGATCCGGCTGGTTGAAGTCGAGCTGCACGGTCGACAGCTGCCAGGTGCGCCCGATGGCGTCCCGTGCCTGCACCGAGATCTTCGGACCGTAGAAGGCCGCTCCGCCCGGGTCGGGAACGAGATCAAGGCCGGATGCGACCGCCACTTCGCGCAGCGTCTCGGTCGCCTGCTCCCACAGTTCGTCAGCCCCGACGGACTTCTCCGGGTTGCGGGTGGAGAGCTCGAGATAGAAGTCGGTGAGACCGTAGCCGCGCAGAGTTTCGAGCACGAACTCGAGCTGGCTCGCAACCTCGTCCTTGACCTGCTCCGGTGTGACGTAGATGTGCGCGTCGTCCTGGGTGAGGCCGCGCACGCGGGTGAGACCCTGCAGGGTTCCGCTCTTCTCGTACCGATACACCGTGCCGAACTCGGCGAGGCGCAGGGGAAGCTCCCGATAGCTGCGTCCGCGCGCCCGGAAGATCAGGTTGTGGAACGGGCAGTTCATCGGCTTGAGGTAGTAGTCCTGGCCCTGCTTGGTGACGTGGCCGTCGGCATCGACCTCTTCGTCCAGGTGCATCGGGGGGAACATCCCCTCCCGGTACCACTGCAGGTGACCACTGGTCTCGAACAGCGCGCCCTTGGTGATGTGGGGCGAGTTGACGAGCTCATAGCCATTGGCGCGAAGCCGCTGGCGCATGTAGTCCTCGATCTCGGCACGGATGATGCCGCCCTTCGGGTGGAACACCGCGAGTCCGGAGCCGATCTCCTCCGGGAACGAGAACAGGTCGAGCTCTGCCCCGAGCTTGCGGTGGTCGCGCTTAGCAGCCTCCTCGAGACGGCTCTGGTAGGCGCGCAGCTCCTCCTTGGTCGGCCAGGCCGTGCCATAGACGCGTTGCAACTGCTTGTTCTTCTCCGAGCCGCGCCAGTAGGCGGCGGCGGAGCGGGTGAGCGCGTATCCGTTGCCGATCATGCGGGTGTTCGGCAGGTGCGGGCCGCGGCAGAGGTCTTTCCAGACCGTCTCCCCCGTCTTCGGGTCGACGTTGTCGTAGATTGTCAGCTCCGCGCCGCCTACCTCGACGGATTCGTTGTCGTCGGTGCTGCCGTCGCCCTCGCCGACATGACCCTTCAGGCCGATCAGCTCGAGCTTGTACGGCTCGTTCGACAGTTCGGCGCGCGCCTCGTCCTCGGTGACCACGCGACGCTGGAAACGCTGACCCTGCTTGATGATCGCCGCCATTGCCTTGTCGATGGCCTTCAGGTCTTCCGGGGTGAATGGGGTGTCGACATCGAAGTCGTAGTAGAAACCGTCGGTGATCGGCGGACCGATACCGAGCTTCGCCTCGGGGTTGATCGACTGCACGGCCTGGGCTGCGACGTGCGCGGCGGAATGGCGCAGGATGCTGAGTCCCGCTGGAGAAGAGATCAACACCGGTTCTGCGGTCTGGCCGGCCTCCACCGTCGCCGCGAGGTCGAGCAGGTCGCCGTTCACGTACATGGCGACGATCTTGCGGTCGGAGAAGAGCCCGAACCCGGTCGTGGTCTCCGTCGCCGTGATCGACTCGACTGCCCCATTCGGTACAGCGGTGGACTCGTTGCCGGCAGGCGATTCAGACACGACGAAGGTGCTCCTTACAGGGTGGAAATGTAGTTCCAACTGTAGCGGCGCGAGAAACACGTAAGGCCCCGGACCGAAGTCCGGGGCCTTACTCGTGTGAGCGATACTGGGATCGAACCAGCGACCTCTTCCGTGTCAGGGAAGCGCGCTACCGCTGCGCCAATCGCTCAAGCTATTTATATCTGTGGAGGTGACGACGGGATTTGAACCCGTGTGGACGGCTTTGCAGGCCGCTGCCTCGCCTCTCGGCCACGCCACCATGATCTGAACTTCAGTACTACCAGTGCTGACAACTACTTCAGCACACTTTATTCAGCTCTGTGTGTATAAGTCGTGAGACTCTTCCTTCGAGCGGATGACGAGATTCGAACTCGCGACCCTCACCTTGGCAAGGTGATGCGCTACCACTGCGCCACATCCGCATTTCGCTTTACATTTCTGCGTGCGGAAATGACTCTAGCCCAGCCGAGCGCAGAGAGCCAATTCGGGCGCGCACGCCGCGCGTGTCACGCGAGTCGCGCCGGTTATCGGCACGGACCACCGCTCGCGATATGGCAAGATTGTCGAGTCAGGGCGATTGGCGCAGTTGGTAGCGCGCTTCCTTCACACGGAAGAGGTCATCGGTTCGAGTCCGGTATCGCCCACCAGAATCACTTCTGAAGCCCCGGTTTTCCGGGGCTTTCGTCGTTTCAGATCGCGTCGATTCAGGATGTTTGCGCATCGAGCTGCGCGTACCCGCGGGCAAAGGCCGACTCGAGCATCCACGCTGGCCAGAGCTCGAGGCCGCCTTCGGCCACCGCGGCAGCCACGGACAATCCGGCGGCATGCCTCGAGCGGATGGCGTGAGCCACGGCTGCGAGCTGGTCAATCTGACGCTCGACAAAATCGCGATCGACCACCGTGCCATGCCCCGGGATGATGGGATCGCTCGACGAGATCGAGTCGAGCAGACGCGCCACGGCGTCCGGCCAGAGCAGCGGAAAGCTGCCAGACCCGAACATCGGCGGACCGGACTGTTCGATCACGTCGCCGAGCGCCCAGACCCGCACATCGGGGACGAAAACGGCGATATCCGTGTCGGTGTGGCCGGGGTCGATCGGGATCAGCTCGACCGCCCTCCCGCCGAGATCGACGGTGCTGGGCTCGGAAATGAGCACCGTCGGCGCCGTCAGCACGACATCCGCCCAACTCTGACCCGGCTCTCGTGCCGGATCGGCCTGCGCCGCGGCGACTCTCGGCGCCTCATAGTCAGCGTGGTGGGCGGCGATGCGGTAGTGCCCGTAGATCGGGATGCCTCGCGCCGCGAAGACCTGGTTGCCGAAGGTGTGGTCGTAGTGGGCGTGGGTGTTGATTACCGCAACGATCGGGAGGCCGAACTCGTGCTCGACATCGGCGATCATCTCCTCGCCCTCCGCCGGATTGTTACGGGTGTCGATGACCGAGACGCCCGAGGTCCCGACGATGGCCACAATCGACACATCCTCCGGGTCGTAACGGCGCTGGGACACGCCGTCGGCGATTTCGGTCCACGCTGAGCTCGACATCCGGCCATCATAGGGAGACCCCGCTACGAAGGAAGAGCATGCAGAGCCTCTCCAGCCGCCTGATGCCGCTCGTGATGACGCTGCGGGGTGCGAAGCGGCGCTATTCGTCGGCCGAGCTCACGCTGAAGCGGGTAGACGAACTGCGCGCACATCCCGCATCGTGGGCTCCCCCGCCCGCACTCGCGAAAAAGGTTCGCGTCGAGCAAACGACGGTGGGCGGCATGCCCGTGTACACGGTCGGCCCGCGTGACGGCACCGTAACCAGGGTTGCTCTCTACCTGCACGGCGGGTCGTACGTGTTCCAGATCCAACGACAGCACTGGACGCTGATTGCCGACCTCGCCGCGACCGCTGGCATCCGTTTCACCGTTCCGATCTTTCCGCTCGCGCCCGAGGCGACCGCGTCGACCATCGTGCCCACGATGACGGAGCTCGCGGCGTCCCTCATCACCGAACACGGCGCGCGCCATTTCGGTCTGTTCGGCGACTCGGCCGGTGGGGGGATGGCGCTGGCCGTCGCCCAGCAGCTGCGCGACCGCGGATTCCCCGCCCCGCGGGCGACCGTGCTTATCTCCCCGTGGCTGGACATCAGCGGCACCGACCCCCGCCTGGCGCAGATCGCGCCCAGCGACCCATGGCTGGCCGTCCCGGGTTCGCACGCCGCCGGGGAGCTCTATCGCGGTGACCTTCCCGAGCTCGATCCGCTGGTGAGTCCGATCTACGGCAACCTGCTGGGCCTCGGACCGATCACGATGTTCAGCGGCACCCGCGACATCCTGAATGCCGACGCTCACCGCCTGGTGGATGCCGCGGCTGTCGCCGGCGTCGACCTCGACTTCCATGAGGCGCCAGGCATGATTCACGTCTACCCGCTGCTGCCTATCGGCGAGGCGAAGGCTGCGCGCGAGGTCATGCGCCGCGCGATGCGCTGACCCCGGCTACCGCCGCGGCCTCAGGGCGAGCCAGAGCAGCGCGGCGACACCGAACCCGGCGATCCCGGCCAGAATGACGGCCAGCACCTGGCCGAACAGCACCTCGGGCTGGCCGGTGTAGATGAAGCTCACGTCTTTCGCGACCAGCCCCAGAAGCAGGATGCCCGAGCCCCCTGCCACGAGGAGCGTCGCGGCGATCCGGCGCGCCGCTCCGCCCTCGGGGAGGAAGGCGACCAGCATCCCCGCGAGTAGCCCGACGACGAGCGCAACCGGGGTGATCAGGTAGGCGGCGGTAGGCGCCGCGGCGGCGAGGCCTCCCAGCGCACCGAAGACCACCCCCGAGATGGTGTTCCGCCGTCGACGTAACCGCTCAACCAGCGCTGCGGTCGCCACGGCAGCGATCGGCATGACCACGGTGTTGATGACGATGAGCCCGGCAACCGGGTCGATGCCGAGCTGCAAACCGAGCAGCCAGGCCAGCCAGGCAAGCCAGATCGCCGCAACGAGTCCGAGCGAGCCCGTCCCGAGCCGCACGGGCTGCGGGCGGGCTCTGTCCACCACTCTGGCCACCACGAGGGTGCCTAGCGTCGCGCAGGCAGCCGCGATCACGATCGGCAGCGCCACCCCGAAGTCGAGGTAGCCGAGCCCCGTTGCGAACGGATCCCACCACAGCGTCAGCACGACGCTCACGATCGGCACGAACACCGCCGCGGTCAGCACCAGCGCGTAGATGAGCTGCCGCCCGAGTGGCGCGCCGGCGATCCCCAGCGTCGCCACGGTCGCGAACAGGGCTCCGAGAGCGATCGCCGGGGCGATGTACGCCGGGGCGATGCCGGTGATTCCGGTCAGCACCGCGATGCCGGTCATCACCGCACCGAGCGTCGCGACGAAAAACATCCGTCGCGCCCGGAGGGACTCCCCCGCCGACCGGGCCCGCAGCAGCGCGAACAGCGGCACCAGGGCCAGGATGCCAGCGGCACTCAATCCACTCAACGCCGCCGTAGCGACGGGCGCAGCATCCATCTCGGTCCTTCGAATCGGTCTGACACTCGCCAGCCAACAGTAAGGGGTGCCGTCCCGAAGGACGGCACCCCACTGGCTGTGTGCCGCTAGTGCCTAGACGGTTTCGAGTGCGTAGCCCTCTTCACCGTGGACGATGGTGTCGACCCCGGCGACCTCATCCTCGTTGGTGATACGGAATCCGATGGTCTTCTGGATGACGGTGCCGATGATCCAGGCGAGTCCGAACGAGTAGACGCCGATTCCGATTCCCGCCAACGCCTGCACACCGAGCTGCTTGAAGCTGCCGGTGTCGATGAGGCCGATGCCGGAGCCGAAGATACCGATGTAGAGCGTGCCGAGCAGGCCACCGACGAGGTGGATGCCGACGACATCGAGCGAGTCATCGAAGCCGAGCTTGAACTTCAGGTCGATAGCGAGGGCGCAGACCGCACCGGCCAGGATGCCCAGCACGATCGCCCACCCCGGGGTCAGGATGTTACAGGCCGGGGTGATCGCGACAAGACCGGCTACGGCGCCCGATGCTGCACCGATCGAGGTGGGCTTGCCGTCTTTGATCCGTTCGACGATCAGCCAGCCGAGGATGGCCGCGGCCGGGGCTGCAAGGGTGTTGATCCAGGCGATGGCGGCGACACCGTCGACAGCGGCCTCGGAGCCGGAGTTGAATCCGAACCAGCCGAACCAGAGCAGCGCCGCGCCGAGGAGCGTCAGCGGCACGTTGTGCGGCTTGGACATGCCCTTGCTGAAGCCGACGCGCTTGCCGAGCACCAGTGCCAGGGCCAGGCCCGCGGCACCGGCGTTGATGTGCACAGCGGTACCACCAGCGAAGTCATTGACCTTGAGCAGAGCCGGGGCCCACCCATCGGTCAGGTTGAAGACCCAGTAGGCGACGGGGAAGTAGACGATGGTGACCCAGATGCCCGCGAAGATCATCCAGGAGCCGAACTTGGCACGGTCGGCGATGGCGCCGGAGATCAGCGCGACGGTGATGATCGCGAACGTAGCCTGGAAACCGGCGAAAGCGAGACCGTTGAGGTCGGCATCCATGGCCCCGTCCTTGCCGATGTTGATCAGGCTGCCGAGACCGAGCGATCCGGCGAACGGGTTACCCAACCAGTGCGGGATGAGCGGCTTGCCGAAGGCGAGTCCGTAGCCGTAGAGAACCCACAGCACACCGACGAGTCCCATTGCGCCGAAGCTCATCATCATCATGCTGATGACGCTCTTGGCGCGGACCATACCGCCGTAGAAGAAGGCAACGCCGGGAGTCATGATGAGCACGAGGGCAGCAGCGACAAGAAGCCACAGCGAGTTCAGGTTTGAAGTAATGCCGTCTGTAGTGGCATTCGTTAAGACCGACAAGTCGACCATGTGGGGGTTGCCTCTCTCTGATTACAAGGGGTTACCCTCCGACTTCGTGCGCGTGGCGGGCAGCCTGCGCAAAAGACGTCGGGTGCACGCAAGTTTGCTGCGTCGATATTTCCGCACGGGTGTAGACGTGTTTCGAGTGGGTTACGCGATCATCGGGCGTGTAAACACTGTGTTTCGCCGGCGTCTGACACCGCCATCACTGCGCGCGGATGTTCACGGAGCCGAGAGCCGACGCTCCGCATCGTGCCGCAGCGCGGCCAATCGCCGGTAGTAGGCGGCCAACCGCGAGACAAGGATGCCCGCGAGCACTATCGAGATCGCCGAGCCGAGCAGCACGGCCAGGGTTCCTTCGTCGGCCACCTCCGGCCGTCGAGCAAAAGCCAACTCGTTCATGAGGAGCGAAACGGTGAACCCGACGCCGCCGAGCGCTCCGGCGGTGACCAGTCCCTGGAAAGTCAGCTGCGGTCGGTTGCCCTTGGCGCCGACGAAGCTGGAGAGCCAACCGCCGAGACCTATCCCGATCAGCTTGCCGACCGGGAGTGCGATCAGGATCCCCCAGAACGGAGCCTTCAGCTCGCCGATGGTTACCTGCGGAATCGCCACCAGCGCAGCAGAGAACGCGAATAGGGGAAGGATGCCGCCGTTCGTTATCGGCTCCAGTGCGTGCCGCACGCGCATGCCCGGCTTTCGCAGCATCGCGAGCCCCAGAGCGACTCCCGCGATGGTCGCATGCACGCCGGACTCGTAGACGAGGAACCAGGTGAGCAGCGCGACCGGCACCATCGCGATGGTTACCGGGACGCGCATCCGGGTGCCGAGCAACCGGCTGAGCAGGGCAAACACCGCGACTCCGACAACGGCGATCGCCAGGAAGAGCAGGTTCGGGTCTTTCGTGAAGAACAGCGCGATGATCAGGATCGCCACGATGTCATCGAGGATCGCCAACGCCAGAATGAAGATGCGCAGCCTCGACGGGATGCCCTTGCCGAAAACGGCGAGAACGCCGAGCGCAAAGGCGATGTCCGTCGCCGTGGGAATGGGCCACCCCCCGGAATAGCCCGAGCCCGCCGTCACCGCGAGGTAGATCAGGGCGGGAACGAGCACTCCCCCGATTGCGGCGATCGCCGGACGCACCGCCTTCGACACCGAGTTGAGTTGCCCGACGGTGAGCTCGTTCTTCAGCTCGATGGCAACGACGAAGAAGAAGACGGCGAGGAGGCCGTCGCTGATCCAGTGCCCGACGGAGAGGTCGACCGGCGTACCGGGAATCGACAGGTGCGCATGCTGAATGGCCATCAGCCCCGCACCGAGGGGACTGTTGGCGGCGATCAATCCCAGTACCGCTGCGATCAGCAGCAGCACGGCCGCCACCCGCTCCGACCTCATGATGCTCATTCGGTGTCCCCACTGCCGCATCGCGGCGCGCGTAATCTCGTGAAGCGATCTCTTCGATCACCTGCCGACCAGACTTCCCGGCGCACCAGGATCCAGCCTAGGCCAGCGGATCAGGACGAGGTCACCGGATCAGGACGAGGTCAGCGCGATCATGCGCGATACGGCACGCAGGTACTTCTTGCGATAGCCCCCGGCGAGCATGTCCTCCGCGAAGACCTGATCGAGCGAGAGGCCGGTGGCGATGATGCGCACCTGAGCGTCGTAGAGCCGGTCGACGAAGGCGACCAGGCGGAGGGCATCCGTCTGATTGTCAAGCAGGTGCACCCCCTCGAACCCGACCGCCTCCAGCCCATCGATGAGCTTCACATACCGGGACGGGTGAACGGATGCCAGGTGCGCGAGCACCCCATCGAACGAGTCGACCGTGACCCCGCCGACCTGGCCCGCGACTGCGGCGGCGAAGGATTCGTCATCCAGTGTCACCGCATGACCCTCGAGATCGCGCCGCCGGTAGTCCGTGCCGTCGATCCGCAGCGTGTCGAATCTGGCCGAGAGGGCGTCGATCTCGCGCAGGAAGTCCTGCGCGGCGAAGCGTCCCTCACCGAGCGCATTCGGCGGGGTATTGGAGGTCGCCGCGATCTTGGACCCGCTGGCGACGAGCTCAGACAGCAGCCGCGACATCAACCGGGTGTCACCGGGATCGTCGAGTTCGAACTCGTCGATGCAGACGAGCGAAGCTCCCTTCAGCAGCGCGACCGCCTGTTGGTAGCCGAGCGCGCCGACCAGCGCGGTGTACTCGATGAACGTGCCGAAGTACTTGCGCTCGGGCGCGAGGTGCCAGAGGGCGGCGAGCAGGTGGGTTTTTCCGACTCCGAAGCCACCGTCGAGATAGATGCCCGGGAGTGTCTGTGCGGCCTTCTTTCGGGTGAACAGCCCACCCTTCTTGCCTCCGTGCCAGCCGGTCGCGAAAGCGCGGATCGCGGCGATCGCAGCGCCCTGCGATGGGTAGTCACGGTCGGGACGATAGGTGTCGAGGGTGGCAGTGAGAAACTGCCGCGGCGGCACCAGATGAGCGGCGATCTCCTCGCCACTGAGCGTGGGCGAGCGGTCGACCAGGCGCTCGGGGGCGCCGGTCTGCTGCGATGTCACGAAAGGCACCTTACGGACGTGGATGGGCTATGTGTCGAAGTCTTGCGGCGACCTTCGGTGAGGCGGCCTCGACGACCGCATTCCCGCGTAGATTTGTTCGGCGGCCTGCTGTCCCAGACTAGCCCGCGCATCCCACACGATCGGTCGCCCACTCGGGCGCCAACTGGAGGTACCCATGGCCGTCGAGGTCGACTCTTCACCACGCTTCGCCGAGTTCGCTCACCCCGAACGTCTGGTCAGCACGCAGTGGCTGGCCGACCACCTCGGCACGCCGGGGCTCGTCGTCGTCGAGTCCGACGAAGACGTGCTGCTCTACGAGACGGGCCACATCCCCGGTGCCGTCAAGATCGATTGGCACACCGACCTCAACGACCCGGTCGAGCGCGACTACATCGACGGTGAGCAGTTCGCCGCGCTCCTGGGCTCCCGCGGCATCGGCCGCGACACGACCATCGTCGTCTACGGCGACAAGAACAACTGGTGGGCCGCGTACGCCCTCTGGGTCTTCACCCTGTTCGGCCACCAGGATGTCCGCATCCTCGACGGCGGCCGGGCCAAGTGGGAGGCCGAAGGCCGCGACTACACGACGGATGCCTCCACTCCCGTCGCCGTCGACTACCCGGTCGTCGAGCGCGACGACGCCGACATCCGTGCGTTCAAAGACGACGTGCTTGCCGCTCTCGGCACGGATCCCCTGATCGACGTCCGCTCACCCGAGGAATACAGCGGAGAGCGCACCACCGCCCCCGCCTACCCCGACGAGGGTGCGCTGCGCGCCGGCCATATCCCCAGCGCGCAGAACGTTCCGTGGGGCAAGGCTGCCGCCGAAGACGGCACCTTCCGCTCCCTCGACGAGTTGAACGCGCTCTACCGCGACCAGGCCGGTCTCCACGACGGCGACAGCGTGATCGCCTACTGCCGCATCGGCGAGCGGTCGAGTCACACCTGGTTTGTGCTCACGCATCTGCTCGGCTTCGACAGCGTGCGCAACTACGACGGCTCATGGACCGAGTGGGGCTCTGCAGTGCGCGTCCCGATCGTGCGCGGCACCGAGCCCGGCGTGGCCGTCGCTCGCTGACCACGGTTCTCGTGACCACGGTGCCGGGACGGGCAACTGCTCGTCCCGGCGCTGGGATACTGGAGAGACCATGACTGACGAGCTCCCCGAACCGCAGCTGCCTGAACAGCTCAGCGAGATCCGCACCGACTTCCTCGACCTTCCCGAGAAAGACAGGCTTCTGCTGTTGTTGGAGTTCGCCAACGAACTCCCCGAGCTGCCGGCGCGCTACTCCGAGCACCCCGATCTGCTCGAGCAGGTCGTCGAATGCCAGTCCCCCGTCTTCATCTTCGTCGAGGTCGATGATGACAACCGCGTGCATGTCTACGCCACCGCGCCCAAGGAGGCGCCGACCACCCGCGGTTTCGCGTCGATCATCGCGCAGGGCCTCGGCGGCCTCACCGTCGAGCAGGCTCTCGCCGTTCCCGACGACTTCCCCAACACCATCGGCCTGACCGCTGCCGTCAGCCCGCTGCGCATCCGGGGCATGACCGCTCTGCTCGCCCGGTCCAAGCGACAGATCCGCGAGAAGAGCGCTCCCTTAACCGAGTCCGGCGCGTGATCGTTCGGCCGGTCTTCCCCGAGGTCGGCCCGCCCATCGACCTGGCGACGGATGACGCCCGCTCGCGCCTCGACGCGCTCTACGCCACCCCGAGCACCGAGTGGCTCCGCATCAACCTGGTTCTGTCGGTCGACGGCAGCGCGGCCGGCAGCGACGGAACCTCCGCATCACTCACGGCGGGTGCCGACCGAAAGGTGCTCGGCGCGATCCGCCGTGCTGCCGATGTCGTTCTCGTCGGCGCAGAGTCGGTGCGCCGTGAAGGCTACGTGCTGCCGAAAACCGCTCCGCTCGCGATCGTCACCGGCAGCGGAGAGCTGAGCGGACATGCTCTCGCCGGCGTCGAGCCTGGTCGGCTGCTCGTGCTGTGCCCGGACTCCGCCCGCGATCGAGTCACCGCCGAACTGCCCGCCGCAACGGTGATCGTGCTGCCCGAGACGGAAGGGCGGATGGCCGCTGGTGAGATCATCGCCGCCCTGCGTGCCCGCGGGTTTGGATCCATCGTCTGCGAGGGTGGCCCAAGTCTCGCGGGCACCCTGGTCGACGCGGGACTGGTCGATGAGCTGTGTCTCAGCACGAGTCCGCGGATCGGCGGGCCACAGCATCCGCTGTCCGTCGCCGCCACGGAGTTGCGGCTCGAACGCCTCGCCGTCGACGATGCCGGCGTCGTGTTCGCGCGCTGGTCAGTCGCGCGGATCTCCCGTTAGGGGCAGCGCGGCAAGCCAGTCGCGAATCGCCATCGTCCAGCGCGGGCGGTCGTAGTTCCACAGTTTGCAGTGCGCAGCGCCCGTGAAGGCCTCGAAGTCGACGATGTCGGGCCGCTCCTCGGCGAGGGCGCGCGACGCGGTGACCGGTACGAAGCCGTCATCCACGCTGTGCATGAGCAGAATCGGCAGGTTCAGCTCCGGCGCGCGCGCGACGAAGTCGAGCCGTGGCAGGTCGATCGCCCTGCCCTGCCCGGTGAGTCGGCGGCCCCAGGGCTTGCCGATGAGGGCGAGCACCGCCGAACTGATCGGTGTCGGCAGCCGATTGAGAGTGCCCTGATAGCGCAGCGCGGTGACCCAGTCGATCACGGGAGAGTCCAGCGCGATTCCTCGCACGAGCTCTGCATGCTCGGAGCGCGTCAGGGCCTGCAGCACCGTCGCGCCGCCCATCGACCAGCCCATCAGCACCAGATCGGTCGCCCCGTGCTCTTTCGCATAGGCCATAGCCGCGTCGATATCACGCCATTCGGTATCGCCAAGCCCATAGCGGCGGTCGAGGCTGAAAGGAGCTTCGCCATCGTTGCGGTACGACACCATCAGGGTCGTATAGCCGGCCTCTCGGAAGATCGGGGTCGCCCGGATGGTCTCGGTGCGACGCACCGCGCGGCCATGCACCTGGATCACCCACGGCATCCGTCCGTCGGCCCGGGGTTCTGCCGGCGGCACCCGCCACGCGGGGGCCGGTCCGAGTTCGGTCTGCACGGCGACTTCCTCGGTGGGGACCCCCAGCTCGGACGGATGCAGGTAGTACCACCCGGACAGCCGAGCTCGCGTCGCCGCCTCCAGGTCGCCGAACGAAACATCGATGAGCGTGCGGGTGACCGCGGTCGGCGTCGCGGCAAGGATCTCGCCCACCCGCGCGTAGCCCGCATCCCCCGCGAACCACAGGCCGTAGTCGCCGGGCAGCCGCGAATCGACGGTGGACGACAGCACGATCGTCCCGTCGTCGGGGCGCACAGCGAGGATGCGGATGTTCTCCTCCCGCCGTTTCGGCGGAGTGACGATCGTGCGCGCCACGAAGAGGGTCAGAGCCGCCGCGCCAGCAGTGAGCAGGGTGGCAAGCGTGCCCGCGGCCACGAGCGAGACACCCCACCATGGGATTCGGCGGGCGGCGTGCCTGCGATGATCTGCCACGAGAGAACTTTAGTCTTCGTACCGTGCCCGAAAACCTGGATGGACCGGCGGTACCCGCGGCCTTCGCCGCCGCGTTGGCCGCGGTGCGCAGTGCGACACTGCGACCGGAACTGGTGCTGACGGAGATACCGGCCCCGGGGAGCCTCGCACCGTACTCGATCGCCCTGGCCGCGGATGTCACCCCGGCACGACATTCGGAAGACTCCGAGTTGGGCACCGGTCGCTTCATCCTGCTCTACGACCCTGCCGGTTCGGACGCGTGGGGCGGCCAATTCCGCGTGGTCTGCTTCGCCCAGGCGCCGCTCGAGACCGAGATGGGCCTCGACCCTTTTCTTGCCGATGTCACGTGGTCGTGGCTGGTCGATGCGCTCGATGCGCGAGGAGCGAAATACCGGGCTGCGTCGGGCACTGCCACCAAGATCTTGTCCACCGGATACGGCGAATTGGAGAGCCAGGGCGACGGCGCGCAGATCGAACTCCGGGCATCATGGACCCCGCTCGGCCACGAGGTGACCTCGCATGTGGAAAGCTGGGGCGAGTTGTTGTGCATGTTGGCGGGCCTTCCGCCGGCTGCTGAAGGAGTGAGTGTGTTGGCTGCCCGTCGAGCTGGACGTGAGTAATAGCGAAGAGACCGTGCCCGCGGTCGAACCGGAGGTGGATGTCGCACCGGTTCAGGAGCCGCACGCCGTCGTCTCCGTCATCGATACCCGTGAGGCGTATCTCGCCGCGGTAGAAGCGATCGCCGCGGGGCACGGGCCGATCGCTATCGACGCGGAGCGAGCATCCGGTTTTCGCTATTCGCAACGCGCGTACCTGATTCAGATCTTCCGTCGGGGCTCCGGCGTCTTTCTGTTCGACCCGCCAGCGATCGGTGACTTCAGCGACCTCAATGCGCTGATTTCCGACGAGGAGTGGGTGCTGCACGCCGCCAGCCAAGACCTCGCCTGCCTGCGCGAGGTCGGCCTCGATCCCGAGCGAATCTTCGACACCGAGCTCGGCGCGCGCCTCGCCGGGCTGCCCCGGGTCGGTCTTGGCACCGTGGTCGAAGAACTTCTCGGCATCCATCTGGCAAAGGAGCACTCCGCCGCCGACTGGTCGACCCGGCCGCTCCCCCAGTCCTGGCTGGTGTACGCCGCGCTCGATGTCGAGCTGCTCCCCGACCTGCGCGACGCCGTCGGCGCGCTCCTCACCGAGGCTGGCAAGGCCGACATCGCCGAGCAGGAGTTCTCGGAGGTGCTGCACCGCGAGGCGAAGCCGCCGAAGACGGATGCCTGGCGAAAGCTCTCCGGGCTCCATACGGTTCGTGGGGCGCGCAACCTCGCCGTCGCCCGCTCGCTCTGGCAGGCGCGCGACGACTACGCCCAAGAGATCGACACCGCGCCCGGTCGGCTCGTGCCTGACTCCTCGCTGGTCGCAGCGGCCAAGGCGATGCCCGACTCGAAGCATGCTCTCGCCGGCATGCGTGATTTCACCGGGCGGGCCAGCCGTTCAGAACTCAATCGCTGGTGGGCTGCCATCGAAGCCGGCATGAGCACCGACGACCTGCCCGCACTCCGCGGCCCCGGCGACGCGATGCCGCCACCGCGCGCCTGGTCGGACCGCAACCCGGCCGCCGATAAGCGCCTGAAGGCCGCTCGCGCCGCGATCACCGACCTGTCGACCGAGTTGACGATTCCGCTCGAGAACCTGTTGACACCGGAGTTGCTGCGTCGGCTGGCCTGGAGCCCGCCGTCAGATCTCGACGTGGACAGCATCCGTTCCGCCCTCACCGAGCTCGGTGCCCGTCCGTGGCAGGTTGACGCTACCTCACAGGTAATTCACGATGCCTTTGTCGATGCCAGCCAAATCGAGGAAGAGCCCGGCGAGCCCGTTTCGTAGGAACAAGCAAACGATTCTCAGGGTTTTTCGCCCAACCATAGGATCGTCTGCGGTACTCATCGAAAGTGGAGGCATTGTGGCCGAGAGACATGAAGTCGTGTTCGTCGACGGGGTACGCACCCCGTTTGGACGCGCCGGCGAAAAAGGGATGTACTGGAACACCAGGGCCGACGACCTCGTCGTCAAGGCAATGGTCGGACTCCTCGATCGTCACCCCGAACTTCCCCAGGACCGCATCGATGACGTGGCCATCGCCGCCACCACTCAGCAGGGCGACCAGGGTCTGACGCTCGGCCGCACCGCCGCTCTGCTCGCGGGGCTGCCGAAGTCGGTGCCCGGTTACGCAATCGACCGCATGTGTGCTGGCGCGATGACATCGGTCACCACCATCGCCGGGGCCATCGGCTTCGGCGCGTACGACCTCGCCCTCGCCGGCGGGGTCGAGCACATGGGCCGCCACCCCATGGGATTCGGCGCCGACCCGAACCCCCGTTTCCTGTCCGAGAAGCTGGTCGGCGAGGAGGCGCTCAACATGGGCTCCACCGCCGAGCGCATCCACGACCGCTTCCCGCACCTCACCAAGGAACGCGCGGATCACTACGCCCTGCGCAGCCAGCAGAAGGCCGCGGCTGCGTACGACAAGGGCAAGTTCCAGCCCGACCTCATCCCGGTCGCAACCCGCGGAGAGAACGGATGGGGGCTCGCCACGCGCGACGAAGCCCTCCGCCCCGAGACCACGCTGGAGGGTCTCGCCGGACTCCGCACGCCGTTTCGCCCGCACGGTCGCGTCACCGCCGGAAACTCGTCTGGGCTCAACGATGGCGCGACCATCAGCCTGCTCGCCAGTGAGGCGACCGCCAAGGAACTCGGTCTCCCCACCAAGATGAAGCTCGTCAGCTTTGCCTTCGCCGGCGTCGAGCCGGAGATCATGGGCATCGGACCGGTCCCCTCGACCGAGAAGGCGCTGAAGAAGGCAGGCCTGACGATCGACGACATCGGCCTGTTCGAGTTGAACGAGGCGTTCGCCATCCAGGTTCTGTCGCTGCTCGACCACTTTGGGATCGACGACGACGACCCCCGGGTCAACCAGTGGGGCGGCGCGATCGCGATCGGACATCCGCTCGCCTCGTCCGGCGTGCGCCTGATGATCCAGCTCGCCGCGCAGTTCGCCGAGCGCCCCGACGTGCGCTACGGCCTCACCGCCATGTGCATCGGTCTCGGCCAGGGCGGCTCGGTCATCTGGGAGAACCCGTACTTCGACGGAAAGAAGAAGAAGTAGATGACGATCGAACAGACCGCCGGCCCCTCGTCCAGCCCAGACCTGGACCAGTTCGCCGACCTCAAGAACATGTCGGATGACGAGGTCGTCACGCATTCCTACGTGCGAGACATCCCGATCTCGGGTGGCAAGACGCTTGCCCTCGTCACTCTGGACAACGGCCGCGACCACACCCGGCCATCCACCCTCGGCCCATTGACGTTGCTCGAGTTCGCCGAGACGCTCGACGGCCTGAAGGAGCGCGCGGCCAAGGGCGAGATCGCCGGCGTCGCCGTCACCGGTAAGCCGTTCATCCTCGCTGCCGGCGCCGACCTGTCGAAGGTCAGCGAGATCCCGAGCAAAGCGATCGGCAAGCAGATGGCACAGCTCGGCCACGCCGCCCTCGGCCGCCTGTCGGAGCTCGGTGTGCCGTCGTTCGTGTTCATCAACGGACTCGCGCTCGGCGGCGGCGTGGAGATCGGCCTCAACGCCGACTACCGCACCATCGACCGCAACATCCCGGCGCTAGCGTTGCCCGAGGTCTTCCTCGGCATCATCCCGGGCTGGGGTGGAGCGTGGTTGCTGCCGAACCTCATCGGTATTGAGAACGCCCTGAAGGTCATCGTCGAGAATCCGCTCAAGAACAACCGCACGCTCAAGGGTCAAGAAGCCTTCGACCTGGGGATCGCCGATGCGATCTTCGACTCGGTGAGCTTTCTCGAAGACTCGGTGCGCTGGGCCGACGGCGTGATCTCCGGCAGTATCAAGGTCAAGCGCCCGAACGTGCCCGGCAAGATCGAGCGGGCGGTGAAGTGGGACGTCGCGATCGGCATCGCCACCAAGATGCTGCAGAACCGCATCGGCACCGTCGCGAAGTCGCCGTACAAGGCACTGGAGCTGCTCAAGGCCGCGAAAAACACCGACAAGAAGACCGGTTTCGCTGCCGAGGACGAGGCGCTGTCTGAGCTGATCTCCGGGGACCAGTTCCAGGCCAGCATCTACGCCTTCAACCTGGTGCAGAAACGGGCGAAGAAGCCCGCTGGCGCCCCGGACAAGAAGCTCGCCAAGCCGGTAACCAAGGTCGGCGTGATCGGTGCGGGCCTCATGGCCAGCCAGTTCGCGCTTCTGTTCGTGCGCCGCCTCAAGGTGCCGGTGGTCATCACCGACCTCGACCAGGCACGCGTCGACAAGGGGCTCGACTACATCCGCGGCGAGATCGACGCGCTGCTCGGCAAGAAGCGCATCTCCCCCGACGAGGCCAACCGCCTGAAGGCTTTGGTCAGCGGTACGACGAACAAGGCTGACTTCGCCGACGCCGACTGGGTGATCGAGGCCGTGTTCGAGGAGCTAGGCGTCAAGCAGGACGTCTTCGCGGACGTCGAGCAGTACATCTCCGCCGAAGCCGTGCTCGCGACGAACACGTCCTCGCTGTCGGTGGAGCAGATCGGCGCGAAGCTCAAGCACCCCGAGCGTCTGGTCGGTTTCCACTTCTTCAACCCGGTGGCCGTCATGCCGCTGATCGAGGTAGTGAACACGCCGCAGACGGATGAGGCGACCCTCAGCACCGCGATGGTCGTTGCCGCAAAGCTCTACAAGAACGCGGTCATCACCCGAGATACTCCCGGTTTCGTGGTCAACCGTGTGTTGGCCAAGGTGCTCGGTGAAGCAATGCACGCGGTCGACACCGGCACGCCGTTCGAGGTGGTCGAGGAATCGACGAAGCCCTTCGGTCTGCCGATGACGCCGTTCGAACTGCTCGAACTGGTGGGGCTGAAGGTCGGCGCCCACGTACTCGACACGCATCACGCCGCCTTCCCCGAGCGCTTCTTCGAGAGCGAGAACCTGCACAAGCTGGCCGAGCTCGGTCACATCTTCGAGCGCGACTCGAAGGGCAAGGTCACCGGTATCGACAAGAAGGCGCGCAAGATCGTCGAGGGTGGCAAGGACCCGATGACGGCGGCCCAGCTGCAGACCCGCATCGAAGACGGTCTGGCCGACGAGGTGCACCGGATGCTCGAGGACAAGGTCGTCTCGGCCCCCGAAGACATCGACCTCTGCCTCATCCTCGGTGCCGGTTACCCGTTCCAGATGGGCGGCGTCACGCCGTACCTCGACCGCGTGGGAGCGTCAGAACGTGTCTTCCACGACACCTTCCACCACCCGGTCATCCGCGGCACCGACTAGGCACCGCGTACCACGCACGAACGCCCGCCCGGCACCGCTGGGCGGGCGTTCGTGCGTCTACGGGTTGACCTGCAACGCTGTCACCTCCCGGACGCCGCCACGCTGTCCCCTTCCCTGTTCCGACTTCCCTGTTCCGACTTCCGACTTCCGACTTCTCTCTTCCGAAATCCGACGTCTCTCTTCCGAAATGAAGGATCAATTGGCCGCCACGCCGCAACAGATGTCGAACACGCCGCGCATCCTCAACAATCGCCTTCATTTCGGAAATGACAGAAGGTAGCTTGAGGTACATCGAGGTGTTTTGGGGTACCTCGAGGTGCGTCGGGTGCCTCGAGGTGCCTCCGTGGTCGCTGAGAGTCAGCGGGAATGGAGATGGTCTCCGCGGTCCATTACGGCCTGAATCATGGCGAGAGTGGCGGGCCAGTCATCAATGACCATTCGATAACTGATGCGAATGACGTGATAACCCAACGCCTCGAGAAACGAATCCCGATCGCGGTCGCCGTGCACCTTTCGCGCAATCTCTGCATCGCTAAGGCCCTGGTACTTGCCAGCACCGTCGAGCTCCAGCGCTAAACAGTCTCCGATGAGGAGATCGATCCACCGCTCGCCGAGCACCGCCACCTGCAGCTCTGTACTGATGCCCGCCCTCGCGAGCTTCCGGCGTGCGACGCTCTCCAGATAGCTCTCGCTTCGACCGTCAACGATCTGAGGAAGATGTGAGAGCCGCGCGGGCAATCGTCGCGCAATCACTGCCGTTACAGACGGGGCAATCAGACCGACATGCAAGGCCGAGTCGATGCAGGCGACGGCATCATCCTCGTCCTCGCTTAGCGCGACCTGAGCCAAGCAATCCAACACACCGACCCGCAATCTCGTCGATTTCGTTGGCGGCCCCGCCGCTCCCCAATGCACCACGGTGGTGGCGCCCTCCGCATCGCGCAACCGCAGCACGGGGTCGTGTTCCGAGCGCAGCCGGGCAGCGTACGCCGGAACGTGCACGTGAAGCGCGACGTCTCGCGGCACAGCCAGACCGTAGGTCTCCGCGGCCGAGACACCGGCGAGTCGCCCGCCAACCCGGACAGCACGAACGTACGGCTCACCGGTCGTCGGGCCCATGTACCAACCCTGCCGAGGTCGCACTAGATCACCGGCCCTCACCGCCGCCGCGAGTTGATGGCTCGTTGCTCCCACTCGCAGCAGCTCATGAGTCGCTGCCACTCCGCCGCGATGGTGGATTTCGGCCAGCAGGGAGCGCAATGACGCACGAGCTGGATCCGTTCGCATGCGGCAAGGCTGACCGAGCTGCGGCGTCCGGTGGTCTCGCTGAGTAGTTCTGTGGAAGCGTCACCCACTCGCGCCCCTGTGGAGGAACGGTCACTCCGCAGCCATACTTCCGAAATGAAGGCTTTTTTCGCGACATGCCGTTTGATCGTGCTTGACGAACGGCGTGTCGGAAGTTTTGCCTTCATTTCGGAAGGGGACGGCATTCCGAAGGGGAATGCGCCGACTCGGTGCCGGCGGGCCCCCCGCTAGCGGTTGACCGTGGACATGTCGGCGTAGCGGTCGCCGACGGGCGCTGCGAGGGCGTCGAGGGCTGCCAGGTGCGCGGGTGACAGCACCACGTCATCCGCTGCCACATTTTCCTCGAGGTACGGGATGCGCTTGGTGCCCGGGATCGGCGAGATGTAGTCACCCTGCGCCAGCAGCCAGGCGAGGGCGACCTGGCCAGGCTTGACCGCCAACTCACGAGCGACGGCATCCACCTGCTCGACGATTCGGATGTTCGCGGCCAGGTTCTCTCCGGCAAAGCGCGGGTTGTCGCGGCGAAAGTCGGTCTCGTCCAGCTGGTCGATGCTGCGGATCGTGCCGGTGAGGAAGCCGCGGCCGAGCGGCGAGTACGCCACGAAACCGATGCCCAGCTCCTGAACGAGTGGCAGCAACTCCGCTTCGGGCTCTCGCGACCACAGCGAGTACTCCGTCTGCAGCGCAGTAACGGGATGCACCGCGTGCGCCCGACGGATGGTGGCCGGTGCCGCCTCCGACAGCCCGTAACTGCGGATCTTGCCCTCGGCGATGAGCTCGGCCAGCGTCCCGACGGTGTCTTCGATGGGCGTGTTCGGGTCCATGCGGTGCTGGTAGTACAGGTCGACGTAGTCGGTGCCCAGTCGAGTGAGGGTGCCCTCGATCGATAGCCGCACGTTCTTCGGGCTGCCGTCCAGTCCACGAGTATCGCCGTTCACGTGCGAGATGGTGCCGAACTTGCTGGCGAGGACAATCTGGTCACGCTTGCCGTCGAATGCCCGTGACAGCAGTTCCTCGTTGATGTACGGGCCGTACGTCTCCGCCGTGTCGAAGAAGGTGACGCCGAGGTCGATAGCACGGTGCAGGGTCTTGATCGACGCGATGTCGTCGACGCCGGCGCCGGTGTAGAACGCCGACATCCCCATCGCACCGAGACCGATGCGGGAGACCTCAAGTCCGTCGGTTCCGAGGGTGATTTTCTTCATAGCCGGGGGGCCTTTCCTTGATAGGTCGTGATCTTGTAGTCGATCGCGGCCAGGCTGGTGGTGATCTCATCGAGCTGCGCCTTCACTGCGATGCGGTGCCGCAGTAGCAGTTCGAGTCGCTCCGGGGTCGCGCCGTCTCCGGCCCGCACCAGGTCCACATACTCGCGCACCTGAGCGATCGGCATGGATGTCGCGCGCAGCATCGTGAGGAATCTCACGAAGCTCACATCGGCATCCGAGTATCGCCGCTGCCGGGACGGCGCCCGGTCGATCGGCGCGAGCATAAGCCCGGCGCGTTCGTAGTAGCGGAGGGTATGGGTGGAGAGTCCGGTGAGCTCGGCTACCTGGGAGATAGTCAGGACTGACGTGGTGCGCTCGATGGTCACACTACGAGGCTAAGACTTAGAGCGCGCTCTAAGTCAAATGCGGAGCGAGGACGACCGTGTGTCGTCAGTTCGAGCTTCGAGCGCAGCTGCCCGGACCAGCTACTGCCGGTCGATCCCCAGTGAACGCTCGTCAGCTTCCTCGGGGAGGGGCCGGGCGACCGGGATGCGGCTGCCGAGCACCTGCGCCACCACATCACGGGCGATGTGCTGCGGTGTCAGACCAACCTGCTCGAGAATTTCGGCGCGCGAGGCGTGATCGATGAACTCGTCGGGCAGCCCGAGTTCGGTGAGCGCCGTGTCGACCCCGGCCGCGCGAAGGTCTTGACGGATGCGCGTGCCGATACCACCGACCCTGATGCCGTCTTCGATGCTCACGACCAGTCGGTGATCCGCCGCCAGCCCGATGATGCTCTGCGGCACGGGGACTACCCAGCGCGGATCGACGACGGTCGCACCAATGCCCTGGGCGGCGAGGCGCTCGGCAACCTGCATGCCGAGTTCGGCCATCGGCCCGACCGCGACGATCAGCACGTCTTTGTGCGGTGCCTCGCGCAGCACGTCGACCCCGTCATCCGTTCGACGCACGGCGTCGATCTCCGCGCCGACGCTGCCCTTCGAGAACCGCAGCACGGTGGGCGCATCGCCGACGGCGACCGCCTCCCCCAGCTCTTCGCGTAGCCGCGTCGCGTCACGCGGCGCGGCGAGACGGATGCCCGGGACGACCTGCAGAATGGCCAAATCCCACATGCCGTGGTGGCTGGGCCCGTCCGGACCGGTGACACCGGCCCGGTCGAGCACGAAGGTGACGCCCGCCTTGTGCAGGGCGACATCCATCAGCACCTGGTCGAAGGCGCGGTTGATGAACGTGGCGTAGAGCGCGACTACGGGGTGAAGGCCGCCGAAGGCGAGCCCGGCGGCCGAGGTGACGGCGTGCTGTTCGGCAATTCCTACGTCGAACACCCGCTCGGGGTACTTCGCGGCGAGCTTGTGCAGTCCGGTGGGGATGAGCATGGCCGCCGTGATCCCGACGATCTTCGGGTCTTTGTCGGCGAGCTTCACAATCTCGTCAGAGAACACCGAGGTCCAGGACGGGCTGCCCGTTCCGCCGATCGGCTCGCCGGTTTCTGGGTCGATGTGACCAACCGCGTGGAACTGGTCGGCGGTGTCGAGCACAGCGGGCTCGAAGCCCTTGCCCTTCTGGGTGATCACATGCACGATCACCGGCGCTCCGTATGCCTTCGCCTGTCGGAGCGCCTCCTCCATCGCGGCCTCGTCGTGGCCATGGATCGGCCCGATGTACTTGATGTCGAGGTTCGAGTACAGCGCCTCGTTGTTGGAGAAGCGGGAGAGGAATCCGTGCATCCCGCCGCGCAGGCCGCGGTACATCGCTCGGCCGACGGAGCCGAAGTGGTCGGCGAACCGACGCGTGGTCATGTAGAGGTCGCGGTACTCGCGACGGGTGCGCACGCCGTTGAGGAAGCGGGCCATACCTCCGATGGTGGGGGCATACGACCGGCCGTTGTCGTTGACGATGATCACCAAGCCACGGCTGTTGTCGTCGCTGATGTTGTTCAGCGCCTCCCACGTCATCCCCCCGGTGAGCGCGCCGTCGCCGACGATCGCCACCACTGAACGGTCTTTCTGACCCGTCATCTGGAAGGCGCGGGAGATCCCATCCGCCCAGCTCAGCGAGCTGGAGGCGTGCGAACTCTCGACGATGTCGTGGATGGACTCGGATCGCTGCGGGTAGCCGGCCAGCCCACCCTTTTCGCGCAGGTGGCTGAAGTCCTGCCGCCCGGTGAGCAGCTTGTGCACATACGCCTGGTGGCCAGTATCGAAGACGATCGCGTCATTAGGCGAGTCGAAGACGCGATGTACGGCCATGGTCAGCTCGACGACACCGAGGTTCGGCCCCAGGTGACCACCGGTTTTGGAGACCTCGGCGATCAGAAAGGCACGAATCTCGGCCGCGAGCTGCGTCAGCTGCCCCTGGTCGAGCCCATCCAGGTCTCGTGGCCCATGGATGTTCTCAAGCAACGACATATCTCCACCATACCCACGTGACGCTCACGCACGGTGAGCGCCACGTGGGCCTTGACAGGGTCTGACCCCGTAGCGTCTAGACGAGCGAGCGCAATACGTACTGCAGGATGCCGCCGTTGCGGTAGTAGTCCGCCTCGCCGGGGGTGTCGATCCGCACGACCGCGTCGAACTCGATCGGCTGCTTACCCTCGGGCGAGTGCTCGCTCGGAACGGCGGTGACCCGCACCGTCTTCGGGGTCGTACCCGAGTTCAGCTCCTCGAGACCGGCGATCGAGACGATCTCCGTGCCATCAAGGCCAAGGGACGCCCAGCTCTCTCCGGCCGGAAACTGCAGCGGAACGACGCCCATACCGATCAGGTTGGAACGGTGGATGCGCTCGAAGCTCTCGGTGATGACCGCCTTGACGCCGAGAAGGCTGGTGCCCTTGGCTGCCCAGTCACGGGATGACCCGGAGCCGTACTCCTTGCCTCCGAAGATGACGAGCGGGGTGCCGGCTTCCTGGTAGTGCTGACTGGCGTCGTAGATGAACGACTGCTCACCATCGGCGGTGGTGAAGTCGCGGGTGTAGCCACCCTCGACTCCGTCCAACAGCTGGTTCTTGAGACGGATGTTCGCGAAGGTCCCGCGAATCATCACCTCATGGTTGCCGCGGCGCGAGCCGTACGAGTTGTAGTCGGCGCGGGCGATGCCGTGCTCGTCCAGGTAGCGACCAGCCGGGCTATCAGCCTTGATGTTGCCAGCCGGGCTGATGTGGTCGGTGGTGACCGAGTCGCCGAGCTTGGCGAGCACCCGGGCTCCGACGATGTCGCTGACCGGGGTGGTCTCCATCGTCATGCCGTCGAAGTACGGGGGCTTGCGCACGTACGTCGACTTCTCGTCCCACTCGAAGGTCGAGCCGGTAGGGGTGGGAAGCGAACGCCAGCGCTCGTCACCATCGAAGACGCCCGCGTACTCGTGCGTGAACATCTCGGTGTCGATAGAGGAGTCGATCGTGGCCTGCACCTCGGCCGCGTCGGGCCAGATGTCGGCGAGGAAGACGTCGTTGCCGTCCTGATCCTGGCCCAGGGCATCCGTCTCGAAGTCGAAGTTCATCGAGCCGGCCAGGGCGTAGGCGATCACCAGCGGCGGCGAGGCGAGATAGTTCATCTTCACGTCGGGGTTGATGCGACCCTCGAAGTTGCGGTTACCCGACAGCACCGCGGTGACGGCGAGGTCGTTGTCTTGAACAGCCTGCGAGATTTCGTCTTCGAGCGGGCCCGAGTTGCCGATGCAGGTGGTGCAGCCGTAGCCGACCAGGTAGAAGCCGAGGTCTTCGAGGTAGCCGTTGAGGCCGGCCTTCTCGTAGTAGTCGGTGACGACCTTCGATCCGGGGGCCAGGGTGGTCTTCACCCACGGCTTGGACTTCAGGCCCTTCTTGCTGGCGTTGCGGGCCAGCAAGCCAGCAGCGAGCATCACGCTCGGGTTCGACGTGTTGGTGCACGAAGTGATCGCGGCGATGGCGACGGCACCGTGGTCGATGGTGAAGGTCTCACCGTCGGCCGTCGTCACAGCGGCCGGGTTCGACGCGTGCGCTGGACTCGGGCTGGTGACGACCGGGGCATCCGACCAGTTCTCGTCCTGAGCGGTGGTGCCGACCGGGTCGGAGGCCGGGAAGGTACCTTCGAGCGCCTCATCGACGCGGGTGGTGGTTTCGGCGTATGCGCCGAGGTCGACCTCGAACTGCGACTTCGCCTTGCTGAGCTCGACCCGATCCTGCGGGCGCTTCGGGCCGGCGATCGACGGCACGACGGTGCCGAGGTCGAGCTCGAGGTATTCGCTGAACGAGGGCTCGACGGATGCATCGTGCCAGAGCTTCTGCAGCTTCGAGTAGCTCTCCACCAGGGCGACCTGCTCCTCGCTCCGCCCGGTAAGGCGCAGGTAGTCGAGGGTGACGTCGTCGATCGGGAACATGGCGGCGGTGGAGCCGAACTCGGGGCTCATGTTGCCGATGGTGGCGCGGTTGGCCAGCGGCACCGCCGCGACGCCTTCGCCGTAGAACTCGACGAACTTGCCGACGACCCCGTGCTTCCGCAGCATCTGCGTGATGGTGAGCACGACATCCGTCGCCGTGACGCCCATCGGGATCTCGCCGGACAGCTTGAAGCCGACGACCTTGGGGATGAGCATGGAGACCGGCTGGCCGAGCATGGCCGCCTCGGCCTCGATGCCGCCGACACCCCATCCCAGCACGCCGAGGCCATTGACCATGGTCGTGTGCGAGTCGGTGCCGACGCAGGTGTCTGGGTAGGCCTGAAGCACGCCGTCGACGGTGCGGGTCATGGTGGCGCGGGCCAGGTACTCGATGTTGACCTGGTGCACGATGCCGGTTCCCGGAGGCACCACCTTGAAGTCATCGAACGCCGTCTGGCCCCAGCGCAAGAACTGGTACCGCTCGCCGTTGCGCTCGTATTCGATCTCGACGTTGCGTTCGAAGGCATTCTCGGTGCCGAACAGATCGGCGATGACGGAGTGATCGATGACCATCTCGGCCGGAGCCAGCGGGTTGATTTTCTTCGGGTCGCCGCCGAGGTTCGCGACGGCCTCACGCATGGTGGCCAGGTCGACGATGCAGGGAACGCCGGTGAAGTCCTGCATTACGACGCGCGCCGGGGTGAACTGGATCTCGGTGTCGGGCTCCGCCGTGGGAACCCATGAGCCGAGCGCCTCGATCTGAGAGCGGGTGACGTTCTTGCCGTCCTCGGTGCGAAGGAGGTTCTCCAGCAGCACCTTGAGGCTGAACGGGAGCTTCTCGTACCCGGGGACCGAGTCGACCCGGAACACCTCGTAGTCGGTCCCGCCGACCGTCAGTGTGTCCTTCGACCCGAAGCTGTTGACCTGCGACATTCCGTCGTCTCCCTTGTACGAACCCTGCGATCTGGCGAAGCCATTCTCTCGCCGTGAGCGCCCGGTGACCAGCAAGGCGAACCTAAGTCTGGGCGGCGCAACTCCGGCCGATCGAGGATGAAACTATCTTGACATCAAGATAAATCATAGTCGCGGATGTCCTGGGCTCCGACACGAAGTCGAATGGACTCAGTCGCGCGCGACGACCGCCGCACGGCCGTACGCCGCGCGCACCAGCAACCACGTCACCCAGAGCAGCACCGCGTAGAGCGGCACACCGAGCACGAGCTTGGTGCCGGCCAGCCATTCGGTCTGGCGGGCGAGGTACAGCGGCACTTCGACGGCCAGGCGCAGGGCGAACAGGCCCAGCCACATCCAGGTGGCGATGTAGAGCACGCGGCGCTTGGCCGCATCCTTCTTCCACTCCACGCCCTCATTGGTGAGGAAGCCCACGATCAGTCCGATCAATGGCCAGCCAACGATGATACTGATCAGCAGCACGAGCACGCTGCTCGCGTTGATGACCATGCCGGGGATGAACGCCTGCTCTGCGCGCCCCGAGATGAGCGCGAGGACGGCCGAGACCGCGAGCAAGAGCAGTCCGATGACCGCCGACATCACGGGGCTGCGAGTCACTAGGCGCACCACGATGAAGGCAGCGCCGACAATCACGGGCACGAGCACCGCGAGCGGCACGCTCTTGGTGATCGTGTACAGCACCAGGAAGACGAGGCCGGGGAGGATCGATTCGATCAGGCCGCGCACCCCACCGACCGCGCTGAGCAGTGAGCCCGCGGTTGGCACCTCCCCGGGCGTCACCTGGCCGAAGCCGGTCTTGCGCATGGCCGCGGCCATGGAATCCCGGAAGCTGATCGGCTGCTCATCGTCTGGAGCGGGGTCCCTCGGAGTCGGGTCTGCCACGTGAATCAGAGCCCGTCGGTCTTCGGCATCTGCAGCGGGATGAGGTCACGCGGGGGCATCGGGGTCTTGCCCCGCACCACGACGACGCTGCGGAACAGGTCTTCGACCTCGGCAGCGGCGACCGGGTCGACGGCGCCTTCTCCCGCGATGACGCCGCGCAGGAACCAGCGCGGACCGTCGACGCCGATGAATCGCGCCAGACGGGTCGCCCGCGGCTGCTCCGCCGTCGCCGCCGGAATCTCGGCCAGGAGCTCCGGCCCGAACGGTCCGACGGACAGCGTGGTGGTTCCGCCCTGCTTCTCGATCTGCTCCGCGATCTGGTCACGGATCTCGTGCCACAGCCCCGAGGTGCGCGGCGCCGCGAACGGCTGCACCTGCAGGGTCGAGCCCGCGTAATCCAGTCCGACGGCCACGACGCGCTGGCTGCCCTCCTCGACCTCGAGGCGCAGGTGGAGTCCCTCGCGCGGAAGGATCTTCACGCCGCCGAGGTCGACGTAGGGACGAACCGCATTGGCCTCGCTCTCGTCTAGGGGGCCTTCCGTCGCGCGGTCAGCCGGGGCCGACTTGGCCTGGATCAGTTCGTCGTCGCCTTCGATTGACGTCGTGTCACTCACGGGTTGTCTCCGATATTCGGTGGTCGTTGGTGGGGCCGCTCGAGATTCGCGGTCCGGATACTGCCGGTCAGGGTGCTGTCGGTCAGGGTGCAGTGCTGTACCCGGTGGACCCGAAGCCCGCTTCTCCGCGATGGCTTCCGGGCAATCTCTCCACCGGCACGAACCGCGCCCGCGTCACCGGCATGATCACGAGCTGCGCGATCCGGTCTCCGACTGCGACAGGATACGACACCGAGGTGTCGGTGTTCAGGAGCGTCACCCGGATCTCGCCTCGGTAGCCGGCATCCACCGTCCCCGGACTGTTGACGATGGTGATCCCGTGCTTCGCGGCGAGGCCGCTGCGGGGAACCACGAAGGCGGCGTATCCGTCTGGCAGCGCGATGGAGACGCCAGTTCCCACGGTCGCGCGTTGTCCCGGCGCCAGCTCCACGGCATCCGCGGAGGTCAGGTCGGCGCCCGCGTCACCGGGATGCGCGTACGACGGAACAGACTCCGCCACGATCAGGACTTCCACGCTTTCAGGCACGTGATGAGGCTAGTGCAGAGCCCGACGGGGTCGCAGGAGGGTGATCGTGCAGGTTCGAGCAGTCAAAGTCTGATCGAATGGGGGCATGACGATTTACCGCGAACGCCTGTGGGCGTCGCCCCTGGTGTTCATCAGCACCGCGCTCATCATCCCGGCCAGCCTGCTGGTGTTCCTGCCGATCAACCCCACGGCGGGCGTGTTCGTGGCGATTCTGCTCTATCTGGCAATCGTCGCCGCCCTCATCCTCGGGTCGCCCGTGCTTCGGGTCACCGACGACGCACTCACCGCAGGTCGCGCCACGATCCCGCTGGTGTTCGTCGGGGAACTCACCGCGTACCGCGGAGAGGCTGCGACGCTCGCGCGGGGACGCAAGCTCGACGCCCGGGCGTGGCTCCTCATCCGCGGATGGGTATCGCCGGTGGCGAAGATCGACGTGCTCGACCCAGAAGACCCGACTCCGTACTGGCTCGTATC
Source organism: Lacisediminihabitans changchengi (assembly GCF_016634425.1). Taxonomy (GTDB): domain Bacteria; phylum Actinomycetota; class Actinomycetes; order Actinomycetales; family Microbacteriaceae; genus Lacisediminihabitans; species Lacisediminihabitans changchengi. Next base: position 552,054 of record NZ_JAEPES010000003.1, read on the forward strand.
AACACGAAAGCCCGAGGCGCTGATCGAAGCGATCAGCAGCGCTCGGGCTCGCGTGGAAGGCTCAGCCGACCAGTCGTGACGCGGTTAGGCGGCGCACTCCTGGCAGATCGGGCCGAGCTTCTCCTCGTGGTCTAGCTGTGAGCGGTGCTTCACCAGGAAGCAGTTCACGCACGTGAACTCATCCGCCTGCGGAGGGAGCACCACGACGTCGAGGTCGAGGTCGGAGAGGTCGGCTCCAGGGAGCTCGAATCCACCGGGGTTGTCTGCGTCATCGACGTCAACGACGCCCGACATCTTGTCCGGAACGCGCTCCTTCAGAGCCTCGATCGACTCGGAGTCGTCGTCGGTCTTACGGGGTGCGTCGTAGTCGGTTGCCATGCCCATCCAGTTCTGAAAATCGTTGTTTGGCCCTAATCGGCGGCCATAGTTTGCATCAATAGTTTGCGAATAGCAAACCACTGCCACACGACCGTGAATCCGACGCTGATGGAACTCACGGCACGCCCGCGTTATTCCCGGAGGATCAGCGTTTTGCGTGTCACCCTAGAGATACCAACGGACCGCGAGAGGCGTTCAGTTATGCAAGACCTCAGAGTCATCGGAGTGGAGAGCGGAGCCCTCCTCGTCGCCACAGACGACGGCACGCGTTTTCGTGTACCCATCGACGAAGTGCTGCAGTCCCGATTGCGGCAAGCCATTCCCGATCCCGGCACCGGCCGCAAGCTCGCGCCACGCGAGATCCAGGCGCATATCCGCTCAGGAATGTCCGCTCAGGATGTCGCCGCCATCACCGGCGTTCCGCTCGAATACATCCAGAAGTTCGAGGGGCCGGTGCTGGCCGAACGCGAGTTCGTCGTAACCGCCGCCCTCGCCGTCCCGGTGCACACCGCCGCCGACACCGGCCCACTGTCCGGCTCCACCTTCGGCACGGTCATCCGCGAACGACTTCACGACCTCGGCGCGATCAACGAACGCTGGGCGAGCTGGAAAGAGGTCGGCGGCGGCTGGATCGTCAAGCTGTCTTTCACTTCCGAAGAGATCGACCACGACGCCCGCTGGCGCTTCGACCCTAAGAAGTCGGCACTCTCGCCGCTCAACAACGAGGCGATCACACTGTCACAGCAGGGCGAGATGACCGGTGCGCTCATCCCCCGGCTGCGTGCGGTCGGTGACGAGGAACGACTGCCCGACCAATCCCGCTTCGACAGCGGTGCCTTCACCGCCGACGAGCTCACCGAGCGCGTGACCGGTCCGTTATTGGAACCGGTGCCGTATGGTCGCCTCGCTGACGCCCCCCGCGGTGTCGCCGACGCGGTGATCAACCGGGCGCCGGCCGAGCAGGAAGCCGAGTCCAACCAGACCGCCGACCTGCTCGAGGCGCTGCGTCGTCGTCGGGGCGAACGCGAGGCCGCCAACTTCCACGATGAAGGCTCGATGGCCGCGCATCCGTCAACCGGGAGCATTCGTCTGGTCGACGTCCCGCTGCCCGCCGTGGATGTGGACCACGAGACCCCGGGCGATACGGCTCCCCAGCCGAGTGTCTTCGCTCCGCGTTCCACCGCTCGCGCGAAGAAGGGCCGCACCGCGATGCCCAGCTGGGATGACATCGTCTTCGGCGCCCGCTCGGAAGACGACTAGCTCGGCAACGACGCTCCGGTGTCATCCGCGCGCCCCGTTGTCATCCCCGCGCCGGTTACAGCACGCGCGTGGATAACAAACGGGCGCGCTGATGCCTCAGGCGAAGGCGCCGAACCGCAGGAGAGGCACGCTCGTCTCCTCCGCGGTCCACGAACCGTGCTGGCCGATCATCGAGTTCTTCGCGTGCGAGGCTTGCGTGTAGTAGGCGACCGCCTTGCGCGCGGCGATCACCAGGTCGCCGATGCGGGGTTCGACCTCAGGGGCGACGTGTCCGAACCAGCCGGAGTCGACTGCCTCGCGACGGGACACGATCCACGAGCGTGACCCCTCCTCGATCCGCCAGCGCTCGAGCACTGTTGCACGGTGCTGCTCGCTCGCGTCCGGCTCGAAGTGCAGCTGCAGGGCGCGTGGCTCCCCCGCCACGTGACGGATGCCGTCGAGTAGGCCCGGCTCCGCGTCGAAGAGAACGTGCGAGCTGACGGGAACGTCGAGCATTCCGTGATCGGCGGTGAGAAGCATCCCCTCCCGGCGACCCAGGGTGGAAGCGAAGCGCCCGACCTCGCCATCGAGGTCTTCGAGGGCGCGGGTCCACTCGGGCGATTCCCAGCCCTTCGCGTGCCCTGCTTGGTCGAGCTCGGGAACGTAGAGGTAGAGCAGCCCGGTTTCGATCTCGTCCAGCGTCTGCCGTGCAACCGCGAACCGGTCGGAGACGGATGCGCCCGCGCGGTATTCGGCGCCCCGCAAGACCGCGCGGGTGAAGCCGCTGTCGCGGTAGCGCTCAGGCCCGATGACGAAGCTTGCAACCGATGCCGTCTCGAACAGGGTGGGAACGCGCTGCCAGGTCGCCGGATCGAGGTACCCCGCCTTGTTGTCTCCCTCCCAGCCGCTCAACTGATTGACCACGCGATCGTGAGCGACGTCGAACACCGAATAGCCGACCAGGCCATGCGTTCCCGACGGCTCACCGGTGGTCAGCGTGGCCAGGGCGGCCGCCGTCGTGGTGGGGAACCGCGACCCGATCACCGCGCTCTTGGTGAGCAGCGGGGCGAGCGTTCGTGCGTGCCCGGCGCGTGCGGCGAGCTGGGCGCTTCCGAGCCCGTCGACGAGCAGCACGATCGCCTTATCGGCGGCGGCGAGGCCCAGCGGATTCTCTCGACCGGCAAGGGCGGAGAGCGAACTCGGGACGACATCCGCGAGGCTCAACCGGTGCGATTTCGTGGCCGGTAGCATGGTGGCAATCCTATGGCTACCTCAGATACACCCACCTCCGACGCCGCTCAGCAATCAACTGCACAGGCCTCGACCGGAGAACGCATCGACATCGTCGACGTTTCGGCCGAGATGGAGGGGTCCTTCCTCGAATACGCGTACTCCGTCATCTACTCGCGGGCACTCCCCGACGCGCGCGACGGTCTCAAGCCCGTTCAACGACGCATTCTTTACCAAATGACCGAGATGGGACTGCGGCCCGATCGCGGGCACGTCAAGTCCGCCCGCGTCACCGGCGAGGTGATGGGAAAGCTTCACCCGCACGGTGACAGCTCCATCTACGACGCCATGGTGCGCCTCGCTCAGCCCTTCATCATGCGCGTGCCGCTCATCGATGGGCACGGCAACTTCGGAACTCTGGACGACGGCCCCGCGGCAGCGCGATACACCGAGGCGAGGCTGACCGCAGCGGCTCTGGCAATGACCCAAGATCTCGACGAGGACGTCGTCGACTTCGTGCCCAACTACGACGCCCAGCTTCAGCAGCCCGAGGTGCTGCCCGCCGCCTTCCCGAACCTGCTGGTCAACGGTGCCTCCGGCATCGCGGTCGGCATGGCGACCAACATGGCGCCGCACAATCTCATCGAGGTCGTGGGCGCAGCTCGGCACCTCATCGACAACCCGAACGCCACCCTCGATGACCTCATGTCGTATGTGCCTGGCCCGGATCTGCCTACCGGTGGCACGATCATCGGCCTCGCGGGCATCCGTGATGCATACGAGACAGGCCGTGGCGCGTTCAAGACCCGCGCCCGGGTGTCGGTCGAAAACATCACGGCTCGCAAGGCGGGGCTCGTGATCACCGAGCTGCCCTTCATGGTCGGCGCCGAGAAGGTCATTGAGAAGATCAAAGACGGCGTCAACTCGAAGAAGCTCTCGGGCATCTCCGACGTCACCGACCTCACCGACCGCGCACACGGCACGCGTCTGGTGGTCGGCATCAAGACCGGTTTTAGTCCGGACGCCGTGCTCGAGCAGCTCTACCGCTTCACCCCGCTCGAAGACAGCTTCAATATCAACAACGTCGCCCTCGTCGACGGCGGCCCCAAGACGCTGGGCCTGAAGGAACTTCTGCAGGTCTACATCGACCACCGCATCTCGGTGGTCACTCGACGCAGCCGCTTCCGGCTCGCCCGCAAGCTCGACCGCCTGCACCTGGTTGAGGGCCTCCTCATCGCGATCCTCGACATCGACGAGGTCATTCAGGTCATCCGGTCGAGCGACGATACCGAGGCTGCGCGCGCTCGGCTGATCGAGGTCTTCGACCTCAGCCAGATCCAGGCCGAGTACATCCTCGAGCTGCGCCTGCGTCGGCTGACCAAGTTCTCGCGCATCGAGCTCGAGACCGAACGCGACCAGTTGCGTGCCGAGATCGCTCAGTTGCAGGAGCTGCTGGCCGTGCCCCAACGCATCCGCAGCCTGGTCTCCGACGAGCTGGAGGAGATCGCCGAGAAGTTCGGCACCCCGCGCCGCACCCTGCTCACCGAGGCGCGTCCCAGCATCGCCACGTCGTCCCGCAAATCCGCTCCGATTCTCGAGATCGCGGATGCCCCGTGCCGCGTGCTCCTCTCTACGACGGGTCGCGCCATCCGCATCGACCTCGCCGAGGAGATCGCGGACGAGGCCGCGCTACCCGCCCGGATCGCGCGCCGAAGCAAGCACGACGCCATCCTGTCCGCCCTGGTCACGACGAGCCGCGCCGAGATCGGTGCGATCACCAATCTCGGGCGCCTGATCAAGCTGACCCCGGTCGATCTGCCGGTGGTGCCAGAGAACTCGATCCAGCTCGCCGCGGGGGTGCGGATCACCGACTACCTCGGGTTGGACTCCACGCGCGAGCGGGTGCTCGCTCTGGTCTCCCTGACCTCCGACGACCCGATCGCCCTCGGCACTCGGCAGGGGGTGGTCAAGCGGCTCGCGCCAGGCGACTACCCGAACAAGCCCGACTTCGAGGTCATCGCGCTGAAGCCCGGCGACGAGGTGGTCGGTGCTCGGCAGGGCGGCGACGGCGACACGCTCTTGTTCATGACCTCCGACGCGCAGGTGCTGCACTACGCGGCATCCGCGGTCCGCCCCCAGGGGCGCACCGCAGGCGGCATGGCTGGCATCAATCTGGGCGCAACGGCAGAGGTGATCTTCTTTGGTGTGATCGACCCGACCACAGAGCCGGTGGTGGTGACCGTATCGTCCAGCAGCTCGGCCCTCGTGGGCGTCGATGCCGGGCGGGCGAAGGTCTCGTATCTCACGGAGTTCCCCAGTAAAGGCCGCGCCACCGGCGGCGTGCGGGCTCACACCTTCCTGAAGGGAGAAGATGTGCTCGCGCTCGGCTGGGCGGGGGCCGCCCCCGCGATTCCGGTCGCCCCGGATGGCGCCGTGCGCGCCCTCCCCGAGGCCGGAGCCAAGCGCGACGCGTCAGGAACGCCGCTCGAGGGCGTCATCGGCAGCGTGGGCGAGAGCATCGCCAGCGCGAACGCCTGGTCCAGCTAGCCGGCACGAGGGCAGCGTTCAGCTGCCGACGACCAGCACGCCGTCGACGATGTGTGCCGGCTCGGCGCGCACCACCCACTCCGGTCGCAGCGGCGCGTAGACGTGTGGGTAGCGGTCGCTGCGCCCCTCCCAGCGGACCTCGACACCGGATGACTCCACCAGCGCCTCGTCGATGGTGAGCAGCATCAGCGCTCCCGTCTCATCGCGGTAGAACCGTTCGACGACGCCCGGGAGTTGCTCGGCGGTGGAGGCGTGGACGAACCCGACGTCAGCGAACAGCTCTTCACGGCTCGATCGGGGGTACGGCGTGCCGGTCAGCGCGGCCGCCCAGTCGGCGGCCGGGGCGAGGTGGAAGATCACGGTGTTCAGCGTACGGGTGATGGGTCTCGATACGGCTGCTCCTCCGTCGCGGCGCGACGGGTCACACGTGCGGCACGAACTCCTGCCAGGCGCGACGCTTGTCGCCCCGCGGGTCTTGCTCCACGCGATCGGTCTCGTCGATGATCAGGGTGTTGCGCTTGCGAGAGGTGTAGGTCGGCCACGAGGGGTCAACTCGCCCGGTGTGGGCGAAGCGCAGCCAGTTCGCGCGCATCCGTCGTCCGGTCGCCTGGAAGGCGTTGTAGCCGCCGAGCACGCCGATCGCCCTCCCCCGCAAGCCAGAGCCCTTATCGAAGACGGCGAACATCTCGATGCCGTGGGTGGCATCGAGCCCCATCAACCGGATCAGCCGGGGCGCGAGATCGAATCGGTAGAAGTGCACTGGCGCGACATCGGCATGCCGTTCGGCGACGCGGATCGACGGGTACCAGAACGAGTAGTCACCGCCGAAGTCGGCGGCCGCACGCTTATCGGGGAGGCCGGGATACAGGGCCTTCAGCCGCTTGCGCGCCTTCTTCTTGGTCTTGGCGAAGATGGCGCGGATGCGCGGTGGCGTCGTCGCGAGAATGTCCAGCCGCCCGCGGAAAAGCGAGCCCTCGCGGTCGTTGGTGCCGATGATGAGCGGTACAGGATGCGCGTGGCCGTTGTCGATCGCATCGATCGGCCGTTCGGGAAGGAAGTCGCCGTCGATCACCGGACAAAAGCTGATCGTGCCCGGGTTGACGTCGGGCGTGAGCAGCTGCATCCTGGTCGCCGCCCGCACCAGCGCGTCGAGTGGCGCGGCGTCGAGAAGTGCAGCGGCGTCCTCATGCGAGGTGCTGTCTGTGCTGTGGTCGTCGACGATCTCGGTCAGCAGTTCGAGGAACTCCCCTGCCCAGACCGCGGTCGTCTCGCTGCCGTAGACCGCGTCGGCCGGCGGACTCTCGGCGATCGCCCGGGCGAACAGCCCCCGGGCGCGGGGCACGGCGAGCAGCGTGGTCACCGCATTCGCGCCGGCGGATTCGCCGAACAGCGTGACGTTGCCGGGGTCTCCCCCGAACATGGCGATGTTGTCACGCACCCATTCCAGCGCCGCGACCTGATCGCGCAGCCCGAGATTGCTCTCGAAGGTGCGTTCCGGGGTGGAGAAGCTGCTGAAGTCGAGGTAGCCGAGGGCGCCAAGACGATAGTTGAAATTGACGAAGATCACGCCGCCCTCGCGCACCAGCACCTCGCCTTGCCGGTCCATCTCCTGTGAGGAGCCGACCGTGTATGCGCCGCCGTGAATCCAGACCATCACCGGCAACGGCACGACGGATGCCTCCCCCGGGGCGATCACGTTGAGGCTCAGGCACTCCTCCGACATGACGACCGTGCGCGAGGCGCCGACGAACGGCCCCTTGCGATCCTGAACGGCGACGGGACCGAAGTGCGTCGCGTCGCGCACACCGTCCCACGGCCGCGGCGGCTGGGGAGCACGGAACCGGAGTGCGCCGACGGGAGCCGTCGCATACGGGAGGCCGCGCCACATCCGTAGTCCACGCCTGACCACGCCGCGAACCGCGCCGCTCGCCGTGTCGACCGTCAGGAGGTCGGTGCTCACGCCGTCTGCGGTAGCGGTTCGGGTGGGCATGATCGCATCCTATGCCGACGGGGTGAACGGCGTAATCCGCCGATTGACCGAAACTCAGACGTCGATGCGCTCGCGTGACAACCCTTCCGAGCCGGCGATGATGAAGTCCTTGCGCGGTGCGACGTCGTTTCCCATCAGCAGCTCGAAGACCCTCTCGGCGTTGGCGGCATCGCCGATCTGCACCCGACGCAGGGTGCGGTGAGCTCGGTCCATGGTCGTGGTGGCCAGCTGGTCTGCGTCCATCTCGCCGAGCCCCTTGTACCGCTGGATCGGATCCTGATACCGCTTGTTCGACTTCTTCAGCCCGGCGAGCACGCCATTCAGCTCTGCCTCGGAATAGGTGTAGATCGTCTCGTTCGGCTTCGACCCCGGGTTCATCACGATCACCCGATGCAGCGGCGGCACCGCGGCGTAGACCCGTCCGTCACGGATCATGTCGGGCATGTAGCGCATGAACAGGGTGAGCAGCAGCGTACGGATGTGGGCGCCGTCGACATCTGCGTCACTCATGATGATCACCTTGCCGTAGCGAGCTGTGGCGAGGTCGAAGCTGCGTCCCGAGCCAGCGCCGATCACTTGGATAATCGAGGCGCACTCCGAGTTCGACAGCATGTCGGCCACGGAGGCCTTCTGCACGTTGAGGATCTTGCCGCGGATAGGCAGCAGAGCCTGGTACTCGCTGTCACGGGCGAGCTTCGCGGTGCCGAGGGCGGAATCACCCTCCACGATGAACAGCTCGCTGTTGGCCACGTCGCTGGAGCGGCAGTCGACCAGCTTGGCCGGAAGCGAGGAACTCTCCAAGGCGTTCTTTCGGCGCTGGGTCTCCTTGTGGGCGCGGGCGGAAACGCGGGACTTCATCTCGGCGACGATCTTGTCGAGCACGAGCGATGCCTGGGTCTTGTCGTCGCGTTTCGACGAGCCGAACCGTTCGGCCATGGCCTTGGCGACCACCGCGGACACGATGTTGCGCACGGCGGGCGTGCCCAGGATCTCCTTCGTCTGACCCTCGAACTGCGGCTCCGGGAGGCGCACCGTGAGCACAGCGGTGAGGCCGGCGAGGATGTCATCCTTCTCCAGCTTGTCGTTGCCGACCTTGAGCCGGCGCGAGTTCTGCTCGACCTGGGCGCGCAGGAACTTGAGCATCCCGGCTTCGAACCCGGTCTGGTGCGTTCCGCCCTTCGGCGTCGCGATGATGTTGACGTAGCTGCGGAACACCGTGTCGTAGCCGGTGCCCCAGCGCAGGGCGATGTCGACGGTGCACTCGCGCTGCAACTCGGTCGCGACCATGTGGCCCTTGTCGTCGAGCACGGGGACCGTCTCGGCGAACGTGCCGGAGCCGGTCATCCGCCAGGTCTCGGTGATCGGGGAGTCTGGTGCCAGGAAGTCGACGTATTCGGCGATGCCGCCGTCGAACTTGAACAGCTCGCGGGTGGGCCCCTCGCCGCTCTCGCTCCCCCGTGCATCGACGATGTCGATGCCGAGGCCGCGCACCAGGAATGCGGTCTGGCGGGCGCGGGCCAGCAGTTCTTCGGTCTGGAAGGTGGCGCCCCTGGTGAAGATCTGCGGGTCGGCCCAGTAACGCACGCGGGTGCCGGTGACGTCTTTCTTCACCTTGCCGACGACGGTGAGTTCGCTCCCGGAGATGAAGGGACTGAACGGCGAATCGGGCTTCGGATCTTTCGGGTCGACATCCGCGAATCGCCCGGGCTCGCCACGATGGAATGACATTGCCCAGGTCTTGCCGTCGCGGTCGACCTCGACGTCGAGCCGCTCGGAGAGCGCGTTGACGACCGACGCGCCGACGCCGTGCAGTCCGCCTGATGCCGCGTACGAACCGCTGCCGAACTTTCCGCCGGCGTGCAACTTGGTGAACACGACCTCGACGCCGGAGAGCCCCGTTTTCGGCTCGATGTCCACCGGGATGCCGCGAGCATGGTCGCGCACCTCCACGCTGGCGTCGGGGTGCAGGATGACCTCGATGTCCTCGCCATTGCCGCCGAGGGCCTCATCGACCGAGTTGTCGATGATCTCCCACAGGCAGTGCATCAGTCCACGGGAGTCGGTCGAGCCGATGTACATGCCGGGCCGCTTGCGCACGGCCTCCAGCCCCTCGAGCACCGAAAGATGCCGTGCGGAGTAGTCGGAACTCGCCACGTGTGTTCTCCTTTACGCGGGCCGAGCCTCCCGACCGATCGAAAAGCCGGTCATGAGGAATGACGGGGAGGCGGACCGCGTTCAAGACTAATGAAGCAAGGGGCATCTCTCGGCACCCGACACCCCCCGACCCCAGTGGTACCGGTCGGGCTACGCGTTCAGCGAAATAGTGGACGTTTGTCCCACCGGCGAAACATCCGCGTGCTTGTATAGAACAACGTCACACCGACCCGTACGAAAGTGGAGGAGCATCTCATGTCACAGATCGCACCCGAAACGACTGCAGTTGACCTCGGCTCCAGCCACGAACTCACCGCCGCCGACCGTTGCGACAGCTGCGGCGCCCAGGCCTACATCCGTGTTGCCATCGGTGAGAGCGAACTCCTGTTCTGCGCCCACCACGGCAAGAAGTACCAGGAGAAGCTGTCGACGATCGCCAGCGACTGGCACGACGAGTCGGCTCGCCTGCTCGAGAACAAGTAGCGCTCACCCACGATCTTCACGAAACGCCTCGGCTTCGGCCGGGGCGTTTCGTCGTTAACCCTTCGGATACGACCGAGGGATGTCTGCGCTCAGGCGAGTGACGATCTCCTCGCCGATCGTGCCGGTCGCGTCCGCCCACTCCTGAAGCGTCGCCTCGCCCCGGGTCCCAGGACCGAACAGCACCGCCTCGTCGCCACGCTGCAGCTCACCATTGGGGTCCGCGAGTCCGATCCAGTCCAGCCCGACATCGGCCACCGGAAATCGCCGACCGTTTACCGCGACGGAGACCCGCCCCGCAGCCGCGCTCGAGATACCGTCGCCCGACCCGATCGCCAGTCGGGCCGTGCCGTCGTCACTCGCGTATACGGTCGCCGTCAGTGTCATCACCGGGGTGAGGCCGAGTTCTCCCGGGGTGATCCCGCCGCCGGGCGAGATGCCGTACCCGAAGGCTCCGACCCGCACCAGGTCGAGCCGCGAGTCCGCCCGGAAGTACGACGCCGCACTGGCCGCGAGGTGCCGCAGTTGCGGTTCGGCGCCGACCGCCTGGGCCACCGCCACGGCCGCGTGGAAGCGGCTGATGGCATCCGTGTCTTCTTCGTCGGAGGCCTCGGCGATATGGGTCCAGATGCCTACGAGGTCGACGCTCTCGCGCACCAGCACGGCGCGCTCGACGACGGCCGGCCAGTGCTCCGGGCTGACACCGTTGCGGTGCAACCCGGTGTCGATCTTGAGGTGCACGCGGGCGCGGCGACCATCGGACCGAGCGGATGCCGCTGCCGCGATGCGGTTCAGCTCGTCCAGAGACGAGACACCGAGATCGATCCCCGCGGCGACCGCCGCCGTGAGGTCGTCATCTGGCGCGAGCAACCAGGCGAAGATCAGCACCTCCTCGCCGATGCCGGAGTCGCGCAGCCGCAACGACGTGTCGATGTCGAGAGCGCCGAGGGCGGTGATCCCGGCATCGAGTGCGGCGTGAGCGATCGGCAGCAGGCCGTGACCGTATCCGTCGCTCTTCAGCACCGCCATCACCTCGGCCGGCGCGACGCGGGTGCGGATGGCGTCGAGGTTCTGCGCGTACGCGGACAGGTCGACGGTGATGCGCGGGGGCATCACCTGGGAGATGCCGAGCTCGTCGTTCATGCGTAACTCCTCGGCAAATGAAGCCCGATGACCGCGGTGACCTCGGCAGGAGGGCGCCCGATCGATGCGGCCCACTCCCGGACGTGCGGGTCTCCAGCGGCCGGGTCACCGAACACGACCGCCTCGTCGCCGACCTGGGCGGTGTCGTCGCCTAGTTCCAGCACGAGCGCGTTCATGGCCACGCGTCCGACGATGCGGCGCTGCGTGCCGTTCAACAGCAGGCTCGCAGTGTTGCTGGCCGAGCGGTCCAACCCGTCCGCGTAGCCAATGCCGACCAGGGCGAGGTTCGTTCGAGCGGTGGCGCGGTATGTGAGGCCGTAGGAGACACCCTCCCCTGCATCGATGGTCTTGGTGGCGACGACCACGGCAGACACGCGCATCGCCGGGCGGAGGGCCGGGTCATCCGTCATTCCATACAGGGCCAGGTTGGACTCGCCACGCTCACCATCGATGGAAGTCGCACCGGCTTCCGTGGCGACGCGGGCGACCTCGGCAGCGCCGTGGCCGTAGCCATCTGCCGAAACGTCGGCGAGCACCGGTCGCCCGCGGGAGAGCAACACCGCGGTGTTGTGGCGAATTGCCTCCAAATCGACGCGCAGCCGATGCCGGCCGACGGGCGCGGGTTCGACACCGAGCGCGTGGCGGTGGGAGGACTGCATGCCTCGAGAATACGGTGTCGGCCATTCGCCGTGCCGAAGCCGGGCGGGAGGAGCCCAGCGCCCGAACGGTAGAATCGTCTGGCACACGCCGGCCACCGACGGGAGAACGACCACCGTGACAGCACAGGGCCTCGGCCTCAAGAACCGCCTCAGCTACCTGGGGCGTCGCGCCCGAGGCTTCGATGCGGCCTCCGTACTGCAGCGTTCCCGCGAGGTCGGCGCACGGTTCGGCAAGCCGACCCCGGTCGTCTTCGCCGACATGCTCTGGTCGGCGGCGTTCAAGAACACGGCGTTCCAGGACTACGTCGATTACGACTTCGCGATGCTCACCGCCACCGAGCGCGAGACCTTCATGACGCACTCGCTGTCGAACCACATCGCCATGAAGTACGACCAGCCCGAATTCCGCTCGCTGTTCCACGACAAGCTGGAGTTCAACCACAAGTTCGCCGACCTGCTCGGTCGCGGCTGGATCGATGTGCGAGAGTCGTCAGTCGATCAGATCCGCGACTTCGTGCTCGCCCACGAGAAGGTCATGGGCAAGGTACCGTTCAGCGACTCCGGCCACGGCGTCGAGCGCTACGAAGCAACGGATGTCGTCGACTGGCAGAAGTTCCGCGCCCAGCTGCTCGCCAAGGGCCAGACCCTGCTCGAGGAGTACATCACCCAGCACCCCACGCTGGCCGCGATCTGCCCCGGCACCGCCAACACCACGCGGGTCACCACGTTCTTCGACGGCACCGACACCCACGTGCTCTCGATGGCGCAGAAGTTCGGGCGGGGCGCTGCGAGCGACCAACAGACCTTCGGCGGCTTCTACACGATGCTCGACCTGCAGGGTCACTCGCGCGGCGCCGGCTATGACTCGCACGACAACGTGTACAAGACCCACCCGGAGTCCGGCGTCTCGATCGTCGACTTCCAGCTCCCGATGGTCGACGAACTGTTCGCCTTCATCGACAAGGCCGCCCGGGTGGTGCCGCAGATCCAATACGTCGGCTGGGACATCGTCATCGGCGAGACCGGTCCGGTGCTGGTAGAGGGCAACTGGGCGGCTGGGGTCTACGAGAACAAGCCAAGCGTCACCGGTATCCGCACCGGCAGCCGCCCGCGCTTCCGCGAGTTCGTCGGCTTCTAGCCGAGAGAGTCATCCGGGCGTCCGCGCCGCCACCGATCAGCGTGCCCGGCGGATCACGCCTAGCGGCGTGCTCTCGTGCCCCTGACCGAGTGGGTTGTCGCCCAACACCTTCTCCATCGCGCGATCGGTGGCCCGATCCACGGTGGAGCCCAGGATGTTGCCACCGAAGTCATTGATGTCGACGATGAGCACCTCCACCGGGGTCGCCAGCGCGCTCTGCAGCCGCTTCGCCACCTCCGCCGGACGTGACGGCGCGAGCACCACCTGAGAGTTGTACGGCGGGATGGTGCCGCTGGTCGGGCCGTCGATGCCGCGGGCCTTCGGCCCGGCCACGCGGTAGAAGTCGCCGGAACGACCGAGCTTCTTCGTCACGGCGGCAACCGCTGCGGCGAAGAGAATGCGCGGCACTCCACATTCACGCAGCGCCATCTCCATGGTCTGCGGCAGGCCTAGGCCGATGCCGGACGGGGTCTTGGTGACGTAGCGCGACAGACGCACGGCCAGCGGTCGCGCCTGGATCGAGTCGACCGGATAGGCCCGGCCCTGGGTGATGGCCACGATCTTCTCGGTGACGAAGAGGAGGTCGCCTGCCTCGATCACGGGGTCGGCAAAGGAGGTGACGACCTCGACAATGTCATCGTCAGGGCCGACCAGGCGGGTCTTGATCGGGATCCGCGAATAGCGCACGCCATCCACGATGGTCTCGAGCTTCTTGCCGTCGTTCGCGGCGGGCTGGGAGGCTGCGGGAGTGTTGTCGGCGACCATTGAGTCACATCCGTTTCAGTGGTTCTGCGTGTGTGGAGTCCAGCGGAGCACGTTCCCCCGTGGCCGACTATCGAGCCTACAGAGCGGTGCATGCAGAAACGCGCCGACGGTGATGCCCGTCGGCGCGTCTCTAGGTATAGCTGAGTGTCGATTTACTCGAGGTAGTCGCGCAGCGACTGCGACCGCGAGGGGTGGCGCAACTTCGCCATGGTCTTCGACTCGATCTGGCGGATGCGCTCGCGCGTCACACCGAACGTGTCGCCGATCTGGTCGAGAGTCTTCGGCATGCCGTCACCCAGACCGAAGCGCATGCGGATGACGCCCGCCTCGCGCTCGGAGAGGGAGTCGAGCAGCGACTCCAGCTGCTTCTGCAACATGGTGAAGCCCACGGCATCCGCGGGCACGACTGCCTCGGTGTCCTCGATCAGGTCGCCGAACTCGCTGTCGCCGTCCTCACCGAGCGGGGTGTGCAGCGAGATCGGCTCGCGACCGTACTTCTGCACCTCGATGACCTTCTCCGGGGTCATGTCGAGCTCACGGCTCAACTCTTCCGGGGTGGGCTCGCGACCGAGGTCCTGCAGCATCTGGCGCTGAACGCGGGCCAGCTTGTTGATGACCTCGACCATGTGCACAGGGATGCGGATGGTGCGGGCCTGGTCGGCCATGGCGCGGGTGATCGCCTGGCGGATCCACCAGGTCGCATAGGTGGAGAACTTGAAGCCCTTGGTGTAGTCGAACTTCTCGACGGCACGGATGAGGCCCAGGTTGCCCTCCTGGATCAGGTCGAGGAACTGCATACCGCGACCGGTGTAACGCTTGGCCAGGGAGACCACGAGACGGAGGTTGGCGCCGAGCAGGTGGCTCTTGGCACGCTGGCCGTCTTTGGCGACCCAGGACAACTCGCGACCGAGCGAGGACTTCAGCTCGGCCGGCGCCATCTGGGAGAGCTTGTCTTCGGCGAACAGACCGGCCTCGATGCGCATCGCGAGCTCGACCTCTTCGGCCGCGTTCAACAGGGCGACCTTACCGATCTGCTTCAGGTAGTCCTTGACCGGGTCGGCCGTAGCTCCCGTGATGGCGGACGAATAGACGGGAACCTCGTCTTCATCGTCCACAAGGGAGAGCACGAGCGCGCCACTGGGAAGGACCTCGGGGGCCTTCTCCGTCTTACTCTCGGTCTCTTCCGTTTCTTCGGCGTCTTCCGCGCTGTCGTCCTTCACGTCGTCGACGACGACAACCACCTCGACGTCGTCATCGATCTCTTCGCCGTCGGGCCCGTCATCCGTGGCCTTCGCCTTGGTGGCGCGCTTGGCCGGAGCCTTCGCGGGTGCCTTGGCCTTCGCGGCCGCGGTCTTGGGCGCCGCCTTCGCGCGGGCGGTGGTCTTCTTGGGGGCAGCGGCCGTGGGGTCGACGCTGACCTCTTCGACCGCCTCGGACTCTACGAGAGCCGCGGACTTTGCTGTGGTAGCCATGTGGGCACCTTCCGATCGGGGTGTTGCTGCATGCGGGGCAGCGGGTGAAGCAAGTGGAACTAGAGCAGTTTTTGGACAGCAGTTTTTGGACAGCAGTTTTTGGACAGCATTAAGACCCATGTCAAGTCCTGGGCGCGAGCACCATGAAGGTACGAACGATCCCCGAGGTCAAGAACGGGTCTTAATCCAATTATTGCATGGTTTTCCCGTGCCCCTTGCCAACTTCGGGCGATGTGGCTATAAGTCAGTCGCTCAGTGAGTCGCTGGAGCCATTCACTGGCCGCGCCGCCCTACGTCTGCGCCATCGTCCTACGAGTACAACCCAAAGAGGGCCGACCTGTATTCCTTCCTCCTCTTGCATGCGACGGCGCGTGCGACGACGCGCGTGCAGCAGGAAGACGACTCCCGCACCGACGATGAGGTACTGCACACAGAGGGCGACGCGAAATGAGTCCCAAGCGAATATGTCGCTCGGCACGCCCGAAGCGATCCGTCGCTGATTGAGCAGGTCGAGCACCACCCCGATCAGGTACATCATGACGAAACTGGCCAGAAAGCCTCCGACGTTCACCACACCGTTCGCCGACCCGAGGCTCCGCAGCGGATTGAAGCTGCGCGCGAAGTCGAAGCCGATGAGGGAACCAGGGCCGCCGATCCCCAGCACCACCACGAGCACGATGATCAACCAGGGCGGCGGGCTGCCCGGCCACACCAGAACCGCGGTCCAGACCACGCCCAGCGCGGTGACGATGCCCAAAACCAGGTTCGAACGTCGCAGCGGAAAGCGAGCGGTGAGGATGCCCAGCACCGGACCGCTGACGAATCCCGTGATCACGATCAGGGTGAGCAGCTCCGACGCCTCCGTAGTCGAGTAGTGCAGCCCCGCGGTGAGAAGCGGAAAACCCCAGAGCAGCGTGAACACGGTGCCGGATGACTGGGTGACGAAGTGCGACCAGAATCCGAGCTGGGTCCCCGGCCGCGCGAGCGCGTCACGCAGTCTGCGCAACGCGCCGGGCGCGACGACCGGCGGTTCGACATCCGTATGACGATCCGCGAGCAACAGGATGACGAGTACCAGGGCTATCGCCGAAAGCGACGCCGCACCGAGGAAGGCCTGGGTCCACCCGGCGCCGTGCAGCACCAACGACAGCGGAATCGCGGAGAGCACCTGTCCGAGCTGGCCGATGTTGCCGGTCCATTGCGACAACTGCGGCAGAATCGGGCCCTGGAACCACGATGACAGCAGACGCACCACGGAGATGAAGGTCATCGCGTCGCCTGCCCCCACCAGGATTCGACCGCCGATGGCGATGCCGATCGAGGGGGCGAAGGCGAGCACGATCTGACCGAGGAACATGAGCGCCGCGCCGATGGTGATCAGGCGCTTGGGTCCGAAGCGGTCGAGCAGGATGCCGACCGGGATCTGCAGCGCTGCGTACACGACGAGTTGAACAACCGCGAGACTCGAGAGGACAGAAGCCGTCACGCCGAAACGTTCGCTTGCGGCGACGCCGGATACCCCCAGAGACGTGCGCTGAAGCACGGCGATCATATAGGCGAAGACCGCGACGCCCCAGATGAGCCAGGAGCGTCGGGAGTTCACCCGGCAAGCCTAATCGCGGCCGCGGATCGGCCCGAATGGGACCCGACTACACCAGGCCTGGCTGGTCGTCTTCGCCGTTGCGCCGAATCGCCAAGAAATTCTCCAGCTCGGCGGCGATCTCGTCGGCGGTCGGGAGCTCGCCGTCCTCGTCGGTGAGGGGGGACCGCAGCGGGTTGCCCTCCATGTAGGAGTCGTGCCGCTCCTCGAGGGTTCCGACCAGACGCGCGAGCTCCTGGTTCGTCTCGAGCTGCGCGTCGATCTTGGCGAGGAACTCGCGCCCCTCCTCGCGGAGCCGATCGGTCGGGAAGATCAGCCCGGTCGCGGCGCTGATCGACTCGATCGCCGTCACCGCGGCATCCGGGTACTCGGTGTCGGCGAGGTAGTGCGGGATGAGCAGGACGAATCCGACGGTCGGGTGCCCCATCTCCTGCAGACGGTATTCCACCAGGTGCAGCGCGGTGGCCGGAGCCTGAGTGTTGGGCTTCCAGATCGACATCGAATCGATCAGCTCTACGCGGTTTCCGCTCACCGTGACCCCGATGGGTCGGGTGTGCGGCGTTGGTATGGGTATTGCATGCACCCAGGTGGTGGTCTTCACGTGGAAATGGGCGATCAGGCCGAGCAAGGCCGCCGAGAACCGTTCCCACTGGAAGTCCGGTTCGAACCCGGTGAGAAAGAGGAACTGCTGACCTATCTCGTCCGTGCCGAGGTACAGCGCCAGCATCGGCGGGCGGTAGTCGGTGACATGATCCTCGTCGAAATGGATGGTGGGGCGGCGTGCCCGGTAATCCAGCAGTTCATCGGCGTGGAAAGTAGCGATCAGGCGGTGGTCGACGCTCTCGGTCAGGTACTCGCTGAGCTGAGTTACTCCCCCGCCAGCGTCGGCGAAACCGGTGAGGCCGGCGACCAGGTGGAGTCCAGCGGGCACACCGGCGGCATCCGGGGTGAGCTCGAAAAGGGCGTCTGGATCTCGCATATGTCCACTGTAATCGGGGCCCGGCGACGCGGACGCGCGCAGCGGCACCCGCAGTGATGCCCTCAGCGAACAGGCCACCCCACCTAATTTCGGCGAGGTCCGGGGCGCCGCTGAGTGCCGGTTAGCATGGCGGGATGACCGTGCCTCGCCTCATCCTTTCCGCTGCACCCGCCCCCACCATCGCCGCCGACGTGCTCGTGCTCGGCGTCTCTGCAACGGATGACGGCCCCCGCCTGCACGCGGATGGTGAGGCCTTCGCAGGCCCCGAGTTCGATTCGTTGCGCGAGTCGCTCTCTGCGATCGGCATCACGGGTGCTGCGGACTCCATTCGCCGCCTGCAGGGAATCGGCGCAGCATCCAGCTTGGCGCTGATCGGCCTCGGTTCTGCCGAGACAGACGGGTCGATCTCAGCGGACGCCCTACGCTCCGCCGCCGGTGCCGCGTCGCGCCAGCTGGTCGGCGTCGAATCGCTCGTGCTCGCGCTACCGGTCGCCGACGATGCGCAGACGCTCGCGGTTCTCGAGGGCTCGGCGATCGGCGCGTACGCGTTCACGGAGTTCCGCCAGGCGAGCCTCGCGGCGACGAAGCTGCCGGCGTCGGAGATCACCGTGGTCACGACACTCGGCGCAACCGACACGAATCAGAAGCTTCTCGACCGCGCCGTTGTGGTCGCCACCGCGATGGAAAGCGTGCGCAACCTGGTCAACGCCCCCGCGGATGTGCTCTACCCGGAGACCTTCGCCGCGGCGACGGTGGACCTGGTGGGCGAGTTGCCGATCGAGATCGACATCCTTCGCGAGCCGGAGCTCGCCGCCGGCGGTTTCGGCGGCATCCTCGGTGTCGGCCAGGGGTCTAGCCGGGGGCCGCGCCTGATCAAGCTCAGCTACTCCCCGTCGGACGCGACGACGCATCTGGCTCTGGTGGGCAAGGGAATCACCTTCGACACCGGCGGCCTCTCGCTCAAGCCCGCGGCCGGAATGGTGGGGATGAAAGACGATATGGCCGGCGCTGCAACCGTCATGGCCGTCGTCGTGGCCGCCGCGAAGCTCGCGCTTCCTGTGCGCCTCACGGCATGGCTGTGCATGGCGGAGAACATGCCGTCCGGCTCCGCGATCCGCCCGAACGATGTGCTGCGGATGCGCGGCGGGCGCACGGTCGAGGTTCTCAACACCGATGCGGAGGGCCGCCTGGTCATGGCCGACGGCATCGTGGCCGCCGGTGAAGAACAGCCAGACGCCATCATCGACGTCGCCACGCTCACTGGCGCGCAACGCGTGGCCCTGGGCGATCGCTACTCGGGGGTGATGGGAGACGACACGCTCGTGGACTCGATCCTCGCCGCTGGTGCGTCAACGGGCGAGCAGCTCTGGCCGATGCCGCTTCCCGGCGAGCTGCGGGCGCTGCTCAATTCCGACGTCGCGGACATCGCGAACGCGAAGATCGGCAACACCGCTGCCGGGATGCTCGTCGCCGGCGTATTTCTCCAGGAGTTCGTCGGAACGCGCGAAGACGGCAGCCGAATCCCCTGGGCCCACATCGACATCGCCGGTCCGGCGGTCAACAACGCCGGCCCGTGGGGGTTCACCGGCAAGGGGGCCACGGCGGTCACTGTGCGCGCCCTTCTCGCGCTCGCCGAGGCATCCGGTGCCCCGAGCGCGGAGGTCAAGCCCTCCGAGTAGCGCCGCGACCCGGGATGGTCAATCCCGCGGGAGCCCAGTCAACAAGTAGTAGGGTCTTTGAGGCGCGAAAAACTCTCGCCATGACGACCGACGCCACCACAATGGCGAGGTCGACGCGCAGATCTGATACCTCAAGGAGCCGCTGGGTTGTCCGAGCAGAATTTTGACATCGTCGTACTCGGAGCAGGAAGCGGTGGCTATGCCGCTGCCCTGCGCGCAAGCCAGTTGGGCTTCTCGGTAGCCCTGGTGGAGAAGGGCAAGCTCGGCGGCACCTGCCTGCACGTCGGCTGCATCCCCACCAAGGCGCTGCTGCACTCCGCCGAGGTGGCGGATGTCACGCGCGAGTCCGCCAAATACGGCGTCACGTCCACTTTCGAGGGCATCGACATCTCCGCCGTGACCAGCTACCGCGAAGGCATCGTCGCCAGCAAGTGGAAGGGCCTGCAGGGTCTGATCAAGGCCCGCGGCATCACCGTGATCGAGGGCTTCGGCAAGCTCACCTCGCCGACCACCGTTCAGGTGGGTGACATCACCCTGACCGGCAAGAACATCGTGCTCGCGACCGGGTCGTACTCGCGTTCGCTCCCCGGCCTCGAGATCGGTGGCCGCGTCATCACGTCCGAGCAGGCACTCGAGCTCGACTTCGTGCCCAAGAAGGTGCTGGTCCTCGGCGGCGGAGTCATCGGCGTCGAGTTCTCGAGCGTGTGGAAGTCGTGGGGCGCCGATGTGCAGATCATCGAAGCGCTCCCCCACCTGGTTCCCAACGAGGACGAGGCCATCAGCAAGCAGTTCGAGCGCGCCTTCCGTAAGCGCGGCATCAACTTCAGCCTCGGCAAGCGCTTCCAGAGCGTGACGCAGAACGACCAGGGGGTCGTCGTCACTCTCGAAGACGGCCAGACCTTCGAGGCGGAGCTGCTGCTCGTCGCCGTCGGCCGCGGCCCCATGACCAGCAATGTCGGCTATGAGGAAGTCGGGATCGGCATGGATCGCGGGTTCGTGCTCACCAATGAGCGCCTGCAGACCAACATCCCCGGCGTCTACGCGGTCGGCGACATCGTCCCCGGCCTGCAGCTCGCACACCGTGGCTTCCAGCACGGCATTTTCGTGGCCGAGGAGATCGCGGGCCTCAACCCGATCGTCATCGAAGACACGAACATCCCGAAGGTCACCTACTCCGACCCCGAGGTCGCGTCGGTTGGCCTCTCCGAGGCCAAGGCGCAGGAGAAATACGGCGCCGACAAGGTCGCCAGCTACGACTACAACCTGGCCGGCAACGGCAAGAGCCACATCATCGGCACGTCGGGTTCGGTCAAGGTCGTCCGCGTCGTCGACGGCCCCGTCATCGGCGTCCACATGATCGGCGCCCGCGTGGGCGAACTCATCGGCGAAGCTCAGCTCGCCGTGAACTGGGAGGCGTACCCCGAGGACGTCGCCCCGCTCATCCACGCGCACCCGACCCAGAACGAAGCTCTCGGCGAGGCATTCCTCGCCATCGCGGGCAAGCCGCTGCACGCGCTGTAAGCGCCGCAGTCTCTAAACTAAAAATCACAAGAACCGCATAAGGAGCATCACTGATGAGCGAATCCGTCAACCTCCCGGCACTCGGCGAGAGTGTCACCGAGGGTACGGTCACCCGCTGGTTGAAGAACGTCGGCGACCGGGTGGAGGTCGACGAGCCTCTGCTCGAGGTCTCGACCGACAAGGTCGACACCGAAATCCCTTCGCCGATCGCCGGAGTCATCGAGGCCATTCTGGTCGCCGAGGACGAGACCGTCGAGGTCGGCACCCCGCTCGTCACCATCGGCGACGGCTCGGCACCGGCGGCAGCAGAACCTGCTGCTCCGGAGGCCGCTCCGGCAGAGGCCGCGGCACCTGCCGAGCCCGCCGCTGCTCCAGCCGCATCGGTCGAACCGACCCCGGCGCCGGCAGCAGAGCCCGTCTCTGCCCCGGTTCCCGAGGACGCGCAGCCCGCTGCCGAGGCGCCTGCTGCTGCCCCGGCTCCGGCCGCAACTCCGGCTCCGGCCGCAACTCCGGCTCCGGCCGCAACTCCGGCTCCGGCCGCCGCAGCACCGGCTCCGGCCGCCGCAGCACCGGCTCCGGCCGCTGCAGCACCGGCCAGTTCGGCGCCCGCCGCTGACGCGACCTCGGTCGACGCCAACGCCGGCTACGTGACCCCGCTCGTTCGCAAGCTCGCGAACGAAAAGGGCATCGATCTCGCGGCGGTCATCGGCACCGGTGTCGGCGGCCGCATCCGCAAGGAGGACGTGCTCGCTGCGGTCCCGACCGCGAGCAACGAGGTGCTGGTCACCGCACCCGTCGCTCCGGTTTCGCTCGAGACCTCGCCCCTGCGCGGAAGCAGCGTTCCGATGTCTCGTCTGCGCAAGGTCGTCGCCGAGCGCGCGGTCATCTCTATGCAGACCTCGGCGCAGCTCACCTCCGTGGTCGAGGTGGACGTCACCCTGGTGGCCAAGTACCGCGACCAGGTCAAGGCGGACTTCCAGGCCAAGACCGGCCTCAAGCTCTCCTTCCTGCCGTTCTTTGCCCTCGCCGCGGCGGAGGCACTCAAGGCCTACCCGATCATCAACGCGACGATCGACGGCGAGACCATCGTCTACCCGGCACAGGAGAACATCTCCATCGCCGTCGACACCGAGCGCGGTCTGCTCACCCCGGTGATCCGGGACGCCGGCTCGCTCGACCTCGCCGGTCTCGCGGCCCAGATCGCCGATCTCGCCGCCCGCACCCGCGACAACAAGCTGAAGCCCGATGAGCTCGCCGGCGGCACCTTCACGCTGACCAACACCGGGTCGCGCGGGGCACTGTTCGACACCCCGATCGTGTTCCTGCCACAGTCGGCCATTCTCGGCACGGGCATCGTGGCCAAGAAGCCCGTCGTGGTGACCGTCGACGGCTCAGACGCTATCGCGATCCGCTCCACGGTATATCTCGCGCTGTCGTACGACCACCGCATCGTTGACGGTGCAGACGCCGCACGCTTCCTGGTGGCGGTGAAGAACCGCCTCGAGGGCGGCAACTTCGCCGGCAATCTCGGCATATAACGACGCGGCGGCCACTTCCCACAACGGGTAAACGGCACGCCGTCGACTCGGCTCTGAACGGCTGGTTGATCACGGACTCACCCCGGTGGTGAGATCCCGGATCCGCCAGCCGTTCGTCGTTTTCACGATGAGCAGCGACGCCGGATAGGTCTGGGGCGGCGCGTCAGCCGCGCCATCCGTCGCCGTCGGTTGTCCCAGCCCGATGATCGCTGACTCTCCGAGCAACTGCACCAGCGCGATGGGCGCGCTCGGGAGTGGGCGCGCACCGCGCGCTGCAGCACCGGTCTTGGTCCGAACGGCATAGCGATCGGATTCGAGCGCGGCCGACACCGGCTGATCGATGCCGTCGAAGCAGGCGACCTTTCGCGCCGCCAAACACAGCGCGCGACCGGCGACGAGAGCGGATGCCGCCGCCACGGGGTCGTCCCCCGCGAGAGCTGCCGTGGCATCGGGCGGGACCGCTCCCTCTGACGTACTGGCGGGTGGCGCGCTGGCGGGTGGCGTGCGTGCAGGACTCACACTCGCGGGCGGCGTGGCGTGTGCCCTCTCGCTGGATGTGCCGCGCCCATCGCCCTCGTCACCCAGCGCCGGCACCACCATCACCCCCACCAGCAACGCGATGAGTCCAACGCCGCCGGCGATCCACACTGGGGTGCGAACGGGAGCAAGGGCTGAACGAATCCGCGAGCCGAGCGCCGCCCGGAGCGCGTCGACTGAGCTGACGTCAACGCGGTCCCTCAGCCGATCAGCTGCGCGGTCGGGCGCGGCGGCCGGCGTGGCGAGGTCGCGGGCGCCAGGGGTATGGGCAACAGGGACATCGGCAACAGGGACATGGGCAACAGGCACGTGGGTAACAGGCATCTGGGCAACCGGGATGTGCCGCGAGACCACGGCTGGTGCCGCCGGCGCGCTGTCGGTGGCGATCGGAGCGGCCGGAGCCAGATCGAACAGGCGACCGCCGAGCTCGTCGAGAAACGCGTCACCGTCTCCACCCTCGCCACCGGAGATCGTGCCGAGCCAGCCGATCAGATCGTCAACGGCGGGCGGCCTCAGTCCTCGTCGGTCGGCCGCCCGTACCGCCAGCGATTCGACGTAGCCGCAGAGCCGTGTCAGATCGATGCGGAGTTCTGGTTCGGCATGCCGCTCGGCCGGGGTGAGGCTCGAGGCGTCCAGTGCCTCCGGCGCAGGGCCGACCACGCGGGCGTAACCGAACGCGGCGACGACCGGAGCGCCGAGATCATCCAGAAGCACGGTCGATGGCCCGATGGCGCCGTGGACGACACCGACCCGCCGGAGTTCTTGAACGGCGGCGACCACGGGCGCAGCGGCGGTCACCAGCTCCCCCATCCCGATGGCGGCTCGCGCGCCGAGAAGCCGAGCGATGCTGGTGCCGAGGCGCGGAAGGATCAGGCACGGCCTTCCGTCTGGAGCCGAACCGACATCGTCGAGACGAAGCAGGTGCCGCGATGTGCAGCGAGCAATCGCGTCGAGTTCGATATCGATCTGCTCGTCGAGCGTCGTTTCTCGGAAGAGCTTGATCGCCGCCACCCGATCGTCATGGCGCGTGGCGTGCCCCAACCAGACCTCGGCACGGGCGCCCTCGCCCAATCTCCGCACGAGTCGATAGCCGCCCACGGTTTCCATACGATTCATGGTGCTCCGAGCCCACACCGCGCAGCAGATCACGGTGCGGCCCGGTGGAGAGCTCGTCACCACAGCCGCCGGTGGAGGAGCGGAGATTGTCGTCCGCTCGCCGCGGAACCGTGCGGCCACGACCGTCACCAGGCCGTATCCTTGACTCCATGGCACGCACTCAGAGTTCGTCGGCGAAACCGGCGAAAGAGCCCGGTCGTCTCAAGCAGATGTTCCAGGTCTTCCAGATGACCCGTCGGTACGACTCGACCGCGGTGTGGTGGATGATTCTCGCGTTCGTCGCGCCGATCGCGGTCGCACTCATCGTGGGGTTCATCCTCACCCGCGACAACCCCTTCGGACTCGTGCTCTGGATCGTCGCCGGCGTGCTCGGTGGAGTGCTGCTCTTTCTCGTGGTGCTCGGCCGCAAGGCCGAGCGTGCCGCCTACAGTCAGATCGAGGGTCAGCCCGGTGCGGTCGGCGCGGTGCTCAAGAGTTCTCTGCGTCGCGGCTGGACCGCGAGCGAGATGCCGGTTGCGGTGAGTCCGAAGACGCAGGATGCCGTCTATCGTGCGGTGGGAACCGGCGGGGTCGTCCTCATCGGCGAGGGTCCCAAGTCGCGCACCCTGAAGATGCTCGAAGATGAGCGCCGTCGGGTCGCCCGAATCCTCCCCAACGTGGCGGTCAACTACCTTCAGGTGGGTCCGGATGCCGACTCGGTTCCGCTGCACCGTCTTCCGGCCCGGATGGCGCGCTTCAAGCGCTCGCTCACCAAGGCCGAGGTCTACGCGGTGAGCAACCGCCTCAGCTCGCTGGGCAAGAACCAGCTGCCGATCCCCAAGGGCGTCGACCCGCTGCGGGCGCGCGCACCTCGACCGCGCTAGCCCAGTCCGCTCTAGCGCAGTCCGGCTTAACGCAGTCCGGCCCGCGCTAGCGACGTACCAGCACGGTACCCGCGAGCTTGTCGTGCAGGCCGCGCTGATCTTTGTCGTAGATGACGGCGGGGATCACCAGGCAGAGCAGTACGGTTCGCACGGCGGGTCGCCACACACCGACCCAGCCGCCCGCGAGCGGAACCACGCGCATCCCGAGGATGAGATGCCCGACACTGCCGCTCAACAGTGAGATGAAGAGCACCTGCTCGATCGCGAAGACGGCCAGCGTGGCTCCCCCGTTGTAGTGGAAGAACGCCAAGGAGATCAGAACCGCGATCGCCCAATCGATGGCGATGCCGGCGATGCGACGCCCCAGGCGCGCGATCGATCGCGGGCCGGATGCCGGAAGGCCGAGCTGGCGTCCGGGCCAATCATCCTGCTGGGCGCGGTCGACGGTCGGATTCGCAGGGGCCATGCCGTCGAGTCTACGGATTCACGTGACACGTAACCTGCGCGAAACAATAGCGACACCACGGGGAAACTCCGTCCGTCTAGCCTCGCAGTGGCTGTCTTTGGCCATCCCCGTACCAAACTCATTGGAGTACCTCACATGTTCAATGATTCTTCAGAGGTGCTGAAGTTCATCAAGGAAAACGACATCAAGTTCCTTGACATCCGCTTCACCGACCTTCCCGGTGTGCAGCAGCACTTCAACATCCCCGCGTCGACCGTCGACGAGGAGTTCTTCTCCGTCGGGCAGCTGTTCGACGGCTCCTCCATCCGCGGCTTCGCATCGATCCACGAATCGGACATGCAGCTGATTCCCGACGTCAGCACCGCCTACGTCGACCCGTTCCGCACCGAGAAGACACTGATCATGGTCTTCGACATCTACAACCCGCGCAACGGCGAGATCTACGCCCGCGACCCGCGCCAGATCGCCAAGAAGGCGGAGAAGTACCTCGCCTCGACCGGAATCGCCGACACCGCGTTCTTCGCGCCCGAAGCCGAGTTCTACATATTCGATGACGTTCGCTACGAAGTGAAGCAGAACACGAGCTTCTACTCCGTCGACTCCGAAGAGGGCGCTTGGAACACGGGACGCGTCGAAGAGGGCGGCAACCTCGCCAACAAGACCGCATACAAGGGCGGCTACTTCCCCGTCAGCCCGGTCGACAAGCAGGCCGACCTCCGCGATGACATCAGCCTCAAGCTGATCGATGCCGGTCTCATCCTGGAGCGCGCCCACCACGAGGTCGGCACCGGCGGCCAGGCCGAGATCAACTACCGCTTCGACACGATGGTGCACGCGGCAGACGACATCCTTAAGTTCAAGTACATCGTCAAGAACACCGCGCTCGAATGGGGAAAGACCGCGACGTTCATGCCGAAGCCGCTCTTCGGCGACAACGGATCGGGCATGCACACCCACCAGTCGCTGTGGAGCGACGGCAAGCCGTTGTTCTACGACGAGCAGGGTTACGGCGGACTCAGCGACATCGCACGCTGGTACATCGGTGGCCTGCTCAAGCACGCCCCCGCGGTTCTCGCTTTCACCAACCCGACGCTCAACTCGTACCGCCGGCTCATCCCCGGCTTCGAGGCGCCCGTCAACCTGGTGTACTCGGCGGGTAACCGCTCGGCGTCGATCCGCATCCCGATCACCGGCACAAACCCGAAGGCCAAGCGCATCGAATTCCGCGCGCCGGATGCCTCGGGCAACCCGTACCTCGCCTTCGCCGCGCAGCTCATGGCCGGTCTCGACGGAATCAAGAACCGCATCGAGCCGCACGAGCCCGTCGACAAGGACCTGTACGAGCTTCCCCCGGAGGAGGCGAAGAACATCCCGCAGGTTCCCGGCTCGCTCGAGGAGGCCCTGAAGGCACTGGAGGCCGACAACGACTTCCTCACGGCAGGCGGAGTGTTCACCCCGGATCTGATCGAGACCTGGATCTCGTACAAGCGGTCGACCGAGATCATCCCGGCCGCGCAGCGTCCGACCCCGTTCGAGTACGAGCTGTACTACGGCGTCTAAACCCCGCAAACGATGAGGCCGCACCCCTAAGGGGTGCGGCCTTCGTCGTTAATCGCTTCGGCGGCCTGGTGACCAGGGGGCGGTGGGCAGGGGCGGTCGGCAGGGACGAAGACGAGGAAGGCCGCACCCTCGATAAAGAGGATGCGGCCTTCGTGGGCTGTGGCTGGCTAGTGCGCTCCGACCAGCTGTCCGATGGTGTTGACCAGCAGGGGTCCGGTCGCCGTGGTCACCGCGGTCGGCGCTGGCGAGGCGCCGAGACCGGTGAACCACCAGCCGGCGGCGCGCCAGGCGGCCGCATCCAGGCAGTTGCGGGCATCGATCACGACGGGACGCGCGACCAGGCTGCGGATCTCCTCGGGCTTGGCGGCCGAGAACTCCTTCCACTCCGTGAGCACGAGCAGCGCGTCGGCCCCGGTCGCGGCCTCCTCGACCGACTCCGCGTAGGTGAGGGTCGGGAACATGCGCTGCGCCGTTTCGTTCGCCTCGGGGTCGTAGATCACGACCTGTGCCCCGCGCAGGTGAAGCGCCGCGGCCACGTTGAGCGCCGGCGAATCGCGCACGTCGTCGGTGAGCGGCTTGAACGCCGCGCCCAGCACGCCGATGCGACGGTTGAGCACCGATCCCCCACACGCCTCGATGGCCATGTCGATGACGCGCTGGCGCTGAGACATGTTGATCTCGTCGACCTGCTGCAGCAGTGACGCCGCCTTGGTGGCGCCGAGCTCGCTCGAGCGGTAGATGAGGGCGCGGATGTCCTTCGGCAGACATCCGCCTCCGAAGCCGAGCCCGGCGTTCAGGAACTGACGACCGATGCGCACGTCGTGACCCAGCGCATCCGCCAAGACCGTCACGTCGGCGCCGGCCGCCTCGCAGACCTCGGCGATCGCGTTGATGAACGAGATCTTCGTGGCCAGGAAGGCGTTGGCGCTGACCTTGACCAGTTCGGCAGTGGGCAGATCGCACACGATCACCGGCGTACCGGTGGCGATCGGCTTGGCATACACCTCTCGCATCAGCGCCTCGGAACGGGCGGATGTCCCGCCAACCACAATGCGGTCGGGCGTCAGCGTGTCGTCGACCGCTTTGCCTTCGCGGAGAAACTCGGGGTTCCAGATCAGTTCGGCGTCGATCCCGGCCGGGACGTTCTCCGCCACGATCGACCGAAGACGCATGCCGGTCCCCACCGGCACGGTCGACTTGCCGACGATGAGCCCGTCGTGCGTCAGATTGCGCACAACCTGCATCGTCGCCTCTTCGACGTAGCTGAGGTTGGCCGCATTGCTGCCGCGCTGCTGGGGCGTTCCCACACAGATGAAATGCACGTCGGAGAATGCCGTTGCCTCGGCAATGTCCGTGGTGAATCGCAGTCGACCGCTCTTCACGTGCTTGCGGATGAGCTCCGGCAGACCGGGCTCGAAGAAGGGCACACGCCCTTCACTCAGAGCCTGGGCCTTGGCCGGGTCATTGTCGACTCCGATGACTTCGAAGCCCATCTCGGCCATTGCGGCGGCGTGCGTCGCACCGAGGTATCCGGTGCCGACGACGCTGATGCGGGGAGCCTGCGGCGGGTGCTCGGCAGACACGATCGCCTGCTCGGTCTCTGAATTATCGTCGTTCTTCTTCATGGTGTCCTCCAAATGATGCGGTTGGGACGGAAAGGGGAAGCTAGGTGTTGGGAGCGAGCTAGAGCTGGTTCGAGCGGAGCTGGTTCGAGAAAGGCTGGTTCGAGAGGGGCTGGTTCAAGCGAGGCGCAGTGCGGGTGAGCCGGCTCGGCCCGGTGACGGGGGCGGTGACAGCGTCAGCGCGGGAGGAGGTGGAACCTGCTGCCGGGCGAGTTGAGTCCCGCGATGAAGGCCGCCAGGGTCTCCGGTCGAGAGTCGATTCGCCAGTCGTTGGTGCCGAGCTGGCCCTCGGTATACGTGGTGACGGCGAGGTCGAACCACACGAATCCGATGATGTCCGAGTTGGCAGGGTTGTTGAGCCCAGAGAAAAGACTGGTCACCCAGGCCGGCTTGTGACCGCCAGTTTCGGAGGCGCCGATCTCAGCGAGGAGAATCGGCTTGCCGTGTCCTACTCGACGCAGTTCCTTGAGCGTCGGCCCGAAGGTGTAATCGAAGGTGAAGTTGTTGTCCGGCTTGTAGGCCGGGCGGAGGTAGCCGGAGAGTCCCACGACGTCGACGTTCTGATCCCCCGGATACAGCCCGTCGAGATAGGCGCTCGTCTTGTGGGTGGTCGGGAGGTTATTGACGATGTTTGGTGCCCAGATCCAGACCACGAGAGCGTTCGCGCCCTCCTGCTGGAAGATGTCGTGAACGTGCTGCCACATCTTGACGTAGTCACCGGCGTTGTTGCCGTTGATCGACTTACCCTTGCCGTCGTCTTCGGCCCAGGGGTACCAAATACCATTCATTTCGTGGTCAAGACGGATGCCAAGCGGCAATCCGGTCGCCACGATGTCTTTGGCGTACTGGTGCAGATAGGCGTCGAAGTTTCCCCCGATGATCTTCGGCAAGGCGTAGTCGGGCTCGTCCACTACCGCATTGGAGGCGTTGATCGGACGAGACTCCCAGGTCAAGATCGGAAGCGTGTTGCGCTTCCAGGAGTTCGCCACCACGTCTCCGCGGTAGGTCTGGTCCCAGCCTCCGAAGTAGCCGACGACGTTCGGGCTGGATCCGATCCGGTCGGAGATCGCGTCGTACGACGAGAAGCTGAAGGGCGCCTGCTCCGTATACAGACCGAAATACGGCGAGGTCGGTGCCATGATCGCTGCTTTGCTCGGCGCAGACACGACCGCGGGAACAACGGCCGGTTTCGCGGTCTTCACCGTGGGCTTCTTGACCGGCGCCACGGGAGCAACAGCGGCACCGGCAGCGGCAGCGGCAGCGGCGTCGAGCTTGCCCTGCGCCGACCATAGCTGCTGCTGAATCGACGCCAGTTGGTTCTTCGTCGTGCTCAGGTTGGACTGCTTGGCCACGAGCTGCTTCTGCAGCGCGACCACCTGGCTCAGAAGCGCATTGCGCTCGCGCAGCACTTTCTGCTGCGCGATGTCTTCCTTCGACACGGCCGCGACTGCTTTAGCGATCGGGTTGGACGGCGAATTCCAGACCACCACGGAGGTGGAGATGAGAGCGAGGATGATGAGCGCTGCGCCAGCGAGGGTGAATCGGGCCCGAGTGCTCGAATGCGCCCACCAGGACAGCGTGCGGTTAGTTGATGACAACGAAGTACCCTTCGATTGCGAAGATCGCGATTCCGATCACGTATGGCCAAGCTGCTTTGGGATTGAGACGGCGGCGTTTCTGCGCCTTCGGCGCGGCCGCTCGCGATGCCCCGGCACGACGTGGGGACGCCTCGATGCTTGCGGCGTGCGACGCGGCACCGACCGGAGACGGCTGGAGGCCGAGCGCCGCGAGCCCGTCGGCGTTCGCCGAGGCAGTGTCGACGAGCACAGGGGTGGGGAGTAGCGCATCGCCTCCGGGAGGGGCCGCGGGGAGGTCGACACTGGTCAGCTCGTCCATCAGGTCGTCGTTCGAGGCGCCGCCACCGTAGGCACCGGCTCGGGTGCCCCATCCGCTGGCGTGTCCCATGCGGAAGAACCCGATGAGGCGGATCGGCATGAGGAACGCCGTTGACACGATGATGAAGATCGGGAGCCGGAAGAAGTCGAACGGTTTCTCTGAGAGGTGGCGGATCTGCCGGATCGCCATGCTGAGCACGGACGAGACGACCATCAACGAGACAACCAAAGCGATGCCGCTCCCAAAGCCGTATTCCTTGAGAATGCCTTCATAGAAGTTGTAGCCCTGGCCCGTGAACGCTCGGTAAATCCAGCCGCCGATGACTCCGGCCAAGATGAACGGCAGAATAATATCCATCACGAAGAACAGCGCGAGCACCGGCGCATGTCCGAGCATCCATGGCAGCATGCGCAGGGTGTTGTACTGGCTGCCGCGAGCCCAGCGCAGCTGCTGCTTGAACAGCTTCTTGATCTGGAGCGGGGCATCCGTGTACACCAGCGACGTGTACTGGTACACCGTGCGGTAGCCCTCCTTGAGGGTGAGATTCGTGAGGGTACGGTCGTCGCTGACCTCGAGGAAGACACCCATGAAGCGCTCAGTCATGAACTTCTCCATGACGCGCATCAAGATCGTGCGTCGGAAGGCGATGGTGCGTCCTGGCAGGCAACCGACCTGACCGAGCACACTCTGCGCCGGCATCGAGTACAGCGCCCGCGAGTTCTCCAGCCAGTCCGCCCAGCGCGTGATCCAGCTACGCTCCGGTTCGAGGATGCGCTGGCGCGTCGTTACGCCACCCACCGACTCGTCGGCGAACGGCTTCACCAGTTCGGCGAGCGTGCCCTCGGTCCAGACGGTGTCGGAGTCGACCAGCACCGTGATGTCGCCGTTGGACATCTCCGTGCCGATCATCACCGCATTGCGCTTGCCGGGGATCGGGGTGTGAACCCAGCGCACCAGGGGCGCGAACTCCTCGCACACTTCCTGGAGCGGCACGTTCACCGCACCGTTGATGACCACGATGATCTCGCCGGGCATCTGTTCGACCATGCGCGAGATGACGTCGCGGAACAGGTCGAGTGGTTCGTCGACCACCGGGACGACAACGCTCGTCGTACCGGTGTAAGTGCCGGTGAACGGCTTGTAACGGCTTGAGATGATGAGCTTGAGAAGCCACAGGATCCAGATCAACGCCGAGTAGACGGCGAAGGCATAGACCTCAAGGTGACCTTCGAGCATGTGCCTGATTTGGAGAATGAAGATGAACACGAGTTCCTCGATGTGATGCTGTGTTGTGTTTCCGCGACGCTGGGGAACTGGTCATTTCTTCGGGTTGACCGATTATTGACACGCAAACGAGGGGGGCGCAACAGGGTCGAAACGGGGGTAGACCAGCTTGTCGACCATTTTCAATTAATGTTCATTTTTGGAATTCAGGGCGGTGTCAGCACTTGTGCCGACCATTGTGCTGACCCCCCTTGTGCGGACAGCGAGGCCCTGCCCGCCCCACCCCGGGCTGGTCCGCAAGAGGTAGGACCACTGAGACGTAAATGCTGTTCAGAGGGTCTTTTAGATACATGGTTTTGCATCGATTCAACGCGCGCACCGGGTACACAACTCGTCGACACGGCTCGCCGAGAATGACCAGTGTGGCCCGAAAGGGGTACAACGTCGCAACGACCTGAGAGAAAAAGTGACGAAACCCCGCGTTGGGAACGTTTACCGACTCGTAACATGACCGACATCAAATCCGCGTCATAGCTGGCGTCGAGACGACTCTCTACTCAGCCGTAAAAGCGCTTCTCGAACACTGCTCGCGCCAGACGAGTCACCCGCAGGTAGTCCTCCTCGAGCCGGCTGGCCGAACCCGGCGGGTATTCCAGAAGTCGGGCCACACCCTCCAACTGCTGCCGATCGGTCGGGAGCACATCGGCGGTCTTGGCCGTCCATAGCGTCATCGCCGAGCGGGCACGCGAAGCGAAGATCCAGGCGTCTCGAAGTCTTCGCGCCTCGAGGTCCGAGACGAACCCATTGTCGCGCGCAGCATCGAGGGCATCGAGCGTCGACGTGGTTCGAAGGGCCGGGATGCGGGCGGCATGCTGGAGCTGGATCAACTGCACGAACCACTCCACATCGCTGAGCGAGCCGCGGCCGAGCTTGAGGTGGCGTGCGGGATCGGCGGCCTGCGGCAGGCGCTCGGATTCGACCCGCGCCTTGATCCGTCGCACTTCGCGAACATCGTGCTCCGGGATGTTCGCGGGATACCGCACCTCGTCTGCCATCGTCACGAAGTCGAGCAGTAGGCCCTCGTCGCCGACGGCGCCGTCGGCGCGAAGCAGCGCCTGCGCCTCCCAGGTGAGCGACCACCGGCGATAGTAGGCCCGATACGAGTCCAGCGAACGAACCACGGCACCGTTCTTGCCCTCTGGGCGCAATCCGATGTCGAGGTCGAGGGGCAGCCGGAGGTCCTCGGTGTAGCGCTGCAGAAACGACACGATCATCTCTGCGCGTGCTTGCGCGGTCTCCGGTGTCGCGGTGGTCGCCCGATACACGTAGACCACGTCTGCATCGGAGCCGAAGCCGAGTTCCGCACCGCCGTAGCGGCCCATCGCGATAATGCCGAACTCGATGCCGTCCTGGGGATCAGCAGAGCGGATGACCGACAGTACCCCGGTCAGCAGCGTCGTGGTGATGTCGGTCAGCGCTCGGCCGAGCTCCTCGACATTGATCTGGCCAAGCACCGCCGCCATGGCGAGTCGCAGCACCTCCCGACGTCGGGCCGAACGCAGGGCAAGCGCGGCGGCCGCCTCGTCATGATGGCGGGCGACAGTCGCCGCCGCCTCCTCCAGCAAGGCCTCGAGCGACCGCGGGCGCAGCTCCTCCTCCTGTTCCAGCCAGGCCGCTGCCTCGGGGATGCGCTCGAGCAGCACACCGACGAATCGGGATGCCGAGAGCACGCTAGTCAGCCGCTGGGCCGCGCCGGAGGAGTCGCGCAGCATGCGAAGAAACCAGTACGACTCCCCCAGGTCATCGCTGAGCTTGCGGAAGGCGAGCAGCCCGTAATCCGGATCAGCACCCTCGGCGAACCATTGCAGCATCACGGGAAGAAGGTGGCGTTGGATGTTCGCTCGCCGCGAGACGCCCGTGGTGAGCGCCGCGATGTGGGCGAGCGCGCCGCGGGGGTCGCGGAACCCGATGGCGGCGAGGCGGGCCTCGGCCTGACTGCTGGTGAGCGCCATGCCCTCTTCGGGCAAGGCCGCCACCGCCGAGAGGAGCGGACGGTAGAACAGCCGCTCGTGCAGACTTCGCACGGCGCGCTTCGTGCGGCTCCAGCGCTCGATCAGGTCGGCGCCGCTCGACGTCAGCCCCGTTGCTCTCGCCAGGATGCGCACGGCATCGGGATCGCTCGGCATCAGATGGGTGCGGCGCAGCTTGGCCAGCTGCAACCGGTGTTCGAGCAGTCGGAGAAAGCGGTAGTCCCGCGCGAACTCTGCCGACTCGACCCGACCGATGTAGCCCTGCTCGGCCAGCGCGGCCAGCGCGGGAAGCGTGCCGCCCTGGCGCACCTCCGGGTCGGTCTGCCCGTGGACCAGCTGGAGCAACTGGATCGTGAACTCGATGTCCCGCAGCCCGCCCGGGCCGAGCTTGAGTTGATAGTCGAGTTCATCGCCGGGGATGTTCTGCGTGACCCGCTCGCGCATCCGTTGCACGCCCTCGACGAAGCCGTCTCGCGAGGCGCTATTCCAGACTTTCGGAGCGATAGCGTCGACGTACGCGTTGCCCAGGTCGAGGTCGCCGGCCAGCGGTCTGGCCTTCAGCAGTGCCTGAAACTCCCAGCTCTTCGCCCAGCGGTCGTAGTAGGCGATGTGCGATTCGAGCGTGCGCACCAGGGCGCCGTCTTTGCCCTCCGGGCGGAGATTGGCATCCACCTCCCAGAGGGGAGGCTCGAGAGCGAGCTCGTGAATTCCTCGCATCGTGAGCATGGCCAGCCTGGTCGCGATCTCGACCGCTCGCGCGGTAGACAGGGGTTCCGGCGCCCCATCGCCGACGAACTCTCCCCCGAGCAGAACGGATGCCGGCTCGGCAGCAAAAATGACGTCGACGTCGCTGACGTAGTTGAGCTCGCGCGCGCCGGCCTTGCCCATTCCGATGATGGCGAGCCTGGTTGCCGCGACCTGATCGGGCGGAAATCCGACGTTCTTTCGCGCCACATCCAGGGAGGCGTCAAGCGCGCCGGCGGCCAGATCGGCCAGCGCGGCCGACACGGTCGCGATTGCGGCAAGCGGGTCGGGTTGGGCCAGATCGAAGGCGGTCAGACGCACGAGGTGGTGCCGGTAGCGCGTTCGGAGGGCGTTCCAGGCGGCCTCCTCCCCGTCGACATCCGTTACCGACGCTCGAAGGTCGGCGCGATACTCGTCGGCGCCGAGCGGCTTGGGCAGATCACCTCGCAGCGCCTCGAGTTCGTCGGGGTGTCGCAGCAGAAACTCGCCAAGACCCGCCGATGCGCCGAGTACCCGCACCAGGCGCTGAGCCAGGTCGGCGTCACCGAGAGCGGCGGCAGTGTCGCTCGGGGATTGCCTCTGCAACGCGCACAGCAAGCCGAGAGCCTGATCGGCATCGGCGGCCAGAGCGAACAATGGCAGCACCCGTGATACCTCGACCGCGGCCGACAGCTCGTCGAGCAATGCCACCGTCGAGTCGAGTTCGGCGAAGCCCAAGCGGGCGAGCTCGGTGAGGCTGGTCTGCGCTCGCGTCATCGCTGCCTGCCCCTCGACCTACCTCGTTCCGCGAAACGCGGATTCGTGACGGTTAGAGCGCCTCCAGGTTGCTCTTCAGCTCGTATGGGGTGACCTGGGCCCGATACTCACGCCATTCCTGTCGCTTGTTGAGCAGCACGAAGTTGAAGACCTGCTCGCCGAGGGTCTCGGCCACGAGCTCGGAGTCTTCCATGAGCGACACCGCGTGGTCGAGGCTCGCCGGCAGCTGGTTGTAGCCGAGCGCACGGCGCTCAGAGTCGGACAGCTCCCAGACGTTGTCTTCGGCCTCGGGAGGGAGTTCATAGCCCTCCTCGATGCCCTTGAGGCCGGCAGCGAGTAGCAGCGAGTACGCGAGGTACGGGTTGGCGGCCGAGTCGATGGCGCGATACTCCACGCGAGCGCTCTGCCCCTTGCCCGGCTTGTAGAGCGGCACGCGCACGAGCGCGGAACGGTTGTTGTGCCCCCAGGTGACGAAGCTCGGCGCCTCGCCGAGCTTGTTCTGCGACGCACCGCCCCAGAGTCGCTTGTAGGAGTTGACGAACTGGTTGGTCACGGCCGTGATCTCCGGCGCGTGGCGCAGCAGTCCGGCGATGAACTGCCGGCCGATGGTCGAGAGCTGGTACTGGCCGCCTGCGTCGAAGAACGCGTTGGCATCACCCTCGAACAGCGACATGTGCGTGTGCATGCCAGAACCGGGCTCGCCCGAGAGTGGCTTCGGCATGAAGGTCGCGTACACGCCCTGCTCTATCGCCACCTCCTTGACGACCGTTCGGAAGGTCATGATGTTGTCAGCAGTGGTGAGAGCATCGGCGTAGCGCAGGTCGATCTCGTTCTGGCCGGGCCCCGCCTCGTGGTGGCTGAACTCCACCGAGATTCCGAGGTCTTCGAGCATCCGCACGGAACGACGACGGAAGTCGTGCGCGGTGCCGCCGGGGACGTTGTCGAAGTAGCCGGCGTTGTCCACCGGCACGGGCCCGTCCGGGCCGTACTGCGAGCTCTTCAGCAGGTAGAACTCGACCTCGGGATGCGTGTAGAAGGTGAAACCGCGGTCGGCGGCGGTCGCGAGGGTGCGCTTGAGCACATTGCGTGGGTCGGCCACGGCCGGTTGACCGTCCGGTGTCGTGATGTCGCAGAACATCCGAGCGGTCGGGTCGATTTCTCCGCGCCACGGCAGGATCTGGAACGTCGCGGGGTCGGGATGGGCGAGCACATCCGCCTCGTACGAGCGGGTCAGCCCCTCGATGGCGGAACCGTCGAAACCGAGGCCCTCCGCGAATGCACCCTCGACTTCTGCCGGGGCGATGGCGACGGATTTGAGGGTGCCCACGACATCCGTGAACCAGAGTCGGATGAACTTGACGCCGCGCTCTTCGATGGTTCGGAGAACGAAGTCACGCTGCTTATCCACTCTGCTCCTTATTTACCTGCTCCGGGCTCATGGGCTCCGTGTTCATGGGGCTCCGTGCTGGCCATACGGGCCGGCCGGGAGCGGGTGCTGCAACCCGACTATTAGGCTAGTGGCTATGCCTCGACTCCGCTTGGCGCTCGGCCAGACAAACCCGATCATCGGCGATCTTGAGGGCAATTCGGCTCAGATCCTGAATGCCGCTCGTGAGGCCGCCGCCGCCGGTGCAGACCTCTTCGCAGTGGGCGAGATGGCCATTTCCGGCTATCCGATCGAAGATCTCGCCTCGCGCCCCTCGTTCCTCGCCGAATGCCACGACGCGGTCGACCTCCTGGCACGGCAACTTCAGCACGCGGGGCTCGGCGAGCTGCCCGTGGTCGTCGGGCATCCGGACGGACCATTCGAACCACGTCTGCTCGGCACCAGCAGCGCCCCCACGGCGATCGCGAAGAACCGGGCCAGCGTGCTGCAGCACGGCGCCGTGCAGGCGCGCTATACCAAGCACCACCTGCCCAACTACTCGGTGTTCGACGAGTATCGCGTGTTCATCCCGGGCGACGAGCTGCTCGTGCTGCGTATCAAGGGCGTGGATGTCGCGCTCATCGTGTGCGAGGACCTCTGGCGCGATGGCGGCCCGCTCGCCCGCGTGCTCGATGCGGATGCCGGCCTTCTGCTGGTCATCAACGCCTCGCCGTTCGAGCGCGATAAAGACGATGTGCGCCTCCCCCTGGTAACCCGGCGGGCGATCGAGAGCGACACCATCGTCGCCTACGTCAACATCGTCGGCGGGCAGGACGATCTGGTCTTCGACGGCGACAGCGTGATCGTCGACACGTCGGGCGAGATCGTGGCGCGCGCGCCGCAGTTTCGCGAATACCTGCTCGTCGCCGATCTCGATGTCGAGCCGGCGACCGCGGCCGAACTGCCCAAGAATGTGCGGTGGGTGTCGCTGGATGCGCCGTCGGCCGATCCGTCGTTTCTGCAGTCGGACATCGCCGTGCCTCCGGACGACCGTGAGCAGATCTGGAATGCACTCGTGCTCGGGCTGCGCGATTACGTGACGAAGAACGGCTTCCCGAGCGTCGTGCTCGGAGTCTCTGGCGGGATCGACTCGAGCGTCGTCGCCGCCATCGCGGCCGACGCGATCGGAGCCGACCGCGTATATGGCATCGCCATGCCCAGTCGATATAGCTCCGGTGGATCGGTCGATGACGCCAGCGAGCTCGCCGAGCGCATCGGCTTCCATTACTCGGTGCAGCCGATCGCCGACCTGGTCGCGCCGATCGAAGAGCAGCTGCAGCTCACCGGCGTCGCCGCCGAAAACGTGCAGGCCCGCATCCGCGGCATGATCTGGATGGCCGAGTCGAACATGCACGGCCACCTGGCTCTCACTAACGGCAACAAGACCGAGATCTCGGTCGGCTATTCGACAATCTACGGGGATGCCGCTGGCGGCTTTGCTCCGATCAAAGACGTGCCGAAGACCCTGGTCTGGGAACTCGCCCGCTGGCGCAACGAGTATGCGGCGTCCCGTGGCGAGACCCCGCCGATCCCGGCCAACTCGATCGAGAAGCCCCCGAGTGCCGAGCTGCGACCCGACCAGACCGATCAAGACACGTTGCCGCCTTATGACATCCTCGACGGCATCCTCGACGGGTACATCGCCAAGAAACTGGGACGGGCGGATGTCGTCAACCTCGGCTACGACCCGGAGACCGTCGACTTCGTGACGCGCCTCGTCGATCGGGCAGAGTGGAAGCGTCGGCAGGGCGCGATAGGGCCGAAGATCAGCGGGATGGCCTTCGGACGTGACCGACGACTGCCGATCACCTACCGGCCGAACAACGCACCGCTGCCCGGAGCCGCGACAACCGCCTAATCCGCGCATCTCGCACGTTTGCCCGAATATGCAGGTTTTGGGGTGCCCAACTCTGCATATTCGGGCAAACGTGGGCGGTGACGCCGGGGTTCAGGCGCGGTCGGGCTTACGTTCGGCCTCGAGAGAGCCGCGGGCGATGCGTGCGTGGTCGTCGAGCGACAGCGTGCTCGCCGAGTGGATGGAGAGCCACTTTGCCGCGTGATAGAGCGGATTTCGCAGAAGCCAGCCGAGCTTTGCGCGCGCGCTGTAGTCGGCATCCCGCACGATGCGCGGCACGTCGCGCAGACCACCGTAACCCGCGCGCAGAACTGCCCCGATCACCCCGACCGGAGGCACCAGGTTACCCACGCGACGGCGAGAGATCGTCTCCTCGAAGACCCGCTTGCGGTACTCACGCAGAGTGAGGTCGTTGGAGTGGACGACAAACCCGGCGGGGGCGTAGGCCTTGCGATATCCGGCGAGAATGACGTCTTTGCCGAACGCGAAATCCTCGGAGTACAGAACGTCTTGATAGGGAATCACGTCGAGCAGAAATTCTCGTCGAGTCGCCGAATTCACGTCGGAGTAGAAGGCGAGCCGATCGAGCTCTTCCTCCTCGGGAATCGCATCCCCACGCTCGACGACGGTGACCCGGTCGGCAGGACCGATGGCGGCGAAAACTCCATCGATCTCGTACTTAAGCAGCGGAAAACAGCTGGGCCGGGGAACCTGGAGTCCGACGACGGCGACCGCGTTCACCCCGGCCGGGTCAAGCGGCTCGGTGATTCGGGCGAGCCACGACCGGTCACCCGGGATCGCGTCCTGACTGAGGTAGGCGAGTAACCGCCCCGACGCGAGGCGTGCGCCGAGATTGCGCGTGCGGCCGTGGCCGAACTCCGCGTTCGGTATCTGGTGGAGCCGAACCCACGGACGGTCGCGCACGATCGACAGGGTCGCATCCGTCGATCCCGAATCGATGACCAGCACCTCATAAGTGCCGGCGAAATCCTGCTGCGCGAGGATGTCCAACACCTCGGCGAGATACCGGTCTCCGTCGAGGGTCGGGATGATCACCGTGGCGTCGAGGGTTGCCGGAGCGGCGGCATCCGCTGCTGCCTCGGAGGATGACGTCGTCACGAGGTCAGAGCGCGGTGGTCATGGCTCGCTCGAACGAGGTCGCGAACACCGCACCCTCGTCCTCCCATTCCACGCCCTCGAGCGAGTCGGCGATGACCGCGGAATGCTCGGCCTGGTCGGGACGGTCGAGAATCGCGATCATCCGTTCGGCGATGGCCCGCGGCGACATCGGAACGTACTCGATGTACTCGCTGTCGAAGACGCCACGGGTATTGGGGGCGTCGTTGACGACAGGGACAACGCCGCTCGCCATGACCTCCATCGGCACCAGAGACATGTTGGTGAGCGAGAGAACCAACCCCGCTGCACAGCGGTTGTAGATCGCGTTGAGCTTCGAAATGTCGACGGCGGCGTGGTTCACATAGGGGAACGGCACGTCGTACGTCGACATGTCCCAGCCGACCAGGTTGATGGTGACGTCGGGACGAAGGCGATGCAGTTCGAGCAGCGCCAACAGCCCGAATTCGGTGGCTCGCCGCGGCGTGGGTGGGCGTGCGTAGAACACCACCTCGTTGCGCGGCTTCGTGTTCACCCTGCTGTAGTGGGTGATGTCGGTGGCGAAATCGTAGTAGTCGCACGACATCCCGAACTCGGATTCGAGCTTCTGGGCGAGCCAGCGGCCGGCGGAGAAGCCGTGAAACCCGAGACGATACGAGTTCTCGGCAATCACGTAGTCGCTGCCCGCGGGGAAGAACGCCGGTTCGAAGTCCTGGGTGAAGTAGAAACGCTTGGCAACCTTCGGGTAGCGGTAGATCGCGTACGCGGCCTCCCAATCGGAGGCGAAGATCGCGTGCGGATCGCCCTCGATGCCGACCTCCGGGTCATAGACCCGGAACTCTGCCTTGAGAGTGGGATACCCGGTGTTCCCGGCCATCATCTCGAGGATCGCGTCGGGGTTCACCACGGGATATTTGGGCGGCGAGAACAGATACACGGTGAGCTCGTGGCCGGCAGCCTCGAGAAAACTCATGAAACGGAAAGCGTTCTGGTGGCCGCCGCTGGTCGCGCTCGGAGGCGTGATCACCCAGGCGACCTTGTAGCCATCGGCCGGCCGCGGCACGATGTGGGAATTGAAGTCGCGAGGCCTCGACCAGTCGGCCGCGATCACGTCTTCTGGGTACACGGATGACAGCGGCTGAACCCGGAACGGACCGCTGCGGGTAGACACCCACTTGCCCGCACGCCAGGCCGCGGACTTGACACCCTCGGTGCGCAGCGCGCGCGACAGTCTGCCGAAGTAGTTCACCTGATACCAGCCGTCTCTCTTATCGCGCCGCTCATCGAGCGGCAGAGACCATTATCGATGGGACCGGGTGCAAACACCGTCAGCGCGAAGCTGAGGCTCAGCCGTTCGCGTCCTCTTCGGCCCACTTCGCCGAGCGCTCGGCCAGAATCTGGGGTGCCCGCTCCGCCTCCTCGCGGGTTGCGAACGGACCGTCCAGATCCGAGGCAAGCGACTGAGGGCCCTCTTCGACCTCGTGGGTCTTGATGTTGTAATACCAGTCGGTCATGAGTGCTCCTGTCTCCCAACTAAAATTGATCCTATGCCCAAGGATTCCGAAGGCCATCTTGTGCCGGGGCACATCTCCCCGATGCGAGCGGTGCCGAAGCACATCGCCAGACCCGAGTATGTCGGCAAGCAGTCGCCGACGCCATTCACCGGCTCGGATGTCTACCCCGCCGCCGCCGTCGAGCTGATCAGGGAGTCGGGCAGGATCGCCGCCGATGCGATCTCCGTGGTCGGCGCCAGCATCCGTCCCGGTATCACCACCGATGAGCTCGACGCGATCGGGCATCAGTACCTCATCGACAATGACGCGTACCCCTCGACGCTCGGCTACCGCGGCTTCCCGAAGTCGCTGTGCAGTTCGATCAATGAGGTGATCTGCCACGGCATCCCCGACGACACGGTGCTCGACGACGGCGACATCATCAACATCGACATCACCGCGTACAAGAACGGCGTTCACGGCGACTCGAACCGCACCTTCATCGTGGGCGAGGCATCGCAGCAGGCGATCGAGCTCGTCGACCGCACCCGTGAATCCCTCAACCGCGGCATCAAGGCCGTCGCCCCCGGTCGGGCTGTCAACGTGATCGGCCGGGCCATCCAGTCGTATGCCCAGCGTTTCGACTACGGCGTGGTACGCGACTTCACCGGTCACGGCGTCGGCACGGCCTTCCACTCCGGGCTGATCATCCCGCACTACGACGCGGCCCCGGCCTATGCGAACGAGATAGTGGAAGGCATGGTCTTCACGATCGAGCCGATGCTCACCCTGGGTTCGATCGAGTGGGAGATGTGGGCGGATGACTGGACCGTCGTCACCCGCGACCGCAGTCTCACCGCACAGTTCGAACACACCCTCGTCGTGACCGAGCGCGGCGCGGAAGTGCTGACACTTCCCTAACCCCGCACCGACACCCCACCCCCGCTGTCGAGGCCAGCGCTCTGAGTAGTAAAGAATGGTCAGATGGCTCACAAAGCGGTAGGCATCGATATCGGCGGCACCGGGATCAAGGGAGCCATCGTCGATGTGTCCTCGGGAAAGCTGCTCAGCCAGCGCATCAAGCTCCCGACACCGACCGGCGGCGAGCCTGACGCGATCGTGGAAACGGTGGCCACGATTCTGAGTCGCCTCGCCGCAGAAGACGAGAAGGGCATCGTCAAGAACGAGCCGGTGGGCATCTGCTTCCCCGCCGTCGTCGTGAACGGTCGCACCCTCTCCGCCGCGAACGTGTCGAAGAAGTGGATCGGCCTCGAGGCCGAGAAGCTGTTCGAGGCCGGCATCAAACGCGACATCCATTTCGTCAACGATGCGGATGCCGCCGGCTACGCCGAGTCGGTCTACGGTGCCGCCAAGAAGAAAAAAGGCCTCGTTCTCGTCACGACGCTCGGCACCGGAATCGGCACCGCGCTGATCTACAACGGCGTACTCGTGCCGAACGCGGAACTCGGCCACCTCGAGATCAACGGCGTCGATTATGAGACCCAGGCCGCGTACTCGGCGAAGGAGCGCGAGTCGCTGTCGTGGGCCGACTGGGCCGCACGGCTGCAGGTGTACTACGACCAGCTGGTGAAGCTGTTCCACCCAGACCTGATCATCGTCGGCGGAGGTGTTTCCAAGGAGTACGAGGACTTCCTCCCGCTGCTGAAGCTGGACATCCCGATCGTTCCGGCGACGCTGCGCAACAATGCGGGCATTCTCGGTGCCGCCGCGCTCGCATCCGGAAAGTAGCAGCTGTCGTCTAGCAGCTGTCGTCTGATCGGGGCGTTAGATTCCCTGCGGCCGACGTTAGAAAAACGTTAGGACCGCGCTCCTCCTGCTCTGACAAGGATTGACTCGTCGGTGCGCTGCCGAAGTGGCAGCGCACACAGAGTCAACCCTCGCGGAGGAACCCCATGCTCGATCTCGCTTACCTCGCTGGCGTAGTGGCATTGTTTGCCATCGTCGCCCTTGTCGCCTGGGGGGTAGAGAAGCTGTGATCGTCCTCAGCATCCTCTCTGTCGTCCTCGGATTCGCGGCACTGGTCTACCTGGTGTTCGCCCTGATCAAGCCGGAGCGTTTTTAGTGAGCAACATCTGGCTCTTCGTCTTCACCATGCTCACTCTCGTGGTGATTCTCGGCCTCATCTACCGCCCCCTGGGCGATTACATGGCCATGGTCTACACGAGCAAGAAAGACCTCAAAGTCGAGCGTGGCTTCTATCGCATCATCGGGGTGAACCCGCACTCCAGTCAGACCTGGGCCGTGTACCTGCGCAGCGTTCTGGCATTCTCCGCGCTGGGCGTGCTCCTCGTCTATGGAGTGCAGCGCCTCCAGCAGTTCTTGCCATACTCCCTCGGCCTGCCGCCGGTGGAGC
Organism: Lacisediminihabitans changchengi; assembly: GCF_016634425.1. Classification (GTDB taxonomy): domain Bacteria; phylum Actinomycetota; class Actinomycetes; order Actinomycetales; family Microbacteriaceae; genus Lacisediminihabitans; species Lacisediminihabitans changchengi. The sequence goes on from NZ_JAEPES010000003.1 coordinate 595,644, forward strand.
AGAGCCTGGCGTGGAACACCGCGATCTCCTTCGTCACCAACACCAACTGGCAGTCGTACTCGCCTGAGGTGACCATGGGCTACACGGTGCAGCTGGTCGCTCTGGCGGTGCAGAACTTCGTCTCTTCCGCCGTCGGCATCGCGATCGCCATTGCGCTCATCCGCGGGCTCGCCGCACGTCGCAGTCTGACCATCGGAAACTTCTGGGTGGACCTGACGCGCGGTACGGTGCGCATCCTGCTGCCGCTGTCGGTATTCGCCGCCATCGTGCTGCTGGTCAGCGGGGTCGTGCAGAACTTCGACGGCTTCCAGCACTTCACCTCGATCGCCGGTAGTGCTGTGACGGTTCCCGGTGGCCCGGTCGCCTCGCAGGAAGCGATCAAGATTCTCGGAACCAACGGTGGCGGGTTCTTCAACGTGAACTCCGCCCACCCCTTCGAGAACCCGAATGGGTGGACCAACCTGTTCGAGATCGTGCTGATGCTCGCCATCCCCTTCGCCCTCACCCGCACCTTTGGTCGGATGGTCGGCGACGTGCGACAGGGCTACGCGCTCCTGTCGGCGATGGGCCTGATCTGGATCGTCTCTGCGGCGTTGTTGACGCTGCTCGAATCGGTCGGACACGGCACCGCCTCACAGTTGGCCGGCGGCGCGATGGAAGGCAAGGAAACCCGATTCGGCATCGTCGATTCGACCATCTTCGCCACCAGTAGCACCGCCACCTCCACCGGTGCCGTCAACTCGATGCACGACAGTTTCACCGCTCTCGGCGGCGGACTGGCCATGCTGAACATGATGCTCGGCGAGGTCGCCCCCGGCGGCGTCGGTTCTGGTCTCTACGGCATCCTCATCATGGCGATCGTTGCGGTATTCGTCGCCGGCCTGATGGTGGGGCGTACGCCGGAATACCTCGGCAAGAAGATCGGTGCCCGCGAGATCAAGCTCGCGAGCCTGTACATCCTGATCACGCCGACCATCGTCCTGGCCGGTACCGCCCTCAGCTTCGCGATACCGGCGGTGCGCTCATCCGTCGTCGGCACGTCGTTGGCAAACCCGGGGCTGCACGGCTTCTCTGAGGTGTTGTACGCCTTCACCTCGGCCGGCAATAACAACGGATCCGCCTTCGCCGGCCTCACCGCCAGCACCCCGTGGTTCGACACTGCACTCGGGGTGGCGATGCTCCTCGGACGCTTCCTGCCGATCGTGTTCGTGCTCGCCCTGGCTGGTTCTTTCGCCGCTCAGGACAAGATCCCGGTCACCGCAGGCACGCTGCCCACGCACCGCCCGCAGTTCGTCGGCCTGCTGATCGGCGTCATCCTGATCGTCTCAGCACTCACCTACCTCCCCGTTCTCGCTCTCGGCCCGTTGGCAGAAGGACTCAACTAACCATGTCCACCACACTCATCAGCCCCACCAACAGCGGGGCAAGCGGGGACACCCCCACCCGAAAGACCGCGTCGGCGTTCAGCGCCGGTCAGCTCGTCGCGAGCATCCCCGGTGCGCTGCGCAAGCTCGACCCGCGCACCATGTGGCGCAATCCGGTCATGTTCGTCGTCGAGATCGGCGCCGCACTGACCACGGTGCTGGCGATCGCGCAGCCCTTCGTCGGTGACGCCTCCACGTCGACTGCGTCTCCCACCTCCCTCGCGTTCATCTGGGCCATCGCGGTCTGGCTTTGGCTCACCGTGGTGTTCGCCAACATGGCCGAGGCCGTCGCCGAAGGCCGCGGCAAGGCACAGGCGAAGAGCCTGCGCGAGAGTCGCACCAGCACCATGGCCAACGTGGTCGACGGCTATGACCCGAAGACGGATGCCGCAGCTCTGCGCAGCACGATGGTGCAGCGCGCCTCGGCAGAACTCACCCTCGGCGACATCGTGGTGGTGACCGCCGGGGAGTCGATCCCGGGCGACGGAGACATCGTCTGGGGAATCGCCTCCGTCGACGAGTCCGCCATCACCGGGGAGTCGGCTCCGGTCGTTCGCGAATCCGGCGGTGACCGCAGCGCTGTCACCGGTGGCACCCGGGTGCTCTCCGACCGTATCGTGGTGCAGATCACCAGCAAGCCCGGTGAGACCTTCGTCGACCGAATGATCGCCCTGGTCGAGGGCGCCTCCCGGCAGAAGACGCCGAACGAGATCGCGCTGAACATCCTGCTGGCAAGCCTCACGATCATCTTCGTGGTCGTCGTGCTGATCATCAATCCGATCGCCAGCTACTCCAACGCCACACAGAGCGTGCCCGTGCTGGTAGCGCTGCTGGTCTGCCTGATCCCGACCACCATCGGTGCTCTGCTTTCTGCGATCGGCATCGCCGGAATGGACCGACTCGTGCAGCACAACGTGCTCGCCATGTCGGGCCGTGCCGTCGAGGCAGCGGGAGATGTGACCACCCTGTTGCTCGACAAGACCGGCACCATCACCTACGGCAACCGTCGCGCCGCCGAGTTCGCTCCCGTCAGCGGGGTGAGCCTCGAACGTCTGGCCCGTGCTGCGGCGACCTCATCGCTCAGCGACCCGACGCCAGAGGGAAAGTCGGTGCTCGACCTGGCTCACGAGCTAGGGTTCACCATTCCCACCGAGGTCACGGGCGAGGTCGTTCCGTTCACTGCTCAGACCAGAATGTCGGGAGTCGACTACGCGGACGGCAGCCAGGTGCGCAAGGGCGCCGGATCGCAGGTCGCAGCCTGGACCGGGGTGACCGACGTCAAGATCCAGCATGAGCTCGACGCCATCGTCACCCGCATCTCGGAGGCCGGCGGCACCCCGCTGGTCGTCGCCGAGCGAACGGCTGAGGGGACGGCATCCGTTCTGGGTGTCATCTATCTGAAAGACGTCGTGAAGACCGGCCTGGCCGAGCGCTTCGCCGACCTGCGGCGGATGGGCATCCGCACGGTGATGATCACGGGTGACAACCCCCTCACCGCGAAGGCCATCGCCGCGGAGGCCGGTGTCGACGACTTCCTCGCCGAGGCGACGCCGGAAGACAAGATGGAGCTGATCAAGAAGGAGCAGCAGGGCGGCAACCTCGTCGCAATGACCGGAGACGGCACCAACGATGCCCCGGCACTCGCGCAGGCAGACGTCGGCGTCGCGATGAACACCGGAACGTCGGCCGCGAAAGAGGCCGGCAACATGGTTGACCTCGACTCCGACCCGACGAAACTCATCGACATCGTGGCCATCGGCAAGCAGTTGCTGATCACCCGCGGATCGCTGACCACCTTCTCGATTGCCAACGACGTGGCCAAGTATTTCGCGATCATCCCCGCGATGTTCGTGGCCAGCTACCCGGGACTCGCCGCGCTGAACTTCATGCAGCTGCACTCCCCCGCCTCGGCGATCCTGTCCGCGGTCGTGTTCAACGCACTGATCATCATCGTGCTGATCCCGTTGGCCCTGCGCGGCGTGAAGTACAGAGCGTCGAGCGTTTCCAAGATCCTCAGTCGCAATCTGTGGATCTACGGTGTCGGCGGGCTCATCGCGCCGTTCATCGGCATCAAGATCATCGACCTCGTGATCTCGCTGATCCCCGGTTTCTAAGCCACAACCTTCGTAAGGAAATCACAATCATGGCCTCACAACGCGGCATTACCAGGCAGTACTGGGTCGCACTCCGCGCGCTGATCGTCTTGACGGTCGTGCTCGGCATCGGCTACCCGCTCGTCATCACCGGCATCGGTCTCCTCGCACCAGCACAGGCACACGGCGCGCTGGTGCAGGTCGACGGCAAGACTGTCGGCTCGAGCCTCATCGGCCAGAGCTTTGCCGACAAAAAGGGCAAGGCTCTCCCGCAGTGGTTCCAGTCGCGACCGTCCGCCACCGGTGACGACGGCGGAGCGTCCAGCGGCAGCAACCAGGGCCCCGAGAACCCGGACCTGATCAAGGCCATCAAGGAACGCCGTGCGGCGATCGCCAAGCTCGATGGTGTCGACCCGGCGTCGATCCCTGCCGACGCCCTCACGGCATCCGCCTCGGGAATCGATCCGCACATCAGCCCCGAGTACGCTCGTGAGCAGGTGGCGCGCGTCGCCGAAACACGCGGTCTCAAGGAGTCGGATGTCGCAGCCCTCGTCGAGGCGCACGTGCAGGCTCCGGTGCTCGGCTACCTCAGCTACCCCACCGTCAATGTGCTGGAGCTCAACATCGCTCTCAGCAAGCTGGGCTGAGCGAATGGCAATTAAGTGACCGAGGGATTCCTCAAGGTCTATCTGGGCGCTGCGCCCGGAGTCGGCAAAACATTCTCGATGCTCGAGGAGGGACGCCGGCTCCGGGAGCAGGGCCTTGACGTCGTGGTCGGACTCGTCGAAACGCACGGGCGCTCGGGCACCGCCTCGATGCTCGAAGGTCTGGAAGTTCTTCCCCGCCGCCGGGTCTCGCACCGTGAGGTGGATCTCGAGGAGATGGACATCCACGCGCTGATCGCGCGAGCTCCGCAATGGGCACTGGTGGACGAGTTGGCCCACAGCAATGCCCCCGGGTCGGAGAATTCGAAACGCTGGCAGGATGTCCGGCGGTTGTTGGACGCGGGAATCAACGTCCTCTCGACGGTCAACATCCAACACATCGAATCTCTCAATGACGTCGTGCAGTCGATCACCGGGGTGGTGCAGCGTGAGACCATTCCCGATTCCGTGCTGCGCTCTGCCGACCAGATCGAGGTCGTCGACCTGGCGCCCGAAGCACTGCGGGCCAGGCTCGCCGGCGGAGACGTGTACCCGGCAGGAACCATCGACGCGGCCCTCAGCAACTATTTCCGGCTCGGCAACCTCACCGCTCTGCGCGAACTCGCGTTGCTCTGGCTGGCCGATGAGGTGGATGTCGCGCTCCAGGCTTATCGCGACGGTCACGGTATCCGCGGCAAATGGGAGGCCCGTGAGCGGGTCGTGGTGGCACTGCCGGGCGGCAGTGAGGGAGAAACGCTCATCCGTCGGGGCGCTCGAATCGCCGCCCGCACGAGCGGCGGCCAGCTGCTCGCTCTCCATGTGTCGAGTCCCGACGGTCTCGCCGAGTCCGACCCCGGCGCCCTCGCGCAACAGCGCGCACTCGTCGAAAGCCTCGGCGGGACCTATCACCAGGTGGTCGGCGACAGCACGCCGACAGCGCTCGTAGAGTTCGCCCGCGCGGTGAATGCGACTCAGCTGGTCATCGGGGTCAGCCGGCGGAGCCGACTCACCGCATTCCTCACCGGGCAGGGAATCGGTGCGACGGTCATCCGTGCGTCGGGCGACATCGACGTGCACATCGTGTCCCACGCCGCTGCCGGAACGCTGCAACTTCCTCGCTCGCGCGGTTCGCTCACCTGGAAACAGCGGCTGTTGGGTTTCGCGGTCACTGTGCTGGTCACCCCGCTCCTCACGCTGTTCCTGACGCTGGTGCGTCGTCCAGAAGCGCTGGTGAGCGACGTGCTCGCGTTTCAACTTTTGGTTGTCATCGTCGCCCTGGTCGGGGGACTCTGGCCCGCGGTGACGGCGGCGGTGATCGCGGGGTTCTGCCTCGACTTCTTCTTCGTCGTGCCCTTCTACACGGTGCGGATCGCCGACCCTGCGCATCTCGTCACGCTGCTGATCTTCTTGCTGGTGGGTGTGCTTGTGTCACTCGTGGTCGACAGATCGGCCAGCCGCAGCCGGGCGGCACGGAGGTCCGCTGCCGAAGCCGAGACGCTCGCGACCGTGGCCGGCAGCATCATCCGGGGTGAGAACGCGGTGGAGGCACTGGCGAACCGGTTGCGTGAGGTGTTCGGGATGGCGAGTGTGGTCATCCGTTCGAAGGATGCCGTACTGTTCGAGTCCGGCGCCGTTGCTGCCGGACCGCGCACCCCCAACCGCACCCCCAACCGCACCGTCGTCGCCCTCAGCGAGGGCGGACAGATCATCCTCACCGGGCGCGAGTTGCTTGCCTCCGATGGACGCATTCTCGACGCCTTCGTGGCGCAGATCGATGCGGCGCTGGAACAGCGCGACCTGCGCGAACAGGCGCAGGGCATACGTCCGCTGGAGGAGGCCGATCGGCTTCGGACCGCCCTGCTCGCCGCGGTCGGGCACGATCTGCGCACGCCGCTGTCGTCGGCAACCGCTGCGGTCTCCAGCCTGCGAGCAACGGATGTGCGCTGGAGCGAGCAGGACCGCGACGAACTGCTGGAGACTGCGGAAGTATCCCTGCACCGCCTCGCCGATCTGGTAGCCGACCTGCTCGACGCTAGTCGACTGCAGGCCGGCGTGCTGCCGATCTCGCTCAGCACCGTGGGCATGGACGAGATTGCGCCGCTCGCTCTCGATGAGCTGGGCCTTGCCAGCGGTCAGGTAGTGGTCGACGTTCCGGCAAGCCTTCCCGAGGTTCGGTGCGATCCGGCGTTGGTACAGCGCGTGATTGTGAATCTTGTCAGCAACGCTCTGCGCTACTCCCCCGTCAGCACTCCGCCACTCGTCACGGCAAGTTCGTTCGGAGACCGCGTCGAGCTGCGCGTCATCGATCGCGGACCCGGCATTCCCCCGGCCGCTCGGGCGGAGGCCTTCCAACCGTTCCAGCGACTCGGGGACACCGACAACACCACCGGCATCGGTCTCGGTCTTGCACTGTCCAATGGCTTCATGACGGCGATGGGGGGCAGCTTGCAGGCCGAGGACACCCCCGGTGGAGGTCTCACCATGGTCGTCTCCCTTCCGATCGCGGCGTCCGCTGTCGTTTCTCCGGCGAGGACTTCCTGATGCGAATTCTCGTGGTCGACGACGATGCGCAGATCCTCAAGGCGTTGCGGATCAACCTCGCCGCGCGCGGCTACGACGTCTCGCTGGCGCGCTCGGGACCCGAAGCTCTCGACGTCGCGGCGAAGACCAAACCGGAACTCGTGCTGCTCGATCTCGGGCTCCCGGGGTTCAGCGGAATTCGGGTGATCGAGGGCTTGCGCGGCTGGACCGAGGTGCCGATCCTCGTGGTCAGCGGGCGATCGGATTCTGCGGACAAAGTCGATGCTCTCGACGCCGGAGCCGACGACTATGTGACCAAGCCGTTCGCGATCGACGAGCTGTTGGCGCGCATCCGTGCGCTGAGCCGTCGGGCGACCACCGAGCCGGATGAGCCGGTCACCAGTTTCGGTGACGTGGTGGTCGATCTCGCCGGGCACACCGTCACCAAGGCGGGCGAGCCGGTGAAGCTGACGCCGACGGAGTGGCACATTCTCGAGGTACTCGTGCGCAACCCGAGGCGGTTGGTCACCAAGCACCTTCTGCTCACTTCGGTGTGGGGTCCCGGGTACGAGAAGGAAGACGGATACCTGCGGCTCTACCTCGCCCAGCTGCGCAAAAAGCTCGAACCAGAGCCGTCGAGACCCCGGTACCTGCTGACCGAACCGGGTATGGGCTACCGCTTTGCGCCGGATGCCGGGTGATCTAGGGTCCGGTCCGGTCCGGTTCGGAGTTGTTGGGCTCGGCGCGTCAGTTTCGCCCCCAAGGCGAGAACCTGCTATCGCCCTACCCCACGCTGACTCCGCTGCCGCCCGCCGCTGGGCCGTCACCGGGCTGTCACTGGGCTGTCACTCGACCAGCATGAGCTTTCCTCCTCGTCTGGGTGTTTGGTCGGGGTCGATCCAGGGTGGCGGGATGAAATACGGCACCTGCTCCCGAAGTTGGATTTCCCACCCGTCGTCGTGGATGCGGTGGT
>NZ_JAEPES010000004.1:0-100914 GCF_016634425.1 Lacisediminihabitans changchengi
CAACACTCGTAGGCTTCACTCGAGCCTCGGCTACGTCACACCCGCCGAATTCGAACAAGCCCACTACGCGACCCTCAACCGAGAGCCGCAACCCGCATAGGAGCGGCAGAAAACCTGAGGCGCTTCAATCTGGCGTCGGCGGCACGCTCAGATCGGGAGACCGAGCCGGGCGCTGGGACGTGACCTAATAGGACTTTGTCCGTCTGCACGACTACTCAATGTTGTGTCCGCCCGGCCCGGTGAGGCCATCCACCCGATCGTTACCGATCAGGAGGAGACATCATCATGCTATTGACTTCCACCCCCACCGACCAGGCCACCATGGTGGTTGCCGGAGTGGATACCCACCGCTCAACTCACCACGCCGCAGTCCTTGATAGGCAGGGCCGTCTGCGCGGTGAGCAACAATTCCCGGTCACCGCGGCGGGATACCAGGCGCTGCTTGCCTGGGTGGAATCGCATGGCACTATCGACCGGATCGGGGTGGAACTGACCGGCTCCTACGGGGCGGGACTGACCCGATATCTGATCGGTGCCGGAGTCAGCGTGGTGGAGGTGAACAGCACCGACCGGGCTACCCGGGCCAGGCGCGGGAAGACGGATCTCCTCGACTCGATCGCTGCAGCACAAAAAGTCCTCGCCGGGATGGCCACGGCAACACCGAAAGACACCACCGGAACAGTGGAAACGATCCGAATCCTGACCATGGTCCGCGATTCCGCGGTCCGCACCCGCACCCAGGCGTTGAACCAGCTCAAAGACCTCCGCATCACCGCCCCCGCGACACTGCGAGAAACCCTCGACGGGCTCCCCCTTCCCCAGCTCGCCCGCACCGCAGCAACCTTCACCCCCGACACGGCCACCACCCCCACCGAGCGGGCGACGATGACAGCGATGACACGCCTGGCCACCCGGATCATGAACCTGGACCACGAAATCCGCGACGCAGACCACGACTTGGAACCCCTCGTCGCCGCCACCGCACCCACCCTCGTCGCCGCTGCCGGGATCGGCACCCACACCGCCGCGAGGCTACTGATCTGCGCCGGCGGGAACCCCGACCGGGTCGGATCCTCCGCCGCGTTCACCCGCCTCTGCGGAGCCGCACCCATCCCCGCATCCTCCGGGAAAACCAACCGGATGCGACTGCACCGCGGCGGCGACCGCCAAGCCAACCGGGCACTCCACATGATCGTCATCGGACGGATGAAAAACCACACCCCAACAAAAACCTTCGTCGACCGCAAACTCGCCGAAGGCAAATCAAAACGCGACGCCATCCGAGCACTAAAAAAATACGTCGCCCGCGAAGTCTTCACCGCCCTCAAAAACGACCACAACCTCACTTGACATCCATAGGACTATCCGACGGATGTGATGGTCGTCGTCACGTCGACGATCTGCGGGGTTGACGGCGCGCTGGAGAAACCGAAGCGGACCGGGGGCCAAAGCGGAGCCAGAGAGCCCAGGTCGCGGTCTTGCCAGGTGGCCGCGGCATCCATGATCGTGCGAGCTCGGGTCACTCCGTAGAACTCGCGGCGGCCAGCGTTGGCGGAGCCTGCGGTTCGGACACTGGGGACTAGGAGGCGGGCGATCGGATCGATCGCGCGGAGCCAGGCGGTGTTGGTGGCGAAGGATGGCGGGACTATTCGGAGCAGGCGGCCCAGCGGGGAGATGCTGCCTACGCCGAAGGTGAGGCTGAGGCGTGGCGCGGTAAGGGTGACGCCGGCGGTGGTTCGGCGGAAGGTCACGGGCACGACTCGCACCTCGTCGAAGGTGTAGGTCGTGGCGATGAAGTCCGCGGTTTGGTCGGTCGGGGCTAGGAGGATGCGGTGACCGCCCGGCTCCTCGAGCATGACGTCGGCGAACGGGCCGAACGGGGTTGTTTCCCACATCCCTATTACTAACCGCACGCCTGAGGTGGTGCCCAGGCCGGCGATTCGGCCGGTGAAGGTGTGGCGTTGGGGCATGGGGTGCAGGGTACGCCGCCCTTCGACAAGCTCAGCCCTTCGACGAGCTCAGGGACCGGTCGGCGGTTTCGATACGCGTACGCCGTAGACGGCGTGCGCTACTCAACCAGCGGAGGCGTTAGGCGTTCCAGCGGTAATGACCGTGGGCGTCCGCGCCCTTACCGCCACACACGTAGGTCTTGCCGTTGGCAGCTACACCGGACTGGCCGACCAGCGCATCCGGGCAGAACGCCCCGGGCGACACTGCCGCTGGCGCGACCGGGGCCGCGACCACGACGGGGGCAGGGGTGAAGGTCGAGGTCATCGCCTGCGCGTCGGCGCAGCTGTCGAGCACGCGCGCCATGGCGTCGTGCTCGGCCTGGGTGACCCAGAGTCCGTAGGTCGCCTTCACCGAAACCTGGCGCGTGACGTAGTCACAGCGGAACGACTTCTTCGCCGGCAGCCAGGTCGCCGCGTCGCCGTCGCTTTTCTGCAGGTTCGAGTGCGCATCGACCGCGAGCAGGTTGAGCGGGTCGTTGGCGAGCGAGATCCGCTGCGCCTGCGTCAGTTGCTGCGCTCCGGTCTGCCAGGCATCACCGAGCGCGACGACGTGATCGATCTGCACAAACGCCGAGGTCGTGTTGCCGCGAACAAAGGAGATGGTCTGGTCGACGTACGGGTCGGCCAGCTCGCCGGTCATCACCCGGCACGGGCCGGAGCGCGTGATGGAGGTTAGGTCGCGAGCGAGGATGTCGTTGCGCGTGTCGCACCCGTTGTGGTCGACATCCAGCCAGGCGGCTCCGAACTGCGCGGTGCGGACATAGCCCGTCATCGGCGCGCGGCCCTTGATGGGCAGGGTGGCGAGGAGCGCCACCGTGGTCATCTTCGTGCCATCGGTGCTGGCGATCGCGACCGCGGCCGAGCCATCGGCGGCGACGGTGATGGTCGGGTCGCCCGGGTCGTCATCCGTGAACTTCGGCGTGGCCACGGTCGGGGTCGGAGACGGGGTGGGCGACGGGGACGCGGAGTGGGTGGCCCGCACATTCGAGGCGGCTGAGGTGTCGACATCCGTCGGCGGGGCGATCGCGCTGCCGAAGATGATCGCGACCAACGCTGCGACTGCGATCGCTGCCAGGCCGATTCGGGTCGAGAGCCGGAGGCCGAGGAACCACTTCTTGGCGGCGGCCCGGGGCGTCAACGCAGATTTGCTCACGGATGACGACGTTAGCGGTATGTCGGTGGATAACTTGAGCCCCATTGCAGGGGTGGAGGAGGGGAGGGTCTCGATACGCGTCCTCGCGCGGACGCTCGGGCTACTCGACCGGCGGTTGTGGCGGCGTTCGGTACCCTGGGCGGATGGAGAGCACCGAGCTCGTCACACTGGTCGTCGTCGCCGTGGTGCTGGTCATCGGGGTGGTCTCGTTCTTCGCCGGGCGCATCGGCGTCGCGGCACCCCTGGCGCTCACCGTCGTCGGCGTCGTCGTGGGGGCCATCCCCGCGATCCCGCACTTCGAGATCGAACCCTCGATCGTGCTCACGGTCGTGCTGCCGCCGCTGCTCTACGCGGCCGCGCGCAAGGTGCCGTTCGTCGACTTCCGGCGCAATCTGCGGGTCATCGGATTTCTCGCCATCGTGCTCGTCGTCGTCTCTGCCGTGCTGGTCGGCGTGCTCGTGCACCTGCTCTGGGCGACGGTGCCCCTCGCGCTGGCGATCGCACTCGGCGCCGTGGTCGCACCACCCGACGCCGTCGCCGCGACCAGCCTCGGCAAGCGGCTCGGCCTGCCGCCGCGCATCGTCACCATCCTCGAGGGCGAAGGTCTGGTCAACGACGCGACCGCCCTGGTGCTGCTGTCGACCATGCTCGCGATCGTCACCACCTCCGTGCAATCCCCCAGCGGCTGGATGATCGCCCTCACCTTCCTCTGGGCCGTCGTCGGCGCCGTGCTCATCGGCGGCATCCTCGGCGTCGTCGCCGTCACCCTCCGCAGCCGCGTCACCGACCCGGTTCTGGATGCCGCCATCTCCCTCGTCATCCCCTTCGTTGCCTACCTCGCTGGCGAGTTCGCCCACTCGTCCGGGGTGGTAGCGGTGGTCGTCGCCGGTATCGTCGTCGGCAATCAGGGTGCGTACCGCATCCGTGCGTCCTTCCGGCTCGCCGAATCGGGCACCTGGCGCATCGTCACCCTGCTGATCGAAAACGCGGTCTTCCTCTTCATGGGCTTTCAGCTGTGGCCGATCGTCGCGACGGTCGCGCGCGGGGATGAACTCCTCAGCACCCTCGGCGTCGCTGGCCTGGTGATCGTGCTGCTGGTCGGCATCCGTTTCGCTGCGATGCCGCCGTTGCTCTGGACGATCCGCCGCCGGTACCGCACGCGGGCGGCCCGGGCGGATGAGACCAAGGGTCGGTTCGACAACGTCACCGAAGAGGACTTTCAGCGGAGGGCCGCGAACTTTCGGCAACTGGGCATCACCCAGTCACCGGCGCACAGCGCCATACGCGGCCTGCGGGCCCGGTTCGGCATCGTCACCACGAGAGACAGGGCCGCGCGCGATCGCATCGCCGCCCAACTGGCGGAGCTCGAGAAGAACCCGCAACCGGTCGTCGAGGTCGACGAGACGACGCGGGCGCGGTTTTCGCGCACGTTCCAGAACTTTCGCAAGCGCCTCGACCAGCAGAACAACGACCTCACCGCCGAACGCGATCAGGCACTCGGATGGCGCGACGGCGTGATTCTCGGACTCTCCGGCATGCGCGGCGTCGTGACGGTCGCCGCGGTACAGACCATCCCGGAGGTGCAACCGATGCGCGAATCGCTGGTGCTCGTCGCCTTCGCGGTCGCCATCATCACCCTGGTCGTGCAGGGTCTGCTGCTGCCGCCGGTCGTACGCCGGCTGCGGCCGGCCGCCGACTCGACGAGTGGCGAGCGCACCGAGGTGTACGAGCTGCGCAAGCTGATGAAGGATGCGGGCGATGTAGCAGTGTCCGCCGCGGTGGCGGAGGCCGAGGCATCCGGAGTTCCGGTGCGACCGCAGGTGCTCGACGAGGTGAACGCCGCGGGCGACGCCTGGATCGGGCGGCTCGAGATCTGGGCGAAGGCCGATCTCACCGATCCGGCGAACGAGGTGGCGCAGTATCAGCAGCTGCGGCGGGTGCTGCTCGCCGCCGAGCGGGATGCTCTGCGCGACGCCTACGAGCGCGGGGCGTTCTCGTCGGAGGCGATCGATCGCCTGCGGGCCACGCTCGATGCGGACGAGATCTCGATCGACTCGGTCGACTCGGACGCCGCGGGGCGCTAGGCGCGGGTGGAACCCCGCTGATTGAGTAGCGCACGCCGTCTACGGCGTACGCGTATCGAAATCGAAGTCTCGAACCGCGTCCTCGCGGGGGCGCTCGGGCGCTACTCAACCGCCGGGGGGCGGCGCGGGGCGGTAGGTCAGCGGCCCCTCCTCGCCCGGGCGGCGAACCTATCGAGTGCCGTCAACACCTCGCGCGCCTCGTACGCCCGGTTTCGACTGCCGGAACCGATCTGGGTGAGGATACCGTCGTCGACCAGGCGGTCAATTCCGTTCTGCGCGTTCCGACTATCAATGCCCAGCTCGTGCGCAGCAAGCTTGGCGTCGATCACCGGCTGACGCTGCAGCACATCCAACAGGCGCCGGCCCGCGCTCCCCGTGCGCGCGCTCGTCGCTTCATCCCAGCGCGCCCGTACGTGCGTGAGGTCGGCAACGAGTTGCCGTCCATCGATGATGGCATCGGACGACGCCCGTGAGAAGGACTGGATTATCGGCTGCACGTTGCCCGCTCGATACTCCGTGAGTGCGGCGAAGTACCCACGGGTGTCTCGAAGTAGCCCGGCAGAGACAGGGACCGTCACGTTGTTCGTCACTCCGAGCCGCCGCAGCATTGCCTGAACGAGGGCGCGGCCGGTTCGTCCATTGCCGTCGGGGAAGGGGTGAATGGTCTCGAACTGTGCGTGAGCAATGGCGATCTGGGGTAGCGCCGGAAGGTCGGTGCGACGAGCGAACTCCACCAGATCGTCCATCAAATCACCGACGCGCTCGTGGTGCGGAGGAACGAACGATGCATTGTGTGGGCTGTTGCCGAATCCGCCGCCGATCCATACCTGCCGCGTGCGCCAGTGGGCCGTGTGTTCCGGTTGGTCCTCTCGCAGTATCTCGGCCTGCATGGCGATGATGGTGGATGCGTCGAGATCTTCGGCCATGCGAACCGCGGCTTCCATCGCCCGAACGTTGCCCACGATCAAACGCGAGTTCTGCCCCGCACCGCGCCCCAGTTCTGCCAAAGCGATGCTCTTTGCCGACGCTGTCAGCTGCTCGATCTCAGAACTTGCCGCGCTCTCACTTCGCAGGAGGATCGCCGAGAACGGAGCTGCGATGGAGCCCACTTCGCCATCGAATCGGCCGAGCCCGACCAGGGCGTCTTCTGCCTCGACCATCGTGTCTGCATCGAGGTGAGGCAGGGTGAGCTTCGCGATGAACGGAGGGATCGCTGCTTCGTATGGCCCTCGCGCACGAAGAGAAGCACGACGGGACTGTGCGTCGTCGGTCTCGCCATGCCACTCCCGCGGCTCCGAGGTCGTCGAAGGCCACGATGTAGGCACGCCGGAGTTCTTCTTATTCGTCGCCATCGAGAAATCATACCGATGGTTACTTTGATAAACATCGGTATGGCGATTTCTTATTCACACTTACGCGACCCGAACGGAAGGTGATGCGCGGGCGTCATCCGACCGCCCAAGGAGAGGTCCGCGATTTCGTGATGTCAGTTCGCGCTAACACCAGCCCGAACTGACAATACGAAAACGGAACTCTGCCCGGCAGACCCAGCCCTTCGGCAAGCTCAGGGACCGGTCGGCGGGTTTCGATACGCGTCCTCGCGCGGGCGCCCGGGCGCTACTCAACCGGCGTTACGCGGCGGGGGCCAGGAACTCTTCCCAGTGCGGCTCCGTGCGCTCCACCCCGCGCACCAGCCAGGACGTGCCGTGCGGGGCGCGCGGGCGGAAGCGCAGGTTCCAGCCCATCTCGCCGGGCGTGCGATCGCCCTTCACGTTGTTGCACTTCAGGCAGCAGGCCACCAGGTTCTCCCAGCTGTCCGCTCCCCCGCGTGACCTCGGCAGCACGTGGTCGATCGTGTTCGCCGCACCTCCGCAGTACCCGCAGCGGCTCGCATCCCGACGCAGCACGCCACGACGCGACACCGGAATCAGCCGCGACGACGGGATCTTCACGTACCGCGTGAGCAGAATCACCGACGGGCGGTCGTAGGAACCGCTCGACCCCCACACCGGATGCTCGGCATCCGCCGCGACAATCGTCGCCTTCTGATTCATCACGAGCACCAGCGCTCGCTTGAACGACACCACGGCAAGGGGCTCGAAGCCCGCATTGAGGACCAGCGTGCGCATTCTCATCCTTTCGACGAAGCCCGCACGGCTTGCGGGCTGATCGATGCACCTTGGGTTGCTGAAAGCAGGAGGTGGGGAACAAAAAAGGCACCGTCCGAATGGACAGTGCCTAGATGGTGCGCGCGGGTATGAAAACCGCGCAGTGTTCCCCGCGCCCTATGGCACAGTCGCAGCGCGCATCCGTGGTTTGGATGGTGCTTCGACTCGACATGGGGCTCTCCCGAAATACGACTCTCAGAATTGCAAGTACGGAAAGAGTAACCCACAAAGGCGGAACGGATGTCCGCGACAGCGAGCCTGTTACCCAGCGTTTACCGAAGGTTAGATCCCCACGTACACGTGGATGGCCACCTCGTTGGGCAGCTCTATGCCCTCGGGCGCCTCGGTGTCACCGTCGCCCTCGACCTGCACCAGCACGTACGACCCGGCGCGCGAGAAGCTCGCCTTGGCCCCGGGCATGACCCCGGCAGTGCGCAACTGCTCGAGCAGCTCCACCTCGTACTGCACCGGCTCGCCCAGGCGACGGATGGTGCCCTTCACCGGTCCGACCGCTCCGAGCACGTAGTTGACGATGTTCACGACGCCGTCGCTGAAGTTGCCGGCGCCGGCATCCCCCAGCTCCTCGAGCCCGGGGATCGGGTTGCCGTACGGACTCTGCGTCGGGTGCTCGAGCATCTCGATGATGCGGCGCTCAACCGACTCGCTCATCACGTGCTCCCAGCGGCATGCTTCCTCGTGCACGAGAGCCCAGTCGAGACCGATCACGTCGGCGAGCAGGCGCTCGGCCAGACGGTGCTTGCGCATCACGTGCACGGCCTTCGAGCGACCCTCGTCGGTCAGCGCGAGATGACGGTCGCCTTCGACCACGACCAGGCCATCGCGCTCCATGCGGGCGACGGTCTGCGACACGGTCGGGCCGGAGTGGCCGAGACGTTCGCTGATGCGTGCCCGCAGGGGGAAGATGTTCTCTTCCTCGAGCTCGTAGATGGTCCGCAGATACATCTCAGTGGTGTCGATGAGATCGGTAATTGTCGCCTCCTCGCGCGCCGAAAAGCATGTCAGGCTAGCCTAACCTGCGCCGACCATCCGCTCGCCGTAATGCGGGCGGCCGCGCTAATAGACTTTGCAGATGCCCGACGTGATCATCCCCAGCGAACTCCTGCCCCTCGACGGACGATTCGGCTGCGGCCCGTCCAAGGTGCGGCCCGAGCAGCTGGCATATCTCGCCGGTGCTGGCGCCGAGATCATGGGCACCTCGCACCGCCAGGCGCCCGTGAAGAACCTGGTCGGGCGCGTGCAGTCCGGGCTCGGCGAGCTGTTCCGCCTGCCCGACGGCTACGAGGTCGTCATCGGCAACGGCGGCTCGACCGCCTTCTGGGATGCCGCCGCCTTCGGCCTCATCAGCCAGCGCAGCGAGAACCTCACCTTCGGCGAGTTCGGCGCCAAGTTCGGCCAGGCCGCCGCGGCCCCCTTCCTCGAGGCACCGCACATCGTGAACGCCCCGGCCGGCTCGCGCAGCGAGGTCGAGATCCTCGACGGAATCGACGTCTACGCCTGGCCGCACAACGAGACCTCCACCGGCGTCATGGCCCCGGTTCGGAGAGTGGATGCCGACGCCCTCACCGTGATCGACGCGACCAGCGCCGCGGGCGGGGTCGACTTCGACGCCGCGCAGGCCGATGTCTACTACTTCGCACCGCAGAAGAACTTCGCCTCCGACGGCGGCCTCTGGTTCGGCCTGTTCTCCCCCGCCGCCATCGAGCGGGTCGAGCAGATCCACGCGAGCGATCGCTGGATTCCCGAGTTCCTCAGCCTCAAGAACGCCGTCGACAACTCGCGTCTCAAGCAGACGCTGAACACCCCGGCGATCGCCACGCTGCTGCTGCTCGAGAACCAGGTCGAGTGGATCAACGGCAACGGCGGGCTGGCCTGGGCCGACGCGCGCACCAAGGAGTCGTCATCCGTTCTGTACGACTGGGCGTCGTCGGTCGACTACGCGACGCCGTTCGTTACGAACCCCGACCACCGCTCGCAGGTCGTCGTCACCATCGACTTCGATGACAGCATCGACGCCGCCGCGATCGCGAAGACGCTGCGGGCCAACGGCGTGGTCGACACCGAGCCGTACCGCAAGCTCGGACGCAACCAGCTGCGCGTCGCCACCTTCACCGCGATCGAGCCGGATGACGTGCGCAAGCTGGTCAGCTGCATCGAGTATGTGGTCGGTGCACTCTAGATGAAGCTGTTCCTCAAAGACTCCGAGCGGCGCGCCGACCCGGAGCCGTTAGAGACGGATGACCGCAAGGCCGTACTCGTCGGCCTCGCGGCCTGGCTGGTCGCCTTCGTCGTGCTGCTCGTGGTGTTCGGCGGCACGATGATCGACTCAGGACGCGGCTGGCTTCTCTGGTGCTGCGTCGCCGGGCTCGTCATCGGAGTCATCGGCCTCGTCTATACCCAGATCACTCGACGACACCTCTAGCTCGTCGGAGTCGTCGTCTTCGAACTCGGTCTCGTCGTCGTCGATATCGTCGTCATCGATCGCGTCGATGTCAATGGCGTCGATGTCGATCGCATCGATGTCCACACCGTCGAGGTCGCCGCTGTGCAGGATGTCGCTGCCTAGCGCGTCATCATCGTCATCGTCATCGTCATCGTCGTCGTCGTCGTCATCGTCGCCATCAGCGCCGGCTTCGTCATCGAAGTCGTCGTCAGTCGACCCATCGAGGTCGTCCTCGGACTCGTCGTCGTCTTCTGCGGATGCGCCCGCGGCATCCTGAGCCGCCCGGTAGTCGGCAAGACGGTCGACCCACGGAATCCAGGCGGGAGACAGCAGCGCGGTCTCGCCGGGCGTGAGCTCGGTCTCGAGCACGCTCGCCTGTTCGCCGTCGAGGTGGGCCAGGCTGACCGTCCAGCGCCAGCCCGGGTAGCCCGAGAGCAGGGTGTCGAAGTAGACCGTGACCACGCCGTCGCCCCCGTCGGTCGAGCCTGCTGGCTCACCGATCGACTCTGCGCTGGTGATCTCCAGCAGCGCGCGGCGGGCGATCGTGATGTCGGCCTCGGAAGCGCCTCGAGGTTCCGAGGGAGTTACCTCTGCAGCGACATCCGCCGGCGTGGGGTCCTCAACGGGCGACGAATCAGGCATCGAGCTCATCCGCTACCTTGCGCAGCATCGCGGCGATCGTCTTGCCGTGCTTGCTGTCGGGGTAGCGTCCGCGCTTGAGGTTGCCCCCGATGCCGTCGAGCAACTTGACCAGATCTTCGATGATGATTGCCATGTCATCCGCCGGCTTGCGGCTCATCTTCTGGAGGCTCGGGGGTGCTTCGAGCACGCGCACCGAGAGTGCTTGGGCGCCGCGCTTGCCATCGGCGATGCCGAATTCGAGCTTGGTGCCGGCCTTGACCGTGGCACCCGCGGGGAGGGCATTGGCGTGCAGAAAGACCTCTTGACCGTCATCAGAACTGATGAAGCCGAAGCCCTTCTCCTCGTCGTAAAATTTGACCTTGCCGGTGGGCATGGCAGTACCTCTTTCGCTCGGTGCTCGTATCAAGCCTACGGGCACGCCGCTGCTCTAGTCTTGTGCCTGTGGCAAATGACACCCCAGTGACTGTTCATCGTAACGAACGCGCGCTCGCCTACATGATCGCGGCGATCATCGGTCTGTCGATCATCGCCATCATCGTGGTCATCGTGGTCTCGGGCGTCTTTCACGTGAAAGATCTGTGGGCGCCGATCGTGCTCTTCCCCGGCATCGCGCTGCCGATCGGGTTCGTGCTGATCGTGATTCTGCTCATCATCAGCACCCGCCGACGCTCGCGGGAGGCGCGGGAGGCAGAAGCCGCCGCCGCGCTCGGTAATACTAAGAAGAACAAGAAGTAGCGCGAACCCGGTAATGATGCCGGGCACGAGACCGGGCGAAGAACTGGGCCCGCAAAGGGGACGATGAGCACCACGCAGGCTCTCGCCACGCAAACCCTGTCGGTCGTGTTGCGCTCGCTCACTGACGCCGAGCTCGTGGCCACCATTCGGGCGCGCGAACTCGTGATCCACGGCAGCGGCTCGAACGCCATCCGCGACTACTTCGACCTCGCCGAGGCGTTCCTCCACCCCGACGCCATTCAGCAGACCCTCACCCGGCTCGACCGCACGACGCTCACGGTGTTGTCGGCCATAGCCTCCGGAGCTTCCAGCGCTGCGGATGTCGCGGCCCGGGTCACCTCCGACGGCGGAGAACCCCTGCCAGAGTCGACCGTGCTCGAGGTCGCGGAGCGTGCCCGCGCGCTCCTCCTCCTGGCACCCGACTCGCTGTCCCTCTACGAACCCGTGCGCGCCCAGCTCGCCGCCTGGCCGAGTTTCGGTCTGCCGAGCCTCGAGCAACTCGTCACCGCCGCCGCGCCCGCCGCGCTCGAACCGGTGCCGGATGTCGACCAGCGCATCATCGACCGCCTCGCCGCCGAACGCGCATTCACCGCCACCGCCGCCGTCACCGAGTTGCTGGCCGAGATCGAGCGGGAGCCTGCCCGCGAACTCGCCAAGGGCGGCGTCTCCCTGCCAGACACCAAGCGGCTCGCGAGCGGCATGTCGGTCGACCTCGAGTCGGTCGCGACGTTTGTCGACGTCGCCGAACGGGCCGAGCTGCTGGCGCGGGAGTCCGGGTACACGATGATCACCGAACTCGGGCGTTCGTGGTTGCTGCTGCCGACGGGCGCACGCTGGGGCGCGCTGGCTGGGGCCTGGCACGAACGGCTGCCCGCGGACATCCGTCGCCTGCTCGGTGAGCGCACCCACGCGCTCTGGGGCCAAGGGCTGCGCGGCTACATCGACTGGCTCTACCCGGCCGGCGGCGACTGGATGGACCAGCGCATTGCCAGCGGAACCCGAGACGCCGAGTTGCTCGGCATCACCGCGAACCAGGCGCCGAGCACGCCCGGCGCGCTGCTGCTGTCGGAGGGCGCGCCCGAGGCGATCGCCGCGATGGGCGCGCTGCTACCGCCCGAGGTTTCGCAGGTCTACCTGCAGCACGACCTCTCGGTGGTCGCGCCAGGGCCGCTGACGCCCGAGGTGGATGCTCGCCTCCGCGGCATCGCGGATGTCGAGAGCCGCGCGCTCGCCTCCACCTACCGCGTCAGCACCTCCAGCGTGAACCGGGCGATGGCCGCGGGTGAGAGCGAGCAGTCGATGCTCGACTTCTTGCGGTCCATCTCGCTCACCGGCATTCCGCAACCGCTCGCGTACCTGCTGCACGAGGCCGCGACGCGGTACGGGCAGGTGCGGGTCGGGGCACTCGATTCGCCAGATGCGCGTTCCTACGTCTCGTCGGATTCCTCGTCCGGCGGCGACGAGCACCTGCTCGGCACCATCGCCGTCGACCAGAACCTGTCGGCGCTGGGGTTTTGGCGCTCCGAGGGTCGGCTGCTGAGCCGCTTTACCTTCGATGTCGTGTTCTGGTCGCTGAGCGATGCCCGGTATCCGGTGGCGGCGGAGGATTCGTCCGGCGCGATCATCGCGCTTCGTCGGCAGCGCACGGCCCGGCCGGTGAGCACGGACACGACCGACCCGCTGGATGCTCTCATCGAGCGCCTGCGGATCGGTGGAGCCGCCGAGCCGCAGGAGGAGGGTCAGGCCTGGCTGCTGCGTCAGCTAGACATTGCGATCAAATCGAAGGTCGAGCTGACGGTCACGGTGAGGATGCCGGATGACTCCGAGGTGTCGTACGTGCTCGAGCCGACCAGCGTGTCGAGCGGGCGGGTACGGTTTCGCGACCGCAAGTCCGCCATCGAGCGCACGCTCCCGCTATCGAGCATCGCCTCCCTCGGCCCCGCCACGTAGGTCTCGAAGACTCAGGCCGACGTCACCCGGCTCACCCGCACGTGAATCTCCGCCGGGCCGTCGACCGCGGCCCGCACCGCGTCGGAGACCAGGCGCGCGGTCACCGGGGCCTGGGCATCCGCGTCTACACCGACACTCACCGTGATCATGAGGCCCGAATCATCCGAGCCGACCTCGATCAGCGACGTCTCCCCGGCCGTCAGCGCTCGCACCGACTGCACCAGCGCGGGCGAGGCGGCGAACAGCGTGACGACCCCGGGCACCTGCCGCACCACCGCATCCAGTTTCAGCGCCAGTTGCGAACTCATGACCCCTCCTCGCTGACCCACAGGTGAACATCCACGACGGTCACATCGATCGCCCCCACCCGTAGTTCGGTGTGCTTGAGCAGTTCGGTTCGCACCCGGTCTCGCACCGCCTGCGCCAGCTGGGTCACCGGCGCGCTCAGCACCACGCTGATCGTCAATGCCACCGTCACCTCCGCGCCCGGCACGGTCACGTCGCCCGATATCGAGCAGCTTCCGACCAGCACGCCCTCGACCGAATCCCCGGCGGCCCGCACCAGCTCGCGCACGGCACCCTCCGTGATCGAGAGCCGGGTGCCCGGGTCCGATACCGCGTACGGGATGTCGCGTCCCGCCCGCAACTCGCGCCCGATGGTTCCCAGCAGCGCGCCAACCCACCCGTCGTCGACCGGCGGGGCCTCCGCGGCATCCCGCACGACGAGCTGGCGAGACAACCCGGCCACCCGTTCGAGCGAGGCGAGCATCGCCTGACATTCCGGGTTGTTGTCGATCGCCGCAATGGCCGGCTGCCGACCGCGGTCGAGGTAGTCGCTCAGGTCGGCGAGCGAGAATCCCGAACCGCCGATGTCATCGTCGTCGTCAGTCATCGCCAGGCCTCCATTTCTCGCACCACCGTCACCCTGGCACGAGCGAGCTTGCCGCGCACCGTCGTCACACTCATCCCGAGCTGTTCCGCGATGTCCTCATACGAGTACCCGCCCATCTCCTTGAGCACCCAGCACTGCCGCTGCCCCTCCGGAAGCGTGTCGAGCACCGCCGCGAGGGCGTCGAGGCGGGATGACGCGATCGCCCGACCCTCCGGACCCGCGCTCGCATCCTCGTCCCGCTCCTGATCCAGCTCCACCGTCGGCTTGCGCGAACGGATGCGGTCGGTCGCCTTGCGGGAGACGATGCTGAACATCCAGGAACGTACCTTGCTCGTATCGTCGAGGGCGGGCAGTGCGCCCCACGCGGAGATCAGGGCCTCCTGAACCGCGTCATCCGCGTCGACCGCAGAGCCGGTAAGCCGGGTGGCGAATGCCTTCAGTGCCGGCGCCAATCGACGCACCAGCACACCGAAGGCGACCGTATCTCCGTCCGCGGATCGCGCCGCAAGCAGCCCGTCGGACGCAGCCTCGAGTGACGTCACGAGCCCCCTTCGCGCATCCGTCAAAAGCATCCGCCAAAAAAGTTCTGCGGAAAACCGTGACGTTTTACCCGTCACCCGCGTCTTCCCTTTCGAACGATACCCGCGGGTATCAACCCCAACGAAAGAGGAACATCATGGCTGAGAGAGTGCAGACCGGAACCACTACCGGAACCGCCAGCGCCACCACCGCATCCACCTTGGGCCTGTCCGGCGCGTCGGCCGGCAAGACCGTGATCGTCGATCCCGTCGTCGCCAAGATCGCCGGCATCGCTGCCCGCGACGTGCCCGGCGTCTACGCCCTCGGCGGCGGAACCGCCCGCGCATTCGGTGCAATCCGCGACGCGATGGGCAACACCGACCTCGCGCAGGGCGTCAAGGTCGAGGTCGGCGAGACCCAGGTCGCCGCCGACGTCACCATCGTCGTCGAGTATCCGACGCCGCTTCACCAGGTGGCTGCGGATGTCCGCGCCGCCGTCGCCGACTCCATCGAACGCCTCATCGGCATGGAGGTCGCCGAGATCAACGTCACCGTCAGCGACGTGCACATCCCCGGCGACGACGACACCGTCGAAGAGTCGCGCGTCTCATGAGCGGCTGGCTCATCGGAGCGATCGCCGGCGCAGTGCTGGCCATCGTCGGCCTCGCCTTCGGGTTCTGGGGCTTCCTGCTGGTGCTGGTCCTCGCGATCGTCGGCGGGCTTGTCGGCGCGATCATCAGCGGACGCCTCAACGTCGCCGCCGTGGTCGACGCCGCCCGCGGTCGCCGGAGCGCGTGATGTCCGACATCGTGCCTGGGCGAACGGATGTCGCGGCCCGCGCCCTCGAGCGCACCGTCGCCGCGACATCCGCCCGCCACCTGCGCGTGCCACTGCGCGACGTGCACGTCACGCTCACCGACGCGGCTGGGCTGCTCGCGATCTCCGTCGTCGCTCCGCTGCGATTGCCGCCGCTGAGCGGAGCCTCCGCCGTGCGGCTCATGAAGCGCGGAGACGATGCGCGCAGCGATATCCGCGTTGACGTCGAGGCGCAGACCGGGCGCACGGTCGGACCGATCGCGCTGCGACTCACCCGCGCCCTCGTGCTGCATGAGAAGAGAGTGAAATGACCTCCCTCTATCCCCGCATCTTGCGCCGTGAGACCCATCGATCCCGGTCGGTCGCGGTGTCGGTGGCGCTCGCGTTGTTCATTCTGGTGGCGGCATACGTCGGCCTGGAGTGCGGCCTCGCCGCCTTCGGGGCCGGCCCGCTGCTCGTCTCTCCGGCCGCCGCCATCGATTGGCTCGGCTCGAAGGAGATCATCGTCTACGTAGCCGCCGGGGTCGCCGCGGTGCTCGGCATTGCACTGCTTTTGCTGGCGATCCTTCCCGGCCGCCGCGCTCGCCACGCGGTGCCGAACGAACGGATGGCCGTGGTCGTCGACGACGGAGTGCTCGCCGGGGCGCTCGCTCGCGACGCCCGCCGCGTCGCCGACGTCGCCCCCGACCGGGTGCACGCCGACGTCTCGAAACGCCGGGCGCGGATCGTGATCACGCCGACCAGCGGAGTGCCGGTCGACGCCCCCGCGGCACAGGCGATCGCCGATGGGCTGCTCACCACGCTTGCGCCGAGGCCGTCCGTTCGCGCACGGGTTGTGGTTTCGACACGAGGGACGGTGGGAGCATGACGCGCAGTAACCGGATCTTGAACCGGGTAATCCTCGCGGTGCTCGGGCTGGTGTTGATCGCCGCGGCAGCCTATGTCGCTGGCGGCTCTGGGCTCGGGCTGCCGAACATCCCGAAGCCGTCGGTCGGCGTGCTGTGGGCGATAGTCGGGGGCGCCGTCGTCGTGATCGTGCTGTCGCTGATCTGGATTCTCAGCCGCGGCCGCGGGCGCATCCGTCACCTGATCGAAGCCGAGAGCGCCGACGGCTCGGTCACCATCGACGCGCTCCTCGTCGCCGATCTGGTCGGCGACGCGCTTGCCGACCAGCCCGACGTCGTCGCCGTCTCGTCGACCGGATTCCGGATGCGCCGGCGCTCGGTGCTCTCGCTGCGGGTCACCGCGCGGCGCGGGGCCGACCTGGCCCGGGTGATCCGTGCGGTCGACACCGCGGTCGAGCAGCTCGACGGCGTGCTCGAGCAGCAGCTCCCGGTGCTGCTGCACGTGACCGGCGCCGTGCGAGCGACGCGGCAGGTGCGCTGAGTGCCGGCGCTACTCGACTAACCCCGTGCACGCAGGTCTAGGCTGGGTCGGATGACCGGCGTCTCTGAAACCGCCCCCCTGCCCAGCACGTCCGCGCCCATCGGCGGCCCGCTGATCGTGCAGAGCGACCGCACCGTACTGCTCGAAGTCGCGCATCCGCAGGCCGAAGACGCGCGTCACGACCTCGCCGTCTTCGCCGAGCTGGAGCGGGCGCCCGAGCACATCCACACCTATCGCATCACCCGCCTCGGCCTGTGGAACGCCCGCGCCGCCGGACACACCGCCGAGAACATGCTCGAGACCCTGGAAAAGTACAGCAAGTTCCCGGTGCCGCAATCGGTAACCATCGACATCGCCGAGACCGTCAGCCGCTACGGCCGACTCGTGATCGAGCGTGACTCCGAGAACAAGCTGATCCTGCGGTCGACGGATGCTGCGGTGCTCAACGAGATCGTGCGGGCCAAGCGAATCGCGCCGCTCCTCTACGTTCCCGAAGACCTGCGAGGGCTCGGCAAGCTGCCCGACCGCTACGAGATCCAGGCCTGGGCCCGCGGACAGGTGAAGCAGGAGCTGGTGAAGCTGGGCTGGCCTGCGGAGGACCTCGCCGGGTACACCCCCGGCACCCCGCATCCGATCTCCCTCGACAATGCCGAGTGGAACCTCCGCCCGTACCAGAACGACGCGGTGGCGAGCTTCTACGACGGCGGTTCCGGGGTGGTCGTGCTGCCCTGTGGAGCCGGCAAGACGCTGGTCGGCGCCGGCGCGATGGCACAGGTGAAGACGACGACGCTCATCTTGGTGACCAACACGGTGTCGGCCCGGCAGTGGCGCGCGGAGCTGCTCAAGCGCACGACGCTGACCGAGGACGAGGTCGGCGAATACTCCGGCACCGTCAAAGACATCAAGCCGGTGACGATCGCGACCTACCAGATCCTCACGGCCAAGCGGAAGGGCGAGTACGCGCACCTCGCACTCCTCGACGCGCTGGACTGGGGCCTCGTGATCTACGACGAGGTGCACCTGCTTCCCGCGCCCGTGTTCAAGCTCACCGCCGACCTGCAGGCCCGCCGACGCCTCGGCCTCACCGCGACGCTCGTACGCGAAGACGGCCGCGAGGGCGACGTGTTCAGCCTGATCGGGCCGAAGCGCTTCGACGCCCCATGGAAAGAGATAGAGGCCCAAGGCTTCATCTCCCCCGCATCCTGCTACGAGGTGCGCATCGACCTGCCGCAGCAGGAGCGGCTCGAGTACGCGGCCTCCGCCGACGACGAGCGCTACCGCCTCGCCGCGACGGCACCAGCCAAGCTCGGTGTGGTCAAAGAACTGGTGAAGAAGCACCAGGGCGAGCGCATCCTGATCATCGGGCAGTACCTCGACCAGATCGACATGCTCGCCGAGGCTCTGGATGCGCCGCAGCTCACCGGGGCCACGCCGATCGACGAGCGGGAGCGTCTGTACCAGGCCTTCCGCGAGGGCTCGATCACGGTGCTCGTGGTGTCGAAGGTGGCGAACTTCTCGATCGACCTGCCCGAGGCGACGGTCGCGATCCAGGTCTCGGGGAGCTTCGGTTCACGCCAGGAGGAGGCTCAGCGCCTCGGCCGTCTACTGCGCCCGAAGGAGTCAGGACTCCCGGCCAACTTCTACACGCTCGTCGCCCGCGACACCGTCGATCAGGACTTCGCGCAGAACCGCCAACGCTTCCTCGCCGAGCAGGGCTACAGCTACACGATCCTCGACAGCGACGCGCTCGACACCGCCGCGTAGCTACCGCGCGCGGGTGTAGCGCAGCAAAAGCGTGCCATCGGAGTGCAGCACCCCGGCCAGCTCCATCGCCCGCGAGTCGCCCGTCGCCGAGTGCGCGATCCTTCCCGAGTCACCCGCCTCGAGCAGCGGGCTGAGCGTGAGGCACAGCTCGTCCACGACATCGGCGTCGAGCAGCGCCCCGAACAGCGACGGCCCACCCTCGCAGTGGATGCGCCCGAGCCCGCGAAAAGCCAGCTGCTGCACCATGGCCGCCGGGTCGAGCTCGCTTTCCCCGCAGATCAACACGTCGGCGACCTCCGCGAGCGCGGCGCGCGGGCCCATTGGCGACGAACCGGTGGTCACGACGATCGGCCGCACCGGGGCATCCGTGAAGATCGCGGATGTCGGGTCGAGGTCGAGCCGCCCGCTCACGATCGCGAACACCGGCTGCGCCTGCAGCCCGTGCGCCACCCGCCACGCGGCCGACTCGTCGTCGACCACCATCGGGCCGTAGCCCTCCGCCTTCACCGTGCCCGACGCGACGAGCACCATGTCGCAGAGTCGGCGCAGGATGTCGAAGACCCGATGGTCCGCGTCGCCCCCGAGCCCGGCGGACAACCCGTCGGCCGTCGCTGCCCCATCGATCGACGAGACGAAGTTGACCCGCAACCACGGACTCCCCGCGGCATAGTGCGCTGCGATCGCCTCGTCGTCGAGGTCGGCAACCGGCGACGGCAGCACTGCGTCGATCCGAACCATGGCTACTCCCTGTTGTGGATGGCGTACGCGGGTTCGCGCAGCCCGAGCACGGCCTCGGTCATCCGCGCCGCGGCGACGGCGGCACGCACGTCGTGCATGCGGATGATGCGCGCACCCTTCATGATGCAGATCACCGCCGCGGCGATCGACCCCTCGAGCCGCTCCCCCCGCGCACGGTCCAGGGTCTCGCCGATGAAGTCCTTGTTCGACACCGCCACGAGGGTGGGTAGGCCGATCGCGACGACCTCCTCGAGCCGGGCCGTGAGCTCGAGCGAGTGATAGGTGTTCTTGTTGAGGTCGTGTCCGGGGTCGACGATGAGACGCTCCAGCGGGATGCCCGCGGCGGTCGCGCGCGCCACGCGATTCTCGAGAAAGGCGATGACGTCGGCCGTGACATCCGTGTACTCGGGGCGGGGCGGTTCGCTGCGGGGTGGCGCGAGACTGTGCGTGAGAACGAGGGTGGCTGCACTGGCCGCGACCACCGGGGCCATGTCGACATCCCAGAGTCCGCTGGTGTCGTTGATCACGCCGGCCCCGGCCAGGATGCTCTGCCGCGCGACCTCCGCGCTGAAGGTGTCGACCGAGACCACGACATCGGATGCGGCGCGGATCGCCTCAACGACCGGGATCACCCGATCGAGCTCCTGCTGCACGCTTACCGCCGGGCCGCGGCCGAACGGGACGCCGCCGACATCCACCCAATCCGCTCCCGCGTCGACGGCGGCGAGCGACCTTTCTACCGCGGCATCCAGCGCAAAAGTCGAGCCGCGGTCGAAGAACGAGTCGGGCGTGCGGTTGACGATGGCCATGACGGCCACCTGGCGGTCGAAGTCGAAGCTCCGTGCGCCGATCGCGCGTGACGTCATCCGTCATCCTCTCGGGGTCAAGATCATTGTGCACCGTCGGGCCGGAAGGCGGACGAGGCAGATGATTCGCGCAGCCGCCCCCGACAACGCTCACAGCCTGCGCACAGTCGACGCGCAGATACTAATGCCATGAGTGACGGTCCCAAGATTCTCATCGTCGATGACGAGCCCAACATCCGCGATCTTCTCACCACGAGCCTGCGCTTCGCCGGCTTCGCGGTGCGGGCGGTCGGCAACGGCGCACAGGCCATCTCGGCAGTGCTCGAGGAAGAACCCGACCTCATCATCCTCGATGTGATGCTGCCCGACATGAACGGTTTCGGCGTGACCAAGCGCCTCCGTTCCAGCGGCTACACCTCCCCCATCCTCTTCCTCACGGCGAAGGACGACACCGAAGACAAGATCACCGGCCTCACCGTCGGTGGCGACGACTACGTGACCAAGCCGTTCAGCCTCGACGAGATCGTGGCCCGCATCAAGGCGATCCTGCGTCGCACGATGCAAGACGAAGAGGACGCGATCATCCGCGCCGGCGAACTGACCATGGACCAGGACACCCACGAGGTGACCATCGGCGACGAGCAGATCGAGCTCTCCCCCACCGAGTTCAAGCTGCTGCGCTACCTCATGCTCAACCCCAACCGGGTGCTCTCGAAGGCGCAGATCCTCGACCACGTCTGGGAGTACGACTTCAACGGGGACGCCGGCATCGTGGAGAGCTACATCTCCTACCTGAGACGCAAGCTCGACCAGTTCTCGCAGGAGCCGGTCATCCAGACCAAGCGCGGTTTCGGCTACATGCTCAAGGCCGCCCGAGTCTGACCACCCGAGTCTGAGCATTCGAGTCTGAGCATTCGGTCGAGCGGTGGGTCAGCGGATGTCCGGCTCGGTCCCGGCAATCCACCAGACTCCGAACGCTAGCCTGACCTTCTGATGGAAGACCACGTCACCAGCTGGTGGAGCACGATCTCGCTCCGCACGAAGATCACCGGCGTCACGGTGCTTCTGGTGACCCTCGGACTGATCGTGGCCGGCTTCGGCACCATGACCGTGCTCAAGGTCTACCTCAATGAGCAACTCGATTCGAGCCTTCAGCAGGCCGCGCAGGGCGTGACGTCCTTCACGCCGACCAGTGCCTCGACCTGCAATCAAAACGCGGCGCCGAGCCCGTATTTCTTCGCCGTGCTCAACATCGACGGCGACCTGCTCTGCCACAACATGGCCGGCCAGGATCAGCCCGACCTCGACGGCGCGGGTCTCTCACTGCCCCACGTTCTCTCCATGGAGGGCGAGGCGTTCACCGTGTGGAACTCGAGCCACACCAGCGAGTGGCGGGTCATCGCGCTGTCGAACAACATCAAGGGCTCGTCGCAGATCGTCAACTACGTGGTCGGCGTCAGCCTCGACTCCACGCAGGGCGTGATCAACCAGTTCATCGGTATCTTCCTCGGCTTTGGGCTCTCCATCGTCGTTCTGGGGGCCGCCCTCACCCGGCTACTGGTGACATCCACTTTCACACCGCTGCGCGAGGTGGAGGCCACCGCCGCCGCCATCGCCGACGGCGACTTCAGCCAGCGTCTTCCCGGCGCGACACCGAACACCGAGGTCGGGCGCCTCAACCGCTCGCTCAACACCATGCTCGGGCGCATCGACCGCGCTTTCGCCGATCGCGCCCGCACCATCGGGCAGATGCGGCGCTTCGTCGGCGACGCCAGTCACGAGTTGCGCACGCCCCTCGTCTCGGTGCGGGGATACGCGGAGCTGTATCGGATGGGGGCGCTCCAGACCCCCGAGGCCGTCGCGCAGGCGATGGAGCGGATCGAGAAGGAAGCCATCCGCATGGGTGAGCTCGTGCAAGACCTGCTCGAACTCGCCCGCATCGACGAGGCGAAGCCGCTGCAACTCGCGCCGGTCGACCTGCTGCCGATCGCCCGCGATGCTGCCCTCGACGCCATGGCCTCGGCGCCCAGCCGAGTGGTGACCGTCGTGGTCAGCCAGGCCGAGCTGGTGCCGCAGCCCGGCTCCGATCCCACCGATGAGCCCACCGCACCGGATGTCGCCTCGCGGTCCGCGACGACCCTCACCGGCCCGATCGCCTTCGCCGGTCGCCTGGTGCGCCGAGGACGCAAGACCCCCACTTCCGCAAAGGGAATCGCGCTCCCGCCCGAGGAGACCGTGCCCGCCGCTCCGCGCGAAGAACTCCACGCGGTGGTGTTGGCGGAAGAGAACAAGATCCGCCAGGTGGTCACCAACCTCATGGGCAATGCCATGCGCTTCACCCCCGACGATAGTCCGATCGAGATCGCGGTGAGCGTCGATGGCCAGCGCCGCGTCGCCATCCTCGACGTCATCGATCACGGAGACGGCATCCCGCCGCAGATCCGCGAGAAGATCTTCGAGCGCTTCTGGCGTGCCGACACGTCACGCACCCGCGAAACCGGGGGCAGTGGCCTCGGCCTCGCCATCGTGTCAGGCATCATCGCCAACCATCGCGGAACGGTCGAGGCGCTGGAGACGCACGGTGGCGGCGCGACCTTCCGGGTCGAGCTTCCCCTCCTCCCCGAGGACTACGTGCCGCCGGTCGTCCCCAGCTCGAACTGAGTCTCGCCGCCGTCATCCTCGTCGCACCTAGCGTTGCCCGCGACCCGGACGACGGCTCCGGGCGGGACTCGGAGGACATCATGACCAGGTATCAGGTCGACAGCGAAGCGGTCATCGCCGCGACGTCGAGCGCGCGGGCATCCGTCGGGCGTATCCAGGCCGAGGTGGGCACGCTGCACGGCCAGCTCACCGCGCTGGAGGGCTCGTGGTCGGGCCAGGCGGCCTCGGCCTTCCAGGCGATCGTCGCCGACTGGCGGGCGACCCAGCAGCGGGTAGAGGAGAGCCTCGCGGGCATCAGCCACGCACTCGGTCAGGCGGGCCAGCAATATGCCGAAATCGAGGCGGCCAACGCGCGACTCTTCGCGCGCTGACCACGCGGGGGTTTGTTATCCGCGCGGGGGTTACAACTCGCGCGCGGATAACGAAAAGCAGCGCGGTCGCGGGCTGCCGTTAACGCAGAAGGAGGGCAGCCCCTGATGGGACTGCCCTCCTGCGTAGTGCTGGTCGGACTTAGAAGTCCATGCCACCCGTGGGGTCGCCGGCCGGAGCCGGGTTCTTCTCGGGCTTCTCGGCGACGACGGCCTCGGTGGTGAGGAAGAGGCCGGCGATCGACGCTGCGTTGAGCAGCGCGGAACGGGTCACCTTCACCGGGTCGTTGATGCCGGCGGCCAGCATGTCGACGTACTCGCCGGTTGCGGCGTTGAGGCCGTGACCGGTGGGCAGGTTGCGCACCTTGTCGGCGACGACACCGGGCTCGAGACCGGCGTTGAGCGCGATCTGCTTGAGCGGGGCGTCGATGGCGACCTTGACGATGTTCGCGCCAGTCGCCTCGTCACCGACGAGGTTCTTGAGAGCGTCGGTCGCGAAGGCGGTCTCGCCGGCCTGGATGAGGGCGACGCCACCACCGGCGACGATGCCCTCTTCGACGGCGGCCTTCGCGTTGCGAACGGCGTCTTCGATGCGGTGCTTGCGCTCCTTGAGCTCGACCTCGGTCGCAGCGCCGGCCTTGATGACGGCGACGCCACCGGCGAGCTTCGCGAGACGCTCCTGGAGCTTCTCACGGTCGTAGTCGGAGTCGGTGTTCTCGATCTCGGCACGGATCTGCTTGACGCGACCGGCGATCAGGTCGGCGTCTCCGCCGCCCTCGACGATCGTGGTCTCGTCCTTGGTCACGATGACCTTGCGAGCGGTACCCAGCAGGTCGAGGGTCGCGTTCTCGAGCTTGAGACCGACCTCCTCGGAGATGACCTGGCCACCGGTGAGGATGGCGATGTCCTGCAGCTGAGCCTTGCGACGGTCGCCGAAGCCCGGAGCCTTGACGGCGATGGACTTGAAGATGCCACGGATCTTGTTGACGACGAGGGTCGCGAGAGCTTCACCATCCACGTCTTCCGCGATGATCAGCAGCTGCTTGCCCGACTGGATGACCTTGTCGACGATCGGCAGCAGGTCCTTGATGTTGGAGACCTTGGAGTTGACGATCAGGATGTAGGGGTCTTCGAAGACCGCTTCCTGACGCTCGGGGTCGGTGACGAAGTACTGCGACAGGTAGCCCTTGTCGAAGCGCATGCCCTCGGTGAGCTCGAGCTCGGTGCCGAAGGTGTTCGACTCCTCGACGGTGACGACACCCTCCTTGCCGACCTTGTCGATCGCCTCGGCGATGAGCGCGCCGATCTCGGGGTCGCCCGCAGAAATGGATGCGGTGGCCGCGATCTCTTCCTTGGTCTCGATCTCCTTGGCGCTGGCGATCAGAGCCTCGATGACAGCACCGACAGCCTTCTCGATGCCGCGCTTGAGGGTGATGGGGTCTGCACCGGCAGCGACGTTGCGGAGGCCTTCACGCACGAGAGCCTGGGCGAGGACGGTTGCGGTGGTGGTTCCGTCGCCAGCGACGTCGTCAGTCTTCTTGGCGACCTCCTTGACGAGCTCGGCACCGATCTTCTCGTACGGGTCGTCGAGCTCGATCTCCTTGGCGATCGACACACCGTCGTTCGTGATGGTGGGGGCGCCCCACTTCTTCTCGAGCACGACGTTGCGGCCGCGCGGGCCGAGGGTCACCTTGACGGCGTCGGCCAGGATGTTCAGGCCACGCTCGAGGCCACGACGGGCCTCTTCGTTGAAAGCAATGATCTTTGCCATGTGTGTTTTTCGTCCTTCCGGGACGCAGTAAAAGCAACAGCTATTGGCACTCGCTGGATGAGAGTGCTAAACGATTCTGGCACTCTCGAGTAGAGAGTGCAAGTGAGCAGCTGGGCCTGTCTGCGCGGCGGATTGGCGGGGTCAGCGGCGGATCAGCGCCTCCAACACCGACGCGGCATCGGAAGCGTGCGGGATTGTGATCGCCGTGGGCGCGCCGTTGGTCCTGCCGACCACCAGGCCCTCGGCTCGCCCAGTCACGTATGCCCGACCCGAACCCGAGAATCTCAGGCCCCAGCCACCCCAGCGAAGGGGGTCGATCGTCTCCACCGCCACTCCCGAGACATCTGCCAGCGGAATACGGAACAGCGGGACACGGAACAGAGACGACACCAGCCGAAGACCGCGGCCATCGATCGAGAGCGTCACATCGGCGAGCGAAATGACCGCAAGCCCGGCGATGATGGTCACCGCACCGGCGATCCAGACCTCCCCCGCCTCATTGGCAACACTCAGCACGAGAGCAAGCACGACGCCGCCGATCATCAGCACGACCCCGACCCAGAGGAATAGAACGCTCCCCGATCTCCCGATCCAGGCCACTCGGTCTCCCGGCCGCAAAGGCATCGGTGCCACCGAACGCTCCGACCGGTCGGGAACGCTACTGCCGTCGATGATCCAGAACACCACCGCTCCGAGCGGGACGGCGGCGACCAGCGCAAGCAGACCCCAGCCCAGCTCGGCGTGTTTCGGCTGGGATGCGGAAGCCGTGGCGCCGGCCGAGACCGCCCACGCGAGTGCCAGGATCGCGGCGACGAGCACGGACATCCCGACCCAGATGCGCGCGATGCCCCGGGAGCGAACCCGGAACAGAACAACCCAGCTGCCGACGGTGAGCGCGACGACGATCGCTGCGACGACGACGAAGCTGCTCCAGGTGCCCGAATAGCCGTCGGGGAAACCGAGAGATGACCAGTGCGAGGCGAGCGTCGGGCCGAGTGTCGGGCCGAGCGCGAGCGCTGCGGCCAGCAGTATGACGAGTGGAAGCACGGTGACAGCCAGCGCAAGCGCCCGGCGAGCGCCGAAAATCGATCGCCCGGTGGTTTCGTTGTCGGTCATGACATCCCCCTGATGATGGTGGCGAGCTCGGCGGAGTCGATCCCGAGCCTCCGCGCTTTCGTTACCAATGCGCTTGCCTCCGCATAAATCGACTGCGTCTGCCTCGCGTCACCGAGAACGATGGCGCCACGGCCGCGCCGCAACTCGATGAGGCCAGCGGCGCGGATAATGTCGTACGCCCGAAGCACGGTGTGCATGTTGATGCCAAGCGACGCGGCGAGCTCACGTGCCGCGGGAAGTCGCTCCCCCGCGGCCACCGCACCCTCGACGATCTGGCGTCGAAGCTGGGCCGCCACCTGAGTGGCGAGCGGCACCGCCGATTCGGGGTCGATCGTGATCAGCATGTTCTAGTTGTAATAGAACAATTCACACCCGTCAAGCCTCTTCCGACTCGCATCATTCAGGAGGTCGCGTGACTGGAGTGGGGACGCGGCGGGCCGTTAACGCAGCAACGCCGCCCGGCAGCCCGGACGGCGTTGTTGCGTTACTCGAAGACCTACTGCACGAGCCGCACAGATTCCGCCTGCGGGCCCTTGTTGCCGGTGCCGACCTCGAAGGTCACTTGCTGGCCCTCCTCGAGGACCTTGTAGCCACCCATGTCGATGGCGGAGTAGTGGACGAAGACGTCCTGCCCCCCACCCTCGACAGTGATGAATCCGTAGCCTTTTTCAGCGTTGAACCATTTGACGGTTCCGTTCGCCATTGATAACTCCCTGCTGTGTTCTGTACGGCACCGGCGATGCCCGCGATGCTCTTCAGCCACGAACCCGTCGGGACGGGTTCCCCTGGATCGACTGCGAGCAGCGTGACCCGGAGGGGGCGACTGATCCCAGATAGTAGCCGCGCGACGCGCCCGGGGAAATGGGTTTTGCGCCGTAGAACAACTCCGAAAGCCGATTGATGCGCGGATTAAACATCCGCGTAACACAGGGGCCGTTACGGCAGTGTGTAATCGCTTCCGAGCACCACCACGAGTGGTGACTGCGGGTATGCGTCAGAGAGCTGGATGGTTCCGACCTTGAGCGTCAGCACGAGCGCTTTCGCCGCCGCCTCGTTCGCCGGATCGCCGTAGAAGACCACGGTCTGCTTGATGTCGTGGGTGCTCGCGTTGGCGCGGGTCCCCTTCGGCTCCGCCGCACCACCCCAGCCCTGCGTGACCAGCTCGTCGCCGACCTTGTCGGCGAGTCCGGTCGTCGTGGTTCCGTTGAGAATGGTGATCGCGACAGCCGGGTCGAGCTTGGCTTCGACGGTGGGCGTCGGGGCGGGGGCGGGAGTCTCGCTCGCGGCGGGCGCGAAGAACGGGATGTCGGCGAGCTTGCCATTCACCACGGCGAGGCCGAACAGGCCGCCCGCGACCAGGATGCCCGTGGCCAGTGCGGCCCAGGCGAACGCGATCCAGCCGCGGCCCCTCTTGGCGGGCCCACGGTGCGCGCCGGTGCGCAGCAGATCGTCGGGCACGCTGTCGAAGCGGTCTTTCTGGTACGTCGCCATAGTTCTTCCGGGGTCTGTGTCGAAAAGGGGTGGGAGATCAGTGATCGGTGTCTGGGCGTCCGAGCAGGCGAGCCGATCTGGCCGCCGTCCGTGCATCCCGCATCCGGTGCAGCCGCCTGACCAGCATGGGGTCGAAGGCGATCGCCCCCGGCGCGTCGAGCACCGCGTTCAAAACCTGATAGTAACGGGCCGCCGAGAGTCCGAACTCCGCTCGAATCGCCTCCTCCTTCGCCCCGGCGTGCTGCCACCACTGCCGTTCGAAGATGAGGATGCGCTCGTCGCGTTCGCTCAGTCGAGAATCCCGGCCGGGGTCCGGTGCGTTCACGTCAGCCGCTGCAGCCACGTTCACCCTTCCCGTTGCCTGATCGTTATCCGTAGCGATCCTAGGGTCGACAGTCTGGGAGAGTTCGCAACCGATGCGGGGCGTCCCGCATCTGAGCCGGTCCAGCGTCAGAACCAGTCGAGCGTTTGGCCGTGCGGGCCGGTGAAGGCCAGCGGATGCTCGTCCAGTGCCAAGACGAAGCGCCCGGCCATCCCGGCCGGCGCCACCTCCGGCAACCTGGACTCCACGTCGGGCAGCGCACCGCGCCCCTCGAGGGAGATCCAGCGCGCATCCAGCGCGCGCACCTGCTCGGCGAATCGGGTGCGCTCCGCGGCGGTCAGGTAGACGAGCACCCCGCTCGTGATGATGACGAGGGTCGCGTCATCCGGAGCCTCCGCGGCGAGCGCCGCGACGGCCGTCACGGCATCGCCGGCGACCAGGTGCGGAGGATCGGTCTGTGCGATCTCGATGGCGGCGAGCAGACGTTCGCGGCGATCGTGCTGCTCCGGCCAGACCAGGGTCTCGAGCCAGCGCATGTCGTCGGGGTCGAGCACATCGAGCGGATGCAGATCGACGCCGGCCCGCCAGACGATCTCGGGCAGCGCTTCCGGGATGGGGACGGCGCCGGTCGTCGACGACTCGAGCACGAGCCGGCTGTCGCCGAGCACCGGTCCGTCGTCATAGGAGTAGGCGTAGCGGTCGGGGTAGAGGCAGAGGCCAGCACTCGCTCCGACCTCGAGCAGCGCGATCGGCCCGTCGATGAGGGCCAGCGCGGGCAGCAGTGACGCGCACCGGCGGGCTTCGTTGGTCTGGGTCATCCGGTGTTCCGCTTCGGCGGCGACCGCGGCGAAATTCTCGACCAGCCAGTCGCGAAACGGCCCGTATGCGCCGACGGGGGCGCCGAGCAGACGCGAGGTGGCGAAGATCAGGTTGGGCTGGCGCTTCTGCAGCGGCATCGTCATCAGCAGCGCCTGGATGCCCGGGTCGCCCGCCACGCCGAGCGCCCACTCCTCGTAGACGGCGGACTGGCCGCGCGCCTCCCCCTCGCCGAAACTGGTGTACCACTCTGTGAGGTCTCTGCCGTTCTGGGGTGCTGGCGCAGGTTTCGACACGGGGCCGAGTTTAATGGGAGGGTTCCCGCGGTTTTGAAAGGACCCCCATGTCTGCCAGCAACGATTCGACTCTTCCCGTCACCAAGACCGAGGAGGAGTGGAAGCAGGAGCTCGACCCGACCCGCTACTCGATCCTGCGCGAGGCCGCGACCGAGCGTCCGTGGTCTGGCGCGCTGCTCGACGAAAAGCGCGCCGGCGTCTACACCTGCGGCGCCTGCGGGGCGGAGCTCTTCGCCAGCGGCACCAAGTTCGACTCTGGCTCCGGCTGGCCGAGCTTCTACGAGTCGGTGAACCCCGACGCCGTGAAGTTGGTCACCGACACCAGCCTTGGAATGACCCGCACCGAGGTGCAGTGCGCCACCTGCGGCTCGCACCTCGGCCACCTCTTCGACGACGCCTACCAGACCCCCACCGGCGACCGGTACTGCATGAACTCGCTGTCGTTGGACTTTAAAGAAGCCTCGGTCGAGGGCGAGTAGCCACCCCGATGTCGGTTCTGGATGCGGTCAGCCGTCGCCGCTCGCACTCGAAGGTGACGGCGACCGCCCCCAGCCACGAGGAGTTACTGCCCCTGGTGGCCGCCGCGGGCACGGTCGCGGATCACGCCGCCCTGCGCCCGTGGCGCCTGATCGAGCTGCGCGACGACGCCCGCGTGCGGTTGGGTGAGGCGATGATGGTCGCCAGCGGGCTCGACGACGAGTCCGGTGCCAAGCTCGCCGGCAAGCCGCTGCGGGCATCCCTGTTGATCGCGGTGGTCGCGGTGCACCAGCCGAGCTTCAAGGTGGAGACCTGGGAACAGGATGCCACGGCCTCCGGCGTCGCCCACATGCTGTCGCTGCTGCTCACCGAGGCTGGCTGGGGTGTCATGTGGCGCACCGGACACCTCACCCGCACGCGGCCCGTGCGCGAGATGCATCACCTCGCCGAGAACGAAGAACTGCTCGGCTGGCTCTACGTCGGCGGGATTGCGGACGACGCGAAGGACGGCGCGAAGCGGTCGATCAACCCCGAGGAGTTCGTGACGGTGCTCTGATCGTCCCCGACGGCACCGCCGCCAGAGCGACCGCGCCGAGAGTGAGCAGCGTTCCGGCAAGCGTCGTCCAGGCGAATACGTGCCCGGGAATTGGCAGCAGCAGGTCGAGTACCACCGACGTGACGAGCTGGCCGGCTACCGAGCCGAGTCCAAGCAGCAGCACGCCGGTTGCGCGCACGACCACGACGGACAGGCCGATGAAAATCGTGCCGAGCAGACCGCCAAGGTAGAGCCACGGCTGCGATGGCAGCGCCGCGGGCAACCCGACGATCGACTCGTGAACGATCGCGGCGACTGCCAGCACGATGGTGCCCACCAGGAAGTTCATGAAGGTGGCGGTGAGGGCTGAGCGCGAGATGATCCGCACCTGACCGTTGACCGCCTGCTGGCCGCCGATGCCGAGTCCGGCGAGGAACGGGAGCAGCAGCATCCAGAGCGGGATGTCGCCGACGAGCTGCGACGACACGGCCCAGGTGACGGCGACCAGGGCCAGCACCGTGCCGACCAGGCGCGTGATGGTGACGGGCGCCGGGCCGGTCGCACCGAGCCCGCGGGCGTCGATGGCGAGACCGCTGATGGTCTGCCCGCAGACGATCGCGACCGTGAACAGGGCGACGCCAAGGGTCGCGCCCGTAAGCCCCTGCGAGAGCACGAAGAAACCGCCGGCCGCGCCACCGACGAGGTACCACCAGGGGGTGTCGCCCGCGCGCACGCTCGCGAACACGGTGCGAAGGCCCCGGCGGCCGGGCGCCCAGATCGCGAGAACGATAGCGAGAATGACCAGACCAGACCCGAAGGAGATCAGGGCCGCGAGGTAACCGTCGCTGAGCGCGCGGCCGAACTCCCCGTTGATGCGCGACTGCGTGGCCGTGAGGACTCCCACCAGCACGGCCCCAGCCACACCCAGAGCAACGGATGCCCGGCTCTCGCGATCGGGAGCGGGCGCGGTCATCCGTCCACGGTACCGGCGACGCGGCTCCCACCATGACGGACTGTAATATTGGTGCTCGTTCGCCTCTTTAGCTCAGTTGGCCAGAGCACCGCTCTTGTAAAGCGGGGGTCGTCGGTTCGAATCCGACAAGGGGCTCCATATAAACAAAGGGATCGGCGGCCATTGGCCCCGGTCCTTTTGTCCTTCGTGGGGAATTCGTGGGGAATTCCTCACCAGCAGTTGACTGCAATCCGCTGCGTGGGGACCATAGGTCATGGGGCGAGCTTGCCCTATGCGCGCTGACACTGCCATGATCGGAGACGTGCTCACCGTCATCTTCCTAATTGGCGCCGGACTGGCAGGATGCGTCCTCTTCGGCTGCATCTCTCTGTTCAAGAGCGCGAAGCTAGTTGTGCTGGAAAAGCCATCTGCCCCACTGGGCGACCAGACCAGCGACTAGAGGAACGCTCGCCCCTGTGGCCCAATGGAAGAGCGCTCGCGCCCTAAGCGATCGGCTGGTGGTTCGAGTCCCCCCAGGGGGCGCCTACCAGAACGCGGGGTAGCTCTCTGGGCCGAGCCATGAGTTCTGCGGGCGGAGCTTGGTGTTGACGATCGCCAGCGTGCCCTCGTCTCGAGCGGTGGCGGCGTCCTCTGCATCGGCCTGGGTGACGTAGCTCCGAGCCACCTCGAGCAGATCCTTGCCTTTGCCGAGGGTGTTAATGGCGAAGTCGTCGGCCTTGATCGACTGGCCAGCGATCGTCAACGAAAGTGCGAGCTGCTTCACCAGCACGGAGACGGCGCGGGTGACGCCTCCCCCGCTCAAGTCGAGCGCCGCCTGGATCGCGTCGTCGGAGAAGTAGGCGTAGTCACCCTGGCCGCCAGTAGTGGGCGTGGCCTCAGTGTCGCCAACGACAAGGCGCACTCGGCCGATGTCAGTAGTCGCGTCGAGGGGAGCCGTGCCTGCGTTTGCCATGCCGCCAGTGTATCCGTGCTCCCAGCAAACTCCCAGGAATGGATCAGGCCACCCGGCGGCATGTTCACGCCGGGTGGCCCGCTGCAAGGGTAGGAGGCCCGCTTGCTCTCTCAGGATACTCACAGCCACCATCCAGGACAAATAGTCGGCTAAATGAGGAAGAGCCCCCCGCCGGATTGGCGAGGGGCTCTTCTGTTCGGCTCGTTGTTACGGAGCCGGGGTGAGGGTCGGACGGACGATCGGTCCACCCGTTCCGTCGGAGTGCACGATGTGCAGCTCGGCCCAGAGGACCGCTCCGTCGATGTTCCGCAGGCGGTACGCCAGGGAGTCGGTCTCGAACGAGCCCTCGAAGGGGCTGATCGCGCCGGCACCAACGTACGAGCCCTGGAGGTTCTGCACACGCAGCTCCGGGGTCTCGTAACCGCGGAGCTTGAGGAACTCCAGCACGGGGCGGCGGGTCGACCCCGGAGCCGGTGCCAGGAACCACGAACCAGCCGGGATGCGGTCGTGCTCGACGAGCGTGACGTTCCCCAGCGCGGTGTTGTAGCGGCCACCGTCGAGGACGAATCCACCGTCGTTGGCACGGAGCACGGTGCGCGCCATCTGGAAGTCCCAGAAGCGCTTGGTGCCGATCGGCACGAACAGGTTGTAGCTGCTCGCCTCGCCGATCTTGTTGCCCTTGATCTTGCGCTGACCGCGCTCGTAGATCGCCTGCTCGACAGCCTCTGGGGAGAGCTGCGCGTTGGCCGGGATCTGCGTGCCGTCGGGGGCGGTGTCC
Source organism: Lacisediminihabitans changchengi (assembly GCF_016634425.1). Classification (GTDB taxonomy): domain Bacteria; phylum Actinomycetota; class Actinomycetes; order Actinomycetales; family Microbacteriaceae; genus Lacisediminihabitans; species Lacisediminihabitans changchengi. The sequence continues at coordinate 32,680 of NZ_JAEPES010000004.1, forward strand.
GCGTGGAGCGCGCTGACTGCGGTGACGGAGAGGAGCGCGTCGAAGAACTCCGCGATCTTTCCGTCGACGGATACTGCGAGCAGCTCGGTGGGGATCTGCTCGAAGAAGCCAACGGTGTCGTTGACCTGCGCCTCCCAGGTCCAGTCGAAGCGGAGGCCGCGCTTGCGGAGCTTCTGGTAGAAGCTCTCCAGGCCACCGGTCATCGAGACCATCGGGAAGGTGCCACCTTCGGGGATGACGAGGGGCTCGCCGTGCTCGCCGAGACCGGCGCCGCGGAGGTTGCTCTCGTTGTACTCGGTGTCGGGGTCGGTGTTGTCGCCGTCGCCCCAGTAGAGCGAGTACAGGACCGTCGGGCGGAAGTCCTTGACGGTGCGGCTTCCGGCCCAGTTGCCCAGCTCGTGCACTGCCTTGTCATACTGCGGCACGAACTCGATGTTGATGGCGTGAGCCAGGTTTGCCCAGCGACCCGGTTCTCTCCAGCTACGCGCGGGGCATCATCCAGCGGCTCGGCATCCTTCGTGGGGAATTCGTGGGGAATTCCTTGCCAGCACGTAGCGGAATTTGACTGCAATTGGACGACCAGCGAACTCGCAAAACAGCGTGAATTCAGCCTTTTTGCCCAGTTGACTGCAATCGGATGCATGTGGATTTGGTGGCTAAAGCTCACTTGTAAAGCGGGGGTCGTCGGTTCGAATCCGACAAGGGGCTCCACGGGTCGGTGGTGAAACCGGCTGCCACTAGCTCGCCGGGTCGTACATGAACTCGCGCAACTCCTGGGCGCAGCGACAGGCGACCGCGATCTTCTGTGCCCACTCGACCGCATCCGCGCGCGATGGCAGCTCGAGCACGGTGAAGCCGCCCGTGAGGTCGCTGCCGGGATAGGTTCCCGAACTCACCGAGCCGTCTGCAGACACCAGCACGGGGGCGACATCCTCTGCGATCCCACCGCCGAAGACGTATACGCCGGCGGCTTTGGCCTCCTCGATGACGGCGTGAGATTCGATGCCTGCCAGTTCGAACTGCTCCGCCGACAGCACCATTGCTTCGCTCGGAAAGGAGATAAGGAATTTGGTCATGCCCGTTATGGTGCTCCGCGGGCGCGGGCAGTTGCAATAGCCCGCGAGCCCAGGATGTCGTCCACTCACGGCCCGACAGGCGAGAGGCCTTCCGGCCAAAAGTCACCCGGGCGACAAGTCGCTCGGGCAAGAAGTCTTCCGGGCTAGAAGTCACCCGGGCTAGAAGTCTTCCGGGCTAGAAGTCTTCGTCGCCCTCGATCTCTAGGTCGGCGATGGGCTCCAGGTCTTCCAACTCGCCGAGGGCGGCGAGCAATTGCCGGATGAGCCACTCCGATGTCGGAGTTTCGGCGGCGAGAACGTCGGCGAGTTGAGCGATGCGGTGGGTTGCTGAACCTCGAAGATCATCCATGCGTTCAGGTTAGGCGCGGTCGACGCCGCGTTCCATACCCCTGTGCGAGCAACTTTTGCGCCCCGGGCTCGCCGATTGTGCCGCGTCGTGCGCAGTGTGCCTGCTCGAGCGTGCGCAACCTGCACAAACGGGCACAAGTTCGGGCAGAACTAGTCGCGCGGCTCCCGGTCGACGGCGACCAAGAGCCGGATGCGCTCGACCAGTGGCGCGATCTGCCTCCACTGCTCGGTGCGAGTGCTCCATGCGAGGTGCTGCTCCCGCACTGCCGATCATCCTCGCGGCACTGGCATTATCGCGGCACTGGCATTATCGCGACTCCGGCGTCCGAGCGAGACAGGAGCCCGCGCGACTCCGGCGTCCGAGCGAGACAGGAGCCCGCGCGACACCGGCAGCGTCAGGCCGAGCGCTATTACGGGGTGGCAGTCGGCGAGGGCGTGGGCGTCGGCGAAGGCGTCGGGTCCTCGGCGAACGTGTCACCAGCAGCCTTCACGATCGCGGCCGCAAAGTCGCTCGACTTGCTGAGCGAGCCGGAGTATTTGACCCCGTTGACGATCACGGTCGGAGTGCCAGATACCTTCTTGACGTTCGAGTCGGCGATCGGGCCGGTGGTGGCCCGCGCCGTCGCCGAGTTCACCCACGACTTGAACGACACATCGCGGATGCAATCCGTGATCGACGAGATCGCGGTCGGCTGTGCCTGCTGAGCCAGCGCAATGATCTGGCGATCGGTGAGACCGGTCGAGTTCTCCTTGGGCTGGTGTGCGAACAGCAGCGCATTGAAGTCGAAGAAGCTGTTGGGCGAATAGTTCGCCACGCAGGCGGCGGCGTTCGCGGCTCTGGTCGAATACTTCGTGCCCTGGGAGAAGCGGTCGAAAATCGCGATCGGGTGGATCTCGAGCGTGGCGGCACCGCTGCTCACCCAGGTCTTCAACTGGGTCGCGTTCGCCTTCTCGAAGTCACCACAGATCGGGCACTGATAGTCCAGATACACCTGAATGGCGATGACGTCTTTCGCATTCTGCTTCGAGGGCGTCGGCTCCTCTTTTGGCGCCAGAGCCGGTGAAGTGACTACCGTGAATTTCTGCCCGATCTTGACTCCGTCGCTCTGCATGTTGCGCGGGCCCGGGGAGGGCTTCGGCACGCTTCCGACCACGACGGCCGACACGACCGCGACCACGGCGACGACCACGATGGCGACGCCGCCACGAATCAACCAGCGGTTGCGCCGGTCCTTCTTCTTGTGCGTGGCGCGCAGGCTCCGAGCCTTATCGCGAGCTAGGCGGCGACGTTCCTCAGGGGTGAGGCCGTCGTCATCCGTGCCGTCGATACCGGGCGTCGTGCCCTCGGCATCGTTTCCGTACGTCATCGAACCTCACTTGAATCGGGTGGAGTGCTGGGGGCGCCGTCCAATGATCTAGCGCCAAATCCTCTTGAAGAGTAAACGCGCTATCTGGGAAGTGTCTAAACGAATCCTGGACCGCTGAGAGCGAAGCATCCAAATAAAGGCTTGGTCCCCCCACCTTCGGGTGTCATAATGACGGGGCACTACCCATCCATTCACTACGGATCGTCCGGCACGTACCTGCCGGTGAAGGAGTTAGTACCACTATGGCATCTGTCACTTTTGACAAAGCTACCCGCCTCTACCCGGGCTCGACCCGCCCGGCTGTAGACGCTCTCGACCTGTCGGTCGCCGACGGCGAGTTCCTCGTTCTCGTCGGCCCGTCCGGTTGCGGAAAGTCCACCTCGCTGCGCATGCTCGCCGGCCTCGAAGAGGTCAACGACGGCAACATCCTCATCGGTGACCGCAACGTCACCGACGTGCCGCCGAAGGATCGCGACATCGCGATGGTCTTCCAGAATTATGCCCTCTACCCGCACATGACGGTCGCCGAGAACATGGGCTTCGCGCTCAAGATCGCCGGCGTCAACAAGGATGAGCGCGCCACCCGCGTTCTCGAAGCCGCGAAGCTCCTCGACCTGGAGCCCTACCTCGGCCGCAAGCCGAAGGCCCTCTCCGGTGGTCAGCGTCAGCGCGTCGCCATGGGCCGCGCCATCGTGCGCCAGCCGCAGGTGTTCCTCATGGACGAGCCGCTGTCGAACCTCGACGCCAAGCTCCGGGTTCAGACCCGCACCCAGATCGCGTCGCTCCAGCGCCGCCTCGGTGTCACCACGGTCTACGTCACCCACGACCAGACCGAGGCGCTCACCATGGGCGACCGCATCGCCGTGCTGAAGGATGGCGTGCTTCAGCAGGTCGGAACCCCGCGTGACCTCTACGCGAACCCGAAGAACGTCTTCGTCGCCGGATTCATTGGCTCCCCCGCCATGAACCTGTTCACGGCTGACCTCGTCGAGGGCGGGCTCAAGTTCGGCACCGCCGTCGCCGCGCTCGACCGCGCGACCATGGGTGCGACCAACAACACCAAGGTCACCATCGGTGTCCGGCCCGAAGACGTTCGCGTCTCGAACACGGGCGAGGGTCTACAGGTCGCCGTGGATGTCGTCGAGGAGCTCGGCGCCGACGGTTACCTCTACGGTCACACCGACATCGACGGGTCGCGCGTCGACATCGTCGCCCGCGTCGATGGCCGCCAGCACCCGACCGCCGGTGACACGGTCTTCATCACCCCGACCGCGTCGCACATCCACGCGTTCGACATCGAGACCGGCCTGCGCCTCAGCAAGGCTGTCGCCGACTAGTCGATCCGACATCCGATGATGCGGGCGGCGAGATTCTCGCCGCCCGCATCATCGTTTAACGCGTCTCAGATTTCAGATCACACTTTTCGTACGACACAATCGAGGGTGGAGGTCGGCACAGTTGCCGACATCGCACCACGGCATCCGATAGGCGTTTCACCATGAGCGGTTCACTCAACATCACCTCGGCCACGGTCGACCCGGCACTGCTCGATCTGCCCTGGAACCTGCCGCTCGACGTGTGGCCGGAGAGCGTCATCGCCTCGCTGCCCAAGGGCATCTCGCGCCACCTCGTGCGATTCGTGCACCTGAGCGGCTATGTGATCGCGATCAAGGAGACCTCGGCCGAACTCGCCCGCCGCGAATACGACATGCTGCGCACCCTGCAGAAGCTCGACGTTCCCTGCGTGGAGCCGGTTGCCGTGATCACCAACCGCACCACCGACGACGGCGAAGTCCTCAACGCGGTGCTCGTCACCCGGCACCTCAAGTTCTCGCTCCCGTACCGCGCGCTGTACTCGCAGACGCTGCGCCCCGATACCGCAACGCGTCTGGTCGACGCCCTGGCCGTGCTGCTCGTACGTCTGCACATCATCGGCTTCTTCTGGGGTGACGTCTCACTGTCGAACACCCTGTTCCGCCGGGATGCCGGTGCGTTCGCGGCCTACCTGGTCGATGCGGAGACCGGTCAGCTCTACAACGGCCTCTCCAACGGCCAGCGCGAGAACGACCTCGAGATCGCCCGGGTCAACATCGCCGGCGAACTGCTCGACCTCGCCGCGGGCGGTCGTCTCGACGAGGAGGCCGACCCGGTCGAGGTGAGCAACGGAATCGTCGCCGCCTACCGCAGTCTGTGGAAAGAGCTCACCGGCTCAGAATCGTTCTCCTCCTCCGAGCGCTGGCGCATCAACGAACGGGTCGAGCGCCTCAACAACCTCGGCTTCGATATCGAAGAGCTCGCGATCAGAACGGATGACGAGGGCAGTAAGGTGCGCATCCAGCCCAAGGTGGTGGACGCCGGTCATCACCAGCGCCGCCTTCTCCGGCTGACCGGCCTCGACGCACAGGAGAACCAGGCCCGTCGATTGCTCAATGACCTCGACTCCTACACGGCGACGTACAAGAAGAAGGGCGTCGACGAGGAGATGGCGGCCCACGACTGGCTGGCACGGGTGTTCGAGCCGGTCATCCGCGCTATTCCGCGCGATCTGAAGGGTCGACTCGAGCCGGCAGAGATCTTCCACCAGCTGCTCGACCACCGCTGGTACCTGTCGCAGAACGAGAACCGGGATGTCCCGCTCGCCGAGGCAGTGACCTCCTACGTCGACTCGGTGCTACGCCACCGCCGCGACGAGGCGACGATAATCGATCCGCTCACCAGCGCGATCACGCTCCCGACCCAGGTCGTCGACGACGAGGGCGACTGGCGCTCGAAGGTCTAGCCACCGCTTTGTGAGTAGCGCGCGACGAAGGAGCCCGCGTATCGAAACGCGGGAACCGCTACTTCTTCGCGCGCTGCTTCGCGATCTCGTAGAGGGTGACGCTGGCGGCGATTCCGGCGTTGAGCGACTCGGTCGCCGCGCTGATCGGGATCGAGACGACAGCATCACAGGTCTCGGTGACCAGACGCGAGAGGCCTTTGCCCTCACTACCGACGACGACGACGAGCGGCTCCTTGGCCCAGGTGAGGTCGGGCAGCGGGGTGTCCCCGTCCCCGGCCAGCCCGAGCACGAACACGCCGCGCTCCTTGAACGCCTTGAGCGTCTGGGTGAGGTTCGACGCCATGGCTACAGGGGTGCGGGCTGCTGCGCCGGCAGAAGTCTTCCAGGCGGCGGCGGTGAGACCGACCGAACGACGCTGCGGCACGATCACACCCTGGCCACCGAACGCGGCGACCGAACGGATGATCGCCCCCAGGTTGCGCGGATCGGTGACGCCATCGAGCGCCACCAGCAGCGGCACCTTGCCCTGAGAGACGATCTTGTCGAGCAGGTCGGTCGGGTGCGCGTACTCGTACGGCGGCACCTTGAGCGCGACGCCCTGGTGCACGGAGTCGAAACCGCCGAGGCGGTCGAGCTCCGGGCGCATGACCTCGAGGATCGGCAGGCCGCGCTTGGTGGCGATCTGCATGATCTCCTTGACGCGGTCGTCGTACTCGATGCGGGTGGCGATGTAGAGCGCGGTCACCGGGATCTTGGCGCGGAGGGCCTCGAGAACGGAGTTGCGACCGGTGACGACCTCGAACTCATCCGTCTGCTTGGGACGCTGTGGGCGGGACTGCTGCTGGGGGCGTTGCGGCGCACCGGTGCTGCTGGACGGCCGGCGGGCGTTGCCGCCAGCGGCGACGAAGCGCTCCTTGGCTGCCTTTGCCTTGCCTGCGGGGTGGTACGGGCGGTCCTCCGCCTTCGGCGTGGGCTTCTTGCCCTCGAGCGCCTGGCGACCCTGGCCGCCCGATCCGACCTGCGGGCCCTTGCGGGCCTTGCGCACGGCTCCGGCTCGGGGCTTGTTCGCTCCACTGCTCTTCATTAGTCAAGACTCCAATGTGACCCCGTCGGGGTGTCTTCGATCTGGATGCCGGCTGCGGCAAGTTCATCGCGAATGCGATCGGCGGAGGAGAAATCCCGCGCCTTGCGTGCCGTATCCCTGTCTTCGATCAACTTCTCGACGAGAGTCGCGAGCGCTACGCTCGCCGGATCATTCGCGGCAGTCTGCCAGTCTAGGGCCAAAGGATTGATCCCCAGCACCTCGGTCATCGCGATGACCGCGCCCTGGATGCTGGCGGCCTCCCCCAGATCTTCGTCATCGAGTGCCGCGTTGCCGGCCCTCACCGTCTCATGCAGCACGGCGATGGCTTGCGGAATCGCGAGGTCGTCGTCCATCGCCTCGGCGAACTCCTCGGGAACGCGTTGCACCGATCCGCTCTCGAACCGCGTGCCTTCGAGACGCCGACGCGCACGGTCGAGGAAGACCTCGATGCGGTCGAGAGCCGCCTCCGCCTCGATCAGGGCACCGTCGTGGTAATCGATCGTCGAGCGGTAGTGAGCGGAGCCGAGGTAGTAGCGCACGACCAGCGGCCTGGCCTTCTCGAGAAACTCCGCGGCGAACAGGGAGTTACCCAGCGACTTCGACATCTTCTGACCGTTGACGTTGACCAGCCCGTTGTGCACCCAGTGATTGGCGAACCCGTAGCCAGCCGCCGTCGACTGGGCAAGCTCGTTCTCGTGGTGCGGAAAGCGCAGGTCGAGACCGCCACCGTGGATGTCGAAGTGCGTGCCGAGGTAGCGCGCCGACATGGCCGAGCACTCGATGTGCCAGCCTGGGCGCCCCGGGCCCCACGGCGAGGGGAACGACGCCGAGTCCGGCTCTTCGGGCTTGTAGCCCTTCCACAGGGCGAAGTCGCGGGCGTCCCGCTTGCCGCGAGTCTCGACATCCGCCGACGCCGCCATGTCTGCCGGGTTCTGGTGGGTGAGCTCGCCGTAGGCGGGCCACGACGCGACGTCGAAGTAGACGTCGCCACTGTTCTTGCCATCGGCACCGGCATCGTCGGCGACGTAGGCGTGACCGCGCTCGATCAGACGCTCGATGATCTGCTGCATCTGGGGGATGCTGGCGGTCGCTCGCGGCTCGTAGGTCGGCGGCAGGATTCCGATTCGGGCGTACGCGCTAGAGAACTCCAGCTCGAATCGGTACGCGAGGGCCCACCACTGCTCGCCGCTGTCTGTCGTCGGCGAGGCGTTCGCGAGGATCTTGTCGTCGATGTCGGTGACGTTGCGAACCAGGGTCACATTCAGCCCGCGGTAGGTGAGCCAGCGACGCCACTGGTCGTAGACCAGGGCCGAGCGCAGGTGGCCGATGTGCGGAGAGGACTGCACCGTCGGCCCGCAGACGTAGATGCCGACGTGGCCCTCCACGATCGGCACGAGGTCGGCCAGGGCGGCGGTCTTGGTGTCGTAGAGGCGCACAGTCACGGTGCCCAGCTTAACGATCCTGAAGAGGCGTTACCGGGTCCGGCCTCACCCACCGAATCAGGGCACCCGCTGAACGAGCGCCGTCGCGATCACCGCGATGCCCTCGCCGCGCCCGGTAAACCCGAGAAAGTCGGATGTCGTCGCCGAGATGCTCACCGGCGCTGCGACGAGAGTGCTCAGCCGGGCTTCGATCTCGGCGCGTCGCGGCCCGATGCGCGGCGAATTGCCGACGACCTGCACCGACACGTTCTGCGTCTGGTAGCCGGCATCCGCCAGCATGGCCACTGTCGAGGTGAGGAAGACATCGCCGTGCGCGTTGGCGAAGCGCGGGTCGGCCGTGCCGAAGCGCGACCCGATGTCGCCGAGCCCCGCCGCAGACAGCAGCGCGTCGCAGACCGCGTGCGCGACCACGTCGCCGTCGCTGTGCCCAGACAGACCGCGTTCGCCCGGCCAGTAGACACCGCCGAGCCAGAGCGGGCTCGCGTCGTCGAAGGCGTGGACATCGATGCCGAGGCCGCTGCGCAGATCGCCAACCGAGGTGGAGGTCACGGTCGGCGCGGCGAGCACCTCGGCCCGGCGGAGGTCCCACGGGGTCGTGATCTTGAACGCGTCGGCATCGCCGATCACGAGGGTCACCGGGTGGTTCGCCGCCGCGAACACGGCGGCGTCATCGGTGAAGTCTTCGGTGGCCGCTGCGTAGGCGGCGACGAGGTCGGCGGCCGGAAAACCCTGCGGTGTCTGCACCGCCGCGAGTTGCGACCTGTCCACGGTTTCGGCGACCAGCGTCTGGCCGTCTGGGGCGGCATCCGTGCGTTTGATGGTGTCTGTCACCGGAAGCCCGGGAACCACGCCCGCATCACTCGAGCGCACCGCGGCGATCACCCGTTCGAACTGTTCGGTCGGGGTGAACGCCCGGGCGGCGTCGTGCACGAGCACGATCTGTACGCTCGTCGCGAGCGCGGCGAGCCCCGCCGCGACCGACTCCTGCCGAGTGCTGCCGCCCGCGACGACCGTGACATAGGCGGAGGCCACGCCAGCAACCCCGCGCGCGATCTGCCGGGCACGGGTCACCAGCTCCGCCGGCGCCACCACGATCACCTGGGCGGGCTCGCTGAGGCCGAACACCGCCTGCAGGCTGTGGGCCAGGATGCTGCGTCCCGCCACTTCGACGAACGCCTTGGGTGACGACTGCGCAAGTCTCGTCCCGCTGCCAGCCGCCACCACGATGATGGCGACGCTCGGCGAGTCGGGAACGTCGCCGACGCCGCCCTCAGGAGGCAAGGATCTCATCGAGAACGCTTGACGCCTTCTCTTCGTCGGTCTTCTCGGCCAGGGCAAGTTCAGAGATCAGGATTTGCCGCGCCGAGGCGAGCATGCGCTTCTCCCCCGCAGACACTCCCTTGTCGTGGTCGCGGCGCCACAGGTCGCGCACGACCTCCGCCACCTTGATCACGTCACCCGAGGCGAGCTTCTCGCCATTGGCTTTGTAGCGGCGCGACCAGTTCGACGGCTCCTCGGTGAAGGGGGTGCGCAGCACGTCGAAGACCCGTTCGACTCCACCGTGGTCGATCACGTCGCGCACGCCGACCAGATCGACGTTCTCGGCAGGCACCTCGATGATGAGCTCACCCGACGACGACTCGTTCTGGCTGATGCGCAGCTTGAGGTAGAGCTTCTCTTCGCCCTTGATCGTGCGATTCTTCACCTCGACGATGGTTGCCGCACCATGACGGGGATACACGACGGTTTCGCCGACTTCGAAAAGCATGGGATTGCTCCGTTCGCAAGAGCACCGATTTTATCACAGGGGCCCCGCGCGGGCCGGGCCGCGGAACGATCGGCGCCATCTCGGTAGGCTAAACTCCAAGCAGGTTTCCCGCGTGTATATCCGCGGAATCGAGGCCTTCGTACCGCGTTCTGGAGGGTTCTGTGAGAACACGTATTGCCGCATCCGTCGCCCTGGCGGCAGCGCTCGCCTTGGGTGTGAGCGGATGCACGTTCATCTCGCCGCAGTCGACCCTCAAGGCCTACGACCCGAGCGATGGTGTCGATGCCACCGTCGCCAACCTCGATGTACGCAACGCCCTCCTGCTGAGCAACAACGGCCAGGAGGCCAGCTTCGTCGTCAGCTTCATCAACAACGGCGACACGCCGATCGACTTCACCGTGCAGTACACGGGTACAGGCGGCAAGGTGACCTCCCACTTCACCGTTGACGGCAACGCGGTGAAGAGCTTCGGTGACACCGAAGAGAAGCAGCTGGTGCTGCAGGGCATCAACACCAAGGCCGGCGCACTGTTCCCGGTCTTCGTCACCTACGGTTCGCACACCGGCAAGCAGCTGCTCGTCCCCGTACTCGGCACCTCGTGGTCGCAGTACAAGGATCTCGCGCCGACCAAGTCGCCGACGCCCAAGCCGCGGCCCACGAACATCCCGGGCCTTACCGAGAGCCCGATGCCGACCGCGAGCAGCGCCCCCAGCAACTAGCGCCGGTACGCAGAACTTCTGCGTCTCCACGTAACAAATGCACCCGGGCGACCGGGTGCATTTGTTACGTTCGGGCGCATTTCTTCGCGCGTCGTTCGCCCGGCGCCAACCGAACGGGGCCAGGCGAACAACGCAGCGCCGGCCTAAGCCTCGAAGCGGTAGCCCAGGCCGCGCACGGTGACCAGCATCGTCGGGTCTGACGGGGTCTCCTCGATCTTCGAGCGGATGCGCTTGATGTGCACGTCGAGCGTCTTGGTGTCACCGAAATAGTCGGCGCCCCAGACCCGGTCGATCAGCTGGCCACGGGTGAGTACGCGACCCGAGTTGCGCAGCAGCAGCTCGAGCAGCTCGAACTCCTTGAGCGGCATAGCCGTCTCGGTGCCGCGGACGGCGACGGTGTGACGCTCGACGTCCATGCGCACGTCGCCGGCCTCGAGGATGGCGACCTCTTCTTCCTCGTCCTCGACGCGGCGGCGCAGTACGGCGCGGATGCGGGCCAGCAGCTCGCGCGTCGAGTATGGCTTGGTCACGTAGTCATCGGCGCCGAGTTCCAGGCCGACCACCACATCCACTTCACTGTCTTTGGCCGTGAGCATGATGATCGGCACCTGCGAGCGGGTGCGGATGTCGCGGCAGACCTCGGTGCCCGAGATGCCGGGGAGCATGAGGTCGAGCAGGATGAGGTCGCTCCCGTTGCGATCGAACTCGGCGATGGCGCTCGGGCCGTCGGGGGCGATCGTGGTTTCGTAGCCCTCTCGCCCGAGCAGGAAGGCGAGCGGCTCGCTCAGCGAGGACTCGTCTTCGACGATGAGAATGCGGGTCATCAGGCTTCCTTAAGTGTTGCGATGGCAGGGGGAGAGACGGGAGCGCGGGATGCTTCGGGCAGCCGGATCGTGAAGGTGGAACCGTTGCCGGGTTGTGACCACACCCGCACGTCGCCGCCGTGGTTTTGCGCCACGTGCTTGACGATGCTGAGCCCGAGGCCCGATCCGCCGGTGTGACGAGAGCGTGCCGGGTCGATGCGGTAGAACCGCTCGAAGACACGATCGCGATCTTCTTCGGGGATGCCGATGCCCTGGTCGGTCACCGCGATCTCCACGATGCCGTCGGAGTTGTTCACCCCGATACCGATCCGCGAACCCTCGGGCGAGTACTGGATGGCGTTGGCGACCAGATTGTGCAGCGCAACGGCCAGCAGTGACTCGTCGCCGTAGACCTCGGCATGCTTGTCGCCGCCGCGCGCGATCTCGATGCGGTGCGATTCTGCAGCCACGCGATTCTGATCGACGGCGAGAGTGACCACGTGGTCGATCTCGACGACGTCCGGCTTGGACAGGGCGTCTGCGGCCTGCAGTCTGGAGAGCTCGATGATCTCCTGGGTGATCCGCGCCAGACGCTCGGACTCCTTGGTGAGACGCTGCGCGAAGCGACGCACCGTGTCGGGATCGTCGGAGGCCGCCTGCAGCGCCTCGGCGAGCAACCCGACCGCACCGATCGGGGTCTTCAGTTCGTGACTGATGTTGGCGACGAAGTCGCGCCGCACGTCGTCGAGACGATACGACTCGGTGCGATCTTCGGCGAGCAGCAGGATGTACCGGGCGCCGAGTCGGGCGATCCGTACGAACAGGTGGATGTTCGCCTCGCCGAACGGACCGCGGGCCAGCTCCAGCTCTTGCGTGGCCGCGTCGCCGGTTCGTCGAACCCGATCGACCAGCGCGACCAGCTCGGGATGCACGAGCGCCTGATTCCAGACCAGCCCCAGCGAGAGGGCTCCCGGACTCGCCTTCACGACGTTGTTGCTCGGGTCGAGAACGACACCGGCGGACTCGAGCGCGTCGATCACCTGGTCGACGCCGTCGGGAACGGCGGTGCTCGCGACATCCATCGCCCGCTGACCGCGTCGCATGGAGAGCAGCAAAATGAGAACGACCCCTGCGCCGACGATGAGGCCGAACGCCAAGGCGAGCGGCACCAGCCAGGCGGAGTCCATAGCCACTAGATTAGTTACATCTCCCGGCCGGTCTTCGCTGTCGAAGAGCCGCGGCCCGCTACTTCGGGAGATGTTCACGGGCACGGCATCCGTTGTTTACCTTCGCGGAGCAGTGTGGCTCATAACTATGCGGGTTTCCATGGCCCGCGGCGAAAGGGAACGACAACATGCGCGAGGTTTTCCAGCAGGAACTGGCGGAGGTGCAGGAGCGCCTCGTCGAGATCGCCGGTCTGGTCGCCGTCGCGATCGAGAACGCCACGAAGGCCTTCAACGAGTCCAATGTCTCCCTCGCGGAGGTCGTCATCGACGAGGACGCGAAGATCGATGAGGCCGCCATCGCGCTCGACGAACTGGCCATCAACATCCTCGCCCGGCAGCAGCCGGTCGCCCGCGACCTGCGCATCGTCGTCAGCGCACTGCGCATCAGCGCCTCTCTCGAGCGGATGGGCGACATGGCCGAGCACATCGCTCAGCTGGCCCGCTACCGCTTCCCCGACAAGGTCGTGCCGAAGTCGCTGCGTCCGACCTTCCTCGAGCTCGGTCGCCTCGACGTGCAGATCGCGAACAAGCTGACCGACCTGCTGCGCACCGAGGACGTGACCCTCGCCGAGGAGATCCGCAACGATGACGACCAGATCGACGCGCTGCACCTGAGCGTGTTCGACAAGGTGCTCAGCGAGACCTGGAAGGGCGCTGCGGTCGACACGGTCGACTCCACCCTGGCCTCGCGCTACCACGAGCGTTTCGCCGACCACGCGGTGTCGATCGCCAAGAAGGTGCAGTACCTCGGCACCGGCGAGTGGGTCGCCTCCGCCGTCATCGAGTAACTTCGGCGTTAATCGACGAACGGGCACCCTCGGGTGCCCGTTCGTGGTTAAGACGCTACTTCTTGCCCTGGTTCGCCACGGCAGCCGCGCCGGCAGCGGCGGCCTCGGGGTCGAGGTAGACGGCGGGCTCGACCGGGTAGAAGTCGTCGCCGAGCGTGTAGACCAGGGGAATTCCGGTCGGGATGTTCAGCTCGGCGATGTCGGCATCGGAGATGCCGTCGAGGTGCTTGACCAGCGCGCGCAGCGAGTTGCCGTGGGCGGTGACCAGCACCGTCTTGCCGGTGGCGAGATCGGGCTTGATGTCCGACTCCCAGTAGGGAAGCATCCGGTCGATGACGAGTTTGAGAGATTCGGTGCGCGGCAGGTCGTCGCCGAGCCCGGCGTAGCGCACGTCGTTGGCCTGGGAGAACTCGCTGTCATCGCTGAGCGGGGGCGGCGGAACGTCGAACGAGCGGCGCCAGGTCATGAACTGCTCCTGGCCGTACTTTTCGAGTGTTTCGGCCTTGTCGAGGCCCTGCAGCGCACCGTAGTGACGTTCGTTGAGGCGCCAGCTGCGCTTCACGTCGATCCAGTCGCGGTCGGCGCCGGCCAGCGCGATGTCGGCGGTGTGGATCGCCCGCTTGAGTACCGAGGTGTACTGGATGTCGGGCAGGATGCCAGACTCCGCGAGCAACTCGCCGGCCCGCGTGGCCTCCGCACGCCCCTGATCACTCAGGTCGACGTCGACCCATCCGGTGAAGAGGTTCTTCTGGTTCCATTCGGAATTGCCATGGCGCAGCAGGATGAGCGTGTAAGTCATGCTCCAAATCTAGTTGACTTAGACGCATGCCTATCGGTTCGATCACCCGCGGGACGACGGGCACCAACCGTCTGCGCCGGGTCGACCGGTGGATCGCGCAGTTGCCGGCTTTCCGTCGGGCGGCGAACCCGCTCGTCGTCGACCTCGGTTTCGGCGCTTCGGCGACGACGACCCTCGAACTGCAGCAGCGGCTTGGCCGCGTGCGCCCGGACGTGCAGGTGCTGGGCCTCGAGATCGATCCCGCGCGCGTGAAGCTGGCGGCTGCGTCCGAGCGTCCCGGGCTCACCTTCGGGCTCGGCGGGTTCGAGGTGCCGACTCCGGGCGATCGGCCGGCCACGATCATCCGTGCCTTCAACGTGCTGCGCCAGTACGACGAGAGCGCCGTGCCCGACGCCTGGCACCGCATGGTCTCTCGGCTCGACGCGGACGGGCTGCTGGTCGAGGGCACCTGTAACGAGGTCGGCCGCGTCGCCAGCTGGGTGGATGTCGCGGCGTCCGGTCCGCGGACGTTCACGATCAGCCTCCGCCTCGCCGCCCTGCAACTGCCGTCGATCGTGGCCGAGCGTCTGCCCAAGGTGCTGATCCATCGCAACATCCCCGGCGAGCGCATTCACACTTTCCTCACCGACCTCGATCGGCAATGGCAGGTGCACGCGCCGCTGTCGGTCTACGGTCCATCGCAGCGCTGGATCGCGGTCGCCGCGGGGATGCGCGACCTCGGCTGGCCTGTGCGCGGCGGCAAGTCCCGCTGGAAGCTCGGCGAACTCACGGTCGACTGGGCTGCGGTGGAGCCGCTGGGCTTCGCCTGGTAGCGGGCCGCACGCACCTTGGCGCCCCTGTTCTCGCGCGGTCGGCGCCGACCTCGCGCTGTGGCACTCACGCACTGTCGGCACGGCCCTCGCGCTGTCGGTACGACTATCGCGCTGTCGGTACGACCGCGTCATCCCCAGCACTACCGTTATGCACGCTCTCCTGTACAACGGGAATGTTCGGGATGCGGCGGTCGGCTCTTGGACGGATCGGCAGCGACGACGTTGGCCGCGCGGATTCCGACCTCGACGCCACGGCGTTTCGCTCGATGAGGCCTGACAGGAAAATCGCCAGTCACGAAAATCGCCAGTCACGAAAATCGCCAGTCACGAAAATCATCAAAGACAAAAACCGACAGGTAGCCCAGGGCAGGGCAGATTAGCGCTGCACTGCGCCAAGACGCGGCAGTCGGGGCACGTCGGCCTCGGCTCCCGCAGAGGGTGGCACGACGATCTCCTGTGCCGCCGGCACCAAAATGCCCTGCGAGCGCACCGCAAGCTCCGCGGTCGGATCGGCAGACCGCTTGATCACGGCCAGCGCGATCGGGCCAAGCTCGTAGTGCAAACCGACGGAGGTCACCCGACCCACCACATTCTCACCAAGGACCACCTCGTCACCGGGCGACGGCAACACGGCATCCGAACCGTCGAGATGCAGCATGACCAGCCGCCGGGGCGGATGCCCGAGGTTGTGCACCTTGGCCACCGTCTCCTGACCGCGGTAGCAGCCTTTTGACAGATGGACCGCGGAGCGCAGCCAGTCGAGTTCGTGCGGGATCGACTTCTCGTCGGCCTCGGTCGCAAAGCGCGGACGCCAGGCGGCGATGCGGAGCGCCTCGAGGGCAAGGAGCCCCGCGGCCGGCAGCTCGATCGACCCGAGCGAGGCGCGGTCGACGAGAATCTCGCTATAGGTCCACTCGCTGTAGTCATGGTCGGCGGCGGTCGCGTACTGGTGGCCGCCCACAGCCACCGAACTCCACGGGTCGTGCCACACCAGCGGAACACCGTTCGGGGCTGCGGCCGCGAGATCGGCGCTACCGAAGGTGCCGACGGTCGCGAACTCCGAGGTGCGATCGCGCGGATCGACCCGCAACATGAATCGCATCTTCGTCAGCCAGTCGAGCAGGCCGGGAGCCTCGGCCGCCTCGATCAGAAGCCACAGCTCCGTGCCGTCGTCGAGCAGACGAACCGCGTACTCGACGTGCCCGGTCGGGTCGAGCAGCAGAGTCTCGCTGGACTCCCCCGGCGCGAGTCGCTTCACGCTCTGGCTTGTGAGCGAATCGATCCAGCTCAGCCGGTCGTCGCCCGAGATGGAAAGCACGGCGCGGTGCGAGAGGTCGACGATCCGATCACCGGATGCCAACGGGCGCTGTTCGGCGAGAGGATTGCCGTAGTGCGCCGGGACGCCGGCATCCATCCCCGCGCCGTCGACGGCACCAGGACGCGTGAGAAAAGGAGAGTTACTCAAGGCGCGCGAGCCGCCCCGAAGCGTGCGTCGCGAGCTCCTGGCCGAGGGCGGCGATGTCCCAGGCCCAGAGCAGGTGATTCTCGACCAACCCGTAGAGCCGGGTCGAAGCCGAATGCTCCTTCGCGTTGGTGGAGCGCATCACCGCGTCGGTTCCGAGATCGATGCGCGGCCCCTTGACCTGCCCGATATAGAGCTCGCTCACCCCCGTGGGATGCAGAACCGACGCCTCGATGTCGAAGCCCTGGTTGCTGTTGCGCAGCGCCTCGACCGACTGGGTGGTGGTGAACGGTCGCGCACCGACCCCGGGCAACATTCCCGGACCCGGATCGCCCTCGATCTGCTTGCGCGCCAAGCGCCAATAGCCGACCTCGGTGGCGAGGGGTGTGCGAGCCTCATCCGTCAGCCAGGTGTACGAGGTGTAGTTGAGGTACGGAAGCCCATCGTGGCTGAAGCTGATGCGCTGACCGAACTCGACATTGCGCGTCTCGGAGGTACCGTCTGGGGCGGTGATCTCGTAGTTGACGAGCCCGGACCCCTCCCAGACGCCGATCAGCCACGACAGCGGAACGAGTTCAGAGGGAACGTTCGTGTCGATCTCGATGACCATGCCGCCGCCTAGCGCTGACCGCGGAACAGGTTGAAGAGCACCACCACAGAGACGTAGCCGATTGCGAGCGTGGCCAGAATGAGCAGGCCGACGAAGAAGATTTCCAGGCCGAGATACATGGGTCGATTCTATGCCGCTCTATGGCGCAAGCAGAGGGACAACGGTAGTCGCGAGCCCCAAGATCACCACGGAACCGCTCAGGCTGACAATCACCCGATTCACCAGGCCGACCTTCTGGTCGAGGCCGAGTTGGATCACGAAGGTCCCGAGCACACCCACGATGAGCACGATCGGCATCCAGACGAGGCGCTGGCCGCCCGACGCGAGAAGCAGCACCAGAAGCGCCCCAACCGCCACCACCGCCCACACCGGGATCGCGCTCAGCGGGAACCTGCGGATGACGGGTTGGTCAATGCTCACGAATCAATTGTGCCCTACCGGTCGTGCCCGCCCGCGAAAAGTGCCTTTAGACTGTGGGCACAGATTGGGAGGCACCATTGGCGCAGTTGTTGATCCTGACTTCTGCCACGGGCAGCGAGGTCTTACCGGCGCTGGGCCTACTCAGTCACCGCACACGCCAGATCGCCGCCGAGCCCGCCTCCCTGATCACCGCGCCGAGCTGTGACCTCATCCTCGTCGATGCCCGCTCCGATCTCGCCAGCGCGAAGTCGCTGTGCAAGATCCTCACCACCACCGGCGTGAACGTTCCGCTGATGCTCATCCTCACCGAGGGCGGACTGACCGCCGTCAGCGCCGACTGGGGGGCGGATGACGTCGTGCTCGAGTCCGCCGGACCCGCCGAGGTCGACGCCCGCATCCGTCTCGCCGTCGGTCGCCAGGCACTCGACAAGACCAGCACCAAGATCAACGCCTCCGGTGTCGTCATCGACGAGGCGAGCTACTCCGCGAAGGTGCACGGGCGCCCGCTCGACCTCACCTTCAAGGAATTCGAGCTGCTGCGGTTTCTCGCCACCCATCCCTCGCGGGTCTTCACGCGCGAGCAACTGCTCAGCGAGGTATGGGGCTACGACTACTTCGGCGGCACGAGAACCGTCGATGTGCACGTTCGGCGTCTGCGCGCCAAGCTGGGCGACTTGGAGTCGCTGATCGGCACCGTGCGCAACGTCGGCTACCGCTTCAACGTCTACGAAGACGACCCCGAGCGCCTTGCGACGGCAGTCAATTCCTGATCTCGATGCCGTCGTAGCCCGAGCGAAGGCCGTCGACGGACAGCCCCCGTTCTCCGATCAGGCACTGGTCGACCTGCGGTCCGGCACGCGGTCGCTGCTGCAACTCGACTCTGCGCACGCGATCGTCGGGCAGGGTGAGGCCGAATTCGTCGTGGAACCGGATGCCCGCGGCCGAGGTCTCGGCACCGCGATGCTTACGCGGCTGCTCGCCGACATCACCACCGGCGATGGTCACCCCGAACTGCTCGTGTGGGCGCATGGCGACCACCCCGCGGCCCGTGCCCTGGCGGCGAGCCACGGCCTGGAGCCGATCCGCGAGCTGCTCCAGCTACGCCGTCCGGTCCCTGAGCTTGTCGAAGGGCCGGCGCCGCACGGTCCGGGCCTTTCGACGAGCCCAGGGACCGTCCGGGCCTTCCGTGTCGGGGTCGACGAGGACGACTGGGTCGCGCTCAACGCCCGCGCCTTCGCCCATCACCCCGAGCAGGGTTCGGTCACCCGCGCCGACCTCGAAGAACTCGAGCGCGAACTCTGGTTCGACGCCGACGACTTCCTGATCCTCGACGATGGCACCACCATGGTCGGTTATTGCTGGCTGAAGGTCGAAGACGGGATCGGCGAGTTCTACGTGGTCGGGGTGGACCCGGCGCATCAGGGCGGTGGGGCGGGGCGAGCGCTGATGGCCGCCGGGTTCGCGCGACTCGCGGCACGCGGCATCCGCACCGCCGCTCTGTACGTGGACGCCGACAACGTCGCCGCGGTCAAGCTGTACCGCTCGCTCGGTTTCGAGCAGTACTCGATCGACATCCAGTACCGCTATAGAGCCCTCTGAGGGCCCTGGTTCACGTGGCGTTCACCAGCGACCGTTCCCCGCGAGTGGTTGGATGGTGCAATGGACAACGAGACCTACCTGGCCGACGCAGGACTCGGAACCGACAGCCTCGACGACGACTACGAAGCTGAGTGGGTCGACGACGGAACGCTGCCGCCCGACCGCTACCTCGATCGCGAGCTGAGCTGGCTCGCGTTCAATACGCGCGTGCTCGAACTGGCCGAAGATCCTGAGCAGCCACTGCTCGAGCGTGCGAACTTCCTCGCCATCTTCGCGAGCAACCTCGACGAGTTCTTCATGGTTCGCATCGCGGGGCTGAAGCGGCGCATCCTCACCGGCCTCGCCGTGCCGACCAACGTGGGCACGGCGCCGACGGTGGTGCTCTCTGAAATCCAGGCCCGCGCCCACGAACTGCAGCTGCGCCACGCCGCCGCCTTCCGCGACCTGGTCAAACCCGACCTCGACGACGCCGGCATCCACATCGAGACGTGGGCCGACCTCGAGCAGTCCGACCGCGAAGCGCTCGACGTGATCTTCGCCAACCAGATCTTCCCGGTGCTCATGCCGCTCGCGGTCGACCCCGCGCATCCGTTCCCCTACATCTCCGGGCTCTCGCTCAACCTGTCGGTGCGGGTGCGCAACCCGAAGACCGGCAAAGAGGAGTTCGCGCGCCTCAAGGTGCCGCCGATGCTCCCCCGGTTCGTCAAGCTGCCCAACGACGGCAGCGGCATCCTGCGATTCATCCCGCTCGAAGACCTCATCTCCAACCATCTCGGCGATCTGTTTCCGGGCATGCAGGTGCTCGACCACCACGAGTTCCGCGTCACCAGGAACGAGGATGTCGAGGTCGAGGAAGACGAGTCGGAGAACCTCATCCAGACCCTCGAGCGCGAACTGCTTCGGCGCCGCTTCGGGCCCCCGATCCGCCTCGAGATCACCGACGACATGGACGAGCTCACCCTCACCCTGCTGGTGCGCGAGCTCGATATCACCGAGTCAGAGGTCTACCGCCTTCCGGCCCCGCTCGACCTCGGCGGGCTGTTCGAGCTCACCAAGATCGATCGCCCCGAACTCAAGTACCGCAAGCACGTCCCGACCACGGCGGTGCAGCTACTGCCTGCCGAGCCGAACGCGACCCCGGACATCTTCCGCTCGATCGCGCGCCAGGACATCCTGTTGCACCACCCGTACGAGTCGTTCGCGACGAGTGTGCAGGCCTTCCTCGAGCAGGCCGCTGCCGACCCCAACGTGTTGGCCATCAAGCAGACGCTCTACCGCACCTCGGGTGACAGCCCCATCGTCGAGGCACTGATCGCCGCGGCCGAGGCCGGCAAGCAGGTGCTCGCACTGGTGGAGATCAAGGCGCGCTTCGACGAGTCGGCGAACATCGTCTGGGCCCGCAAACTCGAAAAGGCCGGCGTGCACGTCGTCTACGGCCTGGTCGGCCTCAAGACTCACTGCAAGCTCGCGCTGGTGGTGCGTAACGAGGGCGGTCGCCTGCGGCACTACAGCCACATCGGCACCGGCAACTACAACCCGAAGACCAGCCGCATCTACGAAGACCTGGGGCTCCTCACCGCGAGCGACACCGTGGGCAAAGACCTCACGCGCCTCTTCAACGAGCTCTCTGGCTACGCCATCGAGAAGAAGTTCAAGCGACTGCTGGTAGCCCCGCGACTGCTGCGCAAGGGGCTGATCAAGCGCATCCAGATCGAGGCAGATAACGCGCGCAACGGGCTGCCATCCGGCATCCGGATCAAGCTGAACTCCATCGTCGACGAGGCGATCATCGACGCGCTGTACCGGGCGAGCGAGGCCGGCGTGCCGATCGAACTGCTGGTGCGGGGCATCTGTGTGATGAAGCCGGGGCTCCCCGGGATGAGCGAGAACATCACCATCCGTTCCGTGCTCGGTCGCTACCTCGAGCATTCGCGCATCTTCTCCTTCGCCAACAACGGCGACCCGCAGGTGTACATCGGCAGCGCCGACATGATGCACCGCAACCTCGACCGTCGCGTCGAGGCATTGGTGCGGCTCACCGCTCCCGACCATCTGCGCGAGATCTCCGACCTGTTCGACCTCGCGATGTCAGACGAGACCTCATCATGGGCACTCGACGGGGACGGCAACTGGACCAGGCACGACCACGACGCCGAGGGGCGGCCGCTGCGCGATCTGCAAAACACGCTGCAGAAGTCGATCTCCGGTCGCAAGCGTGGCGGAGTGGCGCGGTGAGCATTTCGGCGACCGCCTCCCCGGTCGTCGCGGCCGGTGCGGTCTGCTGGCGGATCGTCGACGGCAAGACCGTGGTGCTGATCGTGCGACGCGGAGATCGAGCCGACGTCGGCCTGCCCAAGGGCAAGGTCGACCCGGGCGAGACGCCCCCGCAGACCGCGGTGCGCGAGCTCAAGGAGGAGACCGGGCTCTCGGTCACGCTCGGGGCGCCGCTCCAGACTATCCAGTACACGATGCCGGGCGGCAAAGAGAAGGTGGTCCACTTCTGGGCTGCAGAGGTCTCGGATGCTGCGGTAGCGGCATCCAGCTTCTTTCCGAACGCGGAGATCGCCGCCGTTCAGTGGCTCCCGATCGCCAAGGCACGAGCAGCACTCAGCTACGACCGGGACCGGGACGTGCTCGACGAGTTCGAGGCCAGAGTCACGGCCGGACGCGTACGCACCTTCCCGATCATCGCGCTACGGCACGGCAAAGCCATCCCTCGCCCGGGCTGGGACGGGCCGGATGCCACCAGACCGCTGATGCACCGCGGCCGCGCGCAAGCCATCAGCGTCGCCCCGGCGATCGCCGCGTGGACGCCGCGCAAACTGATCAGCAGCACCGCCCTGCGCTGCCTGAGCACGATAGAACCGACCGCCGCGGTCACCGGACTAGCGATCTCGCTCAAAGAAGCGATCAGTCAGGATGCTTTTGCCGACGACGAGAGCGGAATGCTGAAGCTGGTGGAGAGGCGCCTGGCGAAGCGCAAGCCGGTAGTGCTCTGCAGCCACGGCCCGGTCATCCCGCACATAGTCAACGAGATCGCGAAAGCCACGGGCGAACCGGACAATCGCGCGCTGCGTCGAGCGGGGGAACTCGCCACCGGCGAGTACATCGTGCTGCACGTGTCGCTCGACCACCCGCACGACGGGTTGGTCGCCTTCGAGACACACGCTCCTCATCCTGGCTGACCGGATTCGGGCCAGGTGGGGCGACATCGGCCCGTTTAGTGTGGTGTTCCATTCCCGTTAACCCACCGTTCACCTTTCGGCGCGACTCTGGTTAACCTCTGCCCATAGCGTCGTCTTCGGACCAGCACCGGTCTGCCCGGCCAGCAGAGCCCTAGACGTTAGCTCGCCGTGGTCACCACCCCCGAAGGGAACACAGTGAAGTTCAAGAATGTGGCAGTTGTCGGCGCCTTCGCGCTGACCGCTACGATCGCCCTCGCCGGCTGCGCAGGAACCAGCAGCGACACCGGCTCCAGCACCAAGCCCTCCGCCAGCGCTACCGCTGACGCGTACAAGATCGACCCGTCGCTGACCGGCACCATCACCGCCGGTGGTTCGAGCGCACAGGCCAACGCCGAGGCAGCGTGGGTCGCAGCGTTCACGTCGCAGGCCAAGGGCGTCACCATCAACTACGACAAGTCGCAGGGTTCTGGCGGTGGCGTCACCAACTGGCTCGCCGGCAGCTACGACTTCGCGGGTTCCGACTCGCCCCTCAACCCGACGCAGGTCACCTCCTCCGCCACCACCTGTGGCGCAGACGGTGCGATCAACCTGCCGGTCTACCTCGACGGCGTCGCGGTCATCTACAACCTGCCGGGCGTCAAGAACCTCAACCTCTCTTCCGAGGTCATCGCCAAGATCTTCAGCCTGAAGATCACCACCTGGAACGACCCGGCCATCGCCGCGCTCAACCCGAAGGCCACGCTGCCCTCGACCGCGATCACCACCGTGACCCGTTCAGACGGCTCGGGCACGACGAGCAACTTCACCAACTACCTCAGCCAGACGCAGCCCTCGATCTGGACCTACGCGCCCAGCAACGCGTGGCCCGTCGCCGGCTCGAGCGCCCAGCAGGGCGGCTCCGGTGTGGTGAACACCGTCAAGGCTGGCGAAGGCACCATCGGTTACGCCGACCACAGTGCGATCGGTGAGCTCTCCTCCGCGTCGATCCAGGCCGGAACCAGCAAGGACTACGTCGCGTTCAGCGCGGAGGGTGCCTCGGCTGCCTTCGCCAAGGCTGCTGTCGCCACGCCGACCGCCGTCGACGGTGACCTGTCGCAGAAGCTCGACTACACCAAGCTCACCGACAAGTCTGCCTACCCGATCCCGCTGGTCTCGTACCAGATCCTCTGCAAGACCTTCAAGTCGGCTGACCAGGCCAAGCTGACCAAGGCCTTCGTCGGCTACGTCGCCAGCGACATCGGCCAGAAGATCGCCGCGAAGAACGCCGGCGCTGCTCCGATCCCCGCGGAGATGCTCGCGAAGATCACGAAGAGCCTCGCCGACGTCAAGTAGTCAGCCCTAGCGTTCTGCACAACCGGTAGAGCCTTCCCTGCTGCGACACCTCCCGAGAAAAGACATCAGTGACTACAAATCCCGCTGTTCGCTCCCGCCAGAGCCCTGTCAAAGCGTCAGGTTCCACCACCGCGTCAGGACCCCGCTCCCCCCAGGGGGGAGCGGGGTCCGCCCGCGTCAAGTCCCGGCCGGCCGACCGCATCTTCTTCGGCCTGAGCTTCGGCTCCGCATTGCTCATCATGGTCATCCTGGCCGCGGTCGCGATCTTCCTTATCGTGCAGGCCGCGCCGGTCATCGGAGCGAACTGGGCGAGTAATCCCGACCTCAACAGCGGCCCTACCGGTGGCTACGCCACGTTCTGGAACTACGTCCTCCCGCTGATCTGGGGAACGATCTGGATCTCCGCCATCGCGCTCGTGCTCGGCGCTCCGGTGGCCATCGGCATCGCCCTGTTCATCTCGCACTACGCGCCGCGCCGCATCACCGGCATCCTCGGCTACCTCATCGACCTGCTCGCGGCCGTGCCGTCGATCGTGTTCGGCCTCTGGGGCATCATCGTCATCCGGCCGCTGCTGCTGCCGCTCACCGACTGGCTCAACCAGAACCTCGGCTTCATCCCGATCTTCTCCGGCCAAGCCTCCACCACCGGATCGACGATCCTCTCCGGTGGCGTGGTGCTGGCGGTCATGATCCTGCCGATCATCAGTTCCATCTCGCGCGAGATCTTCCTGCAGACCCCGCGTCTGCACGAGGAGGCCGCGCTGGCCCTCGGCGCAACCAAGTGGGAAATGATCAAGATGGCGGTACTGCCGTACGCGAAGTCGGGCGTAGTGAGCGCAGTGCTCCTCGGCCTCGGCCGGGCGCTCGGAGAGACCATGGCGATTGCGCTCATCATCTCCCCGTCCATCGGCTTCTCGGTCAAGATCCTCACCGAGGGAAGCAACTCGCAGACCATCGCGGCGAACCTGGCCCTCAACTTCCCGATCTCCAATGTGCCGCAGCGCGAGGCGCTCATCGGCACCGGGCTCATGCTCTTCGTCATCTCGCTGGCCGTGAACTTTCTCGCCCGCGCGATCATCTCCCGCTCGAATGTGAACACGGGCAGCCGTAAGAAGCGTCGACCGAAAGCCGTCGTCGAATCCGCGGCGGCAGAAAACGGCCCCGTGCTGTCTGCCAGCGACTCCCCCGTCGGCGCGGGCACCGCGTCTGCCAAGCCGGAAGGAAACCCCGCGTGACCGCGATCAGCTCAGGGGCCGCCCGCAAGAACGCCTCCAATGGCCCCGGCCCCATAGTCAACTCGCTGACCACCGGTCAGCTGCCGAAGTTCGTGGAGTTCTACGTTCTCGCCGGCGCGCTCATCGTGATGGGCGGCGTCATGCTGCTCATGGGCTTCAACCTCGGCGGCTGGATCTTCCTCTCGGCTCTGCTCTACCTGGTCGCTCTCGGAGTGCTTTCGGCGATCGCCGAGAACCGCCGCCGCGCGCTTGACCGAATCGTGCGGAGCTTGGTCACCATCGCTTTCCTCCTGGCGATCGCCCCCCTGGTCTCGACCCTCTGGACCGTTGCGTCGAAGGGCATCGGCCAGCTCAACTGGGGCTTCATCTCCCAGACCGGCGGGGCCGTCTTCAATCCGGACACGCTCAAGGTCGACATCACCACCGGTGCGCTACAGGCGATCGTCGGAAGCCTCGAGATCACCGGCATCGCCGCTCTGATGTCGATCCCGATCGGGCTGCTGACGTCGATCTACCTGGTCGAGTACGCGCAGCCGAACCAACCCATCGCACGAGCCGTCACGTTCCTGGTCGACGTGATGACCGGCATCCCGTCGATCGTCGCCGGTCTGTTCGCCTTCTCGCTGTTCTCCCTGTTGGTCGGCCCCAAGGCGTTCAGCGGGTTCTCCGCCTCTGTCGCCCTGTCTGTGCTGATGATCCCGATCGTGGTGCGATCGTGCGAGGAGATGCTGCGGCTGGTCCCAAGCGACCTGCGCGAAGCATCCTTCGCCCTCGGTGTCTCGCGGTTCTCGACCATCATCAAGGTCGTCGTACCGACCGCAATCGTCGGTATCATCACGGGCATCACGCTGGCGATCGCCCGGGTCATCGGTGAGACCGCGCCGATCTTCATCGCGGCGAGCTTCACCGACAACTTCAACGCCAATCCGTTCCAGAATCCGATGCAGACCCTCCCGGTGCTCGCCTACACGGGAATCAAGTTCCCGGGTCAGGACATCGCGGCATCGAATGCCTCCGCCTGGGGCGCCGCGCTGCTGCTCGTGATCCTGGTGGTCATCCTCAACATCATCGCCCGCGTCATCGCCCGAGTCTTCGCGCCCAAGGGCGCTCGCTAACCCGAGAAAAAAGGAAAACGTGTCCAAGCGCATCGAAGTCAACAACCTCGACGTCTTCTACGGTGACTTTCTCGCCGTCGAAGGCGTGTCGATCACGATCGAACCCCGCACCGTCACGGCCCTGATCGGCCCCAGCGGCTGCGGAAAATCCACCTTCCTGCGCACGCTGAACCGCATGCACGAAGTCATCCCCGGCGCTCACGTCGACGGCGAGGTTCTCATCGACGGCAATAACCTCTACGGTCCCGGCGTCGATCCGGTACTGGTTCGCCGCCAGGTGGGAATGGTGTTCCAGCGCGCGAACCCGTTCCCGACCATGTCGATCAAAGACAACGTGCTGGCCGGCGTCACGCTGAACAACCGCAAGCTGTCGAAGTCCGACTCCGAGTCGCTCGTGGAGCGCTCGCTGCGCGGTGCGAACCTGTGGAACGAGGTGAAAGACCGCCTGGACAAGCCGGGGATGGGTCTCTCCGGTGGTCAGCAGCAGCGTCTGTGCATCGCTCGCGCCATCGCGGTCTCCCCCGACGTCGTGCTGATGGACGAGCCGTGCTCTGCCCTCGACCCGATCTCCACCCTCGCGATCGAGGATCTGATCGAGGAGCTCAAGCAGGAGTACACGATCGTGATCGTCACTCACAACATGCAGCAGGCTTCGCGGGTGAGCGACAAGACGGCATTCTTCAACATCGCGGGCACGGGCAAGCCCGGCAAGCTCATCGAGTACAACGACACCACGACGATCTTCTCGAAGCCCAGCGTGCAGGCGACTGAAGACTATGTCTCCGGCAAATTCGGATGATCTGACCTACCAACACAAAGACAGAAGCGGATCGAGCGCCATTGCTCGATCCGCTTCTGTCGTTATCAGGTGTGCATCAGGGGTTGTGTTGCCTGTGTCAGGCCGTCGGGATCGATGCCACCGGTTCGGTGGTCGGCTTCTTCGATCCGCCGGCGGGCTCCACGGTGATGCCGATCGTGTCGCCGCTCGACATCTTGCCGTCGAGCACCCGAACCGTCTTGCCGTTCTCTGCGGCGGTGAAGGTGCCGGCCGGAGTGATGTGAGCACCGTCGATGTACCAGAGCTCGTAGGTCTTATCGGACGGCAGCGCGGGCAGGTCGGAGACGACGACCGCGGAGCGTGCGAGTTGGGCTGACCAGATGACCGTGGCGTTGCCACCACCGGCGACCGCAGCTTCGGCGCGCTGTGCATCTGCGGCAGCGGAGATCTCCGTGAGACCGACGGCCTGGGGCTCGACCTGCTGGGTGGGCGTGTTCATCGAGGTACCGAGCGCGGTGCCCCCGACGAAGATCGCCGCGGCCGCCGCGGCGGCAACCAGGATGGTGCTGGGCCGGGAGTACCAGCGGCGTGCAGCCTTGCGTTCCGCCGGTGCCACGGTCTCTGCGGAGACTGAGCGAATGGCCCGCTCCGCGAACATGGACGTCACGTTCGTGGGAGCAGCATCCGCCTTCGGCGCATTCGTCTGCCCGGGTTCGAGCGACGGAAGCTGCGGGGTTACGGCGATGCGCGCCATGATGTCGCCCTTGAGCGACGGCGGCGGGGTGACCGGGGTGGTGGACATACCGAGCATGACGGCGGTGTCGGTGAAAGCAGCCAATTCAGCTCTCGCCTCCTCCGACGTAGCCAGGTATTTCTCGAATTCTTCACGCTCGGTTTCATCGAGCGCGCCGAGCGCATAGGCACCGGCCAACAGGTGAAGGTCGTCGTGTTCGGTCACGATGCCACCCCAAGTTCATCGCGCAGACGGATCATGCCGTCGCGTAGTCGGGTTTTCACGGTGCCGATCGGCACCTTGAGCATGGCGGACACCTCGCTGTGACTGAATCCGCCGTAGTACGCCAGGGTGACGGCCTGGCGCTGCAATTCCGTCAACTGTGCCATCGCTACCTTCACCCTTTCGTGCTCGATGGTGATCTCCACCGCGTCCGACACGTTGTCGTACTCGGCGACGAAATCCCGAACCCCGATCTTGAGGTCCCGATCTCGTCCGGCCTGGGAGGAACGGATCCTGTCCACGGCTCGGCGGTGAGCCATGGTGAGAATCCACGTCGACGCACCACCTTTGGTCGGTTCGTACCTGGTTGCGTTCTGCCAGATCTCCAGAAAAACCTCCTGGGTGACCTCCTCGGACTGCGAGTGGTCGACCAGCAGACGACGAATCAGACCGAAGACTCTCGGGGAGATTTCGTCATAGAGCGCGGCGAACGCTTTCTGGTCCCCCTGGGCTATACGGCCCAGAAGTTCCTCTTTGGACGGCGGAAGCTGCGTGGACTCATAGTCTTTGCTGCTGTCGGTCTCTCGGGGCACGAGTTCTAGCATGTCGCACTCTCCGCACTTCCGTGCCGAAAGACGCAACTTAGCCGAAGAACTGCGTGCTCCGGGTTCCCGCATTCGTTGGTCACGGTGAGGGTTCGTTACCCGTTCGCAAACAGATTGGTCTGCCGGAATGCCGCTCCGGGGAGGGGATGCCGAGCCGCAGAACGCCTCTCGGCGCATGGCCGCTCGAAGCGGCTAATAGTGGAGCCCGGGGTTACTGCGGCCCGGCGGTGGCCCTTGCGGACCGTTGACTATTGTACGCGAGGAGGCTAGTCGAGCGAATCAGTTCGCCACAGGCGAGCGCAGGCGACGAACTCGTTCGCGGTGGTGGAGAAGCGAAGGGCACGGGTGGTGAGTTCACTCGCACGTTCTGGGGAGGTGGAGTCCGAATCATCCGCGACGCTGGTGCACCCGAGCGACATGATGCGGCAGAAGGCTGCGGCTCGATCGAGCGCGACCGCGAAGTCGCCCTGGAAGAGCCCGCGCAAGATCTGATCGGCGAGCGTGGTGATCTCGTCGGGTCCGGTGGGTGCGGTTGCGCCGGCGACGACCGGATCGATGGATGTCGCGACCTCCACCCCGCGCTGGTACAAGAAGCTCGTGCCGGTCGGGTCCTGTCGCACCAACGCCCGCACCAGGTAGATGCGCCAGAGCGCGCCCGGCAGGCTGCGCGGATTTGCCCGGGACCACAGCTCGGCGACCGCATCGATGCCGTGCTGATCGGTGAACGCGACCAGGCGTTCGACGATCTCTGACTCCGGGTTGTCGCGCACCCTGCTGAGCAGGGCGAGCGCGGTCTCGTGCGCGACCCTGCTGATCTGGGCCGGATCTTCGCCGCCCACGAAGGTGTCGAACTTGTCGCCGGAATACTGCGTCGGCTTATGGAACTCGTCAGTCATCGCCCACCAGCCTACGTCGGTCGCGCGCGCTGCTACATTTGTATCCGCGGGCCTCTAGCTCAGTTGGTAGAGCATCGGACTTTTAATCCGTGGGTCGTCGGTTCGAGCCCGACGGGGCCCACCGCAATCATTGGGATCGGCGGGATTCCTGCCAGTTGCGGTGGTAGGAATCCCGTCCAGAACCCGGCGATCGATTAGTTCGAGAGCTTGATCACCTGTTCGGCGAGAGCGGCCATTGCTTCGCGTCGCTGCGCCTCAGGCAGGCGCGCCCACATGTTGAAGATGCGCTCCTTGTCGTCCACCGAACGCCGACCTGCGGCCATCCAGTTGTAGAGGACGCGCTTCTCTTTAATGCCCCCGGCGTTGGAAGCTTCGGTGATGACCTGAGCGGCCGTCGGGGGATCGATGGAGACGTCGCGCGACTCGTCGTTGCACCGCTGGCATTCGGCACGGAGGTTGTCATCCTCGTCGCCTCCACCACGCGCGACTGGAATGATGTGCCCGATGCTGAGCATCGCGAAGCGTCCTGCGGCATCCGCGAACTCAGCGCCCGCCGCGGATCCGCAGACTTGGCAAGCATGGCCATCGCGCTCGATAATGCGACGACGCTTCGGACCGCTGATGCTCTTCCGACTAACCGGAGCCTTAGCACCCAGATCCACCCGCGTGCCGATGGCCCGAATCAGATACTCGTCCGGCAGCAAACTGGGGTTCATTTTGTAGTTGTCGATCTTCCAGCCCATAGTGCGAAGATCGCGCATCCGACGATCGGCCTGCGCAACGCCCTCCACCGCCTTAAAGAGATCGAGCTTCTTGAACTTGTTGCCTTCCCCGACGCTCGCTACATAGGCCGCTACACGGACAACTGAGGACTGGCGAACGACGGGCTTCTCACCCTGGGTTTGACTCACTGGTGCTCCACTTCTTCGGCTTTCGCCTGAGGTTTTTTCGCCACGCGATCCGCGCAACGTGTCCAGAATGTCGAGCCGACGCATCTCGTGTCAAGGGCCGACGCAAATAAATTCTTTGGCTGGCGCGTTGATCGGCAACGTTCGGCACAAGTTCATCGGCGAGTCCTGGACTGCGATGTCGGCGCCGAGCGGTAGCCTTACCTCCATGTTTGACAGCGTTAGCCCCCTCCAAGTAGTCGAGATCTGTGCCGGAGCCGGAGGCCAATCGTTAGGGCTTCATCGGGCTGGCTTCGGACATTCATTAGCTGTTGAGCTTGATCCTTTCGCAGCCGCCACCTTGCGCGCGAACACCACCTGGAAAGTCGCCGAAGGCGATGTCGCGGACCTTGAACTTTGGAACCCTGCTGACTACGCCGGGATAGATCTGCTTGCTGGTGGCGTTCCGTGCCCACCATTCTCCATCGCCGGAAAGCAGCTAGGTTCGTCTGACGAGCGCGATCTTTTCGCGTGGGCCGTCGAACAAGTGGGCGTCATGCGGCCCCGCGCCGTGCTCTTGGAAAATGTTCGCGGCCTCGGAACAAACAGATTTGCGGGCTATCGCCAACGGGTGCTGGATCGCTTGGCGGAATTTGGATACTCGGCCGACTGGAGGCTCCTGAATTCTTCCGACCACGGCGTCCCGCAGCTTCGCCCTCGGTTCGTTCTTGTCGCCATGCAGCCCGAGGACGCGGCGTACTTCCGCTGGCCCGAGCCAAGCCCGTCGGAGGTCACGGTTGGAACCCTTCTGCGCGATCTAATGGCCGCAAACGGCTGGCCTCACGTTGATGCGTGGGTCGAACTCGCCAACGGGATTGGTCCCACCCTCGTTGGCGGAAGCAAGAAGCACGGAGGCGCCGATCTCGGCCCTACCAGAGCAAAGGCCGGGTGGGCGAAGCTGGGCGTAGACGGGAAAGGTATCGCTGACAGCGCACCCGGCCCAGACGCACCGCACCCGTCAGTTACCCCACCGAAGCTCACGATCCAGATGGTCGCTCGGCTCCAGGGCTGGAATAGCGAATCCGAGTGGGCATTTGCCGGTCGCAAGACCGCGCAGTATCGCCAGATTGGAAATGCTTTCCCGCCGCCGGTCGCCGAGGCCGTAGGGCGTTCTATCCGTTCGGCGCTTCTGCACGAGGGCATGCCTCACGAGGTACCCGAGCTAAGCGCAGACGTCCACGACCCGATCTATCGTGCACTCTCGGATGCCGAGGGCTTTGTTCCGATGTCTCAGTTGATCTCGGCCTTGAACGAATTCAGTCAGGCGTCAGTCGAGCGCCGTCTGGCCGTTCTGGCGCAAGACTTCGAAGTTGAGGTTCTGAATGACACGAAGGGTACGTCTTATCGACTCGGGGAGTTCAAGGGGTTCACGGGTCAGGCTGAGCATCGGCGCCATGCCTATATTGCGGAGCACCGTGGGCGGGTCAGCTAACGGCACTGGAGTGGTTATCACCACCACTGGCGAAGGCAGCAAACTTCACAACGTGTTCGGAGTAGTCGCTCGGGTAGAGGTGGGCGTAGATCGTGTCGGTGGTCGTGATGCTGGTGTGACCTAGCCAGCGGCTCACCTTGTACGGCAACCAGCCACAAGGACGCTGCCGTGTGCCGCACGTCGTGCACGCGCATCTCCTGCAAGCCGAGCGCCCACAGCGTTGGACGGAAGTAGTTGCGGCGAAAACTGCCCACGTCCAGAACGCGGTCGTAGTTGATCTTGGCTACTCCCCCGACTTTTCGCCCGAGCCAGAGAAGCGCTTAACTGTCGCGGCTGCGGGGATGCGGCATCCGATATCAGCGGAGTTCTGCGATGAGCATTGCGTCCCCCAGCGGGACGTCGCGTTTGGAGCGTTTCAAATTCGGAGTCCTGACGACCCACTTCGCGTTGACGCGCGCCGAGACCCAAACACTGGGAGGATGCGGTTGTCGTGTATCGCCCGATAGCCGAGATTGGTGCACGCAGCTTCAAACCTGGAGCGCTGACGAGCAGGCTCGCCTCGATGTCGCGGACTGTCTTCGGGTTCTTCAGGAGTGCGTCCGTGCTGTTGCCCTCGGCTAGCTCGTTCTCCACCTTCAGGGCGAACCGTTCTGCCTCCCGCTTGACCGTGGATGTGCGTTGCTTCTTGGTCTCTTCCTGAGCTGGAAATCGCACCACTCCCGGGGACGTCAGCCTCGGAGGACTGTTCGACCAGCCGCTGCCGGATTACATCCGGCCCGGCATCAAGATCAAGGAGTAGTCCTCGGAGCAGATGGTCGCGTGCGTCGTCGGCACGTGAGCCGCTCCCGTGTGGCGCCCCACGCTCGGGTCGTCCGAGAGCGGCCAGCCCGGCCACGGGCAGCATTGTCGGAGGTGCTCGTTACCCTGAGCAAATGACAACAAATTGGCTTCCGGCAGAAACAGACTTGTCCCGGTTCGCGACGCTCGTAGATGGAATTCCGCAGTGGATGCGGCCCTCGTTAGACGCTTGGTACAAGGACGTACTCAAGCCGGGCCACGGCGAGATGATGACCTGGCCGACGCCCATGATCGTTCAATACGACGCTCGAATGCAGCGGACGATCCCGCTCTCGGGATCCTTTTCCCCCTATGAGCCTTCTACCATCCGAGCGCTGCTCACGGAGAAGGAAGAGCTGGACTTCATCGACTTTGTGGTCGCGACCATTGCAGAGAAGTTTGGCTCCGGAACCCACCATCTAACGTCCCTTGAGGCCCTCCTCGTCAGCGGGAACTCTGCTTGGTCTGTCGGAACACGGGAAGGGTTGGCTGGGCTAGAGCGTCGCGTTCCCATAGGAGTGCAGGAAGCTGCGGAACATGTGATTGATACTCCGGGGCATGCTGGCGATCTGCTCTCGCAAGCGTGGCACGCCGTCTTTGGTCTGGAACCCGATTACGAGAAGGGCTATGCAAAGTCGATCAAGGCTGTGGAGGCTGTGGCGATCCCTCTCGTAAGCCCGAACCATAAGCTCGCGTCGCTTGGCACCGTAGTGGGCCAGATGCGCGCGGATGGAGATTGGTCCCTCGCTCTGGTTCGTGAGCACCCGACGCAGACGAGCGCGAGTGTCGTGCTTGGGACTGCTCAGGCACTTTGGACCGGACAGAACGACAGGCATGCTGGACAGTCCGACTATGTGCCGACGACCCGACGCGACGCGGAAGCCGCCGTGATGATGGCAGTGTCGCTCGTCCAATGGTTCGCGTCAGGGCTCGTGGCCCGCTCCGCCTAAACCCGGCGAAAACCCGTCCGACCGCGCTCCGCTGGGGTGATCCGGGGCGAACCGACTCTGCCCCCACTCTTCCTCAGAAAACGCCGGAATTGCGGGCCACGGCGGGGTAAAGCGGGCGAGGTCGGTTCAGCGTGGTTCACGTAAGAGAAGGTATGCGCGCGGGCTTTTAATCCGTGGGTCGTCGGTTCGAGCCCGACGGGGCCCACCCTAAGAATCACTGCAATTGTGGGGATGTGGAGCTCTACGCCCCGCCCGTTGGGCCAGGGGTATGGCGCTTGCCCACACAGTGAGTCGATCGTGTGTGCTGATGGTCACGGCGGGAAGGGCGAATGTCGCGTCGGCGAGGATGGCGCAGCTAGCTTGACGCTCGTACTTTAGTCAGTGATCATTGACTCAATGAATGCTGAGTGGATTGCAGAACTCCAGCGCCGCGCGGCCAAGCACGCAGCGCTATCAGACCCGACGCGCCTGTCGATCGTTGACCTGCTCTTGTTCGGCGACCAGACACCGAGCGAACTCCGGCACGTGCTCGAGCTCCCATCGAATCTCGTCGCGCACCACCTGAAGGTGCTCGAGGCGGAGGGCATGGTCATCCGCACTCGGTCTGAGGCCGATCAGAGGCGCAATTATGTACACCTGGTGCGCGCGACTCTCGACGGCATCCACGTCGGTCGACCGCGAGCGGTGAGTCGCGTGGTTTTCGTCTGTACCGCCAACTCCGCTCGGTCACAGCTTGCTGCGGCGCTCTGGAGTCAGGCGAGCACGATTCCTACAGCATCCGCCGGAACCCATCCGGCCGCACATATCGCGCCCGGCGCTATCGACACCGCAGACCGGCACGGGATGACCCTTACTGCCGCGAGTCCGCGGCAACTGGATGACGTTATCGCGGCCCACGATTTTGTCATCACCGTGTGCGACAACGCCCACGAGGAACTCGATAGCGTCGGCGACCTGCACTGGTCGGTACCCGACCCCGTCAGGGCCGGCAGCGTCGATGCATTCGATGCGGCGTTCGACGAGCTGTCCAAGCGCGTCACTGATCTCGCCCCCCTTCTCACTCCGCTCAACCGGATCGGATAACGGCAATGACGTCGCACACCACTCGCGCCACCCCCGCACCATCTGAAACGAGAAAGCACGCACATGTCTGACAAGCCCACCGTTCTCTTCGTCTGCATTCACAACGCCGGCCGCTCACAGATGGCCGCCGGCTACATGACCGCGCTGTCAGGGGGTGCCGTCGAGGTCCGCTCGGGCGGGTCTGAGCCCGGCAACCAGATCAACCCGATGGCCATCCAGGCAATGGCCGAAGAGGGCATCGACATCTCCCAGGGTGTTCCACAGCTCATGACGACAGAGCAGGTCAAGGACTCGGATGTCGTCATCACCATGGGATGCGGCGACGTCTGCCCGATCTTCCCGGGCAAGCGCTACGAAGACTGGGAGCTGGTCGACCCCGCGGGCAAAAGCATCGACGAAGTTCGTCCGATCCGTGACGACATCAAGGCTCGAGTGGAAGCACTCCTCGCCGAGCTGCTCCCCGCGAACCACCGACCTGGGACAACTTTGACGCCGGCAAGCTCGCAGCGTTGACATTCGTGGCCATCGCCGGTGACGAGCTGCGGGGATGACTCTCCGTGGACCGCTGTGTACGCGGCTCCATGTCGTCGCACTAGTTGCGGGTAACCCGCCAGATGCCGTAAATGACGCCGGGGATGTGAGCGAGCAGTTGGAGCAGGAAGGCCCACAGCACTCGGATCGTCAGGCCCTCTTTGAGTAGTACCGCAAGGAATGGCAGGAAGAAACACAAGATGATGAGCAGGACATTTTTCATTGTCGTTCACTTTCTCTTCGATGGGCTCCAACTGGCACCCGCACCGCCGGTGACGGCGCTTCACTGCTACTGAGACGCAGATCGCCCCGAAAACGTCACGCTTTTGGTTTCATACTCCGCCGGTGTGAATCACCGTCGATGATTCTGCTTCGGCAGCGACTCTGCGCTCGGATGGGGGGACCGCACGTTGGCGCAGGCCTTAGGTCCCATCGAGTGAGCCACCAAGCGGCACACTGAGCGAAAGACGAGGGGGCGAGTGGATGACCGGCACCGCAACGCAGTCGCGACTCTCGACTCCGTCTGCCAGACACGAGGCCCACTATCGTTCCCGCGCCCGGGTCGGCGACCTCATCGCCATCACTCTGTGGGTGTCGTCCGCCATCTCGGTGGGGCTGTTCCTCGTCTCCGGCGGGACGGCTCGTTTCGGGTCGGCTTCGGATGCTGTGACGAGCCTTGGAATCATGGCCGGCCTGGTCGGCACGAACTTCGTGCTCGCGATGCTGATCTTCGCCGCGCGGATCCCGGTCATCGACCGGGCGATCGGCCACGACCGTGCCATCGCGGTGCATCGAGCCCTGGGCAAGCCCGCCTTCCTACTGTTGATCGGCCACGCCTTGTTGCTTCTCATCGGGTACGCCTTCGCTTCGGGCCTCAACCCGATCGCGGAGATCGCGCCGCTGTTCGCGATACCAGACATGTGGCTGGCGCTGGTGGGAATCATCCTTCTGACGATCGTGGTGGGAAGCTCGCTCGCGAGCATTCGACACCGGTTCAGCTATGAGACCTGGCATCTGATTCACCTGGTGAGCTACGCCGCGGTGCTCGTCTCTATCCCGCACCAGCTGAGCATCGGCAGCGTATTCCTTCCGTTGAGTTTCGAGCGAGCATATTGGCTCGTGCTCTATCTGCTCGCGTTCGGAGCCATATTCACCCATCGCTTCCTCGAGCCACTGCTGTCGAGCATCCGCCACAACCTCCGTGTCGATCGTGTGGTCATCGAGGCGCCGGGGGTGGTGTCGATCTATCTGCGCGGCCGTCGACTTCATTCGCTGCGCGCGGCGGGCGGGCAGTTTCTGGTCTGGCGGTTTTGGACGCCGGGAACCTGGTGGCACTCCCATCCCATTTCGCTCTCTGCCGCCCCGACAGACACCGAACTACGTATTACCGTGCGCGATCTAGGGGAAGGCAGCCGCAGCATCAGCGCGGTGAGAGCGGGCACCCGGGTGTGGTTCGAAGGTCCGTACGGCGTATTCACCGATGCTGGCCGCACAGCAAAGAAACTCGCGATCGTGGTCGCCGGTATCGGCATCACGCCGGTGCGCGCACTCCTCCAAGATTCACGGCTGCTGCCCGGCGAAGCATCAGTCCTGCTGCGCGCATCCACCCCCAATGACACCTTCCTCTGGGGCGAGATCGACGAGCTGGCGCGGGACAAGGGCATCACCGTCACGAAAATGATCGGCCCGCGCAGCACCAGCGGACCAGGATGGATGACCGAGAAGGCCGCCGAGCGCGGCGCCACCCTGCAGAACATCTTCCCCGATCTGACCCGGAGCGATCTCTACCTGTGCGGCCCGACCGCGTGGCTCACGCTGATCGAAGCAGATGCCCAGGCGTCGGGTCTTCCGCACCACCAGATTCACGCGGAGCGTTTCGATTGGTGAGGGCGCGCGCAACGATCGTGGGCGTCGTGGGTTCCGCGACGGTTATCGCCGTCGCCTGGCTCGTGGGAGGCACCCTCGAAGGGAAGACGACTGCCCCCACGAGCACCACATCGACGCCGGGCAACTCCACCTCGCCGTCTGGCGCAGCGTCGGTCTCGGGCACATTCGACGGCGCA
The DNA here is from genome assembly GCF_016634425.1 of Lacisediminihabitans changchengi. GTDB lineage: Bacteria > Actinomycetota > Actinomycetes > Actinomycetales > Microbacteriaceae > Lacisediminihabitans > Lacisediminihabitans changchengi. The sequence continues at coordinate 69,726 of NZ_JAEPES010000004.1, forward strand.
ACGGAGTCCACCCGCTACGGGACCGTGCAGGTCAAGATCGTCGTCGTCGCCGGGAAGATCACCGACGTCGTCGCCACCAAACTCACCGATCAGGGCGGCCGTTCGGTACAGATCAGCAATAGGGCAGCGCCGATTCTGCGCGCCGAGGTCATCAAGGCCCAGTCGGCAAAGGTCAGTTCGGTCAGCGGCGCCACCTACACCGCCCGGGGCTACCTCTCTTCGGTGCAGTCAGCGCTCGACAAAGCCGGGCTCTGATCGACTCGGTCAGGGTCGACCGGCGATCTTCGTAATCGTGAGGGCGAGCGGGCTGCCACCGGGATCGTGGATCTCGGCCTCGCGACTAAGCCACGACGATGCGATGGGAAATCCGCACGAAACAGAGGCGACTTAGAGTGGCGAAGACCCTGCGGCCCAGCGCCAAAGATCGGTCGAGCCGGTGCCGAGTGCATCGGGGAACCAGGAGGCTCCGTATGACCATCCCCTCTCGCTCCTTCACCGTCGCCGTCTTCTGCGGCTCCAGCCCGGGCAACAGCCCGGTGTTCATCGAGGCCGCGGTCTCCGTCGGACGGCGGCTGGCCGAACGCGGGATCGGCATCGTCTACGGCGGCGGGCACGTCGGGTTAATGGGGGCAGTGGCAGACGCCGCGATGGCTGCGGGCGGAACGGTGACCGGCGTCATCCCTTACTCTCTGCAGCAGCGCGAGGAGAGCAACGGCCAGGTTAGCGAGCTCATCGTCGTCGAGACGATGCACGAGCGCAAGTCGGTCATGGCCGAGCGCTCTGACGCGTTTCTGGCCCTCCCCGGGGGCCCGGGAACGCTCGAGGAGATCACCGAACAGTGGACCTGGGCGCAGTTGGGCATCCACGAGAAGCCGTGTGGCTTTCTCAACGTGGCCGGGTACTACGACCCGATGATCGCCATGGTGGCCGCCATGCGCGACAACGGCTTCACCCATCCGCGGTACACCGACATGGTGCACTTCGATGCGGACCTCGACGCGCTGGTCGATGGTTTCCTGAGCTATGAGCCGCCGACCAGGCTCGCGATGTCACCTGGCGCCGAGCTCAGCCAGACTGTGCTGCCCTGATCGCAGCACTCCCAGGTCGCGAACGTGGCTGCGGGGCTTCCGTGCGCGCTGTCAATCCCCACGGCCCGTTTCGCCGCCCCGGTAAAGTCGCAGGGTGACCCACACCGAGACCGTCCCGAGCGAGGTGCGCGACGCGCCGCTGCTGCTCGGCCGCTACCGCCCCCTGGGCCTCCTGGCGAAAGGCGGAAGCTCCCTCGTGTACCGCGGGCACGACACCCACCTGGGTCGGGATGTCGCCATCAAATTGTTCGCCGCCGGCGGCGCCTCAGAGACTGTGCAGTTCCATGACGAGCTGCGCGTTCTCGCCGAGCTGAGCCACCACGGGGTGGTCACCATCCTCGATGCCGGCGTCGACGACTCGACGCCGACTGACCCGCGACCGTTCATCGTGATGGAACTCGTGCGCGGCGAGACCCTCCGGTCGATCCTTGCCGCGCGCGAGCTCTCGCCACGCCGCATCGGCGAAATGGTGTTCGAGGTCGCCGAGGCACTGGAATACGTGCACGCCCGGGGGGTGATCCATCGCGACATCACCCCGTCGAACATCATGATGGTCGACTACGGCACCACATTCTCGCGCCCGCGGGCACGCTTGACCGACTTCGGTATCGCCATCGACTCGTCGACGGTTCCGGAGAGCGACGGCACCACCACGGGCACCGCCGCATACCTGAGCCCCGAGCAGGTACGAAGAGAGACGATGACGAGCGCGGTCGACATCTACTCGCTCGGCCTGGTGTTGCTTGAATGCTTCACCCGGCGCATCGCCTTCCCGGGCGATGCTCTGCAGTCCGCCACGGCGCGCGTCGGCCACGAACCGCCGCTGGTCGATGCCCTCCCCGGTTCGTGGAGCGACCTGGTGCATGCGATGACCGAGCAAGACCCCGCTGCACGCCCGACGGCGGCGGAGGTTGCCACCGCTGCGCGACGCGAGCTGCGATCGGCGCGACATAAAAAGAGCCGCAAGAACGAGGGCTGAGTAGGCGGCCTTTGCCGTCAGACCTCGACCATCGTGATGCGGTCGCGGCCGGCATCCTTCGATCGGTACATCGCGCGGTCTGCGGCGATGAACAGCGCCTCGGGGGTCGGGCCGGGTTCGGCACCCGGCGCGTAGAGGGAGATACCGGTGCTCGCGCTGATCGAGAACCCCGAGGGGAGAATCTCCGACGGCTCGCGCACCGCCGCAGCGATCCGCTCGCCGATGAGTCGCGCCGCGTCTGCCCCGGCGTCTTCGCAGATCACGATGAATTCGTCGCCGCCGAAGCGCCCGACCATGTCGCCCACCCGCACCACTTCTCGGATGCGCTTGGCCACCAGGCGCAGCAGCGCGTCGCCCGCACTGTGGCCGAGGGTGTCGTTGACCGATTTGAAACCGTCGAGATCGAGAAAGATGAGGGCGAGCGGATGTCCGCGGCGCCCGGCACCGGCGAGTGCACCGTTCAGGTGCTCCCGCAACAGAGCACGGTTGGCCAGCCCGGTGAGCTGGTCGTGTAACGCGAGGGCCTCGAGCTCGGCCGTCAAGCGGATGCGCGCCAAGACCGGGGCCGCCTGTCGCGCGAGGGCGATCTGCAACTCCATCTCCTGCTGATCGAACTCGCGCCGACGCTGGAAGAAGCTCAGCAACGCTCCGACCGGGCCGCCCGCCGAATAGAGCGGAACGATCGTAAAGGCCTCGATCCGCGCCTCGACCATGGCCGCGGCGAGCGCCGGATACACCGGCTCCACCTCGTCGACGGATGACGCGCTCATGACGCCCGCGCCACGGATGACTTCGAGCTCCGGCGCCGCGGAGGGCGAGAAGGTGAACTCCTGCAGCGGGTGCTCCCCCGCCGCGAGAACGGTCTCCCCCTCTGTGGTCACCAGCATCACCGCAACGAACGGCGCGGCGACGGCGTCGCGCAGGCTGGTCACGATGGCTTCGGCCAGCTCGGCTTCGCTGGTCGCGGCGCCGAACGCGCTCGACGCCAGCTGGAGCACGCGCACCCTGGCCTCCGACGCCTCGGCCTCGCGCCGTGCGCTGAGAAGATCACGCTCGTAGTTCTGGCGAGCGGTGGCATCGAAGATCGCGAGTGCCATCTCGCCGCCCTCCCCCTCGTCGCCGATGGTCAGCCGGGAGTTGAGCAGCACGGGCAGTTCCGTGCCATCGGCGCGGCGTAGCGAGAGCGCCACCTCGCGCAGCTCTCCTGCTAGTCGCAGCACCGGCAGGTGCCGGGTCTCGTAGAACAACTGGCTGCCCGGCACCAACAGGTCGGTGAAGTTCTCGCCGACCACGGCATCCGCCTCGTACCCGGTCCACTGCAGGAAGGTCTGGTTGACCCGCTCGATCACCCCATCGACGGAGGCGGTGATCAGTGCGCAGGCGGCCCGGTCGAAGGGGTCGTGTGCGGTCATCCCAGGTAGGCCCGGATCTCGGCCGCGAGCCCCACCGGATCGGAGAGGTTGGGGCAGTGACCGGTGGTTGCCATGACGACCAGCCGGCTCCCCGGGATGGCGTCAGCCACGTACGACCCCACCTCGAGCGGCGCGATGACATCGTCGGTGGACTGCAGCACCAGCGTCGGCACGGTGACGCTGGCGAGGTCGCGGCGATTGTCGGAGAGGAAGGTGACCCGCGCGAAGTGTCGCGCGATCGTCGGGTCGGTGCTGCAGAAGTTGTCGGTGAGCTGTTGCCCGATTTCCGGGCGATCATGATTACCCGTCATCATCGGCGCGACCGCCGATGACCAGCCCAGGTAGTTGGAGTCGAGGGTGTCGAGCAGGGAATCGATGTCCTCCTGCTCGAAGCCGCCGACGTAGTCGCCATCGTTCACGTAGCGCGGGGATGGAGCGACCAGCACCAGAGCGCCGAAGCGAGACGGATCCCGGTTGGCTGCCAGCACGCCGACCATCGAGCTCACCGAATGCCCCACGTAGACGACGTCGTGGAGGTTGAGCTCGTCGAGGATCTCGTTGAGGTCATCCGCGTAGCCGTGAAGAGAGTCGTACTTGCCGGGATCGTAGGCACTGAGATCGGACCCGCCCGCTCCGACGTGGTCGAACAGCACGATCAGGTGGTCTTCCGCGAACGCGGGGACGACGTTGCGCCAGACCTCTTGGCTGCACCCGAACCCGTGAGCGAAGACAATCGGCCGACCGGCCGGGTCGCCCGACACCGCCACGTTGTTGCGCTGGATTACGGATCGCGCGGGGGCCGCGGTTTGGCCGAGGGCGGGCGAGGTCATTCTGGTCTCCGACTGTTGCGCTCGGCCTACGCGATCTGCGGGGCACCGGTAGATGGCGTCGTCGAAATGTTAACTTGCCCTCACCCCGGGAGCAATGCGGGCGAGGGGGATTGCCCAGCGGGCGGGCGCATGGTAGGCGCATTTTCTCGAGAACTCCACCCCCGTTGACAATGGATGCGGACGCCGGGACGCTGAGGGCAACCCGATCCCATCTCGACAGAAGCGGACACGCGTGAGTTTCGAACTGCAAGACGCCGTGCGCCGTTCCGAGATCGTCGCGTACTACCAGCCCCAGATAGACCTGGAGACCGGCGAGATCGTCGGGGTCGAGGCGCTCAGCCGCTGGCGGCATCCCACTCTTGGCCTCCTCACCCCGGAGAGCTTCATCCCCGATGCCGAAGCCAACGGCACGATCAACGACATCGGCGGCTTCATGCTCGACGACGGATGCCGCTGCGCCGCTGCCTGGCGCCGCGACGGGTATGACGTCGAGGTGGCGATAAACGTCTCAGCCGTTCAGCTCGCCTCGGACGAATTCTTCGATCGGGTGACGGCGAATCTCGCCGCCCTCTCCCTCGGCCCGCAGTCGATCACGGTCGAAATCACCGAGTCTCGCGCGATCGCCGATCCGGCGGATGCCGCGATCCGGCTCGCCGCTCTTCGAGCGCGGGGGGTGGACGTCTCGATCGACGACTTCGGCACCGGCCACTCGTCGATCGAGCAGATGCTGGGACTCCCCGCCAACGAGGTGAAGATCGATAAGTCGATCGTTCACCGCCGCACGGACGACGGCGACACCGTGATGCGCGACCTCATCGAGATCGCCCACGAGCACGGACTCCGCGTCGTCGCCGAGGGGATCGAGACGGTGGACCATCTGCTTCGCGCCCGCGACATGGGCTGCGATCGGGCCCAGGGATTCTTCCTCGGCCGCCCAGCTCCCGAGACCGAGATCACGCAGATGCTGGCGGTCGCCGGTCATGCGATCTAGAGCTGAAGGGCTCTGGAGTTAAAGATCCCCGTCGAATCCCAGATCGTCGGAGCCCTCGGCCGCATCCGTGTCGCCGCCGACGTCGATCTGCGTCCAGGTGACGGGCATGCCCGGGGAGAACAGGATGTCGATTCCCGGCCCCGTGCGCAGCGGCGGGATGTTGACGTACCCGCCTCCGGCCCGCACCGCCTCGAGGATCTTGGCGCGAAGTTCTGTGACGGGCTCCGGCAGGAAGTAGTCTTTGCCATCCACGGTCAGTCTGTTCACGATCACCCCCTGAGCCTATGGTGCGCGGCCCCGGGCGCGCACCGGGTTATATTCGTCTTCGATACGGCATCATGCAAGAGACAAGGGAAGACACTCGTGGGATCACTCGAATATGGCGGACGAGAGTTCGAATTCGACGACCGCACCCTCACCCATCTGCAGATCGTGTTCAGCACCAAGCTGCGGCGCCGGGAGAACTTCTTCTTCAGCTGGGTGCAGCCGCTGGAACGCGGAAGCGGCCGGCATTCCATCTGGATCGACAACGGCACCTCGATCCACTTCTCCTTCGGCGGCTCACGGCTTCCCGCGGTCAACCGCGACTGGGTCGAGGCCCTTCTCGCCTCCTCTGGCCGCACGGCCGGGCTGCAGCTCATGCCAGAGCCGGAGGCCCGCGGTTAGCAACCGCCCTTGGCCTCGATTGTCGAGGAGGGTACCGTCCATCGAAACCGAGGGGACGGTAAACACATGATCGTCACGAAGATGACCGTGGACGGAAACGAATTCTTTCTCGACGCAGAGCAGGATGTCGACGGCGCCAAAGAGCAGGTGGTCGAGGCTGCGCAGCACGGCGCTGGTCTGGTCGACGTGACGATCGCCGGACACGTGAGCGTCTCAGTGCTGGTGAGCCAGCAGACGCCGGTGACCTTCGAGCAGATCGTCGCCGAGGAGGAGGGGGCGGATCACGCCTTCGGTGACGACTTCTGGAGCTGGGCCGAGCTGGCGCTGTAGCAGTGCGGCCGAGTTCTCCTCGTCAGGCGGCCGACCCCGTGGTGAGCCGGAGTCGAACCACGCGGTAACCACAGCCGACCAGCACCACGCCGGCGCCGACCAGCACCGACGCGAGCGGCAGGGTGAACGCGAGCACGATGCATCCGACCGCTCCGAGAATCTGCAGCACTCGCGGATAACGCCTGCTCGTCTGCGTGAACGCCGACACGTTGGCGACGAAGTAGTACAGCAGCACTCCGAACGACGAAAACCCGATCGCCCCGCGCAGGTCGGCGAGTAGGACGATCACGACCACGACCGCGGCGAGCACCAGCTCGGCGCGGTGCGGGGTCGAGAACCGCGGATGAACCGCACTCAACCAGCGCGGAAGATCCGCCTCGCGTGCCATCGCCAAGGTCGTGCGCCCGATGCCCGCGATCAGCGCGAGCAGCGCGCCGAGCGAGGCGAGCGCTCCGCCGATGCTCACGACCGGACCGACCCACGGCCAGCCCGATGCCGCCGCAGCATCGGCGAGCGGGGCATCCGTCGCCGCCACCCCGGTCGCGCCGAGGGTTCCGAGCGCGACCACGGCGACCACCGCGTAGACGAGCACGGTGATGCCGAGCGCCAGCAGGATCGCGCGCGGGATGGTGCGCGCGGGGTCTCGCACCTCTTCTCCCATCGTCGCGATCCGGGCGTAGCCGGCGAAGGCGAAGAACAGCAGGCCGCCCGACTGCAGGATGCCGTAGGCACCGTGCGAGACGAGCCCCGCACCGAGAGCGCCGCCACCGAGGACATCGCCGTGCGGCAACCCGGTGGAGAGTCCCGCCGCGATGACCACGGCCAGCACGACCAGCACCGCGACCACGATGACGCGGGTGAGCTGTGCCGTGCGAGTGATGCCCCGATAGTTGACCGCGCCGAGCACGATCACCGCTGCCGCGCCGACCGGGCGCTCCCATCCCGGCGGGGCCACGTAAGCGGCGAAGGTGAGCGCCATCGCGGCGCAGCTCGCGGTCTTGCCGACAACGAAGCTCCACCCCGCGACGAAGCCCCACCACGGCCCGAGCCGCATCCGTCCGAAGACGTAGGTGCCGCCCGACGTCGGATACTCGGCGGCGAGCTGAGCGGATGCCGCGGCGTTGCAGAATGCGACGATGGCGGCCACCACGAGGCCGATCAGCAAGCCGCTGCCGGCCGCCTGCGCCGCGGGGGTGAATGCGGCGAACACCCCTGCGCCGATCATCGAGCCCAGCCCGATGATCGTCGCATCGCCGAGGCCGAGGCGGCGCTGAAGCGCGCTGGTATTGCTCACCGCGAGAACTCTACGCAGCGAAGGTGACCAGCAGGCAAACGGGTCGAGCGCTCACTTGTTCTTGACTTTCCCGTTGCCTTTATCCTTGCCGTTTCCGTTTCCCGGCGAGGGAACTACCGGCGCGACCGTCGATACGACAGAGGTCGACGGGGTGGGAGACGGCGTGGCCGAGGGAGTTGCCGACGGGGTGGCAGACGGAGGCGGAGAGACGCTCGACGGCGTCGACGGCGTCGCCTGATTGTCGTCGGCCCCTACCCTCGCGATCAGCACCGCTGTTCCGATGGCCAGTACGAGAACGGCGGCGGCCACGATTGCGGCCAGACGCCGGTTGCGATCCCGCGGTAGCGACGTCGGCGCGGTCTTACCAGGCTCCTGCACGAGACGAGGCCCGGCCGGCGCTGCGAGCACGGTGGTCGAGCGCGTGACCGGAACCCCGCCGACAGTCATGAGCTTGGTGGGGGCGAGCATCGCCCGCGTGGAGTCGTCCGCAGCGGCGGGAACCACCGGCACCGCCCATCCCGCAAGCTGTGTGCCGATCTCTCGAGTACGCATAGCGACCTGGATCGCTGTCGGGCGGTCCGCAGGCGAACGCGCGGTCATCCAGGTCAGCAGGGTGACCCAGTCGCTGGGAAGGTCATCAGGCACCACCGGGTCAAGCGCCGCACGCGCGGTCATCGCTTCGACGATCGTGCCGGGGTACGCGCGCCTCCCGGTCAGGCTCTCCAGCACCACAAGCCCGAGCGCATAGACGTCGGCGGCCGGCCCGATGTCGGCCCCGGTCGCCTGCTCCGGGCTCAGGTACGCCGCCGTGCCGACGACCGTTCCCGCCGCGGTGAGCCGATCCGCTCCGAGCAGGTGAGCGATGCCGAAGTCGGCCAACTTTGCCCGAAACGTGGGGCTGGGAAGACCCGTCGGTTGCAACAGGATGTTCGCGGGCTTGACGTCACGGTGCACCAGCCCGAGCGAATGCACCGTCGCCAGCGCCTCAGCGACGTCGGCGGCCACCGCGGCGGCGATCTCCCCCAGCAGCGGACCATGATCGAGCGTGGTGCGGAGGTCGGGGCCATCCACGAGTTCCATGACCAGGTAGCTCGGTCCGGCCTCTGCGGCGTCGAGATGCGCGTCATGCAGGGTGACGAGGTTCGGGTGGCTGAGCTTCGCGAGAGCGTCCACCTCGGCACGGCGGCGGTCGCCATCATCCGCTGACGCCACGTCACCCCCGAAGATCTTGACCGCGACGAAGCGGTCGAGCCTCAGGTCGGTGGCGCGGTAGACGCTAGCCATTCCGCCACGGCCGAGCACCTCGACGACCTTGTAGCGTTCGCCGAGCACGCGCCCAACCCACGCATCATCGCTCGGCATCACACACTCCACTCGGGTCCCGGGGGCCACGCGACCCTCGCGGTGCCCACCGAAGAGTATGCACCGCTTGGCGGCAGCCGTGAATCCGCCGCCGCCGACCGGGATTGCTAGAGAAACTAGCAATCCCCGCATAGCGTGGTGGCGTGACCAGTTCCTTCGACTTCAGCGACCTCGTTCGCCCCGTCGCCAACGGCGAGTCCACGCCACCGCCCATGAGCGTCATCGAAGCCCTGCAGGTATATCGCGGGGCTGAAGCCGCGATGCGACGACGCACCGGAACGGCGATGGGCCTCAACGAGAACGATCTGCTCGCGTTGCGCTTCATCCTCGATCAGCACGAGGCCGGTCGCGTCGTCGCTTCCAAGGACGTCACGCGCTATCTCGGCATTTCCAGTGCGTCGACCACAGTTCTGCTCCGACGGCTCGAGGACGGCGGGCACATCGTGCGGAGGGCTAGCACCATCGACAAGCGGTCGGCGGAGATCATCCCCACGCCGTCCGCGTCCGATGACACCGGTCCGCTGATCGCGTCGGCGCTGCGACAAATGTCGGGGGCGGCCGAGCGCCTCACGGAAGAGGAAAGCCGGATCATCGTGAAATTCCTCACGGCAATGCGAGAGACCGTCGACGGGATCGGGGCCTAATCCGGGCGGTGGCGGATGTACGCCACTCCTGTTTTCCCGGTTTGTCAACCGTTTGCTAGACCACTGAACTAGTTGTTTACTGGGTGGCGCCATACGACCTGTGGCGCTCGCGCATCCCGTCGCGTGCACAACCAAGGAGCGAACACCAATGAACATCCTCGTCATCATCATCGCGATCATCGCGATCGTGCTGCTCGCCACCGGCGGATTCGTCTCGTCGTTGAACTTTCTGATCTGGGTCGGAGTCGTGCTGCTGGTCATCGCAGCCATCGTCTTCCTCCTCCGTTTTCTCAGTGGCAACCGACGCGTCTGACCCTGCAGACGACCACAAGCAAAGGAGAAAAGATGAGTCTCGGAACTGGAATCGTGCTTTTCGTGGTTGGCGCCATCCTGGCGTTCGCGGTCAACATCCAGGTGGCCTGGCTGAATCTGCAGTTGGTGGGATACATCCTGATGATCGCGGGAGTGGTGGGGATCATCCTCGGCATCGTGCTGATCACGCGTCGTCGCACAACGACATCGACGACCCGCGCGGCGGTCGACCCCGGCACCGGGGAGCGCGTGACGCGTAACACCGTCGATCGCGACGACCCGCTCGTGTAACGAGTTCGGCGGCTCCCAGGCCGGCGAAAGAATGGAGGCCGAGGCGGACACACCGCCTCGGCCTTCGTTGCGCTCGCCGCACATCCCCTCTCCCCTCGCCCCTCGCCCCTCGTGAGTTGCATGTTTTGGCTGTTTTCAAGGCGTGAAAGCCGCCAAAACATGCAACTCACCGTTGGGGCACCGGTCGGTGCGACTACAGTTCGGGCATGCAGGAGTCCAACGCCATCAAGGAGTGGACGGTGGCGAAGGAGCCCGCAACGGACCCGGGCGAGCGTCGGGCTGAAGCTGTCGCTTCGGTTGCGCTCGGGCTGCTCACCGGCATCGCATCCGCCTATGACTCCCGATTCGACGCGGTCGTGCGCAGCCGTGTTGACGGATCCGAGGTGCTGCGCGTGCCTGCCCCGAACGAATGGTTCGCCGACGAACTGCGCTTCGACCTGAGACGGATGACGAAAGCCCGCTTCGTCGAGAAGTGGCGAGCACAATCGCTGGGCGACCCGCACATCCCCTTCCCCTCGTGAGTTGCAGGTTCGAGTGGTTATGGGGCGCTCTTAACCACTCGAACATGCAACTCAGGGAGGGAAATTGGGACGGCTCCGCTAGAAGTCGTTGAGGTTGTGGCGCAGCCCGCCGTTGCCGAATTCGGAACGCAGGATGCCGCGGCGCCGCAGTTCCGGAACCAGACGATCGAGATAGGTGTGCACCGTCACCGGGTGCAGGTCACCCCAGAAGATGAAGCCGTCGTTGTCGGCCTCTTCGCCGAGACGCTCGATGAAGTCCGCCACTTGCTCTGCGGTACCGACGAAGCCGCTGCCATCGTCGATGCGGCCCTTGCGGGCTTTGCGGGTGGCGAGCTCGCGCAGGCTGACGTTCAGGGCATCCGCCGCTCCCCCGGTCAGGCTCGCGATGCTGCCCTGCGACACGTGTTGGCCGAACACCGACAGGTCGAGCGGGCGGTCGAGGTCGAGCTTCGTGAGGTCGGTCTCGAGGTCGCTCGACTGATTGGCGAGCAGGCGCAGCACCTCCGCGTCAGACGGATGCTCGGAGGCCGCGACGATGCGAGCAACCTCCTCCTCGCTCGACACGATCTCCGGGATGAACGCGAACAGGATCTTGATGTCGGATGCCCGGCGCCCCTTCTCGATCGCCGCGTCGTGGATCTTCTTGCGGTAGGCCTTCACCCCCTCGACCGTGAGCTTGGTGAGCGCCAGCTGCACGTCGGAATTACGGCCGGCGAAGGCGAGCCCGCGTCCGGAGCCGCCGGGCGAGACGATGATCGGGTCACCCTCCTCCGCGGCGAACGGGATCGCATTGAGCGAACCCTCGGTGCGGAAGTACTCCCCCTCGTGCCGAAAGTTGCCGATCTTGCTGCCGTCCGCAAACTGCCAGGTGTCGCTGTTCTCGACCAGGCCGCCGTCGTCCCAGCTGTGCCAGAGCCCGCGCACCGCGTCGATCCACTCCTCCGCACGGTCGTAGGCCGCGTCGTGCGAGATCTCGTCGATGCCGAAGTGGCGCGCGCTCTTCACGTCGGTTACCACGTTGATGCCGAAGCGGTGGCCGCTCAGGTGCTGCAGCGTCGCGAACTGGCGCGCCGCCAGGTACGGCGGATAGGCGCCGGCGTTGATGGTCGGGGTGATTCCGATGTGCGAGGTCGCGTCGAACAGGTACGGCGTGAGCATCAGCGGATCGTGCTTCGGCCCGCCGTACGCCCCCCGCACGCGCAGGTCGATCGTCTCGGGTGACCCGAGCGAGAGGGCATCCTCGATGATCAGCAGGTCGAGACCGGCCTGCTCCAGCTCGCGGATCGACTGCTGATAGATCCGCGGCCCCTGCCAGCGGTAGTTCCATAGATAGTCGGGGCGACCCCAGCCCTGCGGCCCGAAGCCGCGCCCGAAGAACCATCCGAAGTGCTGAAGCCGTGTCATCCGTCGACCCTATAAGGGCACTCGGATGCCGACCACCGCCAGTCTCGAATGTGTCGTCGTGTGAACGGGCGGCTTTGCCGCACGTGCGCGGCGACCGTACCGTGGACCAACCCAGAAGGAGACGCACCGTGACCACCACCGACAAGCCGTACGGCGCCGATCACTTCGGATTCGACACCGATCAGGTGCACGCGGGCGAGATCATCGGTGACGGTTTCGGTGCGCGGATCACACCGATCAACCTGACCGCGGGTTTCGTCTTCGACTCGTTCGACCATGCCAAGGCACGGTTTGAGGGCGACGACGGGGCCTGGGTGTACACCCGCAACAGCAACCCGACGAACGCCGTGGTCGAGTCTCGCCTGACCGCGCTCGAGCATGGCGTCGACAGCATCGTGGTGGGCAGCGGACAGGCGGCGATCACCGTCGCGATGCTCGCCATTCTGAAGGCAGGCGACCACTTTCTTGCCACGCGCAGCCTGTACGAGGGAACGAAGACACTCTTCCGCGACAACTTCGGCCGGTTCGGCATCGAGGTCGAATTCATCGACGACCCCCACGACCTGGCCGAGTGGCAGCGCAAGCTGCGCCCGACCACCCGCGCCGTGTACTCCGAGGCGATCCCGAACCCAAAGAACGATCTGATCGACTTCGAACTGGTGGCCGGCTTCGCGGAGCAGGCCGGGCTGCCGTTCATCATCGACAGCACCGCCGCGACGCCGTATCTGCTGCGCCCGCTCGACCATGGCGCATCGGTCGTCGTGCACTCTGCGAGCAAGTTCCTCACGGGTCACGGCGCATCGCTGGCCGGGGTCATCGTCGATGGCGGCAGCTTCGACTGGGGCCGCTACCCGCAGAAGTTCCCGCAGTTCTCCACGCCCGCGGCCGATGGCAGCACCTACGTCTCTCGCTTCGGCGCCGAAGCATTCACCGCCTATGCACGGTCGATCATCGCGGCCAGGCTCGGTCCGGTGCTGTCGCCGTTCAACGCGTTCCTGCTGCTGCAGGGTCTCGAGACCCTGTCACTGCGGGTCGAGCGCCACTCGCGCAACGCTCTCGCCCTGGCGACATGGCTTGAACGGCAGCCCGAGGTGGTCTCCGTCGACTACTCGGGACTGGCATCCAGCCCGCACCATGCCCTGGCCGAACGATATCTGCCGAAGGGTGCTGGCTCGGTGTTCGGTTTCACGCTCGCCGGTGGTCAGGATGCCGCTCGCACCGTGATCGACGCCGTCGAGCTGTTCACCCGGATGACCCACCTGGGCGATGTGCGCTCGATGATCCTGCATCCGGCAACGACCTCGCACGCGCAGCTCAGCGCCGCCGACCGCGCGCGTCAGGGCATCGACGACGGCCTGGTGCGACTCTCGGTGGGAATCGAAGACGAGGCGGATCTCATCGCCGACCTGGACCACGCCTTCTCGGTGCTGCGCTCATCGCAGCCGGCGCTCGCCGCTACGCGCTGAGGTCGATTTCGCCACTCAGGTCGATCCCGGCTCGCTGCTCCAGCAGCTTCGCGACCAACAGTTCTCCGTCGACCGGTCCGAACGTCGCGAGCGCCTCGCGGTGCAGCCCGGCGACCAGGGTGGACAGCGCGAACGGCGTGCTGGCCGTCTCGGCGAGCGCCGCGAGAGTGTCCAGCTCTTCCACGCAGCGGTCGAGGCCGAACGTTTCCGCGTAATCGCCGGCGAGCAGCCGGTCGAGATGCGTGGTCATGAAGCTGCTTCCCCCGGCACTCCGCGGCAGGATGTCGCGCATCGCCCCGAGCGTCAGCCCGAGTTTCACCCCCAGCAGCAGCGCCTCGGTCACCGCCACCGCCTGCCCGAACCAGAGCAGGTTCGCCAGCAGCTTGACGATCTGGCCGTCCTGCGGGCGCTCGCCTGCTCGTTCGATGCGGGATGCGATGGTCTCGAGCAGCGGACGTAGGCTCTCGACATCCGTCTCCGCACCGCCGACGAACAGGGTCAGCGAGCCCGCCTGAGCCTCGGCCGGGCCTCCGCCCATCGGCGCCCCGACGCTGCGGATGCCCGCGGCCGCAAGCCGTTCGGAGAGCGCAGGGTCACCGCTCGTCAGGTCGAGCCAGATCGCGCCGGGCGCCATGGCCGCGAGCAGGTCGGGCATGACAGCTGCCGTCTCGCCGCGGCCGGGAAGCACCGTGATCAGGACGTCGACGGATGCCGCGAGCTCGCGCGCGCTGCCCGCCGTGCTGTGCGTGCCGCCCGGTGCTCTCGCAGCTCGGGGGTCGAACCCCGACACCGGCCACCCGGCCGCTGCGAGCCGTGCCGCGATCGGTCCGCCCATCCGTCCGAGTCCGAGCACTCCGATGCTTCGCATGGCTCGACCGTACCCGCCGCTGTCTGCCGGGCCGTGCATCCATTCGGTAAAAAGTGTCGTTATGGCTCACTTATAACGACACTTTCTACCAAGTCGATGGAGTGGTGGCGCGGTTGTGCAGGCACTCCTGCAGAACGGAGGGAGGGCGAAGGCGAGGCGGGTCACTCGGGGGCGGCGAGCAGGGCGATCCGATCGCGCAGGTAGTCCTCGAGCGGGGAGACGCCGTGCGCGCCATCGCCCGGCGCCCAGCGCACGAACAGCACCCCGTCGCGCACCGACAGCGGGCCGGATCCCCTCGCCAGAGCCGCCGCATCGAGTGCGATCGGCGTGAACCCGAGGTTCACGTTCTCTCCCTCCGCGAAGCCACCCCGGGATGCCGCCAACCGCTCCGCGCGCCGTTGGTCGGCCTCGGGCGAGCGGTTCGTCACCCCGCGCAACGGCACGATGGCCCGGGTCACCCTGCCCGTGGCATACAGCGCACCGACGGAACCCAGCAGAAGGACGCCGAGTCGCCAGGCTCTCCCCGCCGGCCGAATGCGGTCGGCGGAACGAAACACCGCGATCCCGCGCCCGAGGGCGATGACGCCGAGGGCTTCGTCCGCCACTCCGCGCTGCGCCAGCTCGGTCGCCGTGCGGGAGAGCAACTCGTGCAGGTGTGCGGCGAGGGCCTCGGCATCCGTCTCGCTCATGGGATTCACGGTACCCGCGAGGCAGCCAGGATGTCCCTCCGGGGGCCAGGGTCCTGGCGAGCACTGGCGCTGATCGCGACACAGGCCTACCGTGACCGCCATGCATCGCGAGAGTCTCCTGCATGACCGCAGGCCACGACATCCGGCTCCCCGTCTGAGTCGGGTGAGTCTGTCGAGGGACTGGGATCGCATCTGGATCCGAGCGAAGCTCGACCGCCCCCTGCCCGCCGGCGCGGCACCGTTGCGCATCTCTCTCCACGTTTCTGGCCGGGGCGAGAACGATCTGTTGGAGTTCGGCATCACCGTGGCGCGCGGCGAACTCCGCCGCTACTTCGTCATCGACCATGGCGCTCCGCACGTGCACGAGCTCGATGGCGACGGCTTCGCGATGGGTGAGACGGTGATCGTGGCCCCCTTCGACGCTCACTGGCTCGCCTCGGTCAGCCCGCCTTTGGAGATCGGCGCGCTGCTCACTTACGATGCGATGACCGACCAAGGCGAAGTACCCGTCAGCGTGCTGAACGAGCTTCGCTGATTCGAGAAGAGGTTCCAGCATGCGCGACAAATATCACGAAATCACGGCAGTGAGCGAAGAGGGTCACGCCGAAGCGAAGTCGGTCGCCACGGCTGGCGACCCTGCCGCCCAGCACTCGGATGTTCCGCCCACCACCGCTTCGGATGTTCCGTTCGACGAGGCTGCCGAGGCCCACGAGCACGGGGCCCTGTAGCGCTATCGCCCCGGCGCCGTAGCCTCAGCCGGTAGGGGTGCCGAACAGGAGCCCGAGCAGGTAGGTGACCGCCGCCGCGCCAAAGCCGATGGCGAGCTGACGCAGCGCTCGCAGCAGTGGCGAACCGCCGGAGAGCACCCCGACGATCGCGCCGGTACCGAGGAGCGCGAGCCCGACCAGGCCCGCCGCGATCAGGATCGCCGGAAGTCCGCCGAGTCCGAAGAAGTACGGGATGATCGGGATGATCGCGCCCGAGGCGAAGAAGCAGAAGCTCGACAGCGCCGCCCCGATGCCGGTGCCGATCGCCTCGTGTTGGTCGTTCTCCTCGGTGACGACCAGACTGTTGTCGGCCAGCACCTCTGCCGCGTGTGTGTCGGCCTCCTCCGGCGTCATGCCGCGCGAACGGTAGACCAGACTCAGTTCGTTGGCGTCGACGTCGAGATGCGGCAGCGCGCGATTGCTTTCGGGGTCGGGCGTCGACGCGTCGAGCAGCTCGCGCTGGGACCGCACCGAGACGTACTCCCCCGCTCCCATCGACAGCGCGCCGGCCAGCAGCCCCGCGATGCCGGTGAGCAGCACGACGTGGGTTGCGACGCCGCTCGCGCTGATGCCGATCGTCAGGGCGAGGTTACTGACCAGCCCGTCGTTGGCGCCGAACACCGCGGCCCGGAAGGTGCCGGACAACCGGTTTCTGCCGCGCGTGGCGAGGCCGCGCAAGACCTCACCGTGAATGCGTTCGTCCGCGGCCATCGCGGCGGTCGCATCCGAATCCGATTCGTACGGCGACCGCGCCTCCGCCCGTTGCGCGAGCGCGAGCACGAAGACCGATCCGAATCGCCGAGCCAGAAACCCGAGCAGCCGGGTGCGGATGTCGCCCTTGCGCGGCTTGCCGAGCTGGTCGCCGAGCAGTTCCCGCCAGTGCTCCTCGTGCCGCCCCTCCGCCTCGGCGAGCGCGAGCAGGATCTCGCGCTCCTCGCCTTCGCGGCGTGCGGCGAGGTCGCGGTACACGGCCGCCTCGGCCTGCTCATCGGCGAGGTACTGGCGCCACCGGCGAAGCTCCGCCCGCGAGGGCTGGCGCGACGAATGAGAAAGTGTGGTGGCCACGGGAATCCTTCCGAGGGCGACCGAGAATGCGGCTGATCAGCCTCTCTTAGAGTACCGGACTCCCCAGGAGAGCGACCATGACTCGTCTGGCTGCAGCCAGCGCAGGCCGTCGCCCGAGTTGAAGGCTTCGGCAGGTGCGGTCATCGGCTCGATGGCGATCGCGGTGGCGAGCCCCTCTGCGCGCGGGAAGATGCGGGTGATGAAGATCTGCAGGTAGGGGAAGTTCTCGTCCTGCCAGAGCTCGACGGTCTGACCGTCGGGCGCGGTGAGGGTGAGGACGCTCTCGCCGCCGTCGAAGGTCAGGTCGGCGAAGGCGTCGTCGAGGGCGAGATCGCCGATCGGGCGGCCGGCGCGGAGATCGAACGGGAGTCCGTCGACGGGAAGTGTCGCGGTGGGGAGGAGGCGGTCATCCGTCTCGATCCAGGAGCGAGCACTGCTGGTGAGCACCACCTCGTCGGTGGGCACATCGCCCACTCGGAAGAAGGGGTGAACGCCCACGGCGACGGGCGCCGGTACGTCGCCGACGTTGCGCAGTTCGTGGGTCACGGTGAGGCCGGTGTCGCTGAGCTCGTAGCGGATTGCCGACCAGATCTCGAAGGGGTACCCGCGGGTCGGGTAGATCGTGAGGCCGAGCGTGATGGCGTTCTCGCTCCGCTCGACCACGGTGTGCGGGCGGTCACGCACCAGCCCGTGGATGGCGTTGTGCTTGTCGGGTTCGGTGAGGTCGAGCTGCTGCTCCTCCCCGTCGAGGTGCCAGATACCGTCGCGGATGCGGTTCGGCCACGGCACGAGCACGCCGCCAGACACGAAGGGCGGAACGACGTCTGCTGCGTAGGGCTCCATCACGTCGACGCCGTCGAAGGTGAGCTGACGGATGGCCGCTCCGACCTCGGTGATGATGGCGGTGGTGGACTGGTGGCGGAGTTCGAACTGCTGTCCGGTCGGGGCGCGCATCCGACCAGCCTAGCGACGCCGCACGGGGCCCTTCGACACGCTCAGGGACCGCCGGTCAGGCCGGGATGACCTGGAGACCGGCCGCCCGGAGGGCTCCGGTATCCGCCTCGGCCACCGTGATCAGCGCGTCGATGTCGGCCAGCGGCGCGACCCGGCTGAGCTGCGCGACGCCGAGCTTGCTGCTGTCGGCGACGACGATGCTGCGGGCTGCTGTGGCGAGCATCCGTCGCTTCACGTCGGCCTCGGGCAGGTTGATGTTGGTGACGCCGGCGGTCGCGTCCACCCCGCTGCAGCCGATGAAGGCGAGGTCGGCGCGGATGTGGTCGAGCACCGCCCCGGCGAGCGGGTCGACCAGCGAGTGCTGCAGCGGGCGCAGAGTGCCGCCCGTGACGACGACCGTGAACCGCGGGATGGCCGGCTCGAGCGCCATGGCGATGTTCAGCGCGTTGGTGATCACCACGACATCGCGCAGGTCGGGGCGCTCCAGCAGGGCTGTCGCCACCGCGGTGGTCGTGGTGCCGACATCCAGCACGATGGCCTGCCCCGACTCGACCAGTGCGGCTGCGGCGACGCCGATGCGGCGCTTCTCGTCGCTGGCGTCATTCAGAGACTGCTCGAAGGTGTTCTCGATTCGCTGGCTCGCGACCGCTCCACCGTGCACCCGCTGCACCTCGAGCGACTCGAGGTCGGCGCGCACGGTGACCTCGGAGACGCCGAACAGCGCACTCAATTCGCTGACCCGGGCGAAGCCCTGGGCGTCGATGTGCTCGAGCATCCGGGCACGTCGAATCGCCGCGGGGGGCGGGGCCGACGTGTCACTCATGTCCGCAAGTTTCGATTATTTGCGTTTTATTGTCAATGCGGGCTAATGTTCTTGCGTTTCCCTCCAGATCGGACAAGTGCACCCATGGGCCAGATCGTCAAACGCGAGACCGTGTTGGCAGACGGACGCGACCTCATCTACTTCGATGACGCGGACACCACACTCGGTGCGGAGCGGAAGGCGGATGCTCGCTCGCTCGATGCCCGCCCCGCCACGGCAACGATGCGGCAAGATCCGCTGACCGGCGAATGGATCTCCATCGCCGCCGCTCGGCAGAACAGGGTCTTCCTCCCGCCGGCCGATCAGGACCCGCTCGCCCCGGCCACGGCGAACAACCCGTCCGAGGTGCCCGACCAGTACGACGTCGCGGTGTTCGAGAACCGCTCCCCCTCGTTCGGCCCCGACCTGTCTGAGCACTACTCGCTCGACGAACTCTCTGCCATCGGCCTCGGGCGCACGCTGCCGTCGATCGGTCGCTGTGAGGTCGTCTGCTTCAGCCCCGAGACACAGGGCTCGTTCGGCAGCCAGAATCGCTCCCGCGCGCGCACGGTGATCGAGGCCTGGGCGGACCGCACCTCGGCGCTCTCAGCGCTGCCGGGCATCCGCCAGGTCTTCCCGTTCGAGAACCGCGGCGAGCAGATCGGCGTCACCCTGCACCACCCGCACGGCCAGATCTACTCCTACCCGTACATCACCCCGCGCACGCAGCGCCTGCTCGACTCGGTTGAGCGCTTCGACGGCGACCTGTTCCAGAGCATCCTCGACTTCGAACGTGGCTCCGAACGGATGCTGCTGGCCGGCAAGCACTGGACCGCCTACGTTCCCTTCGCGGCGCGCTGGCCGATCGAGGTGCACATGCTGCCCAACCGCCACGTGCCGGACTTCGCCGGAACCACCGCCGAGGAGCGCGACGAACTCGCCGGCATGTACCTACGTCTGCTGCGGGCCATCGATGGGCTATACGACACCCCGACGCCGTACATCGCCGCGTGGCACCAGGCACCGGTCGATGTCGGTCGCGACGAGATCCGACTCATGCTGCAGATCACCTCCCCGCGCCGTGCAGCGGACAAACTGAAATACCTGGCCGGCTCCGAAGCGGCAATGGGAGCGTGGATCGGCGACGTGCTCCCCGAACAGACGGCAGCCCGCATCCGCGAGGCCCTCGAGAAAGTGGCAGAACCCTCATGAGCGACATCCGCGACGACACCGCCGAGACCTTCACCACCCTGTTCGGTTACGAGCCGAGTGGGCTGTGGTCTGCGCCCGGCCGAGTCAACCTGATCGGCGAGCACACCGACTACAACCTCGGCTTCGTGCTCCCCTTCGCCATCGACCGTCGCACCATCGTGGCGCTCGGACTTCGGGAGGACGGCATCGCCCGGGTCGCGAGCTCGTTCGCCGAGGAGGCCGTGGAGATCCCGCTCGCCGAGCTCAGCCCCGAGGCCCTCGAAGGTTGGTCGGCCTACCCGCTCGGTGTGGCCTGGGCGCTCGGCCAGCGCGGCGCCGACCTCGCGGCCGTGCCCGGTTTCGACATCTACATCGAGTCGAACGTGCCTGTCGGCGCCGGTCTCTCGTCGTCCGCCGCTATCGAGAGCGCCGTCGCCCTCGCGCTCAGCGACGTCTGGCGGCTCGACTTCGACCGCGAGACCCTCGCCCAGGTCGGCCAGCTCGCCGAAAACAAAGCCGTCGGCGCCCCGACCGGCATCATGGACCAGTCGGCCTCGCTGCTCGGCCAGAAGGACTCGGCCGTGTTCCTCGACTGCCGCAGCCTGGAGTCGCAGGTCATCGACCTGGGCTTCGACCGCGCGGGCCTCGTCGTGCTCATCATGGACACCGGTGTCGCCCACGCGCACTCCACCGGCGGCTACGCGGAGCGCCGCGCATCCTGCGAGCTCGGCGCCAGCCTGCTCGGGGTAGCAAGCCTCCGCGACGTGACCGTCGATGACCTCCCCCGTGCACGCGAGCTGATGGATGACGTCACCTTCCGCCGCGTGCGCCACGTGGTCACCGAGAACCAGCGTGTGCTCGACACGGTCGCGGCGCTCGAGGCCGAAGGTCCGCGCGCGATCGGCGACCTGCTGGATGCCTCGCACATCTCCATGCGTGACGACTTCGAGATCTCGGTGCCGGAGCTCGACCTCGCCGTCGAAACGGCTCAGTCCAACGGTGCGATCGGCGCCAGAATGACCGGAGGCGGCTTCGGCGGCGCGGCCATCGCGCTCGTCGCGAGTGAGGATCTATCACGCGTTCAGGTGGCCATTGACGGCGCTTTCGCAGAACATGCCATGGCTCAGCCTGATACTTTCGTCGTGACCGCCTCGCAGGGCGCGATTCGGGAGCGCTAGGGCGGCGCACAATCTTGTAGGGGAGACACGGTGAGAAGATCACTGGTCGAGACATCCATCGTCGCGGGCGGGATCGCAGCACTGCTTCTTCTCAGCGGATGCAGTAGCTCGGGCACCGCGAAAGCCTCGGGCCCCGCGCCCTCCCAGACGACTACGGCCGCTCCATCGGCGAGTCCGACCGCTGCCGCACCGAAAGACGTGCTGTTCACCATCGCCGCCAACGTGCGCGGTAAAGACGGCGCGACGATCGGCATTCAGATGACCGTGCACAAGGCGGTCGCCTACAACGAGTCCGCGGTGAAGCCGCTGGAAACCGAGTTCATCAAGAGCTGTGGCGCCGGCGTGGGCGGCAATCCGGTGACCACCGACACGCTGGAGCAGAACGGCAGCGTGCTTGTGCCGATCGACATCGCCTCGAGCGTGACCGGCAAACCCTTCGTCTCGCCGGTGCAGCTCGCGCTCGGCAGCCCCTACTTCGGGCAGGCCGCCAGTGGTAAGGGCATCACACCCACCGATTCGACCCAGCCCTGCTACGGCGGCTACAACTGGGCGACCGCAGGCACGGCGCACGCCGTCGCCGACTTCGAGAGCGGCAGCCCCGCCCCCGATCCCAAGCTCTGGCGTTACGCCTTCTACGGCTTCGGCGTCGCCTATGAGTCCGATGCGACGATCGAGGCGTGCAAGATCACCCTCACCGATCTGGCGACCTCGGAGGACGTGGCATCGGTAGACGGCTGGGACCCGAAGGCGCCCCAGAGCGGCACCTCCTGCGGCATCGGTTACACCGGCGAGTAGTCCCCCACTCAGCGAGCCCGGCTACAGCCGCTCGGCGGCCTCGACCACGTTGCTCATGAGCATGGCGCGGGTCATCGGGCCGACGCCCCCGGGAACCGGCGACAGGAAGCCAGCGACCTCGGCCACCGACGGGTCGACGTCGCCGATCAGCTTCGCCTTGCCGGTGTCGGGGTTAATCACGCGCGTGATGCCCACGTCGAGCACCGCAGCACCGGGCTTCACCCAGTCTGGCTTGATCAGACCGGGCACGCCGACCGCCGCCACGACGATGTCGGCTTGGCGCACGACATCCTGAAGGTTCTGCGTGCGGGAGTGCGCCAGTGTGACTGTGGCGTCGAGACCTTTGCGGGTGAGCAGCAGCCCGAGAGGGCGACCGACGGTGAGCCCGCGGCCGATAACCACAACATGCTGCCCGGCGATTGGAACGTCGTAGCGCTGCAGCAGCTCGACCAGGCCGGCCGGAGTGCACGGCAGCGGTGAGTCGAGCTCGCCATGCACGCCCAGCACGAGACGCCCGAGGTTGGTCGGGTGCAAGCCGTCAGCATCCTTCGCCGGGTCCATCAGCTCGAGCATCGCGTTCTCGTTGATGCCAGCCGGCAACGGCAGCTGGATGATGTAGCCGGTAACCGCCGGGTTGGCGTTCAGCTCGAGAATGGCGTTTCGCACCTCGGCCTCGGTCGCCGCCGCCGGGAGATCGACGCGAACCGACTCGATGCCGAGTTCGAGCGAATCCTTGTGCTTACCCCCGACGTAGGAGTGCGAGCCCGGGTCGTCGCCGACGAGCAGGGTACCGAGACCGGGGTAGATACCCCGAGCCTTCAGAGCGGCGATGCGGTCGACGAGTTCCGAGCGCACGGTGGCCGCGGTGGCGACCCCGTCGATCTTGACTGCGGTCATGGTGATCTCCTCAAAAGTTAACCGCCGGATGTGCAGTTGTCGGGCCCTGTCGCGGCCTACTCAACCAGCGGATGTGCAGTGGCTAGGCCCAGGTGCCGGGAGACGTGAGACCCGGGTAGAGCGGGTAGCCGTCGGTGAGCTTCAGCACACGGGCACGGAGAGCCGCGACATCCGGAGTCGGCTTCAGCGCCGTCGCGATGATGTCGGCGACCTCGGTGAACTCCTCGTCGCCGAAGCCGCGGGTGGCGAGCGCCGCCGTGCCGATGCGCACGCCGGAAGGGGTCATCGCCGGACGTGGGTCGAACGGAACCGCGTTGCGGTTCACGGTGATCCCGACCTCGTGCAGGATGTCTTCCGCCTGTTGTCCGTCGATCGCCGCGGTGCGGAGGTCGACGAGCACCAGGTGCACCTCGGTGCCTCCGGTCAGCACGTCGATACCGGCGGCCTTGGCGTCGGGGGCGGTGAGGCGCTCGGCCAGGATCTGTGCGCCGCGCACGGTGCGCTCCTGACGGTCCTTGAATTCCGGCTCGCCGGCGAGTTTGAACGCCGTCGCCTTGGCGGCGATGACGTGCATCAGCGGTCCGCCCTGCTGGCCCGGGAACACGGCCGAATTGAGCTTCTTGGCGAGCTCTGTGTCGCGGCTGATGATGAAGCCGGAGCGCGGACCGGCGAGAGTCTTGTGCGCGGTGCTGGAGACGACATCCGCGTACGGCACCGGCGAGGGGTGCAGCCCGGTGGCGACGAGTCCGGCGAAGTGCGCCATGTCGACCCAGAGCTTGGCGCCGACCTCGTCGGCGATGGAGCGGAATGCCTCGAAGTCGAGCTGGCGGCTGTAGGCAGACCAGCCGGCGATCAACACGGTCGGGCGGTATTCGAGCGCCTTCTCGCGCACGACGTCCATGTCGACGCGGAAGGTCTCCGGGTCGACGCCGTATGCCGTGGCGTTGTAGAGCTTGCCCGAGAAGTTGAGCTTCATGCCGTGCGTGAGGTGCCCACCGTGGGCGAGCTCGAGCCCGAGGATCGTGTCGCCCGGGGTGGCGATCGCGGCCAGCACTGCCGCGTTGGCGGTGGCTCCGGAGTGCGGCTGCACGTTGGCGTACTCGGCGCCGAACAGCTTCTTGACCCGGTCGATGGCGAGGTTCTCAGCGATGTCGACGAACTCGCACCCGCCGTAGTAGCGGCGGCCGGGGTAGCCCTCCGCGTACTTGTTGGTGAGCACTGAGCCCTGCGACTCGAGCACCGCGCGCGCGACGAAGTTCTCGCTGGCGATCATCTCGAGGGTGCCGCGCTGGCGACCGAGTTCGAGCTCGAGCGCTTCGGCGATCTCGGGGTCGACGGTCGACAGCGGATCGGTGAAAGTGGAGGGGAGGGAGGATGGCACTGGCGAACTCCTTTGACACGACCGGACAGGGATAACGGTATCCGGTTCGGCCCAGGCGAACGGCCGAACTCGTAGTCAGTCGCTCCCCGATGGTCACCCATCTCAACGCCAGTTGCGACCTGCCCAGCCTAGCAGCGGCGGTTCATGACGTCACCGAGGTTGGTTTGCCCGGGTATCCCGTCCGCCAACAGGCTGAGATCGCCGAATCGTCCACCAACAGGACAGATTCGGGAGTGTGGCGGCCCGCATCATGTTGCCTGCAGCCCGGACAAGCAGCCGGGCCCTGGCCGCCAACGCCTACTCCTGCGCCGAGAACTGAAAGTGCAGGCGGAAGTGCGCCGGGTCGAGCAGGCTGTCGACGCGCTCCACCAGCTCGCCGACCGCGTTGCGGGTGATGCAGCGTGACCAGAGGAACGGAGCGAGGGGCGCACGGTCGAGCACCCGGGCATCCGCCTCCTCCAGCAGCCGGGTTTCGACCCACTGGTCGCCGGTCGCCGCGACCAGGCCGCAGTCGAGCAGCATGCGGGTGAGAGAGCCGGATGCCCGCCCCGCATCGACCGCGTCGAGCACGGCCGGCAGAGCGGGCACCCGCGACTGCTCGAAGGAGATGACCGCGCCGCCGACGATGCGGCGCAAGCGATCGATGGCGACGAACTCCGGTGAGCCCTCGCCGAGCTCTTTCGCCAGCTCCGGATCGGTCACCGGCGCCGCCCGCAGAACGAGAACCTCGGTCGCCAGGCCCTGCGCCTCGAGCGCGCGCGCCCAGCCCAGCCGCACATTCAGCGGCCGTCCGTCGTAGGCCACGAACGAGCCCTTGCCCGAGCGCGTGCTGATCAATCCGGCGCGGGCGAGTTCGGCCAGCGCCGCCCGAACGGTGTTGCGGCTCACGGCGAAGCGCTCCGCGAGAGTGGTCTCCCCGGGCAGTTGCTGCCCCTGCTCGACCTCGCCCCCGCGGATCTCCGCCGCGAGCACGCGCGCGATCTGCTCGTGTTTGCGGCCCGAGATGCGACTGAGCGCCACGACTACGAGAGCACCGCGCTCGAGTCGGTGATCTCGATCAGCGGTCCGTATAGCGCCATCACATCGAGGGCGCGCTGGTGATCGAGGGCGCTGAGCCCCGCGCAGCCGTCGGCTACGATCTTCACGGCTACCCCGGCATCCGCTGCGGCGAGCGCGGTCGACAGCACGCAGCAATCGGTGGACACGCCGACGAGCACCATGGTCGCGTCCTCCCCGATCAGCGCGGCGAGGTCGGGACCCCACTTGCCGAAGGTCGTCTCGGTGACCACCGGATGTCCGCCGCTCGCGAATGCCGGCATCAGGTCGTAGAGCGGCGCATCCGCCGGCACCAGCGCGAAGGGCCACTGCTCGTAGTATGCGACCCAGGCGCCGCGGGGCTCCGTCGGAGCGACGAACCGGGTGAAAACGACCCGGTCGCCGTAGTGCTCGACGAGTCGGGCGACGGTCGGCTCGATCTGCGGGTAGCCGGGCGTGAACCACTCACTCCCTGGGTCGCCGAACACCACCTGCATGTCGATGACGACGAGCCACTCGTTACTCACGGAAGGCATCCACGGCGTCGCGCACAGCTTCCGCCTGCACGGGAATGGCCTCCTGGCGCCGGATCGCCTCACGGCCGAAGATCAGAATCCCGAAGAAGCCGATCAGCAGCGACAGCAGCACCCCGAGGTTGGCGTATGCCCACGGCCCGGTGCGGCCGCCGAGTCCGAACGGCTCCAGCAGGTAGCCCTGCCAGTTGAGCCACTCCGGCACCCCGTAGGAGTTGGTGATGAGGCCCCAGCCGAGTGCCGTGCCGACCACGATCAGCAGGATCGGCAGCCAGCGAACATCGCCGTAACGACCCCGAGTCGTGTACAGGTCGGCCTCCGCGTACTGCTTCTTGCGCAGGATGACGTCGGCGATCATGATTCCGCACCAGGCGGCCACCGGCGTTCCGAGGGTGACCAAGAAGGCCTGGAACGGCGCGATGAAGCTGGTCGCGAAGAAGACGACGACCACGGCCCCGACGATCATCACGATGCCATCGATTCCGGCGGCCGCGGCGCGCGGTATCTTGATGCCCGCGCTGAGCAGGGCGAGCCCCGAGGAGTAGATGTCGAGCACGGCACCACCGACCAGGCCGAGCACCGCCACCAGGGCGAACGGGATGAGGAACCAGACCGGCAAAATCTGCGTCAGCGCGCCGATCGGGTCGGCGCCGATCGCGCCGCTGAGCTTGGTCGAGGATCCGGCCAGCAGCAGTCCGAACACCAGCAGCACCACCGGGGCCAGCGAGGCGCCGAACGCCGTCCAGCCGACCACGCCCGAGCTGCGGGCGCTCCGGGGCAGGTAGCGCGAGTAGTCGGCCGCGGCGTTGACCCAGCCGAGGCCAAATCCGGTCATCACGAAGACCAGGGCTCCGATCATCGCCTGCGGATTGCCGGCCGGGAGTGCGCCGACGATCGCGAGATCGATGTGCGGCAGCGCCAGGATGATGTAGATGACGGTGAGCACCGCGGTGACGATCGTGATCCAGAACTGCAATTTGATGATGAAGTCGAAGCCGATGACCCCGGCGGCGACGATGAGGGCCGCGACGACGATCAGCGCGACGATCTTCGTCGCGACCCCGCCATCCCACCCCAGCTCGGTGAAGACGGTGGAGGTCGCCAGCACGGCCAGCGACGTGAGCGCCGTCTCCCAGCCGACGGTGAGCACCCACGAGAGCACTGCCGGCACCCGGTTGCCACGCACCCCGAAGGTGGCCCGGCTGAGCACCATCGTGGGCGCCGAGCCCCGCTTACCGGCCAGCGCGATGATGCCACAGAGCACGAAGGAGACGACGATGCCGATGATGCCTACCAGCGTCGCCTGCCAGAACGAGATGCCGAAACCGAGCACGAACGAGCCGTAGCCGATGCCGAGCACGGAGACGTTGGCTCCGAACCAGGGCCAGAACAGGCTGCGGGCTCGCCCCTTCCGCTCCGACTCGGCGATGGTGTTAATGCCGTTGGTCTCGACGCCTCGCTGCGGGGCGATCTGACGCTCGGTGCTGGTCACGGGTTCCTCCTGGAGCGGTAGTGAACTTGTTCAGACCTGTTCAGTCGTGGGCGTCACGATACTGCTGTCGGATTGAGCCTGTCAACGATTTCTAGTGACTCCGCCTAGTGCCGCTGGCCGCGCGCTCGCAGCCAGGCGTCGCTGACCAGGCTGAAGACGAGGGCGACGCCGAGGAAGATCAGGTCGGCCAGCGGCAACGCGCCGTATCCCGAGCGATCGAGGATCAGCCCGCCAACGAGCGCGCCCGTTCCGATGGCCAGGTTGAACGAGGTGGTGAATAGCGCCGCGGCCAGGTCACGCAGGCGCGCCGAGGCGGTGTGCAGCATCCGGGTCTGCAGCATGGCCGGCAGCCCGCCGAAGGCGATGCCCCAGACGACGAGCGCCCCGATCACGACGATCGGCGAGTGCGAGAAGAAGACGAACACGAGCACCGGGATGACCGCGACCGCGGCCGTGACCACGAAACCGAACCGCGGCGCGCGGTCGGCAACGACCCCCGCCAGCGCGAGGCCGATGGCACCCGCCCCGCCGAACAGAAACAGCAGCGGCGCCACCGCGGACTCGTCGAAACCGACCTCGTGAATCAACCACGGCGCGATGTAGGTATAGAAGATGTAGTGGCCCATCATGATCACGATGATCACGATGCAGAGCACGATCACGCCCGGCAGGCTGCGGTCGCGGTTCATCGGTACGGCGATCTCGCCGGTCTTCAGCTGCACCCGATGATCGACGGCCGGCAGATAACGGATGACCAGCACCGACAGCACCACGATGATCACGGCGAGCGCGGCGAACGCCAACCTCCACCCGAAGGCGTGGCCGAGCGCGGTTCCGAGCGGCACCCCCAACACGAACGCCGCCGTTCCGCCGCCGCTGGTGATGGCGACCGCGCGGCCGATCTGATGCTTAGGCACCAGGTGGGCGGCGTACGCGCCGACGACGGCCCAGAACAGGCCGTGGGCGAGGCCACCGAGAACGCGGGCGACGACCAGCACCCCGTAGTTCGGCGCAAGCGCGGCCAGCACGCCGGAGGCGGCGATCACCAGCAGCACCACTACCACCAGACTCTTGCGCGAGAAGTTGCGGGTGAGAGCCGCGAGCGGGGTGGTGGAGAGCACGACCGTTCCCGCGAAGATCGTCACGAGCAGGCCGACCTGAGAGGCAGAGACCTTCAGCTCGCCGGCGATGTCGGGCAGCAGGCCGGTCGGCAGAAACTCGCTCGTCACCGAGACGAAGATGGAGCAGGCCAGCACGAGCAGGCCGACCCAGGGGAAGTTGTTGCGGGTAGAAATGGGCGCGGTCACAGCGGTAAATCCTTCGAAAGTGGGTGTGGGTCGCAGCGCCGCCCGCGGGCCACCGCCGACGCGGCAACGACAAGGAGAATACTCTGGATGCCGTGACCCCACCTGGCCCGACCACTCCCACAAACGGCTCCACGACCCACTGGGTACTGACCATCGTCTGTGCCGACCGCCCTGGCATCGTGCACGCGGTCAGCGGAGCCATCGTCGAGTCCGGCGGCAACATCACCGAATCGCAGCAGTTCTCGAGCGACGACACCGGCACGTTCTTCATGCGGCTGCAGGTGCAGTCGGCGGTCGACCGCGCAGCCTTCGAACTGCATCTGGCACCGGTTGTTGCCCGCTACGGCATGGATCTGACGCTGGATGTCGTCGGCCGCCCCATGCGCACGCTCGTTCTGGTCTCCACCGCCGCCCATTGCCTGAACGACCTGCTGTTTCGGGAGCGCGCGGGGCAGCTTCCCCTCGAGATGCCGCTGGTGCTCAGCAATCATCCGCAGCTCTCCGGGCTCGCCGAGTTCTACGGCGTGCCCTTCGAATCGCGTGCGGTCACCTCGCCAGAACAGAAGGCGGAGTTCGAGGCGCGGGTGCTGGATGCCGTGGCCGAGTTCGACATCGAATTGGTCGTGCTCGCCCGGTACATGCAGATCCTCTCCCCCGAACTCTGCGACGCGCTGGCCGGTCGCGCCATCAACATCCATCACTCCTTCCTGCCCGGGTTTAAGGGCGCGAACCCGTACCGCCAGGCGCACGCACGCGGGGTGAAGCTCATCGGCGCGACCGCGCATTTCGTCACGAGCGACCTCGACGAGGGTCCGATCATCGAGCAGAACGTCGTGCGCGTCGATCACTCCCGCACGCCCGCCGAACTGATGGCGATCGGGCAGGACGAGGAGTCGCGCACCCTCACCCAGGCGGTCACCTGGTTCGCCGAGCACCGGGTTCTGCGCGACGGCGCCCGAACGATCATCTTCAAGTAGTCACCATGAAGCTCACGCCGAATCTCGTGCTGCGCTTCGCGCTGGAGCTGTTCGCCCTGTACTCACTCGGCTACTGGGGCTACATCTCCTGGCCGTTCCCTCTTCCCGGGGTGTACTTCATGATCGGGGTCCCGCTGTTCGCCGCGATCATCTGGGGAGTATTCCGGTCGCCCAAAGCGGTTATCCCGCTCGACCCGGTCGGTCGCGCGCTGGTCGAGATCTTCGTCATGGGTGCAGCCGCATTCGCCTGGGTCAGCGAAGGCAATTGGCCGATCGGCCTGGCCTTCGGAGCCGTCGCCACGATCAGCGGAGTGATCAATGGGCGCGCGGAGATCACCCACGAACGTGAGGCCGACTAGCTACGCTGGCGATGTGACCACGTCTGAGCCCATCGCCGTTGAACCCGACACCACGCGCATCCTGTTTTATGGGGCACGCAAGCTCGACGCGAACGGCCAGGTCGACGACTTCTGGATGCTCGTGCAGGGCGACAGCATCATGGCGACGGGGGTGGGTCCGCAGCATCCGCGATCCGACCGCACGGTTGACGTGGCCGGGCGCTGGCTGGTGCCCGGATTCATCGACCTGCACAGCCACGGCGGCGGCGGGCACTCGCACGAGGAGACCGTTGACGACATCGCCGTCGCCCTCGCCACCCATCGCGCCCACGGCACCACCCGCTCGGTCCTGAGCCTGGTCGCCAACCCGATGAATCAGCTGATCGCGAGCCTCGGGGTGATCGCCGACCTCGCACACCGTGACCCGCTGGTGCTCGGTTCCCATCTGGAGGGTCCATTCCTCTCGCGCGATAAGCATGGCGCGCACAACCCCGCCTACCTCCGCGAGCCGTTCACCTACGACGTCGAAGAACTCATCGGCGCTGCCCGCGGCACCCTGCGGCACATCACCGTCGCTCCCGAACTGCCGAACGCCCTCGAGGCCATCGACGTGTTGGTCGAAAACGAGGTGACGGTATCCATCGGGCACACCGAGGCGACCTTCGAGCAGACGACGGAGGCGTTCGACCGGGGCGCGCGCATCCTCACTCACGCCTTCAATGCGATGCCGGGCATCCACCACCGTGCGCCGGGCCCTGTCGTGGCGGCCTTCGACGACGAGCGGGTCACCATCGAGCTGGTGCTCGACGGCGTTCACGTGCATCCCGCGGTCGCCGCGATGACCTTCGCTGCGGCTCCCGGACGCGTCGCCCTCATCACCGATGCGATGGCAGCGGCCGGCGCCAGCGATGGAGACTACCGCCTGGGCAGCCTCAACGTCTCGGTGCGCGAGGGCCGTGCTCTGCTCTCCGGCACGTCGACGATCGCCGGCTCGACCCTGACTCAGGATGTCGCGCTCCGCTGTGCGGTCGAGAGCACCGGCATCCCGGCTCGGGACGCGGTCGCGGCCCTCACTCTCGTGCCGGCCCGGGCTCTCGGCCTGGAACGCCGCCACGGACTGCTCTCCCCCGGCTTCGCCGCGGACGCCGTGCTACTCGACCACGACTGGCGAGTCGAGTCGGTCTGGGCCGCCGGCGCCCTCATCCTGTAGAAACTCGCTGGTTGAGTAGCGCCCGAGCGGGCGAGGACGCGTATCGAAACCCACCACGCAGCAGGCCGCGATACGCGTCCAGGCGCGGGCGCGCGGGCGCGACTCGCGCCCCCAACACTG
>NZ_JAEPES010000004.1:100924-575032 GCF_016634425.1 Lacisediminihabitans changchengi
TTGCTGCCGCCCCCGAGGGGGCGCGCCGGCCGATCGCCCCGCACCCCGCCGCCGGCCTCGATACGCGTCCTCGCGCGGCCGCTCGGGCGCTACTCGACCAACGAACTCAGTACGGCAGGGGCGGTACGCGCTGCCAGTGCGGCTTGTGCTCGTAGACGTAGCGGTAGTAGTCGGCGAGCGTGAGAGCGGATGCCGCCTCCTCGTCGATCACGATCGTCGCGTGCGGGTGGTGCTGCAGGATCGAGGCCGGGACCAGGCTGGAGACCGGGCCTTCGATCGCGGCGGCCACGGCATCCGCTTTCTTTGCACCCTGCGCGACCAGCAGTACGTGCCGTGCCGCCATGATCGTGCCGAGGCCCTGGGTGACGCAGTGGCTCGGCACCTCGTCGAGTGAGGCGAAGAAGCGGGCGTTGTCGTCACGGGTCTGCGGCGCGAGCGTCTTGATGCGCGTGCGCGAGGCGAAGGAGGAGGTCGGCTCGTTGAAGCCGATGTGTCCGTTCGATCCGATTCCGAGAATTTGCAGGTCGATCCCACCTGCCTCGACAATGTCGGCCTCGTACCGGTCGCAGGCCGCCTCGATGTCCGCAGCGCGACCGTCTGGCACTTGCACGAGCGAGGCATTCATGCGCAGTGGCTCGACCACCTCGGTGCGGATCACAGTGGCATAGCTCTGTTCGTGATCGAGCGGGATGCCGACGTACTCATCCAGCGCGAAGGCCCGTGCCTGACCGAAGTCGATCAGGCCGAGCTCGACGCCGCGCGCCAACTCGGCGTAAATGCCCAGCGGCGATGATCCGGTGGCGAGCCCGAGAACCGCCGACGGATCGCGGGAGACGAGGGAGGCAATGTGAGCAGCTGCAGTGCGCCCGACCTCAGCCGAGGTGGGCAGGATGATGATCTCCATAGACCTACAACGCTAGAGGCTGAGCGTGCTGGCGCCGGACGCCCCGGAAAATGCGCCGAGCACGGCACGAAATATCTTTCTCGAAAACTTTTTCTCTTTCGTGGAAATAATTAGCGTGGAAGATAGTTACATGTGATGAGCGCCGCACGAGAAGGTGAATGACACCGCCCGATGCGCACTCCTGATAGTCGAAAGACGAGAGGAGATGGGATTGATGCCCACCATGCCCGTTGCCGGAATTCTCCGCGGAACCACCCCGAGCCCCGCCGACATCGTCGTGCGGAACGCCAAGATCTTCACCGGAGATCCCCTCCACCCGCAGGCCACCGCCGTGGCGATCACTGGCGGCACCATCACAGCGATCGGTGACGACGCCGAGATCATCGGATCGGTAGGATCCGACACCACGATCGTGGACGCACAGAACCGTCGCGTCATCCCGGGCCTGAACGATTCACACCTGCACGTGATCCGCGGCGGTCTGAACTACGTGCTCGAGCTGCGCTGGGACGGCGTGCCCACCCTCAAGCTCGCCATGCAGATGCTCCGCGAGCAGGCCGCTCGCACGCCCAAGGGCCAGTGGGTGCGCGTGGTCGGAGGCTTCACCAAGGAGCAGTTCGCCGAGAAGCGTCTCCCCACGCTCTCCGAACTGAACGAAGCCGCGCCAGACACCCCGGTCTTCATCCTCAATCTGTACCAATCCGCGCTCCTCAACCGCGCCGCCGTGACGGCTGCCGGGTACACCAAAGACTCGCCCGACTTCCGCGGCGGGCAGATCGTGCGGGGACGCGGTGGCGAGCCGACCGGACTCCTGCTCGCCGCCCCGAGCGCCCTGGTGCTCTACTCGACTCTGGCCAAGGCGCCCATGCTCGATCAGACCCACCAGAAGGACTCGACGCGTCACTACCTGCGCGAGCTCAACCGCTTCGGACTCACCTCCGCCATCGACGCGGCCGGCGGATTCCAGAACTTCCCCGACAACTACAGCACCGTGATGGACTTGGCCAACGAGGGCAAGCTGTCGCTGCGCATCGCGTACCACCTGTTCCCGCAGGTGGCCGGTCAGGAGGTCGACGACCTCCGCCGATGGGTCGAGACGGTAAAGCCGGGCGATGGCGATGAGTACCTGCGCCTGAACGGCGCTGGCGAGAACCTCACCTGGGCCGCGGGAGACTTCGAGAACTTCACCGAGCCCCGCCCCGAACTGGCCGCCGATTACGAGGTCGAGTTCGAGAAGGCCGTTCGCCTCATGATGGAGAACGGATGGGGCTTCCGCCTCCACGCGACGTACAACGAGACCATCGAGCGCGACCTCGCCGTGTTCGAAAAACTGGCGGCCGAAGGGCTCTTCCCCGCGGGCAACCGGTGGATCTTCGATCACGCCGAGACGATCTCGGGATCGAGCCTCGACCGCGTGGCCGCGTTGAACGGCGCCATCGCCATCCAGAACCGGATGTCGTTCCAGGGTGAGTCGTTCATCCAGCGATATGGAGCCGGTCGTGCCGCAGATGCACCGCCCATCCGTTCGATGCTGGATCACGGCCTCGTGGTCGGAGCCGGAACTGATGCGACCCGCGTCTCGTCGTACAACCCGTGGGTCGCGCTGCACTGGCTGGTCACCGGACGCACGGTCGGAAACACGCTGCTGTATCCGCCGGAGAACCGTGTGAGCCGCGAACAGGCGATCGAGATGTTCACCGTCGCTGGAGCGAAGCTCACCGGCGAAGAGAGCGTGAAGGGCGTGCTGCGTCCGGGCTACTTGGGCGACCTCAGCATCCTGAGCGACGACTTCTTCGCGGTGGACGAGGCCGACATCCCGCACATCGAATCACTGCTGACAATCGTCGGCGGACGGATCGTATACGCCGCCGGAGATTACGAGGGCCAAGACGAAGAGCTGCCGAATGTGCAGCCTGAGTGGAGCCCCGTCTCCCACTTCGGCGGATACCAGAAGACGTCGAAGCCCTCCACGGCAGGAGGCCGCCAGGCCGACCTCTTGGCTCAGGCCGCCGCCGAATCCGAGTTGCAGCGCCAGTGGCGGGCCGCTCGCGCGGACGCCGATGTGCCCGTGATCTCCGGCGACACCTTCGAAACCCACTCCCACTGATTTTCCGGGAAACCGGTCACATCTCGAGTGCCGCGCCCGCGGCATCCGATAGCGCTTGCCCGTTCCTCGTGAATGAGCGCCCGCAAGAAAACAAGAAACAAGGAAAAGAAAAATGACTGAATTCAGCATCGACGCCGTAACACCGACCCCGAGCAAGGACCTCATCACGCCAGACAACAGCGTGTTCCTGTTCGTGGATCACCAGCCGCAGATGTTCTTCGGCGTCGGCAGCGGCGACCGCCAGAGCATCATCAACGCGACCGTGGGTCTCGCGAAGTCCGCCAAGGCGTTCAACGTTCCGACCGTTCTGACCACCGTGGCGGCAGAGTCCTTCTCCGGACACATTATGCCGGAGCTCGCTCAGGTCTTTCCCGACAACCAGATCATCGACCGCACCACGATGAACGCCTGGGAGGACTCGGCTGTCGTCGAGGCCATCAAGGCGAGCGGCCGCAAGAAGATCGTCATTGCCGGTCTCTGGACCGAGGTGTGCCTTGTTCTGCCGGTGCTCTCCGCACTGGAACAGGGCTACGAGGTGTTCGTGGTCGCTGACGCGTCGGGCGGAGTGACCCCGGAGGCACACACCTTCGCGATCGACCGCATGGTCGCCGCCGGTGCCGTTCCCGTGACCTGGATTCAGGTTCTGCTCGAACTGCAGCGCGACTGGGCACGTGGTGAGACCTACGTCGCCACCACGGACATCGTCAAGGCTCACGGTGGGGCATACGGCCTCGGCCTGCACTACGCCGGTGACTTCATCGGTGGCAACGCCGGCTAATTCCTCGGTGCATTAGCCGAGTAATCCGCCGAAAGAAAAATAGGAGAAGAGGCCGGATCGTGGACATTGCGACTCTGCTTATCCGCGTCATAGTGGGAGCACTTCTAGCAGGCCATGGCGTCCAAAAGCTCAGTCACCGCCTCGGCGGCACGGGGCTCTCGGGAAGCACGGCCGAGTTTGCGAGGGACGGATTCCGCGGTGGAATCGTGACGGCTCTCGCCGCCGGCGTCGCCCAGACCGTGTCTGGCCTCTTCCTCCTTTTCGGTGCACTCACCCCGCTCGCGGCAATAAGCATGGGTCCTGGGCGTTTCTCCCTGGACCACACCATGGGGATCGATGCGCTTCCCCTCTGGGTCGGCGCGACCGCTTCACTGCTCGGCCTGCTAGGCGGACTCGGGGTCCGCCTGCTGCTGCACACCGACTCCGGGGCACCCTCTCGGCACGGCAAGGAGTAAGCACATGATGACCGAGACGACTGAAAAGCGAGCCGGATCGTTCGCGATCGTCGCCGCGACCTTCGCGCTTTTGACCACGGGCGGGACACTGCCCATCCCGCTCTACGGGCTGTGGGCGACCGCGCTGCACTTCGACACCCAGACGACCACCTGGATATTCGCCACCTACGTCGGGGGCACGCTCCTCGCCCTCGTCCTGATGGGTGGGCTCTCCGATCAGATCGGCCGCCGCCCGCTGATCATCGGCGCCATCGCGCTCACACTCGCGTCGACCATCCTGTTTCTCATCGGGTCGAGCGTTCCGCTGCTGCTCACCGCGCGCTTTCTGAGCGGATTCGGCGTGGGCCTCATCACCTCCGCCGCCACCGCCGCGCTGGCTGAACTGTATCGAGGAGGCAACCCTGCCATCCCCTCGATGGTCTCGACTGCCGCGAACATGGGAGGCCTCGGGCTTGGCCCACTCCTTGCCGGGATCTTCGCTCAGTACCTCGTCTTACCGACCGTGCTCATCTTCGTCGTCT
This sequence comes from Lacisediminihabitans changchengi, assembly GCF_016634425.1. GTDB lineage: Bacteria > Actinomycetota > Actinomycetes > Actinomycetales > Microbacteriaceae > Lacisediminihabitans > Lacisediminihabitans changchengi. The sequence goes on from NZ_JAEPES010000004.1 coordinate 105,690, forward strand.
TTCTGGTGCTCACGGTCGTCGCGGCGGTTCTCATCTACCGGGTTCCCGAATCACATCCGCGTGACGCGACACGGCCCATCCGCCTCACGCCACGCATCGGTGTTCCCCGGTCGGCGGTGGCGACCTACTGGCGGTCGGCGCTCGCGGTGTTCCCCACCTTCACCCTGCTCGGCCTCTTCTCCAGCCTCACGCCGCGGTTCATCGAAGACACTCTGCACATCGATAACCGGGCGATCGTCGGACTCGCGACCTTCGTGCTGTTCGAGATCGGAGTGGCGGCGCAACTCGTCTTCCGAACCCGGGATGCCCGCTGGGCGATCCTCCGCGGTCTTCCGCTGGTCTTCGCCTCCCTCGCCCTGGTTCTGGCCGGCCTGCTGGCCGCCAACGCCGTGCTCTTCGCGGCCGGGACTGTCGTCGGCGGAGTGGGTGCCGGGCTCACCTTCATGGGCGGGCTGCGTCAACTCGGCGACGCCGTACCTCACGACAATCACGCCGAGACCGTGGCCGCGTATTTCGTCGCTGCACAGTCCGGCCTCGCAGTCCCCGTGCTCGCCATCGGCGCCCTCAGCGGTGCATTGTCGCTCTCCACCGCGACCGTCGTAGTGACGGTCTTCGTCATGGTCGTGGCGGTAGCAGCGTGGCTATTCAATCGACGTTCGCCGAAGCGAACAGTGCAGCCGGGCGGTACGGCATCCCGTTCTACTACGCTGGAAAGATAGTTTCTCGCAAGAGAAGCACACGAAGGAGACGACTATGGACGACGAGCGTATGGACGACGAGCGTATGGACGACTACGAGCGTCCGGCGAGCCGTGTGGACCTGCAGCGAGTATCGCTGTGGACCGAGATCAGCGAGGGTTTCCAGTCCACCACCCGTCTTCTCAATCGCGCGGTGACCGAGGCCTTCACCCTGGATGCCGGCGAGGCCAACGTGCTCCTGCTCCTGTTCCGCAGCGAGGAGGGTCGACTTGCCATGACCCACCTCGCGAACGAGATCGGATTCTCCAGCGGCGGTCTGACCAAGCTCGGCGCGCGGCTCGCCGAGCGCGGACTGGTCGAACGGGCCTCAGACAGCAAAGACCGTCGGATCGTCTACCTGCAGCTCACCGACGATGGCCGAACGATCGGCAACGACCTGTGCTGCCTCATCTCGAGCGTCGTGCAATCGACCTGGGAAGACGTGCTGACCGACGAGCAGATCGCGGGCCTCGCCTCGGCAATGACGGTGCTTCGCAAGCGGGACCCCAAAGCGCTACTTGAGCGATAGATCATCCGCGCCCCCGGTTAGAAGATCACCACGAAACGACGCACCGGGCTGGATGAACCGACTGCCGTGTCAGCCGTCGGCACGAAGGTTGCCTTCACCGAGTACGTCCCGCGGCCCTTCCTCGGCAGCTCGTAGCTGACCTTTCCAGGAGATCCTGCGGCGACCGCGATCTCGGTGACCGTCTTTCCGTTCAGCGTGATCACGACCTTGCCGGCCGGCAGAGTCGCGGCACCCGAGCTGACCTTGACGGTCGCCGTGGTGCGCTGCCAGGAGAACAGCACCGACTTGCTCAGGCTCAGCTCTGTTGCGGTGCTGAACTTCACGGTGACCGGAGCCGAGGTGGCGGTGCCCGGCGGCAGCTTCCCCTTCGTCGCGGTGACCACGGCGGTCAGAGCCTTGCCCTGGTCTGACGCGGCGATCCTGTACTTCGCACTCGTCGCGCCCGTGATCGCGACTCCGTTCGCCTGCCACTGGTAGGCGTAGTGCAGTCCCTTCACGTCCCACACCCCGGGGCTCGCCGTGAGGCGGGAGCCGACGATGGGAGTTCCGAAGATGGTCGGCGGACTGGTGTTGACCGGGGTGCCGGGCTTCACATCCTCCTTCGTGGTGACATCGATCGCCGTGAAGGCTCCCGTGTCGCCGTAGTCGACCAGGCCGAGGTAGCTCGAGAACGGCTTCAACCCCGCCCATGACGCGGTGTACTTCACCGGCACCCCCTGCGTGCCGGCGAGCACCGGCGGCGTCAGAGTGAGCGGCGCTCCCCCGTCGGCCACGGCGTAGGTGCGCAAGTCGAAGGCCGTCGGGGTGGGAACGGCGAAGACATCCACCGTGGCGACATAGGTACCTGCGGTCGGGGCGAGGATGTCGACCCGTTCGTCCGCTGATCCGGTCGCCGACTGCCAGCCCTCGACCGGAGTGCCAGCATCGTCGAGGCGGACGACCGAGAGATCGAGGTCATCCCCGTTCTCCACCGTGTCGAGGTCGAACCGGGCGAACTTCGCTTCGGCGGGCACAGTCACGGTGTAGCCGAAGCTGTCGCCCTCGGCACTCGACCCCGAGTGACCGGGGGAAGCGCCCGCGGCGTCCGGCTGCAGCGTTCCGGCGGTGAGGCCGGTGGTGCTGAGCGGGATGTCGCCGTCGCCACCAGGAGTGACCGACACGTCGACCGAACCGTAGGTGCCGGTGCCGCTGGCCGAGGCTGGCGCCACGATCGTGACCGGCTGCACCGCGATGGGGCTCCGAACGCTCGTCGATCCGCTGGTCCACGTCAGCGACCCGGTAGCGTACTCGTCCAGCGGCGCGGTGGTGCGGGAGAACGCCACCGTGAAGCTCTTCGACTGACCGGCTGCGTCGAAGCTGAGCGTGGACGGGGTGATTGTGACATCGACCCCGGGGACCGTGGCCTTCGCCGTGAAGGTTCCGGCCTGGGTGGAAGTGACCGTGCGGGTCACCGTCTGCGAGCCGGTGAGCGAACCGATGCCGATGGAGGCGAGGTTCAGGTCGCTGGCGTCGATGGGCTCGGCTCCGACGTCGTAGCCGATGCCCTGGATGTACGAATACCAGTCATTGAGATCGTTGAGGTACAGCAGACCCGGAGTGAAGTACTTCGTCGGGTCGACGTGACCGGCGCCCTGTGTGAAGGGATCGGTGACGGCGCTGCCGTCGTCGGCCTTCGTGTCGTAGGCGGTGGTCATCATCGCCGACTTGATCTCGGCTGGCGTCGCGTTCGGGTGCACCCCGAGGTAGAGAAGGCCGAGCCCGGAGATATGCGGCGCGGCCATGGAGGTTCCGGAGAGGAACTGGAACGTCGGGTCACCGCCCTCGGCGTTCGCACCGTCGGCGATGATCGCCACGCCCGGCGCCGTGATGTCGGGCTTCAGGATGTCGCTGCCGTCGGCGAGCACGGGGCCCCGGGAGGAGAACCCGGCCACGACCGGAGTCGGCGGAGTGTCGCCCGCGGTGTTGTCCGGCGTGAAGGTTGCCGTCGCGCCCTCGGTCGCCGCGTAAGCGAGGATCGCGTCGTGGTACTTCGCGTCGAGGTGGATGGTCGGTACCGTGTGCGGGTCGAGGTCGGTGGAGCCAGGAACCACGTTCACCAGGATCATGCCGATGCCACCCGCGCGCTTGACCTCTGCGGACTTCGCCACCCGGTCGTTGACGCCGCGCTCACAGACGACGATCTTGCCCGAGGCCTTGGCCGGATCGAGCGAGCCGGTGACACAGAGATTCGGCGTGGCAGCCCCGGCGAGCGCGACGCTCGTCGCGCTGACCAGAGAGCCGGTGAGCGGGGTTGCGCCCGGCGTGCGGTCGACGGTGACGGATGCCCCGCCGTACTTCTTGCCATCGCCCAGCGTGACCGTCGCCTCGTAGGTGGGAATGGTGCTCGCTGCGACCGTGGTCTCCCACGGCGCTGCGTTGTCGAGGGTCGAGGCCGTCGGGCCGGAGTTGCCGGCCGAGGCCGAGACGAAGATGCCGGCCGCGGCAGCGCCGAGGAAGGCCTGGTCGGTCGGGGACACCGTGGTCGTCGCCGCGCCCCCACCGATCGAGTAGTTGATCACGTCGACGCCGTCGGCAACGGCCTGGTCGATGGCTGCCACCAGGTCGGAGGTCGCGCAGCCGTCGTCATCCTGCGATGCGGGGTCGGGGCCTGACCAGCAGACCTTGTAGACGGCGATCTTCGCTGCCGGAGCGACGCCGGTGATGGTGCCGTAGTCGACTCCATCGATGGCGGCCGGCACACGCGCGTCACCGGCCGCGGTGCTCGCGGTGTGCGATCCGTGTCCGTCGCCGTCACGCGGTGAGGGGTACTCGCCCTGCGCGACGCTGCCGATCTTGCTGGCACCGAAGCCGTCGAGGTAGTAGCGGGCGCTGATGATCTTGGTGCTGCAGTCCGCGGCGGTGAACTGCACGCCGGTCTGGCAGGCACCGGTGAAGGTATTGCCGTCCGCCTTGACGAACGTCGTGGTGGTGCCGTTGAGATACGGGTCGGCGCCGGCGGTCGTGCCGAGGGGCTCACCGGCGAAGGAGGGGTTCTCGGGGGCGATGCCGGTGTCGATGTCGCCGAGCACGATGCCCTTGCCAGCCTTGTCGAGGCCGCCGATCTTGTCCCAGACGCCGTTGTCGCCGTCGAGACCGAGGTAGCTGGTCGACGGGGTGGCGGTGACGTGCTTGATCTCGTCGGGAGCGAGCGACGCGACCTGCTTGTTCGCCGACAGTGCCGCGAGTTGCTTCGCCGACAGCGTCGCCGAGAAGCCGTTGAGAGCCAGCGTGTATGACTGTTTGATGGTCACGCCCGCGGCGGCAGCGACATCCTTCTGCTGCTGCGCGAGGTAGTCACCGTAGCTCTGCACCGCCTTCGAGCGGGCGTTGAGCTGCTTGCCCGGGTTCGGCTTCGTCGCCGTGTACCCGTTCACGCCGCCCTGGTAGGTGGCCACGGCGGGATCCGCGAGCGTCACGATGTACCGCCCGGGTGTGAACGTGGTCTGGTGCTGACCGGCGAGCGATGTCGGCACCGCTGCCGAAGCGCTGAGCGTGCCGCCGGTGAGCACGGTCGCGGCAACAAGGCCCGCTACGGCTATCGACGAAAATGCTGTTCTGAGGCGTGATGTGTCACGGGCGGTTCGAATGCTCACAGAGTAATCCCTCGTCGTCGAAACGGATGACTGCCGCAGTCGAATTTGCCGCGTGGTGTCACCCTAGCAGCGGTTCTACCCCCATTTGAGGGTCGAATATTTCGGCTATGTAAACAGAATCACCGTTGGCATTCGCCCGTCTTCGCGCACAGTCGAGGATTGATAGGGTCTCGCAGGGAGGCGTTATGGGTTCGTGGGGGCTTGGCGTCAAACGTGCTCTCGCACGGACTCCGGTCCTTCTCTCCATCGCCGCCGTGGTGGCGATCATCAGCGGCTTCCTGGTCGGCGGAGCGGGCTATCTGCAGCTCGCCGGTACTGGCATCGCCCGCGACGCAATCACCTCGGTGGCACCCAAAGACGCGGCAGTGCGGTTCGAGACCGCGCTGGCGACGGATGCCACGGCACAGAATTTGCGCGTCGTCGCCGATGTCCGGCGCGGCATCGCGCCGGTAGCGCACGAGGTCACCCGCACGGTGCTCGCCCCACCCGCGGCGGCGACGGTGGACGGGGCAACTCTGACCGCGGGGTCGAAACCCGCCGAGATCGTGCTCGGGGCCGACGCCCAGGTGCGCGGGGCGTCCGTGCTCGTCGACGGTGCGTGGCCGACCTCCGGCAGCGGTCACGGGGACGTCGTGGAGGGGGCGCTGCAGTCATCCGCCGCTCGAGCTCTCGGAGTTGGTGTCGGCGCGGTGATCGTTACCGAAGGCGGACCCCGGGTGCGCATCGCCGCCATCTGGAAGCCTAAGAACGCCGACGCCCCGCGCTGGTTCGCCAGCTTGGCCAGCACCGGAAGCATGCGCGACGACGCGACCGACCTGCGAGCGTACGGTCCACTCATCGTGCCAGACTCGGCGCTTCCCCCTGATGACAGCACAGCGCAGTGGACCGTCACTGTAGACGCGGGCCAGCTCAGCGCGGAAGACCTTCCCACCATTGCGGCGTTCTCCCGCACGACGACCCGTGCGCTCGAGGCGGACACCGCGGCGACCGACGGGTCCGTCGACACCGGCGGCGGACTCTCCCGCACCGCCGCCGCCATCGCGGCAGAGCTGCGCACAATCGTCGGCATCACCCCGATCGGAACCATCCTGCTCGGCATCATCGCGCTCGCCACCCTGCTGCAGTTGGCGACACTGTTAGTGTCTACGCGGCGACCGGAGAGCGTGCTGCTGCGCTCCCGCGGAGCATCCGTTGCGCGCATCGTCGGGGGCGCGGCGATCGACTCTTCTATTGCTGGGATGGTCGGCACCGTCGTGGGGGTGGGTGCGGCGACGGGTGTACTCGCGCTGACGATCGGGCGGGTGTCCCCGGACTGGCTGCAAGCCGTGGGGATCGCGCTTGTGGTCCCGGTGATCTTCAGCTCAGTCGCCCTAGTTGACGCGCGTCGGCTGACCCGGTGCGACAGCATCGACGACGCCGGCCGAGGCCGGAGCACGGCGACCATCGCCGCCATGGTGTTGGTGGTGGCCGGCGCTGCCTTCGCCATCTTCCAGCTTCGGTTGTACGGAACTCCGCTCATCGTCTCGCCGCGCGGCGTGGACCGGGTCGACCCTGTCGCCGTGAGCGCGCCGGCGATCGCCATACTCGCGGTCGCCCTGATCATCGTCGTACTGTTCCGTCCCGCGGCATCGACCGCGCTACGGTCGACCAAATCCCGTCGCGGCCTGGCTCCGTTCCTTTCGCTCGCCCAGGTGGTGCGGCGCAGCGGCTCGTTCGCGGTGGTCGTGCTGCTGCTCGCAGCGACCGTCGCCAGCACGGTCTACCTTGGTGCGCTGCAGTCCACCGCGGGCGCCCTCGGCGAGCGTGCCGGGTCGCTGCGGCTGGGTGCGCCGGTGCGGGTGACTCCCCGCACGGTGGACGCCCTCTGGCCCCACGACTTCGCGAAGGCGAGTGGGGTCCGCGCCGCCGCGGTCGGTTCCGAGCGCATCGAGATCGACGACTTCATCGGCCAGCTAGTCGCTCTGACCGAGGTCGGCATGCGCACAGTCATGTCGGATGTCGACGGCAGCGTCGACCCGCAACTCCTCGCCCGCAGGCTAGGCGCCGCCAATCCGATCGGGATCGCCCTCCCGAAGTCCGCGACCAGCCTCGACGTCACGCTCAGCGGGTCCGCTGCCCTCGCAGAAGGTTTTGACCCGGGCGTGTACCAGGCGGCGGCGCTCAGAGCGTCGCTGTGGCTGATGGATGACGACGGGGTAGTCGTTCAGCGCCAGCTCATTCCGCTCGATCTCGCGTCGGGCGCCGTGGCCGCGACCAGCTCGGTGCCGCTTCCGCCGACGACCGGGCGCTGGCGGGTGATCGCCGCGGACCTCACCTCCGAGAGCAACGGAATCTTCGTCGTCGCCGCCTCACTCGAGGGGTTCGCCGTGCAGGTGGACGGAGCGACTGTCGCTGTCCCGAAACCGACAGTGCCGTGGACCGTTCAGGGCGGCGAGCAGTCAAGGCGCTTCGTTGAATCGAGGCTGGCCGGGCAGATTGGGGCCACCATCCAGTCCGACGGAACCGGAGACGTGCGGCTGATGCCCGCCAGCACGCCCTCCGCCGGCGCCATCGACGACCCTCCGGCACCGCTCCCGATCGCCGTGACCGCGAGTCTCGCTCGCGCCTTCGATCTGAGCCCGGGCAAACGGATCGACATCGTCCTCAGCGACACCGGTCAGTCGATGCCGACCGTCGTCCGGGCCGTCACGCCCGTGGTGCCGGGCAGTACCGCGGGCTACTCGGTGCTCACCGACCTGACCACCTACACCGAGAACGTGCTGCGCTCCGGTGCGGCACCGACCGGCATCGATCAGGTCTGGCTGCGTGCGGACACGGCAGAGCTGCCGGTGATCCGCCGCATCGCCGGCTCCGCCGAGGTGCAGAGTGCCGGGGGTGGGGCCACACCGGCCGCCGAGGCAGCTATTGTCGCGCTCTGGATAGCTGGCGTCGGGGCAGCGTTGCTCGCGCTGGGGGCGGTGGTCGCGGCCGCGATCATCCTGCGCCGGCAGCGGCTGCCGGAGACCCGCGCTCTCAGCTCCGTCGGTGTCTCGCTGCGTACCCAGCGCCGCGGACGCCGCGCCGAATTGCTCGCAGTCGCGGGTTTCGCCGTGCTGCTCGGCGCCGCCGGAGGACTCGCGGTTGCCGCCCTCACCGCCGTGCCGATCGCGCGTTCGGTGGTGCCCGATTCTTCCGCCCTGCCCGCACCGCTGGGTATCGCTCTGCTCCCCACGCTTCCGCTCCTCGGTGGGCTGCTCATCGGGGTGCTGCTCATCGCTGCGCTGTCGACCGGTCGGCTGCGAAAGGGGCCGCCCCGATGACTCGATACCGCCTTCCTCGCCTGCTGCTGCGCCAGCTCCGAGCGGATGCCACGGCTCACGTCGCGCTCGCCTGCGTGGTTCTCCTGCTCTCCGGGCTGATCGCGGCGCTCCCCCTTGCGGTGCGGAGTCTGCAGTCCGAGGAGATCGGGTACCGCCTGTCGCGCCTCGACTTGGGCCTGCGCGACGTCACCTCGGCCACGGACGACCTGCCGGCCATCGATGTCGACGGCAGGACGACATCCGCGGTCTTCTCCCCCACGACCGACGGGCTTGCCGCCCTGCGGAAAGCCCAGCCGCAGCCGCTGCGCTCTCGGCTCGGCACGGCGCAATACCTCACCCTGACCGACCCGGCCTTCGCGAACACCCCGCCGCGCACTTCGGATCCGACGCTACAACTGAGGTTCCTCATCGCGCCGGACCTCGCCCGCCGGGTGACCGTCGCCGCCGGTAGCGCGCCGACGGCGTTCGACAGCATCGGCGCGGGCGGCCCGCCGGTGCAGGTGATGATGACGAAGGCGAATGCCGAGAGCGTGCGTTGGGCTATCGGCGAAACGCGCTCGATCACCCTCGGACTCGCTCAGGCGGTGCCGGTGCAACTGAGCGGCACCTTCACCGCGCGTGACCCGCGCGATCGCTACTGGAGTCTCGACGCCTCCGCGCTCACCCCCGAGCGCAAAACCGTCGTCACGGGCTCCGAGGTGCAGAAGTTCCGCGTGAGCTCGGTCGTCATCGACGCCGCCTCGTGGCCTGCTTTGGCGGACTCGTTCCAGACAGCGACGACCCTGGTGCGCTACCCAACCAGCGCTGCCGCGCTCGCCCCCAGCGATGCCGAGCGTCTCCTGCCCCAGCTGCGGCGCTTCACCGCCACCACCCAGACCGTCGTCGACCCAACACAGACCACGCGCCGATCGCTCACCAGCATCTCGTTCCGCGCGCCGCAGACCGATGTGTTCGCCCTCGCCGTCGACCGCAATCGCAGCGCCACGGCGGTCGTCATCCTCGTCGTGGTCGGGCCGCTCGGTGTCGCAGTCGCGGTGATCTGGCTGCTGGCTCGGCTGATCGTGCTGCGCAGACGAGATGCCCTCCAGCTGCTGAAAGCGCGCGGAGCCTCCGCGACGCAGCTCACGCTGGCCCTCGCGGCGGAGACGCTGGCTCTGACCCTTCCCGCCGCCGCCATCGGAGCTGCTGGGGCGTTCCTCATACTCGGCTTCCGAGCGGATGCCCTGCCCGGCCCGATCCTGTTGGGGCTCGTTCCCGGAGCGGTGATGGCCATCGCGAGCGTGACCGGGCGGATCGGCAGGCGCGGGCGCAGCGACCTCGGCGCTCGATCACCGCGGCTCGGTCGGCTCATCGGCGAGGTGCTGGTGCTGGCGCTCACGGTGGTGGCGGTCATCCTGCTGCGGCAACGAGGGTTCTCCACGGCCAGTGGTCGCGGCTTCGATCCGCTGCTCGCCGCGGTACCGCTGCTGCTTTCAATCAGCGCTGCGGTGCTGGTGTTGCGGGTGTATCCACTTCCCCTCCTCACACTGCAGCGGCGGCTCACCCGCGATCGTGGCCTGGTCGGACACCTCGGAGCCACCCGGGCGGTGCGGGATCCAGCGGCAGGACTCGCACCCGTGCTCGCGATGGTGGTGGGGTTCGCGGTCGCCGTGTTCTCGGGCGTGCTGGTGGGCACCCTGCAGACCGGGGTCGAGGTGGCCGCCCAGTCTGCCGTCGGGGCCGACCTCCGCGTGACCGGCGTGCAGCTTGCTGACGCTGACCTGACAAAACTGCGGGCGGTCGACGGCGTCGCGGATGCCGCAGGCATCTACGCTGTATCCAACCCGACCGATGCCTACGTCGGTGACAGCACCGTCTCGGTGACCGTGATCGTCACCGATGCCGCACGCCTCTCCTCCGTGCAGCGCGACCTCGCGCAGCCGCTGCCGCTCACCGGCCTCGCAGCTACGGGAGGCGCCCTGCCGCTGCTTATCGCAGCGTCGCCCGACCTCTCCGATGCCATGCGCGAACCGGTGTCGCTTGGGGACACCCGGGTGAGAGCGATCGCCGCGCTGCGCACGACCGCCCTCACCGCCGACGAGAACTGGGTGCTGGTCGACCGGCCCCGGGCAGCCGACCTCGGGGTGACGCTGTTCCGCCCCGAGGTGGCACTCGTGCGGGTGGACGCGGGGGCAGATCCGCAGGCGGTGGCGCGCGGCATCCGTTCTTCCCTCGGTGCTGACGCCCGGGTGAGCACTCCGGACGAGCAAGCGCAGCAGTACCGCTCATCGCCGGCCAGCTCCGGCCTGCAGGCGCTCCTGATCGCGATCATCGCGGTCGTCGGGCTGCTCTGCGCGGCCGCCGTCGTGCTCGCCTTACTGATCGCCGCGAAACCGCGCGAGCGCCTGCTCGCTTTGCTCCGCACGCTCGGGATGTCGCGTCGCCAGTCCCGCGGAACCATCGCCTGGGAGGTCGCGCCCTCTGCCGTCGCGGCTCTGGCCGCCGGAGCGTCGCTCGGTCTCGTTCTGCCGCTCATCACCCTCGCGGGAGTGGACCTGCGGCCCTTCACCGGCGGCCTCGAGCAGCCCACGCAGAGCATCGACCCGGTGCCGCTCCTGCTGCTCGTCGGGGGCTTCATCGTGGTCGTGGTCGGCGCCGCCGGCGTGGCGATCGCCGTGGGCCGCCGCGCCAATATCGCTCGAACCCTCCGCACCTCCGGGGAAGGATAATCCCATGACAAACGCCACCGAGCCGCACATCTTCTGTTCGGATGTCGTGCGCATCTTCAGCGCGCAGGGGGTCGAAGTACAAGCGCTGCAGGGGCTCAACCTGCGCGTCGACCGCGGCGAGATGGTCGCACTGATCGGCGCCTCGGGGTCGGGCAAGTCGACTCTGCTGACGATCCTCTCGGGACTCGACACCCCCACCGCAGGCATCGCTCGCTGCGCCGGGTACGACCTGCTGGCCCTCAGCCGCAAGGAGCGAGTCGAATACCAGCGGCACAGCGTCGGCTTCGTCTGGCAGCAGACCTCGCGCAATCTGCTGCCCTACCTGACCGCCGGGGAGAACGTGGCGATGGCAATGATCGTCGCCGGCACGGCCAAGGGCTCTCGAGCTCAGCGGGTAGATGAACTCCTCGAGCTCGTGGACGTCACCTACTGCCGCGACCGCCTCCCTGCGCAGATGTCGGGAGGCGAGCAGCAGCGCGTGGCCATCGCCGTCGCACTCGCCAACTCCCCGGAGATCCTGCTGGCCGACGAACCGACCGGCGAACTCGACGAGGCGACGTCGGCGGAGGTGCTCGAGGCAATGCGGTCCGTGAACGAGAAACTCGGCACCACGGTGCTGATCGTCACCCATGACCCGTCCGTCTCAGGACACGTGCGCCGTACCGTCCAGATCCGCGACGGCCGCACCTCCACGGAGGTACTGCGCCGTAGCGAGGTAGACGAGCACGGACAGGAGACCCACATCGCCGAGGAGTTCGCCGTGATCGACCGGGTCGGACGTCTTCAGCTGCCGTCCGCCTATACGGATGCCCTCGAGCTGCGCGATCGGGTGCGGCTATCACTCGAGTCCGACCGGGTCGAGGTCAGACCGTCCAAGAGCCCATCGGAGACTGCCTCATGACCACGACCGCTCTGCGCGCTTCCGGGGTCAGCCGCGTCTTCGGGTCAGGCAATACCGCTGTGTACGCCTGCTCCGACGTGTCGCTCGAACTTCACGCCGGCGAACTGGTCGTGCTGCGCGGCCGCTCCGGCAGCGGCAAATCAACTCTCCTGAATCTGCTCGGCGGCCTGGACATCCCGACCTCCGGCGAGATCTGGTGGGGCGACGACTCGCTGACCGGGCTGACGGATGACCGCCTCACCGACCTGAGGCGAGGTCGGGTCGGCTTCGTCTTCCAGAGCTTCGGTCTCGTGCCAGTGCTCTCCGCCGCCGAAAACGTCGCGGTGCCACTTCGCATCGCCGGCATCGACCCGGCAGAGCGCGACGACCGCGTGCGCCGGATACTCGCCCTCGTCGGCCTCGACGATCATACGAACCAGCGTCCGACCGAGCTCTCGGGCGGCCAGCAGCAGCGGGTGGCATTGGCCCGTGCGCTAGTGATCGAGCCGAAGATCCTCATCGCCGACGAGCCGACCGGTCAGCTCGACAGCAGTACCGCCTCCGAGATGATGTCCCTGATCAACTCGCTCGTCGAGCAACGACAGATCGCGGCGATCATCTCGACCCACGACCCGCTAATCGTGGCGCAGGCCCGGAGCGTGATCGAGCTTCACGACGGCCGCGCAACGAGTGCGCGCCGCCCACGCGGCCGGCACGCCGCCTCGGTCGAGTAACCCGGCGGCGCCGAACTCCCCTGAATTCAGGGCTCCGGCACCGTTCATCATTCAGGAGGTCGCGGGACTCGAGTGGTCAGTGGTGCGGGAGTGAGCACCATCCGTCTCCCCCGCCACTCCCCCTTCACGACCTCCTGAATGGTGGAGTCCTGAATAGCGCAGAATCGGCGGCGGACGCAAAACGGCGCCGCCCCCGGTGGTGGGGCGACGCCGTTCGGTTACGCGAAATTAGGCCAGGCGCGCGGCGAGGTTCTTGTCGAGCGTGTCGAGGAACTCCTCCGTGGTTTCCCACTTCTGGTCCGGGCCGACAAGGAGCGCGAGGTCCTTGGTCATGTGACCGGCCTCGACGGACGTGATCACGACATCTTCGAGGGTCTCGGCGAAGGTCGCGAGCTCCGGGTTGTTGTCGAGCTTGGCGCGGTGCGAGAGCCCCCGGGTCCACGCGTAGATCGACGCGATCGGGTTCGTCGAGGTGGGCTTGCCCGCCTGGTGCTGGCGGTAGTGACGGGTGACGGTGCCGTGCGCGGCCTCCGCCTCGACGATGGAGCCGTCCGGAACGGCGAGCACCGACGTCATCAGGCCGAGCGACCCGAAGCCCTGGGCCACGGTGTCGGACTGCACATCGCCGTCGTAGTTCTTGCAGGCCCAGACGTAGCCGCCCTCCCACTTCATGGCCGAGGCGACCATGTCGTCGATCAGGCGGTGCTCGTAGGTGAGGCCGGCCTCCTCGAACTGCTCCTTGAACTCGCTCTCGAAAACCTCCTCGAAGATGTCCTTGAACCGACCGTCGTAGGCCTTGAGGATCGTGTTCTTCGTCGACAGGTACACCGGGTAGTTGCGGGTGAGGCCGTACTGCAGGCTCGAGCGCGCGAAATCGCGGATCGAGTCGTCGAGGTTGTACTGCACCTGCGCGACGCCGCTGCCGGGCGACTGGTAGACCTCGAACTTGAGCGGCTCCGAGCCGTCCTCCGGGGTGAACTCGACGGTGAGCGTTCCCTTGCCCTCGAAGCGGAAGTCGGTGGCGCGGTACTGGTCGCCGAAGGCGTGACGGCCGATGATGATGGGCTTGTTCCAGCCGGGTACCAGGCGCGGGATGTTCGAGATGATGATCGGCTCGCGGAAGATGACGCCGCCGAGGATGTTGCGGATGGTGCCGTTCGGCGACTTCCACATCTTCTTGAGGCCGAACTCCTCGACGCGCGCCTCGTCGGGCGTGATCGTCGCGCACTTGACGCCGACCCCATACTTCTGGATGGCGTGGGCCGCGTCGATGGTGACCTGGTCGTCGGTCGCGTCACGGTTCTCGATGCCGAGGTCGTAGTAGTCCAGGTTGATGTCGAGATAGGGGTGGATCAGGGTGTCCTTGATCTTCTGCCAGATGATGCGAGTCATCTCGTCGCCGTCGAGCTCGACGACCGTGCCTTCTACCTTGATCTTGCCCACGCGATTCTCCTTGAGTTAAGGGCTGCTTGCCCACCGCGAACAGCTTAGCCGTTGCACCGAAGTATCTCGACATCAAGATACTTTGGGGTTTGCCCGCGGCATCGCTATCGCGGCGGCATCCGCTCGACTAGCCTGTCTCCATGGGCGAACTGAGACTGGAAGAACTGTCAGCGAAGACGATCGTCGCCGCGAACAATCTGACCCTTCTGCCGGGACAGGAACACTTCGTCACGCCCCCCTCCTACGCCATCGCCGACGCCTACATCAACCCGGCGACGACCTGGCCGCGCGTGGTGCTCGACGGCGAAGAGGTCGTCGGCTTCGTGCGCGGCAACTTCGACCCAGACAATCCGCAGGAAGAATTCCGCAGTTGCATCTGGAGGGTCACGGTGGCCGGCAACATGCAGGGATCCGGCATCGGCCGCTTCGCCGTGTGGGCGCTGGCCGATGAGGCCCGCTCGCGCGGATTCAGTCGACTGACCGCGCTCTGGGAGCCCGGCGAAGACGGCCCGGAGGAGTTCTTCCTCCACACCGGGTTCAGCGTCGTGGGCGAAACCCAGTACGGCGAGAGCATCGGCGCGCTCGAGCTGTAAGTGGTAGCCGACGACTTCGTCAGCGCCGTGCTCGGGGTGGTGGAGAGCATCCCTCCCGGACGCGTCATGAGCTACGGGGATGTCGCTGCCGCGCTCGGATCCCGGGCGGCGCGTGCCGTGGGGCAGACGATGGCCTACTACGGCAGCACTGTTCCCTGGTGGCGAGTGGTCAAGGCGAGCGGACATCCCGCCACCGACCACGAGCAGCGCGCCCTCGAGTATTACCGGGTCGAGGGCACGCCGCTGCTCTGGTCGACATCCGGTGTCTTCCGCATCGACATGCGCTCGGCGCGCCACACGCCCTAGCATCGACACAACCCCGAGCAGCAGGAGACCCGTGACCGTTCGCAGCGCCACCGTCATCGGAGGCGGCATCGTCGGCCTCGCCGTCGCCGAGAAGCTCGCCCGCATCGGTATCGACACCACCGTGCTCGAGAAGGAAGACCGCTGGGCCGCGCACCAGACCGGGCACAACTCCGGAGTCATCCATGCCGGGCCGTATTACAAGCCGGGGTCGCTCAAGGCGACGATGTGCGCGGCCGGCAACCGGTCGATGGTCGCTTTCGCCCAGGAGCACGGCATCAGCCATGACGTCTGCGGCAAGCTCATCGTCGCGGCCACCGCGGACGAACTTCCGCGGCTCGAAGTGCTGCACGAGCGCGCGCTGGCCAACGGCGCCGACGCCCGCGTGATCACCGCCGACGAGGCGCGCGAGTATGAGCCGAACGTCGCCACGGTCGGCGCGTTGCGGGTCGAGAACACGGGCATCATCGACTATTCCGCCGTGTCGGCCATGCTGGCGCGGCTCGCGCAGGAGCACGGCGCTCGCCTCGAACTCGGCACTCGCGCGCGACGGATCGCGGGGGAGAACGGCTCGGTGACCGTCGAGCACGATCGCGGAACGGTGACCTCGGACATCCTGATCAACTGCGCCGGGCTGCAGAGCGACACGGTCGCCCGCCTCGCCGGCGTGGAGCCAGAGGTGCGCATCGTGCCGTTCCGCGGCGAGTACTACGAGCTCGTGCCCGAGCGGCGCGGCCTCGTACAGGGGCTGATCTACCCGGTGCCAGACCCCGATCTGCCGTTTCTCGGCGTGCACCTGACGCGGATGATCGACGGCTCAGTGCATGCCGGACCGAATGCCGTTCTCGCACTCAAGCGCGAAGGCTATCGCTGGCGTGATGTCGACGCGGCCGAGGCTATCGCCTCGATCGCGTACCCGGGCTTTCTCCGCCTGGCCAGCGGAAACGTGGTGACCGGGGGCAAGGAGATCATCCGTTCCCTGTCGAAGCGGGTCTTCGCCGCGAGCCTCGCGCGACTGGTGCCGGCGATCACCGGCGCCGACATCGTGCGGGCCGGGGCCGGGGTGCGGGCCCAGGCCATTCGGCGCGACGGGTCGCTCGCCGACGACTTCATCATCCAGCGCACCGACAACCAGATTCACGTGCTGAACGCCCCGTCGCCCGCGGCCACCAGCTCGCTCGAGATCGCCGACTACATCGTGCGCCAGGCGGGCGTCACCGCGTAGCCGCGTCCCCGCTGCCGTTCGTTATCCGCGCGAACCGTCTCTCCGCACTGCCTCTTTCCGAAACGACGGAGATTCTGCAAGAACGCGCCCAGATGCCACGTTCGTCCCCGAAAATCGCGAATTCTCCGTCGTTTCGGAGGGATGCGGCGAGCCTGTTCACTCCTCACCAGGCCGCTCCGTGACGGCGTTGCCCACAGGTTAAGCTCACCGCACGTTTTCCACAGATCGCACCGGATGACCGCCGCCGCTGCACGACGAGCGTCACCGTATCGCGATGCAGAGCATCCATCACGACATCTATCGCCGCGGGGGCGTTGCGGCGACCTGGGAACTCCTCACCGACGGACACTCATCACACGAGCTGACTCGCGCGGTGCGATCGGGAGAGATCATCCGCGCCCGGCAGGGTCACTACGTCTCACCCTTGCTGAGCATCGACGAGATCCGGGCCGTCCGTGTCGGCGGTCGGCTCACCGGCCTCATCGGCGCAAGAACCCACGGCATCTGGACGCCCCGTAACCCTCCTTTCACCGTTCGGACGCAGGTCCACGCGCGGGCGTTGAGAGTGCCGGATGACCACAATGAGCGTCTTCCCGGAGGTTCTGGCCTTGCGCGCTGGCGTTCGGCCACACAGAGCGGCACCCGGACCGTGTTGAGCGTCGCGGACTGCCTGGACGACGTCATCCGCGTGTGCCCCGCTCGGCTCGCGTTCGCGTGCGTCGAATCGGCTCTCCACCTGGGCCTCCTGCGTCGCGCCGAACTCGACGCGATGATCCGACGGAGCCCGAGACGGGTCCGGTCCGTGATGGCTGGGGCGACGCGGGCCAGCGAGAGTGGCTCAGAGTCGCTGCTCTCGTTCGACCTTCGGAAGGAGGGCATCCCGTTTCGGCAGCAGGTGTCGATTGACTCCGTCGGCAGGGTCGACTTTCTGGTCGGGGCTCATCTCGTAATCGAGGTTGACAGCCTCGCGCACCACAGTTCGGTCGAGGCGTACGAACGCGACCGGGATCGGGACGCCCAACTGTCCTGCCTGGGATATCGCGTGCTTCGGTTCTCCTACCGTCAGATCACGTCGCGACCAGCCTTCGTGCTCGACGCGATCGTCGCGGCGATTGCGCGCGGGGACACAGAGTGAGCGGCGCCCGCTTGTCGAATTGGCCATCTTCCTGAAATGGCCAGCCTGCCGAAATGACGGAGTTTCTGCGCAAACGTCCTCAGATCCCACCATTTGGCCGCGGAACCGCAAATTCTCCGTCATTTCGGAATGGAAGAAACGGACGGCGCTTGGAAGCGACCGGGGCAGGCGCGGGCCCAGAGGGGCAGGCGCGAAACCCTGCCCCTCCGCGATCAGCTACACCAGCGAGTCGCGCCAGGCCGCGTGCAGCTTGGCGAAGCGGCCCGTGCCCGAGATCAGGTCACGCGGGGTGCCGTCTTCGACGATGCGTCCGTGCTCCATCACCAGCACGCGGTCGGCGATCGCAACCGTCGACAGTCGGTGCGCGATGATGATCGCGGTGCGGTCGGCGAGCAGAGTCTGCAGCGCCTCCTGCACCAGACGTTCCGAGGGGATGTCGAGCGACGCCGTCGCCTCGTCCAGGATGAGCACGGCAGGGTCGGCGAGAAAGGCCCGCGCGAACGAGATCAGCTGCCGCTGTCCCGCCGAGACACGTCCGCCGCGCTTGTTGACGTCGGAGTCGTAGCCATCGGGCAGCGCCATGATGAACTCGTGCGCACCCACCGCCTTCGCGGCCGCGATGATCTCCTCGTTCGTCGCATCCGGCTTTCCGAGCGCGATGTTGTCGCCCACCGAACCCGAGAACAGGTACGCCTCCTGCGTCACCATCACGATGGCGCGACGCAGGTCTTTCGGATGCAGCGACCGCAGGTCGACGCCATCGAGCCGGATCGAGCCGTCCGAGGGGTCGTAGAAGCGCGAGATCAGCTTGGCCAGCGTCGACTTGCCCGCTCCGGTCGATCCGACCAAGGCGATGGTCTGCCCCGCCGGGATCTCCAGGTCGAACCTGGGCAGGATGACCCGCTCCGGCGTGTAGGCGAACTCCACTCCACGAAACGCCAGTTCGCCATTCGCCTCCCACAGGTCGACCGGTTTGATCGGGTCTGGCACGCTGGGCTGCTCTTCGAGCACACCCGAGATCTTCTCGAGGGCCGCGGCGGCCGACTGGTACGAGTTGTAGAACATCGCCATGTCCTGGGCCGGGGCGAAGAACGACCGCGTGTAGAGCAGCGCCGCGAGCAGCACACCGATGGCCAGGCCACCCTCGGCGACCCGGAGACCGCCGACGAGCAGCACCACCCCGAGCGCCACGTTGCCGATCAGCACCAGCCCGGGATCGAGGATCCCGAACAGGCGGATCGTCTTGAGGTTCGCCTCGCGGTAGTCCTCGGTGAGTGCGGCGAACTGCACCGCGTTGCGGCCCTCCTTGCGGAACGCCTTCACCGCCCGGATGCCCGTCATCGTCTCGACGAAGTGCACGATCAGGCGCGCTGACGCCGTGCGCGTCTCGCGGAACGCCCGCTGCGAGCGCTTCTGGAACCAGCGCAGCAAGAAGGCGAGCGGCACCAACGACCCGAACAGCACCACGCCACTCCAGAAGTCGATCGAGAACAGCGCGCCGGCGATGAACAGCATGTACAGGCCGCCTTGAACCAGCTGGTTGATGCCGGAGTCGAGCAGTTCCCGAATCGAATCCAGGTCACTGGTCTGGCGCGCGATGATGCGGCCAGAGGTGTAACTCTCGTGAAATTCGAGGCTCAGGCGCTGCGTGTGCAGGAAGACCCGCTTGCGCAGATCGATCAGGATCGCCTGGCTGATGCGCGCGGTGAGCACGGTGTACCAGGAGATCAGGATCGCGCCGGCGATGCCCGCCGCGAGATATCCCGCGACCGCCAGCCCGAGCGGCAGCCAGTCCTGCTTGATCATGCGCGGAAGGCCCGTGTCGATGCCGTACGCGATCAGCGCGGGACCCGCCACCTGCGCCGCCGTGCTGATGACCACGACGACGATCGTCAGGGTCACCCGCGCCTTCAGCGGCCGCAGCAGGCTGCCAAGCAGCCGCAGCGAACGGTCGCGGATCTGCCGGCTCTCGACCTTGTTGAAGTCGTTGCGCTCTTCGCCTTCTACTCCGGTGACGGTCGTCATGCGGTCACCTCGCTCTCTCGCTGTTCGCGTTTCTCCTCGTCCTCGAGGCTCGAGATGACGAAGCGGTAGTGGTCGTTCGTGGCGATCAGCTCGCTGTGCGTTCCGACCGCGGTGACCCGGCCGCCCTCGAGCAGCGCCACCCGGTCGGCCAGGTTCACCGTGCTCGGGCGGTGCGCGACGATGAGCGCGGTGGTCGAGGCCAGCACCCTCCTCAGTGCGGCTTCGACCAGGGCCTCGGTGTCGACATCCAGTGCCGACAGCGGGTCGTCGAGCACGAGCACCTCCGGCTTCGCCGCGACGGCGCGGGCGAGCGCCAGACGCTGCCGTTGGCCACCGGAGAGCGAGAGGCCCTCCTCGCCGACGGTCGTGTCGAGCCCATTGGGCAGGTCATAGACGAATTTCGCCTGAGCGATGTCGAGCGCCTCGGCGAGGTCATCCTCCGATGCCTCGGGCCGGCCGAGCAGCACGTTGTCGCGCACGGTCGCCGAGAACAGGGTCGCGTCTTCGAAGGCCATGGCGATGTGGGTGCGCAGGTCGATACGCGTGAGGTCGCGGATGTCGACGCCGTCGAGCTTCACGGATCCCCCCGTCACGTCGTACAGGCGGGTGGTCAACGCGGTGAGCGTGGACTTGCCCGATCCGGTCAACCCGACCAGGGCCATGGTCTCGCCCGGTTCGAGCTCGAGATCGACCCCGTCGAGCAGGTCCGCGTACTGCGCCGGCGAGTCCTGGTAGCGGAAGTGCACGTTGTCGAACACCAACCGCCCCTGGGGGTTTTCGATCGTCTTCGGGTGCTCGGGGTCGGTGATGGTGTTCTCCGAATCCATCACGTCGAAGAACCGGTCGGCGGCGGTGCGCGTGTCGAAGGTCATCGACAGCAGGAAGCCGATCGACTCCACCGGGAAGCGCAGCACGGTCGCCGTGGCGAAGAAGGCCAGCAACTCGCCGACGGTGATCTGTCCGTTCGCCGCCAGCCAGACTCCGGCCAGCAGGCAGAGCGCAAAGGTGACGTCGGGAACCAGCAGCAGCCAGAGCCAGATGCCGGCGATGGCCTTCGCCTTCTCGATCTCGGTGCCGCGCAACTTCTCGGCCTGCGAGGCGAAGTTCTTCAGCGCGTGCTGCCCCCGACCGAATGCCTTGAGCACGCGGATGCCGTGGACCGATTCCTCCACCGCGGTCGCGAGGTCGCCGGCCTGGTCCTGACTACGCCTGGCCACCACGGAGTATTTGGCCTCGAACGAGAACCCGTAGATCCACAGCGGGATCGAGCAGATCACGAAGATCAGCCCGAGTACCCAGCTGATCGAGATCAGGAACACGAAGCCCACCACGATGGTGATCACGTTGACGACGAGCAGCACGATGCCGAACGACAACCAGCGACGGATCAGGTTGAGGTCGCTCAGGGCGCGGGACAGCAGCTGACCGCTCGGCCAGCGATCGTGGAAGCCGACCGGGAGATCCTGCAGCTTGTCGTAGAGCGAGTTGCGCATGTCGGCTTCGACGGCGGTGCCGGGTTGCAGCACGAAGAACCGACGGAACCAGATCATCACGGCTTCGAGAACGCCGAGACCGAGCACGGCGGCGACGGGCCACCAGAGCTGGCTGACATCCCCGTCTTTGAGCGGGCCGTCGACGATGCGCTGGAGCACCTGAGGGATGAGGAGAGCGACCAGCGCGGCGAGCAACGCCGAGACCATGCCGAGATATACGCGGGGCATCGCGGGCCTCGCGTACGGAAGGATGCGCCGAAGGGAGGCGAAAGTTCCCTGGCGTTTTGTTTCTGCAGACACAGATGTTTCCTTGAATTCTGCGGTCGCGCGCGGACAGCGAACACGCTGCGAACCGAATTATGGAGAGAGCCGAGTGGGGTGGGGTATCGGATGGAGCTGTGACGGGGTGTCAGCCCCGCGGCACTACCGGATTCCGATGAGCGTCACGAACGGGAGACGGATGACACGCTTCGCGCCTGCAGTTGCGGAAATGGATGTCATTGCGTCCTCCGGGGTTCGTGGCAGTATTCACTCTGGTCCCGGCAATGGAGCACCGGACAGCCTTACAGGATATGGGATCTGCTCTCTCCAGCACAAGGGTTTCGCGCGCTTGGGGGTGCGAATCTGACCCCGCGGAGGTCTCGATTCGCGTCCTCGCGCGGGCTCTCGGGCGCTACTCGACGAACGAACACCCGCCGATCCTCGTCCGAGGACATACCCGCCGATTGAGTAGCGCCCGAGGAACGAGGACGCGTATCGAAATCCACCACGAACAAGCGGCGAGCTCGCGGCCTAGTGGTAGAAGTGGCGCTCGCCGGTGAAGTACATCGTGACGCCCGCGGCGGCCGCCGCGTCGATCACGTCCTGGTCTCGGATCGAGCCGCCCGGCTGCACAATCGCGCGCACGCCCGCGTCGAGAAGGATCTGCGCTCCGTCGGCGAACGGGAAGAAGGCATCCGATGCCGCGACCGATCCGGCCGCGCGCTCCCCCGCCCGCGTCACGGCGAGACGACAGGAGTCGACCCGGTTGACCTGGCCCATGCCGACCCCGACGGATGCCCCCTCATCGGCGAGCAGGATGGCGTTCGACTTCACGGCGCGTACCGCTCGCCAGGCGAACTCGAGGTCGGCGAGGGTGTTGGCATCCGCGGCCTCGCCAGACACGAGCTGCCAGCCGTCAGAGCTGAACTCATCGAACACATCCGGAGTCTGCACCAGCAGCCCGCCGCTGATCTGCTTGTACTCCAGCTCCTCACGGTGGTACCCCTCCGGCAGCGTCAGCAGGCGGATGTTCTTCTTGGCGCTGAGGATCTCCAGCGCCTCTGGCTCGAAGCCCGGGGCAATGACGACCTCGGTGAAGATGTCTTTGACCGTGTTCGCCATCTCGACGCTCACGACGCGGTTGGCCGCGATGACTCCGCCGAAAGCCGAGACCGGGTCGCAGTCGTGCGCACGCTGGTGCGCGGAGGCGATCGGGTCACCGGCACCGCGGGCGACGGCGATGCCACAGGGCTGCGCGTGCTTGATGATGGCGACGGCTGGCTCGCTGAAGTCGTAGGCGGTGCGCAGTGCCGCGTCGGCATCCGTGTAGTTGTTGTACGACATCTCTTTGCCGTGGAGCTGGGTCGCCTGCGCGATCCCGGCGCCGTCGGCCGAAACGTAGAGCGCGGCCTGCTGGTGCGAGTTCTCGCCGTAGCGGAGCACCTGCGTGATGGCGCCCGTCACGGTGAAGGTCCCCGCGAGCTCGGAGGCCTCTGCGGCACCGGTCGACGTCTCGTCGATCAGGTCGTCACGGCTCGGAGCCTCGATCACCGGAGAACCGTCGACGACGGATGACTGCGCCAAGCTGTGTTGCGCGCGGACCCCTATGTTCTCGGCGAAGAACTCGGCGACCGCGGTGTCGTAGGCGGCGGTGTGCGCGAACGCCTCACCGGCCAGACGCTGGCGCTGCGCGAGAGTCGTTCCGCCGAGGGTGACGGCTTTGACGATCTGCGGGTAACTCGACGGCGACACCGCGATGGCGACGTTGGCGTGGTTCTTCGCTGCCGCCCGCACCATGGCCGGCCCGCCGATGTCGATCTGCTCGATCGCGGCGTCACCGGTGACGCCAGAGGAGATGGTCTCGACGAAGGGATACAGGTTCACCACGACGAGCTCGAACGGGCGGATGCCGAGGTCGACGAGCTGCTCCTCGTGCGCCGCGAGCCGCAGGTCGGCCAGGATGCCGGCGTGGATCGCCGGGTGCAGGGTCTTCACCCGGCCGTCGAGGGTCTCCTGGAATCCGGTGACGCTAGCGACCTCGGTGACCGGGAATCCGGCATTCGCGATGGTCGACGCGGTCGACCCGGTGGAGACGATCTCCACGCCCGCCTCCGCCAGTGCTGCGGCGAGGTCGAGCAGTCCGGTCTTATCGCTCACCGAGATGAGCGCCCGGGTGATCGGAATGGCGTCGCGCTCACGATAGTCAGAAGCGGAATGGGAGGCAGCGGACACGGGAGTGCTCCTTCAAGACAGGACCGGACGACGGGGGCGTGCGGTTCGGCCCAGGCGAACGGCCGAAACGAAGTCTTGGTGCCGCTCCCCGAGGGTGTCCCTCTCAACGCCAGTCGCGACCAGCCCAGTCTATCGAGCGAGCGCGGAGAGGTCGATTTCGCCGTTCGCGATGTCGAGCACGGCCTGAACGAGCAGTTGACGCTCGACCGGTTTGATGCGCTCGTGAAGCGACTCTTCGGTGTCGGTGGGGAGCACGGGCACACGCTGCTGCACGATGATCGGGCCCGCATCCACGCCGTTGTCCACCACGATGATGCTGGCTCCGGTCTGGCTGACCCCGGCCGCCAGCGCATCCCGCACGCCATGCGCCCCGGGGAATTCGGGCAGGTAGGCGGGGTGGGTGTTGATCAGATTCGGGCTGAGCGCGGCGATCACTCGCGGCGGCAGCAGTTTCATGAAGCCGCTGAGCACGACCAGGTCGGCGTTCCAGACCTGGATCTGCTCGAGCAGGGCGTCGCCCCACTCCTCTCGGCTGCCGAAGTTCGAGAACGCGACCGAGAAGGTGGGGATGCCGAAGTGCTCGGCATGCTCGAATCCGTCGGCGTCGCGATCGGCGCCGACCGCCAGCACCCGGGCCGGGTATTCGGCGTCTTCTGCAGCCTCGAGCAGAGCACGGAGATTGGAGCCCCCGCCGGAGATCAACACGACGAGTGAGAGCATCTGCCGAGCTTATCGCGAGGGCGAAACGGCGGATGTCCGCTGCCGCCCGGCGAGCAGGCCGGCGGTCGCGGCGACCGCGATCTCCAACGCGGCGAAGGCGCCGACCAGCCAGGGTGACGGTCCGACATCCACCAGCCTGCCGGGTCCGGCAGCGCCGGTCGAGGCCCAGGCGAGCAGACCCAGGATGATGCCGCCCACCACCCCGGAGAGCGCGCCAGTCAGCACCAGCCACTGCACCCGCCCGTGCGTCGGCAGAGTGGCGACGAGTCGGCCGCGCACGACCAGGGCGATCAGGAAGCCGGTGATCACGGGGATCAGCAGGATGAGAAAACCCCAGCCGAGCTCGTGCTGGGCGGGCAGCGCTCCGAGTACCGGCACCGCGGGGATCGGGCCGAGACTGGTGCCGAACGGGCTGACCGACGAGCCGACGCCGACCGCAAATCCCGGGCCGACCACCCAGCTCGCCGTCCAGATGACGAGATTGGGCAGAAAGGCGAGCTGGCCGATGGTGAGCGTGATGCCGCCGAGCACCCCGGCGTGCACCCCCTCGTAGAGAGTGATGATCTTGGCGTACCCGGCGAAGAGCAGGATCGCCATCAGTACGGCGGATGCCCCGAGCACGATCGCTGCCGTGGCCGTGCCGCCGCGGAACGCCGCCGCGAGGCTCGCGCGCAGCTCGGGGCGCCAGCGAGCAACCCAGCCACGGATGACGCGGTCGGCCCGAGCGGGCAACAGCGCGTCAAGAGACGGGTGCGACCATTCCGCACCGATGACGATCCCTACGGCGAAGCACAGCGTCGGTAGCAGGGTGCCCTGCCAGATCGAGGCGCGCGCGGACGGCAGCAGAGCGCTCAGCGTCACCGCCAGAGACAGCACCGCGAAGGATCCGACGGCAACCGCCAGGCCGAGATAACGGTGCGGGGTCTCGCTGATGCGTCGCCCCGCGCGCGCGCCGAGCAACACCGTGAGCAGCGCGAAGCCGAGCGGGGCGATCGTGATGATGAAGGGGGTTCCCGCGCCGGCGAAACCGAGCCCGTCGGCCAGCGCCGGTTGCAGCGTCATGGTGACGTCGGTTCCCGCGCCGAGCAACCAGGTGTCGACCGCCGCGCGCCAGAACACGATCCAGTCGACCTGCAGTTTGTACTGCCAGGCCCACAGGATGGTCAGGGGTACCAGCGGGATGCCGATGCCGATGCCCACGACGAGGAGCGCCTCGAGCGCGGCGAACAGGGCGGTGAAGGAGCGGTTCATACGGGTGGCGAGCCTACCGGCGAGGTCGCGCGGCGCGGGCTCGACGACCCGACGTCCCCCACTCTGGTCAGGAAAAGCTCAGCAGTGCGGGTCCGCCGTCGGCACCGTGCCTTTCACCAGGTACTGGTCGACCGTGCGGTCAATACACGCATTGCCGGAGGCGTAGGCGGTGTGCCCCTCTCCGGTGCGGGAGACCAGCACCCCACTGTCGAGTTGGTCGGCGAGCGCGACCGCTCCGGAATACGGGGTGGCGGGGTCATCCGTGGTCCCCACCACCATGATCGGCGCAGCCGCTTCGGCATGGATCGGCTCAGCGGTGAGCACATTGCGATACGGCCAGTTCTGGCAGGCGATGCTCACCTGCACCCAATCGCTGTAGCTCAGGATCTCGCCGACGGTCGGGGCGGCCTGCGCGATCGCGTTCATCGTGGCGCGGGTGCCGGCGAGATCGGTCGGGTATGCCCCATCGAGGCAGAGCGCCGCAGTGTAGACGTCGACCGAGTGGTCGTAGACCGCACCACTGGACCGCCCGTTGTAGGCGTCCGCGAAGTTAAAGGCGAGTTTCGCCGACCCTTTCTGCAACCCGGCGATCATCGAGCTGAGCGAGGGCCATGAGTCGCGGTCATAGAGTGGATAGGAGATCGCGGTGCCCAGCACCCCGAGGTTGAGCTGTCGCCCATCGGAGATCGTCAGGCCCTCGGTGCCGGCCTTCTGGAACAGGGCTTTCGCCTGGGCGAGAGCATCATCGAGGGTGCCGCTGAACGGACATCCCGCCGCCGCGAGGCAGTCGGTGACGTAGGCCCGGAACGAGCTCTCGAAGCCCGCCATCTGCGTGGTGAAGTCCTGCGGCTCGGTCAGTGCCGGGTCGACCGGACCGTCGAGCACGAGCCGTCCGACCTTCGTCGGGAAGAGCTTCGCGTACTGTGCGCCGAAGAAAGTGCCGTAGGAGAACCCGAGGTAGTGAAGTTTCTTGTCGCCGAGCAGCGAGCGCAGCAGATCCATGTCGCGCGCGTTGCTCTCGGCGTCGATGTGACCGAGCAGCGCTCCGGTGTTCTTCAGGCACGCCGCCCCGAACGCCTTCTCGACCGGCACTCGGGAGGCGAGCCAAGCATCCGAACCCTCCGGCTCGGTCGGGGTGGCGTAGAGGAAGTCATCCATCTGCGCACCGTCGAGACAGGTGACCGGCGTCGAGCGGCCGACGCCGCGCGGGTCCCAGCCGACGACGTCGTAGGCCTTCTGCACCGAGGCATTGGTGAGGTAGTCGAGGCTCTGGGCCACGGCGTCGAAGCCCGAGCCACCGGGGCCGCCCGGGTTCACCAGCAGCGAGCCGACGCGATGAGCGGATGTCGTGACATGGCGCACCACGGCGAGCTTCACCGACCCGGCGCTCGGCTTCGCCCAGTCGGCCGGGGCGGTCACGGTGGTGCAGGACATCCCTTCCGACTGGCAGTTCTTCCAGGCGAGCTTCTGCGAGTAGAAGGGTTGCAGATCGGCGGCGACCTTCTCCGGGGCGACATTGGGCCCGGTGACTGGCGCGGAACTCACACACCCGGAGAGCACGAGGACGGCGGCCACGGCAACGGCGGCGAGGGTCGTGCCCCTCATCAGTGCACGATCACGTTGAGGATGATGATGAGCACTCCGAACAACCCCGTGCCGATCGCCCCCAGAATCCGGACGATGATCTTGGCACCGCGCTGAGCGAAGGAGAAATACCCGAGCACGGCCAGCAGCAGCACGACGAGGTCGAGCGCGTCGTCGACCGCGTTCTCGATGGAGAGCACGCCGAAGGCGCTGAGCAGCACGATGATGGCGGGGAGCACGGCCGCGTAGAGCATGCCGGAGACGTGACTGATCGTGTGCCGGAAGGCCGACCGCATCGACTGGGGCTCGCCGTCGGGGCCGCGATGCGTGGCAATCGTTCCGGCGTAGACGTGCGCGGCCCAGAAGACCACGATCGTTCCGCTGGAGATGAAGAAGGTCTCGAGCGCGTCGTGATCGTCGACCAGCACAACCAGCAGTGCCGAATACAGGATCAGCCCGTAGACGGCATCCGCTGTAACGAGGTGGTCACGCAGCCAGCGCAGGAATCTCATAGATCCCTACCGTAGCTGCGGACCACCCCGCTGAGCGGTTACAGGGAGGCGAGAACCTCGCGCATCAGTGCGGCGGTCTCGCTCGGGGTCTTTCCGACCTTGACGCCGGCAGCCTCGAGGGCTTCCTTCTTGCCCTGGGCGGTTCCCGCACCGGAGGAGACGATTGCGCCGGCGTGGCCCATCGTCTTGCCCTCGGGGGCGGTGAATCCGGCCACATAGCCCACGACGGGCTTGGTGACGTGGGCCTTGATGTACTCGGCCGCGCGCTCTTCGGCGTCGCCGCCGATCTCGCCGATCATGACGATCGCCTTCGTCTCGGGGTCGGCCTCGAACGCGGCGAGCGCGTCGATGTGCGTGGTTCCGATGATCGGGTCACCACCGATTCCGATGGCGGTGGAGAAGCCCAGATCGCGCAATTCGTACATCATCTGGTACGTCAGCGTTCCAGACTTGGAGACCAGACCGATCGGACCCTTGCCGGTGATCGTGGCGGGCGTGATACCTACCAGCGACTCGCCAGGGGTGATGATTCCGGGGCAGTTCGGTCCGATGATGCGGGTCGTGCCGCCCTTGGCCTTGGCGGTCGCCCAGAACTCCGCGGAATCCTGAATCGGGATTCCCTCGGTGATCACGACGACCAGCGGGATCTCGGCCTCGATGGCCTCGAGCACCGCGTCCTTGGCGAATGCCGGCGGCACGAAGACGATGGAGACGTCGGCGCCGGTGGTGGAGATCGCCTCGGCGACGGTACCGAAGACCGGCAGCTCCACCTCACCGTGAGTGACGGTGGTGCCGGCCTTGCGCGCGTTGACGCCACCGACGACCTGGGTGCCCGCCTTCAGCATGAGAGCGGTGTGTTTGGTGCCCTCACCGCCGGTGATGCCCTGGACGATGACCTTGGAATCCTTGTTGAGGAAGATCGACATGTTTCTGTGGTCCCTTACTACTTCGAAGCCAGCTCGGCGGCCTTGGTGGCGCCCTCGTCCATGGTGTCCGCCAGGGTGACCAGCGGGTTTCCTGCCGCCTGCAGGATGGCGCGGCCCTCCACGACCTTGTTGCCGTCGAGTCGCACGACCAGCGGCTTGGTGGCGGCGTCCCCGAGGATCTCCAGCGCCTTCACGATGCCGTTCGCAACCGCGTCGCAGGCGGTGATCCCGCCGAAGACGTTGACGAAGACGCTCTTCACCTGCGGGTCGCCGAGGATGACGTCGAGGCCGTTGGCCATCACCTCAGCGGATGCTCCGCCTCCGATGTCGAGGAAGTTGGCCGGCTTCACGCCGCCGAATTCCTCCCCGGCGTAGCTGACCACGTCGAGCGTGGACATGACGAGCCCTGCGCCGTTGCCGATGATGCCGACGGCTCCGTCGAGCTTCACGTAGTTGAGGCCTAGGTCTTTCGCCTTCGCCTCCAGCGGATCTTCCGCGGCCGTGTCGACCAGGTCGGCGTGCAGCGGGTGGCGGAAGTCGGCGTTCTCGTCGAGCGAGACCTTGCCGTCGAGCGCGACGACGTTGCCCTCCTCGGTCAGCACGAGCGGGTTGACCTCGACCAGCGTCGCATCCTCGCCCTTGTAGACCTCGTACAGCTTCACGAAGACCGGGGCGACCTTGTCGACGATCTCGGCCGGGAACTTCGCCGCGATCGCGATCTCGGTGGCCTTGGCCAGGTCGATGCCGACCATCGGGTCGACCTCGATGCGGGCGAGAGCCTCGGGGCGCTCGACCGCGAGCTCCTCAATCTCCATGCCGCCCTCGAAGCTCGACAGCGACAGGTAGGAACGGTTAGCCCGGTCGAGCAGCACCGAGAAGTAGTACTCCGAGGCGATGCGGGCACCGGCAGCGACCATCACGCGGCGCACGATGTGGCCCTTGATGTCGAGGCCGAAGATCGCCTCGGATGCCGTGGCAGCATCATCCGGATTGTGGGCGACCTTGACGCCGCCAGCCTTGCCGCGCCCGCCGGCCTTGACCTGCGCCTTGACGACGACGGTGCCGCCCAGTTTCTCGGCTGCCGCTCTGACCTCATCCGGTGTATCCGCGATGATGCCGGCGAGTACCGGCACCCCATACGATTCGAAGAGATCTCGGGCCTGGTACTCGAAAAGATCCACGCTGCTGTTGTCCAATCCGCAGGTCGTTGTCTGGAATGGCGCACTTGTCTCGACACCGAGATAGTTCGACGTCGAGATATTTGGGCCGAGTCACACTCTACTCGCGGCGCATGCGGCGATTCTGCCGCTGCGCGGTGAACACTGGGCGGCCGAGTATGGGCGGCTGGCTATGGGCGGCTGGCTGAGGCCGGCTGAGTCTGGGCGCGCACCAACCTCGACCACACACAATGGACCCATGCCCCTGGCCGACATCGGTGACGAAGCGATCCTGCTCGCCGGGGGCGGCCGCGCCATCCTGCTGCAGCTCGCCAACCCTGCCGTCGGGCACGCGGTCGCCGACCACTCGAACTTCGCCGCCGACCCGCTTCGCCGACTGCGCAACACCCTCACCTTCGTCTATGCCTTGGTCTACGGCACCGACGAGCAGAAGGCCCGTATGACCGCGCTGGTGAACGCGGGTCACCGCCCGGTGCGATCAGTCCACGACAGCGCGGTGCAGTACGACGCTGCGGATGCCCGGCTCCAGCTCTGGGTCGCGGCGACGCTCTACGACACGGCCATCCGCATCCGCGAACTCACGTTCGGGCCGCTGCCCGACCTCGAGGCCGAGGCGGTGTATCGCGAGTACGCGATCGTCGGCACCGCGCTCGGCATGCCCGCCGAGCTGTGGCCAGCCGACCGCGCGGCGTTCCGGTCCTACTGGGAAGACCAGGTTCAGCAACTGCGCGTCGACGACCGAGTGCTCGCCGTCTCTCGGCAGCTTCTGTATCCGCGCACCGGCCCGCTATGGCTGAGGGCGGCGATGCCGCTCGCGCGGCTCGTCACCGCCGGACTGCTGCCGCCGGAATTGCGCGTGGCATACGAACTGCCGCTCAATGAGAAGCGGTACGCCCGCGTGATGCGCTGGACGGCCCGGATCTACCCCCGTCTGCCCCGCCGCCTGCGCTCCTGGCCGCGGCGCCACTCCCTCGCCGCGCTCGACCGCAGCTCCCGCCCCGCCGCCCGTCGCGCACCCCCGCGCCGCCGCCCGCGCCCCTGATTGTGCCCGTTCGTGACGATTGTGCCCGCGCGAGCAGGCACATCCGTCACGAACGGGCACAATCGCTGCGGAATAGAGCGGACCCGGAGCTAAGGTCGAGCCATGAGCACCTCGAATCGAGAATTCGTCGAGACATTCCAGCGCTTCCTCACCGAGGTGATCGGTTCCGCCCAGCGCGACAACGAAACGACACCGCTCGGACAGATAGCGAACGACTTCCTCGGGAGCGATACCGTCACGTTGCCGATCGTGCAGCACTCCTTTCCGCCCCATCGCCTGGTCGACGCCGACCTCGCTCTCGCCGAACTCGGGTCACGCGGCGGAGAAAGCCTGATCGGGGTCAGCGGTGGGCAACAACGTGAACACAGCTCGTTCGCGGAACTTCTCAACAGCGGATTTTCTCGCTTCGCCGCCGGACCCGTCGACTACGTGTCCATTCCCGATGGCCCCGATTCGACCAGGCGGGTGGTCGCATTCGGGATGCATCGCATCCTGTTCGAGGGCATTCCCGTCGTCGTGCTGCAGCGCGCTGCGCAACCACAATTCGGCCGCGAACTCGCACTGGTGGAGGTTCTGGCGGCCGACCCGGCCGTCTCATCGCGATTCATCGAGGAACTCAGTCGGCTCATGCTCTCCCTCAGCGTGCTGCGGGGCCAGGTTCTCTCGTTCTCCGCGGGAGACTTTCACAACCACGCCGCTGGCGCGACCTTCCTTCGACGTCCTGAAGTTCCCGCTGAGGATGTGGTGCTCACAGCGGGCACGCTCGATGCAATCGTGAGGCACGTCGTCGGCATCGGCGAACAGCGCGAACGCCTGCGAGCGGCCGGGCAGCACCTCAAGCGGGGTGTTCTGTTGTACGGGCCTCCCGGCACCGGAAAGACGCTGACGGTGCGGCACCTGTTGTCTCGCACCCAGGGAACGACGGTGATTCTGCTCACCGGCTCGAGCATTCAGTTCATCACGGTGGCCGCAGAACTCGCCAGGGCAATGCAGCCGGCGATCGTCGTGCTAGAAGACGTCGACCTGGTGGCTGAGCACCGTGGACTCCACGGGCCTCAGCCGCTGCTATTCGCCGTGCTCGATGCCCTCGATGGGCTCGACGGCGATGCTGATATCACTTTCATCCTCACCACGAATCGGGTGGAAGTTCTGGAACGAGCTCTCGCGGAGCGGCCGGGTCGCGTCGACCTCTCGGTCGAGATCCCTCTGCCTGACGCCGACGCCCGGCGACGACTATTCGCCCGCTATGCCCATGGCCTGCCGTTCTCGGCCGCGGCCATTGCGACCTCAGCAGATCGCGCAGCGGGCACAACCGGGTCGTTCGCGAAAGAACTTGTCAGACGCGCCGTCCTCCTCGCTGCCGAGGAAGATCGCGAACCCGGCGACGCAGATCTGGAGTCGGCACTCGACGATTTGCTCTCTGACCAGACCCACCTCGCACAGGTGATGGCCAGGAACACGGAGGGTGCGGATGACCACAGCTCGAGCCACCATGAGGTGACCGGTACCTACGCGCCTCCGTCAGGCCAGCCCTACTTGTCACGGCTCACCATCAGCTCCGACCCCAGCTGATTATGCCCGTTCGTGACGATTGTGCCTGCACGAGCAGGCACATCCGTCACGAACGAGCACAATCGCCGAAGTGAACGACCTAGTTCTGCGGGAATCCCAGGTTGATGCCGCCGTGGCTCGGGTCGAGCCAGCGGCTGGTTATCGCCTTCTCGCGGGTGAAGAAGTGCACTCCCTGCTCGCCGTATGCCTTGGTGTCGCCAAAGATCGAGTCTTTGAAGCCACCGAACGAGTAGTAGGCGACCGGCACCGGGATTGGCACATTGATGCCGATCATCCCGACCTCGATCTCGTTCTGGAAGCGGCGGGCCGCACCACCGTCGTTCGTGAAGATCGCGGTGCCGTTGCCGAACGCGCCATTGTTGATCAGCGTCACGCCGTCTTCGTACGAGGCGACCCGCACGACCGAGAGCACCGGTCCGAAGATCTCCTCCGTGTACGCGCGGGAGTCGAGCGGCACGCGGTCGAGCAGGGTCGGGCCGAGCCAGAAACCCTCGGCCGCGCCATCCACCTCGATGCCGCGTCCATCGACAACGACCGTTGCACCGTCTGCCGCGGCGATGTCGATGTACGAGGCCACCTTGTCGCGGTGCTGCTCGGTCACGAGCGGCCCCATGTCGCAGGAGCGTCGACCGTCGCCGATCGTGAGTTTCGACATCCGTTCGGTGATCTTCTCGATCAGGGCGTCGGCGACAGGCTCGACCGCGACGACCACGGAGATCGCCATGCAGCGCTCCCCCGCGGACCCGAAGCCCGCGTTGATCGCGGAGTCGGCGACCAGGTCGAGGTCGGCATCGGGCAACACCAGCATGTGGTTCTTCGCCCCACCGAGCGCCTGCACTCGCTTGCCGTTCTTCGCCGCGGTCTCGTAAATGTACCGCGCGATCGGGGTCGAGCCGACGAAGGAGATGGAACGGATGTCCGGGTGCTCGAGCAGCCCGTCCACCGCGACCTTGTCGCCGTGCAGCACGTTCAGCACGCCGGCCGGAAGCCCCGCCTCGGTGAACAGCTCTGCCAGCCAGACGGATGACGACGGGTCTTTCTCGGACGGCTTCAGCACCACCGTGTTGCCGACCGCGATCGCGATCGGAAAGAACCACATCGGCACCATTGCCGGGAAGTTGAATGGCGAGATCACGCCGACGACGCCGAGTGGCTGCTTGGTCGAATAGACGTCGACGCCGGTAGAGACGTTCTCGGAGTAGTCGCCCTTCATCAGCTGAGGGAAGCCGGTCGCGAACTCCACCACTTCGAGGCCACGGGCGATTTCGCCCATGGCATCGGAGAGCACCTTGCCGTGCTCACTGGTGAGGATCGCGGCCAGCTCGCCCTTGCGCTCGTTGACCAGCTCGCGAAAGCGGAACAGGATCTGCTGCCGTTTCGCGATCGAGGTGTCGCGCCAGCCGGTGAACGCCGCCTTCGCCGCGGCGACCGCGGTGTTCAGCTCGTCCAGGTCGGCCAGCGGCACCTCTTTCGTGACGATGCCCAGCGCAGGATCGTAGACCGGCGCGGTACGACCGCTCGATCCGTCCGTCACCGCTCCCGCGATGTAGTGCTGAACCTGCGGGAGTCGGGCGTCGTTCGTCATGCGGAAGCTGTCCTCACTGTCGAATGCAGCGCGGCCATTGCGCTTGTTAGCACACTAGCGACGTCGAGACTCAGTCGGCCAGCGTCGGGTAATCCGTGTACCCCTCGGCGGTCGGACCATAGAACGTGTTCGGGTTCGGCTCGTTGAGCTCCCGGTCGTCACGCCAGCGCGCCACCAGATCGGGGTTCGCAATGACCGGGCGACCCACGGCGATCACATCCGCGAAGTCTTCCTGAACGAACCCGATCGCCTCGTCACGAGTGGTCAACTGGCCGAAGCCGCTGTTGGCCATGAGAGCTCCGCCGAAGCGAGCGCGAAGATCTTGCACGAGCTCACCCGCGGGCTCGCTGTGCAGCACGCTGAGGTAGGCGAGTCCGAGCGGGGCGATGCCGTCGATGAGCGCGTCGTAGGTGGCCTTGGTTTCCGCGGCATCCGTCTCGAAGACATCCAGGATGTTGTGCGAGGGCGAGATGCGAACGCCCACCCGGTCTGCGCCTACGGCCTCGGCGACCGCGGTGATGGTCTCGATCCCGAAGCGGGCCCGGTTGGCGGGCGAGCCGCCGTAGCCATCGGTGCGGACGTTCGACACCGGTGAGAGGAACTCGTGCAGCAGGTATCCGTTGGCGGAATGCACCTCGACGCCGTCGAATCCGGCTTCCATCGCATTGCGTGCCGCCTGAACGATCTCTTCCGTTACCGCGGGAAGTTCCTCGGTCTCGAGGGCGCGGGGCTCCGGGTAGCGCTTCTTGCCGAGGGGGGTGTGGGTATCTCCGTCGATCGCGATCGCGCTCGGAGCCACGGGGGTGAGACCGCCGGTGATGTCCTGGTGGGAGACCCGCCCGCCGTGCATGAGCTGCATAACGATCACGCCGCCCTCGGCGTGCACCGCGTCAGTCACGCGGTGCCATCCGGCGATCTGCTCGTCGGTGACGATTCCGGGCTGGCCTGCGTAGGCCCGGCTTACCGGGCTCGGGAAGGTGCCCTCGGTCACGATCAGGCCGAGGGTGGCCCGCTGGCGGTAGTGCTCGACGATCAGATCGTTCGGCACTCCGGAGTCTCCGGCACGCAGGCGGGTGAGCGGGGCCATGACGACGCGGTTGGAGAGCGCGAGCGCTCCGAGGTTGACGGGCGCGAAAAGCTGCACGGTACTTCTTTCTCAAGGGGTAGCGGTTACCCAGAACGCAACCGGCCTGTACCCGGGCTTATTCCGCGATGTGGCTACCTCCGTACTGAGGCTAGAGCTTTTCGATCGGCGCCAGCTTGATCAGTAGCCGCTTGCGCCCGACCTTCTCGAACTGCACCTCCGCGACCGACTTCGGCCCGACGCCGGTGACCGCGGTGACCTTGCCGTCGCCGAAATCGGTGTGACGGATGCGGTCCCCGGGCACCAGCGTGAGGTCGCCGTTGTCGCGCACCTTGCCGGTCACGGTGTTCGCCCACTCCGTCTTCGGTTGCGCAGCGCGGGCGGCGGCGCGGGCGAGCGCGGTCGCCCCCGGCGCTGACGTGCGCTCGTACCCAGACCCGGTGCCGAGCGAGCCGGAGGACCCGCCGTCGCGGCGCACATTGAGCGCTCGCGGCTGGGTTCCGCCGCGGCTGGTCGCCATGCCGGGCGACTGCCGCCAGTCGATCAGCTCCGGCGGAATCTCCTGGATGTACCGGGACGGCATCGCGACCGTCACGTCACCGAACTGCGCACGGGTCATCGCCAGGGAGAGGTACAGCTTGCGACGGGCGCGGGTGATGCCGACGTAGAACAGGCGACGTTCTTCGGCCGGCCCGCCTGGCTCGTTCGCGGACATCCGGTGCGGGAGCAGGTCCTCCTCGACGCCGGTGAGGAAGACGGCGTCGTACTCCAGGCCCTTGGCGGTGTGCAGGGTCATCAACGAGACGGTGCCGCTGGAGTCGTCGATCTCGTCGGCCGCCGCGACCAGCGAGGTCTCGGTGAGGAACTCGAGGAGAGTGCCCTCCGGGTTGTTCTTCTGAAAGTCCTTGGTCACGGCGATGAGTTCTTCGACGTTCTCCGCCCGCGCCTCGTCCTGTGGGTCGCGCGAGGCTCGGAGCGCCTCGATGAAGCCGGTGCGTTCGAGCAGAGTGATCAGGATGTCGGGAACCGGAGCAGTGTCGGCGGTCTCTCCGACCTCATCCAAAATCTTGGTCAGACCCAGGATGGCGCCCGTGATCTTGGGGCCGAAGCCCTGTTCGCCCGCCGCCCGCATCGACTCGCGCAGGGTGACGCCGTGCGCATCCGCCCAGCTCTGCAGGTTCGCCTCGGTGACCCCGCCGATGCCGCGCTTGGGGGTGTTCATGATGCGGCGCAGCGCCATCGGGTCGGCGGGGTTCGCCACCGCGATGAGATAGCCGAAGGCGTCTTTGATCTCGGCGCGCTCGTAGAACTTGGTGCCACCGAGCACGCGATACGGGATGGCCGAGCGGATGAAGATCTCTTCCAGGGCACGGGTCTGTGCATTGGTGCGGTAGAACACCGCCATGTTGCGATAGTCGACGCCCTCACCGTGCAGGGTGGTGACCTCGTCGGCGACGAATTGCGCCTCGTCGTGCTGGCTGTACCCGGTGAAACCGACGATCTTGTCTCCGTCACCGACCACCGTGAACAGCTTCTTGTCGATGCGATCGAAGTTGTTGGCGATGACGGCGTTGGCCGCGCTCAGGATGTTCTGGGTCGAGCGGTAGTTCTGCTCGAGCAGAATCACCTTGGCCCCGACGTAGTCGCGTTCGAACTCCACGATGTTGCGGATGTCCGCGCCGCGGAATGCATAAATGGACTGATCCGAGTCGCCGACCACGGTGAGGGATGCCGGACCGAGGGCGCCGCGACCTTGAAGATCAAGAGGCAGATCGTTCTGCTCGATCGGCCGGGTGAGCTCACGGATCAGCGCGTACTGCGCGTGGTTGGTGTCCTGGTACTCATCGACCAGGATGTGCCGGAAGCGCCGCTGGTACAGCGCGGCGACCTGCGGGAAGGCGCGGAACAGATACACCGTCTGCCCGATCAGGTCATCGAAATCGAAGGCGTTCGCTGCCTGAAGGCTGCGGGTGTACTCACGGAAGATGTCGAGGAAGACCCGCTCCTGCGGGTCGTTGAAGTTCGCCCCGCGCGCGTACGACTCGACGTCGCTCAGCTCGTTCTTGAGCTTCGAGATCTTGCCGGCGACGCCGCTGACGGTGAAACCGAAGGTGTCGGCATCCAGGTCGCGGATGATGCGCTTGATCAGCGCGCGCGAATCGGCGGAGTCGTAGATGGTGAAGTTCTTGCCGAAGCCGAAGTGCTCGGCCTCACGGCGCAGGATGCGCACGCAGGCGGAGTGGAACGTGGAGATCCACATGCCCTCTGATGCCTGGCCGAGGATCGATTCGACCCGCTCGCGCATCTCGGCAGCGGCCTTATTGGTGAAGGTGATCGCCAGAATCTGCGACGGCCAGGCCTCACGCGAGTCGATCAGGCTAGCGATGCGCCGGGTGAGCACGCTGGTCTTGCCGGAGCCGGCTCCGGCCACGATCAGCAGGGCGGGACCGCGGTATTCGACGGCCTCGCGCTGCTGGGGATTGAGGCCAGCGAGCAGGGGCGATTCGGTGGGCTCGGACGGGTCCAGGATGAAGGTCATGACCGGCCCAATTGTACGGGGCACCCCCGACAGCACGTCGCCGGTCGCGTAGCGCCCGAGCGTCCGCGCGAGGACGCGTATCGAGACCCACCACGCGCGAATTCGATACGCGAGCGCCCCGGAGGGCGTGCGCTACTCAATCAGCGGAGAGGGATGAGCGCGCCTCGACAGCCAGGTCGGGCTGGTCGGCGAAGACCCCGTCGACACCGGTCTGCATGATGGAGCGGAACTCGCGCATCCAGTCACCCCGGGCCGCAGCATCCAGCCCCCTGGTCAGCCCGCGCCCGAGGAACTTGTTCTCGGCGCGAAGCGTCCAGCAGAAGACCACCAAGCCCACCTCGTGAGCCATGTCGACGAGTGTCGACGGCAGGTCGAGGCGGCGAGGGTCGGTGTTCTTGGGCAGCAGGATGCGCTTACTCAGGCTGATGCCGTCGACTACCGTCGCGAGCTCGGCCAGTGCCGCCGTGGTCAGATAGCTCGCGTACTTGCGAGCCTGCCGCCCGTTCGCGGCCACCTCGTCAGCGGGCGAGCCCTTGGCGTCGAGCAGGAAGATCAGGCGACCGCCGACCCCGCGCGCGCGGATCTTGGGCAGGATCGACAGTTCGAAGCATTCGGTAGTGAGACGTGGGTCATCGCTCCAGCCCGCCTCCGCGAGCTCGGTCGCATACAGCTCATCGAGAGATATGCCGAGTGCGGAATAGAAGGTCGGGTGCTTGATCTCCGCCACCAGCGCGATCGGTCGGGGCGCAGCATCCAGCAGCTCGAGCAGGTCCCTGAAGCGCAGGATGCCCTCGGTGCCGTTCCACTCGGTGTTCGCCGGCCGCACCTTGGGGATGCGTTCGAGCACCCGCAGGGTCGCCAGCTCGGCCCAGTCGAAGTCTTCGGTGAACCAGCCGGTGAGCGTCTCGCCGTCGATGGTCTTGGTGGTACGACGGCCCGCGAATTCGGGGTGGGCGGCGACATCGGTCGTGCCGGAGATCTCGTTCTCGTGACGGACCACGAGCACGCCGTCGCGGGTCGCGACCAGGTCGGGTTCGACGGCGTCGGCGCCGAGCTCGATGGCGAGCTCGTAGGCGGAGCGACTGTGCTCGGGCCGATACCCACTAGCACCACGATGGGCGATCACGACGGGGAGCTGGGTCACCCGCTCCACGGTACGGGACGCGGGTGAACACGCGGTGTCGTGGGCTCGATGGGCGCCAGACTGCGCGTGGTTGCTAACCTCTCGCCATGGCCACCTGCGAGAACTGCAACGCCGAGCTGCAGCCGCAGTGGAAGTTCTGCGTGCGATGCGGCACGAAGGTCGCCCCCGGCAGTGCCACGCCGGCGCCCGTCATCCCGGCACTCGCCATTCCTGCAACCGTCGCGCCTGCGCCCGTCGTGCCTGCGCCCGTCACCCCCGCGCCCCTTATCCCCGCGGCCATCCGTCCGCACGAACTGAGCGATGACGTCGAGCCGCCTGCCCGACGCAGCTTCGACTGGCATGTGCTGGTCGGCATCCTGGTCGGTGTCGTCGGCGCGGCAGCCATCATCTACCTCATCGTCGCTCTGACCAACGGCGGCAACTGACGGTGAGCGCTGCCTTCGACCGCCCGGACTACGGATGGCGCGAACCGTCGTCACTTCTGCCTCTGCGCTGGGGCGGCTACCGGGGGCGGTACCTCGCCGCCATCGCCCTGCTCGTGGCGGGTGCGCTGCTACTCCAGCTCGGCTCGGTCTACACACTCTCGTTTCTCGGCGGCGGGATCGCCGCCCACATCGCGGGCTGGATTTTACTGCCCGGCAGGGGCAATCGTCGCGCTATCGTCGCCGTGCCGAGCGCCCTTGGCGCGGCCGCCCTGCTGATCGGTCCGACGGGGAGTGTGCTCGCCGTGATCCCGCTGCTCGCCTGGCTGTGGACGCGCGAGCGACCACCCCTCACCTGGGCGGTGGCGGTGCTGCCGGTCGCCGCCGGGCTGGTGCTCGCCCAACTGTTTCCGCAGTATGGAGCCGGTGCCATCGTCGCCGGAGTATCGCTGGCGATCGTCGCCGGCTCGGCCTGGCTGGCCCGAACCGTTGCCGTCGCGCTCCGCCTACGGCGAACTCGGTGAATCCCCAGCCGAGAAGCGCGGCAACTCCGGTAGTTTGAGGCCATGGCATCCTCATCGAACCCCGCGTTCAACAACTCCCCGGCTTTTTCCGAGAAGTCGTCGGTCGCGAAGAAGTTCCCTGCGACCCCTCCCGCCGACATGACCGCTGAGCAGCTCACCGAGCTCTACAGCAAGCCGTCGGCCACGCCCGCCGAGACCGACCGCATGACGTACGAAGACACCGTCATCAAGATCGTGATCAGCTTTGCCATCCTCCTTGCCGGTGCGGCGATTGGCTGGTTCGTGCCGATCCTCGCCATCCCGGCCGCCATCATCGGATTCGTGCTGGCGCTGGTCAACATCTTCAAGAAGAAGCCGAGCCCCGCGCTCGTTCTGGCCTACGCCGCCGTCGAGGGTGTCTTCGTCGGCGGAATCACGGTGTTCTTCGAGTCCCGCTACCCGGGTATCGCCATCCAGGCCGTGCTCGGTACCGCCGTGGTCATCGCCGTCACGCTCGCCCTGTTCGCGAGCGGCAAGATCCGCGCCTCGGCCAAGGCCACCAAGGTCTTCCTGATCGCCTTCGTCGGCTACGCCGTGTTCTCGATCGTGAACCTGATTCTCATGGCCACGGGCGTGAATAAGGATGCTTTCGGCCTCCGCAGCGCCGAGATCGGCATCCCGGGGACCAGCATCAGCGTTCCGCTCGGCGTGATCATCGGCCTCCTGGTGGTCGTCATGGCCGCATATTCGCTCGTGCTCGACTTCGACAGCATCAAGACCGGCGTGCAGCGTGGCGCCCCCCGCGTGTACGGCTGGGTCGCCGCCTTCGGCATCATGGTCACCGTCGTCTGGCTGTACCTGGAGATCCTGCGCATCCTCGCGCTGCTCCGCCGCTAGACCTCGGCAAGAACGTGAGAATGGCCGCCCCTCGGGGCGGCCATTCTTCGTTGTGCGCTGTGTATCGACCAGGACTAGCGAAGGCCAGACAAGGTCGCTCCGAGCTCGTCGAGCGGGATCAGCACTTCGCGCAGTTCGTCGGCGCCACCGGCGGCGATCACGTGCTGGGCTTCGAGCCCGCGGGTGAGGTCGTTCGCGGTCTTCTGATCGAGGCGGAGAGCGTCGCGCAGGCCGTTGCGGCTGAACACCTGACTGCGAATGACCAGCTCGACCGCTCGGGGGTAGTAGCGGTAGCTGTCGTCACCGATCAGTTCGGCGACCTCGTCACGGGCGTTGCGCGTTCCGTCGGGGGATGTCGCGGATGGGCGGGTGGGGGAGAAAATGGACATGCCTGAACTCAATTTCGGGTTGTTTTCAGCGGGTATTGCGGGGGTAACACCGGGTCATGCGATGCGGGTACATCTCTCGGTGAGGTTCTCCCAACATACCTCTCGTGTCCCCCACAATGCGGACCCCACTTCGGGGGCCGCACCGGCCAGACGCGCGGCGGGCCTCCATACGCGTCCTCGTCCCTCGGGCGCTACTCGACCAACCATCATCAACCGTGCGGACGACGTCGGGCCGGTGTCGGTCCAAGGGCGAGTTTCGTGAGATCGATGCGGACACGCTTTTCGTCCGCGTCGATCTCACGATGTCTGAGCGTCGGACCGATACCGGTCAGACGGCGTCAGCGCAGAAAACTACTCCCACTCGATCGTCCCCGGCGGCTTCGACGTGACGTCGAGCACTACCCGGTTGACCCCGGCCACCTCATTGGTGATCCGGTTGGAGATGCGCGCTAGCACGTCGTACGGCAGGCGCGTCCAGTCCGCGGTCATCGCGTCTTCGGACGACACCGGACGCAGCACGATCGGGTGACCGTATGTTCGCCCGTCACCCTGCACACCCACGGAGCGCACGTCGGCGAGCAGCACGACCGGGCACTGCCAGATCTCCTGGTCGAGTCCGGCGGCGGTCAGCTCGGCGCGCACGATGGCGTCGGCCGAGCGCAGCAGTTCGAGGCGGTCACGGGTGACCTCCCCGACGATGCGGATGCCGAGGCCGGGCCCAGGGAACGGCTGGCGGCCGACGATGACCTCGGGCAGGCCGAGCTCCCGCCCGATGGCCCGCACCTCGTCTTTGAACAGGGTGCGCAGCGGCTCGACCAGAGCAAACTGCAGGTCTTCGGGCAGGCCGCCCACGTTGTGGTGGCTCTTGATGTTGGCGGTGCCGGTTCCCCCGCCGCTCTCCACGACATCCGGGTACAGGGTGCCCTGCACCAGAAACTCGATCGGCTCCCCGTCGGACGCAGCCTCGGCCGCGAGGTCGGCCGCGGCCGCTTCGAAGGAACGGATGAATTCCCGTCCGATGATCTTGCGCTTGGTTTCCGGGTCGGTGACGCCGGCCAGCGCATCGAGAAATTGGTCGACCGCGTCGACCGTCACTAGACGCACGCCGGTGGAGGCGACGTAGTCTTCCTCGACCTGGCGACGCTCGTCTTGGCGCAGCAGCCCGTGGTCGACGAAGATGCAGACCAGCTGGTCGCCGACCGCCTTGTGCACGATTGCCGCGGCGACGGCAGAGTCGACGCCTCCGGAGAGTCCGCAAATGACGCGGGCGCTGCCGACCTGCGCACGGATGCGCTCGACCTGCTCGTCGATGACGTTGGCGCTGTTCCAGTCGGCCGGTATTCCCGCGGCGTCGTGGAGGAAGTTCTCGAGCACACGCTGCCCGTATTCGGAGTGCTTGACCTCCGGGTGCCACTGCACCCCGTACATCCGCTTCTCGTCGCTAGCGAACGCCGCGACGGGGGTGGAGTCGCTGGATGCCAGCACCGTGAAGCCTTCTGGCGCCTTGGAGACCGAGTCGCCGTGACTCATCCACGTGGTCTGCTCGCTCGGCTGGTCGCCGAGCAGCGTGCTGGTTCCTTCGGCGAGCGTGACGGCGGTGGAGCCGTACTCGCGCAGGCCCGTGTTGGCGACCTCGCCGCCGAGCTGCTGCGCCATCACCTGGAAGCCGTAGCAGATGCCCAGGGTGGGAATACCGAGCTCGAGGATGCCCGGGTCGAGGGTGGGCGAGCCCGCGTCGTACACGCTGGACGGTCCGCCGCTCAGCACGATGCCTGCGGGATTGAGCGCAGCCACCTCGGCGGCGGTGATCGTGTGCGGCACGATCTCTGAGTAGACGTTGGCCTCGCGCACCCGGCGGGCGATCAACTGGGCATACTGCGCGCCGAAGTCGACGACGAGTACGGGCTGGTGGGACGTTTCGCTGCTAATGAGCGACCTCGGCTTTCGACGGGGGCGGGGTGGTGGACGAGCCGCGGGCCTCGAGCTCTGCGAGCTCGGTGACGGCCCGGCGGGAGACGAAGTGTTCGACGATGAACGACAGGAAGGGCACGACCCCGCCGAGGGCGATCGCCACGAAGCGGGTGAACGGCCAGCGCATGAGGCTCCACAGCCGGAAGTCCATGAACAGGTAGACGACGTAGAGCCAGCCGTGCGCGATGAGGATGCCCGTTGACAGGTTGATTCCGCTGACGGTGTTGTGGATGTCGATCGGGTTCCACGGCACCAGGGCGATGAAGCCCTGCGAGCTGCCGAGGTAGATCTCACGGTGGATGCCGGTGTATTTGAGGATCACCTCGAGCACGAGCAGCAACAGCAGAATGCCGGTGACGTAGGCGGAGACCTTGTAGAGCTTGAGTGCGGTGCGGATGCGCGGCACGTCGGAGAGCTTGGGGGTGATCGCCATGGTTCTAGTTTACTTCCGCTGGTTCGAGTGATTCGGCCTGCTGCTGGGCCTGCTCCGCCTCCTCCTGCTCGCGCTCGTGCGCGTCGCGCACCAGGCGATACCAGAGGAAGATCGCAAAGCCGGCGAACACGATCCATTCGACCGCGTAGAAGATGTTGAGCCAGTTGACTTCGACGCTGGATGTCGGGGCCGGCGAGTAGATCGCCGTCAGCCCCGCAGGCGCCTTCGCGCTCACCAGGTATCCCCCGTAGATCCCCGAGGGATCGACCGACTTCCAGGTGTTCAGCATGGCGCCGGACGACACGGAGGTGAGCTTGCCGTGCTCGAAGTCGCTGTCTTGCGGGGCCTCTCCGGCGAAGTACCGGCCGCTGACGGTGGCGGCACCCGAACGCTCGTTCAGGGCGGCGAGGGCGGCGCGCGCCTCAGAGCTGGTCTTCGCCCAGCCGACGGCGACGGGGAGTCCGGCACCGGCATCCGTCACGCCCTCGACCGTGTCAACCCGGAAGTGTCCGATCACCCAGACGCCCTGATCGCCGTCGTTGAGGCGGTCAGTAACTATGAGCGCGTCGCCGGGAACCCAGTGTCCGCTGGCTTCGACCAACTGGCCGTCCTGGGTGTCGGTCGCGCCGGTCTGTGGCTTCGCGATGGCCGTGAGCTGTTCGACGGTCTCGGTGTCGCGGCTGACCACGGTGCCGTTCTGGACGCTGCGAGAGAGCTGCCACTGGCTGAGTAGTGCGAACGTCGCGGCGAGAGCCAGTGCGAACAGGAGTGCCGCAATCCAGCGGGGGCGACGTGCGACGGACCACATGGGGTGCTCAGTACTCCGGATCTCTCTTGCGTTCGGTCTGCTCGTCCGACTGGGACATGGCCTGTTCGATCAGCCGATCGGTTGCCTCGGCCAGGTCATCCGACTTCTCCACGTCCACCTCGTCGATGTCGGTGTCGCCGTGCGGGTCGGGTTCCTGACCGGCGGTGGCCGCTTCGACCAGGGCGATGGCTTCGTCGCCCATCGCGTCCCGTCGCGGCGGTGCCGTGACGCGCTTCTTCCGGAACAGTATGGCCCCCGCTCGCTCGGAGTTCGCCGCGAGCACCGGGCCGACGATGGACATGATGAGCACGTACAGACCGGC
Source organism: Lacisediminihabitans changchengi (assembly GCF_016634425.1). Lineage (GTDB taxonomy): Bacteria > Actinomycetota > Actinomycetes > Actinomycetales > Microbacteriaceae > Lacisediminihabitans > Lacisediminihabitans changchengi. Next base: position 149,801 of record NZ_JAEPES010000004.1, read on the forward strand.
GAACGGCGTGAGCCTGCTGTCGAGACCGGCGGCGGTGGCGAGCGTCGCCAGGATCAGCGCGAACTCGCCGCGGTTCTGCAGCATGGCGCTGGCGTTGAATCCCTCGGCCGGGGTGAGCTTGTTGATCCAGGCGATCAGCTGGCCGCCCGCGGTGTTCACCACCAGGGTGAGCACGACCGCGACGATCACCGGGATCCAGACCGCACCGAAGGTCGACGGATTGAGGGCAAGACCGAAGTTCAGGAAGAAGAAGGCGCCGAAGACATCCCTGAGCGGCAGCGCGAACTGCTCGACGCGGGTGCGGAACCGGGTCGCGCCCAGCACCAGTCCGATCAGGAAGGCGCCGATCGCATCCGAGACCCCCAGCAGCTCGCCGATGCCACCGAAGGCGACCGCGAGGCCGAAGAACAGGATGGTGAACAGTTCGTCATCTCGGGTGCGCACCATGCGTGAGACGAATTTGCCACCGAACCTCGCCAGCGCGAACATCGCCACCAGGAAGGTGAACGAGATGGCGAGCTGCAGCACGACCTCCCAGAGCGAGGTCTCGCCGCCCAGAACCACCGAGACGATCGCCAGATAGATGGCGATGTAGACGTCCTCGAGCACCATGATGCCCAGCACCGCCGGGGTCTCGCGGTTGGCCAGGCGTTTGAACTCGATGAGCAGTTTCGTGACGATGGCGCTCGAGGACGTCGCGGTCATCCCCGCGATGATCAGAGCCTCCCGGGTACCCCAGCCCACCCAGAGTCCGAAGCCGAAGCCGACCGCCATGTTGATCGCGATGCGGGTGCCGCCCGACAGCAGCAGAGCCTTCACGTTGCCGTAGAACTCGTCCTGATCGAACTCGAGACCGAGGCTGAAGAGCAGGAAGATGAGGCCGAAGACGGCGATGAGTTCGACATCCGCCGGTTTGAAGTTGAGCGGGAACAGGTGGAAGTTCGGGCTCGCGATGAGGCCGACGAGCATGTAGATCGGGATGGCCGGCAGGCCTATTCGTTTGCCGAGCCGCCCGAGAACGTAGGCGATGAGGAAGAGGACGCCGAGGGTCAGGAGTTCTTGGCCCAGATGCATCGCTACCCCTGGGGCGAGTCTGCTGTGGCCTTGCGGGCCATCTCGCCGGTGCGATAGAAGGTGAACGCCTTGGCGACCTTCTCGGGGGAACCGGCCACCACGAGCGTGTCGCCCGGGAAGACCTTGAAGTCGTCTGCCGGGGCCGGGTTCGCGGAATCGCCACGCACCACGGCAACGACCGTGAGCCCGACGACGCCGTGAGAGGCAAGGTTGCCGAGCTGCTGCCCGGCGATGTGGTCGTCGTAATCGACGGTGAACCAGTCGATCGACAGCCCGGGGATCTGGTCGAGTTTATCGAGGCCCTCGGTGATGCGGGTGCCACCGAGCAGTTCGGCGAGGGTGTGCGCCTCGTCCTCGCTCAGACGCAGCGAGACCTTGTTCGAATCCGACCCGTCTTCCTCGTCGGCGAAGGTGATGAGGTCGCTGTGACCCGAGCGGTGCGTGATCACTCCGGCCTTGCCGCCGTCGGCGGTCACGAAGGTGTGCAGCACGCCGACACCGGGCAATTTGACCCGACGAACATCGACCATGGTCACACTCCTTCAGCGTTTAGCTCGGGATATCAGTCTACCGAGGCTCCGGATGACCTCACCCGCCGTTCGCCCACGGCTCAGGCCGCGCGCCCCGCCCTACTTGGTGTACGGCGCGATGACCACGTCGACCCGCTGGAATTCCTTGAGGTCTGAGTAGCCGGTGGTCGCCATCGATCGACGGAGAGCGCCCACCAGGTTCACGGTGCCGTCGGCGACCGTGGACGGTCCGTACAAGATCTGCTCGAGCGGCGCCAGCGACCCGACCTCGACGCGGTTTCCTCGCGGGAGTTCGGAGTGGTGGGCCTCCGTGCCCCAGTGGTATCCGCCACCGGGAGCCTCGGTGGCCCGGGCCAGCGTCGACCCGAGCATGACGGCATCCGCCCCGACCGAGAACGCCTTGGCGATGTCGCCGCTGGTGCCGAGGCCGCCGTCGGCGATGACGTGCACGTAGCGGCCGCCAGACTCGTCCATGTAATCGCGGCGCGCGCCGGCGACATCCGCCACCGCGGTCGCCATCGGTGCATGGATGCCGAGGCTCGCGCGCGTCGTCGACGCGGCACCCCCGCCGAATCCGACGAGCACGCCGGCCGCGCCCGTGCGCATGAGGTGCAGCGCGGGCGTGTACCCGGATGCCCCGCCCACGATCACCGGGACGTCGAGCTCGTAGATGAACTTCTTGAGGTTGAGCGGCTCCTGGTTCTTGGAGACGTGCTCGGCGCTGACCGTGGTGCCGCGGATGACGAACAGGTCGACGCCGGCGGCGACGACGGTCTCGTACAGCTCCTGCGTGCGCTGCGGGGAGAGCGCCCCGGCGACGGTCACGCCCGAGGCGCGGATTTCCGCCAGGCGGGCGGTGACCAGCTCTGGCTTGATCGGCTCGGAGTAGATCGCCTGCATGCGCTGGTTCGCTTGATCGGCGGGAAGGGAGCGGATCTCGTCCAGAAGCGGCTGCGGGTCGTCGTACCGGGTCCACAGACCTTCGAGGTCGAGCACACCGAGGCCGCCCAGCTCACCCATGCGGATGGCGGTCGCCGGGGACACGACCGAGTCCATCGGTGCCGCCAGGAACGGGATCTTGAACTGGTACGCGTCGATGCTCCAGCTGACCGAGACGTCTTGGGGGTCGCGGGTGCGCCGGTTCGGCACGATCGCGATGTCGTCGAAGGCGTAGGCCCGACGGGCGCGCTTGGCGCGCCCAATTTCGATGTCACTCACTCGATCTAGCCTACCCGGGGCCGGGAACAGCGCGTCCCGGCACCGTTACCGGGTGTAGTTGGGCGCCTCGACGGTCATCTGGATGTCGTGCGGGTGCGACTCCTTCAGGCCCGCCGCGGTGATCCGCACGAACTTGCCCTTGTTCTTGAGCTCCTCGATGGTGCGAGCCCCGGTGTAGAACATCGACTGCCGTAGGCCACCGAGCAGCTGATACGCGACGGCGGACAGCGGTCCGCGGTACGGCACCTGGCCCTCGATGCCTTCGGGGATGAGCTTGTCGTCGGAGGGGACGTCGGCCTGGAAGTAGCGGTCCTTCGAGTACGAGGTCCGCTCCCCGCGGCTCTGCAGCGCGCCGAGCGACCCCATGCCGCGGTACTTCTTGAATTGCTTGCCGTTGACGAGCACCAGGTCGCCCGGGCTCTCCGCACAGCCGGCGAGCAGCGACCCGAGCATGACGGTGTCTGCACCAGCGACCAGGGCCTTGGCGATGTCGCCCGAGTACTGCAGCCCGCCGTCGGCGATCACCGGGATGCCGGTCTCGCGTGCGGCGAGCGAGGCCTCGTAGACCGCGGTGACCTGCGGCACCCCGACCCCCGCCACCACGCGGGTGGTGCAGATCGAGCCGGGGCCGACGCCCACCTTGATCGCGTCTGCACCGGCATCCACCAGCGCCTGGGCACCCTCGCGGGTCGCGACGTTGCCGCCGATGATGTCGACGTGGCTGGCAACAGGGTCGCTCTTGAGGCGACGGATCATGTCGATCACACCGCGCGAGTCACCGTTGGCGGTGTCGACCACGAGGGCGTCGACACCGGCGTCGATCAGCGCCATGGCGCGCTCCCAGCCGTCGCCGAAGAAGCCGATGGCCGCGCCGACGCGCAGGCGACCGTTGTCGTCCTTCGTCGCGTTCGGGTATTTCTCTGACTTGTCGAAGTCTTTGACGGTGATGAGGCCGCGGAGCTTGCCATCGCGGTCGATGAGCGGCAGCTTCTCGATCTTGTGCTGCGCGAAGATGGCGACCGCGTCATCCGGGTCGATCCCCTCGGGAGCGGTGATCAGGGGCGAGCGCGTCATGACGTCGCGCACGTAGGTGGTTGCCTTCTCGAACGGCGAGACGAAGCGCATGTCGCGGTTGGTGATGATGCCGACGAGCTTTCCGTCGGGCTCGACCACCGGCAGGCCGGAGACGCGGAACTGGCCGCAAAGGGCGTCGACCTCGGCCACGGTGGCGTCGGGTGTCGTGGTGACCGGGTTGGTGATCATCCCGGACTCGCTGCGCTTGACCAGATCGACCTGCTCGGCCTGGTCGGCGATGGAGAGGTTGCGGTGCAAGACGCCGAAACCACCCTGGCGGGCCATCGCGATCGCCATACGGGACTCGGTGACCGTGTCCATGGCTGCGGAAAGAAGAGGAGCGGCGACGGTGATGCGCCGGCTCAGGCGAGCGGTGGTGTCCGCCTCGCTCGGGATGACATCCGTATGTCCTGGCAGGAGCATGACGTCGTCGTAGGTGAGTCCGATGAAACCGAAGGGGTCCGGCTGGTCCATTAATTCCCCAAATTTCTCAAGAGGCGGCAGGCAAAAAGGACCGGACTGCGACTCCGAACTCCGGTACCCAATGTTAACCGTTTCGCCACTCACCTATTCCACTGTGCATAATTGCCCGAGACCGAACGGTGTTCTCTGCGAAACACAGGGGACACAATCGGTCTATAACGTCAGTGCAGACGGAGCGGCCATCGCTGCCTTCCCGACTCCCCCTGGTTCCCGGAGGTCCCCATGGTGAAAGCGCTCAGAGCTAGACCCGCCGTTTTGCGGGTCGTTCTCGCGCTGCTCGTGTTCGCAGTCGCTGCGGCCGTGTTCGCGTTTTCTGCCCCCTCGGCCAACGCCGCGCCGGCATCCGGCTCGGTGCCAGCGGTCGACACGACGCCCGCGCCGACGGATTCGCCGCAGAGCATCGGCGTCTGGGTGCGCATAGCCGCCGACAAGAGCAATGTGCCGAACGTCTCGGTGACGGTGACCGGCAAGGGTGTTTCGCTCACGGTCGTGACCGGCGCGGACGGAAAGGTAACTGTCCCGCTCGCCAAACCCGGCACCTACAAGCTCGCCATCGACAAGTCGACGCTCCCCGACGGCCAGAAAGTTCTCGGCCAAGATCCGCGCGAGGTGGCAGTCAGCACCGGAAACCAGGGCGTGCCAGGTTACTTTCTGCTCGGAGACGGCAACACCGGCGCGGTGCCTTCGGCTAGCGCGAGCCCGGGCGCTGGCTCGAGCGACTCCGGCGGATCCACGAAGCAATCGATTGCGGATGTCGTGCTCCCCCGTATCGCGACGGGCCTCATCTTCGGCCTGCTGATCGCGCTCGCCTCCATCGGCGTCTCGCTGATCTACGGCACAACCGGCCTCAACAACTTCGCTCACGGCGAGCTGGTCACCTTCGGCGCCCTCGCCGGCTACGTGGTCGCCGGTCCGCTGCACCTCCCGGGCTGGTTCGGCATCATCGTCGCCCTGGTGCTCGGTGGTGCCTTCGGCTACCTCCAAGACCTCGGGCTCTGGAAACCGCTGCGCAAGAAGGGAGTCGGGCTGATCCCGCTGATGATCGTCAGCATCGGGCTCTCGCTGGCACTGCGCTACATCTTCCAGTTCATCTTCGGCCCCGACCTCCTGGTCACCCCCAACAACCAGTCCTCAGTGCTGAACCTCGGACCGATCCACCTGCGATCCACCGACATCTCCAGCCCGATCATCTGCATCGTGGTCCTGCTGCTCGTGGCGTTCGCTCTGCTGCGCACCCGCATCGGCAAGGCGACGCGGGCGGTCGCCGACAACCGGTCGCTCGCCGCGGCCACCGGCATCAACGTCGAGCGGGTTATCCGCATCGTCTGGGTCGCCGGTGGCGCCCTGGCCGGCCTCTCCGGCGCCCTGATCGGCTACTACCAGCCGGTCAGCTGGCAGACCGGCGCAAGCATCCTGCTGCTGATCTTCGCCTCGGTCACCCTGGGTGGTCTGGGCACGGCATTCGGCGCCCTGGTCGGTTCGCTCGTCATCGGCCTGATCGTCGACCTGTCGCAGGCGGTGGGCGTGCCGTCGAACATGAAGTTCGTCGCGGCGCTGCTCGTGATGATCATCATCCTCATCTTCAGACCACAGGGGATCCTGGGTCGCAAGGACCGGATCGGTTAAGGGGCCACTCATGGACTGGAATTTCATTCCCCTGGCATTCGGCCAGATCGTCTCGCCGCTCACCATCGGCTACGCACTCGCGGCCCTCGGCCTGGCCGTGCACTTCGGATTCACCGGCCTACTCAACTTCGGCCAGGCCGGCTTCATGGCGGTCGGTGGCTACTTCTTCGCCATCACCACGGTCAAGTTCGACTGGCCACTCTGGGCTGCCCTCATCGCCTGTGTGGTCGGCGCAGTGCTGTTCGCCCTGCTGCTCGGTATCCCCACGCTCCGGCTGCGAGCGGACTACCTCAGCATCGTGACGATCGCCGCGGCGGAGATCGTGCGGTACACGGTGAAGACGCCGGCGATCAGCAAGTTCACCGGCGGCTCCGACGGGATCAACGGTGCGTCCCGCGACTTCTATGCGCTGAACCCCATTCCAGAGGGCCAGTATGGCTTCGGGGTTCTCACCTACAACAACAACCAGCTCTGGTCGATCATCGTCGGCTGGGCAGTCGTCGCCATCGCGGCCGTGCTGGTCTGGCAGCTGATGCGAAGCCCGTGGGGCCGCGTGATCAAGGGCATCCGGGAAGACGAAGATGCCGTGCGCAGCCTCGGCAAGAACGTCACCTGGTACAAGATGCAGTCGCTGATCTTGGGTGGTGTGCTGGCCGCCATCGCTACGGTGCTGATCATCATCCCCACCTCACTGCAGCCCGACAACTACGGCACGCAGACCACGTTCTTCCTGTACACGATCGTGCTCCTCGGTGGGGCCACCACCGTTCTCGGCCCGATCCTCGGCTCGGTCATCTTCTGGATCGTGCTCAACCTCGCCGACGGAGTGCTCACCATCCTGGTGAACAACCACCTGCTGCCGATCACCTCGATCCAGCAGGGACCCATCCGTTTCATCATCGTCGGGATCGCGCTCATGATCCTCGTGATCTTCCGCCCCCAGGGCATACTCGGCAAGAAGAGGGAGGCGCATTTCAGTGAGTGACACCACGCAGACTGTTCAGCTACAGGTCGGGGAGCCTCTACCCGGCGTAAAGAAGGTCGACCCGATCCTGGTCGCCGATAAGGTGCGGCGCACCTTCGGCGGCGTGAACGCGGTCGACGTAGCGCACGTCGAGATCCCGCGGAACGCGATCACGGCGCTGATCGGACCGAACGGTGCGGGCAAGACCACGTTCTTCAACCTGCTCACCGGGTTCGACAAGCCCGACGAAGGAACGTGGTTTCTCGACGGCAAGAGCCTCGCCGGAGTGCCCGCCTACAAGGTCGCCCGCCGTGGCATGGTGCGCACCTTCCAGCTGACCAAGGCGCTCAGCCTGCTGAGCGTGCTCGAGAACATGCGGCTCGGAGCGGGCAACCAGGGCGGAGAGCACTTCCTTTCCGCGTTGATCCCTGGGCTGTGGCGCAAGCGCGAGGAGGACATCACCGCGCAGGCGATGGAGCTGCTCGCGCGCTTCAAGCTCGACACCAAGGCCGACGACTACGCGGCGAGCCTCTCCGGCGGGCAGCGCAAGCTGCTCGAGATGGCTCGCGCACTGATGAGCAAGCCCGAGCTGGTCATGCTCGACGAGCCCATGGCCGGCGTCAACCCGGCGCTGACCCAGTCGCTGCTCGGCCACATCCTGAACCTCAAGAAGGAGGGCATGACCGTGCTCTTCGTCGAGCACGACATGCACATGGTGCAGACCATCGCCGACTGGGTGATCGTCATGGCCGAGGGCAAGATCGTGGCCGAGGGCTACCCGGATGTCGTCATGCGCGACCAGGCCGTCATCGACGCGTACCTCGGGGCTCACCACGACACCGACCTCGGCAGCCTGACCGGACAACTGAATGTCGCCAAGGACATCGGAGACGAGCACCTGGCGGCAGAGATCGCCGAAGAGATCGCGGAAGAGGGTGCCACCGATGGCAAGTGATGACATCGTTCTCGAGACCAAGGACCTGGTGGCGGGCTACCTCCCCGGCGTCAACATCCTGAACGGCTGCAACGTCTATGTGGGGCGCGGGGAACTGGTCGGCATCATCGGACCGAACGGTGCCGGCAAGTCGACACTGCTGAAGGCGATCTTCGGTCAGGTAGGAATCCGCAGCGGCGCGATCATCCTGGGGGGCGAGGAGATCACCGGGCTGAAGGCCGACAAGCTCGTCACCAAGGGCGTCGGCATGGTGCCGCAGAACAACAACGTCTTTCCGAGCCTCACGATCGAGGAGAACCTCGAGATGGGCGTCTACCAGAAGCCGAAGAGCTACAAGGAACGCATCGACTTCGTCACCAACCTCTTTCCCGAGCTCGGCAAGCGGCTGAAGCAACGCGCCGGCTCGCTCTCGGGCGGTGAGCGTCAGATGGTGGCGATGTCGCGGGCGCTGATGATGGACCCGTCGGTGCTGTTGCTCGACGAGCCGAGCGCCGGCCTCTCGCCCGTGCGACAGGACGAGACCTTCATCAACGTTGCCCAGATCAACCGTGCGGGCGTCTCCGTGATGATCGTCGAGCAGAATGCCCGCCGCGCCCTGCAGATCTGCGACCGCGGCTACGTGCTCGACCAGGGCCGCGACGCATACAGCGGCACCGGTCGCACCCTGATGAACGACCCCAAGGTGATCGAGCTGTACCTCGGCACCCTGGCGACGGATCACACGGCGACCAGCTCCACCCCCACGGTAGGCGGCTGACACCTCACCCGAACGACGACGGCCCGGGGCACACGCCCCGGGCCGTTTTTCGTGCCCCCGGCAGCCAACAGGACAGCGGGCGCCCTACTCCCGAATCTGTCCTGTCGATGGACGGTTTGGTCATCTCACCATGGTGACTGTCGGGCACGCAGAACGGCCCCGGTCCGAAGACCGGGGCCGTTCGTGTGGAGCGGCTGCCTTACTTGCTCAGGTCGCCGAACTCCTTGGTCTCGTACTCGGTCTTGTTGCCGGCCGCGTACTTGTAGATAGAGATGTACGCCTGCGACGGGTCACCGTTCTTGTCGAACGTGATCGGGCCGGAGATGCCGTCGTAGTTGGCCTTCTTGCCAGCGTTGATCAGATCCGCGCACTCGGAGAAGGTCGTGCACTTCGTGCCGTCCTTCGAGACCGAGATGAGGTTCTTCTGCAGGTCGGGACCGGTAGTTCCCTTGGCCTGCAGCGCGGAGAGTGCAAGAAGCACGGTCGCGTCGTAGGACTCGGGAGCGTAGCTGAAGACGGTGAGGGCCTTGTTGCCCTCCTTCTTCACCAGCGCCTGAAGCTTCGACTGGAAGGAGTCGGACGCGTTCACACCAGGGTTGGTGAACTGCGCACCGGCGATGTCGACGTCGGTGTAGTCCTCGGTGATAACGCCATAATTGCCGTCCGTGCCGTAGAACTTCTTGAAGTCGAAGTTGTTCTTCTTCAGCTCCGGAACGATCGCCTTGATCTGGTCGAACGAGATGACGATGAGCGCGTCGGGGTTCGGCGCGAGCACCTGCGTGACCTCGGACGAGAAGCTGGTCGCCGCGGGGTCATACGACACATTCGCCGCGACGGTCGCGCCGCCGTCTTCGAGCGCCTTCTTGACGTTATCGTCGAGGCCCTGGCCGTAAGAGTCGTTCTGGTACAGGATCGACACGTTGGTCGCGCCATCCTTCAGCACCTTTTGACCGAGCACGCGGCCCTGCAACACGTCAGACGGCGCAGTACGGAAGTAGTAACCGTCATCCGCGTAGGTCGAGAACGTCGGCGAGGTGTTGGCCGGCGAGATCTGAACGACCTGCGCCTTGGTCACCTGGTCGATGAAGGAGAGCGAGACGCTGGAGGATGCCGCACCGACGATGGCCGAGACCTTGTCGGCCAGCAACGCGGTCGCCGAGGTGGTCGCGATGTTGGTCGAAGTGTCACCGGAGTCCTTGTCCTCCACCGTGACCTTGATGCCCTTCTTGGCCGCGTTGATCTCCTGCGCTGCCAGGTGCACGCCGGCGAACTCGGGCGGGCCGAGGACCGCGAGAGAGCCGGTCTGCGGAAGGATGGTTCCGATCTTGAGGGACAGGTCCTTGCTGTTGGACGAGTCGCCGGATCCGGACGCGCAGCCGCTCAGGACGAGCGCGGTGGCGCCGAGGACGGCCAGGCCAGCCAGCGCGCCCTTGACGGACTTCGAGCGCGAGGCCGAGGTGGCCGTAGCGAATGCTCTCATTGTGCTCCTTGATTGTGGAATGTGTTCACAACACAGCGGTACCCACGGGCCACGCCATGGTCACAAGCTACGGCCCGTACGGTGCGGGCACAATACGACCGTGTTACAGCCCTGTAACACGCGCTAATCGTTACTTTCCGTTACCCGAGCAACTCATTCCGTAGCTGTGCCGACCCGGGAGAAACGATTTTCGCCGTCGTAGCGGTACAGGCCGTAGTGAGCGGGATGCGGGTCGCCCGACCGGTCGAACGCGATCGCGCCCGTGAGTCCGTCGTAGTCGACGTCGCCATGGTTGCGCAGCACGGTGAGGCACTCCGCATAGCTCGTGCACTTGATGCCGCGGGAAGAGACACCGGGCAACGCCGTCGCGACCGCGACGCCGGAGTCGTTCCCGGCGCTCTCCGCAGCCAGCGCCGCGAGCACGGTCGCGTCGTAAGCCTCCGCCGCGTAGAGGGTGTTCTCCACGGTGGGGTCCACCGCCCTGAGCGCTGCGAGGAAACCCGCTCCGGCATCGACTCCCTCGAGCACACCGTTCACGTTCAGCAGCGTGCCGTTCGGCAGCGCCTGCGAATAGTCCGCCAGGTTCGCGCTGGTGAGCCAGAGCTTCTCGTGCCCGAGCCCCGCCGCGGTGAGAGCGGCGATGACTGACCTGTTCTGGTCCATCGCACCGAACGTACTCACCAGCACCACGGCATCCGGAGCGGTCTTCGCCACGGCCGCCGCGATGGGGGCGAAGTCGGTGGTCGTCGCCGTGTACGCCTCGGACGACACCAGCCCGCCGCCGTGCGCGAGCAGGCCTGTCGCCAGGGACGAACGGATGTCGCGGCTCGTCGCGTCGTCGGCGTACACGATCGCGACCCTCGCCGCCGCACCCCCGCTCGCTGCGGCCCTGGTTGCTGCCGTAGCGGCGAACACCGAGGCGAGCACCGCTCCCTGGTCTGCCGCACTCGGAACGGTACGGAAGAAATATCCGCCCTGCAGCGCAGAGAGCCGCACGGAGGTCGCGGCCGGGCTGATCAGGGGAATTCGTGCGGCGAGCGCCGTCGGGTACAGCCGCTCGGCGAGAGCCGACGACGAGGGTCCGACGATCACGTCCACTCCCTTGGCCTGCAGCGCCGCGAGCGAGGTCTCGGCGGTGGTGCTGCTCACGTCGCCCGAGTCGGCGGGCACGATCTCCGCCGGCCTGCCGAGCACTCCACCCGCGGCGTTGATGGCAGCGACGGCGGCCTTCACGCCGTCGGCCTGGGCGGGACCCAGGTAGGAGGCGGTGCCGGTGAGGGGGAACAGGGTGCCGACGCGGAGAACGCCGTCCCCCGCCGGCACGGAGGCTGGGGAGGTCGGCATGGGCGCGGTGTGGGAAGACGCTGGTGACGCTGTGGTGCAGGCGGCGAGCAGCAGCACGAGCGGCACGGCAAGCAGGGCGAAGCGGACGGGCATCGAGATCCTTGGTGGGTGAGGTGATCCGACCCTAGCCGCGGTTCAGACCACGGTCGCCGCGGCACGGCGCGCCGAGCGGCCCGCCCGCACGAGGTCGAAGGTCAGAAGCGCCAGTGCGAACCAGACCAGCGCGAAGCCGACCCAGCGCACCGCGGTGATCGGCTCGTGCAGCAGGACGGCACCGAGCGCGAACTGCAGCAGCGGAGTGAGGTATTGAACGAAGCCGATCGTGACGAGCGGCAGGCGCCGTGACGCGGCGGCGAACAGCAGCAGCGGAATGGCGGTGGCGACACCCACCCCGATGAGCAGCAGAACGTTGGCCGTGCCCGCCATGCCGAAGGTGAGCCCCGCGGTGGCTCCCACGATCACGAGCTGCACGATGGCGACCGGGGTGAGCCAGGCGGTCTCGAGGATGAGGCCGCTGAGGGCGTCGACCCGCGGACCCACGCGCTTCTTGATCAGGCCGTAGAACCCGAACGAGAAGGCGAGGCTGAGCGCGATCCACGGGAATGCACCGTAGTTGATGGCGATGACCAGCACCGCGACGGCGCTGATGCCGACCGCAGTCCACTGCAGCGACCGCAGACGCTCGCGCAGAAAGATGACTCCCAGCAAGACGGTGACGATCGGGTTGATGAAGTATCCGAGCGAGGTCTCGATCACGTGGCCGGTCACCGTGCCGAAGACGAAGACCTGCCAGTTGATGTAGATGAACACCGCGGCGAGCGCCATGGTGCCGAGCAGACGCGGCTGACGGACGATGGCGATCATTGCGGGCCAGGAGCGGGTGATCGTTACCAGCAGAGCACAGAACAGCAGACTGAACAGGATGCGCCAACCGACGATCTCGAAGGCGCCGGTCGGGGCGAGCAGCAGAAAGTAGACGGGGAGAAAACCCCAGAGCAGGTACGCGCCAATCGCGAAGATGATGCCGGAGCGTACGGGCCGAGGTGGGGCGGGGGGCGCAGACGTCACCCGTCGAATCTAGTGGTGCCGGAGAACGAGGCGGGCGCGGTGGGCAGGTGCTGGCGCTGTGCGTGCGCTGCTCGCATCCGGTGGGCCATCAACAGGATGCGCGGGCCGACACGCCCGAATCCATCCTGTTGAGCGACGAAATGGCGAACACATCCTGTTGACCGACGAGGGGGTGGGGGCCCACCGCCACCGCTTAACGACACAGGCCCACCGGAGAACCGGTGGGCCTGTGTGCGTGATGCGGGGTGTTAGCCGACGATCGCGAGCACGTCGCGAGCCGACAGCACGAGGAAGTCGTCGCCGCCGTACTTGACCTCGGTTCCGCCGTACTTCGAGTAGATGATCTTGTCGCCAACGGCGATGTCGAGCGGAACGCGGTTGCCGTTGTCGTCGATACGACCGGGTCCTACCGCGACGACCTCGCCCTCCTGGGGCTTCTCCTTCGCGGTGTCGGGGATGACCAGACCGGAAGCGGTGGTCTGCTCGGCCTCGACCTGCCGGATGACAATGCGATCTTCGAGCGGCTTGATGCTAACCGACACGGTTGACCTCTTCTTTCTGAACTTCACGGTGTTCATGTACACAGTCTTGGGTTGGCACACTCACTACGAGAGTGCCAGAACCACTGTACGACGTGCGCTAGCACTCGTGCAAGGCGAGTGCCAATTGCGCCGAGTGTCACTCGCTCCGCAGCGCTTGCTACGGTTGCCCGATGGATTCCTCCGAGCTCGTCGAGCTGCTCTCGTCCGAGGGCCTTAACCTGCTCGATTCGCTCGCGCCATGGAAGTCGACGGATGACGTGCTCGCCGCCGTCAGCACACTCCGCAAGGCGGGCCACTCCCCCGCGCTCGTCGCCGCGGCATTGAGCCAGTCGAAGCTCCGCGCCAAGGCCGTCGGCAAGTTCGGCCCCTTCGCCTCGCGCATGCTGTTCACCGAGGCGGGTCTCGAGCAGGCGACGCGGCTGCAGGTCGCCGCGCTGCATGCTGGTCGATTCCAGTCGGCCGGGCTCACGAGCATCGCCGACCTCGGCAGCGGCATCGGCGGGGACGCGATGGCGATCGCCGCGCTCGACCTCGCGGTCACCGCGGTCGAACTCGACGAGGTGACGGCCGCCATCGCCGCATACAACCTGGCCCCGTTCGACAATGCGACGGTGCTGAACGCCGACGTGACCGCCGTCGACACGAGCGACTTCGACGGGCTGTATCTCGACCCCGCCCGACGCACTGCCGGGCACAGCAACACCTCGCGCATCACCGACCCCGCCGATTATTCGCCGACACTCGACTTCGCGTTCGCGCTGGCCGGCTCGAAGCCCACCGGCATCAAGCTCGGCCCCGGCATCGACCGCGACCTCATCCCGGTCGAGGCAGAGGCGCAGTGGGTCTCGGTGGATCGGGATGTTGTGGAGCTCGGGCTATGGTTCGGGGCGGTCGCGCGCCCCGGCATCCGTCGCTCAGCTCTCGTCATCGGCGCGCACGGTACCGCCGAACTCAGCGCGGACGCCGACAGCGAGGATGCCGAGACGGGCACCATCGGCGAGTATCTGTACGAGCCGGACGGCGCCGTCATCCGTGCCCGCCTGATCGGCGACCTGGCACGCCGGGTGGACGCGCGGATGCTCAGCACCGGGATCGCCTACCTCACGTCCGACACGCTGGTTACCACCCCGTTCGCCAGCGCCTTCCGGGTGTCGGACGTGCTGCCCTACGACGAGCGGACGCTGCGCAAGGAACTCGCCCGGCGCGGCATCGGCTCGCTCGAGATCAAGAAGCGAGGGGTGGATGTCGACCCCGCCGCCCTGCGCCGCAAGCTGCAGCTGAAGGGCAAGGCCTCGGCCACGCTGTTCGTCACCCGCGTAGCAGGCAGGCACACCGCGCTCCTCGCCGAGCGGGTGTGACCCCTAGAAGTCGCCGTACCGGTCGGAGCTGATTCCCGCCGCGATCGCCGCGACGAAGAAGATCACGAAGAAGGCGATGACGATGAGCGCAAACAAAATGCCGACATAGCCGGTGATGATCCCGGTGAGCCACAGGCCCTTGGCATAGGGCTGACGCTTGACCGCGAGGTGACCGGTGACCACCGCGGCGATGCTCGCGAGGAGTCCGAGCCCCAGGAAGGACAGCACGAGACCGCCGATGCCGGTGATCATCGACGCCAGAGAAAGCCCCTGTGGCGGGCCCGGTGTGTATACGGGTGCAGCGGCATAGGGCGCCGGCTGCGGGGTGGTGCCGTAGGCGGGAGGGGCGATGGGCGGTACCGGTGCTGACTGCTCCGGGGTCGGGACCGGGATCGGGGGGATCTCGTTCTCAGGCGTGTCGTTCTCGGCTGCCACTGTTTCCTCCGCGCTGGGCTGTATTTCCGCTCAACGCTACCCGAGGGCAAACAGACGATGGGCCCGCGTTCGATACGAACGTGGGCCCATCGAATGCCGCGAGAGCTTTTAGTAGTTGCCGCTATCGAACGACCCCGACGATGCACCCGCGATAATTCCCACGATGATGATGATCACCCAGATGATGCCGAAGAAGATGCCGACGTAGCCGAGGATCAGCCCGGCGATGGCAAACCCACGGCCAGCCTCGCCAGTGCGCTTGATCTGCGCGAGCGCGATGTGGCTCACCACCACAGCGCCGAGAGAGACGACGAACCCGAGGACGAACCCGACGATCGCCAGAGTGTTCGTCTTCGCGACCGGCGCGGGCGTGCCGGGTGAGTAGGCAGGCGGCGTAGCGGGAGGGGGAGGCGTGGTGCTCATGGGTCGGTTCTCCTTCTGGGTATGAGCCGAAGAGAGCTCGGCGGTCCCCATGGTGTACCACCCAGGTAATCGTGTCAATGGATGCCGACGCGAGTCGTCATCAGCACTTTAAGCCTGGATGTCGGTCACCGACAGTGTGGAGTCCGCCCCGAAGGCGAGGCCGGAGGGCTCGTGCCCGGCCATGATCAGCTGCGCTCCGAGCGCCGCGATCATCGCACCGTTGTCGGTGCACAGCGACAGCGGCGGGATTCTCAGCTCGATTCCCGCGGCTGCGCAGCGCTCCTCGGCGAGCTGGCGGATGCGCGCATTTGCCACGACTCCGCCGCCCAGCAGCAGGCGCGGCACATCGTGATCACGACAGGCCGCGATCGCCTTGGTGAGCAGCACGTCGGCGACAGCCTCGCGGAAACTGGCTGCGACATCCGCGATGGGGATCGGCACGCCGGCATCCGTGCACTGCTCGGTGTAGCGAGCAACGGCGGTCTTGAGTCCGGAGAAGGAGAAGTCGTAGCGGTGCTTCGCGGCATCCTTCTGCTGGGTGAGACCGCGCGGGAAGCGGATGGCTTTGGGGTCGCCGCCGACAGCAGCGCGGTCAATCTCCGGGCCGCCGGGGTATGGCAGGCCGAGCAGGCGAGCAACTTTGTCGAAGGCTTCGCCGGCGGCGTCGTCGATGGTCTCGCCGAGCAGCTCGACATCGGAGACCAGGTCGCGCACCAGCAGCAATGAGGTGTGACCGCCGGAGACCAGTAGCGCGATGGTCGGGTACTCGAGCGGCCCGTCGGTGGGAGAGGCCGCCAGTGGCCCGTCCAGCACGTCGGCGCCGACGTGGCCGACGAGATGGTTGACCGCGTAGAGCGGGGTGTCGAGGGCGACCGACAGCGCCTTCGCCGCACCAACTCCGACCATCAGCGCGCCGGCGAGTCCTGGGCCGCTGGTGACAGCGATGGCGTCGAGATCCTGCAGGGTGACCCCCGCCTCCGCGAGCGCCGCGGTGATGGCCGGGGTCATCGCCTCGAGGTGAGCGCGCGCGGCGATCTCGGGTACCACGCCGCCGAAGCGAGCGTGCTCCTCCATCGACGACGCGATCACGTTGGCGAGCAGGGTGCTTCCGCGCACGATGCCGACACCGGTCTCGTCGCAACTCGTCTCGATGCCGAGCACGAGAGGTTCGCTGATGCTTATTTCCGCGCCGTTCACTTCCGCGCCGTTCATTGTTGCGCCGCCGTTCGTTCGTGGCCTACCGCCGGGCTCAGCCGCGGCTTCTCGATCGCGAGACGCATCACGTTCGCGTCGACCCCATCCGGTTGGTAGTAGGCGACGCGCACGGCGATCTCCTCGAAGCCCAGGGTCTCGTACAGGTGTTGCGCATTCGGATTGTCCGCACGCACCTCGAGAAACAGCTCGCGGGCGCCGCGCTTGGTTGCCTCGGTGATGAGCGCCTGCATGAGCGCACGTCCCAGCCCGCCCCGGCGAGCGGATGCCGCGACAGCGATGGTCTGGATGTCACCCTCCTGCGCCCCCTCCGGCGCGAACAGGCCGGCGTATCCCTCGATAACCGCCGGGTCGTCCACCCGTTCGGCGACCAGGTAGTAGCAGTGCCGGCTGCGCAGGTCACCGAGCATCGCGGTCGGCGTCCAGGCATCGCTGGTGAAGGTGCTGGTCTCGAGGTGCATGATCGGATCGAGGTCGGCCTCGGTGGCGCGGCGGAGCTTCCAGGTCATCAGCTCACCCGCTTGGGCGCGCCCGGCACGACGGCATCCGGCGCGCGGAGGTAGAGCGGCTCGCGTCCGGCGAACGGGCGGCCGTGAAAATACAGCCCTTCGGCGAGAAGACCGAGGGATGCCGCAGAGACCTCCTCCGCGTCCAGCCGCTGAAAGCTCGCGAAGTCGAGAACCGACTCGGGCACGTCGATCGGACGGGACAGCGCCGGCCCCTGCACCCGCGCCGGGAGCCCGAACTCGTCGACGCCGGAGTATGCGGTCCAGTACACCTCGCGCCGGCGGGCATCCGTCACCACCAGCAGCGGACCATCGTTGCCCGCGGCGTAATGGCCGAACGCGATTGCGTCGTGGCTGACGACGCGCACCACCGGCTTGGCTGCGCCGAGCGCGAAGGCCTGGGCGGCAGCGATGCCGACCCGCAGGCCGGTGAAAGGCCCTGGACCCATTCCGGCAACGACACCGGACAGGGCGGTTACCGGCACCCCGGACTGGTCGAGACACAGCTGGATGAGTTCGCCAACCACCTCGGCGTGGCGTCGCGTGTCGGCCTCGCCCACCTCGGCGATGACCCCACGGTCCCGGTCGACGACGGAAACGCTCGTGCCGGCTGAGGTATCGATGGCGAGAAGCATCAGGACAGTTTAAAGCCGGGAAGCGCGAACTCGGCCCAGCGTTCCCCGTGCGGAGTGATCTCCACGGTGCGCGGCTCCACGCCCTCGTCCGTGCTGGCCTCGGCGTTCCGCGAGCCACGGGGCCGCGTGATCTGCAGTCCTAGCCAGTCCTCGGTGATGCCGTCGAGCATCCCGGCCGCCCACTCCACCACCACGATGGAGCCGGCGAAGTCGATGTCGAGATCGTCGAGCTCGGCCGGGCTGCCGAGCCGGTAGGCGTCGACGTGAACGAGCGGGGGCCCGTCCGGGCGGGGATGGGTGCGCGCCAGCACGAAGGTCGGGCTGGTCACGGCACCGCGCACCTGGAGTTCTTCGCCGAGGCCCCGGGTGAAGGTAGTCTTACCCGCACCGAGCTCGCCGTCGAGCGCGACCAGGTCGCCGGCGCGCAGCTGCCGCGCGATGGCGGCGCCGAGCTCATTCATCTCTTCAGGGCTGGACACGGTGACGATCACGGCAGGTAGGTCCGCTCGATGCGTCCGTCGAGGCGGGTGACGATCTCGTAGTTGATGGTGTCCGCGGCCGTGGCCCAGTCGCTCGCGCTCGGTACTCCCGCGGCAGGATCCCCGATCAGCACGGCCCGATCCCCCACGCGCACGTCGGCGTCACCGACGTCGACGACGACCTGATCCATGGCGATCCGCCCGGCGACGGGATAGGTCACTCCCCCGATCGAGACCGGGCCGCGGCCGGATGCCTGGCGCGGGATGCCGTCGGCGTATCCGAGTGGCACGAGCGCCAGGGTGGTGGCGTGCGGAGTGACGTAGTCGTGACCGTAGGAGATGCCGCTGCCGGCCGGCATCCGTTTGACGCTCGCGACCCGCGCACTGAGTTCGAGGGCAGGTCGAAGATCCAGTTCGGCGGAGGGGACGTCGTCGAACGGCGACAGCCCGTAGACGCCGATGCCCCAGCGCACCAGGTCGTAGCGCGCCTCGGGCAGGCTCAGGCCGCCGGCGGTGGCGGCAAGGTGCAGCAGCTCTGGGTCGAGGCCGGCGGCACGGGCGACCTCGACGGCGGTGTCGAAGGCGTCCACCTGGGCGAGGTCGGCGGCGCGACCCGCATTGGCCAGGTGGCTCCAGATGCCGCGGACGTGGAGCCGACCCGCGCGCTGGTGCTCGACCGCCAGCGCGACCATGGCAGGCCAGTCATCCGGTCCCGCGCCGTTGCGACCGAGGCCCGTGTCGACCTTGAGCTGCACGACGGCCGGGCCGCCAATCGCCGCAACGCGCTCGAGCTGCTCGGCATAGCTCACCCCGATGTCGATGCCCGCGTCGATCGCCGACCGGAAATCGGCCTGCGGGTCGTGCAACCAGCTGAGGATCGGAACGCGGATGTTCGCTGCACGCAGCTCCAGCGCCTCCTCGATCGACACGACGCCGAGCCAGTCGATGCCATGCTCCACGGCGGTGCGGGCCACCGGCACGGCACCGTGGCCATAGCCGCGCGACTTGACGACCGCCATCGATAGTCGGCTCGGCGCGGTGCTGCGCAGCACGTCGAGATTGTGGGCGATGGCACCGAGATCGATGCGGGCCTCGCGGAACGGGCGCTCGGTCATCCGTTTCCCTCCGCGACGACGTAGGCCATGGCCACCCCGGCATCGTGACTCATCGACAGATGGATGCGGGTGATGCCTTTTGCCGCCACGATGTCGGCGAGCGCGCCGTACACCTCGAACGACGGGTTGCGCAGGCCGTCGGAGACCACCGCCATGTCGTGCCAGCGCACTCCGGTGGAGTCGCCGAGCGCCTTGATCAGTGCCTCCTTGGCCGCGAACCTCGCCGCCATCGAGCGCAATGGGCGTCGGTCGTCACCGTCGAGCTGCTCGGAGTCGGCGAAGAGCCGCTTCAGCAGCGCCGGGGTGCGATCGGCCGCGCGCTCGAACCTCGCGAGGTCGACCACGTCGATACCGATCCCGACGATCATCTGAAGCTAGCCGATGGGCTCATTCAACCGTGACCGACTTGGCCAGGTTGCGCGGCTGGTCGACGTCGAGGCCCTTGGCCGCGGCGAGCTCCATGGCGAAGATCTGCAGCGGGGCGACCGCGAGCACCGGCTCGAACAGCGTCGAGGCGAGCGGGATGCGGATGACCGTGTCGGCGAAGGGCAGCACCGAGACGTCGCCCTCCTCGGCGATCGCGAGGATACGGGCGCCGCGCGCGCGGATCTCCTGGATGTTGGAGATCACCTTGGGGTGCAGCGAGTTCTCTCCGCGCGGGCTCGGCACCACGACGAAGACGGGCTGGCCGGGCTCGATCAGGGCGATCGGGCCGTGCTTCAGCTCGCCGGCGGCGAAGCCCTCCGCGTGGATGTACGCCAGCTCCTTGAGCTTGAGCGCGCCCTCCAGGGCGATCGGGTAGCCGGCGTGACGGCCGAGGAAGATGACGGAGCGGGTGTCGACCATCCAGCCGGCGAGCTGGCTGATCGAATCCTTCTGCTCGATGACGGTCTCGAGCTGGGCGGGGAGAGCGGCGAGCTCGGCCGTGAGCCCGGCGACGGCCGCGGCATCCAGCTCACCGCGCACGCTGGCGAGGTGCAGACCGAACAGGTAGATGGCGGCGATCTGGGCCACGAAGGCCTTCGTCGAGGCGACGGCGACCTCGGGGCCGGCGTGCGTGTAGAGCACGGCATCCGACTCGCGCGGGATGGTCGAGCCCTGGGTGTTGCAGATCGAGAGGGTGCGGGCGCCGAGCTCCTTGGCGTACTTGACCGCCATGAGCGTGTCCATGGTCTCGCCGGACTGGCTGATCGAGACGACCAGGGTGCGGTTGTCGATCACCGGGTCGCGATAGCGGAACTCGTGCGAGAGCTCCACCGTCACGGGGATGTGCGCCCACTTCTCGATCGCATACTGGCCGAGCATCGCGGCGTACGCGGCGGTACCGCAGCCGAGGAACACCACGCGGGTGATGTCGGTGAGGATGTCCGGGCCGAGCGCATCGAGCTCGGGCAGCTTCACGGCGCCGTCGCTGATGCGACCGATCAGGGTGTTGGCGATCGCGGCGGGCTGCTCGCTGATCTCCTTCGCCATGAAGCTCGACCAGCCGCCCTTCTCGGCAGCGGAGGCATCCCAGGCGACCTCGAACTCGCGGGTCTCGACCGGCACGCCGTCGAAGTCGGTCACGGTGACGGAATCCTTGCGGATGGTCACGACCTGGTCCTGGCCGATCTCCATCGCGCGGTGGGTGTACTCGACGAACGCCGCGACGTCGGAGCCGAGGAAGTTCTCGCCGTCGCCCAGGCCGATCACCAGCGGGGAGTTGCGGCGTGCGCCGACGACAACGCCGGGCTCGTCCTCGTGCAGCACGAGCAGCGTGAAGGCGCCGTGGAGGCGGCCGACGACGTTGCGGAGGGCGAGCGACAGGTCGTGGGTCTGCTGGTACTGGTACCCGACGAGCAGTGCGGCGACCTCGCTGTCGGTCTCGCTCGCGAACACCGTCTCGGGGTGCTCTGCCAGCAGTTCGGCCTTCAGCTCGGAGAAGTTTTCGATGATGCCGTTGTGGATGAGCGCGAGCTTGCCGTCGTCGCCGAGGTGCGGGTGCGCGTTCTCATCGTTCGGACCACCGTGCGTGGCCCAGCGGGTGTGGCCGATGCCGGTCGACCCGTTCTGGAGGTTCGACTCGTCGAGGTCGTCGATGAGCACCTGGAGCTTGCCGGCGCGCTTGCGGGTGTGCAGGTCGCCGTGGGGGTCGATCACGGCGAGGCCGGCGGAGTCGTATCCCCGGTATTCCAGTCGACGAAGCCCTCCCAGCAGTACCTCGACGCTCTGGTCTGCTCCGACATATCCCACGATTCCACACATGGTCGTCGATTTTACGGTACGGATGCTGTGGGAGCGGCGAGCCGCGGCATCCGTTCGCGCCGGGTACCCTGGTGCCCTATGTCTGAGCACGGTTCCGGCCACACAGCAAACGGCGGCAGCGCTACTCCTTTCGTCGAGATCGACCGCGCCGACTGGGCCGCTCTCGCACCGACCACGGAGCTGCCGCTAACCGCCACCGAGCTGGTCGAACTGCGCGGCCTCGGAGACCGCCTCGACATGCGCGAGGTGAGCGAGGTCTATCTGCCGCTGAGCAAATTGCTGAGTCTGTATGCGGTCGGCGCGCGTCGCCTGCACCGCGACACGAGCAGGTTCTTGCGGCGGGACGACATCCAGACCACCCCGTTCGTGATCGGGGTCGCCGGCTCCGTCGCCGTCGGCAAATCCACGGTGGCACGCCTGCTGCGCGAGTTGCTGTCGCGCTGGGATGACACCCCCCGCGTCGAGCTGGTGACCACCGACGGGTTTCTGCACACCAACGCCGAGCTCGAGCGCCGCGGGATCATGGATCGCAAGGGCTTTCCCGAGTCGTACGACCGCCGCGCGCTGCTGCGCTTCGTCACCAAGGTGAAGAGTGGTGCCGCCGAGGTGCGTGCTCCGTTCTATTCACATCTGAGCTACGACATCGTGCGGGATGCCGAGATCGTTGTGCGCCGCCCGGACATCCTGATCGTCGAGGGCCTCAACGTGCTGCAACCACCGAGCGACGGCCACGGGCTCGCGGTCAGTGACCTGTTCGACTTCACCATCTACGTGGATGCCCGCACCGCCGACATCGCGACCTGGTACGAGGAGCGCTTTCTCGCACTGCGCGAGGGCGCGTTCGCCAACCCGAAGTCGTATTTCCACCGCTTCGCCGGGCTTGAGCTCGACGAGGCGAAGCGACTGGCTCGCGGCTTCTGGTCGCAGATCAACGAGCCCAACCTGATCGAGAACGTGCTGCCGACGCGCTCGCGCGCCGACCTGGTGCTGCGCAAGGGCACCGACCACGCGGTCAGCAGCGTTCTGCTCCGCAAGCTCTAGCATCGCCTCGACGGCGGGCGGGAGACATCCTGCGTGTCGGGGCGCGCATCATCCGCCCCCCTCCACTTCCGAAATGCAGGCCGAAATCGCCGCCACGCCGCATCGATAAGCCGCTCGGCGGCGTGGCGGCGCGTTTCGCCTTCATTTCGGAAAGTGAGCGGGACCGGGATGGCGGCCGTGCGGGTTTCGATACGCGTGCTCGTTCCTCGCGCGCTACTCAACCAACAGATCAGACGGTGAGGCGCAGATCAGACGGTGAGGCGCTCGCGCACTACCTCGGCGAGGTCCGCCGCAATCTCGTCGGCGATCGCCTGGTGCTCGGCCTCGACCATCACGCGCACGAGCGGCTCGGTTCCCGACGGCCGCAGCAGTACGCGTCCGGTCTCACCCAGGCGCTCCTCGGCAGCGATGACGGCGGTCGCGATGACCTGATCCGTCTTCAGCGCGTGGTGATCGACCCCGCGCACGTTGATCATGATCTGCGGGTAGACGGTCATCACCGATGCCAACTCGGCCAGCGACTTGCCGGTGCGTGCCATCTCCGCCACCAGCTGGAGGCCGGTGAGGATGCCGTCGCCGGTCGTCGCGTTCTCGGTCATGATCACGTGACCGGACTGCTCGCCGCCGAGGCTCAGGCCGCGGTCGTTGAGGGTCTCGAGCACATAGCGGTCGCCGACCGCGGTCTGCAGCAGGGTGATGCCGTGTTCCGCCATCGCGATTTTGAGCCCGAGGTTGCTCATCACCGTGGCGACGAGGGTGTCATCCTTGAGCTCGCCGCGTTCTTTCATCGCCAGCGCGAGGATCGCCATGATCTGATCGCCGTCGACGATGTTGCCGGCCGCATCGACCGCGAGGCAGCGGTCAGCATCGCCGTCGTGCGCGATGCCGACGTCGGCACCGTGAGCGAGGACTGCCCGCGCGAGGTTGTCGAGGTGGGTGGACCCGACTCCGTCATTGATGTTGTAGCCGTCAGGGTCTGCACCGATCAGGGTGACCTTCGCCCCGGCGTCCGTGAACACCTCGGGAGAAATGCCCGCGGCCGCGCCGTTGGCGCAGTCGAGCACGACATGGATGCCGTCGAGCCGGTTCTTGAGCGTCGACAACAGGTGCACGACGTAGCGGTCTTCCGCGTCGGCGAAGCGGCGGATGCGTCCGACCTCGACGCCGGTGGGGGCGAGCTTGCGCTCGCCGAGCGCTGCTTCGATGCGGTCTTCGACCTCATCCGGAAGCTTGGTTCCGCCCACGGCGAAGAATTTGATGCCGTTGTCTGGCGCCGGGTTGTGCGACGCGGAGATCATCACGCCGAAGTCGGCGTCGAAATCGGCGACGAGGAAGGCGAGGGCGGGAGTCGGGATCACTCCGGCGTCGTAGATGTCGACCCCGGAGCTGGCGAGTCCGGCGGCGACGGCCGCGGAGATGAACTCCCCGGAGACGCGAGGGTCACGGGCGACGACGGCGATGGGGCGACGGCCGGAGGCGCGACGGCCATCGGCCATCCGCCCCTTGCCAAGAACGACGGCCGCGGCCTGAGCCAGCCCGAGGGCCAGCTCGACCGTCAGGCCGTCGTTCGCAAGGCCCCGAACTCCGTCGGTGCCGAAAAGGCGGGGCATGGCAGCTACAGCGCTGGTTAGCGCTTCGAGAACTGAGGCGCCTTACGGGCCTTCTTGAGTCCAGCCTTCTTACGCTCTTTGACGCGAGCGTCGCGGCTGAGGAAGCCGGCCTTCTTGAGCGAAGCGCGGTTGTTCTCTTCGTCGATGAGGTTCAGCGAGCGGGCGATGCCGAGACGCAGCGCGCCGGCCTGGCCGGAGGGGCCACCACCGGTGATGCGCGCGACGACGTCGTAGCTGCCGAGCAGGTCGAGGACCTTGAACGGGTCGTTGATCAGCTGCTGGTGCAGCTTGTTCGGGAAGTAGTCGGCGAGCTCACGGCCGTTGACCGTGAAGTTGCCGGAGCCGGGAACGATGCGTACGCGGGCAATGGCCTGCTTGCGACGGCCGACGGCTGCGCCGGGAACGTTGAGAACGGCGCGAGGAACCTTGACGGCGGCCTCGGGTGCACTCTCGGTGGTGTAGCTCTCGACAACGCTCTCGTCGAGGGAATCTGCGATCTTCGCCATGATGTGAAGTCCTTATGTATCTCTGGTCGGCGCTACTGCGCGACCTGGCCGAAAGTGTAGGTCTTGGGCTGCTGGGCAGCGTGGGGGTGCTCGGCGCCCGCGTAGACCTTCAGCTTCGTGAGCTGTGCGCGTCCGATCGAGTTCTTGGGGAGCATGCCACGGATGGCCTTCTCGACGGCGCGCGTCGGGTGCTTCTCCAGCATCTCGGAGTAGGTGGTCGCCGTCAGGCCGCCCGGGTAACCCGAGTGGCGGTAGGCCTTCTTCTGCGCGAGCTTGGAGCCGGTGAGGGCCACCTTCTCGGCGTTGATGATGATGACGAAGTCGCCCATGTCCATGTGGGGGGCGAAGGTGGCCTTGTGCTTTCCGCGCAGCAGAACAGCTGCGTGGGTGGCGAGTCGGCCGAGGACGACGTCAGTCGCGTCGATGATCAGCCATTCGCGCTGAACATCGTCGGGCTTGGGAGAAAAGGTGCGCGTCACAGTAGTGCTGCTTTCTTCAGTCGAAATGAGGCGTTCGTGAATCCCACTCCGATGGGCATTTCGATCACGATGTGAGGGGAATGCTGCCGGTGGAGGGCTCAACTTCGGGTGCAGCGCAAAGCGGCGCTGGCACCAAGGGTCTACAGTAGTCGATTCCGGGCCCGAGGGTCAAACGGATGCGCGCCTGGCACGAGTCTGCTCCGCACGCAGGGCGAGCCCGGCATCCTCGGGGTACCCGACCTGCATCAGGGTGAGGCCGCGGGCCGGCGCCACCCGGAAGTCGCTGGTGCGCTCCAGCCGGTCCCGCAGCACGACGAGTTGCGACGGGTCGAGCTTGCCCTCCCCCACCGAGATGCTCGCGCCGACGAGAGCGCGCACCATGCTGTGGCAGAAGGCATCGGCCTTGACACTCGCGAGCAAGACTCCGTCGGGCAGACGACTCCAGCGGAAGTCCTGCAGGGTGCGGATGGTCGTCGCTCCCTCGCGCGGCTTGCAGAACGTGCCGAAGTCGTGGAGACCGACGAGAGTGGATGCCGCGGCATCCATCGCGTCCACCCCGAGCGTTGCCGGGTACCAGACCGTGCGATTACGGGCGAGCGGATCGCGCAGGCCGAGATTGTCGGCGACGCGGTACTCGTACCGACGCCAGATCGCGGAGAACCGGGCGTCGAAGCCGCTCGGCGCGACGGATGCGCGGGAGACGTAGACATCCGTCTCCAGTCCGGCGATGCCGTTGAGGCGACGACGCAGCGTGCTGGCTGCATCCGTGGCGGGCGGCAGCTTGCCGCGGCGACGCTGCAACACGGCGATCTGACGGTCGGTGAGGTCGACGTGAGCCACCTGGCCGAGCGCGTGCACGCCGGCATCCGTTCTCCCGGCGACGGTGAGCGCGGGAGGCGGACCGACTCGGCCGAAGACGGTCTTCAGTGCTTCTTCGAGGTCGCCCTGCACGGTGCGGAGGTCGGGCTGACGGGTCCAGCCGCTGAACGCGGTGCCGTCGTACGCGATGTCGAGGCGAAAACGGGTGGTCGGTTCGTCGACCGCATCTTCCCCCGTGCTCATTCCATCGATTCTAGGCTGGCCGGTTTCACCCGGCCCGTTTCACCGTGCGCTTTTGACCTTGCCGCCACGACGGGGGAAGCTTGATCACTCCATGTCTTCCCCCTCCCCCCGCTCCGCGCACCTCCCCGGCCTCGACGGACTCCGGGCGATCGCCGTGCTCGCGGTGCTCGTCTATCACCTGAGCCCCGGCGCGCTCACCGGCGGATTTCTCGGCGTCGACATCTTCTTCGTGATCAGCGGATTCCTCATCACCGGGCTGGTGCTTCGAGAGCGCGAGACCACGGGTCGCCTGCGCCTCCGGGCGTTCTGGTTGCGTCGCGCCCGGCGCTTGCTCCCCGCCCTCGGCGCGCTGCTGCTGGTCTGCTCCGCGGTGGCCTGGCTGATCGGCGGGGACGTGCTGCTGCATCTCGGTCGGCAGCTGCTCGGGGCGGTGACCTTCAGCAGCAACTGGGTGGCGGTGGCGAACGACCAGAGCTACTTCGACGAGACCGCGCCCGAGCTGTTCCGCAATCTCTGGTCGCTCGCGGTGGAGGAACAGTTCTACCTGGTCTGGCCGCTGCTCGTGCTGCCGCTCGCCCTCATCCGTTCCCGCCGGGTGCGCGTGGCGATCGTGGCGATCATCGCCGCCGGTTCCGCCGTAGCCATGGCCGTACTGTTCCCTCCGGCTGGGGACGCGACGCGCGTCTATTACGGCACCGACACGCACAGCTTCGGGCTGGCGATCGGCGCGGTCCTCGCCATCCTCACCTCCCGCTGGACCGTCTCTCGACTGGTCGCCGCCCGCTGGTTCCGGGTGCTCGCCCCCATCCTCGGGGCGCTGTCGCTCGCCGCGCTGGTCGTCGTCGCGTCGGTTTTCACGACGGATGCCCCGCTCGTCTACCGCGGCGGATTGGTCGCCGTCGCGCTGCTGACCGCCATCGTCATCTGGGGGTCGATCACGCCAGGGTCACCGCTCGGACGGGCACTCGACCTGGCCCCGCTGCGCTGGGTCGGCACCCGCTCTTACGGAATCTACCTGTGGCACTGGCCCGTCTTCGTGTTGCTGGTCGCCGCCTTCCCGTCGTGGGAACGCACCGGCGGCAGCGGCTGGCTGCTCGGCGGAGTGGCTGCCGCGATCACCGTCACGGCGGCGGCCCTCTCGTACCGATTCCTCGAGCAGCCGATACGTCGTGACGGGTTCCGCGCGGTCGCCGGGCGCTGGTTCGGCGGTTGGCGTGGCATCCGAGGTGTCGGCACCGCGGCCACCGTGCTGGTCGTCGGCGCGCTCGTTGCAACGACGACCGTCGCCGTGCTGGCAGAACCGGATCAGGGGGACGCGCAGGCGCTCATCGAGCGCGGCAAGGCGGCGATCGCCTCGGCCACCGCCGCCCCAACGCCGACGCCAACGCCCTCTGCCGCGCCGGGAACCCCCACCCCCGGGCCGACGGAGTTGCCCCCACCTCCCGCTGGCGCGGACATTACGGCGATCGGCGACTCCGTCATGCTGGCCTCCGCGCCCGAATTGCAGGCCGCCTTTCCCGGAATCGCGATCGACGCGGTCGTCTCGCGTCAGGCATCCGCCGCTCCCGCGATCGTGCAGGGCATGGTGGATGCCGGAATCCTTCGCAGCACCCTGATCCTCGGCCTCGGCACCAACGGCCCGGTCGACGAGTCGGTGCTCGAGCGCATCCACCACATCGTCGGTGGCGGGCATCGCATCGTCGTGGTCGACGTGCAGGCTCCGCGCGGCTGGGTGCCCGGGGTTAACACCGAGCTCGGCCACTTCGCCGACGAGCATCGCAACGTGGAGCTCGCCCACTGGCAGGAGGCGATCGCGGGCCAGCTGAATCTGCTGGCGCGGGACCAGATCCATCCCGGCTCCCGCGGTGGCCAGGTCTACGTGGACTGCGTGAAGGCCGCACTGCAGCGGCTCGACGACCTGCCTCCGCTGCAGGGCGCGCAAGAGTTCTGGCTTCCCCAGGTGCCCCCGCTGCTGAGGCGCTGACCTATCGCCGATCGCGCGGGCGGAGCATGATCGGGGCATGGACATCGATCCGATCGAGCCGATGCTCGCCAAAGCACTGACCATCGTGCCCGAGCCAGACAGCGTCGCCGGCGGCCTCGGCTACGAGCCGAAGTGGGACGGCTTTCGCGCCATCGTGTACTGGGATGGCGAAAGTGTGGAGATCGGCAGTCGCGGGGCGAAGAGCCTGACCCGCTACTTTCCCGAACTCGTGGCCGAGTGTGCGCGGCAGTTGCCACAGCCCTGCGTGCTCGACGGGGAGATCGTCGTGCGAAGCGCAATCGGAGGCGGCGAACACCTCGACTGGGAGGCGCTGTCGCAGCGCATCCATCCGGCCGCGAGCCGCGTCGCGTCGCTGTCTGTCGAGACGCCAGCCTCTTTCGTCGCGTTCGACCTCCTCGGCCTTGGCTCGGAGTCCCTCCTCGATGCGCCGTTCGCCGACCGTCGCGCCGCACTCGAGACGCTGTTCGCCGACCTGAGCGCGCCGCTGCACCTCACCCGTCAGACGCGGGATGTCGCGCTCGCCCGCCGCTGGCTGGTCGAGTTCGAGGGAGCGGGACTCGACGGCGTCGTGAGCAAGCCGCTCGCCGCGGGCTATGCCCCGGGTAAGCGGCTGATGCTCAAGACCAAACACGTGCGAACAGCGGATGTCGTGCTCACCGGCTACCGCGTGCACAAGAGCGGGAGCGGGGTCGGGTCGCTACTGCTCAGCCTCTACGACGCGCGAGGAGAACTACGCGGAGTGGGCGGAGCGTCGGCCTTCACCGACGTGCGACGGCGCGAACTCATCGACGAGCTCGCGCCACTGGTGGCCGACGACCCGCACGGCGAGGGCGAGCGCAGCCGCTTCTCGGGCAGTCGCGACATGTCCTTCGTTCGCCTCCGCCCAGAACGGGTGCTCGAGGTGAAGTACGACCAGATGGAGGGCGAACGCTTTCGGCATACCGTGCAGTTTCTGCGCTGGCGTCCGGATCGGGATGCTCGGTCCTGTACGTTCGAGCAACTCGAGGTTCCGGCGGGCTACGACCTCGCCGAGGTGCTCTCAACGCCGGTCGAGTAGGGCCCGACTAACGAGGACGCGTATCGAGACCCACCACGCGAAGGTTTCGATGCGCGAGCGCCCCAGAGGGCGCACTCAATCAACGGAGCGGGCGGTTACTGCTTCTTCGCTCGGCTCGGCTGCACCCGCGGGGGCTCACCCGGCATCTTCGGATAGTCGGGCGGGAAGGGCAGCTCGCCTAGGCCGTTCGACACGTCACGCTCCCACCACTCGAGCAGGGTGGTCATGCTGCCGCGGTGCTCTGCCATACCGTGCCAGGGGTCGCCGACGGTGGCGAGGCGCTGAGGAACAGTGAGGATCGTGAAGTCGGTCGGGGCGACATCCGCAAGCTCGCCCCAGCTCACCGGCGTTGAGACGGTCGCGGTCGCAAGCGCGCGCGGGCTATACGCCCCCGCCATGGTGCGATCGCGCGCCGCCTGGTTGAAATCGACGAAGATTCGCTCGCCGCGTTGCTCCTTCCACCAGGCGGTGGTAACCCGCTCCGGCATCCGTCGTTCCAACTCGCGCGCGGCGGCGATCACCCCGTGGCGCACGTCGAGAAACTCGTGCTCGGCGGCAATCGGGGCGAAAACATGGATGCCGCGGTTGCCCGAGGTCTTCACGAACGCGGTGAGCCCTGCTTCGGTCAGCACCTCGCGCAGGGCGAAAGCGGCGGTGACGGCATCGTCGAAGTCGGTGCCCGGCTGCGGGTCGAGGTCGATCCGCACCTGGTCGGGGTTGTCGGTGTTGCTTGTAAGCGACGGCCAGGGGTGGAACACGACGGTGTTCATCTGCGCCATCCAGACCGCGGCCGCCGGCTCGTCGATCACGAGCTGCGGATGCGTGCGACCGCTCGGAAAGGTCACGTCGACGGTGCGGATGAAATCCGGCACACCCCGCGGCGGATTCTTGGAAAAGAACTGCTCACCGTCGATGGTGTCGGAGAACCGTTGAAGAGACACGGGACGATCGCCTATCGCCTCGACGAAAGCGGAGCCGACCGCGACGAGGTACTTCACGAGGTCGAGTTTGGTGATGCCGACCTCGGGCCAGATCACCCGGGACGGACTAGAGACGCGCATCTCGCGCAGGCCGTCGGGACCGGGGACTTCGAGCGTCGTCGCTTCACTGGCCATGCGACGAAATGTACGCCGAATACGAACCGGCCGGTGAAACACGAATGGCCCCGTCTGTCGACGGGGCCATTCGAGAGTTACAGCGGAACGACTACTTGACGTCCTCGGGAGCGTCCTGCGCGGGTCCACCCTCGGCGACGACCTCGGCGGTCTCCTCCGAAACGGCGTCCTTCTGCTCCTGGGTCTCCTCAGAGACAGCCTCGTCGGCGGTCTCCTCGGCCGGGGTCTCGTCCACAACGTCCTCGGCGGGAGTCTCGTCGACCGGGGCAGCCTTCGGCGCCTTGGTCGAGGTCTTCGCCTTGGGCTTCGCGTTCACGGGCTCGAGCACGAGCTCGATCTGCACCATGGACGCGTTGTCGCCCTTGCGGAAGCCGAGCTTGGTGATGCGGGTGTAGCCGCCGTCACGGTGCTCGACGAGCGGCGCGATCTCGGTGAAGAGCTCGTGGATGACGCTCTTGTCGCCGATGATCGCGAGCGCACGACGACGGTTGTGCAGGTCGCCCTTCTTCGCGAAGGTGATGAGCCGCTCGGCGACCGGACGCAGGCGCTTGGCCTTGGTCTCGGTCGTCTTGATGCTCTTGTGGGTGAAGAGGGCGGCCGCGAGGTTCGCGAGCATGAGACGCTCGTGCGCGGGTCCTCCACCGAGGCGGGGTCCCTTGGTAGGTGTAGGCATGTCTAGTTCTCCAGTATCAAAACGTATCTAGGCCGGAAAGGACTAGACGGTGGTCTCGTCGTCTTCGTAGCCGCTGTAGAAGTGGGCGCCGTCGAATCCGGGGACCGAATCCTTCAGCGAGAGGCCCATCTCCACGAGCTTGTCGCGCACCTCGTCGACCGACTTCTGGCCGAAGTTGCGGATGTTCATGAGCTGCGTCTCCGACAATGCGACGAGTTCGCTCACAGTGTTGATTCCCTCGCGCTTGAGGCAGTTGTAGCTGCGCACAGACAGGTCGAGGTCTTCGATCGGCATGCTGAGTTCGCTCGAGAGAACGGCGTCGACCGGAGCCGGGCCGATCTCGATGCCCTCTGCCGCGGTGTTCAGCTCGCGGGCGAGGCCGAACAGCTCGGTCAGGGTGCGGCCGGCCGAGGCGATCGCGTCACGCGGGGTGATCGCGTTCTTGGTCTCGACATCCACGACCAGGCGGTCGAAGTCGGTGCGCTCACCGGCACGAGTTGCCTCGACACGGTAGGTGACCTTCAGCACGGGCGAGTAGATCGAGTCGACCGGAATCTGGCCGGCCTCGCTGAACTCGCTGCGGTTCTGGGTAGCCGAGACGTAGCCGCGGCCACGCTCGATGGTGAGCTCGAGCTCGAACTTCGCCTTGTCGTTGAGGGTCGCGATGACGAGTTCCGGGTTGTGGATCTCGACACCGGCCGGAGCCGAGATGTCAGCTGCGGTGACCTCGCCGGCGCCCTGCTTACGCAGGTAGGCGGTGATCGGCTCGTCGTGCTCGCTGGAGACGACGAGACCCTTGATGTTCAGGATGATCTCGGTGACGTCTTCCTTGACCCCCGCGATGGTGCTGAACTCGTGCAGCACACCGTCGAGACGGATGCTCGTGACAGCAGCGCCGGGGATGGAGGAGAGGAGGGTGCGGCGAAGAGAGTTGCCGAGGGTGTAACCGAAACCGGGTTCGAGCGGCTCGATGACGAACCGCGAACGGAACTCGGAGATGTTCTCTTCGGTCAGAGTGGGGCGCTGTGCGATGAGCACTGTTGTTTCCTTTCGGCGAAGTGTCCGCTATTTGACACTTGTGCGTTCGACCGGTGGCTGGCCGGTCGGTTTTTGAGTTGTATTCGTGATGAAAACTGTGCGCTCACGAGCCAGACCGATGGTCTACCCGACGACCGAGCGTGCCGAGCCCGCATCCGGATCACTCCGGGGAGGGCTCGACACACTCGATGAGGCGAAAGGTGTTAGACGCGGCGACGCTTGGGCGGGCGGCAACCGTTGTGCGCCTGCGGGGTGACATCGCTGATCGAGCCGACCTCGAGGCCAGCGGCCTGGAGCGAACGGATCGCGGTCTCGCGGCCGGAGCCCGGTCCCTTGACGAAGACGTCGACCTTCTTCATGCCGTGCTCCTGCGCCTGGCGCGCAGCGGACTCGGCGGCGAGCTGAGCGGCGAACGGGGTCGACTTGCGCGAACCCTTGAAGCCGACTCCGCCGGACGATGCCCAGCTGATAACCGCACCGGTCGGGTCGGTGATCGACACGATGGTGTTGTTGAAGGTGCTCTTGATGTGGGCCTGGCCCACAGCGATGTTCTTCTTCTCTTTGCGACGCGGCTTGCGTGCCGCAGCCTTGGGTGCTGCCATGTTTTTCTCTCCTGAGATCTAAATCGTGAGCTGGCCGAAGCGGCCGGAACTCAGCGCGATGCGCTGGTTACTTACGGCCGGCCTTCTTCTTGCCGGCGACGGTGCGCTTCGGTCCCTTGCGGGTGCGCGCGTTGGTCTTGGTGCGCTGTCCGTGAACGGGCAGACCACGACGGTGGCGGATGCCCTGGTAGCTTCCGATTTCGACCTTGCGACGGATGTCGGCTGCGACCTCACGGCGAAGGTCACCCTCCACCTTGAAGTTTCCTTCGACGTAGTCGCGGAGTGCGATGAGCTGGTCATCGGTCAGATCCTTGACGCGGATCTCACCGCTGATGTTGGTGTCGGCGAGCGTCTTGAGTGCACGCGTGCGTCCGACGCCGTAGATGTAAGTCAATGCGACCTCGACGCGCTTATCGCGCGGGATGTCGACTCCTGCTAGACGAGCCATAGTGGCTTCTCCCTGTAGTGAGTGGAGGTCTTCAGCAGCATCTGTGCAGTGGCCTCCAACCACTGGTGTCCCCGAGACTTGCCCGGTTCTGATGCTGTTGTTCTTACTGATTCAGTACTGTGCGTATTCAGTTGTATTCGCGAGAACCGGACCCGCTGTCGCGGATCCGGTTCACGAAGTTCTTAGCCCTGGCGCTGCTTGTGGCGCGGGTTGCTCTTGCAGATGACCATGACGTTGCCGTGACGACGGATCACGCGGCAGTGCTCACAGATCGGCTTGACGCTGGGGTTGACCTTCATTGTTTTCTCTCTTTTCGCTGTCTTCGTACCGGGTCGATGTGCTCAGGCCCGGCCGTTACTTTCCAGCGATCGTTACTTGTACCGATAGACGATCCGGCCGCGGGTCAGATCGTAGGGGCTCAGCTCCACGATCACGCGGTCCTCAGGGAGGATGCGGATGTAGTGCTGACGCATCTTGCCCGAAATGTGGGCAAGCACTTTGTGGCCGTTGGTCAACTCAACGCGGAACATTGCGTTGGGCAGAGCTTCGACTACTGCGCCTTCGATCTCGATGACACCGTCTTTTTTGGCCATAGCCTCTTCGTCGCTAAAAGTTTGATTGCTGGTCGTGCGGATGGATTGTGGCGTCTGGCCCCGGCGAAAAACCAACTGAAGCTGCGGTATGCACGCCTATAACGGCAGCAGACACCAAGGGTCAATCTTAGACATTAACCGGGCGTTTCGCCAACTCGACGCCGGGCCCGGTGGTACGCTCCCGGCGAACTCTCGGTCGACTGACCGGCGACCGGCCTCTCCAGGAAGGCTGGATCGTCGGCTACGGGATCGGGACGGGCACGACGCCGAGCGGTGCGAGCCCCGCGGCGCCGCCGTCTTCCGCCGTCAGCACCCAGATGCCACCGGCGTGTACCGCGATGCTGTGTTCCCAGTGCGCCGCCGCGGTGCCGTCCTCGGTGGCGACCGTCCAGCCGTCGGGATGCGTCACGGTGTCGATGGTGCCGAGGGTGACCATCGGCTCGATTGCGACGACGAGTCCGGGCTTCACCTGCGGGCCACGATCGCGCACCCGGTAGTTGAATACCGGCGGCTCCTCATGCATCGACCGGCCGATACCGTGCCCCACGTAGTCCTCGAGGATGCCGTACTCGCCCTGCGATTCGATGTAGTCCTCGATGAACCCACCGACATGGTTGAGGTGGCTGACTCGAGACAGCGCGGCGATGCCGTGCCAGAGCGACTGCTCCGTGACATCCGCCAGCTTCTGCCGCTCGGCGACCAGCTCGGGTCGCGTGGGATCGGGCACGACTACGGTGATCGCGGCGTCGCCGTTCCAGTCACCGACCTTGGCTCCGCTGTCGATCGAGACGATGTCGCCGGGCTGCAGCACGCGACCGCCCGGGATACCGTGCACAACCTCGTCATTCACCGAGGCGCAGACCGTGTGGACGTAGCCCTCTTCGAGTTGGAAGTTCGGGATGCCGCCGAGCCCTCGAATGGTCGCCTCGGCGATCGCGTCGAGCTCGAGAGTCGTCACACCGGCACGGATGGCGGCCCGCACGGCAGCGAGCGAGGCCGCGGTCGCGAGACCCGGCGCCACCATCGCGCGCAGTTCGGCCGGCGACTTGTAGATGTTCTTGCGAAAAGCCACGATGCGACGAACTAGGCGGCGGTGCGGAGGCCGCGCGCGCTGAGCGCCTCGGCGATTCGCGCAGCGACAGCTTCGACCTCGCCGA
Source organism: Lacisediminihabitans changchengi (assembly GCF_016634425.1). Lineage (GTDB taxonomy): Bacteria > Actinomycetota > Actinomycetes > Actinomycetales > Microbacteriaceae > Lacisediminihabitans > Lacisediminihabitans changchengi. Next base: position 184,709 of record NZ_JAEPES010000004.1, read on the forward strand.
GGCCGTCGACCTCGATGAGCAGGCCCTTCTCGCGGTACACCGGGATCAGCGGGGTGGTCTCGCGGGCGAAGACATCCTGACGGTGCCGGATCGCCTCTTCGGTGTCGTCGGCACGACCCTGCTCCTGGGCGCGGTTGCGCAGGCGAGCGACCACGGCATCCGTGTCGGCATTGAGCAGAATCACTGCGTCGAGGGACTGACCCTTCGACGCGAGCAGCTCATCGAGGAACGCGATCTGCTCCAGCGTGCGCGGGTACCCATCGAGCAGGAAGCCCTCGCGCGCATCCTCCTCGAGCAGGCGGTTCTTCACCAGTTCGTTCGTCAGCGAGTCGGGCACGTAGTCCCCCGCGTCGACGATCGCCTTGACCTCGACACCGAGCGGTGTCTGGTCTTTGATGTTCTGGCGGAAGATGTCGCCGGTCGCGATGGCGGGGATTCCGTAGCTGGTCGAGATCAGAGCTGACTGGGTTCCCTTACCGGCCCCGGGCGGGCCGACGATGAGAAGCCGGGTCACCGGAGGAGACCCTCGTAGTGACGCTGCTGCAGCTGCGAGTCGATCTGCTTCACGGTCTCGAGACCGACACCGACAATGATCAGGATGCTCGCGCCGCCGAACGGGAAGTTCTGGTTTGCACCGAACAGGCCGAGGGCGATGAGCGGGATCAAGGCGATGATGCCGAGGTAGAGCGAGCCGGGCAGGGTCACGCGGGTCAGCACGTAGTCCAAGTACTCGGCCGTCGGCCGACCGGCACGGATGCCGGGAATGAAGCCGCCGTACTTCTTCATGTTGTCGGCGACTTCCTCCGGGTTGAAGGTGATCGCGACGTAGAAGTACGTGAAGCCGACGATGAGCAGGAAGTACAGCAGCATGTACAGCGGATTGTCGCCCGTGCGCAGGTTGTCGGAGATCCAGCTGACCCAGGCCGCAGGCGCCTTGCCGTTCGCGGGCTGGTTGAACTGCGCGACCAGGGCCGGCAGGTACAGCAGCGACGAGGCGAAGATGACGGGCACGACGCCGGCCATGTTGACCTTGATCGGGATGTAGGTGTTGTTGCCGCCATAGGTGCGGCGTCCGACCATCCGCTTGGCATATTGCACGGGGATTCGTCGCTGCGATTGTTCGACGAACACCACGAGACCCATGATCACGATGCCCATCAGGATCACACCGAGGAAGGTCTCGAAGCCCTTGGCCTGCTGGATCGACAAGAGCGAGCCCGGGAAGCGAGCGGCGATGGACGTGAAGATGAGGAGCGACATGCCGTTGCCAATGCCGCGCTCGGTGATGAGCTCACCCATCCACATGATGAGGCCGGTGCCGGCGGTCATCGTGATGACCATGAGCAGGATGGCGTACCAGGACGAGTCGGTGATCAGCGCGGAACAGGCGGGGGTTCCCGTGTTCGGGAACAGCGCGCCGCTGCGGGCGACCGTGATCAGGGTCGTCGACTGCAGAACGCCGAGGCCGATCGTGAGGTAGCGGGTGTACTGGGTGAGGCGGGCCTGGCCGGACTGGCCTTCCTTGTACAGAGTCTCGAAGTGCGGAATGACCACGCGGAGAAGCTGCACGATGATCGACGCCGTGATGTACGGCATGATGCCGAGCGCGAAGATCGAGAGCTGGAGAAGCGCGCCACCGCTGAACAGGTTGACGAGCTCGTAGAGCCCCGTCGTGTTCGAGTTGGCGGCAAGACAGGTCTGCACGTTGGCGAAGTTCACGAACGGCGACGGAATGAACGATCCGAGCCGGAAGATCGCGATCATTGCGAGCGTGAAGAGGATCTTCTTCCGAAGATCGGGGGTGCGGAAGATCCGCGCTACGGCTCTGAACACGAGGCCTCCTGGTTGCACATGACCCTGATTAGGTCATGTTGGCGATGCAGGTGGCCCTTTCGGGCCACCTAGACGACTCTACGGAAGTCCCGGGCGCGATGCGCCCGGGGGACTTCACTTGATAGAACCGCCTGCTGCAACGATCTTCTGCTCAGCGGAGCCAGAGACCTTGTCAACTGCAACGCTCAGCTTAACCGCAATGTCGCCGTCGCCAAGAACCTTGACCTTCTCGTTCTTGCGCACAGCACCCTTGGCGACGAGGTCACTGATCGTGACGTCTCCACCGGTGGGGTACAGCTCGGCCAGCTTCTCCAGGTTGACGACCTGGTACTCGACGCGGAACGGGTTCTTGAACCCGCGCAGCTTCGGGGTACGCATGATGCTGTTCAGGTTTCCACCCTCGAGCCCGAGGCGCACGCCGTAGCGAGCCTTCGTTCCCTTGGTACCGCGGCCGGCGGTCTTACCCTTGGAGCCCTCACCACGACCAACACGGGTGCGGTCCTTCTTGGCACCGGCAGCCGGACGGAGGTGGTGCATCTTCAGCACCTGCGGGCGAGCCTCGGCGACGGGCTCTGCAGCCTTCTTCGCCGGAGCAGCCTTCGGAGCCTTCGCTGCGACGGTGGCGTCGGACGACGCGGCGGCGGCCTTGGGGGCCTTCGTCGCGGCAGCCTTCTCAGCCTTGGGCGCAGCAGCCTTGGCCGTGGTGGCCTTGGCGGCAGGCGCCTTCGCGGTGCTGGCCTTCTTGGGCGCAGCAGCCGGAGTGGTTTCTTCAGCCATTAGTCAATCTCCTCGACCTTGACAAGGTGAGCGACCGTGCGGACGTAGCCACGGTTCTGCAGGTTGTCCTCACGGACGACGACATCACCGATGCGCTTGAGCCCGAGGCTCCGCAGGGTGTCGCGCTGGTTCTGCTTCTCACTGATTTTGGACTTGATCTGGGTCACCTTCAGGCGAGCAGCCATCAGACACCTGCCTTAGCGTCAGCCTGGGCACGCAGGAGACGCGCGGGCGCGACATCCTCGAGCGAGAGGCCACGACGTGCCGCGACGGCACTGGGCTCCTCGAGCTGCTTGAGAGCAGCAACCGTTGCGTGCACGATGTTGATCGTGTTGGACGAGCCGAGCGACTTGCTCAGAACGTCGTGGATGCCAGCGCACTCGAGAACGGCACGCACCGGGCCACCGGCGATAACACCGGTACCAGCGGAGGCGGGACGCAGGAGCACGACGCCGGCAGCGGCCTCACCCTGCACGGGGTGCGGGATGGTGACGCCGACGCGAGGAACGCGGAAGAAGTTCTTCTTCGCCTCTTCGACACCCTTGGAGATAGCGGTCGGGACCTCGCGGGCCTTGCCGTATCCGACGCCGACCAGACCGTTGCCGTCTCCGACGACCACGAGGGCGGTGAAGCTGAAGCGACGACCACCCTTGACGACCTTGGAAACGCGGTTGATGGTGACGACGCGCTCAAGGAACTGGCTCTTCTCAGAGTCACGGCTTCCACGCTGCTGGTTGGGGTTGCGCTCACGGCCGCCTCGACGCGCCTCGCGGGGCTCGTTCGCAGCGGGCTCGGTTGCGGCCGCGGTCTCGACGACCGCGACGGTCGGCTCTGCCTCGGTGGCCACAGGGGTCTCCTTGTTCGTGTTAGTTGTGTCGCTCACAGGTCCAGTCCACCCTCTCTGGCTCCATCGGCGATGGCAGCGACGCGACCCGCGTACTTGCTACCACCACGGTCGAAGACGACTGCCTCGATGCCCGCCTTCTTGGCGCGCTCCGCGACGAGTTCTCCGACCTTGCGCGCCTTGGCGGTCTTGTCACCGTCGAAGGTCCGCAGGTCCGCTTCGAGAGTCGATGCCGACGCAAGGGTGAAACCCTTGCTGTCGTCGACGACCTGCACGAAGACGTGGCGAGCCGAACGGGTGACAACGAGACGCGGACGCTGCTCGGTGCCGACGACCTTCTTGCGAAGACGTGCGTGGCGACGACCCTTGGCCGCCGACTTGCTCTTGCCTCTAGTTCCGAGACCCATGATTATTTACCACTCTTTCCGGCCTTGCGGCGGACTACCTCGCCGGCGTAGCGAACACCCTTGCCCTTGTAGGGCTCTGGCTTGCGCAGCTTGCGAATGTTTGCGGCGACTTCGCCGACGGCCTGCTTGTCGATGCCGTGCACCGTCAGCTTGGTGTTGCCCTCGACGGCGAAGCTGATGCCTGCCGGCGGGTCGACCGTGATGGAGTGCGAGTACCCGAGCGCGAACTCGAGCGAAGCGCCCTTGGCCGCGACGCGGTAACCGGTACCGACGATCTCGAGGCCCTTGGAGTAGCCCGTCGTCACACCGATGATCTGGTTGGCGATGAGCGTGCGGGTCAGGCCGTGCAGCGAACGCGACTCGCGCTCGTCGTCCGGGCGGGTGACCAGAACCTGGCCATCCTCGAGCTTGACCTCGATGGGGCTGGCGACGGTGAGCGCCAGCTCACCCTTCGGGCCCTTGACGGAGACGGCGGAACCGTCGATCTTCACCTCGACCCCAGCAGGGATCTCGATGGGGAGTCTTCCGATACGTGACATGTCTGGGTTACCACACGTAGGCGAGGACTTCCCCACCCACGCCCTTCTTCGAAGCCTGGCGGTCCGTGAGGAGGCCGGACGAGGTCGACAGGATGGCGACGCCGAGGCCACCGAGAACGTGAGGGATCTCGGTCGACTTCGCGTACACGCGGAGGCCGGGCTTCGAGACGCGCTTGATTCCAGCGATGGAACGCTCCCGGTTGGGGCCGTACTTGAGGTCGAGGGTCAGCGTCTTGCCGACGCGAGCGTCCTCGACTTTCCAGTCACCGATGTAACCCTCGGACTTGAGGATCTCGGCGATATGGGACTTGAGCTTGCTGCTCGGCATTGACACGGTGTCGTGGTACGCCGAGTTCGCGTTGCGCAGTCTGGTCAGCAGGTCTGCGACCGGATCTGTCATCGTCATGTTGGTGGTGCCTTCCTCACCCGGTTTCGGCATCCGGTACGCCGGATGCCGACCTCGGTGATCGGTGGTGCTAAATGAAGCGTGGTCAGCTGACTACGCGGGGGTGTTCTCTGCGTTCTTGAACGGGAAGCCGAGCGCCTTGAGCAGCGCGCGACCCTCGTCGTCGTTCTTCGCCGTGGTGACGACAGTGATGTCGAAACCGCGAACGCGGTCGATCTTGTCCTGATCGATCTCGTGGAACATCGACTGCTCCGTGAGACCGAAGGTGTAGTTGCCGTTGCCGTCGAACTGCTTGTCCGACAGACCGCGGAAGTCACGGATGCGCGGGAGCGCAAGCGAGAGCAGACGGTCGAGGAACTCCCAGGCACGGTCACCGCGAAGGGTGACGTGGGCGCCGATCGGCTGGCCCTCACGCAGCTTGAACTGCGCGATGGACTTGCGAGCGGCGGTGACCTGCGGCTTCTGGCCGGTGATCGCGATGAGGTCCTTGACGGCGCCATCGATGATCTTGCCGTCGCGAGCTGCCTCGCCGACACCGGTGTTGACCACGATCTTCACCAGTCCGGGCACCTGGTGCACGTTGGTGAAGCCGAAGTCCTTCGTCAGCTGCGCTGAGATCTCGTTCTGGTACTTCTGCTTGAGACGCGGCTGGATTTTGCCAGCCGGCGCTGCGGTTGCAGTGTCGGTCATTACTCGGCGTCCTTCTCGGCGTCGGCCTTGTCAGCCTTGGCCTTGGTTGTGGAGGCCTTCGCGGCCTTCTTGGGGGCTGCGGCACGACGCGACGGCTTGAAGTAGCGCGTACGCGTGGTCTTGCCTGCGGCGTCGGTCGAAACCGTGAAGCCGACACGAGCCGGCTGCTTGGTCTCGGGGTCGACGAGCTGCACGTTGGACACGTGGATCGGGGCCTCGAGGGTCTCGATGCCACCGGTCTTGGTGCCACGGTCGGTCTGACCCACGCGGACGTGCTTGGTGATGAAGTTCACACCCTCCACGACGACGCGGTTCTTCTCGACGAGGACCTCGATGACACGACCCTGCTTGCCACGGTCTCCGCCGCGAGCCTGCGAGGGGCCGCTGATCACCTGGACGATGTCGCCCTTTTTGATGTTCGCCATGACTAAATGACCTCCGGTGCCAGCGAGATGATCTTCATGAACTTCTTGTCGCGGAGTTCGCGACCGACCGGTCCGAAGATACGAGTGCCGCGAGGGTCGCCGTCGGCCTTGAGGATAACGGCGGCGTTCTCGTCGAACTTGATGTACGAGCCGTCGGGACGACGGGTCTCCTTCTTGGTGCGAACGATGACAGCCTTGACGACGTCACCCTTCTTGACGTTGCCGCCAGGGATCGCATCCTTGACCGTGGCGACGATGACGTCACCAAGGCCGGCGTACCGACGGCCGGAGCCGCCGAGCACGCGAATCGTGAGCAGCTCCTTGGCGCCGGTGTTGTCGGCGACCTTGAGCCGGGATTCCTGCTGAAGCATTTACTTGGCCTTCTCTAGGATCTCGACCAGGCGCCAGCGCTTGGAAGCACTGAGCGGACGGGTCTCGCTGATGATCACGAGGTCGCCGATGCCGGCCGTGTTGCCCTCGTCGTGAGCCTTCACCTTGGAGGTGCGGCGGATGACCTTGCCGTACAGCGGGTGCTTTACGCGGTCTTCGACCTCGACGACGATGGTCTTCTCCATCTTGTCGCTGGTGACGTAACCACGACGGGTCTTGCGGTAGCCGCGGTCGGATGCGGTGTGCGTCGCCGTCTCGGTGGGGGTAGCAGCGTCTGCCTTAGCCATGATCAGGCCTCCTTCGTGGTGTCATCGGAAGACTCGGCTGCCGGAGCATCCGCCGTCTTCTTCGTGGTCTTCTTGGCCTTCGGGGCCTCGACCGCGACAGGAGTCGCACGGATGCCCAGCTCGCGCTCACGGATCACCGTGTAGATGCGAGCGATGTCACGCTTGACAGCGCGCAGGCGACCGTGGTTCTCCAGCTGGCCGGTGGCCGTCTGGAAGCGCAGGTTGAACAGCTCTTCCTTGGCCTTCTTGAGTTCGTCGACGAGTCTCTCGTCTTCAAAAGTATCGAGCTCGACGGGTGCGAGCTCCTTGGAACCGATCGCCATTATGCGTCGCCCTCCTCGCGCTTGATGATGCGTGCCTTCAGCGGCAGCTTGTGGATGGCGCGGGTGAGCGCCTCGCGAGCGATGTCATCGCTCACGCCGGCGAGCTCAAAGAGCACGCGACCCGGCTTGACGTTGGCGACCCACCACTCGGGTGAGCCCTTACCGGAACCCATGCGGGTTTCGGCCGGCTTCTTGGTGAGCGGGCGGTCGGGGTAGATGTTGATCCACACCTTTCCACCACGCTTGATGTGACGGGTCATCGCGATACGAGCAGCCTCGATCTGGCGGTTGGTCACGTAGGCGGGAGTAATGGCCTGGATGCCGTACTCGCCGAACGAAACCGTGGTACCACCGGTCGCCTGGCCGCTACGGCCGGGGTGGTGCTGCTTGCGGTGCTTAACTCTGCGGGGAATCAACATGATTAGCCTTCAGCTCCTACTGCTGCCGGAGCAGCGTCTGCCTTGGGAGCTGCCGCGGCTGCCGGGGCAGCTCCACGACGGGGTCCGCTGTCGCGGCCGTCGCGACGGTCGTCACGACGCTCGGGACGGGTGGACTTGGCGTTAGCCTGCTCGCGAGCGAGCTCCTTGTTGGTGATGTCGCCCTTGTAGATCCAGACCTTCACACCGATGCGGCCGAAGGTGGTCTTCGCCTCGTAGAACCCGTAGTCAATGTTCGCGCGCAGGGTGTGCAGCGGCACACGGCCTTCGCGATAGAACTCCGAGCGGCTCATCTCGGCGCCGCCGAGGCGGCCGGAGACCTGGATGCGGACACCCTTGACGGTGGGGGTGCGCTGGGCACCCTGCAGGCCCTTGCGCATCGCACGGCGGAACGCGACGCGAGCGCTGAGCTGCTCCGCGATTCCCTGTGCGACGAGCTGAGCCTCAGCCTCGGGGTTCTTGACCTCGAGGATGTTGAGCTGGATCTGCTTGCCCGAGAGCTTCTCGAGGTCGGTGCGGATGCGCTCGGCCTCGGCGCCACGACGACCGATCACGATGCCCGGACGGGCGGTGTGGATGTCGACGCGAACGCGGTCACGGGTGCGCTCGATCTCGATGCGCGCAACTCCTGCGCGGTCGAGCGAGGTCTTCAGCAGGTTGCGGATCTTGACATCCTCAGCAACGTAGTCGCTGTAACGCTGCCCAGCCTTGGTGCTGTCAGAGAACCAACGCGACACGTGGTCGGTGGTGATTCCAAGACGGAAACCGTAGGGGTTTACCTTCTGGCCCATTACTTCTTCCCTGCCTTCTTCGAGGCGACGGCAACATCCGCTTCATCCGGCGTGGCCAGGACGATCGTGATGTGGCTCGTGCGCTTCAGGATCTGGAACGCGCGGCCCTGTGCACGGGGCTGGAAACGCTTGAGCGTTGCGCCCTCATCCACGTAAGCCGACGAGACGAACAGGTCCTGCTCGTCGAGGTAGCTGTTGCTGGCATCCGCCTTGACCCGAGCGTTGGCGATAGCCGACTCGACGAGCTTGTAGACGGGGGTGCTCGCACCCTGGGGGGCGAACTTCAGGATGGCGAGTGCCTCCTGTGCCTGCTTGCCGCGGATCATGTTGACGACGCGACGAGCCTTCGTGGGGGTTACGCGAATGTGCTTCACGCGAGCGATGGATTCAACCATTTCTCTTTTACCTTCCCGTCACCGCGTTAGCGGCGACGACCCTTCTTGTCGTCCTTCTCGTGTCCACGGAAGGTGCGGGTGGGGGCAAACTCTCCGAGCTTGTGCCCAACCATCGTCTCGGTGATGAACACCGGGATGTGCTTGCGACCGTCGTGCACCGCGATGGTGTGTCCCAGGAAAGACGGGATGATCATCGAACGGCGCGACCAGGTCTTGATAACGCTCTTGCTGTTGGCTTCGTTCGCCTTCGACACCTTGCGAAACAGGTGGTCGTCAACGAAGGGGCCCTTTTTGAGACTGCGTGGCATCCTCTACAACTCCTACTTGCGCTTCTTGCCGGCATTGCGGCGGCGAACGATGAGCTGGTCGCTCTCTTTGTTGATGTGGCGGGTGCGGCCTTCTTTCTGGCCCCACGGGCTGACCGGGTGGCGTCCACCGGAGGTCTTGCCCTCTCCACCACCGTGAGGGTGGTCGACCGGGTTCATGGCGACACCACGCACGGTCGGGCGAACGCCCTTCCAGCGCATACGGCCGGCCTTTCCCCAGTTGATGTTCGACTGCTCGGCGTTGCCGACCTCGCCGATCGTGGCGCGGCAGCGTGCGTCGACGTTGCGGATTTCACCCGACGGCAGACGGAGCTGCGCGTAGGGGCCGTCCTTGGCGACGAGACGAACCGAAGCACCGGCGGAGCGAGCCATCTTGGCTCCCTGGCCCGGCTTGAGCTCGATCGCGTGGATAACGGTACCGACCGGGATGTTGCGCAGCGGCAGGTTGTTGCCCGGCTTGATGTCCGCGCCGGGACCCGACTCGACGATGTCGCCCTGGTTCAGCTTGTTCGGCGCGATGATGTAGCGCTTGGTGCCGTCGAGGAAGTGCAGGAGTGCGATGCGAGCCGTGCGGTTCGGGTCGTACTCGATCTCGGCGACCTTGGCGTTGACGCCATCCTTGTCGTTGCGCTTGAAGTCGATCACGCGGTACTGGCGCTTGTGGCCACCACCGATGTGACGCGTCGTGATGCGACCTGCGTTGTTACGACCACCGGTCTTCGGCAGCGGACGGAGCAGGGACTTCTCCGGGGTCGAACGCGTGATCTCGGCGAAGTCTGCAACCGAGGAACCGCGACGACCAGGAGTCGTGGGCTTGTACTTACGAATAGCCATTGTTATCTCTCCCTGTTCCCTAGCCGACAGCCGTGAAGATGTCGATGGAACCGGACTTGAGGGTGACGATCGCGCGCTTGGTGTCCTTGCGGTGACCAATACCGAACTTGGTGCGCTGCGTCTTGCCCTTTTTGTTGAGGGTGTTGATGGACGCGACCTCGACGCTGAAGATCTTTTCGATCGCCAGCTTGATTTCGGTCTTGTTCGAGCGCGGGTCGACGAGGAAGGTGTACTTGCCCTGGTCGATCAGGCTGTAGCTCTTCTCGGAGACGACGGGCGCGAGGATGACGTCGCGCGGGTCCTTCTGGGTGACGGTCATGCTGAAGCCTTCTCCTTCTCGGCTGCTGCGCGCTCGGGGCTGACACGCTTCTTGCTCGGTGCGGCAGCGGCATCCGTGTCAACGGTTGCGGCCGACTGCGGGCCGGCGACGAACGCGTCGAACGCGCCCTTGGTGAAGACGATGTCGTCGCTCACGAGCACGTCGTAGGCGTTGAGCTGGTCCCACGGGAGGACGTGAACGGACTGGATGTTGCGGACGCTCTTCTGGCTGAGCTCGTCGTTACGCTCCAGAACCACGAGAACGTGCTTGCTGGTCGCGATCGAGTCGAGCAGAGCGACGATCGTCTTGGTCGAGGGGACCTCGCCGACCGACAGGGAGTCGACGACGTGGATGCGTCCGCCGCGAGCCCGGTCGGAGAGCGCTCCGCGCAGGGCGGCCGCGATCATCTTCTTGGGGGTGCGCTGGGCGTAGTCACGGGGGTGGGGTCCGTGGACGATGCCACCACCGGTCATCTGAGGAGCACGGATCGAGCCCTGACGAGCGCGACCGGTTCCCTTCTGCTTGAACGGCTTGCGACCGGCACCGGAGACCTCGCCACGACGCAGCGTGTTGTGCGTGCCCTGACGAGCCGCGGCGCGCTGGGCGACGACGACCTGGTGGATCAGCGGGATGTTGGTCTGCACGTCGAAGGTCTCGGCGGGAAGGTCGACGGTGCCGACGGTCTTTCCCTTGGAGTCAATGACGTTGAGCGTGTTGTCTGCCATGCGACTACGCCCCCTTCACTGCGTTGCGGACGAAGACGATGCGACCGCGGGCGCCGGGAACGGCACCCTTGACGAGAATGATGTTCTTCTCGAGGTCGACCGAGTGGACGGTGAGGTTCATCGCGGTGACGCGGTCGCCACCCATACGACCGGCCATGCGCATGCCCTTGAAGACACGGCTGGGGGTCGAGGAAGCACCGATCGAGCCGGGCTTGCGGTGGTTGCGATGCGAACCGTGGCTGGACGAGACGCCCTTGAAGTTGTGACGCTTCATGACACCGGCGAAGCCCTTGCCCTTGGAAGTGCCGACGACGTCGACCTTCTGGCCGGCCTCGAAGATGTCGACCGCGATCTCCTGGCCGAGTGCGTACTCGGCGGCATCGGCGGTGCGGACCTCGGTGAGGTGGCGGCGAGGCGTGACGCCCGCCTTGTCGAAGTGACCGGTGGCCGGCTTGTTGACCTTGCGCGGGTCGATCTGGCCGTACGCGATCTGAACCGCGCTGTAGCCGTCGACCTCGGGGGTGCGCAGCTGGGTCACGACGTTCGGCGTGATCTCAACGACGGTCACGGGGATGAGCTTGTTGTTCGCATCCCAGACCTGGGTCATGCCGAGCTTCTTGCCCAGCAGTCCCTTGCTTGTCTTAGTTGTAGCCATCAGAACCCCTACAGCTTGATCTCGATGTTGACGTCGGCAGGCAGGTCGAGACGCATGAGCGAGTCGACGGCCTTCGGCGTCGGGTCGATGATGTCGATGAGGCGCTTGTGGGTGCGCTTCTCGAAGTGCTCGCGGCTGTCCTTGTACTTGTGAGGGGAACGGATCACGACGATCACGTTCTTCTCCGTGGGCAGCGGCACGGGGCCGACGACAGTCGCGCCCGCACGGGTCACGGTGTCGACGATCTTGCGCGCCGAGCTGTCGATGACCTCGTGGTCATACGACTTAAGTCGGATGCGGATCTTCTGTCCCGCCATGTGTGACTCATCTCTCTCTAGAACATCGTGGCCGCGCGTCCGCGCGACTATTGGATGTTTGGGTTAGCTCGGCACTGACGTGCCGCGCACCACTGTTTTCGTTTCAATTACAACTGCGTTCGACCGACCCCCGCGCTCGGGCGTGTCGAGATGGCTCGGCACATACAAGCGGACACACGTGTCTCCACGTTTGCCCTGGGTTTCGATTAAGTCGTGTTCTGCTACCCGCGGCCTAGGCTGGGCCATCCCTTGCTGACGCTGGGATTACCGCTCGCCTATGCACTGCCTGGCAGTGATCCGGAAGCAAAGTCCGGTTTGTTGAACTAGAAGAGTCTGCCACACGAATCGCCACTCTGCAACCCGGGCGTGTCGCGCTACGGCGTGTCGCTCGAAGGGCTCGGAGCGTGCAGTTTACGGTGCGCTGTGACCAGGGTCACGACTCCCCCGCAGAAGATGATCGCGGCCCCGACGAGACCCATCGGACCGCTCACATGCGCCACCAGCGCGGCACCGATCGCGGCCCCGACTCCCATCGCCAGCACCGCGGCGAGACGGGGGAACCAGTTCTTTCCCGCGCCACCCGCGAGCCGGCTGTCTCGGGCCAGATTGGCAAGGGTGTTCGTGACAACGATGGTCGTGACATCCGTGTTCCCCACCGGCTTGACGGCCGAGACCTGGGCGCCCATCACGACCGCCAACAGCGCGGTGACCGTGAGCAGCGCGGGGAAGGCGAGCGTGTGGACGATAGTCCAGAAGATGGCCAGGCCGACCATGACCACCGCTCCCCCAATCAGGAGGGCGCGGCTCGACCAGGGCAGGCCTTTCTTGGCGTTGCGCCCCACGATGCGCCCGCCGAGAATCGATCCGACGACGAAACCGAGCAGAGCGACGACGTTGTTGAGCAGCGGGGTCGTACCTGCACCTACCAGGCCGAAACCGATGAACAAGACGTTGCCGGTCATGTTGCCGGTGAAGACCTTGTCGAGGGCGAGGTAGCTGACCGCATCGACGCACCCGGTCGACGCGGTGAGCAGCAGCAACCCGGCGATGAAGTGGTGATCGACGGGGAGGAGGGGACGGCGCGCCATCCCACCACGCTAGTGGAACAGGAGGGCGCGCAGCTCCGACTCCGCGGAGGCCAGTCGGGAGGGATCGATCGTCTTGCCGTGCGTGTAGTGGTCGATCACCCGGGGATCGACGTAACTGCGGCGGGCGATCGCGGGGGTGTTACTGAGAACGGATGCCGCATCCCGAACGGCCTGGGAGATCGCCCGATCGCGGGCAGACTTCGACTGCTCCGGCCCGTGTTTCGCGAGGCTCTTCGCCGCGGTGAGGGTGCCGTGCAGGGTACGGAAGTCCTTCGCGGTGAACTCGCCGCCCGTGCGCTCTTTGACGTACTCGTTGATCTCGGGCGGGCTGAGCGGGTGCCAGGTGCTCCCCTGCTTGAACGCGAGCAGGCGGGCGGAGGGGCCACGACGCTTCAGCGAGCGGATTACCGGGGCGAGGTCGACATCCGTTATCTCGGACTGCCACTCCTTGCCGCTCTTCGCCGGGAAGTCGAGGGAGATGGTGTCGCCGCGCACCGTGGCGTACGCGCAGAGCAGGCTGGAGAGGCCGTAACTACCGTGTTCGGCGGCGTACCGCTCGGAGCCGACACGCAGCGAACCGGTGTCGAGAAGGCGGAAGGCGGCGGCAAGGGCACGCTCGCGGGTCGGGCCGTCGCTGCGCAGGTCGATCGTGACGAAGCGGCGGGCGGTCGGCAGCGACTCGGCGAGGCTGAGCACGCGGTCGAACTTGATCCGGTCTTTCTGCTCGCGCCAGGTCGGGTGGTAGATGTATTGGCGCCGGCCGGCAGCGTCGACGCCGGTGGCCTGGATGTGGCCGTTCGCGTACGGGGCGATCCAGACATCCGTCCAGGCCGGCGGGATGCCGAGGTGCTCGATCCGCTCGCGCAGCTCCGGGTCGGAAATCGGATGCCCGTGCTGGTCTTGGTACGAGAAGCCCGTCCCCGCCTTGACGCGGTGCAATCCCGCTCCGGATGAGTCGCTGCGACGGAGGCGTGGCATGCGTCTATCGTACGAACCGCGGTGACGGCGCGCGCGGGGGTTGCGCGGCGCGGGTATGGCGGCTCCGCGCCGCCCCCGCGCCGCGGGCCGCCGCTCCGCGCCGCCACCGCATTGTGCCTGTTTGTGCGAGTTGTGCCTGCTCGAGCGGGCACAACCCGCACAAAAGGGCACATTCAGCGTCGCCTCACTCGAACGGGCAACCCTTGCGCCCGGAGTTTCTCCGCCAAGGCGAGGGGATTGTTGGCAACATCCCACCCCCAGCGCGTGAACTTCCGAGGCAAGTCCCGGAGCCGGTCTTCACGGTATTTCTCATCGACGACCACCTCTTCGACGGTGCGACCGCTGCGGAGACTCTCATCGAGATACTTGTTACGACCGTCTGCCTCCGCAACAACGCCGTATTCGGGCCAGGCGAAATCCGTGTACCCGATGAACCCGTCGCGGTCGTGGTGCGGGAGCTGGAGCACCGGCGGAGGACACTCGATCGCCCGCATGGTCAGTCGGCTGACGGACTCGAGCGGCGACTCAGCACCCGACTCGGCGAACTCAATTGCCTGTCGTGCCCGGACATAACCCGAAAACGGCTGCCTCTGAGTCAGTGCCTCCAGCAATTCAGCTTTGACGATCCGAGCGCTTCCTGTGGGCCGATCGAACCGTAACGCGGCGTCGGTCATGACGAGAGCACGAAGCGTCTGACGGGTAGCGCAGATATCGAGAAGGGTGCGGGCGAGCGACGTGATCAACAATTCCCCGCTGCGAACGACCTCATGCTCGTCGAGCGCGGTTGTGTGTCGTACGACGAGGTTCTTGCTTCGGGTCGTGCTGCCCGGCTGCTGTGTGACGTGCACTTGGCCTGGCCAGGGCCCGACCATAGGCAATCCGTGCAGGGCGGCTGCGCTCCAGTGGGAAAGCACGATCGGTTGCGACCGGGTGGCAGCCACGGCCTCGATCAGCGCTAGGTACCGCGCATCCACATCTGCTGTCGCCCAATTCTGAGGGTCGGCGTACGCGCCGCGGGCGATTCGCACCTCCGTAGAACGAGCGGCCCGACGCGCATGGTCGAATCGCGAATCGGGGCCGATTCCCAGATCGCGCACGAGGGTGAAATCGATAGTCGCGGTCATCCAGCTAGCGTGCCGCGTCAGCTACCGCCTAATCGCGGCCGGCCCCACCGTGGGGAAACTATCGACCTCCGGCCCGATGGGGAGGAAGGGCCGCCCTCCACTGGAGGAAGGGCCGCGCCGCAATTGCGGGGAAGGGGCACGCCGCGGTTGTGCCCGTTCGTGCGGGTTGTGTCTGCTCGAACTGGCACAATCCGCACATGAAGGCACAACGCGAGGCCAGGCGCGGGGCGCGGCGGTCGCGGGGCGCGGAGCGCGGGGCGCGGCGGGCGCGGCGGGCGCGGCGGGCGCGGCGGGCGCGGCGGGCGCGGCGGGCGCGGCGGGCGCGGCGCAGGTTAACGACGAAGGGCCGCACCCCGTGGGGTACGGCCCTTCGTGTTGCTATGCAGGTGCTACTTGAGAACCTTGGTCACCGTGCCGGCGCCGACGGTGCGGCCACCCTCACGGATTGCGAAGCTCAGTCCCTCTTCCAGCGCGATCGGCTGGATGAGTGCGACGGTCATCTCGGTGGTGTCGCCGGGCATGACCATCTCGGTGCCCTCGGGCAGCGTGATGACGCCGGTGACGTCCGTGGTGCGGAAGTAGAACTGCGGGCGGTAGTTCGCGTAGAACGGGTTGTGACGCCCACCCTCATCCTTGGACAGGATGTACGCGGTGCCCTCGAAGTCGGTGTGCGGCGTAACCGAACCCGGCTTGACGACGACCTGGCCGCGCTCGACATCCTCGCGCTTGGTGCCGCGGAGCAGCAGACCACAGTTCTCGCCGGCCCAGGCCTCGTCGAGCTGCTTGTGGAACATCTCGATACCAGTGACCGTGGTCTTCTGGGTCGGGCGGATGCCGACGATCTCGACGTCAGAGTTGATCTGCAGCGTTCCACGCTCGGCGCGGCCCGTGACGACGGTTCCACGACCGGTGATCGTGAAGACGTCCTCGATCGGCATCAGGAACGGCTTGTCCTTGTCGCGGATCGGGTCCGGCACGTTGTCGTCAACGGCCTGCATGAGCTCGACGACCGACTCGACCCACTTCTCGTCGCCCTCGAGCGCCTTGAGAGCGGAGACGCGCACGACGGGAGCGTTGTCGCCGTCGAAGTCCTGGCTGGAGAGCAGCTCGCGAACCTCGAGCTCAACGAGCTCAAGGATCTCTTCGTCGTCAACAGCGTCGGACTTGTTCAGCGCGACGAGCAGGTACGGCACGCCGACCTGCTTGGCGAGCAGAACGTGCTCACGGGTCTGAGCCATCGGGCCGTCAGTGGCGGCGACGACCAGGATCGCGCCGTCCATCTGCGCAGCACCGGTGATCATGTTCTTGATGTAGTCAGCGTGACCAGGAGCATCGACGTGAGCGTAGTGACGCTTGGGCGTCTCGTACTCGACGTGGGAGATGTTGATCGTGATACCACGCTGGCGCTCCTCGGGAGCGGAGTCGATGGAAGCGAAGTCGCGCTGCACGTTGGTCGCCGACGGGTACTTGTCAGCAAGAACCTTCGAGATCGCCGCGGTGAGCGTGGTCTTGCCGTGGTCGACGTGACCGATGGTTCCGATGTTGACGTGCGGCTTCGACCGCTCGAACTTGGCCTTGGCCACAGTGGTCCTCCTCAGGACGTTCGTTTAGTACATCCGGTCGGGGTGAACCAACCGGATGCTCTGGGTTTGGAGTGTGTAGATATGTTACTTCGTTCAGCGGGGCGTAATGACGACGTTCGCCGACAGCACGCCCCGCTGCGGGCTATTCGCCCTTGTTCTTCTGAATGATCTCGTCGGCGACCGCGCGCGGCACCTCAGAGTAGCTGTCGAAGGTCATCGAGTACACGGCACGACCGGAGGTCTTGGACCGCAGATCACCCACGTAACCGAACATCTCCGACAACGGTACCTTCGCCGTGACCACCTTGACGCCAGTCGCGTCCTCCATGGACTGAATCTGTCCACGACGCGAGTTCAGGTCGCCGATGACGTCGCCCATGTACTCCTCGGGCGTACGGACCTCGACGGCCATGAGCGGCTCGAGGAGCACGGGAGAGGCCTTGCGAGCCGCTTCCTTGAACGCCATCGAGCCGGCGATCTTGAACGCCATCTCCGAAGAGTCGACGTCGTGCGACGCGCCATCGATCAGGATCGCGCGAACACCGACCATCGGGTATCCGGCGAGCACACCGACCTGCAGTGCGTCCTGGATGCCGTGGTCGACAGACGGGATGTACTCACGCGGGATGCGACCACCGGTGACCTTGTTGACGAATTCGTAGGTCAGGTCGGCCGTAACCTCGAGAGGCTCGAGCGCGATCTGGATCTTGGCGAACTGGCCAGAACCACCGGTCTGCTTCTTGTGGGTGTAGTCGTAACGCTCGACGGTCTTGCGGATCGTCTCGCGGTACGCGACCTGCGGCTTACCGACGTTGGCCTCGACACCGAACTCGCGCTTCATGCGGTCGACCAGGATGTCCAGGTGGAGCTCGCCCATTCCGGCGATGATCGTCTGGCCGGTGTCCTGGTCCTGCTCGACGCGGAAGGTCGGGTCTTCTTCAGCGAGCTTCTGGATCGCGGTGCCCAGCTTCTCCTGGTCGGCCTTGGTCTTCGGCTCGATGGCGACCTGGATGACGGGCTCCGGGAACGTCATCGACTCGAGCACGATCTGGTTGCTCGGGTCGGAGAGCGTGTCTCCGGTAGTCGTGTCCTTCAGGCCGATGACGGCGTAGATGTGACCGGCGGTGACGGAGTCGACCGGGTTCTCCTTGTTGGAGTGCATCTGGAAGATCTTGCCGATGCGCTCCTTCTTGCCCTTGGTCGAGTTCATGACCTGGCCGCCGGACTCGAGCTGGCCCGAGTACACGCGGATGTAGGTGAGACGACCGAAGAACGGGTGAACCGCAACCTTGAACGCGAGGGCCGCAAAGGGGTCCTTCGGGTCGGGGTGGCGCTCGACGACCTTCTCCTCGTCACGGATGTCGTGGCCCTCTGTAGCGGGCACGTCAAGCGGGCTGGGGAGGTAGTCGACCACGGCATCCAGCATCGGCTGAACGCCACGGTTCTTGAACGCAGAACCACAGAGCACGGGGTAGATCTCGGAGTTGACCGTGAGCTTGCGGATCGCAGCCTTGATCTCGGCGACTGTGAAGTCGGTGTCGCCCTCCATGTAGCGCTCGAGCAGTGCGTCGTTGGTCTCGGCGACGGTCTCGATGAGGCGAGCACGGTACTCGTTCGCCTTCTCCACAAGGTCGGCCGGGATCTCTTCGATCTCGTACTTGGCACCCATCGCGACGTCACCCTTGGAGTCGCCGCGCCAGGTCAGCGCACGCATCTCGACCAGGTCGACAACACCCTCGAAGGAGCTCTCGTAACCGATCGGGAGCTGGAGGACCAGCGGCTTCGCGCCGAGGCGCTTGATGATGGTGTCAACGGTGAAGTAGAAGTCGGCGCCCAGCTTGTCCATCTTGTTGACGAAGCAGATGCGGGGAACTTCGTACTTGTCGGCCTGGCGCCAGACGGTCTCGGACTGGGGCTCAACGCCCTCCTTGCCGTCGAACACCGCGACGGCACCGTCGAGCACGCGGAGCGAACGCTCCACCTCGACCGTGAAGTCGACGTGACCGGGGGTGTCGATGATGTTGATCTGGTTCTTGTTCCAGAAGCACGTCGTGGCAGCAGACGTGATGGTGATACCGCGCTCCTGCTCCTGCGCCATCCAGTCCATCGTGGCTGCACCATCGTGCACCTCACCGATCTTGTGGGTGATGCCGGTGTAGAACAGGATGCGCTCGGTGGTGGTGGTCTTGCCAGCATCGATGTGAGCCATGATGCCGATGTTGCGGACCTTGTTCAGGTCGGTGAGCACGTCTTGTGCCACGGATGTCCTCCGAAATTATGTGGTGATCGCGAGTCGAGCCTGCGCCGCGATGGCGACAGGCTCGACCCGCGGGAAAAGAGTTGTTACCAGCGGTAGTGCGCGAAGGCCTTGTTAGCGTCGGCCATCTTGTGAGTGTCCTCGCGGCGCTTCACAGCGGCACCGAGGCCGTTGCTGGCGTCGAGGATCTCGTTGGTGAGACGCTCGGTCATGGTCTTCTCGCGACGCGCCTTGGCGTAGGTGGTGAGCCAACGCAGTGCGAGGGTGTTGGCGCGGTGAGGCTTGACCTCGACCGGCACCTGGTAGGTCGAGCCACCGACGCGGCGGCTCTTGACCTCGATGGTGGGGCGCACGTTGTCGAGGGCCTTCTTCAAGGTGACGACGGCATCCGCACCGTTCTTGTTCGCGACACCGAGCAGTGCGTCGTAGACGATCTTCTCGGCAAGGCCCTTCTTGCCATCAAGAAGGATCTTGTTGACGAGCTGGCTGACGATGGGGGCTCCGTAGACCGGGTCCGCGACTACGGGACGCTTCGGTGCTGGTCCTTTACGAGGCATTACTTCTTGTCCTTCTTCGCGCCGTAGCGGCTACGAGCCTGCTTGCGGTTCTTAACGGCCTGGGTGTCGAGCGCGCCACGGACGATCTTGTAGCGAACACCGGGGAGGTCCTTAACACGACCACCGCGAACGAGCACCATCGAGTGCTCCTGCAGGTTGTGGCCTTCGCCGGGAATGTAGGCGGTGACCTCGGTGCCGTTGGAGAGCTTCACACGGGCGACCTTGCGAAGAGCCGAGTTCGGCTTCTTCGGGGTGGTGGTGTACACGCGGGTGCAAACGCCGCGCTGCTGCGGGTTGGACTGCAGGGCAGGCGCCTTGGTCTTGACGACCTTCGGGCTGCGACCCTTGCGGACCAGCTGCTGAATGGTGGGCACTACATACTCCTTGTATTTACTGCACGGTGACAGTGGTTCTTTTCGCAGTTCATCCGGCACTCACGCATCCGGATCTTCTGCACCACACGCGACCCCATGTCGGAGCCTGAGTGGTATGCCGTGGGGGCTGCCCCTCGCTGCAGTCGGAACTGCCCACGAGCGAAAACAAACCCAGCGTCGTATGTGGTCGGCCCGCGCTGACTTTCTTGGATGACATCCATTACGGATGTTTCCGAGCACGAGTCAAGCGCACGACAAAGCGCACACCTGCTCAATGGTACGGGGCCGTGCGTCAGCGGTCAAATGACTGCGGATGCTGTGGGCGAACAGTCAGTGAACGGATGGCACACACGACGACAGCGGCGGCTCCCTCTCGGGAACCGCCGCTGTCGAGTGGTGCGAGAGGACTAGCCGCCTATGCCCTTGGCGAGCTCGGAGTCCACGTTCTCCAGAGCCGACGCCGCCTTAGTCAGGAACTGTGACATCCCGTCGAGTCCGTTGACGGCATCCGTCGTGCCCTTGGTGAACTGCTCGTACGAGGTGTGGAAGGCGCCCGATGCGGCATCGGTGACGAAACCGCCCTGAACCAGGCCGTTCACCAGCGACTGCAGTTCGTGCAGCTTCGATGTGATGTCGTCTTTGCCGGTGGTGAGGCGGTTGGCCGCGTCGGTCATCTCGCTGTAGGTGACATTCATGTTCGCCATGACGTACAACTCCTTTTAGATTTCGGTGGGGCCGACCCCCACAGGCCAACCAACTTCTTACAACCTAACGACGGGTCAGCGCGGTGGGAATGGGGAGCGGTACCCATGGGCGCGACGTCAGATGACGGACTCGGCCACGCCGTCGTCGTAGCCGCTGCGGGGAGCACCGGCAGACAGGATCGCGCTCAGGATGACGAGCGCCCCCGCGATCGCGGCCAACCACGGTACCGCGGCGAGTGCGACCGGCGCGCTGGCGATGCCATGGACCGCGGCCAAGGGAATCACGCCGGCCGCACCGCCGCCGAGAAAGCCCAGCCACAGTCCTGCATGCCACTGAACGGAGACGATGCGCCAGAATCGCTGCTCGCCCGCGCCGACCGGCCGGGGACGATAACGGGCGAAGGCGAGGCGACGCACCACCGAGGCGAAGAAGACTCCGAATACGCCGGCCGCGATGAATCCGTAGACCATCGCGAGTAGCCACAGGTCATCGGAGGGGGAGGAACCCGGCGCCAAGACAATGGGAACGACAACTGCCCCTGCCCAGGCGACGAGGGGCACGGCGGCCCACGCGAGCACGATACCGAGCGGCAACCTCCGCACCCGGATCGTCGTCATGCCTGCCGTCGTCAGCTGCACCTCGCGGAATGACCAGCGCGCGCGACGGAACATCTCGCCGAGGAAGACGACGATCCCGGACAGCATGAAGATCACCGCCGGTGCCGCTGCGCGCGGGAAACGCGGAGTCACGGTAGGGAAGAGATCATCGATTACCCCGCCATTGAAGGCGTACCCGACCATCCACCAGAGCAGCGCGACACCCGCCGCGAGGCCGGCCGCCCCGACGATCAGGAACGGAAGACCAGGGGGCATCTTCTGTTCTTCTGCGGGACGCGTGCGAAGCAGATACTCCGCGCGCTGTCGAGCCTGTTCCCGCGCCCGGCGCTCGTTATTCGCCATCAACGACGGCATTTCGCTCGACGAACCACCGAATGGAGTCGACTATCGCATCGAACAGCGTGGCGATGATCTCGGGGTCGCACTCTATCGGCACGTCGGCGACGACGTGGAGGAGGCGCTCGCCGCTCGGCACGACGAGGTAGTACTCCAGCTTGATGACGGGGATGTCGTCGGTGCCCTGTCGCATCGTGGTGTCGACGAACGTGCGCACCGCCACCCCAGACTCGAGGTCGAGCACATCGCCGCTCGGCAGCTGCAGGGCGAGCCGTTGCGCGAGCGTCAGGTCTCCGACTGCCGCCGCGTCCAGCCACGGCCGGTAGTCGATGACCATCGATGCCGGGAACGGGATGCCGGGAAGGATCTCCAGCGACAGCGCGAGCTGTACCGCATCGGCCTCCCTAGCGTCCTTCGCCACTGCGCGCAGTCGTTCCCTCGCATCTCGGCGGAGCCTGGCCAACCGGTCATCGCGACCGACCTGCTTCTTGAGCAGCTCGCTAATCGCGTGCTCGGTCGCGCGTTCATCGTCGAGAGGGATGTTCGCCCACGTACCCGGGAGCACGATCGACATCTGCGCCGGATAGACGGCAACCGCTCGCGTCATATCACCGACTCCTCTGTCGTCACCCGCAGGGTCTCAACGATGGCCTGCGTATCACCGATCATGTCCTCGAAGGTGGCGAGATCCGCCACCGTGAAGATGAATCGCACCATGTCACTCGAGTCCGGCGGGAAGACAGCGAATATCGTCCGCTGCTGAAGCCGTCCCTCTGCGTCGCCGAAGTCCCTGATGTCGAACCGGTGGAATGCACCGACGATCGTGCCAGCGTCGCTCTCGGAGCGCCAGGTCTCCGCGATGTGCGTGCGTGTTCCCGGGGCAGGGTGGGCGAGCCCGTCCGTGACCATCTGCTCGTAGCTGTCGACGGAATCGTCGTCGTCCATCGGGAACTGCTGGACTTCGACGATCGCACCGATCGTCAGCTCGAGTTCTGAACGGATCGACACGAGCGCGCGGAGCCAGGGGTTCTGGCGGGCGAGCAGCCGACGCCGCAGTTCGGTGAGTTCGTCGACGATATCGCCGACTGCTCCGGCCGCGGCATCCTGTTCGACGACCTCGGCGACCACCGAGCGTGCCCAATGGGCGCTGTTGAGTTCGCGGTCGGCTTCGAGCGGGATGACGGAGAAGTCGGTCGGGACATCGAAATCGAAATCGACGATCTCAAGTGATCTCGCGATGCTCATAGGCCGAGCGTACTTCTGATGGCCTTCTCCTGGTTGTTCACACCGATCTGGATCACGCTCTCGGGCTTGAGGGTGATGTGATCATCGCCGCCGAAGAACAGATCGTCGCCGGCGTTGTAGAGCTTCTCGCCGGTACTCGCGACCTTGCGGACATCCATCGCGACCATCGCGACCTTCGCGCCCGACAACGGCGCGGTCGAGAGCACCTTCGCGCCGTTTTCGATCGACTGCAGGCTCAGCGGGTTCTTGATGAACTTCGCGAAGTTCGTGGCGGCGCCGTCGGTGAATTTACCGAACAGATTGCCGGTCGTACCGAGCTTCAGATCGAAGGGGTTCTTGATGTCGTTCATCATCGTCTTGAACCCCGGGCCGTCTGAGAACAGGCTCTTCAGCTTTCCACTGCGGAGTGCTGCCTTGGATTCGCCGAAGATCAGCTTGAATCCCTTGCGGTTCAGGAAATCAGACCCCTTGGTCATCACCTTGGTCGCAGCCTGGAATTTCACCAGCTTGCCCAGGTAGGCCGCGATCTTGCCACCGAACGCCGCGAGGACGACACCGACCGCGGCGAAGATGACATCGGTGAGGCTCCCCTCGCCGTTGGCGAACTTTACGATCGCCTCGACCAGGGCGATCACGGCACCCAGGATGGCGAGCGCCACCAGCACCGCTCCGAGGATGGGCACCCAGGCGAGGAAGATCGACAGGAACCCGGCGATATCGCAGATCACCTTGATGACGTCGAGGACCTTCGATCCCCAGTCATCCCACCAGCCGTCTTCGAGCCCGTTGTTCTTCTTTCCCTCCACGACCTCGACGATGGCGGCCACCGCGACGTCAGCCGCGTCGTTCTTGATCTGGAGCGCGGCATGCCACTCCTGCTGCGCGGCCCGGAGGTCCGCCTGTGCGGTGGTGGCAGCATCCGCGGCCTTGTCTGCCGCCTTCTGCGCGTCAGACTTTTCGGTGTCGGATGCGGTGGCGACGCCGTCCTCGGCATTCGTCGCCGCGTGATGGGCCTGCGATGCCTCGGTCTGCTTCTGGTTGATGTGCGTGATCGCCGTGTCAGCGGCATCCTTCGCAGTGCGCAGCTTGTGCGCATAGGTGATCAGCGCCGACGCGGTGTTCTTGTATCGGTCGCGGGCCTTGTCGATGTCATCGGCGACATCACCGGACTTGTCCTTGAGCGCCTCGGTGGCCTTGCTCTTCATGTCATCGACCTGGTGGATCTTCTTCAGAGTCGTGACCGAGCGGGTGATCGCGTCCGCGATCGAGGCGTAGTGGTTCGCCTTGGCGAGCAGCAGCTCTGGGTCGCCTTTCAGCGGAAGGTACTCGGTGTCGCTCATATGACGTTCCCATGGTTGGCTGCGGTCTTCGCAGGAACGGGCGGATAGTCGGCCGGCCCGGAATTCGCCGCGTCCTCGAGCGCCTTGGCGAGCCCCTGATCGGTCTGCGAGAACCCGTCGTACACGGCGCCCACCTGCTGCTGAAGCGCCGCGACGTTCTCGGTCATTTTGGCCCGCTTGTCGTTCCACTTGTGTGCGAAATCCTCGACGTGCGAGTGGAGCTCGTCGTGTCCGGTGGCGTCGGCAACGTCGTTGCTGAAGTCGTCGGCGTTCGTGAATTCCCTAACTACCGCATCCAGGTCGCTCTTCAACTGTTCGAGAAGCGCGAGGTCGAGTATCACGTCGGTCACGATCGTCCCCTTTATTACCGATTCATTCCTGCGGTCCAGATTCCCCGACCGCTACACACAACCTATAGACGGGGTAGCGGGGGCGGAATGGGCACTACTCCCCATGCGGTCCCCCTCAGCATCCGGATGTCAGCCCTGCGGCAGCGGCAGCTGCACGCGAGCGAATTTGCCCTTCGCGATGTACATACCACGGCCGGGCGGAAACTCCGCGCGATTCAGACGCGGCAACGCCGTCTTGAGCAGGATGTCGCCCTCCACCGATTCGGGCTGCAACAGGAAACCGCGGCGGGCGTTCTTGAACTCTCCCATGAGCGGCCACGACGAACCCCATGCCGACATCTCGGCCTCCGCGATCACCAGGTGGCTGCTGCGCTTCGCCGCCCGCGCCAGCTCGACGATCGCGCTGTCGGCCGGGGTCTGCAAGAAGTCGCCGATCGACTCGATGATCACGACGATCCGTCCCTCGGTGTCGTCGTCGGCGACCGCGGCGGCGAGGTCTTTCGCCAGCGCCGCCACGGCATCCGTCGACGTCGCGCTGTCGACCCAGGGCATGGCGGTGGCCAGCGGTGAGCGGGAGTTTCCGAGGTAGTAGAGCCGGGCATCCGGGTCGAAGCGGGCGACCGACTGCGCGAGGCTGAGCAGAGCGCTCGACCGGCCGCTTGCGGGCGGGCCGGCGAGCAGCATTGTGCCTTCCGGTTCGAAGCCCAACGGCCCGAGATCCACGTCGCCGATGCCGAGCACCGGGGCGCCGGTGACCGTGAGCGGCAGCTCGGTGATCGCGTACTCCTTGGGCAGCGACCCGATCGGGGACGCCGACTTCACGCCAGCGCGCACCATCGCCTCGGCGAGCGCACGGGTCGCCGCGGCCTGCTCGGAGACGGACGAGCTGCCGCCGAGGATGGCGATCTGGGTCTCGAACCCATCGACGATGGCACGACCGGCGGGCGACTTCGCGCCGAGGATGTCGGACGGCACGTCGAGCATGCCGTAGCCGTCGTCGGCGAGCCGCAGCACCACTTTGCGCTGGATGCTCGACGCGATCGATGCGGGCACCGCACCGGCGCGGTCGGCCGTGAGCGCGATGTGCATTCCCAGCTGGCGACCGTCGCTCAGGATGTCTTTGAACACGTCGTACCAGATCGACCGGCCGGCCGGGATCTCAAAGTCGTTGCGGAAGTTCGGGAAGCCGTCGATGAGCAACAGGATGCGCGGCTCCTGCGGCCGGTTGGCCAGCCGCCGATACTCGACGATGCTCGACGCGTCTGCCTCGGCGAAGCGCGGACCGCGGGTCTCCAGCTCGTCCTTCAACAGACGGAACAGACGGATGATGCGCTCCGAGTCGTCACCGGCGATGATCGAGCCCACGTGCGGCAGCGACTCGAGCATGCGCAGGCTGCCGGATCCGAAGTCGAGCCCGTAGACCACGACCGGCCCACCGCGCGGTGTGATCGCCGAGGCGCAGGCCAGGGTGCGGAGAACGGCACTCTTGCCGGAGCCACCCGTGCCGAAGATGGACAGGTGGCCGTCGACATCCGGTTGGAAGTATGCGGGAAGCTGCTGCTGTCGCTCGGGCACGTCGGAGACGCCGAGCAGCAGCTCGGAGTCGGTACGCTGCGGCAGGCGCCCGAGGTCGTACAGGCCAGCCAGTTCGTCGAGCCAGGGACGCCGAGGGGCGGGGATGCTCGCCGCAGCCGAGGCGGACACGATCGACGTCACGAGACGCTGCTGGTCGGTCGGGCCGAGCTCGGCCTTGTCGTCCACCTTCTCGGCCGCGCGGGCATCCTCCCAGCGGATCTCGCCGCCGAACCGCAGCTCGGCGACCTCGATGTCGGCACGCTCGGGCTCGCGGCTGGTCCAGCCACCGGCGTAGCCAGACTGGAACTGCGCCAGCCTGCCCGGGCCGGTCTTGGCGACTCCGCGACCGGGGATGGCCGGGTCGAAGTGGGCGGCGTCCTTGACGCCGACGACGTCTTGGCTGTCTGATTCATCGGCCATGCGCAGCGCGATACGCAGGTTGGTGTTGGCGCGCAGGTTGTCTTTGATCACGCCCGCGGGCCGCTGGGTCGCCATGATCAGGTGGATTCCGAGCGAACGGCCGCGCTGCGCGATGTCGACGACACCGTCGACGAATTCCGGGACCTCGCCGACCAGCGCGGCGAACTCGTCGATCACCAGCACCAGGGCGGGCGGGCTGTCCGGGTCACCACGCTTCTCGAGCTCGAGCAGGTCCTTGGCCTTCTTGCGGTTGAGCAGGTGCTCACGAAAGTGCAGCTCGGCCCGCAGCGAGGTGAGCGCGCGACGCACCAGGTGCGGGCTGAGGTCGGTGACGAGGCCCACGGTGTGCGGCAGGGAGACGCAGTCGGCGAAGGCCGATCCGCCCTTGTAGTCGACGAACAGGAAGGTCACGCGATCGGGGCTGTACTCGGCGGCCATGCCGAGTACCCAGGCCTGCAGGAACTCGCTCTTGCCGGCGCCGGTGGTTCCGCCGACCAACGCGTGCGGGCCCTGGGTGCGCAGGTCGAGGTGCATCGGGTCGACGCCGGCTGAGCCGATGATGGCGCGGAGTTTGCCGGCTCGCCGCGGCACCAGCGGGCCGCCGGAACGATCGTGCATCGACGCGTTCTGGCGCCACCGGTCGATCACCGCGTCGCTCGATTCGACAAGGTCGTGGCCGAGCAGCGTCACCATCGAGACGGATCGCGGCAGGTCGCTCGAGTCGGCGACCAGGGCGCCGGCGTCGATCACCGGTGCCATCCGGCGCGCGTAATCGAGGGCGGCCGCGGAGTCGACCTGCTCGGTCTGCACGTCGGTGATGGTCTCGCCGAGGCGAACCAGTCCTACCGTGGCGAGCGGTGCATGCGTCTGGCCGGGCGTCGATACCGCAACGGCGAGGTAAGTGCGACAGACGGCCGGCAGCGCGGGCACGTCGGGCGAGACCCAGATCGGGTAGACCCCGGCGTCGGCCGCCTGCTCCGCGAGCTGCACCAGGCGGGCTCGGTCGACCGCCACATCGTCGGAGATGAGTACGACGATCGCGGGGACAGGGGACGGCGTGCCGTCCGTGGTGCTGGCGGTGCCGACATCCGCTCCCCGTTCCAGGGCGGCGCTCTGCTGCTCCATCGCACCGCGGCGCTGAATGGTGCGACCGCGCTCGGCCAGCCGTTCGGCGACGACACCCTCGATGGCGGACAGCAGCTGCGAGCCGCTCGCGGCGCTGTCGGCGAGGTGGCTTCCCTCGATCGGGCTGTGCGGCGACGAGGTGTGGGGCATCCACTTGAGCCATTCGAGCTCGCGCGACCAGCGCGGGCCGACCAGGGCTGCGACGACCAGTTCGGCTGGGGAGTGCAGGGATGTCACCTGCACCAGCACCGAGTTCACCGAACCCACCGCGGCCTCGGGTGCCCCAGCGATGCCCAAGGCACCCGAGTCGAACAGGTTGTCGATGATTGGCACGCCCGCGATGGTCGTGTTCTGCTCGACCACCGCGTCGAGGCGTTGCTGGAACTCGGGAAGGATCTCGCCCCGCGGCTGGGTGGTGATGACGTTGCGGCTGGCCATCGTGCCGATGCCGATGCGCACGTTGAGGAATGACCAGTGCTCGGGCCGACGGGTCCAGAGCAGCGGACCGCGGCGGATGGCCTGCTCCAGCGACTCGGCGGTGGACGGGGATTCCGCCGTGCGCTGGTGCACCTCGACGGCCCTCTCCTCATCAAGCTGCGAGGTGAGCGCGGAGAGGTGGCCGTCGAACTTGGCGACCGCCTTCTTCAGACGTCGCTTCTCGCGCGTCTTGCCGGTCATGAAATTGCCGATGAGCATGATCGGCGACATCGCGACGAACAGCAGCGAGGTGATCTGGTGGGAAAGGATGAACATCGCCCCGCCCATCATCACCGGCGCGATCATGGCGAGGAGGGGGAACGGCTGGTCGGGCTTCTCGGCCGGAACTTCGGGGCCGGCGAACTGCTGGCCGGCGTAGCGCTTCTCCACCTTCGGCGAGCGGTTGAAGAAGATCGGGCCGGCCGTCGGGGCCGCGCCGACGATCACCCCGGTCGTGGCGAGCGTGATCCGCACCTCGGAGTCTCCGATGAGAAGTGTCTCCGCGTGCTCGACGCGCAGTCGCGACACGATCCCACCGTCGACGACGACGCCGTTCGCGCTGCCGAGGTCGACGACGTCGACCACGGACGAGACCTCGAACCGCACGTGGTGCTTGGACACCAGCGGATCGTTCAGCAGGATGTCGCAGTCCAGCTCACGACCGAGCACAGCCGTTCCGGCGCGGAGCGGGAACTCGCGGCCGGCATCCGGTCCGCTGATGATGGATAGGGTGGCGAGCACGGGCGAGTTCGCCGCACCCGCGGGCAGATAGTGCCTGCCGGCGTCGGCGATGCTGACCACGGCGCCGCTGCCGATCCAGGCCTCGCCGAGCGGGGCATCCGGTGGCAACAGCAGGGGCTCGGGCTGGCCGGGGAGGGTGGCGCGCAGGGTGAGGGTGCCCGGTTCGGCCGCACCCGATCCGCGCGGGTCGAGACGGCTGATGGTCGTGGCGACGTCGGAGATGCTCGCGGCGGCATCAGCGGTGACGACGATGTCATCCGCGGCTCCGGACGGCCTGGTCAAGGTCAGCTTGAGACGCACGTGCTTCCTCCCCCGCGCAGCCTGCCGGCCGCAGCATCAGTATATGGACGACCAGTTTTTGGGAGCGCCTAATCGAGGCTGCGGCGGTCGTCGTCGTCCTGTTGCTCCCACGGCCAGCGCGGCGGACGCCCATCGAGCCGGCGCGTTCGCGCGGACACCAGCAGGAGGTAGGCGACGGCGACGACCGCGGCGATGATCGGCAGCGCGATCGAGAACGGCCGCAGCGCGTTCGCCCCGAGGAAGAGGATGCCGCGCAAGGGTTGGCCCGATCCCACCGAATACAGGACCGCGCCGCTGACCAGAAAGAAGAGGTAGCACGCCACCCCGATGCCGAGCGCGAAGAGCACCAGCGCGCCGCCGGTCTGGCCAGCCGCGCTGAATAGCCCCAGATAGAGAGCAGCGGCCGCGACGATGAACATCGCCGGGATGACCAGGATGCTCGCGTCGCGCTCGGCGAGGACATCCTTGCCGGCAAACAGGTTGATTACCCCGCTGGTCGCGATGCACAGCGCGATGAAGAGCACCACGGCGAAGACGGCGACCGCCGCCTCGTAGCGGCGCTGCGATGAATCGCGCTGCTGGGTCACACCCCGGCGCGTGCCGACTCTGCCCGGCGCTCGTACTCCGCGCGGCGGTCGGCCATCTGCATCTCGTACTCGGTGCGAGCCTCGGCGTTGCGGGCCTTCATGCGACGGCCGCGCGCCGCGATCGCGAGGCCCATCCAGAGCGCGGTCTCGCGAGCGACCAAGGCTGCGGCGATCACGAACGGGTCGACCAGGGCTGCGGCGACCAGACGACCTGCTTCTGACGGTGTCTCACCGAAGATGCCGTTGATCACGAGCAGGGTGGCCACCGTGCCGAAGTAGACGAACAGCGCGACGAACAGGCTGCCGATCACATGCACCCACCAGCCGGCGCGGTTGATGATCAGCACGAGCAGCACGAATCCGATCGCGAAGAACAGCACCGGCACCCAGAACGTGGGGCGGCTGACGAAGTCGAAGCTGAAGTCGCCGGTGCGCGCCGCGATGATCAGGGCGACCACCAGGGCGAAGATGAGGCCGAAGATCACCGCGGAGAGCAGGGCGACCAGGCTTCCGATGCCGCGGTTGCCGCGCTTCTTGGGCGGGTTCGGCGCCTCCACGTAGACCGTCTGGCTGGGCTGCGGGATGACGGCGGGCGCGACCACGGGCGCGGGTGCGGGGATCACCTCGACGTTGTCGATGTCGGCGGGGCGCTCTTCCGCTGGCACCTCCACGACGGGCGGCGCCTCGGCGAGCGTCACGCGCT
Organism: Lacisediminihabitans changchengi; assembly: GCF_016634425.1. Classification (GTDB taxonomy): domain Bacteria; phylum Actinomycetota; class Actinomycetes; order Actinomycetales; family Microbacteriaceae; genus Lacisediminihabitans; species Lacisediminihabitans changchengi. The sequence continues at coordinate 214,911 of NZ_JAEPES010000004.1, forward strand.
CGGGCTGGGGCGGCTCGACCAGGGCGGGCGCTTCGTCTTCGACGACCTCGGCGTATTCGATGGTCTCGTGCGTGCCTCGCGACGGTTCCGGGCTGTCGATCGGCTCGCTGTCGATCAGTTCGCCGTCGAGCACCTCGATGCGCTCTCCCTCGTGCGACTCGACGGGAGCGGTTGGCTCTGCCGGCGCGGAAGAGAACTCCGGCGTGACAGCATCCTCTCGGCGCTCGTCGTCAGGATGAACAGGCGGGTTGTCGCTCACGGTGCGGCTCCTTCGCGGCCCTCACGGCCATCCGAACAGGTCACCGGTCACACTACCCCGCGGCGCAGCCCGCGCCCGGCAGTGACAGGCACCACGCACGTTTGCCCGAATCTGCAGGTTTCTGGTGCCGAAACTCTGCATATTCGGGCAAACGTGGTGGTGCGGGCTACTTATTCGGCAGCGCGTAGATGTCTGCGGCGATAGAGCCCGTGAATCCGCTTTCATCCGAGGTCATCGCGAAGGTCTGCACCAGGAGCAGCCGCGGACCGCCCTGAATGGATCCAACGAAGGCGAGCACGTCCGCATAGCTCCCGGTGACGACGATCTGGATCGGGATGACCACGAGCCCTCCACCCGCGGCCGGGGCAGGCGCCGGGGCGCTGGCATCCGGCGTCGCGGCCGACGGCGATGGAGAGGGCGAAGCGGTCGGCGTCTCGCCAGCAGCCGGTGTGGCCGGGGCGGTCACGGGGGCCACGTAGGGGGTGGGCGGGCTCACCGCCACGCTCTTCAGCGAGATGTTGTGGGCCGTTCCGTAGTCGTTGATCTCACGAAGAAAAGCCGGCATCTCGGCAACCGTGGGGAGGGATGTTCGCAGACCGGCGAGCTCGTCCTGCACCTCGCCGATGTTGGCGAATTGTTTCTTGAGCGAGACCAACTTCGTCTGGTTGATGTCATTGATACTGGTGACGCTGGAGACCTGCTCGCTCGTCGCCGAGGTCTGCTCCAGAATCGGCGAGATGCCGACGAACCAGCCGAGGACGGCGACCAGCGCGATGGCGCCGGCGATACCGAGGGTGAAGAGCCTGTTCTTGTTCATGTCTACTTCTTCTTCGCGTCGAACTGTTTGGCGAGCGCCTTGTCGCCGATGAGAAGGCTCACCGCGACGGTGTAACGCCCGGTGTCAGGGACCAGCGTGACGCTCCCGGGCATCGCTCCCAAGAAGCCGGGGACGCTAGCGAGGTTGTCGAGCCAATCGGAGATCGGCGCCTGCGGGCTGTCCGCGGTAATGGTGAGGATCGCGGCATGCTTGACGGTCGTCGTGTCGGCCGACGCGTCGGCGGCTGCGCCATCGAGCTGGGCGCTGAATCCCGTGATCGTCATCCCCGCGGGGAGGGTGTCCCCCACCGCCGTGAGGTAGGGCTCCCAGAGGATCTGGCCGTCAGCGGCGATCGGCTGCGCGGCGGTGATTCCGTCGACCTGGCTCTGCAGCGTCGTCACCTCGCCGAGCTTCGCGCGTTGAGCGGACAGCAGGGCGCTTCTCGCCTGTTCGCTCGCCAATTGCGCGGCGGACCCGGCGAGCGAAACCACCGCGACCCCGGTTGCGAGGACCACCATCACGACGACGATTACGAGGGCAGCAAGGAGGCGTCGCCGAACTGCGCGCTCCTTCTTGCCCTGAATGACCTCGGGCGGCAGGAGATGAACCCGGGGGCTGGCTCCGAGGGTGATGACGTCGCTCATCGGACGTCCGAGTGTGATGGCGCTCATGCTGCACTCCCCAAGGCCAGTCCGATTGCTACAGAGGAGCCGCGGAATCCGTCGCTGACGGTCTTCTCGGCGAAGCGACCGACGGTCACGCTCGCGAGCGGGTCACCGATAGTGACGGGCAGACGCGTGTATTCCGAGAGCGCATTGCTGAATCCGGAAAGTTGAGCGCCCCCGCCGGAGAGAATCACTCGGCCGATGGCGTCATCCGCTGCACGAGTTCCGGCGTAATAGGTGAGCGTGTTCCGCAAACTGCTGATCAGCTCGCCGGCATGCTCGTACATCGCGACGATCGCGGCCTGCTCGTCGGCCGTCGTCGGAGTCGCGGCAAGACCGAGCGTGCGCTTGATCGCCTCGGCTGCGTCCAGAGTCAGGTTGAGCTTGGTCGACAGGGCAGCGGTGAGATCGTCCCCGCCGGTCGGAATGATGCGGACGAATTGCGGAACGCCGGCGGACGAGACCACGACGATCGTGGTGTTCGCCCCCACGTCGATCATTGCCGCTGTGCCCATATCCCCTGCGCTCGAGAGAACCCGGGTGAGGGCGAACGGCACCAGGTCGACATCGACCGGGTTGAGCCCGGCGAGCTGCGCGGCCCGCACGTTGCCGAGAACCGCATCTTTGAGCGCCGCGACCAACAGTCCGTGTACGACGGGACCGTTAGCATCCGTTCCCTCGCTGATCGGATAGAAGTCGAGCAGCGCGTTCTCCGTGGGGAACGGCAGCAGTTCCTGAACGTGGAACGGAAGGGACTCGCGGATGCGCGCGAGCGGAGCCTTGGGCACCGTGAGGTCTCGAGCGAGCACCCGCGAGTTGCCGATGCCCAGCACGACATCCTTCGACGAGAACCCTCCCGTCGACCACAGCTGGCGAAGGGCCGTCGCGACGGTGCTCGGCTCCATCACCTCGCCGCGCAAGACGGCACCCTCGGGCAACGGCACCGAGTGGTACCGCACCAGGGTCTGTTTGCCCTTGACGTTGGTCGTGAGCTCTGCCGCTCGGATGGCGTTGGCGCTGATGTCCAGCCCCACAATTGTCTTCCCCATCATTTCCCCCTAGTAGTGATCAGTTATGCGGCCGCGAGGCCGAAGAGTCTGAGGTAGCCGTCGAAGACGGAGCTGCCGAGAGCAACGCCGAACCAGGCCCCGATGAGCATCCAGGGTCCAAACGGGATGCCGCTCTTGCGGTTCGCGCGGCGAGCGACGATCAGTACGATCGCGAACAGGCCCGCCAGGATGAACGCGGCGAACGCTCCAACGGCGAACGCTCCCCATCCGGTCCAGCCGAGGTAGAGACCGATCACACCGGCGAGCTTGACGTCGCCGAGCCCCATTCCCGCCGGGTACACGAAGGCCATCGCGAAATAGGCGACGAACAGAATGGCCATGCCGATAGCGGCACGGATCAGAGGCGCGTAGTCGCTCGAGATGATCGCGGCGGCTGAAAGGAGCACGATGCCCACGAGGTAGCTCGGCAGCACGATTGCGTTCGGCAGCCGATGCGTGTCGATGTCGATCATCGCCAGAGCTATCGAGATTGCCGCAAAGTAGAGGAATGCCACCAATACCAGCAGAGCGGATGTCGCTTCCGCGCCGTTGGATAGTGCGGCGAGCGGTGCGCCGAGCAAGGCGGCGACCCCGGCGAACGCGATGCCGGTGACGAGTTCGATGATCGGGTAGCGCGCCGAGATCGGCGTCGCACAGGAGCGGCACTTACCGCGCAGAACCAGCCACGAGAGCACCGGCACGTTGTCGTACCCGGCGATTCGCGAGCCGCAGTTGGGGCATGCACTCGGCGGCGACACGATCGATTTGCCGGCCGGAACCCGGTAGATGACGACGTTGAGAAACGATCCGATAAGCAGGCCGAGCGCACCGGCGATGACGATGACGGCGATCACTTGCTGTACTCCCTATAGCTACTGACATCGGAGTCAGTGTAGGAAGCGGGGGCGTTCCACTTCTGTTCGAGCCCACCGTTACAGGCCGCCATGATCATCTTCGACCACTTGCCCGCGGTGTAGGTGTCCGTCGCGTCGACCGAGAGGCAGCGGCTGGTGGACTTGTCAACGAACACGTAACTCGTCGAATACGTGCCGGTGTCGAGGAAGCGGGTCCACTTCTGGCTGGTGGCCAGCGGGTTGCTGCACAGGGTGAAGGTGACGAACTTGCCGCTCGACGCGGGTGCAGTGAGGCAGTACTTGTTCGAGTCTGTCTTCGTCCCGCCGTTGTACACGTAGATGGCCTGGTCGGCGACGGACGTCGCCGGGAGGACCGGCTCGGTGTAATACCACTTGTGGTTCCAGAGCAACTGCGTGCCGGTGCCGGTCGGGTCCTGCTTGCACGGGTAGCTGATCATGAACGAGCTTGTGACTACCTGATCCGTGACGTCGGCGCAGCGCCCGAATTCCTTGTAGTTGACCATCTGGAAGGTGAGAGCGCTCGCCGCGCCCGCGCCCACAGCGGTCGACGGCGAGAATCCGCCGCTGCAGCCGTCCCGCACCGCGAGAACCGATCCTGCTGCGATGGCACCGGGAGACAGGCAGAAGTTGGTGTTGCTGGTGTTGGTCGAATTCTGACCGACCCAGGTGTTGGATCCGACCCAACTCCACAGCTGCGTCCAGCGCGAGGCGTCGGACTTGCAAGCGGTCAGCGTGGCGGACCCCGCGAGCGCCGCGGTGTTCGTGGTGTTGGTCGGACTCGTTATGCAGAGCGGAGATTGACCGGCGACGAGAGTGCTTGCCAGCTTGATCTCGTAGTCCTTATCGTAGACCCAGAGCTGAGTCGAGTCGTTCGCCGACTTGCAGTCTGCGGGGGCCTTCAGGGTGATCTGCGATCCGACCGTCGCCGAGGTCGCCTGCAGGCAGTACGTGTTGCCGTAGTCGTAGATTCGACCACCGGCGATATTGACGTTCGTGACCTTGAACTTGTACACGGCCGAGATGTGACGGTCGCCGATAGTCGCATCGGTCATTCCCGGAATGGCAGCCCCGAGGCCGTCTGCTTGCGCCAAGGCGTACAACGGCTGGCTGGTGCCGGGAAGCACGGTACCCGTGCAGTCCATATCGTTGGCATTCTGCCAGGTCGAGTCTTTGCCGGTGGGATCGGCCATGAAGTACTTCATCGTGACGGAGTACGTCGAGGTCGCGTCGCTGCCGTCGACCTTGCCGCTGATCGTGCATGGCAGGTTCGCCCGAAGCCCGGTGATCTTGCCGGTCGTGATGTCTGTCTTGCTCAGCGATCGAACGACTCCGAGTGCCGCCTGCAGACCGGCCTGCGCCGAGTAAACGGTCTTGGTGCTCTTCTGCGCAGTGTAGACCGGCATAGCCTGCGACAGGATGACGCTGAGCAGCACGACCGAAAGTCCCGCGACCAGCACCATGAAGAGCAGAGCGCTCAAGAGGGCAACACCCTCGTCGTCTCTCCGCCGCATCCGGATGCTCATCTGCTGCCGCGCGAGGGTCAGCCGCCTCACGGTCGGTACCCACTGAAGGTACACACCGGGGTGAGCGGATCGTTACTTGTCGATTTGATGGAGCTGTTGCGGGCAAAGAACGTGGTGCTTGCGGAGGCTCCGGAATCGAGCGCGCTGTTGCCCGCATCGATGGTCAGAACGAGCTGCTGTCGTGGAGAGTCACTGATGTTGGCGGGGATGAGTTGGAAAGGATGCGTCGCGACGCCGTCGTTGATGACGTTCTCCAATTTGGTCGACCAGGCGGTCGCGTTCGTGGGCGATCCGTCCGACCACTGCCGCGAATCGAGCTCTTGGTTTATGACGTCAAACCGCCACTGGATGCAGGTGGTCGCGCCACTCGCGCTGCTCGGGGCGGGGATCCGGAACTCGACGTAGCGCGTGCCTGAGGTTCCCGCTCCGGGGTAGTTGATCGAGTCGGCGTACCGCACCTGACGGTCCATGTTGCCGAAGACGACGAGCGTGCTGTTCGTGGACTCACCGACCAGTTGGGTGCGAGTTGCGCTCCGCGACAGCGCCACGATTGTCGTAAGCAGAATCGCGATGAAAACAGTGAAGACCGCCATGGAGACGAGGAGCTCGATGAGCGTGAAGCCCGCGTCGTCCCGACGCGCATCAGCGCGCTTTCGTCGCTCATCCATTGGTAGTCCATTCGAGATCCGCGTGGGCGTCGAGCAGTGTGGTCACCGCGTACGAGCATGGGCTGGCGGTTGAGCAGCCCTGCCCGCCCGTCCAGCGCACCAGAACGACTACGCGGGTGAGCGGGGTATATCCAGGAAAGCTCGTGGGAAGCGTCTGCGATGACGGGAGCTTTGTGCAATCGCCGCCGGCCGTCTGGCCCGGCATGGTGCCGAGTTTTTGGAAGCAGGTGCCGATCACCGTGGTGATCTTGTACACCGTTCCGTCCTGCGTCTGGGTGTCATTGATCGGCACCTTCTGCGCAGAAGGAAGCGGGAGCGAGTGGTCATATTCCTGATAGGTGTTCGCTACCGCTGGGATGGAGCTATTGGCGACAAAACTTGCGGTGACATCGCTGGCAGAACGCCCGCTATAGATCAGTCCGGCCGGAAGACCACTCACCTGTTCCATCGCGTCATTTGCGACCGTGACGGCGACGGCTTGGTGTTGCTGAGTTACAGAGCCAGTAGTGCTCGCGATAGCCAGGCCCGTCGCGGCCGTAGCAACAATGCCCATGATGCTGATCGCGACGATCACCTCGATGAGGGTCATGCCCTCGTCGGAGCGGTCAGGCTGTGGAACGCAGCACATCACATTTTTCCCTGAGATTCGTCGGGCTGGCGAGTATCGACTGCGAGAGTTCGGGGCCCCTCGCGGGACCCCGAACGGTTGCTTCTATCGATCCGTTAGCCCGCCCAGGTTTGCAATCCACCCTTTGAACTGTCGAACGTCTGGTTGCCCGTCACGTTGGAGTTGCTCCCGAGAATCGTGTAGCCGTTTGCGGTAGCCGTAACCGTGATCGTGTTGCCAGGCGTTACCTTGAACGGCGCGCTAGCCGTGGTCGAAGTAAACGCGGTTCCAGGGAACTTGTCGTAGGACCCGTTATTTTGTGTGCCGTAGGTCTCGACCGCCACAGCGGCGTTCTTGAGGTCGGATCCAACGGATGCCTTCCACGCGCTCTGGCGCTGGTTGAGGAACACCGGGATCGCGATCGCGGCGAGGATTCCGATGATGATGATGACGACGAGGAGCTCGATCAGCGTGAAGCCCTTGTCGCCCTTTTGCAGTGCCGCGTGACGCTTGGCCACCGACTGGTTGAATCGCATGAACATAGTTTTTGTTCCTGTCTGGGATGTGTGCTGCTGCGGACAGGTGGCCCCCTAATGAAATGCCCCCTGGCAGCAATATTCCCCGAGCGTCACTCCCCCGTACATCCCACAAACAGGGGTACTATCAGCATTTTTCGCCCCCAGTGCGGGGGTGACCAGGCCGTTTTCTACCCACCATGCATTCCAAATGTGGAATACGACTTTGTCACAATTACTCCGGAGACGACTTCGGAGTGATCGGGTTTGCGGCGAATTACTTGATCTGGTTGAAGATGGTGAAGATCGGCATGTACAGAGCCACGATCATGCCACCGATGATCGTGCCGATCACGGCGATCATGAGCGGCTCGATCAGCGAGGTGAGTGCCTCGGCGGTGGCCGTGACCTCCTCGTCGTAGAAGTCGGCGATCTTGGTGAGCATGGTCTCGAGCGCCCCGGAGTCCTCGCCCACGGCGATCATCTGCACGACCATGGCGGGGAAGATCGGCTGCTCGGCAAGCGGGCCGGCGATCGAGTTGCCGGTGCGCACCGAGTCTTGCACCTTCTTGAGCGCGTTCTCGATCACCCAGTTGCCGGAGGTCTCCCCCACGATGTTGAGTGCCTGCAGAATCGGCACGCCGGCGCCGATCATGGCGGCGAAGTTGCGGGTGAACCGCGCGACAGCGACCTTCGCGAAAAGCCCACCGAAGACCGGGATCTTCAAGCGAAGCGGATCGAAGATCGACCGCACCTTCTCTTTGTCCTTGTTGAACTTCCACCAGAGGCTCGTGCCGATGAGCACCACGGCCAGCAGGGGCGCGATCCAGATCATGTTCTGCGACAAGGTCACCAGAATCTGGGTCGGGATCGGTAGCTGCCCGCCGAGGCTGGTGAACATCGCCTGGAACACCGGGACGATGAAGATCAGCATGGCGATCACCGCCACGAAAGCCATGATCAGTACGGCGACGGGATAGGTGAGCGCCGACTTGATGGTGGCGCGCAGCTTGACGTCCGACTCAAAATTTGCAGCGATCGATTCGAGAGCCCCGTCGAGGAATCCGCCCGTCTCCCCGGCGCGCACCAGATAGATCATGAGGCGCGGGAAGATGCGCGGATGCTTGGCGAAGCTCTCCGAGAGCGAGACGCCGCTCTCGATATCGGACCGAACCTCGGCCAAAGTCAAAGCGAGCTTCTTGTTCTCGGTCTGACTGGCGAGGATCGTCAGCGTCTTCAGCAGCGACAGACCAGCGGCGATCATTGTCGCCATCTGCCGGCTCATGATCGCGAGGTCTTTGAGCCCCACTCCCTTGCTGAGAAACGAGATCTCCATGTTGAGACCCGTTCCGTCTTTCGCCTCCGAGATCGAGGTGGGCGAGACGCCCATTGCTCGCAACCGCAGAGCGGCGTTCGACTCGGTGGCCGCATCCACCTTGCCCTTGACAACCTTGCCCGCGGAGTCTCGGCCCGTGTAGGCGTACGCCAGCGTCGCCACTACTCGGCCTTCCTGGAGTAGACGTCACCGAAGTCGATGCCCGACGTTGCCATGGCGTTCGCCGCGGCATCCGTGGCACTCTCCGCCCGATGGATGAGTAGCTTGAGCGACTCGGCATCCTGCGCCTTGTCCATCGCGGCCTTCACCGTGATGGTGCCGGCGTTGGCGAGGTCGGCGAGGTGCGAATCCATGGTGTGCATGCCGTGGTCGCGACCCGCCTGCATCGCCGAGGCGATCTGATAGGTCTTTCCTTCGCGGATCAGGTTGTTGATCGCGGGCGTGGCGATCAAGATTTCGGTGGCGACGACTCGGCCCTTGCCGCTCGCGCGCTTGACGAGGGTCTGACACACCACGCCCTGTAGGGTCGCCGCGAGCTGCGAGCGCACCTGCCCCTGCTGATGGGGCGGGAAGACGTCGATCACTCGGTCGATGGTCTGAGCCGCGTCCTGAGTGTGCAGGGTTGCGAACACGAGGTGGCCGGTCTCTGCCGCGGTCAGTGCCACCGAGATGGTCTCGAGGTCTCGGAGCTCACCGATCAGGATGACATCCGGGTCCTGCCGCAGAACGTGCTTGAGCGCGCTGGCGAAGCTGTGGGTGTCTGGACCGACCTCTCGCTGATTGACCAGCGACTTGTGGTTCTTGTGCATGAACTCGATGGGGTCTTCGACCGTCACGATGTGATCAGCACGCGTGCGGTTGACCAGGTCGATGAGGGCTGCGAGCGTCGTCGACTTTCCGGAACCGGTCGGTCCCGTCACCAGCACCAGGCCTCGGGCGAGGGTGGCGAAGCGGGCGACACTGTCGGGCACACCCAGATCTTTCAGCTGCACGATGTCCGTTGGGATGAGACGAAATGCGGCCCCCATCGCGCCGCGCTGTTGATACACGTTGACGCGGAAGCGAGCGTTCGCCGACACCGTGTAGGCGAGGTCGAGTTCGAGCTGTTCGTCGAACGTCGCCTTCTGTTCGTCGGTGAGGATGCTGGTGAGGGCGGCAGCGACCTTGTCCTTGTTCCAGACCGACAGTCCGTCGACGGGGCGCAGACCACCATCGACGCGAATCATCGGGATCGCGTTGGTGGTGACGTGGAGGTCGGATGCCCCGAGCCCCAGCACCTCGGTGAGCGCCGCAATGAGTTCCGGATCGGCCTTCGCGCGGAAGGCGACACTCTCGGCGTCCATTGGAAGATCGAAAAAGCCCTCGTTCTGATCGACCACGTCCGGAAGGACGGGAATCGCCGGGGCGACGAAGGCCGCGGCTGGCTCGGGGATCGGTGTCGGGACGATCGCGGGCGTCCCCGTCGGAGCTGCGAAATTAAGTGCGGCCGCGGTCGGTGCGGTGAAGGGCTGGACTGGTTCCGGCCGGATGGGTTCCGCCGCAACGGCCTCCTCGACGATCGGCGGACCGACCAGCGGATCGACCGGCTTCTCGCCGGCGGCTTCGCGTGCAAGGAACGCCGCCCGACGACGCTCCGACAAGATCACAGGTTGTGGCATGGCGACATCCGGAACCGATTCCGGTACGGTCTCGGCTGCTGCGGGCACGCTCGGCTCTGCAGCCACCGCACTGGCAAATGGCTCCCCGACGATGTTCGGAAACATCTCCTCGACATAGGAGTTGCTGAAGGTCTCGGCCACCGGCTTGTCGAAGGTGCCGTAGTCGAACGACGGCGTCGGTTCCGGCATCCACCCGGCGGTGTAATCGGGAGTCGGGGCAGAGAAATTCGTCCCGGGCGGCCCGGCGAACGAACCAGGCGCCGGAAACTGCGGTTCGCCGGTCGGCTGCGTGAAGGGCTGCGCGCCAGCGGGAGGCGGGAAGCTGGCTCCGGCCGGTGCCGGAAACCCCGCCGCGCTCTGGTTCGGGTTCAGCGTCACTGCGCCTGGCGGCGGAGGGAACGACGCGATGTCGGGTGCGACGATGCCGTCGGTCGACTGCGGATAGACGGTCGGCGGCATCCGGAACTCCAGAGCATCCGCTGCCTCATCCGCCGCCCGCTGGGCTGCCTGGGCATCCCCCAACGGAATCTCGTACGGCTGATTCATGTGCTTTCCCCTCGTGTTGCACTTGACCTGTCGATGACACCCCCGCGCCATCGGATTACGCGACGACGCGAAGAATCTCTTCGATCGACGTCAAACCCATCTGTGCTTTGGCCCATCCGTCTTGGCGGAGGGTCAGCATGCCCTCGCGCATCGCGACGTTTTTGATCTCCGCGCTCGACGCGCGAGCGACGGCCAGACGCTCGATGTCCTCCGTGACGGTCATGATCTCGTGAATGGCGATGCGACCGCGGTATCCGGTGTTCGAGCAGACCGAACATCCGATCGCGCGGTGCAGCGTCGGCATCGGGAAGTCGGGATTGAGTCGGAATCCGACCGCGGCGAGGTCGTTGAGCTCGGCGACGTACGGCTCCTTGCACCGGTCGCACAGTCGACGGGCGAGACGTTGTGCGACCACCGAGTCGAGCGCAGATCCGACCAGGAAGGGCTCGATTTCCATTTCGGTGAGGCGAGTGATCGCACTGGGAGCGTCATTGGTGTGAAGAGTGGAGAGCACGAGGTGGCCGGTGAGCGAAGCCTCGATGGCGATCTGTGCAGTCTCGTGGTCGCGGATCTCACCGAGCAGCACGACATCCGGGTCGGAGCGCAGGATGCTACGCAGGGCGCTTGCGAAAGTGAGCCCCGCCTTGACGTTCACCTGCACCTGGTTGATCCCCGCCATGCGGTACTCCACCGGGTCTTCGACCGTGATCACGTTGATCTCGGGCCGTGCGACCGTATTGAGTGTTGTGTAGAGCGTTGTCGACTTGCCGGAACCCGTCGGCCCGGTGACCAGAATCATTCCGTAGGGCTTCGTGTACGACTTCTTGTACGCCGCGGCGTTGCGCTCGAGTAGACCCAGGTCGGAAAGCTGCATGCTCGAACTCGAGTTGTCGAGGATTCGCATGACGACCTTCTCGCCCCAGACCGTCGGCAGGGTGGCGACGCGGAGGTCGACCTTGCGGCCGGCGTGGACGACGGAGAGCCGACCATCCTGCGGCTTGCGGCGCTCGGAGATGTCGATGTCACTCATGATCTTGAGGCGCGAGATGACGCCGTTCTGGATCTGCTTCGGCGCCTGCTGCATCTCGTGCAGCACGCCGTCGATGCGGTAGCGGACGCGCATATCGTGCTCCGCGGGCTCGATGTGGATGTCCGAGGCCCGGTCTTGGATCGCCTGGCTGATGAGCAGGTTGACGAAACGTACGATCGGCGCGTCGTCTTCCAGCGCCTCGGTGCCTGTGGCGACGACATCCGCTGACGGACGGCTCTCTTCCTCGATTGCGGTGGTGAGCTGGTCGAGCTCCCCGTCCGCACGCAGGAATCGGTTCATCGCATTGCGGAGGTCTTGGCGCTCCGCCACCACCACCGCAATGTGCATCCGAGTTGCTGCGCGGATGTCGTCCAGGGCGAAAACGTCGCCCGGATCGGCCATTGCCACGGTGAGGGTCTCGCCGTTCACAGTGATCGGCAGAAGGTCGTGTCGGCGGCAGAGCAGGGCGGGGACCAGCGTGATAGCGGTGCGATCGATCGGGAAGTCGAGCAGTTCCACGAACGGCAGCCCCGCCTGCGCGGCGCGAGCGGATGCCACCTGCGCGTCGCTCAGCACACCTCGGTCGACCAGGCCGACGATGGCCAGCTCCTCCGTGGTGGGATCGCCGGTGAGGTCATCCAGGCTCTCGATGGGCATGAGGCCACGGATGATCAGGATTTCAGCCAAGGATGACATCGCGCCCCTTCCATTCGGGTAGGGGCAACTGAAGAATTCCCCCCGGAAAGGCCAACGGTATCCCGGCGTCTCAGAGACGGACAGACCCGCTTTAGGGGGTGGAGAACCCGCTCTCACCAGGGCTTAACAGGGAAATGGCCCCTCGCGATAACGCGAGAGGCCATTCCTTGAGGTACTGCTTAGTTGTACGTACCCGGCGTGTAGTCGTCCGACGAGAAGCTGTCGAAGTCGACGAAGCTCAGGTCGGCCTCACTGAACGACGCGTCGTCCGTGAAGATACGGTTCGGGTACCGCTCCGCCTTGGCCTCGTCGGTCGCCTCGACGGCGACGTTGCGGTACTTCGGCAGACCCGTTCCGGCCGGGATGAGCTTTCCGATGATGACGTTCTCCTTGAGCCCCATCAGCGGGTCGGACTTGCCCTCCATGGCGGCCTGCGTGAGAACACGCGTGGTCTCCTGGAACGACGCGGCCGACAGCCACGACTCGGTCGCGAGCGACGCCTTGGTGATACCCATGACCTCCTGGCGAGCGGATGCCGTCTTCTTGCCCTCGGTGAGCGCGGAGCGGTTGAGCTCGTTGTACTTCAGGCGGTCGACGAGCTCACCGGGCAGGAGTCCGGTGTCGCCGTGGTCGACCACGGTGACCTTACGGAGCATCTGGCGCACGATGACCTCGATGTGCTTGTCGTGAATCGGCACACCCTGCGAGCGGTAGACGCCCTGCACACCATCGACGAGGTGCTGCTGCACGGCACGGACACCGCGAACACGAAGAACTTCCTTCGGGTCGATGGCGCCCACGTGTAGCTGCTGTCCGAGCTCGACGTGCTGGCCATCCTCGACGAGGAGGGTCGCGCGCTTGAGCACCGGGTAGGCGATCGGCTCGTCACCGTTGTCGGGGGTCAGGATCAGCTTGCGGCTGCGGTCCGTGTCCTCGATCGTGATCTTTCCGGCGGCCTCGGCGATCGGGGACGCACCCTTGGGGGTACGAGCCTCGAACAGCTCGGTGACGCGGGGAAGACCCTGGGTGATGTCATCCGCGGATGCCACACCACCGGTGTGGAAGGTACGCATGGTCAGCTGCGTACCGGGCTCGCCGATCGACTGGGCCGCGATGATGCCGACGGCCTCTCCGATGTCGACGATCTTGCCGGTGGCCAGCGAGCGACCGTAGCAGACGGCGCACACACCGACGGCAGACTCACACGTGAGGACCGAACGGACCTTCGCGTGGGTGATGCCGTTGTCGATGAGCTCCTGGATCAGCACGTCTCCGACGTCGTCGCCAGCCTTCGCCACGACCTTGCCGCTCGCGTCGACCGCGTCCTCGGCGAGGGTACGGGCGTAGAGCGAGTTCTCGACGTTGGCGTCGCGCACCAGCACACCATCGGCACCGACGGTCGCGACCAACAGGTCGAGACCCTTCGAGGTGCCACAGTCGTCTTCGCGGATGATGACATCCTGCGAGACGTCCACCAGACGACGGGTGAGGTACCCGGAGTCGGCGGTGCGCAGTGCGGTGTCGGCCAGACCCTTACGAGCACCGTGGGTCGCGATGAAGTACTCGGCGACCGAGAGCCCTTCGCGGTAGCTCGAGATGATCGGGCGGGGGATGATCTCACCCTTCGGGTTCGACACGAGGCCACGCATACCGGCGATCTGACGAACCTGCATCCAGTTACCGCGGGCACCGGAGGTGACCATGCGGTTGATGTTGTTGTTCGACGGCATGTTGTCTTCCATCGCCTTGGCGACTTCGGCGGTTGCCTTGTTCCAGATCTCGATGAGCTCCTGGCGACGCTCGGCGTCGGTCGTGAGGCCCTTCTCGAACTGGGTCTGAACCTTCGCGGCCTGCTTCTCGTAGCCACCGATGATCTCGCGCTTGGTCGGCGGGGTCAGGATGTCGGAGAGTGCGACGGTCACACCGGAGCGGGTAGCCCAGTGGAAACCGGCGTCCTTGATCCGGTCGAGCGCAGCGGCGACCTCCACCTTGGGGTACCGCTCGGCGAGATCGTTGACGATCGCGGAGAGCTGGCCCTTGTCGGCGACGGCCTCGACGTACGGGTAGTCGGCGGGAAGCGTCTCGTTGAAGATCGCACGACCGAGGGTCGTGTTCACCAAAACGGGCTTGCCAGCCTCGAAACCGGCCGGCTCTTCACCCTCGGCGAAGGCGACATCCGACAGACGGATGCGCACCTTGGCGTTGAGGTCGAGCGAGTGCTGGTCGAACGCCAGGATCGCCTCGGAGATCGAGGAGAAGGCGCGGCCCTCACCGGCGACCTCGCTCTTCAGCGTGGTCAGGTGGTGCAGACCGATGATCATGTCCTGCGTAGGCAGGGTGACCGGGCGGCCGTCGGAGGGCTTCAGGATGTTGTTCGATGCGAGCATCAGGATGCGCGCCTCGGCCTGGGCCTCGACGGACAGCGGAAGGTGCACTGCCATCTGGTCACCATCGAAGTCGGCGTTGAACGCCGCGCAGACGAGCGGGTGAAGCTGGATGGCCTTGCCCTCGACCAGCTGAGGCTCGAAGGCCTGGATGCCGAGACGGTGAAGCGTAGGTGCGCGGTTCAGCAGCACGGGGCGCTCGCGGATGATCTCCTCGAGCACGTCCCACACCTGCGGACGCGAACGCTCGACCATGCGCTTGGCGCTCTTGATGTTCTGAGCGTGGCTGAGGTCGATCAGGCGCTTGATCACGAACGGCTTGAACAGCTCGAGTGCCATCTGCTTGGGCAGACCACACTGGTGGAGCTTGAGCTGCGGTCCGACGATGATGACCGAACGACCGGAGTAGTCGACGCGCTTTCCGAGCAGGTTCTGGCGGAAACGACCCTGCTTACCCTTGAGCATGTCGCTCAGGGACTTGAGGGCGCGGTTGCCGGTACCGGTGACGGGGCGACCACGACGACCGTTGTCGAACAGTGCGTCGACGGCCTCCTGCAGCATCCGCTTCTCGTTGTTGACGATGATCTCGGGGGCACCGAGGTCGAGCAGACGACGAAGACGGTTGTTGCGGTTGATCACACGACGGTAGAGGTCGTTGAGGTCGGAGGTCGCAAAGCGGCCACCGTCGAGCTGCACCATCGGGCGCAGCTCCGGCGGGATGACCGGGACGACCTCGAGCACCATGGCGGCCGGCGAGTTGCCGGTCTGCAGGAAGGAGTTGACCACGCGCAGTCGCTTGATCGCGCGGATCTTCTTCTGGCCCTTGCCGTTGGCGATCTGGTCGTGCAGGTCGTCGCTCTCGGTGGCGAGGTCGAAGGCCTGGAGGCGCTTCTGGATGGCCTCGGCGCCCATGTAGGCCTCGAAGTACACGCCGAAACGGTCCTGGAGGTCGTGGAAGACGGAGTCTTCCGGCTTCAGGTCGCCGACCTTGAGGTTGCGGAAGTCATCCCACACGCGCTCGAGCTGAGCGATCTGCTCGTCGAACGACTTGCGGACCTGACCCATCTCCTTCTCAGCGGCGTCTTTGGTGCGACGCTTCTGGTCTGCCTTCGCGCCCTCTTCTTCCAGAGCGGCGAGGTCGGTTTCGAGGCGCTGCAGGCGCTCGGCGATACGGGAATCGCGCTGGCTCTCCAGTTCCTTGATCTCAAGGCGGATCTCGTTCTCGAGGCCGGGCATGTCATCACGACGGCCCTCCTCGTCGACGGAGATGACCATGTAGGCGGCGAAGTAGATGACCTTCTCGAGGTCTTTCGGCGCCATGTCGAGCAGGTATCCCAAGCGCGACGGAACGCCCTTGAAGTACCAGATGTGGGTCACGGGTGCGGCGAGCTCGATGTGGCCCATGCGCTCGCGACGCACGGAGGACTTGGTGACCTCCACGCCACAGCGCTCACACACGATGCCTTTGAAGCGCACTCGCTTGTACTTACCGCACGAGCACTCCCAGTCACGGCTCGGTCCGAAGATCTGCTCTCCGAAGAGGCCATCCTTCTCGGGCTTCAGCGTGCGGTAGTTGATCGTCTCGGGCTTCTTGACCTCACCGTGCGACCAGCGACGGATGTCGTCAGCGGTAGCCAGGCCAATACGCAGCTCATCAAACGTTGTTACGTCGAGCAATTTTTCTCCTACTTTGAAAAGGTGTCGTTGTCGTAGTTGGCCGGCTGTTAGATCTCGTCGATCGACGAGTTCTCGAACCGGGCGGAGATGTTGATGCCGAGCTCCTCAGCAGCACGGAAGACCTCGTCATCCGTGTCGCGCAGGCTGACCGCCGTGCCGTCCGCCGAAAGAACTTCGACGTTGAGGCAGAGCGACTGCATCTCCTTGATGAGCACCTTGAAGGACTCCGGGATGCCCGGCTCCTGGATGTTCTCACCCTTGACAATGGCTTCGTAGACCTTCACGCGGCCCAGGATGTCATCGGACTTGATCGTGAGCAGCTCCTGCAGCGCGTATGCGGCGCCATAGGCCTCGAGAGCCCAGACCTCCATCTCTCCGAAGCGCTGTCCACCGAACTGCGCCTTTCCACCGAGCGGCTGCTGGGTGATCATCGAGTAGGGGCCCGTCGAGCGTGCGTGGATCTTGTCGTCGACAAGGTGGTGCAGCTTCAGGATGTACATGTAACCGACGGAGACCGGCTGCGGGAACGGCTCGCCGGAGCGGCCATCGAACAGCTGGGTCTTGCCGGACGAGTCGATCAGGCGAACACCGTCACGCGTCTTGTTGGTCGAGTCGAGGAGTCCCTCGATCTCGCTCTCAAGCGCGCCGTCGAACACCGGGGTCGCGACCTTCGTGCCAGGCTCCGCCTTGCGAGCGTTCTCGGGGATCTTCTCGGCCCACTTGGGCTTGCCCTCGATCTCCCAACCCTGCTTGGCGACCCAACCGAGGTGGACTTCGAGCACCTGGCCGAAGTTCATGCGGCCGGGGATACCGAGCGGGTTCAGGATGATGTCGACCGGAGTTCCGTCGGCGAGGAACGGCATGTCCTCGACCGGCAGGATCTTCGAGATGACGCCCTTGTTGCCGTGACGACCGGAGAGCTTGTCACCCTCGGTGATCTTGCGCTTCTGGGCGATGAACACGACAACGCGCTGGTTGACGCCCGAGCCAAGCTCGTCGTCGCCGTCCTGCGAGTCGAACACCTTGACGCCGATGATCGTTCCGGCCTCACCGTGAGGAACCTTGAGCGAGGTGTCGCGCACCTCGCGGCTCTTCTCGTTG
Organism: Lacisediminihabitans changchengi; assembly: GCF_016634425.1. Lineage (GTDB taxonomy): Bacteria > Actinomycetota > Actinomycetes > Actinomycetales > Microbacteriaceae > Lacisediminihabitans > Lacisediminihabitans changchengi. The sequence goes on from NZ_JAEPES010000004.1 coordinate 232,317, forward strand.
AAGATTGCGCGCAGCAGGCGCTCCTCGGCCGAGAGCTCGGTCTCGCCCTTCGGCGTGACCTTTCCGACCAGGATGTCGCCGGGGCGAACCTCGGCACCGATGCGGATGATGCCGCGCTCGTCGAGGTCTGCGAGCAGCTCCGGGCTCACGTTGGGGAGGTCACGGGTGATCTCCTCCTTACCGAGCTTGGTGTCGCGCGCGTCGACCTCGTACTCCTCGATGTGAATCGAGGAGAGCACGTCATCCTTCACCAGGTTCTGGTTCAGGATGATCGCGTCTTCGAAGTTGTGACCCTCCCACGGCATGAACGCCACGAGCAGGTTCTTTCCGAGCGCGAGCTCGCCGTTCTCGGTGGCGGGTCCGTCGGCCAGAACCTGGCCGGCTTCGATCCGCTCGCCGGCGGAGACGATGACGCGGTTGTTGTACGACGTGCCCTGGTTAGAGCGGTCGAACTTGCGCAGGTAGTAGTCCTGCGTTCCACCCTCGTCGAGCTGGATGGTGACGACGTCGGCGGAGACCTCCGCGACGACACCGGCCTTGTCGGCGGTGACCACGTCACCGGCGTCGATGGCCGCGTAGCCCTCCATACCGGTTCCGACGACCGGGCTCTCGCTGCGCAGCAGCGGGACGGCCTGGCGCTGCATGTTCGCACCCATGAGGGCGCGGTTTGCATCGTCGTGCTCGAGGAAGGGGATGAGCGAGGTCGCGACCGACACCATCTGGCGCGGGGAGACGTCCATGTAGCCGATCTCCTCGATCGGGAACAGGTCGACCTCTCCACCCTTGCTCCGCGCGAGGACGCGCGGGTCAGCGAAGCGGGCGTCGGAGGTCAGCGGCGCGTTGGCCTGGGCCACCACGTACTCGTCCTCTTCGCTCGCGGTGAGGTAGTCGATCGTCTCGGTGACCACGCCGTCGACGACGCGACGGTACGGAGTCTCGATGAAACCGAAGGAGTTGATGCGCGCGAACGATGCGAGCGAACCGATCAGACCGATGTTCGGGCCTTCCGGGGTCTCGATCGGGCACATGCGGCCGTAGTGCGAGGGGTGGACGTCACGAACTTCGACGCCGGCACGCTCACGCGACAGACCACCAGGGCCCAGGGCCGAGAGGCGACGCTTGTGGGTCAGGCCCGCGAGCGGGTTGTTCTGGTCCATGAACTGCGACAGCTGCGAGGTTCCGAAGAACTCCTTGATCGCTGCGACGACGGGGCGCACGTTGATCAGGGTCTGCGGGGTGATCGCCTCGATGTCCTGCGTGGTCATGCGCTCGCGAACGACGCGCTCCATGCGGGACAGACCGGTGCGCACCTGGTTCTGGATGAGCTCACCGACGGCGCGGATGCGACGGTTACCGAAGTGGTCGATGTCGTCGACATCCAGACGGATGTCGACGGCCTTACCATCGCGGATACCCGGAAGTGTCTTCTGCTCGTCGTGCAGGGCGACCAGGTACTTGATCGTCGCGATGATGTCGCGCTGGCTGAGCACGGAGTCGCTCAGCTGAGCGTCGATCCCGAGCTTGCGGTTGATCTTGTACCGGCCGACCTTGGCGAGGTCGTAGCGCTTCGAGTTGAAGTAGAAGTTGTCGAGCAGCGCACGCGCGGCCTCGGCGGCAACCTGCTCGCCCGGGCGCAGCTTGCGGTAGATGTCCTTGAGCGCCTCTTCCTTGGTGAGGATGTTGTCCTTCTCCAAGGTGAGCTCGATCGACGAGAAGCCCTTGAACTCCTCGAGGATCTCCTCGCTCGTCAGGCCGAGGGCCTTGAGGAAGACGGTGACGCTCTGCTTGCGCTTGCGGTCGATGCGAACGCCGACCTGGTCGCGCTTGTCGATCTCGAACTCGAGCCATGCACCACGGCTCGGGATGATGCGAGCGGAGTAGATGTCCTTGTCGGAGGTCTTCTCCTGCTGGCGCTCGAAGTACACGCCGGGCGAACGGACGAGCTGCGACACGACGACGCGCTCGGTGCCGTTGATGACGAAGGTGCCCTTCGGGGTCATCAGCGGGAAGTCGCCCATGAAGACGGTCTGAGTCTTGATCTCACCGGTGAGGTGGTTCATGAACTCGGCCTCGACGTAGAGAGGAGCGGAGTAGGTCTTGCCCTTCTCCTTGCACTCGTCGATCGAGTACTTCTTCTCTTCGAGGAAGGGGTTGGTGAACGACAGCTGCATCGTCTCGCCGAGGTCCTCGATCGGGGAGATCTCTTCGAAGATCTCCTCGAGGCCGGTGAGCGAAGGGAGGTCCTGACGGCCCTCGGCCTTGGCCTGCGCCGCGCGTTCCTTCCAGATGTCGTTGCCGACCAGCCAGTCGAAGCTCTCGGTCTGCAGTGCTAGCAGATCGGGAACTGTAAGCGTGTCGGTGATCTTCGCGAACGAGACGCGCTCTGCAGAGCGACCGTTCTTAGGAGATCCGTTCTTCGATGAGTTCGTGGTGGATGCGTTGCGAGCAGCAGCCAAGGAAATAACCTCCGGTGGCGGGTCTAGCGCCAGTTGCAGTCGGTGATGGATCGCCCCAGGGGTGCCGTGCTGTAGAGCACAGAGCCAACCGCAATATGAAGGCAGAGAAATCCTGGGAGCGCAAAGAACCACTATAGGACGGAAAGACGCGCCGAGTCAACCAAATGCTTGACCAATTTATCGGCGAGGGCTATAAGACCCGGCCCGGACATCCGCTCTCCCCGGTATTTTCGGAGCCTCCCACCCCTGAGTTGCATGTTTTGGCTGTTCTCGACCGCTCAAAACAGCCAAAACATGCAACTCACCGATGAGACGAGGGAGGCGGATGACCGCGGCGGGTGCACCGGTGCCGTGTGGCAGCATCGAGGCATGACCGAATCGCCCTCGACGACCCTGAAGCTGAGCGGATTCCACGCGGTCATCGAGCCGGACCGCTGGGTTCCCGGCGCCTTCACCCTCGTCGTCGACGGCACGCCGCAGTCGCACGTGAACCTCGACGATCCGACTCAGCTGTTCTTCGAGTACATCCAGCGCATCGGTCACGTCATCGACCAGCTGCGGATGCCTGGCGAACCGATAACCGCCGTGCACCTGGGCGCCGGCGCGTTCACCCTTCCGCGCTACGTCGAGGCGACGCGCCCGGGGTCGCGCCAGCAGGTCATCGAAATAGAGTCGGATCTCGTCGACCTGGTCCGCGCCCACCTCCCCCTCCCCCGCAACGCCTCCTTGCGAGTGCGCCACGGCGACGCGCGCGAGGTGATGGAGAAACTGCCGTCCGGGCTGCGCGGCGAGGTCGATCTTCTCGTCGTCGACGTGTTCAGCGGCGCCCGCACCCCGGCCCACGTCACCAGCGTCGAGTTCTACCGCGAGGCGGTCTCCCTGCTGAAGCCCGACGGCGTGATCGCGATCAATGTGGCCGACGGCCCCGGGCTCGCGTTTGCCCGCGGACAGGCCGCGACACTCCTCGCGGTGACGGATGACGTGGCCGCCCTCGCCGAGACCCAGATCTTGAAGGGTCGCCGCTTCGGCAACATCGTGCTGGTCGGGTCACCGAGCCCGCTGCCCCTGGAGTGGATGCCGCGCCTGCTCGCCGGCGGACCGCATCCGTCGAAGGTGGTCGCCGGCGCCGAACTGCGCAACTGGATCGCGGGTGCGCAGATCGTCACCGACGCCACCGCGGTGCGCTCGCCACCGCCGGCGAAGAGCATCTTCCAGGTCGGTAACCGCGACTGACCGCAGCGCTGCGCGGCGATGACGGCGGAGCCGGTTAACCTCGTAGTGATGATCACCGGTTACGACCCGCAGACCCTGCGCGAGCTAGTTGACGTGCCCGCTGTCGAGGCGCGGCTGGCCGCGCTCGGCGACAGCCGCAGCACCGACGTGCTCGGCGAGAAGGCAGTACTGCTGCGCCTGCTCGGCCGCCTCGACGAGGCTTTGGCCACGGCGGAACAGGCCTTTCGCCTCGAACACTTCTCCGGCGACCGCGAGCGCCTCACCCGGGCACGGATGCGGCGGGCTCAGGTCTTCCAATTCTCCGGGCAGCTCGAGCGCGCCCTGGCCGAGATGACCGCCGCCCGCCGCACCGCTGCGGGAGAAGAGTGGTCGTCGACCGAGGCCTTCGCAGCGCAGCACGAGGGCAAGATCCTGTTCGACCTCGGCAGGTTCAGCGAGGCCCGCGAATCTGTGGCCCACGCGCTGGCCGTGCGCGAACGCATCCAGGCTCCGGCCGAGCAGATCGAGTCCTCGCTGTTCGCGCTCGGGGTGATCGAGAGACGCATCGCCGAGGGCAGCTGACCCGATGGCCGAACTCGCGCGGGTGCGTCACTGGGCCGATGCCCTGATTGCGCTGCACCTCGACCCCAGCTGGAGCTTCGGGTTCGATGCCGCGAAGACGCGCGCCGGACTGTGCAACTACACCGACCGCCGCATCTCGGTCTCGCGCCACCTCGCCACCCGCTACGAAGACGACGAGATCCATCAGGTGCTGCTGCACGAGGTGGCCCACGCCATCGCCGGGTCGCGCGCCGGGCACGGGCCGAAATGGAAGAAGGTTGCAGCCGAACTCGGGTACGAGGGCAAACGCCTTCACGACGGGGCGATCGCGAACGACCTCGCGCCCTGGGTCGGGAGCTGCCCGGCCGGTCACCAGCACTTCCGTTACCGCGCCCCGACCCGGGTGCTGGCCTGCGGACGCTGCGCCAAACGCTTCGACCCCGCCAACACGATTACCTGGACCAAGCGCCTGGTCGCGAAGGCGAGCTGACCGGCGGCATCCGGAACCGTCCGCCAACAGGATCAGATCGTCAGATCATCCGTCAACAGGTCAGATTCGGCAATTTCGGGGCGGCCATCATGTTGGCGGATGGGCCGGCGTCGCCATAGCAGGTCGGGGAGGCGCCGGTAACCGGACATAATGGTTACCGTGAATACCGGTCAGTGGTTCGTCTCCAGCGAGGGCGCGCAATGGTGGTTCGACTCCGGAGCGGTGTCCCTCGACTTCGCCTATACCGGGGCGATGGGCGACGATCCTGCATGGGAAGACCTGCACGGTCCAGCGGACCTCGGCGAGTGGCTGGCGGGTCGGTACCCCCGGGTCGACCCGAGCGCCACGGCCGGCGATCTCATCGATGCGAAGGCACTGCGCCGGTCGATCGCCAACATCGCGCTCGCTCTCAGCCACGACCGCGAACCGCAGCCGGATGACGTCGACACGCTGAATCTCTTCGCAGCGACCCCCAACATCCCGCCAGCACTCGCCGGCGGCAATCGCCAGGCCGGACGCTCGGCCGTCCGCCCCGGACAGGCCCTGGCGACCATCGCCCGCGACGCCGTCGAGCTATTCACCGACCGGGCCGGCGGTCGCCTGCGCGAGTGTGCGGCGGATGACTGCGCCCTCGTGTTCTACGACGAATCCCGCTCGAACAACCGCCGCTGGTGCTCGATGCAGCGCTGCGGCAACCGCTCGAAGGTGCGGGCGCACCGGGCGCGGTACGGGGCTTAACGCGCCGAGCGCTGCCGGATCGGTCGAGCACCGCCGACCATTCGGCAGCACCCGTTCGATCCGACAGCGCTCGCTTAGTGCGTGCTGACCTACTCGGTGATCTGAACTTCTTTCCAGAAAGCCACGTAGTTGCTGAAGTCCTTGCCGTCGGTGCGGGCGAAAGCGGTCTCGTACGGGTGCGGGTAGCTCCAGGCGCGGTCCTGCAGCACTGCATCGCCATTCTTCACGGAGAAGTACTGGCACGCGCCCTTCCACGGGCAGGTGTACGGGGTCTTGCTCTCGACCAGGAACTCCGACTTCACGCTGGCCGGCGGGAAGTACCAGTTGCCCTCGATCTTGATCAGGTCTTCCTTGGGGGCTTCTGCGATGACGTTTCCGTCGATGACTGCCTTCATGATGTGCTCCTCAGAGATTGTGCGGCCTCGCGGCCCGCGATTATCGCAACGCTACGCTCGGCCGACTGATTCCCGGGCGACGGAGTCGACATCCAGTTCGATCGCCCGGTCGATCTCGGAACGGCGGCCGCCTTCGGTCAGTGCCCGGCCGCTCGAGGAGGCACCGATCAGGTGACCGGTCGCGTTGCGCAAGCCGGCGAAAGCGGCGGATGCGGCGGCGGCTTCGGGCGAGCAGTAGTCGATTCCGAGGTCGGCGAGCGCATCGATCACCGCACCGGCCGCGAGCAGATCCTCCACGGCGAACCGGGGCGATCCGTCGGCCCAGCTCTCGCCCGCCGCGACCACGGCGACCATGAAGCGCTCGCCCCTGTCACCCTGCCGTGCCAACACCCACTCGGCCACGGCGCGACGGTTGCGAAGGCCGCCGATCACGAGCGGCACGGTCCCCGAGCCTGTCGAGGGGACCGCCGGCGGCGTCGACTCACCGAGCACGTCGACCCAGACCAGGGCGTCGGCATCGTGCCCGATCGCCTCGGCGCCGCGCACGCCCCACTCGAACCGGACCTGGTATTGCGTCTGTGCGAAAATCACGGGTTCGAGGGTAACAACTCGCGGGTTGAGTAGCGCAGGAGGGACATGAGGCCGCGTCGCGGCCTACTCAACCAGCCAACCCGGGCGCACAATGGGGTCATGCGCGTTCTGCTCAAGCTGGTCCTCGACTGCCCACCGGATGCCGCGTGGCGGGCCCTCCGCGACCCTGCGGTGTTTCGCGCCGTCTCGGCACCCTTCACGACGTTCACCACCGACCCGGGCGGGTTTCCGTCGGAGTGGTCGGAGGGGGAATACCGGGTGCGGGCGAAGGCATTCGGACTGTTCCCCCTCGGCGAGCAGGCCATCCGTCTGTCGTTCCAGAAGCGCCCCGAATTTCTCGACGCCGGCGACGTGCACATCGTGCGGGACGACGGCGGCGGGGTGCACGGTGCCCTCGCCGCGGTAACCAACTGGAGGCACAGCATGGCCGTCGCGCCGCTCGGCACGCGCACCCTCTACCGTGACCAGCTCGAGGTCTCGGCTGGCGCGCTCACCCTTCCGCTCTGGCTGTTCTACTGGGCATTCTGGCAGTGGCGCGGCCTGCAACTACGCCGGCTCGCACCGACCTGGAGCGCCGCATGACCGCCTTCGAGGTCGCCGACTGGCGCCGCCGCGTGTTCGCGCTCTACGCCGAGGTGCGCGCATCCACCGATCTGCCTGCCGCCCATGATCTCTGGCGGCGCGGGCGCGACGAACTGTTTGCGCAACATCCGTCGACCCCGCTGCTGCCCGACGACCGCGCCGAGTTCACGGGACTTCCGGTGCGGCCGTACGACCCGGACTGGCGCTTCACGGTCGAGGTGATCGACGCCGATCCGAAGCGGATGGATGTCGAAACCGGCACCGACGGGATCGTCCCGTTCGAGCGCATCGGCATCGCCGACGTGCCCGGGGTCGGCCCGCTCGATGTCTGGAAGCTCGGCAGCTACGGAGGCGGCATCTTCGTGCCGATCAAAGACGCACTGTCGCGCGTGCCGGGCGGCACCTACGGCGGCGGCCGCTACCTGATCGACACGATCAAGGGCGCGGATCTCGGTCAGGGCGCTGGGCCGAACTCCCTGGTCCTGGACTTCAACTTCGCCTACAACCCGTCGTGCGCGTACGACCCGGAATGGGCCTGCCCGCTCGCCCAGGCTGGCAACACCGTGGCGGTCGAGATCCCCGTCGGGGAGCGCTACTCCGGCAGTTATTAGCAGAGCGCGGGTGCTAAGCTGGGGTCACTTGCGAGATCATGACGATCTCCCTGCGTCGTTGAACGCTTACTCTTCTCCCGCAGATCATCACTGATCGAAACGGTTGTAGACACTTTCTCCGGCGATCGATTGCGGCCACCGCCGCTCTCGCCACTTCCCGTTCAGGCGCTTTCGTCGTCGTGCGGACCGATGCGAAAGCACCACATCCATGTCAGAAATCACCACCACTTTCGGCGCGCTCGGCGTGCCCCAGCCGATCGTCTCCGTTCTTGCCACGCAGGGCAAGGAGACGGCATTCCCGATTCAGGTCGACACCCTGCCCGACACCCTCTCGGGCCGCGATGTGCTCGGCCGCGGTAAGACCGGTTCAGGCAAGACGCTCGCGTTCGCCATCCCGATGGTCGCCCGCCTCGGCGGCGCCCTCTCCGGCGGCAAGCGCCGCCCGGGTCGCCCGCTCGGACTCGTGCTCGCCCCCACCCGTGAGCTCGCCACCCAGATCACCGCGGTCATCGAGCCGCTTGCCGACAGCTACGGCATGAAGGTCACCACGATCTTCGGCGGCGTCTCGCAGCAGCGCCAGGTCGCGGCCCTCAAGGCCGGTGTCGACATCATCGTCGCCTGCCCCGGACGCCTCGAAGACCTCATGAAGCAGGGCTTCGTCGGCCTCGACGCGATCGAGATCTCGATCCTCGACGAGGCGGACCACATGGCCGACCTCGGCTTCCTGCCGGTCGTCACCCGCATCATGGACAAGACCCCGCAGAGCGGACAGCGCATGCTGTTCAGCGCCACCCTCGACAACGGCGTAGACAAGCTCGTGCGCAAGTACCTCCACAACGAGGTTCTGCACTCGGTCGACGAGGCCAACTCCCCCGTCGCCGCGATGACCCACCACGTGTTCGAGACCGAGTCGGTCGAGAGCAAGAAGCTCCTCGTCGAGAAGCTCGCCTCCGGCACCGGTCGCCGCGTTCTGTTCATGCGCACCAAGCACCACGCCAAGAAGCTGGCCAAGCAGCTCACCGACTCCGGCATCCCCGCCGTCGACCTGCACGGCAACCTGTCTCAGGTGCAGCGCGACCGCAACCTGGCCGCGTTCTCCGCTGGTGACGTGCGCGTTCTGGTGGCAACGGATGTCGCGGCCCGCGGCGTTCACGTCGATGACATCGAGCTCGTGATCCACGTCGACCCGCCGGCCGAGCACAAGGCCTACCTGCACCGCTCCGGCCGCACGGCCCGCGCGGGCAAGGAGGGCGAGGTCGTCACGCTCGTGCTGCCGGCCCAGCGCAAAGACACCGCAGCCCTGCTGCGCAAGGCAGACATCACCGTCACCCCGCAGCAGGTCACCGCGGACTCCCCCGCGGTCGCCGCACTCGTGGGCGATGTCGCCGCATACGTGAAGCCCGCTCCCCGCGCTGCAGTGCAGCCGCAGGGTGCGCCGCGTCAGCGCCAGTCGCAGGGCGGCCAGACCCAGGGCGGCCGTTCGGCCGGCCAGGGACGCTCGCAGGGTGCCAACGCCCAGCGCAAGCGTGCCGTGCGCGAGGGCGGAGCGGCCTCGGGTGCTCCGAAGCAGGGCGGGCCGAAGTCGGGCGCCGCTCGCACCGGCGGGCAGCGCACCGCCAGCACCGGTGGCTCGCGCGCCTTCTACAGCACCGCATCGGGTTCAGCCAGCCAGGGTTCGCGCCCGGCCGGCGGTCGCACCCGCGCTCGCGGCTAGTCAGCTCTCCAGACAGCGCGCCCGTTTGTCATCCCCGCGGTAGGTACACCTGCCGCGGGGATGACAAACGGGCGCGCTGTCGTTTAACCCGCAGACGTCGCTGTCTACCGTTTTTCGCGGGATTATCGTAAAGACATGACCGACATCACCGCGTCAGCCCTGTCACAGAACAGCGACTACGACCCCTCCGCCCTTCGCGATGTCTTCGAGCATCACTTCACCTACGCCTCGGGTATCGAGCGCAACATCCATCGCTATGCCGCGAGCCTGGCGATTACCGACTCCGAGTCTGGACAGACCTGGACCTACGCCCAGCTCGGCGAGGTCACCGGGCAGCTGATGGCCGGCCTATCCGCGCACGGGGTGGGCGTCGGCGACGTGGTCGCCTACCAGCTCATGAACCGCCCCGAGTTCGCCTTCCTCTACGTTGCCACCCAGGGCTTGCGCGCCGTCTCATCCCCGATGAACTTTCGGTTGGCGCCTGCTGAGACCGCATACATCCTGAATGATTCGAAGCCGGTCGTCTTCTTCTATGAGGCGGCGGATGCTGCGAACGTGGCCCGCGCGCTGGAGCTCTCCGATCACGTTCCGCCGGTGATCGTCGCGGTGGGCGACGGCATCCCGGTCGAGGGTTCGTTGCGGTTCGGCGATGTTCTCGACCCGCACGCTCCGAGTTTCACCGCCCCCGAGGGCGGCTCGGTCTGGGACGAGACCACCCGCCTCTACACGTCCGGCACGACCGGGATGCCGAAGGCCGTGCCGCTGTCGAGCCTCAACGAGACGCTGAGCGCGCACGACGTGATCATGCACATGTCGCTGGTTCCCGGCGACCGCACGATGAACATGTCGCCATGGTTCCACCGCGGTGGCACATACTGTGCTGGTCCGAACAGCATGTTCTACGTCGGCGGCTCGGTGGTCACGCTTCCGCAGTTCGACCCGGACCTCGTGCTCGACCTGGTCGAGAAATACCAGTTGAGCCATGTCATCGGCGCCCCGACGAATCTCGAGCGGCTGGCCGAGGCTCAGGAGCCCGCCCCGCGCAACCTGGAGAGCCTCAAGGGCATCGTCACCATGGGTGCGCCGTTCGAAAAGGCGGCGGCGCTGCGCTACCAACGTGTGCTGACCCCGAAGATCGCCAACGGCTACGGCACCACCGAGGCATTCTGGAACACCTTCCTCCGCCCCGAAGAGCTGACCTCCGCGGCCGGCGCTGCGGGGCGCGGCAACATCGACGACGACGTCGCCGTGGTGAAGGTCTATGCCGATCGCGTCGCCGACCCGAGCGACATCGTCGCGAAGGACGGGTCAGAGGTGGGCGAGGTCATCGTGCGCTCGATCAAGGCGGGCGGGGCATATCGCAACAACCCCGAGGAGCAGGCGAAGAAATTCCACGATGGCTGGCTGTACGCCGGCGACCTCGCCACCTGGACCGAGGATGAGATGGTCACCGTCATCGGACGCAAAGACGACATGATCATCTCCGGCGGTGAGAACGTGCACCCGGTGCAGGTCGAAGCCGTGCTCGCACAGGTACCTGGAGTCGCCGACACCATCGTGGTCGGGATGCCAGATGCCGAATGGGGCGAGCTGGTCGTCGCCTATGTGAAGGCCAAGCCCGGTGCCCTCACCGACCGGGATGCCGCGGCCCACGACCTCGACGCGTTCGCGCTGGCGAGCCCGGAGCTCGCCGACTTCAAGCGGCCGCGCCGGTACGCCTTCGTCGATGAGCTTCCCTACACGGCGACCGGAAAGAAGCAGCACTTCAAACTGAAAGACCAGTCAACAGCGGATGCCGCCGCCGGTCTGTTCGTGACGCCGAAGCGGTAGTGCTCGCCGGTTGAGTAGCGCCCGAGGAACGAGGACGCGTATCGAAACCCACCCCGCAGCAAGGTTTCGATACGCGAACGCCCTAGAGGGCGTGCGCTACTCAACCAGCGCTTGCTAGTACAGGGCGCCGACGGAGGCGAGGCCGGCTCGCACGAGCGCACCCCGACCGCCCTCCATGTCGGCGGCGATACCCGGGGACGCGGCCTCCATCGGGGTCATCCAGGTGAGTTCCAGGGCGTCCTGCCGCGGGTCGCAGGTACCCGTGACGGGAACGACGTAGGCCAACGACACCGCGTGCTGGCGGTCATCCGTGTATTGCGCGCCGGGGAACGGAAAGTACTCGGCGACCGAGAACGGCACCGGGCTGGCCGGCAGTAGCGGGAAGGCCATGGGGCCGAGGTCTTTCTCGAGGTGGCGGAACAGCGCGCTGCGGATGCTCTCGCCGTAGAGCACTCGACCAGAAACCAGTGTGCGCGTGATCGCACCCTCGGCGTTCGCCCGCAGCAGGACGCCGACCTCGGTCACCTGGCCGACACCATCCACTCGCACGGGCAGTGCCTCGACGTACAGCAGTGGGAGGCGGCGGCGCGCTTCGGCGAGCTCCTCTTCTGACAGCCAGCCGGAATTCGGATCGGGAGTGCCAACGGAGCTCATGCTCCATTCTTACGCGATGCAGCTGTCTGGCACGTCACATCCGAGCGTTAGCGGCCGCGTGCCCCGTCGCGAATTGTGCCCGTTCGTGTGGATTGTGCCTGCTCGAGCGGGCACACGCCGCACGAACGGGCACAATCGCGCAAGAACTGGCGGCCGCGAGTCGGCCGCCCGTGAAGACTGGGGGCGGTCCGGCCGGGATGTCAGTAGTCGAGGGGATGATAGACGGATGGGCTCAGTGCTCGAGAAATTCTCCCCGGCGACGCGAGAGTGGTTTGCCGGGGCCTTCAGCGCGCCCACTCCGGCCCAGCTCGGAGCGTGGGAGGCGGTCACCTCCGGCGCGCATGCGCTGGTCGTCGCACCGACCGGCTCGGGTAAGACCCTGGCCGCGTTCCTCTGGGCGATCGACCGCCTGGCCACCACCCCGCCACCGAATGACCCGAACCATCGCACCCGCGTGCTCTACATCTCGCCGCTCAAGGCACTCGGCGTCGACGTCGAGCGCAACCTCCGCTCGCCGCTGGTCGGCATCACCCAGACCGCAAAAAGGCTCGGGATGACTCCGCCCGAAGTCACCGTCGGCGTCAGGTCGGGCGACACCCCCTCGGCCGACCGGCGCCTGTTGCAGCGTCGCCCCCCGGACATCCTGATCACCACACCGGAGTCGCTGTACCTCATGCTCACGGCGAGCGCGCGGGAGACCCTCAAGGGTGTGGACACCGTCATCATCGATGAGGTGCATGCGGTCGCCTCGACCAAGCGCGGTGCGCACCTGGCGCTGTCGCTCGAGCGGCTGGACATGCTGCTCGACAAGCCCGCCCAGCGCATCGGGCTGTCGGCGACGGTGCGGCCGCGCGAAGAGGTCGCACGGTTTCTTGCCGGCGGCGAGCCGGTGACGATCGTCGCGCCGCCCTCGACCAAGAAGTTCGACCTGTCGGTCGTCGTGCCCGTGGACGACATGACCGAGCTCGGCACCGCGGCACCGCTCGAGGGCTCGGCTGCGGGCAGCGCTCCACAAGGCTCGATCTGGCCGCACGTCGAGGAGGAGATCGTCGATCGCATCCTCGAGCACCGGTCGACCATCGTGTTTGCCAACTCGCGGCGGTTGGCCGAGCGCCTCACTGCGCGGCTGAACGAGATCTACGACGAGCGGCTGAACCCGCCGTGGGAGACCGAGGGGGACGATGACCCCCGCGCGCGCATCGCGGCCGGGGTCAGTGCTGGCGGGGGTTTCGCTACTCAACCAGCGCACGCGCCGGCGCAGCTCATGGGGGCGTCGGGGCAGACCGCAGGGTCGACGGCTCTGCTGGCGCGGGCGCATCACGGTTCGGTGAGCAAAGACCAGCGCGCACTCATCGAAGACGATCTCAAGTCGGGGCGTCTGCGCTGTGTCGTCGCCACGTCATCCCTCGAGCTCGGCATCGACATGGGCGCGGTCGACCTGGTCATCCAGGTGGAGTCCCCGCCGTCGGTTGCCAGCGGCCTCCAGCGCATCGGCCGGGCCGGTCACCAGGTCGGCGAGGTGTCGCGCGGCATCATCTTTCCGAAGCATCGGGCCGACCTCATCCACTCTGCCGTCGCCAGTGAGCGGATGACCGCGGGGCTGATCGAATCGCTGTCGATCCCGCAGAACCCGCTCGACGTGCTCGCGCAGCAGACGGTCGCGGCGGTGGCTCTCGACTCCCTCGATGTGGAGGAGTGGTACGACACCGTTCGGCGCAGCGCACCGTTCGCGACGCTTCCGCGCTCGGCCTACGACGCCACGCTCGACCTGCTCAGCGGGCTGTACCCGTCTGACGAATTTGCGGAGCTGCGGCCGCGCATCATTTGGGATCGCGTGAGCGGGCGGATCACGGGGCGGCCGGGAGCGCAGCGCCTCGCGGTGACTTCCGGAGGCACCATCCCGGATCGCGGCATGTTCGGCGTGTTCATGGTCGGCTCAGGTGAGGGCGAGCGTGCGCCGATGCGCGTCGGCGAGCTCGACGAGGAAATGGTCTACGAGTCGCGCGTCGGCGATGTCTTCGCCCTCGGCACCACCAGCTGGAAGATCGAGGACATCACCCATGACCGGGTGGTGGTCTCCCCCGCTTTCGGGCAACCGGGGCGGGTGCCGTTCTGGAAGGGCGACGGGCTCGGGCGACCGGTGGAGCTCGGCCGAGCGGTCGGTGCCTTCACCCGCGAGGTCGCCTCGGCTGACAACGCCGCGGCTCGCGAGCGGGTGCTCGCCGGCGGACTGGACGAGCGCGCGGTGAACAACCTTGTTGCCTTCGTCGACGACCAGAAGAAGGCGACCGGGCACGTTCCCACCGATCGCACGCTCGTGGTCGAGCGTTTTCGTGACGAGCTCGGCGACTGGCGCGTGGTGATGCATTCCCCGTACGGCATGCAAGTTCACGCGCCGTGGGCTCTTGCGGTCGGGGCGCGCATCCGCGACCGATTCGGCATCGACGGCGGCGCGATGGCGAGCGACGACGGCGTGATTCTGCGCATCCCCGACACCGAGGCACAGCCCCCGGGGCTCGATCTGTTCGTCTTCGACCCCGCCGAGCTGCGCGACATCGTCACCGAGGAAGTGGGTGGTTCCGCGCTGTTCGCGGCGCGCTTCCGCGAGTGTGCCGCTCGGGCACTGCTATTGCCGCGCTACAACCCCGCGAAGCGATCGCCGCTGTGGCAGCAGCGGCAGCGGGCATCCCAGCTGCTGGATGTCGCGCGCAAGTACCCGAGCTTTCCGATCATCCTGGAGGCGGTGCGTGAGGTGCTGCAGGATGTCTACGACCTTCCCGCGCTGACCGGCATCGCGGAGGAGATCGAGAGCCGACGCATCCGTCTGGTGGAGGTGGAGACCGAGCAGGCCTCACCCTTCGCCCGGTCGCTGCTGTTCGGCTACGTCGCCGCCTTCATGTACGAGGGCGATTCGCCACTGGCCGAGCGTCGAGCCGCCGCGCTGTCGTTGGACTCGACGCTGCTCGCCGAACTTCTCGGACGAACGGAACTGCGCGAACTGCTCGACCCGCTGGTAATCGAGCAGACCGAGCTGGAGTTGCAGCGACTGGCGCCCGACCGCAAGGCGCGCGACGTCGAAGGGCTGGTCGACCTGCTGCGGATGCTCGGTCCGCTCTCGGAACCGGAGCTGCTCGAGCGCGTCGACTTCGGTCGGGTCGACTTCGATCACGTCGGCGCGGAACCCCTTCCGTGGCTGCAGACATCGCTGACGGAACTCGCGCGGGCCAACCGCATCTGGGCGGCGGGCTCCGAGCGCTGGGCCGTCATCGAAGACGCCAGCCGCCTGCGCGACGCCCTCGGCACCCCATTGCCGATCGGCATCCCCGCCGCATTCGTCGAGCCCGTCGACGATCCGCTCGGCGACCTGATCAGCCGCTTTGCCCGCACTCACGGGCCGTTCACCGCGATCTCCGCGGCCCAACGCTTCGGTCTCGGCCCCGCCGTCGTCGTCGACACGCTGCGCCGGCTCGCCAGCGCGCGGCGAGTCGTCGAGGGAGAGTTTCGGCCCGGTGGCTCCGGCAGCGAGTGGTGCGATAACGAGGTACTGCGACGGCTGCGAAGCCGGTCGCTCGCCGCGCTCCGTCAGGAGGTCGAGCCGGTCGACGCCGCGACCCTCGGCCGCTTCCTGCCGGCCTGGCAGCACGTGACCGAACCGCTGCGCGGAACGGATGGCGTGGCTCAGGTGATCGACCAGCTCGCCGGGGTGGCGCTGCCGGCATCCACCTGGGAGTCACTGGTGCTCCCCGCCCGGGTGAAGGACTACTCCCCGGTGATGCTGGACGAGCTGACGGCCTCCGGCGAGGTCATCTGGTCGGGCGGCGGCACGTTGCCCGGCAATGACGGCTGGCTGAGCTTTCACCTCGCCGACACCGCCGCGCTCACCCTGCCCGAGCCGACCGGGGCCGAAACGACCGAGCTGCAACGCTCGATTTTGGCCAGCCTCGCCGGCGGTGGCGCGTTCTTCTTCCGGCAGCTCTCGAATTCCGTCGGCGCGTCGGACTATGGGATTGTCGACGACAAAGAGCTGACCGCCGCGCTCTGGGACCTGGTCTGGGAGGGCCTGGTCACCAACGACACGCTGACCCCGCTGCGTGCGCTCCTTGGTTCAACCCCGTCCCGCCCGCGCGCCGTTCCGCGCACCCGCGCCTACCGCGGTCGGGCACGGTCTGCCCTCCCCAGCCAGGGTGGGCCGCCCAGCGCCGCCGGACGATGGTCACTGCTTCCCCTCGCCGAACCGGACTCCACCGTGCGCGGGGTCGCCACCGCCGAGCTGCTGCTCGAGCGGTACGGGGTCGTCACCCGAGGGTCGGTGGTGAGCGAGGGCATCCGCGGCGGATTCTCGCTGGCGTACCGGGTGCTCAGTCGATTCGAGGAGACCGGTCGAGCCCGCCGCGGCTATTTCATCGAGGGCCTCGGAGCAGCCCAGTTCGCCACCGGCGCCACGATCGATCGGTTGCGGTCGTTCGCCCGCGAGCCCGACAGCGAGCGAGCGCCGACCGCGGTGACCCTCGCCGCGACCGATCCCGCAAATCCCTACGGTGCCGCACTGGCCTGGCCCGCTGCCGCTGTCACGGAGGGGGCTGACGAGAAGAAGGGTCACCGCCCCGGTCGCAAGGCGGGAGCTCTGGTCATCCTGGTCGACGGGTCGCTCGCCCTGTATGTGGAGCGCGGCGGCAAGACCATGCTCACCTTCGACCTGCCGCAGCGCGCCCTCGAGGCCGCGGCGTCTTCCCTCGCCAGCACGATTCGGCGCTCGCTCGGCAGGCTGCGGGTCGAGCGGGTCGACGGCGACTTCGTGATCGGCACCCCACTCGGCGACGCCCTCGTCGCCGCGGGATTCACTACGACACCGCAGGGGCTGAGGCTGCGTGGCTAGGGAGCAGCGTGCCTGAGGGCGACACCGTCTATCGTGCGGCCAAGAATCTGGATGCTGCGCTCACCGGGCATCCGCTCGTGCGCAGCGACTTCCGCGTTCCCGCCTTCGCCACCCTCGATCTCGCGGGAGAGACCGTCGACTCGATCGTCAGCCGCGGCAAGCACCTGCTGATGCGGATCGGCGACTGGACCGTACACAGCCACCTGAAAATGGAAGGCTCCTGGCACCTGTACCGCCCGGGCACACGCTGGCGTCGACCGGACTGGCAGGCCAGGGCGGTGCTGTCCACGGCAGATTGGACGGCGGTCGGCTTCCAGCTCGGCACCCTCGAGGTGGTGGCCCGATCCGACGAAGACACGATCGTGGGGTATCTGGGCCCTGACCTGCTCGGTCCGGACTGGGATGCCGACGAGGCCCTCCGCCGATTCACCGCAGACCCCTCGAGACCGGTGGGGCTGGCGCTTCTCGATCAGCGGGTGCTGGCCGGGCTCGGCAACGTCTACCGCAACGAGCTCTGCTTTCTGCGCGGGGTGCTGCCGACACGACCGGTCGGGGAGGTCGATAATCCGGTACGGATGATCGACCTCGCGCATCGCCTCATCGACGCCAACAAAGACCGGGTCGACCGCACCACCACCGGCACCCTGCGCGGAGAGACGGACTGGGTCTATCGGCGCGACGGCAAACCCTGCCTGCGCTGTGGCACCCCGATCGAGCGCGGAACGCTCGGTGAAAACGAACTGCAGCTTCGCGACACCTACTGGTGCCCGCGCTGTCAAAGCTAGCTACCGGTACCGGCCACTACTCCGTCGACCGCCGCGGGCGACCGCGCGCCGCCACCAGGAACACGGTGCCGACCGCCGTCGCGATGCCGAGCACGACGAGCATCGGCGCCCCGATCGTGAAGGCCTGCAGCAGGTAGTAGCCGGGGCCGCCGAAGTCCCCCGACGCGGACAGCGCGGTGATGCGGTCGCCGATGAGCCGCAGCGAGTAGATGCCGCCCCCGATGAGCACCGCGCTGATCACCCAGAGCACGACGAGGTACGGATCTACGCGACGCACAACCTCGGAGGCTTCGGTGAGCGCTCCCGTGTCGGCCGAGGGAGCTCGCTGCGCAGGCGTGAGGGGGTCGACGGCGACCACGTGCGGCGGAGTCGTCGGTGCGGCGGGCTGGTAGGCATCCGTCTGCTGCTGCGACTGCGCTCGCGGCGACGTCGCCGATCGCGGCTCGTGCCGCGCGGGGTCGAAGCCGGGCTGGAACGCCGGATCGAACCTGGGGTCGAACTCGGAATCGGTGCTGTTCGTCATGTCTCCTGCTCCGTCGAGGGAATGCTACTCGCAGGCGCAGAACAGCAGGCCCCAGACGGGGATTGCGCACGGTCGCGGTGTTAGGGTGTCCTAAGTTGAGCCAGCAAAAACGTACTGGTTCTCGTACTCGAAGGGGCTCGCATGAGCTACGTGAAATCCGCCCTGCTCGACGAGAAGGGCTACGTCATCCTGGATCGTTACGACCAGGCCGCGGACCCCCAGGAATGGCTCGACCTCCAATACGTCGACTGGAAATCTTCCGGTGACACACGGTTCGCCCCGCTCGCCAGCGCGAATGGCGAGATCGAGGTCAACGGGTTCTGGAACAGCACCCCGCCGCGCACCGATAAGGATGGCGTCTGGATTCCGTCCCAGGTCGAGAAAGCCCCGCATCTGGTCGAGCGGGCCACGGAGCCGGGCGCTAACGTCGGCCGCTGCCGCGTGATCGAGCTGCAGCCCAATGACTACACCGAGACCCTCTACAACCTCCATCAGGATGACAACAACCGCCTGAACCCCGACGAGTCGGGCTGGATCGTGCGAGGGTTCTTCAACCTCACCGACGACCCCGAATCGTTCATCGTGCTGCGCGAGGACCGCTTCGACCCATCCAGCGAGATCCGGCTCGCCCTGCCGGCCGGCGCACAGATCATCGTCGACACGCAGCGCTTCTGGCACGCCGTCTGGCACCAGGGATCCGCGCCGCGTTACTGCCTCATCACCTCGTGGGAGTGCGGCCCGGCGCTCGACGATTACATCCAGAAGCACCACGGAAGTAGCGAGCACCAGAACGCGCACCTCGCGCCCGAGGTGATCGCCGAGGCGCAGGCAAGCGTGCAGCGCCGCCTCGCCGAGCGCGCGGCATCGCTCGCATTCCCGGGGTCGAGCGACTAGACCGACTGGCCGACAGAGGACACCGGATGCTGCGCCTCGCCGCCCTCGACGGGCAGGTAACGAGCTGGTTCGACGCTGTCGGCCCGGTGCTGTTCTACCTGATCGTCTGGGGTCTGGTCTTCGCCGGAACCGGGCTGTTCGTCGGGGTGTTCATCCCCTTCGTGACCGGTGACTCCCTGCTGTTCGCCGCGGGAATCCTCACCGCGACCGCGGCGGGTCTCAACATCTGGGTGCTGGCGATCGGCGTGGGAATCGCGGCGTTCCTGGGCGACCAGGTCGGGTTTCTGCTCGGCCGGCGCTACGGGCGGCCGTACCTCGATCGCCGGCGCGGGCCGTGGGTGCAGCGCGGTGTCGAGCGGGCGGAACGGTTCTACGCCGCGCTCGGCTGGTGGGCCGTGGTGGTCGCGCGGTTCATCCCGTGGGGGCGTGTGTTCGTGCCGCCGGTCGCCGGCATCGCGCGGATGAACTATCTGCGGTTCGTGACCGCGAACGTCGTGGGGGCGCTGGCCTGGGGCGTGCTGCTCACCGTGACGGGATACTTCGCGGCGAGCATCCCGGCCGTGAAGTCCGCGGCATACGTGATCGGCGGGGCGTTCATCCTGGCAGGGATCATCGCGGGCATCGTGGCGTGGGTGCGCAGCCGTCGTGCTGTGGTCGCGCCCGTCGAGTAGGCCGAGTCTCCGGCCGTGCCCCCTGCTGCCCGGCCGCCCTGCCGTTCGGCCGCCGCTGTCCGAAACGACGGAGAAATTGTTATTCCAGAGCAATTCGGTGCGATCCGGGCGCGTTTGCGCAGAATCTCCGTCGTTTCGTAAAAGGGAGAGGCGCGATTTCGTGATGTCAGTTCAGGCTGGTGTCAGCGCGAACTGACACCACGAAAACGGAGACCCTTCGCCGGACCATGAACCCACTACCTGCGGGTTTCGTAACACCCTTACATTCGGTGTCTCACTGTTCGGCGTCGCCCTCGGACCGAACTACACGACGATGCTGCTCGGCGCCGAGTCCTACCCGACCGCAGTGCGCGGTACCACGACGCGACGAACCCGCCCCGGGGTGCTTCCGGGGCGGGTTTCGTCGTCTCACGCTGGTTGAGTAGCGCCCGACGAAGGAGGACGCGTATCGAAACCCCGGTACGACACGGCGGTTTCGATCCGCAGACGCCGTAGACGGCGTGCGCTACTCAACCGGTGGCACTCAGCGGCGACGGGGCTTGCGGGGGCGGGTGCGGCCCGTGATCGGCTTGGCCTTCTTCACCGCCGGCTTCGGCGGCGCCTTCTTCGGAGCGACAGGCTCTGGCTGTACGGAGCGCGAACTGTTCGCGGTGCGCCCCCGCACGATCCCGACGAACTCCTCGATCTCGGGGGTCGTGTCGTCCGCGCGCCAGACCAGGGCGATGCGGGTCTCGGCGGCATCGGTTACCGGGCGCGCAACCACATCCTTGCGAGCGGCGAGCCGAGCCACCGACTGCGGAAGCAGCACGATACCGCCGGCCGCGGCGACGAGTTCCACGGCATCCGCTGGACTCAGGTTCTCGTCTACGCGCAGTTCGCCGTCGAGGTCGGCGAGGGTGACGGCATCCGTCGCCTCGATCGCGTGCCCTTTCTGCGCGACGACCATCGGCTGCTCGACGTATAGAGGGATGACGCTCAGCCCCTCGGACTCGACCGGCAGCCGCACGAACGCGATGTCAGCTTCGCGCGTAAGCAGGGCGGCAAGCTGATCGTCCTCGAACGTCGGCAGAAATCCGAGCGGAACGGATGCGTGCCGCTCCTGCCAAGCGGACGTCCACCGGGTGAGCGTGACCCCGGTAACGAACGCGATGGTGAAGCGTTCGACATCCATCCGGTCCTCCAGCCTGGCCGTCCCGGCGGGCCGACAGGGCTCTCAGGCTACGCTGGTCAGATGACGTCGGCGAAATCCCCCCAGACCATGAAGGCCGGAACGGCCGCCCAGAAGCTCGGGGTATACCTGCCCGCGACACCCGCAGAGTTTCAGGAGTCGCCGGTCACCCGCGAGCAGTTCAACGAGCTGAACGCCAACCCGCCGCAGTGGCTGGTCGAGCTGCGCAAGAACGGCCCGCATCCGCGCGACGTCGTCGCCCACAAGCTCGGCATTTCCAATTCGGGTCTTGCCCGCAGCGGCGCCGACGACGTCATGACGACGGATGAGATCAGCGCCCTCCTGCAGGCTCCGCCGGCCTGGCTGGTGCAGGAGCGCGCAACCCACGCCGCGGTGATGGAAGAGAACGCCCGCATCAAGGCGGACAAAGCGGCCAAGCGCTCGCTACAAGACGACAAGAAGTAGTACTGCTGGTTGAGTAGCGCACGCCGTCTACGGCGTTCGCGAATCGAAACCCGGTGCGAGTTACTCGAGAAGGTTTCGATACGCGTCCTCGCGCGGACGCTCGGGCGCTCCTCAACCAACGAAGGTGCGTTCGCCGAGCAAGGCCCGCGCCGAGAGGCGACGGGTATTCTCGATACCTCAGCGGATGCCGAACCCGAAGGGCGTGCATGGCCAGGTCAGTGAGTTCCGACGCCGGCTTCCGGCTCACTCGACCGGCGTGGGGTCTCGTACTTCGATCGTTCAGCCGGGGCTTCGTCGCGCACCAGCTGCCGGACGGTGCCGCATCCCTCACCTACTTCGCGGCCCTTGCCCTCGCCCCGTCGATGGTTGCGCTGATCTCGATCCTCGCGATCGCGGGCAGCGGCAAATCGTCGGTGTCGACGATCCTCGCCACGGTGCACGACGTGGCGCCAGACTCGGCCATCTCCATGCTCAAAGACCCGCTGGAGAAGTTCGCGTCCTCCCCCTCGGTCGGGTACGCCCTGGTCGTCGGAATTCTGATCTCGATCTGGGCCACCTCGTCGTACGTGGCGGCGTTCGGGCGGGCCATGAACCGCATCTACGAGCTGCCCGAGGGGCGCCCGATCTGGAAGCTGAAGCCGTTCACCATCGTTGTGGCCATCGGTGTTCTGATCCTCGGAGCGATCACTGTCGCGGCGCTCGCCCTGACCGAGCCGGTCGCCGACGGCATCTCGCAGGCGCTCGGACTGAGCGCCGCGCCGAGCCTGGTGCTCACCGTGGTGAAGTGGCCGGCCATGGTGCTCGCCGTCGTGTTGATCGTGACGATCCTCTACTACCTCACGCCAAACGCCCGGCGTCCCGGCTTCCGGGTGACCAGCGCCGGTGCCATGGGCGCCGTGATCGTCTTGGTGCTGGTGTCGCTGGCCTTCGCGTTCTACGTGGCCAACTTCGCCCACTTCGACCGCACCTACAGGGTCTTCGCCGGCATCGTCGTGGTGCTGATCTGGATCTGGATCGCCAACCTCACGCTGCTCTGCGGAGCCGAGTTCGACATCCAGTACGAGCGGGCGCGGGAGCTGGAGCTCGGAATCGATGCCGACGAGAAGATCTTCGTCACCCCGCGCGACACCGAGGTCAGCGACCGCAACGTGCTGAAGCGCCGCAAGGAGATCGCCGAGGCGGAGAAGATCCGCAGGGCGAGCCGACCAGGCCGGTAGTCAACCCCCTCACGCCGTTACGTCCGGCGCGTACCGTTCGGGCAATGAGCGATCAGTACACCTTCGATAACCCCGTCACCCGCTACCCCACCGACCTGGGCGCACCCGAGCTCGATCTCGACACCCCCGGACTCGACAGCGAGCTAACCCCAAGGGCCGACCTCGGCGAGAACACCTACCGCGGTACCGGCCGGCTCGACGGTCGCAAGGCACTGATAACCGGCGGCGACTCCGGCATCGGCGGCGCCGTCGCGATCGCCTTCGCGCGGGAGGGGGCGGATGTCGCGATCAGCTACCTCCCCGAAGAGCAGAGTGATGCGCAGCGCATCGCCGACCTGGTCGAGGCCGCGGGGCGCACGGCGGTGCTGCTCCCCGGCGATGTCGGCGACGCCGCCTATTGCCGGCAGCTCGTCGCGGACGCGACGGAGGCGCTCGGCGGCCTGGACATCCTGGTAAACAACGCCGGCAAGCAGCAGAACCAAGCCACCCTGGAGGAGATCTCGGACGAGCAGTTCGACGAGACGATGCGCACCAACGTCTACTCGCTGTTCTGGATCACGAAGGCCGCGCTGCCTCACCTCGGCGCGGGATCCACGATCATCAACACCAGTTCGATCCAGGCATACTCCCCGTCGGAGAACCTGGTCGACTACGCCTCGACCAAAGCCCAGATCAATACCTTCTCCAAGGCGCTGGCACAACAGCTCGCCCCGAAGGGTATCCGCGTGAATGTCGTCGCGCCCGGCCCGATCTGGACGCCCCTCCAGGCGTCAGGGGGCCAGCCGCCCGAAGCGCTGCCCGAGTTCGGCGAGCAGACCCCGCTGGGTCGTGCCGGTCAGCCCGCCGAGCTCGCGCCCGCCTACGTGTTTCTCGCCTCACCGGAGTCGAGCTACGTGATCGGCGAGACGCTGAACGTCAATGGCGGTATGCCGAACCCCTGATCCACCGATATACCGATAAGTCCGATCCACCCGTAAGCCCGATCCACCGATAGGGAGAACCTGATGACCGAGAAGAAGACACCGGACGACGAGCAGTCCCAGAATTCGCAGGACGCCGAGACCGAAGAAGACACCGCTTCGGGCGGTGCGCCGGAGTAGCGCAACGGCTGATGTGACTCCCGCGACGAGGGAGCGGAATGACGGGCCCGCGCCGCGTGTTGTGTATCGTGGCGCGGGCATCCGCCGCCGTACATCCCTGGAGTGACATGGCCTTCCTCACCTGGCTTTTCGACGCACAGTTCGTGATCGGCACTCAGCACGTGCTGTGGCGAGAGGTGATCGGCAACGTCTTCGGTCTGGCCAGCGCCCTCGGCGGGATGCGACGCAAGATCTGGGCCTGGCCGGTGGGCATCGTCGGCAATGTGCTGCTGTTCACCGTCTTTCTCGGCGCGGTCTTCGACAACCCCAACCCGATCAACCTCTATGGCCAGGCCGGACGACAGGTGCTGTTCATCGCGGTCTCTATCTACGGCTGGTACCGCTGGCAGCACGCGAAGGACGCGAACCGCCCCGCGGTGCAACCACAGTGGGCCGGCTGGCGCACCCGCATCATCCTGATCCTGGTGATGGTGGCCGGTACCGCCGCGCTGACTCCCCTGTTCACCGCTCTGGGTTCGTTCGCCCCGCAATGGTCAGACGCCTGGATCTTCATAGGCTCGCTGCTCGCCACGTACGGTATGGCGAAGGGCTGGGTCGAGTTCTGGCTGATCTGGGTGGCCGTCGATATCGTGGGCGTACCGCTCCTCCTGAGCGCCGGCTTCTACGCCTCGGCCTTCATGTACATCTTCTACGGCGTGTTCACCCTGGTCGGCTTCTTCGTCTGGGCCCGCGCACGCCGGGTACAGAAGGCCGCCATCCCCGAAGCCGCGCTGATCGACTAGACGGCGATCGGCGGTGCCACCACGGGATCTCCGCGATGGCTGTTCGCACTGCGATCGCGCTTAGTCGCGTGCCGCAGGATGAGGAACAGCGCGAGCACGCCGACCACCCCGAGCACGACCACTCCGACTACGTAGAGCACGGTCGCGAGCGCCTCGACCGCGCCCGGGGTCCCGGTCACGAGACTGCCGGTCGCCAGGGTCTGGGCGTTGCCGGTAAACACCAGCGCGACCGTGGTGGTGATATCGCTGAGCGAATCCCAGAGGCCGTGCAGCGTCACCGATCCCGCATAGGCCAGCAGGATGAACCACGACCAGCGGTACTTCTTGTGCGTACGTGAGGCACCGAAGATCACCGCTCCGATGATCGCGGTCCACAGGACGTGCCCGATCGGGGCGAGGATGGCGCGCAACACCTCGGTCTGCAGCAGCGAGGCTAAATCGAGCCCCCGGGCCGTGATCACGGAATTGAAGGCATAACCGGCGGATTCGAATGCCGCGAAACCCGCGCCGACGGTGGCCCCGAGCAACGCCCCCTGCGCCGCCGTCTTCGGAAGCACCCGCCAGCCGACGATCACGAGCACCGCGGCTTTGACGAATTCCTCGATCACGCCGACGACGACATAGAGGGCGAACACCCTCTGGGTGAGGCCGGATTCCAGCAGCGAGGCCCCGAGCACGCCGCAGATTCCACCGATGAAGAACGCCAGGATGAGCTGCAGCACGCTGACGTTTCCGCGGACCCGCTCGACGACGAACAGCACGACCGAGAACGGCACGAGGAAGCTGCCCAGCAAGATGAGCGTCGGAATCAGATTGCTGTTTTCGGTCAGCGCCGTGACCACGATGGTCACGATCCACAGAACGAGACCGGCGACGAGGGTCTTCCACCACCAGCCGTGGCGATGGTGTGCGTGTGTCACCGCGGCCGGCGAGTCCACGGCTGCGGTCGTCACGGGCGTTCTCCTCTTCGATCGGTGCTCGTCAGAGTAGCGACCGAGCGTCGCCGAGCGAAATAGGGCATCTGACGGTTGCCGCCGTCCTCTCAGCCCCTGGCGCCCATCAGATGCTCGATCGCCAGCTGATTGAGTCGCACGAATCCAAAGCCTTTGCCGCCGAAGTACGAGTCGGTATCGAAGTCTTCGAAAGCGGTGCGGTCGGCGAGCAGGTCGTCGTAGCTCTCGCCCTGGTTCAGCGTCGGCTCCGCAATCTGCGCGACGCGCGAGGCCGCGAGCGCCTCCTGCACTTCGGGGTCGGCGCGGAACGCCGCTGCCCGCTCCTTGAGCAGCAGGTACATGCGCATGTTGGCGGCCGCCGAATCCCAGACCCCGCTGATGTCTTCGGTGCGGCTGGGCTTGTAGTCGAAGTGGCGCGGGCCGTCGTAGGTGGGTCCGCCATTCGGGCCACCGTTCTCGAGCAGGTCGACGAGGGCGAAGGCGTTGGCCAGGTCGCCATGGCCGAAGACCAGGTCTTGGTCGTACTTGATTCCCTTCTGGCCGTTGAGGTCGATATGGAACAGCTTGCCCTGGTAGAGCGCCTGGGCGATTCCCGAGGTGAAGTTGAGTCCGGCCATCTGCTCGTGCCCGACCTCGGGATTCACGCCGAACAGTTCCGGGCGCTCGAGCGTCTCGATGAACGCGATGGCGTGACCGAGGGTGGGCAGCAGGATGTCTCCCCGCGGCTCATTCGGCTTCGGCTCGATCGCGAACCGGATGTCGTAGCCCTTGTCGGTGACATAGTCGGCGAACAGGTTGACGGCCTCGCGATAGCGCTCCAGCGCACCACGGATGTCTTTCGCCGAGTCGTATTCTGCCCCCTCGCGTCCGCCCCACATCACGAAGGTCTTCGCGCCGAGCTCCACGCCGAGCTCGAGTTGGCGCATGGCCTTGCGCATGGCAAAGCGACGCACCCCGCGGTCGTTGGAGGTGAAGCCACCGTCTTTGAACACCGGGGCGCTGAACAGGTTCGTGGTGACCATGGGGATGACCAGGCCGGTGTCGGCGAGAGCCTGCTTCAGGCGGTCGATCTGCTTCTGACGCTCGGCATCCGTCGATCCGAAGGCGAAGAGGTCATCGTCGTGGAAGGTGAGGCCGTATGCCCCGAGCCCCGCGAGCTTCTCGACGGCCTCGACGACGTCGAGCGGCGGACGGGTCGGGCCACCGAACGGGTCGCTGCCGTTGTAGCCGACCGTCCACAGCCCGAAGGAGAACTTGTCGTCACGGGTCGGGGTGAGCGTCATGGCTATCCTTTTCTCAGCGCCGGTGCTGACACATGCATGGTGATTTGTTGCGATACTCAACATATTGCGTGGCGATGTCGAGAGCAACCCGTTTCGAAGGAGAACCATGGGCCGCAGGACGAACTGGTCGGGCAACTACGAGTACCAGGCACGGGGGTACTTCGAGCCGTCATCGGTAGACGAGCTGCAGCAGCTCGTTCTGAACCACCACCGCATCCGCGCGGTCGGCACCGGCCACTCGTTCAACGAGATCGCCGACGCTTCCGAGGCCCGCATCTCGCTGCGCCGCATTCCCACCGAGACGGTGATCGACGGCGACACGGTCACCGTCGGCTCGGCGATCCGGTACGGCGACCTCGCCGCAACACTGCAGGACGCCGGGCGGGCCCTGAACAACCTCGCCTCCCTGCCCCACATCTCGGTCGCCGGCGCCGTCGCCACCGGCACACACGGCTCGGGCGTGCGCGTGGGCAACCTCGCCAGCGCCGTCGTCGGGCTGGAACTCCTCCGCTCCGATGGTGAACTCGTCACCCTCGACCCGAGCCACCCCGACTTCGCGGGCGCCGTGGTAAACGTCGGCGCGCTCGGCATCGTCACGCGGCTCTCTCTCGCCACCGAGCCCACGTACGACGTGGCCCAGGTGGTGTTCTTGGGGTTCCCGTGGGCCGAGGTGACAGAGAATTTCGACGAAATCATGGCCAGCGCATACAGCGTGAGCATGTTCACCGACTGGCGGGATGCCGGGGTGCAGCAGGTGTGGACCAAGAGCCGCGACGGCGCGGTGGCCGAGCTGCTCGGGCACGCGCCCGCGGAGGGCCGGCAGCATCCTATCCTCGGCAACCCGGCAGACTTCGCGACAGAGCAGGGCGGCATCGTCGGGCCATGGAACGAGCGGCTCGCGCATTTCCGGTTCGAGTTCACCCCGAGCAACGGCGACGAGATCCAGAGTGAGTACCTGATCGGGCGGGAGCACGCCGAAGCCGCCATCGACGCGCTGCGGGCGGTCGCCCCGAAGTTCGCCGACCACCTGCTGGTATCCGAGATCCGCACGATCGCCGCCGACGAGCTCTGGCTGAGCAGTGCATACGGACGCGATTCGGTCGCCTTTCACTTCACCTGGAAGCTCGACCAGCAGGCGGTCGAGGCCGCGGTGCTCGTGCTCGAGGAAGCCCTCGCGCCCTTCGACGCCCGGCCGCATTGGGGCAAGGTGTTCCACCACGCGCCGCCGTACCCGCGCGGCTCCGACTTCGTGGGTCTGATGGAGCGGTACGACGTGACCGGAAAGTTCCGCAGCCCGCTGCTCGATCGCGCGCTCGGCCGCGAGCTGTCGAGCTAGAACGAGGCGGGGTCGGCGAGCAGCGGTTCGAATGCCAGCTCCGCAGCACCGATCATGAGCAGATCGGGGCCCAGCGCGGCCGGGCGGATCTGCAGCGACTCCCCGGAGGCGGCGAGCGGACGATCCGCTCCGAAGTCGGCAAGGCGCTGCGGTGCGGCGGAGTGCAGCGCGGCAAGAAAACCGCCGAGCAGGATCAGCCGCGGATTGAGCAGGTTGACCGCGTTGCGGATGGCCACGGCGAGCAGGCCGAGTTGCCGGTCCACTTCGGCACCTACCGCCGGATCGTCGCTCGCCGCGAACGCCTCGGCGAGGGATGCTGCGGCGCCGGCATCGAGGCCGACCAGCTCGAGAAGCCGCTCCCGTCGCACCTCGGTCTCCAGGCATCCGACCCCGCCACAATGGCAGGCCGCACCAGACGGGTTGACCATCGTATGCCCGAGCTCGCCGGCATACCCATCGGCCCCGGTGAGTGGACGGCCGTTCGCGATCACCCCGCCTCCGATGCCGCTCGCTCCGCCGTTGATGTAGAGCAGGTCGCCCACGCCACGACCGCCCCCGAAGGCACTTTCGGCCCGAGCACCGAGGTGGGCGTCGTTGTCGGCGAATACGGGCAGAGCGGTCGCCTCCTGCAGCAGTGCGGCGAACGGCTCATCCCGCCAGCCGAGGTGTGGGGCGAGGCGTACCAGCCCGTCCGACGCACGCACCTGGCCCGGGACCGCGACGCCGACCCCGACGATGCGGTGCGCCGTCGTAAGCGAAGGGCGGAGGTCATCCAACAGCCCCGCGATGATGGCGACGGCGTCGACCGCCGTCGGAATGTGAGAAAGCGGATGCCGCGTGGCGGCGAGCACCGTGCCGCCCAGGCCAACCACGCCGATCGTGATGGCGTCGATCTCCGGGTTGACCGCGATGCCGACGGGCCCGCTGCTCGGCCGCACCACGAGGCTCGGGCGGCCCACCTGACGGGTGGCCTCCGCCTCGCTCTCCGTCACCAGATCGCGGTCGACCAGTTCGGCGACCAGAGCACCGATGGTGGACCGATTGAGGCCCATGACCTGCGTCAACCGGGAGCGCGATATCGCCCGCTCGTGGTGCACCAGCCGCAGGATCGTCGAGAGATTGTGGCGCCGCAGGTGGTCGTTGCTGTTGCCACGGGGCGTGCGCCCCGGCTCCGCCTCGACCATGGTGCCAACCTAGCGGACCTCCGTATGCAGCACTCAGTCGCGCACCACGTCCAGGGTCAACCACGACGCGAACGCCTCGATCTCGTCGTCGACGGCCGCACGGATGGCGGCGGTGAAGTCGACATCCTCGTGCACCCGATGCACCACGAACCGCCCGGCATCGCGGTCGGACCGGGCATCGACCTTGCCGATCAGGCGATCCCCGTGCAGGATCGGCAGCGCGAACTGGCCCCAGATGCGGGTGCGCACCGGCTTGTACATCTCGAGCGCGTAGTCGAACTCGAACAGTCGAGCGACCCGCGCGGGGTCGGTCATCAGGCGGTCGAAGGGCGACAGCAGCGCCGTGCGCCCGACGAACGGCCGGTCGAGTTGCGACGGGTCGACCCGCCATCTTCCCGGGACGCCCTCGATGGTCACCGGCTCCCCGACCGGAACGATGCCGTGCAGCTCGCTGGGCGACACCGCGATGCTGTCACGCATGACGCCGCAGGCCCGCAGGATGCGTTCGCTTCGGATGCGCGCCGCCTCGTCTCGCGGGACCTCCGGCACGTCGTCGAACACCCGCTCTGCCAGGTCCCAGATGCGCAATCGAGCGACGCGACCGACCACGGCCAGACGGCCCGACATGTGCAAGAACTCGAGCATCTGCGTGACGTTGCGGTTGTTCGTCCACCCGGTCGACGGCCACGGCTCCACCGCCTCGTCGGCAATCTCGCGCGACGTCAGTGGCCCATCGTCGCCGATCCGGTCGAGGATGCTGCGGACGAAGTCCGCATTCGCCTCCATCCAGCGCGTCGCGCCTGCACGCTCCGCCCACGTCTTCATCCCTGCCAGGAAGAGCGGCAGGTCGGCCATCGGGCGCAGCATCCAGCCGCGTTCGAACAGCAGCCCGCCGCTCAGCGCGCGCTCCGTATCGCGCGGGCGGTAGGACGAACCGAGCCGCGACCAGGCGATGTGATCCGCGGCCGGGGCGACTGTGGTGGTGAGCTCGACCCGCAGCATCGCCAGATCTGTGACCATGGCGACCACGTCATCCGGAAGCTCGCGAGTGTCAAGCAGCGCTGCGCGCACAGCGATGCGCCGGGCTTGCTCGCGGGTCAGTTCACGCATCGCGAGACCCGAGCGACCGCCGCTGTCACGTGTTCCCTCATCGGGAGATGTCAGAGCTCGCCTCGGGCGGGCACCGAGGTGGGAAACGGGTTGCGCTCGCTGAACGACCGCTGGTGCCAGTACGGGTAGATCGGTGTCGTCGCGCTGGCCGCGTCGAGGCGGGCGACCTGCTCGACGGAGAGGTTCCAGCCCACCGCGCCGAGATTCTCGCGGAACTGTTCCTCGGTGCGCGCACCGAACACGATGGTGGCGACGGTCGGGCGCTGCAGCACCCAGTTGAGGGCTACCTGGGCCAGGGATTTGCCGGTCTCCGCCGCCAGTTCATCGAGAACATCGACGGTGCGAAAGAGCGTTTCCGGGTCTCCCGACTGCTCCGTCTCGGAGCCGACCGTCAGCCGGCTACCGGCCGGCACGGGCTGGCCGCGCCTGATCTTGCCGGTGAGCCGCCCCTGAGCGAGCGGGCTCCACACCACCGTGCCGACGCCCTGGTCGATCCCGAGCGGCATGAGCTCCCACTCGAATTCGCGGGCAGCGAGCGAATAGTGCGCCTGGTGGGCGACGTGACGGGCCCAGCCATAGCGCTCGGAGACCGAGAGGGACTTCATGAGGTGCCAGCCGGAGAAATTGGAGGCGCCGATGTAGCGCACCTTGCCGCTGCGAACGAACTCGTCCAGCGTCGACAGGGTCTCCTCTTGTGGGGTCAGCGCGTCGAAACCGTGCAGGTAGTAGACGTCGACGTAGTCGGTGCCGAGTCGACGCAGGCTCCCCTCCAGCGCACGGATCAGGTGAAAGCGCGACGAACCCACATCGTTGATGTCGGCTGACGTGCTGGTGCGGAACGTCGCCTTGGTCCCGATGAGCACCTCGTCGCGACGACCGGCGACGGCAGCCCCGAGGACCTGCTCCGCGCGACCGTCGGAGTAGATATCCGCCGAATCGAAGAAATTGACGCCGGCATCGAGGGAGATGTCGACGAGCCGTTTCGCCTCATCGATCTGGGTGTTACCCCACGCGCCCTCCGACGTTCCCGCCGAGAAGGTCGCGGTGCCGAACGAGAGAACGGGGACCTTGAGTCCTGAGTTGCCGAGTTGCCGGTATTCCATTGCCGACCTCCTTGTCTCGACAATGATGGCACCGGCTCCCGTGCGCGCCGCAACCCTGCTCAGCCCATGGTCGATGATCCCCCGAGAGTCAGTCTGACTTCTCGATGGGATCGGTCAGCTGCAGCTCAGCGACCTCGATGATGTTCCTGACGGTCTTTCGCAGCTGGTCTGCGAGCGCGACGCCGTGCTCAGAATCCTCGTGCATCACCCGTCCGAGGGCGGTAAGCACCAGCCCGACGGCGAGCTCCGCCTGCTCTGGGCTGTGCGCGCGCTCGGCCGCCAGTGAGACGAATTCGCCGCGTACCGCGATCATCATCTGAGAGAGGTGCGTCATCAATTCGGGCCGGCGCAACACGAGCTCTTTCACTTTCGCGTGACTCGGCCCTACCTCCGCGCTGCTGCCGATGGCCTCACAGAGCGCCGGGACCAGTCCTCCGCTCGCCGCGCGGAAGACCACCTGTGCCGCGGGATCGAGTGCTCTCTCGCGCTGGTCGAGCGCCGCCGCCGCCTTGGACGGGTAGTAGTTGAAGAAGGTCCGGCCGGAGACATCCGCCTCGTGGCAGATCTGCTCGATGGTGGTCGCCTCGAGGCCCTGCGCGTCGATGAGCCGGTACGCCGCCTCGTGGATGGCGATCCGGGTCTGATGCTTCTTGCGCTCGCGGAGGCCGAGCTCCGGGGACGCTTCGTCGTTGATGGTCGTCATGATCGGCAATCCTTCCGACCCGCAGAGGGCGGTCGCGTCAGCGCCGCCCTCTGTGGGATCAGGATCGGGTCTGAATGCTCCCGGTCTCGGTCATTCCGGCCTCATCCGCACGCTGCTGAAGCGCGGAGGTCTTGCGCAGCGGTGGCACCCGGAAGAACAGGGTGATGACGAAGGCAAGCAGGATCACACCGAGGCCGATCCAGTAGATGGTCACCACGGAGCTGTTGAACCCGACCTTGAAGGCCTTGGTCAGTCGCGGGTCGGCGCCGTTGAGGAACGACGTGTCAGCACTCGCGCTATCGCTCGACTTGGTCGTGCTGCCGTCCTTGAGCTTCGAGACGATGCTGGGCGTCACCTTGTCGACGTAGAACGAACGCTGGCTGGCGTTTGCCCAGTTCACCTCGACCGAGTCTCCGACGACGGAGGCGTGCGCCTTCGCAGCCAGGGCTTCGAGGCCCTGCTGCTCTGCCGCAGCGTTGCCCGCCGTGGCAGCTTTGATCTGAGCAACCCCGGCATCGAGCTGCTTCTGGATGTTCTCCTGCACCGGCTCGACGATCGGGTTCCAGAGCTGCTTCATGATCGCCTTGTTGCCGGATGCCGTGGCAACGCTCGGAGTAAGCGCCGCGTTGAGGCCCGAGCTGAGCGTCGCCGTGTTCTCGTTCGACGCGATGATGTTCCCCGGCAGTGCAGCGAACAGCACCGACAGCAGCACGGCGACACCGAGCGTTCCACCGATCTGACGGAAGAAGGTGGATGCTCCGGTGGCGACACCCATCTGGTGCGGCTCCACAGAGTTCTGGCTGGCAAGCGTGAGCGTCTGCATCATCTGGCCGAGGCCGAGGCCGATGAGGAACATCGCGATGAAGATGTACCAGAGCGGCTTGTCGTCGGTGAGGAACGTAAGCACCAGGTAGCCGATGGCGAGGATCGCCGTGCCGGTCACCGGGAAGATGCGGTACTTGCCGGTGCGGGCGATGATCTGACCGGATCCGATGGACGCGATCAACAGACCGGCCATCAGCGGCAGGCTCGCCAAGCCCGATTCGGTCGGAGTGAGGCCGAACACGATCTGCAGGTACAGCGGCAGGGTGAGGAGTGCACCGAACATCCCGAATCCGACCAGCACACCGAGCACGGTAGCCATCGAAAAGGTGCGCGACTTGAACAGTCGCAGCGGGATGATCGCGTCCGCACCCATGTAGCGCTCGATGAGGATGAACGAGATGAGTCCGATCGCCCCGATCACGTAGCAGGCGATCGACCCGGCCGAGGTCCAGCCCCAGTTGCGACCCTCTTCGGCGACCAGCAGCACGGGAACGAGCGTGGCGACCACCGCGGTGGCGCCCCACCAGTCGATGCGCGGCTTGGCGGCCTTGGTGAACTTCGGCAGGTGAAGGAAGGCCAGCACCATGAGCAGCGCGATGATGCCGATCGGCACGTTGATCAGGAAGACCCAGCGCCATCCGGTGATGAACAGGATGAACGGCGCGCCGGCGAATAGGCCGCCGATGAGCGGGCCGATGACCGAGGAGAGGCCGAAGACGGCGAGGAAGTAGCCCTGGTACTTGGCGCGCTCGCGTGGAGCGAGGATGTCGCCCATGATCGCGAGCGGCAGCGACATGAGCGCACCGGCGCCGATGCCCTGGAACGCACGGAACCCGGCCAGCATGAACATCGACGTCGAGAACGACGACAGCAGGGATCCGACCAGGAACACCACGATGCCGAAGATGTACAGCGGGCGGCGGCCGAAGATGTCGGAGAGCTTGCCGTAGATCGGGACCGAGATGGTGGAAGTGATGAGGTAGGCGGTCGTGACCCAGGCCTGATCGTTGAGCCCATGCAGATCGTCACCGATGGTGCGGATCGCGGTACCCACGATGGTCTGGTCGAGCGACGACAGGAACATGCCCGCCATCAAGCCGTAGATGACGAGCAGGATCTGCCGATGCGACATGATCGGCTTCGACCCCAGCGATGAGGATTGCGTCGGGAGGGACGCGGTGGAAGTAGACAAGATGGTCCTTCAGTGACGGAAGTTGCGCGGTGCGGGAGCGCGCCGGACACACGTGAAGAACGTGGGTCGGCGTCGGGACGGCTTTTTGCAGCCACTGCAACATTACATCACTGCATCTCTGCGTCAAGTGCAGAAACTAGAAAATCGCTTCGAGTCGCCCGAGCGACCGCCGAGAATAATGCGCTACCCGGCGTCAAGCCGAACATCGCCTGCACCCCATCCAGGCCGACGCCCACCGCGGGACCCAGATCCGCGAGCGGCCAGCGCGAACGGATCCCCTCCGCAAAGGCCGTCCCTATCCTTTGCGAGCGAAGCACACCTCCGATCGCGCCGATACGAGGGGACTCGGCAGCCGACTCGCCGACTCGATCCAATGCAGCGCCGACAGACACCACGAGTTCGGAGGCCGCGTCGTCACAGATGCGTCGTGCGACCGCATCTTCCGTGGCGAGGTCGTCGACCACCCGGGCGTAGGAGGCGATGCGCCGGACGCGATCGGGGTCCCCCTGTAATTCGATGTACGCCGAGGGGAGGTCGGGGAATTCCTGTCGGATCCTCGCGGTGAGCGCCGTCTTCGGGCCGCGGCCGTCGTATTCCCTCATTACCGCGTCGAACGCTGCACGGCCGATCCAGTATCCGCTCCCGGCATCGCCGAACAGGTTTCCCCATCCATCGACCCGGGCGATCTCGTGCCGCCCGACACCGAGCGTCACCACTCCGGTGCCGACCGCGACAACCGCACCACGAACATCACCGACGGCTCCGAGGTAGGAGGTGATCGAGTCATGCGCGAGCAGCACCGTCGTGACGCTCAGATCTCCGAGCTGGCGGAGCAGCTCATCCGGGTCCGATTCGTCGACCG
Organism: Lacisediminihabitans changchengi; assembly: GCF_016634425.1. Taxonomy (GTDB): domain Bacteria; phylum Actinomycetota; class Actinomycetes; order Actinomycetales; family Microbacteriaceae; genus Lacisediminihabitans; species Lacisediminihabitans changchengi. Next base: position 267,183 of record NZ_JAEPES010000004.1, read on the forward strand.
TGAGACCGGTGGTACCGATCGCGACCGCCCCCACCGAGCCGACGGATGCCACCACAGCCCGCACCGCATCCGCCAGTTGGGGGAGGAGGGCCGAGTCCGTTCGCACCCCCGGCAGTTCGATCTGCCTCTCATCGCCCACGACTCGGGCGGTCACGCTCGACTGCCCGGCGTCGATCGCGAGCAGTCGCTCGCTCATGATGCTCGCCAGGCGGAGTACTGCTCGCGCAAGAACTCCTGTGCGGGTTTGCCGTATGGGCAGTAGTCGTCGTTCGTCGCGGCGTCAGATGCTGGATAGAGTCGCGCCGGCCAATCCCAGAGCATCACCCCCCGCACCCAGGGGCGGGCCCGAATCGCCGCGAAGGCGTCGTCATACCAGCGCAGCTGGGCGTCGCCGTCCGGATGTCCCGGTAGAGACCAGTCGTTCGGCAACGACGGCGAATCGGAGCGACTCGGGCAACCGGATTCCATGAAGAGAAAGGGCCGATCGAACTTCTCCACGACGGGGCGGATGCGCTCCAGCTGAGCATCCCACGATCCGAGAGGGTAATACCCGCTCGACCCGATCACGTCCACGGCATCCCACCAGGTGATGTGATCTTCCTGGTACTTGTCGCAGTTGTAGGTGACGAGCCCCGCATAGATCTCCCGTACCCGGGCGATGAGCGCTCGCCAACGATCGGCCTGGGCGTCGGCCCGCACCATCTCGCAGCCGACGCAGAACAGCTCGCATCCTTCCTCGGCGGCGATGGTCGCGGCGTGCACGATGAACTCCGTGTACGACTCGAACCACTCGCCCCAGGTCGGTTCGCCCGGTACATCCCAGTCGAAGAAGCCGATGTGCGCCCGCCAGGTGCCGTCAGCGACATTGACCACCGGCTTGAGACACACCCGCAGGCCCAGCGCCTTCGCCTCCCGGATGGCCCCACGGATCTCATCATCCGTCACCGTCGGCGCCTCTCGAAACGAGATGGCGGTGGAGTACGCGTGCTCCTGCTCGGCGGCGTACGCGATCGTCACCCAGTTGACCGCGGTCGTCTCGACCATGAGTCTCATCGACTCCCGGGCGCTGTCGGTGTCCCAAGTTCCGCGGATGCCCGTCCAGCCCCAGGTCATCCCGCAGAACGGCGCGTCGAGCACCTCGACGGCGCTCACCGCAGCACTCGCGACGACACGAGGTCATTGGCGCTGCGGAGCACGGACGGATGCGCGAAGTCGCCTTCACTCGCGTCACCGGCTCCGACGACGGTGAACACCGCGGTCTCGCCGGGCAGCAGGGTCACCAGTGCGTCGTCTACCACGGCATCCGCATCCACGCGATCGACGAGAAGCGACAGCTCGCGCACAAGAGACCGCGCACTGACTTCGACGACCCATCCGTCGACGGTTCGAACCGCGTCGACGTCGACATCGGGCGCAGCCAGCTCGCCATCACGGTAATCGGCGAAGAACCAGAGTGCCCGCGCCCCCTCGAACCGGGCGACGATCAGCTCACGCGCCGGGTCGGCCGAGCGCGCGATAGCGTCCGGCACGATCACGGTGACCGCATCGCGAGCCGCAACCGAGAGCGGAACGACCACGCTGGCCAGCACAGATCCGGTGACGTCGATCCGCTCGATCTCGAGCTCGCCGACCCACGGTTCGGCGGTGTCGTCGAGAGCGACGACGGCGAACCCGTCGTCTGACGGCTGGATGGTGAGCAGTCGCTCGGCGTGCGCCTGACGCAGCGCGAACAGCAGGGGCTTGCGCCGCTCGTATCCGTCGACCGCCGACCATGAGGTCGCCGGCCAGCTGTCGTTGAGCTGCCAGACGACTGTTCCGGAACACCACGGCGTCAGAGACCGGAACCATTCGATTCCGGTGCGGATGGCGACCGCCTGGTTGAGCGACATCGCCCAGTGCCAGTCGGCCATGTCGTCCGGCAGCGCGAAGTGCGGGATGAGACCGTCGGTCAGCTTGACGTTTCCCTCCATCGCCTTCTGATGCACGAGCATGCCGGGTGACTCTGGAGTGAGCGGCTGATCGGAGATGGATTGGGTCAGGGTCGACCAGGTGGGCGGCCCCTGCCACCCGAACTCTGCGACGAAGCGAGGGCGATAGTCCCGATAGTGCGGATAGTCCTTCTGGTTCCAGAGATCCCAGATGTGCATCGAACCCTGGTTCTCGTCGTTCTGACGAGCGTCGCGATCGGGCGAGAACGGGCTTCCGGGCGTGTACGCCACCTGCGGCGCGAGCTCTTCCACCAGCGCGGGAAAGTACTCGTAGTAGTAGTACGAACCCCAGGTGCGGCCGTCGAGACGCAGCTTCCAGTTCCACTCCTGATGGCCCCAGATGTTCTCGTTGTTGCCGTTGAGGAGCACGAGCGACGGATGCGAAGCCAGCCGGACCACCGCCTCCCGCGCTTCCGCCTCGATCTCGCTCCGCAGCGGATCCTCCTCGGCGTATGCGGCACAGGCGAGAGCGAAGTCCTGCCAGACGAGCAGGCCACGTTCGTCACACTCGGCGTAGAAGTCATCCGACTCGTAGATTCCACCGCCCCAGACGCGGATGAGGTTGATGCCGGCGAACTCGGCCTGTGCCAGCCGCCGCGCGTACCGTGCACGATCCACCCGGTGCGGGAAGGCGTCGTCGGGAATCCAGTTCGCGCCGCGAACGAGCACGACCTCGCCGTTGATGATGAAGGTGAACGGCGCCGTGCCCTCGCCGTCCGGCGCGGTATCGACGCGCACGGAGCGGAAGCCAACGCGATGGGCGTGGGAGTCGACCGTTCCGCCCGGGCCGCTCAATTCGATCTGGAGGTCGTACAGCGGCTGATCACCGTGACCTCGTGGCCACCACAGCTCTGCGTCTGGCACCGCGAGTTCGAGTTCGACCAACCCGCCGTGCGACGACACCTCGACCTCGGTCTCGATCCCCGCGACCCGTACCAGCAGCGTGAGCTGCTCGGGGTCGACGACGTCGACGATCGCCGCGATCCGGGCGATCGGCACATGATTCTCGACCGTGGCCACCACCCGCACCTCCGCGAGACGGGCCATCGACCACGACTCCAACCGAACCGGCCGCCAGATGCCCGAGGTCGCCGTGTCGATACCCCAGTCCCAGCCGAAGCTGCAAGCCATCTTGCGCAGCGCGTTATACGGATGGTGATTGACGTGCGGCCGATATCCGAGTGCGAGGCTCGCGGCATCGGCCGCCCGCACGGGCGAGGAGAACTCGACCGTCAGGTCGTTTTCGCCCGGGCGCAGTATGTCGGTGACGTCGAATCGAAAGCTGCGATGCATGTTCCGGGTGTTCCCCAGCTCGATGCCATTGAGCACGATGCGCGCGACGGTGTCGAGGCCATCGAACACGATCTCCTGGCGCTCGCTACCGTCGGGAACCCACTCCACCACGCGGCTGTATGTCCAGTCGGTACGGCCGATCCAGGACTGCAGCGCCTCGTTGTCGTCGAGATAGGGATCGTCGATCAACCGGGCAGCCAGAAGGTCGGTGTGGATCGAGCCCGGCACCGACGCCGGCAGGTCGCCGAACGCGGCGATCTCGGCCGGGACGGTCGATGGGTCGGCCGGCACGACGGTCCAGCCGTCGGCGAGGTCGAGGTGGTGCATGGAAGTGCCTTTCTGGTGGTGGTCGGTGCTCGGCGTCGTCACTTGGAGGCGCCGCTCGTGATGCCCGCATAGATGAACCTCTGAAGCGCGACGAACACGATGAGAGACGGCAGGATCACGATGAGAGTGCCGGCCCCGATGATCTCCCACTGAGCGCCCATCGGTCCCTGGAAGCGGAACAGCGTCGTCGAGATGACCCCGAGGTCCTGGGAGGGCATGTAGAGGAACGGAATATAGAACTCGTTGTAGATCGCGATGCCCTTGATGATCACGACGGTCGCGATCGCCGGCCTCAACAGGGGAAGGATTATCCGCAGATAGATACCCCATCGACTGGCACCGTCGAGCATTGCCGCCTCGTCGATGGACTTCGGGATCGACTGCATGAACTGGATGAATATGTAGATCGAGACGATGTCGGTGCCGAGGAAGAGCACGATCGCTGCCCACGGGGTGTTGAACAGGTTGAGGCCGTTGACGATCTGGAACGTCGCTACCTGAGTCGTGACTCCGGGAACGAGGGTGGCGACCAAGAACAGCCCGAAGACGATCTTCTTGCCGCGGAATTCGAATCGATCGAGTGCGTAGGCGGTCATCGTTCCGATGAGGATCGTTCCGGCAAGCGAGATCAACAGGATGAACGTCGTGTTGACGAACCCCTGCAGCATGCCGCCCTCGACGAACGCACTCACGTAGTTCGAGAAGTTCAACCAGTTGGCTGGCGGAGTGATGGCCGTCGTAGAGAGGTACTCGGAATGGCTCTTGAGTGAGACGAAGAGCACGACGACCAGCGGGATAATCGTCAGCGCGGCAGCCCCGATGAGTGTCCCGTACTTGAACGCCACGGCGAGAAGGCCGCGGAGCCGCGAACCGGGCGTGCGTCCGGAACGGATGACGGTGGTGGTGATCATCCCGGTCATGACAGGTCCACATCCTCGTCGGGAACGATCCGTCTCTGAATGACCGTGGTGATCAGCACGATCAGCAGCAAGACCACCGCGAGGGCTGAGGCCAGGCCGACGTTACCCAGATTGAAGGTGCGGACCGTCTGGATGACGAAAGTCGCCGAGCCGTTCGACCCGCCGAGCATGATGTAGGGGATCTCGAATACGGCAAGGCTTCCCGCGATCGCGAGGATGAACGACAGGCTGATGATGCGCTTGATCCCCGGAGCGATGATGTAGCGAAACTGCTGCCAGCGACTCGCCCCGTCCAGCGCCGCTGCCTCATACAAATCGCTCGGAATCGACTGGATCGAGCCGAGGAACAGCACGAAGTTCAGCCCCATGTACCGCCAGACCGAGATGCACGCGAAGGAGATGTTCACCAGCGCGGGGTTGCCGAGCCACTGCGGTTTGTCGCCGTGCACACCCAACAGGTCGAGCACGGAGTCCAATGTGCCTCCCGGCTGGAAGAAGAACAAGAACGTGAAGGCGACCGCGACGCCGTTGATCAGGTACGGGAAGAAGATCACGCCCTTGAAGAAGCTGCGGAAGCGGGTGTTGAAGCTCAACACGGTAGCGAAGTAGAGAGCGAGGATCATCTGCAGAAACGACGCGGCGATGTAGTACAAACTCACCGCGAAGACCGAGAGGTACTTCGGCTCGGTGAAGATCTTCACGTAGTTGGCGAGGCCGACCAGGTCTTTCTCGGGGCTCAGCCCATCCCAGCTGGTCACGCTGTAGTAGAACAGGTTCACCGCCGGCACGTACGTGAACGTGATGAGGAGTGCGAGCGGAACGACGAGATAGAGCCAGGGATATGCCTGGCTCAGTATTCCTCGCCGCTTGGGCGGATGGTCGAGAGTGATGGCGGTCGTCGCCGGGGAATCGACGACGGATTCGGTGAGCTGTGTCACGGTACGCGTCCTTGCATGAAGTCGTGGGGTGGTGAGCAGGGCTCCTCGCCACGACGAGGAGCCCTGCAGGGTCGGCCGTCGTTATCCGGCGGCGACGTCGGAGACCGCTTGACCCCATGCCTTGTTGAGTTCGGCGAAGTAGGAGTTCTTGTCTCCGGGGGCGGCACCACGAGCGATGTCGACCATCTTCTGCCGGTAGATCGGGCCGTAGAGGTCTACCTCGCTCGTCTTGACCTCCGCCGACTCCCAGGCCGCCTTCTTGCCCGCTGGCACCTTGACCTCGATGAAGTTCGTTCCCGCTTTCTTGAGCGCCGTGTAGATCGGCGCGTCCTTACCGTCGACGAGCGGCGAGAGGCCGCCCTGGTCGTAGGAGTAGTTCGACTTCGCGGCGAACCACTTGATCCATGCCCATGCCGCCGCCTTGTGCTGCGAATACTTGCTGATCGCGTTCTTGTAGTCGCCCGAGATGGTCGAGTAGAACTTGCCCTTCGACTGCACCGGATACGGCATGTATCCGATGTCGTCGGGCGACGCGCCCGCCGTCTTGGCGGCATCCTGCATCTGGCTGACCGCCCAGGATCCGAGCACCATCGTTGCGACCTTTCCGCTGCCGAGCAGTCCCTTCGACGACTCCCAGTCGGTGGTGGTCGGGTCGGCCTCGGTCAACTTCTCGTGGACCGCGTCGAACAGGATCCCGTCGGTGACGTACTGGTACTTTCCCGGCTTCCACGGGGACTTGTCGGTGATCAGCGCCTCACTGGCGTTCTCGTCACCGAAGATGCCCCGGTTTCCCTCCCACTGCGTGAGCGGCCATCCGTCTTTGTAGTTGGTGTACAGCGGGATCGCGTCGGTCTTGCTCTTGATCGCCTTCAGATCGGAGAGAAACTCGTCGGGGGTCGTGGGGAGGTCGGAGAGACCGGCTGCAGCCCAGACCTTCTTGTTGTAGACGATGCCCTGGGCGTTGCCCGTGATCGCGATTCCGTACCCTTTGCCGCTGTAGGCCTGCTCCGTGACGAAGCGGTAGGTCTTCGACAGTTTGTCGATCGATCCCAGCGGCTCGAAAAAGGTCGAGAGCTGGTTGGGTGAGACGGTGTTCGGAATCGCCAGCACGTCGCCGTACGACTTCGTGTTCAGACGGGTCTTGACCTGGCCCTCGTAGTCCTTGATCGCCTCGAACTTGACGGTGACGCCGGGGTACGCCTTCTCGAACTCAGCGGCGTAGTCCTTGAACGTGGTGTTGACGAGATCGGTGCGCTGAGTGAGCACGGTGATCTCGCCGCTCGGCTTGCCATCGATCGTGTTGTCGCTGGAGGCGCCGCCTCCGGAGCAACCTGCGAGCGCAAGGCCGACGACGGCCATCGCTGCGGTCGCAAAGATGTGCTTCTTTGCCATCTGTTTCATCTCCTGGTGTGGGGTCACCGTCGACCCTGCGTCTAGACCGCGACTTCTAGTTCCGGGCCGACGGTGCGCTTTTGACGTGGTCATGGTCACACGCATTCCGAAGCCGTGTCAACGGTCAAATGTCAACGTTGTCGAACTTTGTCTAGTCACTTTATTTAGTCCCTGGTGTCAATCAATTGCGGGAAGGTAGCGGCAATTGCTTGCTCATGGGGCGCGAAATGTCCCTCAGAATGTCCCACGTTGACATCGGCGTGTCGCGAACACTACCGTCATGCCATGAAGGAATCGAATCGGGCGACCATCGCCGACGTCGCGCGCCTCTCCGGCGTCAGCACGAAGACCGTGTCGCGGGTGTTCTCCGCATCCGAGACGGTCAGCGCCGTGACGCGTGAGCGAGTTCTCGCCGCGGCGAAACAGCTGCGCTTCCGTCCCAACAATCTGGCGCGGAGCCTTCGCCGCGGGGGCGTGTCATCGACAGTCGCCTTCGTGATGGGCGACATCACCAACCCGTTCTACTTTCAGCTCGCCGCCGGCATCGAGCGCGAACTCGCCGAGAGCGGCCTCACGATGATCCTGGCGACCTCGGATGACTCGGCCGAAGGCGAGCAGGTCGTCGTCGATGCGCTGCTCGCCCAACGCGTGCGCGCACTCATCCTCGTACCGGTGGCCGACGACCAGGGCTATCTCGAAGGGGAGCGCCAACTCGGCACACCCATCGTCTGCGTCGATCGCCCCGCCCGCAATCTCCTCGCGGATTCGGTGGTGCTGGAGAACCGGGTCGGCATGCGCGATGCGGTCACCGCCCTGACCGACCTCGGTCACCGCCGCGTTGCCTTCATCTCCAACACCGGTCATCTCTATACCCAGGCCGAACGCCTCGCCGGCTATCGCGACGCCCTTGCCAACGTCGGCGTGAACGACAGCCGTCCGTGGGAACGGTCGATCGCCGCCGGAGCCGACCTCGACAGTGCGGTGATGGATCTGCTCTCGATGCGGCTACCGCCGACGGCGATCGTCGCGGGCAACAACCGCGGAAGCACCGCAGCCATCCGGGTGCTGCGCGACAGGAGGGACGACATCGCGTTCATCGGATTCGACGACTTCGAATTGGCCGATGCCTTGGGCATCAGCGTCGTCGGCCACGACACCATCGCGATGGGGCGCACAGCCGCTCGCCTGATCGTCGAACGGCTTGCCGACCCCAGCGGATTCACCCGTCAGGTCAAAGCGCCGGTTCACCTTCTCAAACGCGGTTCTGGCGAGGTCAGACCGCCCGCTGACGCCGACTGAGCCACGCGGACTGACGCTCCCACTGCATTCCCTGTCCGCCCTCATGCTCGTTGAACTCGTAGAAGACGACCTCGGCGTCTGCCGCCCAGTGGTTGGCTGCGGCGAACACCGTCGACGGCGGGCACACCTGATCCATACCTCCCGCCGAGAACAGCGCAGGGGCGGTCGCGCGCTTGGCGAAGTTGACGCCGTCGAAATACGAGAGGGTGCGAAAGGCCTGTTCGATATCGTCGCGGTGAACAGCGAGGTACTGCGCAACCTCCTGGTACGGAAACACCGCGGTCATCCCGACGGCACGTTCGAAGTGGCAGAGGAACGGCACATCAGGCATTACCCCGACCAGGCCCCCGACGAGACCGCCGACGGCCAGGGCGATGCCGCCGCCTTGGCTTGCCCCGGTCACCGCTATTCGCGTCTCGTCGACGCCGTCGAGAGACCGAGCCGCATCCACCAGCAATACAGCATCCGTGAAGACCCGGCGGTAGTAATAGCTCGACGGGTCCTCGATCCCGCGCGTCATGAACCCGGGCGCAGCGGCACCCGAGCCGTGCGGATCGGGCGTTGAGCCCCCGGTGCCCCACACACTGCCCTGACCGCGGGTGTCCATGAAGAAGTAGGCGTAGCCCGCCGCTGCCCACGCCATACGCTCGTGCGGAAGGCCCCGACCGCCGCCGTAGCCGTTGTACTCGATAACGGCGGGGAGGTCGCCTTCGACGCCCGCCGGGCGAAGATACCAGGCACGGATCTGATCGCCGGCGAAGCCCGAGAAGGTCACGTCGTAGACCTCGACCGTCGTCAATTGCGAGGGGACCCTCTCGATCAGGGGCGCGCTCGCCATCGCCCGCGACTCGGCGAGTGTGTCAGCCCAGAACCGGTCGAAGTCGACCGGTTCGAGCACGGGCGGGCGAAATCGACGCAGTTCGTCGAGCGGGAGGTCGAATCGAGGCATGCTGTGTCCGTTCTGAAATGGGGTGACTATCGGGGTCGGGTCACGAGATCTGACGCGCGGCGAGACGGGCGAAGTGGCCGTTTCGGGTGAGGAGCTCGTCGTGCTCGCCGATCTCAACGATGCGGCCACGCTCGATCACCGCGATACGGTCCGCCTCGCGGATGGTCGACAGCCGGTGCGCGACGATGAGCGTGGTCCGATCGCGGAAGAGCTGAGTCAGTGCGTCGCGCACTTTCGCCTCCGAGACACTATCGAGAGCGCTCGTCGCTTCGTCGAGGATGAGGACTCGTGGATCACGGATGAGCGCGCGGGCGATCGCGAGACGTTGACGCTGGCCGCCCGACAGGCGGGTTCCCCGGTCGCCGACCACCGCATCCAGACCGTCCCCGTGGAGTTCGAGGATGTCGAGCGCATTCGCGCCCGCGAGAGCCGCCAGCACCCGATCGTCGTCGGCATCCGCCAACCCGTATGCCACGTTGTCGCGGATCGTTCCCTCGAACAGCACCGACTCCTGCGGCACGACGGAGACGAACGACCTCATCGTTCGCAGGTCGAGCTCGTTCATGTCGCGGCCGTCGAGCAGCACTCGACCTTCTGTCGGCCGCACAAATCCCAGCACGAGATTCAGCAGAGTCGACTTTCCGCCACCGGAAGGGCCAACGAACGCGACGGTCTCCCCCGCCGCGATCTCGAGGTCGATCCCCTCCAATGCGGGGCGCGGCGCATCCGGATACCGGAACGACACGTTCTGCAGCGAGAGAGCGCCATCGACGCTGTCGACGACGGCGCGGCCCTCATTGATCTCGAGATCGGGATCCGCCATGACTTCGCTGATGGACCGCACCGACTCGAGCCCACGGCTGAAGACAGGAGCGGAGTTGAGCAACATCACGATGGCATTGGTCAGCACCGTGAAGTAGGTACTCAACAGCACGACCTGCCCGGGCGTGATCGGAAGCACGCCCGAGATCGCGAGGGAAGCGGCGCTCACCAGGCAGATCAGGCCGAGCACCTGGTACGAGACCCAGGAGACGGCGAGGAACCGGCCGTTGAGCGAGTCGAGCTCTCGTCCCGCAACGCGCACTCTCTCGGCACGCACCCGGAGCCGCTGCGTCTCCACCTGTTCGAGTCCGTGGCCACGCGTGATCGGGATCAGCGCCGCCATCTCTCCCACGCCGGCCGAGTAGAACTCGACCTCCCGCCGAAAAGATTCGTTGCGGACCGTCGCCCGGCTGCGGATCCAGCGGACGAGGATGGCCGACAGCGGCACCGTGACGAGAAAGACCGGCACGAAGGCGGGCACGTTGACCGCGGTGAGCACTATCGCCCCGATGAGCGTAAACGAGCTGCCGAGCAACGTCGGCAGCGACTGCTGCATCAGCAACTCAACGTTCTCCACGTCGCGTACCACCTTGTTCTGCACAGCGGCGGCGCTCTGCCGGTTGTGGAACCCGATCGACATCCGCTGCAGACGCTCGGTCAGTGCGTTGCGCAGGTCGACGGCCAGCCCACGAGTGATTCCACTGGTGATCCGCACGAACAGCATCGAGAACGGGTAGTTCAGCGCCAGGATCGCGAGTCCCGCGGCTCCCCACACCGCGAGCGAGCCGACGGCGCCGCCCCTGACGACGGTATCGACGATGACCGCGGCAATCGCCGGCATGACCCACGATGGGGAGTCTTTGACGAGGAAGGCGAGCGACGCTCCCACCAGTCGCGCCGTGTGAGGACGGAGCATGCCAGCGAGAGCCGACAGGGGGCGAGGCCGTGCGAGCGCGCGGGATAAAGGCGAGATTCGACTATAAGAGGTCACGATTTCACTCCGGGTACGACGAGGAGTGCGACCCCGGGGGCCTGTCGGCCCGCCGATCGCGGGGAGAGTCGCTGCGACGATTCTAGACGGACCGGGAGAGCGGATGTTTACCGCGCCGGTACCGGCGACGGCGCTGTCGTGCCGCGCTCGAGCACTCGCGTGACCGGAAGCTGCGGCGCGTCGGCACGCTCGCCCGCGATCCGGCGCACGAGGGTACTGGCGATCGCGACCCCGAGCGACAGGGAGTCGTGAGCGAGCACCGACAGCGGTGGGTCGGCGAGGCGAGCCGGCGTCGAATCATCCCAAGCCAGCAGCGAGAGCTCATCGGGCACTGCGATTCCCGCCGCGGACGCCGCCCGCTCGCCGCCGACCGCCATGAGGTCGTTGTCGTAGATGATGGCGGTCGCATCGGGAAGCGATGCGAGCAGTGCGGCCGTGGCCGACTCGCCTGCCGCAACAGAGTAGTCCGCGTCGACGACCAACCCGGTCGCGCCGGCCTCGTCGATCGCATCCCGAAAGGCCCGAGTCCGTGCGGCGGTGTGTTGCAGGTCAGCGGGGCCGCCCACCCGCCCGATCACTCGGTGCCCGAGACCGACGAGATAACGCACGGCGACGAACATGGCACCGTAATTGTCGACACGGATGTCGTCCACTCCCGGAGGGACATCCCATTCGCCGAGTACTACGGTCGGCAGCCGGAGCGCTCCGAGCACCGCAGGGCGCGGGTCACCGCTGACGAGGTCGACCACCACGACACCATCGACACCGCCGTGCTCGACCCAGCGCTGGTACAGGGCGAGCTCTTCCTCCAGCGAATTGACGATTACGGTCAGCACGCGCCCGCCGCTGGGCGCGAGCGTCCCCTCCATCGCGGTGAGGATGGCGGAGTAGAACGGGTCGATGGAGACCGGCTGGCGAACTCGCTGCAACACCAGACCGAGCACGATCGCGCGTGGAGCGGTCACGGCCGACTCCTTCCTGTGATTCCCCCGAGGATATACTCGTCACCGGACGAAAAGAGGGTCGTGGTCACAGGGCGCGTGTCACTCGCGGCAGCGACCAGCCGGGGGCTCATCTTGGATCTGATCCGCTCGCAGGGGCCGATCTCCCGTGTCGAACTCGCCTCGGCGACCGGCCTCGCCGCAGCATCGATCTCCAATATCGTGCGCACCCTCATGGCGGATGATCTCGTGGTGGAGTCGGGCCGTGGCGAGTCGACGGGGGGCAAGCCTCCCGTGCTCATCGAGATCAATCCTCGCGCCCGGTTCGCCATCGGCGTGCAACTCGATTCTGGCTCGATCACCACGGTCATCGCCGACTCGGCCGGCGCGATCATCGCCAGGATGAAGTCGCCGACCATCGACGCGACCAGCCCCGAGCTCCTCGTGGCGGCGATTGCCCGCGCGCATCGTTCCCTCATCGACGCGATCGACCTGGAGCCGTCGAGGATCGTCGGAGTCGGAGTGGCCTCGCCGGGGCCGATCGACCTCGCCCACGGAACGGTGTTGAGCGAATCGCTCGGGTGGCACGCCCCCTCTTTCTCCCTCGTCGATGCTCTCCGTGAGGCGATCGGCCTGCCCATCGTTCTCGACAACGACGCGACGGCTGCCGCCATCGGCGACTACTGGACGGGCGGGATCGACAATCCGATCGCGCACTGCACCGTGTACCTGGGGGCGGGGATCGGGGCCGGGATCCTCATCAACGGGGCGATCTACCGGGGAGCGAGCTCGAACGCGGGCGAACTCGGGCACTCGTGGATAGCGGACGACAGCCTCCCGGCCGGCGGCGGAACCCTCGGGGAGATTGCCGGCCCCCGAGGAGTAGCTCGTCAGGCCCGGCGGGCCCTGGCCGAGGGTGCGAAGGCCTCGTTCTCCCTGCCCGACGCCGACATCGACCCCTTCGCGGACTTCGCGACGATCGCGACGGCTGCGATCACCGGTGACACTTTGGCGCTCACGCTCCTGGAGAGATCCGCCGAGATCGTCGCCGATCGTGTGCTGGGGCTCGCGGATATCCTCGACACTTCGTCGATCGTGCTCGCCGGGCCGGCGCTGTCGATCGCCGGATCGATCTACCTCACCACAGTGCGAGCTCGACTCGAGCAGCGGTCGTTCGCGCGCCAGGTACACCCCGTGCGAGTGACCCTATCGCCGCATCCGGCCGATTCCGCCGCGATCGGTGCGGCGGCTCTGGTGCTCCAGGCGGAGCTATCGCCGCGCAGCGCCGCGGGGGCGACCCTACCGTCCGCCCACTCCGCCTGACTAACGACCGAACGGCACCGCAGGTGCGGTCACGTGACCGCGCTGCACCTTCTCAGCGCTTCTCCGCGCTTCTCCGCGCTTCTCCGCGCGAATCAGTACTCGTTCTTGATCACGAAGTACGAGCCACGAATCGTTCCGGCCAGTTTCGACTTCTGGCGTGCGAACTTGAACGCCCCGAGCTCCTCGGGCACGTCCATTCCGTCCGACAGCTTGAAGCCGACCGCGCGCTTGCCGCCGTCGGCGAGCTCGTACATCACATTGATCGACAGACCCGACTCGTAGAACACGTACGCCATACGGATGCCAGCAACCTCGAACGACGACACCTCCAGCGGGCGGGAAGCGATCACGATATCGCGCTCATCCTTGAGCACTCGAGTGATGTAGGCGAGGGTTGTCGGGTCGTCGTCCACGCTCTCGGTCGTGAAGGTGTGGTCGTACTTGTTCTTGTAGTAGCGAGCCTCGTTCGCTCTCAGCCCGGCTAGGGCATCCGCGACGGGGCTCGACTCGAGCCCGACGGTCGAGACGTTAACGAAATCCACGGTGTAGGTCATGCGTCGATGGTATTCGCGGTCGCGCCCAATAGCTCCTCCCCCGGCTCAACCTGCTCGACCTGCTCAACCTGCTCAACCTGCTCCCCCGGCTCGACCTGCTCCCCCGGCTCAACCTGCAGTCAACAGGATGCGGCCCCCGAGATTCCCGATCTGGTCCTGTTGGCGGACGATTCGGCGAACTCATCCTGTTGACGGACGCGGCAGCTCGGGACGCGGCAAGCAAAAACCCCCGGATCGACGATCACGGGGGTTTTGCGACACTGGCGGAACCGGTGGGATTTGAACCCACGGTGGGCTCAACACCCACACAACTTTTCGAGAGTTGCACCTTCGGCCGCTCGGACACGGTTCCGTCGACAATCGTAGTACAGACCCGCGCACCCCCGCGCACAGTCCCCTCCCGCCCAGTGCCCGCGTAATGTCACAGTCATGCGCCTCGCCGTCATCCTGCTCTCCAGCGCGGCTGCGGCCACCGCGGCAACACTAGCCGGACGGATGCTCGTCCTCCGCCGTCAGCGCACCGGAGCAGCCAAGCTCGCCGCAACCCTGCACCTCAACGCTCGCTGGTGGAAGCAGCAGCGAGCCCTTCCCGGCGAGATCGTCTACGTCGCCCTCGGCGATTCCGCCGCGCAAGGCGTCGGCGCCAGCCGCCCCGGTCGCAGCTACGTCGGCATGCTCGCCGACCACCTCCGTCGGCGCACCGGCCGCACGGTGCGGGTCGCCAACCTCAGCGTCTCCGGTGCCCGCCTGCGCGAGGCAATCGCGGTGCAACTCCCCCTGCTGACGAGGTTTCAGCCCGACCTGGTGACGGCGGCGATCGGCGCGAACGACATCGCGAGCTTCGAGCCCGGACGGTTCGAGCGCGAGTTGGCTGTCGTCTACGACGCGCTGCCTCCGGGCAGCATCGTCGGCGACATCCCGGCGTTCTACTTCGGTTCGGCCGAGCGACGGGTGCGCGCCGCCAACGAGATAGTGCACCGACTGGCCGCCGACCGCGGCTTCGAGGTCGCCCCCGTGCACGCGCTGACCCGGCGCCAGGGCGGTGCCCGCTACGCACTCAACCAGGTCGCGGCAGACTTCTTCCACCCGAACGATCGCGGCTACCGGGTCTGGGCATCCGCCTTCATTCCTCTCCTCGACAGGCGCTTTCCGCGAGCACGATCCACAGCTGCACAGAACTGACGGTGGCCTGACCTAGGCTCGTCGCATGCCCAAGGCCCAGTCCACTTTCCGCTGCACCGAGTGCGGTTGGACGACCCCGAAATGGGCCGGCCGCTGCGCCGAGTGTCAGTCCTGGAATACGGTGACGGATGCCACGCAGACCGGCACCGCCGCCCGCCAGGTCAAGCCGCTCGCGCCGTCCGACTCCCGCATCGCCCGCCCGATCACCATGATCACGGCCGAGGCGAGCGCGCACTGGCCGAGCGGCATCGCCGAGTTCGACCGGGTGCTCGGCGGCGGCATCGTGCCCGGGTCCACCATTCTGCTCAGCGGCGAGCCGGGCGTCGGCAAGTCGACGCTGCTGCTCGAGGTCGCGGCCCGTGCCGCGCTCTCCGGCCAGCGCGTGCTCTACGTCACCGCCGAGGAGTCGGCCAGCCAGGTGCGCCTGCGTGCCGAGCGCACCAACGCCCTCGATCACAACCTGTTTCTCGCCGCAGAGACCGACCTCGCGACGATCCTCGGGCAGATCGAGCAGGTCGACCCGCAGCTGCTCATCGTCGACTCGGTGCAGACGGTGTCGAGCTCGGCCAGCGACGGCCTCGCCGGGGGCACCTCGCAGGTGCGCGAAGTGGCGTCGACGCTGATCCGGGTGTCGAAAGACCGCAACCTCCCGGTGCTCCTGGTCGGCCACGTCACCAAAGACGGATCCATCGCCGGCCCCCGTCTGCTCGAACACCTGGTCGACGTCGTCTGCCATTTCGAGGGCGACCGCCAGACCGCCCTGCGATTCGTGCGAGCGCAGAAGAACCGCTTCGGACCGACCGACGAGGTGGGCTGTTTCGAGATGACCGGCGACGGCATCGCCGAAGTCGCCGATCCGAGCGGGCTGTTCCTCTCCCGCGGCACTGTCGCGGTGAGCGGCACCTGCGTCACCGTCGCCGTCGAGGGCCGCCGCGCGCTACCCGTCGAGGTGCAGGCCCTGATCGTCAAATCGTCCGCACCGAATCCGCGCCGGGTGACCAACGGCGTCGACTCCTCGCGGGTCGCGATGCTGCTCGCGGTGTTGGAGCGACGTGCGGGAATGAGGCTCGGCGAACACGACGTGTACGTGTCGACGGTGGGCGGCATCCGTCTCACCGAGCCGGGCGCAGACCTCGCCATCGCCCTGGCGATCGCCAGCGCCTACAGCGACCGCGCCTTCCCGTCGACGCTCGCGGCGGTCGGCGAGATCAGCCTGGCCGGTGAGATCCGTCCGGTGTCGCAGGCCAAGCAACGCACCACCGAGGCCAAGCGGCTCGGCTTCAGCACGATGATCGACGCCGAGCTCGCCCACCTCCGCGAGGCGATGCGCCTCGCCTTCTCGCTGGCGCAGCTCGAGCAGCCGGACGTGCCGGCGTTCTAGGTGACGCAAGCGCACGCGCTAGTTGAGGATGAACTGCACCGTCTGCTTGGACTTGACCTGTCCGAGCGACACCGAGAGGTGATAGCTCGCGCCGCCAGCCGTCACCTTGGGCTTGTCGGTCGCCGCGCAGGTGCTGGGCGCGGAGCGGGTGCGATCCCAGGCGATGGTCGGCGTCGATACCGGCTTGTTCGGCTCGAGCACCTGCGAGAAGTCCACGGCGTTCACCTGGCAGTCCTTCGACTGCCAGATCGTCTCGGACCCGCTAGTGACCACCAGGTTCTGCTGCGTGGTGCCCGCGTTCACCGTGCAGGTCTTCGACCCGGTGTTCGTGATCGTCATGCCGATCATCGGGTTGACGGCGCTGCCGTACGTGGTGTTGTCGGTGACCGCCTCAAGCTTGATGTTGGCCGGCAAGCAGTCACCGGTCGAGGCAGTGCTCGACGGCGACGGAGACGGAGAGGCGGATGACTCGGCCACAGGTTTCTTCGTCGAGCCGGGGCTCGCGGCACCGCTGCCGCCGCTCCCGGGTCGCACGATGATGAGGATCACGATGATGATCACCGCGAGGATACCCACGCCGACGGCCAGCCTGCGGCGCCAGTAGACCTGGGGTTCCTGCGGGCCGACCGGATTGCGGAACGTCGACATGGGCTAAGAGTAGCTACAGCCTCTTCAGCATCCGGGTATTTCCGAGCGTGTTTGGCTTTACCCGGGCAAGATCGAGAAACTCGGCGACGCCCTCATCCGGTGAGCGCACCAGTTCGGCGTACACGGCGGGGTCGATCGGTTCCTCCGTCATCGGCTCAAACCCGTGACGCGTGAAGAACGGCACCTCGAAGGTCAGGCAGAACAGTCGGCTGAGACCGAGGTCGCGCGCATCCGATTCGAGCTGTTCGAGCAGTGCATGCCCCACGCCGTGGTGCAGCCACTCCTCGGTGACCGCGAGAGTGCGCACCTCGGCGAGATCCTCCCACATGACGTGCAGCGCACCGCAGCCAATCGGGGTGCCGCTCTCGTCGACGGCGATCCGGAACTCCTGGATCGTCTCGTAGAACACCACCGAGTCTTTTCCGAGCAGGATGCGCTTCTGCACCAGCGGCTCGACGACGGCCTGGATGAACGGGACGTCGGACGTGCGGGCGGGCCGAACCGAGAAACTCATCCTTCGAGCTTAGGCCGATAGCATCGAGACCCGCGTACCGCGAGGGGAGCCGACGATGGAACCGCAGATCGACGCGACGCTGGTCGAGCAACTGGTGCGCAGCCAGCATCCGCGACTCTCCGGGCCCGTCGATATGCTCGCCCACGGCTGGGACAACGACATTTACTGCCTGGGCGACGAGCTTCTCGTGCGCCTCCCCCGACGGCGGGTCGCGTCCGAGCTGATCGCGGGGGAACAGCGGTGGCTGCCGACGATCGCCGCACTGCTGCCCGTGCCGGTGCCGACCCCGGTCGCGGCCGGTCTGCCGGAGTTCGGCTATCCGTTCCGCTGGTCGATCACGCCGTGGCTGGCGGGCACGCCGGCCTTCCACTGGTCGCTGGCCGATCGCGCCGTCGTCGCAGATCAGCTGGCGGATGCCCTGCTCGCGCTTCACGTTCCCGCTCCGATCGACGCTCCCGTCAACCCCGTACGCGGTGTGCCGCTCGCGCGTCGGGACTCCGCGCTGCGCGCGCGCCTCCCGCAGTTCGCCAGTGCTGACACGAACAGTGCCGCGGCGATCGAGAGCGCGTGGGAACGAGCGCTCGCGGCACCGGCGTGGAGCGGGCCCGCGCTCTGGCTGCACGGCGACCTGCACCCGGCGAACATCCTGTTGGAGGAGCGCACCGACGGTCTCGATCTCGCGGCGATCATCGACTTCGGCGATCTGACCTCGGGCGACCCGGCGACAGACCTCGCCCTGGCGTGGCTGATGCTCGACGGCAGTGGTCGCGCCCGGTTCCGGGAGCGGATGGCGCCGGACCAGGCGACCTGGGATCGCGCCCGGGGCTGGGCGCTCAACATGGCGACGGCGATGATCGTGGGATCCCCGGAGGGAGCGCCCACGATCCCGATCGGCCGAGCTGCACTGGAGCAGGTTCTGGCGGATTAACGAAACCGCGGGCCGAGCCTGTCGGCTCGACCCGCGGTCGGTAGTGCTGATGCTGCTTAGGCCTCGATGGCCCTAGGCCTCGATAGCCTCGACGGCTTCTTCGATGACCTCGCGGCCGGGCTGGCGACCGGTGGTGAACACGAACTCGTCATTCACGAAGTCGACGTGCACGTGGTCGCCGGCGGTGAGCTCGCCCTGCAGGATGCGCTCGCTCAGTCGGTCTTCGACCTCGCGCTGGATCGCACGGCGCAACGGCCGAGCTCCGAGCGACGGGTCGAAGCCGATCTTGATCAGGTGCTCCTTGGCGGCCTGGCCGATCTCCACGGTCATGTCGCGGTCCAGCAGGCGGTCGGAAAGACGCTTGATGAACAGGTCGACGATCTGGAGGAGCTCCGGCTGCGTGAGCTGCGGGAAGACGATGGTGTCGTCGACACGGTTGAGGAACTCCGGCTTGAAGTTCTTCTTCAACTCCTCGACGACCTTGCCACGCATGCGGTCGTAGCCGCTCGCGGTGTCGGAGGCGGAGGTGAAGCCGAGCGGGGTTCCGGAGATGTCGCGGGTTCCGAGGTTGGTGGTCATGATGATCACCGTGTTCTTGAAGTCCACGACACGGCCCTGGCCATCGGTCAGTCGTCCCTCTTCCAGAATCTGGAGGAGCGAGTTGAAGATGTCCGGGTGGGCCTTCTCGATCTCGTCGAACAGCACCACGGAGAACGGCTTGCGGCGCACCTTCTCGGTGAGCTGGCCGCCCTCTTCGAAGCCGACGAATCCGGGAGGAGCACCGAACAGTCGCGAGACCGTGTGCTTCTCGCCGTACTCCGACATGTCGAGGGAGATCAGGGCGTTCTCATCGTCGAACAGGAACTCGGCGAGCGCCTTGGCGAGCTCCGTCTTTCCGACACCGGTGGGGCCGGCGAAGATGAACGAGCCCGAGGGACGCTTCGGGTCTTTCAGACCCGCACGCTGGCGACGGATGGTCTTGGAGAGCGCCGCGATGGCCTCCTCCTGACCGACGACGCGCTGGTGCAGCGCCTTCTCCATGAAGACGAGACGGCTGGTCTCCTCCTCGGTGAGCTTGAACACCGGGATGCCGGTGGCCGCGGCGAGGACCTCGGCGATCACGCCTTCGTCCACGGTGCCGGTCGAGCCGGCCTCTCCGCTCTTCCACTGCTTCTCGAGACGCAGGCGCTCCCCGAGCAGCTTCTTCTCTTCGTCACGAAGCGAAGCGGCCTTCTCGAAGTCCTGATCCTCGATCGCGCCCTCCTTCTGCCCGCGGACGGCCGCGATGCGGTCGTCGAACTCGCGGAGCTCCGGCGGGGCGGACAGGATCGACAGACGCAGGCGGGCGCCGGCCTCGTCGATCAGGTCGATGGCCTTGTCGGGGAGGAAGCGGTCGGCCACGTAGCGGTCGGCCAGGTTCGCGGCGGCGACGATGGCGCCATCCGTGATGGACACCTTGTGGAACGACTCGTACTTGTCGCGCAGTCCCTTGAGGATGTTGATGGTGTGGGGCAGGGAGGGCTCGTGCACCTGCACCGGCTGGAAGCGGCGCTCGAGCGCTGCATCCTTCTCGAAGTGCTTGCGGTACTCGTCGAGGGTCGTTGCTCCGATGGTCTGGAGTTCACCGCGGGCGAGCAGCGGCTTGAGAATCGACGCGGCGTCGATCGCACCCTCTGCAGCACCGGCGCCGACGAGGGTGTGGATCTCGTCGATGAAGGTGATGATGTCACCGCGGGTGCGGATCTCCTTGGTGACCTTCTTCAGGCGCTCCTCGAAGTCACCGCGGTAGCGGCTTCCGGCGATGAGCGAGCCGAGGTCGAGCGTGTAGAGCTGCTTGTCCTTCAGCGTCTCCGGGACATCCCCACGGACGATCGCCTGCGCGAGGCCCTCGACGACGGCGGTCTTGCCGACGCCGGGCTCTCCGATCAGTACCGGGTTGTTCTTCGAACGGCGGGAGAGGATCTGCATGACCCGCTCCATCTCCTTCTCGCGCCCGATCACCGGGTCGAGCTTGCCGTCGCGGGCGGCTTGGGTGAGGTTGCGTCCGAACTGGTCGAGCACCTGGCTGCCGCCCTGAGCGGATGCCTGCGTCTCGCCGCCGACAGCGACCTGCTCCTTGCCCTGGTATCCGCTGAGCAGCTGGATGACCTGCTGGCGCACGCGGTTGAGGTCGGCGCCGAGCTTCACGAGCACCTGGGCTGCGACGCCCTCGCCCTCGCGGATGAGTCCGAGCAGGATGTGCTCGGTTCCGATGTAGTTGTGGCCGAGCTGCAGCGCCTCGCGCAGTGACAGCTCCAAGACCTTCTTCGCGCGCGGCGTGAACGGGATGTGCCCCGTCGGCTGCTGCTGGCCCTGGCCGATGATGTCCTGAACCTGCTCGCGCACGGCGTCGAGCGAGATACCGAGGGACTCGAGTGCCTTCGCGGCAACGCCCTCGCCCTCGTGGATCAGGCCGAGCAGGATGTGCTCGGTGCCGATGTAGTTGTGGTTGAGCATTTTGGCTTCTTCTTGCGCCAAGACGACCACCCGACGGGCTCTGTCAGTAAATCTTTCGAACATGTTGACTCCTATGGCACCGTGCAGGGTTGGCGCCGTTACATCAGAGACTAACCAGCAACCACTGGGATCCGGCGCTCTGTTCGCCGTGGGCGTGACCGCGGTTGACACAGGCGGCACATCGTCTGAGACGAGCTTCTGATCGTCGGCCACTCGCTCGTAGAGAACCAGCCCGAGTGAGCTGACCTACTTGGGCTGGGTCGACTCGAGTTGCGAGTCGAGGCGGGCACGCTCTTCGGCTTCGATCTCGGAATAGACCTTGCGCTCGGTGCGGTCGGCCCGAAGGATCGAGCGCATCACGAGCCAGAAGACCAGGCCGAGCAGGATCGTGGGAACCACGGAGTAGATGGCGTTGGCCCAGAAGTTGTGGATCACGAAAATCAGAATACGTCGACTGGCTGGGAAGCCCCGCCGAGTCAGCTGCCGTGGGCGACGACGCCGATGATGCCCTGGATGATCGAGTACAGGGCGACGCCAGCGACGGCGATCCAGAGTACGACGCGGGTGGTCGACGGCTTCTTCGGGTCTTTGGGTTCCTGCGGCAGATAGCTCATCGGTGCGCCTCGATCACTTAACTACTCGGTCACTTCACTAGGGGGAACAGGATCGTCTCGCGGATGCCGAGGCCGGTGAGCGCCATCAGCAGTCGGTCGATTCCCATGCCCATGCCTCCGGTGGGTGGCATCCCGTGCTCGAGGGCACGCAGGAACTCCTCGTCGAGGCGCATGGCCTCCGGGTCGCCCTTGGAGGCGAGGATCGCCTGCTCGACGAAACGCTCCCGCTGGATGACCGGGTCGACGAGCTCGGAGTAGCCGGTGGCCAGCTCGAAGCCGCGCACGTAGAGGTCCCACTTCTCCACCAGGCCGGTCTTCGACCGGTGGTCACGCACCAGCGGGCTGGTATCGACCGGGAAGTCCATGACGAAGGTCGGGCGCTCGAGGCCGCCTTTGACGAAGTGCTCCCAGAGTTCTTCGACGTACTTGCCCGGCGTGGGCTGCCCCACCTCGATGCCGAGGGCATCTGCCTTCTGCTTGAGCTCGTCGAGCGGGGTGTCGACGGTGATCGACCAGCCTGATGCTTCATTGAGAGACTCGTACATCGAGATGCGATCCCACTCGCCGCCGAAGTCGAAGGTGGTGCCGTCGGCCCAGGTGACCACGTGCGATCCGGAGATGGCGAAGGCCGCGTTCTGGATCATCTCCTGGGTGAGATCGGCCATCTGGTGGTAGTCGCCGTATGCCTGGTAGGCCTCGAGCATCGCGAATTCGGGGCTGTGCGTGGAGTCGGCGCCCTCGTTGCGGAAGTTGCGGTTGATCTCGAACACCCGCTCGATGCCGCCGACCACCGCGCGCTTGAGGAACAGTTCCGGCGCGATGCGCAGGAACAGCTCGGTGTCGAAGGCGTTGCTGTGGGTGACGAAAGGCCGGGCCGACGCACCGCCGTGGATGGTCTGCAGCATCGGGGTCTCGACCTCGATATAGCCGTGGTTCGCGAAGGTGGTGCGTAGCGAGGAGACGGCGAGCGCGCGGCTGCGCACGTTCGCGCGGGCGGCCTCGCGAGAGATCAGGTCGAGGTAGCGCTGGCGAACCCGCGTCTCCTCGTTCAGTTCCGAATGCAGGTTCGGCAGCGGGCGCACGGCCTTCGACGCGATCTTCCAGTCGGTGGCCATGACGCTGAGCTCACCCCGGCGGCTGGAGATGACCTCGCCGGTGACGAACAGGTGATCGCCCAGGTCGACCAGGTCCTTCCAGGCGGCGAGCGACTCTTCGCCGACCTCGGCCAGCGAGATCATGGCCTGGATACGCTCCCCGTCACCGGACTGCAGGGAGACGAAGCAGAGCTTGCCGGTGTTGCGAAGGTGTACCACCCGGCCGGCGAGGCCCACGATGTCGCCGGTTACGGCATCCGTCTCCAGGTTCGGATACTTCGCGCGCACCGCGGGGATGGTGGTGGTGATCGGCAGCGAGACCGGATACGCCCCCGCCCCGGAGTCGATGAGGCGGTCGCGCTTGGCGAGCCGCACGCGGGTCTGCTCGGAGAGCTCTTCTTCCGTGGGCTCTGCTGGCGTCTGGTCGGTCATCGCTGTGCTCCTGGGGGGTTGTGACCCGCCAAGTTTACGGGGACGGCGCTGGTGGCCCGGTTCAGGGTGCGCGGCGGAGGGCGTTCTCCACCGACGAGCGAACCAGAGGCCCGAGCACACTGCCGGGTGCCTCCACCCCGATAGAGCTCAGCAGTCCGGTCGCCTGCTCGACGATGGCGATCGAGAAGCTCGTGGCGGTAGCGATCGCCTCGGCGTATGCCGCGCGATCCGCCTCCGCGACGATGATCGGCTCGCCGCCCATCTCCACGACGAGCGCCTGCCCGATCGGCTGCACGGGCGCGGGCGCGGTGACGGCGAAGTAGCTGCCATTCAGCTGCGCGAGATCGATGCTCGTGCCAGTGAAGGCGAGGGCGGGGTGGATCGCCAGCGGGATCACGCCGGACGCCAGCGCCGGCCCGAAGACCCCGGTGCCGTACTCGGCAGCGGTGTGAACGACGAGCTGCCCCTGCTGCCAGACGCCGGCCGTCGCCAGACCCGCAATGAGGGTCGGTAGCTCGGTTGGCGGAACCGCGAGGATCACGAGCTCACTGCGTTCGACCAGCGCGGGGATGTCGAGAATCGGCACCCCGGGCAGCATCGCCTCCGCGCGCTCCCGGCTGCTCTCCGAGATCGCGGAGATTCCGACGATGGCGTGCCCGGCACCCGCGAGGGCCGCGCCGAGCACCGGCCCGACGTGCCCTGCCCCGATGATTCCGACGCCGAGGCGTCCGCTGCGCTCGGTCATGCCGGCTCCTCCCCGGAACGCCAGCGATGCGAGGTGTCCGACTGCTGGGACGCGACCGCTGCTGTGGCGACGGTCTCGAAGAAGGCGAGCGCCCGGTTCTGATCCACCGCATCGAGGTGTGCGCGGATCGGCCCCGCAACCGTGTGCAGGTGGATATCGGCGAGCCGCAACATCCGCAGCACCGGTCCCTGGCTGAGGGCGACGCTCTGCAATCTCGGCTGCGGCACCACGACGAACTTGCGCCAGATCGCGCCCGTGCGCAGCACGAAGGAGCCGGGCGTCACAAGGAACCCGTTGCGCCGCCACGACAGCGGGCGCAACCAGGCCGCACGAAGAGGCGAGTTCTCGAAGCCGTCTGCACCGCCGCGGGAGCGCAGTCCGCGCTCGATCATCGCCACCGACTCCGAGCCGACCAGATCGGGCAGCAGCAACTCGAGCACCTTCGTCACCTCGGCGAGGTTGCCGACCGGCAGCAGGGTCGTGTTCGCCTGATTGTCTGCGCCCCGGGTGTTCGAGTGACCGGCGCGATTGACGCGCACCTCCCACCAGCCGAACGGCCGCCAGAGCAGCGACTGCGAGACCTCGATCGAATGGATGCGACCGGGCGGCAGGGTCTCGCTGGTGGTCGACAGCAGCCCGAAGCCGACACGCACACCGTCGGGGGTGCTCGAGATGCTGTAGCGCAGCGACTTGGTGAAGCGGCGCACGTAGTAGCTGACGAAACCGAGCGCGCTCGGCAGAGCGAAGACCAGGATGAAGAAATTGCCGGTGCGGGCGATCCAGACCGCCACGGCGGCGATGAAGACGGCCGCGATGATCATCCCGTTGCCGAGCAGCATGGAGCCGATCAGGCGCCCGAGGTGGATGTTGACGATCGACTCCGGCGGGGTGCCCGGGTCGTGCTCGGGCGCCATGAACTCGTTCACCCGCCGGTCGATGACGGTCTGGCCGGTCGTCTGGGACATGGGCTTGGCGGCCGCGCGGGTGCCGGATGCGAGGCGGAGGATCTCGCGCCGCAGCTCATCCGCTGCTGCTGTTCCCAGGTAAGAGAGCTGCACGTTCGCGTCGTGGCCAGCCTGGTTGATCTCGAGCTTGGAGGCGCCGAACAGGCGGGCGAAGAACGGCCGCACGATGTTGATGCCCTGGATGCGATCGAGCCGCGCCTTGCGACTGGTGCGAAACAGCACCCCCGACCGCACCTCCACCACCTCGTTGGTGATGCGGAAGCTGTGCATCCGCCATGACACGTAGAACCCCGCGATGAGCACCAGCAGCACGCCGGCGATCACCCCGAGCACCTGCAGCACGATGCCGTGAGCGAGCACGTACTCGACCGGGTCACCCTGGTCGCCGCCGCCATACCGGGGCAGGAACAACTCGACCAGTCGCTCGCGGAGGTTCGACACGACGAAGCCGAGCACGGCGATGAGCACGATTCCGCCACGCAACAGCGGAGAGGCGGGGTGCAGCCGATGCCACTGCCCGTCGGCGAGTCGCCCGGCCGCCGAGGTGACCGGAACGGATGCCTGCGGCTCCTGCCGCGCGGCCGAATCCGTCACAGCCCCGCCCGTCGCGTCTCGGCCAGGGCCACCAGCCGATCGCGCAGCTCATCGGCTTCCGCCTCCGGGAGGCCGGGAATGGTGACCCCGGCCGAGGCCGCCGCCGTCACGAATTTCAGCTCGCTGAGCCCGAGCGCGCGGGCGACCGGACCACGGTTGATGTCGACCAGCTGCATGCGCCCGTACGGCACGGCGACGAAGCGCAACCACATGATGCCCCGGCGCAGCAGCAGGTCGTCTTCTCGAAGCTGGTAGCCGATCGCGCGCACTCGGCGTGGAACCACGATGACGTTCACGAGGGCGACGATGGCAACGACCGCCGCCACGATGCCCGTCCACCAGATGTGCACGACGAAGAACAACACGATTGCGGCCGCCCCGGCGACGACGAACGTCAGCCCCCAGCTCACCAGCTCCACCACCACCAACTTCGGCGAGACGCGGCGCCACTCGGTGGAGGGGAGGTCGAGTCGTTCGGTCACGTGTGGATCTCCCTGTGCTCGTGGAATCTTGGGCTCTGCGAAATCCTGCGCTCTGTGAAATCCAGGTCGAGCTTTCACACATCCACGCTGGCTAGGGCCGGACCCTGATCGCCTTCTTGCCCTGCTCGTCGTCGTCATCGTCGCCGGGCGGCACGGTACACATGTGCTCGGCGATGAGACCGCCGGCCAGGAGTACCCCGGCACCGATGATGGTGGCCACGGCCGACAGGATGGAGTTTACCGGCGTGACCGAACGGGTGAGCAGGTAGATCGCCACACCCACCCCGACACCGACGATGAGCGCGCCGATGACGGCGCTCGCCTTCGCCAGCACCAGTACTCGGGTGGCGTAGTAGGGGTCGATCGGTCCGGTCGACTTGCGCAGCGTCACCCGTCGGATCGGTACGGCCAGCGAGACCACGATCGCGCCGATCGCGGCGAGGGCCAGTGCAAGGGTGAGGGGCAAGGTCACGATCGGTCGCCCGACCGCGGTCAGCGCGAACTCGAGCAGGGCGCCGAGCAGAGCTCCCCCGATCGCGACGAGCACGACCGTCAGTGCTGCGGTGCGCTTCATACGGTGTCTCCTGGTGTCCATAGCGGGCTGGCGGCGAAAGGCCAGACCTCATCGGAGCTCGCAGCGGCGAGCTCCGCGATCGGGCCGTGCTCAGGCAGTCGGGCGCCCGGCTCGGCCTGCAGCCACGGCACGATCACGAACGGACGCTCCCAGGCCCGCGGGTGTGGCAGGGTGAGTCGTTCGCTCGTGATGCGCATGGCTCCGAAACTGACGATGTCGAGGTCGAGGGTGCGATCGCCCCAGCGCTCGACCCGCACGCGACCGTGTTCGGCTTCGATGCGGTTCAGCTCGTCGAGCAACTGCTCGGGGAGCAGGGCGCTGCGCACCAGCAGCACGGCGTTGAGATAGTTGGGCGCGTCCTCATCGACGCCAGCCGGCTTCCAGGCGTGCGATTCCACGATTCCGGATGCCGCCTCCACCGTCACCCCGTCGATGGCGGCGATATCGGCCACCGCCGCCCGCAGATTGTCTTCGCGGTCGCCGAGGTTCGACCCGAGAGCGATGACCGCGGGCAGCACCACGCGGGTCCTCACTGAGTTCGTCCCCTCGTGATGGTGATGGAGACATCGTCGAACGGCACCGTGATGGGCGCGCTCGGCTTGTGGAGGGTGACGCGCGTGCTGTGGGCCGCCGGGTGCGCGAGCACGGCATCCGCTACCCGTTGCGCCACCGTCTCGATCAGGTCGACCGGGTTGGCTTCGACCACGGCGACGACCTCCTCGGCAAGCACGCCGTAGTGGATGGTCTGCTCGAGGTCGTCAGACCTCCCCGCCGACGAAGTATCGAGAAAGACGGTCACATCGACGATGAACTGCTGCCCGTCGCGACGCTCGTGCTCGAACACACCGTGGTGCGCGAAGGCCCGCAGCCCGGTGAGGCTGATCTGGTCGAGAGGGGTCACGGCTGCATCGCCTCCCAGACGTCGAGTGCGGCACGGGTGCCGGCGACGTCGTGAACCCGCACCCCCCAGACCCCTGCCTGCGCGGCCAGGGCGCTGATCGTTGCGGTCGGGGTGTCGCGTTGCTTCGGCGACGCCCCCTCGGGCAGCAGCGAGCCGAGAAAGCGCTTGCGCGAGACGCCGATCAAAACGGGATAACCGATGCTTTCGATCGCGGTCAGGTGGGCCAAGAGCTTCCAGTTCTGTTCGGCGGTCTTCGCGAACCCGATGCCGGGGTCGAGGATGATGCGATCCGGTCGCACCCCGCTCACGATGAGTTCCGCCACCCGGGACTTGAGCTCCTCGCGAACGTCGTGCACCACGTCACCGTACTGGGCATTGGCGGCCATCGTGGCACTCGGTCCGCGCCAGTGCATCGCGAGGTAGTACAGCCCCGTCTCGGCGGCAACCCGGCGCATGCCCTCATCGGCGAGCCCACCGGAGACGTCATTGATGAGCACGGCTCCCGCCTCAGCCGCGGCGAGGGCGGTGGCGGCATTCATTGTGTCGACGCTCACGGCGATACCGCGATCGACCAGGCCACGGATCACGGGCAGCACTCGCAGCTGCTCCTGACGGATCGGGACCCGCTCCGCGCCCGGCCGGGTGGATTCGCCGCCAACGTCGATGAGTTGCGCGCCGGCACGCGTGAGCTCGACTCCACGCTCGATGGCATCGTCGAGGCTGACGTATTCACCGCCGTCGCTGAACGAATCCGGCGTGATGTTGAGCACCCCCATGACGCGCGGGCGTGAGGGGCTGATCGGCCGATAGGGCCGTAGCGGCACCAGCTCGCTCACGGCGTGACACCGATCAACGCGATCGCCTCGGCGCGAGCGGCGGGATCAGAGAGGATGCCGCGGCTCGCGAGCGTGACGGTGGAGCTGCGTGTCTGCCGGGCGCCCCGCGTGGTGACACACCCGTGCACGGCGTCGAGGACCACCAGCACACCTGACGGACGCAGCCCGGCCTGCAGGGCATCCGCAATCTCTTCGGTCAGACGCTCCTGCAGCTGAGGGCGGGAGGAGATCGCGTCCACCACCCGCGCGATGCTACCGAGACCGACCACGCGCTCCCCCGGCAGGTAGGCGATGTGCGCCGTGCCCAGGAACGGCAGCAGGTGATGCTCGCAGACCGAGCGGAACTCGATGCCGCGCACGATGACCAGCTCGCCAGTTTCGTCGGCGATCTCGCTCGTCGCGAGGATGGCATCCGTGTCGACGCCGATGCCGGCGAAGAACTCCGTGTACGCCGTCGCGACGCGGTGTGGCGTCAGCTCGAGCCCCGGACGTGCCGGATCCTCGCCGATGGCGGCGAGGATCTCGAGCACTGCAGCCTCGATGCGCGCGGTGTCGATCCGTGACGTCGCGGGCCCATCAGACAGGGGCCCATAAGAAACGGACCGCTCAGAAACGGAGTGCACAGAAACGGACTGCACAGAGGCTGGCCGCGGGGAAACGGGGTCGGCCACGGACGGACTAGGCGGTGGCGATATCGGGGCGCTTACGCGGGCGCGGAGCGCGAGCCTTCTTGGTCGGCTCCGAGGTGACGCCGCCGTCGACTACCCCCTCGTCGATGGGAGCCTTGGACGGCATGGCTACTGCCGGCAGAGCCGAGACCGGGCGCTTGTCGCTCGAGAGCCACTGCGGGCGCTGCGGGAGCTTCTTCACATCCGCGAAGATCTCCGCCAGCTCGTGCTGGTCGAGGGTCTCCTTCTCGAGCAGAGCCGTCGCAAGACGGTCGAGGATGTCGCGGTTCTCGTTGAGCACCTGCCACGCCTCGTTGTGCGCGTTCTCGATGAGCGCGCGCACCTCGTCGTCGACCTGCTCGGAGACGCGCTCCGAGTAGTCACGTTGGCTGCCCATGTCGCGACCGAGCCACATCTCGCCCGAGCCGGAGCCGAGCTTGACCGAGCCGATGTTGGCGCTCATGCCGAACTCGGTGACCATCTTGCGCGCGGTCGAGGTGGCCTTCTCGATGTCGTTCGAGGCGCCGGTGGTCGGGTCGTGGAACACGACCTCCTCAGCGACACGACCGCCCATGGCGTACGCCAGCTGGTCGAGCAGCTCGTTACGGCTGACCGAGTAGCGGTCTTCGACCGGCATCACCATCGTGTAGCCGAGGGCACGCCCACGCGGCAGGATCGTGATCTTAGTCACCGGGTCGGTGTTGTTCATCGCGGTGGCGACGAGGGCGTGACCACCCTCGTGGTACGCGGTGATCAGCTTTTCCTGGTCGCGCATGACGCGGGTGCGGCGCTGCGGGCCGGCCATGACGCGGTCGACCGCCTCATCCAGGGCACGGTTGTCGATCAGCTGAGCGTTGGAGCGCGCGGTGAGCAGCGCGGCCTCGTTGAGCACGTTGGCAAGATCCGCGCCGGTGAAACCGGGAGTCTTGCGGGCGAGAACCTCGAGGTCGACGCCTGCGGCTAGGGGCTTGCCCTTTCCGTGCACCTCGAGGATCTGCTTGCGACCGAGCATGTCGGGCGCGTCGACCCCGATCTGGCGGTCGAAGCGTCCCGGGCGCAGCAGCGCGGGGTCGAGGATGTCGGGGCGGTTGGTCGCGGCGATCAGGATGACGTTGGTCTTCACGTCGAAGCCGTCCATCTCGACCAGCAGCTGGTTGAGGGTCTGCTCACGCTCGTCGTGACCGCCGCCCATGCCGGAGCCACGGTGGCGACCGACGGCGTCGATCTCGTCGACGAAGATGATGGCCGGCGAGTTCTCCTTGGCCTGCGCGAACAGGTCGCGAACGCGGCTGGCACCGACACCGACGAACATCTCGACGAAGTCCGAACCGGAGATTGAGTAGAAGGGCACGTTCGCCTCGCCGGCGACAGCGCGGGCGAGCAGGGTCTTACCGGTCCCGGGAGGCCCGTAGAGCAGCACGCCCTTCGGGATGCGAGCGCCGACAGCCTGGAACTTGGCTGGCTCCTTGAGGAAGTCCTTGATCTCCTCGAGCTCTTCGATCGCCTCGTCGGATCCCGCGACATCCGCGAACGTCACCTTCGGGGTCTCCTTGGAGACGAGCTTGGCCTTCGACTTGCCGAACTGCATCACCTTCGAGCCGCCACCCTGCATGTTCGACAGGATGAACCAGAACACGATGCCGATCAGCAGGAACGGGATGATGAGGCCGAGCAGGGAGGTGAACCAGTTGCCCTTGTCGACCTGGTCGTCGTACTTGGCGCCGGAGGAATCGACGGCATTGACGATCGCCTCACCACGCGGAACGGAGTAGTAGAACTGCACCTGCTTGCCGTCGGTGCCGGCCTGTTTGAGCACGAGGTCGACGCGCTGCTCGTTGTCGACGATCTTGGCCGAGGCCACCTTGTCGTCTTTCAACAGTGACAGGCCCTGCTTGGTCGTGACCTCTTTGAAGCCGGAACCACTCAGCAGGCTGAACCCGACCGACACGACGACAACCGCGAGGACGATCCAGACGAGCGGGCCGCGGAGAAAACGCTTGAAGTCCATAGTGTTGCGGGCGACGAGGCCCGGCACCTTTCTGCCGAAGAATGTGTGTGCAAGGCTACCTGTCCGGCGCTGCGTGGCCGCTGCATGTTTGCCGTGGGCGTAACTAACGTTCTCGCGGAGGGCTACTCACGCGTAGACGTGGGGGGCAAGCACGCCGATGTCGCGGAAGTTGCGGTACTTCTCCGCATAGTCCAACCCGTAGCCGACCACGAACGCGTTGGGAATCTGGAATCCCTCGTACTTGACGTCGACGATCACCTTGGCGGCATCCGGTTTGCGCAGCAGCGCGCAGATCTCCACAGACTCCGCGCCACGGCTCTCGAGGTTTCCGCGCAGCCACGACAGGGTCAGCCCGGAGTCGATGATGTCCTCGACGATGAGCACCTTTCGGCCGTGCAGGTCCGAGTCGAGGTCTTTGAGAATGCGGACGACGCCGGACGACTGCGTGCCGGACCCGTACGACGACACCGCCATCCAGTCCATCTCGATCGGCAGATGCAGTTCCCGAGCCAGGTCGGCCATCACCATCACCGCACCCTTCAGCACGCCGACCAGCAGCAACTTCTCCCCGGCGTAGTCGGTCTCGATGCGGCGGGCGAGTTCGGCGATCTTGGCGTGGATCTCGTCCTCGGTGATCAACACGCTCTCGAGATCGGCGGCGATGTCCTGATAGTCCATGGGTCTGTTACTCCTGCGGGGTGGGGGTGCGCGCGGCCGGGTCGTGACCGGCCAAGCTGAAGATGAGCAGGCTGCCCTGCCTGATTACTTTAATCCCGGGCAGGTGCAGGGCATCCTGACCCCGCCAGTCCGTCACCAGCCGCGATACCTCCAGAGTGTGGGTCTGGCTGAGGCTCACCCCGAACTCCGCCTGCACCGTGGCCCGGATGATCCGCTGCCGCAGCGCGGGCGGGTTCGCCGCCAGAGCCTTCACCGGCAGCGAGATCCCCGCCTCGGCGTGCTCGGCGAGCTCCTCCAACTGCTCTTCGGCGAACGCGTCGAGAGCCTCGGTGTCTTCCCGGGCGAGCGCTGCCGTCCGAGCGAGAGCCTCGGCGAACCCCGGCCCGAGTTCGCGTTCCAGCAGCGGCAGCACAGTCGAGCGAACGCGCACCCGGGTGAATCTGTCGTCGGAGTTCTGCGGATCGGTCCATGGCGTCAGTCCCGAGTCGAGGCAGAACCGTTCGGTCGTATCGCGCCGGAGCCCGAGCAGCGGCCGCAGGTAGGGGCCGGATGCCGCGGCCATCCCCTTCAGACTGCCGAGGCCGCTCCCCCGGGCAAGGCCCAGAAGTACCGTCTCCGCCTGGTCGTCGAGCGTGTGACCGAGCAGGATGCGCGCGGCTCCCGTCTCGGCGGCCGCCTCCGCGAGCGCGGCGTAGCGAGCCGCGCGGGCGGCGGCCTCCGGTCCGCCGTCGGTGCCGACGATGACGGTTTTCACCAGGACGGGGTCAAGACCGAGCGACAGCGCTTGGGCGGCGGCGTGCGCCGCCACATCCGCCGACCCCTCCTGCAGACCGTGGTCGACGACCACCGCGCCGGCACGGATGCCCGCCCGCCCAGCCTCGAACGCGGCCCCCGCCGCTAGCGCAAGGGAGTCGGGTCCGCCGCTCAGTGCCACCAGCACCCGCGAGTTCTGGGGCAGATCGGCGAGCGAGGAGCGCACCGCTCGGCGGACGTCGGCGATGGCGGGCGTCAGGCGTGGGCGAGTGGTCATCCGATAACGTTATTGCAGCCACCCCAGACCCAAGGAGCCACACCTATGGCCAGCTACGACGCCGTCATCGAGATCCCCAAGGGGAGCCGCAACAAGTACGAGGTCGATCACGAGACCGGACGCGTCTACCTCGACCGCGTGCTGTTCACGGGATTCGTCTACCCCACCGACTACGGCTACTTCGAGAACACCCTCGGCCTCGACGGCGACCCCGTCGACGTGCTGGTGCTGCTCGACTACCCGCTGTTCCCGGGCGTCGGCGTGAAGGTGCGCCCCATCGGCGTCTTCAACATGACGGATGACGGCGGCTCAGACGCCAAGGTCATCGCCGTGCAGGCGAAGGACCCCCGCTGGGACTGGCTGCAGGATGTCGACGACATTCCCGAGTACACCCGCAAGGAGATCGAGCACTTCTTCGAGCACTACAAAGACCTCGAGCCCGGCAAGTGGGTCAAGACCGAGGGCTGGGGTAACGCCGCCGAAGCCGAGCAGATCATCCTCGACGGAATCGAGAAGCTCAAGGCCGAGGGTCACTGACCTTCACGGAGCAATGAGAAAGCCCCCTCCCCGCGAATGCGGGAGGGGGCTTTTTCGTTGTGGTGAGTGGGTTCTTTGCTAGAGCGTGACGCCCCGCGCCGCCATGAAGGGGACCGGGTCGACGGCCGTTCCACCCGGACGGGTCTCGAAGTGGAGGTGGCAGCCGGTGGAGTTGCCGGTGCTGCCGACGCGGGCGATCTGCTCTCCGGCGGTGACGGTCTGGCCCTTCGAGACCAGGGTGCCGCCGTTCATGATGTGCCCGTATGCGGTGCTCACGCCGCCTCCGGTCACGATCACGAAGTTGCCGTAGCCGCCGCTCTGTCCGGCGAAGGTCACCGTTCCCGAGTTGGCTGCCCAGATCGGGGTGCCGCAGGCCGCCCCGAGGTCGGCTCCAGCGTGCAGCGACCAAATTCCGCTCACCGGGTTGGTGCGCATTCCGTAGGGATCGACGACTCTGCCCTGCGAGGGCTTCGCCCAGCCGGATCCACCCACGGAGCCTCCGGCGCTTCCGCCACCACCACCGCTGCCTCCGCCGCCGCCACCGGATGACGCGGGATGCGCGGCCGCGTAGGCCGCTGCCGCGGCAGCCGCCTGACGATCCTGTTCGGCCTTGATGGCGGCTCGCACCTTCACGCCCTCCGAATACGAGGCCTCGGTGATCGCCTGGTTGTTCACCAGCGCGGAACGCTGTGCTTCGAGACGGCCCTTGTTGTCCTGCTGTTCGGCGAGAGCAGCAGTCGCCTTTTCCGATGCAGCGTTCGCCTCATCCATCGCCTTCTGAGCGTCGTCGGCCAGGGCCTTGAGGGCCTTCTCGGCGACATCCGCCTGGCTGCTGAGCGACTCGGCGGTGTTCTGGTCTTGGACGGCCTTCTCATAGATGCCGGCGGACTGGTCTTTCACCAGCGTCGCCATCCCGAGCTTGGCGAGGAGCTTCTTGGAGTCGTCGCCGCTGAAGAAGATGGTGGAGGAGACGTCACTGCCGCCGCCGACCCGAGCCAACTGCGCGACCAGGGTCGCCGCCTTCTGCTTGGAATCGTCTGCCTTCTTCTGGGCGATCTTCGCCTGGTCCTGCAGGGCTGTCAGCTTGAACGCGGCCTCGTCGTGCTTCTGCTGGGCTACCTGAAACTCGGTGCCCTTTTGCTCCGCGACCTGCTGGGCGGCAGACACCT
Source organism: Lacisediminihabitans changchengi (assembly GCF_016634425.1). Classification (GTDB taxonomy): domain Bacteria; phylum Actinomycetota; class Actinomycetes; order Actinomycetales; family Microbacteriaceae; genus Lacisediminihabitans; species Lacisediminihabitans changchengi. Next base: position 301,396 of record NZ_JAEPES010000004.1, read on the forward strand.
GAGCGGCAAGACCGGCGAGGGCCTCATCGAGTTTCGCGATCTCTTTCTGCTTCGCCGCGACGTTGTTGCGCGCGGCCTGCACATCACCCCAGCTGGGGTAGTCCACGGCATAGGCACGGTCGGCGGACTGGCCGACAATGGTGCCGGTTATGAGAACCGCGGCGAGGGCGACGAGAGCGATCGCGCGCTTGTTGCGCAGACGATCGAACGTTGTGCCGTGATTCATAGATTCCCCCGATGGTGAGCGGCAATCATCCCCGAGCCGCCCGTTGGTAACACTGTTAACACCAGTAACACCAGTCACCGTAGCAACAGGGCGCGCAAATGACCAGGCCGGGCCCATTCTGGGGGCAGCCTGCCCTCGGCTCGCACGTTCGGGAGCGGCGTCACTCACGACGCCTTCGACTGCCGTTATTCAGGAGTGCGTGGGCTGCGCGGGCGTTCTTCAGGAGTCGGCGTGTGACGGGATTTCGCGTTATTCAGCAGGCTGTGGGGCGGGAGTTGCCCGTGATGCGGGTGGGGAGAACGTCCGTCACTCCAGTCCCCCGCCTCACACACCCTCCTGAATGATGCGAGTCCGAGTACCGCCACGTGCACCGACCCGAATCGGTGAGCGGGTCAGCCGCCGTTGCCGGCGAGGCTGATGCCGCGATCGCGGAGGAACGGAACCGGATCGATGGTGCCGGATCCCTGGTACACCGAGAAGTGGAGGTGGCACCCGGTGGACCATCCGGTGCTCCCGATCTTGGCGATGTTCTGGCCGGGCGCGACATCCTGGCCGATCGAGACGAGGATGCCGCCGTTCACGATGTGACCGTAGGCGGTGAAGGTGCCGTCGTGGTGGTCGATCTTGATGTAGTTGCCGTACCCGCCGAACGGGCCGGCGTAGACGATGGTGCCGGCATGCGCTGCATAGATGGGCGAACCGCACGCCGCGCCGAGGTCGGTGCCGTCGTGCAGGGCGTAATTGTGGGTGTACGGATCGACGCGGAAACCATACGGGCTCGAAATCGGCCCACCCGCCGGACGCGCGTAGCCCTGTTCGCTGATCTCCCCCGCCGCGAGGTCGGCACCGGGGCCGTACTTGGCGACGAGGCCCGCCTTGTACTCCTCCTCGGTGTGCTGCTGGTTCGTCTTCAGGGTCTCGAGCTGCGCCTGGAGGGTCGCGATGTGCGCCTGCTGCTCGTCGAGTGCTGCCTGCGCGGCCTGCGCGGCTGTGGCGGCCTCTTCCAACGCTTTCTGCGCGGCCTCGGCGAGCGACTTCAGCGCATCCTTCGCGACGTTAGCGGTGTCGGTGAGCGACTGGGCCGTGTTCTGGTCTTGGATCGCCTTGGCGTAGAGCCCGGCGGACTGATCGCTGACCATGCTGGCAAGACCGAGCTGCTCGAGCATGTCGTTGGCCTTGCCACCACTGAAGAAGATCTGGGTGGGGAGGTCGTTGCCACTGGTGCGCGCGAGTCGGGCGGCGACCTGAGCGGCCTGCTGCTTCGACTTCGCGGCCTTGTCCTTAGCGACATCCGCTTGCTCCTTCAGCGTCGCCGCCTCGAGCGCCTTCGTGTCGTACTTGTCCTGGGCGACCTGGGCGTCTTCGCCCTTCTGCTCGGCGAGCGACTGCTTGGCCGTCACATCCGCCTGCAGGCCGGCGATCGTCGCCGTGATCTCGGCGATCTGCTTGGCCGCGGCGGCCGTATTGGTGCGGGCGGCCTGAACGTCGTTCCAGCTCGGGTAGTCGTCGGCGAATGCCGCGTCGGCCGAGTGCCCGACGACAGTGCCCGATACGAGCATGGCAACGACGGCGGCAGCGGCGAGAAAGCGGATGCGTCCCGGGCGGGTAACACGAATCTTCCAGGCGACTGCGCCTCTTTCGCTCTGCCTGTTGTTCATGTCTCCCTGACTCCGTGACGCTGTCCGGCCGACACCAGTCCCTGCCTGCCGGCAGTTGTTTAACACTGCTAACGATAACGGGTGCTCGCGCGGGCCGAGACGGGCGAGCGCCCGTCAACCTTCGACAACACGTTGAACCTAACCGTCGACCACGACATGAGGCGGGTAATTCGTCGGTGTGGCACGAACACGCCCGGGTTGCAGCGAGATCGGGCTCAGTTTGGCAAATGACTGGGACGCCCCTATGCTTATTCCTCGGCAGCTATGAAGTGTTTCTTGCTTCACGGCCCCATCGTTTAGTGGCCTAGGACGGCGCCCTTTCACGGCGTTAACACGGGTTCGAATCCCGTTGGGGTCACATAGCACCATCTCAAACAGCGAATAGCTAGGCCCTGTAGCGCAGTTGGTTAGCGCGCCGCCCTGTCACGGCGGAGGTCGCCGGTTCAAGTCCGGTCAGGGTCGCAACGCACGGTCTTCTCTCGCCAGACGGCCGTGTCGTTTGGCTCTGTAGCTCAGTTGGTAGAGCGCACGACTGAAAATCGTGAGGTCACCGGATCGACGCCGGTCGGAGCCACGAAGGCCATCTGCAGGCTTCTACTGTGGGTGGCCTTTTTTTGTGCCCTCAGTCCTCGACGACCAGGCCGGTGCGCTTGCGGTACGCCCGGGCCGCACGCACACGAGTGCCACACGAGGGGCGGCACCATTCGCGGCGCGGGTGGTCTTTGAGAAAGAACAGCGGACACCCTGGGGCCTGGCATGCTCGCAGCGTCGTCAGCCTGTCGGTGCCGAAGATGGCGATAGCGTCTGCCGCGATCTCACCGAGTACGCCGCCCACGCCTGAACCCTCTGACCGGGACACCGCTGACGGCACCGAACCGATCGAGAGCGCCAGCGACTGCCAGGTGCGAAGGATGCCCGCGTGCGCGTTGAGCAGATCGACCGCCGCCTCGTCGACTGCCCTCTCGCCGGCCGCGCCGTCCCCCGAATCCGCTGCGGCAAGCGAGCCGGCGATTGACCGGATGGCGCTGCGCAGCGCCAGGAACTCGGCGAGGTCGCCCTCCCCCACGACCAGCGCCTCGGAGGCCGGCGTGTGAGTGAGACGCGGCCGGATGCGCTGAAGCCAGCCATCGAGCGCGCTCGGCGATGCAAGCCCTTCGCGCACCGCGCCTCGCACCGTGTAGTGCGTGTTCGCCAGATCGAGGGCCAGCGAGTCCTCGATGAGTGGGACGTTCTCGACGTGTTCGTGGTCGTTCATGGTTCTCACGTTAGCACTCGCTTGCATCCGTGAGAAGTTTGTGTTCTACTTTTCTCACGCATGCAGAAGACTCCAGCCGTGAGAACCAGTTCACGGCGCGACGAGCACCGCAGCAATAGCCGCCTCCCCAATCGAAGGAAATCATGGACTTCACCCCCGCCGACACGGCCATCGTCATCACCGACCCGCAGAACGACGTTCTGAAAGAGAACGGCATGGTCTGGGGCCTCGTCGGCCCGAGCATCCGCACCAACAACACCGTCGACAACCTCGAGCGCCTGATGACCTCGGGCAAAGAACTCGGCTTCGGCGTGTTCATCTCCCCGCACTACTACTACCCGACCGACCAGAAGTGGCAGTTCGGTGGCCCGATCGAGACGATGATGCACGACTCGCACATGTTCTCCCGCGCCGGCGCCCTCGACCTGACCGGTTTCGCCGGCTCGGGCGCCGACTGGCTCGACAAGCTCGCCCCGGTGATCAACGACGGCGAGACCGTCGTGACGAGCCCGCACAAGGCCTTCGGCCCGTCGACCAACGACCTCGTTCTGCAGCTGCGTAAGCGGGGCATCCAGAAGGTGATCCTCGGCGGAATGCTGGCCAACCTGTGTGTCGAGTCGCACCTGCGCGACCTCATCGAGGCGGGCTTCGAAGTCGCCGTAGTTCCGGATGCGACCGCAGCGCCGAACCACCCCGAGCTCGGTGACGGAAACGCCGCAGCGGCGATCAACTTCAACTTCGTCGCCAACCAGGTGCTCAGCACCGACCAGGCGATCGAGGCGATGAAGGCCGCAACCGCCTGATCCGCTTCAGCTGACCGACCGGCCATTCGCACCGTCGCGGTGCGGATGGCCGGTCTCGTTTTTTTGAGACGGAGCGGACGAGCGTCAGCCCACGTTGAGCGAAAGGTACTTCGTCTCGACGTACTCGTCGATGCCGACGTGTGCGCCCTCGCGGCCGTATCCGCTGGATTTGACCCCACCGAACGGTGCCGCCGGGTTCGACAGCACGCCCCGGTTCACGCCGACCATGCCGACCTCGAGCTTCTCTGAGACACGAACGGCGCGATCGAGGTCGCGAGTGAAGATGTAGGCGGCGAGGCCGTAGTCAGAGGCGTTCGCCCACCCGAGCAGCTCGTCCTCCGTGCTGAAGCCGACGATCGGGGCGACCGGGCCGAAGATCTCGTCGGTGACCAGGCGGGATGTCGGGCTCACCCCGGTGACGACCCGCGCGGCCGAGAAATACCCGGTCGACTTGGGCAGCGGAGTCTCATAGACGACGGTCGCGCCCTCCGCCACAGCGGCGGCGACCAGCTCCTCGACCTTGTCGACGGCGGCCTGGTCGATGAGCGGACCGAGCGTGACGGCGGCATCCGTTCCGCGTCCGACGACGAGTTTCTCGAACCGAGCAGCGAACTTGGTGGAGAACTCGTCGAGCACCGACTCGTGCACGTAGAACCGATTCGCGGCCGTGCACGCCTCACCGTTGTTGCGGAGCTTCGCGAGCATCGCCTGATCGACCGCATGATCGATGTCGGCATCCTCGAAGACGATGAACGGCGCGTTGCCGCCGAGTTCGAGCGACAGCCGGATGAGGCCCTTCGCCGACTGTTCGGCGAGCGACTGCCCGACCTCGGTCGACCCGGTGAACGACAGCTTGCGCAGACGCGGATCCTCGATCAGCGAGCTGACCACCGACGAGGCCTTGGAGGTGGTGACGGTACCGAGCACGCCGTCGGGGAGGCCAGCCTCCGTAAGGATGGCGGCGATCGCATGCATCGATAGCGGGGTCTGCTTCGCGGCCTTGACGACGACCGTGCAGCCGGCGGCAAACGCGGGGCCGATCTTGCGCGCGCCCATCGCGAGCGGGAAGTTCCACGGGGTGACCAGCAGGCACGGGCCGACGGGCTGCTTCATGGTGATGATGCGCGACTTGCCGTCCGGCGCGGTCGACCAAGATCCGTCGAGCCGCACCGCCTCCTCGGAGAACCAGCGGAAGAAGTCGGCGGCATAGGCGACCTCCGAGCGCGACTCCGCGATCGGCTTGCCCATTTCCAGCGTCATCAGCAGGGCGAGCTCCTCGTTGCGCTCCGTCATGAGCTCGTAGGTGCGACGCAGGATCTCGCCGCGCTCGCGCGGCGGGGTGGCGGCCCAGGCGGGCTGGGCGGCGACTGCCGCGTCCAAAGCCGCGCGGGCATCCTCGACGCTCGCGTCGGCGACCTCGACCAGCACCTCACCGGTGCTCGGATCGTCGACGCCGAGCGTCATGCCCGTCGACGAGTCGACCCACGCTCCGTTTCTCAGGAGCCCCTTCGGCACGGCAGAGAGGACGGCGGCTTCGGACTCGGTGAGCGAGGTGATGTTCGGCACGCCTCCACTATATGGAGATGCACAGATCTATATGGAGATGCACAGATCGGGCACCCGTTTGTCGTAAGTCCGCGCCAGACTGTGTGCATGTGCGGACGCTTTGCCATGGACAAGAAGGTGGATGACCTCATCCTCGAGTTCGTCGCGGCGGGCGGGGAGGCAGCGGACTGGGAGCCGAACTGGAACGTGCGGCCGACGGACCCCATCCCCGTGATCATTGAGAGCACCAAAGAACAACCGGAGCCGCTGCGCCGGGTCGCTCTCGCCCGCTGGTCGCTCACTCCCGGCTGGTCGAAGACGCTCAAGATGACGGTGCCCACGTTCAACGCCCGAAGCGAGGGCATCACCGAGAAGGCCTCATTCAAGGCTGCGGTGAAGTCGAAGCGGGCGCTGATCCCGGCATCCGGATACTACGAGTGGCAGACCGACCCGGTGACGAAGAAGAAGACGCCCTTCTATCTGCGCGGCGCCGACGACGAGACACTGGCCTTCGCCGGCCTGTACTCCTGGTGGCGCGACCACTCCAAGCCGGATGACGACCCCGACCGCTGGGTGCTCACGGCCACGATTCTCACGGCCGATGCCGTGCACACCCTCGACCACATCCACGACCGCAACCCGGTTCCGCTTCCGCCGGAGTGGTGGGCGGACTGGCTCGACCCGCGCATCGAGGGCGATCAGGCCTTCGTCGACGCGGCGGTAGCCGCGGCGGTCGGCGTCGCGGAAACCCTCGAGGTGGTGCAGGTCGTCGCGGTCACCGATGACGAACCGATTCCCGTCCGCTGAGGCTGAACATCGGCACAACACCCTTGCCCTGCGACTCCCGCGGGCATACGTTCCAGAACAACCGTTAGGAGATCGCCCGTGCGTCCAAAACTGATCGTCATCGCCCTCATCGCTTTCGCGGCCTACGTGCTCGGAGCACGGGCCGGCCACGACCGCTACGAGGAAATCAAGCATGCCGCCACCAAGTATTGGAACGACCCCGAAGTGAAGAAAGCCCGCAAGAAGGCCAAGAAGCTTCGCGATAAGGCACGCAAGGCCGCGTCGAAGCAGGCACACCGCCTCTACTCGTGACCGCTAGAGCTGCGATGCCCTCGGTGTGAAGGTGTCGCAGCTCTCTGCTCCCGACTGGTACCCGGTCTCGAACCAGCGCTGGCGCTGCGCACTGGAGCCATGGGTCCAGGAGTCGGGGTCCACCGCTCCCCCGCCGAGCTTCTGCAGCCGATCGTCACCGATCGCGGCCGCAGCGTTGAGAGCGTCGGCGACCTGCGCGCTGGTGACTGGTTCGAGGAAGGGCACACCGTTGTCATCCGTCGTCTCTGTCGCCGCCCCCACCCAGGCGCCGGCGAAACAGTCGGCCTGCAGTTCGGTGCGCACCGAATCCGACCCGGCCCCCTCCTGGTCACCGGACTGATTCGCGAAGCGCCCGGCCAGATCTTGGATGCCGTGGCCCCATTCGTGGGCGACCACATAGAGCTGGGACAGCGAGCCGGCCGTGGCGCCATAGGTGTCGCGCAGGTCGGTGAAGAATGCCGTGTCGAGGTAGATCACCTTGTCGCTCGGGCAGTAGAACGGACCGGTGGCGCCCGAGGCAGTGCCGCACGGAGTGTCGGTAGAACCGCCGAACAGCACGAAGTCCGGCGAGGTGTAGTCGACTCCGAGCACTGGCGCCTCCTGCGCCCAGTAGACGTCGAGGGATGCCGCGGCCCCCTTCATCCTGCAGCCGACGTCGGCGTTGGCCTGGGCTCCGGTCGTGCACTGGGAGAGGTCCTGACCTCCCGCCGCAGGCTGGCTGCCGGCGTCGGACCCGGCATCCGTTCCCAGGTCGACGCCGAGCAGGTTCGCGATCACGATGATCGCGATCGTGACCAGCACACCGCCACCGCCGCCCACGACCAGGCCGGTGCGGCGACGACCACCGCCGGAGCGGGCATTGCCCTTGCTGATGTCGGCGTCGTCGTTGAACGTCATGGCGAGCAGAGTACCCGGCGCCAGGGCGTCAGCGGCGCTTCGGCGACTTCTCCCTCACCGGCGCGGTGCCACTCTCGCGCTGCGCGCGGAAGTACTCGCGCGCTTCGTCCTGCCGCTCGCGCTCGGCACCCGAGGCGATCGGAGCCCGCACCAGCTCCGGGGTGAATCCGAATGCCTCGACCAGGGGCAGAGCCTGGTCGCGGAGGCGCGGCAACAGCCGATCGTCGATGTAGTCAGTGATCGCCGTTGCGCGGGCGGCGGAGAGGCGCCCGTTGATCAGATACCAGGCGAGGTTCTTCTCGATCAGCGAGAGGCCGAACAGGTCACGCAGCCAGGTGAGCACCTCGCGGGTGCCCGCGTGCTCGATGCCTGCGAGTGCATCGGTGAAGGCCTCCCACTGCAGCAGCTCACCGTGCGCCTTCGCGGCCTCGATCAGCTCGTTCTGGTTGCTGTTGAACAGCGCGGCCGCCTCGGCGGGCGCGAGTTTCGACGCCGGGCGCAGTCGCCCAGCGAGCGCGGCGACCATCGTCTGCACCCGATCGGTGAGCAACTGGCGCTGGGATGCTTCCTCCCGCACCGATCCGACGGAGCGCGCGATCGATCCACGGTCGCTCACGTTCTGGGCCAGCCGGCGCAGGCCCGAGCGGTTGACCGCGGCCTCGCCGACCTGCCCGGCGACGAATCCGGCGAGCGCGCCGGCATCCGCTGTGGCGAACTTGCGGGAGTAGTCGGTGAGCAGGCGCTTGGCGACCAACTGCAGCAGCACGGTGTTGTCCCCCTCGAACGTGACATAGACGTCGAGGTCGGCGCGCAGCTGGGTGAGGCGGTTCTCGGCCAGGAATCCGGCCCCGCCGCAGGCCTCGCGGGCCTCCTGCAGGATGTCCAACGCATTCCAGGTGCTGAGCGGCTTGAGGGCCGCGGCGAGGGTTTCGAGGTCTTCGCGGTCGGCATCCGTCGCGTGTGCACCGGAGAACACTCCGTCGAAGGCGGTGAGCAGCTTCTCGTGCGCGAACGACATGGCATAGGTCGTCGCCAGGCGCGGGAGCAAGCGGCGCTGATGACGCTGGTAGTCGAGGATGACCTCTTCGTCGGTGGGGCTGCCCGCGACGAACTGGCGGCGCTGACTGCCGTAGGTGATCGCGATGTCGAGGGCGAGCTTGCTGGCGACGGTTGCCGCGCCATCGAGCGAGACCCGGCCCTGAACCAGCGTGCCAATCATGGTGAAGAATCGGCGGCCGGGGCTCGCGATGCTCGACGAGTAGACGCCGTTTTCGTCGACGTCGCCATAGCGGTTCAGCAGGTTCTCTCGGGGCACGCGCACGCCGTCGAAATGGAGGCGGCCATTATCGATGCCGTTGAGGCCACCCTTGGGCCCGTCGTCTTCGCCACCGATGCCCGGCAGGAAGCCGCTCTCGTCGCGGAGGGGCACATAGAGCGCGTGCACGCCGTGATTGGTCCCCGCGACAATCAGCTGGGCGAAGACGACGGCGGCGGTACCGTGCACCGCCGCGTTGCCGAGGTAGTCCTTCCAGGCGGCGCGGAACGGCGTCTGGAGAACAAACTCGTCGGTAGCCGGGTCGTAGGTGGCGGTGGTGCCGATGGCCGCGACATCCGATCCATGTCCGGTCTCAGTCATCGCGAAGGCCCCGGGCACCTTCAGGCTCATGATGTCGGGAAGGAGTCGCTGATGGTGGCGCTCGGTTCCCAGGTGCAACACCGCGGCGCCGAACAGCCCCCACTGCACGCCAGACTTGATCTGCAGGGACGGGTCTGCGGTGACCAGTTCCTCGAACGAGGCGATGTTTCCGCCGTGATCGTCCTCACCGCCGACCGACTTCGGGAACGCCCGGTGCACGACGCCCTTCTCGACCAGGAGGCCGAGCTGTTCGAACACCCGCTGGCGTTGCTCGGCGAGGCTGAGTCCCTCCTGGCGCTGCAACGCGGGGTCGACCAGGAGTGCGCGGGAATGGCGCCGCGCGTCTGCCCACTGCCCCAGCAGATAGCCGCCCAACCAGGCGACATCGACCCCCGACGGGGCCAGAGACGGCACGGATGCGGCGGATACGGTGGAATGCGGACGATCTGCGAGCTGCGTCATTGGGCTTGTCCTTCGCGTGGGGTATTTCCACGCTACGAGCCACCCCGGGAGGGGCAAAGCGGGTCGTTCGGACTAGACGAATGCGCTCGCGAGGCCGGGGCATCCGTTGTGGATTCCCACAACCGAAGCACCAAGGGAATGTGGGATGCCACCGTGCGTTGTAGTGACTACAGACTTCAGAAGGAGAAGAGAATGCCCACAATCGAACTAACCAACGATGTCTTCGAGAAGACCGTCACCTCCCCCGGAATCACCCTCGTGGACTTCTGGGCCGACTGGTGTGGCCCCTGTAAGATGTTCGCCCCGATCTATGACGCCGCGAGCGAGAAGAACCCCGACGTGACCTTCGCCAAGGTCGACACCGAGGCCGAGCAGGCGCTGGCCGGTGCCGCCGGCATCAGCGCCATCCCGACCCTGATGGCGTTCCGTGACGGCGTGCTCGTCTTCTCGCAGGCCGGCGCGCTGCCCGGCCCCGCTCTCGACCAGGTGATCGAGGCCGTCAAGGGTCTCGACATGGACGAGGTGCACCGCCAGATCGCTGCACAGCAGGCCGCGGAGACCACTCCAGAGGCTTAGTCAGTTCCAGCGGCCTTTCGAGGTCGCGCGGATGATCTCGAGCAGCGCCGCACGCATCCCCGCGTTGTCGGCGATGCTCGGGAACAGATCCGCTTCGAGCGTCTTCGCACGCTCCCACACCCGGCGACCGGTCGGCGTGCGCGTCACCACGTGCCGTCGACCGTCGGCCGGGTGTTTCTCTCTCGCGACGAACCCCTCGCGTTCGAGCCGCTCCAGGCTCCGCGACATGGTCTGCACTTCCACCCTCGCCTGCGTGGCGAGTTCGGTCTGACTGAGCGACCCGACGTCGAGCAGGTCGAGCACGATCAGCCCCGCGTGCGTCAGACCCTCCTTTTCGAGCGCCTCGACCCAGGCGTGCTCGACCAGGCGCGACGCCATGGAGAGCAGTCGGCCGGTCGGCCACGCATCCATGGGGTCCATATCTGCCATTCTCGGGTACGGTGAGTTACTAAGCTAGCTGAGTAATTACCGTCTCAACAGGTGGAGGATGCCGTGGCCAGGGATGTCGTTCGTCAAGTGATCGTGCTGGTCAGCGCGGTGATCGCGGTGGTCGGCTCGTTCATCGGTTCCGGCGCTGCCGGCGGAACGCCGATTCAGGATGCCGCCGGCGGAGCGCTCGCGGCGGACGCGACCACCATCGCTCCCGCCGGCCCCGCGTTCTCGATCTGGTCGGTGATCTACGTCGGACTGATCGCCTACGCGATCTGGCAGCTCCTCCCCCGACAGCGCAGCGACCCACGCCAGCGCGTGCTCGGCTACCCGATCGCGGTGACCCTGGTGCTCAATGCCGCCTGGATCCTCAGCATCCAGTTCGGCTTCCTGGCGCTGAGCGTGCCGATCATCGTGGTGCTGCTCGCCGCCCTGATCTGGACCTTCTTCCTCACCCTCCGCACGCGCCCGAAAGGCGTGGTGGAGGCCGCCGTCGCCGACGGAACCGTCGGCCTCTACCTCGGCTGGGTCTGCGTCGCGACCGCGGCCAACATCACCGCCTACCTCGTCGCCGCGGGGTTCGCCGGAGGGAGCATCCCGCGTGACGTGTGGTCCGTCGTCATCGTCGCGGTGGCCGGGGCGGTCGGCGTGCTGCTCGCGCTGCGCGGCCGCGGGCGACTTGCGCCCGCGGCATCCCTCGGCTGGGGGCTGGCGTGGGTCGCGGTCGCACGGTTGGGCGGAGAGCCCTTCTCCGTGGCGACCGGAATCGCGGCCATAGCCGCGGTGATCATCGTGGTCGTGACGACCATCAGCATCCGGGTGCGCGTCTCGTGAGCACAGTAACCACTGCTCACGACCGCCGCCGGTGGGCCGGGCTTGTCTTCATCAGCGTCGCCGTCGCCCTGATCATCGTCGATTCGACGATCGTGAACGTGGCGATCCCCTCGATCATCAAAGACCTCAGCATCACCTCCACCCAGGTGCAGTGGGTACAGGAGAGCTACACGCTCGTCTTCGCCGCGCTTCTGCTGGTATTCGGCGCGCTGGCCGACCGGTACGGACGACGACGGATGTTGCTGCTCGGCGTCATCGTCTTCGCTGCCAGCTCGGTGCTCGCGGCCCTCGCGCCCACCGGAGACCTGCTCATCGGCTCACGCGTGCTGCAGGGTGTCGGCGGCGCGATGGTGCTGCCGACCACGCTCTCCCTGATCAATGCGACCTTCCGCGGACGAGAGCGCGCCATCGCTTTCGCTGTCTGGGGGTCGACGATCGGCGGCATGGTCGCGGTCGGCCCCCTGCTCGGTGGCTGGCTGACCACCTACTTCTCGTGGCGGTGGGCGTTCGGCATCAACATCCCGTTCGGTGTCGCGATCGTGATCGGCGTTCTGCTGTTCGTCGCGCCGTCGAAAGACCCGAGCGCGACCGGACGAGTGGATGTCGTCGGCGCGGCCCTGTCGGTGGTGACGAGCGCGACGCTCGTGTTCGGCCTCATCGAGGGACGCACCTACGGCTGGTGGCTGATCAAGAAGGGGGTGGATTGGCCGCTCGCTCTGTCGCCGGTGCCCATCGCCTTCGCGATAACGGTGGTGGCCGGCATCCTGTTCGTCCTCTGGGGGCTGCGTCGCCAGCGGCGAGGGCTCTCGCCACTGCTCGCCTTCGACCTGTTCCGCATCGCGTCATTCCGCAACGGCAATATCGCGGCGATGATCGTGTCTCTGGGAGAGTTCGGCATCATCCTGTCGCTACCGCTCTGGCTGCAGAACGTTCTCGGCTACGACGCGCTGCAGACCGGGTTCATCCTGCTGGCGCTCGCCATCGGGTCGTTCGTGGCCAGCGGATTCGCCGGAGCGTTCGGCAATCGCATCGCGCCCGTGACCATCGTTCGGGTCGGCATCGCGGCCGAGATCTTAGGGGTCGCGGGTCTGGGCGTGGTGATCTCGGCCTCCGCCAGCTGGGGCATCATCGTGCCGTTCCTCTTCGTCTACGGTTTCGGGGTCGGGCTCGCGACAGCGCAGCTGACCGGCGTCGTGCTCAAGGATGTCCCGATTGAGAAGAGCGGTCAGGGTTCCGGCACGCAGAGCACCGCACGGCAGATCGGATCAGCGCTCGGCATCGCCATCCTCGGCACGGTGCTATTCACCTCCGCCGGCAGCGCGCTCGATGCCCGCCTCAGCGACGTGCCCGACGCGCAACGCACGCAGATCGTGAACACCGTGGTGGACAGCGCCGGTGCGGCGATCCCGGCTCTGGCGAAACAGAACGCTCAGGTCGGCGACGCCGCGAAGGTCGCCTTCAGCGACGCCACCCGATACTCGGCTTTTGCCGCGGCCGGATTCCTCGTCTTGGGTCTCATCGCGACGCTGCGACTCGGGCGCTCTCGCCCGGAGGACGAGCGTCCCGGTAACCGTCCGCCAACAGGCTGAAATCACCGAATCATCCGCCAACAGGACAGATTCGGAGGTATTGCGGCGGCCATCCTGTTGGCTGCAGGGCGGGTTGGGCGCGACTAGGAGCGTTCGCGGTGGAAGAAGCGGTGCACCCGCTCCCGCACGGTGGCGGCGGGCGGCTCGTTGTAGACGCCGGCGAGCTCCTGGCCGCTGAGGGCATGGATCGCGGCCATGATCTCATCCGTCGCCGCACGGCGGGCTCGGCCCGATGTCGCCGGACCGTGAGCGCTGAGATCCAACGGCTCGCCGAACTGCACCGTCACCTTCGCCAGCCGGGGAACGGATGACCCCACCGGCTGCAACTCCTCGGTGCCGGTGAGCGCGACCGGAACCACCGGTGCCCCCGACGTGAGCGCCAACCAGGCGACGCCGGTGCGGCCGCGGTAGAGCCGACCGTCGAGCGAGCGGGTGCCCTCCGGATAGATGGAAAAGGCTTCGCCTGCCTCGAGCACGGAGAGCCCGGCATCCAGGGCGTCCTGCGCGGCCGCGGCGGAACCACGCTCGACCGGGATGGCCCCCACGCCGCTGAAGAATGCCTTCGAGAGCCGGCCGCGCATCCCGGTGCCGGTGAAATAGCTCGCCTTGGCGAGAAAAGAGACCGATCTCGGGGCGACGAGCGTGATCACGATGCTGTCCGCGAAGGAGAGATGGTTGCTCGCGAGGATGACCGCGCCATGCTTCGGCACATTCGACCGCCCGATGATCGTGGGCCGGAACAGGGCGCGGCCGAACGGGGCGAGCGTCGCTCGCGCGAGGAATTTCAGCACGTGATTGTCTCCTGGCCTTGCCGACGTGGCAGCGAGCGGTGGTCTACACGAACGAGGGGGTGGGTAGACCGTTCGGTATGTCCCCTTGAAGTGGGGATGTGGTGCCCACCGGCCACACGCTAGCCTGGGCGAGCATCACTACCGCGGACTTACCCCGCACCTGTCCACCCTGGCAGGTGTTGTGCGCGGAGAGTGAGGCACATACCCACGTTTCCCTGTAACCCGATTATGCAGGATTGGCATCAATGTACCCGACATTGCACGCCTGGCGACCCATCCAGGCAGTTACCACCGCGCTCGAAAACCTCTCCGGGGGTGCTCTGTGAGCAGCGTCGGCAGAACCCTCTCTCCGCTGGAATCACTTGTCGGCGCGAACCACGGTCGAACCTTTTCCGGACGCACGGGCGATACCCCCCGAGTGGGGCTCGCCTGGAGCCGCCGCTACCGTCTTCTGCTCACGACCAGCGACGCCGCGGTCATCGCCCTCGCGGTAACCGTGGCATTCCTCGGCCGCTTCGGCCTCGGCGACGCCGAGCTCTCGGTCGCCGGCGTCTCGGTGCAGTACCAGGTGGTCGCCCTCATCGTCGGCCTCCTCTGGTTTGTCACCATCGGTGCCTTCCGCACCCGCGCCACCCGAATGCTCGGCGTCGGTTTCGCCGAATACCGCAGCGTGGTCAACGCCAGCCTCTTCATCTTCGGCCTGCTCGCGATCGCCTTCCTGATCTTCCAGGTGCAGATCGCCCGGGGCTTCTTCATCGTCGCCCTGCCAATCGGCCTCGCTGCCCTGCTGCTCGAGCGCTGGATCTGGCGCCGCTGGCTCAACCACATGCGCAACGACGGGCACTACCTGTCGCGGGCCATCGTGGTCGGCAGTCCGGCCGAAGTGGCCTACGTGGTCAAGCAGATCGAAAAGAAGTCAGGGGCCGCATACAGCATCGTCGGCATGGCGCTCCCCGAGGGCGACCACTTGGCTCTCGACTTCGCCGGCGAGCCGGTTCCTCTGGTGTCGAGCCTCGACCACGTCGCCGAGGCCGCTCACATGCATGGCGCAGATGCGGTAATCGTGGCTGGCGAGTCGAGCGGCGGCGGCACCTTCATCCGTGACCTCGGTTGGGCGCTCGAGGGCAGTGGGTCGGAGTTAGTCGTGGCATCGGGCCTGACCAACGTCGCTGGCCCGCGCATCCATTTCCGTCCGGTCGAGGGCTTGCCGCTCATGCACGTGGAGCTGCCGCAGTTCGAGGGCGGCAAGCACCTCGCGAAGCGCCTGTTCGACATTGCCGTCTCTGGGGCTGCGCTCGTCTTCCTCGCCCCGTTCTTCGCCATCGTCGCCGTCGCGATCCGTCGCGACAGCGAGGGCGGGGTATTCTTCCGCCAGGAGCGCGTCGGCCGCAACGGCGAAACGTTCCCCATGATCAAGTTCCGCTCGATGGTGCAGACCGCCGAGGCAGACCTGAAGGGCCTGCTCGATCAGAACGAAGGCAGCGGTCCGCTGTTCAAGCTCAAGCACGATCCGCGCATCACCCGCCTCGGCGCCATGCTGCGAAAATACTCGATCGACGAACTCCCGCAGTTCTGGAACGTTCTGATGGGCCACATGAGCCTGGTCGGACCGCGCCCGCCGCTGGAGAGCGAGGTCAAGGATTACGAGAAGCACGTCCACCGCCGCCTGTACATCAAACCAGGGCTCACCGGCATGTGGCAGGTGAATGGCCGCTCCGACCTCAGCTGGGAGGAGAGCGTGAGACTCGACCTCTACTATGTCGAGAACTGGTCGCTCACCGGCGACCTGATCATCCTGTGGCGCACGTTCAAGGTCGTCACGAATCCGGTCGGAGCGTACTGATGATCGACCACTTTCGCGATGTCTCGGCTGAGAATGAGACGCCGACCCCGCACTCTGCCCAGATAGCCCCCACTGCGGACATCGACCCCAGGTCGAGCATCGGGGAAGGCAGCATGGTGTGGCATCTCGCCCAGGTTCGCGAATACGCGCACGTGGGCAACGGGTCGATCGTGGGCCGCGGCGCGTACATCGGCCCCGGAGTGATCGTCGGTCAGAACTGCAAAATCCAGAATTACGCGCTGGTGTACGAGCCGGCGCTGCTCGAGGACGGCGTCTTCGTCGGCCCCTCGGTCGTCTTCACCAACGACGTCTTCCCGCGCGCCATCAACACCGACGGCACCCGCAAGTCGAACGATGACTGGCATGCGGTTGGCGTCACCGTGCGCACTGGCGCCTCGATCGGAGCGCGAGCCGTGTGCATCGCGCCCATCACGATCGGCCGCTGGGCTCTCATCGCTGCGGGAGCGGTGGTCACCAAGGATGTTCCCGACTTCGCGCTCGTGGCCGGCGTGCCGGCGAAGCGCGTCGGCTGGGTCGGCCGCAGCGGTTCGCCGCTGATGGCCGAGGGCGACGGCTTCTTCCTCTGCCCGGTCTCCGGCGAGCGCTACCTCGAAATCGACGGACTGCTTCGGCAGGTCTGAGCACGGGAACGGCGGAGCGAGATATGGGTACCCCAAAGAAGCTAGTGACACCCCGCCGGCTGATCGCCGTCGGGGCCGTGCTCGCGGCTGTCGTGCTCGTGGTCGGGATCGGTTTCACCGCGCTGTCGTCTGGCATGAGCACCGGTCAGGCAGGCAAATCGGCTCACGGTTCGGCGGGTCCGTCTTCCTCGAATTCGGCGACAGATGACTCGGCGGCTGGCGCCGACACGGAGACTGGCGCCGACACGGAGGCTGGGGCCGCTGACACGACTCCGTCGCCGCGTCCCACCGCTCCTCGCACGGCCACCGAGGTCGAAGCAGGCGGGTCCGTCAGCCACACCCTCCCGCCGTCGGCGCCCAGCGCGCCTCTCGTCTCACTACCGTTGCCGGCGTCGGCAAGCGCGCTGAAGAAGCTCGTCACCGGGTTCCCGGTCGCCGTGCTCGTGATGCCCTCGGCAACGATCGTCGACTCGTCCGTCTCGTCGAGTGGCGACATCCTTCAGGCGACGCTCTCCGCGAAGACCACGGCCGATAGCGACGACGTCATCACCTACTATGAAAAGCAATTCGCGAAGGTTGGACTTGTGGGGAGTTCGACTCCGGCTTCGGGGGGAAGCCTCTCGTACTCCTTCGTCCGGGGAAGCAACTCCATCGCTCTCACGGTGAAGCCGAGCAAGTCCGGAGGCTCCACCTTCACGTTATTCGGAGTTCTGAACGCCAGCGCGTAACAGCTGAAGGGGGGCGAATAGATGTACATCTCACTGAACGACCGGGGCGACGAGGCAAGCGCTGACGAGTCTGCTGCGGCAAATCCGACGCCGCCCGGAGCCAAAAAAGCGCTCGTTCGCGTTTCCTCCGTTGTCATCACCCTGGGTATCGTCAGCATGCTCACCGATGTCTCATCCGAGTCGGTGGCGGCAATCCTGCCGCTGTACATCACCAGCGCGATGGGCCTGTCGACCATCGCCTACGGCTTCATCGACGGCCTCTATCAGGGCGTCAGCGCATTCGTTCGCATCGGCGGCGGGTGGGCAGCCGACCGCGCCGACCGTCCGAAGTGGATCGCCTTCGCGGGATACGGGCTCTCGGCGGTCGCCAAGATCTGGCTGTTGCTCGCCACCGGATTCGCCGCTATCGCCGCGGTGGTCGCTGTCGATCGCATCGGCAAGGGCATCCGCACCGCTCCCCGTGACGCCCTCATCACGGCATCCTCAGAGCCATCGAATCTCGGCCACTCGTTCGGGGTACACCGGATGCTCGACACCATCGGTGCCGCGGTCGGGCCACTTCTCGCCTTCCTCGTCCTCTTCTTCGTCCCCACGGGCTACACGATCGTGTTCGTCATCTCGCTCGCCTTCGCGGCTCTCGGAGTCATCGTGCTCGGCCTCCTGGTGCCGAACCGTCGCCCCCGCGCGGAACGGGCGAAAGCGCTCACCCGTCCGCCGCTGCGCTGGCGTGATCTCAACGAACCTCGGCTGCGCCGCCTGGTGATCGTCGCCGGCATCCTGGGTCTGCTCACCATCGGTGACGGCTTCGTCTACCTCTCGCTGCAGGCACGGAGCGATTTCGCCGCCACCTGGTTCCCGCTGCTCTACGTCGGCACCAACATCGCTTTCTTCGTCTTTGCGATTCCGCTCGGCCGCATCGCCGACCGGGTGGGCCGCTGGCGCGTCTTTCTGTTCGGACACATCGCGCTCGTGCTTGCCTACGCCTGCACGGTGCTCCCGTTCGGCGGGCCGACCATCACGATCCTCTGTCTGGTGCTGCTCGGCGCCTTCTACGCGGCGACGGATGGCGTGCTCGCCGCCCTCGCCGCACAGTTCTCCCCGCCGGACGGCATCGCCAGTGGGATCGCGGCGGCGCAAACCGTCGTGGCCGTGGCCCGACTGCTCGCCTCCACCGGATTCGGAGTGCTCTGGTTCGCCATCGGCCGCGGCAACGCGGTGCTCATCGCTGCCGCCGCTCTCGCGATCGCTATCCCGATCGCCTGGTTCTTGCTGCGGTCGCTGCGCTCGAAGGCGACGACGGCGTGACGACGCGACTCCGACTGATCATCGCCGGAGCCCTCGCGGTCATCCTTCTCGGCGGAGCTATCGCGTACGCCGTCGTCGCCATCTCGAACTATCAGGCCCGCATCTCCGCACCGAGCGGGGTGAGCACGACCACGGCAGCGAAAGCGAGCGATGCGCCGCGAGTGGTGTTCCGCAACACCGCGACCGGCGCCGGGTACGGGCTGATCGCAAGCGTTCCACTCGGCGACCCGACGGGTACACGCACGGTCAGCGACATCCCGTGCGATCGTGTGTATCAGACCACGAAGTTCACCACCTGCCTGCGCATCGATCGCGGCGTCGTCACCACCTTCGGCGCGTACCTGCTCGACAACGACGGCAAGCAGCTGGACAAGTGGGGACTTCCCGGGCTCCCCAGCCGCACCAGGATCTCGCCCGACTCGAGGCTCGCCTCCTACACCGCGTTTATCACCGGTGAGGCATACGCGACCGTCGGATTCTCTGTCGGCACCCACATCGTCAGCACCGCTGGCAAGGATTATGGCGATCTGGAGAGCTTCACCTTCACCGTCGACGGCAGCCCCATCACTTCAACCGATCGCAACTTCTGGGGGGTGACGTTCACCGACGACGACAACATCTTCTACGCGACAGGCGCGACGAATGGCAAGACCTGGTTGGTGAAGGGCGACCTCGCGGCGCGAACGCTCACCGCCATCCATGAGACCGCCGAGTGTCCCTCCATCTCGCCCGACGGAAAGCTGATCGCCTACAAGAAGAACGTGTCGACCACGGCGAGCCCGTTCTGGAACATCGCGGTGCTCACCCTCGCGACCGGAGTGGAGAAGATCCTTCCCGAGAAGCGCAGCATCGACGACCAGGTGGACTGGCTGAACGATTCGACGCTGCTCTATGGTGTTCCGCGTGACTCCACCGCCGGCGATAGTGATATCTGGTCGATTCCGGCCAACGGATCGGCGGCACCGAAGGTCTACATCGACCATGCCTGGTCACCCTCGGTGGTGAACTGATGGAGCACACGAACACGATCACCCTCGGCGGCGTCTCCGTCGACCTGATGGAGCGGGATGCCGCGATCGAGAAGATCGCCGCCCGGTCGAAAGACACCAGCTCTGCACCACTCGGCGTGGTGTCGATAAACCTCGACCACATCCACCACTTCGGCCCGGCCGGCCGGTGGCGTCGGTCGCTCGATACCGACCGCGGCCGCGCCATCGAATGGCTCGACCTGATCGACGGCGCCCCCCTCGCGGCTCAGGCCCAGCGGGTGACCGGGCGCGCCTGGCCGCGCCTGGCCGGAAGCGACCTCGCCGGGCCGATCCTCGACAACGCGGCCCGAGACGGTGTGAGCGTCGGATTTCTGGGCGGCGATACCTCGACGCACGACACCCTGCGCGTGAAGTTCGCCGCCGAACGACCGGATCTCGTGGTTTCCGGGTTCTGGGCGCCGTCGCGCGACGAGCTGAGTGACCCGGTTCGCGCCGGCGACATCGCGGCGGAGATCGCCGCCGCCGGCACCGACATCCTCGTGGTGGGTCTCGGCAAGCCGCGCCAGGAACTGTGGATCGCCGAGCACGCCGCCGAATCCGGCGCGCGCGTGCTGCTCGCTTTCGGTGCAGTGGTCGACTTCCTCGCCGAGCGCATCGAGCGTTCCCCCGATTGGGTGGCCGCCGCGGGCCTCGAGTGGGCCTGGCGCCTCTCGCGCGAACCGCGACGTCTGGCGAACCGATACCTCGTGGCCGGTCCGCCCGCGTACGCGACGGTGCGGCGGGCCAGTGGAGCGGATGTCGCCCCGAGGCGCGAGCTGCCGGCGGCACGCGACATCCGTCGTCCGATCACGTCGGGGAGGTTCGTCGATGAGACGTCGGACGCCGACGTGGCCGTCGTCGTCGTCACCTATAACAGTGCCGACGACCTGCCGGGGCTGCTGGCCAGCCTGCGCCGGGAGGCCGCGACGGTCACCATGCGCGTGATCGTCGCCGACAACGGATCGACGGACGGAACCCGCGAGCTGATCGCGGCGGAGACCGACGTGATCGCGGCGAGCACCGGCGGCAACGTCGGCTACGCGCGCGGAATCAACGCCGCGATGACACACGCGGTGGGCGCCAACACAGTGCTCATCCTCAA
This sequence comes from Lacisediminihabitans changchengi, assembly GCF_016634425.1. Taxonomy (GTDB): domain Bacteria; phylum Actinomycetota; class Actinomycetes; order Actinomycetales; family Microbacteriaceae; genus Lacisediminihabitans; species Lacisediminihabitans changchengi. Next base: position 321,842 of record NZ_JAEPES010000004.1, read on the forward strand.
CCCTGACCTCAGCGTGGAAGCCGGGGCGATCGAGGCGATGCTGCGCCGGCTCGATCGGTCCGGTGCAGGAATCGTGGTGCCGAGCATCGTCGATGACGCGGGCGAGGTGTACCCGTCGCTGCGGCGCGAGCCGACCATCTCTCGCACGATCGGGGATTCGCTGCTGGGCAGCCGCGCATCTGGCCGACCGGAGTGGGCCAGCGAGATCGACTTCGACGCCGAAAGCTATCGCCACCCGCATGAAGTGGAGTGGGCGACCGGCGCCGCGCTGTTGATCGACAGCGAGGTCGCTGCCGCCGTCGGAGAATGGGACGGGCGGTTCTTCCTCTATTCGGAGGAGACCGACTTCTTCCGCCGGGCGCGCGACGCCGGCTACAGCATCTGGTACGAACCGGCCGCAACGGTGCGCCACTCCCAGGGCGGGTCGGGGAGCTCCGTCGCACTCGACAGCCTGCTCGCGGTGAACAAGGTGCGCTACGCCCGCAAGCACCGCAGTGCCGGATACGCGACGGGGATTCATATCGGCGCGATTCTCGGCGAGGTGATGCGGTCGTACGACCCCGCTCACCGGCAGATCCTGCGCACACTGCTCGACCAGCGCAGCTGGCGGTCCCTTCCGCGCGCGGTCGAGGGAAGCCCACTGGATTCCACCGGCGACACGATCGGCGCGGTGATCATCCCCGCACACAACGAGGCAACGGTGATCGCGCGCACTCTCTCACCGCTCGCCGATCTCGCGGCTAACGGGCGGCTCGAGGTGTGGGTGGTCTGCAACGGGTGTTCCGACGCCACCGCTGAGATCGCTCGTGGCTTCGACGGAGTGAACGTGCTCGAGATCGACGAGGCCTCGAAGACCGCTGCTCTCAATGCGGGGGATGCCGCGGCCTCGGCCTGGCCGCGGCTCTACCTCGACGGGGACATCGCCATCGAGCCCTCCGCGGTCGCCGCGGTGTTCGCGCGGCTGGCTGGTTCACCCGTGCTCGCTGCCCGACCTGCATACCGGTATCTGGTCGACTCGCGCTCGCCGATCGTCACCTCGTACTACCGCGCCCGTCAGCGGATGCCGTCGATGAGCGCGGCGATGTGGGGAGCGGGCGCTTACGCACTCAGTAAGACCGGGCACGAACGGTTCGGGATGTTCCCCGCGGTGACGGGCGACGACCTGTTCGTCGACCAGACGTTCACCGCAGCGGAAAAGCGCGTAGTGCCGTGCGCGCCCGTCGTCGTGCGCACTCCGAAGACCGCGTCGGCGCTCGTCGCTGTGCTCGCTCGACAGAGCCGTGGCAGCGAAGAATCCACGTTGCCGGCCACGTCGCGCGGCACCATCCGAGAGCTCATCGCAACAGTGCATGGGCCCCGATCGTTCGTCGATGCTGCGCTCTACGCGACGCTCACAGTGTTCGCGCGCCGGTTGGCGCGGCGGTCGACAGCCGTTGTGTGGGAACGTGACGACTCGACCCGCTGAGTGCGAGCCGAGTTCCCAGTGACTGAGCAGCTGTTTAAGAGCGCGTGCTAACCTGTGCACGCATTGGCCCATCCACGAGCTCGAACTCGGAGTAGGACATGACTTTTTCCGCGATGACGCAGAAACTCAGCTCAGATCCGCGTACGCGCGTGCGGATGATAGCGGCTGCAGTCGTCGTCATCGCCCTCGCCGTCACTGGTGTGGGCGTGTTCCGCGCGGCGGAACCAGCATCGGCAGCGCCTTCCGCAGTGCTGTACCCGGACGCCGTACCGAAGACTCTGACCGATCCCGACCCGAAGTCGGTTGAACTCGGTCTGCAGTTCAGCAGCAGCGTCGGTGGCACGATCTCGGGCATCCGCTTTTATAAGAGTAAGGAAAACACGGGAACCCACGTCGGTGCTCTGTGGTCGTCGTCCGGTCGCCGCCTGGCTTCGGTAACATTCACCAACGAGAGCGCGACTGGGTGGCAGACGGCCAACTTCGCCACACCGGTCGCCATCAAAAAGAACCGGACATACGTCGCCTCGTACCTCGCCCCGAAAGGCAAGTACTCGGTGACCGAGAACGGTTTCGCCAAGCCGTACACGAGCGGCACTCTTACCGTTCCCACCGGCGGCGGCGTCTACCGCTACGGCACGGGTGGATTCCCGACCTACACCTACAAGAACAGCAACTACTTCGTCGACGTGGTGTACACACCGTCGACCGTCACGGTGCCGAGCCCGTCGAGTTCGACGACGCCGACCCCGAGTGCAACCCCCAGCACCAGCCCTAGCAGTAGCCCTAGCCCCAGCCCGTCGCCGTCGCCGAGTACTCCGCCGACGACCACCCCGCCGCCGGTATCGACCGCGCTCAACTTGCCGCGCATCCCGTGGGAGGGCGGCTCCGACTATTGGAAGAAATTCCGCGCGACCGACGCTGCTGGCTGGGACGATCCGAGCTTCTTCCCGATCGTGATCTGGTACAACGGCATCTCCAACAACGCCGAGGCGATGTACGACAAGTCGGTAGGAATCAACACCTACATCGGCATGGACAAGTCGACCCCGTACAGCCTGTTCAAAGACAACGGCGTGTTCTGGATCGGCGACAAGTTGAACAGCAGCTTCACCGATTCGAGCACCAACTGGGTCGGCAACTTCCTCGATGACGAGGTCGACGGGCGGTACAGCCCGGCCGCAGGGCGCGCCCACCTGCAGCAGCTGGTGGACTCCTACGCCGGAAACGGCCGATTCAACTACGCCAACTTCACCCAGATCGTCATGAGCACCGACGGCAATCAGTCGGACGCCGAGCAATACGTGAATAACTACACGGATGCCGTCTCGGCCGACATGTACTGGTACACGATCCCTTACTGCAGCTGGACACCCTACCGCGGTGACACCTATCTGAACCCGATCACCAAGGCGAACTGCCGCACCTCATCGTCGTACGGCAAGACAGTGAACATGCTGCGCCAGCGCGATGCCGTCGATGGCAAACTTCAGCCGATCTGGAACTTCATCGAGGACCTCAATGGCGGACCGGGCCCGAGCGCTCCGGCAGTCACCATCACCCCTGCCCAGCTCAAGGGCTCGGTGATGAACTCGATCATCAACGAGGCCCGGGGCATCGTCTACTTCAACCAGAGCCTGTCGGGGTCGTGCCAGGGTGGCAGCATCCTGCGCCAGTCCCAGGTCACGCCGAACTTCTGCGGCGCTCCTCAGATCGCTGCGGCGAAAGAGGTCGATGCTCTGATCCGCCAGCTCGCCCCGGTGATCAACACGCAGTCGTATCAGTACAGCTTCGGTTCCGGCCTGAACACGATGCTGAAGGCGTACAACGGATCCGCCTACATCTTCTCCATGGTGGACGGATCATCGACACCCGGCAGCCGCACGTTCACCCTCCCCGGTGGCATCACCGGTTCGCAGATCGAGGTGGTCGGTGAGAACCGCACCATCACGGTCGGGGCGAACCGCACGTTCACCGACAGCTTCGCAGCCGAGTCCAGCTATCACATCTACAAGATCACCGTCTGATCGTCAGCGGAACTCCACCAGCTCCTGGCGCATCGCCTCGTGGTCTAGCGCCGCGCGGATCGCCCGCCGCTGGCGAAGCCTGGCGGCCAGTCGATCAGTGACCACTGAGAGAAACAGCGCCAGGCCGACCCCGAGGGCGATGATCCCGATCTTGGCGCGCGACGAGCGACCCTCGATATAACTGACCACCGGATTCGCCGGTGATTCGAGGGTGGTCACCCTGCTGATCGGCGCAACGCCCTGGTCCACCTGTTCCTGCAACGCCAGAGCGCTCACCTTCGCACTGAGATCGTTGGCGATCGTTCGAACTCGCTCGGGTGTCGAGTCGACCACTTCGATGGAGAGCGCAGCCTGGTTGAAATTCGTCTGCCACTGACCGCCCGAGTTGGGCAGCGTGATCGCCCACCCTGACCGGATTCCCTCGCCGTACAGCGTCGAACCACCGGATAGCGGAGCCACGGCGTCAGCGCCGTTGACCCGCCGCTCGATCACGGCGGCGAACTGCACCAGGCTGTCGGCCGACACCTCGAGTGAGTTGGTCTTGCTCGGCGCAACGAACACGACATCGAGCTGAGTGGAGTAGACGCCGGACACCCTGCCGGCCGCGACTACGGCGACCGCAGTGAGGATGAGCACGGCGATCACGACATACCACCGACGAAGCACCACACGGATGAGCTGAGCCGCTGTCATCCGCACCCCCGGGTCGTGGTCGAAAGCCCATGATATCGCCGAGTCATCGGCGATCTCCGCCGCGCAGGCCGGATTATCACCCCCTTCCGGGGCAACTCCCGCCAGGACGCGCGCGCCTCATCCATAATGGACATTCGACGAGGGGACAGCGGTTCCAGGGGTGAGAGGACGAGTGCGCGCCGGCATGGACATCGATCACGTCATTCTCACCCGATTCAACCTGCCTACTCCCGGGCCGGAAAGCATGGTGCGCGCCCAGGACGGATGGCTGCGAACCCGCGTCGTGCTGTTCGAGAAGTACTGCGTTCCGTCGGTACTGTCACAGTCGACCCGCGACTTCACGTGGATCATCTATTTCGACCCGGAGAGCCCCGATTGGCTCAAGGAAATCGTCGAGCGGTATAGCGCTGAGGGGGCGTTCGTACCGGTGTTCCGCGCGTCGGTCTCCAACACCGAGCTCCTCGACGACATCCGTCGAATCACCGGCGCACACGGCACGACTCTCATCACCACGAATCTCGACAACGACGACGGCCTCGCCGTGGACTTCATCGAACGCCTGCAGTCCGCACCGCGCGTGACTCCGAGCGCTGCCCTCTACCTCACCCATGGGCTTATCAAGAGCCCCGCTGGGCTTTTCATTCGCACCGACCGGCACAACGCCTTCTGCTCGGTGCGCGAGACCTGGGATGACCCGAAGACCTGCTGGATCGACTGGCACGATCTGCTACCGAAGCACTTTGCCGTGCAGGAGATCGTGGGCGCGCCAGCCTGGCTCCAGGTGGTGCACGGAACCAACGTCAGCAACCGGGTACACGGCTCTCTGGTCGACGCCACCTCCTTTCGAGCGTCGTTCCCCGGCCTGCTCGACGACGTGGAGCCCCCGCACCGCGCCCAGCTCCTGCGGGACCGCCTCATCGCGTCCCCCGCGCGCGCCATCGCGACCGGTACACGCCTGAGCGGCAAGCGCCTCATCCGTGCGGTGTTGGGCAAAGAAGGTCTGAATCGGGTGAAGGGCGTCGTCGCCGGGCTGCGAGGAGGCACGCGATGACAGTGAACCACCGGCCGTTCCGCATAGGATACGGCGACGCACCGACTTCCGAGAGAGGCACCGTATGTACCTGAGAGATCTGCTGCGCTCGCTGGTGCGTCGGTGGTACCTGTTGGTCGCCGGGCTCATCATCACGGGTGTCGCCGCCGTCGGTCTGTTCTCTGTTCTGCCCGTCAGTTACCACTCGTCAGCAAGCATGGTGCTGCTTCCGCCGAAGACCGCCACCGGCGACGACGGCAATCCCTTCCTGCAACTCGGCGGACTCAACCAGGCGGTGGACGTGTTGACGCGCACGCTCACCTCCGACAGCGAGAGCCGCCGAATCCTGAAAGCCAACCCCGGTGCGACCTTCACGGTCGCTCCCGACGGCACCACCAGTGGCCCCATCTTCATCGCCACCTCCACTGCGCCGACAGCGGCGAAGGCCACCGCCATGACGGACACCATCGTCGCAACCGTCCCGGTGGCCCTGGCGCAGATCCAGGACGGGTTGTCGGTGCAGCCGGAATCGCAGATCGATGTGCTGGTTATCTCGCAGGACGCTAAGCCGACACTCGATTCCAAGATCCGGCTCCAAGCCAGCGCCGGCATCATCGCCCTCGGCGTGGCGCTCACGGTCGTGGCAACCGGACTCATCGACGGACTGCTCCGCTCGCGACGACGACTACGCGCGTCGTCGCGCACATCGGGCGCGAACGGCAGCCGCAGCGCTGCGGCCCTGACGGATGGTGACACCGCTCGTGTCGCGCAGACGGATGCCACGACGCCCCCAGCCGAGGACTACCTCGACCCTGACATGTCGTCGCCGACGGAAACGGCCGTGCGCGGGCGGTCCGCGGCGGCTACCCGCCGCCGCTGACCATGACCGTTCGGGATGCGACGGGAGCTCCCGCGGCGCGCGACGATGAACGCCCAGCGCCACGGCATCGCGTGCGCTTCGACGCAGTGTCGGTGCTCACGCTCTATATCGTCATCCTGTACGCCGTCCCCTCCGATCTCTCCCTGACCTCGTTCGGCGGCGCAGGGTCTCCGATCATGATCTTCGGGCTGCTCGGCGGTATCTGGTGGGCGTGGCGCCAGGTCTCGCGATCCGAATCGGCAATGAATCCGGGCCATCAGCCGGTGCGAATAGTGCTGTTCGTGCTTCTGACGATCGCCGTCATCAGCTACATCGGCGCGATGCTGAGCCCCCGCGAGAGCGTCGAGGTCAACGGGGCAGACCTGGGACTGCTCCGTCTGCTCTCGCTGGCGAGTGTTCTCCTGCTCGCCAACGACGGCATCGGTGACGGTGCGCGCTTTCGCACGTTCCTCCGTCGGCTCTGCTTCGCCGGTTCCCTGTTCGCCGCGTTCGGGCTGGTGCAGTTCGTCACCAAACAGTCCTTCGTCGATCGACTGGTGATCCCCGGATTCTCCGCGTCGCAGGACTTTTCGGCCGTCCAGGACCGGAGCGGCTTCGCCCGCGCTGCGGCAACAGCGACGAATCCGTTGGAATACGCGTTCGTTTTGGCGATGATCCTGCCGATCGCCGTGACCCTCGCACTCGACGACACCGATCGGCCCCGTTGGAGGCGGTGGACCCCGGCCTTCGTGATCGTCGTCGCCCTAGCCATCTCGGGGTCGAGATCGGGCATCGTGGGGTTGATCCTCGGCCTACTGCTGCTGTTCCCTGCCTGGAATAGCGGCCGCCGGATCCGCGCGATCGTCATCGGTGTCATCGGCGCGGGACTCGTCTACCTGGCGGTTCCTGGCATGATCGGCACCGTCCGCTACCTGTTCCTGAACGTCGGGCAGGATGCGAGCACGACCTCGCGCACCAACAGTTACGACCTGGCGCTCACCTTCATCGGCAGGAGCCCCCTCTTCGGTCGTGGTTTTGGCACTTTCCTCCCCCAGTACCGGATTCTCGATAACCAATACCTGTTGGCGGCGATCGAGCTGGGCATCGTCGGCCTGGCGGCGCTCCTCGCCCTGATCATCGTCGCGGCCATCGTCGCTCTGCGCACGGGCCTGTCCAGACCTCCTGGCCTGACCCGATCGCTCGGACCGGCGCTGCTGTCATCCGTCGCTGTCGGCGCGGTCTTGACCGCGTTCTCCGACGCGTTTTCGTTCAGGATGTCCGCGGGCACCCTGTTTCTCATGCTGGGCGTCTGCGGAGCATACTGGCGGCTCTACCGACCCGACCGCGAGCAGCCCCAGACGATGAGCGGCACGGAGCTGTCTAGACGCCGATGAGCTCGACGAGCTCGCTCACCCTGGCATCCCAACTGTGTGTGCGGGCGAACGAAAGGCGAGCCCTGCGCTCTTCCGCCGCCAAGGGCACCATCGTCGCCGCTCCGACTGCGGCGGCGAAACGGTCGGGCCCATCGGCGATGACGACCAGATCGGAGTCGAGCCAGTGAACCGCCGGCAGGTCGGTGGAGACCACCCGCAGCCCCGAGGCGAGATATTCGAGGGTCTTCAGCGGAAAGCTCGCGCGATTGAACTCGGTATCCGCGTACGGAGTGAGACCCACGGTGGCCTCGCGCAATAGGGCTTTCAGTTCGTCTTTATCGAGGCGACCGTGCCACGTGACGCCGGGAGCGGAGAGGAACTGATCGAGCTGCTGGGACACCGCTGGATCACGTTCGGCCCTCGGGCCGGCGACGTCGATGCGGATGCCCGCGGCGCGCACGGCCTCGAGCAACGCGACGTCCAGCCTCTCGTTCAGTTGCCCCACCACGACCGCGCTGCCCTGCGACGCGGTACCGAGAGCAGCGTCGTCGACCGGATCGCAGCCGTTGGCGAGCACGGAGACCGGGCGATCGAATCGCTGCACCAGATCGTCGACGAGAGTGGGCGAGACCGCGGCAACGACCGTCGCGGCAGCCATATTGGCCGCCAGCACTCGATCGGTTCGCCGACTGTCGACACCCATCAGCGCGGCGCCGGCCTGCCAGTCGTCGGTCACGTAGAGCAGGCGGGAGCGCGCGCCGAGCGCCGGGAACACGGTGCGGGGAGACGACAGGATGATCGCATCCACCGTTCCTCCCAACCGCGCGACAGCACGGCGGATCGCTGCTTCGTGCCAGCGGTCGGAGATGTCTCGGAGCACCGGGCGTGATGCGCCGGGAAGGCCGACGACCTGGAGCCGCGCGACCCCGGGAGCCACCAGATCGACGCCAGTTCGTGGCCGAGTGCCGTCAGCACGAGGCGTGAGGAACGACGATGGAGGGTCGACCCAGAGCACCGGCAGGCGACGTCCGATGGCGATGGCGAGCTGCCGGTCGGTGCCGGCCACATCGGTCCAGCGGCTCCCCGAGACGTAGACGATCGACGGCGACGGGATGGCCTGGGCGCTCACCGGCTGGCCACGGCTCGGCCGGCGACCGGGCGAGCGTTGAAGTCATCCGCCTGCTCACGGCCGAGGGCCCGACGCATCCGTTTGCCAAGGTAATAGGTGCTGTAGCGGGCAAGAGCCGCGAAATCTGCCACCGCGACTCTCGCCACGGACGGGCGCTGCTGCAGCGCGTCGCGATAGAACTGCTCTTGCCGCCCCCCGGCTGCGGTGAGGGAGAACCGCCCGGTCACGGTCTCGAGCCCGAAGGCCCCGAGCTCGACCTGTCTGGCCGGATCGGACAGGAGAGGGCGGAGGATGGCGTCGAGGTCGTCAGCGCCCGTCGCGGCGTCTGCTCCCACCCCGTACCAGCCCTGCCAGAGGAACTCGTCGAGGCTCTCGGGCGTGAGCAACTTCCAGTACCCGCCCTCCCCCTGAACCACGAGAGGCTTGCCGAAAGCGAGCGCGCGCAGGGCGGATCCGCCCATGCCGAGCGCGATGTCCGCGGCAGCGTAGGCGGGGCGAGGATCGCTGATCTGGCCAGTGAGGGTGACAACCGACATGCCGGTTCGCTGCTCGGCCAGGCGGATGCGCTCCTCGACCTCGTCTCGCGCGGGGCCGTCGCCGACCAGCACGAGCTGCGGAGGGTGCGCAGAATCACGCGCGATCTCGCTCACGACATCGATCGCGGCCAGAGTTCCCTCGAGCTTCAGCTCGTGAGCGAACCGGGTGACGGACACGATGGTCGCACGGCTCGGGTCGAGGCCGTGAGCGAGCCGGAAGTCATCCGTACCCACCGCGACGGTCGGATTGTTGATGCTGAGGTCAACCGGGGGTTCGATCACCATGGTGCCTCGGCGCCCTCGTCGATGTTCAGCGTCGGCGATCTGCTCGGTGCCGACCACCAGCGGCTGGGTGCGGGGGATGAAGCCGGGCACCGACATGGACATGACCGTCGACATGCTGACGACCCCCGGGCGCATCCGTGCGGCCAACGCCGCCTCGAGGGCCGGGGGCCACTCGTAGCCGTGCACGAGCTCGATGCCGCGGTCGTCGATGAGCTCGGCCAGAGCCCGGGCGACCGTCGGAGACGGCCGTTTGCCGGGCTTGGGCGCCGGAACGAACTCCAGCCCGAGCTCGGCGATTCGCTGCTCGAGCGCGCCTGGGGGCCCGAACACGATCACCTCGTGTCCGAGGTCCCGCACGGCGGCAGCGAGCTCGATGGCGTTCAACTGACTTCCACCGATGCCCAGATCGTGCGGATAGACCACGATTCTCATATGGTCATTCCCCGGTCGAACGCGGTCTCGGGACCGATCGCGTCATCGACGGGAACCGCGCTCGTGCCGAGAGTGCGGAACAGCGCGATCGTGGCCCGTTCCCGCAGCACGAGCAGGCCGATGATCGCCAGGGCGATGATGCCGGCGAGGAACGCGGCGAGGAAGGGGTTGGGGATGGTCTGGGCCAGCAGCCAGGACTCGCCCCAGACGACGAACCCCGCCACCAGCGGCAGCCACACCCGCGAGCCCACAGATCGAGCGCTCACCCCCGCTCGGGCCAATCGCCAGAGGTAGATCGGGGTGACGACCACGAGAGACACGGCGACCTGCGCCATGCCGACTCCGGCGATCCCGTGGAACAGTGCTCCGACGAGCAGCGCCGGTACGAGTGCGATCAGCCAGATCACCTGAACAACCAGCAGCGAGCCGGAACGCTTCTTGACCACGAGGTAGTCGTAACTGAGCTCGAACACGATTCGGAACGCGGCGAGCGCCGCGAGCCAGGTGAGGGCGCTTTCCGCCGGGATCCACTGCTCGCCGTAGACGAATTCGACGATCGGATGCGCGGCACCGGAGATGAAGAAACAGACCGGGATCGCGACGGCGGCCAGCACTCGCATGAGGGCGAGGAAGGTCGTGCGCATCTGCTCGGGGTCGTGCTGCAGGCGGGAAAATGCGGCAGGGGCGACACTGCGCAAGGGCTGCGAGAACACACTCACCGGCCAGCTCGAGAGGTTGAACGCCAGCACATAGAAACTCAACATGGTCGCCCCGAGGATGTTGCCGACCACGAGCTGGTCGGCGTACCCCACGGCGAAGACGATGATGCTGGATCCCGCGAGTGGCAGGCCGAACACCAGCAGCGGCCGCACGTGCTCGCGGTCCCAGCCGAACCGGAATGGCAGCGGGGAGAACGCGAACAGCAACACCGCAGAGACGACGGTGCCCGCGAGGCGTCCGATCGCCAAACTCATGGCGCCGAACCCGGTGAGCGCGAGCGCGACCGACACGATCGCTCCGACCCAGACGTTGCTCTGGTCGACGATCATGCGCGTGCCCTGCTTGAACTCGCGTTGCAACAGTGCGGCGGGCGTTGCGACGAAGCCATCGATCAGCACGCTGACCAGAAGCAGCCTGACCACGGGCGTGGCGGTGGGATCTCCCATCGCCTCGGCGAATGGTGCTGCGGCGAGATAGCCGCCGACGAACACGAGCGTGCTGCCGATGACCGAGATGGTGGTGACGGTCGACGCGATGGCACGCGGGTCGCCTGGCCACCGCACGATGGCGAGGCTTACACCGATGTCGTTGAAGCTCAGCACCGCCGCGAGGGCGACGAATGCGACCGCGTATGTTCCGAAAGCCTCCGGACCGAGCACGCGAGCGAGCACGATACCGATCCCGAGGCCGCCCACTTTAGACACCGCGGTATTCAGGAGACTCCAGCCGAGCGCGCGGGACGCCCCGGGGCCGCCCGCCGATTTCACCTTTCGTGCACGCACGTCAGACCGGTAACCCCGCGGAGCTGCGCGCGACGGCGGCGGCAAGCTGCTCGACGACGTACTCCTGCTGCGCCCGCGTGATGTGCGGGAACATCGGAAGCGACAGGATGCGATCAGACGAGTCCTCGGCGATCCGATACGAACCGCGCCCCAGACCGAGTCCCGAGTACGCCTCGGTGAGGTGCAACGGGGTCGGGTAGTGGATGGCTGCGCTGACACCGTGCTCGGCGAGCTCCGTGAGCACACGCTCGCGCTCGTCGACCTGCACCACGTACAGGTGCCATACCGGCACGGTGCCGGCGACCGGTGTTGGCGCGGTGACACCTTCGACGGTGGAGAGCAGGTGCCAGTAATACTCGGCCGCGGCGCGCCGACGCGCATTCCAGTCATCGAGTCGGCGCAGCTTGGCCGAGAGCACCACGGCTTGGATGGCGTCGAGACGGGAGTTGACGCCGATGCGGTCGTGCACGTACTTCGTGGTGCTTCCGTGTGCGCCGAGTGACCGCACTATGTGCGCAAGCTCAGGGTCGTTGGTGGTGACCGCGCCGGCATCCCCTGCTGCCCCCAGGTTCTTGCCCGGGTAGAAGCTGGTGGCAGCGATGGTGCCGAGCGAGCCGGCGCGACCGACGGGAGAGGACGAACCCTGCGCCTGCGCGTTGTCTTCGATCACCGGGATGCCGCTGCCGGCAGTGAGCTGCAGGATGCGCTCGACCGGCGCGACCTGACCGTACAGGTGCACGGGGACGATGGCCTGGGTACGCTGCGTGATGGCCGCGACGACGGCATCCGGGTCGATCAGCAGGTGAACCGGGTCGACATCCACCAGCACCGGAATGGCGCCGATGCGCGAGACCGCTTCTGCGGTCGCGATGAAGGTGTTCGCCGGCAGGATGACCTCTCCGCCGACTTCGACGCCCACCGCGCGAAGGGCGAGCTCGATCGCATCCGTTCCGTTCGCGACGCCGACGGCGTGCTCGACGCCGCAGTATGCCGCGAACTCGCTCTCGAAGTCGTCGACCGGCTGGCCCCCGATGAAGGCGGAGGTGGCGAACAACTGCTGCCACTTCGGCAGCACCTCGTCGGCGATCTCGTTCTGCTGTGACACCAGGTCGAGGAACGGAACCTTCATGCGGCAATCTCCAATCGTCGGGCCGGAACTCCGACCCAGGTCTCCCCTGCGGGAACATCTGTGGTGAGCACGGCCCCCATGCCGAGGGTTGCCCCGGGCCCGATGCGCACATTCTCGCGGACGGATGAATTCATTCCGAGGTATGCGGCCTCCCCGACCGACACCGTACCGCCCAGCACCACACCGGCACAGAGGGTCGCGAAGGAGGAGACCTCGTCGTCGTGGGTGAGGATGACGCCGGGCATCGCCACGACGTGGTCACCGAGGTGCACCCCGGTGGTGAGCACGACATTCGCGAGCAGGATACTGCCCACCCCCACCGTGCAGGTCGGCGGTATCACCACGCTGTCGTCGATGATCGTGGCGAAGTCTTCGGATGCCCGACCGACCTCGGCGAGACGACTCGCGATGGCACGTCGCCCGGCTCCCTTCCCCGCGCAGAGCAGAAGCTGTGCCTGCGGGTAATCGGTCGCGCGCTCGACCGAGCCGAGCACCGGCACGTCGTCGATCACGGTGCCGTGCTTGGTGGCGTCGTCATCGAGAAACCCGATGACGTCGTACTCCCCTCCCCGGCGGATCGCGGCGAGGGCCTCGCGGGCCAGGCCGCTCGCCGCAACGAGGAGGAGGTCTCTCACGCGGGCTCCGGCAGTCGGGCGGCCGCCTTCACGGCATCGATCACGCGGCTCTGCTCCTCATCGGTCATCTGGTGGAAGACCGGAAGGATGAGGGTGTTGTCGGTGAGACGCTCGGTGACGGTGAGGTCGGCATTCCCCGTGTCGACGCCGGCGTATGCCGGTTGACGGTGCGCGGCCATGATGCCGCGGCGGCCGGAGATATCGGCGAGCGCGAGCGACTCGAGCACCTCCTCTCGGGTGGCGCCGAACTCGGGGTGGATCTCCACCCAGTAGGACTGGAAGTTGCTCTCTCCCCAGGCGGGGTCGGCGATCGGGCGCAGACCGGGAACGCCAGCGAGCTCGTCGGAATAGCGTGCGGCGATCTCGCGGCGACGAGCGACGATCTCGGGCAGGCGTCCGAGCTGCACGATGCCGACCGCAGCCTGCATATCGGTCATGCGGTAGTTGTAGCCGACCTCGAGGTACTGCTCCGGCGGAGCCAGAACGCTGGCGGCCCGATCCTTGGCGGAGACGCTCATCGAGTGCTCACGCAGCTGGCGGGCACGGATGGCCCACTCCTCGTTGCTCGTGGTGAGCATGCCGCCCTCACCCGTGGTGAGCAGCTTGCGGGGGTGGAACGACCACGCGGCGATGTCTGCGCCTGCACCGACCGGGCGGCCCTTGTAGCGCGAGCCCGCACCGCAGGCGGCATCTTCGATCACGACGATGCCGCGCGGGTCGAGAAGGGCGCGGATCGAATCGATGTCGACCGGAACCCCGCCCTGGTCGACGATGATGACCGCCGTGGTCTTCTCGGTGAGGGCGAGGCCGAGAGTCTCTGCCGTGACGTTGCCGGTGAGCGGGTCGACATCCGCAAACACGGGACGGGCACCGACATAGGTCGGGGCGTTGGCCGTGGCGATGAACGAGAACGACGGCACGACGACGTCGTCACCACGCTTCACGCCGGCAACCACGAGGGCGAGGTGGAGGGCAGTGGTGCAGTTCGACGTCGCCACCGCGTGCTCGGCCTGCATGGCCTCGGCGAACGCAGCCTCGAAGGCAGCTACCCGGGGGCCCTGGGCGACCCAGCCGGAGGCGATGACCTCGGCAACAGCATCCGCTTCCTCGGTGCCGAGCCACGGCTTCATGACATTGATGCGGCTCATGCGGACACCGGAGTGCGGCCAGCGGCGATCTCCTCGCGCTGCGGGCGCCACCATGCCACCAGTTCACGCAGGCCCTCCTCGAGCCCGACCTGCGACTCGAAGCCGAGGTCGTTGCGGGCCGACGCGGTGTCGGCGAGGCGACGAACGACCCCGTTGACCGCGCGATCGGGCCCATGCTCGACCGAGAGGTCGGAGTCCATGGCGCGGAGCAGCGCCTGGGCGAGACCGAGCAGGCTGGTCTCCTCGCCGGCGGCGACGTTGTAGACGCCGTCGGTGATGTCGCTCTGGGCTGCGAGGATGTTCGCTCGCGCGATATCGGTCGTGTAAACGAAGTCCATGGTCTGGGCGCCGTCGCCGAAGATCAGGGGCGGCTGGCCATCGGCGATCCGCTCCATCCAACGGACGAGCACCTCGGTGTACAGGCCGTGCACGTCCATGCGCGGGCCGTAGACGTTGAAGTAGCGCAGTGCCACGTAATCGAGATCGTTCATCGCGCGGAAGCTGCGCAGCATCCCCTCGCCGAACGACTTGGCTGCGCCGTAGAACGTGTCGTTGTTGTGGTGGTGGTGACGTTCCGTGGTCGGGAACTCCTCGGCCATGCCGTAGACAGAGGCGCTCGACGCGGAGATGACTTTGGAGACCTTGTTCTCGACTGCCGCCTCGAAGATGTTGAACGATCCGTCTACTAGCACCTCGAGGGCCAGGCGCGGCTCCTCGGCGCACTGGGTGATGCGAATCGCGGCCTGGTGGAAGACCAGGTCCTTGCCCTTGACGACGTCGTGAACGAGGTCGCGGTCACGGATGTCTCCGTCGATGACGGTGACCTTCCCCGACGGCATCGCGGTCTCGAGGTTCGCCATGCGACCGCGCACGAAGTTGTCGAGCACGTCTACATGAGCCGCACCCGCCTCCAGCAGCTGGTCGACGATGGTCGATCCGATCGTGCCGGCGCCGCCGGTGACGAGTACATTCGCGCCCTGGATCTGGGTCATCTGGTTACCTCTTCCCGAGCCTCGCTGGACTCCACATTCGTGCTGTTTCCGTGTACTGCCAAGCTCGTGCTCGCCGCCTCGAGCACCGAGAGCACGCGCAGCCCCGCGCGGCCGTCGGTGCGGGCCGGACGGGATCCGCGGATGCTCGCGGCGAACTCCTCCGCCATGGCGGCGAGAGCCTCATGCTCTGGCAGCGCCGGCGACCAGGTGTCACCGAGGCGGTAGGAGATCGTCGAGGCACGACGATCCGCCTCATCGACGGACTGCTGCGCCAGGTCGACGCCGCGATCGTAGATGCTCAGGCGTTGCTGCGGATTGAGGTCATCCCAGACCAGGGTGCGCTTGGTGCCACCGATGATCATGCTGCGGATCTTGGTGGGGCTGAGCCAGTTGACGTGAACGTGCGCCATGGCGCCGCCCTCGAGAGGAAACTGCAGGTATCCGATACAGGCCTTGCCCGCGCCGAGCGGGTCTGCCCCGTGCGCGGAGACGGTGGGCGGAGTGAGACCGCCCGGCAGCACGAAGTCGATGATCGACAGGTCGTGCGGTGCGAGATCCCAGAGCACGTCGACATCCGGCTGGATGAGTCCCAGGTTGATGCGCACCGAGTCGATGAACAGGATGTCGCCGAGGTAGTCCTCGGCGATTAGCTCGCGGATCTTGAGCACGGCGGGCGTGTAGCAGTAGGTGTGGTCTGCCATCAGGGTGAGACCGCGGGATGCCGCCTCCTCGACCATCTCGAGTGCGCGCTCGCGGGTGTCGGCCAGCGGCTTCTCCACCACCACATGCTTGCCCGCACGGAGCGCGGCCATCACGACGGGGTGGTGGGTGCGGGCCGGGGTAGCGACGGCGATCGCGTCGATGTCGTCACGGGCGAGCAGCACGTCGAGGTCAGTCTCGACATCGATGCGTCCCACGCGGTCGGCGAGTTTCTGTGCGCGATCCTGGTCGAGGTCGCAGATCGCGACCAATTCCCAGTCCGGGCTGGTGCTGAAGTTGCGGGCCAGGTTCGGCCCCCAATATCCAGCTCCCACTACGGCGATACGCAGTCGTTGATCCATGGTGTTACCCCCAGTACATTCCAGGCTAAATTCGTTCCAACCACCAGCCCCCAGTAGGTGGGCTACGGCGTGGGGTTGAAGTTGACGTCGACCCAATAGTTGTGGTTCGCGTTGGATTTTGGCGCGGTGGTGCCGTAGACGTAGGCGCCGCCGAGCGTCGTGAGCGTTCCGCTGCTCACCGGGGTCGACAGACCGTTCAGATCGACCGCATAGTGGCCGGTCGGTAGGTAATAGGTAGCGCGGTACTCGGTGTTGGCCGCGATCGCGAGCGGCGTCGCGAACAGCACCGTCTGCCATCCGCCGTCCGTCTCCGAGGTGGCGTCCGCGCTTCCGAGCAGCGTGGTTCCCGACCAGAGGTACACGGTGTGCGTGCCGGTGTTGCCGGCTCCCTTGTAGAAGCGGATGCTCGACACCGTTCCCTTGACCGTCGACGAGAAGCGCACACCCACCTGAACCGGTCCGGGATCTGCCCACGTGGTGTTGGTCGGTGTCGCAGTGGCCGCGAAGAGCGTCGTTCCGGGGTTCGGATCGGTGACCGGGCCAGTCGGGGTGGGGGTCGGCGTCGGCGTCGGCGTCGGGGTGGGGGTCGGCGTCGGCGTCGGGGTGGGTGTCGGCGTCGGCGTCGGGGTGGGTGTCGGCGTCGGCGTCGGGGTGGGTGTCGGCGTCGGCGTCGGGGTGGGTGTCGGCGTCGGCGTCGGGGTGGGTGTCGGCGTCGGCGTCGGGGTGGGGGTGGGGGTCGGGGTCGGGGTCGGCGTCGGGGTCGGCGTCGGCGTCGGCGTCGGGGTCGGGGTCGGCGTCGGCGTTCCGGTCGGTGTCGTAGTCGTCGTTACCGCGAACAGCACGTCGACGAAGTAGTTCGTCGCCTGGAAGGTCGCCACCGGGCGTCCGCCGGACGGGGCGTACAGGTACAGCCCGTTGGTGGTCGCTGCTGCCGTGAGTGGCCCGGTCGTCTTCGCCGACGTGGCGAAGTACTGCCCGGTGCTCGAGTAATGGCCGACCGGCGCGAAGTACGAGACCGTGTACTTCTGGCCTGCGGTCAGCGCGACCGGTGCCGACAGCGTGGCGGTCTGCCATCCGGTCGCGGTCTCATTCGTGAACGTGACGGTGGCCAGCACGGTTCCGGTCGGAGACCACAGATGACCAACGTGCGTTCCCGTGTTGCCCGCTCCCTTGTAGAACCGGATGCCGGTGACCGACCCTGTGACCGACGGGGTGAACGAGACACCCAGTTCTACCGCATCGGAGTCGTTGTTCGACGCCACGCTCGGCGTCTCCGATCCGAAGATCGTCGTCGTCGTCGTGGTCGTGGTCGTGGTATCCACGGTGGTGAACGACCAGGTCATCGCCGACAGGGTTGCGCCGTTCGTCGCGGTCACTCCGGAGAGTGACACAGTGACGACCGCCTTGTTCGGCAGTACTGATGTCGGCGTGAAGGTCAGCGTCTTGCCGTCGGTGGACTTCGTCACGATGCCGGGGATGTTCGTGCCGCCACTGGAGGCGGTAAACGAATACCCGGTGCCGACAGGGGCCGACAGAGTGATCACGACCGCCGAGCTGCGACCCACATCGACTGTCCCGTCGACCGGCGTCTGGCTGATGACGACCAGCTTCGGCACCGTCGGGGCGAAGACCACGTCGACGAGGTAGCTTGCCGAACTGGTCGACCCCGGGAATGCGTCGGCGTAGGAGTACACGGCGCCTTGAGCGGGAACCTGTAGCGGCCCGGTGGTGACGGCTGCGGAGTAGTCGCCCACGTTCACCGAGTAGTACCCGACCGTAGTGCGGTAGCTGGCGACGTACGTCGTTCCGGCTGTCACCGACACGGGAGTGGCGAAGGTGACGGTCTGCCATCCGGCGGTGGACTCCGAGGTGAAGTTCGCCGTCGCGAGGCTGGTTCCGGTGGAAGACCAGAGCGTTCCGACGTGCGTGCCGGTGTTCTTTGGTCCCTTGTAGAACTTGACCGCCGTGATGGTGCCGTCGACGGTGGGGGTGAACTTCACTCCCAGCGTCACAGCAGCAGGGTCATCGGCCTGGAGCGTGCCCGGCGTAGTGCTGTCGCTGTAGAGCGAGCACGGGCAGACGCCGGCGGCAGGCGTGGTAGCCGCCGTGGTGAAGGTGTACGACGTTGTGCCGGAGAGCGCCCCACCGTTGGTCGCTGTGGCCGCGACCGTGACGGTGTAGAGCGTGCCGTTAGCCAGCGCAGCCGTCGGGGTGAACGTGACCGTGCGGCTCGTGGAGTTGTAGCTGCTCGTGCCGGCGACATTCGCCGAGGACGGACCGGTCACCGTAAGCGCTGCAGTCGATGGCGTGACGGCACGGGAGAACTGCGCGGTGATCGGAGCGGTGATCGCATTGCTGGTCGATCCCGCGTATGGGGTCTGGGCAACCACCGTCAATGGCGTCGTGTCGTCGGTGGTGAACAGCGCGTCGACGAAGTAGTTCGCGTTCTCGTAGGAACTCTGCGGGAACTCAGCGTTGGTGTTGTACACGCCCGCCGGTGGCACCCCGAACCCTCCCGCGACCGAAAGCGGGCCCGCCGTCTTTCCGCGGTAGTCCCAGTAGCCAGAGGTCGCCGAGTAATGACCCTTCGGTGCATAGTACGAAACCGTGTACGACGACCCGGCCGACACGGGTACCGCGGTACTGAAGGCTGCGCTCTGCCATCCCGTGGCGGTCTCGTTCGCGAAGGTCACGGTGGCGAGCTGAGTACCCGTCGAGCTCCACAACCTTCCGGTGTGCACCCCGGTGTTCGCAGCGCTCTTGTAGAAACGCACGCCGGTGACGAAGCCGTCGGTGGTGGGGCTGAACTTGAGACCGAGCTCGACCGCCGAGGCGTCTCCGGCATCCGCCACGGCAGGCGCCTCGGCGCCGAACACGCTGTACGGGCCTCCGACGGTATACGTGACGCTGGCCGGGGTCGCCGCGTAGTTCGCGCTGTCGTCGACCGCGCGAATCTTCACGGTCTGTGAGCCGGTTCCCTGCTGGACGAAGGTGTACGACCAGTTGGCCTTGCCCGTGGCGGGATGCCAGGTGGTTCCGCCGTCGGTCGAGACGTTGACGCCGGCGACGACGCCGCCGACATCAGAGGCCGTGCCGGAGACGGTCACCGAGGTTCCGTTCGCAATCGTCGCCCCAGCCTGCGGCGCGGTGATCGTCACGGTGGGCGCGGTCTTGTCGGTGCTCGCCGTCGCCGCTACGAGCGGCGAGGTGATCGTGGTCGCGGTAGCGCCCTGGTCAGCCAGGATGTTGACCTGGGCCTGCTGCATCCGCACGTCGGCGGCTGCTCCGGCACCGTCGTGTTCCTGGTCGAGTCCCCAGGTCCACTGGATGGTTCCGGCGCCGAAGACGAGGGCTCCGCTGGCGGCCCGGTACAGGGTCACATGGTGCGTCGTTGTACCGGCGGCGACGACCGACCCGTAGTCCTGGAGGTACTGCGGAGTCGCGCCGACGGTCGTGGAAAGATCAATGAGGCCGGACGGGCGGAAGCCGTTGTCGAGGTCTTCATCGGACTCGTACCCGATGGTGTGCGGGGCGAGCGCCTGAGTAGAACCTGCCGCGAGCGAGGTCAGCGAGGTGTTGCGCCACAGCCGACTCTTTCCCTCGGCCGCAGACACACTGATCGCCAGGTCGGTGTTGTTCGACATATACATCGTGCCGGTGAGGGAGTTCTCGGGCTGAGCGGCGCCATTGGCCGTGGAGGCGAAGCGCGGGTCGCGCCAGGTGCCCGTCCAGGTCGAGCTTGGATCGATCTTCGCGTTCGACCAGGTCTCTTTGTATGACACGAGGGTGCGATACGCGGTGGCGGAGGTATCGACTGACGCCTCGTAACGGGTGTGCCAGTAGACCTCATTGCCCGACAGGAATTCCATGTTGACCCCGGCGTCCCGCGCCGCCTCGACATTGGCACGCTGCCCGGTCGACCAATACTCGTCGTGACCGACAGAGAGGAAGACACTGTGATTGGTCAGCAGCGAGCCGTAGCGATCGGTATCCACGCCGCTGAAGTAGCTGACGTCATAGCCGTTCTTCTCCAGGAAGCGCACCATCGGGTACTCGTTGGCGAAGTAGAAGTCGCGCCCGCTGTCGTTGCCGCGCGTGACGATCGGCCGGTTGTAGCTGATCTTGTAGGCACGACCATTGGCCGCACCCTGGTAGAAGTCCGAACCGCCGTAGGTGTTGTAGGCCTGCCAGGTGGGGTCGGAGGTCTGGAACAGCACCTGCGAGTGGCTCGAGTCGTCGCGCACGATGAAGGTGATGTGGCTGCGGTCGCCGTTGTCTGCGCGCTGCAGGACGGCGATGTACACGCCAGATACCGCGTCGGAGGGAACGGTCCAGGACGCGGAGACGCCCCAGGTGCCACAGTCGTAGAGCTCGGTCGTCGAGTCGGAGATGCACTGCGGCTGCTTCTGCGGCAGCGTTGCCGACGGCGTGACCGTGGCGATTTTGCGCGCGCCGAGGCCCTGGTAATAGCCCGTGCGGTAGATGTTGATCGAGTACGCCGACGCCGTGGTGTCGATCTTGAAGTCGATCTTCTTGCCGACATTAACGCTGATATCGGTGGAGAAGCCCTGGATGGAGGGGTCGCCTGCGCCAGTGATGTCCCAGTCGTCCGGGTTGGCGCCGGGCTTGCTGTTCTCACACGCGATCAGATTGATCGTCGCGCCACAGGACGAACCGGTCGCGGTCGCCGCGGGTACGACGCCGACGACGATAGTCGAGAGGGCAAGCAATACGGCAGCGCCAATGGCCACTGACATACGGGTAACGCGTCGCTGGCGCGCAAAAATACTGGGTAGCGAGATTCGGGTTCTCACAGTGGCAATAGTGCCACAGCGGAAGTAACCCGACGACCCCCCTTTCGGGGACCGAGTACGTACCCCGTTTTACACGTCAGTGAACCTGGCCTCGTCGACCCGATCCGTCGCGAACCGATCTGTCGCGAATCGATCCGTCGCGAACCGATCTGTCGCGTCAATCGTCGCGGTGAGGATGCCCGGCTCGTCGAAGGCGTGCCCGGCATCCGGCACCATGGTGAACTCCGCCTCCGGCCAGGCACGATGCAGATCCCAGGCGGTGGTCGGCGGCGTGCAGGCGTCGTACCGGCCCTGGATGATCGCGCCCGGGATGTCTCGCAGCCGGTGTGCATCACGGATCAGCTGTCCCTCGTCGAACCACCCGTGGTTGACGAAGTAGTGGTTCTCGATGCGGGCGAAGGCGGTCGCGTAGTGCGGATCGGCGAATACCGCGACGACATCCGGGCGGGGCAGCAGGGTGATGGTCGACGCCTCCCAGGTCGACCACGCGACGGCCGCGGGCCCGTGTACTGCCGGGTCGACATCCGTCAACAGGCGGTGATAGGCGTCGATCAGGCCGCCGGCGCGTTGGTCGACCGGCACCGGCGCGACGAACGACTCCCAGAGGTCGGGAAACAGCTGATGAGCGCCGCCTCCCTCGTAGAACCAGTCGAGCTCGCGTTTGCGCAACGTGAAGATGCCGCGCAGCACCAGCTCGCTCACGCGGTCGGGGTGGGTCTCGGCATAGGCCAGCGCGAGCGCGCTCCCCCACGAACCGCCGAGCACGAGCCAGCGGTCGATTTCCAGGTGCTCGCGCAGACGCTCCAGGTCGGCGACCAGGTGCCAGGTCGTGTTGACGCTCAGGTCCGCATCCGGATCGCTCGCGTGTGGGAGGCTCTTGCCCGAGCCGCGCTGATCGAGGAGCACGATGCGGTAGCGCTCCGGATCGAACAACCGACGGTGCCTCGGGCCGCTCTCCCCGCCTGGCCCACCGTGCAGGAACACCGCGGGCTTGCCCTGGGGATTGCCACTGACCTCCCAGTAGATGCTCTGGCCGTCGCCGACCTCCAGCATTCCTGACTCGAACGGCTCGATTGCTGGGTAGAGATCACGCATTGCCCCAGCCTAGGAGGCCGGACTCTGCCTACGCGGCGCCGACCACCTCGAGGATTGCCTCTCCGTACTTCGCCAGCTTGTTCGCGCCGACGCCGGTCATGGTGCCGAGCACATCGAGGCTGGCCGGGCGGCCCGACGCGATCTCGCGCAGGGTCGCGTCGTGGAACACGACGTAGGCGGGCACGCCCTGCTCCTTCGCCTCAGCCGCGCGCCACGCGCGCAGGGCGTCGAACAGCGGCGTCGCGCCGGCGGGCAGGTCGGCGACGGCGGTGCGACGGGCGCGGGATGCCCGTACCGGGCGCTCCGCCTCGCGCCGCAGCATCACCGCGCGCGAACCGCCGAGCACCGCGGCGCTCGCCTCGGTGGTGAGCAGAGTTCCGAAGCCGTCGCTGTTCACCGCGAGAATGCCCTGGGCGAGCAGCTGGCGCACGACGCCGCGCCACTCCTGCTCGGTGAGCTCGGTGCCGATGCCGAATGTGCTCAGCGAGTCGTGGCGGTTCTGGGTGACCTTCGCGGTCATCCGGCCGAGCAGGATGTCGATGAGCTGCCCGGCGCCGTAGCGCTGATTACGTTCGCGCTGCAGCCTGACCACGGTGGAGAGCAGCTTCTGCGCGGGGATCGTGCCGTCCCACGCCTCGGGCGGCGACAGGCAGGTGTCGCAGTTGCCACACGGCGTTGAAGTCTCGCCGAAGTAGGCGAGCAACTGCACCCGGCGGCACTCGACCGTCTCGCAAAGTGCCAGCATGGCGTCGAGGTGCATGCCGAGGCGGCGGCGGTGCTCGGCGTCGCCCTCGGACTGGTCGATCATGCGGCGCTGCTGCATCACGTCTTGCAGGCCGTAGGCGAGCCACGCGGTGGAGGGCAGACCATCACGACCGGCGCGACCGGTCTCCTGGTAGTAGCCCTCGACCGACTTGGGCAGATCGAGGTGCATGACGAAGCGCACGTCCGGCTTGTCGATACCCATACCGAAGGCGATGGTGGCGACCATGACGATGCCGTCTTCACGCAGGAACCGCGACTGGTTGGCCGCGCGCACCCGGGTGTCGAGACCGGCGTGGTACGGCAGCGCGGGGATGCCACTCTGACTAAGGAAGTCGGCCGTCTGTTCTACCGACTTGCGCGACAGGCAGTACACGATTCCCGCATCGCCCGCGTGCTCGCTGCGCAGCAGTTCGAGCAGCTGCTGTTGGGGTGCGTTCTTCGGCGCGATCCGGTACTGGATGTTCGGCCGGTCGAAGCTTGCGACGAAGTGCTTGGCGTCGGCCAGCTGGAGTCGCTTCTGAATCTCGAGGTGGGTCTGCTCGGTCGCCGTCGCGGTGAGGGCGATGCGCGGCACGGCCGGCCAGCGCTCGTGCAGCATCGACAACTGCAGGTAGTCGGGGCGGAAGTCGTGACCCCACTGCGACACGCAGTGCGCCTCGTCGATGGCGAACAACGAGATGGTGCCGCGGTCGAGTAGATCGGCGGTGGAGGAGACGCGCAACCGCTCGGGCGCGAGGTAGAGCAGGTCGAGCTCCCCCTCGAGGAACGCGCGCTCGACGCGCTGGCGCTCGCCGGCATCTTGGGTGGAGTTGAGGAACGCCGCACGCACGCCGACGGCGGAGAGGGCATCCACCTGGTCTTGCATCAGGGCGATCAGCGGCGAGATGACCACGCCGGTGCCCTCGCGCACGAGTGCGGGAATCTGGTAGCAGAGCGACTTGCCGCCACCGGTCGGCATGAGCACGAGGGCGTCTCCGCCGTCGACGACCTGCTGGATGATCGCGGCCTGATTGCCGCGGAACGACTCGTAGCCGAACACGGTGTGCAGTGCCTCGGCGGCGCTGGCATAGCTCGGAGCCGCGGCCTTCACCGCGGCGACGGACACGACCTCCCGGTCGGGCGGGGGTGGCGGAGCGTCCCAATCATCGGGAGCATCCGAGTCATCGGGCGGGACGAGGTCATCCGGATCCCAGTCCGCGTCCGCATTCCAACTCACCTGGCGAGTCTAATCGTGACCACCGACGGCCCGGCCGGCCGCGGCCGCCATGGGGATAACCGCTACGGTATCGGGATGCTGGCAGTCGCAATCGGTGTGCTCGCTGCCCTCGTCTACGGTAGCGCGGACTTCATCGGCGGCATCGCGTCGAAGCGCATCAGCCCGGTGCGGGTGACCGCGATCGGCGGGCTATCCGGCCTGGTGGTGCTGCTTCTGCTCCTCCCGCTCGTCGGAGGCGCGTGGTCCTCGCAGGCCGTGATGCTCGGCGCCCTTTCCGGAGTGAGCGGCGCAATCGGCGTCGCCCTGCTCTATGCCTGCCTCGCGATCGGTCCGATGAGCATCCTGTCGCCGCTCACTGCCGTGGTGTCGGCGATCGTGCCTGTGCTTGCCGGCGCGATCCGCGGCGAGCGCCTCAACCTGCTCGGATACGTCGCGATCGGCATCGCGCTCGTCGCCGTCGTGCTGGTCGGCTTCGTGCCGGAGAAGGGGGCGCTGCGGCCCTCCGGTCGAGCTCTGCTCATGGCCGTCGGCGCGGGCGCGTTCATCGGCGGCTTCCTGATCATCATCGACCTGACGCCCGACGATTCCGGCCTGGCGCCGTTGGTGACCAGCCGCGCTGCCAACGCGGTGATCATGTTCGCTGCGGTCGGCATCCTGGCTCTGATGGCCCGACGTCGCGGGACCGCCCCGACGCGGCCGAGCTGGCGGCCCGGCCTCCGTCTCGCCGTCATCGGAGGAGTGGTGGATGCCTCGGCCAACGCCCTGCTACTGCTCGGTTTACGGCTGGGCGAACTCACCATCCAGTCGGTACTCACGGCGCTCTACCCGGCCGGCACGATCATCCTGGCTGCGGTGATCCTGCGCGAGCGCATCGCTCCGGTGCAGATCATCGGACTCGTGTTGGCCCTGGTCGCGGCCGCACTGCTGGCGCTGGCCTGATCCACTCCGTCTACCACCCTAACGAGGGACACCGTTTGGCCCCATGGCCCCTCACGTTCACCCGGTGTTGGTCGGATCCCCTTTGTCTAGGTGCGGTAGCACTCTCGCACCCGTTGACCACAGGAGCATTCCCATGACTCGAACACCCCTGTTTCGTTCCCCCTCACGACGCCGGCGCGTCTTCGCCATCGGCGCCATCATCGCCGCCGCCACCATCGTGGTCCCCACCGCCGCCAACGCGGCCGTCAACCTCGCTCTGAGCGACAACGGTGGCGCCGTGCGCAACACCGGCGACAAGACCCAGGAAGTGCGCTCGGCCATCAACGGCAACGCCGCCAAGAACGTCATCCTCCTCATCGGCGACGGCATGGGAGACTCCGAGATCACGGTAGCCCGCGACTATCAGTACGGTGCCGCCGGCCGATTCCCGGGCATCGACGCTCTGCCGCTGACCGGTCAGTACACGACCTACTCGCTCTACAAAGACGGCGTCAACAAGGGAAAGCCCGACTACGTTCCGGACTCAGCCGCCACCGGCAGCGCATGGTCGACGGGCACCAAGACCTACGACAACGCCATCTCGGTCGACATCAACGGCAAGCCGCAGCAGACGCTCATCGAGATCGCCAAGGCGAACGGCTTCAAGACCGGCAACGTCAGCACCGCAGAGATTCAGGATGCGACGCCGGCCGTCGAGGTCGCCCACGTCGCCTCGCGCAGCTGCTACGGCCCCGACACGGTAGCCTGCGGCGCCGACGCGCTGGCAGCGGGCGGTCTCGGATCGATTAGCGAGCAGCTGATCGGCACGCGCCCCGACGTCACCCTCGGCGGTGGCTCCACCACGTTCGAGCAGACGGCGAAGGCCGGCCAGTGGCAGGGCAAGACACTGTTTCAGCAGGCCAAGGATCGCGGTTACCAGGTCGTGACGGATGCTGCCGGTCTCAAGAACGTGCGCGCAGCAGACCAGACGTCGCCAGTGCTGGGCCTCTTCACCCCCGGCAACTTCCCCACACGGTACGCGCCTACGACCGCCACCATCGGTGGGGCGGACGCGGCTCCGGTCACCTGCCAGCCGAACCCGGATCGCCTGAGCACCGACCTGTCTCTGGCCTCCCTCACCACCAAGGCCATCTCGCTGCTGCAGAACAAGCAGGGAGGCAAGGGCTTCTTCTTGCAGGTCGAGGGGGCGAGCATCGACAAGCGCGATCACTCGGCCGATGCTTGTGGCCAGATCGGCGAGACCGTCGACCTCGATGAGGCAGTGCAGGCCGCGCTGGCGTTCGCCAAGAAAGACGGCAACACCCTCGTGATCGTCACCGCCGACCACGCCCACACCAGCCAGATCGTCGACAGCACCCCGCCGACGTCGCTGAGCACCGCCCTCACCACCAAGGACGGCACCACGCTCAAGGTTTCCTACGGCACCTCCGCGGCGGGCGGCTCACAGCAGCACACCGGTACCCAGCTTCGTATTGCGGGCTTCGGCCCTGGGGCCGCGAACGTGGTCGGACTCACCGACCAGACGGACAACTTCTTCACCATGGCCAACGCCCTGCGCCTCGACCGCAACACGGCGGCGCTGAGCAACCAGGCTCGGGCCAGCGTCGCGCGCGGCACCGTTCGCGCCGGCGACACGGTGACCGTTTCGGCGAAGCGATTCACCGGTGACCGCCAGGTATCCGCGACCGTGCGTCCGGGTGCGATCGACCTCGGCCAGAAGGACGTCATCGACGGCGCCCTGGAGTTCTCCTTCGACGCGCCCACCAAGGCGGGAAGCTACTCGGTCACTCTGACGGGAGCGCAGTCCGGCCACACCGAGACGGTGACGTTCTCGGTCCGCTAGGTACACAAAGCGAAACGCCCGCCCCTCGTGGGGCGGGCGTTTCGTCGTTCACACGGCAGTGCTCAGGCTGCGTCGAGCTGCGCGATCTCCTCCGGCGTCAGCTCCACATCCACGGCCTGCACCGAGTTACGGATGCTCTCCGGGCGCGACGCACCGGGGATCGGGATGACCCGAGGCGACTTGGACAGGTGCCAGGCGAGGCTGACCACCTGCGGGGTCAGCCCGCGGTCGTCGGCGATCTTCTTGAACGGGGCGAACCGGTCGCCGAGCTGCCCGGCCGCCGAGATACCACCGAGCGGGCTCCAGGGCAGAAACGCGATGCCGAGTTCGTCGCTGAGTACCAGTTCCGGCTCGCTCGAGCGATACGCGGGCGAGAACTGGTTCTGTACCGACACAAGCCGACCGCCCAACACCTCCTGGGCCACACGGATCTGCTCCGGGTTGGCGTTGGAGATGCCGGCCATGCGGATCTTGCCTTCGTCGAGCAGGTCGCGGATGGCGCCGACCGAGTCTTCATACGGCACCTTCACGTCGGGGCGGTGCAGCTGATACAGGCCGATCGCGTCGACGCCCAGTCGTTTCAGCGATGCCTCGGCCGCCTCTTTCAGGTGTTTCGGGCTGCTGTCGATCGTCCACGAGCCGTCCCCGGGGCGAAGGTGGCCGCCCTTGGTCGCGATCAACACCTGTGAGGTGTCGCCGCCGTACGAGGCCACGGCCTTCGCGATCAGCGACTCGTTGTGTCCCACCTCGCCGGCGTCGCGATGATAGGCGTCGGCCGTGTCGAAGAAGGTCACGCCCTCCTCGAGAGCCGCGTGGATGGTGGCGATGGAGCGCTGCTCGTCTGGTCGACCCTCGATCGACATGGGCATGCCGCCGAGTCCGATTGCGCTGACGGTGACGTCGCCGATGGTGCGTGTTTTCATGGTGTCTCTTTCGTTTCGCGAGTGTAGGTGGGGTGAGCGGTCACCAGGCGTAGTGCTCTGGTGCCGTCTTGTGGCCGGGGAAGATCTCGTCGAGTCGGGCGAGAGCGGCAGCATCCAGAGTCACGCCCAGGGCGCGGATGCCGGCGTCCAGCTGCTCTTGCGTGCGCGGTCCGATGATCGGCGCGGTCACCGCGGGCTGGTGCAGCAGCCAGGCCAGGCCCACATCTCCCGGCTCGCGTCCGAGCTCCTCGGCGAAGTCCTCATACGCCTCGATCGCCTCGCGATGGGTCTCGAGCGCCTCCTTCGCGCGGCCCTCGAGCCGGCGCTTGCCGTCGCGCTCCTTGCGTACGACGCCGCCGAGCAGCCCGCCCTGCAGCGGCGACCACGGAATGATGCCGAGGCCGTTCGCCTGCGCGGCCGGGATGACCTCGAGCTCGATGTCCCGCGTGAGCAGGTTGTAGATCGACTGCTCACTCACCAGCCCCGAGTAATTGCGCTTGCGGGCGGCCTCCTGGGCGGTCGCGATGTGCCAGCCGGCAAAATTGCTGCTGCCGGCATACAGGACCTTGCCCTGCCCGACCGCGGTCTCCATCGCCTGCCAGATCTCGTCCCACAGGGTCTCCCGGTCGACGTGATGGAACTGATAGAGGTCGACGTAGTCGGTCTGCAGGCGCTGAAGCGAGGCATCCAGCGCCAGACGGATGTTGCGGGCCGACAGCTTGCCATCGTTCGGCCAGTCCGTCATGTCGCCGTAGACCTTGGTGGCGAGCACCACCTTGTCGCGGCGGCCGCCGCCCTGGGCGAACCAGTTGCCGACGATCGTCTCGGTGGCGCCCTTACCGAGTTCGCCGCCGTAGACGTTGGCGGTGTCGAAGAAGTTGATGCCCTGGTCGAGGGCCGAATCCATGATCGAGTGGGAGTCGGGTTCCGGCGTCTGCGGACCGAAGTTCATGGTGCCGAGGCACAGGCGCGAAACGGTGAGGCCGGAGCGGCCGAGGTGTGTGTAGTCCATTGACCCCAGGGTGGCCTCGAGAACGGCCCTTGTCTAGCTCTCGTCGCCTAGCTTCGTCGTCTAGCTTTCATCGTCTAGCTTTCATCCAAGATGAGTCGCTTACCCATGGTCTCGGCCTGCTCCTGGCCGTACGCGAGGCCGCGATAGAAGCCGATCACCCGCTTGTTGTCGGAGCGGATCATCACGTGGATCTTCGGACATCCGAGCTCCGCCAGCAGCCGCTCGGCCTCGGCCATGAGGGCGTGACCGAAGCCATTGCCCTGCTGCGCCGGGTCGACCGCGAGGTAGTACACCGACCCGCGGTGCCCGTCGTAGCCGACCATCGCGCTGCCGACGACTGCACCGCCCAGCTCGCTGATTAGGAACAGCTCCGGCTGCACGGCGAGCTTGCGACGGATGTCCGCGCGCGGATCGTTCCACGGACGCACCAGGCCCGCCGCACTCCAGAGGGCAACCACGGCATCGGTGTCGGACTCGCGGAACGGGCGGATGAGCATCCGTCCACTGTATGCGCCAGGCCCACCGCCCTGCCTCATAACCACGTTTGCCCGAATCTGCAGGTTTGGAGGGTCTGAAACCTGCATTTTCGGGCAAACGTGGGTGGCTGGGACCTCAGAGACGACGAAGGGCGCCCACCCCGGAGGGTGAGCGCCCGTCGTTGCGGAACTGGTTACAGCGCGGCGAGCGTGCTGATCACGCTGTCGCCGGGAGCGGCTGGCTCGATCTGCGCCTTGATCTCGGCGCGACCCAGCAGCTCGTCCATGCGACGACGACGTGCACGCGAGATGAGCGTGACGACGGTGCCCTGCTTGCCCGCGCGGCCGGTACGGCCGGAGCGGTGCAGGTAGGTCTTGTACTCGTCGGGTGCGTCGGCCTGAATCACGAGGCTGATGTCATCCACGTGGATGCCGCGGGCCGCGACATCCGTTGCCACCAACACGTTGACCCGGCCGCTGGTGAGCAGCTGGAGGTTGCGCGTGCGGCGGGACTGGTTGAGGTCACCGTGCAGGGAGGTGGCCGGGATGCCGGCGTCCTCGAGCTGGTCGGCCAGCTGCTCGGCGAAGGCACGGGTGCGGGCGAAGATCAGCGTCTTGCCCTCGCCACCGGCGAGCTCCTCGATGATGCGACCCTTGTCGCGCTGCTCGATGAGCAGAACGCGGTGGTCGATGGTCGACGACGCCTGGTCCTCACCGGCGACCTCGTGAACCGACGGGTTCTTGAGGTACTGGTTGACGAGGGTGGCGACACCCTTGTCGAGCGTGGCGGAGAACAGCAGCTTCTGACCGCCCTTCTTGGTCTCGTCCAGGATGCGCTGCACCGGCTCGAGGAAGCCGAGGTCGCACATGTGGTCGGCCTCGTCGAGCACGGTGATCATGACTTCGGAGAGGTCGAGGCGACCCTGCTCCACGAGGTCTTCGACGCGACCCGGCGTGGCGATGACGATGTCGACACCGCGCTGGAGCGTGGAGACCTGCTTGAACTGGGGCACGCCACCGACGATGGTCGTGGTGAACAGGCCGACGCTGCGGGCGATCGGCTGCACGGTGCGGTCGATCTGCATGGCGAGTTCGCGGGTCGGGGCGAGGATCAGCGCACGGGGCTTGCGGCCCGGCTTGCGGTTCTTGCCACCCTCGTTCTCCATGAGGCGCTCGACGAGCGGTGCGCCGAAGGCGATGGTCTTGCCGGAGCCGGTCTTGCCACGGCCGAGCACGTCCTTGCCGGACAGCACGTCGGGGATGGTCGCAGCCTGGATCGGGAACGGGGTCTCGGCGCCCATCGCCGTGAGCTGGCGAGTCATGTTGTCGCCGATGCCGAGGTCTTTCCAGGTCTTGCCCACGGCGTCATCGGCCGTGATGGTCTTGGCCTCGAGGCGCTCGAGCACGACGTCTTCGTGCGCCGCGAACGACGCCGACTTCGTGTCGTGCTTCGCGGGGTAGTAGTCGCTGTCACGACGCGGCGCGCGGTCATCGAAGGAACGCGCGGGACGCTCCGTGCGGGCCGGGCGGTCACCGTACGACGGACGCTCCGTGCGGGCCGGACGGTCGCTGAACGACGGACGCTCCGTGCGGGCCGGACGGTCGCCGTACGAGGGACGCTCCGTGCGGGCCGGACGGTCACCGTACGACGGACGCTCGGTGCGGGCCGGGCGGTCGTCATATGAGCGGGCCGGACGGTCACCGTACGACGGACGCTCGGTGCGAGGCGCACGGTCGTTGGTGGCCGGGCGGTCACCGTACGAGGGACGCTCGGCACGGGCCGGGCGGTCGCCGTAAGCCGGACGCTCTGAGCGCTGCGGGCGGTCACCGTAAGAGGGACGCTCCGTGCGAGCCGGACGGTCGTTGTACGAGGGACGTTCGGTGCGGGCCGGACGGTCGCCGTAGGAGGGACGCTCGGTACGGGCCGGACGGTCGTTGTATGAGGAACGCTCGCCGCGCTGCGGGCGGTCACCATAGGAGGGACGCTCGGTGCGGGCGGGGCGGTCGTTGTAGGACGGGCGCTCGGTGCGAGCCGGGCGGTCACCATAGGAGGGACGCTCGGTGCGGGCGGGGCGGTCGTTGTAGGACGGGCGCTCGGTGCGGCCGTATGCGGGACGCTCGGTGCGCTGGGCACGGTCACCGTACGAGGGACGCTCGGAGCGGCCGGTCGTCGGGCGCTCGGCGCGCGGCTCCCAGTTGGGGCGGCGGTCGGTGGAGGCCGGGCGGTCGCCGGTGCGAGCGGCGCGGTCATCCTGCGTCCAGCGCTTCTTGGCCGGGGCAGCGTCACCGTGGAAACCGCGGTGGCCTTCGCTGCGGCTGCCGGTCTTGGGAGCGCCGGTGTTGTACTTCTTGGTCGGTCGGCCCGAGGCCGCCTTATTGTCGAAATTAGGCATAGGTGTTTTCCGGGTTGTGTTTAGTTGCATGGCAGCGCGCAACCAACAAGCAGCGCTTCTGCTGGAACCCGGGCAGTCTTTGGCCAGGACCGTTCACATACGTGATTGTTCCCTTTGTGAACCAAGGAGTAGTTGGTCCACGTTCTGCATGCGCGTTGTTATGTGCACTTCGCAGAGGGAAACCGGCCCGAAAGACTTACAAACCCATTCGCAAGATTTCGCGATGTCTAGAGCCGACTGGACTACGTTACCTGATATCGCGCCTATTTGCACGGGGATGGGGAAAGTGCGCAGACGTCTCCTTGCGGCCGTGACCGGCGCGATGATCACCCTCGCTCTGGTCGGATGCTCCGCCGGCCGCAGCACGCCGTCGCAGGAGAGCGTCACCATTCCGCAACCCGCGTATCCGCAGTTCAAGACCTACCCATCGGTGCTGGTGAAGGAGAACGTCACCTTCCGCCGCGACGGCGAACGTCGCGAGCGGCTCAACGTCTGCCAACCGCAGAAGAAAAGCGACGGCGACCGCGCCGGCATCGTTCTCGTGCACGGCGGGAGCTGGCGAGCGGGAGACAAGAGCAGCCCCGAATACAACAGCGTCTGCCAATGGCTCGCTTCGGCCGGTTTCGTGGTGTTTTCCCTCGACTACCGCCTCGCGCCCGAGTTCCCGTTTCCCGATGGGCTTGACGACGTGAAGGCCGCCGTGCGGTGGGTGCGAAGCCATGCCGACGACTACTCGGTCGACCCCGCGCGCATCGGCGCGATGGGCGGCTCTGCGGGCGGAAACCTGGTTTCGATGCTCGGCACGGCAGGTCACGGAAGCCGCGCCGCAGGTGCCCGAGTCGCCGCCGTCGCTGAGCTCAGCGGTCCGGCCGACCTCACCACGAAAGGCGCGGAGCTGCCGAACTTCATCCCGCTGCAGCTGGCTTACCTGAAGTGCGAAAAGCTCTCCGACTGCGCGTCCGCGAGAAAGGCGTCGCCGATCTACCAGGTGGATGTCACCGACCCGCCGTTCTTCGTCGGCCACTCGCTCAACGAGCGCATCCCGCTCTCCCAGAGTGAGGCGTTCGTTAAGGAACTGCGCGCGCACGGCGTCTCGACCACCTTCGTCACCGTGCGCGGCTCACTGCATTCGATCGCGATGCTCGGGCCGAACATGAAGAAGCGCATCGTCGCGTTCTTCCACGAGCACCTCGACCCAATTTAGCTGATGAACCGCGCGGCGTCCCCTCCGGTCGCCGCGACCTCGATCCGGCCCCGCATGTCGTCGGACATCTCGGGCAGGGCATCTAGCGGGTACCAGGCCGCCGCGGTGTTCTCGCCGTCAGCAGGAAACGGCTCCCCCGACACGTAGCTGCAGCGGAAGACCAGGTCGAGGTACCGCGATCTGTCGCCGTTGGAGTAGACGACCAGCGGGATGGTCTGCACTGCGCTGAGCAGGTCGGCCCGGGCGACGATATCCGCTTCCTCGAGCACCTCGCGCACCGCCGCCACCGCGGGCTCCTCGCCCGGGTCGACGATGCCGGTCACCGGCGTCCAGGCGCCACTGTCGGCGCGCTTCACCAGCAGCACCTCGCGCCCGGCTGGCGCGTCCCGCAGCACGACGGCGGTGACGCCCGAGAGCCACAGCTCGTCGTGCCCGATCTTCTCGCGCAGGGCCAGGACGAAGTCGGGGGTGGGCATGCGCCAACCCTAGCCAGCGCCCGCCGAGTCTTCACAAACGGCGGTTCGTTTCGCAACCACGCGCCGTTTGTGAAGACGCGGTGTACGCGGTGTACTCGGTGCGGCGTCGGCGATCTCCCGCGAGTTGTCATTGATCGACGTTTCAGATCGCGAATGAGGTCGATCTGTGACAACTCGTTAGTGGCAGTACCCGTCCGGAGCCGTTATTCAGGAGGTGCTGAACAACGGTCTCCCGAGCGTGATGAGTTGCGCAGAGCGCATCGAGTGCCGTTTGTGCGGTCCGGAAATCCACCAACAGCACGAAATGGCATCTCGACGTGCGCGGGCATCCGTTCTGCAGGAACTCCTGCAGAACGGAGTGCGAACCCCGACCGCTACGCCCGGGGCCGGGGCTACGCGGTGGGCGGCGGGAAGTCCGCTGCCGGGGCCGTGGTCGGGGCGGGCAGCGCCGCCAGCTCGCGCGCGGCGCGGCGGTCGTCACGCCGTTCCTTCGCGCCCTCCACCAGGTAGTAGAGCACCGGCAGCACGATCAGGGTGAGGAGAGTGGATGACACCAGCCCACCGATCACGACGATGGCGAGTGGCTGCGAGATGAAGCCGCCATGCCCGGTCAGCCCGACGCCGAGCGGGATCAGCGCGCCGATCGTCGCGAGCGCCGTCATGAGAATCGGACGAAGTCTGCGCGAGGCACCGTGCGTGATCGCGTCGGCCACCTTCATGCCGCGCCGCCGGTACTGGTTGATCAGGTCGACCAGCACGATCGCGTTGGTGACCACGATGCCGATCAGCATCAGCACACCGATCAGCGAGGCGACACCGAGCGGGATGCCCGAGATCACCTGCAGCAGGATGGCGCCGGTGGCCGCGAACGGCACCGACACGAGCAGCAGCAGCGGCTGGCGCAGGCTCTTGAATGTCGCGACCATCACCACGTAGACGATGAGTATGGCGGCCAGCAAGGCGAGACCGAGCTGCCCGAACGAGTCGCTCTGCTGCGAGGTGACCCCGCCGAGAGTCGCGTCGGCACTCGACGGAAGCTTCGCCTTGGCGACCGCGGCCGCGACCTCGGCCGAAGCGCTTCCGGTGTTGTCGGTGCCTGGCGTGACGGTGATGGTCGCGCTGCGCAGCCCCTTGATCGTGGTGACGCTCGACGGGCCCTTGACGGTGCTGACGGTCGCCAGGTCGCTGAGCGACTTCGGCCCGGTGACGGTGGGAATGCTGAAGTCCTTCAGCTCCTGGATCGACAGTGGTGCGCTCGAGTTGGCCACATAGATCGACAGCGTCTTCTCGTCGATCACGATGGAACCGGTAGCGCTCGGGTTCATCGCCTGGGTGACGATGCCGCCGACCTGGGTCTCGGTGAGTCCGGCCGCTGCGGCCTTGGCGCGGTCGATCTGCACCGCGATGTAGGGCAGCGATGCCGACAGGTTGCTGTTCGCGGCGGAGACGACGGAGAGGCCCTTGACTTTGTCGAGGATCGCGCTGGAGGCCTTCGCGAGGTCTGCCTGGCTGCCGGCGGTGATGTCCACCTCGATGTTGCTCGAAGCGAACCCCGACTGGGCGCCCGCGACGACGATGTCGCCTTCGCCGGTGATCTTCTTCAGCTCCCTGGTGATGGTGTTCTGCAGCTTCTCCTGGTCGGCATCGGGGTCGGTGGTCACCGAGTACGTTGTCGCCCCGCCGCCGGAGAACGCCGAGCGCAGTGCGCTGCCGCCGGAGCCGATAGTGAGGAGCACCGTATCGACGCCCGAGATGTCGCGCAGGGACTTTTCGACGGAGTCTGACGCGGCATCCTGCGCCTCGAGGCTGGTGCCGAGCGGGAGCGTCTGCGTCACCGTGACGGTGTTCTGGCCGCTGTTGCCGATGAAGTTGGTCTTGAGTCCGGTCGCGGCGACGCCGGAGCCGAGCAGGATGACGATGGCACCGATCAACACGATGGCCGGGAACTTCAGAGTCCAACGGATGACCGGCAGGTAGACCTTCTGCAGTCGCGTCGGGGTCTCCAGCTCATCCGCCTGGTCCGCGGTAACGAGCTCGGTACCTGCATGCTTGTGGCCCTGCTTTTTGCGGCTCTGTTTGGAGCGGCCGAGGAACCAGTACGCGAGAACCGGCACGATGGTGAGCGAGACGAACAGCGACGCGGCGAGCGCCATCGCCACGGTGAGCGCGAACGGCCGGAACAGCTCACCGGTGAGCCCGCCGACGAGCGCGATCGGCAGGAACACGGCCACCGTGGTGACCGTGGAGGCGGTGACCGCCGTAGCGACCTCGCGTACACCGGTGAGGATGGCCGCGAGTTTTTCTTCGCCCAGGGCCAGATGCCTCTTGATGTTCTCGATCACGACGATCGAGTCGTCGACCACGCGTCCGACGGCGATGGTGAGGGCGGCCAGCGTGATGATGTTGAGCGTGTAGCCGGAGGCGTTCATGCCGATGAAGGTGATGAGCACCGACAGCGGGATCGACACCGCGGCGACCAGCGTCGAGCGGAACGAGAACAGGAAGACGAAGATGATGATCACGGCGAAGACGAGGCCGAGCAGGCCCTCCTGCGCCAGGCTGTCGATCGACTGGGTGATCGAGGGCGCCTGATCGGAGACCACCGTCAGTTTCGTGTTGTTTCCGAGCTGCTTCTCCAGGGTCGGGATGTCTGCGCGCACGAGTTTGGACACCTCGACGGTGTTGCCCGCGGCGGTCTTCGTGATGCTCAGGGTGACGGCATCCTTGCCGTTGACGCGGGAGTAGCCGGCGATCGGGTCGTCGACGATGGCGACCTTCGCGACGTCGCCGATGGTCGGTGCGACCTCGCTCCGGCCGCCAAGCACCGGCAGTGCTTCGAGTTCGGCGACCGAGGTGAGCTTCTCGCCGGACTGCACGGTGAGGGTCTTGCCGTCTTCGGTGATCGAGCCACTCGCCAGCAGGGTGCCGTTGGCGCCGAGGGCGGTCTTGATCGCCTGGATGCTGAGGCCGTCCGCAAGGAGGGTGTCGGCATCCGGGGTGATGGTCACCCGCTGGGATGCAGCGCCGAGCAGGCTGACGTCGCTGACCCCGTTGAGCTGCTTCAGATCGGTGACGGTGAGAGACGAGAGCTTGGAAGCGAGGTCGTGCTTGTCGAGGTCGCTGGTGACGGCGAGCTGCACGACCGGGAAGTCGCTGAGGCTGAACGTGATGACCTGGGGCGTGACGCCGTCGGGCAGTCGGCTGGAGATGCGGTCGAGGGCGAGCTGAACCTTCTGCTCGGAGGTGGCGATGTCGGTTCCGTATTCGAACGAGGCGGTGACCGTCGATGCGGACGTGTTCGACGTCGCGGTCGTGCTGTCGAGGTGCTCGATGCCCTGGATTGCGCTCTCGATCGGCGTACTCACGTCGGTGTTCACGACGTCGGGTGATGCGCCCGGGTAGCCGGTGACGATGAACACCGATGGCAAGGAGAGCGAGGGGATGAGCTCCTGCTTGAGCGAGGCGAGGGAGATGCCGCCGAACACGGCGATCACGACCGAGATCAGGGCGATGAGCGAGCGGTTGCGCAGGCTGAAGACAGAAAACAGGTGCACGTGACTCTCCTGGTGCTGCGGCGGTGGGTGGCAGGGTGCGATAGCGCACGACGCCGTGCCTCTCGCCCAGTATCGCAGGGGGCCTGCGCCAGGCGCGTACTCCGAAGGGAGTAACGCGGTGCTCAGACCACTTCGGCCACGAACGACTGATCGAACAGCGGGCCGCGAGCGAGCGATTCCCAGGCGGCCGATAGAGCCGCGACCGCGCGGTCGGTCTCCTCGGCGGAATAGCTGATCGGGATGCGGAGGAAGCGCTCGAAGGCGCCGTCCAGGCCGAATCGCGGCCCGGCCGCGAGCAACAGCCCCTCGTTGCGAGCCGCGAGGGTCAGCTGCGAGCTGACCGGCGCGCCGAGGTTCACCCACGCGGTGAGCCCTCCCTCGACCCGTGGCATCCGCCAGTCGGGAAAGGCGGCGGCGAGCGCCGAGGTCAGGTGTTCCCGCCCAGCCCGCAGCTGCTGTCGTCGGGTCTCGAGGATGCTGTCGTAGTCGGCGAACAGCCGAGCAACCAGCAGCTGCTCGAGCGTGGGAGTGCCGAGGTCGCCGGCCATCCGTGCGCGGGCGAGTTTTTGGATGAGCTGCCGCTCCGCCCGGATCCAGCCCACCCGCAGACCACCCCAGAGGGTCTTGCCGACCGAGCCGATCAGCACGGCCGGCCCGTAGGCGGCCAGCGGCAGGGGGGTCTCGGCGCGATCGATGTCAAGTTCGGCCATGGTCTCGTCGGCGACGATGGTCGTCCCCTGCGCTGACGCGAGGTCGAGCATCCGTTGCCGCAGCTCCGGCGACATCGTGCAGCCGGTCGGGTTCTGGAAGTCGGGCATGACGTACCCCATGGCGGGGCTGGTGCGCTGCAACGCCTGCTCGAGGCCGGGGACATCCCACCCTTCATCGCCCTCGCCCAGATCCGTGGTCACGCTCACCGGGACGAGTCGGGCACCGGTGAGGCGCAACGCCTCATAGGCGTGCGGGTAGCTGGGCGATTCGACCAGCGCGCTGTCACCCCGACCGAGCAGCGTGCGCGAGAGCAGGGCGATGGCATGCTGAGCGCCGATCGTCACCATGATCTGCTCGGGCTCCGTCGGCAGGCCGCGCGCGGTGTAGCGATCGGCGATCGCCCGGCGCAGCACGGGCAGCCCGATCGGATCGAAGCCGGTGTCGCCCAGGTGCGCCGGCAGGTCCTCCGCGGCGAGCACCGCCGCACGCGCGACCAGCGCAGAGGCGGGAAGTGCGGCCTTGCTGAAGTCGAGGTAGCCGCCTGCCGTCGGCTCGTTCTGAAGCGGGGAGCGCCCGGGCAGCCGCGCGACGCTGCCAGACCCACGGATGCTGTCGAGGTATCCGGCATGCCGCAGCTCGCTGTACGCGGCCGTCACCGTCGTGCGGCTCACGCCCAGCTGCGCGGCGAGCTCACGCTCGGCCGGAAGCCGGGTGCCGAGCGCGATGCGCCCGTCGAGCACCAGCAGTCGCACGCGTTCGGCGAGCGCGGTGTAGGCCGGGCTCGCCGTCGAACCGCGCCACTCCGCCACGAGGGGGGCCAATATCCGAGCCGAGAGGGATGCCATCGGGCCACTTTATGCGAATTGGCATCTTGATAACAGGCCAATTCTGCAATTGGCTACGTCTATGCATCCGTCCCTGATCCTCAGTCGCCGCGTCGCCCAGCTGCTCGTCGGCCTGTTCGCCTACGGCTTCGCGATCGGGATGATGGTGCAGGCCGGCATCGGCGTCGCGCCGTGGGACGTGCTGTCGCAGGGCATCGCTCTCCACACCGGTATCCCGTTCGGCTGGGTCACCAACATCATCGGTGGGGTGGTGCTGCTGCTGTGGATCCCGATCCGCCAGAAACCGGGCCTCGGAACCCTGCTCAACGTGCTGCTCGTCGGCACCAGCGCACAGGTCGGCCTCACTCTCGTTCCCCCGCAGCACGAGTGGTGGTCGCAGGCGTTGTTGTTCGCCGGCGGGCTCGCCCTGCTCGCCGTGGCGACCGGGCTCTACATCGGCGCGAACTTCGGGCCGGGCCCGCGCGATGGACTCATGACGGGCATCCACCGCCGCTTCGGCTGGCGCATCTGGTTGGTGCGCACCGCGATCGAGGTCACGGTACTGGCCATCGGCTGGCTGCTCGGCGGCAATGTCGGCATCGGCACTGTCGCCTTCGCGCTGCTGATCGGCCCGATGGTCACCGTGACGATGCCGCTGCTCGCCGTGCCAGTGGCGCGCACGCGCGAAGTCGTCGAAGCGGCTGTGGTGTCATGATCGCCTCGCTGCCACGTGCTGCGATCGTGCTCTGGGCAATGCTCGCCACGCCACTTCCACAATGAAGCTAATCCGAACTGAACGACATCCGAACTGAAGCCACTTCCGAACTGAGCCACTTCCGAAATGAAGGTGATTCTCGAGACACGCCGCTCATCCAGCACGAAAAGGGTGTGTCGCGAGAAAATCTCCTTCATTTCGGAAATGGGCTGAGCTCCTTCGGTTCGGAAATGCGGGAGGCCAGTTCCGAAATAGCGGAGCTACAGCTCGCGGTCGGCGAAGATCCGCATGGCGTCGCGCACGAAGGTCGCGCCATCGACCCCGCCGTAGTTCGCCGCGAACCGCTCGTCTGCGACATACATGTCGCCCAGGCCGACGAAATACTCGCGGTCCACCGCAGGCAGACCGGGTATGCCGCTCAGCCAGTCGAACTGGCGCCGCGCTAAGGCCTGCGCACCCTCGCTCCCGACGGGGATTCCGGATGCCGCGGCCTCCCGCCACCCCGTCAGCAGCGAGTCCTGCCTCTCCCGCCAGCGCGCACGCTCCCCGTCGGACATGCCGCGCCACCACCGGTCGCCGTCCGCGTAGGATTTCGCGCCCCACCGCTCCTCGACCTCGTCCCGATAGACGGTGTGATCGAACCCGTCCAATGCTTCTTCCGCCATCAGTCCTTCTCCTGTTCTCAGTTTCTCGATCGTCGACTCGACCGTGCCGATCTGGCGATCGAGCCGGTCCTTCTCCTGGCGCAACCAGCGCAGGTGGGCGCCCAGGGCATCCGCGTCGTCGGTCTGCCCGGAGAGCAGTTCGCCGATAGCGGGCAACCCGAGCCCGAGATCGCGCAGCAGCAGGATGCGCTGCAGTCGCACGAGCGACGCCGCGTCGTAATAGCGGTAGCCGTTCGCCCCGATGCGGCTCGGCGCCAACAGTCCGAGCTGGCCGTAGTGGCGCAGCGTGCGGGAGGTGGTGCCCGAGAGGCGTGCGATCTGCTGAATTGACCAGTCCATACGCATGACCGTAGAGCTTGACGTCGCGTCAACGTCAAGAGCGAACTCTTGCATCGATCGGACATCGAGATATATCGTGTTCGTGTCGCACTCGCGATATATCTCGAATCATCGAAGGGAGCCGAGATGGCTCAGGAGAAATGGCTGGTGGATGGCGAGAAGGTCATCGACCTCGAGAACATCCACAGCCTGAAGGTCAGCATGATCGGCGGATCGATCAACATCGTCGGGCACGACGAGCCGGGCACCCGCGTCGAGGTGCACGCTGTGCGCGGCAAGTCCCTGCGAATCGCGGTAGACGGTGACCGCCTGGAGGTCGACCACCCACAACTCAGCTGGGACAACTTCATCGAGGTGTTCAGCAGCTTCACCGGCCGTGCCAGCGCCGACGTGAGCATCATGGTGCCGCGCGATGTCGCCCTCAAATTCGGCGTGGTCAGCGCCAACGCCCTGATCAGTGGACTCAGCACCAACGCCACCATCAGCACCGTCAGCGGCGACGTGGTCGTCGACGACCTCACCGGCGCCGTGCAACTCAATGCGGTGAGCGGGGAGATCGCGGTGCGCGGCCACCACGGCACCATCGGCGCCAAGACCGTGAGCGGCGACATCACCGCCACCGGCGAGATCGACAAGTACTCGAGCGACAGCGTCTCGGGTGACGTCTTTCTCGACCTCACCGGCACGCCCGACGTGGTGCGGGTGAACACCGTCAGTGGCGACGTCACCATGCGCCTCGCCGCTGGCCTCGCCGCGCAGTACACGATCTCCACCGTCGGCGGAAAGATTCAGCTCGACGACTCCGAGATCCGCGGCGTCAAGGGCAGCTACTCGGGGCGCTACGGCAACCTCGACCAGTACTGGCTCGAGTTCCGCGCCAACACCGTCAGCGGCAACATCAGCGTGCTTCACGCGGTGAGCGCATGACCCCGGTATTCGGCCACGGCCACCTGCGCCTGTACCTGCTGAGCCTGCTGTCTGAGCGCCCGATGCACGGCTACGAGCTGATGCAGGCACTCGGCGATCGCTTCGGCGGCACCTACATTCCGAGCGCTGGCACCATCTACCCGCGCCTTGCCAAGCTCGAAGACGAGGGCCTGGTCACCAAGGCCGCGGATGGTCGCAAGACCGTCTATGCGATCACGGATGCCGGGCGCGCCGAACTCGAGGCCCGCGCCGGCGAGCTCGACGACATCGAGAACGACGTCACCGACTCGGTGCGCCGACTTGCAGACGAGGTACGCACCTCGGTGGGCGATGCCATGAAGACCCTTCGCGCCGATCTCGCCTCCGCGGCACGGGATGCGAGACAGGATGCCCGACAGTCCGGTCGATCCAGCCGGGTCGAGCCGGAGTCTGTGACCATCACCTCGCGACTGCGCGAGGCCGAAGCGGTGGTCACCGAGTTTCGGCATCAACTGCGTGCCGACCTCCGCGTGATGGCCGCACACGGTGAGCTCGGCGAGGGAACGGTCACTTTGCTGCAGACGCGGTTGGACGAGGTGCGGAAAGCCGTACGCGCGGGTTCGTGATCGAGGGAATCTTCTCGGTTACTGAGATGTTAGGAACGG
Source organism: Lacisediminihabitans changchengi (assembly GCF_016634425.1). Lineage (GTDB taxonomy): Bacteria > Actinomycetota > Actinomycetes > Actinomycetales > Microbacteriaceae > Lacisediminihabitans > Lacisediminihabitans changchengi. The sequence continues at coordinate 363,670 of NZ_JAEPES010000004.1, forward strand.
ATTGCGCCCCTCGGCGAGCGCGGGTGTATCGTCGCACCTCGTGACTAGCGAAGTTCGGTCGCCCAAGCGGTGGCTGATCGGGGAACCGCTGGCGTCCGAGAAAATCGAAGGCCAGCTCCTCCCGAAGCATTTGGCGTTGCCTATTTTTGCTAGCGACGCCCTGTCTTCTGTTGCGTACGCGCCGCAGGAGCTTCTCCTTATCCTTACCCTCGGCGGGCTCGCGTTTTTGAGCTTCGCCCCATGGGTAGCTGCCGCCGTGGTGCTGCTGCTGATCGTGGTCGTCGCCTCCTATCGCCAGCTGATCAAGGCGTACCCGTCCGGCGGTGGCGATTACGAGGTCGCCCATCGCAATCTGGGCGAGAAGGCCGGCCTGGTGGTCGGATCCGCTTTGTTGGTCGACTACGTGCTCACCGTCGCGGTCTCGGTCGCATCCGGTGTGGACAACATCATCTCGGCCTTCCCCCAGCTGAATAACTACCGCGTCGAGATGGCGATCGGCTTCGTCGTCGTGCTGGCTGCGATCAACCTGCGCGGAGTTGCCGAGTCGAGCAAGGCCTTCGCGCTTCCGACCTACCTTTTCATCGCCAGCGTCGGGACCATGATCATCGTCGGTCTCGTGCGAGTCGCCCTCGGTGACGCCCCCATCGCCGCCTCCTCGGTGTTCACGGTCAAAAACCCGGAGCACCTGGCCCAGCTCGGCTTCATCCTGCTGCTGCTTCGGGCCTTCGCCAGCGGATGTTCGGCGCTCACCGGTGTCGAGGCGGTCGCGAACGGCGTGCAGGCGTTTCGCCACCCCAAGATCAAGAACGCCCAGGGCACGCTGGTGCTGATGGGTTCGATCGCCATCGTGCTGTTCGTCGGCCTGATGGTGCTCGCGCTGATCAGCAAGGTGCACTACGCAGAGTCGGCCTGCGATTTGCAGGGCTTCACGGACTGCACCACGGCGCCGCAGACATCCGTCATATCCCAGATCGCCGCCGCCGTCTTCCCGGGCAACGGCTATTTCATGTTCTACATCATCCAGGGGACGACGGCGCTGGTGCTGCTGCTCGCCGCGAACACCGCGTTCAACGGCTTCCCGCTGCTCGGTTCGGTGCTGGCCCGCGACAACTACGCTCCCAAGTCGCTTCAGACGCGCGGTGACCGCCTGGTGTATTCGAACGGCGTGCTCGTACTCAGCGGCGTCGCCATCCTGCTGCTCGCGGTCTATCGCGCCAACCCGACCGCGCTGATCCAGCTCTACATCATCGGCGTCTTCGTCTCGTTCACGCTCGGCCAGACCGGCATGGTCGTGCACTGGACCAGGATGCTGCGGGCCGGCTGCGCAAACCGCGGCCAGGTCTATCGCTCCCGGGCCATCAACGCCATCGGTGCGATCTTCACCGGCCTCGTGCTCATCGTGGTGACGATCACCAAGTTCACCCACGGTGCGTGGCTGGTCTTCGCCATCATGCCGGTGCTCTTCTACCTGATGTTGCGTATCAACCGGTACTACAAGAAGGTCGCGCAAGACATCGAGGTCGACCCGACCACCACGTTCGGTGCCACCGGCGACCACGCGATCGTGCTGGTCGGCCGCATGCAGAAGCCGATTCTGAAGGCCCTCGACTACGCCATCGCCGCGCGCCACGAGAGCATCGAGGCGATCCACGCGAACATCGACGAGAAGGCGTCCGAGCAGCTGTCGAAGCAGTGGGACGAGATGAACATCAAGGTGCCGCTGCGCATCATCCCCTCGCCCTATCGCGACATCAGCATGCCGCTGATCAAATACATCAAGGCCCGTCGGGCCGAACATGGCGCCGAAGTCATCACCGTGTACACCCCGATCTTCATCGTGGGCCACTGGTGGGAGAACCTGCTGCACAACCACAAGGCCCGCCGCATCCGCCAGAAGCTGATGCTGGTGCACGGCGTGACGGTAGCCATCGTGCCCTGGATGCTCGACTCGTCCAAGCAGCTCTACCACCGCCCGAATCGCCCGCTTCCCGGCCAGGATCGTCGTGGCGAACCACGTCGCCCGGTGATGCGCACGCCTCTTCCCCCGGCCGCTCCGGCGACTCGCGGCGCGTCGAGCCAGTCACGGACACGGAGCGAGCCCCAGGTCGACCGCGCCGCACGGGCCATTCCGACCACCGCCAAGACGGCCGCGCGCGCCACGCCGGCCGACGGAGGCTCCACGACCATCACCAGCGAAAAGACTCCGCCCGTACACTGACAGTGTGAGTTTTCGCCTCCCAGCTGCTGATATCTGGGCGGTTGCCGCCGGTGGCGTGATCGGGTCGGGTCTCCGGTACGGCATCGACCTGATCTTCCCGTTCGCAGACCCCGTCTTTCCCTGGCAGACGCTCGCGATCAACGTCACCGGCGCCTTCGCTCTCGCCCTGGTGACGGGGTCGCTCTGGATGCGCCCGTCGACACCGAGCTGGGTGAAGGCCGGTGTCGGCACCGGTGCCATCGGTTCGTACACCACGTTCTCGGCTTTTGCCGTCTCTCTGTTCTCTGAGCTGATCGCCGGCCACTGGATCACCCTCGTGTTGTATCTGCTCTGCACGATGGTGCTCGGCTTCGCCGCCACGGTGCTCGGACTCCGTCTTGCCAATCGCGCTACGTCAGACGACGGCAGGGTGACCCGATGAGCGCCATCGTCTTCCTCGCGGTCGTGGTGGTCGGCGCGGTCGGCGCACTGCTCCGGTACGGCCTATCGCAGGCCCTCGCCCGCTACGCGTGGTTCCCTTGGGCCGTGCTCGTCGTCAACGTCGTCGGCGCCGCGATCGGTGGAGTGTTCCTGGCGCTCCTGCATCATGCCGGCCTGGCCGACGAGTGGTACACAATCGCCGTCACCGGGTTCGCGGGCGGCCTCACCACTTTCAGCACCTGGTCGGTGCAGACGATCCTCTTGGTGATGACCGGCCACTGGCGCACGGCCGCGGTGAGCGTCGGCCTCAATCTCGTGGCCGGGTTCGCCGCCGTGGCCGCGGCGTACGGCATCGTGACGGCCGCTGTCGGCTGATTCGCCGCGCGTGCCGGGACGTGTCGGCGAAATGGCCCGACAGTACGGCTAGCTCAGGGCGAGGGTGCGGGTGACGAGGCGCGGGGTGATGAGTCGGTGTCGGGCATCCGTTGCCTCGGCATCCCACCCCACGACATCGTTGCCACGCTCGCCCAGCAGCAACATCAAAACCCCGTCGGCCACCTCGTCCACCGGCTGCTCGACGCTCGAAAGGCCGATGGCCGCGGCGACGGGGGTGTTGTCGTAGCCGATTACCGGGATGTCCGGGCCGAGCGCCAGCAGGGCACCCAGCGCGAGCGAGTCGCTTGCGCTGACGACCCCCTCCAGCACGACTCCCGAGTCGAGCAGCGCGCGCACGGCGTCGCGGCCCTGCGCGACGCCGTCTTCGGAGGCGACATCGAGTGCCGCGATCTCGCCCTCGGTCAGCGCGGTCGTCTCGCGCAGGGCATCCCGCCAGCCTCGGCGACGGTCGTCTCCGGTGCCCGATGGGCTCGGCCAGCCGAGGAAGGCGATCCGCTCGGCGCCTGACGCCGTGAGCGATCGGGTGGCTTCGCGAAGTCCTGCCCACCCGTCCACATCGACCCAGCGGTGCTGGGGATCGTCCATGTCGTCGATGCCCCACGGTCGCCCGAAGGTGACGAAGGGCACGTCGTTCTCGATCAGCCATTCGGTGCGGGTGTCGCCGTAGAACGTCGAGGTGAGCACGAAAGCGTCAACATCGGCGCCGTCGCGCAGGCGCGCGAACTGGCGGATCTCGTCGTCGGGATCGCGAGCGGTGAACAGGGTGATGCGCAGCCCGCGGGCATCTGCCTTTTCGGTGAGGGCGTGCAGAAAGCGGTCGAGCACGGCGCCGGAGATTCCGTTCGCCATCGGGTCGAGCCGCACACCGATGGTGGAACTCTTGCGGGTGCGAAGGCGCCGAGCGGATGCGTGCGGCCGGTAGCCAAGCTGCCGGATCGCTTCTTCGACCCTCTCCCGGGTGGCTGGGCGAACCAACTCCGGCGAATTGAGAACGTTCGACACGGTCTGTCGCGAGACGCCGGCCATGCGCCCGACGTCGAGCACGGTGGGGAGCTGCGTCACGCCGACCTCCGCTCGGTATTCGATCGTTCCAGTGTGATCGAGGCTACCGCCTCCGCTGTTGACGGGCGGTGATGGCCGGGTTAGAGTCGACAACGAATTTGATCGATCAAATAGCCGACGACGACGCCAGGTCTTGAACGATCAAATAGCAACCCGATGGAGGGCGCATGCTGGCGAGATCGATGCCCGGCCACTCCCCCGTCTTGCCGGGATCCCCGTCCGCCGCAGCGGACATCCGCATCTCCGGCCCCCTCGCAGTGCCCACTCGGGCACCATCCCCCCAAGGAGAATCACATGCAACGACGCACTTCTCGCTGGCTCCTCGCCGGCGCCTTGGCCGCATCGGGAGCGCTCGCGCTCACCGGCTGCGGCTCCGGATTCAGTAGCGGAGGCAGCACCGACAACGGAGCGCTGACCTCCTCGAACAAGGCTCTGACCGTGTTGATCGGATCGAGCGGCGACGCAGAGACCGCTGCGGTCAAGTCCGCGGTAGCCGACTGGTCGAGCTCGTCCGGCACCACAGCGACCGTGTCGGCCGCCAGCGACCTCGCCCAGCAGCTTGCCCAGGGCTTCTCATCCGGCAAGCCTGCCGACGTGTTCTACCTCTCCACCGATGCGCTGGCCGGGTTCGCCTCGAACGGCTCTCTGCTCGCCTACGGCGACAAGTTGAGCAACAAAGGCGACTTCTATCCCAGCCTGGTCAAGTCGTTCACCTACGACAAGAAGTTCTACTGCGCGCCCAAGGACTTCTCGACGCTCGCTCTCGAGATCAACACCGACATGTGGAAGGCCGCTGGCCTCACGGATGCCGACGTGCCCACCACCTGGGACCAGCTCGAGACCGTCGCGAAAAAGCTCACCACCGCCGACCACGTGGGTCTCGGCATCGGTGGCGAGTACGCCCGGGTGGGCGCCTTCATGACGCAGGCCGGTGGCAACCTGATGAACGCCGACAGCACCAAGGCCACGGCCGACACCGAAGCGAACGTGACGGCGCTCGACTACGTCAAGAAGCTCGAGAACGATGGAACCCTGAAGTTCGCCAAGGATCTTGGCGCGGGGTGGGGCGGAGAGGCCTTCGGCAAGGGCCTCGCGGCGATGACGATCGAGGGCAACTGGATCACCGGCGGTCTGCAGGCCGACTACCCCGACCTCAAGTACACGATTGTCCCGCTGCCGAAGGGGCCGGCCGGCGCCGGTACCCTGCAGTTCACCAACTGCTGGGGGATCGCCGCCGACAGCCCGAACCAGAAAGCCGCGCTGAAGCTGGTCGAGAAGCTGACCAGCGCGAGCGACCAGCTCGCCTTCTCGAAGGCATTCGGTCCGATGCCATCGATCCAGTCCGCTGCCGCCGAGTGGAAGAAGGCGAACCCGACCCTGGTTCCGTTCCTCGACGCCGCCGACTACGCCAAGGGCGTGCCGGCAGCCAAGGGTGCAGCTGACGTGGTGACCGACTTCAACTCGAAAATCGAGAGCCTCGCCACCAGCGACCCGAAGACCATCCTCGAGTCGACCCAGAAGAACCTCGAAGCGCTGGTGAAGTAGCGATGACGACCATCCCGAGGCAGCCGAGGCTCTCCGAACGGCGCCGGGCATCCGGTATCCGTCGCGGTGAGGCCGCCTCGGGGTGGCTGTTCACCGCGCCGATGCTGGTCCTGCTCGGACTGTTTTTGGTGATCCCGGTGCTCATGGCGCTGTCGGTGAGCTTCTCCGACTGGGGTGGGCGCGGCAGCCCGTTTGCGGGCGGCGTGGGTTTCGTCGGCCTCAAGAACTACGCGGCGCTGCTGGGCGGCGGCGGTCTCGCCGAGCAGGACTTCGGCACCGCCCTGAAGAACAACGCCTGGTACGTCGTGCTGGTAGTTCCGCTGCAGACAGCGGTTGCCATGTTCCTCGCGGTCATGGTGAACCGGCAGATCCTCAAGGGTCGAGGCTTCTTTCGCACCGCGTTCTACTTCCCCTCGGTAACCAGTTCGGTCGCGATCACCGTGCTCTGGCTGTTCCTGTTCAACTCGACCGGCGCGGTCAACAAGCTGTTGTCGTTCATCGGGGTTACCGGGCCGAACTGGTTCAACGACCCCAACGGGATCTTCCACTTCGGGGTCGATACGGGCCCGGCGTTTCTTGAAAAATCGACGGCCCTCGGCATCCCGCTGTGGGACTGGGTGGGCGGGCCATCCGTCGCCATGTCCGCGTTCGTTCTCCTCGCCATCTTCACCACCAGCGGCACCTTCATGCTGCTGTTCGTCGCTGCGCTGCAGAACCTCAGCGGCGAGGTCTACGAGGCGGCCGAGATGGATGGTGCGAACGGTTGGCAACGCTTCTGGCGAGTTACCCTGCCGCAGCTGCGACCCACGCTGTTCACGGTGTTGACACTCGGACTGATCGGGTGCTGGCAGGTGTTCGACCAGATCTACACCGGCACCAAAGGCGCACCGGGCAAGACCACGCTGACGCCCGCATACCTCTCCTATCAGGCCGCATTCCAGAATCAGCAGTGGGGTCAGGGCGCCGCGATCGCCTTCCTTCTGTTCGTGATCATCGTGCTGTTCACTCTGCTGCAACGCTGGGTGCTGTCGGAGAAGAAGGTGTCCAAGCGACGCATGCGCGCCTACCAGCTGCCACCGGGCGGCAATGGCGACGCCAATTACGCAATCGCCGCGACGGCGACGACCAGGCGGGGTGACGACTCATGACCACCCCGACTCTCCACCGGCGCGAGACCACCCCAAGCCGCGTCATCCTCGGCCGCTCTGTGCTCTACGCGGTGCTGATCGCCATCGCGGTGATCTACATCTTCCCGTTTCTCATCGACGTCGCGACGTCGTTCAAGACCGAACCGGATGCCGCGAAAGACCCGCTCTCGCTGGTGCCGGCCACGATCACCACCGCCGCCTACGAGAAGCTGTTTCTCAATTCGGACTTCCCGATCTGGTTCAAGAACTCGGCCATCGTCACCATCGTCGTCACCCTGGGACGGGTGTTCTTCGATTCCCTCGCGGGCTATGCGCTGGCGCGACTGCACTTTCGCGGGCGCTCGGTGATCTTCGCCGGGTTGATCGGCGTGATGTCGGTGCCGAGCGTCGTCTTGCTCATCCCGAAGTTTCTGGTGATCAACCAGCTCGGCATCTACGACTCCTATGCGGGCATGATCATCCCGCTGCTCACCGACGCGGCCGGCATCTTCATCATGAAGAACTTCTTCGAGTCGATTCCCCAGAGCGTGGAGGAGCAAGCCCGCATCGACGGTGCAGGAACATTCCGGGTCTTCTGGTCAGTGGTGCTGCCGATGGCGCGCCCGGCTCTCATCACGATCATCATCCTGTCGTTTCAGGGTTCGTGGAACGAGCTCAGCCACTTCATCATCTCGACCCAGTCGCCGGACCTCACCACTCTGACCAAGGGTGTTGCGTCCCTCGCGTCGGGACAGCTGAGCCAGGGTACGCAGTATCCGCTCAAGCTGGCCGCGGCCGCGATCATGACCATCCCGGTCGCAATCGTGTTCTTCATCTTCCAGAAACGGATCATGAACAACAGCGACGGTGCGGTCAAGGAATGACCGCACCACTCTGCTCCCTCCCCCCGACCTCCTGAGGAAATACATGGTTTCACAGCCCCTGCTCCACGACGCGACGGTAATCCTGCGCGCGCCCACCCAGGCGTGGTCTGCGCCGGATGGTGCCATCGGCGACAAGCCCATCCACGGCATCTACCATTCGGATGTGCGGGTCGTGTCGAGCGAAACGGTGACGGTCGGCGACCTCCCGGGCGAGCACATCGCCACCTCCCCCGGTGCTGCGGACACCGTCACCTTCGTGTCGCTGCTGCGGCACCTGGACGACACCGCCCCCGACCCCCGGGTGCGCGCCCTCCTCACCCGGACGGTGACCGCCGGCGGTGCCAGCAGCACACTGACGGTGGAGTCCACCCTCACCCAAGACGTGACCACCACCGTCGTCGTGCGCATCGAGAGTGACCTGGCCGCCATGGAGCTCGTCAAGTCGGGCGACCGTGGCGAGCCGGTGACCATCGACGTGGTCGGCGCTACCGCATCCTGGTCGAACGGACCGGTGTCGGCATCCGTCACCGCCGCGGGCGCCGAACTGGTTACCGACGAGCGCGCACTCGAGCTGCGCTGGACCGTGCTCATCCCCGCCAAGGGCTCTGTCGATGTCGGCTGGCATTACACGATGTCCGATGCCGAGGCGGTGGTGCGGGGCGTGACCACCCCGGTGCCGTGGAGCGTGCCCGTGCTGGCCGCCGGCGACGATCGGCTCGCGCGCTGGGTGAGCCGCGCGCTCGACGACCTCGACGGGCTGCGGTTGACCACGGCGCACTCCTCCGGCGAGTTTCTCGCCGCCGGCGCGCCATGGTTTTTCACCCTGTTCGGGCGTGACTCGATCTGGGCCGCGCGCTTCATGCTGCCGCTCGGAACGGCGCTCGCTGCAGACACCCTGCGGGTGCTCGCCGGGCTTCAGGGAACGACATCCGTCGCGGAGACCGCCGAGCAGCCGGGAAAGGTCATGCACGAGCTGCGCCGAGGTCAGCTGACCATTCCCGGTGAGGGAATCTCGCTGCCACCGCTGTACTACGGCACGGTCGACGCCACCCCGCTCTGGGCCTGCCTGCTTCACGACGCCTGGCGCTGGGGGATGCCCGACGACGAGGTGCGCGCGCTGCTGCCGAACCTGGTCGCTGCACTGGAGTGGATGCGCGACTTCGGGGATGCCGACGGCGACGGGCTGCTCGAATACGTCGACGAGACGGGCCACGGACTGTCGAATCAGGGCTGGAAAGACTCGGGCGACTCGGTCCAGTGGCGCGATGGCAGCCTGGCCGAGGGGCCGATCGCGCTCTGTGAGGTGCAGGCATATGCCTACGAGGCCGCGACGCATGGTGCCGATCTGCTCGATCACTTCGGGCTTCCCGGCGCGGACGAATGGCGCGCATGGGCAGCTCGGCTGCAGACGCGGTTTCGTGAGATGTTCTGGATCGCGAGCGACGACGGCGCCTACCCGGCGATCGCTCTCGACGCTCAGAAGCGCGCGGTCGATACCGTGACCAGCAACCTGGGCCATCTGCTCGGTACGGGGCTGCTGGATGACCGCGAGGCGCGCCTGGTAGCCCGCCGTCTGGGCTCACCCGAGCTCGACTCCGGCTACGGACTGCGCACCATGTCCACCGACTCGGTCGGGTATTGGCCCTTGAGCTATCACGGCGGCAGCGTCTGGGCTCACGACACCGCCATCGCCATTTCCGGGCTCACGCGAGACGGCTTCCACGCCGAGGCCAGCTCGCTCGCCTCCGGTCTGCTGGCCGCGGCCGCCGGATTCGACTACCGGATGCCGGAGCTGCACTCCGGCGATGCCGCGGCCGCGACATCCGTTCCCCTTCCGTACCCCGCCGCCTGCCGCCCACAAGCCTGGTCGGCCGCGGCCGCGATCTCGGTGCTGGGCAGCACGCTCGGACTCGTGCCATCGGCTCAGGACGGCAGCCTGCACGTCTCGCCGTCGACCACGGTGGGCGCGCTCTCGGTCTCCGGCCTACGACTCGGGACAGCGGATGTCGCGATCCAGGTCAGCACAGACGGCGAGGTCATCGCGGCCTCCGGCGCCGACATCACGGTCGGCTAATTCCGCCGATTGAGTAGCGCCCGGGGAACGAGGACGCGCATCGAAATCCACCACGGAATGGGTTTCGATACGGCTGCTCCTTCGTCGCGGCCTACTCAACCCACGAGGGGCTAGTGAGCGAGGTTCGAGAGGGTCGCCACAACCTGGCGGGCGATCATCCGTCCGGCGCGGTTGGCACCGATGGTGCTCGCCTGCGGGCCGTAGCCGGCGAAGAAGATGCGCGGATCTTTCCAGGATGCGCCCTGGCCGACCAGCATTCCTCCCTCCTTCTCGCGCAGCTTGAGTGGTGCGAGGTGACGCAGCTCCGGGCGGAACCCGGTTGACCAGATGATCGCGTCGGCGTGCTGGAAGCTGCCGTCGGCCATGCGTACGCCATCCGGTTCGATGGCGGTGAACATCGGCTTCGCGTCGAGAACGCCCCGCTCGATGCCGGCCTGGATGCGGCGGGTGCGGGGCACTCCGGTTCCACTCACGATGCTCGGCAGCGCGCGGCCGGCGCGGGCCGCCTCATCCTGCATGGCCACCGCGGCGACCGCCGTCTCCACATCGAACTCGCCGTCGCTGAACTCCACTGGGCGTCGGCTGACCCAGGTGAGGTGCGCTGCCACGTTCTCGAGCTCGAGCAGAAAGCCGATCGCAGAGGTGCCGCCGCCGACCACCACGACATCCTGGTCCGCGAACTCCTCGGCACTGACGTAGTCGGTGGTGTTGACGTGGCGCCCGGCGAACTCTGCCATTCCGGGGTACCAGGGCAGAAACGGCGAGCCCCAGGTGCCGGTGGCGTTTACGACGATGTCGGTGACGATCTCGTCTCGGCCGTCGGCGCCGACGTATTCGACGATGAGTTCCGTGCCGCGGTTATAGACACTCTTCACCTCGGCGGGGCGCACGATGGGCAGCGCGAAATGTTGCTCGTACCGCTCGTAATAGTCGGCAACGACGTCTTTCGCCGGTGCATGGCGGTCCGCGGTCTCGAAGCTGATCCCGAGCTCATCCATGCCGGGCAGGTCGTTGATGCGGTGCGCGGAACCGATGCGAAGAGCTTCCCACCGAAACTGCCAGGCGCCGCCGGTGGACGGACCACGATCGAGCACCACATATTCGGTGCCGGGCTGCAGCCCGAGCCTGCGCACGTAATACGACACCGAAAGCCCGGCCTGACCGGCTCCGATCACCACAACGGAGGTGCGCGAGGGGGCAGATATCACGCGACAACGTTAGCCGCCCAGGGTGAGAGCCAGGGCAACGAGCGGGCACAAGCTCGCATGCTAAAGTTATGCTTTAGATTTTGTGGATCCGTTGGTCGGTCCCGGGCTTCTCATCTCTCACCCGGGCAAGAATCGTGAGGGGGTCAAGCCATGGGGCGCGGCCGTCAAAAAGCTAAGCACACGAAGGTAGCCCGGGAGCTGAAATATTTCAGCCCGGACACCAACTACAACGCGCTCGAGCGCGAGCTGACGCATCCCTCCACGGGCGCTCCCGTCGACCCGAAGCTCGAAGAAGATCTCGAGAAGTGGCCGGAGTTCAACTCCGTCGTCGACGACGATGATGACTACGAGGAATACACCCCGGGTCAGGGTCGCACGGCGTAACTGGCTCTCCGTCGGTTGAGTAGCGCGCGAGGAACGAGCACGCGTATCGAAACCCACCACGTGACTGGTCTCGATGCGCGGACGCGCCAGAGCGCGTGCGCTACTCGACCGACGAAGTGGGCAGCGCGTGCGCTACTCGACCGACGAAGTAGGCGACGCGCCGTTACGCGCCGTTACGCGTAGGTGCCGAACAGTCGCACCGCTCCACCGTTGACGCCCTTGGCGCCCTGCTCGAAGCCGCCGAAGTCGCGCTCTCCGAACGAGATCTGCCCAACCGACCACGCGGGGATGCCGCCAGCCTCGATGCGCGCGATCACGCCGGCCGCAGCATCCGCCGCGACCACCGCGAACATGCCGATGCCGAGGTTCCAGGTTCCCTCGGTGTCTTCGAGGCTCATTCCGCCCCACTCTGACAGCACCTGAAAGACGGGGGCAGGGGTCCAGGTTGCGCGGTCAACCTCGACCCAGCTGCCGACGGGAAGCACCCGTGCGAGGTTGGCCGCGATGCCGCCGCCGGTGACGTGGCTGAGCGAGTGCACCGCTCCGGCAAGTTCGGGATCGGCGAGCAGCTCGAGCAGCGGGGTCGTGTAGAGCCGCGTCGGCTCGAGCAGAACCTCGCCGACGTTCCCGCCGAGTTCCTCCGAGAAATCGGTGTAGCCCACGCCGCGCTCGGCCAGCACGTGCCGCACCAACGAATACCCATTGGAGTGCAGGCCGGATGACCCCAGCGCCACCACCACGTCACCATCGGTGACCCGGTGCGCACCCAACAGTTCGTCCGCCTCCACCGCGCCGACCGCTGCCCCGGCGACGTCGTAGTCGTCCGGACCGAGAAGTCCGGGATGCTCGGCCGTCTCGCCGCCGACCAGCGCGGTGCCGGTCTCGGCGCAGGCGAGCGCGATGCCGGCCACGATGTCGGCGATGCGGGTGGGATAGACCTTGCCGCAGGCAATGTAGTCGGTCATGAACATGGGCTTCGCGCCCACCACCACGATGTCGTCGACGACCATGCCGACCAGGTCGAAACCGATGGAATCGTGCTTGTCGATCGCCTGGGCGATCGCGACCTTGGTGCCCACGCCATCCGTCGATGTGGCGAGCAGCGGGCGGGTGAAGGGCTTGAGGAAGGAGACGTCGAAGAGGCCGGCGAATCCGCCCACCCCGCCGAGCACCTCGGGACCGTGGGTGTTCGACACCGCGGACTTCATGAGTTCTACGGCGAGGTCACCTGCTGCGGTGTCGACTCCTGCTTCGGCGTATTTGCTGGCCATCCGAGTTCCGTTCCGCGGCATTTAGACTGGTCGTAATCCCCCCAATTCTACGGTCTGGAGTCTGCGCGCGAATGTGCGGCATTGTCGGCATAGTTTCTTCGGAACCGGCCAACCAACAGCTATACGACGCTCTTCTGCTCTTGCAGCACCGCGGCCAGGACTCGACCGGCATCGCCACGGCGGAGGGTCGCACCTTCCACATGGTGAAGGCGAAGGGGCAGGTGCGGGAGGCATTCCGCACCCGCGACATGCGCAATCTCCCGGGCAACATGGGCCTCGGCCACGTGCGTTACGCCACCAAGGGCAACGCGGCCAACGAGCAAGAGGCGCAGCCCTTCTACGTCAACGCGCCGTACGGCGTCGTGCTGGTGCACAACGGCAACCTCACCAACACGCGTGAGCTCACCGAAGAGCTGTTCAACATCGATCGTCGGCACCTCAACACCACCAGCGACACCGAGCTGCTGGTCAACGTGCTCGCCCACGAGCTGCAGGCGCAGGTGTCGGGTCCCGACCTCGACGCGGAGCAGATCTTCGCCGCGGTCGAGCGCGTGCACGAGCGGGTCGAGGGGTCGTACGCGACCATCGCGATCATCCCCGGCCATGGTCTTCTGGCGTTCCGCGATCCCTTCGGCATCCGGCCTCTGGTGCTGGGCAAGCGCACCCGCGGCCTGCTGCACACCGAGTGGATCGTCGCCTCCGAGTCGCTGGTGCTCGAGAGTGGCGGCTACGAGATGGTGCGGGATGTCGCCCCGGGCGAGGCGATCTTCATCACCCCGAGCGGCGAGATGGTCTCCAAACAGTGCGCTCGTAACGCGCAACTGATCCCTTGCTCATTCGAGTACGTCTACCTGGCCCGCCCCGACTCGATCATGAACGGCATCTCGGTCTACGAGGCCCGCCTGCGTCTCGGCGACCGGCTCGCCGACACCATCGCCAAGTACACGCCGATGGGCGACATCGACGTGGTCATGCCGATCCCTGACTCTTCCCGCCCGGCCGCCATGCAGGTGGCGCAGAAGCTCGGCGTCGAATACCGCGAGGGCTTCTACAAGAACCGCTACGTCGGTCGCACCTTCATCATGCCCGGCCAGGCCGAGCGCAAGAAGTCGGTAAAGCAGAAGCTGAACGCCATGGGCAGCGAGTTCCGCGGCAAGAACATCCTCATCGTCGACGACTCGATCGTGCGCGGCACCACCTCCAAGGAGATCGTGCAGATGGCCCGCGAGGCCGGAGCGAACAAGGTCACCTTCACCTCGGCCGCGCCCCCCGTGCGTTTTCCTCACGTCTACGGCATCAACATGCCGTCACGCCAGGAGCTTGTCGCCCACGGCCGCAAGATCCCCGAGATCGCGACAGAGCTCGGCGCCGACTACCTGATCTTCCAGGAGGTCGCCGACATGCAGGCGGCAATCATCGAGGGCTCGAACGTCTCCGCCCTCGAGATGAGCTGCTTCACCGGCGAGTACGTCACCGGAACCGTCAGCCCCGAGTACCTCGCCTGGGTGGAGCGCACGCAGCTCAGCTAGCCGCACTCTGCTCGGGCTGCCTTCTCCCCGGTGAGTTGCATGTTTTGGCTGTTTTCAGGGTCTGAGAGCAGCCAAAACATGCAACTCAGGGCTGGGGGGAGGCGTCGTCGTCATCGGGGTACGGCAGCGGGTCGACCGTGGTCTGCTCGGCCGGCACGCTTTTCGCGCGGCGGTACGAGACCCGGTCCAGGATTATCGCGACCAGCGCACCGAGCACGACGCCGGCGGGGATGCCGTAGAGCAGAAAATAGCCGACCGTCGCGATGAAACCCGTCGCGGGGTCGGTCGGGAACGCCGCCGTCACGATGATGGTGACGATCGCGCCAATCGCGCCACCCAACACCAGGAACACCGGCACCTTGGGCGCACGACGGATGCTGACCCGCGAGGTCACCACGCGGGCGATGGGCTCCACGGGCTCGGGTGCCGTCTCGGCACTCCCATTGGCGGGACTCTCGGGCGCGCTCTCGTTCGGGGGCGTGGTGCTCATCCCCCCATTGTCCCCTGAGCTTGCTGAGCGTCGCGACTCACGCCATTCGCCGGTCGAGTAGGCCGCGACGAAGGAGCAGCCGTATCGAGACCCACCGCACGGGGGTTTCGATACGCGTCCTCGTCCCTCGGGCGCTACTCAACCGGCGAACTACGCGTCCTCGTCCCTCGGGCGCTACTCAACCAGCGAACTGCGCGTCCGGCGGCAGGAAGTCAGCGCTCCCAGCGCAGCGGCAGCAGGGCGGCGAGGTCGGCGCGGGCGCCGGACGCCGCCACGCGCCCCTCCGCGACGGCGGCGGCCCAGTCGGTGCCGCCGGTGGCCAGCTCGAGCCAGGTCAAAGCATCCGTCTCGACTACGTTGGGCGGGGTGCCGCGGGTGTGGCCTGGGCCCTCGACGCACTGAACCGCGCCGAACGGCGGCACGCGCACCTCAACGGAGTTGCCGGGGACGTCTTCGGCGATCACCTGCAGCAGGTAGCGCACGGCGAGAGCAGTCGTCTCGCGGTCCGGTTCGGTGGCGAGCGCGCGGCGAACCGCCTCTGCTCCCTGGGCGTCGGGGATGGTGGGAGTAGGCATACCCCTACGGTACTCGGATGCGTGGTTGCGGCATCGGTGCACTGGGTACGCTTGCCCAGTGAGAATTCTCGTCCTCGGTTCCGGCGCCCGCGAACACGCGATCGTCACCGCCCTGTTGCGGGAGTCCCCGCGTCACGACATCACGGTCGCCCCCGGTAACGCCGGCATCGCGGCCAGTGGCGTGGAGGTGATCCACCTCGACCCGAGCAACCCCAGCGTCGTGACCGAATTCGCGCTGGAGAACAACACCGAACTGGTCGTGATCGGGCCGGAAGCGCCCCTCGTGGCGGGTGTAGCGGACGCGCTTCGGGAGCACGGCATCCCGACCTTCGGCCCCGGCAAGGCCGCCGCTGCCCTCGAAGGCAGCAAGACGTTCGCCAAACGCATCATGGAGGTGGCGGGAGTTCCCACCGGCCGTGCCCAGCGCATCGGGAGCTTCGAGGATGTCGCTGCCGCGCTCGACGAATACGGCGCCCCCTACGTGGTCAAGGCCGACGGCCTCGCCGCGGGTAAGGGCGTCATGGTCACGAGCGATCGCGACGATGCCCTGGCTCATGCCCGCTACTGGCTCGGCCACGGCAGCGTGTTGATCGAGGAGTTTCTCGCCGGCCAGGAGGTCTCGCTCTTTTTGCTGAGCGACGGCCACAACGTGCTCCCGCTCTCCCCCGCGCAAGACTTCAAGCGCCTACTCGACGGCGACGAGGGCCCGAACACGGGCGGCATGGGTGCATACTCGCCGCTGCCGTGGCTGCCCGCCGGCTTCGTCGACGAGGTCATCGACACCATCGCGCTGCCGACCGTGCGTGCGCTTGCCGCCGAGCAGACCCCGTTCATCGGTCTTCTGTACTGCGGGCTGATCATCACCGACGCCGGCGTGCGCGTGATCGAGTTCAACGCCCGCTTTGGCGACCCGGAGACCCAGGTGGTGCTGCCCCGCCTCGTCACCCCGCTCAGCGGTCTGCTGCTCGCGGCCGCCAGCGGCGAGCTCGGCGGCCTGCCCCGGCCGGAATTCTCGGATGACGTGGCCGTCACGGTCGTGCTGGCCAGCGAGGGCTACCCCGAATCTCCCATCACCGGCCGTCGCATCGTCGGGGTGGACACCGCGCTCGCCATCCACGGCGTGAGCATCGCGCACGCGGCGACCGCACTCGCCGACAACGACCAGGGCGATTCCGACCTCATCGCCACGGGCGGCCGCGTGCTCAGCGTCGTCGCGACCGGTGCCGACTTCGCCGAGGCGCGATCGCGCGCCTACCTCGCGCTCGAGGCCATCGACCTCGAGGGCGGCCAGTACCGCACCGACATCGCAGCGAAGGTAGCCGAATGACCGAACTCGCGGGCTGGACTCACGCCTACTCCGGCAAGGTGCGCGACCTCTACGTCGATATGGGCGTGACCGACCTCGAGCACGCCCGCCGCGTGCTCATGGTGGCCAGCGACCGCGTGAGTGCCTTCGACTACGTGCTGGAGCCGGGCATCCCGGGCAAGGGCGAGCTGCTCACCACCCTCAGCCTGTGGTGGTTCGACCAGCTGGAGGGCATCCCGAATCACCTGCTCTCGGGCATGACGGAAGACGCGACCGGTCAGCCGGCCACCGAGATCCCCGACGCCGTGCAGGGCCGCGCCATGCTGGCCCGCACGCTGGACATGTTTCCGATCGAGTGCGTGGTGCGCGGATACCTGGTCGGGTCGGGCTGGCTCGAATATCAGCAGAGCCAGACGGTGTGCGGCATCCCGCTGCCGACCGGGCTGCAGAACGGCGACCGCCTGCCCGAGCCCATCTATACCCCCGCGTTCAAGGCGCCGATGGGGGCGCACGACGAGAACATCAGCTTCGAGCGCACAGTCGAGCTCGTCGGGCCGGAGATCGCGGAGTCGCTGCGCACGCTGAGCCTGGAGATCTTCCGCCGGGCATCCGCCATCGCCGCGAAGCGCGGGCTGATCCTCGCCGACACGAAGTTCGAGTTCGGTGCACATCACGACACCGGGCTGATCACGCTGGCCGACGAGGTGCTTACCAGCGACAGCTCCCGGTATTGGGATGCCGCGACCTACGCCGCCGGTGGCCCGAACCGACTGGACAGCTTCGACAAGCAGATCGTGCGCAACTGGCTGAGCGCCAACTGGGACAAGACCGGCACCCCGCCCGAACTTCCCGCCGAGATCGTGGCCCAGACGGCCGCGCGGTATCGCGAGCTGATCGAACGCCTGACCGGCGGCGGAACAGACTGACCGGAGAGCGGATGATCGAGCGGTCAGTCGCCGCGCCGGATGAAGCCGGAGATCAGCTCCCCGACGAGCACCGCGGTGGCGGCCGGCCCTCGTGTCGGCGTGATCGGCAGGATCGACGTGTCGGCGACCCGCAGCCCCGGCACCCCGTGAACCCTGCCGAACTGATCGACCACCGCTGCCGGATCGGTCGCAGCGCCGAATGGCGCGCTCCCACACAGATGGATCGCCGTGCCGAGGTGGCCGAGCATCCAGGAGTCGAGCGCGGCATCATCCTCGAGCACCACGTCGGTCAGCTCGGTGAGACGGCGGAAGAGCTGTCGGTACGCCCGGCTGCGCAGTAGCGCCACCGTCGTGCGCACCGCCTCTCGCATGCGGGCGCGGTCGCTCTCGCTCGAGAGGTAGTTGTAGTCGATCCCCGGCTGCACCGTCGGGTCGGCGCTCTCCAGGGTGATCTGCCCGCGCGAGGTCTCGGCCTGCACGGCGACCAGAAGCGCCAGATCGTTCTGGTGCGCTACCTGCTGCCCGAAACGCCGGAGCGACACCCCTCTCATGGCGCGCGCCGACCGCAACGGATGCCTGGCCGCCGCCCGCACCCCGACCGCGGTGCTCTGCCCGCTCCCGGTGAGCAGGTACCCCATCGGCTTGAGCAGCGGGATGATCTCCAGGTCGCCGACATGGGGAGATCCGGCGGCAGTGAAGTTGAGACACGACGCCATCGATTGGGTGGTCGAGTAGTCGACGATGTCGCGCAACGGCTCCCAGCCGACAGCGAGCTCCGGATGATCGCTGAACGCCCGGCCGACGGGCAGGTCGGCGATCACGGGGATACCGAGCTCCTCCAGCTGTTGGCGCGGTCCGATGCCGGAGAGCAGCAGCAGATGTGGCGATTTCACCGATCCCGCCGAGAGCACGATCTCCCTCGCGCGGATGATCTCGATCTCCCCCCGACAGGAGACCTCGACCCCCACAGCTCGCCCGCCGTCGAACACCACCCGCCGCACATAGCTTTCGCCCTGCACCGTCAGATTCGGCCGCGATCTCGCAGGGTTGAGGTAGGCGATACCAGTGTTAAGACGTATGCCGTTAGCGGCATTCATCGGGATCGGGCCGTAGCCGGGCTCGGTCTGATCGTTCTTGTCCGGCTCGGCGACGAAACCGAGTTCGGCTGCCGCCCGAGCGAATGCTCTGGTTGCGACGTGATCCTGCGGCGGGCGCTCGACCACCATCGGGCCATCCTCACCGTGCACCGCCGAGGCTCCGAAATCGAGATCGCGCTCCATCCGGCGGTAGACCGGCAGCGCGTTCTCCCAGGCCCATTCGCCATTGCCGCCCGCCGACCAGCGGTCAAAATCCTCGCGCCGGCCACGGATGAAATATGCGCCGTTGATGGTGCTCGAGCCCCCGAGAATCTTGCCGCGGGCGATGGAGTACGGCAGGTCGGGAGTGAGGTGGCCGAGGAAGGACCAGTTGTCGGGGTAGCCGGGGAGAGCGCCGCGGACCGTGCCGGGGTCGAGAAGCTCCGGCGGGAAGTCATCCGTCGCTTGCGGGGTCGGCCCGGCCTCCAGCACGAGCACGCGACGCTGCGGATCCTCGCTCAGGCGAGCGCCGACGACAGCCCCGGCCGAACCCGCGCCGACGACGATGACGTCGTACTCGATGACGTCGTACTCGATGACGTCATCGTCGGGGGCGGGCATTGCCCCAGTATCGTCCTCGCACCC
Source organism: Lacisediminihabitans changchengi (assembly GCF_016634425.1). Classification (GTDB taxonomy): domain Bacteria; phylum Actinomycetota; class Actinomycetes; order Actinomycetales; family Microbacteriaceae; genus Lacisediminihabitans; species Lacisediminihabitans changchengi. The sequence goes on from NZ_JAEPES010000004.1 coordinate 382,806, forward strand.
GAAAGCGCTAGCCGCCGTCGCCCAGCGATTCCGCCGAGAATCCGTCACGGAGCATGGCGAACGCGGACTGCAACAGCTCGGTGAGATCGGCGTCGTCGTGCTTGAGCCATTGCTCGTAGGCGGAGAGCGAGGTGCCGAGGAAGATCCAGGCGATCGCCTGAGGGCGGATGCTGTCTTCGGGGATTCCGAGCCGATACGCCGCGTAGTCCGAGACCACCCTGCGCCACTCGACGTAGCGCAGCGTCGAATGCGCGACGAGAGCCGGAACGTTCAGCAGCAGGTCCATGCGCGCGCGGTGAAACGGCACCTCCTCGACCGGGAAGCGGTTGAACTCGATCACCGCGACCGACAGAGCCTCGACGAGCGGCATGTCCTCCGGGAGGTTCGCCAGAAGCTCGCGCATCGATGCGAGCCCCGCATCGAAGTCCCCCCACGGCAGATCGTTCTTCGAGGCGAAGTACCGAAACAGGGTACGGCGGCCGATTCCGGCGGCTGCGGCGATGTCGTCGACGGTGGTCTGCTCGAATCCGTTCTCGATGAACAGTTGCAGCGCGATGTGGCTCAGCTGCGATCGCGAGGTGGAGGGTTGGCGACCAATCCGGACGCTCGCTTGGTCGTCGCTTGTGCTACTCACAGCAAGTTCCTCTTCCCATCGGCACTCGGTGTCATTAGTGTGAAATCAATCACAGGCACCGTCGACACAGCAGTCGATAACTAGCACGAGGAGATTCGCCATGGGTCCCACAGAGCAGGCCGAAGAAGTGACCGACATCGTCGAAACCGACACTCTCGTTGAAGAAGTGTCCATCGACGGCATGTGCGGCGTCTACTAAGACGACCCGATGTCTACCGTCGACCTCGACCAGGGATGGGATCTCCATCCGAAGGTCTCGGTCAGGCCGGAACCGTTCGGGGCCCTGCTGTATCACTTCGATACCCGGCGTCTCTCGTTCCTGAAAGACCGCACCCTCCTCGCGGTGGTGCAATCCCTGTCCGCCTCCCCCACCGTCCGTGACGCGTTGACGTCAGCGGGCGTGGGTGACGCGGATCTCCCACGGTACCAGCGTGCTCTCGACACGCTCGCCCAATCATCCATGGTCATCGAAAGGGCAGCATGACCCTCCTGGACTCACCCCGCAGCGCACCACCGGCACCGACGCCGGGAACACGGCTGGTCGACCTGTTCGAGTACGGTCTCGACGCCCCGATCTGCCTCACCTGGGAACTCACCTACGCGTGCAACCTCTCCTGCGTTCACTGCCTGTCGAGCTCCGGACGGCGCGATCCGCGCGAACTGACCACCGATGAGGCCAAGGCCGTCATCGACGAGTTCGAACGGATGCAGGTCTTCTATGTGAACATCGGCGGCGGCGAGCCGACGGTGCGCCCCGATTTCTGGGAGCTGCTCGACTACGCCACGGATCATCACGTCGGGGTGAAGTTCTCGACCAACGGCATCAAGATCACCCCGGAGATCGCTCGACGCATCGCCGCCAACGACTACCTCGACGTGCAGATCTCGCTCGACGGTGCGACCGCAGAGGTCAACGACTACATCCGCGGCCCCAAGTCATACGACACGGCGCTTCGAGCGCTGCAGAACCTGTACGACGCCGGCATGAAGAACTACAAGATCTCGGTGGTCTGCACCCGCCAGAACATCCCCCAGCTCGACGACTTCAAGGAGATCGCCGACCGTTTCGGCGCACAGCTGCGCCTCACCCGCCTGCGTCCGTCAGGGCGGGGAGCGGATGTCTGGGACGAACTGCACCCCACCCACGAGCAGCAGCGCGAACTCTACGACTGGCTGGTGAAGAACGGCGAGGGCGTGCTGACCGGTGATTCCTTCTTCCACCTCTCCGCCTTCGGGGATGCCCTGCCCGGCCTGAATCTGTGCGGCGCGGGTCGCGTGGTCTGCCTGATCGATCCGGTCGGTGACGTGTATGCCTGCCCCTTCGCCATCCATGAGGAGTTCCTCGCCGGAAACGTCCGCTCCGAGGGCGGTTTTCAGGAGGTCTGGCAGCACTCCGAACTGTTCCTACGCTTGCGCGAACCGCAGTCGGGCGGGGCCTGCGCCTCGTGCAACTTCTTCGACACCTGCAAGGGCGGATGCATGGCCGCCAAGTTCTTCACCGGCCTCCCCCTCGACGGCCCCGACCCGGAATGCGTCCAGGGCTACGGCGAGGAGCTGCTCAAAAGCCGCAAGGAGAAAGACGGCGGGCCGGTTCTGCCCACCTCCGCAATCGTCGATCACTCGCACCGCACGACGAGGAAGGTGCGCGAGGGCATGGGGCCGGTGCAGCTCACTCTGAGCAGGCGCTCCGGGATCGCGCCCACCGGCGTCAACGCCGACTGTGAACCCGACCCGCTGATCGGTTTCAGGCAGGCCGCACCGCCGGCATCAGCACAGCCTGCATCACCACCGCCGGCATCCGCCAGTGCGCTCGTGGGGAAGAACTTGCTGGGACCCACTACCTCGGGCTGCGCTTGCGGTGGCGATACCTGCGCTAGCTAGATCTTCGAGTCACCGAGAACCGCGTTTTGCCACGCGGTCCTCGGGCGACCCGGGAAAAGGTTCCCACCAGAGAACCGTTCGACACACACAAGTTCGATCAACTGAATAAGAGAGAAGGAACATGCAATGGGGCGTGTAGAAGGCAAGGTCGCGTTCATCACTGGAGCAGCTCGAGGACAGGGACGCAGTCACGCACTGAGGCTCGCCCAGGAGGGCGCAGACATCATCGCCGTGGATCTCTGCGACCACATTCCGAACGTCCAATACCCCTCCGCCACCGAGGCGGACCTGGCAGAGACAGTGCGCCAGGTCGAGGCGCTCGACAGACGGATCATCGCCAGCAAGGTCGACGTGCGCGATCGGGCCGCGATGAAGAAGGCGATCGACGACGGCGTCGCTCAGCTCGGCCACCTCGACATCGTGGTCGCCAATGCCGGAATCTGCGTCATCGCCGCGTGGGACGAGACCACGGAAGACATCTTCGACCAGACCATCGCGACCAACGTGAAGGGTGTGTGGAACACCGTGAGCCTGACCGCTCCGCATCTCGTCGCGGCCGGCGGTGGATCGATGGTGCTGACCAGTTCTGCCGCCGGCATCAAGGGGCTGCCGTTCCTGAGCGCTTACGTCACGGCAAAGCACGGTGTCGTCGGAATCATGCGGTCGTACGCCACGGAGCTCGCCGAGTACAACATCCGCGTCAACACCCTGCACCCCACCGGGGTCGACACCCCGATGGGCGACATGCCCGACAACCCATTCGGCCCCCTGCTGGAGAAGCACCCGAGCCTCGGCGGGATGCTCGCCAACCTGCTGCCGATCCAGATCACCCAGCCCGTCGATCAATCGAACGCCGTGCTGTTCCTCGCTTCGGACGAAGCCCGTTACATCACCTCGACGGAGCTGACCGTCGACGCCGGCAATACGCGGTACTGAAAAGGAGAAGAAACCCATGGCAGGACAACTCGAAGGAAAAGTCGCCTTCATCACCGGCGCGGCCCGCGGTCAGGGCCGCAGCCACGCCATCCGTCTGGCCCAGGAAGGAGCCGACATCATCGCGATCGACATCGCGGCGCAGATCGACACCGTTCCCTACCCCATGGCCACCGAGGCCGACCTGGCCGAGACCGTGAAAGCGGTCGAGGCGCTCGACCGACGCATCGTGGCGTCGGTGGCAGATGTGCGCGACAAGAGTGCACTGCAGACCGCATTCGACCAGGGCGTCGCCGCGCTGGGGTTGGTACAGATCGTCTCGGCGAACGCCGGCATCGCGCCGATGTCGCTGCACCCGTCAGCTCAGGAGTGGCAGGACGTGCTCGACGTCAACCTCACGGGTGTCTACAACACCGTCGAGGTCGCCATTGCGCAGATGATCGAGGGCGGCAAAGGCGGGTCGATCATCCTGACCAGCTCGACAGCGGGGCTTACCGGCATCGGTGGCAACACCCCCGGTGGACTCGGTTACACCGCTGCCAAACACGGGGTGGTCGGGCTGATGCGCGCGTATGCGAACTACCTTGCCCAGTTCTCCATCCGGGTCAACACGGTTCATCCGACCGGGGTGAAGACGCCGATGGTGATGAACGAGGCAATGCAGGAGTTCATCCAGTCCGACCCCGCGATGGGCCAGGCGATGGCCAATGCCCTCCCGGTCGACATGGTCGAGCCCGTCGACATCTCCAACGCCGTGCTCTGGCTGGCGTCGGACGCGGCGCGGTACGTCACCGGAATCACGCTCCCGATCGACGCCGGTTTCGTGAACAAGCGCTGATCGATCAGCGCTGCTCGAACCATCGGTGCAGCGCGAACAATAGATAGAGAGAAGAAAGCATCATGGGAAGACTAGAAGGCAAGGTTGCCTTCATCACCGGGGCCGCCCGCGGCCAGGGGCGCAGCCATGCGGTGAGGATGGCGCAAGAGGGCGCAGACATCATCGCGATCGACATCGAAGATCAAATGGGAACCGTTCCATACGACATGGCAACGCCTGCGGACATGGCCGAGACCGTCAGACAGATTGAAGCCCTCGACCGCCGCATCATCGCCTCGAAAGCGGATGTTCGCGACTTCGACGCGGTGAAGGCCGCGCTGGATGACGGCGTCGCCCAGCTCGGAAAGCTCGACATCGTCTCGGCCAACGCTGGAATCTTCAGCTTCGGCACGATGGAGGAGCTCACCGACCTTGAGTGGGACGAGCTGCAGGATGTGAACCTCAAGGGCGTCTGGCACACGGCCAAAGCCGCGATCCCCCACCTCCGAGCAAATGGCGGCGGGGCGATGATCCTCACCAGCTCATCGGCGGGTGTGAAGGCCGTGCCCAACATCGGTCACTACGTCGCCGCGAAGCACGGCGTCATCGGATTGATGAAGACCCTGGCGCTCGAGCTCGCAGGAGACATGATCAGGGTCAATACCGTCAACCCGACGAGCGTCGACACGGACATGATCCAGAACGCGGCGACGGCCGCGCTCTTCGCGCCCGACCTGCCGGTGGAGGAGCGCACCCGGGAGGTGCTCGGCGAGAGATTCAAGACGATGAACGCCATACCGATCCCCTGGGTCGAGGCCGTCGACATCTCGAACGCGGTGCTCTTCCTTGCCTCAGACGAGGCGCGGTACATCACGGGGGTCGTCTTCCCCATCGACGCCGGACAGTTGGTGAAGTGATCATGGGACGGGTAGAAGGCAAGGTCGCGTTCGTTTCCGGCGCTGCTCGCGGGCAGGGACGCAGCCACGCGCTGCGGCTCGCCCAGGAGGGCGCCGACATCATCGCTATCGACATCGAAGGCCAGATCGACTCGGTGCCGTATCCCATGGCGACTCCGGATGACATGGCCGAGACGGTGCGGCAGGTCGAGGCACTCGATCGCCGCATCATCGCGACCAAGGCCGACGTTCGAGACTACGACGCGGTCAAGGCCGCGGTAGACGAGGGCGTCGCTCAGCTCGGGCGGTTGGACATCGTCTCGGCGAACGCGGGCATCTTCAGCTTCGGCGAGAGCGACAAGCTCGACGAGGAGCACTGGCAGGACATGCTCGACGTCAACCTCACCGGGGTATGGCACGTGGCGAAGGCGACCATCCCGCACCTGAAGGCTGCGGGCGGCGGCGCGATGATCCTCACGAGCTCCGACGCGGGGCTCAAGGGCATGGCGAACATCCCGCACTACGTGTCTGCCAAGCACGGTGTCGTCGGCCTGATGCGCACGCTGGCGCTCGAGTTGGCGCCGCACTTCATCCGGGTGAACACGCTGAACCCGACCACGGTGAATACGGACATGATCAAGAACGCGGCGACCTACGCCCTGTTCGCGCCCGATCTGCCCACCGAGGAGCAGACGCTGGAGAACATCCAGCCGCGCTTCACCGCGATGAATGCGATGCCGATCCCGTGGGTGGAGCCGCTCGACATCTCGAACGCCCTGTTGTTCCTCGCCTCGGACGAAGCGCGCTACGTCACCGGCGTCGCACTCCCGGTCGACGCGGGCTGGCTGCTCAAGTAGCGCGGGCACCGAAGTATCGGAACACCCACTGGTGGGGGCGGCCATCGCCGTCCCCACCTCACCCGAGCGACTCAGAAGAAGGAAGCACCCATGGCACAGCTCGCGCACGCCGCCACCGACATCATCGCGACGCGCGATCGCATCGCCGCACACATCGTCGGCCGTGAGCGCGAGCTGGAACTCACCCTGGCCGCCGTCGCCGCCGGCCGCGACATGCTGCTCGAGGGTCCCCCAGGAACCAGCAAGACGACGATGCTGAAGGCGATCACCGAGGAGTGGGGAATCCCGCTGTTCTTCGTCGAGGGCAACGCCGATCTCACGCCGGCCAAGCTGGTCGGCCACAACAATCCGGCGCGCGTGCTTAGGGAAGACTACAGCGCCGACAACTTCGTGCCTGGGCCGCTGGTACAGGCCATGGAGGCGGGTGGATTTCTCTACATCGAGGAGTTCAATCGCGCACCGGAAGACACGCTCAACACCCTTCTGACCGCGATGGCCGACCGCTCGATCACCGTGCCCCGGGTCGGCACCTTCGTCGCGCTCGCGACATTCCGGGTGATCGCCTCGATGAATCCGTACGACAACGTCGGCACCACCAGACTCTCGACGAGCGTCAGCGACCGCCTCAACCGCTTGGCCGTCGAGTATCAGGACGCCCCAGCCGAGCGCGGCATCGTCGAACTCCGCACCGCGGCGGCCGGCGCCCTCGGCGAGCGCCTGGTGGCGGATGCCGTGGCCGTCACACGCGCGACGCGCGAGCACGCAGACATCCGGCAGGGCAGCAGCGTGCGCGGGGCCATCGATTCGGTGCTGGTGGCCGGTCAGCTCGCACTGCTGCGCGGCCTGGACGGTCCGACAGACCGCGACTACCCCGAACTGTTCTTCGACGCGATGATCGTCGCGTTGTCCGGCCGCATCCACCTGGACGAGGCCGCGGCGACCACGCCGGAACTCGTGCTGAGGGAGATTTGGGAGGACCGCTTCATCCTGGATCCGGCGACGGCCGAGCCCGGCTGAAGGGAGGTCGAGGCGGACTCGCCCATCCAGCGCAAGAGCGAGAAGGCGCGCGCTCCGCTGCGACGCACGCCCAAGACCCTCGAGGAAGAACCCACGGTGTTCGAGCCGTCGGCGGGCAGCGGCGGAATGGTGCTGCAGCCGAAGGGCGAGAAGCGCGGCACTCCGGGCAAGCCCCCGCCAGGGACGATGGCCACCGGGATGACCGACGAGGATGCCTCGCTGGTGCCCGGCGACCTCGACGCCGTGCCGGCCGATCCGCTCGTGCGCGCCAAGGCGACCGAGATCATGGCGCGGCTGGCCATCCCTCGGCCGCGCACCGACCGCTCCGCGCGGCGCGGTTCGGGAACACTCGCCAGCATGCGATACAGCTACGGGTCCGACGAGATCGACCTCGACCGCACACTCGAGGTGCTGGCCGAGAAGCCGTTCCCCGACGACGAAGACATCATCGTTCGCGATCGAGTGCGCACCCGTCGGGCGGTGGTGCTCGCGGTAGACGTGTCCGGGTCGATGAAGGGCGAGCGGATGCAGAGCGCGGCCGCCACGGTCGGCGCGCTCTCCGCCGAACTGCAGCGCGATGCTCTCGGGGTGATCGCCTTCTGGTCGGATGCCGCCGTGCTGCTCGATCTGGGCCGACCGATTCGCCCCCTCGATCTGCTCGACACCATGCTGCAGATGCCCGCCCGGGGGCTGACGAACGTCTCATTCCCGCTGGAGTTGGCGGCGCAGCAGCTGTCACGGGTCCCCGCTCGCGATGCGCGCGTGATCCTGCTCTCCGACTGCGTGCACAACGCGGGCCCCGATCCCCGAATCGCCGCTGCACGGTTGCCACGGCTCGACGTGCTGATCGACGTGAGCGGCGAGAAAGACATCGAGCTGGGGCGCGAGCTCGCGGCCAGCGGGCACGGAACAGCGCAACTCATTCGCACCTATCGGGATGTGGCGCCCGCCCTGAGTGCGCTGTTCATCACCTGATACCCCTTGATATGACACTGGGTGCCATTAGTCTGAAGAGAGAGAACAGAGGAGTTCATCATGGCCAGGAATGCGTGGTTCGAGACGGTAGCCGAGGCGCAGCGTCGCGCGAAGAAGCGGCTGCCGTCATCCGTCTACGGAGCGCTCGTCGCCGGTTCCGAGCGCGGGTTGACCATCGACGACAACATGGGCGCCTTCGCCGAGCTGCAGTTCGCGCCCCACGTGGCCGGGCACAAGGCAGAGCGGGACCTGTCGACCACGGTCATGGGCATCCCGATCTCATTCCCGGTGATCATCTCCCCCACCGGCGTGCAGGCGGTGCACCCGGAAGGCGAGGTGGCGGTCTCCCGTGCCGCCAACAACCGCGGCACCATCATGGGCCTCAGCTCGTTCGCCTCAAAACCGGTCGAAGAGGTCACCGCAGCGAACCCGAACACGTTCTTTCAGATGTACTGGAGCGGCACCCGCGATGCCATGGTGCAGCGGATGGAACGTGCTCGCGCCGCCGGAGCGAAGGGCCTGATCTCGACCCTCGACTGGTCGTTCTCCAACGGACGCGATTGGGGCAGCCCGCAGATTCCCGAGAAGGTGAACCTCAAGGCGATCTGGGACCTCGCACCGAACGTGCTGCCGCACCCGAAGTGGCTCTGGACCTTCGCCAAGACCGGCCGCATCCCCGACCTGACCGCGCCGAACCTCACGCCCCCCGGCGGTGAGGCTCCGACCTTCTTCGGCGCATATTACGAATGGATGCAGACCCCTCCTCCCACCTGGGAAGACATCGCCTGGCTGCGCGAGGCCTGGGGCGGTCCCTTCATGCTCAAGGGCGTCACCCGTCTCGACGACGCCCGCCGTGCGGTCGACGCCGGCGTTACGGCGATCTCGGTCTCCAACCACGGCGGCAACAACCTCGACTCCACGCCGGCGACCATCAGGATGCTGTCATCCGTCGCCCATGAGGTGGGCGACGAGATCGAGGTCGTGCTCGACGGCGGCATTCGCCGCGGCAGCGATGTGGCGAAGGCGTTGGCACTCGGAGCCCGTGCCGTGATGATCGGTCGCGCTTATCTGTGGGGCCTCGCCGCGAACGGCCAGGCTGGCGTCGAGAACGTGCTGGACATCCTGCGTGGCGGGCTGGACTCGGCGATACTCGGCCTCGGACACTCGTCGATCCACGAGCTGTCGCCGAATGACTTCTACATTCCGCCGACGTTCCAGCGCACCCTGGGCGCCAACCCGCCTGCGCGCACCGCGAGCGAGGCGAGCGAGGCGACCGGCGAGAGCGCTCCGGCCGCGACGACCCTGCCTCCGGTGCCCGAGCGGCGCGCGCGAGTCGCCCCGAAGGCGACGGCGGCCGCCAGCTAGCCTGAGCGAATGATCCACGAGTTGGCGACGGGAGCGTGGCCGGGATTCGAGGGTGCGCCGCTGCTGCTCGTCCCCCTCGGCTCCACCGAGCAGCACGGCCCTCACCTCCCCTTCGACACCGACGCGGTGATCGCGACCGCGGTCGCGCGGGGCCTCGTGGAGCGGCTGGCGGGTGACGCCGTCATCGCCCCGACCCTGAATTACGGCTCCAGCGGGGAGCATCAGGGCTTTCCCGGCACCGCCTCGATCGGGCAGGAGGCGCTGCGCTCGCTGCTCATCGAGCTAGTGCGGTCGGTCGACGCATGGGCGGGGAGCGTGATCTTCGTCAATGGGCACGGGGGCAACATCCGCCCCCTCTCGACTGCCGTGACCGAGCTGATCGCCGAGCAGCACTCGGTGGCCTGGCTGCCCTGCGCCGTGCGCGGAGGCGATGCCCATGCCGGGCGCACCGAGACCTCCCTGATGCTGCACCTCGCCCCACAGACGGTTCGCCTCGAGCACGCCGAGCCCGGAAACACCGCCCCGCTGAGCGAGCTCACCGACCTCGCGACCGGGGGGCTGATCGCGGTCACGGCCAACGGCATCCTCGGGGATCCGACCGGAGCCACGGCGGCCGAAGGCGCGGAGCTGCTCGAGGCCATGATCGCCGGGGCCGCCCGCCGGGTCGCCGCCTGCTCGCTCGACGCCCGTGGCTGCCTGAGGGACGCCGAGTGACCCTTCCCGCTCCTCACCTGCCGCTCGGCTTCACTGTCGAGCTGAATCGGCGTGCTCGCCTGACTGACGGCGGCCGGTCGCTCATCGGCGGCTCCCCCACTCGGGTGCTCTACCTCACCGAGACCGCCGCGCGGTTGATCGTCGACGGGCGGGTGACGGTGACGGATGCCGCGTCCCGCGCGCTCGCGGACCGCCTGCTCGAGACTGCCATCGCCGACCCGGTGCTGGCATCGCTGCCGACGCCGGACCCGGCAGAGGTCACCTACGTCGTTCCGGTCTACGGCCGGCCCGCGGCGCTCGAACGGTTGCTCGTGAGCATCGGCGATGGATCACGCGTGATCATCGTTGACGACGTCTCGCCCGATCGGGCCGCAATCGTGGAGGTCGCCGAACGCTTCGGAGCCGACCTCGTTCTGCTCGAGCAGAATCACGGCCCCGCCAACGCGCGCAATGTGGGGCTTCGCCGAGTGACCACTCCATTCGTCGCCTTCGTCGACTCCGACATCGTGCTCGACCCGGCGGCGACACCGGCGCTGCTCGCCCACTTCGCCGATCCGCGGGTGGCGCTGGCCGCACCCCGGGTGCTCGGACTGAGGGATGACCGCGGGCTCAACTGGATCGGACGCTACGAGGAGGCGCGCTCCTCCCTCGACCTCGGCATCCACCCCGCGACGGTGCGACCACGCTCCCCGGTGTCGTGGGTGCCCGGCGCCTTCCTGGTCGGCAGGGTCGATGCGATCGGCGATGGTTTCAGCGCCGAGATGCGCGAGGGAGAAGACGTCGACTTCGTCTGGCGACTCGCGGCGGATGGCTGGCGCATCCGCTTCGAACCGGCCGCGCGGGTGTGGCACGAACACCGGCAGACCACGCGGGACTGGCTCGGTCGAAAGGCGTTCTACGGCAGCTCGGCGCACCCGCTGGCGCTGCGGCATCCGCACGACATCGCGCCAGCGGTGCTCGCGCCGTGGAGCGTCGGCGTGATCGCGGCGCTGCTGGCCGGGCGCCGGTGGTCGGTGCCGGTTGCGCTCGTCATCTCGACCGTGGCCGCGGTGCGGATCGCCCGGCGACTGGGGCGCAGCGAGCATCCGTATCGGGTTGCCACGCGGCTCACCGCGGCGGGTGTCGGGGCCTCGATCACGCAGGCGATGGCACTGCTGGTGCGGCACTGGTGGCCGGTCGCGGTGATCGCGAGTTTCTTCTCCACGAGCATCCGGCGAGCGCTGCTGCTCTCCGCCGTGGTGGACGCCGCACTCGAGTATCGCCGCACCAGACCCGACCTCGACCCGCTGCGGTTCGGCGTCGCGCGGCGTCTCGATGACCTCGCCTATGGCACCGGCGTGTGGTGGAGCGCACTCAAGGGGCGGTCGGTGCTGGCGCTGCTTCCCGACATCCGCAGCAAGTTCTGACCGGATCCCGCCGGCGTCAGTTGATGATCTCGCCGCGCTCGTCCTGGGCGAGAACGGCGAGTCGCTCCCGCCAGCCCTGCAGCGCCTCGGGGGTCAGCCGTTTCCAGTCGGTGACCTCGGCGACGATCCTGATCGGATCAGCGCTGCGATACGACCGCGTGGGATTGCCGGGGAACTTCCTGTCGGTGACGTTCGGGTCGTTCTCGAATGCTCCGGTCGGCTCAACGAGGTAGACCCGCGGTTCCGCGTCCCCCGCAGCAAGCTCCGCCGCGAGACCGGCGCCATCGGCAACCGCCGTGAAATAGATGTGATTCATCACTATCTCGGGCCGGTAGTTCGACCGGAAGCCGGCGGTGAGCAGATCACCGAGTTTCAGGTCGGCCTTCGTTCCATGGAAGAACGGACCATCGTCTAGCGCTCCACTCATCGCGACAGTTTAAAAGACCTTCCCGTTTCGACGCCACCGCGCCAGAGCATGGGTAGGCTTTTCGAGTGAAGACGTCACCGGTGCTGACCTCCCTGGCAGAGGTCGCGGCCACGATCCTCACGCTCCCCGGAGCCGGCCGCGAGATCGTCGGAATCGCCGGTGCCCCCGGCTCGGGAAAATCCACGATCGCCGCGCGGGTGGTCGAGTTGCTCGGCCCTAGCGCCGCGCTGCTGAGCATGGACGGCTGGCACCTGCCGCAGGCTCGGCTGGTCGAACTGGGTCGCCGCGAACGGATGGGAGCGGCCGACACCTTCGACGTTGACGGCTTCGTGCGCACTCTCGCCGACCTGCGCGCCTCCACCGGCACGGTGACCGCACCCGGTTTCGATCGCACGATCGAGGAATCCGTGGCCGACGCGATCTCCATTCCGCCCGAAATACACACGGTCGTGGTGGAGGGAAACTACCTGCTGCACGACGGCGACGGGTGGGAACGCGTCGCGTCGCTTCTGGACGCGACCTTCGTGATCCGGGTGAGCCCGGACATCCGTCGCGCCCGCCTGATCGCCCGGCACGAACGGTTCGGCAAGACTCCGGATGATGCTGCCGCCTGGGCACTCGGACCGGACGAGGCAAACGCCCGGCTCATCGACCTCGGCGCCGGCCGGGCGGATTACACGATCGCGCTGTAGCCCAGCGGCTAGCTACCGATGGCGCGCTCGCGCGGGGAGCGACGCTTCTCGAACTCCTGCGTGCGCGCGGGTTCGGGAGTATCGATGCCGGGCTCGGGCACGATCGGGTCGTTCCACTGCTTGATGACCGCCCAGGCCACGGCCGCAGTCGGGACTGACAGCAGGGTGCCGACGATTCCGCCGAGGATGGTGCCAGCGGTCAGAGCCACCAGCACGACCAGGCCGTGCAGCTGCAGCGACCGTCCGAGCACCACCGGGGAGAGGAAGTTGCCCTCGAGCTGTTGCACCGCGATCACGATGATCGCCACCACGATCGCGGCGGTGAGGTCGACGGTCACGAGGGTCACCAGGGCTGCGATGATTCCGGCGGCCGTGGCACCGACCAGTGGGATAAAGGCCGCGATGAATACGACGATCGCCAGGGGAATCGCCAGCGGAACTCGCAAGATGAGCATGCCGATGCCGATGCAGACCGCGTCGACGAGGGCGACGATCGTGGTGCCGCGCACGTAGCCGCCGAGCGACTGCACCGCGCTGTCGCCGCCGCGACGGAGTTTGGCGTGCAGTATCGGCGTGAACGGGGAGATCAGGAAAGCCCAGATCATCGGGCCGTCTTTCATGAAGTAGAACAGCACGATGACGGCCAGCACGGTGCCGGTGATCAGCTCGATCGCGATAGACGCGCCCGTAGTCACCCCGGCGAGAGCGCCGGTACCGAAGTCGGCGCTGGTCACGAACTGCGTGAGCGTCTTCTGGATGTCGGCGATCTGCTGTTTCCCGATCGGCAGGTCGCCGCTCTGAATGAAGTCGCCGACCGCCGTGATGCCGTTGGTGACGGATTTCTGCAGGCTCGAGAACTGCGACTGCACCTGGAACACGGCGATGGTCACTATGCCGCCGAGGACGATCACGCCGGCAAGCAGCGACAGGATCGCGGCGATGATGCGCGGCATGTGCTTCTCGAGCACCCGCACCAACGGGCGGAAAGCCGAGGCGACGATCAGCGCGATCAGCACCGGGATGACGACGAGCTTCAGCTGCACCGCGGCATAGACCACGAGCGAAACCACCGCGAGCACGATGAGAGCTTGCAGGCACCGCGTGGCGAGGCGGCCGAGAACATCCGTCCACAGCGCCGCCGGGGCGCGCTCGGCGACCGCGAAATCCGTAACCGTCTTGGCGCGCTCAGTTCTCCACATGACCCAGAGAATACGGGCGCCGTGCTCGGGCGGAAGGGGGTTGCGTCGGAGCGGCGGAACTGCACGGGGCGTCGGTGCGCCGCTGAACTAGACTGAACTAATCCACCAATCTCGAAATCGTTGGAGTCATCGGTGCCCACAATCGTCGTCGAAGTCATGCCCAAGGCCGAACTTCTCGATCCCCAGGGGAAGGCCGTCGCCGGCGCCCTGTCCCGCCTTGGCAAGACCGAGTACACGGGAGTCCGCATCGGCAAGCGCTTCGAGCTGACCGTAGACGAGGTGACGGATGCCGTGCTCGCCGAGGTCACGGAACTCGCGAACGACATGTTCTCGAACTCGGTAATCGAAGACGTCGTCTCGATCTCCGTCGTCGGTACGACCCCGGTCGGTCACGATGACCTGCTGGCGGTCTCCGTGGACACGGTGGACAAGAATTGACCCGCGTCGGGGTCGTCACGTTTCCGGGGTCGCTCGACGACCGTGACGCGCAGCGCGCCGTGCGCCTCGCCGGTGCTGAGGCGGTCGCGCTCTGGCACGGCGACCACGACCTGCAGGGCGTCGACGCGATCGTGCTTCCCGGCGGCTTCAGCTACGGCGACTATCTGCGCTGTGGTGCTATCGCCTCGCTCTCGCCGATCATGGCCGAGGTGATCTCCGCCGCGAACTCCGGCATGCCCGTGCTGGGCATCTGCAACGGTTTCCAGATGCTGACCGAGGCGCACCTGCTGCCCGGCGGCCTGATTCGCAACGACCACGGCAGCTTCATCTGCCGCGACCAGGTGCTCCGGGTCGAGAGCACCGGCACCGCCTGGACTAACAGTTTCGACACCGGGGCCGAGATCGTGATCCCGCTCAAGAACGGCGAGGGCGGCTTCATCGCAGACGCGGAGACGATCGAGCGCCTCGAAGGCGACGGTCGGGTCGTGTTCCGCTACGTCGACGTCAACCCGAACGGTTCGCTCAACGACATCGCCGGAATCAGCAACGAGCGTGGCAACGTGGTCGGACTGATGCCGCACCCCGAGCACGCGATCGAAGAGGGCTTCGGCCCCGACACCGCACTCGCGATGCGCAACGGCACCGACGGCCTCACCGTGTTCACGTCGGCGATCACGGCGCTCATCTCGGCGTAACGCCGCCGATCGAGTAGCGCACGCCCTCTAGGGCGAACGCGTATCGAGATCCCCGCACGCATCCCCCGACGATTCAGCTCGCCGCCGACCGCACCGCGATGGTGATGTCGTCGAGGTTCGGGAGCGCGTGCTCGAGCCGGTGCTTCGCCTCTCGCACGGTCGCCTCGGCGTCGGCGAGCGAGGCATCCGTCACCACCACCGTGGCAGCGCCCTGCAATCGATGCCCAGACCAGCGCAATTGCATCCGCTGCACCGAACGGATGCCCGGCGCACTGTGCAGCGCGTGGGTCGCGGTGTCGATGAGGGCGGGTTCGACCCCATCCATCAGACGTCGTCCGATACTGCGCACCGTTCCCCACAGCAGCACGATGATTGCCGCGGAGATGACGAGGCCCACGATGGGGTCGGCCAGCGGGAATCCCAGCAGCACCCCGACGGCACCGACCACGACTGCCAGCGAGGTGAAACCGTCGATGCGGGCATGCACGCCGTCGGCGACGAGAGCGGCAGAGCCGATCTTCTGACCGACCCGGATGCGGTAGAGCGCGACGGTCTCGTTGCCCGCGAATCCGATCACTCCGGCCGCGACGACCCACCACAGGTTATGCAGCGGTTGCGGGTGGAAGAAGCGTTCGATCGACTGGTACGCGGCGACCACCGCCGACACCGCGACTACCGCGATGATGAACAGCCCCGCCAGGTCTTCTGCGCGGCCGTAGCCGTAGCTGTAGCGTTTCGTGGCGATGCGCCGTCCGAGCACGAAGGCGATCCAAAGGGGCACTGCGGTAAGCGCATCGGAGAAGTTGTGGATGGTGTCGGCGAAGAGCGCCACCGATCCGCTGATAAGGACCACGACGAACTGCAGCACGGTGGTCGCGAGCAGCACGAACAGGCTGATCTTCAGGGCACGAACGCCCTGCTCGCTCGCCTCCAACGCATCGTCGATCGAGTCCGCCGCGTCATGGCTGTGCGGCACGAACAGACCGTAGAAGAAGCCACGGATGCCGGTCGGGTGCGAGTGACCACCCGTGCCGTGCTCGTGCTCGTGCTCGTGCTCGTGCTCGTGCGCATGGTGCTGGTGGTGGTCGTCGTGGGCCCCGCTCACTGCGCCACCGCCTCGTCACCGTGATGGTGTCGCGGCGTGCCGCCCAGCGAGTGCTCGGCCTGGAAGATTGCATCCGAAACGAGCTGGCTCGCGTGCTCGTTTGCCAGTCGGTAGAAGACGCGGGTCCCCTCCTGCCGCGTGGTAACGAAGCGTGCGAGCCGCAGCTTGGCGAGGTGTTGCGAGACCGCGGCCGGAGACTTGTCGACGGTCGCCGAGAGGGTGTTCACCGATTGCTCGCCATCACGGAGCGCCAGGATCAGCCGCACCCGTGTCGCGTCGGCCAGCATCCCGAACACCTCGACCGCGAGTTCGACGTACTGGCTGTCGGGGTCGCGACCGCATATCCGCTTATCTGCATCCATACGCAGATTCTTTCATTAAATCGACCAGCGTCTTTTCCGAAATGAAGGCAATTTTCGCGTGACACACCTTTTCCACGGCTCGAGCACGGCATGTCGGAAGCGATTCCTGCATTTCGGAAGTGCCGGAAGTGCCGGAAGTGCCGGAGGCGTCGGAAGTGGGCTGGCTTACGCCTGGTCGGCGCGGGCCGCGGGATTCTGAATCGGGATCGAGGTGGTGAACTGACTGGCCCGCTCGTCGGCCTCGGCTGATCCGTGGAACAGTCCGCCGGTGTCGGTCGACGGCGCGCTCGGGCGGGGGGCAGGCTGGTCCTGAACGATCTCGATGCGGCTGTGCGGCAGCGCTTCTGGATCTGTGGACTGCAGCCACTCCACCATCTGCTCGCGCACCAGGCAGCGAAGATCGAACAGGGTCGGTGCATCGATCGCGGTCACCAGGATGCGGACGCGAACGAAGCCGCCGACGGCATCCGTCACCTGCAGCACCGACGCGCGCTGATCCCAGAGCGTTGTGCCGGCGAGGATCTGCTCCAGCCTCTCGCGCATGCGGACGGGGCTCACGCGCCAATCGAGGTCGAACTCGACCGAGCCGAGCAGCTCACTCGAGTTGCGTGTCCAGTTCTCGAACGGCGTCGTCGTGAAGTAGGTGGAGGGCAGCACGAGTCGGCGGTCATCCCAGATGTGCACCACCACGTAGGTGAGGGTGATCTCCTCGATGCGCCCCCACTCCCCGTCGGCGACGACCACGTCATCCACGCGAAGAGCGTCATTGAAGGCGAGCTGCACGCCGGCGAAGACGTTGCCCAGCGTGGACTGCGCGGCGAGGCCCGCGATAACCGAGACCACGCCGGCGGAGGCGAGCACGCTCGCGCCCACGGCCTGCACGCCGGGGAAGGTGAGCAGTATCGCTGCGATACCGACGATCACGATGATCACGCTCGCGAGCCGCCGCACGATGATCAGCTGCGTGCGCAGGCGGCGGCGCAACCGGTTGTCGGGAACGTCGGTGCGGTAGTAGCCCATGGTGAGACCGAGGGCGAAGCCGACGATATTGGTGAGGAACCAGGTGGCGACCGCGATGGTCAGGATGAGGAAGCCGTGGTTGACGCGCCCGGCCCAGACGGGCAGCGGCCAGGTCATGGCGACGGCGATCCAGAGGGCGACGACGACGAGCAAGACCCGGAACGGATGCCGCGCCCGGCTTCTCAGCAGACGGCCCCAGTCGCGACCGTGCGAGGCCACTCGCACGAGCACCGTGGTGGCGGCGATGACGAGCACCGCGGCAACGGCCGCGATGACCACAGCGAGGGCGAGGCCCCACCAGGTCGTCCACTCGAACACGGCTGCTCCTCTCGCCACGGATAACCCAGGCTAGCGAGGTCTGCGGCGGGTCGGGTTGCTACGAGAGGGTGCCGCGCACGATGGAGTTTCCCGAGTGTGCGGGGCTACCGTTTTCTGGCTCCTCGGAGATATCGACGACCGGATACGCGCCGGTACTGATCTCAGCCGGCATGGTGAAGCGTCCGCTATCCCCCACCAGCACGCCCAGGCTGATCAGTTTCTTCAGGGAGGCGGACATGATCCATACCTCTCGGAACGCACCGGATGACTCCGGTGCCGAGGTGAGGGTCACCACCAGCTGGCGCGTGCCAGAGGCGGTCGTCTCGACCTTGGCTTCGCCTCGAGCCCGCGGCCAGTCGGGGAAAGCCCGCAGGGTTGCGGCGGCGACAACCGTATCTGAGGGTGACTGCCGAGCTCCGATGATGGCTGCTCCGCCCCCGATGCCTACGATCAGGGCGACCGACGCCACGATCGACGCAAGCCCGAGTGGGATCCGACGCCTCCCCAACCGTGACCGCCGCCGGTGGGCGACGCGGTGCTCTCCCCGCCGCAGCCCCTCGAGGCGGTCGGGCTCGCGACCAGATGCATCGGCCGCGTCGACGACGACTGTTTCTGCGGAGGGGCCCGCGGAATAGGTGCCCTCGGCATCGGGGTCCTCACGAACCGCGGCAGAGATGCGGTCCCACACCGCCGGCCGCGGGGCGGTCAACTCGTCGAGTATCGGCGTCGTTCGGGCGAGCCTGACGACATGGGACAACTTCTCGAACTCCGCCCGACATTCGTCGCAGGCGTAGGTGTGCGCCCGGTCGGTCGAGGAGACATCCGGATCGAACAGTGCCATCAGGGCGATGACCTCAGGACTGACGTGCTCCACCATCCACCTCCAACCGTTCTCGCATTGCACCCAGACTTCGACGTATGTGGCTCTTTACCGTGCCGAGCGGAAGATTCAGGCTCTGTGCGATTTGCACGTGAGTGAGACGGTCGAAGAACGCCATGTTCATGATTCGTCGCGGCACGGGATCTAGACGGGAGAGTTCGTCGGCCAGGAGCATCCGTTCAACCACGTCGTCGGTCCAGGCCAGGGAGTCCCGGTCGAGAGACTGTGCCATCGTTTCACGGTCGCGCCGCTCGCGCGCTCGTTTGTCGAGAGCATCGACGATCTTGTTGTGCGTGATGCCCATCAGCCAGGCCACCAGGCGCGACCGGCTGGGATCGAAGTTCTGACGCGACTGCCACGCCGCGATGAACACGTGCTGCGTCACATCCTCGGCGTCTGTCGCGTTACCGAGGGAGCGGATCGCGAGGGTGTACACGAGACTCCCCCATCGCTCGTAGATGACGGCGAGCGCCGCCTCATCTCCCGCCTTGAACGCGGTCACGAGGGAGTGCTCGGCGCTGTCAGACAACACGTCGGCCATGGCACTCCTCGTTGATAGTTCGACTCTCTTGAGAGTCTGTCGGTACTGGGGCTACTGCGGTGTGGCGGTCACGACAATATTGTCGAGGTAATGGCCCGTGGCGGCGTTGAATTTTCCGCCGCAGGTAATCAAGATCAGCCGGGGCGGTCCCGCGCGGTCGAAGTAGTCGGCCATCGGAGCCCCTTCTTTCGCGACCTCCTGCACCGCGGTGGTCACGTAGTTGTGCACCGATCCGTTGCCCGCCTGGATGGCAATCGGAGAACCTGCAGGCAGGTCTCTGATCCGACTGAAGGGCCCGACCCCGCCGACGCGTGCATCGATATGGGCAACGATGACCGTTGTTCCCGCCGCAGACATGGGGCCTGAACCGAACTCGTACCACCCCGCTATGCGGGAGTCAGACGGAACGGCCATCTGGCCGTCGTCACCGAGCCCCTGGGGCAGCACCTGCATATCGATGGATGCTGCAGGAACGGTGATGCGCACGGGCGGCACAGTCGGGCTCATGTCCTGGGCCGATAGTCGACCATCCGTGCGCGGGATGGCCGGCCCCTCCGCCGTTGGCCGTGGTGTCGGCGTGGGCGACGGCGTGGCCTGGTACGTGGTTGCCGTCACCGCTGGTGCGCTACAGCCAGCGAGGGCAGCCGCAGCCAGGGCGAGGACTGCAATAAGTCCTGCCCTGGCCGCGGTCGGCGAGCTGCTGCGATTAGTGCTGCGCAAGAGCCTTTTTCCTACGGATGACGATGGCCGACCCGAATGCGACCACGATCATCACTCCGCCGAGCCCGAGAGCCCAGGCGACGGAATTGCCCTGCATTGCTGCATCCAGTGCCGCAGCACCCGTCTCTCCGGTGGGAACACCGGCCGGAGGAGTGTGCAGGCCCGAGATCGTCTGCACGGCAAGTGCGAGAGTGTTGGCTTCAGCACTGCCGTATGCGTACACGATCGTGTTCACACCCTCACGGATGGCCACGTCGGCCGGTCCGATCAGCGCTGGCGTGGTTGTTCCGGTGGCAGTCACCGACGCGGACACGGTCGTGGCGTCAAGGTTGAGAACCTTCTCGTTGGGGTTGGTCAGGTTCGAGACCACTGCCGCTCCTCCGGCAACCACGTCAACAGCCGGAGCGGCCGCAACGTGGCGTACCGTCAGCCGGCCCTGGCCGGGCGCCGTCTTGGAGATGTCGTTGGTGAACAGGGTGGCGGTTGGACTGCCGTCCGCCTTGAGGTGTGCAACGGCCGAGTAGTTCGTGTTCGCGGCGAGCGGGAGATCGATCGGTCCGATGATGGTCCGGTCGGTTGCCGAGGTGGCGTCTGCCGGGGTGATCGCCACCGAGTATGTTGCCGGGGCCAGAGCCAGCGGTCCGGCGACGGTGCCGGGAACGAAGTCATCAAGTGTGAGGGCACCGTTGACCCAGACATCGACTGTCGTCCCCGGAATTCCGTGCACGACAGACAGTTCTGCGTCGCCGGGGGCGGCCTGGGCCGACGCGGGCACGGCCAACGCCGCTATCGCAAAGGCGCCGATCGCGGCGCCGGTAATGATTCGTTTGTTCATGGGGTTCTCCGGTTTCTCCCTGACGGACGTGGATTGCCTTGCTGACTAGTACTTCCCCGAAGAACGCGTTCTGGATGCAGAAGTCACCGAATTATTTGTGCGGATGCTGCGCAGCGACCTCGCAGCGGGTGCGAGGGCAGCCCGCCCGCTACCCCTCGCGTAGAATTAATGCGACCGGCACTCCCTCTATCCAGGAGCATCTCGCCACGTGAGCATCCCCACCGCCAGCCCTTCCCCGTCCTCCTCCATCGTGGTCAGCGCACCTGACACGGTCGCAAACGCGGAGGCCACCCCGGAGAAGGAGCAGCCGTACGCGGCGCTCGGCCTCACCGAGCCGGAGTATCTCAGCATCCGTTCCATCCTCGGGCGGCGTCCGACGAGCGGCGAGCTCGCGATGTACTCGGTCATGTGGAGCGAACACTGCTCGTATAAGTCCTCGAAGCGGTACCTGCGCCAGTTCGGCGACAAGGTCACCCCCGCCATGAAGAAGAACCTCATGGTCGGCATGGGCGAGAACGCCGGCGTCGTCGACGTCGGCCAGGGTTGGGCGGTCACGTTCAAGATCGAGAGCCACAACCACCCCTCGTACATCGAACCCTTCCAGGGCGCGGCGACCGGCGTCGGCGGCATCGTGCGCGACATCATCTCGATGGGCGCCCGCCCGGTTGCGGTCATGGATGCGCTGCGATTCGGTGCCATCGACGACCCCGACACGGCCCGCGTCGTGCACGGCGTCGTCTCCGGAATCAGCTTCTACGGCAACTGCCTCGGCCTGCCGAACATCGGCGGCGAGACCTGGTTCGACCCGGTGTACCAGGCAAACCCCCTGGTCAATGCCCTCGCGGTCGGCGTGCTGCGCCACGAAGACCTCCACCTGGCCAACGCCAAGGGCGTGGGAAACAAGGTCGTTCTGTTCGGTGCGCGCACCGGCGGCGACGGCATCGGCGGGGCATCCATTCTCGCCTCTGACTCGTTCTCCGAGGGCGGCCCGACCAAGCGCCCGGCCGTGCAGGTCGGCGACCCCTTCGCCGAGAAGGTGCTCATCGAGTGCTGCCTCGAGCTGTTCCAGCAGAAGCTGGTCGAGGGCATCCAGGATCTCGGAGCAGCCGGCATCAGCTGCGCGACCAGCGAGCTCGCCTCCAACGGCGACGGTGGAATGTTCATCGAACTCGAGAAAGTACTGCTGCGCGATCCGACGCTCACGGCCGAGGAGATCCTCATGTCGGAGAGCCAGGAGCGGATGATGGCCATCGTCACGCCCGACAAGCTCGAGGGCTTCCTCGCCGTCGTGAACAAGTGGGATGTCGAAACCAGCGTGCTGGGCGAGGTCACCGACTCCGGACGCCTCATCATCAACTGGCACGGCGAGGAGATCGTCAACGTCGAGCCGCGCACCGTCGCTCTCGACGGCCCGGTCTACGACCGCCCGGTCGCCTACCCCACCTGGATCGACGAGCTGCAGGCGTCAACGACGGCAACGCTGCCCCGCGCCACCTCCGACGAGCAGCTGAAGGCGCAGGCGACCGCCCTGCTCGGCAGCGGCAACCTCGCCTCCAAGGAGTGGATCACCAACCAGTACGACCGCTACGTCGGCGGCAACACGGCGCTCAGCTTCCCCGACGACGGCGGAATGGTCCGTGTCGACGAGGAGAGCGGCCTCGGCTTCGCCGTCGCGACGGATGCCAACGGCCGCTACGCGCAGCTCGACCCGTACCGCGGTGCGCAGCTCGCCCTCGCCGAGGCCTTCCGCAACGTGGCCGTGAGCGGAGCCACCCCGGTCGCGGTCAGCGACTGCCTCAACTTCGGCTCGCCGGAGAACCCCGAGGTCATGTGGCAGTTCTCCAAGGCGGTCGAGGGACTGGCCGACGGATGCCTCGAACTCGAGATTCCCGTCACCGGCGGCAACGTCAGCTTCTACAACCAGACCGGCGACGTGCCGATCCACCCGACGCCGGTCGTCGCCGTGCTCGGCGTGATCGACGACGTCGCGGAGCGCATCCCGTCTGGCTGGCAGGACGAGGGAAACAACATCTACCTGCTCGGCACCACGCGCGAGGAGCTCGACGGTTCGGCCTGGGCCGGCGTCGTGCACGACCACCTCGGCGGCGTGCCGCCGCTGGTCGACTTCCCGGCCGAGCAGCGTCTGGCCGGGCTGATCAAGGCGGCCTCCGCGCAGAACATCATCGCCTCAGCGCACGATCTCTCCGACGGCGGCCTGATCCAGGCGGTCTCCGAGTCGGTGCTGCGCTTCGGTGTCGGCGCCCGCCTGTGGATCACCGAGCTCATGCAGCGCGACGGCGTCGATGCCACAGCCGCCCTGTTCTCCGAGTCCGGGGCCCGCGCGATCGTGAGTGTTCCGCGCGAGGACGACGTGCGGTTCGTCGGGCTGTGCGAAGGCCGCGGCATCCCGGCACTGCGCATCGGTGTGACCGACGGCAGCAGCCTCGAGCTGCAGGACCGGTTCACCCTCACCCAGGACGAGTTGCAGTCGACCTACCGCGGCACGCTGCCGGAGCACTTCGGCCCGGTCGTGGGCTACGCACCGCTCTCGTAGCGCACTCCGCGAGGCCTCAGATCGGGAAGCGCTGACCGACGAGGTCCTCGGAGGTGCGCCACAGGCTCGCGCCGGCACCCGCGCCGTGGCTCTGCGCCGCGGGCTTCTGCCGCACGGGAGGGCCGCTGAGGTTGTTGCGTGGACCCCAGTAGTCGCCGCCGCGAGCATCCGGATCCGTCGCAGCGCGCACGATCGACCACGCTGCGGTCTCCTTGGAGCCGCCGATGAAGAACAGAAGGCGGGCCCTCAGCCGTTCGCCCGACGTCGGCTCGAGCACGCCCGGTCGCCGTGGGCTGTTGCCGTCCTGGGCGCCTCCGGGGTGGGCGACCAGCGCCGTCACCGAACTGCCGGCGGCACGCAGTCGTCGATCAAGCTCGAAGCCGAAGGACTGCGTCGCGTGTTTCGAGCGGGCGTAGGTGCCGAACGCCGAGTATCGCCCCTTGGTGCTCTGCAGATCGTCGAGATCGAACCCGCGGAGCCTGGTCGCGCCGCTTCCCACCGTCACGATGCGGCTGGCTGGCGTCTTCTCGAGTGTCGGAAAAAGGAGCGCTGTCAACAAGAAGTGCCCGAGGTGATTGGTGCCGAACATCAGCTCGTTGCCGTCTTCGGTTTCGGCTCGGCCCTTCGTCGCCATGATCGACCCGGCGTTTTCGATCAGCGCTTCGATGCGCGGCAGCGACGAGAGCGTGGCGGCTGCGGCACGCACCGAGGCGAATGACGAGAGGTCGAGCAGTACAGCGCTCACCTGTGCGCCCGGCACCTGGGCACGGATCGCGGCAAGCGCGGCATCCGCTCTGGCCTGCGTGCGACTGGTGATCACCACCTGCCCGCCCGCCGCGGCGAGCTGTTCAGCGATGAAGTAACCGATGCCGGCGTTGCCTCCGGTCACCACGAAGGTCTTGCCGACCTGGGTCGGGATGTGCTCGGGGTCCCAGGGCATCAGTCGTCGAGCTCATCGGGAAGAGTCGTGGTGCGGATGGCGCCGGTGGCGATCTGCTCGTGCTGGTGGATGACCTCGGCGATGATGAAGTTCAGAAACTTCTCGCCGAACGCCGGGTCGAGATGCGACTCCTCGGCGAGCGCCTTCAGCCGATGGATCTGCTGCTTCTCGCGGGTGGGATCGGCGGCAGGCAACCCGTTCGCCGCCTTCAGCCGACCGACTGTCTGGGTGAACTTGAATCGTTCGGCGAGCAGATGCACGAGAGACGCATCGATATTGTCGATGCTCTGCCGCAGGCTGAGGAGTTGAGCTTGTGCGTCAGTGGGTTCGGCCATGAGTCGAGGCTATCGCTCGGCCGTGGTCGAGCAGGCCGCGAATGCGCTGTGTGACACGCGCGGCCCGCTCGGTGGGGGGCTAGTCGACCAGGGTCAGCGTGACGTCGATGTTGCCGCGGGTGGCGTTGGAGTACGGGCAGACCTTGTGGGCGGCATCCACCAGCTCCTGGCGGCGGTCGGCCGGCACGTTAGGCGCGTAGACGTCGAGCTCGACCGCCAGGCCGAATCCACCCTCACCGTTGCTGCCGATTCCGACGCTGGCCGAGACCGAGGCGTCGCTGGTGTCGAGCTTGAGGCCGCGGCCCACCGCGTGGATAGCGCTGAGGAAGCAGGTCGAGTATCCGGCCGCGAACAGCTGCTCGGGGTTGGTGCCCTCGCCGGAGCCCCCCATCTCCTTGGGAACACGGGTGTCAAAGTCGAGCCGATCGTCTTCAGAACGGACGTGTCCGTCGCGTCCTGCTCCGGTGGCGTGGGCGATTGCGGTGTATGCGATTTCCATGCTTAAAGCCTAAAACGACCGCGGAGGTGCTCCGTCACGGCGGGATAATCGTCAGTATGTACACGGCTGACGATTCCGACGACGACTTCGACCGTCTCGTCCGTGATGGCTCGGCGACACCCACCGATGGCTGGGACTTCTCCTGGTTCGACGGGCGCGCCATCGAGAACCGCCCGAGCTGGGGGTACTCGCGACTGCTCGTGCCGCTGTACTCCCGCGCCGAGGCGGTGCTCGACGTGCAGACCGGCGGCGCCGAGGTCTACTCCGAAGCTCTGGATGCCGCGCACCCGCGCCCCTCCACGGTGCTCGCCACCGAGTCCTGGGGCCCCAACCTCGAGCTGGCGCGCGCGGCGCTGGCACCGTTCGGCGGCCGGGTTGATCAGGTTTCGGATGCCGCGGACTTCCCCCTCGCCGACGCCTCCGTCGACGTCGTCTCCAGCCGCCACCCGACAGCCAATCGCTTCGACGAGGTCGCTCGCGTGCTGCGGCCGGGCGGCACGTTCATCAGCCAGCAGGTCGTGGGGCTCGCGACCAACCGGGAGATCTACGAGTTCTTCCTCGGGCCACAGGACCACGATCCGGAGGAGGGGCTGCGACTGATCGGCGAGGGAGTGGCGGCGGTCGGACTGCGGCTCGACGACCTGCGGTACGAGGAGACGAAGGTCGAGTTCTTCGACGTGGGCGCGCTCGTGTACTTCTTGCGCAAGGTGCTCTGGACGGTGCCCGACTTCACCGTTGAGCGCTACCGCGACAAGCTCATCGAGGTGCATGCGGAGATCCTGCAGAACGGTGCCTTCGTGTCGTACAGCCGCCACGCGCTGGTGTTGGCGACCAGACTCTAACGACTGCGGAACAGTACCGGGCGGTCGCCGTGACGGGACAGCCGCGCCTCGAGACCGGCGCGGACATCCGGCCATTCGTCGGCGAGGATCGAGTAGACGGCGGTGTCGCGCCAACTGCCGTCGGCACGCGGCCGGTCGTGTCGCAGCACCCCTTCGAACGTGGCGCCGATCCCCGCGATGGCCGCGCGGGAACGCTCGTTGAGGGAATCGGCCTGAAGCTTCACGCGCTCGAAGCCGTGGTCGAATGCCAGCCCCAGCATGAGCAGCTTGGTCTCGGCGTTGACGGCAGTTCCCCAGGCCCGCGGGTCATAGGCTGTCCAGCCGATGTGGGTCGAGCCCCACTGCGGCATGAAGTCGGAGAGGGTCGAGGTGCCGACCAATTCGCCGTCGTGCGGGCCGCCAGTGAGCACTACGGCGTAGGGGTTGCCGGTCTCGAACGGGTAGTACCCGTTCGCGAACTCGATGAATTGCGCCTCGCTCTGCGGAACTCCGGCCGGCCCCCCGCCATAGCCACCGGCGAAGACCTGGGGCGTGCCAATAGCGCGGAATAGGGCCGGTAGCTGGTCGTGCGTCAACGGCTCGAGCGTCACGAAACGGCCGGGCAAGCGGGCGGGCGTAGGGCGTGTCGCAGTCATCTGCCACAGTCTGGCAGCGCGGGATGCCACGATGGTACCCGTGAGCAGCGCCGCACTCTTCGCCCGATCATCCAGCTCGTTTCTCGAGCTGCTGGGACAGGTCTCCGACGACCAATGGGAGCTTCCCGGCCTCGGGGTCTGGACCGTGCGCAGCCTTGCCGGCCACACGGCGCGCGCCATCCTCACGGTGGAGAGCTACCTCAATCAGGAGGAGCCCAGCGACATCACCATCCCCTCCGCCGAGGCCTACTACTCCAGCGTCTTCTCCCACTTCACGGATGCCGCAGCGGTCGCCGCGCGCGGCGTCGAGGCCGGCGTGTGGCTGGGTTCCAATCCCGCCGCCCAGGTCTCCTCGGCTCTGACCCGCACCCTCGCGCTGGTGGACGCCCAGCCTGCCAATCGGCTGGTCTCGATCGGCGGCATGGGAATCCTGCTCACGGAATACCTGCGCACCCGCGTGCTCGAGCTGGTGGTGCACACCATCGACCTGAGTCGAGCCACGGGCATCCGTCACAGCCTGCCGGATGCGACCATCGCCGATGCCCTTGCTTTGGCCAGCGCGACCGCGGCAGAGAAGGGCCAGGGCGAGACAGTGCTGCTGGCGCTCACCGGCCGCGTCGCTCTGCCGTCGGGCTTCAGCGTCGTGTAGTCACTGCGGCGTGGTTCAGGTCTCCTCCTGCAGCTGTTGCTCGGCCAGGTAGCGGCCCCACCGCCGATACAGAGTGGCGTATTCGAAGACGCCGTCAGCGAAGTCGTCAGCCGAGATCTCGGGCAGGGTGATGCACTGTGCCCGCGGCAGAGAAGAGCACACCTCCGCCGCGATGGTGCTGAGCTCGCGCGCATCCTGGATCAGCACACCGCTCACGAAGGATCCGGCTTGAACGTAGCGGGAGACGTCGGGCACCTCGGTGACGAACAGTCGCGCCCCCGGCGCCATCGTCGCGTCGAGAAACCAGACCAGACGTTCGAAGTCCCGGCGCCATGCCGCGATCGGAACGAAGGAAAGCAGATCCGTGATGCCCGGCGAGAGCACGATCAGGTCGTAACTGGCGAGACCGCGGAGGCCCCGGAGCGACTCCCCGGTGGCCGCAAGCCGCAACTTGGGCTGCGCGAGCGCCTCCCACTCGACCCCGCGACCGGTCAGCTCATGTAACCGATGAGCGAGCTGATGAGCGACCCCCAGACGGTTGCTGTGCACCCCAAGGGCCGAGCCGCTGAGCCCACCGACCACCAGCACGTTGAGCGTGTTCGGCCCCTCGATGAGACCGTGGGGGGCGTCATCGGGAATTCCTGCCGCCAGGCGGGTTGGCGCCCCGGCGATGTAGCTCTTGGCCAACAACGGACGCACCGCGGCGAGCCCCCACCGCAGCACACGGCGACCCAGCCGTGGCGGCGGGGCCGCGGAGTTGTCGGAGTCCGTCATCCCCTGAATCTACTGACCGTTCCCCGGATTCGCACCGGGATCGCCGAACTGAGCAATATTCCTCAGCGGACGAGCTGCGCCCGTTCGTGCGGAATGTGCCTGCTCGTGGAGGCACAATGCGCACGAACGGGCACAATCGCGAGGGGCACGGCTCCTAGCCGAGCAGGTCGTGCCGCACGACGATCGCCTCGCGGCCGGGGCCGACGCCGATCGCCGAGATGCGGGAACCACTCATCTTCTCCAGCGCGAGCACGTAGTTCTGCGCATTGACCGGCAGATCTTCGAAGCTGCGGGCGCCGGTGATGTCTTCGGACCAGCCCGGGAACTGCTCGTAGATCGGCTTCGCGTGGTGGAAGTCCGACTGCGACACCGGAACCTCCTCGACCCGCTGGCCGTCTACCTCGTAGGCCACACAGACCGGGATGTACTCGAGCCCGGTCAGCACGTCGAGCTTGGTCAGCACGAAGTCGGTGACGCCGTTGATGCGGGCGCTGTAGCGCGCGACCGGAGCGTCGTACCATCCGCAGCGGCGCGGACGCCCGGTGGTGGTGCCGAACTCGAAGCCGTGCGAGCGCAGGAATTCGCCCGACTCGTCGAACAGCTCGGTGGGGAACGGGCCGGCGCCGACGCGGGTCGTGTAGGCCTTGACCACGCCGATGACCCGGTCGAAACGGTTGGGGGCGACGCCGGACCCGGTCGCCGCGCCGCCACTGGTGGCGTTCGAGGAGGTCACGAAGGGATACGTGCCGTGGTCGACATCCAGCATCGTGGCCTGGCCGCCTTCGAACAGCACGGTCTTGCCGGCGTCGAGCGCCTGGTTGAGCACCAGGCCGGTGTCGGCGACCATCGGACGCAGCCGCTCGGCGTAGCTCAGCAGGTCTTCCACGACCTCGTCGACGCCGATCGCACGACGGTTGTAGATCTTGACCAGCAGGTGGTTCTTGAGATCGAGAGCTCCCTCGACCTTCTGGCGCAGGATGTTCTCGTCGAAAATGTCCTGAATACGGATGCCGACCCGGTTGATCTTGTCGGCATACGCCGGACCGATGCCCCGCCCGGTCGTGCCGATCTGACGCTTGCCGAGGAAGCGCTCGGTCACCTTGTCGATCGTGCGGTGGTACTGCGTGATCACGTGGGCGTTCGCGCTGACCAGAAGCTTGGAGATGTCGACGCCGCGCGAGCCGAGAGCCTCGAGCTCGTGGAACAGCACCTCGATGTCGACGACGACGCCGTTAGCGATCACGGGCGTGACGCCCTCACTGAGGATTCCCGACGGCAGCAGGTGAAGTGCGTACTTCTGGCTGCCGATCACGACGGTGTGGCCGGCGTTGTTTCCGCCGTTGAACTTGACGACGTAGTCGACGCGGCTTCCGAGAAGGTCAGTGGCCTTGCCCTTGCCCTCATCGCCCCATTGGGCGCCGATCAGAACGACTGCAGGCATAGGAGATCCGTTCGAGTTGGGTGGGGATGCACCTCATTCTACCGAGACTGCTCAGGGGGGCCCTCGAATGACCAGGTAACTTGCACAAGGCTGTGCAAGTTATTACGATGAGGTGATGACCATCCCCACGTCCGTGCGCGCCCCGCGCCGCGACGCCGCCGAGAACCGCGAGGCTCTGCTCGCCGCCGCCCGGGTCGTGCTCAACCGCGACCCGTCCAGCTCGCTCGAGACGATCGCCGCCGAGGCCGGTCTCAGCCGGCGCTCCGTGTACGGCCACTTCGCCACCCGCGACGACCTGCTGCGCGAACTCGTCACCGTCGGCGCCCGCCGCGTCGCCACCGCACTCTCCACCATCAGCCATCCCGACCCGCTCACCCGGCTCGCGCTGATCGCGTCGCACCTCTGGCGCGAGGTCGAGAGCGTACGGATGATGGCGGTCCTCGCCGTGCGCGGCCCACTCGCGAAGAACACCGCCTCCTTGCTCAGCCCCATCCGGGTCAGCGTGCGCGAGGCCATCCACGACGGGCAGGCCGACGGCAGCATGCGCACCGATCTCGATCCGGCCCTGCTGGCCCGTCTGGTCGAAGACACCGCGCTTCTCGTGCTCGAGGAGTCTGCCGAGCATCCACTCGCCGCCCGCGACGGGCACCGCCTCACCATGCTCATGGTGCTCGGCTGCGTCGGCCTCGGCTGGACGGCGGCTGGCACCTTCATCGACGACACCCCCGAACTGCAGTGGAAGGACCACTCCTGATGCGTATCACCCTCGACGACGCCGCCATCGGCGAAGGGCTCGGCGCAGACGTGCCGCCCACCAGCCTCACCGTTGTGAGCGGCGCCCCCGTGGCGCTCGCGGTGGAAGGCGACGAGCGTCCGCTGCTGATCTCGATGCTGCTCGGCGGGCGGCTCAAGCCCGAGTCTGGCCGTGTTCTCATCGACGGTCGCTCCGACTTCGCCGATCTGCGCAATCGCACCGCCCTGGTGGACACCCCGTGGGTCGCCGAGCCCTCCGCCGGCATCGACCTGCGCGTCATCGTGGCCGAGGAATTCGCCTTCGCCGGTCAGCCGACGGGACGCCGGGCCGTCGACGTATTCCTCTCCCGGCATGGGCTCGAAGAGTATGGCTCGCTGCCGATCCGGTCCCTGCCCGCTGGCGATCGCATCCGCCTATTCAGCGAACTCGCCGTGCTGCGCGACGAGGTGGACGGCATCATCGTCACCTCGCCAGAGCGCCACGGTGCCGGCGTCGAGGACTGGTACGAACCGCTCACCGGAATCGCCGACCGCGGCATCCTCGTCATCATCGTGACGGATGTCGCGACCGCCGCATCCCTCACCGCTCTCGGCGCCGCACTTCCCGCCGACCTCACCACCGCTTCTGAAAGCTGATCGCCATGACCATCGTTCCCCTCATTCGAGCCGAGTTCGCCCGGCTCACCGCGAGCAAGCTCGGCATCGCCTCGCTGATCGCACTCATGACGGTGCCGCTGTTCTACGGCGGGCTGTACCTCTGGGGCAACCACGACCCGTACAGCAACCTCAAGAACATCCCGGCGGCGGTCGTCGTCGCCGACACCGGCACCACCGTCGATGGAAAGACCACCAATTACGGCGAGAAGACCGCGACCTCACTGCTGAAAGACAAGAAGTTCGACTGGGTCGAGGTCTCGGCGAAGCAGGCACGCGCCGGGGTGAAGAAGGGCACATACGACTTCTCGGTCAGCTTCCCGGCCGACTTCTCCACCAAGCTCGCCTCCGCCGCCGGCGACAACCCGTCCGCTGCCCGCATCGACCTCACCACCGACGACACCAACAGCTACCTCAGCACCACCATCGCCAAGCAGGCGACCGAGATGGTGCGCGTGGAGATCGCCAAGCAGGTCGGCGCGAAGGCGTCCCTCACCCTGTTGGATTCGATCGGCGACATCCGCGACGGACTCGTGAAAGCGGATGACGGCGCCACCAAGCTCTCCGACGGTGCGGCCACCGCGGCCTCGGGTGCGAACTCCCTCGCCTCGGGTAACGCACAGCTCGCGTCGGGGGCGGCGACCCTGAGCTCGGGACTCGCGCAGCTCGACGCGAAAGCATCGGGGCTGCCCGCGAACACGCAGAAGCTGAGCGCGGGGGCGAGCGCGCTGTCGAGCGGGCTGCAGGCCGCTGTAACGCCGGGGCCGAAATCGGTCGCGGCCCTGCAGTCGGGCGCTGCTCAGCTCGCCGCCGCAGCGCCGAGCGCAACCGAGCAAGCAGAGATCATCGGAGCTCTCACCCTTGCTGGCGCTTCTCCTCAGGAGATCGCCCAAGTGAATGCACAACTCAGCGGGATCCGCGATGGCTCTGCACAGCTCTCATCGAGCATCACGACCGACCTCGTGCCCAGCGTCACCGCCGCTGCATCCGGCGCGGCCCAGGTCGCAGCCGGCGCCGCGGCGCTCAACTCCGCCGCGCCGACCCTGGCCTCCGCGGTGCACAGCGCCGCGACCGGGGCAGCCAGTCTGTCGACCGGGGCCGCTCAGGCCTCGAGTGGGGCATCCGATCTGTCCGGCGGGGTAAATCAGCTCGCCTCGGGATCATCAGAACTGTCGAGCTCGCTCGGGGACGCCGTGCAGAAGATCCCGACGATGAGCGGCGCCGATCGCACGACCGCGTCGAACCTCATTGCCGACCCGCTGTCGGTGAAGCAGGACGCGATCACCGAAGCGGCGGACTACGGTGCCGGGCTCGCGCCGTTCTTCCTCAGTCTCGCCTCGTGGATCGGCATCTATGCGCTGTTCCTGATCGTGCGGCCGCTGTCCCGCCGCGCACTCACGGCGGTGCGACGGCCGATCCGCACGATGCTCGCCGGCTGGCTGACCCCGGCCATTCTCGGGGTGATCCAGATGGTGGCCCTGTTCGCCGTCGTCACGCTCGCCCTCGGGCTTCCCGTGGCAAACCCGGTCGGACTCGTCGCGTTCATGGCCTTCGTGGCGCTCTCGTTCGCCGCGATCGTGCTCGCGCTCAACGTGCTGCTCGGCAGCGTCGGGCAGTTCCTCGCGCTGATCTTCATGGTGGTGCAGCTGGTCGTCGCCGGCGGCACCTTCCCGTGGCAGACACTGCCGGGTCCGTTGCGCGCGCTGCACCAGGCGCTTCCGATGAGTCATGCGGTAGACGGCATCCGCCAGCTCATGTACGGCGGACTCAGCTCCGACGTCTGGCAGGCGATCCTGCCGCTGCTGTTCTGGCTGGTCGGCTCGCTGCTCGTCGCCGCATTAGGCGCCCGTCGCCAGGGCAAGTTCCGCACCCTGCGGGAGCTGCGCCCCTCCGCCATCGGCGGCTGACCCTACTCGCCGGTCGAGTAGCGCCCGAGAGACGACGACGCGTATCGAGACCCGCCCGGGGCGGTTTCGATACGCGAACGCGCCAGAGCGCGTGCGCTACTCAACCAACGGCCTACTCAACCAACGTCGTACTCCACCGGCGGAACGGGCGTGCTGGGTCACCCAGGCGTGCATGGCGACGGCGGCCGCGGCCGAGGCGTTGAGGCTGCGGGTGCTGCCGTATTGCGTGATCTCCACGACATCGGTTGCGGCAGCCACGGCCTCCGCGGAGAGGCCCGGTCCCTCCTGCCCGAACAGGAGCACGCAGCGCTCGGGGAACGTGAAACCCTCGATGGGGACGGAACCGTCGACGTTGTCGAGAGCGACGATCGGGAGCCGGGCATCCGTCGCCCACAGCGTGAACGCGGCGACATCGGGGTGATAGAGCACGTGCTGGTAGCGGTCGGTGACCATGGCACCGCGCTTGTTCCACCGCTTGCGGCCGATGATGTGCACCGTGTCGGCGGCGAAGGCGTTGGCGCTGCGCACGATCGAGCCGATGTTCATGTCGTGCTGCCAGTTCTCGATCGCGACGTGGAACGGAAAGCGGCGCTCGTCGAGGTCGGCGACGATCGCCTCCATGGTCCAGTATCGGTAGCGATCGATGACGTTGCGGCTATCACCGCGGGCGAGCAGCTCGGGGTCGTAGAACTCTTCGGTAGGCAGTTCGCCCTTCCACGGTCCGACGCCGTGGGTGGTCAGCTCGGCGCTCGGATCGGGGGTTTCACTCACTCGTCTACGCTAGCCGCCATTCAGGTCTCGTCGTCGTGGTCGCCGCGCACCCAGGCCGCATACCGCTCGGCCGAACGGATGACCGCGGCTCTCGCACCGTCACGGATCGCGTTGCCGAAGTTGCCGTAGGCCCGGTCGAACTCCCGCTCGCTAACCGTTGCTGCAACACGTTCGACCACGGCCGCCGATAGCGGGATGCCGTTCGGGAAGCTGCGCATGAAGGTCACCCACCGCTCCGACGGACCCGGGAAGAACGTGTCTCCCGCCAGCACCACGCCGCGGCCGTCCCCGCCGTCCCAGTGCAGCACCGCGCTGCCCGGAAAGTGGCCGCCGATGGTGCGCAACGTCACGCCGGGCAGGATGTCGAGCTCGCCTGACCACGTCTCGATCGCCGGGTCATCGCGCTGCGCCCACCCACGGTCGGCGGCATTGACGAGGATCGGAACCCCGCCGAGCGCCCGCGACCATTCCACCTGCGCCCCGAACATGTGCGGGTGACTCGTTGCGATCGCAACGACTCCGGTCAGCGTCGCGGCCGTTTCGTCGACGAAGCCTATCGGGTCCCAGAGAAGGCTGCCGGCATCCGTCTGCACCAGCATTGCCTGCTGGCCGATGCCGACGCCCGGGTCCGACCGGATGCCGAGCAGCCCGGGTTCGACCTCGTGCGTCTCGAGTCGGGTCCCACGGTCACGTAGCCGCTCGATAGTTGTCCAGGCCTGACCGCTCGGAGGGACGAACTGCCGCTCGTCCGCGCAGATCGCGCAGGCTGTTGGCGATTTCTCTGTATCGGGATATTCGACCGCGCACGCCGCACAGATCCAGACCGGCATCGACACCTCCTCGTGTTTCGGTCGACGCTACCCGCGTCGAGTCGGCAGTTGTTGTCGCGTGCAGCAAGCTCAGGCGACAACAACTGCCAACTGGATGACCGACTACTCGGCCCGCGCGCGACGGACGCGAAGCACGATCAGCGCGAGTCCCGCGGCGAGCAGCGAGAAGCGGCGCCGCCAGCGCCAGACCAGCTATAACAGCACCGATTCGGACCTTCGCATTCATTGACATCCCACTCTCTCGGCCCGCGGAAGGGAGGGCCACGTTGAGAGTGGGGGGTAGCAGTGAACCCAGAACGAACTGTGGGCGAACGACGGCGGTTCACCCACCGAGCAGTGCGGCCACCACAACGAGCACCGGGATCGAGCCGATGGTGGTGATGAGCACTGCGTCACGAGCGATGATCTCGCCGCGGCCGTAACGCGAGGCATAGTTGAAGACGTTCTGCGCTGCGGGCAGCGCAGCGAGGGCGACGACCACGAATAGCGGATGCCCGCCCAGCCCGAAAACGACGCGCCCGAGTAGCCAGGCCGCCGCCGGCATCACGACCAACTTGATCGCGGACGCGAGCAGCACATCCCTACGCCCGCTGCCCGGCTGCAGTAGCTTCTGGCCGTGCAGCGACATGCCGAAGGCGAGCAGCACGACCGGAACGGCCGCATCTCCGAGAAGCACGAAGGGCTGCAGCACCGGGGCGGGCACGTGCACTCCGGTGAGCGCGAACAGCACGCCGAGGGCGGACCCGATGATGAGAGGGTTGCTCACCAGCCCGCGCAGGATGTGACCGAGCGAGACGCGGCCGGTGGTGGTCGCATCGAGGATGGTGAGAGCGATAGGGGCGAAGATCAGCAACTGCAACAGCACCACCGGAGCCGAGTATGCGGCGCTGCCGAGGACGTATACCGCGACGGGAATGCCGATATTGTTCGCGTTGACGTAGCCCGCGGCCAGCGAACCGATCACGAGTTCTGGTGTCGGCCGCCGCCAGAACAGGCGCGCGATCACCAGGTAGACGGTGAAGGCGACGACCGCAGCAGCTAGCGAGACCACCGTGAGCGACGAGAACAACTCGTGCACGGGAGCCTTCGCGAGCACCGTGAACAGCAGCGCGGGCGACAGGACGAAGAAGACGATGCGGTTGAGTACGTAGCCGGCGTTCGGGCCCAGGATGCCGAGACGACCGACGAGATATCCGACCAGGATGATGAACGCGATGATCGCGAACCCGACCAGCACTCCACCCACCGTCGAACTCCCCGCGTCCCAACCAGCCTAGTGACCGGGCCGTTAGCATGGCCCCATGACTGATCGCGGTGAAATCGAGTGCTGGCTGACCGATATGGACGGCGTACTCGTCCATGAGAACCACCCCCTGCCCGGAGCCTCCGACCTGCTGGAGCAGTGGCGCGATCAGGGCAAGCCCTATCTTGTGCTCACCAACAACTCGATCTTCACCCCCCGCGATCTGAGTGCACGACTCAAGGCATCCGGACTCGATGTGCCCGAGGACCGCATCTGGACCTCGGCGCTCGCCACCGCAGACTTCCTCGCCTCCCAGATGCCCGGCGGGTCGGCCTTCGTGATCGGCGAGGCCGGCATCACCACGGCCCTGCACGAAGCCGGCTTCATCATGACCGACACTGCCCCCGACTACGTGGTGGTCGGCGAGACGCGCAACTACTCGTTCGAGGCGATCACCCGCGCCATCCGTCTCATCGGGGCGGGTGCCCGCTTCATCGTCACCAACCCGGATGCCACGGGGCCGAGCTCTGAAGGACCCTTGCCAGCCACTGGTGCCGTGGCCGCCCTCATCACGAAGGCGACCGGCAAGGAGCCCTACGTCGTGGGCAAGCCGAACCCGATGATGTTCCGCTCCGCGATGAACAAGATCGGC
The DNA here is from genome assembly GCF_016634425.1 of Lacisediminihabitans changchengi. Classification (GTDB taxonomy): domain Bacteria; phylum Actinomycetota; class Actinomycetes; order Actinomycetales; family Microbacteriaceae; genus Lacisediminihabitans; species Lacisediminihabitans changchengi. Next base: position 419,012 of record NZ_JAEPES010000004.1, read on the forward strand.
GCACACTCGGAGAACACCGGGATGATCGGCGACCGCATGGACACCGACATCGTCGCCGGCATCGAGGCAGGGCTACACACGATCCTGGTGCTCACCGGAATCAGCGACCAGGCCGAGATCGAGCGCTACCCGTTCCGCCCCGACGAGATTCTGAGCGGCGTGCACGAACTGCTCGAGAAAGGGCCGATCGAGAGCGAGCTGTAGCCGCCTTCGAACTCGGCTAGCCGGTCGCGGCGACGCTTCCGGTCAGCGGCTCTGCCGAGGCGCGGTTCACGAAGCAGAAGTAGTCGTGCTGACCCTCGGCCCACTCGGCGTCGGTCGCCGCGTATGAGGCCTGCACCTGAATGTTCGCGTATGCCCCGGCCGCGGCGAGATTGACGACCGTCGGCGAGCCGCAGAGCAGGTTGATCTGGGCCTGGAGGGCCGGCACTCCCGGGTAGGCGGCAGGGGCGTCCGGGAATGTTCCGCGGAAGATCATCTGCGCGGGATGCGGCGCCGCGCAGTCCACCACGGTAAAGGTCTCGGCCCAGACGGAGGTGAAGGGATCGACACACTCTCCCCCGCGTAGCTCGTTCCACTTGTGCGGTCCGGCGGCCGCAGGACCGGTCACGACCGGGGCCGCAGTCGGGGTGGGCGTGGGTGTCGGCGTGGGCGTCGGGCTCGCGGTCGGGGTCTTCGTCGGGGCTGCGACCGGTGTCGCCGCTGACGACAGGCGCGTGCCGAGATAGAACAGGCCGATGAGAAGCAGCACGGCGACGAGCGCCGCGCCGATCAAGATCAGGATGTGCGGGTTGCGCCACATCGGCGCGTGGCCGTCCCCGGCCTGGCGGCTCGGCTCGGCAGGCGCAGCGTCTTCGACGGGCGCCGGAATCGCAACCGTGCTCGCTGTGGTGGGCGCGGTGGCAGGCGAGCCGATCGGCGGGAAGAACTCGAGCGGAACGGTCTCGCCGCTCGGGCCGGGTGGCGTCTCCCACGGGAAGATGACCCGGGGTGGCCCTTCGACAGGCTCAGGGACCGTGGGCTCAGGTATCGATGGGGCCGCTGGCGCACCGAAGCCCCAGTCGAAGGCCGCGGGCTCGGGAGAAGCAGGCACCCCCTCGTGCGACGGCTCATCCGACCCGAACTGGCGGGCGAACCAGGCCTGCGGATCAGTGTCGTTCAGACCGTTCGAGTCGTCGTCGTCTCGCCCGGTCATCGCCGTCGTCCGACCGCTCGAAGGTCAGCCACGAAGTCCCAGGTCGTCCAGACCGATCGCGGCGAAGTACGGGTAGCCCGCCGCCTCGATCTTCTCGCGCGCACCGGTGTCGCGGTCCACGACGACGGCGACGCCGGCGATGATTGCGCCGACCTTCTCGAGCGCCGCGATCGCGGCGAGAGGCGATCCACCGGTGGTGGAGGTGTCTTCGAGCACGATGACACGCTTGCCTGCGAGCTCCGGTCCCTCGACCTGGCGACCGCGGCCGTGGTCTTTCGGCTCCTTGCGAACAACGAAGGCGTCGTAGGCCGCGCCGCGGGCGGCACCCTGGTGCAAAATGGCGGTCGCGACCGGGTCGGCGCCCATGGTCATGCCGCCGACGGCCACGACATCCGGCACCTCTGCGATGAGGTCGAGCATGACCTGCCCGATGAGCGGGGCGACGCGATGGTCGAGGCTCACCTTGCGCAGGTCGACGTAATAGGTCGCCTTCTTGCCGCTGGTGAGGGTGAAGTCCCCGTGGAACACCGCGTCAGATGAGATGTAGTCGATGAGCTTCTGGCGGACGGATGCTGGGGTATCTTCAGGCACGGATTCACTGTAGCCGAGGGCCTGTGGCCGCATCCGTCTGGCGGAGTGACTACCGTTGACCGCATGCGCGTCGCCACCTGGAATGTGAACTCCATCCGTACCCGTGTCGGCAGGGTCGTCGACTGGTTGGGGCGAGCCGACATCGACGTTCTCGCCATGCAGGAGCTGAAGTGCAAAGAGAACCAGTTTCCGTTCGACGCCTTCGAGGCCGCCGGGTATGAGGTGCAGATGCACGGCCTCAACCAGTGGAACGGCGTCGGGTTCGCCAGCCGCCTCCCGATGGAAGAGGTGACCGTCGGCTTCCCCTCCGCCCCCGGTTTCGGCAAACCGAGTGAGGATGGCGCGCTGCCGCTCGAAGCGCGCTCGATGGGTGTCACCGTCGACGGCGTGCGGCTCTGGAGCCTCTACGTGCCCAACGGGCGCGCACTCGGCGACCCGCACTACGCCTACAAGTTGGACTGGCTCGCGAAACTCGCCTCCGACACGAAGACCTGGATGACGCAACATCCGTCCACCCCCCTCGCGCTTATGGGCGACTGGAACATCGCCCCCCTTGACACGGATGTCTGGCCCACCTGGGACTTCGCGAACAACACCCACACCTCGGCTCCGGAGCGCGCGGCCCTCGCCGAATTCACCACGATCGGGCTCACGGATGTCGTGCGTCCGCTGGTTCCCGAGGGGTACACCTTCTGGGATTACCAGCAGCTGCGATTCCCTCGCAACGAGGGCATGCGGATCGACTTCATCCTGGCCTCGACGCATTTCGCCGACCTCGTGACCGGCGCCGAGATCGTTCGAGAAGAGCGCAAGGGCGATGGCCCGAGCGATCACGTCCCGGTCGTCGTCGACCTCGACGTGGCCGTCGATGACGACGACCGCCCGATGATTTTCTAGCCACCCACAGCGGCTGCCGACCTCGAAACACGGGACGCGGGTACATTTCTGCACATGTCCGATATACCTGAACAGGAAGTGCCGCAGGCGGAGTCTTTCGCCACGAGCAGTATCGTGACCACGGTTTTCGACTCGATCTTGGCCGATGTGCATGAGGGGCGGCTGCTGCCGGGAACTCGCATCAGCGACTCCGACCTAGCTGAGAAGCTCGGGGTCTCTCGCACCCCGGTGCGTGAGGCACTTCAGCGCCTGCGCGAGATCGGCATCATCGAGGCCTCCGCTAGCCGGTTCACCCGCATATCGATCATCAGTCCGCAACAGACCGCCGACGCGATGGTCGTCTGGGTCGCGCTGTACGGAGCGCTGGTTTCGGAGGTCATCTCGCGCGTACCGCCGGAGATGGTGCTGGCGATGCGCGCCGACCACGACCGGTTCGTCGAGCACCTGATGAACCCCGATCCGCAGAAGCTAGCGACCGCCAATGCCGACTTCTTCGCTCACTTCGTCACCTTGTCCACCAATCCGGCGCTGCAGCGCGGGATCACCTCGGTGGTGCACCAGATCCGGCTGGGCAGCCTCCACCTTCCCGATTACATCGATTTGCGCGCGCTCAGCGTTGCCCAGGACCTGCTGGTGCATGCCGCCCGCGATCATGATCGCGCCGCCGCTCTCGGATCGATGCGCATGCTCGGGCTGATCGAGATTCCCGTCGAGGATTCGGAGCAGGCGGACGCCAACGACAAAGTGGTGCGGACAGAATTCTGAGTCACCCCCACATTTGGGGCCAAGTGTCCCCCACAATGCGGACCAATATACTGGTAGCTTCGATGTGAAGGCATAGAGATGGTGGAACGTCGAAGTGCCGGCCCGAACGGTTGACGCAGTTACCCCGCTTGAAAACCCCCGCAGATCGAGCGCTGTGAACGCCACACACGAGCCATGACGTCACATACCCAGACGTCAGCAGTGGATCGGCCTCCCCGAGGGCCGGTCCGCTGGCTTAGTTAAGGGGTAGTTTCGACGACATGCCAGAACTCGAGGTCGCCGGCGCGACGTTGTACTACGAGACCGAGGGCCGCGTCTCCGACCCGGCTCTGCTGCTCATCCACGCTGGTCTCGCCAGCTTGCGGATGTGGGACCCCTTGGTTCCCGAGCTCGCGACCGACCACTACGTCATCCGCTACGACACCAGGGGCTACGGCAGCACGGTATCGACGGAGGCCGCGTACTCTAACCGCACCGATGCCATCGATCTGCTCGACCACCTCGGCATCGTGCGGGTGACCGTGATCGGATGCTCGCGCGGCGGCTCGATCGGCATCGACCTGGCCCTGGAATACCCCGATCGCATCGTGGGGCTGGTCACGATCGGCTCGGCGCCCGGAGGCTGTCCGCCACCGCAGCTCAGCGCCCGGGAAGACGAACTGTTCGCCGCGATCAGTGCCGCCTTCGAGGAGGGCGACCTCGAGCGTGCCCACGACCTGGAAGTGGAGGCGTGGGCTTTCGGCCCCTCCCGAACTCCGGCCGACGTTGCTCCGTCGTTCGCCGCCACTGCATACGCCCTGCACCGGGCGAACCTGGCGCGCGCCGACGAAAACCCGCGCGCGATCCCACTCGATCCTCCCGCTTTCGGTCGGCTCGATGCGCTCGACCTGCCCGCGCTGATTATGGTGGGCGACCTCGACATCGGCGCCGAGCTGCGTCACTACGACTACCTCCTCGACGCGATCCCCGGTGCCGATGGTTGCCAGTTCGCCGGTGCCGCACATCTTCCGAGCGTGGAATATCCGGACGAGTTCGAGGCCGTGGTGCGCGGCTGGCTGGCCGACAAGCGACTCTGAGTCGACATCCGCCCTACCCACGATTGTGCGCGCATTGCAGCGCATTCGACGAAAACCTGCGTCTAGGGCAAAGAAACGCTCAAGACCCTTCGGTTAGCCTGGATTCCTCACAACTTTTGTGACCCACCACGTCTGGAATCGGAGGTCGAACCATGAGCATCGCTGAAACACCAGTAGACGCAATCGTCGGGGAGCCCGAGGTTCTGGAAGACGCCCCGACTCTCGAAGACCTGGTTCTGGAAGACACGGCCTTGGAGAACACGGCGCAATGGCAGGCCATCAAGTCCGCCGCGGTCGCCCTGCAAGAGCTGCAGGCGAAGGATGGCAGCATCCCGAACGCCGCTGACCACGCCGCCGCCCGCGAGCACACCGCCACCATCGCACGCACCGTTCTCTCCTTCACGGTGGCCCTCCCCCACGACGTGGCCTACCTCCAGGCACTCAGCCTTGACTTCGCGCGCTGGGCCGATGAGGACTTCGGCGTGCCGGACTTCTACGACTCGCTCATGGCATTCCAGCCACAGCTCGATCGCATCGACGGCCTGCGCCACCTCGTCGTCTTCCCGATGCTGACCCAGAACGGCAGCACCAGCCGCCTGGTCGAGGCCGTGCTGATCGAGGTGCTCTGGCCGGAGTTCGTCTCCGAGCTCGAGGCCGGCGACTACGCGAACGCACTTTTCGTGCCGATCCGCTTCATCGACTTCACCCCTGGCTACGACACCAACTCGGCCGTGCTGTTCCCCGAAACTGTGGCGATGCGCGAGATCCCGACCTTCACCTGGGGAGCGATCTTCGCCGATCGCGAGGCCGCACGGTTCCGCCGGGTCGTGCGCGCGGCATCCGAGATCACGAAGCTCGAGCTTCCCGCCGACGCAGCCCGGCTGCTCGACGACCAGCGCCTCACCGAAGAGACCTTCGTGATGTGGGACCTCATCCACGACCGCACGCACATGCGCGGTGACCTGCCCTTCGATCCGTTCATGATCAAGCAGCGGATGCCGTTCTTCCTCTATTCGCTTGAGGAGCTTCGCTGCGACCTCACCGCCTTCCGCGAAGCGGTCACGATCGAACACGCCGAGCAAACGGATGCCGTCACCCGCGACCGCGCCAGGCTGGTTCAGTACGCGGTGATCTTCGATCGCATCTTCCGCTTCGCCATCACCGGGTCCCGCGTGCGCAACTACGACGGCCTCGGCGGTCAGCTGCTGTTCGCCTGGCTGCATCAGCACCACGTGCTGCACTGGACCGACACCCGGCTCACCATCGATTGGGACGAGGTGCCGGAGGTGGTCATCGCGCTCGGGCGCGAAATCGAGGAGCTGTACTGGCGCTCGATCGACCGGCCGAAGACCGCGCACTGGCTCGCCGCCTACGACCTGGTGTCGGCGACGGTGACCCCGCACCCCGCGTCGAACTGGGCGAAGCGCGAGCTGCCGTTGGACGGCCCGCCGAAGGGCTTCACCGACGCCGTGCTCGACGACGAATTTCCGCTCTCGATGTTCTACGAGGCCCTCTCCAAGAAGATGGCCGGCGTGATCGAGTCGACCGAAGGCATCACCGCGCGCGGCTGACGCGCGCGGGTTCCTCTCTTCCGGGTCCGTCTGTACGGTGGATCGGGACGAGAGGGAGCATCGATGCTGCAGGTCCACCGCGTGTCCAGGAGGTTCGGCGAGCGTCGGGCCCTCGACGATGTGAGTTTCACGGTGGGGGGCGGCCGCATCACCGGCTTCGTCGGCGCCAACGGAGCCGGCAAGACGACGGCGATGCGGATCATCCTCGGCGTGCTCACCCCCGACTCCGGCACGGTGACCGTCGATGGACGCCCGATCGACGCCGACGACCGGCACGCCATCGGCTACATGCCCGAAGAGCGCGGTCTCTACCCGAAGATGAAGGTTGCCGAGCAGGTCGCCTACCTCGGCAGGCTGCACGGGATGTCGAAGAAAGCCGCAGAGGACAGCACGTCACGCCTGCTCGACCGCCTCGCCATTGCCGAGCGCGCGAACGACGCCGTCGAAACACTGTCGCTCGGCAACCAGCAGCGCGCCCAGATCGCCGCCGCGCTGGTGCACGAACCGACGGCCTTGGTACTTGACGAGCCGTTCTCCGGGCTCGACCCGATCGGCGTCGAAACGGTGCTCTCCGTGCTGCGGGATGCGGCGGCAGGCGGCGCACCCGTGCTGTTCTCCAGTCATCAGCTCGATGTCGTCGAGCGGCTCTGCGACGATCTGGTCATCATCGCCGACGGCCAGGTGCGTGCGGCCGGATCGCGCGACCAGCTCCGCGCAGAGCACGGCGGCGACAGCTGGCAGCTCAGCACGCCGGGCGACCTGAGCTGGGTGGCGTCGGTGAGCGGGGTGACGGGAGTCGAAGCCGCGGGTGACGGGGTGCTGTTTCACGCGGACGCCTCCACCGCGCAGAACGTAGTGAGGCGAGCCGTGGAGGCCGGGCCCGTGACGAGCTTCGGGCCGCAGCATCCGTCGCTCGCCCAGATCTTCGCGGAGGTGGTGAAGTGACCGCCCGCAGCATTCCCTCCGCGGCATGGCTGGTCGCTCGGCGCGAGGTGACCATGCGTCTGCGCAGCAAGGCCTTCCTGATCTCGACCGGCATTCTGTTGTTGGCCGTGCTCGCGGGAATCGTGATCGGCGGCATCGCGAGTGCGACGGCCTCCGACCCCAAGGTCGCGGCCGTCGGAACGGCCCAGGCCGCCGCCGATCGCGCTACCGGACTAGTGGTGCGGCACGTCGACAGCGTGGCCGAAGCACGATCGCTCGTGAAGAAGGGAACCGTGGACGCCGCCCTCGTGCCCTCGACGAAGACGCCGCTCGGCTACGAGGTGATCGGCGACAGCTCGCCGCCCGAGGCGGTGATCGCGAAGCTCAGCATCTCTCCGCCCGTCACTCTGCTCGACCCGCCCAGCCAGAACGGGCTGCTCACCTACCTCGTGGCGCTCGGCTTCGGACTGGTGTTCTTCGTCTCGTCGATCACGTTTGGCAGCACCATCGCGCAGAGCGTGATCGAAGAGAAGCAGACGCGGGTGGTCGAGATTTTGATGACCGCCATCCCGGTGCGGGCGCTGCTCGCCGGCAAGGTTCTGGGCAACAGCATCCTCGCCTTCGCGCAGATCGCGGCGATCGCCGTGCTCACCGTCGGCGGTTTGCTGATCACGGGGCAGACCTCGGTGATCGGGCTTATCGGGCCGGCACTGATCTGGTTCGTCGTCTTCTTCGCGCTCGGCTTCGTGCTGCTTGCCGCGCTCTTCTCGGCCGCTGCCTCGCTGGTCTCGCGGCAGGAGGACGCGGCATCCGTCACTACCCCGCTGACGATGCTGGTGATGGTGCCGTATCTGTTGGTGATCCTGTTCAACGACAACGCTCTCGTGCTGGGGATCATGTCGTACGTGCCGTTCAGCGCTCCGGTGGGAATGCCGATGCGGATCTTCCTCGGGACCGCGCAGTGGTGGGAGCCGATTTTGTCCCTGGTGATCCTGCTGGTGTCGACGCTGCTGGTGATCATCCTCGGCGCCCGGATCTACTCGAACTCGCTGCTGCGTATGGGCGGACGGGTGAAGCTGAAGGAGGCGTTGGCGCGGTAGGGCGGTGCGGGATCCGCATCCTGGTTGGGCCCGTCAACATGATGAGATCGCCGAATCGTCGCTCAACAGGACGGATTCGGGAGTTTTGCCCGCCGCATCCTGTTGACGGATGCGTCGCCGTTTAGTGGCGCAGAGCGCGCAGAGCCTCGTCGAAGTCCGGGCCGAACGACGCCTCGAAGGGCTCCCCCGACTCGTGCAGTTCTCCGTCGAGCACCTGGCCGAGGCGGATCTCGTAGCGCGAGTCGGTGCCGGTCGGGCAGACCCGGGCGACGAGCTGGTAGCCGACCTCGATGTCGACAGGCCAGACCTGATCGACCTGCGCGTGTGTCTGCGAAATGTTCACCCCACCAACATTATCTATGCGGCGAGATTTTCTCGACTCGGAATCGACGATTCGTCCAGGCAATTCCTCCAATATCGCCCGAAACCATGGATATTCGAGCAGGATGCTGGACATTCTTCACGTTGACTTAGTTCGGTCGTGCACTGAGCGGGCAGCTCGCGCGGCTCGCCGGAGAGCCGCGGCCCAGTCGGTGTCGAATCCACCGGGCTCGACGGGGGTGACTGTGATGCCGAAGCCAGCGACCTCTTGGGCAAGCGACTCGGTGAGACCCTCGAGCGCCCACGTGGATGCATGGTAGCCACCGGGGTTCGGGAAGGCCGCGACGCCGCCGATTGTCGACACCTGGATGATGTGTGCCCCGAGGCCTGCTCCCGCATGATCGGCAGCACGGCCTGCGTGGCATTGACCACGCCGAACAGGTTGGTCTCGAGCTGGTCGCGCAGCTGCTCCGGCGTGATCTCCTCGACAGTGCCGAAGAGGCCATATCCCGCGTTATTGACGACGATGTCAATCTGCCCGAACGTGTCGTGCGCTGTCTTCACCGCGCCGAAAGCCTGCTCGCGGTTGGTGACATCGAGCTGGATCGGCCGGACGGCGTCGCCGTACTTCTCCACCAGGTCATCCAGCGCCGACATATTACGTGCTGTGGCGGCGACCTTGTCACCGCGGTCGAGGGCGGCAACAACAAACTCGCGCCCGAAGCCCTTCGACGTTCCTGTGACAAACCAAACCTTGCTCATGATAGAAATCTCCCTCTCTGAGCTTCACCTGAAGCGCCAGATTTGCTGAAGGTCATAACTGACACTGGGTGTCAGGTATGCCATCCAGTGGTACGCGTGAAAGCATGACCGACGACGCACCGACTGGGTTGCGCGAGCGCACCCGCCGCATCGTGCAGTCAGAACTCACTCACTGTTGTCGCGCAGGATTTGTTTCTCGCCCACGGTTACGAGTCGACCACCGTCGACCAAATTGCGGCGGCTGCCGGCATGTCGAAGCGAACCTTCTTCCGTTATCTCGCCTCGAAGGAAAACCTCGTCATCGGGAAATATGATTTTTTGGGAGACCGTATGGCTGAGGTCCTCGCACAGCGGCCCGACGATGAGCCAGTGTGGCTGTCACTGCGTCGAGTCTTCGACCTGACCGTGGCTTATGTGCAGAACGAGCAGGAGAGAATCCGCAGCGACGCGATGGAACGGATCATGCAGAGCACTCCGGCCCTGAACGCCGGGTACCTCGACAAACTGTCGAGGATGCAGGCCCTACTCGTCGACGGTGTCCGTCAGCGCCTCGGCCCGAGGGAAGCGGACGGAACCGGCCCGGATCCGCGGCCCGCGGCCATAGTGGGGGCCGCATTCGCCTGCCTGCTCGCCGCCAGGACGACCTGGCTCGCCTCGGATCAGGCGCGTCCCTTCGCCGAATTGCTCGACGAGTCGATGGCCGCGCTATCGCTCGGATAGCGGTTCGCCGATAGCGCGGCCCACAGCGTGATCGCGTGGACGTCCTCGACCACCGCATCCACCGGGAAGAATCAGCCGAAGCGGCCGTTCACGTAGTCGAAGGTGCGCGCATCGATCGGCTCCGAGAACATCGCCTCTGTGTCGCCGTGCTCGACGATCGCGCCGGGCGTTCCCTGCGCGGCGAGGAAGAAGGCGCACTGGGTCGATACCCGCTGGGCCTGCTGCATGTTGTGGGTGACGATCACGATCGTGACGTCGTTGACCAACTCGAGCATGGTCTCTTCGATGACGCGGGTCGAGGTGGGGTCGAGGGCAGAGCACGGCTCGTCCATCAGCAGTACACGCGGGGTCACCGCCAGCGAGCGTGCGATGCAGAGCCGCTGCTGCTGCCCACCGGAGAGTCCGCCGCCGGGAGCCCGCAGGCGATCCTTCACCTCTTTCCAGAGGCCGGCCTTGGTGAGGCAACTCTCGACCAGGAAGTCGCGCTGGTCGCGATCGGCGTGGGTTCCGGTGAGTTTGAGCCCCGCCAGCACGTTGTCGTAGATCGACATCGCCGGAAACGGGTTCGGCTTCTGAAAGACCATTCCGATGCTCTTGCGCGCCTCGACCAGCTTGCGATCGGCGTTGTAGATGTCCTGCCCGTCGATCAGCACCTCACCGGCGAGGCTGGCGGATGGCACCAGCTCGTGCATCCGGTTCAGGATGCGCAGGAAAGTCGACTTGCCGCACCCCGAAGGCCCGATGAGCGACGTGATAACGCCGGCCGGCATCGTCAGGGAGACCCGATCGAGTACCTGGTGGTCGCCAAACCAGGCGGAGATGTCGCGTGCCTCGAGGGATGCCAGCGGCTCGGGTTCTGCAGGTGGCAGATCGAGCGCGGGTGCCGACCGTCGCGGCAGACGGGCGAACAACGAGCGCGGCGAGGGCAGCACGCGGGTGACATCGGTGAGTTGGTCGGTCATGGGGTTCCCTGCGATCAGAGGAGGTTGGGCAAGAGGATGGTCACCTGGTTGGTGACGTAGATACCGGCGAGCACGGTGAGCGGAACGAACACGATCCAGGTCTTCTGTGCGCCGATGCGGCGGTAGGCCCAGACCGCGCCGATCTCGACCACGATGAGGAACTGCAGCGCGAACACCAGCGCCCAGACCGTGGTGGTGTCGGAGGCGAGAGGCGCGTCTTCAGGCGGCAAAGAAACGATCGTGGTCTGACGCTGCCCTACGGGTAGCGCCGCGGAGGTCGCCTGTGCATCGACATAGGCAACGCCGGATGGAGCGAATGGCGCTCCTCGAGCGGTTTCCAGAATCAGACGGCTCTGCTTACCATTCGGCGCTGTGGGCACCGGATCTCCGGCGTAGCGCACGCCAATCACGGAAAAATCAGTAACACCCTGCCCGGTGCGCGCCGTGAAGGTATCGCCCGGGGCGAGCTCTTGGATTCGCGCAAAAGGCCCACCGAATGCCGAAGCGCGACCCAGGATCACACTGGTGCCGATTTGCCCCGGCAGTACCGTGTCGCGTCGATGACCGGGGCCGGCGGTGAGTGTGCTCGAGGATGTTCCCTCCACGAACACCTGGTTAACGCCCAGGCTGGGGATGGATATGAATCCGAGCGGAGTGCCGTCTTCGAGAAGGTGGTCGTCGAAATCCCCTTCGCTCACAGGAAGAGTCCCCGCGGCAAACTGTTCCGAGATGGAGTCGCGTAGTCGTTGTTGCGCCACCAGGTGTTGCACCTGACTGAGAACCGTAACGTTCAGCACGAATGCGATCAGGAGCGCAGCGACAATGGCGAGAGTGCTTCGAACAAAGAACTGAGCCGGCGTGAGCACAACTGGTGGACGCGGAGCACGCGGGAGCCGTCGCGGAGGCTTAGGCGTACGCGGAGGTTTCGGGGCGGAGCCGCGACGATTGCCTGAAGCCGGCGGGGCCTCGATGACTGGACTGATCACCCGACGCTCCGGAAAATCAGCGCGAGGCGCGCTAACCAGGCAAAGCGGACGCCGAGCAAGGCAATGACCGCGAGCGCTCCGCCGCAGCCGATGGCGACAACCGGCGGGACCACGACAAACGAGTCGCGGGTCACCGAAGACAGCTTCTTGCCGTCGACGATTTTCGGGGGGGAGAACTTGACGTGGGTGTGAATCGCAGTCCACTGTCCGAAGCCGGAGAGACTGGTCTCGACAACGCGAGTCTCGTTCGGCTTCAGCGCGCTAATCGGGAGTTTGTGTGAGGTTCCGATACGTGAGCCCACCGGGGATGTGGCCCAAAACTCGGCGGTGGAGTCGATGCTCGACTTGGCATCATTGCGCACAGTGAACCGGAGCAAGACCTTGCTGTCGACGGGTGAACTCGACCAGACGTAGTGCGAGGAGAGACCGCTGACAAAGACGATCCCACCGAGCCCACCGTCGTGCGACGACTCGTGAGGAGTCGATGCGCTCGGCGATGGCATCGGAGATTCACTTTCCGAGGGAGATGATCCCCCGCCGCCCGACCCAGCGCCCGACGGCGACGGCGACGGCGCCACCGTTACCGTCAATCCGATTCCGTCGTCTGACGGTGCCGCCATCGCAGACAGGCCGAATCCGCCCCCGGCGATCAACAGAACACCGAGACCGAGAAGCGCCGCGAAAAGTCGTCGAGCTAGCACATTGCGTCTAGCTGGCGTCATTGTTCACACCCGTCGTGATGAGTTGGTCCTCGATTGCCTCGGCTGCCTTGCGTCGCGCCTCGCTCTCGGTGTGCTCGATCCAGGCGGTCGCGCGGATGCGGTCGGAACGCCGGCGGAGGCGCACGATCAGGACCACGAGGCCAGCAACCACGAGCAGGATCAGCACCCACCACGGCATCACGAATAGGGTTGAGTCTCGCTCGATGGTTCGCAGGGGGCCCGGGTTCAGAGCATCTTTATCCACAGTTGGCACAAGATTCACGTGCGGATTGAGGTAGCCCAGCTGCGGAACGCCGGGAACAGCAACGGTCACGACTCTCGTGCTGCCCGGTAGCAGTTCAGAAACACTGGTGCGGACTAGCCCGGAGGCACCGATGCCGAGGTAGGTCTTGACGTTCACCACCATGTCGGCGCCGAGGGCCACGTTCCCATTGTTGCGAACGGTGAACTTCACGTCGGTGGTGCCGTTGAAAGGGTTGAGCGATCCCGCGTAGTCGGCCGAGATATTGCCAACGGTCAACGCGGGCTGCAGGGCTCCCTTAACCCGCACGTACATGCGGGTAGCAACTCGGCGATCAACCATGATTGACCCCTGCGCCGTGGCAACGGAGATTACGATTCCACCGGCGTGGTCCCCAGGAGCAGCATTCGACGGCACATCCAGACGGAACGAGACGACCTTCGTCTCACCGGCGGCGATCGGCAGATCTATCGAATGCTGACCGTTCGCAAAGGTCACCCACGAGCCTCCATCAACCGGAGCCTGCTTGGTATCGAGAAGACTGAAAGCGCCCTGGGCTGTGTCGAAAGCATCTGTCGCCAAGATTTTCATCGTCTGCGCGGTGGACCCCGTGTTGCGCACGAGATATGAGTCGTCGACGTGCTGACCAGGGTCGACCTGATAGCTGAACCGAGATCGATCGTCGGTGCTTGTCCCGTCGGATGGCGCGCCGGAGATTCCGGTGGTGTCGTCCGCGCGCGCAGGGGAGGCAGCGGAGAAAAGTCCAGCACCTAGGGCGACGAATACTGCAAGGGCGGCAATGTGTCGAAGTGAGCGTTCGACATTCGGGTTGGCGAGCACGGTCTATCTATCCAAACTGAGCTTGACGGCGGTGATCGCGGCGCTTAACTGCAACTGAACGCGGGCGATGCGGTATGGAAAACGTGGGCGGGAGAAGCCACGAGCACCCGTGACTTCTCCCGCCGGTTATCGCGGGTACTACTTCGAGGTGAGCGTGAGCGTCAGGGTCGAGTCGTACGTGCCGGCCGCAGCCGTCGCCGGGGCGACGAATGTGAGGTCGGCGTTCACGACGGTGTCACCGACGTTTACGCCGTTGTCCGCCGAGGCGAACGCTGCGTCGTAGACGGCGGTTCCGGCGGCTTGCTTCGTCCCGGCAGTGATGTTCGCACCGGTCGGCTTGCTGATCAGCTTGGGCGCGAAGCCCAGCTGCGCCTTCGAGATCGTCTTGGTGTTGTCACCCTCGAGCACGAAGTCCGTCACCTTGGTAGTAAGGTCCCAGCCCGTGTGGCTCGCGACGCGCCCGTCACTCACCTTCACGTCGCCGAGCGTTCCGGTCGACGTGGAGAGCTGCGTGGCCGGATCGAGCACCGGGTTACCGATGAGCACAGTGGTCGCCGCGGGGGCAACCAGGCTGAGTACGCCATCCTGGGCTGCGAGAGTGGTCGCTTTCAGGTTGAGGTCAGCGGAGCCGGTCGGCGGGGTGGGCGGGGTGGTCGAGCCGGTCTCGGTGGGCTGGTCGACCGTGAACTTTCCCGTGACGGCGGTCACGTGGATCGACGCGAAGAAGACACCAGTGGATGCCAGCTTCGAACCGTTGTTGATAGTGCAGGCAAGGCCGATGCTGTAGTCACCGCCCGCTGCCTTCACTGCTGCCGCGTTGCCGACATTCTGCTGATACGGGGACGTAGTGAACTGAGCGACGTTCTTGCTGCCGGCCGGGTAGAACAACGAAGACCCCACCGCCGAGTAGTTGGCCATGGTGAATTCCTGCCCCTTGGGGGCGAGGAAGGTTACCGAACCGGTCGCGTCGGCGGGGCACACGTACGGAGTGGAAACGTCTGCGGGATTGTTGAATCCGAAATTGTCGTCGTTCCAGTCGATGACGGACCCGGCCGGGATCAGCGCGTTGGTGTTGCTGTCGCCGATGTACACCGGCGCCTGGGATCCGTTGGGCTGGATTGCGGCGGAGGCCGAGATCGCGACCGTTGCGCCAGCAACGACTGCGAGAACGGCCGCGCCTACGAGAATGGTGCGCGATTTAGTGAAGGAGAGCATGGTGGTTGTGCCTTTCTATCGGGTTAGGAGGCGTTGGCGCGGAGGATGGTGGTGGACGACGGAGCGAGGAAGCCGAACTTGGCCTTGACAGCGCCCGAGGTGGTCGGGCCGGTGCCGAAGTTGCTGAGGCTCTTCGCCTTCGTGGGGTTCACGAGGTCAGCAAGACCCTGCTCGAACTTCGCGTTCGCACTGTCGATTCGTGCGTACTCAACGACCATGTAGGTGTCTCGACCCCACACGGAGTTGGCGTAGTAGGTCGAGTTGGCAGCGAGCGCGGTGCCGGTTCCGGTGAAAGGCGCAGTGCCGATCGGCGAACCCAGCGCTGCGGCTCCGGTACGGTTCTGAGCTGCGCCGTTGCTCTGCGCGATGAAGCTCGCGACGGAGAACGGAGCGATCTGGCCGACGGCCGTAAGGGCGGTTCCATCGTTCTCGTTGATGGCGGCGAACGTAGGGTTAGCCCCGTTGTTCGTGACACAGTTGACGAGCGCCTGGTTGTCGGTCACGCCAATCGCGCCCAGGAAAAACTTGCGGGTGCCCGAGCCTGCCTGCGGCAGCAACGGCTGCACCGTTACTCCGTTGATCACGTTCGCGCCGGCAACGCAGGTGTAGATCTGCGTGAGCTGCGCGGTGGTGATGGAACCGAGCGCCGCGGCCGATCCGTTGAACGCATAGGTAACCGCATCGCGAGCGAAGGGCACGTAGGCGAGTACACCGCTTGCGGTGTTGGTAGCCGAGCCAGGGCCGCTGGAGGAGCGAGCGACATCGACCTGACCGGGGATCTTCATTGTCGGCGTCGAGTTGTTCGCGACGGCAAAGGTCTCTCCGTCGATCGAGCGGCTGAGAGCCTTCACGCCGTCACCAGACCCAGCGGGTCGAGCGAAGGACGGGCCACCCTGCTTCACCTGGATGGCTGCCGAGCCGAACGCGTCGAAGGAACCGAGCGAAGCTCCGGAGCTTGCGAGCACGCGCACCGAAGACCCCGTGATGGAGGTGCCGTTAACCAGGGCGTTCGAGACGTCCTGGAGAGTGTCGGACCCTACGAGTGTGTAGCTATTGGAGATCGGGTCTGCGTGAGCGGGAACTGCGATGGCGACACCGGCGATGGCGACACCGACTGCTGCGCAAACGGCAGCGGCCTTGATCTTCTTCACTTCGTTTCCTTTCGAGGGGGGGGGTTCGACCACTCGCGGGAGGCGGTTGATCGACTTGGCGTCCGCTGCGACGGACGTCGGCTGGCGTTCGGGTCCAAGAATGTGGGGCATCAGATCCGTCGTCTGAGTCGGGGGATGATTGGAACAGCGAGCGCGGCGATGATGCCGGCGAGGAGGCTGAGTGGGACCGCGGACGCGATCTCGCTCATGTCGTGGTCCTTTGGGGTGACGCCACTGGTAAGGCTCAGCGCTGGGTCCCCCGATGCACTAGGTCCAGCGAATGTCGGAGAAGGCGTGTCGCTCGAACCTCCAGTGCCCGCGCTGGTCGCATCGTCTGCGCTTACCGCCGAGTCGCCCGATTCGACGGTTGGCGGCAGGACCGAAACTCCCGCGACGATCGCAGCGGCAGCGTTT
Organism: Lacisediminihabitans changchengi; assembly: GCF_016634425.1. GTDB lineage: Bacteria > Actinomycetota > Actinomycetes > Actinomycetales > Microbacteriaceae > Lacisediminihabitans > Lacisediminihabitans changchengi. The sequence goes on from NZ_JAEPES010000004.1 coordinate 435,465, forward strand.
TTCGAAAGTTCACGCCACGATGCGGGAAGCGGTGCATATCCGTCTGGCAACTGCCCCTGTGCCGTTCCCGGTTCCTGCCCCTTCGTCGACGCATAGTTGATGAATGCGGCGTACGAGTCCCGAGTTGCCTGGTCGTTCTGAGTCGGATTCGTCGCGGCATAGACCGGCATAGTTAGCGGGTACGCGGTTGGTGCCGCTTTCGCGGCCTCGCCCGCAGGGTTGTACTCGTACACCTGCGCCTGCGCGGCCGTTCGTGTCATCGCCGCTGACGCCGCAGTCATTGCCTCGGCGGTAGGCGAAGCGAACGCACCGGCGGGGTTCCGAAGTGACGCGGACACGAGCTGATACTTCGCCGCCGACGCCGTGTCCGTGAGGCCGAGCACGTTCTGGAAGCCTGGATTGTTTCTGACCGCCTTGATGTAAGCAGGCGGTGTCTTCGTGATGTCCCAAGGGCCGAGCACCTGTCCATCTCCGCGAAGGGTGAGGTAGCCACCGGTGTCAAGGTCGTTTGTATATGGGCGCCAGGTGACCAGGTTGAGAGCGCCAGCCCCGTTGGGTACAGCGGGTACTTCAGCCGGGTCCGACTTCGGGAACGAATCCATGGGTAGGGAAAGTCCAACTTTGGCCGGGTTGATCGAAGCGTCGGTCGAATTCCACGGATTGACGAACATTCCCCAGGCATCAGGTTTGCCGGCGACGAAGTCACGACCTTCCTGGTCGGCCATCACATAACGCCAGAGCTGAAATGCCACGTCGGACCGGCCCTGCGGAACCAAGAGATCGGCGAGTGACGGCGAAACGAGGGCCTGAGTCTTCCACTCTGGGTCGTTGATCGCCAGGAAGTCAGGATCAGTCGTCAGGTTCCGGGCATTGTGCCCCGGGTTGGCTGGGCTGTGGTATCCGATGTCACTCTTGTCACCAGGCAAAGAGTCCAGATACGAGTTCGTGAGTAGCTTCGCGATCAGACGCGGAGTGAGCTTCATCGAGCTAAATGCCTGATTCGCCTTGGCCAGGTCGGCAGAGTCGGTGTTCGGGCCTGCGAGCGGTCGCCTATCGATGGCGAACGCGACAGAGATTCCCGATAGTGCGATAGGGGCGTAGACGTCTGGATCGGGCGAACCGTCGGATGTATCGAGAGCGCGCGAGGTGAGCGCGAGCGCCGCAGGTACGGCTGGATCGCTGGCCGCTCTGAGCGCATCGGGCTCGGCCCCGGTGCTGATGGTGAAGATCGAGCCCGAGCTCCCCGCGCACAAAACGGGCTGCCAGGATCCGACTGCACCAGCGACGAGCTCGCTGCCGGAAATCTGCTTCTCGGCTGACCCGATCGGGCAATTGATTCCAATGGGCTTAAAGTTCACGCGGAACGCGATGCGGTGCTTCCACGCGTCCCAGAACAGCCCGGAGTGGACTATATGGCTCTCGCCAGCGTCTTGGGTTCCTCGCGGTACGACGACTATCCAGCAGGACTTCCCTGTGATCGCCGCACCCGTGGTGACGACCTTGGCACCGCAGTCAATTCCAGACGACTGTTGCGCGGTCTGCACCTCGAACTTCACCGAGCCCTTGCCGTCCGCGCTCGACCCCGCCCACTTAACCTCGTTGGAGCTGTAGGCAGTGAAGAACTCGTTGGTGTTGGGGTCGACTGTGTCGAGCTTCACGTGATTCACGACGGACGCGATTACCTTGCCCGACGGCGCCCGGAACGGGATCGAAGTATAGGTGGGGTGCGCGAAACCGTCGCCCGGAGCGGTGAACGGATCATCCTGCGGTGCCACCTCGTCGTCGGTGACGAAGTTGTCGCGGGTAGCCCCAGGGGTGAGGAAGCCGCCGTACTGGCAGGTCGTGCGGTCGGGCTGAGCTGGCTGCCCGGCCGCCACTGCGGGGTCGTCGCCCCAGCACTGCATGATTTGCAAGAAGTTCTCTCCACCGTTGTCGGTGGCGGGCTGGGTGGATTTCTCGGCTCCGGTCCAGCTGATTTGAAGACCTTGCGCGACAAGGTCTTTGGTCTGAGCGATGGTGACCGAGAGATCCTTCATTGGTGCGTGTGCTAAATCGTCGTCAGCCTGCTTGGCCGTGATCGTCACCGCTGACGAGTCACTCGCGGTGGCCGAGGGCGCTCCGGTCCCGAAGGCTACAGAAATACCGCCGACGACAAGGGCGACGAGAAGGCCGACGACAACCGAGGCGAGCCACGGTTTCTGCGCATGGGATTTCGAGGGCGAAAGCACGGGTTACTCCAAGTGGGGATCCAGCGTTTACTGGGGGCGGGGAAAAAGTATGGGCGGTTGGTGTCATCGGGATGAACGAATTGGGTACTGGAACTCTGCGAATAACGACGTAACGGGGCTGCCCAATCCGGCCGATGGCACGCCGACCACCGGTGCCTCTCGGCACCGGTGGTCGGCTGATCGTGAGCTACTTCTTGGGGTCTGCGCCGAGCTTTTTCAGCCGTGACGAGAGCAGAGCGGGAAGCACGATGACGAGTACGAGGAATGCCCCGGCCCCGAGCATCACGAACTGTCCCGTTCCCCAACTCGCGCTGGCGAGCGTGTAGGGGGTGGAAACCGCCCCTCCCGTCGCACCGGAGCTCGCGGACGCGTCGGCGGACCCTATATCCGCCGCACTGCCAGCGGATGACGAGGCGCCATCGGTCATGGCACCTCCGGCGGCGTTGGCGGTATTGCTGGATGATCCGCCTTTACCGCTACCGCTGACCACTGTCGCGGTTCCGGCAGCACCGGCTGTCCCCGTCGTGCACTGGTCGGGGCCCTGTTTATCGCAGGCCGCCGGCTGCGGGGCTGTTACCGCGAGCTGATTGTTCGACGGCGAGTCACCCTTCTTGAAGGTGGGGTTGTTGCACGAGTTCGGATCAACGTTGGCGGAGCCCGCTCCGGGAACTCGCTTGATCTGGTCGAATCCGGCCAGCACGAGGTTCATCGGCAGCGGTGAGTACCCGAGCGCCGCGGCCTGCTGTTGTCCCTCGCACAGCATGTAGCTGGCGAAGGTGCCGAGAGTGTTTCCCTTGTCTGTGTTGAATACCCCTCCAACCTCGGTCGGAACAATCATGTACGAGTAGCTAGACAGGGGGTAAGTGCGCTTGTCCGGGTTGTTGTACACCCCGTCGAGGATCTGCGTCAGGTACTCAGCAGACGAGGCGTTCGTATTGATCTGCGCCTTCAGTAGCGCAACGGCGACCGAGGGCGCGGTGGGCTCCACGTAGTAGCCGGAGGAGTTCAAGATCTTGGCGACGGGGAATCCCGACTTGAGAGCGTACGAGTACTCGACGTAGGTGATCGCCCCTTCGCCGTAGGCCTGGCTCACGTATCCGGCGACACCGAGTGATCCGTTCTGCGCCTTCGTCGCCCCCTTTACCGGGTACTGCGAGGTCAGCCCAGCCTTGCCTGAGAACGACTGCCACAGCGCCGGGTACTGCTTAGACATCCAGAGGGTGAATTGCGCCGTCGATCCCGAGCCGTCCGAGCGAACTACGGGAACGATCGGCTTGTTGGGCATAGCCAGACCGGGATTATCCGCCGCGATCTGCGGATCATTCCAGTTCGTGATCTTGCCGGTGAATATCTTGGTGACCGTCTCGCCGCCGAGTCGCAGGTTAGTCACGCGTTTGCCACCGATTTTCACGTTGTACATGAACGACGTCCCACCGGCAACGATCGGCATGTACGCGAACCCGCGCGGGGGCTTTTCCGCCGCAGACCCGTCCTCGGGAGAGGCCTGAAACGGAATCTCGCTCACTGCAAAGTCGACCGTGCCAGCGACGAAGTCGCGGCGCCCGGCGGACGAGCCGGTCCCGGAGTAGTTCACCGTCATTCCGTAGTTTGCTGCGACATTCTTTCGCCACTGATCGAGCGCATTCTGCGACCACGTCGAACCCGTTCCGCTGATCGGGGTGTAGGTCGCGGCCGCGGCTCGCTGGGGAGAGGAGCCCACCGCTGCCGCACCTGCGAAGAACATGACCGCGAGCAACATGCTGAAAAGTTGGATGATGCGAAAACGGGTGGTCACGAGGCGGGCTCCTGGGGTGCGGGTAGAGCGGTTGCGGGCTGAGTCTGAGCGGGCTGAGGCGGTTCGGGTGCGAGCGGCCGCGACATCCGTTGCAGGTCGTCGGCGGATGCTGCGCTGACGCGACGGCGCTGGCGATCGGTAAGCTGCCCCGGCCCGCGTCCGCCGATGACGCGGGCGACCGCGAACAGCGCGAGCACGAGCAGCAGCAGCACGGCGGCGGTGCCGAAGCCGCGGGCGATCATGTTCGGCTCCGGCGACTTGACGAAGTCGAAGACCTGCAGCGGCAGCGAGATCATCGGCCCGGAGAACGGATTCAGGTTGAGCACCGAGGTCACGCCCGAGGTCAGCAAGACGGGTGAGGTCTCCCCGATTCCGCGGGCGGTGCCCAGGATGATCGCGGTGACGAGCCCCGACCGCGCCGTCGGAAGTACCACGTGCCAGACGGTGGCCCAGCGTGTGGAGCCGAGGGCGTATGACGCCTCGCGGAGATTTCCCGGAACGAGTCGCAGCACGACATCCGAGGCCCTGATCACGATGGGAAGCATCATCACGGTGATCGCCATCGCGGCCGCGAAGCCCGACCGCTGGTGCGTGATCAACTGGATGACCGCGACGTAGACGAACAGGCCGGCGACGATCGACGGCAGTGCGGTCATCGCGTCGGCTATGGTGCGCACGAAGCGGGCGAATCGTCCGCCGATCTCGTTGAGGAAGACCGCGGTGGTGATGCCCAACGGAATGGTGATGGTGAGCGCGATGCCGATCTGGATCAGCGAGCCCACGATGGCGTGCAGGATTCCGCCGAGTGACAGCGGATCGAGCGGCCCCGCGAGCTCCATCGTCTCGGTGAAGAAGTTGAGATGCGGCAGCGCCTCTCGCCCGCGGATCAGAGTGTAGGCCACGACGAAGATTAAGGCCCCGAACAGGATGACCCCGGCGCTCGCCAGCAGCACCGTCATGATCCTGTCCTTGACGTCTTGCCGGTCGGAGCGGATCGCGACCAGCAGCGCGTAGAACCCGATGAAGAGGAGGAACGCGACGACGAACCAGCCGACCGCCCCCGACAACGGAAGAAACCAGCCGAACAGCAGTGTGGTGAGCGCGAGACTGGCGGCGAGCGCCCCGAGCAGGTCGAAACGCTGGTCGAGCGTAGCGGTGCGCAGGCGACGGCGCGGGCCGGAGTCGGTGCGGTCGTGTCGTGGCGTGCTGGTGCGCGCCGGGCGACCGTCGTCGAGCACCTGTTCGAGTTCCGCAGTGTCCACGGCAGCGCTATCGATGGAGTCCACGGTGGTCGACACGGTCACCCCGTTTCTGCGCCAGAGCGCGACCGGGCGACGATGGACGACGCCGTGAAGTTGACGATGAGGGTGATGATGAACAGCACCAAGCCCGCGGCCATGAGCGCGGAGAGTCCGAACTCGCTCGCCTCGCCGTAGCGGAGCGCGATGAGAGCAGAGACCGAGTTGGTACCGGTGGTGAGCACATGCCAGTTGATGGTGAAGATCGGCGAGATGATCAGGTAGACAGCGATAGTCTCGCCGAGCGCTCGGCCCAGCCCGAGCATCGTTCCGCCGATGATGCCGCCGCGTCCGAAGGGCAGCACCACGGTGCGGATCATCCCCCAACGGGTCGAGCCGAGGGCGAGAGCAGCTTCCCGCTCCCCCACCGGCGCCTGCGAGAAGGCCTCCCGCATCACCGAGGTCTGGGTGGGAACGACCATCAGCCCGACCACGATGCCGGCGATGAAGGCCGAGGAGGTGTACGAACTCGCCTCGGTGAGGTGGTGGCCGGTCGAGTCGGTCGCCGAGAGAAACGGAATCCAGCCGAAGTAGGTGGAGATCCACTCCGACACCGGGATGACGTTCTCCTGCAGGAAGAACAGACCCCAGAGGCCGTAGATCACGCTCGGCACCGCGGCCATCAGGTCGACCAGGGAGACGAGAGCCGACCGCATCCGCCCCGGCACGATCTCGGAGAGCAGCAACGCGGTGCCGATTGCGAGCGGAACGCCGACGCACATTGCGATGACGGCGATCGTGATGGTGCCGAACAGCACAGCGGCGATGCCGAACTGGTGCGTCTCCGGCGACCAGCGCTGCTCGAACAGGAACGAGATGCCCGACACGGAGAGTGCGTTGCCCGCCCGCACCGAGAGGAAGAGTCCGACAGCCAGCATGATCCCGACCGTGGTCGCACCGGCGGTGTAACTCACTGCCCGGAAGGCCGAGTCGGAACGCGATGGCGCAGACAGCAATGATCGCTTCACCGGCGGCAACACCGTGCCGCGGTCGTCACGCAAGGCGGTTTCGATCGCCACAGCTCACCTCTCTCGTTCGCGCCATGGCGCGGCATTGTGCCCCAGACCAGAGCGTGGGGGCCATAGGTGAACAGCACGGGTCACCGGCGTGGCCGCAGCGTGGACTACAACGTGCCGGGTCATGGTGTCGCGTCATTGTGTGGGTCCGGTCGTCGGTGTCATGCTCGGGGTCGCAGTCGGGGAGGCGATCGGGGCCGCACGCGCGACCAGCACAGCAACTTCCGATCCGACCGGCGCTTTCTCCGCCTCCGCCGGCTCGCTCGACAGCACGGTTCCATCGGCGTGGTCGGCATCCACTCGACGAATCAGGCTCGGGATGAACCCTGCCGCCCGCACCGCGTCCACCGCGGCGGTCGCGCTCAGCCCGACCACCCGGGGCACGGCGTTGGAGCCGCTAGCGACACTCACGTCGACCGCGGTGCCGCGGTCGATTCGCGACCCGGCCGGCTGAGAAGCAGAGAGCACCGTGTCGGCGACCGCAGCGACATCCGTTCTGGTCACGATGCCGGTCGCCAGCCCCACGGCCGCGAGCGCCGATTGGGCGTCGCCGAGGCTCAGGCCGGTGAGCGTCGGGACGGTCGAGCGGGTGCGATCCACGGCGATGACAGAGATCGTAGGTGTCGGAGTCGGGGTAGTCGTGGGCGTCGGGGTGGCGGTCGCGGCCGACCTCGTCGGCGCGGGCCCCGGCGCCCCCGACGCCGCTGCCCAGCCGAGGCCGAGCACGGCCAGTACCACCGCGACGCCAGCCCACAGTGGAGCATTGTCGATTCGGGGCCGGCGTCGAACCTTCGCCGACGATGCGACCGGCGCGCGACGCGCGGGCGCGAGCAGCTCGGTCTTTACCTCGAGAGAGACCGTCGTCACCCCGGGGACCGTGAAGCGCGTGGTGCCGCCCGCCGGCGTTTCAGCGTCCGACTGTGTTGCAGAAAGCTCGACCACCGCCAGCGCGGTCAGCATCTCCTCCGCACCGTCGAAGCGGTTCTCGGGAGCTTTCGCGAGCGCGGTAATGATCAGCCGGTCGAGGGAGGTCGGAAGACCGGGCCGCAGCACGGACGGCACGGGCGCCGGTGCCTGAACGTGTGCTCTCAGCATCGCCTCGGCGCTCGGCCGCTCGAATGGCGCACGGCCGACGACGGCGAAGTAGAGAGTGGCACCGGCCTGGTAGAGGTCAGAACGGCGGTCGACCGGGAGTCCGAGCGCGTGCTCGGGCGAGACGTAGGCCGGGTTGCCGAGCAGAGTGTCGTCGGCCGGGTTGCCCGCGGGCGCACACAGCCCGAAGTCGATCAGCCGTACTGTTCCTGGTCGCAGGCGCCCCCGGCGGTCGACGTCGAGCATCACGTTCGACGGGGTCACGTCGCGGTGCACCAGCCCGGCATGGTGGACCGCGGCGAGCGCGGCGACCAATTCGCGACCGACGTCGACGACATCCGTCGCGGTCAGCGGCCCCCGCGCCGCGACCACATCGGCCAGGGTGTGTCCCGCGACCGACTCGAGGGCTATCCAGGCCTGGGGTTGTCCGGCGGCATCGTGGCTGCCGCGATCCACCACGAGGACGACTCCCGGATGCGCGGCCCGCTCGGCCGCATCGGCCTCCGCGAAGAAAGCTGCCGTGGCTTTCTCATCGACCGCAAGATGCGGGTGCAGCAGCTTGAGCGCCACAGCGTCACCGCTGCGCTCGTCCACCGCCGCGAACACCGACGCAAAGCCGCCGGAGCCGAGCAGGTCACCGAGCAGGAATCGCCCCGCGATCAACCCGCGCGCGTCGGTCACCGTCGACCACGTTCCGGGCGCACCGACCGGGTACCGGGTTGCACCGTGGCGACCGCGAGCGACGCGACGGCGAGTTCGAGCGAGTTGCGGCGGTCGCGCTCGGTCACGAACCACCGCGACGCGGTCATGACCGGCACGCCCGAGATGCTGGCGAACCAGCCGAACAGGTTCCGGGTTTCATTGCTGACCAGGTGAGTCTCAATCCGTGCGCTCGCGGCCACCAGGCGCTCGACCCGCTCCTCCGCGTTGTCCACTCCCGGGTAGAGGAGGGCGCTGCGCGCGAGGATGCGGTTGTTCAGCGAGAGCAGCTGCCAGACGACGATCGAGGGCACCGCCACATCCGTCGGCAATCCGTAGGTTGGAGCCGGGCCGCCGATAACGCGACGGCAGTGCTCCTGCCACGGCTCCAGGGCAGGCGCATGACGCGACGAGAATCGCAGCAGCGAGATGCGCGGGCCGATCGACATGGGTAGGTGACTTTCGTTGTGCCGGCTCGGGCGCCGAGGCGAATGCAGTCAATTGAGATCGGGGGAACAGCGACCCCGAGGCCCGTGCACAACGACGCAACGAGCGGTGAACAGTGAATGTCGCATCCCCCGTTTGGGGGGGATTTCCAGGGATGACGCGCTAGGGACTCAGGCACCGAAACGGCGCGAGACAATGGAGGGTGACCGAATTCCTCCCCCTCCACGACACCGACTACCGCGGCTTCGCCTCCGACAACTACGCCGGAGCCCACCCCGAGATCATCGCGGCGATCGCCGCGGCCAACGGCGGCCACCAGATCGCCTATGGCGAAGACGACTACACCGCGCGTCTGCAGGAGGTCATGCGCGAGCACTTCGGCGACCAGGCCGAGGCCTTCCCGGTCTTCAACGGCACGGGAGCAAACGTCACGGCGCTCACCTCGGTGATGCCGCGCTGGGGTGCGGTCGTCGCGTCATCCACCGCGCACATCAACACCGACGAGGGCGGAGCACCAGAACGCGTCAGCGGGCTCAAGCTGCTCACCGTCCCCGCCCCCGACGGCAAGCTCACCCCCGATCTGATCGACCGCGAGGCCTGGGGCTGGGGCGACGAACACCGCGCCCAGCCGCTCGCCGTCAGCCTGACGCAGACCACCGAGCTCGGCACCCTGTACACGGTCGATGAGCTGAAGGCCATCACCAGCCACGCGCACTCACTCGGCATGACCGTGCACATGGACGGTGCGCGCATCTCCAACGCCGCGGCGGCCCTGGGGGTTCCGCTTCGCGACTTCACGACGGATGCCGGGGTCGACATCCTGAGCTTCGGCGGTACCAAGAACGGCCTGCTCTACGGCGAGGCGATCGTGGTGCTGCGCCCCGCGGCATCCGATGGTCTCCGCTATCTGCGCAAGCTGAACATGCAGCTCGCGAGCAAGATGCGGTTCGTGTCGGCGCAGCTCATCGCGCTGCTGACGGATGACCTCTGGCTCACGTCCGCACGGCACGCCAACGCGATGGCGTCCCGGTTGCGCACGGCCCTCGAGACCGCGCACCCGGCCGGACTCTCGTTCAGCCAGCAGACCCAGGCCAACGCGGTGTTCGCGGTGCTCGACAACGCGATCGCGGATCGCATTCGTGAGCGGGTGCGGTTCTACGACTGGGACCGCGCGGCCGGCCAGGTGCGCTGGATGGCTGCGTTCGACACCACCGAGGCCGACGTCGACAACTTCGTGGCGGTCATCCTCGAGGAGCTCGGGCGCTAGCTCGCCATCGGTCCCTGCGCTCGGCTTGGGGTCCCGCGCCTGTCGAGAGGCGCTACTCCTCGGGAGCTGGCGGCGAGGCCGGCCGGTTCGCCACGGTCGGGAAGGGCCCGGTATACCCCTCCCGCGCCTTCGCCAGCGCGAGAATGCGGCCGCGGAAGACGAACCAGCCGAGGATCAGCAACGGGATGATGATCACCAGCGAGGCCACCGTGAAGGTGCCGGCCGGGTAGTCGAAGGCCATCAGTATCAGCACCGCCACCAGGAACGCCAGCGTCAGATAGGACGTGTACGGCGCTCCGAACAGCCGGAACTTGGGCCGCTCGAGCAGCCCCTGTTTCGCCATTTTCTGCAGCTTAATCTGGCAGAGCACGATCGTTCCCCAACTCGACACGATTCCCAGCGCCGAGACGTTGAGCACGATCTCGAACGCCTGCTTGGGCACGAAGAAGTTGAGTGCGACGCCGAGCAGCGCCACCGCCGACGTCAGCAGGATTCCGCCGTATGGCACGCCGCGCCGGTTCATGCGCCCGGTGAACTTCGGGGCCGCGCCGCTGATCGACATCGAATGCAGGATGCGACCGGTCGAATACAGACCGGCATTCAGACTCGACAGGGCCGCGGTCAGCACCACGAAATTCATGGCCGAGCCAGCGATCGCCGCCACCGTCGGATTGCCGATGTGCGAGAAGAACGTGACGAATGGACTCTGGTTGGCGGCATAGGTGCTGGCCGGCAGCAGCAGGGCGAGCACCAGCACCGATCCCACGTAGAAGACCGCGATGCGCAGGATGACGCTGTTGATCGCGCGCGGCATGATCTTCTCGGGGTTCGGCGTCTCCCCCGCGGCCGTACCGACGAGCTCGATGCCGGCGTAGGCGAACACGACGCCCTGCACGATGATGATGGCCATCACGATGCTGGAGAGGCCCTTCGGGAGGAATCCGCCCTCATTGATGAAGAGTGCGGCACCGGTCGGGCCGGCATCCGTCGGGAAGGCGAATGCGAGAAACACCACGCCGATGATGAGGAAGGCGACCAGTGCGACGACCTTGATCAGCGCGAACCAGAACTCCATCTCGCCGAAGACTTTCACCGAGATCATGTTGAGCGTGAGCACGATGGCCAGCGCTATCAGAGCGAGCAGCCACTGCGGCACGACAGTGAAGGCCTTCCAGAACTGCACGTAGACGGCGACCGCGGTCGAATCGACGATGGCGGTCATCGCCCAGTTGAGGAAGTACATCCACCCGGCGACGTATGCGGCCTTCTCGCCGTAGAACTCGCGGGCGTATGACACGAAGGATCCGGATGACGGCCGGTGCAGCACCAGCTCACCGAGCGCCCGCAGGATGAGGAAGGCGAAGAAGCCACAGATCGCATAGTCGAAGACCAACAGCGGACCGGCATCGTGAAGCCGGCCGCCCGCGCCGAGAAAAAGCCCGGTGCCGATCGCGCCACCGATCGCGATCATCTGCAGCTGCCGGGAACTCAGTCCCTTGTGGTACCCGGCCTGCTCATCTGAGAAATCGCGAGCAGGCTCTGGCCCGTCGACATCCTGTGCTGTCCCGTGTGCGTCTTGGCTCACTGTGATCCTCCCCGATCGATACTGGGGCCACGGTACTCCCGGGCTTAAGTGACAGGCGCAGGGACCGAGGTACGGTCCCTGCGCCTGCCGAAGGGTCTAGTCCAGCGGGCCTCGATACGCGTCCTCGTCCCTCGGGCGCTACTCGACCAGCAACAGCTACGGCCTCAGCAGCACCTTGGTCGCGCGGCGTTCGTCCATCGCGGCATACGCCTCGGCGACCTCGGCGAGCGGCAACTGCAGGTCAAACACCTTGCCCGGCTGGATCGCGCCAGACAGCACCTCGGGCAACAGCTCCTCGATGTAGTTACGCACCGGCGCAACCCCACCATTGACGCCGACGTTGGTGTTGAACAGGCGACGGATGGGAAGCTCGGCTCCCCCGTTCGGAACTCCGACGTAGCCCACCATGCCACCCGGGCGGGTGGAACGGATGGCCTGATCCATCGACTCCTCGGTGCCGACGCACTCGAGCACGCAGTCCGCGCCGATGCCGTCGAACATCGCTTTGATGGCCGCCACTCCCTCGTCGCCGCGCGACTCGACGATGTCGGTCGCACCGAAGTCCCGGGCAAGCGCCTGACGATCGGCGTGCCGCGACATGGCGACGATGCGGGATGCCCCGAGTCGCTTGGCCGCGATGATCGCGCAGAGTCCTACCGCGCCATCCCCCACGACCACGACGGTGCTGCCCGTGGTCACGCCGGCAGAGAGCGCGGCGTGGTGACCGGTGCCCATCACGTCGGAGAGGGTGAGCACACCGGGAATCTGCTCCGGCGTCGGGTGCGACGGGGTCGCCACCAACGTGCCGTCGGCGTGCGGCACACGCACGTATTCACCCTGGCCGCCGTCTGCGAACGCGCCCTCCCGGTCATCCTGTCCCCACCATCCGCCATGAAGGCAGGAGGTGCTGACGCCGTTGAGACAGTTGGCACAGGTCATGTCGCAGTCGTAGAACGGCGCGATGACGAAGTCGCCGACCTTGATCTTGCTGACCTGGTCTCCGACCTCCTCGACCACGCCGATGAACTCATGACCGATGCGGTGCGGACGGTCGGTGGGGGTCACGCCGCGATACGGCCAGAGGTCGGAACCGCAGACGCATGCCGCGGTCACGCGCACGATGGCGTCGATTCCGGAGGAGAGCTGGGGATGAGGGACCTCTTCGAGGCGGATGTCCCGTTCGCCGTGAATTACTGTTGCACGCATCCGTCAAGCCTATGCGCGCGGCAGGGCGTCGGTACGCGCTCGACGCCGCAGGATCGTCACGACTACGCCGATCGCGATCAGCAGCGCGCCTCCGAGGAGCCCGGCAAACGCATTCACACCGGTGAACGCGAGGGGTCCGGATGTCGAGACCGGGGTTGTGACTCCGCCCCCTCCGCCGCCCGCACCGGGAACGCCTGGGCCGCTCGGCACGCCGGGGTCACCCGGAGCAGCCGCGGCGACCACAGTGACGACGGCCGTGTCAGTGAGACCGCCGGCCGTGATCGAGATAGACGCTGTGCCAGGTGCGACCGCGGTCACAGCTCCGGTGATCGGATCGACCGAGGCGACCTTCGGATCGGAACTCGTCCAGCGGTGCGACACCGGGTCAGCGATCGGAAGCGTGATCGGATCTGCGACATTGGTGCCGGTCTGCTCCACGCCGCTCGCTGCGAGAACGACACCCGAGCCGACGGGGAGTGGAACCCCCTTGGTCACACCCGCTGCTGCACTGATGGAGAGCGACTCGATCACCGGCTCGACGTCGACCTGCACGCGCCCATCGGCGGTGACGTTCACCAGACCGAAGTTGTAGAAACCACCGCGGTCAATGGCCCCGTAGGCCGGCATTCCGAGGTCGGCGAAGACGAACTGCGGGATGCCCGCGGAACCGCTGACCTGGTTGCCCTGCGGATCGAGGATCTGCTCCGAGAACCCGCGAGCGTGACCGTAGGTCATGATCACGTGCGTCTGCGGGTGAGTGTCCTGGTAGCTCTGCACGATCTTCAGGTACTGCTGCGCCTCCCAGCGGTCATTGAACTGGCTGTTCTTGGCTGGGAACGGGTCGTAGGCGGGCATGTGAACGGAGACGATCGCGACCGGCGTGGTCACGGCATCCAGCTGCTGCTGCAGCCACTGGTACTGCTTCGCCGCGGGGGCCTGGAACGGGTCGGAAAGCGTGATGCCACCGTGCGCGTTATCGAGTGCGATGACAGTGCTCGGGCCCGCGGTGTAGGAGTAATGCGTATCGCCGAAGGTGTTCGAGAACCCGCCGGTCTCCGCATCCGCCCCCTGGGTTATCTCATGGTTGCCCACCAGGTCGTGGAAGGGCTTGCCCAGCGCCGCGATCTTGCCCTTGGCGAAGTCGAGGTCGGGCTGCTTGCCGTCGTCGGACATGTCGCCGAGCATCTGCACGGTGTCTGGCACGGCGACCGCGGGCAGCGGTGCGATCTCCTGGTTGCCAGACGAGGTGAAAGCCGTGCCACCGACGCGCTTCGCGATCGTATCCATCACGTGACTGCTCACGCCTTCGGGCTGGTTCGCGAGCATGTGCGCGTCATCCCCCATCAGGAAGGTGTGACCGCCATCGGTGAACTCGCTCGGCGACTCCACGTAACTCAGCCACTTCGGGTTCTGCGGGATGGCGGTGTAGTCATTCGCCGCCGGGGTCCGCGCCGAATAGAGCGCCTGCAGCGACGAGAGCCGCATGGTGCCGGTCGATGCCTTCGTGGGGTTGATGCTCAGCATGTCGATCCAGTTGAGAGACAACGGGAAAGCAGTGCCGGCGGGGATCGGAGTTTTGAGCAGCGCCCACCCGTTGTAGACGATCGCGGTGTCGTAGACGGTCGTGCTCTGCCCGTTCGACTGCTTCCACGAGGTAGCGAACTCGAACGCGTCATGCACCTGGTCGTCGACACGCAGCCAGACACCGAGCGCGGTCGGATCCTGCCCCGCAGCGTTGGCACTGATCGTGATCGCCTTCTTGGGCGAGATCACCATCTGGTGCACGCCGCTGGTGCCCGGCATCGTGTAATCGAGGCGGATCGAGGATGCCGCGGCCGACCCAGCCGGAACCTGCGGGTCTGTCGTGACCGTCGCCGTCGCGCCATTCTTGATGCTGTAGGTCCACGCGGTGGAGTCCGAGAGCGGGTCGAGTTCGACCGACGTGCTGCCGACGGCAATCGAGACCTCGGTGCTCGAGCCCCCGGCCGTGACGGTAACCGTCTCCAGGCCGGAGCCATCAGCCGCCGCTGTGAACACCCCGGTGGCCGGGTCGATCGAGCCGAGCTTCGGATCGCTCAGCGTCCAGTGCGCGCTCTGTGGCGTCACTGGCAGCGACTGACCTTCCGCCGTGCTGCCGACCAGCGTCTCGGTGGTCGTCGCGCCGTTGTCGAGGTCCGGTGCAGCCGGGGTCGCCCGCAACGTGGCCAGCGAATCGGCGACCGTGAGCGGCACGAAGGCGGTTGCCGCGCCGTCGGTCACGGTGAGCGTTCCGGTGCCCGCGGCCCCTGGGCTGAACACGCCGTTCGCCCAGGTGCCGAGACTGGTCGGGTTGGCCGTCACCGTCAGCTTGCCATCGTCTACCGGGTTGCCCCGGTTGTCACTGGCGAAGGCCTTGATGGGCTGTGCGAGACCAGTGACCGCGGTCACCGGGTTGCCGCCGGCGACGGAGGCGGAGGTCGGTGCTGCTCCGGCCGGCGCCGTGCTGTAGACGAAGATGCCGTTGCCGACGGGGCGCTCACCAGTGTTGTCCGAGGGAGTGTTGCGCAGCGTGGCGACCGTGTCGCCAGGTGCCCGGGTCACGAGGCCGGTCGAGCCGCCGCCATCCAGCAGCACCGCGTCGCGCACGCCGAGGTTCAGCAGGTAACCCGCCACCTGGGAGCTGGTGACACCGATCGCGGTGGAAGTGGTGCCGTGGCCGTCGAGAGCGACCATCACGAGCTTGCCGTCCACCGTCGTTCCGATCGCCGACTCGGGGTTGAGCTGCGTTGCGGGCGGGTTCTGGTTGGTCGGATCGGTGAAGATCGCGCCGTCTTTGAGCAGCTGCCCCGGGCCCTGCACGAGCTGTTGCAGGTCGTTGTCTGGGGCGATCTGCGTGCTGACGGTCACTGTGTCACCAACGGAGATCGAGTTAGTGAGCCACGTCGCGCCGGCGCCAGACGCAAGCAACCCGGCGGTGCCAGCGGCGAGCGCAGGCAGTGTGGTGATGGCATTGATGCTCGTCACGGTGATGCTCTTTCCGCCGTCGGTGCTCGTCCCGAGCACCAGCGTCGGCTTAGTGGCCGCGACGTCGGTCGGTCCACCGAGGCGCGGGGTGATCTCGGTGATCTTCGTGCCGGTCGCGTCGTCTGTCCAGTTGAGTGAACTCAGAGCGTGGCTGGCCGCACCATCGATGATGGTGCCGCTGAACGTCTGTGCACCGATCACGATGCTGCCGTCCGGCTTCACGCCGACCATTCCGTTTCGCCCCGGCTCCGGGCTCTTCCAGATCTCACCGTCGATGATCTGGCCACCGGTGGCCTGACCGCTCGCATTGATCGCGAAGTATCCGCCGTTCACGCCCGCGACCGCACCCGTTCGGGCCGCCATCGAGGTGATCTTCTCGTCCTTCGGGTTAATCAGAGTGTCACCGGCGTTCACGACACCGAGTCGCACGTTGGCGTTCTTCGGGTCGATCGATACGACCTGTGCCGGCTCGCGTCCGGCCACGGTGTTGAGCACATCGGAGTGAGTGGTCACGCCAGCGGTGACGAGCTGTTCAGCACCGACGGAGCGCGAGGAGACGGTTGACCAGTTCGCGGGAGTATCCGGAATCCAGCCCGCCTGAGCGGTAGCGGAGGGAATCTGGGCGGCGCCGAGGGCGGAGACGAGGAGCACCGTCAGCGCGGCGCACCCCCCGACGACGGACTTTCTCGTTCGGCTGTGGGGACCTGCAAAAACGTTTCGGTATAAAGGCACGAGCGACGACGGTACGAACGTCATGTGACCCGATTAAGGCCGCCAGATTAACGCGCGGGATTAGTTGAGTTGCCGAAAGGATTTATTTCGAATGCAGCGCTACAACCCCGCCGGCGCTAGCCGCGACTCGAGCGCCGCACCGATCTTGTCGCGCATCGTGAGGGTCCAGGTGACGGTGAGGTGGTCCTGGTCCCGGTATACATCAGCGCCGCCGACGACGCTGAAGCAGCGGGTGTCGTCGCAGTACTTGTCGGTCAGGTCGAGCAGTGTAGCGCCGTGCTTCTTCGCCGCGAGCGAGATCGGGTCGACCTTCTTCAGCACGTCGGACCTGGCTTCGGTGCAGTCCTTCGCCGCGCTCGCCCGCAGGCACTTATTCGGGTCGGTGAGGAAGTCGGGGTTGTCGACGATGGTGACGATCGGGGCACCCTTGGCCTGCGACCATGCCTTGTCGTAGCCGTCGGCGATCTCCTGCGTCGCATCGTTCGACGACGTGATGTACGGAGTATCGGCAAGCGCGGATGCGAAGATCGCGTCGTACTTCGGCTGCTGTGCAAGCACCCCCTTGAGGTTGCTGAGCCAGGTGGCACACGAGTTGGTGAACTCCGGGCTCGGGCCACCGATGGGGGTGGTGTTCCACGGGCAGGCACCCTTGAGATACGTGGTGAGCGCCCAGCCCTTCTCGTCGGCGAGTCGAATCATCGCCTCGATGTACTGGTACGCATGGCTGTCACCGATCAGGGCGACGCGCGGCGCGTCATCCTTGGTCGAACCGAAGTGGCAGGCCTTCACGTCGGAGGCGTTCAACTGCACGAAGCACTCGACGTGACCGGGGGTGTCCGCATTGCCGAAACCGGCGCTCGGGATGACCGCATCCGCCAGTTTCGGGTTGACGCAGGTTGCACTCGCCTCCGCGCCGAAGCAGTCGGGCGGGTTCTCGTTGATCGACGCCAGCTCGGTGGCTGCCGCCTGGTACTTCGGGTTCTGCACCGCGAAGACACCGCCCACGAGCAGCGCGGTGATCGCCATCGCGGCCAGCACGAAACCGTAGGTGACCCGCGGCTTGCGCAGGGTGAGGAACTTCCAGGTGCGGGCGGGGTCTTCGATCAACTTCTTGGTGAGCCAGCCGAGCAGGAAGGAGCCGAGGAAGAGCACAACTCGATTCCAGCCGTCGAGCCCCCAGCCCGGGATGTACGGGGCGATGATGATGAGCGGCCAGTGCCAGAGGTAGACGGAATACGAGATGTCACCGATGAATCTGGCCGGTCGCATGCCCAGCACGCGGCCGACATCCCACGGCTTCTCGGCTCGCCCGGAGGCGATGATCGCGGCGGTGCCGAGCACCGGCAACAGCGCCGCGTATCCCGGGAACGGGGTCGTCGGACCGAAACGATATGCCGAGGCGAGAATGACGACGAGTCCGCCATAGCCCAGGACGTTGGGCAGCCAGGCACCGAGCGGACGCAGCCGCGGCAGCAACGCGAGGATGGCACCGACGCCGAACTCCCAGACCCGGGTGAAGGTGGCGAAGAAGGCCTCGGACGGGTGGCTTCGCGTGTACAGCACCGACACGATCAGCGAGATGACGCTCACGGCGATGACGATGCTGATCATCGGCAGCCAGCGACGCTTGGAGAAGAACCTGACTCCGAGCCAGGTCGCGAACAGCAGCAGCAACGGCCAGACGATGTAGAACTGCTCTTCGAGCGACAGCGACCAGTAGTGCTGCACCAGGGTGGCGTCGTGGGCGGCGAGGTAGTCGACCGAGGAGGCGGCGAGCGACCAGTTCTCCACATAGAACGTGCTGGCCAGGATCTCGCGCAGCGAGCTCGGCAGGCTCGACAACGGAAGCAGGAACACGGTGGCGATGACGCTGAAGATGAGCACGGTGATCGACGCAGGGAGCAGGCGGCGCGCCCGCTTCGCCCAGAAGCTGGGAAGGCGGATGCGGCCGGTCTGTTCGATCTCCCGCGCCAGCTGGCCCGTGATGAGATAGCCGGAGATCACGAAGAAGATGTCGACGCCGATGTACCCGCCGGAGAGCCGCCCGGGCCAGAAGTGATACAGCACCACCAGGATGACGGCGATCGCGCGCAGGCCCTGAATGTGCGCCTGGAAGTGTGTTGGCTTATGTGGTGCCCGGTGCGTGCTCATCGCCGGTCAGCCTAACAGCGGGCCGATTGCGGGCCCTTATTCCTCCAGGTGGGCCTTGCGGATACTGAGGGTGTCGTTCTCCGAATCCAGGTCGACCATGACGGTGTCTCCGTCGCCGATCTCCCCGGCCAGCAGCGCGGTCGCCAGCTTGTCGTCGATCTCGTGCTGCATCAGGCGGCGCAGCGGACGCGCTCCGTAGATCGGGTCGTAGCCGCGCTCGGCGAGCCAGGCGCGGGCATCCGGCGTCACCGCGAGCTCGAGGCGACGGTTCTCCAGACGGCGCGAAAGGCGATCGATGTAGAGCTCCACGATCTGGGCGAGGTCGTCTTTCGACAGCGTCGAGAAGATCACGATGTCGTCGAGCCGGTTGAGAAACTCGGGCTTGAACGACTGCTGGACCGTGGCGCGCACCGCGTCTTCCTTGGCCTCGGTGCTGAGGGCGGGGTCGATCAGGTACTGGCTACCGAGGTTGGAGGTGAGAATGAGGATGACGTTGCGGAAGTCGACCGTGCGGCCCTGACCGTCGGTCAGACGTCCGTCGTCGAGCACCTGCAGCAGCACGTCGAAGACGTCGCCGTGTGCCTTCTCGACCTCGTCGAGCAGCACGACGGAGTATGGCCGACGACGCACGGACTCGGTCAGCTGACCGCCCTGCTCGTAGCCGACGTAGCCGGGAGGGGCACCGAGCAGCCGAGCGACCGAATGCCGCTCTCCGTACTCGCTCATGTCGATGCGGATCATGGCCTTGTCGTCGTCGAACAGGAACTCGGCGAGCGCCTTGGCCAGCTCCGTCTTGCCGACGCCGGTTGGTCCGAGGAAGAGGAACGAACCGGTGGGGCGGTCGGCGTCGGCGATTCCCGCACGAGATCGGCGAACGGCCTCGGCGACGGCTCGCACGGCGGGCTTCTGGCCCACCAGTCGCTTGCCGAGTTCCCCCTCGAGACCGAGCAGCTTCTCGGTCTCCCCCTGCATCAGACGACCGACCGGGATACCCGTCCAGGCCGCCACGACGGCGGCGATGTCCTCCTCGGTGACCTGCTCGTTCACCATCCGCGGGCCGGTGTCTTTTGCTTGCTCCGCGGCGGCGATGTCGTCTTCGATCTTCTTGATCACCTCATAGTTCAGGCGAGAGGCATCTTGGTACCGACCCTCGCGCATGGCGCGGTCGAGTTCGATGCGGGCGTCGTTGAGGCGCATCCGCAGATCACCGACGCCCTGCAGCGACGCCTTCTCAGCGGCCCAGCGGGCGTTCAACCCGTCGAGGGTCTCCTGCATGGCGGCCATCTCACTGCGGAGCTTCTCGAGGCGCGCCTTCGACGCGGCATCCTTCTCCTTCTTGAGCGCCAGCTCCTCGAGCTTCATCCGGTCGATCGCGCGCTTGAGCTGATCGATCTCCACCGGGGAGGAGTCGATCTCCATCTTCAGCCGACTGGCCGCCTCGTCGACGAGGTCGATGGCCTTATCGGGAAGCTGCCGGCCGCTGATGTAGCGGTTGCTCATGGCCGCGGCGGCGACAAGCGCGGTGTCGGCGATGGCCACCTTGTGGTGCGCCTCGTAGCGCTCCTTCAGCCCGCGCAGGATCGCGACCGTGTCTTCGACGGATGGCTCCCCCACGAACACCTGCTGAAAACGACGTTCGAGCGCGGCATCCTTCTCGATGTACTCGCGGTACTCGTCGAGGGTGGTCGCCCCGATGAGACGCAGCTCGCCACGGGCCAGCATCGGCTTGAGCATGTTGGCCGCGGCAACGGACCCCTCACCGCCGCCCGCCCCCATCAGGGTATGGAGCTCATCGACGAACGTGATGATCTCGCCGTCGGCGTCGTTGATCTCCTTGAGCACGGCTTTGAGGCGCTCCTCGAATTCTCCGCGGTATTTCGCGCCGGCCACGAGCGCGGCGAGGTCGAGCGAGACCAGGCGCTTTCCTTTGAGCGAGTCGGCCACGTCGCCCGCGACGATGCGCTGGGCGAGGCCCTCGACCACTGCGGTCTTGCCCACGCCGGGCTCGCCGATGAGCACCGGGTTGTTTTTGGTGCGGCGGGTGAGCACCTGGCTCACCCGTCGGATCTCGGCGTCGCGCCCGATCACCGGGTCGAGCTTGCCGGTGCGCGCGATCGCGGTCAGATCGACGCCGTACCTCTCGAGCGGGGACTTCTGGTCTTCGTCAGAACCGGGCGCGCCCTGCATGTTGGCCATTCGAACTTCCTCCGTAAACGTCGGGAATCGGGATGCTTCTGTTCTACTGCTGGTTCACGAGCGTGAATCGGGTCGGGATGACGCGGCGACGGTGAACTTCGCGTTACGGGCCACCTCGCGCGTGGGCCCGACCAGCTGCTGCAACTCGGGGCGGTAGCCCAGCGACGAGTTGAAGACCGTCCAGAGTTCGCCGCCCGGCCTCAGCACGCGCGCCGCCTCACGAAAGAGGTTCTCCGCGATTCCGGTAGTGACGGCCGCGCCGGTGTGAAACGGCGGATTGAGCAGGATGAGGTCGGCGCTCGCGTCGGGCTGAGACTCGAGCCCGATGTCCCGCACGACGGTCACGTTCGCGATGTCGTTTGCTGCCATCGTCGCCTCGGCGGAGGCGACGGCGATGCGGCTCTGGTCGGTGGCGATCACGCGCAACTCCGGGCGGGAGCGGGCGATTGCGGCGGCCAGGATGCCGGTGCCGCAGCCGAGGTCGATGGCGAGCCGGGCATCCGGTACCGCCTGATCCATCACGCTCAGTAGAAAGCGGGTGCCGATGTCGAGCTTGGTACCGGAGAACGCCCCGCCGTGAGCGCAGACCCAGAGGTCCAATTCCTCATTGAACTCGCGCTGAGGGAACTCGCGCTGAGGGAATTCGCGCTGCGAAAAACCGTCGGGCGTGACGATGGGCCCGCGCGCAGTGAGCGCCCGAGACTTCTGCCGCGCAAGCGACGCGGTGACCTCCCCGAAGTGCCGCCCGAGCACGACGTTCATCTCGCGGGTCATGTGCTTGAGGCGTCCGCCGGCGACGACCATCACATCCGGCGCGGCGAAGCGCGCGATCGCACTCGCCAGCTCGTCGAGTTCGTCGAGGCTCTTCGGCAACTGCAATAGCACCACGCGAGCGCCGTCGAGTAGCTCGCGGCCGAGCGGCAGGCTGCGGTAGTCCGCGCCGGGCCCGTTCGACGCCAACGCCCGCTCGCCGAGCAGCGAGTCCTGGTAGCTGCGCACCGCGGTGGCGCCGAGCGCTAGGGCACCGAGGGTGAGCGCCCCGTAGTGATCGCCGAGCGTCACCACGGCGCCGGGACCAGCCGCCGCGACATCCGCCGCCGCCTCGTCGAGGATCAGCCGGTCGCTGGCATCGACCGCAACGAGGTTCGGGGCCTCGAGATCGGGGTACCGGCGCAGAGTGTCGAGAATTGCCAGATCCGTCATGGTCACTCGCGGTCGAGCGGTCGCCAGACGACCAGCTGGGTATTGCGTTGCGTACGCTTGCCGGCCCGGAGCGAGACGACCTCACCCGTTCCGCCGCCCGCGAAGATCCGGCGGCCGGGACGGTTCAGCAATTCGTCTGCAAGAGCCGCCTCGAGCTCGTGGACTCGCTCGGAGAGCTCCGCCACCTGGTTCTCGAGCTGCAGGATGCGACGGATGCCCTCCAGGCTCACGCCCTCCGTGCCCAGCCGCGCGATCTCCCGCAGCTGCACCACGTCACGCATGGAGTAGCGACGCGACTGACCGGCGGTGCGCTTCGGCACCACGAGCTCGAGGCGGTCGTATTGGCGGAGCGTCTGCGGGTGCATGCCCGCGAGCTCTGCCGCGACCGCGATCGCGAAGATGGGGTCGGTGGGCTCCACGTCAGTCGGCTTTCGCCTTGGCGAGCAGCTCTTCGCGCGGGTTCTCGGCGGGCTGCAGCTTTGCGAAGGCCTCGAGTGCCTCGGTGGCTTCGGCGCTGAGGTGCGCGGGCACCGCGACGACGATGGTCGCGAGCAGGTCGCCCGTTCCCTTCGCGGTCTCCACGCCGCGACCCTTGACGCGCAGCACGCGCCCCGAGGGCGTGCCTGGAGCAACGCGTAGTTTCACCGGATCGCCGCCGAGGGTCGGAACCTCGATCGTCGCACCGAGGGTCGCCTCGGTGAAGGTGACCGGAACATCCACCCGCAGGTTGATGCCGTCGCGCTCGAAAATCGGATGCTTGCGCACCGTGACCGTGAGAGTCAGGTCGCCGGGAGCTCCGCCATCCATGCTGGGCTCGCCCTTGCCCTTGAGGCGGATCTTCTGGCCGTCATTGACGCCGGCGGGGATCTTGACACTCATCGACTTGCCACCCTCGGGCTGCAGGCGGATCGTCTCGCCCCTGATCGCGGTGTGGAAATCAAGTGTGGTGGTGGCAGTGAGGTCGCGACCCTTGGTCGGTCCTCCCTGGCCACGGAACCCGCCGGACGGCTGACCGAAGTTGCCGCCGCCGCCGAACAGGTTGCTGAAGATGTCGTCGAAGCCGCCACCCTGCTGCGCATAACGCTGACCGCCGGCCTGCTGATTGAACATGCCGCCAAAGACGTCGTCGAAACCGCCGCCCTGGCCGGTGCCGCCGGAGGTGAAGCGCGGACGACCGGGGCCCATGGCCCGCATCTGGTCGTACTCCTGGCGCTGCTCGGGATCACTCAGCACGGAATGCGCCTCGCTGATCTCCTTGAACTTCGCCTCCGCTGCCGCATCCCCGGGGTTGGAGTCGGGGTGATACTTTCGCGCGAGCTTGCGGTAAGTCTTTTTGAGATCTGCCTCAGACACATCCTTGGACACACCGAGAACGGCGTAGAAGTCCTTGTCGAACCAGTCTTGGCTGGCCACGGGCGCCTGCTTTCTGTGGGAGAGGGTCGAGCCGCCGGGACCACTTCAGCGTTGTGGCTGGGGTCCCGGCAGACTCGACCCGGGTTGTGCGGTGTTTCTGTGCGGTGCTGTTTATTCTGCGGTGCTTATTTGGCCGTCTTCATTCGGCCGGAACCGCGACGGCGACCTTGGCCGGGCGCAGCAGACGCTCGCCGATCTTGTAGCCGGGCGCGATCACGTCGGCGACGGTGTTGACCGTCACATCCGGCGTGGGCAACTGAACGAGCGCCTCGTGCAGGTTGGGGTCGAACACGTCGCCCTTCGCGCCGACGGAGGTGAGCCCGAACTTGTCGAGCCCCGCCCGCAGCTTCTGCACGATGACGACCATCGGGCCATCGGTGAGGTCACCGTGGGCCTCGGCAAGCGCGAGGTCGTCGAGCACCGGGAGCAGCGCCTTGACCACCTCGGCGATGTTCAGCTCGCGGGTCGCCTCCCGGTCGCGCTCGACGCGCTTGCGGTAATTGGCGAACTCGGCCTGAACGCGCTTGAGGTCCCCGAGGATCTCCACCGCCGGGTCGACGTCCGTCGACGCCGCGGCCGACGGGTCGGCCAGGAAGGCGAGGTCGTCATCGGAGAAGGAGGTCTCGATGTCGGGACCTTCCGCCTCGATGAGTCCCTCGGCGTCGGTCGACCCCGTGGGCTCGGTGTTCTCCGAGTCGTCGGGCTTCTTGTCGTCAGTCATTGTTACTTCTTGTCTTTGTCGTCGTCATCGTCCACGACCTCGGCGTCGACGATGTCCTCGTCGTCACCGGATGCCGCGGGCTCACCCTCGGCGGGAGCGTCGGCCGGAGCCGCCTGCTCCTGCGAGTAGATCGCCTGGCCGAGCTTCTGCTGGCTCTCGGTCAGCGTGTCGAAGGCGGTCTTGACGGCAGCCTCGTCGTCGCCGGCGAGTGCGGACTTGAGCGCGTCGACATCCGCCTGGACCTCGGTCTTGACGTCGTCGGGCAGCTTGTCTTCGTTGTCCTTGATCAGCTTCTCGGTCGAGTATGCGAGCTGCTCGGCCGTGTTGCGGGTCTCGGCAGTCTCGCGACGCGCCTTGTCCTCCGCCGCGTGCTCCTCGGCCTCGCGCACCATGCGCTCGATGTCGTCCTTCGACAGCGACGAACCACCGGTGATCGTCATCGACTGCTCCTTGCCGGTGCCCTTGTCCTTGGCAGACACGTGCACGATGCCGTTGGCGTCGATGTCGAAGGTGACCTCGACCTGCGGGATTCCGCGAGGCGCGGGGGCGATGCCCTGCAGCTCGAAGGTGCCGAGGTTCTTGTTGTCGCGGGTGAACTCGCGCTCGCCCTGGAAGACCTGGATCGCGACCGACGGCTGGTTGTCATCCGCGGTGGTGAAGGTCTCGCTGCGCTTGGTCGGGATGGCCGTGTTGCGCTCGATGAGCTTGGTCATGATGCCGCCCTTGGTCTCGATACCGAGGCTCAACGGGGTGACGTCGATGAGGAGGACATCCTTGCGCTCGCCCTTCAGCACACCGGCCTGCAGTGCAGCACCAACGGCGACGACCTCATCGGGGTTGACGCCCTTGTTCGGGTCCTGGCCACCGGTGAGGCTCTTGACAAGCTCCACGACGGCGGGC
Source organism: Lacisediminihabitans changchengi (assembly GCF_016634425.1). GTDB lineage: Bacteria > Actinomycetota > Actinomycetes > Actinomycetales > Microbacteriaceae > Lacisediminihabitans > Lacisediminihabitans changchengi. Next base: position 460,417 of record NZ_JAEPES010000004.1, read on the forward strand.
ATACGGGTCGATCCACCGACGAGCACGACGTGAGCGACGTCGGCGACCTTGATGCCGGCCTCCTTGATGACGTCGTGGAACGGCTTCTTGGTGCGCTCGAGCAGGTCTTTCGTGAGTTCCTCGAACTTGGCGCGGGTGAGCGACTCGTCGAGGTTGGCCGGGCCGTTCTCGGTGAGCGAGAGGTACGGAAGCTGGATGTTCGTGCTCAGCGAGCTCGACAGCTCCTTCTTCGCCTGCTCCGCGGCCTCCTTGAGGCGCTGCTTGGCGATCTTGTCGCCGGAGACGTCGACACCGGTCGAGTCCTTGAAGCGCTTGATCAGGTAGTCGACGACGCGCTGGTCCCAGTCGTCACCACCGAGGCGGTTGTCACCGGAGGTGGATCGCACCTGGATGGTCGAGAAGTCGTCGTCCTTGCCCACCTCGAGGAGGGAGACGTCGAAGGTTCCACCACCGAGGTCGAAGACCAGGATGAGCTCGTCTTCCTTGCCCTTGTCGAGGCCGTAGGCCAGGGCTGCTGCGGTCGGCTCGTTGATGATGCGGAGCACGTTGAGGCCCGCGATCTCGCCGGCCTCCTTGGTGGCCTGACGCTCGGCGTCGTTGAAGTATGCGGGAACGGTGATGACCGCGTCGGTCACGGTGTCGCCCAGGTACTGCTCGGCGTCGCGCTTGAGCTTCGCGAGGATACGCGCCGAGATCTCCTGCGGGGTGTACTTCTTGCCGTCGATGTCGACGGTCCAGTCGGTACCCATGTGGCGCTTGACCGACGAGATGGTGCGATCGACGTTGGTGACGTTCTGGCGCTTGGCGGTCTCGCCGACCAGAACTTCGCCGTCCTTGGTGAAGGCGACGACGGACGGGGTCGTACGGAAGCCTTCTGCGTTGGTGATGACGGTGGGTTCTCCACCTTCGAGAACAGACACCACGGAGTTTGTGGTTCCGAGGTCGATTCCTACTGCACGAGCCATTGCTCTATCTCCCTGAGGTACGTATTCGAGCGAGACTTGAGCCTCGCATGCTCAAGTTTCCACCCTGTGGATAACTCGTGTCAAGTCGAGACCAAAAAACTTGAGTCGCCCTGGCTCAACCAGCCGCGCTGGAGCGCTCCGCCCGAGGAAGGCCACCTTCGTTATTCAGAATGCTGTGGGGCAGGCTCCATCACCCCTTCCTCGTAATTCAGGATGCTGTGTGACAGGAGTTGTCCGAGGTGCAGGAGTGACTAACATCCGTCACTTCCGTCACCCGAGTCACGCACCCTCCTGAATTCGGCGGAAGCACGACGAGAAACCGGGACAGCGAGACGCAAGGAAGTCGCCAGATGGGGCCTGGGCCCCGCACCCCTCTAGCTGTAGTTGCCTAGAACTTGCGGGTGAAGGGCAGCGGCTTGCGCATCCGGATGAGGAGCAGCAGCGGGAACAGGATGTACGGCCCGTTGTACAGCAGGAACACTCCGGGGTTCGGGGTGCGCTCGCCGACCGGGCCGAAGAACTCGACGCCGAAGATCGGGATGCCGGTGAGGGCGATGATCATCGTCGCGTAGATCACCGAGTACAGCTGAATCCAGTTGAAGCCCTTGACGATCGAGATGATCAGCAGGATGTAGAAGAAGACGTAGATGAACGCCGAGGTGCCGCTGATGAACCGCAGCCAGAGCGGGTGCGACTGGTACAGCGGGTCGAAGTTCGACGAGTAGGTGTAGTTCCACTGCACCAGGATGTTCGACGAATTCGCCACCTGGTCGAGCCCGAGGCCCTCCACCGAATCGCTGATGATGCAGGTCACGATGAACAGCGAGAAGATCACCAAAAACACGATGTCGAACGGTCGCTTGCGCAGCGGCAGGTTCTCGACGGCCATGGGCGCAGGGGCGACGACAGTTTCGGTCATTACTGCATGGTACCGAAATACCAGGGTCCGCTCAGAACCGTCGGTGACCGGGCCCCAGCCACTCTGGGGCGGGGCCCGGAGACCAGGTCAGGCGGTGTGCCGCGGGCGACGGTGACGACGGATGCGCGCGAAGCCGAACGTGAAGAGTGCTCAGCGACCAGTTGCCCCGAGATGCCGTCCGCTCCGCCGTCCGGGCCAAACCAGACCCGGCTGACGGTTGCCCCGACGATTACGGGCTCTCCGGCCGTCTTCGTGCCGTCGCCGTCCAGGTCGTACCAGACGGTGTCGCCGATGCTGCCCCGGACAGGCGGTGGCCCCGTCGGCGGGAAGCTCGAACGTGGGCGCGGGTAAACGGGTATTCGGGTGACTCGGGTGAATCGGGTTCTAGCTGAAGTTATCGGACCGGAGAGCCTCATGTGTAAGCAAACGCATCAAACTCCCCACAATTGGGGGCAGGGCCGAAATCTCCCCGGTTCGCTCGCGAATTTACCGGTCCCCACTACCCTGTGGGCATGAGCGACACGACGCCGAGCGTTCCCCAACCTGCAAAGACCGGAGCGATCGCCGTCGCCGGACTCGACCTGCAGGAGGGCAAAGTCATCCCCCGCCGCTGGGTTGCGGCCTGGGCATTCTGGGACTGGGGCGGCGCCGCATTCAACGCCGTAATCACGACCTTCGTCTTCACGGTCTACCTGACCAGCAGCTACTTCGTGTCCCCCGGCATCGTTGCGGCGCGGGATGCGGAGAAAGACACCGCCGGGGCCGCGCATCGCGCGTACACCGCGGCAGAGGCATCCCTCACCTCGCAGCTCGGCTTCGGCCTCGCCATCGCTGGCATCGTCGTGGCGCTGATCGCCCCCGTGCTCGGACAGCGAACGGATGCCTCGGGCCGCCGCAAACTCTGGCTGGCGATCAATACCGGGGTCGTCGTGGTCATCACCGCCCTGATGTTCTTCGTCGAGGGCAAGCCAGCGTTCTTCCTGCTCGGCGTCGCACTGGTCTGTGTCGGGACCGTCTTCTACGAGATCGCCACGGTCAACTACAACGCCATGCTGGTGCAGGTCTCCACCCCGAAGACGGTGGGTAAGGTGAGCGGCCTGGGCTGGGGGGCCGGATACCTCGGCGGCATCGTCCTGCTGCTGATCGTGCTGCTCGGCCTGGTGGGATTGTCGGCCGGGTCAGGCGGACTGTTCGGTGTTTCGCATGACGACGGCCTCAACATCCGTCTGATCGCGGTGATCGCCGCTGCCTGGACGCTGGTGTTCTCGCTTCCGGTGCTGTTCACCGTGCCCGAGATTTCGGTCGCCGAACGCCGGGTGAAGGTCGGGTTCTTCCAGTCCTATGTCGTGCTGGTGCGCGACATCTCCCGCCTCTGGAAGGAGAGCCGCAACACCGTCTACTTCCTCATCGCCAGCGCGCTGTTCCGCGACGGGCTGGTGGGCGTGTTCACGTTCGGCGGCATCCTGGCGCAGGGCACGTTCGGCTTCTCGAGCAGCCAGGTGATCATCTTCGCCATCGCCGCGAACGTGGTCGCGGGAGTCAGCACCTTCATCTCGGGGCTGTTCGACGACCGCTTCGGCGCCAAACCGGTGATCGTGGTGTCGCTGATCGGACTGCTGGTCTCGGGGCTCGGAGTGTTCTTCGCTCACGACGGCGGACAGACCGCGTTCTGGATCGGCGGCCTGCTGCTCTGCCTCTTCGTCGGCCCGGCCCAGTCGGCCAGCCGCAGCTTCTTGGCGCGGGTCACCCCGGCCGGTCGCGAGGGCGAGGTGTTCGGCCTCTACGCCACGACCGGGCGTGCGGTGAGCTTCCTCGCTCCCCTGTTGTTCTCGGCCTTCGTCGCGATCGCGGGCGCGCAGTACTGGGGCATCCTGGGCATCATGATCGTGTTGCTCGCGGGACTGCTGCTGCTGATCCCGGTGCGCGCGATCTCGTCCCGTCGCTCTGAGTGAGGTGCGCACTTACCCCTAGTAAGTTGCACGGTCGAGTGGTTATTTCGGGCTCAGAACCACTCAAATGTGCAACTCGGTGCTCGCGGGTCGGTACTCGCGGGTCAGTGCTCTATGGGTCAGCGCTCGCAGGTCGGTGCTCTACGGGGCGACGTGCTTGCCCTCGAACTCTTCCCATGCGCGCTCGAACGCGACGCCGTTGTGCTTCGGTTCCGACGCCGAGGTGAACCAACCCTCGAAGATCGCCTTGTCGCCGTGGGCGGGAAACCGCGGATCCTTGGCAACGGATGCCGCCAGCTCACCCACCTCGTCGCGTCGCTCGGCCTGCTCGAGCAGCCAGTCGTGAAAACTCTCGGTCATGGGTAACCCTCTCCGTCGAATGCGCAGTGCTTTCCTTCGAATGCGTAGTGCCCACTCTGCTCGCACTCGCGCCCGCTGACCAGGGGTGCACGAGAGCCGGGCTCGCGGCCTCCGCCGCCGATTGTGCCCGTTCGTCGCGATTGTGCCGGCTCGAGCAGGCACAACTGCCTCGAACGGGCACAATCGGAGCCGGTTTGGCCAACTCGTCGCCTAACCTCAGCGCGACACGCACGCGGAGAAGTGCTGCGCGAGCGGCGAGCCACCGACGAAACCGAAGTCGGTGCCGTTCGTGAGCGGCGCGTACGAGCCGGAGTAGCGCGTCTCGAGCGGGGCGTACGCGGTCCACCCGAAGGTCACGGTGCATGGCGTGAGCACCCAGAACCAGATGAGCAGCATCGTCACCAGAAACCCGGTGACGAAATTGAGAGCCAGGAATTTGCGCCAGCCGCGGTTGGCGCGTTCGGCCTCGTCATCCGTGAGGTTCCAGAACGGCGCGACCACGAGCGCGTAGGGGATGAGCAGTATGGCGGCCAGCGGCCCGGGCCAGAGGGTGAACAGCAACAGGATGCCCGCGGCGACGTAGGCGAAGAACGACAGCCGCACGGTCAGTTTCGCCCCGATCACCGTGGCGATCGACGAGATGTTCGCCTCGCGGTCGGCGACGATGTCTTGCACCGCACCGAACGCGTGCGATGCCATTCCCCAGAGGAAGAACGCACCGAGCAGACACCACAGCGACGGCCGGAACCAGAACTGCGCGAAGATTCCGGCACCGAGCACGACGCCGTAAACGGCGGGCGAAACGAAGTGGGTGGCCGAGGTGATCGAGTCGAGGAACGGACGCTCCTTGAACCGCAGCTTCGGCGCGGAATAGGCGATCACCGCAAAGACGCTGATCGCCAGGACCAGCCACGACAGCGGTGTGCCGACGATCACGAGATATACCAGGAACGGAATGTTCGTGATCACCGCGGCCCAGAGGGTTATCCGGTGTACCGCCGGATCGAGCAGAGCGCCCTCGACGCCGCCCTTGCGCGGGTTGCGCAGGTCGGACTCGTAGTCGAACACGTCGTTGATGCCGTACATGGCGAGGTTGTAGGGGATGAGGAAATAGAGCGTGCCGATGACGAACGTCGCGTCGACCTCGCGGGTGACCAGCAGGTAGGCGGCCGCGAACGGGAACGCCGTGTTCACCCAGCTGAGCGGGCGGGAGGAGACGAAAAGCTGGCGGATCACTGTTCTCCCTCCCGACGACGGGGCGCGAGCAGCACCCACAGCGACGGCAGCAGCAGCGCCGCGGCGAGAGCGTAGGCGAAGTCCTCGAGCGGGGCGATGCCGATGAAGGCGCCCGAGATCTTCGCGGCGTCGTACCCGACGAGTCCGATGCCGATCATCACATTGTCGAACACCGCGGTGAACACGAGAAGGATCAGCAGGGTCAGCAGAACGGATGCCGCCCCCCGGCGCAGCGAGCGCCTCGCCCGGACGAGGGAGAGAGCCCCCACCACGGCCACCGGGATGAGAAAGAGGAGGTTGAGCTGCCAGTAGCTCATTTCGTACCGGGTTTCGATACGCGTCCTCGCGCGGGCGCTCGGTCGCTACTCAACCGACGGGCAGCCCCGAACAGGTTCATCGTGAGATAGCAGAGCAGGGCGAGGAAGAACAGCTCCTCCACCGGCAGCTCCGGCGCGAGCACGAGGCCCGTCATGAACGACGTCTCGCCGCGGAAGAAGATGCCGAGACCGATACCCGACAGGTCCCAGGAGAGAAAGAACAGCACCCCGACGACCAGCACGATCGCTGCGCGCACGGGCCCGCACCAGAAAAACAGTCGAAACCGTCGATCGAGCATCACCATGCCGAACAGCGCGATGAGCAGCCCGAGCAGATAGAGAACACCCATCAGACCGTGCGCTGCAGGGGTTCGGCCATCGGCTCGGTCGACGTGTCGTGGCGCAGCCGCTTCACCAACACCTCGGCGCTGATCAGGCACATCGGCAGACCGATGCCGGGGATGGTCGAGCCACCCGCGTAGAACAGCCCGCGCACCTTCTTGCTGCGATTACCGGCGCGGAACATCGCACTCTGCCCGAGGATGTGCGCCGGGCCGAGCGCCGTACCGCGCCACGAGTTGAGGTCGTCGACGAAGTCCGCCGGGCCAACGGCCCTGCGCAGCACAATGCGCGAGGCGAGGTCGGGAATGCCCGCCCACTCCCCGATCTGCTCGATCACGCGGTCGCCCACCGCGTCGAGGTCGGCCCCGTGCCCGAGTGAGGGGTCGGCGGGTATCGGCACCAGAACGAACACGTTCTCGTGCCCGGCCGGCGCGACGGTCGGATCGATGCCGCTCGGCTTGCAGACGTAGATGGATGCCGGGTCGGGAATAGACGACTTCTTACCGAAGATCTTGGCGAAGCCCTTCTTCCAATCCCGCGCGAAGAAGAGCGTGTGGTGCTCGAGCTCGGGCAGCTCGCCGCTCACGCCCAGGTAGAGCAGCAGCGCGCTCGGCCCCGGCACCTTCTTGTCCCAGTACGACTGCGGAAAGGTCTGCTGCGCAAGGGGCAGCAGCTGCGTCTCGGTGTGGTGGAGATCGGCGGCTGAGACGACGATGTCGGCGGCCAGCGTGTGGGTCTGGCGCGCAGCATCCGTATAGTCCACGCCGGTGACACGGCCATGATCGCTGAGAATGCGGCGTGCGCTCGCTCCTGTCACGATGGTGACGCCCTCCGCGCGGGCGAGACCGGCGATCGCCTCGATCAGGCGGGTGAAGCCGCCCATCGGGTAGAGCACGCCGCCCTCCAGGTCGAGGTGACTCATCAGGTGATACATGCTCGGAGCGATATATGGCGAACTGCCGAGGAAGACCGCGGGGTACCCGAGAATCTGGCGCAGTCGACGGTCTTTCACCGTGCGGCCGACGAGACGCGAGAGCGGGCTCAGCAGAAGCCGGACCAGCGTTCCGAGCTTGCTCACGACATCCCGGCGCAGCAGCGGACGGATGCTCGCGAAGCTCGTGTACAGAAAGCGCAGCTTCGCGATCTCGTACGTCTCCCGCGCCGACTCGAGGTAGCGCTCCATGCGGGCCCACGACTTCGGCTCGATCGCGGCGAAGGTGTCGAGGTTCTCCTCGCGCGACGCGGTGATGTCGATCGGCTCGGCGACCCCCTCGAACAGCACCCGGTAGCCGGGGTCGAGGGTCACCAGCTTGAGCTGCTCCTCGGCAGTGGTGCCGAGGAGCTTGAAGAAGTGGTCGAAGACCTCGGGCATGAGGTACCAGCTGGGGCCGGTGTCGAAGCGGAAGCCGTCTTTCTCCCACGAGCCGGCCCGCCCGCCGAGCTGATCGCGCGCCTCGATGAGCGTGACGGAGTGGCCATCGCGGGCGAGGAGCGCCGCGGAGGCGAGTCCGGCGATGCCTCCCCCGATGACGACGATGCGACTGGCGACGAGTTTGCTCACGAGCGGGGAGTCCGTCCTGCGAGAGCACCCGCGGCGATTCGGAATTTCACGGGGTCAGGCACTCGCACGCGGGAGCGTACGAGTTGTTCGGCCGGGGTGGCACGCAGCCGCACCGCGAGTTCGGTAAACAGGCCCTGAGCCAGGGCGACCGCTCTCCGTGACGACGACGGTAGGAGCGGGATGACTGCGGCCGACTCACGCAGGTCGGAGTCGATATCGTCGAGCAGCCGCAGCTTGTCCACCTCGGCGAAGGAGTCGACGTTCACCCCCGGGAAGTAGCTGCGGCCAAGCGTCTCGAAGTCCGCGGAGAGGTCGCGCAAAAAATTGACCTTCTGAAAGGCGGCCCCGAGCCGGCGGGCGCCGTGCATGAGCCGGGCATCCTGCTCGTCGGTGAGGTTCTGGCCGAGCAGGAAGCTGCGTAGGCACATGAGGCCGACGACCTCGGCCGAGCCGTAGACGTAGCGGTCGAAACTTTCCTGGTCGTGCTCGGTGGCGGTGAGGTCGGCGCGCATCGACTCGAAGAACGGCCGGGTGAGGTCGGGGGTGATGCCCGATTCGCGCGCGGTGCGGGCGAAGGCGTGAACGACCAGGTTGGCGCTGAAGCCGCGGGTCATGGCGGACTCGGTCTCAGTCTCCAGTTCGTGAAGCACGCCGGCCGCGTCGAGCGGGCTGAGGCCAGCATCCGTCGCCGGCCCGTCGACGATCTCGTCGGCCACCCGCACCAGCGCGTAGATGTTCTCCACGTGCCGTCGAACCGGCGGGGCCAGCAGCCGGGAGGCGAGACCGAACGAGGTGGAGTAGCGACGGATCACGATGGACGCCGTCTCGTCGGCCACCCGATCGTAGAGACCCAGTCCGGTCTGGGCTGTGATGCGGGTCATGCGCTGCGCCTCATTTGATTCGACCGAGCAGGTCGGCGGCGAGCGGCTCGAGCTCGGCACGGAGCGCGGCGGGGATGTCGGTGGTGCGCAGGTGCGCCAGGGCCTCGTTCGTGTAGTTGCGGGCGAGCCCCTCGGTGAAGGCACGGCATCCCGAGCTCTCCAGCACGGATCGGATGTAGTCGGCCTCGTCGTGGTTCAGGTCGGGCTTGCCCACCAGGTGCTCGATCAGCGGCCACTCCTTGGTGCTGGTGGCGTAGGCGATCAGCACGGTGCGCTTGCCCTCGCGCAGGTCGCCGATGGTGGTCTTTCCGGTCTGCGCCTCGGAGCCGAAGACCCCGAGCAGATCGTCGACGATCTGGTAGGCGATGCCGATCTCGCGACCGAACCTACCCAGGCAGTCGACGGCGTCTTCGCTCGCTCCGGCCAGAACGGCCCCGGCCTGCAACGGGCACTCGAACGAATAGACGGCGGTCTTGAACCGCTCCATGGTGATCACGTCGTGCACGCGCGGCACGTCGGTGGTGGTGGAGAAGTCCACATCGATGAGCTCGCCAGCAGCGGAGGCGAACAGCGCCTCATCCATGATCTCGAGCAGCCGGGCGCGCACGGTGTCGCTTGCCCCGCTGCGGTCGATCAGGCGCAGCGAGTTGAACAGGGCCAGATCGCCGGCGATGACGGCGGCCGAGATACCGCGGTGCTCTGCCCGCGGAATCGGGATGCCTGCGGTCGTCGCGATGTCCCGATAGCTCCCCGAGACATTGGGGGCGCCGCGCCGGCTGAAGTCCCGGTCGATGACGTCGTCGTGCACGATGAGGGCGGTGTGCAGCAGCTCGAAAGCGGCGCCGACGTACGCGGCGGCCTCGGCATCCGTTCCCCCGAAGCCGTCGTAGGCGGTCATGACCATGCGCGGGCGAAAGCGTTTGCCGCCAACCGTGTTCGACTCGAGCGTTTCCCAGAGCCTCACGTAGTCGGCGCCGAAGCTGGTCGCGCGGTTCTTGGCTAGGCTGAAGAAGCGATCCAGCACGGCGTCGACCTGGGCCTGTCTCTTCGATGAGACTGTCTCAAGCTCATGGCCGGTCATTTTTACAGGCTATCGGACGGTCATGGTTACAGACACGGAGTTGGTTGTTCTGGTCGATGATCGGGGCACCCCCGTCGGCACCGCTGATAAGCGAATAGTGCATTCGACGGAGACTCCGCTGCACCTGGCGTTCTCCTGTCACGTCTACAACTCCGACGGTCTGGTACTGGTCACCCGGCGAGCTCTGTCGAAGCTGACCTGGCCCGGAGTCTGGACCAACTCGTTCTGCGGGCATCCCGCACCAGACGAATCGATGGAGCAGGCGATCGCCCGCCGCTCCGCCTTCGAGCTCGGGATCACCGTCGAGTCGATCGAGCTGGTGCTCCCCGACTTCCGCTACCGCGCGGTCGACGCCTCGGGCATCGTCGAGAACGAGATCTGCCCCGTCTTCCGCGCGGTGACGACGGATGCCGTGGCAGCCAACCCCGACGAGGTCTCGGAATTCGCCTGGCTGGCCCCCGACGCCCTGCGCACGTCCGTCGCCGCTGCGCCCTTTGCGTTCAGCCCCTGGCTCGGCTGGCAGCTGCAGCAGCTCGGCTAACGGCGCGCCCTCAGTCGAGCTGCGACTCGTCGCGCGAGATCTGCGTGAGGTGAAAGTTCTGGAACGAGCGCGACGCCGTCGGTCCGCGCTGCCCCTGGTATCGGTTGCCGTAGGTACCCGAGCCGTAGGGGTTCTCGACCGGCGAACTCGTGCGGATGAAGCAGAGCTGGCCGATCTTCATCCCGGGCCAGAGCTTGATCGGCAGGGTAGCGACGTTGGAGAGCTCGAGGGTCACATGCCCGCTGAAGCCCGGGTCGACGAATCCTGCCGTGGAATGGGTGAGGAGGCCCAGGCGCCCCAGGGAGCTCTTTCCCTCGAGACGGGCGGCCAGGTCATCCGGAAGCGTCACGGTCTCGTAGGTGGAGCCGAGCACGAACTCCCCGGGGTGCAGGATGAACGGCGCATCTGGAGCGGTCTCGACCAGGCGAGTCAGCTCGGGCTGGTCTTCGGCCGGATCGATGAACGGGTACTTGTGGTTGTCGAACAGCCGGAAAAACCGGTCGAGTCGCACATCCACACTCGACGGCTGGATCATCGCGGGGTCGTACGGTTCGAGTCCCACCCGTCCTGAATCGAGTTCGGCCCTGATGTCACGATCCGAGAGCAGCATGAGGCGAGCCTACCGAGCAGACGCGCCGGAGTCGTCACTGCGACGCACGGTGACACGACCTGACTATGGTGAGCAAATGACAAATTCTGGCGGGATCGTCGCCCGCGGGCTCGCCCGCTCCTTCGGCACGGTGCACGCGGTCACCGACATCAGCTTCACGGCAGAGCCCGGCCGGGTCACCGGGCTCATCGGGCCCAACGGATCGGGCAAGACGACCCTCATGCTGATGCTCGCCTCGCTGCTACGCCCGGACGCCGGCCAGGTGTTGATCTCGGGAATCGACCCCACGCTCGATGCGGAAGGCGTGCGCGCCCGGATGGGCTGGATGCCCGACGCGCTCGGGTCGTGGAGCGTGCTGACCGTGCGCTCCGCGCTCGAGACCACCGGGCGTCTGTACCGCATGGACCGTGTGCGGGCCGCCGAGCGGGCATCCGAACTCCTCAGTCTTGTGGGTCTCGCACAGCTCGCCGACCAGCCGACGCGGGTGTTATCTCGGGGCCAGAAGCAGCGGCTCAGCCTGGCCAGGGCTCTGGTGCACGACCCGGAGGTTCTACTGCTCGACGAGCCGGCATCCGGTCTCGACCCGATAGCACGGCTCGATCTGCAGCGCCTCGTGCGCGGCATGGCGGCCGAGGGCAAGACGGTGCTGATCTCGAGCCACGTGCTTGCTGAGCTCGACGACATGGCCGATGACGCCGTCTATGTCGCGGACGGAGCGACGGCATCGGTCGAGCGGGTCGCCCAGGCGCGCAGCTCGTCGCGGCTCTGGCGCATCCGCGCCGCGGAGCGCGAGCCCCTGCGCGCGGCGCTGGTGCACCACGGCGACGGACCGGTGAGGGATGATCGCGGCGACCTGCTCGTGCCCGTGGCGAGTGAGGCTGCCGCCGCCGACCTGCTGCGCGCCCTCGTCGCCGCAGACCTCTCGATCAGCGTCTTTGCACCGGCCGTGGGCGACCTCGAACACACCTTCCTCGATCTCAACCGGACGGCGGACAACGCGTGAGCGACTTTCTGAACGGCGTCGGCGTCGTGTTCTCCCTGGAGATGCGACAACGGGTGCGCGGCACCGCGTGGTACATCATGCTCGCGGTGTTCTTCGTGCTGATCTTTCTGGTGACCGGAATCCTCACCGCGGTATTGCAGGGCACGATCTCAGACAGTGACGAACGAGCAGGCGCCAGTGCCTTCTCCACGATCATCTACTTCGTGCTGCTGCTCGGCACCCTGGTCGCCCCCGCGCTCAGCGGCAACGCGATCAACGGGGACCGGGATGACGGCACGCTCGCCACCCTCCAGGTCACGCTGGTTTCGCACTGGCAGATCGTGGTCGGCAAGTTCCTGGCCGCCTGGGTCACCGCGCTGGCGTTCCTCGTCGCGGCGCTCCCGTTTCTCGTCTTCACCATCGTCCGCGGCGTCGCCCCGCTGACGATCCTGGTCTCGGTGCTCGTGCTCGCTCTCGAACTCGGCGTGGTCGCCGCCATCGGCGTGGGCCTGTCCGGGCTGATCGTCCGCCCGCTGTTCTCGATCGTTCTCACCTATCTCGTCGTCGCGGTGCTCAGCCTTGGCACTCTGATCGCCTTCGGACTCGGCGACCTCGTGAACCAGAGCCCGACGGTAACGAAGGTGTACTCCTCCACGGCCGTCGGTGACGACGGCACCGCTCTGGAGTGTGCATACACCGGCGAGGAGACCGGGACGGCGGTGCGGTTCGATCGGGTCTGGGGGCTGTTGGTCGCGAACCCGTACGTGCTGTTGGCGGATGCCGTGCCCGCCGATCGCTCGCAGGCCTACCCCTCCGATCTGTTCGGCATCATCAAGTTCGGAGAGCGGTCGGCGCAGCTCCCCCCGAAACTCACCCTCACCCAGAACGAGTGCACCGGCGATTATGGTGCGCCGCAGGTGTCGTACCGGAAGGCGATCGACTCGACCGTGCCGGGCTGGCTGGTCGGGCTGATCATCCAGTTGGCGCTCGCAGGGGCAGCGCTGGGCGGAGCCGGGCTGCGGCTGCGCACGCCCGCCGGTCGCCTCGCGAAGGGCAGCCGGATCGCCTGACGAAGCAGGCTGACCGCAGTGGCGGGCGAAACTTTCGTCGGCCTGGGGCTGCTCGTGGTAGGTGGTGGACTCGCCTATGCGTCCCTGCGACTTCGCCGACGCAAGTGATCGGCTAGGGTGTTTATGGTCGGCTTCTGGCCGATTCGCGAGTGTAGTTCAATGGTAGAACTCCAGCTTCCCAAGCTGGTAGCGCGGGTTCGATTCCCGTCACTCGCTCCACTTTCTTTTTCACTCTCGGCGATGTCACTGCCGGATCATCCCCCGGCGTTGGACGTCTCGATTACATCGATGTCCACCCACCACCGCAAAGGCTCCTCGCGCTGGAGGATTGCGGCGGCTCCGTTGCTCACGGCCTTGGCGAGCGAATCGGCGAAGCCGAGTGCCGGCTCGATCGCCACCACCGCCTGCGCTGCGTACGCAGCATGGTCGAACCACAGGCCGAGGTAACGAACGTCATTGGACCAGCGCATTCGTAGGCTGACCCCCTCCGGCCGAACGAGCGTTGCGCTCGTCGCGATCATCGACGGGTCCACGTAGACCTTACGGAATCCGCCCGGCGCGACCGAGTCGAAAGACGCGAGAGCGGATGTCCAGGGAAGGGGGGGCTGAGACTCGGCGAGGATATCGACCACTCGCGTGATTCCACCACCGAGTTGGACGTAGCTGCCCGCGGGTGCGACGAACTGCGGATGCGCCGCCCACAGGAAGGGAACGCGGTCCCCGGCAGCCCGGGCGACATACGACAGTCGAATCCCTCCGAATGGCGATTGCTCGACGGTTCGTTCGAGCGAATACGGCCAGGATGTCCCGTTGACCGACGTCCTGTTCCCATCCTCCGACCAGGCGACGTCCCAGAGGTCGCCGTGGTCGGGGAGCTCTCTGCCCTGAACCGTGCATGCGTCGATCGTCGGCGCGCATTCGTCCCACCCTGCCATCTCCGCCTGGCCGAAGGACCGTCCCGGCCCCACGTTCGGTCGGGTCGTCTGTGACAACCACTCCCGACCATGCTGATCGCGAAGGCTCACGAACTTTGCGCCGCGCGACGGCACCCATGTGATGGTGAGGCCGCCCTGTGCCGTAAAGCTTCGCCGAAGTGCCATGATCGCGAGCGTATCGACGATCGCGAAGCCGATGCCCGCGGGCGTGAGGCACCGATCAATCGTCCATGTCTGGGAGTCGGTTGCACCATGTGCCCCGACTGGTTCGCCTCATAGGGTTACTACTTCGTTGACACTACAGACCGTCGGACTCTGCCCCTCATTTCAGCGGCACTTGATCAATGACTAGGCACATGGGCACCTCTGACCGCCACTCCACGAAATCCCCATCTGACCCGAAGTGCGTCCCTACCTCAGGGATGGTGCTGCGCGCCCAGCGACCGATGTCATCCCTGATCCGGATGCTCGGGACCTATCGGTGGAGCCTCGTTGTCGTTGCACTGATCTTTGTCGTGAAAGACAGCTCGCTGTGGCTGCTCCCCGTGATTACGAGCAAGGTCATCGACGCTGTCGTCGCGGGCGGACCGGTCTCCACGATCGCGGTACTCGGGCTGATCGGCGGGCTCCTGCTTGTGCAGGTCTATCCGCTTCACGTGCTCTTTACCCGCGTCTACATGGGCGTAGTTCGCAACCTTGCGGCCGGGCTCCGCAACGCGCTCACCGCGAGGCTTCAATCTCTCTCTATCGGCTACCACGGCCGCACGAGTGCGTCTGTCATCCAGAGCAAGGTCGTCCGCGATGTCGAGAACATCGAGCTGATGTTCTCGCAGATCGGAAATCCGCTCGGATCGGCGATCGTCGTCTTCACCGGGGCCGTGGTCACCACCGCCATCACCGTCCCGCAGTTCCTGCCGGTGTTCGCTCTGGCGATTCCCTGCGGAATCGCGGTCTGGTGGATCCTCCGTCGACGCTCTCAGCTCCGAAATGAGGTCTTCCGTCGGCAGATGGAGCACTTCTCTCGTCGCGTCGGCGAAATGGCGACTCTCATGCCGATCACCCGGGCTCACGGTTTGGAGGATGTGGCGATCGATCGCGTCGCTCTCAGCGCGGAGGGAGTTCGTCGTGACGGACTCAGTCTCGACATGGTGAACGGTCATTTCGGCGCGCTGAGTTGGGTGGTCATGCAGCTCCTGGCGCTCGGTTGCCTCATTGGCGCCGGCGTCCTCTCCGTGCTCCACTGGGTGCCGATCACGGTCGGCCAGGTCGTGCTTCTCAGCACCTACTTCACTACTCTCACGGGCACGGTGCTGACCGTCCTGAGCTTCATGCCCGTCGTCTCCCGTGGACGCGAGTCCGTCAAATCGCTCGCCGAGGTTCTCGAAGAGCCCGACCTGGAACAGAACGCGGGCAAGCGTGAGGTGGATGACGTGCTCGGGTCATTCGAGCTGCACGATGTTGTCGTGAATTATGGCGACAACTCCCCCAACGCCCTGGATGGGGTGACGCTCTCTGTGCAGCCCGGAGAGACAGTGGCCTTCGTCGGTTCATCCGGCTCCGGCAAGTCGACTCTGATCAACATGCTGCTCGGCTTTGTTCGACCCACGAGCGGGCGAGTGCTGCTTGATGGTCAGGACATGCAGGATCTGGACCTTCGCACCGCTCGGCGGCGAGTCTCTGTCGTACCCCAGGAGTCGGTCTTGTTCGAGGGCTCCATCCGTGAAAACGTCGCCTACGGGCTCAGCCATGTCGGCGACGATGACATACGAGATGCCCTCCGAGAAGCCAACGCATGGGAACTGGTGACGAGTCTTCCCGATGGCTGGGACACGGTCGTGGGCGAGCGTGGGGCTCGCCTCTCCGGTGGCCAGCGTCAACGAATTTCCATTGCCAGAGCGATAATTCGGGACCCTCGCGTGCTGGTGCTCGATGAGGCCACTAGCGCCCTGGATGCCCAGTCGGAACAGGCGGTGCAGGAGGCCCTGGAGAGGTTGATGCGAGGACGGACAACCCTGGTCGTCGCGCACCGCCTGTCCACGGTCATGCACGCCGACAGGATCGTGGTGCTTGAACGTGGCCGCATCGTCGAAGTCGGAACTCATGAACAACTCGTCCAGGCGGGTGGCCGATACGCCAAGCTGTGGGACCTGCAGTTTCGCTGACCTAGTCGGACAAGCCGCCTACCAGCTGGTAGGCGACCAGCGCACCGACGTGACCTGCTCGACTGTTCTGATCGCGCACAGGCTGCCGGCAGCGTCAACCCGGGCGCGTGCTCCCGGATCCAGGTCGATGACGCTCTGGCTCGCGATCGGGGAGATGTGCAGCGTCAGCTCGCGATCCGCCGGGATGTGGGAGATGTCTACGCGCCACACCAGCCCGTCCCAGAACTTGTCGGCAAACAGTTCACCGTCGGCTCGAAGCTGTGCCACGTCACCGTCGAAATCGATCACGATTTCGACGCGATCGCCATCATTCAGCGCGCTCGTTAAGGGCCTCGCAATGCGCCACACCCCTGCCACCGCATCGAACTGCTCATCGGTCGGGGCAGAGGATCGACCCGCGAATTCGCCGTAGCGACTCGGCGCATCTCCGGCGCCCGCGACCTGCTGGAACGGCAGGCTGGTCGTTTGCGGGAGCGAATCAGTGGCCACTTCTACCGCAACCCAGTTCCCATCCACCCAGCGCCTCACATCCGGCGTGGAGGAGGCGCGAACGACCAGCGACCCCTCCTCAAACCACACGGCCTCCGCCGAGTCGATCAGCTCGGACGGGAAGTACCAGAGGCGCTCAGCCTGCGCGTCGTCGATCACCAGGATGCGCAGAGAATCGGAGACGACGAAGGTCTCACCGACCACGAGGTCCCGAGGAGAAGCCTCGAGACCCGCGAACATGATTCTGGGCTCGACGCCATCGTGCGCATGGAGCACCAGAGTCGGGATGGGCCCATCGATCAGTCCAGCCAGACTCGCCGTAGCCCAATCGATGGTTACACCGGCGATGTCCAATCCGAGAGGCCACCGCGCGATCAGACCGCTCGGGATGTCGATGGGACGATCGGGGATGACGCGCGCACCGTCCGCCGTCGCGATGGTCAGCTGCACGCCTTCCGCGGCCGCGAGCGGTTCATACGGCTGGTGCGTGTTGATGAAGACGACGCCCTGGGTGCCATCGCTGCGAACGGCCCACCGAAGCGTGCGGAGGTCGTGCACCGACACCGGCGCACCGTCGGGCAGAGAGCTGTACATATCGGCAAGCCGCTCGCCGAACGCGGCCAAGAAAGCATTGTGTTCTCTGAACAACGCGAGTCCTGAGCCCGGTCGTCCGGTGCTTCCGACCGCCGCCTGAAAGTCGTAGTCGAAGCGCGGCAAGTCGTTCGGGTACCCGGTCGAGTGCGATTCCTGAACGTGGTCTACAGGATTCGTGCCTCCCGCATACATGTAGAAGCCTTGCCAGAGGGAGCCGTTTCCGATCTTGGTGTTGGCGACGGCGGCGATGTCGCGGCCTCGAGCCAACGGGCGCCGGTGATACGCCGTGGCCATCCCGCCTCCCAGTTCGCATGTTGCTGGGGGAAACTCCGGGTCGACAGGTCGCACGAGAATCTCGACGCCCTCTTCCCGCTGGTCGCCGCCCACGCCCGGGTCGTCCCAGACATGCGTGAACGTGAAGTGGTCGCGGAAGCTGTCGTCCCAGACGGAACCCTGGTCAGCCCAGAACCCATCGGCGTAGCCGCTGTACAGCGGAAACACTTCGTGTTCGGGAAGAATCGCTCCGCCCCAGCCTGTGGCCGTCCAGAGCGGGGCGGAGAAGCCGACCTTGCGGGCCAACTTTTTGAGCGTCGCGATGTGTTCGGGCTGGTCGTAGAGCTCGTTTTCGAGCTGGATGCCGACAATGCGCCCATCCGGACCGCAGAAGCTCCGCACCTGCTCCGCGACACTGGCATACCACCCCTCTGCCAGTCGGAGATAGTCAGGATCGTTGGTTCGAGAGTGCGGCGCGGCCTCGAGCACCCAGTCAGGGAATCCGCCATTGCGGACTTCACCGTGACACCACGGGCCGATTCGAAGAATCACGTCGAGCCCGACTCGCTCTGCCGCACCCAGGAACGCCGCGACATCCAGATTGTCCTCGAAGCTGATCTGGCCCCGCTCTGGCTCGTGATGAATCCAGAACATGTACGTCGACACCATGGTGATGCCCGACGCCACGAGCAGTCGCAGCTCTTCCTCCCAGCGCTCGCGCTGAACGCGGCTGAAATGAAGCTCTCCGGCTACGGGGATGGCGGGACGCCCGTTGATCTCCATCCAGCGACTCGTCAGTCGTACACGAGAGTGACGGTCGACGTCGTTGCTCATTGCCGGCTGAGTGAGCGGCGGCCGATCGTCGCGCAACTGCACGCGGTACGAGGGATTCGGGTCGATTGACGTCATGGCTGTCCTAGGTAGCTAAGGGAAAAATGGTTGAGGGGCCTGAAAACTTGCGCGTGCTAGCCCTTGACGGATGACCCGACGGCCGAGCCCATGAAGTACCGCTGCGTAAAGAGGAAGATCACAATGATCGGCGCGATGTACATCACGGCTGCTGCCGCCTGGAGCGTGAGGATTCCGGAGCCGTGTGCGTCGAGATAGCCGGCCGCGGTCGCAACCGAGAGCGTGGTGTTGTCGTAGTTCAGAAGAAGCGAGGGGGCTAGGTAGTCTCCCCAGGTCCACGTGAACGACAGCAGCATCGACGTCAGAATCGCCGGCCGGGCGAGGGGGAGAAAAACCTGCACGAAGGTTCGAATCCAGCCGGCTCCGTCGATAATCGCCGCGTCTTCCAGCTCCAGCGGAATGGTGCTGAAGAACTGACGGAACAGGAAGATGAGGTAAGGGGTGCCGGCAAGTCCCCAGAGAACCCATGGCCAGTAGGTACCCACCAGCCCGATGCGCGAAAACAGAACGTACGTGGGTATCAGCGTGGCGATCGCCGGAATCATCATCGTGGCGATGACGACGTTGAACAGGGCGCGCTGACCCGGTGCACGCATGCGCGCAAAGGCGAATCCGACGAATGCACTGCTCGCGGTCGACAGCACACTCGTGATGAGCGACAGGAGGAGGGAGTTGCGAGCAAAGCCGAGGAAGTCGATGCGGGTCAGAGCATCGACGAAGTTGGACCACGCCGGCTTGGCCAGATTGAGCAACGACAACGCCCCGTCGGAAATCTGGGCTGGCGTTGCCAGGGCAACGAGGATGATCCAGATGAACGGAATACCGAACAGGGCGATCGCGAGGATCACGAAGATGTACACCCACGCGGACGCCTTCTGGCTCTGCTGAGTCACTTCACGTCGGCCTGCGCTCCGTGGGCGCCGAGCAGCGATTGCCGGCATCGGGGCGGTGGGATTTTCCACGAGTTGAGTCATTGTGATCCTCGGCGATCGCTACTGGTTGTTGTCGACTTGGTAGAACACGAATCGGCGGCTTAGGCGCTGGAGAATCAGCGTGATGGCGAGAATCACGATGAAGAAGATCCAGAGCATGGCCGACCCGAAACCAAACCGGTGGTTGAAGAAGAATTCGTTGTAGACCTGGACCATGTAGAGCGTCGAGCTCTGAGGGACCAGCGCCGAAGACGAGACTCGGTTTGTCTCGGCGAGAAGCAGAGGCTGCACCAGCATCTGGAGCGACGCGATGATGCCCGTAATCACCTGAAAGTACAGAACCGGCGAAATCAACGGGATCGTGACATTCCTGATGATGCGCAGGGTTCCCGCACCGTCGAGCCGAGCCGCCTCTTCGAGCTCAACCGGCACGTCTTGCAGCGCGGCAAGGGATATGACCATGCCGCCACCAAGGCCCCAGAGGGTCATCACGATGAGCGCGTAAAAGGCGTATGGATCGGACAGCCATGTGGTCGGACCGATTCCGAAGAAGCTCAAGATGCCGTTGAGAAGGCCGGCATCCCGGTTGAAGATGAGCCTCCACATGATGGCGGTAGCGACGACCGGAACGACGGACGGCACAAAGAAGATGGCCCGGACGACGCCTCTCGCCCGGATCCGTCGGTTGACCAGGATCGCGAGGAAGAGACCTCCGGCCACGCTCAGAGGCACGACGATCGCGGTATAGCCGAGGGTGCGGAGCAAGCTCAGCCACACCTGAGGGCTCGAGGTGAAGATCTCGATGTAGTTGCGTGCACCAACGAATCGCCAGAGGCTCGAGGCCCCGTCGTAGTTGGTGAAGCTGACGATGAGCGCGTACAGCACCGGCGCCAACGTGAGCAACACAAATCCGAGGATCCATGGCGACACGAAGGCGTAGAAGGTGCGGGTCGGGTAGCGGCGCCAGCCACGGCTGCGGGGCTTTGTCCCCGCAGCCGTAGCCAACGTCAATGTGGAGCTCGTCACCCGAGCTGATCCTTGCCCTGAACGAGAAGCGTATTCATCTGGGTCTGGAGCGACGATGCGACCTGCTTCGCCGTCTCGCCACCCTTGATGGCGTTCTGCAACTCCTTGTCGAGCAGGCCGTTCCACTGTGAGAACGAGATGTACGGCGAGTCCTGAAGCGGAACGACGTACTTCACTTCGGTCTTCGCGAGCTCGACCGCCTGCTTCTGGTACGACTCCTTGTCAGGGATGAGCTTCCAGAGGGACTTCAAAGCGGGCAGTCCCCATCCACTCGATGCGCGGTCGACCGCCGGCTTGCCTGCCATGAAGTACTCCATGACCTTCCACGCTGCGTCCTTGTTCTTCGACGCCTCCGGGATCCATCCACCGACACCACCGAGCACCGGGCTGATCCGCTTTCCGTAGGTGGGCGCCGGGACCAGCTGGGCCGTCTTTGCAACCGTCGCGCCATCCGCGGTAGCCAGGTTGCCACCGAACCAGAATCCGTCCATAGTCGAGGCCATTTTTCCGTTCATGAACGACGGAGCGTCCTGCCCGTCGGCAAGCGGGTTCAGCGTCGTCGGACCCACACCCGCTTTGCCATAGTCGATGAGCCACTGAATCGCACGAAGCCCTTCAGGCGTGTCGATCTGCGCCTTGGTCAAAGCAGTGTTGAAGATGTGGCCACCTTGCTGCTCGACCATGGTCTGGAATTCGCCACCGATGCCCCATTGCCACTCGATACCGAGAGGCAACTCGATCCCCTTGGCTTTGAGCTGCTTTGCCGTGTCGAGCACGGCATCCCAGCTGGCCGGGGTGCTCGTGCTGAGCGGCGCAACGCCGGCCTTGTCGAAATTGGCCGTGTTCTGCCAGATCGTCGCGTCCGGGCTGTAGTCCTTGATAATCCCGTAGATCTTGCCGGTACCGCGGGTCTTCCCGTTCCAGCGCCACAGGTTGTTGACCGACTCCAGGTCGGCCGTCTTCAGCACCTTGCTCTTGGCCAGGTAGCCGTCCAACGGCGCTGCAAGCCCGCGGGCGAAGAGGTTGGCGCTGGGTGAGCCGCGGACGAGGTCCGGCGGGTTTCCCGCGGTCTCCATCGCGTTCAACCGGTTCTCGTCGTACTCGATGAACTTGATCTTGATTTTCGGGTTCTTCTGCTCGAAGTCCTTGATGTATGCGGGCGTGAATTCGTTGCTTGCCCACATAACCGTGACCGTCGAAGACGCGTTGCTCGGCGTCGAAGCCGCACAACCCGTCAGCGCGGCGGCCACCGCAATGGTGAGAGCACCAGCCGCAAGACCCATGCGTTTTCTGATGGACATCTATGTCCTCTTTCCTCTATTGGCTACGTTATTGCTAGGTATCTGCGCGCTGCACTGCGCAAGGACAAACCGCCGACATACCGGTTACCAGACGATACGGGCTGCGCCTTTGCGCAGTTGCAAGCCGGTTACGAGCGAGGCGAGATTGCCCGCGTGCGCAAGGCGGCGCGACGCGATTCCACGGTCGATCCGACCGCCGCACACACTCTGCTCCACCTCGAACACATGATGACCA
The DNA here is from genome assembly GCF_016634425.1 of Lacisediminihabitans changchengi. Lineage (GTDB taxonomy): Bacteria > Actinomycetota > Actinomycetes > Actinomycetales > Microbacteriaceae > Lacisediminihabitans > Lacisediminihabitans changchengi. The sequence continues at coordinate 482,087 of NZ_JAEPES010000004.1, forward strand.
TACGGGCATGAATTGTGCCACAGGCAGAACGATCCTGCGCCCTGGCATGGACGATTTCACGGTGGCGTGCGTCATTCTCGCCCCATGGAGCATTTCGGACGTGTCAATCATGGCCGAGGGAAAAGAAGATCTTCCGGGAGGCTTGTGGCGAAGTAGTCGACCTCACCATTCGCATGGCGCGCGACAGGCGCCGTGTACAGTGGCCGCCCTTCCCCGAGGCTCGCTGGCGGATCTGCCAAGGGCAGGCCCAGCGCCTCTCGGGCGCGATCCCACGCGCCAAGAACGCGTCCCTCACCGCCCTCCCACGGCTGGAAGAATCGACTCTCGATGAGCTGGAGGGCACGGTTTGGGGCGCCCGTACGGATGAGGAGTTCTGCGTACTCGACGACGAGATCGTCGCGCTGCATCACCACGGAGATCCGCGAGCTTAACCTTTCGATGCGGCGCTCGTCGGACTCCCCCAGCCGCTCTGAGAGCTGGTCCAGCTCGAACAGAAGGCGGGCGTTGGAGGGATCGAGGGCTACTGCCGACTCGTAGAAGCGGCGAGCGCGGCTTTCATCCCTCACCACGTTGTAGCTCGCAAGGCCAGCGTTACGGAACAGGAGCGGGTCATGAAGACCCGATGCGATTGCCCCCTCCCACTCTGTGAGCGCCGCGTCACGGCGTCCGGCGTCGTAGAGGAACATGCCCAGGAGCAGCCGCGCCACGGGGTCTCGATCCGCCTCAATCGCAGCGACCAGCGCGTCTCGATCGTCGAGGCCGGAGGGAAAACACCATCGCCTATCGGCCGCGCGGGCACGCTCGCGTTCCCGGCGGGCGTCATCCGAGCGCCCCAACCGGTCGAGGAGAAGAGCACGGTGATAGTGCGCCATGGGGATGACGTTCCCTCCCGGGCCCGGGACCGTCGCCGTCGCCGACGAAAGAACCTCAAGTGCTGCCGCGGTCTCGCCGGCATGTGCCAGCTCGAGCGCCACATCGACCAAAAGCCGGCCATCCTGCGACAGCGTTCCGTCATGAAGGAACCGGATCGTCGGGTTCAGCGGTTGCTCCGTGATCGCTCGCGAAAGAGCGGCGTCGGCAGACGTTCCGCGCCCAAGACGGCGCAGCGCGACGACTCGCAGAACGCTGCGGCGTCGATCGTTTGCTGCGACCGCATCCAGTACGTCAAGATCTCGAAGCGCCTCACTGTAATTGCTGGCCCGTGCAGACTGGCGCACCATCTCGAGACCGGCTGGCCCGGCAATCGCGCCGTCCCAACTTGCCTTCGCGAACGCCTCGCGTGCCGCGGTCGAGTTACCGCGTCTAGCCTCGATCAGCCCGAGCAAATACAGCGCGTCAGCGTGCCGCGGGTTCGCGTTTCTGCTCGCAACGCGGTCGACAGCGGCCTGGATGAATTGGAGGGCGGTGTCGTAGTCCCCCGACCGATAGGAGACCTCTGCCATGGCCGTCAGCACGCGACTATCGCGAGGATCCCGTCGGAGCGCTTCGTTCCAGTACGGGAGGGGGGAACGGGTCGGGTGGCGGTATTGCAGCAGATGCACGCCGATGATGTACAGCTCGTCGACGCTCGCGACATCTTCCGGGGCGGGTGGCGCCGTTGCCGTCCAGGGCTCCTCCGCGACGGCTGAAGGGCGGACAGGGTTCCACACCAGGAGGCGCTCACCCTGAGCATCAAGCACCTCCAGGGACATGCCGAAGTCGAACGTCGCGTCGAAGTCCACAGCCCAGACGCCCCCCGGTGCGAGGTCGGTCGTGATCTCGGCAACGGGAGCTCCGTCGACTCCGACGAGCTTCAGGCGCAAGCCATTCTGTTGCCGAGTGACGGCGACCTTGGCCTGAATGCGGTCGTCTCGGTCGACGTGGATGGCGGCATCTGGCGTCGCCTGGTGAGCCACGCCGATAGCGGGGATCGGATACCAGTACTGGGAGAAATGCTTGGATTCACCGGGCTGAAGCCAGGAGAAGTCCGGCTGGTTGTCCGTGAAGACCCCGGCCATGAGTTCGATGTACGGCCCGTCGCTGTCAGTGAGCAGTGCGTCCCAGGCGTGTCCAAAAGGTGCGTTGCCCCAGGTCCACTGCTTCTTGCCTGGAGCGATCCGTCGGTCTGCCCAGTGCACGAATCCCGCTCCGACCGAGTGATCGAATCCGCCGAAGAAATCGTCCTCGGTGTCGACGACCATGTACGACGTCGGGACGGGGATGTTGCGGTAGAAATCGAGACGATCGGCCCCGGGATGCTGGTGCGCTCGTTCCTGATAATCGACGCCGTAGTACGGCCGATCGGCGCGCGGAAAAGCCGTGAGTGCGCGACGGGCATGGTCCGCTACGAAGCGGACATCCTCGGGGAAGAACGACTGGTAGTCGTCGTTTACTCGCGCGGCCACGTTCGCCCACCAGAGAAAGGTCTGGGCAAGACTGGTGGTGTTGTGCAGTCGCACATCCACACGGATAGTCGAACTGTCCCCGTCCAGATGCACACCGTGAGTTCCGCGCATCCGCGTGAATGGATCGTGGTCACTGCACCAGACGGTTACCGAGCCGTCCTCGTGCGTCTCGATTGACGACTGCACCGGCAAGAACGTGGCCGGACGGTGGTGTTGCGGCCAGTTGAACTCCACACCCCCGCTCATCCACGGACCGGTGAGCCCTACCAGGGCGGGCTTGATGACGTTGTTGCGGTAGAAGAAGTCGTAGCCGTTGGTCTTGTCGTAGGCGACATGAATGCGCCCGCCCAGCTCCGGAAGGATCATGACCCGGACGTATTGATTCTCCAGATGGATGGCCTCCCACCGACGCAGATGGGGAGTCGAATCGATCCGTTCGATAAAGGGGATCGGATACACGCGCCCGCTGGAGCCCTGGTAGACGCGCTGGTCGAAGAACATCGGGAGCGCGGACGGCTCCAACGGTTCGTAGGTCAGTATCTCGACTGGCTCCGACCAGGCGATAGCGCTGCCAGCCTCCAGGAGCAGACGCAGGTGCAGCGGCGCCTCCGGCAATTCGAAGGGCGGGGCCGTTGCATCCTCAACGGAAGCGGTGGTGGTCTCGACTGACATGTACTTCTTCCAGCTCTACGGTCTTCGAACATCGACCGATTGCGACATCGGCCCTCGTTATTGAATGGCGCGAGCGGCGGAGCGCCTCGAGCACATATCCACGACGCTACGGCGACAGCCGCCGTTCAGGGCAGAACATTTCTTCGCCGGTGAATGGACAAACCGCTGACTGTCATGACGTAGTATCGCTGCCGTGTACATGAGGGAAGGCTTTCTAGGTCAACGGGTTCGCGTGCTGCCTCGGCCGCTAATCCGGGAGTTGCGCGAGAAACCAATCGTCCGGCGCTTCTTGGTCACCGACGTCGGGTACTTCCCTCACGCGGCTGCACATGGACGCGCCCGCGCTCACGGAGCGCCCGAGACCGTGGTGATTCTCTGCGCCGCCGGTGTCGGGTGGATCGAAGTCGATGGCGGTCCAGCAACCCGCGTTGCTGCGGGAGACGCCGCCGTGCTCGCTGCGGGCGTGCGGCATCGCTACCGGGCGGACAGCCAGGATCCGTGGACAATCTGGTGGATGCATGTCACTGGCGACGACGCTGATGACTTCGCGTCGTCGATTCTGGCCAACAACGGCGGACCCATCGTGCGTGTGCATGATGTGTACTCCGCGGTGCAGTCGATGGAAGAGGCAGTCTCGGCCCTGGAGGAGGACGACACGATGCCGAAGCTCCTCGCAGCCTGCGGAGCGGGGTGGCGGTTTCTGACTCATGTTGCCGCGAGCCGAATCCTCGGAGCCACGGCCTCTAACGACCGGATTCGGCACGTTCAGGACTACCTGAGGAACAATCTCGACACCGAGTTTTCGGTCCCCGAGCTGGCGGCCATGGCCGGACTGAGCGCATCCCACTTTTCGACCCTGTTCCGCGCCTCTGCGGGAGCCTCGATCAAGGAGTACTTGAAGCGCCTTAGGAGCGCCCGCGCTCGCGAGCTACTGCTGACTACAGACCTGCCCGTCACGCAGATCGCGGCCGCCGTGGGCTACGACGACGCCCTGTACTTCTCGCGGCAGTTCCGCGCCGTGAACGGCATCAGCCCGTCGGGCTTCCGCGAGCAGCACGAGGATGAGGAAACGGCGACGCGAACGTCGTAGCGCGTTCGGTCGATTGTGCCCGCGATTCATCCAGCTTGCACCGTTGAAATCGACTGGCTAACGAACCTGCGCGCTACCTAGGCTCGCTTGATGTGCTCGACGAGGTCCGTCGAGTGCGTCCCGTCTCGCAGAAGAGAAAGCGACCCCTGTTGGAACCCTCCGCGGCTTACCTGATGGCCTACTTCGCCCCGGAGACCGAAGCAGAGGGCGAGCAAATCCGGTTCGCCGTCTCCGATGTGGACGATCCCGAGCGGTGGACCCCTCTGAACGACGGTCACCCGATTCTCGTTTCGCAGCTGGGCGAGCGAGGAGTGCGTGATCCGTTCCTTCTGCGAGTGCCAGACTCGGGCGAGGTCATCCTCGTCGCCACCGACCTGTCGATCTATCCCGACCAGGATTGGGATCGTGCGGTGCGGCATGGTTCTCGGTCGGTCGTGATCTGGCGCACGTTCGACCTCGTGGAGTGGAGCGGACCGGAGATCGTCGAAGTCTCTCCTGCGACGTTCGGCAATACCTGGGCACCGAAGGCCTACTGGTCGGAGCCCCGGCAGGCCTGGCTGCTCATCTGGGCATCCGCGGACTACAGCACTTCAGAGAATCGCGATGCCGAACGACACCAGGCACTGTTCGCCGCCGAGACGAAGGATTTCCGCACATTCGGGCCGGCATTCGTCTACTCAGACCCGGGGCACACCGTGATCGACGCGTCCTTCATCCAGCACAACGGCCGGTGGTACCGGTTCTCCGCCAACTCGCTCGGAAGCACAGCCCCCGGTCGAGGTGAGCACATTCTGGTCGAGGTCGGAGACGCACTCGAATCCGCGACATTCGTTCCCCTCGTCATCGACCTGGGGAAGCCAGAGCTCGTCCACGCAGAAGGCCCGGCACCGTTTGTCGGGCCGGACAACGCGTCGTGGTACGTGCTCATCGACGAGAACGGACTGCGCGGATACCAGCTCTATCGCACGACAGATCTAGACTCCGGAATCTGGGAGCACCGGCAAGAGGCGCAGCTTCCGCCTGACGCACGCCATGGCTCGGTGCTGCGCATCTCTATGGCCGAGCGAGAGCAGCTCCTCTCGCAGAGCGACCACGCGAGAACAGCGGCGCCGGCGACGACCGCCCGTCGTTGATGCCGGAGCATCTCGCGGAGGTCGACCCCGGTCGGGTGACGCTGCTCGACCCATACATGGTCAACGCGCGTGAGCTGACCGTCTCATACCTGCTCCGACTCGATCCCGAGCGGTTTCTCTACGGGTTCTATGTGCACTCCGGTCTGCCGCCGAGGACCACGACAGGCTACGGCGGCTGGGAGCGGCAAGAAGGTGCCCGCTTTCCGGGCCATTTCTTTGGTCACTACCTCAGCGGACTGGCGCAGGCCTACGCCACCAGTGAGGGTCCCACGGCTCGGGAGCTCCTGAATCGCCTCACCGTCGCGGTGCGCGGCCTCCACGAATGTCAGACGGCCTACGCCGAGCTTCATCCGGGCGAGGCCGGGTACGTTTCCGCATTCCCCATAGAGGCATTGCCCGCTGGCGCCGACGACGTGATCGTGCCGTTCTACAACCTGCACAAAGTTCTTGCCGGTCTACTTTCCGCGCACCGATATGCCCCGGGCGAACTGCGGGAAGACGCCCTCCTCATCGCGTCCCGATTCGGCTCGTGGCTCAACGGATGGGCATCTCGACAAGCCGATCCGGCGCACATTCTGGCAACCGAGTACGGCGGAATGAACGACGCTCTATACGAACTCTTCGCCCGAACGAGAAACCCGGACCACCTGCGGGCGGCCGAGTACTTCGACGAGATCGTCTTATTCGAGCGATTGGCGGAGGGTGACGATGTTCTTGACGGCCTTCACGCCAACACCACGATTCCCAAGCTGATCGGCGCTCTTACCCGCTACACGACCTTGGTCGAGGATGGCGCACTCCTGAGGGCCCTGTCCCCCGAGGAGCAGCAACGCCTCGGGATGTACAGGCGCGCTGCCGAATCCTTTTGGCGGTTGGTGGTCGAGCATCACACATACGCAAACGGCGGCAACAGTCAGGCGGAGCATTTCCATACTCCGAATTCGCTCTTCGCATCCGCAATGCGGGGGCAGACCACCGAGTACGGCGACAACTCGACCTGCGAAGGATGCAACGAGTACAACATGCTCAAACTGACGCGAGCGCTGTTTCGAATCTCGGAAGATCCCCGCTACTCCGACTATTACGAAACGACTCTGGTCAACTCGATCCTGGCGTCCCAAGACCCGTCGACAGGCATGGTGACCTACTTCCAGCCGATGGCGCCCGGTTACGCAAAAGTGTTCGGCCATGAACTGGACGAGTTCTGGTGCGATCAGGGAACGGCGCTGGAGAGCTTCACCAAGCTCGGGGAGGCGATCTACTTCGAGAGCCCGGACGAAGTGACGGTGACCCAGTTCCGATCATCGACCTTCACGGATCGGGTTCGCAATCTTCGAATACGAGTCGACGCAGACGTTCCCGCTCACGAGGTCGTCAGCATCTCGGTAGAGGCGGTGGATGACTCAGAAGCTACTCCCGCGCGGACGGTGCGGCTTCGCGTTCCTGAATGGTGCACTCGCCCCGCTCTCACGATCAACAACACCGTCGTAGACGTTGATGCGCTTGTTGACCGGCAGTGGATAACCATCTCCGTGCACGCCGGAGATTCCATCGAGTACAGGCTGCCCGCCGCCGTTCAGGTTGTCGACGACACGGAGAACCACGATTGGGTCGCGTTCCGTTATGGACCCGTGCTTTTGGCGGCCGAACTGTCGAGGGATGACGTCGACTCCACCTACGAAGCAGGCGTGCTGGTTCGGATGAGTCGCCACACCAACCTCCACTCCACCGTGAGGCTGTCGAACCCGTCGCTGTGGAAGCGGCACGTGAGGGAGAACGTCGTTCGGATCGAGGATGGCCCCAATGGCGATGGCCGAATCACCATGAGGTTCGCCCTCAACAATGTGCAGGCGGAGTGGCAGCATTCAGTCTTGGAACCGTATTACAGCTTGTGCCGGGCCCGATACGCCACGTACTTCACGCTCGTTGATGACTTCACGCTCGTTGATGACGCGGACGCGGCAAAGAAGTAGCCCTCGCTCTGCGTGACGACAGGAGGATTGGCAGTCGAACACAACGGCGCGTAGGTCACCTCACCCGTCGGTCGGTCGACGCAGCAGGCAGCAGACCCCGAGGGTTGCGGTGATGAAGAGCAATGGGATCGCGATAATGAGGACGCCTGCTCCGAGATAGGCGGAAAGACCGATTACGCCCCGCTCGAAGGTTGCGATTGTGACGTCGGAGCGGAGGGATGCGGAAACCAATGCCGGCTCGGTGAGCGCTGCGATGAGGGCGGACCCTAGCGCGACCACGGAGAAGGTGAACCATCGCGAGCGCGCGAGCCCCGGCCAGCATGCCACCAAGACACAACGGCTTTCACTTCGCAGCACGCTTGGGCTTGCCTAAATGGATGACTTCTGTCGCACAAAAAACGGCAGTCAGTCTGAAGGATTGGCGGCACGGCATCACGGGGCTGCGCATTCTCTGACCAGGGTCAGGTCGTAATCGAGAGCAACCATGCTGATTGCCCGCCGACCAGACTTCCCGGCACACCGAGGGACATACTACCCGCGACCTTGAACAGATCGAGATCCCGGAAAAGGTCGGTTTCCATCCGGGTCGCGCGCAGGGTGAATTCGCAAAGAGCGGCACAGAAAGGTCTCAGGTCGACCGCGAGATTCCCGTGGACGCCGGACGGAGTCGTCGATGTAGAGATGCTGTGGAACTCTAGTAGGTTGACGTCAGCGAACGATCGTGGTGAGCCGGGAAGTCTGGTCGGCAGTCGCTTAATCGACCCAGTGTGGAGCCACCATGACGCAGCCCGAAACCGACCCGCCTCACTCCACGCTATTCGCCGAAGAGAACTCTTTAGAGTCATCGCGTATTGGCGAAATTCTTCGCAAAGAGACCGTCGGTGGAGTGATCCTCGTTGTGGCTGCGCTTGTGGCGGTGGTGTGGGCGAATTCACCGATCTCGGGCACCTACTTCGCCCTGAGGGACTTCGAAATCGGACCCAAGGCCCTCGGCTTGCACCTCAGTTTGGGGGAATGGGCGGCGGATGGTCTGCTCGCGATCTTCTTCTTCCTCGTCGGCCTGGAATTGAAACGCGAGTTTGTCGCGGGCGAGCTGCGACAGGTGAGTAAGGCCATTGTTCCCGTGGCGGCTGCGGTTGGAGGCGTGATCGTCCCCGCGCTAATTTTTACCGCCGTCAATCTCATGGATCCTTCGGCCGTTCGTGGCTGGGCGATTCCCACCGCAACGGACATCGCTTTCGCGGTGGCGGTTCTTGCGATCGTTGGCTCGAAGCTGCCTAACGCGTTGAGGATTTTCCTTCTTACCCTCGCGGTCGTGGACGACCTGATCGCTATCGGAATCATCGCCTTCGTGTACACGAGCGAAATCAACTTCGTGCCGCTAGGTCTGGCCCTCATCCCCCTGGCGCTGTATGTCCTACTCACTCAGAGATTCCGCCGTTTTTTCGGGATCCACCCCGTGGCCAATTGGTTCATCCTCCTCCCCCTCGCGGTCGTTGTTTGGGGCCTGGTGCATGCTTCCGGAGTGCATGCCACGGTCGCCGGCGTCCTTCTCGGGTTCGCGGTTCCCGTAATCCGAAGCCGCGCAAGCGGTGGTCCCGATGCGGGCCCCGGTCTCTCGGAAGTCTTCGAGCACCGATTTAGGCCCCTCTCGACGGGATTCGCCGTTCCCGTGTTCGCTTTCTTCTCCGCAGGTGTGGCCATTGGCGGCATCCAAGGGCTTGTCGATGCAGTGACTAGCCCCGTCACGCTCGGCATAATCGCGGCGCTCGTTCTCGGCAAACCGATCGGAATACTCGGCACCACCTGGATAACGACGAAGGCAACGAGAGCATCGATCGACCCCTCGATCCGATGGATCGACCTCATCGGCGTCGCCTTGCTCGGAGGCATCGGGTTCACCGTCTCCCTGCTTGTCGCCGAGCTCAGTTACGGGCTCGGCAGCAATCACGATGACGACGCCAAAGTCGCGATCCTCATCGCATCCGTCGTCGCGGCGGGACTCGCGACGATCGTCCTCCGACCCCGCAACCGCCACTACAAGAAGTCGGGCTCCCCTCGGAACTAGCCGGCTCGAAAGCAAGCTTCCGGCAAAAAAAGTCGCATCCGACCGTGACATCCTCGCCGCTGCCTCCGTCTACATTCCGACGCGGCACCGTCGCGTGACCATCGAACCGCCACCCGGCGGCCACGGAAAGGATGAGGACATGGCACTCGGAGACGACATCAAGAAGACCGCAGAAGAGGCAATCGGCAAGGGCAAGGAGGCTCTCGGCAAGGCGACTGGCAACGACAAACTGGTCGCTGAGGGCAAGGCCGACCAGGTCAAGGCGGGCGTGAAGAAGACGGCCGCCGACGTCAAAGACACCCTCGCCGGCGACAAGTAAGCCTCTTTTGCCGGCCGACGTGCGGACGACCGAACCAGTTGTCCGCACGTCGGCCGAGCGACGCATCGACCCGATCTGCCGAGGACCACGACCTCCCCTATATTGAGAATCCAGCTATTGAGAGCCCACCGGAGCCCCTCCCGGTGAGATCGGATTCCCGTGCGACTCCTCGCCCGCATCGAGACCGGTCGCGTGAGCGCGATCGTCGTCCTAGTCATCGCCCTCGCCGCGGTCGGAGCATTATTCGCGCTACTGCCGAGCGGTGGCAGCAGTGCCGTCCCGGCGAGCGGTGCGCCGGCATCCAGCCAGTCCGCGAAGGTCACCGCGCTACTCAAGAAGTTTCCGGGGGCAGACCAAACGGCGGCGCTCGTGATCTTCTCGCGCACCGATAAGCCTGGATCGTCCACTCTCTCCGCGGCCGACAAGACCGCCATCGCCGAGCGGGTCGCCGACCTGGCCGCTGAATCGACGACGCCGCAAGCGGTGCGCCCGCAGTTCAGCGACGACGAGACGACGGCCCTTGCCGTGGTGCCGATCACCAAGGAGACCGACGCCGAGAAGATCGCCGAGCAGGCGAAAGACATCCGCGCCACATCGCGCGACTCCCTGCCGAGCGACCTACAGGCGCAGCTGACCGGGCCACTCGGCTTCCAATCCGACACGGCAAACGCTTTTGCCGGAGCGGATGTGCGGCTGCTGTTGATCACCGCCGGCATCGTGGCATTGCTGCTCATCATCACCTACCGCAGCCCCGTGCTCTGGCTGGTACCGCTTACTGTCGTCGCCATCGCCGACGGCCTCGCCCGCATCGTCGTCAACGCGATCGCCGCCCGATTCGACATCGCCGCGGATGCCTCCATCCTGGGCATCCTGTCGGTGCTGGTCTTCGGTGCCGGAACCAACTACGCGCTCCTCCTCATCGCGCGATACCGGGACGAATTGCTCAGCCAGCCCGACCGACGGCAGGCGATGCGCACGGCGGTCACCAGCGCGGGGCCGGCCATCCTCGCGAGCGGGAGCACGGTCATCCTGAGCCTGCTCACCCTGCTGTTCGCGCAGATCGCGGGCAACCGGGCGCTCGGCATCGCCTGCGCGATCGGCATCGCCATCGCGCTGCTGTTCGCCCTGCTGGTGTTGCCTGCCGCGCTGGTCGTGTTCGGGCGCGGCCTGTTCTGGCCCTTCGTTCCTCGCGTGCGCGAGAAGTCCGCGCACGCCGCCCGGCCAACGGTGTGGAGCCGCATCGGCAACGGTGTCGTGAAGCGACCGGTGGTTGTCGCCATCGCGGCCGTCGCTGTCGTCGGCATCCTGAGTTCCGGGTTGATCGGAGCCAAGATCGGCCTGAGTCAGACCGACCAGCTGATCGGCAACCCCGAATCGGTGCAGGGTGAGAAGCTGCTCAGCAAGACCTTCCCGGGGGGCTTTGGATCGCAGACCAGCGTGCTCGCGCCCACGGCCGCCGTCGATGAGGCGACCACCATCGCCGAGAAGACGACGGGCGTGTCCGCGGTTCGTGCCGGTGCGAGCTCGGGTGGACGCACCGAATTGCAGCTCACCCTCTCCGGTGAGCCGCAGAGCCAGCGCAACTTCGACACGATCTCCGAGCTGCGACAACGGTATTCGTCGGGCGGCGGGGCGGTCTCCGAGACCATGGTCGGCGGAACCGATGCCACTGCGCTCGATGTGAACACCGCCTCAGCCGAGGATCGCGCCCTGCTGATCCCCCTCATCCTGGCGGTCGTCTTCGTCGTGTTGACCCTGTTGCTGCGTTCCCTCGTTGCGCCGCTGTTGCTCATCGCCAGTGTCGTCGCCACGTTCTTCGCCGCGCTCGGTGCCGGCAACTGGTTGTTCCAGAACGTGTTCGGCTTCGCCGCTTTCGACACCGCCGTGGTGCTCTACGCGTTCCTGTTCTTGGTCGCGCTCGGGGTGGACTACAACATCTTCTTGTCCACCCGCGCCCGAGAGGAGCGGGCTCTGCTCGGCGCCCGAGGCGGCATGCTCGAGGCGCTCACCCGCACTGGTGGCGTCATCACCAGCGCGGGTGTGCTGCTCGCCGCGGTGTTCGTCGTGCTCGGGGTACTGCCCGTCGTCGCCCTCGCGCAGATCGGCACCATCGTCTGCATCGGAGTTCTCCTCGACACTTTGGTGGTGCGCACGCTCCTGGTGCCTGCCCTCGCGTTCCTGTTCGGCGAGCGCTTCTGGTGGCCGAGCCGCGTCCCGGTGAACGCCAGGAGTTAACCTCTCGTTCCGCTCCCGCTGGTACGGTCGCCCGATTCTGTCTGGTGCGATGTGGGGGTTAGGTGAGCAGCACGGCGTTCCGCCCCGACATTCAGGGGTTGCGTGCCGTCGCGGTGCTGCTGGTCGTGCTGAATCATGCGGGAGTGCCGGGGCTCTCTGGCGGCTACGTCGGTGTCGATGTGTTCTTCGTCGTCTCCGGGTTCGTCATCAGTCGCGGCCTGCTTGCCCAATTGCGACAACGCGGTCGCATCGATCTTCCGCGGTTTTACGCTGACCGCGCCCGCCGCATCCTTCCCGCGTCGCTCGCCGTGATCCTGCTCACTACCGCGGCCGCCTTCGTGCTCGTCTCACCGCTCCGCCTGCGGGACATCGTCACCGACGCCGTCGCATCAGTGCTCTACATCCCCAACATCCGCTTCGCCCTGCTGAAGACCGACTACCTCGCCGGCACCGCCCCCTCGCCCTTCCAGCACTTTTGGTCGCTCGGTATCGAGGAGCAGTTCTACCTGCTCTGGCCGGTGCTCCTCCTCGGCATCTTCCTGCTCACTCGCCGACGGATGCCGCGACTCACGATCATCGTCGCCGCCCTCGCCATCGCCTCCTTCGCCGCCTGCCTCCTGCTCACCGCGACCGCCCAGCCGTTGGCCTTCTTCTCCCTTCCCGCGCGCGCGTGGGAGCTCGCGGCTGGCGCCCTCGTCGCGCTGCTGCCGCTGCGGCAATACCGGATGACGCCGGCGCTCGGCTGGCTCGGCCTCGCGGCCATCCTCGCCTCGGCCGTGCTGCTCGGGCCGGACACGGTGTACCCGGGATGGCCCGCGCTGGTCCCCGTGGCCGGCGCGATGCTCGTGATCGCGTTCGGAGCGCAGTCGGGGCACGGGTCGGTAGGGAGAGTTCTCGGCATCCGTCCGCTGGTGTTCGTCGGCGCGATCTCGTACTCGCTCTATCTTGTGCATTGGCCGCTGCTGGTGCTCGCCCACGAGAGGCTCGGCCTGGACCGTCCGCTGCCGCTCGCCCTCGCGGTCATTCTCGGGGCTGCTGCCGTGCCACTGGCCTATCTGCTGTTCCGGTTCGTTGAGACGCCGTTCCGGCGGCGCCGAGTGGCCCCACCGCGACGGGCACTGATCGCCTCGGGAGTTGCGACGGTCACGGTTCTCGGCGTGCTGCTCGGGGCGGGGCCCGCAGTGGCGATGATTCCGCTCGCCACCGATCGCGCGGTGGCCTCGACGGTGGTCGCTCCGAACCCGCGCGCGACCGACTTCGTGCCGTCGAACGTGTCTCCATCGCTCGCCGACGCTACCGCGGACACCGGCGAGCTCTACACCGATGGATGCCAGCAAGGCATGGCGAAGGACGATGTGCTGAGCTGCTCCTTCGGAGACCCAGACGCCACGATCGTGATCGCGCTGTTCGGCGATTCGCACGCGGGCCGGTGGTTTCCCGCGCTGAAGCAGGCGGCCGATGCGCTCGGCGCCCGGGTGGAGACCTTCACGAAGTCGCGCTGCCGCTCCGTCGATACCGCGGCCGCGTGGGCCGCGACCGAGAACGCAGGCTGCACCCGCTGGAGAACGGATGTCCTCGCCCGGTTGCGCGCGCATCCGCCGACCGTTGTCGTGCTGGCCAACCACCTCGGGCCGACCGTCGGTCGCAGCTACGACGTTGAGGAACGGGACTGGGAGCACGGCTTCACCACGTCGATCGAGCAGCTGCCCGCGAGCTCGAAGGTCGTGACCCTCGCCGACTCGCCGGAGTTCGCCAGCTCGCCGGTGCTCTGTCTCGCTGGCAATCTCGACAACGCGGATCGCTGCGCGGTGTCACCCGCCGACGGCGTCAACCATGCGATCGCGGCGGCGGATGTCGCCGTGGCGAAGCGCCTTGGCACCGGCCACATCGACCTCACCGAGTACTTCTGTGGGCCGACATCGTGCCCACCCATCATCGGCCGCACGCTGGTGTACTCCGACGAGCACCACATGACAGCGACCTTCAGTGGCCTGCTCGCGCGCCCGCTGACCGCGGCGTTGCGCCCGTACCTGGGCGGATCCAGCCCGTCGCCGTAGAATCGCAGGCGCCATGAATCAGCCACGCATGAACGTCGAATCCTTCAATCTCGATCACACTACGGTCGCAGCCCCGTACATCCGCATCGCGGATCACAAGGTATTGCCCCACGGCGATGTGCTCACCAAGTACGACGTGCGCTTCACCCAGCCGAATGTCGCGCACCTCGAGATGCCGGCGGTGCACTCGATCGAGCACCTCTTCGCCGAGAAGTCACGCAACCACTCGGATAAGGTCATCGACTTCTCCCCGATGGGCTGCCAGACCGGTTTCTATCTAATTCTGCAGGGTGAGACCGACTATGACGAGGCGCTCGCGCTGGTCGAGGCGACCATGACCGACATCCTCGAGGCGACCGAAGTACCGGCCGCCAACGAGGTGCAGTGCGGCTGGGGCGCGAACCATTCGCTCGAGGCTGCGCAGGATGCGGTGCGCGGCTTCCTCGCAGAGCGCGACGGCTGGAGCACGGTCACCCGATGACCACCGCGGTTGACGCGATCCTGATCGCCGCCATGGCGGATGAGGCCGCGCCCTTTCTCGCTCGAGCGACCGAGGTCGGTGAACCGGTCACGGTCGGGCGCTCCGTGCAGCGGATGATCTCCCTCGCCGGTCACCCCGTGCTGCTGGTGCACAGCGGCATCGGGCTTGCCAACGCCGCCGGGGCGGCCACCTCGGCGATCCTGGCTGCGCGCTCAAGCGACCCCGAGGCGAACCCGCTGGTGATCAGCGCGGGCACAGCGGGCGGCGTCGCCGCGTCGGTGCTCGTGGGGGACGTGGTGGTCGGCGCGGAGTACCTGACCCTCGATGCGGACGCCCGAGCGTTCGGTTACCAGCTCGGTCAGGTTCCCGGCATGCCGCCACGGTATGGGACCGAGGCGGACATCCTGGCCCTGATCGATCGGACGGCGCTCGACGGTCGCACCATTCACGACGGGCTGATGGTGTCGAGTGATGCCTTTGTCAGCGAGGATCGTGCGCTGCGCATCCGTGAGCAGTTCGACGGCGTGCTCTCGACTGACATGGAAACGAGCGCGATCGCGCAGACCGCGCACTCGTGGGGCGTTCCGTTCGTCTCGGTGCGCGGGATCTCCGACCTGTGCGGCCCGGTCGCGGAAGACGATCATCTCACTCACGTCGACGATGCCGCCGAGCGTTCGGCCGTCGTCGTGATGAGTCTGCTCTCGCGACTGCCGATCGGGGCGTAACGAGCCTCTGCGGCTAGCGCGGGCGCGGGTGGCTAGCTTGTGCGGGGCATCGCGGGCTCTGGCTCATGCACGCTCCCGCACGCTCTGGATCACGCTCGCTCTCGCACTCGCGCTCTCGCACTCTCGCCAATAGACCTCTGTTCTGCAGGAACTCCCGCAGAACAACCCTCCGTTCTGCAGGAAACGGTGCACAACTGCTGGCGGTTGTGCAGGCGTTCCTGCGAAACGACTCAGCGTTGTGCACCACGCACTGAAGTCAGGCCAGCCAGTCTGGCTGGGGAGAGGCCGAGCCCGCGTCGATCTGAGATCCGCGCTACGCGCTACGCGGTGGAGCCCCCTCGACGCGCACGACGACGCTCGCGCCAGGACATCGCGGCGAGCGCCGCCCGCGCCTGCTCCTGCGCGTCCGCGAGCTCCCGCTGGCGGGTCTCGCGGCGGTGGCGCCAGGCCGCGATCGTGGCATCGACGTCCCGGGGAGGGGTCACCACCGGCGGGCCGCCCTGCAGCTGACGCCGGGCCGCGACGATTCGCGAATTGAAGTCATCCAGCACCTCGCGCACCTGGCGCTCCGAGGCCAGCGCATCGAGCTGGGCATCGAGGGAGGCGTTCTCCGTGCGCAGCGTCAGGGCCGGCGGGCCCAGCCCGGTGAGGCGCTCGCGCTCGATCTTGCGGCGGATCCACCAATTCGGGTCATACGCCTCGTGCAGATCAGGGATCGGCTTTCCCGCGCCGGGCAGGTCGTCGAAATCGCCGCGGCGCATCGCCTGCTGGAGCTGGATCTCCACGTACTGGGAGCGGGCGTCCATGCGGGTCTGACCCGCGACATCCTTCTCCTCCTCCGGCACCTCATCGGACGGCGTAGAGCCATCGACCCGATAGCGGGCCGCGTTCAGCCGCGAGTCTCGAGGCGTCGGATCAGCCATGCAACCAGCCTAGGTAGGTGCTGCCGCTTCCGCATCCGCACCGACCCGTCTACGGTCGAGGGGCGACACCACACGTAAGGAAGTGAGCAACACCCATGCCAGACATCCACACCGACGACTGGTGGAAAAGCGCCGTCGTCTATCAGGTCTACCCGCGCAGTTTCGCCGACTCCAACGGCGACGGCATCGGCGACCTGCCGGGCATCATCGACAAACTCGACTACCTCGCCGAGCTGGGGGTGGATGTCGTCTGGCTCAGCCCGATCTACGCCTCCCCGCAGGCCGACAACGGCTACGACATCAGCGACTACTACGCGGTCGACCCGGTATTCGGCAACATCGGCGACCTCGACCGGCTCATCGCCGGACTGCACGCGCGGGGCATGAAATTGATGATGGACCTCGTCGTCAACCACACCTCCGACGAGCACCCGTGGTTCGTCGAGTCGTCGTCGAGCCTCGACAACCCCAAACGTGACTGGTACATCTGGCGGAAGCCGCGCGAGGGGTTCGCGCCAGGCGAACCCGGCGCCGAGCCCAACAACTGGGCCTCCTTGTTCTTCGGACCGGCCTGGCAGCTCGACGGGCGCACGCAGGAGTACTACCTGCACCTTTTTGCGGTCAAACAGGCCGACCTCAACTGGGAGAACCCCGAGGTGCGTCAGGCCGTCTACGAGATGATGCGCTGGTGGCTCGACCGCGGCGTCGACGGCTTCCGCATGGACGTCATCAACTTCATCTCCAAAGCCGAGGGGCTGCCGGATGGCGCGGCCAGCCCGGGAACCGCGCTTGCCAGCGGATTCCCGTTGTTCAGTTACGGACCGCGCATCCACGAATACCTGCAGGAGATGCACCAGGCGGTCTTTGCCGGTCGCCCCGAGCACATCCTCACCGTCGGCGAAATGCCCGGCGCATCGGTGGAGCAGGCGCGGCTGTACACCGACCAGGAGCGCGCCGAAGTCGACATGGTGTTCCAGTTCGAGCACGTCGAGCTCGACTACGGCCCCGACGGACGGTACGGGGATGCCCGCCCACTCCCCCTCGTCGACCTCAAAGCCTCGCTGGCGACGTGGCAGCTCGGGCTCTCCGACGTCGGCTGGAACAGCCTGTACTGGGGCAACCACGACCAGCCGCGTGCAGTCTCGCGCTTCGGCGACGACGGCGAATATCGGCAGCAGTCGGCCAAGCTGCTCGGCACTGTGCTTCACCTGCTTCGCGGCACGCCATACGTCTATCAGGGCGAGGAACTCGGGATGTCGAACACCGTCTTCGAGACGATCAACGACGTGCGCGACATCGAATCGCTGCGTTACTACGCGGAGCAGCGCGCGCTCGGCACCGACGACGAGACCCTGATGCGGCGCCTGCGCGTCACCTCTCGGGACAACGCCCGCACCCCGATGCAGTGGACGGATGCCGCACACGCCGGCTTCACGACCGGAACCCCCTGGATCGCGGCCACCCCCGACTACGCCACCGTCAATGCGGCGGCAGCGGTCGCCGACCCCGACTCGATCTTCCACCACTACCGGCGCCTGATCGCGTTGCGTAAGAGCGACCCGGTGGTCGTGAACGGCGACTTCCGGCTGCTGCTCCCGAACCACGAGACCGTCTTCGCCTACGAGCGGGCGTGGGAGGGGCGAGTGCTGCGGGTGGTGGCGAATTTCTCGAGCGTGCACACATCCGTCGAGCTGGACGACGAGGGTTTCGAGCCGCTGCTGTCGAACTACGACGCGAGCCCCGGGGCGCTTCGGCCCTGGGAGGTGCGGGTGAGTGCGAAGGGCTACTAAAAATCCGCTGATTGAGTAGGCCGCGAGGACCCTTCGACAAGCTCTGGGACCGATTACCACGGTCCCTGAGCTTGTCGAAGGGCGATACGCGTCCTCGCGCGGACGCTCAATTGCTACCCGATCAGTGGATCTCTATCGAGTACAGCGAGTAGCCGTACGGGGTTGCGCGGGTGACGCCCTGCATTCGGATGTACCGCCAGTCGCCGGACAGCGCGACCGAGTCGGTGCCGCCGTCGCCGTTCGATACCGTCGCGACGGTGGTCCAGGTACTGAACGGGCTGGTGCGCCCCTGGATCAGATAGGCGGAGCCGTACGCTCCCTCCCAGTTCAGCGTCGCGCTGTGCACCGGGGTCACCGCGCCGAGATCGACGTCCAACCACTCGCCGTCGGTGTGGCCACTCGCCCAGCGCGAGCCGGCGTCACCGTCGACCGCGTTCTTCGCCGGAAAGCTCCCCGACTCGTCCGATGACGACTCCACCGGATGCTTGTGCGCCAGATCCGGGGATGGCGCACCCTGCGTCGAGTAGACCTCGAACTCGTACAGCGAGTATCCGTACGGAGAGCTGCGTTCGCCTCCGAGCATGCGCACGTACCGCGCGGAAACGCCGTCGAGGGCGGTGCGGTCGGTGCCGCCCGTGCTGCCCGTGACGGTAGCGACGGTGCGCCACTCCGCGGTCTCGGTGTTGCGAACCTGGATCTGGTATCCCTTCGCGTATGCCGCCTCCCAGTCGAACTGCACCGCGTCGATCGGCAGCACTGCACCGAGATCCACCGCGATCCATTGGCCTTCCACCGGCGCGCTCGACCAGCGCGTATCGGTGTCGCCGTCGACGGCCTGCTCACCGGCGAGACCGCCGCGCTCGATGGACGACGTGGTGACCGGCTTGCCCACGGCGATGTTGCGGGAGGGGCTCGGAGTCGCCGGGGTACTGGCATCCCCGTTCGCCACGGTGGTCACCGTCGCGGTCGACGCCGTTCCCCCAACTGTCGCCGTGACGGTCGAGGTGACCCCGGCCTTCGCCGCCGCCGTGACGACACCCTTCGCACTCACCGTGCCGCCGCCCGTGATCGCCCAGACGGTGTCAGCCGGGGCGACAGCCCCGCCGTTTCCGGCGTCGTCGAACGCATACGCGTTCAGCGCGGCCGTGTCACCGGCGAGCACCGACGTGGCGCGCGGTGCGAGCAGCACGGCGGTCGGCGTGATGGCGCTCTCGGCCGGCGTGCCGAAGACCTGGAAGTCCCAGATCGAGTAGCCGTACTGGCTGCGCAGACGGCTGAGGCCGTGCATGCGCACGAAGCGACCCGTCGCGTCGACGTCGAGGCTGTCCGGCGTCGGGGCGGCCTTCGTGACCTCTCTGACCGTGCGCCACGGGCCGTCTGCGCTATCGGCAACCTGCAGGTCGTACTTCGCCGCGGCGGCGTCCTCCCACCGGATGCCCACGGTCGAGATGTCGGTCTCTCGTCCGAGATCGAGCGTCACGTCGACGGCGTCGATGCCCCACTCGCTCTCCCAGCGGGTCTGTGTGTCCCCGTCGATGACGGCCTTCACGCTGGCGCCGCGGGTCGAACTCGCCGTCGCAACCGCGTGGAGCGCCGCGTCGGGGATCGTGGCGACCGATGAGGCGACCGAGGAGCCCTCGATGCCACCGATCGTCGCGACGACATAGCCCGATCCCGGTCCCGTCGTGACGAGCGTGCCGTCGGGCCCGACGGCGCCGGGACCGGTGTACGACCAGGTCACGTCACCGGGAAGCGCCGCGACGTCCCCGTACTGATCCCGACCCGCCGCGCTGAACGTCACCGGCGTACCGGCCACCACTCGGTCGAAGCCAGGAGTGACCGTCAATGAGGTCAGCGTCGGTGACCGATCGACCCGGAAGGAGTAGCTGTCTTTCACGCCGCCGATCGCCGCGGTGACCGTCACCGTGTCGGTGGCTGCCGGCGCAACGAACTGGCCGTCGGCGGAGATGCTTCCGGCGCTGGCGCTCCAGACCAATCCCCTGGTGGGGAAGGTCGCACCGTACTGGTCGTATCCCACGACGTCGAACCGGGTGGTCGACTTCGGCGCGATGGTCTTCGGGCTGCCGACGGTGGAGACGACGACCCGGGTGAGGTGGGCATCCAGGTGCGACGAGATCTGCGTCTTGGCCGGCACCGCGATCTGACCGATCACCGTGTCACCGTCGTAGACGTCGTAGCTGTGCTGGACAGCATCCGGGTTATCCAGCACGTACGTGTACTTTCCAGCCGCGTCCCGGAAGACCTGGCTGAGCGGGTCGCTCGTGTGACGTGTGGTCACCTCGGTGCCGACCGCGAGGTTCGACATGCCCTGGTAGTACACCATCCCGGCCATCGACTGGCCGGTCACAGCCGGGTCCTTCGCGTTCCATAGCGCCGCGTGGATGTCCGCGTAGGTGCTCGGGTCGTACTGGGCAAGGTACCCAAGCACGACCTCACCGAGCGCATCGCCCATGTCGCTGAAGACCGCTGCCGCCTGGGCGGTGTCCTTTCCCGGCGTGTAATTCGACAGATCGGCGCTGTACAGACGAGCGGTCGTCACGGGGTCGGCCTGGTAGTTCGTGGACAGGAAGCCGAGCAGCGGTGACGGGATCGCCCAGTCGGTCGGCTGCTTGTCGGCCTCGGCGCCCGTGAGCTTGATCGGCGTGAGCGACGCGGGAAGCGTCGTCGGCGTCCAATACTTCTCGGGGAAGACCACCGCGCCCGACGCATCGACCGAGACGTAGAGCGTGTCGGTCGCGGCGTCGTACAGAGGATTGTTCGCCGTGCGCGCGGTCACATAGCCGGGATGGTTTCGCTCGGTGGCGCGGATGGCGTCTTCGAGCTCCCGGATCGCATCGTCACGATTTTCGGTGATTGGGTCGGCTCCGTAGGTACCGACGCCCCACCACTTCTTGGTGAGCATCTGAATGTGCCCGATGTTGCCGCCCTTCACTCCGTCGTTGCCGACGATCTCGGGGCGGGCCTTCATCATCTGCTGCATGATCGCTTTCGAGAACTTCGGGTCCCAGCCGAAGTAGTCGAACCATGGAGCGGTGGGCATCCACTGGATGCCGTAGATCCAGGCGGGATCACCCGAGAAGTAGGTCGCCTCGGCCTGCCCGCTGTCGAACAGGATGCCGGCCTGGCCGTGGCCGTACGCGGCCGGAAACGCGCCATCGCCGTCGTAGCTCGACGAGGCCGGGTTGCCCGCGGCGTTCTGGTAGTACTCGCGCACCGCAGCGCGCTCGTTGACGTACTCCATCGCGCCGGTCGCCTGCATCTGCTTGTCGCCGAGCACGGAGCCCAGCAGGAACAGGCCGGCCTCCGACTGGATGGCCTCCGACGACGACTCCTGGTTGTTGCCGCCGGGCGAAGACACTCCGCCGGCGTTGGAGTGCCCCTCCCAGACGCCGAAGGTACGAAGATGCGGGAACTCGGTGGAATCCCGGTCCCAGTTCGCGTATTCCTTCACGACGAGGGTCGCCATGGCTTCGTACTTCGCGATCCACGTCGGGTCGACCTGGCCGAGCAACGCGGTCGCGACGGCGAAGTAGCCGTAGTGGAAGTGATTGTCGTTGAACTGCGCCGACCCGTAGGAGTCACCGAAACCGATCAGTGCCTTCCAGGTGGGGTAGCGCGCAAAGAAGTGCGCGCTCTCCCCCGTCGTGTAGGTGTACCAGTCGGTGAGCGCTCCCTCGAGCGTGTCCTGCAGCTTCTGCTCCTGCTCGGTGTCGCCGATCTGCCGCGCGACCATCATGTACTCGGCAAGCTGCTCGAGGTCTTTTCCGCCCCAGTAGGTGTCGCCGCCGTAGGTGGTCCTCGACGCGTAGTCGGACAGGTACTTGCGCATGACGGTGGCAAAGTCGCCGTTGTCTGCGCTCGCATCCGGGGTGCCGCCGATCGGCGTCATTCCCGAGAACGCGTAGCTGAGGTTCCAGCCGCTGTGTCCGATCGTCGTCTTCATGGTGCCGCGAGGGGTCGCGTAGGTGGCGCCGGTGAAGCTGAGGCTGTTATCGGAGTCCTTGTACTGGTGCTTGATCCAGCCCTGGATGGTGTCGTGGTTGCTGCCCTGAAGAGCATCGGTGTCGATCTTCCAGGTCTCGTCGACCGTGCCCTTCGCGGCGTCGTACGAGTAATCCATCGTCGTGTTCCGCGGAACAGCGAACGCGTACTTGTGGAGCTGGTCGAGGCTGAGGCCGGTCTTCGGAACCGCGCTCAGCACGATGTACTTCGTTCCGGGCGAGGCGTCGATCGTGGTGCCGGAGCGCGTGAAGGTCGTCTCTGCCGGGGCGTGAACGCCGAAGACATGACCGTTCTGGCGGATCTCGAAGCGGTCACCGGTGAACGGGAAGGAAATCGCCTTCCCGTCGCCGTCGGTGACCGTCGCGGTGGCCTGCGTGGTGATGCGCGGGGTCTCGCCGGTGTACTCGAACCACTCGTACGGCACACCCTGGACGCTCGTGACGTCCATGTACTGCCCGGGTGCGCCGGTCTGCGGCATGCGCCAGCTGACGTTCCAATCACCCCAGCGGAGTGCATCCGCCTCTGCCGCGGTGAATGACGTCGAGAAACGCTGCGCGATGCCTGCCGGAACATTCGTGAGAACAATCTGGTCGAGCTCGATGTGGGCCCACCCGGCGTTCAGCCCGTCTACTACCCGCAGCTGTGCCCGCTTGCCCTGCCACGGGGTGAGGTCGAGGTTCGCCCACTGCAGCTGCTCGGATTGCGTGCCGGTCGCGCTGGCAACGACAGAACCGTCGACGACGACCTGGAGTGCCTCCTTCGCCAGGTCCTTGCCGCCCGCGATCATGAACGACAGCGAGGTCTTGTCGATGGTGAAGTCGGGGGACGTGAGGGTTCCGGTCGCGCCGTCGCCGCCATCATCCGTCCAGGAGTCGAGGAAACGGTCGTCAAGCCAGCCGGAGACCGTGCCCTGCCCCTTCGGGGTGCTGTTCGCCGTACTGGCGAACGCCGTGCCCGTGGCCGTCCAGCCCGAGGGGATACCGTGCTCGAAGTCGGTGATCAGGTCATCGGAGGGATCGAGCGTGGCCGCGACCTTGCCCCCGACGGTGATGCCGTCGTCGAGCTTCATCTGGGTGCCGTCGGCGTTCCAGGTGGTCGGGTAGGTGAGGGTGGTGCCGTTCGCGCTGTTCGACGAAACGAAGGGATTCGCCCACATGTCGCCGGAATACTTGCTCACCACGAGGTCGGTCCACCACTGGTTGGTGGGAACGGGCTTGCCGGCCTGCGACGGATCGATGTAGAGGTGCTGATTCAGAGTGTTCTGAACGTCTGCACTGTCGGTGATCGTGTTCGGCGGCGTCGGCGCGTACGAACCCGCCCCGACCTGCACACCATCGGCTCCTGGCCCGGGTTCGACCGGAGCCTTCTGTGGTGTGGTTGCGCCGGCGATCGACGAACTTGTGGACGGCGCTGGCGCCGTGCGCTCAGCCGCCTGGGCTGCAGAGACACCGCCGAAGCCGCACACAGGAACCGCGAGAAGTGCCGCGCTCAGTGTCACCGCCGCCAGCGTGTTTCGACGTGCCACTCGTGTGGGCCCGACCCGATCGTGCAATGGAACTCCTCGTCGCTAGCGCCCCCCGTGAGCGCCAAAGCGACCAGAAGTTTAGCCGTCGGGGGTGTCGGGAAAGGGCCGTGGCGGCCCCTCCAGCCACCCTCGGAGCCCCCCAGTTCGGGGTAGACAGCACGGGCTGGAAAAACGAAAGCCCGGCTGATTTCTCAGCCGGGCTCTCGCACAGTTACTGACTTTCGTGCCGTACTGGCTAGACGGCGACCTCGTCGCGGTGAGGGAGCTTCCACCCCGGGCGCACGTAGTGGCAGGTGTAGCCGTTCGGGTAGACCTCGAGGTAGTCCTGGTGCTCGTCCTCCGCGCGCCAGAAGTCACCGGCTGGCTTGACCTCGGTGACGACCGGGCCCGGCCAGAGACCGGAGGCGTCGACATCCGCGATCGTGTCGAGGGCAACACGCTTCTGCTCGTCGTTCGTGTAGTAGATCCCCGAGCGGTAGCTGCGGCCGATGTCGTTGCCCTGGCGGTTCTCGGTCGACGGGTCGTGGATCTGGAAGAAGAACTCCAGCAGGTCGCGGTACGAGATCACGTCGGGGTCGTAGACGATCTCGACCGACTCGGCGTGGTCACCGTGGTTGCGGTAGGTGGCGTTGGGGGTGTCGCCACCCGAGTAGCCGACCTGGCTGGAAATGACTCCGGGGCGACGACGTAGCAGCTGCTGCGCTCCCCAGAAACAGCCACCGGCCAGAATTGCGGTCTCTCTCTTGTCACTCATCGTGTGCCTCCTCGGCGGTTGAATCTCAGTTGTTCTGGAACAGTCGTGCGTAGTCGCCGTAGCCCTGGCTCTCGAGCTCGGAGAGCGGGATGAAGCGAAGCGACGCGGAGTTGATGCAGTAGCGCAGGCCACCGGCCTCGATCGGGCCGTCGTCGAACAGGTGACCAAGGTGGCTGTCACCGTGCGCCGAGCGCACCTCGGTGCGCTTCATCCCGAACGTGTTGTCGACGTTCTTGACCACGTTCGACGAGTCGATCGGGGCGGTGAAGCTCGGCCAACCAGACCGGCTGTCGTACTTGTCGGTCGACGAGAACAGGGGTTCACCCGAGACGACATCGACGTAGATGCCCTTCTCGTGGTTGTCCCAGTATTCGTTGTTGAACGCGGGTTCGGTCGCATCATTCTGCGTTACCTGAAACTGCTTGCGGGTCAACGCGGCGATGGCCTCGGGTGTTGCGGTGTATGACCTGGTGGAATCTGTAGCCGACATGATGTCTCCTCTACGGGGTGAAGTACTCATGGGGTATAACAACGAGATCACGAGAACATGCCCGGAATCCTCCGCGCACCCTGGGAGTGGGCTGTGTCATTCGGCGAGTCTCTCCGCCACGATCTCGCGGGCCTTATCGGCCTTGAGCACGAACTGAAGCGAGAGCGCGATGATCGCCAGCAGGGCGACGAACCCGGCATACATCGCGATCACCTGCTGCAGCCCCACGACGGGAACGAGCAGCCCGGCCACGACGCTCGGCAGACCGAGGGAGAGGTAACTGATCACGTACACGGTCGACAGCAGACCGGCACGCCCCACGGCGGGGGCGACGCCCAGCACCAACCGGAGTGCGCATTGGAATCCCGCCCCGAAACCTATCCCGGCCACGATCGTGCTCAGGTAGAACCCGGGCACCGAACCCAACTGAAGGGCGAGCACGGTGAGGCCGGGCCCGACCACCAGCGCACCGGCGCCGACCATCATCGCCGTGCGGGCATTCAGCCCCTGCACCACCAGACCGGTGATCGCACCGACACCGGTGAGCGTCGCCACCGCCAGGGCACCGGCGAGGTGATTGTCGATGTGCAGGATCGTGCTCACGATCGTCGGCCCGAGCCCGAGGTAGAGACCGCCCAACGCCCAGCTCGAGATCATGCAGCCCACGACGGCGGCGAGGATGCGGCGCGTCGACGGAGGGATCGTGATCGCTGGCCGTAATGAGCGCAGCGCCGCACTGCGGCTCGAGTCCGGCGCGCGCTCGGGCAGGAAGGCGATCAGGATGCCGGAAATCGCGATCAGCCCGATGTATACGAAGAAGACGAAACTAGTGGGATCTGGCGCGAACTGCACGAGGAAACCGGAGCTCAGCGAGCCGACCGTGAGACCGATCGGCGGCAATGCCCCGTTGAGCACCGCCGCGAGCCGCGGGCGCGACGGCGACTGCAGGTCGATAAGGGCCGCCCCGAGCGCGCCGGTCACGACTCCGATGCTCGCGCCCTGCAGCGCCCGTGCCACGAGCAGAAGCGTGAAATCGGAGGCCACGGCGAAGACGATCAGTGCCGCGATCGCGATGACCGTGCCGGCGAGGATCACCGGGCGCCGTCCGACATGGTCGGAGAGCGAGCCGAATGTCACCAGCGTCAGCAACAGCCCCACGACATAGATCGCGAAGACCGACGTGAGCTGCACCGGCGAGAGGGCGAACTCCATCGCGTAGACCGGGTACAGGGGCGACGGAGCCCCGGCCTGTGCCACCAGGATCAGATACGCGAACGCGACCACCCAGAATGCTCGCGCTGGCGCCTTCATGATCTGCGGAATGGAAGCGGTGATCGTCACCCTGCAATTATCCGCTGAGCGTGTGGCGCCGGGACAGTGGTTCTGGCGCTACCCCGCTGGGTTCGCCCGTCGGCCATTACGCTGCTCGTCGGCGACCGCCTCGGCGGCGGTCGACTTACCCTCGGCGATCTTCGCGTCGTCGTCCTGCAGAATTCCGATGGTCTCGATGATGCGACCCGAGACGGCTTTCGCCAGGTCGGCGGGGGTCGCGACGGCGTCGTCGGTGGGGTCGGCGGGGGCCGCGTCATCCAGAATGTGCAGTTCGTCGTCGTCGGCGTACGGCCTGCGGGCGTACTTGACACAGAGCCGCGCGACCTCTTCGGCGTGCGCGTACATCACTGAGTGGGCGGCGCCAGGGATCTCCCAGAGCTTGGAATGGGGGAGCAACTCCCCCACGCGCTCCACCCACTCGCGCGGGCAGACGGCGTCGAACTCGCCGCGAATGACGAGCGTCTGCGCCTGAATGTGCGGTAGCCGTTCTTCGATCGGAAATGACATCATCTTCGGCAGCACGCGCGAGAACCAGCGGAAGCCACAAAACAGGTAGGCGCTGATGGCGAGTACTTTCACGGTGAACGGCTCGTGCCAACTCGCCTGGAGGAATCGCAACGCCTGGGTCGGGATTCGCCGTTCGGCGGGATGGATGACCGGGCCGATCAACACGACCGTCGAGATTTCGGGGCGCCGAGACACCAGATCGCTGACCACCTGACTGCCCATCGAGTGGCCGACGACGATCGGGTCGTCGAGCTGTAGTTCGTCGATGACGCGGCCCACGAGGTCGGCGTACTGGCGGATCGACAGCGTGCTGGAGGGGTGCGGCACCCCGCCGAAACCCGGCAGGTCGAGGGCGTGAACGGGGCCGAACTCGTTGAGGTGCGGGGCGAGTTTCTCGAAATAGGTCGAGGAGACGCCGATGCCGGGAACGAGCACGAATGGGCGGGTTCCGCCGGTACCGACGGAGTTGACGCGCACGTAGGCGTCGCGGTCTTCGGCGTACACGCGGGACACGGTGACGTCGGTCGAGACGTGACGGCGGGGCATGTCATCCATTGTGCTCCGGGGAGGTGCGGGTTTTCGTCGCAAGGCACGCACCCGTGCCGACGAAAATACACGACTCCCGGCGCGCGACTGCCTGAGCGCGACGGGGGCTGCCGCTGGCGCCGGGGCGGGCGATAGAGTGGCGCCACAGGAGGCCACGATGGCTGAGTTGATCGAGATCCCTTCCCCCGGGATCCCGCTGTATTTCGGTGAGCTCGGCAACCCCGCCGTGCTGCTCGTCCACGACTGGTACGGCCGCCTGCCCGCGCTCGACGACTACGCCAAGGCGCTCGCGCACGTCGGCTTCCGGGTGATCGTGCCCGACCTGTACAGCGGCGTCGCGACGACCGACCCCGACACTGCGGAGTCGCTCATGCAGCAACTCGACGTCGGCACCGCTCTCGCCCTGCTCGACGAGGAGATCCGCACCGCACACCTCGAGGGGTCAGGGCGCATCGGCACGGTCGGCTTCTCGATGGGCGGCTGGCTGGCGCTGCTGCACGCCCAGGGTGGGGCGACGGATGCCGTGGTCGCCTACTATGCGACCCTCACCCCGTCGGAACACGGCGTCATCCCCTGCCCCGTGCAACTGCACTTCGCCGAGACCGACGACTGGGGCGCCGAGGCCGACCCGGAATCGTTCGTGAACAACCTCAAGGATCACGGCACGCCCGTCGCCGAGTTCAGCTACCTCGACACCGTTCACTCGTTCGCCAACGCCAGCGTGCCCGAGAGCTTCTCGCCGTCGGCGGCGGCGCTGGCCTACGCCCGCTCCGCCGGGTTTCTCGAGGACGAGCTGGACGACTGAGCCTCGCCTCGACGACCTGGAATATCCACGTCACACATCGTCACGTCGGTCAACAGGATGGCAGGCTCGGGAATGCCGAAACTGGCCTGTTGAGCGCACGTTGGGCGATCTCATCCTGTTGGCGGACTGGCGGAAGACTCGCGCGGGGGCGGACTGCCGGAGACTCGCACGAAGGGCGGACTGCCGGGAGACTCGCGCGGGGGCGGGGCAGTTCGGCGGCCCAGGAACTATGCGGGTGAACTAGGCGGGCGGCAGCGTGATGCCGAGTGCCGACTTGATGCGCTCCGCATCGGAGTCCTCGGCGGAGGCCGCGGCCATGTTCGCCTCCGTGACGGCGAGCAGCACCTCTTCGCGCTGGATCTTCACCCCGCGCGGGGCATCGATGCCGATCCGGATGCCGTCGCCGCGCACGTCGAGGATCGTCACGACGATATCGTCGCCGATCACGATCTTCTCGCCCGCCTTGCGCGTCAGCACCAGCATCCCGCCAGCCTAGCGACTCGGGCCCAGCTCGACCGGCTGCGACCAGCCGACCTGCAGCCCGAGATCGTGGACCGTGTTGGGGGTAGTGGTCGCATCACTGCCGACGACCGCGACGGCGTCCACGTGCACGACGGCCTGCACGGCGCGTACCCAGCGCTCGGTGTCTGCTGGCTTGCGCCCGACATCCACCACCACCCAGACCTGATCGGCCTGCACCAGGTGCAGGGCGAAGGCCGCGTCGTCGTCGAAGCCGATGCGCGGCAGGCCGAGGGCGACGAACACGGGATGCTCCTCCCGGACGCCTGCGGCGCGCGCAGCGACCACCATGCGACGGTCGGTCAGGCGGAATAGGCCGTCATCGAGAACGGCGCCGGCCACGGTGAGTGCCCGGCGCCCGAGGGCGGCCGACATCTCTCGCGCGACATCGAGCGGATCGGTGCCGAGACCGATCACCACGATCATGTCTCCCGCGCCGGAGAGCGGAGCCCGGCGGAACACGGCAGGGCCTTCCACCGTCGGCAGGATCTGCGCGGTGTTGTAACTGAGGTCGGCCATGATCGTGTCGAAGCTCGCGCTCGTGGTCGACAGCCGCGGAACCTGCTCGTAGTGCAGGGGCGCGGTCTGCTGGGGCGCAGTATGAACTGGCGCAATGTGCGGGGGCTCGGGAGCGGGACTCGGGGCGGCGGAAGGAGGCGCGGTGAAGATCGGCACCTCCGCCTCCTTCGCATCCGCCTCGTCCAGCAGGGCGGCCAGACCCGCGCGCGTCCCGAGGTCGAAGACGTGGGCGTCTCGCGCGGTGCCGTCAGGAACGTCGACCTCCACCTCGTAGGTGCGCTGGGCGAAGAAGCCCGCAACACCGCCGGTGGTCTTCGGGGTCACGGCGACGATCGAGGCGGTCGGTCCGTGCTCCGCCAACACTCGGGCATTCAGCTCGTCAAGCGACGAGCCTTCAAGCCGAAATCGATTCGGCAACTCTCACCACCCCGACGGTCTCGATGTTCACATTGGCCGAGGTTACCTCTTGGTAGGACAGCACCGGCAGCCCGTTCGCCTGCGCCGAGATCAAGCGACGGATGGCCGGCCGCAGCGCGGGGGCGCAGACCAGCACCGCAGACACCCCGGTCGCCTCCACGCGGGAGACGACATCGCGCACGGAGCCGAGCACGGTCTCGAGCTGCTGCTGATCCATGAGGATCTGCGTGCCCAGTTCCGATGGACGAAGGCCCTCGAGCATCGACTGCTCGAGCATCGGGTCGATCATGATGACACGCAACAGCTGGCCATCGAGATACTGCGCGGTGAGTGCCGGGCCGAGGGCTGCGCGAGCGGCCTCGATCAGACCCTCTGGATCGTTCGACACCTTGGCTCGCAGCGACAGCGCCTCGAAGATGCGGGGAAGATCGTTGATCGGGATGAGCTCGGCCAGGAGTCCCTGGAGCACGCGCTGCACCTCTGCGAGCGAGAGCAGGTTCGGCGTGAGCTCGTCGACGGCGGACGGGCTGACCTCCTTGACGCCGGCCGTGAGCACGCGGACATCCTCTCGGGTGAGCAGTCGCGCGGCATTGCTGGTGATGATCGACGAGAGGTGGGTGACCACCACCGAGACCCTGTCGATCACGGTGGCACCGGTGATCTCGGCGCTATGCCGCGACTCGCTCGGCACCCATTTGCCGGCCAGGCCGAACACCGGCTCGATCGTCGACGTGCCGGGCAGCGCGTCGAGAGCGTCGCCGAGCGCGAGCACCTTGCCGGCCGGGGCTACGCCTCGACCGGCCTCGACACCGGCGATGCGGATGACGTAGGTCGACGGAGGGAGCTCGATGTTGTCGCGGGTGCGCACGGGAGGCACGACGATGCCGAGCTCCATGGCGATCTTGCGGCGCAGCGAGCGCACCCGGGCGAGCAGGTCGTCGGAGGCGTCGGACACGATGTCGACCAGGTCGGGGGCGAGCATGATCTCGAGCGCGTGCACCCGCATCTGATCGAGAAGCTGCTCGGTGGTGACCGACTGGGTGGTGTCTGGCGCGATCTCGGCGAGCGCCGCCCGCTTGGCATCCATCGTCTCGCGCGACTTTATGCGCTGGGCGATGATGATCAGCGTCGCGCCAACGATGATGAAAGCGATCACCGGCATGCCGGGGATGAAGCCCATGAGGATCGCCGCGCATCCGGCGATGATCAGCGCGTAGCGCGACTGGGTGAGCTGCTTCGAGGCGTTGGTGCCCATGTCGGCTTCGGCATTCGACCGGGTGACGATCATGCCGGTAGAGACCGCCATCAGCAGCGCCGGGATCTGCGAGACCAGGCCGTCACCGATGGTGAGCAGCGTGTACTTGCTGACCGCGTCGCCGATCGAGAGCCCGTTCTGGATCATGCCGATCGCGATGCCACCGATGATGTTGATGACGATGATCACGATGCCGGCGATCGCGTCGCCCTTGACGAACTTGGATGCGCCGTCCATCGCACCGTAGAAGTCGGCCTCTGCCGATACCTCGGCGCGGCGCTCGCGGGCCTGCACGTCGGTGATGAGACCGGCGTTGAGGTCGGCGTCGATCGCCATCTGCTTGCCGGGCATGGCGTCGAGGGTGAAGCGGGCACCGACCTCGGCCACGCGCTCCGCACCCTTGGTGACGACGACGAATTGGATGACAACCAGGATCAGGAAGATGACGGCGCCGATGATGATCGAGCCGCCGACCGCCACGTGACCGAAAGCCGCGATGACGTCACCCGCGTAACCCTGCCCGAGCACCAGTCGGGTGGAGGCGACGTTGAGGCCGAGGCGAAACAGGGTCGCCACGAGCAGCAGCGACGGAAAGACGGAGAAGTCGAGCGGCTTCTTGACGAACATCGTGGTGAGTAGGGTGACCAGCGCCAGCAGGATGTTGATGATGATGAGGACGTCGAGCAGGAACGCCGGGACCGGCACGACGAGCAGCAGGATGATGCCCACCACCCCGATCGGCACGGCCAGTCTGCCGAGATTGCGGTTCTTCATCAGTTGCCTCCGAGTGCACTGTTGAGAGCTGGGACGAGCGTGGTCATGGTGTGGGTGCCCTGTGCAGCACCGCGGTTCTTCAGAGCGAGCACGAAGGCGAGCACCTGGGCGACGGCGTTGTACAGCTCCACCGGGATCTCGTGGCCGATCTCGCACTGCGCGTGAAGCGCCCGGGCCAGCGGGATGTCTTTGACGATCGGCACGTGGTCGGTCTCGGCCTGTTCACGAATGCGGGCAGCGATCACGCCGGCACCCTTCGCCACCACGCGCGGTGCCGACTTGCCCGGCTCGTACGCCAGCGCCACGGCGAAGTGGGTGGGGTTGACGAGCACCACGTCGGCGTCGGCGATGGCCGACATCATGCGATTGCGGCTCATCGCCAGCTGGCGTGAGCGACGCTGCGACTTGATCAGCGGGTCTCCGTCAGAGGCCTTGTTCTCGTCTTTTACCTCTTTTTTGGTCATCTTGGTCTTGCTGCGGTTGCGGCGCATCACGACGACGGCATCGGCGGCCGCCAACACCAGGCCCGCGGCGACCGCCGCCTGCACGAGGGCTGCTGCACCGCCCCCGGCCGCGGTGATGAGCTCGGCGGCGGGAAGGCCCCCGGCGGTCATCAGCGTCGGCATCAGACCCTGGATGACCAC
The DNA here is from genome assembly GCF_016634425.1 of Lacisediminihabitans changchengi. GTDB lineage: Bacteria > Actinomycetota > Actinomycetes > Actinomycetales > Microbacteriaceae > Lacisediminihabitans > Lacisediminihabitans changchengi. The sequence goes on from NZ_JAEPES010000004.1 coordinate 514,047, forward strand.
GAGCAACACGATGGTGACGACGGCCGTCTTGAGCACCGCCTTCGCGCCACCCCACAGTGCTTCGAGGCCGAACATCCGTTTCGTTCCCTGCAGCAGGTCGAGGTTGTCGAACTTGGGCGCGAACTGCTTGAAGTGGATGCCGCCCTGCAGCGCTGCAGACGCGATCACGGCGATCAAGACCACGATGAGCAGCGGCAGGATAATGCCGCCGATCGAGAGCAGCCCGTCGCCGAGGGCCTTGACCGCGGCCTCGGGGCTCGGGTTCTTGGCGATGTCACCGAGACGGAAGAACTGGTCGGAGGTCGCGTTTGCTCCCGACTGCACGGCGATCGGGATCATTACCGCGGCCGCGCCGATGGCGACCCACGCGGTGAGGTCTTGCGAGCGCTGCAGCTGGCCCTTCCCGCGGACCTCCTTCATGCGCTTCTCGGTCGCGTCCTCGGTCTTCTCGCCGGAATCCGTTGCCATCTACCTCACCCCCACGAGCGCTTCGATGGAGTCGCCGGTGACGGCCTCCACGATGTGCGGCATCGCCAGGAAGACGGTCGAGGCCAGCGTGAGGGTGATCAGGATCTTGATCGGAAAGCCGAGAGCGAAGGCGTTGAGAGCCGGGGCTACCCGGGTGAGCAGGCCGAGTCCGGCGTCCGCGAGAAACAGCACCACGATCAGCGGCCCCGCGATCTGGAGGGAGGAGAGGAGCATGCCGCCGACGGCATCCGTCAGCACCTTCATCGGCGCGGCGAAGTCGATTCCCCCGCCGATCGGAATGGCGGTGAAGCTGCGGGTCAGGCCGCCGATGATGAACTGGTAGCCGTTCGAGGCGAACAGCAGCACCAGCGCGGTCATCTGGAACAGGCGGGTGAACTGCGCGCCGTTGATCATCATCTGCGGGTCGAAGGCCTGGGCGAGCTGGAAGCCACCGAACAGGTCGACCAGGTTGCCGGCGGATTGGATGGCCGAGAACACGACCATGACGAGAAAGCCGAGCAGCAGACCGACCACCACCTCGAGGATGAGCTCGAGAACGAAGCCGCCGAGGTCGGGCGAGACGTAGCTTGTGCTCACGATCGGGGCGACGGCGAGCGCGAGACCCACTGAGAGCACCGCCTTGATGCGGATCGGGAAGGCGTTGCTCGAGAACGGCGGCGCGATGACGAGAAAGGCGACCATTCGCACCGAGGCGAGCATCACCGCCTCTAGCCACCCGAAGTCGATCGTGAACGACACCTCATCCCCCGCTCAGCAGCGAGGGGATCTTCTCGAACAGGGCGTGGGTGAACGACACCATCTCGGAGATCATCCAGTTGCCCGACACGATCAGGGCAACGGCCACGGCGATCGCCTTCGGGACGAAGGAGAGCGTGACCTCCTGGATCTGGGTGATCGACTGCAGGAAGGAGATGGCGAAGCCGACGACGAGCGCGGTGACCAGCACCGGCGCGGCGAGTTTCGCGGAGATCAGGATGCCCTGCATCGCGATGTCGAGTACGGCGTTCTGATTCATTTGTAACTCGCCACCAGCGTCGTGATGATGAGTCCCCAGCCGTCGACGAGCACGAACAGCAGGATCTTGAACGGCAGCGAGATCATCACCGGCGGGAGCATCATCATTCCCATCGACATCAGCGCGGCGGAGACGACGAGGTCGATCACCAGGAACGGGATGAAGATGACGAAGCCGATGATGAAGGCCGCGCGCAGCTCGGAGATGAGGAAGGCCGGCACCAGGGTGGGCAGCGGCACCGACTCGAGGTCTTTCGGGTTGGCCTGACCGGCGGCCCGGGTGATCAGCGCGAGATCCTCCTCGCGGGTGTGCTTGAGCATGAAGTGACGCAGCGGCCCCGTGGCGGTATCGATCGCGTGGGTGAAGTCGATGTTTCCGTCGAGATATGGCTGCAGGGCATGCGTGTTGATGTCGGTGAGCACCGGCGCCATGATGAACAGCGACAGGAACAGCGCGAGCCCCGCCAGCACCTGGTTCGGCGGGATCGACGGCAGCGCGAGCGCGTTGCGGGCCATGGCCAGCACGACGAAGATCTTGGTGAACGAGGTCATCATCAACAGCAGCGCGGGCGCGACCGAGAGCAGCGTGATCCCGAGCAGAGTGACGATCGCCGACGACGGCTTGCCATCCGGCCCGTTGATGTCGATGCTCACGCCGCCGGTGCCGTCTGGGCTGCTCGGGTCGACCGGCGGGGTGGGCGTCGTCGCCGCGTGCGAGGCGCTTGCCCCGATCAGCACGAGCGCGACGACGGTCGCGAGCAGAAGCAGGCCGATGATCGCGGCGCGGCGCCAGTCGCGCGGTCCCTGAGCTCGTCGAAGGGTGCGCAGGGTCATCGGGGTGAAACGGATCGTCGGAGCTACCCAGCCGCTGCCCGCGAGGGCGCTCATTTGAGGCCCGAGCGCACGGCCGAGGCGGCGCGCTTCCAGGTATTCAGGCTCAGCAGGGAGCCGTCGAGCGCGCTCACCCGCGGCTGGCCGGTGCGCGGGTCGAAGCTCGGCATGCCGGTGGGCAGCGCGGTCTTCTTCGCGGTAGCCAAGGCGGTGCCGAACGCTGCGGCACTGCCAGGGGCCGAAACCGGCTCAGAGACCGTCACTTCCGCGGGCAACTCGGTCGTGTTCAGCACGGTCACGGAGTGCTCGGTGACCCCGAGCAGAAAGCGGTGGCCCTCGACATCGATCACGACGACGGAGGCCTTCTGGGCGATGCCCTGTCGGGTGACGACGCGCACCAACTTGGCGTTGCGCACCGACTTCGAGCCCTTCGTCAGGCGGCGCTGAACCATCCACAAGAGCCCGACCACGACAGCCAGGGAGAGGATGACGCGCAGCACGGCGAAGACGGCATCCACGTTAGAGAATGCCCTCTGCCACGTCGAGGATGCGGGTGATGCGCACGGCGTAGTCCTGGTCGATCACGACGATCTCGCCGTGCGCGATCAGGCGGCCGTTGAGCAGCACGTCTGCCGGTGCCCCGGCCGAGCGATCGAGCTCGATGACAGCGCCAGGCTCCAGCGAGAGAACGTCGCGCACCGACATCCGTGTGCGTCCGATCTCCACGGTGAGCGCCATCTCCACGTTCGAGATGCGGCCGAGCTTGCCGACCATCGCGTCATCGCTGATCGGAGCTGCACCGGCAACGACGTCGTTCTCCCGCACGCGGATCGCGAACCAGCCGGCTGTGAGCCCGCCGGTGGCGAGGGTGAAGACCAGGGTGTCGGGGTCGGCGAACAGCGCGGTCGCATCGTCGATGCGGGCCTCCCCCAGCACGCCGGTGCCGAGCTCGGCGGCCGCCGCATCGAGGGCCGGGCGCAGGATGTCCGCGACCGACACCAGCGACGAGTCGGTGCCAGAGGCGGCCGACACGGCATCCGCGTCTACCAGCACCACGGCGAGGTCTGCCGAACGCTCCCCCACGAACGAGGCGACGACGGCCGCACGCGTGCCGGCACCGAGCTCCTCCGTGCCGGCGCCGCGGTGATCGGCGCTCAGCTCCGTCGCGCTGGGCAGGAGGCGCGCGAGCGCGGCAGCTGCAGCGACCTGCGGGTCGAGTGTTGTCTTCTTCACGATTTCTTCTCCTCTGGACCGAGACGTGAATGTCAGGATTCGTGGACGGTTACGGCTCGGTGGTGACGACGACGCAGGCGAGCCTCGCGCCATTGGCGCCGATCGCCGCGGTGGCGAGCGGCTGCCCGTCGACGGTGACGTCGAAGGGGCGGTGCTGGGGGTGTGGGATGCGCAACACATCGCCGACGGAGAGGCCGAGAATGGCGCTCGGCACTACTGGCGCGGCCGTGAGTTGCAGCGATACGTCAACCGGCACGCTGCCGAGCTGAGCGGTCACGAGCTCCCGCGCGTTCTCGGTCGACATGGTCGGGTTGGCCTGCCCGAGCTGGGGAAGTAGCGCCTCCGCGGGCAGGGCGAGCGTGGCATCCGTCGACGAGTCGCCGACGCGGATCGAGAACCTGGCGACGATCATGAGATCGGAGGTCGCCGCCGCCTGGGCGAACTGCGAGTTGTATTGGATGCCGTCGATCGAGATCTCGTTGACCAACAGCTGGCCGAACGAATAGCGCAGGTCTTCGAGCGCGTCGTCGAACAGTTCGCGTACCAGCGCGTGCTCGATCTGGGTGAACTTGCGGTCGGGCGCGGTCTGCAGGTGGTTGCTGCCGAGCATGTAGGAGATCCACGACAGCGCAGACGACGTCGCAAACTGGATGACGCCCTTGGCGGTCACCCCGCTGAGATTGCACAGCACCATGGTGGTGGTCGCGGGCAGGCTGGAGGCGTACTCGTCGTAGGTCTGCATCACGACCTGCTCGCTCGTCACCTGGGAGACGACGCGTACCTTCGCGGTGAGCTGCGTGCCCCACTGGCGCGCGAAAGTCTCGAAGGCGAGCTCGAGTACTCGGGAGTGCTCACGCGCGAGAGTGGTCGGCCGGCGGAAGTCATAAGGCTCGATCGCCGGACCGGTTTTCGCGGGCACGCCGATAGCGATGTGTTCCTGGACCGTCACGCAGGGGACTATCGGCCGGCTGTGGCTCCCGGTAAGGCGAAGGGCGAGGTTTTATGGGCCGCACCCTGGTCGGGGGGTGTGCCTGCGGCGTGGCCCCCGCTCTCCTTCGTCGTCGGTTTCTCCGGCGTCTTGGAAGGCGACTTCTCCGGCACCTGCTCTCCAGGCGGTTTGTTCGACTCGACCAGAGCATCCGGGATAAGTGCACGCACGGCCTCGGGCGCGTCGGAGATCGCCACGATGTCGACCCGGCGATTCTGCGCCATGGCCTCAGGGGAGTCGCCCGGCGCCAGCGGACGGGAGTCACCATAGCCGACCGCCGAGATGCGGGCACCCGGAATCCCGCCGAGCTCGACCATGCGTCGGGTGACCTCGACGGCACGGCCGGACGAGAGCTCCCAGTTGGTGGGATACGGCGGCTCCGGGTGACGGATGTCTGCGTGCCCCTCCACCGAGACCGAATACTTGCTCGGCGCGAGTACCGCCGCGATCGAGTCGAGCACGGAGGGCGCGACGCCGACCAGCGCGACGCTGTTCGACTCGAAGAAGGTCTGCGAGTCGACGAGACGGATGGTGAGACCGCGCTGATCGATCTGGTAGTCGACGGTGTTCTGCAGGCCCTTCGACGCGAGGCTCGCATTGATCTTGTCTTCGAGGTCTGTGAGGTCTTTGACCTCTTTCAGCGCCAGGTCGAGGCTGGTGAAGCCCTGGTCTTTCGAGTCGACCTTGTCGGCCGGCACGACGGTGCCCTGGGCGGTATCGATCTTGCCGACGTTCTTCTGGCCGAATCCGGTTGCGAGGGAGTTGCGTAGCTGATCGAACTTGTTCGCATCGACCGTCGACATCGCGAACAGCACGATGAACATGCACATCAGCACGGTGACCATGTCCATGTACGAGGCCATCCAGCGCTCGTCGACGTGCTCCTCGTGTTCCTCGTGCTTCTGGCGGCGACCGCGGGGCGTGCTCATCAGGCGGCCTTGTCCATCGACGCCTTATCGGCCTTCTTGTCTTTCTCCTTGTCCGCCTTGCCGAGCGCATTGGCCGGGACCATCGCGCGCAGCCGCTCGCCGAGGAGTCGGGGCTGGCTGCCCGCCTGCACGGCGAGCACGCCCTCCATGAGCAGCGTCATCCGTTCGTTCTCCAGGTCGGAGAGGCGACGCAGACGAGAGCCGATGGGGAGCCAGAGGAAGTTCGCGCTCAGGAGGCCCCAGAGGGTGGCGACGAAGGCGGCGGCGATCAGCGGGCCGAGCTTGTCTGGCGTGGAGAGGTTCTCCAGCACGTGGGTGAGCGAGACGACGGTGCCGATGATGCCGACGGTCGGGGCGAAGCCGCCGAGGGTGGTGAAGAATTTGCCGGCGATGCGATCGGAGGCGGTGCGGGTCTGGATCTCGTCCTCGAGCAGGATGCGCAGCTCTTCGCCGTCGGTGCCGTCGGCGATGTTCTGCAGAGCGTTCTTGAGGAACGGATCGTCGACGGATGCCGCCTCGCTCTCGAGAGACAGCAGGCCTTCTCGGCGTGCCTTCTCCGCGAATCCCACGACCTGGTCGATCGTGTCGGCCGGCTTCGGAACCTTGCCTTTGAAGGCGCGCGGGAGCGCCTTGAAGGCGAGCAGCATGTCGGCGATCGTTCCGCTGGCGATGCCGACCGCGATGGTGGCGCCGAACACCAGCACCATGGGCGCCGGCAACAGGATCGCGCTGACGCTGGACCCCTCCAGCGTGAGCATGGCGAACAGCGCGCCGAAGGCGGCGAGCATGCCGATTATGGTCGCGGGATCCATCAGATCTTCCTCGGTCGGGCGGGGGCGGCATCCGGGGCAGCAGCCTCATCGAAGTCGTCGACCAGGCCGAGAGCGCGCGGGCCGGAGAGGTAGCCGGTGGAGGAGAACTGCTGGGTGAGGGCGATCACCGTGGCCCGATAGTTGGTGATCCGCTCGATCACCTCGCTCATCGACTCGGTAACGATGTACTTCGCACCGTCGACCATCACGAGCGTCGTGTCCGGATTCGAATGGATGCGCTCGATGAGGTCAGGGTTTATCGCAAACTGTGTGGCGTTGAGCCGCGTGACAACGATCATGAGCGCATCCCTGCAGGTAATGAACGGCCCGTCCTGGGCCTACACCGGTAACTATCGGCCGGGGTGCCGCTGCCGTAAGAAGTGCGCCACCTCCTGAACAAGGCGAGCAGAACGAACGTCGGGGCACAGAAAAGGGGCGACCGGATGTCTCCGACCGCCCCCTCGCCTACACCGAGCTAGCGCTTGAGGTTGGTGAGCTCCTGAAGTACCTCGTCGGAGGTGGTGATGATGCGGGCGTTCGCCTGGAAGCCACGCTGGGCGACGATCAGGTTGGTGAACTCCTGGGAGAGGTCGACGTTCGACATCTCCAGTGCGCCGCTGGTGAGACTGCCGATGCTGCCCGATCCTGGAGCGCCGACCTCGGCCTCGCCCGAGTTGAAGGTGGCGATGTACGACGACGACCCGGCCTTCTCGAGACCGCCGGGGTTCGGGAAGGTGGCGAGCACGACGCGCCCGAGCGCCTGCGACGAGCCGTTGCTGAACGATCCGACCAGAGTGCCGTCAGCCGATAGCGTGTACGACTGCAATGTGCCGGCCGCGTTGCCGTCGGTCTTGGTGGCCGCTACGGTCGACAGCTTGGCGTAGCCGGTCAGCTTGGTCATGTCGACCGCGATGCCGCCGAGAGTCAGCGAGCCGCCCGCGGTCAACGCGCCCGCGGCATCGAAGGTCAGGGTGCCGGTAGCGGTGGCTCCGTTCGCGTCGACGCCCGCGATATCCCAGCCGGTAGCGGACTTGGTGAAGGTGAGGCTGACCGAGCGTTCCGTGCCCGCGGCGTCATAGACCTTGACGTCACGCACGAGCGCCGTGCCGACCGCCGCGTCAGATGGCAGGTTGCCGGTGAACTGCGTGCTCGTCGTGCGGGTGCCGGGTGAAACGGCTCCGCGCGGCAGCACGATGTTTCCGAGCGGACCGTTCTCGTTGACGACGCCGTTGGTGGCGGGCCAGCCCTGAACGAGCGAGCCGTCAGGGGCCACCATGTTTCCCGCCGCGTCGAAGTCGAAACTTCCGGCACGCGTGTACAGCGTCTGCCCGCCGAGCTTGGTGACGAAGAATCCGTCGCCCGAGATCATGAGGTCGGATGCCCGGCCGGTCGCCTGCGCGGAGCCCTGGGCGAAGTTGGTAGAGATTCCCGCGACCCGCACGCCGAGTCCGACCTGGGCCGGGTTGGTGCCACCGATCTGCTCCTGGGGGCTGCCGGCGCCCGAGGTGAGCTGCGAGAGCGTGTCCTGGAACTGCACCGCAGAGGCCTTGAAGGCGGCGGTGTTGACGTTGGCGATGTTGTTGCCGGTCACGTCGAGCATGGTCTGGTGCGAGCGGAGTCCGGAGATGCCGGAGTAGAGCGAGCGAAGCATGGTGTGAGCCTTTCTAGGTGAATCAGGCGGAAGGTGTGGGTGATGCAGAAGCTGTGGTGACGCCGGAGATGAGGTCGAGCGGCACGTCGACCCCTCCGACGGAGACGGTGGGCACGGCTCCGGCGAAGGACACGCTGTCGGCGAGGCCGGTGACGACCTTGCCGTCCTTGCCGGTGTAGGTGACCTGCTTGCCGACGTAGGCGGCGGCGGCGATGCGCATCTGCAATGAGAAGTCTTCGGTACTGGTCTGCGCCATCTCGGTCATCTTCTCCATCTGGGCCAGCTGGGTCGTCTGCGCGATCATCTGGTTGGTGTCCATCGGGGAGCTCGGATCTTGGTTTCGCAGCTGGGTGACCAGCAGGTGCATGAACACCTCGGAGTCCATCGTCTGCTTGGGGTCTCGCGCGACCTGGTTCGTGTACAACCCGGCGCTGTTGGCTGGCGCGCTGCCGGAGACCACGCCGGTAATCGGATCTGCCATTCTGTGTTCCTTCTGTCTAGGCGAGCACGTCGAGGCTCGACATCGTGCCGAAGGCGCGACGGGCGGTCGCGCTCTCCGGCTCGACGGCGATGGACGCGAGGCGATTGGGCGTCTGGCCCTCTGGCCGAGCCGGCGCACCCTGATGGGCACCCCGGTCCCCGCTGTCGGTTGGCTGGTTCTGGCTGGAGAGATCGAGATTCGCTGACGCGCCCTGACTGGCAAGGTCGCGGCGCAAGTCGGTGAGGATCGCCCGCAGCGCCTCTCGCCCGGCGTCGTTCGGCGCGAAGAGCTCCATGCGCACGCCGTCGGCACCGATGTGCGCGCGCACGGTGACCGGTCCGAGGTTCTCGGGCGTGACCTTGACAGTGACGATGTGGTCGCCGATCGGGCCGGTCGCGAGAGTGAACAGCGGCTTGGCGAGCTGGGCGGTGAAGGTGGGCGCGTTTGCGGGAGCGGGGGCCTGAGCCGCGGCGACCGGAGCGGCGGATGTCGCGGGCTGCACGTTCTGCGCGAGTGCGGGCAGCCCGGCTCCCGCCGCCCCACTCCCGCTCGCGTCGGCGATCCTCGGCGCCGTGTCATCGCGGAGGGAGCCGGGCACGACGGAGCCGGGGATCACGGCGGACACCTCGATCGGGAGCGACACGGTGGGCTGCGGTCTCGCCGCGGCGGGCTCCGCGGACGCTTCGCCTCGCGGCAGCGCAGCACCGTCAGCCGGAGCGACGGGTGCTGGAGCCGGCCTGCTGTTCTCATCGGCGGCCGGCGCGAGCGGCGCGCTTGACGGTGCGACCGGTGCGACCGGTGCGACCGGTGCGGCCGCGGTCGTCTTCGCCGTGGGCTTTACCGCGGGGGCAGGGGTTGGGTCGGCGGCTTGGAGAGTCGCGGAGGCTTGGAGAGTCGCGGAGGCTTGGAGAGTCGCGACGGCATTGCCCATCGCGGTCGCGGTCGCGGTCGCGGTCGCGGAAACCACGGTTGCCGAGCTTGGCGAGGCACCGCTAGGTGGCCCTTCGACGAGCTCAGGGACCGAAACTGGGTCAGAAATCGAGGGCAGCCCTGAGACGGAAACGAGCCCAGAGACCGAAACGAGCCCTGAGACCGAAGCGGGCGCGGGCGTCCCATCGATAACCGTCGCCTCGGCGGGGGTCGCTACGGCGGCCGCGCTGACCGCCGCCGATAGCATCGCCATCGGATTCGGGGTCGGGGTCGGGGCGAGTGTCTGCGGTGCGACCGTCGTCGGGTCGACGGTCGCGACGGTCGAGGCGTCTGCGGACGTCGGGTCGGCGGGCGTCGCGTCGACGGGCGTCGCGTCGGCGGGCGTCGCGTCGGCGGCCACGGTGGCCGAGTCGTCTTTCAACGCATCCGTCTTCGGCTGCGCGGAGTGCCTGCCGTGGCCGCGACCGACTGCCGTCGCGGGGCGCTCGGGTGCCATGGCGTCGGCGAGCGCCGCACCGAAGCTGGCAGCCCCGTTCTCACCCTTCGACTCCGAGCGGGTGGGCGCGGGCGCAGCCACCGGTGCCCCCAGGGTGATGCTGCTCATATCGCCTGTCCTTCCGCGGTGCGGTGCCACCCCGTGGTGACGATCTCGTCGAGCACGTTCTGCTCGGCGCTGAGGTCGGCGCTCCGTACGCCGTCGACGTGCTTGGCCTCGAGTTTTTCCAGGCCGACCGATCGGGCGCGGGCGGCGGTGAACGCCTGGCCCGCCGCATCCGCTTCGGTCTTGTTCGCGGCCTCGAGCGCCTGCAGCTCGCCAAGCATGCTGCGGGAGGCGGCGCGCGAGGCGGCGATCGCGTAGAGAACGGTGGTGTCAGTGACGTCGGGAGCGATGCCGCCGAGGGCTGCCCGCGCACGACGCTCGCGGGCGGTACTTTCGCGCACACGGGCGTTTGCCGCGGCGAGGTCGCTAGCGGCCTGATCCTGCTGAATCTGGCGCAGGCGCAGGAGACCCGCGAGCGGAAACAGTTTGGCCATCAGATTCTCCCGAGCTTCTCGGCCAGCACCGTGAGCTGCTGCCAGGCGGATTCGGTGCTGCTCTGGTCGCTCATGCTCTGACGCAAAAAGGCGTTGATCTCGGCCTCGTTGTCGACGGCCGCATCGACCTTCGGGTTGGCTCCGCGCTGGTAGGCGCCGACGTCGAGCAGGTCTTGGGCGGCGCGACGCGCGGCCATGGTCGAGCGCAGGACGGAGGCGACACGCATCCGCTCGGGAGCCGTCACCCGAGACGCGACACGGGAGATGGAGCCGAGGATGTCGATGGACGGGAAGTGACCGGCCACCGAGAGCTTGCGGTCGAGCACGACGTGCCCGTCGAGGATGGAGCGCGCCGCGTCGGCGATCGGCTCGTTGTGGTCGTCGCCATCGACGAGCACCGTGTAGATGCCGGTGACGGAGCCGATCTCGCCGGTTCCCGCGCGCTCGAGCAGCTGGGCGAGCAGCGAGAACGTCGAGGGCGGATAGCCGCGGGTGGCCGGCGGCTCGCCGACCGAGAGACCGATCTCGCGCTGCGCCATGGCGACGCGGGTGAGCGAGTCCATCATGAGCATGACGTGCGCGCCGTCGTCGCGGAACGACTCGGCGATGCGGGTGGCGAGGAAGGCGGCGCGGAGGCGCATCATCGCCGGCTCGTCGGAGGTGGCGACGACGACGATCGAGCGCGCCAGGCCCTCTGCTCCGAGGTCATCCTCGAGAAACTCACGCACCTCACGGCCGCGCTCCCCCACCAGCGCGATGACCGATACCTCGGCCTCCGTGCCGCGCGCGATCATCGACAGCAGCGACGACTTGCCGACGCCAGACCCCGCGAACAGGCCCATGCGTTGGCCGCGACCCATCGTCGTGAGGGTGTCGAGGGCGCGCACGCCGAGCTGCAGCGGCTGCTCGATGCGCGCGCGATGCATGGCCGACGGGCTGTCGTTGTCGAGCGAGACGTACCGGGTCGCGCCGAGCGCGCCCTTGCCGTCGATCGGTCGGCCGAGGCCGTCGATGACCCGGCCGAACAGCGCTTCCCCGGTCGGTACGAGAATCGGTAGGCCCTTCGTGCGCACGGGCGCGCCGGCGCTGATGCCGGACATCCGCCCGAGCGGCATGCACCGGATGCCCGTGGTCGTCACCGCGATGACCTCCGCGTCGAGGGCGACGGTTCCGTCCTCGCCACCGATGGTTACCAGATCGCCGATGGCGCAGTCGAGGCCGCCGACCTCAAGGCCCAGTCCGACGATGGAGGAGACGACTCCTACCCGCTCGGGGGCGGCGACACGGAGTGCTTCGAGCACGCTCATGCGAGGGCCTCCGCGAGGACGCGAGGATTCATCGCCGCCGCGGTCTCCGCGATGGCCGCGCGAGCGCGAGCGGTCGCGGCGGTGATGCGGGCGTCGAGGTATCCGATCGGCAGCTCGGCGATCGCATCGCCGCGCGCCAGGGACGGATCGGCGATCAGCGGAACACCGGCGGCGGCGATGATCTCGTCGTCGAGCACGGACAGGTCGATCGGACTGAGCCGGATCGTCGTCACCAGAGGCGCATCGGCGGTGGAGAGTGCGCGGGTGAGGGCGGCGCGGGCCGAGGTGTCGCCGGTGGCGAGTTCGATGCCGAGCAGCGCCTCGGCGAGCGCCAGCGCGTTCTGAGCCAGCACATCCTGAGCTTCGGAAACGAGCGGCATCGCGCGGGCGGCGAGAGCGGCGGAGGCGGCACCGAGGATGTCGATCGCCCGATCCAGTCGAGCCTGGCCGTGCCGGATGGTCGCGTCGTGCTCCGCCTGCAGTCTGGCGCGCAGTTCGTCGAGCTCGGCGTTTGCCGCCCGGAGCCCCTCGGCGTAGCCGGCCGCGTGACCGCTCGCGCGGGCGCGCAGGTCGGCCTCGTCCTGCTGCTCGGTGCGCAGGCTGGGAAAACGCAGGGTGGCGAAGGCCGGCTCAGGCGACATATTGATCGTCGTCCCCTCGCTGGATGGTGATGGCGCCCTGGGCCTCGAGGTCGCGGATGGCGCGAACGATCTCGGCGCGGGCCTCCTCGATCTGCTTCATGCGCACGGGCCCGAGGTTCTGCACCTCTTCCTCGAGGATCTCGCGGAGCCGCTCGGAGATGTTGGCCCGGATGACCTCGATCACGGCCTCGGTCGAGCCCTTCATGGCCAGAGCCAGCACGCTCGCATCGATGCCGCGCAGTACCTGCTGCACGTCTTTCTTCTCGAACTTGACGATGTCGGCGAAGGTGAGCAGGCGCGAACGCACTTCTTCGGCGAGGGCCGGATCGGTGACGTCGAGGCTCTCCAGCAGCGCGCGTTCGGTGGCGACATCCGCCCGGTTGATGATCTCGACCAAGGGCTGGACGCCGCCGACCACGTCGACGGTGTCGCGGGCGGTGACGACCGCGCTCGCGCGCACCTTGAGGGTGTCGGCGACGACGCGGACGGCCTCGGGCGCGGCGCTACCCATGGTGCCGATCGCCTGGGCGACCGCCGAGCGCACGTCGTCGTCGAGACCCGCCAGCACCGGAGAGGCATGCTCAGGGCGCAGGTGGGCGAGCACGAGGGCGATGGTCTGCGGCAGTTCGCCGTCGAGCAGGGTGACCAGCTGGCCGGGCTCCGCGCTGTCGAGAAACTCGAAAGCGCGGCCGCCCATACTCGAGGCGACGCGACCGAGCACGCCCGCGGCGCGCTCCGAGCCGAAGGATGCCTCCAGCAGCGAGGAGGCGAAGTCGCGACCACCGCGGGTGTTGCGCCCGCCCTTCATCGTGAGCTCGTGGAACTCGAGGATGGTGCGCTCGGCGACCGCGCTGTCGACGCGGCGCAGTCGGATGATCTCGGCGGTGATTTCCTCGGCTTCGGTCTCGGTGAACTGCTTCATTACCTCGGCGGCCCGGATCGGGTCGAGGTTCATCAGCACTACAGCGACCTTCTGCGTGCCGCTCAGAACCGCGGGTGCGCTCATGCGTTCTGCCTGTCGTCCATAAGCCCGCGCAGGAACTCGGCCGTGCGTTGCGGGTCGGCACCGGCAAGGGCATCGAGCTCGGCACGCTTGCGGTCGGTGTCGCCCGGCTCGATCGGCATCGGCGTGAAGGTGATCGGGGCTGCGGCGGCCGGCGGGGTGAGCTGCATCGGCACCGTCTGGTCCATCATGATCGAGCGCAGCTCTGCCAGTTCGCCGGCCTCCTTCTCGTCGCGCAATTCTCCGCTGCGACGGCGGAAACGACGCAGAAGCACGAGGGCGATGATCAGCGCGGGGATCGAGATCCCCAGCACGATGGCGGTGGTGCGGATGAGGTCCATCGTGCGCGCATCGGCTTCCGCCTTCTGCTGCGCGGCGATCTCCTTGGCGGCGCTGACCGCGCCCGCGGTGTTGAACGGCATCAGCTCGACGCTCAGCTTGTCTCCACGCTTGGTGTCGATGCCTGCTGCCGCGTTCACCAGCGACTTCACATTGGCGACGTTGAGGTTGCCGGCGGCCGCCGCGTTGATCGCGACCGAGACGGTCTGCTTGCGCAATTCGCCGGCCGGAATCGAGGTCTGCTCGGTCACCTGGTTGAGCGCGTTGTTCTTGGTGACCTGCTGCGATGTCACCCCGTTGGCGCCCGTCGTGGTTCCGTCGGCGCCGCTACCGCTCGGCACGGAGATGTTGTCGGGGCCGAGCACGCCGGCGCTGCTTCCCGAACCGCTGCCAGCTCCGCCGCCGAGCTCGGTGTTGCTCGACTCGTTGATCGCGGGCGAATCCGTGGGGGTGGTGTACGTCGTCGACGTCTTCTGGCCGGTGGCCTGGCTCATGTCCGCGGCCACCACGACGGTGGCGTTTCCGGGGCCGACCACCTTGTCGAGCATCGACTGAACGGCGGTCTGCACTCGGGTCTCGTATTCGGTCGACTGCTTCGAACCGGATGCCGCGCCATCCGTTCCCGAGGCGGAGAGCACGGAACCCTTCGCGTCGACCACGGTCACGTCAGACGACTTCATGCCGTCGACCGAGGCCGAGGTGAGGTGCACGATCGCCTGCACCTGGTCGTCGTCGAGCGAGATGCCGTTCTGGGTGGCGATGAAGACGGATGCCGTCGGATCGCTCTTCTCTGAGATGAACACGGTGTCCTTGGGGATCGCCAGCTTCACCGACGCCGTCTTGACGCCCTTCATGGCCTCGATCGTGGAGGCCAGTTCGCCCTCCAGCGCACGCTTGTACGTCGTGTTCTGCTGAAACTCGGAGGCGGTGACCCCCATCTTGTCGAGCAGGGAGTAGCCGCCGGTGTCGGAGGAGGGCAGCCCGGCCGCTGCCGCCTTGAGGCGTTCGGAGTAGACATCCGCCTCGGGCACCAGAATCGTGCCGCCGCCGTCGGTGAGCTGGTAGTCGACGCCGTCGGTGCGTAGCTGGTCGACGACACCGCTGGCGTCGGTGGCGCTGAGGCCGGAGAACAGCGGCGAATACTGCGGGCGGCTGAGCCAGACCGAGATGCCGACGATTCCGAGCACGAGCACCGCGACACCGATGATCGCCACGGTACGCTGGGCGATCGTGAATTCGCGCAGCCCGTTGGTGAAGCGCGAGAAGAAGGAGCTGAGCTGGGCGGGCATCAGGCCTGCATCCTCATGATCTCATTGAAGGCGTCGACGCCCTTGTTGCGTACGGCGGCGACGAGTTCGAGCTCGACCTGAGCGCGGGTCGAGGCGATGGTGGCCTTGTGGATGTCTTCGAGGTTTCCGGTGACCGCCTGCACGTTCAGGGCATCGGAGGTGGCCTGCGTCTGCTGCAGGCCGTCAATGGTGCCGCCGAGGATGGAGGCGAAGTCGGCCGCGCCCGTGGGGTTGGTCGGCGCGGTTGCCCCGACAGACGGCGCGCCGGTGATGCCGGCGACGGAGGTGATGGCGGAGATATCCATTACTAGCGCCCGATCTGCAGTGCTGCTTCGTAGGTGGTCTTGGCGCGATCGACGACCGCGGCGTTCGCCTGGTAGCCGCGCTGGGCCATGATCAGCTGGCCCATCTGGGAGGCGAGGTCGATGTCGGGCATGCGCACCATGCCGTCTTTGTCGGCGAGGGGGTTGTCGGGTGCATAGACCAGGCGACCCTCGGCCGAGCCGTAGGCGACGCCCTGCACATACACGCCCGAGGTGCCCGCGCCCTCCTGGGCGACGACGTAACGGGCACGGAATGCCTCACCGTCGGTCGGCTTGACGGTGTTGACGTTGGCGATGTTGTCAGAGACCGCGTCGAGCCACTTGCGGTGAAGGGTGAGGCCGGTGGAGGCGATGCCAATCGCGTCGAAAGTCATCAGGCACTCCTCATCGCGGTGCGCATCTGGGCGAACTCGGTGCTGACGGCCTGCGACGCGAACTGAATGCGCAGCACCGTGTCGATGTTGGAGAGAGTCTCGGTGTCGAGGTTGACGTTGTTGCCGTCGATCTGGGTCGGCTCGAGAGAACGCTTCACCTCGGGGGCGACCACGCCACTCTTCTGCTCTACCGACTTGGCGAGGGCGTCTTCGAATAGCACGCGCTTGGCGTGGTAGTCGGGGGTGTTCACGTTCGCGATGTTGTTCGCGATGACGCGCTGGCGGAGCGCCAGGCCGTCGAGCGCGCTGCTGAGTGCAGCGGCGGTGACCGATTCGAGCACGGATTGTCCGTTTCGCCTAAAAACGAGCGGCCGATCCGTGGCCTTCAAATGAGCGATCCCTGCTCTTCGAATTCAGCTATCGGCAGCCGCGCCCAATTCGTTAGGTGAAACGTCCAGGTGGATCTCGTCAGCCGGTCACATCGAGGTACGGCGAACCGCCGCCGACCTGGCCGGTCGGCACCGTGCGCAGCGCCGCGAGGTGTTTGCCGATGCTGCGCTGGCGTCGTTCGAGTTCGGCGACCCCGTCGTTCTGGGCGTCGAGCACGCGCGCTGCGCGCTCGCGCAGCTCCGCCGGCATCGGCCCGATGTCGCTCGGTAGCGACCAGACCCGCTCGCCGATCTCCGGCTCGCCGGCGTCATCGGAACCATTGGCATCCTTCGCGACAGCCCGCTCGACATACTGTTCCATTGCACTGAGCACGGCATCCCAGTTGTCCCACCTGGCGTTCGCGTTCGCGTTGGTGAAGCCCGTCACGTCAGGCGACGCCGAGGTCGCGGCTGATGGCGCCGGACGCCCCCGCGGCCGGCTGCACCGAGAGCTGAGCGGCGGCCTCCTGCCAGGCCTGACGCAGTGGCTCGAGGTGGTCGATGGCTTCGTGGATGCCCGCGGCCTCTCGGCGCACGTTGGCGAGCACGAGCAGGCTCTGGCAGTACTGATACAGGGCGAACAGCTGGGGACCGCCGTCCCAGAGGTCGACCTTGAGCGAGCTGCTCAGCTCGGTGACGATCGCCTGCGCGTGCAGCAGATTGTTCGACATGGTCTGCCAGTCGGCACTCTCGTGGGCGACCGCTGCACGCTCCAGGTCGAGCATCAGACGGTCGTAGAGCATCGTGAGCAGGCGAACCGGGGAGGCGGACAAAACGGCGTCGTTCGCGTATTGGGTGCGCTGGGCACTGAAGGTCAGGGTCATGATCAGCTTCCGCTAGAGGAGGAGGAGAGCGATGAGAGCTGCGAGGTGAGGGCAGCCGACTGTGCCTTCATGTTGCTCAGCAGCACCTCCATCGCGGAGTAGGTGCGCTCGAGCGTGCTTTTGCGACTGGCGAGACGGATGTCCCAGGCCGCAACCTGGTCGTTCAGCGACGTCACCGACGACTGGTCTCCGGTGATCCGCTGCGTGATCTGTCCGGTGTACTTGTCCGAGGCGATGTCGGTGACGGCAGCCACCCGGGTAGAAATGGTCTGCAGCGCCGCGTTGACCGCATCCGGATCCGCCGCCAAGGCCGCCTGGAACTTGTCGGTGTCGAAGGTGATGGTGCCGTCCTTCGTCACGCTGATGCCGTACTCCGACGGCGAATGTCCGTCGATCGGCATGGTCGCCGCAGACATGACCTTGTCGTCGATGTCGCGCACGGTGCTATCTCCGGCGAAGACGCCGGCCTTCAGGCTGGTCGTGCCATCCGCGTTGGTGACGGTGCTGCTCGCGCTCTGGTTGCTGATCACGCTGAACACGAGGTTGAGGGCGTCGACCAGGGCGCTGGCCTTGCTGGCGACAGCGCTCGAGTCACGCCCGATCGTGATGGTCGTCGGATCCGTGGATGTCGCCGACACGGTCACCGAGACGCCGGGCAGCAGATCGGTGAAAGTGTTGCTCGCCGAGGTGACGGTCTGCTCTGCGGAGGTTCCCGCCCAGAGCTTGACGCTGGCATCCTGCGCGGTCTTGGTGATCGCCGCACCCGGCGCGGTCAGCACATTGGTCGCCGTACCCGCTGCGACGTTCGCGGCGGTGCCCTGATAGACGCTGAACGCCGCATCCGCGCCGGTGGTCTTGCTGGAGAACTGCAGACGGTAGACCGGGTTGCCGCCGGAGTCTTTTCCCGCGGCGACCTTGGTCGCCGTCACCCCGGCGCTGGAGGCGTTCACCGCGGTGACCACATCGTCGAGCGAACCAGAAGCAGCGCTGATCTCGACCGGCCCACCGTGGCCGACGATCGTGATTGTCGCCGGAGTCGGCCACGCGCTCATGGCGGCCGAGACGCCGATCTGGTTCTGCGCGAGCGCACTGACGACGACCTGCAGCTCCCCACCGGTCGCGCCGGCCCCGGCGGTGGCTTTGACATTCGTGTTGCTGCTGGAGGCGGAGTACAGATCGAGCGCGCCGGGTTTGGACGCGGCCTTGGCGAGAACGCCGAGTGCCGCGATCTTCGCGTTGAGCGACTGCAGTGCCGTGATCTCGGCAGTGGTCGAGGTGACCTGTGCCTTGAGCAGGTTCTGCGGGATCGACTCCGACTGCATGAGGCTGGCGATCAGCGAGGTGGTGTCCAGGCCGCTGGAGAGCCCATCGAGGGAGATTCCCATGTCGTTTCCTTTGCGCTATCGCCGAGTAGAGGGGTGGGCAGACGATAAACGCCCGGCGGCGATCGATTTGAGAGGTCCAGGTCTCATCACGACAGCCACCGGGCGTTGTCCTTCTACCGTCTAGCTGTTTCCGGGTTAGCGGAGCAGCTGCAGGACGCCCTGGTTGCCCTGGTTCGCCTGGGCGAGCATGGCGGTGCCGGCCTGCGACAGGATGTTCGAGCGGGTGTACTTGACCATCTCGGCAGCCATGTCGGTGTCGGTGATGCGCGACTTCGCCGCGGTCAGGTTCTCGGTGGAGACACTGAGGTTGCGGATGACGCTCTCGAAACGGTTCTGCTGCGCACCGAGGTTGGCACGAGCGGTCGAGACGGCCGTGATGTTGGTGTCCAGCGTGGCGATCGTGGTCAGCGCCGCGGCACTGGTGGCGAAGCCGGCTGCGGCGAGTCCGGAGACCGTGGTGCCGATGGCAGCAACGTCGGTGTTGGAGACGGTGATCTGGTCCTCAGCTGCGACCGAACCCGCGCCGACCTGGAAGGTCAGGGTGCCCGTGGCGTTGTTCAGCAGCTTGGTGCCGTTGAAGTTGGCCGATGCGCCGATTCGCGTGAGCTCTGCGCCGAGCGCCGTGACCTCGGTGCCGATCGCGGCACGCGACGTCGCGTTGTTCGAGTCGTTGCCGGCCTGGACGGCCAGGTCGCGAACGCGCTGGAGGATGGTCTGGACCTCGCTGAGCGAACCTTCAGCGGTCTGGATGACGCTGATGCCGTCCTGCGCGTTGCGGCTGGCGACGGTGAGGCCGCTGACCTGGGACTGCAGACCCTGCGAGATGGCCAGGCCGGCCGCGTCGTCTGCTGCGTGGTTGATGCGGAGACCGCTCGAGAGCTTCTCGAGGGACTTCGCGAGATCGTTCTGCGTGTTGCTGAGGTTCCGGTACGAGTTGAGTGCCGAAATGTTGGTGTTGACCTGCATACCCATGGTGTTTTCCTCCGTGATTGGGTCTTCCCGAATCGGCCCATCCGTGGTCCGACGTTGATAGCTATCGGCACCCCGCGAGTTCGCGTTAGGTGCGAAGCAAACTTTTTTACGACGCGGCAGAAATGCGCTGCGTCACGGGCGCCATACCCGACGCCATGCCGGCGAGCGCGCTGGTCGCCACGCGAGCCAGGTATGCGCTACGCGCAGCAGGAGAGATGCGCGACACCGGTGCGTGCTGCTTCTCGTCGTCCGCGTAGTGCGTCTCCAGCCCGTCTTTGAGCAGACGGATGGCTTCGGCCCGCTGCTGCGAGACCGCAGAGTGCGTGATCCCCAGCTCGTCGGCGATCTCCTTGACCGAGCGGTCTTCGAAGTAGACCTGGGTGACGATCACGCGCATCTTCTCCGGCAGCGACTCGACGGCCGCGCGCAGAAAGTTAAGGCGCTCACTCGAGAGGAGCGACTCTTCGGGCAGCGCGATGTCGGCGATCAGGAAGTCCGACACGGCGTCATCGAGGGTCGAAACGGTACGGGCGGCATCCGCGAGTCCGGCCGAGACCTCCTCGCGGTCGACGCCCATCGCCTCGGCGATCTCATCGACCTTCGGGCTGCGGCCGAGGGCCGCGGTCAGCGTCTCCTGCACCGCGGTGGTCTCTTTGATGCGCTTACGGGCGCCCCGCGAGGCCCAGTCGCTGGAGCGCATCTCATCGGCGAACGCACCGACGATGCGCTTACGGGCGTATGCACCGAAGGGAACGCCGAGGGTGGAATCGAACGCGTCAGCCGCGGTCACGAGAGCGAGTGCGCCGGCCGAAGCCAGGTCGTCGCGAGAGAGGTGGGTGGCTTTCGCCCACACCTCTGACACCAGGTAACCCACCAGTGGGAGATTCTCCACAACCAATGCGTTGCGTTCCGATTTGTTCACAAGCCGTGCCCCCGTTTGCGATCCCAGTCGCGTTGCGGCGACATCCGTAAGGGACGGATGCCGTAAAACTTTGCAGTTCGTTTTCGGGTAGGTGTTGCGGGTGAGAGGTGTTTTTCGAGCGGTTCCGTCGGGGTGCCAGCCCCGCGATCCGGTTTTGACTCTATGGCGCTGACAACCCCCGTGACCAGGAAATTCGGGGTCTACGCGGCCGTTTTCGCCCCCAGTCCGGGGGACCGCGTACCCCGTTTCAGCGAATTAGTCCTCCATGGTGCTGACACCCGCCCGTGTCCCCCACGGCCTCGAATTCGCACCCGAAGATGACTAACGCCCGGCGTACCCTTGCCGATAGTCCCCACCGAACGAGAGTGGAGAAAATGACGTCGGTGGCACGAGCAGTGGGAACGTCAGCGCTTGCAGACGACCGGACTGGAGCAGACATGAGTGCGAACGAGCTTTCGGCCAGCCTGTGGCGTGAGCGGGAGCTGCTCGACCTGCTCGTCTTCAAGCTGGAGGAGGAGCAGTTCATCCTCTCTTCCGGCAAGACCCGCTGGCTTCAGTTCGCCACCCGTGAGGTCGAACAGGTCATGGAGCGTCTGCGCCAGGCTGGCCTCGCCCGCACCGTCGAGGCATCCATCGTCGCCAACGAGTGGGGAGCAGAGGATGACGTCACCCTCCGTGAACTCGTCGCCCTCGCGCCGAACGGCCCATGGGCCGACATCTTCACCGCGCATCTCTCGGCGATGACCGAGCTGACCAACGAGATCCGCGAACTGCGTGACCTCAACGAGCACTACCTGCGCACGGCCATCCGCTTTGTGCAGGAATCGCAGAGCGAGGGCAGCACCGACAGCGGAACGTACACCGCCAAGGGCGACACCGGGTCGTCCGGTGGTTCGTCCCACATCTTCGACGTGACCCTCTGATCGAGTACCGGACACGAACATGGTGAGCACTTTCGGCGGTCTCAGCACCGCATACTCCGGTCTGAACGCCGCCCGCCAGGGCCTGGATGTCGTGGGGCAGAACATCGCCAACGCCACGACCGCGGGCTACACCCGTCAGCGCATCACCACCTCTGCGGTGGGGTCGCTGGCGCAGGTCGGCCCGCTGTCTGGCGGCAGCCCGCGCGTCGGACAGGGCGTCTCCGTCGACGGTGTCGCCCGCCTCGGTGACGCGTTCCTCGACGCCCGCGTGCGAATCACCGCCGCGGCCTCCGGCAATCTTGCGGTGCGCTCGAACACGTTCACCGACATCCAGGCCTCACTCAACGAGCCGGGCAAGAACGGCATCTCCGCCCAGCTCTCCAGCTTCTGGAGCGCCTGGAGCGCCGTGAGCAATCAGGCCGGGCAGGCAGCGCCGGCCGGAGTGCTGCTGCAGACCGCCACCGCACTGACGAACCAGATCGCCGCGGGATACACCGCGCTGAACGACCAGTGGACGCAGACCCGTGGCAAGCTCACCGGCATGGTCGATGAGCTCAATCAGGCTGCCACGTCGGTGGCAGCCCTCAACGGCGAAATCCGCTCCACTCTCGCCCGTGGCGGCTCGGCAAATGAGCTGATCGACCAGCGCAATCAGCTCACGACCTCGATCGCCGCCCTCACCGGGGGCACAGTGCGGGAGCTGCCCGACGGCACCGCCGAGGTCTTGGTCGGCGGCAACGCCCTAGTTTCGGGCGACACGTCGTACCAGCTTTCCGTGTCCGGCAGCAGCACGATGGAGGGTGCGAGCGGGGCCCCGCTCACACTGCAGTGGACGGCCCGCCCGAATATCCCCGTGTCGGTTGAATCCGGTGAGATCGCCGGCGCTCTCTCGGTGCTCGCCGGCGCAAACGCCAGTGGCACCGGCGGGGCGATCGCCGAGGCCGCGGCCGGATACAACAAATTCGCCACCTACTTGGCCAACGCGGTCAATGCGGTGCACTCCGGCGGCACCACACCGAGCGGTACCACCGGCCTGAGCTTCTTCGCCGTGTCCTCCACCGGACCGGCCGCGCTCGGGTTGAGCGTCATCCCGACCAGCGGCGCGGAAATCGCCACCGGCACCGCCGGCGCAGGTGGCAACGACGGCTCGAACGCCGCCGCCATCGCGCACCTGGGTAGCGCCGCGGGTTCGCCAGACTCGGTCTGGTCCACCTTCGTCACCGGAATCGGCGTGGCGGCCAAGAGCGCACTGCAGCAGGCGACCCTCGCCGACAGCGCTGCCTCCAACGCCAGCAAGGCTCAGCTCTCCAACTCCTCGGTCGACATGGACGAAGAGAACGTCAACATGCTGACCTTCCAGACCTCGTACCAGGGTGCAGCCCGCGTCATGACCTCGATCGACGAGATGCTCGACACCCTCATCAACCACACCGGAATCGTCGGGAGATAACCGTGCTGACACGAGTGACCAGCCAGACCAGGATGCTGAACGCCCAGCACAACCTGCAGTCCAGCGCCGCCCAGTTGGCGAGGCTGCAGGATCAGTCCACCACCCTGAAGAAGATCGCAGTGCCGTCGGATGACCCCTCCGGCACCGCCGATTCGATGCGGGTGCGTGCCGCCCAGTCGGCCAACGCCCAGTACGGTCGCAACATCGACGATGCGACCGGCTGGCTCGACACGGTCGATTCGACGTTGTCGGCGACCACCGACATCCTGCGCCGGGTTCGCGACCTCACCGTGCAGGGTGCCAGTGACGGCTCGCTGTCGGCGACCGCCAAGGAGGCGATCGCGAAGGAGCTCGAGGGGCTGAAGAGCGATCTGATGGCCAAGGCGAACACCTCGTATCTCGGCCGAACCGTCTTCGCCGGAAACTCGGATGCCGGAGTTGCGGTGAACCCGAACTACACCTTCACCGGCACCGGCAGCACGGTTCAACGCCAAATGGACGGCACGTCGAGCGTGCGCGTCGACTCCGATGGCGCCGCGGTGTTCGGCTCCGGCGCGACCTCGGTGTTCGCACTGCTCGACACGATCGTCAGCGACCTGCGCACCGGTGTGAACGTCGGCCCGCAGTTGGCCAACATCGACAGCGCAATGACGGCGGTGAGCACGGAGCAGAGCAGCGTCGGTGCTCGTCAGCTTCAGGTGGAACGAGCAAAAGGATTGAACGTGGCAGCGACAGGAACCCTCGAGGCGAAGCGGGCCGACGTCGAAGACGTCGACATCGCAGAGATGGTGCTGCAGCTCAAGCAGCAGGAGGTCACCTACCAATCAGCATTGGCGGTCACCTCGCGCACCCTGCAGCCCACCCTGATGGACTTTCTGCGATGAGCACGAGCCTGAGCTTCGTCGCTCCCCTGCCGGGCTTTGCCCCCTTCACCGACTTCACCCTCGACGATATCGAGGGTGCGAGCGGCCTGTACTCGCTCCGCGCAGTCGGCAACGACAGCATCCGTCTGTTCGTGCTCGACGCTTCTGTCTACATCCCCGACTACGCGCCGGAGCTCTCTGACGAGCAGTGCGGCACGCTCGGCGTGACCCAGCCCGAAGATGCCATCGTGCTCGTGGTGGCGAATCCCGGCGAAAGTGGAACCAGCATGAACCTGATGGCACCGATCGTGGTCAACAGCCACACCGGGTCCTCGGCTCAGTTCATCCTGGAGAACCAGGACTGGCCGTTGCGCGCGGAGCTGACGGCCCGCTCGGCGTAGCCCGCGAGTACTTGGCCGGTTGAGTAGCCGTATCGACACCCGCTACTCGACCAACGAATGTCGCATCAGCGCACGTCCCAGAGGTGATGAATCGGGTCGTGGATGAAGTATTTCGCCAGCGTCTCGGTGGTGAACGCCGCGCCGTCTCCGCGCAGCCCGCGGCGCTGCCAGGCATCCGCCGGAACCGCCTCGAAGGCCGCGGCGAGAACGGATGCCGCCTCCACCAGTTCCACGCCCACCGTCGCCGGATCCTGCTCGCCGTACCGTTGGGCGACAGCCGTCGCATCCTGGTCCCAGTTCTCGAACTCGGGCTCGTCCTCCTCGAGGATCAGCGCAAGACGGGTAGCGAAGATGCGGAACACGTCGCGCACGTGGGCCGCGTATTCCAGGGGCGACCACGTGCTGTCGTCCGGCCGCACCGCGACATCCGCTCGCTCGAGCACG
Organism: Lacisediminihabitans changchengi; assembly: GCF_016634425.1. Taxonomy (GTDB): domain Bacteria; phylum Actinomycetota; class Actinomycetes; order Actinomycetales; family Microbacteriaceae; genus Lacisediminihabitans; species Lacisediminihabitans changchengi. The sequence continues at coordinate 538,328 of NZ_JAEPES010000004.1, forward strand.
GCCGGCCAGGCCGCGGCATTGGCCCGGATCATGTCGGGCACGTCGGCGACCGTGATGGTCGAGGCGTCGTAGCCACAGTCGGGGCACGGGGCTTCGAGCACCCAGGTCCAGTTCTTGGTGTCGGGGACGATCGGCATGAAACCATGGTCCCCCATCGGCTGCGCCCAGTACCGTAGATTTCGTGCCAACATTCGAACCCGATGTCGTCGCCGCCATCCTGAAGCACATGAACGGCGACCACGTCGACGACAACCTGCTGATCGTGCGCGCCTTCGTCGACCCAGCGGCCACCACCGCCTCGATGACCGGCTTCGACGGTGACGGCGGTCTCTGGACCTACCGCACCCCCGCCGGCGAGTTCGTCAGCCGAGTACCGTGGCGCGAACCGATCAGCGAGCGCGCCCAGGTGCGGGCCGAGGTGGTCTCTCTGTACGAGCGCGCAGCCACCCAGCTCGGCGTCGAACAGCGGCCCCATTGAGCGAGGTCACGGCCCAGATCTCGCCCGCCGGCTCTGCCAACCGGATGCTCGCGGTCGTTCTCGGCGCGCTCTACGTCGTTCTCGGTGCGCTCGGGTTTGCCAGCACCGGCGGGGTCGGATTCTTCAGCACCCAGGGCGGACTGCTGCTCGGCATCTTCGAGGTCAATGACTTCCACAACATCGCCCACCTCGTCATCGGCGCCGCTCTCGTGATGGCCGGACTCTCCGGCCGTGCCGCCGCGCTCATGCTCAACCGCATCGTCGGCACGCTGTATCTGCTCATCGGGCTCGCCGGACTGTACGTCGTCGGCACTCCGCTCAACGTATTGGCGCTCAACCTGCAAGACCACGTGCTGCATTTCGCCAGCGCGATTCTGTTGCTCGCGGCATCCCTCGGCACGGAGCAGCCCGCGGGCCCGCGCCGCGGCTGACGGATGTCGCCCGTCACCCGCAGCTGGCTGGCCTTCGCCGCCATCGGCGCGGCCCTCATCCACATTGCCCTGAGCCTCGGAGCACCGGGGCCGTTCGCCGTGGGTCTCGTGCTGCTCGCGCTGTTCGAACTGCTCTGGGGTGTCGCCTGCCTGTCCCGTGATCGACTCGTGCTTCCCCAGGCCGCGAGGGCGGTCGCGCTCGTACCCGCCCTGATCTGGGCGCTGCTCTTGGTGATCGGCGCGGCGCTCGGTTCGCCGGACGTCGCCGCTCCCCTGGCGTTCGTGCCGATGGGCACGGCCACCGCGTTCGAGCTGGCTATCGCGATTGTGCTGAGCGTTCGGTTGCGCAGCCCCAGGGCGAATGTCGATCGGGTGAATGTCGATCGCGGCGGAGCTCGCTCGTTGCTCGCCATCGTCGTGGGTGCGCTCGTCATTGCGGCCCTCACCGCCCCGGCCCTCGCCTTCACCCAGGCCGGCGTTGCCGCGCCCTCCGAGCTGCAGTTTCCGGGGCATCCCGACCACTGATTCTTCGCCGATTGCCAGGGAGAACGGATGTCACCGGCGCAGGCCACCCCCTAAACTAAGGGTCACCTTACCTACCGTTCGGAGTGCCCATGCCTGACGTCATTCCCTTCTCGCAGGCGCTGCGCGAGCGCACCTGGTCGAGCCACGGTGACAGCGAGGGCGCCGATTTCATGACCGATCTGATGTCGGGCCGCGGCACGCGCGAGGATTACATCGCCCTGGTGGCCCAGCACTTCTTCATCTACGAGGCACTCGAGGCCGCAGCGGATGTCATGGCCGACAACCCGGTCGCGGCCCCATTCATCTCGCCTCACCTCACTAGGCTGCCGGCGATCGAGGCGGACCTCGAGTTTTTGCTCGGTGCGGCCTGGCGCACGGCCATCACGCCGCTCCCCACCACACAGCGCTACGTCGAGCGCATCTCCGGTGTCGCCGCGGGCTGGCCCGGCGGATTTATCGCGCACCACTACACGCGGTACCTCGGCGACCTCTCGGGCGGCCAGGTCATCCGCTCCCTCATGCAGCGCCAGTTCGGCTTCGAGACCAACGGCGTCGGCTTCTACCTGTTCGACGAGATCGCCAGCCCGAAGCGGTTCAAGGAGACTTACCGCGACCAGTTGGATGCCGTGACCTGGGACTCCGACGAACGCGACCGCGTCATCGACGAGGTGCTCATCGCGTATCGCTTCAACACGGAGCTGTTCGTCGACCTGGCCCGCGCGAAGGTCGTCGCCTAGCCACCCCAGCACTCCGTTGCGCCCGTTTGTGCGGGTTGTGCCTGCTCGGGCAGGCACAACCCGCACAAGACGGCACAAGTTCGACCAGCGCGGTAGTAACCGACCGGGTCGGTTACAGTCATGGACCCCATAACCGAGCTAGCCGGTTACCCCGGATTCGCGGGCCTCGAGCGCCGGCACGGCGGATGCCCGACTCATGAACCGCTGCACGTCGGGGTCGACGCGGATATCACTCGGCCGCAGCGGACGGGTGAGGTACAGCCCGTCGAGAGCGGTGATGCGGCTGAGCGCGACGTAGGTCTGACCTGCACTGAACACCCCGGAGCCGAGGTCGACTATGGCGCGGTCGTAGGTCTTGCCCTGCGACTTGTGGATGGTGACCGCCCAGGCCAAGCGCAACGGAAACTGGGTGAACTCGGCGACGATGTCTTTACGCAGTTGCTTGGTGCTGGGCGAGTAGGTGTACTTGAACTTCTCCCAGATGGCCGGCTGCACCTCGTGCTCCTCGCCGTCGACCTCCACGAACACCGTGGAGGAGATCTTGGTGACCGTGCCGACCGTGCCGTTCACCCAGCGCTGACCGCCCTCGCCGTTGCCGGTGTCATTGCGCAGGAACATCACCCGCGCACCCACCTTCAGATCGAGCGACTCATCGGCGGGAAAACCACGCCCGGCGAAGTCACCACTCACCTCGGCCTTCGCGGTCTTCGCCTTGCCGGTCAGGCGACCGAGCTCCAGCGCGTTGATGCGCGTCACCGTGTCGTTACGGGTGGCCAGAGTGATGGCGCCGTCGGTGGGCGCCGGCCGCGCACCGACCGAGTTGAGCCGCCCTGCCATTTCCGCGGTGACCTGCCCATGCCGCACACCATTCAGCAGGTACTTGAACTCCCCCTCGTGCTGCCGGTGAATGGTGGTGAGCTCGAAGATTCGCAGGTCGGCGTCATCCCAGACCTTCGCATCGAAGAACCACATCGACCGGTACTGGTCGGTGAAGTACGCCCGCTCGTCTTCATCGCCGGGCACGGGCGCCAATTGATACGGATCCCCGAACAGCACGACCTGCACGCCACCGAAGGGGTCGCGCGGCTTCTGCCGTGCCTGCCGCAGACTGCGATCGATGGCATCCACGAGGTCGGCATTGACCATCGACACCTCATCGATCACCAGGGTGTCGATAGTGTTCAGCAGCTTCTTCAGTTCTGCCGTCTGCTCGATCTTGTGGTCGGCGATGACCCCGATCGGCAGCCGGAACAGCGAATGGATGGTCTGCCCGCCCACGTTGAGTGCCGCAACACCGGTCGGGGCGCAGATGACCACCTGCTTGTCGGTATTCCACGACAGGTGGTTGAGCAGCGTCGATTTTCCGGTGCCAGCACGCCCCGTGACGAAGATGTTCTCGCGCGTCTTCTCGATCGCTTCGAACACCGCGGCCTGCTCCGCAGAGAGGGTGAAGTCGCTCACGAAGCTCCTCTCGCCGGGCTCGGACGTGTCGGGATGCCGACCGGCCCGCACAGCCTCTCCAATCTACCCGCGACATCCGTGCCCCCGGTCCGCGCCGCACGCCCCTGTGAGTGAACGGCGCCAAGCCCGCCCACTTAGGATGTGGACATGCGGCGCAGGGGGTTCACCACGTGGATCGTGCTGGGCGGGGTGCTCGTCGCCGCCTTCGTCGTCACCGTGACGACACTCAACCTCACGCTGTACAGCGCGAACGGGTTCGTCGGCTCCTACCTCTCGGCCCTCGCGCGGCACGATGTCGCCGACGCCTTGAGAACGCCGGGCGTCACCGCCCCGCGGAACGCGTCGCGTGCGCTGCTGCGATCGGATGCCATGGCCGAGCTGTCCGACATCCGTTTCGTCTCCGACAGCACGACCTCCACGGGCGCCCACCGGGTCACCGTGTCGTACCGCCTCGGCGACACCGCCGGTCGCTCGACATTCGAGGTGCGGCGCGATGGCAGCCATCTCGGGCTGTTCTCTGCCTGGCGGTTCGCCGCCACTCCGGTCAGTGCGCTGCACGTCACTGTCGACCACGCCGCGAGCTTCGTCGCCAACGGACTGCCCGAGAACCCGACGAACGGTGACGGCACCTATCTCGTGTTGACGCCGGCGGCGATCACCCTCTCGCACGCGTCTGCGTACCTCACAGCCGCGCCGACAACGGTGTTGGTCGACGATCCGGGCGTAGTTGCACCGGCCACGGTCGAGGTGCGGGCGAGTGCCGCCTTCGTGAAGGCCGTGCAGAAGCAGCTGGATGCGCAGCTGGCCTCCTGCGTGAAGCAGACCGTGCTCCAACCGACCGGGTGCCCGATGGGCCAGCAGATCCGCGATCGGGTTCAAGACACCCCCACCTGGTCGATGGTGAAGCTGCCCGTGGTCACGATCGCCGCGGCGGGCGGGATCGGCAATTGGGCGGTCCCCCCGACCGAGGGAACCGCGCACCTAAAGGTCACGGTCAAGTCGATCTTCGACGGAACGGTGTCGGTCTTCGATGAGGACGTGCCATTTTCGGTCGCCTACGCGATCATGATCGCGGGCGACGGCAGCCTGCAGATCACCGCGCAGTATTAGCGCGTGGAACTCGCGCGTACTGAATGCCGCCTAGGGTCGCGGCGCGCCGTCCCTGGCCCGCTCTTCCAGCATCCGGTTGTACTCCTCGAGATCGCGGTCACCGTCGCGGTCGGCCTTGCGGTCGAGGCGTTTGGCCTCACGGTCGTCGCTTCGGCTCCACATGATCGCCACCGTGATGGCGAGCACCACCGTGGGGATCTCGCCCACACCCCAGGCGATACCGCCGCCGGCCTGCTGGTCGGCGATGGCACTCGGCCCCCAGGTGCGCCCCATCGCGCCGTACCAGTTCGCCAGCAGCAGCCCGGTTCCTGTGGTCAGAGCCAGCCCGAAGAATGCGTGGAACGCCATCGTCGCCAGCAGCGTCAGCAGCCGCATCGGGTATGAGGCGCGGAACGGAACCGGGTCGACGCCGATCAGCGACTGAACGAACAGGTAGCCGGCGATGAGGAAGTGCACCGTCATCCACTCGTGCCCGATGTGGTCGACGGTGGCCCAGCCGAACAGCGGCGAATAGTAGAACGCCCAGAGGGAGACGACGAAGATGACCGCGGTGATGAGCGGGTTGGTGAGCACCTTCGATATCGGGGCATGCACGACGATCATGATCCACTCGCGCGGGCCGCGACTTCCGTCGGTGCGCTTGTGGATGCTGCGCAGTGCGAGCGTGATCGGTGCGGCCGGGGCAAGGAGCACCGGGATCATCATGCCGAGCAGCATGTGACCGAGCATGTGGGAGCTGAACAGGTACTTCTCGTACACGTTGATGCTGCCGTTTGTCACATAGAACAGCACCGCGAGCCCGGCCAGCCACAGCACGGTGCGGTACCAGGGCCAGCGGTCGCCACGGCGGCGCAGGCGCCAGACTCCGGCGAGGTAGAAGAAAGCCAAGAAGGCGCAGACGAGCACCCAGATCAGATCGAAGTTCCACAGGGTGAAGTAGCGCCCGACGGTGACCGGGGGCGGCAGCGGTCCGCTGGTGAGCACCCAGGCGGGAGAGGTACCGCCGCGGGTCTGCGCGACGGGAGTCTGCGTCTTGGCGAGCGCGGCGGCGACACCCGAGGCGAGGCCCATGAAGCCGAGCTCCGCCGCGACGAGCCACCAGAAGAATTTGCTTCCGCCGTTTGTGGCGTTCTGCATCTTCTTCACCAGGAGCGTGCGCTGGGCGAGGCCGAACAGACCGAGCACGAGCAGGGCCAGCACCTTGACCAGCACCAGGATGCCATAGGGAGTAAGCAACTGCGGCAGCGTTCCGACACGAAGGGCGGCATTCACATAGCCTGAGGCGGCCACCACCACGAAACAGATGATGGCGAGCGTCGAATAGCGGGCGATCACCGGGCCGATCCGCCCACCCTCGAGGCTCTTCCGCAGCAGCACGATCGTGACCAGACCACCGAGCCAGATCGAGGCGAAGACCAGGTGGAGTCCGAGCGAGCTGGTCGCCGCGTCGTGACCGGCCGCATCCCCCGAGTGTCCCTGCAGCGTCGCCGGCACAAGGCCAGCCGCAGCGAGCACCGTCACGAAGAGCAGCGCGGTGCGGTTGCGCACGGCGAAGCAGAGAACGGTGACGACCGCGGCGATCAGCACGGTGGCGAGCCAGGACGGCCCGAGGCTCTGCCCGGCCGGCTGACCAGACAGAAACTGCCCGAGCACCGAGCCGAAGTTCTGGTCGAAGCTCACCGGCGTGCCCGACAGGCTGAGGAAGGTGAGAAAACCGGTGGCGGCGGAGGCGACCGTCCAGAAGGCGGAGGCGGCAGCGGCGATGTCGAGCGCCTTGCCGAACTCGGGCTTGTCGTTCAGCGCGAAGCAGACCAAGACCAGAGCGCCGAGGGTCACGGCCACGCCGAGATTGCCCAGCATTGTCGCAATCGGGAGTCCGATGCGCACGACGGCTCCGGGGTCGAACACCGCCTGAGGGGCCGCCGCACCGCCGAAGGCGAGAGCCCAGAGCAGGGACAGAAAAGCGACGACCAGCAGAAGGGCTGGCCCGGCGATCCTCACGAGCCTGGGCACGACATCCACCCTAAACGAGGTCGTCCCGGTAAAACGCCGAGAAGACGGGCTGAACGGATGCCGCACCAACGACGAAGGGGACGCCGACCGTGTGGTCGACGTCCCCTTCGGGACTGCAGAGCAGGACTACTTGGCGGCGGCCTTGAGCTTCGAGCCCGCGCTCACCTTGACGCCATAACCGGCCTTGATCTCGATTGCCTCACCCGTGGAAGGGTTACGGCCGGCGCGAGCGGCACGGTGGGTGCGCTCGACTGCGAGCCAGCCCGGGATCGTGACCTTCGTGCCCTCGCCCACCGAAGTGGCGAGAGTCGAGAACAGAGCGTCGAGGACGCCGTTGACGGCGGCCTGGCTCTGCCCAGACTGAGCGGCGACTGCCGCGACGAGCTCGGTACGGTTTAGTGACTTGTCAGCCATTGAAGTCCTCCTCGGACGTTGTGCTTTGCAGAACAAACATTGCTGCTCAAGAGAACAGACCTGCGTGCATGAATCGATCGGCCCTGAGAAGTTATCCCCCGAGCCGCCTGTAATTTACCAGCTTGACTTAGTAATACCGGGCAATTCTCCCCGGTGCGCCATATCGCGGAATCGTACACGGGAAACGCCGAACTGGCTGAGGAAACCACGCGGACGACCGTCGATCGCGTCGCGACCACGAACGCGCACCGGCGAGGCGTTGCGAGGAAGCTTCTGCAGGCCGAGGCGAGCGGCTTCGCGCTGCTCGTCGGTCGAGGTGGGGTCGACGAGAGCCTTCTTCAGCTCCAGGCGCTTGGTCGCGTACCGTGCGACGACGATCTTGCGCTGCTCGTTCGCAGCGATCTTGCTCTTCTTCGCCATGGTTAGCGCTCCTCGCGGAATTCGACGTGCTGGCGCACGATGGGGTCGTACTTCTTCAGCACCAGACGGTCTGGGTCGTTACGACGGTTCTTTTTGGTCACGTAGGTGTAACCGGTGCCCGCGGTCGAGCGGAGCTTGATGATCGGACGAACGTCCTGGGACTTTGCCATTAGATCTTCTCCCCACGGGCAAGGAGATCCTTGACCACAGACTCGATACCGCGAGCGTCGATGACCTTGATGCCCTTGGCACTCAGGGTCAGCGTCACGTTACGGCGAAGCGACGGGACGTAGTACTTCTTCTTCTGCACATTCGGGTCGAAGCGTCGGTTGGTGCGACGGTGCGAGTGCGAAATGTTGTGTCCGAAGCCGGGAACGGCTCCAGTCACCTGGCACACTGCGGCCATGGTTTTCCTCCATCTACCGTAAACGGGCCAATCCCTTCCATAGGGGAAGGGGCCCGGTTACCCAAGGTTTCTTGTCGGCGCACGCGATCCACCGCAGAAATTCATGGGGATCCGTACACGTGGCTGGCGAGATTCGCGCAGCAGCGTCCAATACTACGGGATGCCCGCGAGCTCAGCAAACACGCCGGTGGCACGCATCCCGCTTCGCTACGGCGTGCAGACCTTGCCGATGGCCACGAAGTCGTCACTGACCGCGGTCGCCGCGTCCTGCAGGGCAGTCGTGTCGGCGGATGCGGGGTTCGCCGATACCGCCTCGACCTTGTCCACCAGAGCCGTGAGGGAGGCATCCGCCGTCTCTGCCGCCTTCTTCACGTCGACATTCTTCAGTTTGCCCACGGCGGTGTGGAAGTCGGCCGAGACCGTTTTCAGCTTCTCGAGCGCTGTCGCCGGATCGGTGGTCATCGATGTCACGCTGCCGGCGATATCACTGCTGGCAGCGCTCATCGTCGTGGCGATGGACGCACACGATTCGACCTTCGACGCCGCGGAGCTCACGGTACCGATCGCACTACAGCCGGAGAGGGCGAGCGCGGCGACGCCGACGGTGGCGAGGAGGGCGAGGGAACGGGCTGTCGACATGGTGAGCACCTCCGGAGCAGTCGGTGCGCGCTGCACCGTGCCGACACTCTAACCGCGCGTCACCTGATCGGACGCGGCGAGCGCGCTGCAATCCGCGCAGAGGCCGAAGACATCGACGACATGATTTGCCTGGGTAAACCCGTGCTGCGCTGCAAGGTTCTGCGCCCAGCGCTCGACCTCATCCGCCTCGATTTCCACGGTCAGTCCACAATTGCGGCAGATCAGGTGATGGTGATGCTGGCCAGGGGTGCAGGCGCGATAGAGGCTTTCGCCCTCCTGCTGCAGCGAATCCGCCTCGCCCTCGCTCGCGAGACTGGCCAGCGCGCGGTACACGGTGGCCAGCCCGATCGGCGATCCCGCATCGCGCAGACCCGCGTGCAGACTCTGCGCGCTGACGAAGTTGTCGCTGCTGCCGAGAGCCTCGCGAACTGCCTCGCGTTGCCAGGTGTTTCTCTTCACTCGTGACCTCCACCCAGAGTCGAGACGACGGGCGCCGACAGCGTCCGCCCGTTGTTTCCCCGCCGGCGCTGACGCGAGCCGATGATGCGGCACACCACGTAGATCAGAAACGAGATCGTCGTGACGTACGGGCTGATCGGCAGCCCGCCGCCGAGCGCGAGCAGAATGCCGCCGACCACCGAGGTCACGGCAAAGGCCACGCTCAGCAGCGGGGTGAGAAAAGGGGATGCGGTGACCCGCATGGCCGCGGCGGCCGGCGTCACCAGCAGCGATAGCACCAACAGCGCCCCGACGATCTGGATCGACACCGCGGTCGCGAGGCCGAGCAGAACCATGAAGGCGATCGAAATCCCGGAGACCGGCAACCCCTTGGCTCGGGCGACATCCGCATCGACGCTGGCGAAGCTCAGCGGCCGCCAGACAAAGAGAAGACCGGCGATGACCACCAGTGAGATGATCACCAGCATCAGCAGCTGGGGGTTGTCGACCGACACGATCTGCCCGGTCAACAGCCCGAACTTGTTGGCGCTGCGGCCCTTGTATAGCGCGAGAAACAGGATGCCCAGGCCGAGACCGAACGGCGTCAGTACCGCGACGATCGAGTTGCGTTCGCGCGCTCTCGACCCGAGGACGCCGATGAGCAACGCCGCCAGCAGCGACCCCGCGATCGATCCCGTCACCACATTGACGCCGAACAACAGAGCCGCGGATGCTCCAGCGAAGCTCAATTCGCTGACTCCGTGCACCGCGAACGCGAGGTCACGGGTCATCACGAAGGGGCCGATAAGTCCGCCGACGACGCCGAGAATGGCCCCGGCGATGATCGAGTTGTGCACGAGCACCAGCAGTTCGCCGTAGTTCGCAAAGCCGAAGATCTGCGACCAGAAGTCCCCGCTCATTCGGGTGCCTCCGTCGCCTCGGTGGCGGTGTGGTGCTCGAGGTGATCGTGAACGCCGTACCCCTCCGGCGCTCCGAGCACGACGATGCGCCCGCGACTGCGGATGACCTCGACCGGGGTGCCGTACATGGAGGAGAGCACCTCGCTGCGCAGCACCTCGTCTGGCGTGCCCACCCGGAAGCGGCCGCCCGCCAGGTACAGCACGCGATCGACCATCGGCAGAATCGGGTTGACGTCATGCGTCACGAACACGACGGCGGTGTTCAACCGCTTGCGCTGCTCGTCGATCAGCTCGCTGACCTGGCGCTGGTGGTTCAGGTCGAGCGAGATGAGCGGCTCGTCGCAGAGCAGCAGCCGCGGGTCGCCCGCGATCGACTGCCCGACGCGTACGCGCTGCTGTTCCCCGCCCGACAGAGTGGCGACCGGCACGTTCGCGTAGTCGCTCGCCCCGACGGACTGCAGGATGTCCGCCACCTTCGCCCGAACCGCCCGCGAGTTAATCGGCAGTCCCCACCGATTTCCGTTCACCCCGAAGGCGACCAGGTCGCGCGCACGCAGCGGGGTCCCCTGCTCGAGAAGCTTCTGCTGCGGGATGTAGCCGATGCGCTTGTCGCCCCGGCCTACCGGGCCGCCGAGAAAGTCGAGCTCCCCCGAGGTGAGCTTCTGCTGCCCGAGGATCGTCTTCAGCAGGCTGGTTTTACCGGTGCCGTTCGGCCCGAGCACGGCCAGGAATTCGCCCGCCTGCACCTCGAGGTTGAGGTTGCGCCAGAGTTCGCGGTCGCCGAACGAGAGCGTGGCGTGACGCAGGCTCAGCACGGGTTCGGTCATGGACGGGTCTCTCGCTCGGTGTGGTGGTCAGCGTATTCGGTCGCTCAGCCGAGCGCAGCCGAGATGGCCGCGAGATTGGCGGTCATCCAGCTGACGTACGACTTCCCAGCCGGCAGAGTCTCGGTGACCGGGACGATGGCGATCTTGGCCTTTTTCGCCGCGGCGAGCACCTGCTCGGTCTCCGGTCCGTCGGTCTGCTCGTTGTAGACCAGCAGTTTCACGGTGTGTTCGGTGAAGAGGGCGAGGGTCTGGCGCAGAACGAGGGGGGAGACATCCGTTCCCTCTTCTACGGCTTCACTGAACTTCGCCGGGGTCGCGTTCACCAGACCGCTCGCTTCGAGCAGGTAGAGAGGAACAGGCTCGGTGATCGCGACGCCCTCCCCCTTGTGGGCACTCTTGATAGTCGCCTCGGATGCCTCGAGGGTGGCGAGTTTGTCGACGAATGCAGCGGTGTTGGCCGCGAACGTCGACTTCTTACTTGCGTCGAGCGCGCTGAGACTCGCCTCGATCTTCTCGGCGACCTTCGTCATCACCGGAAAGTCGTACCAGAGGTGCTCGTTGAACTCCCCTGCGGAGGGATGCTGGTTGAGTCCGGAGATCGTCGCGGCATTCAGCACCGTGGCCTTCTTATTGCTCGCACCCTTCAGCAGCGTGTCGACGAAATCGTCGTAGCCGCCGCCGTTCTCGATCACGACCTGCGCCTTCGAGAGTGCGAGCTGCACCTGGCCGTCAGCCTCGAAGGAGTGCGGGTCTTGAGACGGGTCTTCGATCAGCGAGGTGACCGCGACGGCGGAGCCGCCGATCTGCTTGACGATGTCGCCGAACACATTCGTGGAGGCGACCACGCGGATGGGGCCGCCGGTGCCAGCGGAGCTCGACGCGGCACACCCCGTGAGGGCGAGCGCAGCGACGAGGAGGACTGCAGAGGTGGGGATGATGCGCACGGGAGGAGCTCTCTAATTTAGCTAATGATTGTCGTTCTCATTAGAGAGTAGCGCAGATCGAGCATCCTGTGGCCGCGCTGATCAGTCGAACAGCAGCGTCAGTCGAGCAGCAGCGTCAGTCCAGCAGCAGAGCGGGCTCTTCGATCACGCTGGCGACGTCCGCGAGGAAGCGGCTGGCGACATCCCCGTCGACGATCCGATGGTCGAAGCTCGCACCGAGGGTCGTGACGAAACGCGAACGCACTTCGCCGTCGACCACCCACGGCTTCTGCTTAATAGTGCCGAGCGCCACGATCGCGACCTCGCCGGGGTTCAGGATCGGGGTTCCGGTGTCCATGCCGAAGACACCGATGTTCGTGACCGTGATAGTGCCGCCCGCCATGTCGGCCGGTGGCGTCTTACCGTCGCGTGCGGTGATGGTGAGCTGCTCGATCGCCGAGGCGAGTTCGCGCAGCGAGAGCTCCTGCGCCTCTTTGATGTTCGGCACGATCAACCCGCGCGGGGTCGCCGCGGCGATGCCGAAGTTCACGTAGTGCTTGACGATGATCTCGCTATCGGTCCACTGGGCGTTGACCGTGGGGTTGCGCCGCACTGCCCAGATCATCGCCTTGGCCATGATCAGCAGCGGAGAGACCTTGACCCCGGCGAAGTCGGGCGAATTCTTCAGACGTTTGACGAACTCCATGGTGCGGGTCGCATCCACGTCGACGAACAGGCTCACGTGCGGCGCGGTGAACGCGCTCGACACCATGGCCGTGGCGATCGCCTTGCGCACACCCTTGACCGGGATGCGCTCCTCGCGCTCATCCGACCACGGCGGTGTCTCGATGTTGTGGAACAGGCTCGCCTGCGACGCGTGACGGATGACGTCATCCCGGGTGATCTCGCCGGCCAAGCCCGTTGGACCTACCTCGGTGAGGTCGACCCCGAGGTCTTTCGCCAGCTTGCGGATCGGGGGCTTCGCGATGATGTTCGACGCGGATGCCGCGGGCACCGAGCGCGGACGAATCGCGATGGGTGCGCTGCCGCTCTCCGTCGCCACCGCCGGTTGCTGCCCTCCGCGCTGGCGGCGGGAGGTCACTCCCCCCTTGATGCCGTAGCCGACGAGGACCGCGCCGGGGCGGTCATCCGCCTGCTCCGCAGCCAGCGCCAGTGCTGCTGCCGGAGTCTCGTCTGGATCGCCGCCGATCGCCGCCGCGAGGGCCGCCCCGTCACCGGAGGAGACCGCGATGATCGGCGTACCGACGTCGACGGTCTGCCCCTCCTGCACGAGCAGCTCGGTGACCGTGCCCTCGAACGGCGACGGCAGTTCGACGAGCGACTTCGCCGTCTCGATCTCCACCAGAACCTGATTGAGAACCACGGTGTCGCCGGCCTGGACGCGCCACGACACGATCTCGGCTTCGGTCAGACCTTCGCCGACATCCGGCAGGGGAAATTCTGAGGTGCTCACGATGCTCCTTGGTGCCCGGTGGGGCGAGAGGTTAGTAGGCGAGGGTGCGGTCGACCGCTTCGAGGATGCGATCGGCATCCGGGAGGAAGACGCCCTCGAGTTTCGCTGGCGGGAAGGGGGTGTCAAAGCCGGTGACCCGCAGCACGGGGGCTTCGAGCGAGTAGAAGGCCTTCTCGGTGATGGTCGCAGCAATCTCCGAGGAGATGCTGGCAAAACCGGGAGCCTCGGAGGCGACCACGACACGGCCGGTCTTCTGCGCGGAGGCGATGATCGGCGCGTAGTCGATCGGCGAGAGGGATCGCAGGTCGATGACCTCGATGCTGGTTCCCTCGGTTGCGGCGAGCTCGGCGGCCTGCATGAGCACGTTGACCATGGCACCGTGGCCGATGACGGTCACCTCGGTGCCGGTACGCACCACGCGACTGCTGTGCAGCGGCGCGGCCGATGCGCTGAAGTCGACCGGACCTTTGTGCCAGTACCGGCTCTTTGGTTCGAAGAACAGCACCGGGTCGTTCGAGGCGATGGCTTCCTGGATCATCCAGTAGGCGTCGTTCGGGGTGCTCGGGCTCACCAGTCGCAGGCCGGGGGTGTGCGCGAAGTATGCCTCCGGGCTCTCCTGGTGGTGCTCGACGGCACCGATGTGTCCGCCGTACGGCACCCGGATGACGACCGGCATCGACACCTGTCCCTCGTGTCTGCTCGTCAACTTCGCCAGCTGTGTGGTGATCTGGTCGAACGCGGGGAAGATGAACCCGTCGAACTGGATCTCGCACACGGGGCGATAGCCGCGCATCGCCAGACCGATCGCCGTGCCGACGATGCCCGACTCGGCGAGCGGGGTGTCGAAGACACGGTTCGTGCCGAACTCCGCCTGCAGCCCCTCCGTCACGCGGAAGACGCCACCGAGCGGGCCGATGTCCTCTCCCATGAGCAGAACCTTGGGGTCGTCGTGCAGCGCCTTCTTCAGTCCGGCATTGAGTGCCTTGACCAGCGGGAGCTCTGTCGTTATCGCGGTGTCGGTCACGCTTCTCCTCCGAACGACGCCTCGTAGTCGGCCAACCACTGCTTCTGCTCCACCATGACGGGGTGCGGCTCCGAATACACGTTGTCGAAGATCTTGTCGTTGCCGGGGATCGGCAGGTCGACCGTGCGGTGACGCAGATCGGCGGCGAAATCATCCGCCTCGGTCGCTATCTCGGCGAAGACCGCGTCGCTGGCGACGCGGGTGCGCAAGAACTTTTCGTAGCGGGCGATCGGGTCTTTGAGTACCCAGTCGGCCACGGTGCCGCTCTCGCGGTACTTGGTCGGGTCGTCGCTCGTGGTGTGGGCGCCGATGCGGTAGGTAAAGGCCTCGATCAGGCGCGGTCCCCCGCCGCTGCGCGCGTCATCCAGGTTCTTGCGGGTCACGGCGTAGCTCGCCAGCACATCGTTGCCGTCGATCTGAATGCCGGGGATTCCGAAGCCGATCGAGCGCTGGAACAGCGGGATGCGCGACTGCACGCTCACCGGCACGGAGATCGCCCACTGGTTGTTCTGCAGGAAGAAGACCTCGGGGGTCTGGAAGCTCGCGGCGAATACGAACGCCTCGCTGACATCCCCCTGGCTGGTCGAGCCGTCACCGAAGTAGACGATGACCGCCTGGTCGTTGTCGAGATCGCCGGTGCCGGTGGCCCCGTCGAGCGTGACGCCCATCGCGTATCCGGTGGCATGCAGGGCCTGCGAGCCGAGCACGAGCGTGTAGAGGTGGAAGTTGTTCTGTTCGGCCGGATTCCACCCGCCGTTGGTCGTGCCACGCATGATCTTGATGATCTCGAACACATCGAGGCCACGGATCATCGCGACGGAGTGCTCGCGGTACGACGGAAAGACGTGGTCTTGGCGACGCGTGGCGCGGGCCGACCCGACCTGTGCGGCCTCCTGGCCGTGGCTCGGTGGCCACAGGGCGAGCTGCCCCTGACGCTGCAGGTTGGTCGCCTCAACGTCGAAGCGACGGGTGATCACCATGTCGCGGTGCAACTGGAGCAGTTCCTCGTCGCTCAGCGCCTCGACGTACGGCAGGTATTCCGCGGCTGCTGCTCCGGTCTGGAGCTCGCCATCGGGAGAAAGAAGCTGCACCATCGATGCATCGTTCGTGAGAGTTTCGTCTGCCACGGAGACCTCGCAGTCCTGGTTCGGCCTTCGCGAGAAGGGTGGGCGGTCGTGCCGCCGAGCTGGCACCGAGTTTCTAATCTAACCCGGGCAATCAGAGCGTACTTGGTAGAGAACGGACAACCTCTTCCGAAGCCCTTAGGAGAGAAGCAACAGACTCCTTCTCTCCGATGGAGATACGGATGCCGTCGGTTCCGAGTGCGCGCGCCACGATTCCGTGCTCGCTGAAGATGCCTGCCGCGCGCTCGGTGAACTGCTTCGTCTCGAGCCAGATGAAGTTGCCGTGCGGTTTCGGGCTGTCCCAGCCCTGCTCGCGGAGAGCGCTCCAGATCTCATCCCGCAGCACGGCAAGGTCGCGCACCCGCTCCAGCAGCACATCCTCGTTGTCGAGTGATGCCATCGCGGCGAGTTGCGCCTGCTCGGTGACCGACAGCGGGATGGCCGTGCTCCTGGCGGCGTTGAGGATGTATTCCGGGCCGACCGCGTAGCCGATGCGCAGGCCCGCGAGGCCGTAGGCCTTGGAGAAGGTGCGCAGCACGACGAGGTTGGGGTAGCGGCCGGTGAGGGTCCGCCCGTTGACCACGGTCGGGTCGGTGACGAATTCGATGTACGCCTCGTCGAGCAGCACCAGCACGTCGTTCGGCACGAGCTGCATGAACCGCTCGAACTCCTGCGCCGTGACGATCGACCCGGTCGGGTTGTTCGGCGAGCAGACGATGACGACGCGGGTGCGGTCGGTGATAGCGGCAGCCATCGCATCGAGGTCATGTCGACCGTCCGCGCGGATCGGCACCGTCACGCTCGTGGCGCCGCAGACGGCGACGAGGCCCGGGTAGGCCTCGAATGAACGCCAGGCATACACGACCTCGTCGCCGGGGGCAGCAGCAGCCTGGATCAACTGGGCGAGGATCGACACCGATCCGGCACCGAGGTGCACCTCCTGCTCGCTCACACCGAAGCGCTCGGCGATCCGGGCCCGCACGACCCGGCCAGAAGCATCGGGGTAGCGATTGATCGACGAACCGGCGATCGCCTCGCGTACCGCCTCGATCGGTTCGAACGGATTTTCGTTCGACGAGAGCTTGAACGCATCGTGCGCGGCAGGCTTTCCCTGCGCGTACGCGGCGAGCGCCACGATCTCCGGGCGAAGGCGCACGGGGGGCTGGCGGTCTGCGGTCATACCTTCCAGCTTATGGGGCCGCCGTTGCCGTGCCGCTGGGAGCCGGGCATAGTGGTCGCATGACCCGATTCCTCGTTCGGCTGATCATCAATGCCGTGGCCCTCTGGCTCACCACGCTGATCGTTGCGGGCGTGACGGTGCGGCCGTGGGATAGCGGCACGCTCCCGACGATCCTCACCTACCTGCTCGTCTCACTCATCTTCGGGATCGTGAACGGGGTGATCGGCGGCTTCATCCGCGTCGTCGCTCTTCCGCTCTACATCATCACCCTCGGCCTCATCTCGTTCATCGTGAACGGGCTTCTCCTGCTGCTCGTCAGCGGAATCTCGACCATCATCGGATTCGGCCTGCGCGTCGACAGCTTCTGGTGGGGCGTTCTGGGCGCTCTAGTGCTCGGTGTTATCAGCTGGATCATCGGCCTCATCCTGCGCCCCTTCGTTCGCACGCGCGCCTGACCGCTCTCCGACATCACCCTCCGACCGGACTGGTGCGCACCGACTGATACGTCGTCGAGCTCACCGGTGTTGCTATCTCGGTGAACTCGGAGAAGTGCCCAGCAGCCTCCACGACCCTGCTCTCGGTGGCACCGTCGAGCACCACCGCGGTGTCTCGATAGGCCGGAAGCATGTGCGTCGGAAAAAACTGGTCCGGCGTCGCAGACGGCAGTCCGCTGATGTCCCGCCGCACCAGCACCGGATCAGACGAGGTCCACTCCCCGGACGTCGCCGGAACGATGTCACCGGTGTGTTCGATCGCCACCCATGGCACGGAATGCGGTACCGCTACCCCGGCCGCTGGCGCGCCCAGAGTGTAGAGGCCACGCACGTCGTACTCGCCGGAGCCCGCGACGAGCGCGGCGACCAGGCCGCCCTGCGAGTGGCCGGTCAGAACGACCGGGGTCTCCGCCGTGACGCCTGCGTCGGCCATCGCCTGCTCGACCGCGCGAACCGAGCCAGAGTCTCCGAAGGCGATGCCGTTCAGATTGCTCGTCATGTCCCACGGCTGCGTGTCTCCGCCGAGAGAAAAGTCCCGGGTACCACTCACGTAGACCTCGAACCGCTCAGGCTGACCGCCGACGCTGTAGCGATCGATCCGCACCTGAGCGTTCTCGCGCGGAATGCGCGCGGCGCGGTCATCCCATCCCTGCGGCGCGGTCGAGAGCGGGATGCTCGCCACCCGATCCGTGCGCACCGGGGTCTCAGCGAGCATCCCGAGTCCACGCCCGGCGCCGACCACGGTTCGCGACGAGCCGGTCACGCCGGTGATACCCAGCAGCCCGAGAATGCCGGAGACCGCCGGGACGGCGTGAAACAGTCCAGCGCCCACATCGTCGACGCTGGTCACGGAATGCCGAACGAACGAGGCGAACATGGGGTCACTGAGGATTCCCTTGCGCTCGAGCAACCACCCGCGCAGGGACGTGGTCAGCTCGGCCCGACGGTCCGGCGGTAGCTGAGAGAAGGCGACGGCGGCCGGCAACGCCGCCCCGGCGATGCCGAGCAGGCCGGGCAGCGCCGCGAGCGCCATGCCCGGCAGGAAGAAGCCGAACGCGTACCCCAGCGTGGCAGCCGCCTCGGTGCTGAGCCGCTCCGTGGCTTCCTCCGCGATTCCGTAGGCCGTCGCCGAGCGATCGACCGCCAGATACAGCAGCCCGGCGTGGTCCTTGGCGCGCGACGCCAGCACCATCGCATCGCGGATGCCGTGCTCCGCCGCCTGCACGGAGCCCTGCGCGAGCGGTACTCGAGTCGCCGTCACCAGGCCATCGATGGCAGACAGTTCGCGCAGACAGCTGGCCAGCTCCACCGCCACCGCGCGCAGGGCTCTCGATGCCGCGAACAGCTCGTCGGTGCCCACGGCGATGGAGCCGCCGCCACTGATGATGAGCGGATGCCCACCGTCGTCCGATCGGTTCGTCACGTTAACCGCGGCTCAGCCCTGCTGGGCAGCGATGGAGTGCGCCGCGCGGGTGGAGGCGAGCGCCGCATCGAGCCGGTCGCGAATGACGCCGAACTCTTTCACCAGCGCCTCGACGGAGCTCGCGTAGAGCGTATGCGCTGGCCCCCGCCACACTCCCACCTCTGCCGAGGGCAGCTGCGCACGCACGCTGTCGACCCGCACCAGGAGGGCATGGAGCCTGCGCTGCTGGGTCTCCAGGGCAAGCAGGAAAGCCGGGTCTGCCGGCAGTCCGCCCATCGGCATCCCACCGGTCGTCAGTCCGCCCATCGTGATCGTCTCCATCGCCTCTCCCGTACTCGTGCGCCTGGCGACCATCCTGCGCGGGCGACGGGGGCTAGGGAGGCGGTACCCGAGGTTTCGTGCATGGGCGGCGCCAGCATCCGTCTGGGGAGGAGGGGATGATGCTTCGGCGGGAATCTGCGCGACAATGAAGCAATGAGCTTCGACCGCACCCTCGACGGATCGGCGCTCTTCCGAATCTGCTTCGTGTGTACCGGCAACATCTGCCGCTCGCCGATGGCCGAAGTGGTATTTCTCGACCTGGTGAAAAAAGCCGGCTACGAGGGGGCGGTGACCGTGATGTCCGCCGGCACCGGTGACTGGCATGTCGGTGAACACTCCGACAGTCGCACCATTGCCACGCTCGCCTCGCACGGCTACGACGGGTCCCGGCACCGAGCGCGCCAGTTCGACCCGGAGTGGTTCGACAACCTCGACCTCGTCGTGGTGTTCGACCGCAGCCAGGAGCGCACCGTGCGCTCCTGGGCGGCAACAGAACAGGATCGCGGCAAGGTGCAGATGCTCCTCAGCTTCGACCACGAACAGGCCGAACAGGTCGACGTACCAGACCCGTATTACTCCGACGCCGCGATGTTCGACAGCGTGCTCGGCATGATCGAACGGTCCAGCGCAGCGCTGTTCCGACAAATAGAACCAGGAATCCGACAGGGAGTCTCATGAACCCACTGCCCGAACAACCCCTCAGCCCCCTCGACGGCCGCTACCGCGCCGCCGTCTCCGAGCTCGGCGAGCACCTCTCCGAGGCCGGTCTCAACCGCGCGCGGGTGCACGTCGAGGTGGAGTGGCTGATCTACCTCACCGATCACGAATACTTCGGATCACACCGCCTCGACGCCGAGCAGGCTCGTGCCCTCCGCGCGTTGGTCAGCGACTTCGACCAGAGCGCGATCGATCAGCTCGCCACCCTCGAAGCCACAACCCGTCACGACGTGAAGGCGGTCGAGTACTACGTTCGTCGCAAGCTCTCTGACCTGGGGCTCAACGACGTCGCCGAGCTCACCCACTTCGCCTGCACCAGCGAGGACATCAACAACCTCTCCTATGCGCTGACGATCCGCGCGGCTGTCGAACAGGTCTGGTTGCCCAAGGCCAAGGCCGTCATCGCGGCCCTGCAGGAGCGATCATTCGCGCACCGCGACGACGCCATGCTCGCGCACACGCACGGTCAGCCGGCGACCCCGACCACCGTCGGCAAGGAGTTCGCCGTCTTCGTCGGTCGCCTGCAGCGCATTGCGAAGCAGATCGAGGCGGTCGAATACCTCGGCAAGTTCAGCGGCGCCACCGGTACTTTCGCCGCGCACGTCGTCGCCGATCCGCGCCTTGACTGGCCCGCGATCTCGCGCGAGTTCGTCACCTCGCTTGGCCTGGACTGGAACCCGCTCACCACGCAGATCGAGCCGCACGACTGGCAGGCCGAGCTGTATCAGCGCACCAGCCACCTGAACCGGGTGCTGCACAACCTGTGTACGGATGTCTGGACCTACATCTCCATGGGCTACTTCACGCAGATCCCGCAGGCCGGCGCCACGGGGTCATCCACCATGCCGCACAAGATCAACCCGATCCGCTTCGAGAACGCGGAGGCCAACCTCGAACTTTCGAGCGCGCTGCTCGATTCGCTCGCGGCCACCCTGGTCACCTCCCGCCTGCAGCGCGACCTCACCGACTCCACGACGCAGCGCAACATCGGTGTCGCCCTCGGCCACTCGCTGCTCGCGCTCGACAACATCCTGCGCGGTCTCGGCGAGATCGACGTCAATCGCGAGCGCCTCACCGACGACCTGTCGAACAACTGGGAGGTGCTCGGCGAGGCCATCCAGACGGTCATTCGTGCCGAGGTCACCGCCGGACGCAGCTCGATCGCCGACCCGTACGCGATGCTCAAAGAACTCACCCGGGGTCGCCGGGTCGGGGCGGAAGAGCTGCGCTCCTTCGTCGATGCGCTCGACATCGGTGCCGAGGCGAAGGCACGACTCATCGCCCTCAGCCCGCAGACCTATGTGGGCCTCGCGAGCGAGCTGGTCGACTACCTCAACCCCTGAAACGGATGCCCGGCCGCCGGGGACTCCGCTGGTTGAGTAGGCCGCGGTTTCGAAACCCGCGGACTCCGCTGGTTGAGTAGGCCGCGAGCGCCCGCGCGAGCAGCCGTATCGAAACCCGCCTGAGACGGCTTAGTGCGTCGACCCGCCGTGTTCGTGGTTCTGCTCGTCGAGATCCTGCTGTTCGGCATCATCCGGCTTCACGGCGAGCGCCAGCATGGCGATCACGACCAGCGACACGATGAACCCCACGCCGAAGAACACCAACGCCAGAACTACTTCGCGCGTACTGCCGAGAACGACCAGTCCGATGAAGACCGCGATGATCAGGGCCATCACGATGAACTCGACCGGGCGCAGGCGCTCCCTGCGTGTCGGCTCGACGATTTCGTGCTCGGTCGGTGTGGGGTCGGTTCCGTCGGATCCGGGGATGGTACTCACGCGTGCTTCTCGTCTTCGATCGGGGTCGCCTCGGCGACGATGGTGGCGGCCGACTGCGTTCCCCACTTGGCCGACAGGCCAGCGATGAGCAGGTAGACCGCGCTGATGGCGCCGTATGCGCCGAGCAGACCAACCGCGACCACTGCGGAGTCGAGCACCCGCAACACGTGATCGGGGCCGGTGAAGGACTGGCTGTACCCGGGCGGGATCGCCACGAAGACGATTGCCGCGATCGCCGTGAGGCCACCGACGGCGAACCAGTCGGTCGACGCGACATAGCGGCGTCGGCTGCGGTAGCCGCTATACAGCTCCAGGGCTCCGGTGACGGCGAAGAAGATCACCAGGATGAGGAAAAAGAAGGAGACGCCAGGATGCGGGGCTCTCGAGCCGGCGACCGCGGCATCCGTGAT
This sequence comes from Lacisediminihabitans changchengi, assembly GCF_016634425.1. Taxonomy (GTDB): domain Bacteria; phylum Actinomycetota; class Actinomycetes; order Actinomycetales; family Microbacteriaceae; genus Lacisediminihabitans; species Lacisediminihabitans changchengi. The sequence continues at coordinate 560,018 of NZ_JAEPES010000004.1, forward strand.
CAGGGCGACCAGACCGGCAACGACACTGACGACTGCCTGCACCAGAAAGAGGGTGCGCACGCCGCTGCTGCCAAGCCTCAGCCAGGCGATCGTGCCGAGGACGATGCCGGCAACGATGCCGTACACACCGAACACGAGGAGGCCGAACACCGCGGAGTGGTCTGCCGAGAAGGTGATCCACAGGCCGAGACCGGCCAAGGGCACGGCTCGGGCGACAGCGACCGGCCAGTAGGCGGCCCGCTGTTCTGCGTTGTCCTGCATCGGAGCCACGGATCCTCTTTCTGAGACGGCAACGCTCGCTAGTTTACGCTGCCGTTTCTGAGCGCTGAGGGTGTGCCTACGGCCTCCGCGTACAGCCTGGCCAGCCTGACCTCGGTGCTGCTTCCGGGATCGGCGTGGTAGATCACCACAATCTGACCGGCCGACGGCGAGAGCACGGCGAGCTTTTCGTAGCGCAGGTCGAGCTCACCGACATCCGGGTGGATGATCGTCGAGCGTCCCGCTCCCTTCGGGCGCACGTCGTGGCGAGCCCACAGCCGGGCGAAGTCCTCGCCAGAGCGCTTTCACTTGGGGATCGAGGAAGGCCGCACGCACGAGATTGGTCCCCGGGGTGAAGATGGGAGCCAGCGCGTTCGACGCGCAAGACCGTCGAGCAGGGAGCCGCGACCAGCATCTTCGTCGCCACTTCGCCGCTGCTGGACGGCATCAGAGGCCGCTACTTCGAGAACAACAACGAAGCAGCCACCGTTTTCAACGGGAACGGGTGGGCGGCGGGCGTCGCCGACTACGCGCTCGATGCGGCTAAGGCCGACCGCCTATGGGAGCTCGCCGTTCGGCTCATCGAGGCGTGATCGAACGATGCCCGTACCGCGATAACCATCGAAGTCAGTGAATCAAGAAAGAAGACAATAGTCATGACCAGCTCACTCACCCGTACGGTCGGATTCATCGGCCTCGGTGACCAAAGCGCACCGATGGCGCGCGCCATTGCCGACTCGCCCTACCCGCTGCACGTCTGGGCGCGCCGCGCCACGTCGCTCGACGAACTGCGCGCCGGTTCATTCACCGCGGAGTCGACTCCCGCTGGCCTGGGCGCCGCGAGCGACATCGTGCTCCTCGTGCTCCGTGACGATTCAGACGTCGACGACGTGCTCAACGCCCGGGGACTTCTCGGCGCCATGATGGCCGGCTCGATCATCGTCAACCACGGCACCGGTGATCCAGAGGCCGCGATCGCCTTCGCTGAACTCGCGGCCGAGCGGGGCATCGCGTTCCTGGACGCTCCGGTCAGCGGTGGCGGGCCCGGGGCCGAGGCGCGCCAGCTGGCGACGATCGTCGGCGGAGACTTCGACGCCTTCACCCGCGCCGAGCCAGTCTTCGCCACGTTCTCGGCGTCGGTCGTCTACATGGGCGGCCCGGGCTCTGGCCAGGTGGCCAAACTGCTGAACAACGCCCTGACGATGACCAATCTGAAGAACGCGGAGGATGTCCTGGCTATCGCGGCCACTATCGGCGTCGACATCGGCGCGTTCCGGCGGTTGCTGGCTTCCAGTAGCGGTGGAAGCTTTGTGATGCAGGCGCTGGGTGATCAGATCATGCCGCAGATAGCTCCGCACTTGCAGGGACTGATGCGCGAAGATATCGAGCACTTCGCCGATGCGGTGAGCCGTTTGGGCGTGGACGTCGCCGCGGTACGCGAGCGTGGCCTTGCCGGAGCCGAGGGCCTACTCTCAGCCGCGGAGCTGGTGTCTGCCAACATCGATCGCTGACCGAGGTGCACTGGCGTCCGGGCAGCACTTGCTACACGGCACTTGCTACACCGACGCCATGTCCTGGAACCGCGAGAAGTGGCCCTGGAACGCGACCGTCACGGTGCGGGTTGGGCCGTTGCGGTGCTTGGCCACGATCAGGTCGGCCTCGCCCGCGCGCGGGTTGTCTTTCTCATAGGCGCTCTCACGGTGCAGCAGGATGACCATGTCGGCGTCTTGCTCCAGCGAGCCCGACTCACGCAGGTCGGAGATCGCCGGCATCTTGTCGGTGCGCTGCTCGGGACCACGGTTGAGCTGCGACAACGCGATCACCGGAACCTGCAGCTCCTTCGCGAGCAGCTTCAGCGCACGCGAGAACTCACTGACCTCCTGCTGACGAGATTCGACGCGCTTGCCAGAGGTCATCAGCTGCAGGTAGTCGATGATGACCATCTTCAGGCCGACCTTCTGCTTGAGCCTGCGGCACTTGGCGCGGATCTCGACGAGCGTCATATTCGGGCTGTCGTCGATGTAGAGCGGGGCGTCGTTGATGCGACCGCGGGTCGACGCCATCGTCGTCCAATCGCGGGAGTCCATCGTGCCCTTACGCATGTTCTGGAGAGGAATCGACGCCTCGGCCGACATGAGCCGCATGGCGATCTCGCTCCGGCCCATTTCGAGCGAGAAGAAGATCGAGGGCTGATCGTGCTTGATGGATGCCGCACGCGCGATGTCCAGAGCCAGCGTCGACTTACCCAGGGCCGGCCGCGCCGCAATGATGATCAGCTGGCCGGGGTGGAGCCCGTTGGTGAGGTCGTCGAGCTCGCTGAAACCGGTGGGGACTCCAGTCATGGAGCCGTCGCGCCCGCGCGCCGCCTCCATCTCGTCTGTAGCGGCATCGATGGCGAGGTTGAGCGGCACGTAGTCTTCGGCCTCGACACCGCCTGTGACGCCATAGATCTCGGCCTGCGCATTGTTGACGAGGTCGACGACCTCGCCCTCGCTGGCGTAGCCCATCTGCACGATGCGAGTGCCCGCCTCGACGAGACGACGCAGCACGGCCTTCTCTGCGACGATCGAGGCGTAGTACCCGGCGTTCGCTGCGGTGGGAACCAGGCCGGTGAGGGTGTGCAGGTACTCGGCTCCGCCGGCCCGGCTGAGCTCACCCATTTTGGTCAGCTCGTCGGTGACGGCGATCACGTCGGTGGGTTCACCGTGCGAATACAGCGCGAGAATCGCGCCGAAGATGATCTCGTGCTTGGGCATGTAGAAGTCGTCGCCGCGCACCGACTCGATGACGTCGGCCACCGCATCTTTGCTGAGCAGCATGCCGCCGATGGCGCTCTGTTCGGCGAGAAGATCGTGCGGCGGGGTGCGCTCGGACTGCCTCGGCTCTGTACCAAGTCCCAGATGAGCTATTGACATTCCATACCCTTCAGCGTGCCGATCTCAGTAGTACCGGGCACCCCTGACATTCCCGCCGATGTCGAAGTGTGACGCCCCCCGATCGGCGCGTGTACACACTACGAACGCCGGATACCCAGCACCAAAGCGAGCCTGTGGATAAAACTGTGGACTGCTGGGGAGAATCGCCGCAAACCGTGTGGGGAACCTGTGGATTACTGTGTGGAAACTCCGGCCTGTAATTAACCGAATACCCCCTTGAACAGCATTTATTTTGAGATCAGCCTGTGTGTAGAAAGATGTCTAGAGTTCGGGTTGAGAGTTGTCTGATTCCCCATCACCCTGTGTACAAAGATGGGGACAACGACGCTGTTTTGACACCTAAAAAGGGGGTAGCATCCGGCTCTCGCCGGCTGCTACCCCCTTCAGAGGTGGTGCCGTGTTACTTGGCGGCGAGCACCTGAACGGTGATCGTCGCGACGAGGTCGTCGCGCAGACGCACGGTGGCCTCGTGGGTGCCGGTCGACTTGATCGGGGTGGTGATCTCGACCTTGCGCTTGTCGACGGTTCCGAGACCCGATGCCGCTACGGCATCCGCAATGTCGGAGGTCTTGACGGAGCCGAAGAGGCGTCCGCCCTGGCCGGCCTTGATGGTCAGTTTGACGACGTTCGCCTCGAGCTTGGCCTTGAGGTCGAGGGCTTCTTCGATCGTGGCATGCTCGCGTGCGACGCGGGCGGCCTTGATGGATTCGACCTGCTTCTCGCCACCGCGGGTCCACGCTACGGCGAAGCCCTGCGGGATGAGGTAGTTGCGGCCGTAGCCGTTCTTCACCTCGATGACGTCACCGGGAGCACCGAGGCCGGTGACCTCGTGCGTGAGAATCAATTTAGACATGGGATAGCTCCTTAACGGCCCGAGCCGGCGTAGGGAAGAAGCGCCATCTCGCGTGCGTTCTTGACGGCACGGGCGATGAGACGCTGCTCCTGGACGGAGACGCCGGTGATGCGACGGGCGCGGATCTTTCCACGCTCCGAGATGAACTTGCGGAGGGTGGCGACATCCTTGTAGTCGATGACGCCGACGCGAATGGACTTCGCGGGGGCGGCGTTCTTGCCACCCTTGAGAGTGCGGAGGGGCTTACGGCGATCGCCGCTGCTCTTTCCAGCCATGGGTTTCCTGCTTTCTGAAGAATGAGTGCGCTAAGCCAGAAGGCTTAGAACGGGGTTTCGTCGCTGTAACTGCCCGGCGTGTTCCAGACGTCGCCGCTGGCAGACGCTGCGGGAGCGGATGCCGCCCACGGCTCGTCTGCGACCTGGCCGCGTCCTGCTCCACCAGAGTTGCCACCGAAACTGCCGCCGCCGGCTCCACCCTCGCGGGAGGAGGAGGTGCGGGTGACCTGTGCGGTCGCGTACCGGAGGCTCGGGCCGATCTCGTCGACCTCGATCTCGAAGCTGGTGCGCTTCTCGCCCTCTTTGGTCTCGTACGAGCGCTGCTTGAGTCGACCGGTCACGATGACGCGGGATCCCTTGGTGAGGGAACCGGCCACGTGCTCGGCGAACTCACGCCACACACTTGCACGAAGGAAGAGCGCTTCGCCGTCTTTCCAGTCATTGCTGGCACGGTCGAAGTTGCGCGGCGTCGAGGCGATGGTGAAGTTCGCCACCGCGAGACCGTTCTGCGTGTAGCGCAGCTCCGGGTCGCTCGTGAGGTTACCCACGACGGTGATGACGGTTTCGCCGGCCATGAGCTACTCGGCGCTCGCTGCTGCGGGCTCGGCCTTGGCGGGCTGGGCTGCCTTGCGGGCTGCCTTCTCCGCGGAGAGCTTCGCGGCCTCGGCGACCTGCGCGATCGCCTCTTCCGCGCGGAGCACCTTGGTGCGCATGACGGCTTCGCTGAGCTTCAGCTGGCGGTCGAGTTCGACGGTGGCGTCGGGGTTGGCGGTCAACGCGACGACCGCGTAGATGCCTTCCGACTTCTTGTTGATCTCGTAGGCAAGGCGACGGCGTCCCCACACGTCGACCTTGTCGATGGTTCCACCGTCATTGCGAATGACGTTGAGGAACTTATCGAGTGACGGGGCGACGGTGCGCTCATCGATCTCTGGATCGAGAATTACCATTAGTTCGTACTGATGCATAACTAACCCACCTCCTCTGGACTAGAACGGCCACAGACGATCTGTGACAGGAGGGTTTGGCATCGTTGCGCGTCGCATATGACGACAGACAACCTGCCTAGTGTAGTCGAAACCGGGCGGGCCGATCAACTCGGGCGGGATGCCCACCAGGCTTGCAGTCGCTCGGTCGCGACATCCGTTCCGAGGCTTCCCTCTTCGAGCCGCAGCTCGAGCAGGTAGCGGTAGGCCTCGCCGACCTCGCGTCCGGGACGCAGCCCCAGAATCGCCATGATCTGCTCGCCATCGAGATCGGGACGGATGGCCGCCAGCTCCTCTTCCTCGCTGAGCACGGCGATGCGCTCCTCGAGGTCGTCATAGGCGAACGCGAGTCGATCCGCCTTGCGTCGATTGCGAGTGGTCACGTCGGCGCGGGTGAGGATGTGCAGACGCTCGAGCAACGGGCCCGCATCACGCACGTAGCGTCTGACCGCCGAGTCGGTCCACGCGCCCTCGGTGTATCCGAAGAAGCGCAGGTGCAACTCGATCAGCGTGCTGACCGCGGCCACCGTCTCGTTGTCGTACCGCAGCTCTTTCAGGCGTTTCTTTGCGAGCTTCGCCCCGACCACGTCGTGGTGATGGAACGTTACGACTCCGCCGGCCTCGGTGCGCTTGGTCGCGGGCTTGCCGATGTCGTGCAGCAGGGCGGCGAGCCGCAAGGTTAGATCGGGTGGGGAGTCCGGATTCCGCGACCGCTCCAGCTCGATCGCCTGGTCGAGCACGGTGAGGCTGTGCTGGTACACGTCTTTGTGGTGGAAGTGTTCGTCGATCTGGAGCTTCAGCGCCGGCAGTTCGGGCAGCACGAATTCGGCGAGTCCCGAGTCGACGAGCACCTCGAGGCCGGCGCGCGGCGCCGACGTCTTGAGCAGCTTGCCGAGTTCGTCGGCCACCCGCTCCACCGAGACGATGGCGATGCGGTCGGCGAGTTCACCCATCGCGACAGCGGTCGACGCGCTGATAGTGAAACCCAGTTGCGAGGTGAAGCGGGCGGCACGCATCATCCGCAGCGGGTCGTCGCCGAACGACACCTGGGGAGACGACGGCGTGCGCAGTCGGCGCGCCAGGAGATCTTCCACACCACCAGACGGGTCGACCAGCACCTTGCTCGGCAGGCGCAGTGCCATCGAGTTCACGGTGAAATCGCGGCGCACCAGGTCCGCCTCGAGGCTGTCACCGAACTCGACCACCGGCTTGCGCGTCTCGCCGTCGTAAGCATCGGTGCGGTAGGTGGTGATCTCCACCTGCTCCCCGTCGATGATGGCGCCGATGGTTCCGAAGGCCCGCCCGATGTCCCAGTGCGCCGACGAGAGCGGCTTCACGATCTGCAGAATCTGGTCGGGAAGGGCGTTCGTGGTGAAGTCGAGGTCGGTCAGCCGACGGTCGAGAAAGGCGTCGCGCACCGGGCCGCCGACCAGGGCGAGTTCGAACCCGGCCGTCTCGAATGCTGCCGACAGGCGGGCGATGGGCGTGGATTCTGCGAGTTCCGAGAGTCGCTGAATGGCCGAAGCGACGTTCTCCATATCCTCAAGACTACCGGCGGGGCGCGGCCGCCCACCTCAGCGGATGCCGAGGGTGCGCCCCGTAGAATCTGTGGAGGCCGGGCTCATGGACTATCGGCCAACGCAGCCTATGAGACTCGTCAGCATCCTCCTCACCGCGGTTTCGGCCCTGGGTTTCTTCGTGCTGCCCTCGGCCGCGTCGGCGGCGCCCGTCGCCGCGGATGCCCCGGTCACCACCTCCGTCGTCTTCGCTGCCGGGGATAACGGCGTCGTCACGCCTGATGCCGACCTGGTGATCACCGGAACAATCACCAACGGCACCACCAGCGACATTCCGGCCGGCACGGCGACCGTGTCGCTCGAGCGCTCGCTCGTCACCTCCCGCACGACGCTCACCGACTGGCTGACGGATGCCCCGCTCGACGACGACGCCCTCGGCACCGTCATCTTCACCGCAGCCACACCGCTCGTGCGCGCCGGATTCACGGGAGGCGTCAGCATCCGCGTCCCGGCCGCCACCCTCGGGCTGAGCGCACGCTACGGCGTGCACAAACTGGCCGTCCGCGTCGACGCGAATGGTGCATCCGTCGGCCAGTCGCGAAGCACCATCGTCGTCAATCCCGGCACCCCGATCGCGCCGGTGCCGTTAGCGGTCGCTGCGCCGCTCACCGTTCCCGCCGCCGAGCCGGGGCTGCTCTCGGCAGCGACTCTCACGCAGTACACGGGGGTGGGCGGGGTGTTGACCACCCAGTTGAACCAGGCCGTCGATCGCCGCGTCGCACTCGGAGTCGATCCGCGCATCATCGCCTCGATCACGATCCTCGGCCCGTCGGCCCCGCCGTCTGCCACAGCCTGGTTGGACCGGTTGCGGGCCGCCGACAACGACACCTTCGCGCTGGCCTACGCCGACACCGATCTCGCGGTGCAGAGTCAGGCGCGCGCCCCCCGCGTGCTCGGGCCGACCTCCTTCACCATCGATCCGAAGCTCTTCCCTGGGTACTCGCCCGCTCCCACCGAGACGCCCACGGTCAGCCCCACTCCCACCCCGAGCAGCACACCGATTCCGACGCTGCCGACCTCGGCCGACCTGACCGCCTTCGACTACACGATTCCCGGCATCGCGTGGCCTGCCGATAACACCGTGGCCGCCGCTGATCTCGACTTCTTCGCCGCCAGCGACCTGACCACGAGCATCCTCGATTCCGACAATGTCAGTTACGGCACCGACACCAGTGGCTCTGCAGCGACCGTCGGGGCGCACCCCGTCATCGTCTCCGACCATGAGCTCAGCACCCTGCTGCGCGCAGCGGTCACCGCCACCGACGCCTCGTGGCCGAACGCGATGGCGAATCTGTCCGCCGCTCTCTCCCTCGCCGGATCGGCCCGGGCCGCAGAGGGCGGGCCGCTGCTGGCCACCCTGGGGCGCACAACTCCGGGCCTCGCCGGCAAGCTCGGGCAGACGCTCGACGCGCTCGCGACGCTCCCCTGGTTCTCGGCGACCGCTCTGCACGACATCGCGAGGTCGCAGGAGCGTGCCGCAGTGGCGATCGTTCCCAAACCCGAAACGGATGCCCGCGTCGACGCCGTGCAGACGTTGCTGGCCGCCGAGACCTCAGTGGGCAATTTCAGCTCGGCCCTCGACGATCCCACTGTGTTGAGTGGCCCCCAACGCCTCTCCCTGCTGTCCACCCTGTCGAACGAATGGCTGTCGTTGCCCGACGCGTGGACGGCGGCCACCAAGAAGTATCTGAAGGCCGCACAGAAGACGGCGCAGAGCGTTCGCATCGCTGACACCGGGTCGCAGGTCTTCGTCTCGAACAACGTCAATCTCAACGTGGCGGTGACGAACGAGCTCGCCTATCCGGTAACCGTCTATGTCAGTGTCGTGTCGCCGAACGGCGCGATCACCGTGGAGAACCCCCGGGTGGAGCTGCGGGTCGAGGCTAATTCGCAGTCGAAGGCCCTAGTGCCGGTCACGGCCCTCGCCAACGGTGACGTGACCGTGCGGGCCTCTCTGTCCAGCGCGACCAACTCCCCCATCGGCACCGTCAAGTTCATCGACGTCGATGTTCAGGCCGGCTGGGAGACCGCCGCCACCCTCGTCGTCGTGATCGGCATCGTCGCGGTGTTCGGCTTCGGAATCTACCGCAACATCGCCAAGCGCCGAAAGAAGAAGCGAAACCCGGATGACCCGGCCGACGTGTCCGAGGGCGACCCGGCATCCGTTCCTCCGCCGACCGACGAGAGCATCACGCAGTGACCGACTCCCTGAGCCCCGAGGGTGTCGAGAATGACGAGGACACCGCCGCGGTAGCCTCGGCTGGAATGGGCCGCGCCAGCGCGATCCTCGCCGCCGGCACCGTCGTCTCCCGCGTGCTGGGTTTCGGCCGCACCGCCGTGCTCACCGCCGTCATCGGCACCGCGACGGCCGGTAACGCCTTCGCCATCGGCAACCAGCTACCGAACAACATCTACGCCCTCATCGCGGGAGGGGTGCTCAGCGCCGTGCTGGTGCCGCAGATCGTTCGGGCGGCCGCTCATGCGGACGGCGGACAGCGGTACATCAACCGCATGGTCACTCTCGGGGCGGTCCTGTTCGCGGCGATCACGATCGTCGCCACGCTCGCCGCTCCCGCGCTGGTCAACCTCTACGCATCGTCCTCCTCCTCCGGCCGCGGTTTCACCCCCGACGCGATCGCGCTCGCGACCGCCTTCGCGTACTGGTGTCTGCCGCAGATCTTCTTCTACGCGATGTACAGCCTGCTGAGTGAGGTACTCAACGCCCGCAAGGTGTTCGGCCCGTTCACCTGGGCGCCCGTCCTCAACAACGTGGTGAGCATCGCTGGGCTCGTCGTCTTCCTCCTGCTATTCGGTGCGAAGGATGCGAACGGAGCTGTCGGCGACTGGGACACCGGCAAGATCCTGCTCCTGGGCGGCAGCACGACGCTGGCGATCGTTGCCCAGGCGTTGGTGCTGTTCCTGTTCTGGCGCCGCGCGGGGCTGCGCTTCCGCCCCGACTTCCACTGGCGCGGTGTCGGCCTACGGGCGACCGGCAAGTCGGCGGGCTGGCTGTTCGGCATGGTGCTGGTCACCCAGGTCGCCGGGGTGTTCCAGAGCCGCGTCGCGTCGATCGCGTCGGGTGACGGAGCCTCCAACTTCGTGCTGGCAAACTCCTGGCTGCTGATCATGCTGCCGTTCTCGGTGATCGCGGTCTCTATCGTCACCGCATATTTCACCCGGATGAGCGGCCACGCGAGTTCAGGCGACACCCCGGCACTGCGCTCCGACGTGTCAGAATCTCTGCGCTCGATCGGCCTCCTGATGGTGTTCGCCACGGTCGTGCTCGCCGTGGTCGCCTACCCGTTCTCCCGCTTCTTCGAGACGAGCTTCGGCGATGTCGCCTCGATGGGCAATGTGGTGCTCGCGTTCGCACCGGGCCTCATCCTCTACACGGTGCTGTTCGTCTTGCAGCGTGTCTTCTACTCCCTCGGCGACACCCGCACCCCGTTCCTGGTGCAGTGCGTGCAGTCGGCTCTGTTCATCGGCGGCGCCCTCGCCTGCATGGCACTGCCCACCCAGTGGATCGCCGTCGGCATCGCAGCGGTCACGTCGATCACGTTCAGCATCCAGGCGATCATCGTGATCGTGCTGGTGTCCCGCCGCATCGGAGGAATGGATGGCCGGCGCGTGTTCCTGCGCCACCTCCAGTTCCTCGGCCTCGCGCTGGTCTCCGGTGCGGTGGGGGTGCTGCTACTGAACCTGCTCGGCGGCATGACCCCCGGCGGCTTCGCCCTTTCGGGCCGACTTCCGGCGGCGGTATCCCTCGTCGTGATCGCGGGTGCGATGGGAATCGTCTACCTCGGGCTGCTGGCGCTGTTCCGCAATCCAGAACTGGGCGCGGTTATCCGCACTCTCCGGGCACGAATCGGGCGCTAACGCGGGCCGTCGACGGTCGCTCTCAGGGGGCCAGTCGAGAGCATCCGTACCACCGGAATACCCAGCGAATAGTATGTGTTGTACCGGTCAGCGAAGCGGCATCCGTGCGCTCCGCAGTCATCCAAGGAGATGTTTCACGTGCGCCACACCATCATCATCGGCTCCGGTCCTGCCGGCTACACCGCGGCGATCTATGCTGCTCGTGGTGGGCTCAAGCCTCTGCTGATCGCCAGCTCCGTCGAGGTCGGCGGCGAGCTCATGAACACGACCGAGATCGACAACTTCCCGGGATTCCCCGAGGGCATCATGGGCCCGGAGCTCATGGGCCACTTCCGCGCTCAGGCAGAGCGCTTCGGCACCGAGGTGCTGCTGGATGACGTCGTCTCGCTCGAACTGGACGGCGACGTCAAGCGGGTGACCGTCGGCAATGGCGAGGTCTACGAGGCACTCAGCGTGATCTTCGCGACCGGGTCCGCCTACCGCAAGCTCGGACTCCCCGAGGAAGAAGAACTCAGCGGCCACGGGATGTCGTGGTGCGCCACCTGCGACGGCTTCTTCTTCCGCAAAAAGACCATCGCCGTTGTCGGTGGTGGGGACTCCGCGATGGAGGAGGCGACCTTCCTTACCAAGTTCGCCGACAAGGTCTACGTGATCCACCGCAGTGAGACGCTTCGTGCCTCGAAGGCGATGCAGGATCGTGCGTTCGAGAACCCGAAGATCGAGTTCATCTGGAACAAGACGGTCGAACGGGTGAACGGCTCCGGTCAGGTGACCGGGGTCACCCTTCGCGACACCGTCGACGGTTCAGTCTCGGAGTTGGAACTCGAGGGACTGTTCGTCGCCATCGGCTCCGATCCCCGCACCCACCTCGTGCACGGGCAGCTGGACTTCACGACCGAAGGCACTATCAAGGTCGAGGGACGCAGCTCCCGCACCAGCAAGCGCGGCGTGTTCGCGGCCGGCGACGTCGTCGACCCGACCTATCGTCAAGCCGTCACCGCGGCCGGCTCCGGTGCCGCCGCCGCGCTCGACGCGGAACACTTCCTGGCGGCCCTCCCCAAAGAGCTTCTGGCGTCGGCGACGGCTGAGCCGACCGCCGTTCCGGCCTGAGTTACCAGCTCAGACGTTGTACCTCAGCACAGTTTCGTAACTCACCAGAGAGAGAAGTAGAGATGTCAAACGCCAAAGATGTGACCGACGCCAGCTTCCAGGCAGACGTCCTGGATTCCGAGAAGCTCGTCCTCGTGGACTTCTGGGCCGAGTGGTGTGGCCCCTGTCGCGCGGTCAGCCCCATTCTCGACCAGATCGCCGCCGAGCACGCCGACAAGATCGAGCTCGTCAAGGTCAACGTCGACGACAACATGGAGATCGCCGCGAAGTACCAGATCACCTCGATTCCGGCCATGAAGCTGTTCAAGGGTGGCGAGGTCGTGAAGAGCGTCATCGGCGCCAAGCCGAAGCCGGCACTCGAGGCCGACTTCGCCGAGTGGCTCAAGTAGTCCCGGTCTTTTTAGTGGAGGCCCGTTCCCGGCTCGGGGGCGGGCCTTCCCTGTTTCCGCGGTCTATTGTGGAGACTTCATACCCTTCGGCGATCCTGGAACCCCTATGAGCAACGGACACTCCCCTTCGGAGTCGGGAACGAATCTCGACCCCTGGTACGACCTCTATGCCGACCGCACGGCCGGCCTGAGCGCCTCCGAAGTCCGAGCGTTGTTCGCCGTCGCCAGCCGCCCCGAGGTTGTCTCCCTCGCCGGCGGCATGCCGTTCGTGTCGGCGCTGCCCACGGATCTGGTGGGCGGAGCCTTCGAGCGGGTCATGCGCGAGGAGGGTCCTCAGGCTCTGCAATACGGCTCTGGTCAGGGAATTCCCCAGCTGCGCGAGCACATCCTCGACATCATGGCGCTGGAAGGCATCCGGGCCAGCGTTGACGACGTCGTCGTGACCACCGGATCGCAGCACGCACTCGAACTGGTGACGAAGCTCTTCATCAATCCGGGCGACGTGGTGCTGGCCGAAGGCCCGAGCTACGTGACCGCCATGGTCGTGTTCAAGTCGTTCCAGGCCGAGGTCGAGCACGTGCTGATGGACGAGCACGGTCTCATCCCCGAGGCGTTGCGCCAGCGCATCGCGGAGGTGAAGGCACAGGGCCGCACGATCAAGTTCCTGTACACGATCCCCTCATTCAGCAACCCTGCTGGGGTGACCCTCACCTGGGAGCGCCGACTGGAGATCCTCGAGATCTGCCGAGCCAACGACATCCTGGTTTTGGAGGATGACCCCTACGGTCTGCTCTATTTCGACTCCCCTCCGCCGCAAGCCATGCGCTCGGTCGAGGAGGAGGGGGTCATCTACCTCGGCACATTCTCCAAGACGCTCGCGCCTGGTTTCCGGGTGGGGTGGGCTCTCGCCCCGCATGCCATCCGAGAGAAGCTGATTCTCGCGAATGAGGCTGCGGTGCTGTCGCCCAGCTCGTTCAGTCAATACATGATCACGGAATACCTGAACACCGCCGACTGGCGGGGGCAGATCGATACCTTCCGCGGCATCTACCGCGAACGACGAGATGCGATGCTGTCAGCTCTCGACGAGTATCTCCCTCAGCTCAGCTGGACCGTTCCCAACGGTGGGTTCTACATCTGGGCCACCCTTCCCGACCACCTCGACTCGAAGGCGATGCTGCCGCGCGCGGTTCGCGAACTCGTGGCGTACACCCCTGGCACCGCCTTTTATGCTGATGGCAACGGCCGTAACAACATGCGCCTTTCGTTCTGCTACCCCACACCCGAGTTCATTCGCGAGGGCATCCGCCGCCTGTCCGTTGTCATCAACGGCGAAATGGATCTCTTGCGCACTTTCTCGCAAACCGCGCCGCTGCGCTCGATCGCTCCGGCTCGTGATGCCAAGCTCGGCATCGCAAGTCCGCCGTCCAACCTCGCCTGAACGGCACCATCATGAATGATTTCACCCCCAAGTCCGTCGTCGTGCTCGCGGGCGGCATCTCCCACGAGCGCGACGTGTCGCTGCGCTCCGGCCGCCGTGTCGCCGACAGTCTGCGGCAGCACGGAATCTCGGTTGAACTGCGTGACCCGGATGCCTCGCTTCTGTCCTACCTCACTGCCACGCGCCCCGACGTGGTCTGGCCCGCTCTCCACGGAGCCAGTGGCGAAGACGGAGCGCTCCGTGGACTCCTCGACTTCATCGGCATTCCGTTCGTGGGCTCCACCTCCGGCGCCTCCCGTCTCGCGTGGGACAAGCCGACCGCGAAGGTACTCGTCGGGCGCGCCGGAGTCGCGACGCCACGGTCGATCTCCCTCTCGCGCGACGCGTTCCGGGAGCTCGGCGCGCAGAGCGTTCTCGACAGCCTGGTCGACGAACTGCCAATCCCCCTGGTGGTGAAGCCGGCACAGGGCGGTTCCGCTCAGGGAGTCACTCTGGTCAACGCCCGGTCGGCTCTCCCCCGCGCCATGGTCGATGCGTATACGTACTGCGATACCGCTCTCGTGGAGCAGAAGATCGTCGGCACCGAGGTTGCCGTCGGCATCATCGACACCGGCGACGGTCCGGTCGCGTTGCCAGGAGTCGAGATCCAACCCCTCTCAGGCGTCTTCAGTTTCGAGGCCAGATACAACGCCGGTGAAACGCGCTTCTTCACCCCGGCTCGCCTCGATGCAGCGGTAGCCGCGCGCGCCGCCCAAGTGGCACTGCTCGCACACAGCACTCTGGGCCTCCGTCACCTCTCGCGCGTAGATCTGATCATTGACGCATCGGGAACGCCCTGGTTCCTCGAGGCGAATGTCCTCCCCGGACTGACCGAAACCTCCATCCTCCCCCTTGCCCTCGAAGCGGCGGGCCACGATCTCGGCTGGGTCTATAGCGCGCTGGCGGAAGCCGCGATCCGCGGGGACTAGCCCGCACCCGACTCCCTCGCGTAGCGCGAGTGTTTCACGTGAAACATAGCCGGCGGAAGTCTCCGAACCGGTCTGAACCAGGCGCGTGAGGCCGAATTAGGCTCATTGGGTTACCTTCACGCCGATTGCTGGCCGAATCAACATCAGCGGTCGACTCTGATTGCACGACTCTGGATCCGGTCCGCCTGGTTCGGCTCCATCTCGTCCCGCTCCACCTGGAGTAGTGCCCCATAAAGTGGTGTAACTCTTGGTGGCCGGCTCGTCGCGAGACGTAAGCGCGGTCACCGTGTGAGACCTTCGAGAAGTCTCTTACCTCCACTCGAAAGGCACCATCACGATGACCGCT
>NZ_JAEPES010000005.1 GCF_016634425.1 Lacisediminihabitans changchengi
AGCGGTCATCGTGATGGTGCCTTTCGAGTGGAGGTAAGAGACTTCTCGAAGGTCTCACACGGTGACCGCGCTTACGTCTCGCGACGAGCCGGCCACCAAGAGTTACACCACTTTATGGGGCACTACTCCTCAGTACGGGGCCCACACTTGGGGGGTCACTCCAGTCCTCGGTGCCGCCTGAATGGTCGGATCGGGGATTCTTTGGTTAACGGGAGGCTGCAACCCAAAGGCTTCCGTCGACTGTGCTCGATGTCAATGCCGTCCCGGTGGAGCTCGCGTTGCCTGGTCGACCAGAGCCACTTCCTGAGAGCGTCCCAGGTTCGAGCGTTGGCGACCGGACAGGGCCTTAAGGCCCTCGAGAGCCTTCCAGATCACCAATACCGTTTACGAGTAGCGGAGACAAACCTTTCTCTGATCTCGTATCGAGGAGACCGAAAGGGCCAATGATGCCCGGACCCACTGAACAAATGACAGCCACACCCGCAGAAGAAGCCCCAACAAAGTGGGACCGCTTCAATACGCGAGTGGCCGAGCACGGGAGGGTGCGCGCCGTTCTGGAGTCGTTCGCCTACATTCGGCCCTTCGGCGGCATGTTCGGGAAGATTGTGCCGTTCTATGCGGAGTCGTACTGGTATGCGCTGGGCGGGCTCGCGTTCTTAATGTTTCTCTTCTTGACCGGCAGTGGTATCGCGCTTGCCCTGCTGGGACCGTTCTGGTGGCTCACCAACCCAGTGGGGATCTTCCTGAAGTCCTTCCACTATTGGAGCGCTGAGGCCTTCTTCTTCTTCATGCTGTTGCATATGTTGCGGGTCTGGGCGACCGGTTCATTTCGCGGGCGCCGCATTTTCAACTGGTGGATCGGTATCGCCATCTTCACGTTGGCGA
This sequence comes from Lacisediminihabitans changchengi, assembly GCF_016634425.1. Lineage (GTDB taxonomy): Bacteria > Actinomycetota > Actinomycetes > Actinomycetales > Microbacteriaceae > Lacisediminihabitans > Lacisediminihabitans changchengi. Next base: position 886 of record NZ_JAEPES010000005.1, read on the forward strand.
TGGGCGAGAACCTGTTCGGGCTGCTGGCCCGCGGCGACTGGGAGTCCCAGTTCGTGGCGATGCATTCCGACAACATGCTCTTCATTCAACCGTTCTTCTTCAACCTCTTCAGCCCGGCCAATTTCACCGCCGACCTGGCAATCCATATCGCCGTTGTCCCCGTTGCCATATTTGCGCTGATCCTGGCGCACATCGTGCTGGTCCGGCAGTTCGGGATGCATCCCCCGCTGACGTCAGAAACCGAGAAGGCGGACGACAACGAGAAGGTGTTCGAATGACCGAAAACGGCGGAAACGTTGGCAGCGACCGTCCGCCTGTCGTGAGCACGGACGCTCCGCCGGAACGTCTGGTTCGGCACGTGTTCTGGAAGTATCCGCTTCTGTCGGTAGTGCTGCTCGTCGTGCTTGTCGCTGTGGCGGCCGTGGCGGGGTCCCCAAATTCTCCGGACGCCACGATTGCCGCCGCCGCGAAGCAAGACGCCGGCGGGGCGGTGCTTGCCTTCGCACAGGAATTGGATGGCACCTCCAGTTCCAGTGCCAACGCTTCGGAGTACGGCATGGGTGACCCTGCGCAGATCTTTGTCGTGAAGCCGCTACGTGCGGCAATTCCCCTTTTGGGGCCAATCAGCCTTCCCAATTGGCCAACCCTGCACGCTACCGACGTGCGGGATGCGGTCGCTATGTACTCTGCGGCGACAGCGAAGCAGCAGATCGACTGGGCCTCCGCGTACGACAAGGCGCTTGGCACCATCACTGCGAAGCCATCAGGCGACGCGATGGGAGCTATGACCAGCCCAAGCTACGCCAAGATTCCGGCTCCTACCGGCAATTTCGGGCCTGTGCCGGTGATGGTCGAGGCGGATGTCAAACTTGCACAAAACGGTTACCTTGAGCAGTACCTTCAAGCCTCCGCGCCCGGCCATTCCACCCAACTCCCCGTCATCTGGCTATACGACCACCCCAAAATGCTGGCCACAGCGAGCCGACTTGGCCTTACGGATGATCAGTGGGGAATGGTGAAAGAACGCGGTTTCCCCGTCGGCCCTTGGTATTTGGCCGTCCCGGCGGTATTTCACGTATATCTGCCAGGCGGTGCCACCGGAACAGGGTTCGTGCTCTGGAACCTTTTGTTCTTTGCCATCATGCTCTTCGCTGTCCCACTCCTCCCCGGGCTTCGACACCTCCCCAGACGCCTAAAGCTGTACCGGTTCATTTACCGCTACCCAACCCCGGGAGAACTAGACAAGCCAGGATTCAAGGAACGATTTGGGTCAACCCATGGAGACTAAATCGGAGTCAACCGATCACGAGGAGGCGGGAGCGGTCCCCACCTCGAGCGATACCCACCCCGCCATCCCACCGCGAAAGCGGCGCGGCGGGGAAATGGTGATACTCCTCCTCGTGTCGATCGTCGGCACATTCGCGTTGGGGATGGGAACCCAGGGGGTGTTCGAGGCCGGGCACCTCAGCGATCTTGTCTGGTTCGCTGTGCTCGGAGGGGCGCTCTTCGTCATCTTCTCCCAGATGGGTCGAGTACACGACACGTGGCCGCGAAACGGCAAGCCGAGCATGCGTGAAAGATTCCGCCAGCGCCCCCGGCGAAAAGATCGGGTTCGCAATTCGCCAAATACGAAGGGAACGACATGAAGATCTTCAGAAGGATCCACCGCGACGTCTACTCGATCACGGTCGCCATTCTCGTATTCCTCGGACTAATTGCGTGGCTGCTCATAGTGGTGGCCCCGATAAGGTGACGATCGCTAGGCCCCAGCCACTCGTCGTGTTCCCATGTCAGAACCGCCAATGCGCGCCCGGCCGCGCACTCTGCTCTCCCTTCCGCCAAAGGTGTTTGTGCCCGGGCGGAGGGCAGTTCAGGAAAGGGGTCGAAGGTCCCTAACGCGGCGAAACCGGTCGACGTACGGTGAGAAACGGAGGCGCGCAGCTAATGTACGAATGGGACGATAGCAACGGGGGCTCCCGCGCCCAGGTTCCGGATGAGTGGCTCGCACGCAGCGAGATCGACGAGGATGAACGCAGAGCACGTCGAGTCGAACAGCGGCCCACGCAATGATGTCCCAGCCCTTGAGTCCCTCACGCCTACTAGGTAGGCGCCGGGTGAGTCGTCGTCTGTCACCGGCAGCTCAAACGGCCGTGATCGCAGTTTTGAAGCCATGGGCGTCATGGGCCGCACGCTCTGCGGTGGTCGGCCGCGACAAGTCGCGCACTGACCCATCGGCGGGCCGGTTCAGTCGCCGGGATGTGCTCCGTGTACTAAAGACGGCATGGGCGCGCTTCGACGCCCTGGCACCGGATCTCCCGGCTGAGCCGACACTCGGGAGCCGCCTCAACGTCATGCTCGCGTGCCTGACAATGGCAATGCTGGACGCACTAACCGCCGCGGGTGTCGAGCGCGGTTACGGAATCGAACTCGTCGGCGATACCTGCTGGAAGATCTACGCCCAATGGGGTCGACTGCCGCGTGCCATGGCGCTAGTGCGTACCCGTGACCCGGCGAAGCGGATGCGCTTCAGCGTAGATGCCTTCTTGCGCTTCCCGTTCAACCGGCCTGGCTACCGCTACGAGGACGTGCCCGAACCGGCGGGGAGGGCGCTGAACATGGTGCGTTGCCCGGTCGCCGACTACCTCGGCGTTCACGGTGCCTCCGACTTGACCGTCGGATCATGGTGCAATCTCGACTTTCAGCTCGCCCACATGTGGGGAGGATCGCTCGAACGGCATGGGTCGATCGCTGGTGGTGCCCCGCTCTGCGATTTTCGGTTCCGAGCCGGGACGCTCGAACCGGCGGAAACGGGGGAACTGGCGAAATGATCCTTCAAGGAATCATGATCCTCTGGTTCGCGGAGGTGGCCGGCTCGGTTGTGTTCGTCGCTGGCGACATCCTCAGAACACCCGAATCCCCAGTTCTGAAGTGGGGGTTCGTTATTGTCACCCTCTTCACCGGTCCGATCGGGCTCGTCCTCTATATCCTCTCCTGCCGGGAACCCCTGCCCGGAGTCCACGAAAACTACGTTCGGGCCCGCTGGCGCCAAGTTGTGGGATCTACAATGCACTGCGTTGCCGGTGACGGTATCGGGATTCTTGTCGCCGCCGCCGTGCTCTCCCCATTGGGGCTGCCCGAGTGGGTAAATTTCCTAGCCGAATACGGCCTCGGCTTCCTGTTCGGCTGGACAATATTCCAAGCCCTCTTCATGCGGGCAATGGTCGGCGGTAACTATTTACTCAGTCTCCGGAAGACCTTCCTGCCGGAGTTCGTGTCGATGAACGCCTTGATGGCAGGGATGATCGCCCTCAGCGTGCCATGGCGGCAAGCGCTCGGGATGCTGGCGACGCCGACGCATCCTGAGTTCTGGTTCATCATGTCGATCTCGCTCACGCTCGGTTTCATCGTGACCTACCCGATGAACTGGTGGCTTGTCTCCGCGGGCCTCAAACACGGCATGATGACGATCCGACCCGAGGGGCACCCAGTCCCACTAGCGGCGGGGCTGGCCCTCGCCGGTGCGGCGATCAGCCCTTCACGCCAAAACCCGTCGATCCCATCCTCCAAAGCGAGCCCCCAAAGCCCCAGCGCGAGGGCCCGCAACTTAGATAAGGCCCGGATGATCGTCGTCAGCCTCGCCCTCCTCAGCATCGGCCTGACCATAGCGGGGACCGTCGGATCACTCACCACCAGCTAGCGCCCGTCGGCGCAGCACACCATGTCGGGACTAAGGACTCTGCCCCATCGTCACCGGATAGCGAATGCTCGATTACAAGTGTTAGCGTTCCCGCGCCCACTCAAAGTCCAACGAAATGAGGCTCACCATGATGTGGGGAAACTACGGTGCCATGGGCTGGGGTTGGGCAATCGGCGCCATATTCGTGATTCTTCTCGTGGCCACCGCCGTGGTTCGCACGGTCAGGACCACTGCTAAGTCGCGCAGGACAAGTGCGGGGCCCTCTCCGAAGGAGATCCTCGATGGGCGTCTTGCAAAAGGCGAGTTGACCCCGGACCAGTATCAGGTTCGCCTCAAGGCGCTGGGGTAGAGCTCCCCATGACCTTGGCAACGAGTGCGCCGCCCATGAGACCGCGACCACACAACGCTCAAAGGCAAACGAGGCGTTCGATCGCCACCCAGACAGCGAGTACCCAAGATCGTGTGTCCGCGATAATTCCCGCGTCCGAATCGATCCCGTCCAGTTTTGATCCATCTCTCCCCGGCGAACGGAAATAGCCATGAGTAGCCATCCCAACAATCAGAATTCGTCGCCCGCGACCGCGGTGGCGGAGCAACCCCAGCCTGACGAGCATCGCGATTCGCAACCGAGCCTCGACCCCTCCTCAACGAGCCACTCGCCCGTGGATCACGCCATGATGAATCACGGCACCGATCACGGCACACACGTGAGGCAGTTCCGTCGACTGTTTTGGATCATGCTGATCGTCGCCATACCGGTGGTCGGGTTCAGCCACCTGTTCGCCATGTTCCTCGGCTACAAGCTTCCCGATCTTGCGTTCGTGGCGTGGGTTTCCCCGGTCCTAGGCACGGTCATGTATGTGTGGGGTGGCCGCCCTTTCCTGACCGGTGCTATCTCGGAGGTACGAAGCCGAAAGCCCGGGATGATGCTTCTCATCGCCCTGGCGATCAGCGTCGCCTTCATCGCATCATGGGGGGCAAGCCTCGGCCTGCTGGATCGCCAGCTGGATTTCTGGTGGGAGCTGGCCCTCCTGATTGTGATCATGCTCTTCGGGCATTGGATAGAGATGCGTTCGTTGGCGCAAACCTCAACCGCGCTCGAGTCGCTGGCAGCGTTACTGCCCGATCAAGCCGAACGTGTCACCGGTGACATCGTCGAGGTAGTCGCTCCTGCGGACCTCGTGGTAGGCGATGTGGTGATCGTTCGTCCCGGAGGTCGTGTCCCAGCCGATGGGACCGTGGTTGAGGGCACGGCCGATGTTGACGAATCAATGATCACCGGCGAATCCCGAGCAGTAAGTCGGGGCCCCGGAGCGCACGTTGTGGCTGGCACTGTCGCCACTGACACCGCTATCCGGGTGAAAGTCACTGCTGTGGGCGACGACACTGCTTTGGCTGGGATTCAGCATCTGGTGTCTGAGGCGCAGAACTCGTCCTCACCAACCCAACGCATTGCCGACAAAGCCGCGGGATGGCTGTTCTGGTTCGCCCTCGGCGCGGGGATCATCACTGCGATCGTCTGGACCATGGTCGGGAACCCAAACCAGGCCATCATCCGAACCATCACCGTGCTGGTGATCGCGTGCCCCCACGCGCTTGGCCTGGCTATTCCGTTGGTCGTCTCCATCTCCACAGAGCGCGCGGCGAAGGCGGGCGTGCTAATCAAAGACCGCATGGCGTTGGAGACTATGCGGAATGTCAACACTGTCCTCTTCGACAAGACCGGCACTCTCACCAAGGGTGAGCCGATCGTCTCAGACATCGCCGTCACCGCCGGCAACACCGAGGACGAGGTGCTGGCTTTGGCTGCCTCCGCCGAAGGCGACAGTGAGCACCCGCTCGCGAAAGCGATCGTCCGTGCAGCACACGCACGCAACCTCGCACTCGGCAGCGCGACCGGATTCCACGCATCAACCGCGGTCGGTGTCACCGCCATCGTGGCCGGGAAGAAGATCTCCGTCGGCGGGCCGAGCATGCTCGCCAACAACAAAACCCACCCGCTGCCAGAAACCTCCGCGTGGGCAGAACAGGGTCAGATCATCCTCCACGTCCTTGCCGATGGAAAAGTTATCGGGGCAATCGGTCTGGCCGATGAGATCCGAGCGGAGTCCAAGCCCGCGGTCGACGCGCTCCATGCTCTTGGCATTCAGGTAGTGATGATCACTGGCGATGCAGAACCCGTCGCAAAGTCCGTTGCCGACACCCTGGGCATCGACCGAGTCTTCGCCGGAGTCCACCCGGACGACAAAGTTGCGAAAGTTGCGGAGCTTCAGCACGAAGGACGAAAAGTTGCCATGGTTGGCGACGGAGTCAACGACGCCCCCGCCTTGGCGCAAGCCGATGTTGGGATCGCGATCGGTGCCGGAACCGACGTCGCCATCGCCTCAGCCGGTGTCATCCTCGCAAGCGACGACCCACGCTCTGTACTCTCCGTCATCGAACTGTCCCGCAAGAGTTACCGGAAGATGAAGCAGAACCTTTGGTGGGCCGCCGGCTACAACCTCATCTCGGTGCCCCTGGCCGCTGGGGTGCTCGCCCCGATCGGATTCATTCTCCCCATGGAAGTCGGCGCCATCCTCATGTCAGCGTCCGCCGTTGTCGTCGCCCTCAACGCTCAACTCCTGCGCCGGCTCGACCTTCGACCGGAGCACCTCAGCGCCATGGTCTCGACGGCCGGTGTCACAGAGCCGGCACCCGCGTTGCCGCGCGAAGGTGAGCAGCAGCGTAGATAGTGGCCGCAGAGGCGCAGCCGGCCAAAATCTACCCTGCGACTTGACCCCGGGGGAATATCCGCACATCCGCACGGGTTTACACTTGAGACAGCCGTCGTGGTTCACTCAGTGAATGCCGCGGCGAGGATCTCAACTGATTGGGTGATGCAATGACGGTACTGACGGCGCTGTGGGACGGATTGTCCGAGGGCTTCTTCATGTTCTGGCAGACCTTGTGGGCGCTGGTTCTCGGATTCGCCCTTTCCGGGGCCGTGCAGGCCTTCGTGTCCCGGAAGCAGATGCGCACCGCGCTCGGTGATCACCGGCCAAAGACACTGGCGAAGGCATCGCTGTTTGGCATGATCAGCTCCTCCTGTTCTTATGCAGCCTCCGCTCTAGCGAAATCGTTGTTCGCACGAGGCGCCGATTTCACTTCCTCGATGGTGTTCATGATTGCCAGCACCAACCTCGTCGTTGAGCTAGGGATCGTGTTGTGGTTACTCATCGGCTGGCAGTTCGCGTTGGCGGAGTTTGTTGGCGGTGCAATCATGATCATCCTTCTTGGGATCATCCTTCCCCGGGCCATCCCCGCAAAAATGACGGATGAAGCCAGAACGCGATTGAACCGCAGCGCATCAGACACGCACGCACATGCTGCTCACGACCACACTGCTCATGACCACACTGATGACGTCGACGAAGACGAACTCGAACAGCAGTCATCGACCGGGTCATTCCGGCAACGGATCTCCAGCCGCACGGGTTGGGCCGATGCCGCCAGCTACACGATCAGCGACCTCACGATGCTGCGCAAAGAACTCGTGATCGGATTCGTGGTGGCCGGGTTCCTGGCCACCCTCGTCCCCAACTTTGTGTGGCAGTCCGTGTTTCTCAGCGGCCACGGGTTCCTCTCCAGCCTCGAGAACGTTCTCATCGCACCGCTAATCGCGATCATCAGCTTCGTCTGCTCCGTCGGGAACGTGCCCCTGGCTGCCGCACTCTGGCACGGCGGAATCAGCTTCGGCGGAGTCGTGTCCTTCGTGTTCGCCGACCTGGTCACCCTGCCACTGCTGTGGATCTACAAGAAGTACTACGGCACCCCCATCACCCTGCGAATCCTGGCTGTCTTCTGGGCGACAATGAGCGCCGCGGGGCTCGCAGTGGAATACCTATTCCAACTGATCCACATCCCGAACCCACCACGACCCACCCAAATCGTTCATATCGGGTTCGCTTGGGATTACACCACCTTCCTCAATATCGCAGCACTGATCGGTTTTGGGGTCCTCTACTGGCTCTACCGGACCCGGGACAAGACGGACACACGGTACGCCAAGGACCCGGTCTGCGGGATGCAGGTCGAAACCGCCAACGCTCCCGCAACCCGGAGGGTCGACACCGGAACGCAGTACTTCTGCTCAGACCGTTGCGCAGAACGATTCGACACCGACCCCGCTCGATACACGAACGCAATGCCCATCGGTACGACGAAGGAGAACGAGATGGCACCCCACGGTCACGCAGGGCACGAACTCGAGAATTCGACTGGGACCGCCATCGACCCGGTGTGCGGAATGAGCGTCGACATCGCGACCGCGCAACACAGCCACACCACGGACGACGGCACCGTCTACTTCTGTTCGGCTGGCTGCCGGTCCGCGTTCATCGCTAACCCCGCCACATACCAGCTCGCCGGTGGAGCAAAACCTCACCTCGAGGGATAGACATGACGATCACCAACCACACCCACCCGATCGACCCAGTGCGGGTCGCGCACGCCCGCGACCGGCTCCCCACCCCAGAGGCGACAACCCGCCTGACCGGACTGCTATCGATGATGGCCGACCCGGTACGGCTGCGCCTCATCTACGCACTCGATGTCACCGAGGAACTCTGTGTCGGCGATCTCGCCCTGGCGCTGGATGTGTCGGAGGACTCCGTCTCCTACGCACTCCGGCTACTGCGAACCGCCGGGTTGCTGGTGACCCGGAAGGAGGGCCGTGTGGTTTACAACCGACTTGCCGACGACTTCCCCAAACCCTTGCGCGACCACTGCCTGCGACAACTCATCGCCCTCACCTATGCGCCCGCAGAAGACGAGGACGCCCAGCATCATGACCACGCGGAACACTCTGATCACGACCGCTCGGCGCACGATCGCGCCAAAAAAAGCTCGACCGGTCCCAAGGATCAGACTGGCCACGAGCATCAGCACTACGATCAGACATGACAATCGGTTTCTCGAGGTTGGGAAAACTCTGGCCGCAACGATCCTTGCTGCCCGCTCTTGGCGTGATCGCTATATTGCTCGGCCTGCTCGGAATGCACTACCTGCCCGTCGATTCACTGATCGCGAATGACTCCATGGTCGCGATGTCGACCTCAGGTGACATCGGTGGGCCAGCGGCCCCCGTTCTCTCGCCGGCAAGTCATCGGCCAGCTGCTCATGAAACAAGCATGGCCATGGAGGAAATGGCCTGCGTGCTGGCGATCTCCATCACGGGCCTGTTTCTTCTCATCGGGCCCGGATTGCCAACCGGCTGGACCGGACTAAAAGCGCTGAGATCACCGCCCCGGGACTGGCGAACGACGACGCCCCCACCGCGACCACCCTCACTCGATCTCCTCTCCATCAGTCGAACCTGATTCGCAGCTATCCGCACCCCCACGGATCACGCTCCACAGGCGCGCCTTTGACGCGCTTTCGAATCTGTCGTTCCACTGACCTGAAAGAGAAAACCAATGAACACTCGATCCACCCTGCTCGTCTCGAGCGCTCTCGCCCTCACTGTCCTGCTGGCTGGCTGCAGCACCGGAACCGTGTCTGGCACCAACCACAGCTCGTCGGCCCCAGCCGCAAACTCGACCGCGACGGGACCCCATAACGACGCCGACATCGCATTCGCTCTCAACATGGCCGCGCACCATCAACAGGCCATCGAAATGGCGGACATGGTTCTCGCCAAAACCGGCGTCGACGGAAAAGTCACCGATCTCGCCAAGAAGATCAAAGCTGAGCAAGCACCCGAAATCACGCTCATGAAGTCCTGGCTTACCGCGTGGGGACAGTCGACTGATTCAAGCGGGATGAGCGGCATGGAGATGAACGGAATGATGTCGCAATCCGATATGGATGCCTTGAAATCGGCCGACGGCACCACCTCCAGCACCCTGTTTCTCACCCAAATGACTCAGCACCACCAGGGAGCCATCGACATGTCAAAGGAAGAGCTCAGCACCGGCAAAAACGCGGCCGCGTTAGAACTCGCCAAAAACATTATCAGCGCTCAAACGACAGAAATCAGCACAATGAAGCAACTGCTCGCAGGCAACTAGTGCGCACCAGAGGATGCCCACGCCTGCCACGCCAGAGAGCGTGGGCATCCTCTCACTACGGCTGCCCGGCACCAGATGACGAGCCCGGAGAGAGAACCCACCGCGCTGAAAGCCCACTCCGACTTGCTCATCGTCATCAACATCGTCGCCGCGACCGCCATCATCACCGCACAGGTCATCACTGTCCGCGTCCGACTCAAGGAGGGAAAACCGTGCCCATATCCAGGCGCTACGCGACGAGACTGAGGTCACAAACGAGGAGTCGGCCATGCCAATCGGACTGACCATCGCGCTGATTACGGTACCGCTGGTATTGTTCACGGCCCGCGCGATCTTCCCCCAACTCCCGTGGAAGCGCTACGCCCGCACATCGTCGTGGCCGGACATCGGCCTCCTGAGCTTCGGCTCCATAGGGCTGATATTGCACTGCGCCGCAATGTTCTACCGAGATCTCGTCCAGACAATCCCTGGTACCGATGGGTACGTCAAGTGGGTCAACGAGATGGGCTGGGTTAGCATCGTCCTCTACGTACTTCCGGCGTCGGTCGTTGTGGTCGCGCTGCGACGCCAGCACCCCCTGGCCGTCGCGATTGTCGCGCTCACATTCATCGCCGTGGGAGTCACAATGTACAACAGCGGCCCACTCAGCACGCACCTCACGATGATTGCCCTCGCCGCCACCGCGCTCGTAGGGACAACATCGATGCTCTTACGCACGCAGCTCAGGCGGAAGGGGCCAGACACGGGCATGGCGGACTGACCTCCGAGCCTCATCTGCCGCGTGCGCGTGATGACCAGGACGTCGTCGACATCTTGCAGCGCCCCCACCCCAGACCTAAATATCACATGCTTTTGTGTTGCCTCGCTGCCAGTGAGCGACCGCCCGTCTTGCTCTCTGCGCGGCCGCGGCAACTGTCCGAAAACGACCGATTTCGGGGCGCCCGGAGATCCCCGTCACCGGGTCACGACACGAAGCACGATCGTGCACCGAAACTATCTACCGAAGCCTTCGCGAGTCGAGAAAGTCTGCTGACCGTTCCGGTAACGCTCAGGCAACTCGCCACAGGGGTGAGCGTCAGAGGAATCCGGCCGACCGGAATCGCTTAGCCGTGCAGCATTAGTGCTTCGCGGGATGTGGCGCCCCAAAGCCCGCCAAATCTCTTCCGGCGCGCACGAAACTCCCACACGACTAGTTCTCTTCTGAATGCACGTATGCTACCGTAGTAGATACACAGCACGCGCTATTAGAAACGAGAGATGCGGGATGAAGGGCGGGGTGATCCTGTTTCGGGGCGCGGGAGCGGATGCCCGCCGCTACCTGGAGTCCGACCGTTCGCGGGCGGACGACTACTACCTGGAAGGCGGCGTTGCCCTGGCCGAGTTCTCGGCCGTGAACGGTGCCGGCGAGGTGATTGGCGAGGTTGGGCTGACGCCGGACGAGTACGCCTCCTGGGTGGATTGGGCGAACCCGCTGACCGGGGAGTCGATGGGCGCCCCTCGCCAAGCCGGGAGTGGACGGCGGGGCTCGCCGCGTTTCGCGGAGATGGTGGTGAACGCGCCGAAGTCGCTGTCGATTGCGGCGGCCTTGCACCCCGAGGTGTCGGAGGCGCTGGACGCGGCGCAGGCCGATGCCGTGGGGGAGATCCGCCGTTGGCTTGGACAGCACTCGGTTACTCGTGTAGGCCCGCGGGGGAGGCAGGAGGTTGTGCCGGTCGAGCAGCTGGAAACTGTTTCGGTTGTGCATCGGACGTCGCGGGCGGGTGATCCGCACTGGCATATCCATTTTCAGATCGGCACGCGGGTGTGGGCGGCCGGAGCTTGGTGGGGACTGGACACGGGGGCGCTGTTCAAGCAGCAGGGCGCAATACGGGCGCTGGGTACCGCGGTGATCGCCGCGCATCCGCAGCTCGCCGCCACACTCGAGGCGCACGGCCTGACTTTGGATCCGGTCACCGGCGAGGTGGCCGAGCTGGAGCGCTACAACCGTGTCATGTCCAAGCGGGCGGAGCAGGTCACCCGCAACCTGACCATGTTCGAGGCCGACTGGCGCGCCAAGCATCCAGGTCAGGAGCCCGGCCCGGTGGACCGTTCGCGGTTGGAGGCGATGGCGTGGGATCACGAACGACCCCACAAGAAGCCCGCCGCGCTCGGAGGCGAAGCGGCGTGGCGCGCCGAGTTGGCGAAACTCGGCTACGCCCCGAGTCCGACGCGTGTACTGGCGCGTGTGCCGGTGTCGCTTGATGATCTGAGCGTTCAACGGGTCGCGTCGCGGGCTCTGGACCGTTGTGCGGCTGCCGCGTCGACCTGGACTGTGCACACTGTCCAGGAGCGGGTCACCGGCATCATCACCGAGGCGGGGGTGCGCGCCACCCCGGAGGCGTTGCGCGACATGGTTGCGATGAGTACCCGGCTTGCGGTGGAGGATTGCCTGTCGGTGTTGCCACCGGAGAGTGTGCAACCCGACCATGTTGCACACCTCACCACAGTGCATGTTGTTGCGGTCGAGACGCGCTTGCGCGACATGCTCGCAGCCCGCGCAACGAAGGGCGTGCACCGTGTATCGGAGGTGACAGGCCTGGCGGGCAAGGGGAACCTTGACCCGGATCAGGCGCACGCTGCCGCCGCAATCGCGGGCACCGAGAGTCTCGTGGTGGTGGAGGGTGCGGCCGGTGCGGGGAAGACCACCATGCTTGGCGCGGCGATCGAAACCGCCGCCGGCCAGGGGCGCGCAACGCGGGTGGTGACGCCGACGAAGAAGGCTGCGGATGTGGCCGCGCAGGAACTTGGTGTATCGACCGACAGTGTGGCGAAGCTGGTTCACGAACACGGCTGGCGGTGGAACGCCGATGGGGTTTGGACCCGCCTGGCCATCGGCGACACCGACCCGGAGAACGGCAGCACTTACAGCGGGCCATCCGTGACTGCGCGGCTGACCCGAGGGGAGCGGATCGTGGTGGACGAGGCCGGGATACTCGACCAAGACACCGCCCTCGCCCTGCTGACCGTCGCGGACGAGCACGACGCAACCCTCGCCTTGGTTGGGGACCGGGCGCAGCTGTCCGCGGTCGGGCGTGGCGGTGTGCTCGATATAGCCGCGCAACTCGCCGGACGCACGTACGACATGACGACCGTGCACCGCTTCACCGACCCGGAGTACGCGAAGTTGACGGTGCAGATGCGTGGCGGAGAGCGTCCCGCGCTGCTGTTCGACCGGCTACACGACCTGGGGCTGGTGGTTCTGCACGACAGCGATGAGGCCGTGCAGGAGTCGATCGCGGGCGATGCGCGCGACGGGGAGGCGATCACGACCGCAACCAACGACGAAGCGCGGGAGCTGAACGCGCGCATCCGCGACCAGCGGGTACAGAGGGGAGCGGTGGACGATACACGCACCACTACCGGCAGCGATGGCCTCTCGATCGGACGAGGCGACGTGATCCAGACCCGGCAGAACAATGCAGACCTACAGGTAGCGAACCGGCAAACGTGGACCGTGCAGGCCGTCGGACAAGACGGAACCGTGTGGGCGAAGGAGAACGCAACCGGCCGGAAGCAGCAGCACACAGTCCGACTCCCAGCCGAGTACGCGTCCCAATACATGCACCTCGCCTACGCCACCACCGCCTACGGGGTGCAAGGCGCAACGGTGCCCAAGTCGCACACGATCCTGACCGACGCGCTCGACGCGGCGGGCTTGTATGTAGGCATGACCCGCGGCCGCACGACAAACCGGCTCCACATCGTCGCCGCCGATCTGGACGACGCACGGGAACAGTTCACCGCCGCGCTCGAGCGTGATCACGCCGACCGCGGCCTTGAGATCGCAACCCAGGCCGCACACGATGCCGTCGCCGGTCTCACCGCCAACGGGCCGGTACGCGTGGTGAACGCCGAGCGCGCCCGCCTGACCCAACAGATCAAGCACGCCAGCCAGCAGGCCGACAAGTGGGCACACGCAGTCGCCGCGCTCGTCCGGCAGGCCGATGCGCACCAAGCCGAATCCGACGAGCAGCAGGAGACCGTCGCCCCCGCGGACATCCGCGCCGCCGAGGTCCGCGCCGAGGTCGTCGCTCCGCTCATCGAGCGGGCCACCACCGACGGGATCGCGTACATCACCAGCCGAGAGCGGATGTGGGAAGCGAACACCGCGCGCGCCGGACGGCTAAGTAAACGTGCCACTAACCGTGTGGCGACACAGGCGACCAGTGAGCATCGCGCAATCGAGACGGCCGCACGGCAGCGCTGGGGCGGACTCCCGGAGACCCTCGCCGGACTCCTACCGTGGGCCGCATCGGTCGTGGAACAGGAAGCCGACGCCAACCCGCGCGTGAGCCAGGCCCGCCAGCACACCACCGACGCCCAGCAAGAGCAGCAACGCCTTATTGCCCGGCAGTCGCGGGAGCGCGCCGACCTCCACCGCCAGATGTTCGGCAACCACACGTCCGGCTCCGCGCAGGCACAAGCCGCCCGGTGGCGGGAACATGCCGAGACTGCTCGGCGCGACCTCGCGGCGATAGAGGCCCTACCGCCCGTCGAAGCGGCGCAACTCATCCGCAACCGCACCGAGCAGGAACAGGCCCAACGTACGGCCGCCGACCGCACTCTGGCCGAACGCCGGGCGCGCGCCGGACGGCTCCATGTCTTCACCCGGCGACCGCCCGACCGTGGCCCGATACCGCCCGACCGCGGGCTTGGGCGATAGCCCGCCTACCATCGAACGAGGCTACTCGGATGCGCCGGGCTAAACCCACAGAGCAGACGACGCAGGTTGTGAACCTACTTGCCGTGATCTCTGCCGCACAACGCCGAGGCGAAGTCATACCGAGCACGGGCGGCTGTATGACTTAGCCGGACAACTCATATTGGGTTCGCTCGCCAGTCGGTGCAGCTCGCACCGGAGTGCATCCTCACTGGTCGTCGCGCCGGCCTCGGTAAATCTTTTCCGACCACCCCAAGGGACGCCTCCCGCACCGCTCAGCCGCGGACGTGGACCGTTGGCGTTACAGCCCCATAGCGTCCCGTCGGATGGGGTGGTCAGGTCGCAGCGTGCTGCTGAACGCGCTCCGGTGTGGTGCGGCGGGACCGAGCCGTGGCTTCCGGTCTCGTGTGTCGCCGCCACCGACGCGGTTGCTGCGCTCGGTTAGTGCGACCAGGGCGAGGTGGCGGTCGGCCGTCCAGCAGATCAGTCGGCCCTTCTCTTTCGCCCGGCCGAGGATGCCTGCCTCTGCCAGTTCGGTCAACGCGCGGTGCGCCGCCGCGGGCGAGACCTGTAGGCGGGCGCTGACAGATTCGGCGGTGAGCACAGGGTCGGAGGCGAGGGTGTCGAGGATGCGCAGCACCACCGCGTCCCGCCGCGGAATCGCCGGGCTCAGGCCGCGCGCACGGCGGAACCGCACAAACTCCTCACCCACCTGCGCATCCAGTGCGGCGATGTCCTCGGAGAGTTGGACGGCGTTGCCGGCGGAGCGTTCGGCAGCCTGGGCGAACCCGATCACCCACTCGTCCAACCGTGGTGGGTCGGCCCGGTAACCGTTCAAGCCCGCGATGTAGGAATCGGTATCGCCCGCGAACACGGTGCTGATCGGGATCAGAGTGTTCCGCAGCGCGTCCGCGCGGCGCAAGACGGTGTGGATGAGGGCACGCCCGGTACGGCCGTTGCCGTCTATGAACGGGTGGATCGTCTCGAACTGGGCGTGGACGATCGCCGCCCGCAACACCGGATTCCCCGATGTCTCGGTCGTGAACCGGGCAAGATCAGCCACCAGCCGTACCACCTCGCTCTCTGGGGGTGGCACGAACGCTGCCCGTAACGGGGACCAGCCTGGGCCTCCCACCCAGTTCTGCTCTTCCCGCAGCCCGCGCGTCAGGCGGGGCTCGATCACGTGCTGGAGATCCACGATGTCCTCAACCGTGATCGCCCGACCCCGATCCGCCAGCTCTGCGATTGCCGCCTCCGTCGCCCGCACGTTCGCCACCACATCCAGAGCCTCCCTCGGCCCCTCATGCAACAATTCTGCGATCGCCAACCGCTTCGGGCTCACCCGGTTGCCTTCGATCCACGACGACGAAATCGACTCCGACCGGATCAACAGGTGATTCAAATACCGCCCGCGCGACCCGATCCGCTCATCCGCCCGCGCCAACACCGCCAACGCATCCTCCACCGCCCCCTGCGCCTCAACGCCGAGGGTCGGGAGCCGGTCGCCCAGTTCGTCCGGCACATAGGCCAGGTAGCGGCCCGGTTCCCGGTCCTTCCGGCTCAGACCGCCTGCGTCCTCCGGATGCCATAATCGCTCCACATACTCAGCCATCGGAACCTCCAACCCACGCCTCAAACTTCTACTTTAGATGCACTAACCGAGGAATAGCGGGATGGCGCTCCCGGCTAGCTTCGGACCCTAAGACGCCCGCTGCGTGTAGGCGGGGGACGATGGCTCACTCGCTGTCGGGATCGAACAGACGCAGAAATTTCTCGCGGGGGATCACCACGCGGCGGCCGAGCTTCACGGAGGGGATCGTACGGTTCTCGACTCCGGCAGTCACTGTGCGGGGATCGACGCCGAGCGCTTGTGCCGCCTCAGTGCGCGTAATTACCAGGCTTCGTGACTCGCGAAGCGTCTCGATCGTCACCGTTACGATTCTCATATCGCGTACCTCGTTCCTTGGATAGCGAGAAATGACGAGATATGAATCTACATGTTCGCGCTTGTTGTGTCAACAGTGACGGTGTACGTTTCTTATATGGATGACAGGAAGCGCGGGAACCCCGCGGGACAGACAAACGAAGCTGTCGCAGCGAACCTTCGCAAAGTGCGTCAAAGCACCGGCGTTGACCTGCGGGAGCTATCCGCACGGATCAAGACGACGGGCCGGGTCATCTCGCCATCGGCACTGAGCAAGATCGAGAATGGCGACCGGCGTGTGGACGTCGACGACCTCACTGTCTTCGCCTACGCCTTGGAGACCACCCCGGCCGCTTTACTCACACCAGCCTCCGAGGAAGCCCAGGCTCCGGCTGGAGTACCGGAGGGTCAATTCACGCCTGAGGAGATTCGGGCTTGGATACAGGGCACTGTCAAACTCACCACCGAGGACCTTTTGCGGTACTGGAAGGAGCAGGCATTCGACTCGGCCAGCTACATACGCCGCTCCGAGGACATCCTCGCGCAGTACGACCAGGGACAGGTCGGCGTTACCCCGCGCGAGGTCTACGAGAAACGGATTGCCACCCATCGAGGACGTCTCGCCACAATCACTGGACGTCAGCTCGAACTCGACCCGATGTCCATCCCCATCGACATTTGACCCGACGCCAGTCAATAACAAGAAAGAGATGCGAAAGGTGCGAAAAGCGACGAACATCCCCAAAGGCCGCGCCGTCGGGAAAGACCCTGAAGAGCTAAACGAGAACAAGGTCCGACGGTCTCGATCACGACATGCGGGGTCGCTGGCCGACTACCCGACGAAGACGGGACTGCGGTGGAAATTCCAGATCTACGCGCTCAAAGACCCCGAGAAACCGGAGCTTGGTGAGACCCGCATCACCCGTGGCGGATTCAAGAACCTAGAAGAAGCCCAGAATGCCCTTGCGAGCGCGCTAAAGAAGAAGGCACAGAACGAGAGGTTCCAGGGCAAGGTACCCACTATCGCGGACTACGCCGACCAGTGGGTCGGCGGGCTCCGACTGCAGAACTCGACGATCCAGGGCTACCGCAAGATCATCCGCAATCACATCAGCCCTTCGCTCGGCGAGCTCAGTCTGGACAAGCTCACCGCGACCAGGATCGCCGCCCACTACCGGGCACTGGAGAAATCAGGTCGGCGGGACACGACTGGTCGTGGAAAGCCGCTCTCAGCGAATAGCGTGAACAAGGTGCACGTCGTGCTGGGTGCCATACTCGACGCCGCGCTCGATGATGGCTTGATCGGCGCGAACCCGGCCAGGAAGAAGCGCACGGTCAATGCTCCAACGGGTTCTCAGATCCGTGCGCATCGTCCTGAGATTACGACATGGACGGGCGGCGAACTCCACGCCTTCCTCACCTGGAACCGGGACGTGCTCAAGGACGAGCTCTTCCCGCTGTGGCGCACTATCGCCTACACGGGGATGAGGCGCAGCGAAGCTCTCGCGCTTCGCTGGGGCGACCTGAATGTCGCGAGCGGCAGGCTGAGTGTCAGACGGGCCGCTGACGTGACCATCCGCAACGTGGCGAAGTCCACAAAGACGGGGTCATCACGCGTGCTGGACCTGGATCCGGAGACCATGGGAATCCTCAAGGCCTACAAGGCGAAACGCGGCGCAATCTCACTAGATCTTGCCCGCGCGGACTCCTACATTTTCGGCAACGACGCAGGCGCGATCCGATCACCAAACGAGGTCGGCCGGCGCTGGACGTTCCGCGTAGAACGCGCACAGGCGGCAATGAACGGACTACCCTGGGTCACCCTCAAGGGCCTGCGGCACACGCACGCGACCCTGCTGCTCGAACTGGGCGAACACCCCAAAGTGGTGCAGGAACGCCTCGGGCATTCCACGATCACCACGACGATGAACATCTACAGCCACGTCACCCCGACGATGCAGAAGGCCGCAGTAAGCCGCTTCGCGGAGCATCTCGATCAGGCTTAGCACATATCTCAGCACATGGAGCGGAATATGCCCTCGCTTGCGAGTATAAAAAACCTGATCAGAGGCAGTTTTAAATCGGCGGAGAATGGGGGATTCGAACCCCCGAGGGCGTTAACCCAACACGCTTTCCAAGCGTGCGCCATAGGCCACTAGGCGAATTCTCCTTGACGCGGCCGAGCGGTTCGAGCGAACGACCATCAAGAATCTTACGGGATGATCGCGGCCGCCGAATTCGCACCGACCAGAACAACACACTGAGTACAACGAAAAGGACCCCTCGCGCACCCGCCAGAGCCCGGTTACCCTTGCTACGTTTCCGTCCTGGGGGAGTTGGCCTGGATGGCGCCACGCGAGGAGCCACGACGAGTTTAGCCCTAACCCGGCTCCCCTCGCACACAGGTCCGCGGCCTAGGGTTAAGCAGTGGCGCGAAGCATTTACATCACCTCCGTCGAGGGACACACCGGCAAGTCAACCGTCGCGCTCGGGATGCTCGACACCCTGAGCCATCAAGCCCGCCGCGTGGGGGTGTTCCGGCCGGTCGCGCGCTCCAGCGAATCCCGTGACTACGTGCTCGAGATGCTGCTCGCCCACGACGGCGTCGAGCTTTCGTATGACGAGTGCATCGGGGTCGGCTACGACGCGGTGCACGCCGACGCCGACGCAGCCCTCAGCGAGATCGTCTCCCGGTTCAAGGCGGTCGAGCGGCAGTGCGACGCGGTGGTCATCCTGGGTTCTGATTACACGGATGTCGGCTCGCCGACCGAACTCGGATTCAACGCGCGCGTCGCCGCCAACCTCGCCGCTCCGGTGCTGCTCGTTCTGGGTGGGCAACAGCACGACGAGCAGGGGGCGCGCAGCGCCGGAGACCTGCGCCAGATCCTCGGCTTGGCGAGCACCGAGCTGTCTGCGGCGCACGCCAGCGTGATCGGCATCGTGGCCAACCGCGTCGACCCCGGAATGCTCGACGAGGTGGTTGCCGCGCTCGCTGGCGATAGCAACGGCGTGCCGGTCTGGGCGATCCCCGAAGACCCCTTCCTCATCGCCCCGAGCGTCGGCTCGATCATGGAGGCGGTACACGGCACCCTGCTTTCCGGCGACACCGCGCTGCTCTCCCGCGAATCCCTCGGCACCGTGGTGGCCGCGATGTCGATGGAGAACGTGCTCACCCGCCTCATCGAGGGCGGAGTCGTGGTGATCCCAGGCGATCGCTCCGACGTGCTGCTGGCCGTACTGATGGCCAACGCGGCCGAGACGTTCCCGTCGGTGGCCGGCGTCATCCTCAACGGCGGCTTCGAGCTGCTGCCGCAGATCGCCCAGCTGATCGACGGCCTCGACAACGCGTTGCCGATCATCAGCACGAACTTCGGCACGTACGACACGGCCCTGCGCATCACACAGACCCGCGGCCGCCTCGCCGCCGACTCGCAGCGCAAATACGACACCGCGCTCGCCCTGTTCGAGCAATACGTCGATTCCGGCCTGCTGCTGGAACGGCTCGACGTGAGCCGCACCGACGTGGTGACGCCGTTGATGTTCGAGTACGACCTGCTCGACCGCGCCCGCAGCAACCCCCAGCACATCGTGTTGCCGGAGGGCGGCGACGATCGCATCCTGCGCGCGGCGAGCACTCTGCTTCGGAGGGCCGTGGCGAAGCTCACGATCCTCGGCGACGAGAGCGAGATCCGCGCGCGGTCGGCCGAGCTCGGTCTCGACCTGAGCGACGCCGGCATCCTGAGCCCCTTCGATCCCGAGCTGCGCGAGCGTTTCGCGATCGAGTACGCGAAGCTGCGCGAGCACAAGGGCGTCACGCTGGAGGCGGCGCGTGAGACGGTGACGGATGTCTCCTACTTCGGCACGATGATGGTGCACCTCGGTCTCGCCGACGGCATGGTCTCCGGGGCGGCGCACACGACCGCGCACACCATCCGACCCGGCTTCGAGATCATCAAGACCGATCCGGGAGTCTCGGTGGTCTCCAGCGTGTTCCTCATGTGCCTCGAAGACCGCGTGCTGGTCTACGGCGACTGCGCGGTCAACCCCGACCCGAACGCGACGCAGCTCGCCGATATCGCCATCTCCTCTGCCACCACCGCGGCGCAGTTCCAGATCGAGCAGCGGATCGCCATGCTCTCCTACTCCACCGGGATGTCCGGGGCCGGCGCCGATGTGGAGAAGGTGCGCGAGGCGACGGCTTTTGTGCGCGAAAGGCGTGCCGACCTCAAGGTGGACGGCCCGATCCAGTACGACGCCGCGGTCGACGCATCCGTCGGTCAATCGAAGATGCCGGGATCGGAGGTGGCCGGGCGGGCGACCGTGTTCATCTTCCCCGACCTCAACACCGGCAACAACACCTATAAGGCGGTGCAGCGCAGTGCGGGTGCCGTGGCGATCGGCCCGGTGCTGCAGGGGCTGCGCAAGCCGATCAACGACCTCTCGCGCGGCGCGCTGGTGCAGGACATCGTCAACACCGTCGCCATCACCGCCATCCAGGCCCAATCTCGTTCGCAGAAGGTTGCATCATGACCCAGATCTTCGTCGTCAACTCCGGTTCGTCCTCGATCAAGTACCAGCTGATCGATATGGACACCCAGCAGCCGGTGCTCTCCGGTCTGGTCGAGCGCATCGGCGAGGCCGGATCGGATGTCCCCGACCACGAGACCGGCATGAAGCAGGTCATCGCGCGTCTGGGCGACTCCCACACGATCGCCGCCGTCGGACACCGCGTGGTGCACGGGGGGTCGCTGTTCGACGCTGCGACCCTCGTCACCCCCGAGGTCGAGGTGCAGATCGAGGAGCTGTCCGCCCTCGCGCCGCTGCACAATCCGGCGAATCTGCAGGGCATCCGCGCCGCCCGTGCGGCACTGCCGGGCGTGCCGCAGGTGGCGGTGTTCGACACCGCGTTCCACCAGACGCTGCCGCCCGCCGCGTATACCTATGCGATCGACGCCGAACTCGCCGAGGAGCACCGGGTGCGTCGCTACGGCTTCCACGGCACTTCCCACAAATACGTGTCAGAGAAGGCGGCCGAGTTTCTCGGCCGCCCGCTGTCGGAGCTCAAGACGATCGTGCTCCACCTCGGCAACGGGGCATCCGTCGCGGCCATCGACGGGGGAGTCTCGGTCGAGACCAGCATGGGGATGTCGACGGGGGAGTCTCGGTCGAGACCAGCATGGGGATGACGCCGCTGGAAGGCCTGGTCATGGGCACCCGCTCCGGTGACATCGACGCCGCGGTGCTCATCCATCTCCACCGGCAGGCCGGGCTCGGATTCGATGACCTGGATGTCCTCCTCAACAAGCGCAGCGGACTGCTGGGTCTCACCGGCAACGGGGACATGCGCAACGTGCAGGAGGCGGCATCCGCGGGTGATCCCACCGCCGAGGCCGCGCTCGCCGTGTACCGGCATCGCCTTCGTCGCTACATCGGGGCATACATCGCGCACCTCGGCGGGCTCGACGCGCTCGTGTTCACCGCCGGAGTGGGAGAGAACAACGCCCTGTTGCGCCGTCGATCACTCGCCGGGCTGGAGTTCCTGGGAATCCAGGTCGATGACGACCGCAACGAATTGCAGTCGTCGGCCCCGCGGTACATCTCGCCGAACGGATCGCCGGTCGCGGTGCTCGTCGTCCCCACCAACGAAGAGCTGGAGATCGCCCGCCAGGTAGCAGCGCTGCTGAGCGAGCTCTAACACGCGACACGCGCGCTCGGCAGTGACCATCGACGGAGTCTCGGTTCCGTTCGCCGCCACCAGCCCGACGAACATCACAGGCCCGGTCACCTTCGACGGCATTGCCGGTACCAACCTGACGGTCGGTCGCGATTAACGCTCTGACGCCCGACAATGGGGGCATCGGCGGTGGCACGGTCGTGACCATCACGGGCACGAACCTGGGTGGCGCGACGGGAGTCACGTTCGATGGAATCGCTGGCACCGACCTGGTCGTCAGCAGTGACACCAGCCTTCGGAACGACAGCGGCGACCAGTTTCACCGTGAACAGCGACACCCAAATCACCGCGATCAGCCCCGCTGGTACCGGTGTGAAGGACGTCACCGTCGTCGGTAGCCCGGTCTGCGGCACCCAGACGCTGGCAGATGCATTCACCTACGGTGACCCGGTGACCCCGGCCGCCGCGGGCAACGGCACCGGGCTTCTCTCCTTCACTGGAGCGAATGTCCTGCCCTGGCTGATCGCTGGAGCGCTGGTACTGATGCTCGGAATCCCGCTGGTGTTCATCGGGCGCCGTCGCCGCGCGGAGAGGTAGACAGATCGCCACAGACTGACGGCCGGCCTCGCATTCGTTCGGGTCGGATGCGCGCCAGATAGGTCGTCAGGGCACGCGGATGCAGCGGTGTAATCACCCGCTGCATCCGCGTAGCTCGTTAAAGGGCGCTGAGCGCCTCGTCGACGGGCACTCCGCCACCGGTGACCTCGAACACCGTACGAGGCGCGAGGCCATCGGTGACCACTGCGGCGAGAACAGCGGCGACGTCGGCGCGCGGGATGCTGCCGTGCTCGACGGTCGCGCCGACGGTGACCAGGCCGGTCGGGGAATCGTTCGTGAGCGAGACCGGGCGCACGATCGTCCAGTCCAGGTCCAGCTGCTGGACCGCCGCATCCGCTTCGCCTTTGGCGAGGAGGTAGACGGCCATGTCGCCGTCGGGCACATCGGTGCCGGTCGCCGCCCCGATGCTGGACACGACGACCAGGCGCCGCACGCCCGCCGCCACGGCGGCATTGGCGAACAGGATCGCTCCGTCACGGTCGAGCGAGAGCTTGCGAGCGTCCCCGCTGCCGGGGCCAGCGCCGGCAGCGAAGACGGCCGCATCTGCGCCGACCAGTGCGGCCGCGACATCCGTCACCGGACTGTTTTCCAGATCGAGCTCGATGACATCGGAGCCGGCTCGGGCGAGATCCGCCGCCTGGTTCGGATTCCGGATGATTCCGACCGGCTGGTGACCGGCGTCCGCGAGCCGACGGGAGAGAAGCAGGGCGATTGTGCCGTGACCACCGGCGATGACTATGCGCATGACGCTGACGGTACGCCCACCCGTTGCCGGCAGAGGGGGAGTGCAGAAAGAGGCGCAGCGCAGACAGAGGTGCAGTGCAGACAGAGGGGCAGTGCAAGCGGGCAGGAAAGCGGGTAGTAGCCGCGCTCAGGCGGGAGGGGGCGCCGTGCTCGAGCGCAGCACCAGCGTGGTCGGCACGATGCTGGTGCCGACGCCGCGCTCGTGGTCGTCGATCTCGTGCAGCAGCATCTCGATGCAGCGGCGACCGACCTCGGAGAAGTCCTGGTGGATGGTCGTGAGTGGAGGCCAGAAGGCGGATGCCTCCGCCATGTCGTCGAACCCGACCACGCTGACGTCGTCGGGCACGACGCGGCCGCTCTCGTGCAGCGCGCGCAACACGCCGAGGGCCATCTGGTCATTGCCCACGAAGATCGCGGTCACGGCGGGGTCGGCGGCGAGTTCCAGGCCGGCGCGGTATCCCGACTCCGCGCTCCAGTTGCCGACGATGGGCTCCGGCACGACGGCGCCGGCACGCTCGAGCGTCGCTCGCCACGATGTGGTGCGACGCACGGAGGAGTACGACGAGTTCGGTCCCGCCACGTGGTGCACCGTGCGGTGGCCGAGGGAGAGCAGGTGCTCGGTGGCAAGACGAGCGCCCTCGGCCTGATCGGCGTCGACGACCGAATACTGATCCCCGGCATCCGAGTCGACGATCACCACGGGGATGCCGCTCGGCAGCGAAACCTGAGCCTGGTCGAGGATGTGCGCCTCGATGATGATGACGATTCCATCTACCGCCTGCTCGGCGAGCCGATCGAAGGCGCCGGAGACCTGCCCCTGGGTCGGCATCTCGATCGGGAGCAGCGTGATCGTGTAGCCGGCCTCGGCGGAGGCAGTGGCGATCGCATCCAGCGTCCTCATGTTGCCGAAGGTCGACAGCGTGAACGTGATTACGCCGATAGATCGAAAACGCCCGGTCTTGAGGGCGCGGGCGGCGCTGTTCGGCCGGTATCCGAGCTCGTTCATGGCCGCGCGAACGCGGTCGCGAGTCACAGCATCCACATTGCTGAGGCCGTTGGAGACGCGGGAGACGGTCTGCGACGACACTCCGGCCAGGCGCGCTACGTCGGCCATGGACGGACCGCGCCGTTCATTCTTGGGTGCGGCGTTCTTCAGAGTGGTCATCGTCGATCCTCATTCGGGATGTTTGCGTAAACATGCTAGCGTGTTCACGTTCGATGTTTGCGCAAACATTTTCGCCGATGTGTGCAGACGAGAAGCCAATGCCGGCACCGCCAACGCCGGCCGAGAGAACGAAGAGAATCAGCGGATGACGACGATGTCGCAGGCCCGTCCCGTCGCGAAAGCGGCGCAGAAGCCTCACAAGCCCAAACTCGATTGGGCGGGCTGGAAGTTCGTCGGGCCGTTCATGGTGGTCTTCGCCTTCGTGCTCATCGCCCCGGTGGTCTACTCGATCTACCTCAGCCTCTTCAAAGAACAGTTGATCGGCGGAAACCAATTTGTCGGGCTCGCCAACTACGCGCAGGCCTTCACCGACCCGAAGCTCTGGAACGCTCTCGGCCGAGTCGTCCTGTTCCTCATCGTGCAGGTGCCGATCATGTTGGTGATCTCGCTGGCCGCGGCGCTCGCCCTCGACAGCGCGCGCCTCTACCTCTCCTCGTTCTTCCGTATCGCGATCTTCCTGCCGTACGCAGTGCCCGCCGTCGTCGCCACCCTGATGTGGGGCTTCATGTACGGCACGCAGTTCGGTCTGGTGCGCAACATCAACGATTGGCTCGGTACGCATCTCGCGCCGCTCTCCAGCAACTGGGTGCTCGTCGCCGTCGGCAACATCAACACCTGGGAGTTCATCGGCTACAACATGCTGCTGTTCTACGCGGCACTGCGCGTCATCCCAGTCGACCTCTACGAGGCAGCGGAGCTCGACGGTGCAGGAACCTTCCGTGTCATCCGCAGCATCAAGCTGCCCGCGCTGCGTCCGGCCATCGTGATCGGAGTGATCTTCTCGATCATCGGCAGCTTCCAGTTGTTCAACGAGCCGAACATCCTGCGGTCGCTCGCTCCGAACGCGATCAGCACCTTCTTCACCCCGAACATGTACGCGTACAACCTGTCGTTCTCGGGTCAGCAGTACAACTACTCGGCGACCATCGCGATCATCGTGGGCGTGCTCACGGCCGTGATCGCCTTCATCGTGCAACTCACCGGCTCTCGAAAGGAGGCGTGAGATGGCGAACGCGACCATGACCGCCCCCCAGCGCACTCTCGCCCCCAGCAAGCGCACGCCCGGTCGCAGGATCGGTGCCGGAATGGTGCGCCCCAAGTCGATCCCGCTGACCGTCATCATGGCGATCCTCGTGATCTACAGCCTGCTGCCGCTGTTCTGGCTGTTCGTCGGATCGACCAAGACGCAGAGCGAGCTGCTGAACTCGTTCGGGCTCTGGTTCAGCGGACCGTTCTCGCTGTTCGACAACATCGCACAGACCCTCACCTACGACAACGGCGTCTTCGTGCGCTGGTTGTTGAACACCCTGCTGTACGTGGTGGTGGGTGCGGGTGGCGCGACGTTCCTGGCGCTGCTCGGAGGCTACGGCCTGGCCAAGTTCACCTTTCCGGGCAAGAAGGCCGTCTTCGCCGTCGTGCTCGGAGCGGTGGCGATCCCTGGAACCGCCCTCGCCGTGCCGACGTTCCTGATGTTCAGCCAGATGCACCTCACGAACACTCCGTGGGCGATCATCCTGCCCTCCCTGATCAGCCCGTTCGGCCTCTATCTGATCTGGACCTACGCGCAGGATGCCATCCCCAGCGAGTTGCTGGAGGCTGCGCGCATGGACGGCGCTGGCGAGTTCCGCACCTTCTTCACCATCTCGTTGCGGCTGCTCACGCCGGGCCTGATCACCGTGCTGCTGTTCACCCTGGTCGCGACCTGGAACAACTACTTTCTGCCGCTGATCATGCTGAGCGAGCCGACCTGGTATCCGCTGACCGTCGGCCTTAACCAGTGGAACCAGCAGGCGCAGACCGTCGGTGGCCAGCCGATTTACAACCTCGTCATCACCGGTTCGCTGCTCACGATCGTGCCGATCGTCGTCGCGTTCCTCTTCCTCCAGCGCTACTGGCAGTCCGGCCTCGCAGCCGGAAGCGTCAAGGCCTGAAAAACTCCTCACCCCACCACCACCTTTACAAGGAAGTGAAAGGCACCAATGAATAAGAAGCACAGCACGCTCCGCCGAGTGGCGACCGCCGTTGCGAGCGGCGTGGCACTCACCGTCGCCCTCGCCGCCTGCTCGTCCGGAGGGTCCACCTCCGCCGACAGCGGCAGCGCGAGCGACATCACCGCTGCCCTGCAGAAGAAGTCCAGCATCACCGTGTGGGCCTGGGCTCCGGCAGTCAAGGACATCGCGGTCTCGTTCGAGAAGAAGTACCCGAACGTCACGGTCAAGGTCGTCAACGCCGGTACCGGCAACGACCAGTACATCAAGCTGCAGAACGCGGTCAAGGCCGGTTCCGGGGGCCCCGATGTTGCGCAGATCGAGTACTACGCCCTCCCGCAGTTCGCTCTTGGCGACTCCCTCGCCGACCTCAGCAAGTTCGGGATGTCCGACCTGAAGAGCAAGTACACGACCGGCACCTGGGGTTCGGTCAACCTGAACGGCAAGCTCGCCGCCCTTCCGCAGGACTCCGGCCCCATGGCGCTGTTCTACAACAAGACCGTCTTCGACAAGTACGGCATTGCCGTGCCGACCACCTGGGACGAGTACATCGCCGCAGCGAAGACCCTGCACGCCGCGAACCCGAACGCCTACATCACCAACGACACCGGTGACGCCGGCTTCGCCACCAGCATGATCTGGCAGGCCGGTGGCCAGCCGTACCAGACCAGCTCCGACGGCAAGAAGGTCACGATCAATCTGCAGGATGCCGGCGCCAAGAAGTTCGCCAACATGTGGAGCCAGCTGGTCGACGGCGATCTCGTCTCGCCGATCTCCTCCTGGAGCGACGAGTGGTACAAGGGCCTCGCTGACGGTTCCATCGCGACCCTGGCCATCGGCGCGTGGATGCCCGGCAACCTGGAGACCGGCGTCGAGGCGGCATCCGGCAACTGGCGCGTCGCACCGCTGCCGACCTACACGGCAGGCTCCGCTGCCACGGCCGAGAACGGCGGAAGCGGCGACGCGGTCATGGCTGCGAGTAACAACAAGCTGGTCGCGGCCGGTTTCGTGAAGTACATGAACGCTCAGGAGGGTACGCAGATCTCGATGGAGGCCGGCGGATTCCCGTCGACCACCTCCGATCTGTCGTCGAGCAAGTTCCTCGACGCGGCTCCCGACTACTTCGGCGGGCAGCAGATCAACAAGGTGCTCGCCCAGGCATCGAAAGACGTCGTGAAGGGCTGGTCCTACCTGCCGTTCCAGGTCTACTCGAACAGCATCTTCGGTGACACCGTCGGCCAGGCCTACGCCGACAAGGCCAACCTGAACGACGGTCTGAAGGCGTGGCAGAAGTCCACCGCGAGCTACGGCTCCGAGCAGGGCTTCACCGTCACCAGCAAGTAAGTCGCCGCTAACACAGGGCACCATCGCACGGGCCGCGGCCCCTCACTCACAGCGAGTCGAGGGGCCGCAGCCATGTCGGGAAAACCAAGGAGTCATCGTGTCCGCACACATCCGCGTCGATCGGTCGACGCCGATCGCGCCCGTCGCGTCGCGGCTGTTCGGCTCATTCGTCGAGCACATGGGTCGCTCGGTCTACACCGGAATCTACGAACCGACCCACCCGACCGCGCTGCCGAACGGCTTCAGGGCCGACGTGCTCGAACTGGTGAAGGAACTCGGGCCCAGTATCATCCGGTATCCGGGCGGCAACTTCGTCTCCGGCTTTCGCTGGGAGGACTCGGTCGGCCCGCGCGCCGAGCGTCCGGTGCGTCTCGACGCGGCCTGGCACAGCGTGGAGACCAACGAGGTCGGTCTTCACGAGTTCGCCGAGTGGGCGGAGCTCGCCGGCGTCGAGATCATGCAGGCGGTCAACCTCGGCACCCGGGGGCTCGAGGATGCCGCGGCGCTTCTCGAATACACCAACCACCGGGGCGGCACCGCGCTCGCCGAACAGCGTCGCGCCAACGGCCGGGATGAGCCGTTCGGCGTAACCGTCTGGTGCCTCGGTAATGAGATGGACGGCCCTTGGCAGATCGGCCACAAGACCGCGGAAGAATACGGCCGGATCGCGGTCGAATCTGGCCGACTGATGAAGTGGATCGACCCCTCCATCGAACTAGTCGCTGCCGGAAGCTCGAACTCGGAGATGCCGAGCTTTGGATCGTGGGAGCGAACGGTGCTCGAGCACAGTGCAGAGGTCGTCGACCACATCTCGCTGCACGCCTACTTCGAGGAACGTGACGGTGATGCCGCCAGCTTTCTCGCCTCCGCCGTCGAACTCGATCGCGCCATCGCCACGATGGCCTCCGTCATCGACGAGACGCTCGCCGCTCAG
This sequence comes from Lacisediminihabitans changchengi, assembly GCF_016634425.1. Taxonomy (GTDB): domain Bacteria; phylum Actinomycetota; class Actinomycetes; order Actinomycetales; family Microbacteriaceae; genus Lacisediminihabitans; species Lacisediminihabitans changchengi. The sequence continues at coordinate 29,780 of NZ_JAEPES010000005.1, forward strand.
GGGCTGGACAAGACGATCGGTATCAGCGTCGACGAGTGGAATGTCTGGTACCTCGAGCGGTTCAATGCCGTCGACAAGGAGCCGCTGCTCACCGGGGTCTGGGCCGAGCATCCGCGCATCATCGAAGACGAGTACAGCGTCACCGATGCGGTCGTCGTCGGCTCGCTGCTCATCTCCCTGCTGCGCAACAGCGACCGCGTGTCGATGGCGAACCTCGCCCAGCTGGTCAACGTGATCGCGCCGATCCGCTCCGAGCCGAACGGGCCCGCCTGGCGCCAGACCACCTTCTACCCCTTTTCTCTCACCGCAGCGGCCGCCCGCGGCGATGTGCTCTCGATGAAGATCGACAGCGAGCAGGTGCCCACCTCCCGCTCAGGTGACGTCGACCAGATCGACGCCGTCGCAACCGCCACCGAGGACGAGCTCGTGCTCTTCCTCGTGAACCGCTCGCTCGAGCGGGCGGAACCCGTGACCATCGACGTGGGCGACGGTACGACCGCCGTGCGCAGCGCCAGCACCATCACGCCGCCAGTGGGCGGCACACGATTCACCGCCAACACGGCGGACCGACCGGAAGCAGTAACACCAATGCCCCTCACCACCGTCGCGCTCGAGGGTTCGACCCTCACCGTCGAGCTTCCCGCCCTCTCCTGGTCGGTCATCCGGCTCTCGCTCGCGGGTCAGGCATGACCGCGCGCTGGGTGCGCTGGCCCGAGGAGCACGATCTCGCGGACGGAACGAGAAGCCTCGCGGCGGGCACACCGCGCATGGGCTTCGGCGCAGACTACAACCCCGAGCAGTGGCCGGAAGAGGTCTGGGCCGACGACGTCCGGCTGATGCGCGAGGCCGGCGTCACCATCGTCAGCATCGGCATCTTCTCCTGGGCGCTGCTCCAGCCCACCGCCGACAGTTGGAACTTCGGCTGGCTCGACCGCGTGATCGACCTGCTGCACGACAACGGCATCGCCGTCGACCTCGCCACCGCCACCGCCAGCCCGCCGCCGTGGCTCACGGCTGCGCACCCCAAAGTGCTGCCGGTGAACCGCCTCGGCGAGACGATCTGGCCGGGCGGCCGCCAGCAGTGGCGCCCGACCTCTCCGGTGTTCCGCGACTACGCGCTCGAACTCGTGCGGGTGATGGCAGAGCGCTACGGCCAGCACCCGGCCCTCGCGATGTGGCACGTCAGCAACGAGCTGGGCTGCCACAACGTCTACGACTTCTCGGATGATGCCGCCGCCGCATTCCGCGTCTGGCTGCGGGGGCGCTACGGGTCCGTCGCCGACCTCAACCGCGCGTGGGCGACGGCCTTCTGGTCGCAGAGCTACTCCACCTTCGATGAGGTGCTGCCGCCGCGGCTCGCGGCGACGCATCCCAATCCGACGCAGCAGCTCGACTTTGCGCGGTTCTCGAGCGACGCGCTGAAGGACTACCTGATCGCCGAACGCGACCTGTTGCGCGGGGTCACGCCGGACATCCCGATCACCACCAACTTCATGGTGATGGGGGAGACCAAGGCGATGAACTACGCCGACTGGGCGAGCGAGGTCGACATCGTCTCGAACGACCACTACATCCTGGGCGCAGACCCGCTGGGGTTCGAGGAGCTGTCGTTCTCGGCAAACCTGACGGGGCACCTGGCCGGCGAGCCGTGGTTCCTGATGGAGCATTCCACCAGCGCGGTCAACTGGCAGCCGGTGAACCTGGCCAAGACGCCTGGTCAGCTGCGTCGCGACAGCCTCACCCACGTGGCCCACGGCGCGGATGCCGTCTGCTTCTTCCAGTGGCGGCAGTCGCTGGGCGGCGCGGAGAAGTTCCACTCGGGCATGGTGCCGCACGCCGGCGCCGACAGCCAGGTCTTCCGCGACGTCGTGGCGCTCGGCGCCGATCTACGGGCCCTCGCCCCCGTCGTCGGCTCGCGCACGAAACAGGCGAGCATCGCCATCCTGTTCGACTGGGAGAGCTGGTGGGCGTCCGAGCTCGACTCGCACCCCTCCGACCTGCTGCGCTACAAGCACGAGGCGATGGCCTGGTACGCGGCGGTGCTGCGGGGTGGGCTGAGTGCCGACGTCATCCCGGTGTCCTCGGCGTTGGACGGTTACGACATCGTCATCGCGCCGATGCTGTACCTGGTGCCGGCCGACACCGCGGATCGCCTTGCCGACTTCGCCCGCGGCGGCGGAAACCTCATCGTCGGCTTCTTCAGCGGCATCGTCGACCAGGACGACCGGGTGTATCCCGGCGGCTACCCGGGCGCCTTCCGCGAGCTGCTCGGCGTGCGCGTCGAGGAGTTCGGCCCGTTGCTGCCCGGCGTCACCACCACCCTCGATAACGGTGCCGTCGGCACGCTGTGGAGCGAGAACGTGGCGGTCGAGCCCGACGTCGAGGTCATCGCGCGCTTCGTCGACGGGGCGTTCCCCGGCGTTCCCGCGATCACCAGCAGAACAGTGGATGCCGGCGCCGCCTCGTACGTCGCGACCTCGCTGGGTGAGCGCGAGCGCACCGATCTGCTCGCGTTGTTCGCGCGTCGTGCCGGAATCGAGTCCGGCCTGGACGCATCCGTTCACGGCACGGTCGAGCTGATCACCCGGGTGACCGACACCCACGAGTACCGCTTCGTGGTGAACCACAGCGCGGCGACGGTGCAGGTGCCGGGTGTCGACGGCGTCGACCTGCTCGGCGCCGACGTGTCCGACGGCGTGCTTACGCTCGGCCCGAACGGCGTGGCCGTGCTCGAGGTATCCCGCTAGGGCCCACTCTGGAGACCCGGGCCCTGGGGTCGCGCTGAGTTGCATGTTTTGGTCGTTATGAGCGGCTCAAAACGACCAAAACATGCAACTCACGGATGTCTGCGCCACCGCGAACCCGCGGTGACAGGATTCCCGCGGTCGGGTGCGGGCATCCGCTCACAGCGCGCACCCTCCCGGCCGGAGTGTCGGTGGCGCCGGGTAGTCTTTACCGGTGGTCACCGCCCTATATCGCCGTTACCGGCCAGAGAATTTCGCCGAACTGATCGGCCAGTCCCAGGTGACCGATCCGCTGCGCACCGCACTGCGCACCGACCGGGTCAACCACGCCTACCTGTTCAGCGGACCGCGCGGCTGCGGCAAGACCACGTCGGCTCGCATCCTCGCCCGCTGCCTCAACTGCGTCGAAGGTCCGACCGACACCCCGTGCGGCGTCTGCCCGTCGTGCGTCGAGCTGTCCCGCGATGGTGGCGGCTCGATGGATGTCGTCGAGATCGACGCCGCGAGCCATAACGGGGTGGATGACGCCCGCGACATCCGCGACCGTGCCGTCTTTGCGCCCGCCCGCGATCGCTTCAAGATATTCATCCTCGACGAGGCGCACATGGTGACGCCGCAGGGCTTCAACGCGCTGCTCAAGATCGTCGAAGAGCCGCCGGAGCACGTCAAGTTCATCTTCGCGACCACCGAGCCCGAGAAGGTCATCGGCACGATCCGGTCGCGCACGCACCACTACCCCTTCCGTCTGGTGCCGCCGGCCCAGATGCTCGAGTACGTGCAGTCGCTCTGCGTCTCCGAGGGCGTCGAGGTCGAGGGCGGTGTGCTGCCACTCGTCGTTCGTGCAGGCGGCGGGTCCGTGCGGGACACGCTGTCGATCCTCGACCAGCTGATCGCCGGGTCCGATGGTTCGTTGGTGCAGTACGAGCGTGCGGTCGCCTTGCTCGGCTACACCCACGGCGCGCTGCTCGGCGAGGTCGTCGACGCGCTCGGTGCCCGCGACGCCGCCGCGGCCTTCACCGCGGTCGACCGCGTCATCCAGACCGGGCAAGACCCGCGTCGCTTCGTCGAAGACCTGCTCGAGCGCCTCCGCGACCTCATCGTCGTCAGCGCATACTCGGTCGGGTCCGTCGCCGAGGGTGCCGCCGCTGTTCTCCGCGGCATCCAGCAAGACGAACTCGACCGCATGGCCGCGCAGGCGGCGCATTTCGGTACAGCCGAGCTCAGCCGCGCGGCGGATGTCGTCAACGCGGCCCTTACGGAGATGACGGGCGCCACGTCCCCGCGTCTCCACCTCGAACTCATGATCGCCCGCGTGCTTGTCCCCGCCAGCGACGACAGCCAGCGCGGCGCTCTCGCCCGGGTCGAACGGCTCGAGCGTCGCATCGGGGTCGCCGGGCCCGACGCGCCCCGCTCGGTCCCGGAGCCCGTCTCGGTCCCTGAGCCTGGGCCCACGCCGCCGGTTCCGAACGATCGCGCCAGCGATCGGGCGGCCGTGCCGGTGGGGAGCGAAGGGCGCCCGGCCGCACCCGCACCTGCCCCCTCCGCGCCGGTCGAGGTCGTCACCGAGGTGCAGTCGCCCACCATCTCCGCTGGCACCATCGAGGAGCAGAAGCCGGTCGCGGTAAAGACGCCGCCCGCCGCCGGCACGGTCACCCTTCAGCACGTCAAAGACGCCTGGCCCGAAATCCTCGAGGCCGTCAGCAAGGCCAAGCGCGCGGCCTGGATGGTCGTCTACACCGCCGAGCCGGTGGAGCTTCGTGACGGGAACATCCTTGTCCTCACCTTCCAGAGCCAGTCGGATGTCGACGCGCTCAAGCAGGTTTCAGCGCCGGGCGAGGGCGTTGCCGACCACCTCAAGCAGGCGGTGCTCGACGTGCTCGGATTCAAGCCGCTGCTGATCGCGCGCGCCGACAGTGCGCGGCCCGGTGCTCCGGCAGCTGCGCAGCCTCCGGCGCCAGCTCCGGTCGTGGCGCCGGCACAGGCTGCGGCTCCTGTCACTTCCGCCGCTCCTGCTGCTGCCGCTTCTGCCGCTACAGCACCAGCCGTCACGTCGATCCCGACCGTGACGATGCCGGTGACGCACTGGGTGACCGCGCAGCCGCCGGTGTCTGATCCTGCGCCAGTCGCGGCATCCGTGCCCGCCTCAGCCGTGCCCGCAGCCGCCCCGGTCGCGCCGGCGGCTCCATCCGCACCCGTCGACGATATGCCGCCGTACGATGATGTCCCCCCGGAGCCTCGTGAGCCCGACATCGAGCCCCCGCTGCCCCCAGACGGCATGAGCTGGGCCACCGCAGCGATCACCGACGCGGAGCCGGAGACCCGGCCCGCGCGGGCGCCGGAGCGCAATGCTCCCACAGCCGAGAAGCCCGCCCCCGAGAAGGCCGCTTCCGTGGCGGAAGCTCCCGCGGCTCCGACGCGTCCGGTGCGCACACCCGTTGCGATGGTCGATGGCAAGCAGCGCTACGGGGAGTCCGTGGTGCGAGAGATCCTCGGCGCAAGCTTCATCGAAGAGCAGGCAATCGCGCCGCGCGTCGCCCCGAGAGAGCAGTAGGCGTGTACGACGGAATCGTTCAGGAGCTGATCGACGAGCTCGGTCGCCTTCCCGGCATCGGCCCCAAGTCGGCGCAGCGCATCGCGTTCCACATCTTGCAGACGGAGACCTTCGACGTCACCCACCTCGCCGAGGTGCTGATGACGGTCAAAGAGAAGGTGCATTTCTGCGAGATCTGCGGCAACGTCACCGAGCAAGACACCTGCAGCATCTGCCGTGATGTTCGCCGCTCGCCGACCACCATCTGCGTGGTCGAGGAGGCGAAAGATGTCGTCGCGATCGAGCGCACCCGTGAGTTCAAGGGTCTGTACCACGTGCTGGGCGGTGCGATCAGTCCGATCGACGGCGTCGGACCGGATGACCTCCGCATCCGTCAGCTGATGCAGCGTCTCGCCGACGGCACCGTCACCGAAGTCATCATCGCCACCGACCCGAACCTCGAGGGCGAGGCGACCGCCACCTACCTTTCGCGCATGATGATGCACCTCGGACTCCGCATCACACGTCTCGCCTCGGGCCTGCCGGTCGGTGGAGACCTCGAGTACGCCGACGAGGTCACCCTCGGTCGAGCATTCGAGGGCCGTCGCGTCGTAGAGAACTAGGCTCCTGAATTTCGTGGGCGGGCCCTCCTGCCCCTTACTGCTCACCTGAGAACCTGCCAGCTCACCTGAGAACCTGACTGCCCACCTGAGAACCTGCCAGCCCGACAGACTTCCGTTATTCAGTTCTTTCTGCACGACGGTGGTTCGTTACACAGGACCGGCTGTCGTAACGGTCACCGTTGCGCAGGATCGCCCTGTCACCGGCAGCCAGAGTCACATATGAAATCCTCACTCGGCTGCCCGATACAATCAGGAGTTCGGCCGTTCAGAGAGCCGAATCCCGTGATTTCCAGGAGAACCACCGTGGCCTTGATCGTGCAGAAGTACGGTGGCTCATCCGTCGCCGACGCCGAGAGCATCAAGCGGGTGGCCAAGCGCATCGTCGAGACCCGAAAGAGCGGCAACGACGTCGTCGTCGTCGTTTCGGCGATGGGCGACACCACCGACGAGCTCCTCGACCTCGCCAGCGCCGTCACACCGCTCGCCTCCGGACGAGAACTCGACATGCTGCTCACCGCGGGCGAGCGAATCTCCATGGCTCTGCTCGCCATGGCCATCAAGAGCCTCGGCCAAGACGCTCGCTCATACACGGGGAGCCAAGCCGGCTTGGTCACCGACGCAAAACACGGCAGCGCCCGCATCGTGGATGTCGCCCCCAAGCGGGTGCGCGAAGCTCTCGACGCCGGGGCGATAGCCATCGTCGCCGGCTTCCAGGGATTCAGCCGAATCACCGGGGATATCACCACCCTCGGTCGCGGCGGTTCCGACACCACCGCTGTTGCCCTCGCGGCGGCCCTCAACGCCGACGTCTGCGAGATCTACACCGATGTCGATGGCGTCTTCACCGCCGACCCCCGCGTCGTCCCGGCGGCCCATAAAATCGACACCGTCACGAGCGAAGAGATGCTCGAACTCGCAGCAGCCGGCGCCAAAGTGCTCTATATACGCGCCGTGGAATATGCCCGACGCCACGGCGTCACCCTGCACGTCCGCTCCTCGTTCAACAACAACGAGGGCACGCTCGTCATCAACCCGAAAGAGGGAGAGAACGTGGAAGAGCCGCTCATCGTGGGGGTCGCCTCCGATCTCAGCGAAGCCAAGGTCACCGTCGTCGGCGTGCCAGACGTGCCCGGCAAGGCAGCCCAGATTTTCACCATCGTGGCCAGCACCGACGCGAACATCGACATGATCGTGCAGAACGTGTCGACTGCGGCCACCGGGCTCACCGACATCTCTTTCACACTGCCCAAGTCGGATGGCGGCAAGGTGCTGAAGGCGCTCGAAGACGCGAAGAGCGACTCGGGCTTCCACTCGCTCCAATACGACGACCAGATCGGCAAACTCGCCCTGGTCGGCGCCGGAATGCGCACCAACGCGGGCGTCTCGGCCAAGCTGTTCACCGCGCTGTACGAGGCCGGGATCAACATCGAGATGATCTCCACCAGCGAGATCCGCATCAGCGTGGTCACCCGCGCCGACACGATCAACGACGCCGTGCGCGTCGTGCACACGGCCTTCGGGCTCGACAGCGACGAGGTCGCACAGGTACACGGAGGGACTGGCCGATGAATGCCACCACAGCGAGTCGCATCGAAGGCGTCCGAATCGGCGTCGTCGGCGCCACCGGTCAGGTCGGCGCTGTCGTGCGTCGGCTGCTCGCCGAGCGAGACTTCCCCGTCGCCGAAATCCGATACTTCGCCTCCGCGCGATCGGCGGGCACCACCCTGCCATGGGGCGAAACGGATGTCGTAGTCGAAGACGCTGCCACCGCCGACCCGACCGGCCTCGACATCGCCATCTTCTCGGCCGGAGCAACCACGGCGAAGGAACAGGCGCCCCGCTTCGCCGCCGCCGGTGTCACCGTGATCGACAACTCGTCCGGCTTCCGCATGGACCCCGACGTGCCGCTCGTGGTGAGCGAGGTCAACCCGCACGCGATCGCCGAGGCACGCAAGGGCATCATCGCCAACCCCAACTGCACCACGATGGCCGCGATGCCGATCCTCAAGGCGCTCGACGTCGAGGCGGGTCTGGAACGCCTCATCGTCTCCACCTATCAGGCGGTATCCGGCGCCGGTCTCGCCGGCGGCGAGGAATTGCTCGGGCAGGTGCGGGCAGCGCTGGAACAGGACACCATCGCGTTGGTGCACGACGGAGCATCCGTCGAATTCCCGGCGCACGAGACGTTTCCGGAAACCATCGCCTTCGATGTGATCCCTTTCGCCGGCAACCTCGTCGACGACGGGCTGTTCGAGACCGACGAGGAAAAGAAGCTCCGCAACGAGAGCCGCAAGATTCTGGAACTGCCGGAGCTGCGCGTCAGCGGCACCTGCGTGCGGGTGCCCGTGTTTACTGGCCACTCGCTCTCGATCAACGCCGAGTTCGCCTCCGAGCTCACGGTGGAGCGGGCGCGCGAGCTGCTAAGGGATGCCCCGGGCGTGCAGCTCACCGACATCCCGACGCCGCTGAAGGCCGCCGGCACCGACCCGTCGTATGTCGGTCGCATCCGACAGGACGAGGGCGTTCCCGGAAACCGCGGACTCGCGCTGTTCATCAGCAACGACAATCTGCGCAAGGGCGCAGCGTTGAACGCCGTGCAGATCGCCGAACTGGTCGCCGCGCAGGTCTCCGCCGCACGTCTGTGAGCGCGGATCGAACCCTGTAGCTAGCGCGAGCGTCTGCGCGCCAGCGCGAGCACACCGCGCGTAAGCAACACCAGCACAACGCCGACCGCGGCGCCGGCCGTATTCGCGGCCACGTCCGCCCAGGTCGCGAACCGCGAGGGAAGAAAAAGGTACTGCCCGAGCTCGATGGCGCAGGAGAACCCGACGCCGGCGACGATCGCCACGAACCAGAGTCGTTTCGGCAGGATCACCGTCAGCAGCATGCCGAGGGGCACGAAGAATACGACGTTCGCCGCAGACTCGACGGTGCCATAGGTGATCGCGTCGGGGAGGCCATCGAGGTGGAGCGCGTCGAGATGTGCGAGCAACCAGCCCCTCGCGAGACCGTCGACGGGCGTCGACCAAAATCCGATGAGCAACGCGGCGATCAGGTAGACGACGAGAAGTGTCCCAAGCCCGACGGTGCGCTGTCGGGTGGTCATCCTCGAAGTCTAGAGTGACGAAAACACCCTCAAAGGAGAAGCCATGTCCGTCGTCATCGTCGCCATCCTCACCCCGGTCGCGGGAGCCACGCAGAAGGTCATCGCTGGATTCGAGCAGCAATCGCCGCTCGCGCATCAGGAGGAGGGCTGCGAGCTCTACTCGGTCGGCATCGACCAAGACGGACTCGTGGTCGTCGTCGAACGGTGGGCCAGTCAGGAGAGCATCCAGAAGCACGCGACGGGCCCGGTGTTCACTCGCCTGATGGAGCTCATCGGCGATTCCCTGGCCAAGCCCCTCGAACTGCACCAGCTGACCTCTATCCCGATCGGCGACCCGCTCAAGGGCACCATCCAGTAGCGACCTGCCAGTAGTGACCATCCAGTAAAGACCTGTCGGGAGCGCTCGCCGCGCCGAACCCCCAGCATGAGCCGTGCCGCCATCGCCATCGTCGCCGTGATCGCCGTCGTGCTGCTGGTCACGGTCGGCGCGATCGTTCTGACGACGAGTCGGTCCGCGCCGCAGCCGGCGGCGCAGGCGAATGGAACCAGGGTGGCCTTTTACGGCGACTCGTACACGCTCGGCACCGGGGCATCCGCTCGGTCCAAGCGCTGGTCGACGGTGATCTGCCGGGAACGGGGCTGGACCGAGTTCAATCACAGCACCAACGGTCTCGGCTTCATCAACAACCGCGCCGAGCTGCGCATCGACGAGCCAGCCCAGGTGATCGCCGACAAGCCCGACATCGTGTTCATCACCATGGGGCTCAACGACAATTTCTCGTACGACACCTCGGCGAAGCAGATCCACGCCCAGATCGGCACCGACTTCCGACGGTTGAAAACAGCGCTGCCGGATGCCCGCTTCATCGTCGTCGAACCGTTCTGGTACACCGACCAGCGGCCGACATCACTCGGAGTGATAATCCGCTGGGTGAAGGAGGCGGCATCCGATATCGATGCCGACTACATCCCGGGGGCCTCACGGTGGATCGAGCATCACCCCGAGTGGATGGCCTCCGACGGCCTGCACCCGAATGACGCGGGCTACGCCGAGATGGCCAAGCGCATGGATATGGAGCTGTCGAGGCTTGGTCTATGACAGCGCCCGTAAGCTGAGATTGTGAGCAACAGCCCGGAACCCATCGACGTCGTCCTCATCGGCGGTGGCATCATGAGTGCCACCCTCGGCACCTTCATCAAGCAACTGCAGCCGGACTGGACGATCCGCATCTTCGAGCGGCTGGCGGATGTCGCGCAGGAGAGCTCGAACCCGTGGAACAACGCCGGCACCGGCCACTCCGCGCTCTGCGAACTCAACTACACCCCCGAAAAGGCGGACGGCACGATCGACATCACCAGCGCGGTGAAGGTCAACGAGCAGTTCCAGGTCTCGCGCCAGTTCTGGAGCTACCTGGTCGGCAAGGATCTGCTGCCCGATCCGCAGGCCTTCCTCAACCCGGTTCCGCACATGAGCTTCGTTTGGGGCGAGGAGAACGTCGACTACCTCCGACGCCGGCATGAGGCGCTGAAAGACCACCCGCTGTTCGCCGGAATGGAGTTCAGCGACGACCCCGCTGTCATCCGTTCCTGGGCTCCGGCGATGATTCCGGGCCGCGCCAAGTCGCAGGTGTTCGCCGCGACCCGCATCGATGTGGGAACGGATGTCGACTTCGGCGCGCTCACGCGCGGGCTCCTCGACTACCTCATCCGCCACGGCGCCCGGCTCTACACCGAGCACGTGGTCAAGAACATCAGCAAGCAGAAGGACGGCACCTGGCGGCTGCGGGTCTCCCATGACGTGGGTGGCACCGCCTTCGACGTGCGTGCGAAGTTCGTCTTCGTCGGCGCCGGTGGCGGCGCGCTCAAGCTGCTGCAGAAGTCGGGTATCGCCGAGGCCAAGGGCTTCGGCGGATTCCCGGTGAGCGGCGAGTTCTTGCGCACCGATAATCCGGATGTCGTCGCCCGCCACCAGGCGAAGGTCTACGGCAAGGCTGCCGTCGGTTCGCCGCCGATGTCGGTGCCGCACCTCGACACCCGCATCGTCGACGGCAACGCCAGCCTCATGTTCGGTCCGTACGCGGGCTTCAACACCAAATTCCTCAAGAACGGATCCTGGACCGACCTGTTCTCGACGATCCGCCCGCACAACCTGATCCCGATGGTGCGCGCCGGCCTCGCGAACCTCGATCTGGTGAAGTACCTGGTGGGTCAGCTCGCGGCGAGCAAGAAGACCAAGTTCGCCGCGCTGCAGGATTTCATGCCGAATGCCGACCCCGCCGATTGGTACCGCATCACGGCCGGTCAGCGTGTGCAGGTCATCAAGAAGGATCCCGAGAAGGGTGGCGTGCTGCAGTTCGGTACCGAGGTCGTCACCGCGGCGGACGGCAGCATCGCGGGCCTGCTCGGCGCCTCGCCGGGGGCGTCGACCGCCGTTCCGATCATGCTCGACATCCTCCAGCGGTGCTTCCCCGACCGCATGGACGGGTGGCTTCCGCAGATCAAGCGCATGGTCCCGAGCTACGGCACCAAGCTCTCTGACCAGCCGACGCTGGCCACGAAGACTCTCGCCGCGACGGCGAAGGTGCTGGAGATCGTCGAGTAGGCGTTTCCGCATCCGTCCGTCCGTCAACAGGATGAGATCGCCGAATCGTCGGTCAACAGGACCAATCCGGGAGTTTTGAGCCCGCCATCCTGTTGACTGCCGCGTTGACATGATGTCGAACACATGTTCGAATGTCTGCATGCGGTGGAGTGGGCAGGAATTAGACGCGGAGTCGGATGCGGCGCTGCCGGGGCTAGCGCGCTTGTCCAACCTCGTCCGCTCGGTGACGACACCGGAGTTTGCCGGCATCCGCTTCCACGAGGTGCTGGCGAAGTCGGCCCTGAATCGCGTGCCGACCGCCAGCGACATGCCGTTCGGCTGGACGATCAACCCGTACCGGGGCTGCAGTCATGCGTGCTCATACTGCCTGCATCCGGAGACACAGATCCTGATGGCAGATGGCCGGCAACTCCCGCTGTGGCAAGTGAAGATTGGCGATCGCATCTACGGCACTGAGGTGCAAGGCAATTACCGTCGTTATGTCGTCACGACTGTGCACGCCATCTGGAACACGAGGAAGCCCGCTCACCGCGTCGCGTTGGCAGACGGCACAACTCTCGTCTCCAGCGGCGACCACCGATTTCTCACGGACCGTGGATGGAAGCACGTCGCAGGCCAGATGAGCGGCCCAGGAACTCGCCCGCATTTGACTATCAACAACACGTTGATGGGCTTCGGGTCGATGGGGTTATCGGACATCGACCAGCCGCAATTCTTCCCGGAGCAATATCGACGCGGCTATCTCACCGGGATGATCAGAGGTGATGGTCATCTCGGGCACTACGAGTACGCGCGGTCATCGGGCAGGCGAGGTGAGGTCCACCGATTCCGCCTAGCGCTTGCCGATGCCGAGGCGCTGAACCGCACTCGTACCTACCTGGATTGGGAAGGGATTCCCACAACCACGTTCGCCTTCTCACCGGAGTCGGAAACCCGTCGACCAGTCACTGCCATACGCACATCAAGCGCCCGTGCAGTGAGTGCGGTCGAAGAGCTCGTGGAGTGGCAGTCGGTGCCGTCGAACGACTGGCACGCGGGCTTCTTAGCCGGAGTTTTCGATACGGAGGGCAGCTGTTCGCAGGGCGGGCTGCGAATCAGCAATAGTGACCCGGAGATAATCGCCCAACGAAAACTCTCGATCGAGGGCGCGGCCGTCACGTCCGACGCGCGGCTCGACGTCGTCTCGATCGAAGATCTGGGCGAGGTCATCGACATGATCGACATCACCACGGGTACGGGCGACTTCATTGCCAACGGCGTTATCAGCCATAACTGCTTCGCCCGCAAAACCCACGAGTACCTCGACCTCGACGCCGGCAAGGACTTTGACAGCGAGATCATCGTCAAGGTGAACGTCGCCGAGGTGTTATCGAGGGAGTTGGCGAAGCCGACCTGGGGGCGGCATCCGGTCGCCCTGGGCACGAACACCGATCCGTATCAGCGGGCCGAAGGCCGGTACTCGCTGATGCCCGGCATCATCGCGGCGCTGGCCGAGTCGGGCACACCGCTGAGCGTGCTCACCAAAGGCACGCTGCTGCGGCGTGACTTAGCACTGCTCTCCGAGGCGAACACGGTAGTGCCGGTGGGACTCGCGATGTCCGTCGCGATCTATGACGACGCTCTGCAGCAGTCGGTCGAGCCGGGCACGCCGAGCACGGCGGCGCGGCTGGCCACGGTGAAGGCAGCGCGAGAACTCGGCCTCGACTGCGAGGTGTTCATGATGCCGATCCTGCCGTACCTCACCGACACCCGCGAGCATCTCGAGCACGCGCTCGGACTGATTCGGGATGCGGGAGCCACCTCGGTCGTCTACGGCGCGCTTCACCTGCGGCCGGGTGCCAAGGAGTGGTTCATGGAATGGCTGGAGCGCGAGCATCCCGAACTCGTGCCGCGCTATCGCGCTATGTATGCCCGAAACTCATACGCACCCCAGGAGTACCGCGCCTGGCTGGGCGCGAAAATCGTGCCGCTGCTGCGCAGGTTCGGGCTCAGTCGCGGGAGCGAAGACCCCGCTACGGGCACGGTGCGGTCGAGGTCCCTGGCCGGTTCGGGGTCGACCGCTCCGGATTCGCTGCTCGCCGCGGCGCTGCCGAACGGCCATCTCCCGACGCTTTTCTAAGCGCAGGGAGGTTTTGAGCGCGAACGGGATCTGAGCGTGGGAGCAGTTCGCCGATTGGGGCACAAACCGGGTCAGGTCGCCCCGAATGCGCGCGCCTTGGGCCCAGAACGTGGGGTACACGCAACCGGCGTGCGCTGACATACTGAAAATCGATCAGGGGAGGGGGAAGCGATGTCGCTCGGCCTGCCAGCCCACCTCATTCCCCGCTCCGAAGACTCCGTCACGCTGCGCGCTACACACGCGGTCGGCATCACCTGTCTGGTCTCGGCAGTCCTCGTGGCGGTCGGCTACCAGTCGATCGAACCCGGCAGCGCGCTCTGGCCGGCGATGGTCGCTCCCATAGCCTCGATCGCCACCCTGTTGTACGCCGCTCGTCGCGCCACCGTCGGCTCCAGCATCCTGGCGTTGGCGGTTGGTGCACTCGGACTCGCCGTCTACATCGTGACCTTCGCGGTCGCGGGCGTGCTGGGCCGAGATGACTTCAGCCTCGCGCTCCCGGCGATCGCGCTGCTGGTGGTCGGCGGCCCCGGTGCCGGCCTGCTCGCTCGGGTTCTCTGGGAGCTGCTGGGCTACGCGATCTCGCAGCTGGTAGTCGCCGCGGTGGCCATCGGCACAGATCGTGATCTTCGCTTCGACAGCGCCACCGTGGTCGCGTTGGCGGCAATCCTCCTCATCCAACTGCTCAACCTGGCGCTGCGCAGCCCGTTCACCACGGCGCAGCCCCGGTTGCATCGCGCCACTCGCGAGGAACAGGTTGCGCTGCTGCGCTATCGCATGGAGGTTCGCGCGGCGGCTCTCATGCACGACACCGTGCTCAGTCACTTGGCCGCCCTCGCGGGGTCGACCGACCCGGTCGCCAATCCGCAGCTTCTCACGCAGATCGCGACCGATCTGGCAGTGCTGCAGGGCGACGAGTGGCTCGATGATGTGACGACGGATGCCGGTGGCCCGGCCACGGCCGCCTGGCAGCAGAGTCCCCTGTTCGCCGCCATCGCCGAGTCACGCAAGCAGGGGCTGGAGGTGGACGCCACCGGTGATCTCGACGCCGTCGCGCGACTGCGGCGGAGCTCAGCGCAGGCGCTCGCGTTAGCGGTGAAGCAGTGCCTTGTGAACGTGCTGCGCCATTCCGGCACTCGATCCGCAGAGGTTGTGGTCTATGCACTCGACGACGAGGTCTCGGTCATGGTCATCGATGCCGGTCGTGGCTTCGTGGAGGCGGAGGCTGGGTCGGACCGCTTGGGCATCCGTCAGTCGGTGCGCAGCCGGATGGAGGCGGTCGGCGGGAACGTGCAGGTGTGGTCGACTCCAGGTCGTGGCACCTCGATCATGATCCGCGTCCCGGTCGCCAGTGAGTCGAACGGTTCGGCGGTGGGGCGGTGAGTGCACCAGAGCGAACGCGCCAGCAGCTCGATCCCATCGGCACCACCGGGGTCGCGAGCATCTCGGTCGTCCTGCTGTTATGTCTCCTTGGCTACTGTGCGATTGCGACATTGGCGGTCGGGGACCGCATTCGCTTTCCCCTGGTTGCGATCGCGGCTCTGGTCACGCTCGCAGTGGGCGTCGGGTTGGCAGCGGTGTCCGTCAGTCCGTATCGCGCGCCGTTGCGGCAGGGGCGGCATCTGGTCACGCTGGGAGTGCTGCTCTGTGCCGCGGTGCTCGCCGAGGTGTCGACCTGGGGGGTCCCCGTACTCGGCTGGCAGAGCTGGGGACCGATCGCGGTGGGCGGGTTGTTGCTGGTCCTCGGACCGTTCCGTCCCGCGCGGGAGCTCATCTGCTCCGGCGCGGTGGCTTCGCTGTTTCTCGGATTTCTCGTGCTCGTCGAGGCTGGAGACTATCCGCGGGATGTGCCTGCCATCGTCGCCGTGCTGGCGCAGGTCACGCCCGTGCTCGCCTTATGCTTCGCCGGGTCCGCCTATTCGCTCGGGGTGACCCGCCAACTACTGCGCTGGCAGCAGGACGTTGCAGAGTCGAACGGGGAAATCGTGGATCAACTGCGCAGTGGCATTGCGACGTCGGTGCGGAATGACCGGATCACCACGCTCGACCGGGAGGTGATCCCGTTCTTCAGTCGGATTCTCGCCGCCGGAACGGTGACGGACGCCGATCGCGACCGAGCGCGGGAGATCGCTCAGTCCATCCGCTCCATCATGGTGGCGGAAGTGGATCGCAGTTGGCTCGAGGTGATGATCGAGACGGCAGGGGGCGAGGGGCCCGGGCGTTCCGGTGCCGCTGCCGCGGTCATCCGTGATCCCGACCGTCTCGCCGCGCACATGTTCGTCGAGCAGCGCACCGCCATGAGAGCGCTGATCTCCGCGCTTCGAGATCAGCAGGGTTTCACCCGCGACGATCTCGACATCATCATTTCGGCCGATGGCGATCTGTGTCGAGTGGACGTGGCCGCGCGAGTGGAAGCCAATACCTATCCCAGGTCGACGTTCGTGCCCTACCTGGCCCTCTTGCGCAGCGCTTTCGACGAGGTCGAGATGGACTTCGACCCCCCAAGCTTACGGATAAGGTTTTCGTATGAGCAGCACTAGTTCGGCGGCTGCCGCTCGATCCGCGCAGGCGGTGAGGCTCGCGATTCTCGATGACCACGAGGTGCTGCTCGACAGCCTGAGCAGCTGGATCAATTCCAACGCCCCAGACTTCCAGCTGGTGCTGAGCGCGCACACCTGGTCGCAGTTGGTGCACAGCGACAACTTCCCGACCGACCTGGTGTTTCTGGATTTCCAGCTCACGGAGCCGGTCTCGATCGAAGCGCGGGTTCGTACCTGTCGGGCCGCGGGCGCGAAAGTAATGGTGTTAAGCAGCCTGGATACCCGAGAGGCCCGCGCACGCGCCCTTGACGCGGGGGCGTCCGCTTTTCTCTCCAAGTCGGTACCTATGCGCGAAGTGATGGCGTCAGCGAGAGCCGTCATGGGAGTGGCGGCGGGGGAGCACCTGCAGCGGGACTGGAGGCCCCTTCCCGTCGGAGCGGTGACCCACCAACGTCCCAAGCTGAGCGCCGGTGAAGCGGAGGCTTTCACCCTCTATGTATCAGGGCTGAGTACGGTGGAGGTCGCAACCCGGATGAATGTGCAATACGAGACAGCGAAGACCTATCTCCGCCGGGTGCGAGAAAAATATTCGAAGGCGAACAGGCCGGCGAGCAAGAAGGCGGATCTCATCCGTCGCGCCGCCGAGGACGGATACCTGCAGTAATGGCGAAGCTCTACTTCCGCTACGGCGCGATGAACAGTGGCAAGAGTACGGCGATGCTCCAGGCCGCCTACAACTACGAGGAGCGCGGGCAGATCGTGCTTCTCGCGAAGCCACAGATAGACACCAAGGGCGACAGCGCTATCGTCTCCCGACTCGGCGTGAGCCGCCCGGTCGATTTCGTAATCGCGCCAGGCGACGACGTCTACTCACGGTTCGAGTTCGAGCGCGCGCTGGTGCGGGAACGTACCGGCCTCGACGTGAGCTGCTTTCTCGTCGATGAGGCGCAGTTTCTTACCGAGCAACAGGTGGATGATCTGCTGCGGATTGCGATCATCGAGCCGGTGCCGGTGATGGCCTATGGCATCCGTACCGATTTCCAGACCGTCGCCTTCCCTGGCAGCCGTCGACTGTTGGAGATCGCCCATTCGCTCGAGGAGCTGAAGACGATCTGCCGCTGCGGTCGCAAAGCGGTGTTCAACGCCCGGCGCATCGGCGAGCAGTTCATCTTCGACGGCGATCAGGTGGCGATCGACGAGGGAGCCGTGACCTACGAGTCCCTCTGCGGTCAGTGCTACCTGGAAGAGAGCGGGGGCCTGCTCGGAAGCGGGCGACGCCGCGTCTTGATCGAACCGGGAACGGTCTACTCGACCGCCCCCGACTCAGACTTCAGCTGACCGGCCTCCGCGTCTTCTGCGCGAGGGCCTAGCTCGGCTCGTAGCCCAGCAATGCGCGGCCGGTATCTTCATCGATGATCAGGTCGGTGATGAGACCCGCGGCGAGGGCCCCGGTGAGCGCGGGGATCTTCGACGTGCCGGAGACGACGCACACCCGTCGTGACGCCCTTCGCAGCACCGAGAACGATGGCCCGCTTGCACGGTCGTTCATAGGGATGTTGTCGGTCGTTCCGTCCTGTCGGTAGAACACGGTGGCGACGTCGCCGACCACGTTCGACGCGCTCAGAGCGGAGAAATCCGCGTCGTCGAGGTATCCACCGATGTATACGCGACTCGGCACCTCGGCAAAGGGAGTGCCAAGGCCGAAGAGCGCGACATCCATTCGGCGTTGCATCTCGAGAACTCGGATGGTCGAGCGCTCGTGCCAGAGCGCCTCTTTCGTCGACGCTCTATCGAAGAAGGCGGGGACGGGAAACTGTTGGACCTTCGCGCCGAATGCGCTTCCAAATCTCTGGAGAATCTCACTCGAGTAGTCGATACCCGTCGTCTCGGTATTGCCGGCCCCGTTCAGTTGCACGACTTGGGTATTCGACGTCTCCTTCATGCTCAGGTGTCGGCTGATCGCACTCACGGTGGATCCCCACGCGACGCCGATGATCATGTTCGAATCGATAAAGCGAGTGAGTAGACGCGCGGCAGAGAGCGCCACCCGTTCCAACCGATCGACATCGCTGGTGTTGCTGCCGACGGGGACGACGTGCGGGGTGATGCCGAATCGGTCGTGCAGCCGGCGTGCGATCTGATCCGAACGATCGAGCGGGGAGGTGACGTGGATCTCCACCAGGCCGGTCGCTCGAGCATGACTGAGCAAGCGAGAAACGGATGACCGCGACGTTCTCAACTCGTGCGCTATCGCCTCCATGGTGAGGTCTTGGAGGTAATAAAGCTGAGCCGCCCGCAGAGCATCGACCATCTTCGGCGGGTGTTCCTCGGTAGACGCCGTCGAGGCGGCCGGCGATTTCGTCGCGCCGCTGAGAGAAGCGGTTGCACGTTTGTTCAATGGCATTGACCAAATGTAACGCGCCACTCAGACTTGCTATCGCAATGGCAGGAGAAAATCCTGCTCGCTCTAAGCGGAAGAGGAACGATCATGGCTCGCACAGTCGACCCGAGCGGGAAAAAGCTGAGAGCCGAGGTCGCAGAACTTCGTCTTCGACCGTCAGCAGACGTTCTCATCGTCGGCGGTGGAATCAACGGGCTCTCTACTTTTCGCGACCTCGCGCTTCAAGGTGTCGACGTCGCTCTCGTCGAACGCGGTGACTTCCTGTCCGGAGCATCCAGCGCTTCGTCTCACATGATCCACGGCGGTGTGCGCTACCTCGAGAACGGCGAATTCCGCCTGGTGAGCGAATCCGTACACGAGCGCAACGGCCTGTTGCGCACGGCTCCCCACTACGTGCGTCCGCTGCAGACCACGATTCCGATCTACTCGACCTTTGGCGGTCTCCTTTCCGCGCCGTTGCGCTTTCTCACCCACAAGTCTGGGGCGCCGAAAGAGCGAGGCGCGTTCCTGATCAAGGTCGGCCTGTCGATCTATGACTCGTTCTCGCGCGACGGCGGTGCGGTTCCGCGCCACGTCTTCCATGCGCGGAAGCGGTCGCTTCGCGACCTGCCCCGACTGAACTCGCGGGTGAAATACACCGCGACCTACTACGACGCATCGGTCAACGAGCCCGAACGACTCGGCCTCGACGTGCTCGCAGATGGTCTGGCGGCCGGTCCGGTTCGCGCGGCGAACTACGTGGAAGCGGTGCGGGCGGAAGGCGGCGCGATCGTGCTGCGCGATGCAGAGACCGGCATCGAATTTCCGTTCACTGCCAAGGTGCTCGTAAACGCGTCAGGACCGTGGACCGACCTCACGAACGAAGCTCTCGGCAAGAAGAGCAGTCGCCTGATGGGGGGCACGAAGGGCTCGCATATCGTTCTCGACAACGATGAGCTTCTCGCGGCAACGGGGGGACGCGAGATCTTCTTCGAGAACGACGACGGCCGCATCGTGCTCATCCAGCCCATCAAGGGACGCGTGATGGTCGGGACGACCGATCTGGAAGCCGATCCGCGAGAGCCAGCCCTGTGCACCGAAGAGGAGGTCGACTACTTCTTCAACCTCGTTTCGCACGTCTTTCCCACGATCACGCTGGACCGGACCCAGATCGTCTATCGCTTCTCGGGAATTCGGCCGCTGCCTGCGCACGAGGACACTCAACCGGGCTTCGTCTCGCGTGACTACCGGATCGTCGAGACCGCGATGCCGGCGCTGCCTGACGTGCACGCGCTGAGTCTCGTCGGAGGCAAGTGGACGACATTTCGAGCCCTCGGGGAGCAGCTCTCGGCCGCCGTGCTGGCGAAACTCGGGGTCTCGCGCACGGTATCGACTGTCAACCTCGCAATCGGAGGCGGACGGGACTTTCCCCGCACTCCTGACGCGCGCACCCGCTGGGTCGAAGCGCATCGGGACGCCATGTCCCGGGCGCGAGCCGACCAGCTGCTCACGCGCTATGGCACCCGTGCCGCAGAGCTCATCGATGCGATCGCTGAAGTGCGCGATGAGCCGTTGGTGAACGATGCATCCTACAGCCGTGCGGAAATCACTCATCTTGCTCGCGAAGAGCACGTCGTGCGCTTGCTAGACCTTGTGCTGCGACGCACGAATCACGCGTTCACCGGCGGCGTAACCGTAGAATTGCTCGCCGAACTGAGCGAGATTGTCGGAGATGCTCTGGGCTGGGACGAACTCCGCCGGGCCGACGAGATTCTCCAGACGGTAGAGACTCTGACTTTTTCCCACGGAATGACGCTCGAACAGCAGGAGCAGCACCCCGCCTAAGCTTCGCCACCGAGCTGCGCATCTGTGCGGCACATTCCCAGGCGTTAGCTATTGCGCGCCAAGAAATGTCGGTTGTGCACCTTTCTGTCGAAAGGTCTGCACGTATGTTCACCAGCCTTGCGCGTCATCCAGCCGCGCAGATTGAATCAGTTCGCTCCACCCGAGTCATCGTCCACACAGCAAAAGATCGTCCACCCAACAAAGGAGTAGGGACACCAATGAAACAAAGATTCTTCAGGAGGAATGCCTTCTGGCTGGTCCTCTCTCTCGTACTCTGCCTCGTATCGGCGTTGGGAGCGTCTATCACGCAGAGCGCGGGCGGCGCGGTGAGTGTCACGAAGCTCACGTTCCCCGGAGCTAGCGGCGGCACGATCAGCGCTCTTTTGCTCAAGCCAGCGGGAGCGGACGCGACGCACAAGCGTCCGGCGATCGTGCTCGCGCACGGCTGGTGGAACGAAAAGGAAATGCAGGACTCCAACTACGTGGAGCTTGCTCGTCGCGGGTACGTGGTCATGTCCATCGACATGTACGGCCACGGAAGCTCCTCCTACATGAAGGAGGGCAACGAGGCGGTTGCCGGGACCGGAATGTACGACGCGGTGAAAGAGATCGCGACGTTGCCGTATGTCGACACCTCGAAGATCGGCATCAGCGGCCACTCCAACGGCGCGCGTGCCGCCAACTGGTCGATCCCGCTGGATGACGCTGCCGACACGCAGCTGATCAAGTCCGTCTACCTGGTCGACAACGACCCGATCTACGCCGACCTCAAGACCGGCAAGTTCATCAACTACTACGGCTCGCGCGACGTCGGCGTGCAGGCGGACCAGTTCGATGAGTTCTTCTTCCGCAGCTACGACAAGACCGGAAAAGCCATCACCACGCCGGGGGAGTACATCGGCACGCCGAACGCGCAGTCGTTCCTGAACTTCGGGGCGAACCCGTCGGGCTCTGAGCGCAAGTCGTACCACTTCTACACGAAGGATGTCGACGGCGCGAGCGCAATCCGCGTCATCGACAACCCGCCGCAGACTCACCCCTGGGGCCCGTTCTCCAAGCAGGAGGTCACCAACGTACTGACCTTCTTCAACAAGTCGCTCGGCACCCCGAACCCAATCCCGGTCGGCTCGCAGATCTGGCAGCTCAAGGAGTTCTTCAACGCGCTTGGCCTCGTCGGCTTCGCGATCTTCCTCCTGGCCTTCACTCGTGCGTTGCTCACTGTTCGTCCCTTCGCGGGGCTTCGCATCACGGAGCCCGCTGTGCTCACCGTCCGCGACAGAAAGGGTCACGCCTGGTTCTGGGGCGCACTGGCAGTATCCGCAGTGTTCTCCGGCGTCAGCTACCTCTTCCTGAGCAACTTCACGCCGCTGTCCCTCGTGTACTTCATCGGCGCTCCGCCGGTGATCCCGCAGGGCGCAGTGTTCTTCATCGGGCTCTGGTCGGCGATCAACGGCATCTTCGCCCTCATCGTGATGATCGTGTCGTACCAGCTCTTCGGCAAGCGCAACGGGATGAGCCTTCGCGAGTCGGGCATCCTGCCCGGCTGGAAGAAATTCTGGCTCGGAATCCTGCTGGGTCTGATTGTGGTCATCGCAGCGTTCGGAATCGTGTTCGTCGTCGGGTGGCTGTTCAACACCGACTTCCGCCTCTGGGTTCTTGCGATCCCCACGTTCGGGCCGGACAAGATCGGCATTGCGCTGATGTACCTCCCGCTGTTCCTCGTCTACTACATTGCGAACTCCGTAGCGATCAACAGCTTCAACCGGTTCACCATCCGAGGCAAAGAGTGGATCAACACGGCAGTGCTTGCCGTGTTCAACATCCTTGCCCCGCTGGTTCTCGTCATCGCGCAGTACACGGTGTTCGCGGTCTCCGGTGAGCTCATCCCCGGCTTCGGTGGGATCTTCTCGATCTGGCTGTTCCCGGTCATCGTGTTCCTCGCCACCGCGGCGGTTATCAGTCGCAAGATCTTCCGTGCGACGCACAACCCGTATATCGCCGGCTTCATCATGGCGTCCGTGGCAACGGTCGTGTCTGTGACCAACACGCTCACGTACATCAAGTAGCGAACATCCTGTCGGAGGGCCCGAATCGGGCCCTCCGACAGTCACGTCGCAATGCATTCACGCAACAATGCAGTCACGTCACAATGAGGTAGACATGTCCGAATACATCCTCTCCATCGATCAGGGCACGACCAGTACCAGAGCGATCCTGTTCGACCATTCCGGGTCGATCGTCGCCACGGGCCAACTCGAGCACCGTCAGATCCTTCCGCGAGCCGGCTGGGTCGAGCACGACCCGATGGAGATTTGGGACAATACCCGCGAGGTGATCGGCCAGGCCTTGTCGAAGGCCAATGTCACCCGACACGATGTGAAAGCAATCGGGATCACCAACCAGCGCGAGACCGCTGTGGTGTGGAACCGATCGACCGGAGCACCGATCTACAACGCGATCGTCTGGCAAGACACGCGAACCCAATCCATCGTCGATCGGCTCGCTGCTGGTGACGTTGATCGATACAAGAGTCGCGTCGGGCTTCCCCTCGCAACCTACTTCGCCGGCACCAAAATCGTCTGGATCCTCGAGAACGTCGACGGTGCCAGAGAGGCGGCAGAGGCCGGCGACCTGATGTTCGGCACCACCGACAGCTGGGTCCTGTGGAATCTGACCGGCGGCCCCGACGGGGGAGTCCACGTCACCGACGTCACGAACGCGTCGCGCACACTGCTCATGGACCTGGTCACCCTCGACTGGGACGACGAAATCCTCTCCGACTTCGCAATCCCGCGGTCGATGCTGCCCGACATCCGCAGTTCGTCCGAGATCTACGGCTATGCATCCACCCACAGCCTGCTGAGAGAGGTCCCGGTCGCCGGCATACTCGGCGACCAGCAGGCGGCTACTTTCGGCCAGGCGGCATTCGACAAGGGGCAGTCGAAGAACACCTACGGCACCGGCAACTTCCTCATCGTGAACACCGGCGAGCAGATCATCCCGTCAAAAAATGGTCTGCTGACCACCGTGGCGTACAAGCTGGGGGATGCGCAGCCCCGCTATGCGCTCGAGGGTTCGATTGCGGTCACCGGCTCGCTGGTGCAATGGCTTCGCGACAACCTCGGCATCATCCATTCAGCGGACGAGGTGGAAAGTCTCGCCCGATCGGTGCCCGACAACGGGGGTATCTACTTCGTCCCCGCGTTCTCCGGCCTGTTCGCCCCGTATTGGCGCCCCGATGCCCGCGGGGCAATCGTGGGCATGACGCGATTTGCGACCAAGGCTCATCTTGCCCGCGCCGCGATCGAAGCAACCGCCTTCCAAACACAGGAAGTGCTGGAGGCGGTCAACCACGACATGGGCGAGAATATCGTCGAGCTGAAGGTCGATGGAGGGATGATCGCGAACGAGCTGCTCATGCAGTTCCAGGCCGACCTCATCGGGGTTCCCGTCGTTCGCCCGCGAGTTGCCGAAACGACCGCACTCGGCGCCGCCTACGCCGCGGGACTGGCCGTGAAGTTCTGGAGCGACCTCGACGAACTTCGCGACAAATGGCAGGAGAAGAAGCGCTGGGTTCCGTCGATGGAGGCGGACGAACGCGCACGGAGACTGCGACTCTGGAAGAAAGCGGTCACCCGCTCATTCGACTGGGTCGACGAGGACACCGAGAAGCAGTAACGCGGGGCGACAGAGGGAGTCCGCCACCGGCGCCAAGTGCCCACTGATCCAGAGACCTCAGGGAGTGCGGCGACCTACGCCGAATCTCGCCACACGATCGCCGTGTCCAACATGATGCCGCCCTCGCCGGGAACTGCACCCTGGATCTGGCTGAGCACGCTTTCTGCGGCTCGACGTCCGAGTTCATCCGCCGGTTGCCGCACCGTCGACAGCAGAGGCTGGCAGCGCAGTGCCCACGCGCTGTCGTCGAAGCCGACCACTCCGATGTCGAGCGGGACTGCCTTGTTCGTGCCCCGCAGCCAATCCATAGCGCCTGCGGCGATCGCGTCTGACGCGGCGAACACCCCGTCGATGTCTGGTGAGCGGCGAAGCAGTTCGGCCATACCGTCTGACCCCGACCGATAGGCGTACAACGGGTAATCGACGACGAGCCCGGGATCGAACGCATCTCCCAGGGCGTCTCTGAAGCCGGCCAAGCGGTCCCGTCCGGAGTCACGGTCGAGAGCGCTGACGATCATCCCGACCCGCCGGCGCCCGGTAGCGATGAGTCGCGCGGTGATCGCTCGGGCGGCGGCACGGTTGTCGATTCCGACCCAGGGGATCCCCGAGATTTCCGGCGGGTGACCGACGAATGCCGCCGGTATGCCGAGCTTCGCTACCGCTCGCGCGATGGGATCGGCGGCTCGGGCCGAGATGATGACGACCCCGTCAACGAAGCCCCCGCTGAGGTACTCAGCGACGCGCGCACTATCGCGATCGGAATCGACCACCAGCGACACGAGCTGGTAGTCCGCCTCCGAGAGCACGGTGTTGGTGCCCAAGAGGATCGCGCCGATATTGGGGTCTTCCAGAAACACGGAGTGGGGCTCGTGCACGACCAGGCCGATGGCACGGGAACGCTGCGACTTGAGGTTGCGAGCCGCGGTATTTCGCACGTACCCGACCTTGGCCACCGCGGCCTCCACGGCGATGCGAGCCTCCGCCGAGACGTATCGCTCGTCGTTCAGCACGCGAGAAACCGTTCCGCGCGAGACCCCGGACTCCGAGACCACGTCGTGAATGGTCGCCCGTCGAGGCCGCCGATCGTCGTTGGGCATACTTCACCCTAGCGGGCGATTTCCCACCGATATTTGACGCGAGCCGCCGAGTCTGGCTAATCTGGGATCGTTCACAGAAATTCCGGTGAATTTTCTTTTTTCTGCTATCTGGGAACGTTCCCATTTCGCTACGACCAATGACGATCGGGGTGCTGATGCCTGGCGCAAAGAGCGACATCCAGAGCGATGCCGACGCTGGAGCAGTCCGCGAACATCCCGAATTCCGTTCGGTCGGTATCGAGTTCGGCTGCGACTACAACCCCGAGCAGTGGGACCCCACCGTGTGGTTCGACGACGTGCGCCTGATGCGCGAACTCGGGGTGACGTTGGTCGCTATCAACGTCTTCGGCTGGGCACTGGTGGAGAAGTCGCCGGGCGTCTTCGACTTCGATCAGCTCGACTCCGTGATCGACATGCTGCACGCCAATGGCATCGGCGTGAACCTGGGAACCGGCACATCGTCGCCGCCGCCGTGGCTCACGACGTTGCACCCGGAAATTCTTCCCAGCGTGAAAGACGGCACAACGCGATGGCCAGGCGGGCGCCAAGCCTGGTGCCCTAGTTCGCCCGTATTCCGCACATACGCGCTTCGCCTCGTCGCGGCCACCGCCGAACGCTATGGAAATCACCCGGCGGTACGGCTGTGGCACGTCTCCAACGAACTCGGCTGCCACAACGCGCTGTGCTACTGCGACACATCAGCGCTCGCTTTTCGTCGGTGGCTCCGCGAGCGCTACGTCACCGTCGACGCGCTGAATGCGGCGTGGGGCACGACGTTTTGGAGTCAGAACTACGGGAGCTTCGACGAGGTGCTGCCCCCGCGGGCGACGCTGTCGACGACCAATCCGACTCAAGAGTTGGACTTCTTACGATTCAGCTCTGACGAGATCCTCGACTATTACCGGGCAGAAGCCGATCTGATCCGCACCCATAGTTCCGCGCCGGTCACGACCAACTTCATGATCACCGCGCACATTCGGACTCAGGATTACTGGGAGTACGCGAAGTACGTCGACGTTGTCGCCAACGACCACTACCTCGACCACCGCCTGGCCGACCCCGTTGCCGAACTGTCGTTCTCGGATGACCTCACCCGAGGAATTGCGGGTGGGCAACCCTGGCTGCTCATGGAACAGTCGACCAGCGCTGTGAACTGGCAGCCCCGCAACATCGCGAAGGCGCCGGGCGAGTTGGTGCGCACATCCCTCACCCACCTCGCGCGAGGAGCGGACGGCATCGCGTTCTTCCAGTGGCGAGCGTCGACGCAGGGGTCCGAGCAATTTCACTCCGCGATGCTCCCTCACGCCGGAACCGACACCAAGGTCTGGCGAGAAGTGACCGAACTGGGGCACGTGCTGGGATCGGTACGGGAGGTCGCCGGGTCACGTGTTGTGGCAGACGTTGCGATCGTCTTCGGTTGGGACGCCTGGTGGGCGACCGACCTCGACAACCATCCGTCGAAGGACGTGCGATACCTCGAGCAGGCTCACCGCGCGTACGCTGCGCTCCGGGCCATCGGCGCGACCGTCGATTTCGTGGCTCCCGGAGCCGATCTGACGGACTATCGTCTCGTCGTGGTCCCGTCTCTGTTCCTCATGAGCGACGGCGATGCCGCAGCGATCGAACAGTATGTGAGCCGTGGGGGCAATCTCCTCGTGACCTTCTTCAGCGGAATCGTTGACGAAGACAATCGAGTACGGCTCGGCGGGTATCCCGGGGCACTTCGAGACGTTCTCGGTATCTCGACCGAGGAGTTCTTTCCTCTGCGTGGCGACGAGACGGCCGCTCTCGATGACGGCTCGCTCGGGGAGCTCTGGTCTGAGTGGATCACTCTCCGCGGTGCAAGCGCCGTGTCGCGATACACCGAGGGACCACTCGCCGGCCTGCCGGCGGTCACCCGGTTCGGCTCGGCATGGTACGCGGGCACCGCTCTCGACGCCCCGTCTTTCGCTCGACTGATGCTGCGAGTCGCCACAGAGGCGGGGGTGAGCCTCGCTACCGAGCTCGCGGCTGCGGGTGGCGAGCTCGTCGTGCGTCGATCGACGGAGGCAGACTTCATTTTCATCATCAATCACTCGATGGGCACAATCACCCATCAGGGCATCTCAGGCGTCGAGCTCATCACCGGCGAACCCGTCACCGACATCCTCGACATCCCGGCCGGTACCGTGCGTGTTGTGCGCGCGCCACTGAACGACTAGATCTGGAGACCTAGACAATGACGTCACCTACCCTGGCCGCTATGCCGCGACGGCGGAAGCGGATGCAACCGTCGATCGTGCGGGCGATCCTCATCTTCATCGTCCCGTTTGGCGTGCTCTTCATCGCCTTCTACCTGATCCCCATCCTGTACGCCGTGTGGGAGTCGCTTCAGGTCATCCAGCGCGAGGGCACGTATGGCGCTCCCCGGCAGGTGTTCGGCGGATTCAGCCAATACCTGATCGTGTTCCAGAGCAGTGACTTCTGGGGCGCCATCGGGCGGGTCTTGCTCTTCGGCGTAGTCCAGGTTCCGGTCATGCTCGGGCTCGCGCTCGTCTTCGCCCTGCTGCTCGACTCGCCCCTTCTTCGGGGCAAGAAATTCTTCCGCCTGGCGTTCTTCGCTCCGTACGCCGTTCCCGGAGTGATCGCCGCGCTGATGTGGGGCTATCTCTACTCCCCGAGCCTGTCGCCCTTCAAGCTCCTGACGTCGAGCGCCGACCTGCTGTCGGGTCCGACCATTTTGTGGTCGATCGCGAACGTCGTGACGTGGGTATACGCCGGCTACAACATGCTGATCATCTATTCGGCGCTTCTCGCCATCCCCACCGAAATCTACGAAGCGGCTCGGTTGGACGGTGCCGGACAACTGCGGATCGCATGGTCGGTGAAAATCCCCCTGGTCGCTCCCGCTCTCGTACTCACCGCTGTCTTCTCGATCATCGGAACGCTGCAACTCCTGACCGAACCGGAGGTCTTCAAGCAGTTCACCTCGTCGATCACCAGCAGCTTCACCCCCAATCTGCTCGTCTACTCGGTGTCGTCGATCCCGAACTTCAATCTGGCCGCGGCGTTCTCGGTCGTTCTCGCCGTCGCCACGTTCATCCTTTCGTTCGTCTTTTTGAGACTCACCAACCGGAGGACCGCACAGTGAGCGCGCAGAGCCAAACTTCAGCACGTCCCGTCCGCAAAGCCACCCCCGGCGGCCCTCGCGAAAGCATCCTCTCGCGGACGGCGGCGATGCTGATCATGGGGGTCTTCACCCTCTACTTCCTCATCCCGATCTTCTGGCTCGTGGTGTCGTCGACCAAGACCCTCGGCAATTTCAATTCCACGTTCTCTCTGTGGTTCACGTCGACCTCGTTCACCGACGGGATCGCCAATATCGTCAAGCTGTTCACCTACGACGACGCGGTATTTCCGCGATGGATGCTGAACAGCGTCGTCTATGCCTTGGTCGCCGGCGGCCTCGGCACGATCCTCGCTGCGATGTGCGGATACGCCCTGGCGAAGTACCGGTTCCGAGGCTCGGAGGCGATCTTCAACACGATCCTCGGCGGGGTTCTCGTTCCGGCCACGGCTCTCGCCCTGCCGCTGTTTCTCATCTTCAGCCAGGTCAGCCTGACCAATACGTTCTGGGCGGTGTTCCTGCCGAGCATCGTGAGCCCATTCGGCGTCTATCTCAGCCGCATTTATGCCTCGTCGAGCGTGCCGGACGAGATCATCGAAGCCGCACGGATCGACGGTTCTGGCGAGGTCCGCACCTTTTTCACGGTGTCTGTGCGTCTCATGTCTCCCGCACTCGTCACCATCTTCCTGTTCCAGTTCGTTTCGATCTGGAACAACTTTTTCCTCCCGCTGATCATGCTGCGCGACCAGTCGCTGTTTCCCGTCACCCTCGGACTGTTCACGTGGAACTCCCAAGTCAGCCAGATTCCCGACATCCGCACCCTGGTCATCGCCGGTGCGCTGGTGTCGATCATTCCTCTCCTCATCGCGTTCCTCTCACTCCAGCGGTTCTGGAGAAACGGGCTCGGTGCGGGAGGACTCAAGTAAGGCAACAACGATGTTCGCTCAGCATCGCGCTAGCCGCGCGTGCACATTCGATAGGAAGAAACTCCATGGCAAATAGATTCATACGGTTGGCGGCTGTTGCCACACTGGCAACCCTCGCCCTCGCCGGTTGTTCTGCGACCAATTCCGGTTCTGGCAGCAGCGCCGGATCCGCGAGTTGCAAGCCCTCCGGCGGCAAAGTCACTCTCGACTTCACGACCTGGGTTCCCGGTATGGACAAGGTTGTCGAGCTGTGGAACAAAAAGAACCCCAACATCCAGGTCAAGGTTCAGACCGGCCCGAACGGCAACTCGGGAACGTATCAGAACTTCTTCAACGAGCTCAAGGCCGGAAACGCGCCGGACATTGGCCAGGTCGAGTACGACTCTCTGCCGGCGTTCCGCGTACAGGACGGGCTGGAGAACATCGCCTCGTGCGCTGGAGTTTCGAAGGCGAAGTCGGAGTTCTCGTCTGGGCTGTGGAACCAGGTGACCTTCGGCGAGTCCGACTCGGTGTACGCCGTTCCGCAGGACTCCGGTCCCATGGCGCTGTACTACCGCAAGGACCTGTTCGATAAGGCCGGGCTGACGGTACCGACGACGTGGGAAGAGTATGCCGCCGACGCCGTGAAGATCAAGGCACTCGGAGGGCAGATCACCAACTTCCCGAAGGGAGATGTCAACTGGTTCGCGGGGCTGGTGTCGCAGGCGGGCGGACAATGGTTCTCGACGACTGGCGGCAAGTGGACGGTGAACCTGACATCGGAGCAGTCGACGAAGGTCGCGAACTACTGGCAGGATCTCATCTCCAAGGATCTGGTCTCGACCATCCCCGGCTTCACCGACCAGTGGAACAACGCGTACGACACCGGCGCGGACTGGACCTGGGTCTCTGCAGTCTGGGGCGCGAACACCATCTCTAGCGGTGCACCCACCACCACGGGCAAGTGGGCCGTCGCCCCGATGCCGCAGTGGAAGGCGGGTGGAAACACCTCGGGAGCGTGGGGAGGTTCGTCGAGTGTCGTCTTCAAGGGCTCCAAGCACCCGGCCGAGGCGTCGAAGTTCATTCTGTGGCTGAACACGAGCACCGAGGCGCTCACCGCGCTGAACAAGGAAGCCAACCTCTACCCGGCAAGCACCGCGGGCGACAAGCTTCCGGCGCTGACGGCTGGAGTCGAGTTCTACGGAAACCAGCCCATCTACAAGGAATTCAGCGAAGCGGGCAAGGTCATCAGCCCGTTCACCTGGGGTCCGACGATGACGCAGACCTATAACGATGTGTCGGACGGCTTCGGCAGCGCACTATCCGGCAACGGAACCCTGCTCGACGCTCTCAAAAACGGTCAAGACAAGACGATTGCCGCACTGAAAGCGCAGTCGATTCCTGTCAAGTAAATAGCACGGCTTCTCCGCAGCGCCCCTGGGTGCCTGGCCTTGGTCAGGAACCCAGGGGCGCTCGCGTTGTCCCGGGGTCGCGCCGTTACGCCGTCCATCCCCCGTCTAACGTCACGGTTGATCCGGTCATGTAGGCCGCCTGGTCGCTGGCGATCCCGGCGGCCAGTTTTCCGACCTCGTCGGCGGTGCCGAATCTGTTGAGCGCGGTGAGCCCTGCCAGGTAGGCGCCGTCTGGCCCGCCCGCCGGGTTTCCGTCGGTATCAATGGGGCCCGGTTGCACATTGTTCGCGGTGATGTGACGCGGCCCGAGATCGCGGGCCAGCCCCTGAGTGAATCCCACCAGCGCTGCCTTGCTCATGCCATAGATCGTGCCCCCTGACATCGGGATGCTTTCTGCAGTGATGCTTCCGATCATGATGATGCGACCGCCGTCAGGAAGGCGCTTCAGTGCGTGCTGGGTGGCATAGACGGTGCCGCGGATGTTCAGATCGATCGTGTGCTCGATGTGATCGTCAGGGTTTCGGCGAAGTGCTCGAACCATCCGCCTCCGGCATTGTTCAGCACGCTATCGGTGCTGCGGCGCCGGCGGCGAAGGGCGAATACCGCCACATTGATCAGGGCGAGGAGCAGAGGGGCTGCTCCTGCCCAGAACGCCGACCTCACTCCAGCGAAGTTACCGACGATGCCGCCGAGGCCGAACGTCAGCAACAGAATGCTCACCGTGCCGCCAGCGACGTGGAGAGTCGAGTGCAGGTACGGGGTGATGAAGGTGTACGAAATGTTGTGGCCGACAAAGAGCAGCGCGACGGTGATCATTAGAACCACGATGCTCGGGCGTCGCACCAAGGTGGGCAGAGCGCGCAGCGACGGCCTTTTCTATGAGGATCTTCGGAACCACCAGGGCCTGGAGCACGAGCACGAGCGGAAATCGACGCCGCAAGCTAGGTCAGGTCCGGATCTCCACAGCGGCGATTAGGGCATCGAAGAGTTGGGAGAGGTGCTGGAGAGGAAGTGTTGACGGGGAGATTCCGTACGACGCCCCGAGAGCGACCGGATCGCGGTACGTCAGCAAAGTCGTGCCGTGGTCATCGCGGATGAGGAGGCGCGACGGCAGCTCGTACCCGATGTCGGGGTTCTCCTGCATGAGAGTGGTTCCCACCGCCGGTGCGCCGAAGACAATCACTGTCTCCTCGGCCAACGCGAGGTTCACCGATCGCGCATTCGCTGCGTGGTCGTACTGTCCGAATATGGTGATCCCCTTCTGACGCAGTATGTCGGTGATGGCCGTGACGGCCTCCGCCACCGACATCGGAGTCTGAACCTCACGCATTCCATCCATTGATGACCTCCGAGCCGCCGGGTGAATTGTTCCACCTCATCATTGGATTGACCCGGCCGAATCCCCGGGGGTCCCCAGTCGTTTCACCATCGGGCGACCAGCGAGTCGGTTCGGGTCCCCGTCCTCTGGCTTTCGTGAACGAGAATTGACGTCTGAGCAGACCGCGCAAGTTTCTCGAAAGCGACGTTGTGGCGTCTGCCGGTGTGACGTTCACCGCCAAGGGATACTCCGGCACGACTCTCGACGACCTTGTCGCAGCAACCGGGCTCGGCAAGCAGAGCACCTACAACTCGTTCGGCGGCAAACATGCGCTATTTCTCCGAGCGCTGAGCTTGCACGCGGGCGAGGCGATCGCGGAGCTGGAGCGGGCACTGACCACAGACGCCGCTTCTCCTTTCGAACGGGTTAAAGGCCAACTGCTCAAACTGGCCATCGCCCTCAGTGATGGCGACGCCGCAAGCGACCTCTTCATCAAAGCGACCATCGAGATGGCCGACAGCGATTCGGCGGTCGCCGAGTCGGCACACAACACCATCAGCCGAATGTCCGGCGTCTATCGCGACTGCATCGAGGACGCCCAGGCCTGTGGTGAGGTCTCGGTCGAGGCGGACGCGACCGCGTTGGCGAACTACTTTGTGGCAGTTACCCGTGGCACGGAAGTGGTCGGGAGTGCCGGTGCCGATCGGGCGACTCTCACCGCTATCGCCCTGACCTCGCTCGGGGCGATTCCCGGGTCCGCGACACGGCCGCGTCGACATCCGCTGGGTGATTGACGGTCGCGGGGCAGGGCGACGGCGGTTATCGGTGTCGTTTGTCTCGTTGGCGAGTGTTCAATCGGTTCGTTGATGGTGGGGTTCGCTGAACTCGACTGAAGAACGCAGTGGCCCACGAACGACTACGTCGAACGGGACTGCTGCTGCCCTGGCCTTCCAGCTCGAATGCGCGCAGGGCCGCCTCTTCCGCATCAATGACTTCGAGCACCTTGATTACGGCAGTCTCGGGAAAGCGTCCCTCCGCTCTGGCTTTGATCGTGGCGTACCACTCGGCTCGGATCATCCGACGCCGCAATCGTTCGTAACTGGCCAGCAGAGATTCCTCATCGGGATTGGCAAGCTGGCGATCTAGGGACTCCTGCACCAGAGTCTCGCCCGCCCGCAACTGAGAGATGACTCGAACGTCGTCGTTGTCGGTCAACTCGGATTCAAGCGCGTCGACACCCGCGGCTCGAACTTCGGCCAATAGCGATCGCCACTCCATCTGCTCCTGAATCGAGTCCGGCGGGCTCACGCGGGCGAGGCGGATCACCGCCGGGAGCAGAGCTGAGCCGGAGATCGTCGCGACGACGACGACGAACGCCAGGAATTGAAGAAGCGCTCGGTCTGGCGTTTCTGGCGGGAGCAAGAACGCCGCGGCCAGCGTGACCACTCCTCGCACACTGACCGACGAGACGATGAAGGCGCTCTTCCACTGTACGTGCTGGTCGCGAAGTCGGCGGGGTCCCATCCGGAAGAACCATGCCACGGCGTAAACGAAGGCAAATCGGGCAGCAACGAGCGCCAGCAGGATCGTCGCGCAGATCCCCACCGCAGACCATAAGCCGTAGCCGGCGAGTGAAACTCCAGAAACGGCGCTCGAGAGGTTCAGGCCGATAAAGAGAAAGACCGCGTTTTCCAGAATGAACTGGACGGTGCGCCAATTGGCCAACTCAGCGCTGCGACACTCGGCTGTTTGAATTTTTGGCGAGAGATAGCCGAGATATAGCCCCGCGATGACGACCGCCAGGATTCCCGACCCATGGATGGCCTGAGCCGCGAGGAACGCGAGATACGGAGTGATGAGGGCGAGACTGGTGTCCAGGACCGCGACGCGGATTCGCGCGCGCACGAGAGCGGTCAGCCATCCGACGATTCCTCCGACCACCACCCCACCGGCGACGGCGAGAACCACGTTGCCGGCGAGGGCGAGGGGCGTAAACGATCCGGTGAGGGCGAGGAGGGCAGCATTGAGCGCTACGAGGGCGGCTGCATCGTTGAGCAGACTTTCGCCCTCGAGAATGGTGATGGCGCGTCTTGGCAGCCCCATCCGATGAGCGACGGCGGTCACGGCGACCGTGTCGGTCGGGGCGATCACCGCCGCGAACGCGAACGCGGCCGCCAGACCGATAGTCGGCAGAATGAGGCTGGCAGTGAAGCCGACGACTACAACCGTCGCTGCCACGGTGCCGATGGAGATCACCAGGATGCTGTCTCGCCGTTGCCGGATGTCGGCCAGGTAGGTATTTCTAGCCGCCGCGAAAAGAAGCGGTGGGAGCAGCCCATAGAGGATGAGGTCGGGGTCGATCGTGATCGACGGGACTCCCGGGATGAATGAGGCGATTCCACCCAGAGCCACCAGGATCAGCGGGGTCGGCCATCCGATGCGACGTCCCAGGCCGGTCATTGCGACGGTGACGAGTACGAACGCCACTATCCAACTGATGATCTCCACATGATTCATTGGTGGTCAGCTGGGCGAGCGGTGTTCGGCGGCGCGACCTGGTCTTCCACCGACTGCAGAGCAGATTGCAACTGCTCGTCCTCTGCGCGGAGTTGCTGGCGTACCGAGCGGATATGCGAATCGGTCAGAGAACGGATCGCGATCTGAGCGACAACGAGCGCGACCATCAGCAGAGCGCCGGCAGCCCAGAGGGGCTCAGCGCTCCACCACACCCAGCCGTATGCTTCACCGAGCGCACTCCAGCTCGCGGCGAATCCCAACGAGCCGAGGCCTATCGCGAGGGTGTTGAGAGGGATGCGCTGCGGAGCCGCCTGGTCAATTCGGCTGGGTGTTTGTGGCGACGACGTCGGGCCACCGCCGGAGTCGACTTCGTTCATCGTCAGCCACGCGGAAGCAGCGCGATGCAGTCGATCTCGACGCCGTAGCCGGGAAGAGATGCGCCCACGGTGGTTCGGGCTGGCAATCGAGCGCCGAACGCTGCCGTGTACGCGGCGTTGAATTCCGCGAGTTGACTGAGATCAGCAAGGAAAACTCCACACCGCACCACGTCCTGCAAGCCTGCTCCGGCGGAATCAAGGATGGCCGCGATGTTCTGCAAAACCGCAGAGGTTTGGTCGCCGATCGAGCCGTCCAGCATTTTGCCGTCTCGCGTCGGAGTCTGGCCGGAAACGAAAACGAATCTTCCGTCGGCGATCACCGCTGAGACGTACGGTCGCTCGGGCGCGACGCCCATTCGAGAGAACTCCATGGCTCAGTCCACCCGTCGGCCGGCTAGTGACCGGTTGTGGCGGCGGCGGCTTCGCGGATGAGGTCGGCAAGCTTCGCCGCCTCCGGGATGCTCACGGTGTGCGACCCGCCCGCCAACTCGACGGTCTTTCGGGAGCCGGCTCGCTCGGCCATGAAGCGGTGCGCTGCCACAGGGATGTTTCGGTCTTCGGCGCCGAACAGAAACCACGAGGGGACGGACTTCCACGCCGGAACCCCCGAAGCCTCGGAGAACGCCGATTCGAGAATGGGGCGTTGGGTCACTGCCATCACCTGCGCAACTTCATGCGAGGAATCTGCGGCGAATTGCGCGTGATAGCCGCTCTGTGTGATGTACAGGTCTGTTCCGCCGGCGACCGGCACGGGCGTGAGATTCTCGGCGAGGGTAGAACCAGGGAACTTTCCCGCCAGTTCGCCGGGGGTTTCTCCCTCGTCCGGCGCAAACGCTCCGACGAAGACCAGTGCCTTCACGTTGGGGTTGTCTGTTCCGCCTCCGCTGATCACGGTGCCTCCATACGAGTGCCCGACGAGGATGATGTCGCCGCTGACATCCTTCAAGGTGGCCCGCAAGTATTCAGAATCCGATGTGCCTCCTCGGAGCGGGTTGGCGAGAGCGATGGCGGGGAAGCCCTCTGCGGACAGTTCTGTGATCACCCCGCTCCAACTTGACGATTCAGCGAACGCGCCGTGCACGAATACGACGGTGGGCTTTGCGGCTGACGGCTCAGTGACGCTCATGATCACTCCTCGGGATAGGTCGCGTTTTCTCGGGTTCGGGCGAATCGCGATCATCACAGACTCTCGAATTCGTGGGTCGCGCACAGCCCGGCGAGTACCCGATCTATCCCCCCGCTAGCGGGGAGTCCGTCCCCCCGCCAGCCGGGCGTCAGCCCAAAAGGACAGGCCTCAAGAACTGGCCTTAGAGAACGGCGACAGGAAGGCGTGCGCTCACGATGGTTCCCCGTCTGCGCGGACTGTCGATCGTGAGCGTGCCGCCGACCGACTCGACGCGGTCTTGGAGCCCGATAAGGCCCGATCCCTTCGCGATGCGAGCACCGCCCACTCCGTTGTCTGACACAGAGACCACCAGCCGATTTCCTTCGAGTGTCGCCGTGACAGAGACTGCGGTGGCGTTTGCATGCTTGCTCACATTGGCCAGCGACTCCGAAACGACGTAGTAGGCGGCCACTTCGATGGGTTGCGGAAAACGCGGCAGCGCGTCCATGTGCACTCTGGAGGGAACGTCTGCACGGCGGCTGAGTGATCGGAGGGCCGGACCCAGACCGCCCTCGGAGAGGATCGCGGGATGAAGACCTCTCGATAGCTCCCGCAGCTCGTCGAGCGCGAGATCGAGGGCGTCTGCGCTGTGCGAGATCTTCATCCGAACGCCTGCCGCATCGGCGGGGAGCGCACGCTCGGCAGCCCTCATCTCCATGGTCACAGTGACGAGGCGTTGCTGTATTCCGTCATGCAGATCGTGCTCAAAACGCCTTCGGGTGTCATCCGCCGTCTGGACGATACGGGCACGGGACTCAAGCAGATCGAGGTGCGCCTTCATATTGCCGATTGCCGTCGCGACAAGGTCTCCGAATTGACTGACGCGCGCTTCCGTGTCGGCGGGAAGATTCCGTCGCGTCATGTTGGTGACGGCGATCGCGCCCCATAGCCGGTTCTCGACAACTACCGGGGTCGCGACGACGCTGGTAATGCCGATGTGTCGAGCCAGGGCCGCGAGCAGTCCGTCGGAGCCCTCCCACCCCTGTTGGCGCGCGGACGATCTGGTTTTCCACACTCGGGCCACGGGGTTGTCTCCCCTGATCGGCAGCCGCATGTCGGAGATCGCGGTGAGGGTGGGTTTTCCCCAGCCGGCGAGGACGGTGGCAGTGTCTTCGTCTTCGTAGCGAAGCATCATCGCGCCATCGACGCCGAGCAGCAGACCGATCTCGCGCACGATGGTGGGGATCGTCGTCGCCCATTCCTCCCTGGCAACGACCGTTGCCACGCGCCTCAGTGCTGCTTGCTCTTTGGCAAGATCCTCTTGGGCAACACGGGTCTGCAAGTTCGCGATCGCTATGGCGATGAGATCCGCGAATTTGACCATCCGCGGCTCCGTGTGCGGCGGGAGGTGACGGGCGCCCAATGACCCCACGACGACAGCCCCCCAGAGCCGCCCGCCCACCATGATGGGCGCCCCGACAGCAGATCTCATTCCCACTGCTGGCTGAACTGCTCTGACCTCGCCGGCGACCGTCGCGTAATCGTCGACGCGCGCTGGCAAGGAGGACGAGTAGATGCGGCCGGTGACGCTATTTCCCGCCGATCTCAGCCGGGTTCCGGTGGGCAAGCCGGCCTCCAGAGGCCCCCAGCTCGCGACGAAAGTAGCCATGTCATCGTCGTCGTAGCGCACTAGTTGGGCGCCGTCGACAAGAAGCACCCGCCCCAACTCTTCGGCCACGGCGGCGAAGACGTCCGCCGGGGCCGAGCCTCGAGCGACGAGCTCCGCGACTCGAAGTAGTGCCGTCTGATCTGCCGCGAGTTCCTGGAATTGTGCTTGTGCGCGGCTGCTGGCGATAACCGAGGCAATGAGTTCGGTGAAGCCGCTCAGTCGAGACTCCGTGTCGGGCGGGAGTGGGGCGCTGCCCACTGAGTGGACGAAGAGGGCACCCCACACCTGCTCGCCCACCAAGATGGGCACGCCGACCGACGACGTTATCGACGCGCGATCCGCCGGAGAATCCATGGCCCCCGCATCCGGTCCACCCACCCGCTCCAACCGAGCCGGTGCATGAGATTGCTCGATCCGGCGGGCGAGGCTGTCATCGTCTAGATCCCAGCGGTCGAGATACACGATCCCGAATCGACTGGTCGCCCAGGCAGCGATGACGCTGGTGTGGTCGTCGCCTTCAAACTGGAGGATTTCCAGGTAGTTCGGGCTCAACGCGGCGGCAACGTAGCGAGCAATCGTCTCGAGGACCACCCGAGAGGAGGTGCCATCGGAGACCAGACCGACGGCAGCTCGAAGCGCGGCGAGCTCTGCTCGGGACACATCCCCAGAAGATGTCATCGCCTCATCCTCCGGTTCTCGCCCGTTGCTGGAAGTCCCAGTTCACCCTGATAATGCGAACATGTCGAGACTTTCCGAGCCAACCGCGGGTGTGACGCGCGTGATGCTCATCGACGACGACGTTCTGCTGCGCGAAGGGCTGAGCAGCTTGATCGGAGCCGCGGGTTTCGAGGTGGTCGCCCAGGCATCCGACGCGTCGCAGCTCGATCAGCTCATTCGCCAGGCGAAGCCGGACTTGCTCGTCATCGACATCAGGATGCCTCCAACCCACACCATCGAAGGGATAGAAGCAGCCAAACGGATACGGTCAACTCTCCCCTCGCTGGCCATATTGGTGCTCTCTTCGCACGTCGAAGTCGATCACGCCATAGATTTGCTCAACAGCGGCCCCGGCATCGGCTATCTGCTCAAGCAACGAATCTCGAAGCTGGATGACTTCCTTTCGTCGCTCCGGCGAGTGTCTGCTGGCGAGTCGGTGATTGATCCGGCATTGGTGAGCGAGCTGCTTCTGGCGCAACGCTCGACCAATCCGCTGGACAGATTGACCCCGCGAGAATGCGAGGTGCTGTCGCTCATGGCAGAGGGGCGGTCGAATTTAGGGATCGGCCAGGAACTTCACATGACCGAGGGCACGGTGGAGAAACACGTGCATCGCATTTTCGACAAGTTGGGCCTTGGCGCCGAGACGAACATCAACCACCGTCGGGTACTTGCCGTCATCAAATACCTAGACATGGTGTGACTGCGCGGCGCGAAGTAGGGCCTCGGATTTCCCCGAAGCGATAGCGGCAGCTCTCGAGTCTGTGCGACCTCTGCTCACTCGGGCCCTGATGAGAACTGGGGTTAGTCCAGGATTCGAGGTGGTTCGTCACCTGATGTGATATGGGTTCAATGCCGAAAAGTTCACTCACGGAGTGGTTGTGGGCATCACAGAAGCGTTCGCGAATCGCCCGACCGTCGCTCTGATGGACGGATGTTCGCGGAGCTGTGGTGGCACCGTCACGGCTACGACGCACGACAGTCGATCGAACAGATGACTAGACCCGAAGGAAATCTGATGCCGATACAGCACACGCTCGTCAGCCAGTTTCTGCGAGCTCATCGCGACGCGCTCCAGCCCGAAGACGTGGGGCTTCCCCGCTCGGCGGGGCGCAGGGTTTGCGGACTGCGACGAGAGGAGGTCGCGTCGCTGGCCTGCATCAGCCTGGAGTACTACCTTCGCCTGGAGCAGGGAATCGGTGGGTATCCCTCGGATCGGGTAGTCACGTCGCTGGCTCAAGCGCTACTCCTCGACGACGACGAGGTGGACTACCTGCGCAGAATCGTGCGCCAGCAAGCCCGCGTCGTGCGCGCTCCTGTCATGTCGGAGCTCGTCGACGCAGGCGTGTCCGACGTCATCAATCAATGGGAGGGTTCTCCCGCAATCGTTCTCGATCGCAATCAGGATGTTGTCGCCGCAAACTCGCTGGCGCGCGAACTCGGGGGTGGCTCGTTCGATCCCGGCCAGAACAGAGTGCTAGCGACGTTCTCGGTGCCGCCTCGGCACCGCCGACCCCAGTGGGAGGCGACCGCGCGCTCCGTCGTTGCCGCGCTGCGATTTCACGGGGACGCCGATGATCTTCGGATGCAGCGAATTGTCGGGAAACTGTGGGGATCGAGTTCGGATTTTCGCCGAATTTGGGCTCTGCAGGACGCTCGCGCTCAGTCAGCGGGGAGCGTCGAGTGCTACATAGAAACTTTCGGGCGCGTCGACTTCCGCTGCCAATTCCTCGCGGTGCCCGGTATTAGCCATCATGTTGTCATGGTCCTTTTTGCTGACCCCGGCTCCGTCGCTGGTGACACGATTGAGCTCGTGGGCGCTCGGAAGGGCGCCGACTATGGAGAGGACTCCGGGGCGGGCGCTCTGAGCTCGCGGTACGAGAAGTATCCGCAAGCCGCATTAGCGTGACGGGTGGTTGTCTCGCCTTCGTGGTGTTGGGCACCCCACGAGCTCGGTTCGACCAGCCAGCTCGTTGGCTTTTACTCCTGTGAACTCTTCAACGATTCAGTCAGCGATTCGAGTTCGTGGAGCATCTTCGAGAGGATGGTTTGCTCCTTGTCGGTGGGGACGAATTCGCCATCGACGAAACGGGGTTCATTGAACAGTGGGATCTCGAGTTCGGCTCCAACACGGACGAGTCCCAAAATGCCCAGTACAGGCTCGAGACCGACAACCCCTCGGGTTCCGGCGGACACGCCCCCGTAGGTAACGAAGCCGGCCGGCTTTCTCCACCACTCCACAGCGAGATAGTCGAGTGCATTCTTCAGTGCAGGGGAGTAACTGTGGTTGTACTCCGGCGCGACGAAGATGAACCCGTTCGCGGCAGCCACCCGGGCGCTCCACTCACGCGTGTGTTGGTGGGTGTATTGCTGCATGCGCGGGTGATTCGGCTCGTCCATGAACGGAAGAGCGAGCTCGGCCAGGTCGACGAAGTCGATGTCGAATGTGCCCGCGCCGAGGGCTGCTTTCTCAACCCATTTCGCGATCGGGAGTCCGAGCCGACCCGGACGGACACTTCCAACGATGATCATGATTGTGTTCACGATGAGCTCTTTCTTGTCGACGGGAGTTCGCTGCGCAGGCTCTGGTGAGGTCATCCCGGGAAGACCAGGCGATTGTGGGGTCTGCGCGCACGGACAGCGAAAGCGTTGCCTCACACACCACAGCACTTCGCGCACTCAACCGAATCCGGGAAGTACCCCTAACTCGACCCGATCACACGGGGAGAGACACGTCGACCTCTAAGCCCCCACCCGCGCGGGGGCGAAGCGCTATCTTTCCTCGATGAGCGTCGACGATGCTGGCGGCCAAGGCGAGTCCGAGACCTCGACCGGAATGTCGATCGGTACTCTGCACGCGGCCGTACTGTCGATAGAACGGTTCCCTCAACAACTCGATTGTCTCCTCAGGGACCTGCTCGCCCGAATTGCTTATCGTGAGTTCGACGAAGCCATCAACGCTCACTGTTGAGACGACGACGTCGCCGCCCTGAACGTTGTGCCTGATCGCGTTTCGCATCAAGTTCCCCACCATCAATTTCAGAAGGGTCGGGTCGCCGTGAAGGCGGGCGGGGTGCAGATCGGTGGTCACGCGGATGTCTTTCTCGCGTAACTCGTCGTCGAGGTCTTGAAGCTGTTGGGTGACTTCGGTGTGGATA
Organism: Lacisediminihabitans changchengi; assembly: GCF_016634425.1. Lineage (GTDB taxonomy): Bacteria > Actinomycetota > Actinomycetes > Actinomycetales > Microbacteriaceae > Lacisediminihabitans > Lacisediminihabitans changchengi. The sequence continues at coordinate 71,325 of NZ_JAEPES010000005.1, forward strand.
TCCACCTCTGCGACGTCCAACGAGTGTTCTCCGATGGTGGCCAAGTCGAGCATTGCGTTGGTGATGAGGATGGTTCGCTGGTTCATGCTTGACAGCCGATCCAACAGCAGAGTCGTCTCGGCGGAGTGCTGCCCTTCGCGCGCGACATCTAGCAATGCTTTGGTCGTCGCCAGAGGGGTTCGAATCTCGTGCGAGGCGTTGGCGGCGAAACGCTGCTGGGCCGAAAACGAGCGTTCAAGCTGCTCAAGCATCTCGTCGAACGACCGCGACAACCGATGAAGTTCATCATCGCGGCCGACGCTATTGACACGATGGCTCAGGCTGCCCTGCCGCGCGAGTGTCGCTGCGTCGGTCAGGGCCGTGAGTGGCCGCAGCATCCGCCCGATCAGCACCCAGCTCGCTGCGGCTCCCACGGCAACCAACAAAATCAGCGACACCACGGAGATCATCAGCAGCGTGCTCAAGAGGTCGGAGGTGCTCGAGACGACGATCCCCGCGGTAAGCGGCTTCGCGCTCTGAACCGAGATGGGCTGGCCCGCCGGCACCAGTGTCGTGCTGGTCACAGCGGTTTGTGGGAATGAATATTTCGGCAGGTACGTCATGGCTAGGTAGACGACCGTGAGCATCACGGCGCCAACCAACCCGAGCAAAATCGTCGTAGCGAGGGTGAACCGCCGTCGAATGGATCGGGCGGGTCTCTGTGCATCGCCGGCCGTGCGGTGCCGAAGCCTAGGCACCCCCTTCCTCCATGCGATATCCGAAGCCGGGCACCGTCTTCACGATCCACGGCTCCCCGAGCTTTTTGCGCAGATTGGAGACCGTCACCCTGATCGAGTTGGTGAACGGATTCGCGTTGCGATCCCAAGCGCGTTCAAGGAGTTGCTCAGCGCTCACGACGCCACCCTCTGCGCGCATCAACACTTCCAACACGGCGAATTCTTTGCGCGACAGCGGCCGCGGATGCCCCGCTCGGGTGACTTCTCGGCGAAATGGATTGAGCACGACATCGCCGAAGACGATCGTCGGTGGTACGGGCCGGGTGGCCCGCCTTTCCAGCGCGCGCAGTCGCGCGACGAGTTCTCGCGGCTCGAATGGCTTGGCCAAGTAATCGTCGGCACCCAGCTCGAAGCCGGCGATCCTGTCGTCGAGCCGGCGGGCGGCGGTCAACATGAGGATTCGCACAGCGGAGTCGCCGTCGATGATTCGACGGCAGACCTCGTCGCCGTGCATTCCGGGAAGATCCCGGTCAAGAACAATGACGTCGTAGTCGTTCTCGTCAACGGCAGCCAAAGCCGCGAGTCCATCGTGCACGACGTCGGTGACTATGGCGGCCCGGTCCAGCATCGTCTTAATGGATTCCGCCATCAGAGGCTCGTCTTCAACTATGAGGGCACGCATTTTCCACCGATCGAATTGTTCGCGGGCTGAGAGGGCGCAGCTAAACCATTCGAACACATCGACCTAAAGAGAACATAAGGTCGAACGCTTACGCCCCCGCAACGCTCGACACGGTTATCTGATCTGCGAGCCGAATTTTTCGGTGCGAAACACAGTGATCCGTCGGGTCAGTTAGGAAATATCATGTCAATGCGCTTTAGCCTCAAGAGGTCCCTCATCGGCGGGGCTCTCGTCGTCGCGCTCAGCGGTGGCGCGATCGGAGCAGCATCGATCGCGAACGCGTCGGAGTTGCACTCCACCGGGGCTGCCGTATCGGGTGCGCCGGGAATCGCCTCCGTCGGCGATCTCACTGAGCTGAAGGGCGCTCCGGTCGTCATCGGAGAGGCCGGAGACGCCGGTACGACTCTCTCCGCAGTCGCTGGTCCGCTGCCTTCCAACATCCCCACGGGAGAGCCTGCACCCGCGGGCAAGTAGTAAACGGGGCGGGCGGCCCATTTGGGCCGCTCGCCCTTTTCGTCGAGCGGGGCTCCGAGACCACGCGGTAACCGGAGGTTAGCGGGAGGCGGTAAACGTCATTTCGCTGTCCTTGTCGGAGCCGGGGCGCTGGCCGTATCGAATCAGGATGGTGTCGCCTCTCTCCAAGGCGTAATAGTCGCCTTCCGCAACGGGGACCAGCCGCTGCCAAGACTGTCTTCCGCGACCGGTTCCCGCCAATCGAAGAACGGCCCGTGGCTGCAATAGACGGCAACGGTTGGGCCACCGCCGTCGATGAGGTTCTTCGTCGATTCGATCGTGTATGTATCGCCGGTGCGCGCGAGCGCGAAGTGCGTGTACGTCTGGTACCCGGAGATCGAGATCGCGAACAATGCCACGTATCCCAGTACGACGGTGACGAGAGAGGTCAGAACGATCAGCGTGATGCCGGCCCCGGATGATCCCGCGCGTAGGTCGCCCCGGCATCGACGATCAGCACGAGCAGACAGGCAACCCCGCCCCAGAACAGGATCATCTGAAGTCGGGTGCCGCCGACGACGCCGAGCGCGATGTGGATCGAGAGCTGGCCGAGGATGAAGACGGTGAGCCAGGCAACGACCTGCAGTCCGATGAGCGCGAGCAGAACGATGAGCGCGACTTTGCGCCAGTTCGGTCGAGCGACGGTTGCGGTGGTCACGGTGCTCCTGGTCGTGAGGGGAAGCCCGGGCGAAAACAAAAAAGATCGGGATGGTCTTTCGACCATTCCGATCCTTTTGTGCTGAATATCCAGAATCTTCTTGATTGATTTCCGGAATCAGCCTCTGTCGGGGTAGCGGGATTTGAACCCACGACCTCTTCGTCCCGAACGAAGCGCGCTACCAAACTGCGCCACACCCCGATTGTTTCGTCTGCAGATTCATCACCTGCACACGAGCCTCATCAAGAATAGCTGAAATCTCGACCGACAAGTGTCAGTAGCACCGCTTCGGGTGGAGAAGCGAAGCGCACCGGGGCATAAATGGATGTTCCGAGCCCAGCCGACACCTCGAGATACGCGACGCGGCGGGCGTGTCGCCACATGCTGAGGCCGCGAACCTGCTCGCGCGGGATGTCGCAGTTGGTGACGAGGGCGCCGTAGCCGGGCACGCAGACCTGTCCGCCGTGGGTGTGTCCGGCGAAGATCAGCTCGGTGCCTTGGCTGACGAAACTGTCGAGCACGCGACGGTACGGGGCGTGCGTGAGACCGATCGTGACGGGATCGGAGGCGCCGGGGTCATCCGCCCATCCCACGTTCTCTCGCAGGTCATCCATGGCACCGGGGAGGCGCTCCAGGTGATCCCAGCCGATGTGGGCGTCGCCGACACCCAAGAACTCGAGATTCGACCCCTTGATGGTGAGCGCACGGGCCGTGTTGTTGAGGTCGAGCCAGCCGAGACCGTCGAAGAACGCATTGAGCGACGCCGTATCGAGGTTGGGGGAGGCATGGCGCTTCTTCGACGGGCCGGTGAAGTAGGTGAATGGATTCTTCAGCACTGGGCCGTGGTAATCGTTCGAGCCATGCACGAACACTCCGGGAGTTCCACGGAACGGTTCCAGGGCGTACTGCACGCCCTCCAAACCGTCTTCGTGGCCCAGGTTGTCGCCGGTGTTCACGATGAGGTCGGGCTCGTACACGGCAAGACCGCGGATCCACTCCTGCTTGTCGCGCTGCCAGGGGGCCATGTGCAGGTCGGAGAGGTGAAGCACCGTGAGGGAGCGTGCACCGGGTGCTAGCACCGGCACGATTTCTCGCCGCAGGGTGAAGCGGCTGCGTTCGACCAGCGCACCCCAGGCGAATGCGCCAGCACCGAGGGTCGCCGCGGCGCCGATGGCCGTGGCGACGACCTTGCCGCTGGAATAACTCACGTGTAAATCCCTACTACGGGCAGAGCGGACCCGGGTCCGCGCCCGCGGGTGTGCCGTAGACGGTCAGTGTTACCCCGTCGGTCTTGGACATCGTCGCCCCCGCGGCGGGATTGCTCTCGCGCACCTGACAGATGTTGCCGCCCGAGCCCACCTGGCCAGCTACCCAGGTAATGCTGACGGTGCCCGTGATGCCGGCACCGCTGAGAGCTTGCAGCGCAGCGTGACGGGTCTGTCCGACAACGGTCGGCATCGCAGTTGCGAGAGACCCATCGCTGGTGAAGTAGGTGATCGTTGCTCCGCTGTACGACTTGCTGCCGCTGGCCGGGTCGGTGCGGGTGACGCGGCCGACCGGGAGAGCGGATGCTTCGGGCCCACCGTCTGCGACCTCGAACTTGTTGCTCGTGAGTAGTGACTTCGCCAGGTCGGCGGTGAGGCCAGTGGTGTTCGGCACCGTCACGGGCTTGCCCTGCAGCACGGCATCTGATGCCGCGGGGAACGACTTGTCGCCCCGGAACTGCGGCATGGTGTTCGCGGTTTTCATGATCTGCTTGATGATCGCGAAGCGGCTGCTGGAGTAGTAGTTCTCGCGCGTCTGCGGGTTCGTGAACTTCTTCAGGCTGATCTGGGCTCCGTCGTAGTTACCTTCCCACACCGCCGTGGCGACCTTCGTGGTGGTGGCAAGCGTCCAGTCGTGCTCGAGGAAGGAAGCGGTACCGGTCTTTCCTGCGATGGCGACACCGTCATTCGGGTTCCCGGGCTTGCTGGTTCCGCCCGTCTCGCTGCCGACCATTGCGTTCGCGACGCCGGCGGCGACGTCGGAGGTAATCGCGGTGCTGCAATCCTTGGCTTGGCCAGCCTGCTCTTTGCCCTTCGGGTCGACGACCTTATCGATGATCGTCGGAGTGCAGTAGGTGCCACCCGAGCCAATGGTTGCTCCCCAACCGGCAACGGTCAGAGGCGACTGCTCATTGACACCCAGAATGGTTGACGGAACGGTTCCATACTCATGCACACCGTCCATCACTGCGAGGTGTGCGCCCATTTTCTTCGCAGTTGCGGCGATCCCGCTGCAGAGATCCTGTTTCAAAGCCATGTTCATGAATGCGTTATTGACGGAGCGCATGAGCGCGTTCTTGACGGTCATCACCCCCTCGCGGGCCTTGCCATCGTTGTTGAGAGTAAACGGACTGCCCGACAATGGTGCTCCATTGCACTTGAAGCTCGAAAGCTTGTAAGTCTGCGGCCCGGTGCCGTTGATGACATCACCGAGGGATCCACCGTTACTCAGGTAGTCGGCCAGGTCGACGACCTTGTACGTCGATCCGGTGTTGAAGCCGTTCGATCCGCCGTAGGGCTTGTCGGTGGCCCAGTTGACCGCGCCTTTGGTCACGTCGACCGGGGCCCCGGGCACGTTCGCCGCATCGTCGAACGTCTTGTTCAGGGCCATGCTGACTATGCGCCCGGTGCCCACCTCCACGCTTACTGCGGCCGATCCGAGTTTGAAGCGCTGCTCGTCTGGCGGGGTGTGGAGATTCACCGCATCCTGAGCGGCCTGCTGCAGGTCGAGGTCAAGGCTGAGGTACACCTTGTATCCGCCCTTATCCCAGTTCGCGACACGCTCTGCTGGGGTCGCGCCGATGGCCTTAACGGCGGGCGCGGCATTCGGAGTGTTTTCGGCGAGTTGGCTCGTGATCACCTTGAGGGCGTAGTCGCACGCGAAGCCGGCCCCGGCGACGCTGACCGCGCGGCATCCGCTCGACGGCGGGGTGATCTTGACGTACGACTCGATCGGCGTGTTCACGGCCTCGGTGTACTGGGCCTGGGTGATGTGCTTCTCGTCGAGCATCGCCGCGAGAATCTGGTCGCGGCGCAGCTTGTTCGCCGCGTAATACTTCGGGTCGGTGAGGTTCTGATAGCTCGGCCGTTGCACGATGGCGATGAGGCTTGCGGCCTCGGCCAGTGTTATGTCTTTGGCGTTCGTGTTGAAGTACTGCTGGGCCGCGGCCTGAACGCCATAGGTGTTGTAGCCCATGTTGATGATGTTCAGGTACGCGAGCAGGATCTGATCCTTGGTGTACTTCTTGTCGAGTCCGATAGCGAGCTTCATCTCGCGCAGCTTTCTCGACGCGTTTTGATCGGTGACTGCCTTATAGGCCTTCGCCCGCTCTTTCGGGTCACTGATCTCCAGCGTCTGGCTGGTCAAGATGTTGCGGACCAACTGCATGTCCAGCGTCGAGCTTCCCTGCGTGTTGGAACTCGATGCGTTGTTCACTACCGCGCGGGCGATGGACGGGACGTCGACGCCACCGTGATCGCGGAAGCGACGGTCTTCACCGTCGACCGCAGCATCCTTGAGGAACTGCGAGACCTCGTCGGCGCCGACCTCTTCGCGGTTCTGCTTGAACACCTTGGCCAGCAGCTCGTAATTGTCACCGCGCTTGGCGTAGATCTCGTTCTGCTGCGAGAGCTGGCCGATCTTGATGTTCTCGGGCAGGTTCTCGAAGATGCTGATGCCTGACTGCGCGGTCATGCTGGTGACGGCGAGGGCGGGGGTGACCATCGCGGTCACGAGCACCCCGGCGATGACGCTGAACCCGACGAGGCCGACGAGTGCTCCGAGCGCGCCGAGCGGCTTCAGTTTCTGGGCAGACATACTAGACAGGCTAAGCGATGTTTACGGGCCTACCAGCTGGCTGCACCTGGGAATCAGATAACGCTCGTGCTAAAACTCACGGTTTGCTCGGGTTTTGGTTGCCGTTGCCGTTGCCGTTTCCACCCTGACCGGGTGCGCCGCCGCCATTGTTGGCATTCCCGGGTCCCGACCCGTTCTGCTGGTCGTTGCCGCTCGGATCACCGGAGCTCGGGAAGATCGTGATGCTCTGCCCGCTCGAGACGGACGTACCCGCTGCCGGGTCGGTGCGCGAGACAGATCCGCTGTTCTCGGATGACGGCTCTGCGGCGCCGACCGTGACGCTGAAGCCGAGGCTCTGCAACAGGGTGGTGGCATCGTCGGTCGACTGACCCGAGACATCCGGCACCTTGACGGTGGAACCCGCCAGGAGTTTCGCCGACACCGTCGGGAACGAGCTCGCGCCCTTGAGTGACGGGTTCTTGTTCACCGTCGACATGACCGCCTTCACAATCGCGAAGCGCGAGGTGGAGTAGTAGTTCGACTTGGTGATCGGGTTGGTGAACTTCTTCAAGCTGGTGGTGGCGCCGTCGATGTTGCCGGTCCAGACCGCGGTGGCGACTTTGGTCGTGGTGGCGACTGCCCAGTCCTGGTGGGCGGTATTCGCCGTTCCCGTCTTTCCCGCGATGGCGACGCCGTCGAAGGGGTTGCCGGGGCGACTGGTACCACTGGTCTCGCTGCCGACCATGGCGTTCGCGACGCCGGCAGCGACATCCGCCGTCAGCGCCTGGGTGCAGTCTTGCTGCTGCCCCGGGAGCTTCTTGCCCGAGGGGCTGACGATGCTGTCTATGATGACCGGCACACAGTACGTACCGCCCGAACCGATGGTCGCAGCAGCAGCCGCGATGGTGAGCGGAGCCTGCTCGTTGGTGCCGATGATCATGGTCGGGTTGAGTTCGAGGTTGCCTCCGCTGAACGACTTGAAGTCGGCGCGGTGCGCTCCCATGGTGTCGGCGGTGTCACGGATGCTGCAGAGATCCTGCTTCTGCGCCATCTGCATGAAGGCGTTGTTGACCGAGTTGATGAGCGCGGACTTGACGGTCATGTAGCCGCCCGGATCGCCCGCGTCGTTGTACGACTTGAACGCGCCGGTGCCGGCAACACCCGGGTCGCAGGACGTCGTGAAGTTCTGCTTCTGGAAGGTCTGCGGGCTGTTGCCGTTGACGACCTCGTTCAAACCGTGCCCGTTCTGCAGCCAGTTCGCCAGGTCGAAGATCTTGAACGTCGATCCGGTATCGAAACCGTTGGACCCCCCGTACGGCTGATCGGTGCTGAGGTTCAGCCCGGTCTTGGTCGGATCAGGAGCGGACCCCTCGACGATGCCCGCATCGTCGAAGGTCTTGTTCTGCGCCATGACCAGGATGCGGCCGGTGCCGGCCTCCACACTGTCGGCGACGCCGCCGAGCGCGAAACGGGTCTCCGTCGGAGGCGTCCACTTGGCGAGATTGGTCTGGGCGACATCCTGCAGATCAAGGTCGATGCTGGTGTAGATCTTGTAGCCGCCCTGGCTCCAGTTGGCGCGGCGTTCGGCGACGGTCGAGCCGAGCGCGCTGACGATTGGAGCCGCATTCGGCGTCGTCGCCGGGTCGAGGGCGGAGGTGATGATCTTCGACACGTAGTCACAGGCGGTGGGCGCGGCGCTGGCGGCGCGACATCCGTTGTCCACGGTGCTGAGCTTGACCTCGTCGGCGATGGGCGTGGCCAGGGCGGTATCGAGCTCCGCCTTGGTGATGTGCTTCGCGGTGTACATGTCGTTCAGGATCTGATCCCGGCGCAGCTTGTTGGCCGGGTAGAGCTTCGGATCGCTGAGGTTCTGCAGATTCGGCTGCTGCACGATCGCCACCAGGCTTGCCGCCTGGGCGATAGTGAGGTTGTTCGCCGAGGTGCTGAAGTAGCGCTGAGCGCCGGACTCGACGCCGTAGGTGACGCCACCCATACCGACCACGTTGAGGTAGGCGGTGAGGATCTGCTCCTTGCTGTACTTGCGGTCGAGGCCGATCGCGAGCTTCATCTCCTTGAGCTTGCGATCGAAGGTGTCCTCGATGGCGGCGACGTATGCCGCCTTCTGCTTCTTGGGGTCCGTGATCTCGAGCGCCTGCTGCACGAGCAGGTTCTTCACCAACTGCATGTCCAGCGTGGAGCTGCCGGATTGCGTGTGACCGCTGGTGAAGTTGCCAAGGGCTGCACGGACGACCGACTGCACGTCGACGCCGCCGTGGGTGAGGAAGCGGCGGTCTTCACCGTCGATCGCGGCGTTCTTGAGATAGGGGGAGATCTGGTCGGAGGAGACCTCCTGGCGGTTCTGCTTGTAGATCGTGGCGATCTTCACCGGCTGGCCCGCGCGGGTCGCGAAGATCTGGTTCTGGCCGGGTAGATCGCCGATGGTGATGCTGTCGGGAAGATCGTCGAAAATGCCGATCGAGTTAGAGGCCACAGAGCCGGTGACGGCCACGGCGGGGGTGACCATGGCGGTGGCGAGCACTCCCGCGACGACGCTCAGGCCGACGAAGCCGAGGATCGCAGTGAGGAGGCCCGGGGGCTTCTGAGCGGAGACAGACATATGATCAAGGCTAAAACGACCCCCCTGTTCGAACCCTGAAGGAATATTGATGCCCACCTGGGAGTACCTCACCACCCCGTTGATCGTGCACAACACGGCCGCCATCCTCAACAACTGGGGTTCGGAGGGCTGGGAGTTGGTGCAGGTCGTCACCGGCCCCGAGGGCGGACTCGTCGCCTACCTCAAGCGCCAGAAAGCCGACGACTGATGGCCGCGGTGGATGCCCGCCTCGCCGAGCTCGGGCTGACCCTCCCGACCGTCGTGCCGCCCGCCGGCGCCTACGTCCCCGCCGTGATCAGCGGAAACCTGGTCTTCACGGCGGGACAGTTGCCCATGGTCGATGGGGCGCTGCCCGCGACCGGCAAGGTCGGGGCCGAGGTGACTCCCGAGCAGGCGAAGGAGCTCGCCCGCCAGTGCGCGCTGAACGGGCTCGCTGCGGCGGCATCCGTCATCGGGTCGCTCGATCGGGTCGTGCGCGTCGTCAAAGTGGTCGGTTTCGTGTCGTCGGTGCCCGAATTCTCTGGGCAGCCCGGCGTGATCAATGGCGCGTCAGAACTGCTCGGCGAGGTGTTCGGTGACGCCGGTCGCCACGCGCGCAGCGCAGTGGGCGTCGCGGTGCTGCCGCTCGACTCGCCGGTCGAGGTGGAGCTGATCCTCGAGTTCGCGTAGCGGGTGTTGGTCGAGTAGCGCCCGCGCGTTGGGCTAGCCGCTGAGCTGCGCGCTGATGATCGACATCACCGAGGTGTCGGCGAGGGTCGTGGTGTCACCGACGGCGCGGCCTTCGGCGACATCCTGCAACAGCCGGCGCATGATCTTGCCCGATCGGGTCTTCGGGAGTTCCTCGACGATGATGACCTGGCGGGGACGGGCGATCGCACCGATCGACTGCGCTACGTGCGTTCGCAGCGTCACGCTCGCCTCGTCCGCGCTCTGCCCTCCGGCGTGCTCGGCTCGCAGAACCACGAACGCCACCACGGCCTGGCCGGTCGTCTCGTCTGCGGCGCCGACCACGGCGGACTCCGCCACGATCGGATGCGACACCAGCGCCGACTCGATTTCGGCGGTGGAGAGGCGGTGTCCAGACACGTTCATCACATCGTCGACCCGGCCGAGCAGCCAGATGTCGCCGTCCCCGTCGCGCCGAGCGCCATCCCCGGCGAAGTACTTGGTGCCGAATTTCGACCAGTAGGTCTCTCTAAAGCGCTCCGGGTCGCCCCAGATCCCGCGCAGCATCGACGGCCACGGTTCGGTGATGCTGAGAAGCCCGCCGCCGCCCGGAAGTACGGTGACACCCTGCTCGTCGAGCACCTCCACCGAGATTCCCGGCACCGGCACCTGTGCCGAGCCCGGCTTGGTAGTGGTGATGCCCGGCAGCGCGGAGATCATGATGGCGCCGGTCTCGGTCTGCCACCAGGTGTCGACGATCGGAGCGCTGCCGCCGCCCACGACATCCCGATACCAGATCCAGGCTTCCGGATTGATCGGTTCGCCGACGCTACCCAGCACGCGGATGCTGCTCAGGTCGAAGTCATCCGCGACCTGTCGGCCGACCTTCATGAACGAACGGATGGCTGTCGGCGCCGTATAGAAGAGGGAGACGCCGTATTTCTCGATGATCTCGAACCAGCGGCCGGGATGCGGCGTATCGGGGGTTCCCTCGTAGAGCACCGACGTCGTGCCGTTGGCCAGCGGGCCGTACACGACGTAGCTGTGACCGGTGATCCAGCCGACATCGGCGGTGCACCAGAAGACGTCGCTCTCGGGGTGGAGGTCGAAGATGTTGCGGTGCGTGAACGCGACCTGCGTGAGGTAGCCGCCGCTCGTGTGCAGGATTCCCTTCGGCTTGCCCGTCGTGCCCGACGTGTAGAGGATGAACAGCGGATGCTCCGCCTCGAAGGCGCGCGCCTCATGTTCGCTCGCTGCCGTGGCGAACTGTTCGTGCCACCACAGGTCGCGCCCGTCGGTCCAGTCGACGTCGTTCTCGCCGCGGCGAACCACGAGCACGTGCTCGACGGTGTGCGGTGTCTCGTTGCCATGTTCGTCGAACTTCTGGAGCGCAAGTGCGCCGTCGACGATGGGCTTCAACGGGCTGACCTTGCCCTTGCGCCAGCCCCCGTCGGCGGTGATGACGAGTTTTGCGGAGGCATCGTCGATGCGCGAGCGCAGGCTCTCGGCGCTGAATCCGCCGAAGACGACGGAATGGATGGCGCCGATGCGCGCAACCGCGAGCATCGCGATGACTGCCTCGGGAACGTTAGGCAGGTAGATCGCGACGGTATCGCCGTCGCCGACGCCGAGAGCCTCGAGCATGTTCGCGGCGCGCTTCACGTCTGCCGTGAGCTGGGCGTAGGTGATGGTGCGGGTGTCGCCCGGCTCGCCCTCCCAGTGGATCGCCACGCGGTCGCCGAGTCCGGCCTCGACGTGGCGGTCGAGACAGTTGTACGCGACGTTCAGCTCGCCGTCGGCGAACCACTTCGCGACGGGGGCGCCTGACCAGTCCAGCACCTGGGTGAAGTCCTTCTGCCAGGTGAGCAGGTTCCGTGACTGCTCCGCCCAGAACCCGAGCCGGTCGGTGGCCGCAGATTCGTACAGGGCGGAGGTCGCGACGGCTGCTGCCGCGAAGCTCTCACTGGGCGGAAAACGGCGGTCTTCGCGCAGCAGATTGTCGATGGAATCAGCGGACATCTATGTTCCTCTTCGAACGGTTGGCAGTACTTTGTGATCCTAGACCGGGGCTCGTTGCACCCCGTTGCCTGGGTAGCTGGGAGAAACCCACATCGGCTGTTGTGCGGTGCCGCGCCTGGAGTATGCTTGGCTTTCGTCGAACGAGAGTTCGGCTGGCGGCGCATAGTGATTCCCCCCAATCCCGCGTCGCCGTGGCGGCGCCGGTTCCCCCCAACAGGCGCCGCCCCTCTCATTTAACGCGGCTGATTTTGGTGACGTGGCAATCGGCCCCTCCCTCACACGACGCCAACTCCCGAGGATTGCACCGTACGACTTCCCATCGTGGGCCGGACTGCTCTGCGCCCCTAGTTTCGGGCCGTGGAGAGATTCGTCGCCGTACGGCCCGGGGCAGAGCCGCCCCGCGCTCGTCGCAGCAGTTTCGACGACGACCTGGCCGAATTTCCCGAGCTCAGAGAGCTCGTCTCCGACAGCGAGGTGACGGATGTCTTCGTCAACGGGCCCGGCCGTCTCTGGGCAGATCGCGGCGCAGGGTTGGTTCGCGCGACATCCGCTGCCCTGGACGAACCGACGCTGCGCGAGCTCGCTGTTCGCCTCATCGCGTTGGGCGGGCGACATATCGACGAAGCAAACCCCTGTGTCGATGTGAGGTTGCACGACGGGGTTCGGGTGCACGTGGTGCTGCCGCCCGTCTCCACGACCGGCACGCTCATCTCGATCCGGCTGCCACGGATCGTCGCGCTCGACCTGGCGGCGCTGGAATCGGCGGGGTTTTTCGCGATGGTCCCGGTCGCCGCGATCGAAGCCATGATCGCGCGACGGGAGAATCTACTCATCACCGGCGCGGGGGGAAGCGGCAAGACCACCCTCCTCTCGGCGCTGCTCGGGCGTGCATCGCCGACCGACCGCATCATCGCTATCGAAGATGTCGCTGAACTGCGGCCGGGGCATCCGCAATTCGTGTCGTTGGAGGCTCGCCAGGCCAATCTCGAGGGAGCCGGTTCCATCGGTCTGGAGCGATTGCTGCGTGAGGCGCTTCGCATGCGCCCCGACCGACTCGTACTCGGGGAGTGCCGCGGGGCCGAGATTCGCGAACTGCTGGCGGCGCTCAACACCGGACATGACGGCGGGGCGGGAACACTGCATGCGAATTCGCTGGCCGATGTGCCCGCCCGGCTCGAGGCGCTCGGCGCGCTCGCCGGGTTGAGCCCCACCGCGATCGCTCGACAGACCGTGAGCGCGATCGGCACCGTGCTGCATCTTCAGCGTCGACCGGAGGGCAGACGCCTGGTGCAGGTGGGGAGGTTCGAGCTCGACGCCCGAGACCGACTTCGGATGGTGACGGATGACTGAACGCTCCTCCTTCGACGAGCTCGCGGAGGTCGTGGAAAGGCTGGCGGTGTTGCTCGCGGCCGGAGTGGCGCCGGGCTCGGCGTGGGGCTATCTCGCGGAGACCGGATCGCGGTCGTCCCGCGTGCGCGCGATCGCCGAGGCGGTGGCCACCGGCGGGTCGGTGGCCGAATCGCTGCTGGATCGCGGTTCTCGGTCGCTGAGCTCGTCGAAGGGCGCTGCCGACGACCTGGCCTGGCGCGGACTCGCTGCCGCCTGGCGCGTTGCCACCGAGGCCGGCGCTCCGCTCGCGCCCACGCTGCAGCGTTTCGCCGCATCTCTCCGTGACCTGGGCGTGAACGAGCGCGATGCACAGACCGCGCTCGCCGGGCCTCGCGCCACGACGCGGTTGGTGATGGTGCTTCCCGTGATCGGCATCCTGTTCGGACTCGCGCTCGGCTTCGACACGGTGGGCACCCTCGTCGGCAGTGTGCCCGGCGCGGTCTGTCTGGTCATCGGGGTAGCCCTCATCCTCGTCGCCCGCTGGTGGAGCGCGGTGCTCATCCGTCGCGCGCGGCCGCCCACCGTGGTGCCGGGCCTCGCCCTCGATCTCGTGGCGATCGCGGTCTCGGGCGGGGCATCCATCCCGCGCGCTCTCGCCGTCGTGGCGAAGGCTCGCGCCGAGAGCGGTTTGCCGATCGATCTGGAGGATTCGGCGATCGATGAAGTACTGGCGCTGTCGGCGCGCGCCGGGGTTCCGGCCGCCATGCTGCTGCGCAGCGGGGCCGATGAGGCACGACGTTCGGCGCGCAGCGCGGGGGAGCGAAAGGCGGCAACCCTCGCAGTGACGCTGATGTTGCCGCTCGGGCTGTGCATCCTGCCGGCGTTCATGCTGCTGGCTGTAGCGCCGCTGATGCTCTCCGTCGTGTCCTCCACAGTCGGAAGTCTGTGAGCGCCGTCCACGGATCTGTCGTCGCGGGCTGAGCGGGCCCGACAGACGAGGACGATCGATCTCACGGACACCACCGAGCAGTACAACATCCCTAGTAATAAGGAGCGGACATGAGGCGATTGATGAAAGTTCTTAACCGAACGAGGCTGGATCGCGATGATGGCGCGGCAACCGCCGAATACGCCATCGCGACGATGGCGGCGGTGGGATTTGCCGGCCTTCTCGTTGCGATTCTGCGCAGCGACGAGGTGCGCGGCATGCTCACCGACCTGGTGCATCGTGCCCTCACCTTCGCGGGTTGACAGCCCCGCGAAACAGCATCGTGACCCTCGCTGGGCCATCGCCTCGCCGCGGAGGAATCGACGCACCCCGCGAGGCGAGCGGCCCCCGCGAGGTGAGCGGGGCAGTGTCACCGCCGAGTTTGCCCTCGTCGTGCCCGCCGTGATCGTGGTGCTGGGCTGCTGCCTCGGCGCGTTTCAGCTGGCGTCGGTGCAGCTGCGGCTCGAGAACGCGGCGGCGGTGGGCGCGCGCACGATGGCGCGCGGTGCCGATTCCGCGGCAGCCGCAACGCGCGTGGGGCAGGTGGTAGAGGGAGCGCGACTCGAGCGTCACGACCGAGGCGATCTGGTCTGCGCGGTGGCGCGGACATCCGTCGGTCTCGGTCTCCTGGGGCCCATGAACCTCTCCGCCACCAGCTGTTCTCTTGCGGGTGGCGAATGAGGTGCCGGTGGTCGGATGACCGCGGCTCGGGTTCGATCCTGGCAGTGGCGTTGACCGCCGGGATGCTCTGCTTGGCAGGGGTGTGTGCGCCGCTGCTGGCGGCTCTTCCCGCGCTGCAGAAAACAGCGGGCGCCGCTGATGCCTCTGCGCTGGCGGCGGCGGACGTCGCGTCGGGTGCTCTCCCGGGCGTCCCCTGCGACGCCGCGGGCCGTGTCGCCCGCGCAAACGGCGTTGCTCTTGCGCGATGCGAGGTCGATGGAACGATCGTGACGACGTCGGTGAGCACGCTGGTCGCCGGGTTCCACATCGCCGCCAGCGCCACCGCAGGAAGTCCCGATGGAGGGGGGAAGTAGACGGGTCGGATGTTTCTGTGTGTATGGTGTGCGTGTCGGGGCCTCGCCTTGACAATGAGCCCGGTCGGCGTCGAGACCCAGAATCCTGTGCCTATGCTTGCCGAGGTTTATCCGATCACGCGGCGCTCGCCGCAGACGCAAGGAGTCAGGTGCCAGGCACGAAGAAGCTGGTCATAGTCGAGTCGCCCGCAAAGGCCAAGACGATTGCCCAGTACTTGGGAGACGGATACGAGGTGCTGGCCTCGGTGGGTCACATCCGCGACCTCATCGAGCCGAAAAACCTCCCGCCGGAGCTCAAGAAGGGCTCGCTCGGAAAGTTCTCGATCGATGTAGAGAACGGCTTCACGCCGTACTACGTGGTCTCCGACCAGAAGAAGAAAACTGTCGCCGAGCTGAAGCGCGCGCTCAAGGGCGCCGACGAGCTCTACCTCGCAACTGATGAGGACCGCGAGGGCGAGGCCATCGCGTGGCACCTGCTCGATGAGCTAAAGCCGAAGGTCCCGGTGAAGCGGATGGTCTTCCACGAGATCACGAAGGAAGCGATCCAGCGCGCTCAGGAAAACACTCGCGATATCGACACAGCCCTGGTCGACGCCCAGGAGACCCGCCGCATCCTCGACCGCCTCTATGGCTACGAGGTCTCCCCGGTGCTCTGGCGCAAGGTCGGCCCCGGTCTCTCGGCCGGACGGGTGCAGTCCGCTGCGACTCGACTCGTCGTCGACCGTGAGCGCGAGCGGCTGGCCTTCCTTACCGCCAGCTATTGGGACATCTCGGCGCTGCTCGCGACATCCGCTGACTCCACCACATTCTCCGCTCGTCTCAGCCGACTCGACGGTGCTCGCGTCGCCACTGGCCGCGACTTCGACGACCGCGGCCAACTCAAGGCCGCGACCGGCGGCAAGCCGGACGCGGTCGCGCTCGATGAGCGGGCCGCGGAGAGCCTGGCAGCCGCGCTGCGGGATCCTTCGGCGAACATCGTCGTGTCGAGCGTGGACTCGAAGCCGTACACCCGCCGCCCGGCAGCGCCGTTCAGTACCTCAACGCTGCAGCAGGAAGCGGCGCGCAAGCTGCGCTTCTCCGCCCGGCAGACCATGAGCGTCGCGCAGGGGCTGTACGAGAACGGCTACATCACCTACATGCGAACCGACTCGCTCAACCTGTCGCAGCAGGCGACGGCGGCAGCGAGGTCGCAGGCGGCGAAGCTGTACGGCCAGGAGAGCGTCGCCGACAAGCCGCGCGTCTATGCGTCGAAGTCCAAGAACGCGCAGGAAGCGCACGAGGCGATCCGTCCGGCCGGCGATACCTTCCGTACGCCGGGCGAGCTCGAGGGCACGCTGCGGGGCAACGACTGGAAGCTCTACGACCTGATCTGGAAGCGCACCGTCGCGTCGCAGATGGCCGATGCCAAGGGTTCGACGGCGTCTATAGTCATCACGGCCGAGCCGCTCGACGGCAAGACCGCCGAGTTCGCTGCCAGCGGCACCGTCATCACCTTCCGCGGGTTCATGCAGGCCTACGAGGAGAGCCGCGACGAAGAGCGCAACGAGTCGGCCGAGCCGGCCGAAGCCAAGCTGCCGCCGCTGACGGTCGGGCAGAAGCTCTCGGTCACCGACGTCGAGGCGAAGGGCCACGAGACCAGCGCTCCGCCGCGGTACACCGAGGCCAGCCTGGTGAAGACCCTCGAAGAGCTGGGGATCGGGCGCCCGTCCACCTACGCCTCGATCATCTCGACGATCATCGATCGCGGCTACGTCACCCCACGCGGCACGGCGCTCGTACCGAACTGGATCGCCTTCAGCGTCGTGCGTCTGCTCGAGGAGTTCTTCGGTGACCTGGTGCAGTACGACTTCACCGCGGGCATGGAAGACGACCTTGACCGCATCGCCGGGGGGTCGGAAGACCGGGTCGGCTGGCTCAACGGGTTCTACTTCGGCAACGAGTCGCATCGAGGGCTTCGCAACGTCATCGACAACCTCGGTGACATTGACGCGAAGAGCATCAACTCCGTGGCACTCGATGATGAGATCACCCTTCGCATCGGCAAGTACGGCCCGTACCTGGAGGTCATCGACGAGAACGCCGCGCCGGATGCGACCCCGCGTCGGGTGAACATCCCGGCCGAACTCGCCCCGGACGAGCTCACCGTCGCCAAGGCGCGCGAGCTCATCGACGCACCGGTCGTGGTCGACCGCGTGATCGGCGTCAACCCCGACAACGGCAAGAACGTCGTGGCCAAAGACGGCCGATTCGGTCCGTACATCACCGAGCTCGATCCTGAGCCCGAGGTGATTCCGGTGGCCGTGGAGGCTCTCGCGGAGGTTCTCGACCCGAAGACGGGCGAGCTGAAGCCCGTGAAGAAGAAGGCGGCACCGAAGAAGGCTGCAGCGGTGAAGCCGCGCACGGCATCCATTTTCAAGTCCATGGATCTCGCCACCATCGATCTCGACACTGCGCTCAAGCTGCTCGGACTTCCGCGCGTCGTCGGAGTCGATCCGGAGTCTGGTGAGGAGATCCTTGCGCAGAACGGCAAGTTCGGCCCGTACCTCAAGAAGGGCGCGGACACGCGGTCGCTCACCGAGGAAGATCAGATCTTCGAGATCGATCTTGCCGGGGCGATCGAGCTGTACGCCCAGCCGAAGTACGGTGCGCGTCGCGCCTCGAGTGCTCTGAAGGAGTTCGAGAACGACCCGGAGAGCGGTAAGCCCATCCGGATCAAGGATGGCCGCTTCGGTGCCTACGTGACCGACGGTGTCACCAATGTCACCATCCCGCGGGGGGAGACGATCGAGGAGATCGACTTCGAGCGCGCGGTGCAGATGCTCGCCGACAAGCGCGCGAAGGGCCCGACGGTGAAAAAGGCGCCAGCCAAGAAGGCCCCGGCTAAGAAGCCAGCAGCCAAGAAGCCAGCAGCCAAGAAGCCGGCTACAACAAAGGCCGCGACCACCAAGGCGACAACGGCTAAGCCTGCGACGGCGAAGGCCGCCACGGCGAAGACCGCGGCCGCGAAGAAGCCGGCGACATCGCGAGCGACGGCGACGAAGACTCCGGCCTCCTGATTGTGACCGGCCTCTTCATCACCTTCGAGGGCGGCGACGGATCGGGCAAGTCCACCCAGGCGGAGTTGCTGTCTGAGTGGCTGGCGGCATCCGGTCACGTCGTCGTGCGCTCGCGGGAGCCCGGCGGAACGGATGTCGGCCTCGAGCTGCGCGAAATCGTGCTGCATAGCCGCGGGCACATCTCGCCGCGGGCCGAGGCGTTGATCTATGCCTCCGACCGCGCGCAGAACATCGACACTAAGGTCCGCCCGGCGGTGGAGCGCGGAGAGATCGTCGTCCAAGACCGCTACATCGACTCGTCCGTCGCCTACCAGGGCGCCGGTCGTGTGCTCGATGCTGCCGAGGTTCGTGGCATCTCGGTCTGGGCAACCGAAGACTTCCGTCCGGACCTCACGATCCTGCTCGACCTCGATGAGGCGATCGGGCGGGAGCGCCTGGATGAGGTGCGTACCCGCTTCGACCGCCTCGAGTCGGAGAAGAGCGACTTTCACGCCCGCGTGCGCGCCGGCTACCTCGCCCTCGCCGGCGCTGAGCCCGAACGTTTCCTCGTGCTGCCCGCCACCGACAGCATCGAGTCGATCGCGGCGGCAATCCGCGAGCGCGTTTCGGCGCTCCTCTAGTCGCGATTCGTACCGTCGCCCCGCTCACCCCTTCCGAAGTGGCTCTCACCCCTTCCGAATGACTCTCACCCCTTCCGACCACTTCCGAAATGAAGGAGTTTCCTCGCGAAACGCCGCACGAAGACAGCCGACACGCGTCGACCGGCGAGTTTTGCCTTCATTTCGGAAGTGGGTGCCGGAAGTGGGTGCCGGACGTAGGTGTCGGAAGTGGGTGCCGGAAGACGGTGCCGGACGTAGGTGCCGGAAGTGGGTGCGCGAAGTAGGTGTCGGAAGGGGCTGCGGAGCGTGAGTGCAGGACGCACCGGGCCGTCGGTGGCTCCGCTTAGGCTTGGCGCATGAGTGTGTGGGATGGCTTGACGGGCCAAGCGGAGGCGATTGAGGTCTTCCGCGCTGCGGCCGCCGACTCCACTCTCGTCGACTCGCCGATCGCCGCCTCGGCGATGACGCACTCCTGGCTGATCACCGGCCCGCCCGGTTCCGGTAGATCGAACCTGGCATACGCCTTCGCGACCGCACTGCTGAGCGATGGCACCCTGGCGGGGGATGAAGTCACGCGGCGTCAGGTGGCGGCACGCACGCATCCCGATCTGGGCGTCCTGTCGACCGAGGGAGTGATCATCAAGATCGACGAGGTCAAGAAGATCGTCGCGTCGTCACAGTTTTCACCGTCGGTCAGCCGCTATCGCGTCATGATCATCGAAGACGCCGACCGCATGGTCGAGCGCACCTCCAACGTTCTGCTCAAGGCGCTCGAGGAGCCACCGCCCCGCACCGTCTGGATTCTCTGCGCGCCGAGCGAGGCCGACCTGTTGCCCACCATCCGTTCGCGGGTGCGCACCGTGCGGCTGCGGGTTCCGGATGTGGCGGCCGTCGCCGACCTGATCTCCCGTCGCGACGGGGTGAGCCTCGACATCGCCACCCGCGCCGCCCGCGAGGCGCAGAGCCACATCGGAATGGCGCACCGCCTCGCCACCAACGAAGAGGCCAGGCGCCGACGCGAGCAGACGCTCGAGACGGCCCTCGGCATCCGTTCCGTCTCCGACGCGGTCATCGCGGCCGGCACCCTGCTGGCCGTTGCCGGCGACGATGCCAAGGCGATCACCGAAGAGCGGGATGCCGAGGAGCGCGAGAGCGCACTGCGGTCGCTCGGCATCGAGCCGGGTGGCACCATCCCGCCAGCGCTCCGAGCTCAGTTGCGCACCCTCGAAGAAGACCAGAAGCGACGTGCCACTCGCAGCCTGCGCGACGGCATCGATCGCATCATGGTCGATCTGCTCTCGCTCTACCGCGACATCCTGCTGCTGCAGCTGGGCGCACCGAGCGAGCCGATCAATCTGGCGATCATGCCGAAACTCGTCGCCGTCAGCGAACGGACGACTCCGTCGGCTACTCTCGCCACGATGGATGCGATCGCCACCGCGCGAAAGCGTATCGAGGGCAACGTTTCGCCGGCGCTCGCACTCGAAGCGATGCTGATCTCGGTCGCCAAATAACCACCCATCACTCAGGAACATCGTTGACACCTCACCGCTCCGCCCGTATCGCTATCGTCGCCGCGGTGCTCGCGCTCGTCGTGCCACTCTCGGGGTGCGTGAGCGCGTTCGTGCCGAAACCGGCGAGCAGCACCTCCACCCCCACGGGGGAGAAGGTCGCGGCCGACCTCGAGCCGTTCTACGGCCAGAAACTGACGTGGAAGAGCTGCGCCGGCGGCGACTTCCAGTGCACGACCGCGTCGGCCCCGCTTGATTGGTCCGACCCCGGCAGGGCGAAGATCTCGCTTGCCTTGATTCGCAAGCCGGCCACCGGGACCCGCCTCGGGTCGCTTCTGGTCAATCCTGGCGGGCCGGGGGCGTCCGGCTACGACTTCGTCAAAGACAGCGTGACCTATGCGGTCGACTCGAAACTGCAGTCGAGCTACGACATCGTCGGCTTCGACCCTCGCGGGGTGAACAAGTCGTCAGCGGTCTCCTGCTACGACGATCCCTCGCAGCTCGACGCGTATCTGTTCTCGATCCCGTCCGCACCGATTTATTCGGATGCCTGGATCGCCGAGAACGAGGCTTCCAACGCGGCGTTCGGTCAGGCCTGCCTGAAGTACACCGGCCTACTGCTCGGCTACGTCGACACCAACAGCGCGGCCCGCGACCTCGATCTGCTTCGTGCTGCTCTCGGTGATAAGAAGCTCAACTACCTCGGCTATTCGTATGGCACGTTGCTCGGCGCGATGTTCGCCGAGCTGTATCCGAAGAAGACCGGCCACCTCGTTCTCGACGGTGCGCTCGACCCCGCAACGAGCGACTTCGATGTGACCAAGGTGCAGGCGGAGGGGTTCGAAAGCGCTCTGAAGGCGTATCTGAAGAACTGCCTCACCGGTAAGGACTGCCCGTTCTCTGGCAGCGTCACCTCGTCGATGAGCCGCATCCGCGAGCTCCTGAACAGTTTGGATGCGAGTCCGATTCGATCGAGCGACGGCCGGGAGCTCGGGAGCTCGGCAATGTTCACCGCCATCATCCTGCCGCTGTACAGCAGGTCGAGTTGGAAGTACCTCGATACGCTGTTCTCGAGCGTGGAGAAAGGCGACGCCGACTTCGCCTTCCAGCTCGCCGACAGCTACTACGAGCGCAAGGCCAACGGCACCTACAGCGACAACTCGACCGAGGCCTTCATCGCCATCAACTGCCTGGATTACAAATCCACCAGCACGGATGCCACCATGCGCGCCGAGGCGGCCGAACTGTCGAAGGTGGCGCCCACGCTCGGCCCGCAGATGTCGTACGGCGGCACCTCGTGTGCCGCGTGGCCGTACAAATCCACCCGAGAGCGCGGACCGATCGCCGCGGCAGGCTCGGCCCCGATCATCGTCGTCGGCACGACGAACGACCCGGCCACGCCGTACGTCTGGGCGCAGAACCTTGCCAAGGAGCTGCAGAACGGCCACCTGGTCACCTATAAGGGTGAGGGCCATACCGCGTACAACAAGTCGAACTCGTGTGTGAACGATGCGGTCGACGACTTCTTCATCCACAACACGGTGCCCACGAAGGATCCGCGCTGTTGACGCTAGCGTTGTGCAAATTTGCACTGAGTGCAAGAATATAACCATGACTGTGGATGCCCCCAATCGAGGTCTGCGCGAGCGGAAGCGGATCGCCACGCGGCGTGCGATCGAGCGTTCAGCCCTTGCTCTGGTGGCCGAGCGCGGCCTCGACAAGGTGACGGTCGACGAGATCAGCAGCCGCGCCGACGTCTCGCCGCGCACCTTCTTCAACTACTTCGCCTCGAAGGAGAGTGCGCTGGTGGGCGACGCCCCCGAGATTCTCGACGAAGAGGCGGTGGAGGAGTACATCACCGCCGGACCGGGCGAAAGCGCGTTGCGCGGCCTCGGCCCTCTGATCGCCAGGGCCACCGAATCTGACACCGGCGAGATCGCGACGCAGCAGTTGCGGCGCACCCTGCTCAAGCAATATCCCGAACTCTTCGCGCAGCGCATGTTCGCGATGAAGGCGTTCGAGGAGCACCTGGTCACCGTGGTGGAGGCGCGACTGCGTCGCGACGAGCCCGAGTTGGCGAAGGATGACGCGGCGCTGACGAGCAAGGCTCGGTTGATCACTCTGGTGGTATTCGCCGTGGTGCGGCACGCGTGGACGAGCTGGAACGACAGCGACAACCCACGTCTGTTCGGCAAGCGATTGATCGACTCGTTCCACCAGCTCGATGAGGTGATGGCGGTCGGGACTCCCGCCGTCTAAAGCAGGGGCGTCTCAAGCGGCCCGGCTGACCGAGCAGTAACTCAGATCGTCGGTGCGGTCGACAGGCCCACGAGCTGGCGATGGATGTCGCGCAGCCGGGGCACTGCAACACCGTGACGGTCTGCCGCCGCGATGATGGCCCCAGTCAGATAGTCGTACTCGAGCGCGCGGCCGTGGCGTCGGTCGAGGAGCATCGAGGTGGTGGCCAGGGGCGGCAGCGTGTCGATGTGGTCGAGCATGGCCGCGCGATGACTGGCGTCGAATGCCACGCCCGAGGCCCGAGCAACCGCGGCGCCCTCGTCGAGGAGCGCGTAGAGCGTGGGTCGCACGGCCGGGTCGTGGGCGATCTCCATTGCGCGGTCGTGCAGAGCGGTCAACGGGTTCAATGCCGCATTGAGAATGAGCTTGTTCCACGACTCGGTGTCGAAGGCGTCGGTGTAGCGAGCGGCGACGCGATCGCCGAGAAGTGCGCCGAAGTCACGCGCGTTGCGGTTATCCGGCAGAGCGATCGTGCCGTCACCGTGGCGCACTACCAGATCGCCGCCCGACTTCTCAGCGGCGAGGTACACGATGCCGGGGACCACCCGAGAGGCATCGACCCACTCCGCGACCCGGGCGGCGTGGTCGATGCCGTTCTGCAGCAGCACCAGTCGGGTTCGCTGCCCGATCAGGCGGGTGAGCCAGTCGCCGAGGGACGCGGTGTGGTGTGCCTTGGTCGCGATGACCACCCAGTCGACGGGGGAGAGGTCGTTCGCACTGGTGGCGACCGCGGCATCCACTTTCCGGCGTTCGCCGTTCCATTCGACTGCCATGGGTCTGGGGTTTCGGCGACGGCACAGTGTGACGTCGGCGGATGAGCTGATCGCGTCGGCGACGGACGTGCCGATGGCACCGGCCCCGACGATGGCAATCGTCGGCCGAGCGTCAGGTTCTGAAGAAATCACCTGATCCATTGTCGGTCACAAACGCTGTGTGGATGACCGGGGCCCGCGCCAGGATCGAGAGTTAGGACACTCTGTTTGCGGGCTTGCCCTGGTCTGCAGTGGCGGCGAAGTGCGAGTCCTCGGCTCCGAAGATGGATGCCGCGGCAGAATCGATGTGCGCGACGCACAGTTGCTCGGCTCGAGTGGCATCCCGGTCGGCTATTGCCTCGACGATGGCCTCGATCTCTGCGAATGACGTCGCAGCCCGTCCCGGGATCGACAGCGAGGTTGCGCGAACGAGCGTTGCGCGGCGCCGTGTGCCCTCCCACAGCCGCCGCAACTCCTCGTTGCGTGCTCCCACGAACAGGATGTCGTAGAACACGGTCTTCTGGGTCAGCATCGCGGCGGGGTCATCGACCATCGGTCTCATCGCCTCCGCGGCGCGACGGAGTTCGTCGATCTGGTCGGCGCTGGCGTAGGCAGTGAAGAGTCGGACCGCGAGGCCCTCGAGCACGGCTCGTACCTCGTAGATCTGGCGAGCGTCATCCCGGGTCAACGTCGCGACGAAGGTCCCCCGCCCCGGTTCGGACACGACGATTCCCTCGCTTTCGAGCTGTCGGAACGCCTCTCGAACGGTTGCGCGGCTGGTGGATGTCGCGGCACACACCTCGCGCTCGACTAGAAGGCTGCCCGGGCGCAGCGAGAACGACGTGATCGCGTCGCGAAGATAACTGGCCACCTGATCGCGAATAAGTGCCGGCGCGCGCTCGATCGCTGCCGGCGATACGTTCTCAAAGGTGGTCACCCGCGTCATACTACCCGGCCGTTGACTTGTCAGACAACAGCCCATACCCTGACAGACAACGGACAGAGAGGTTTGCAGTGAAGGACTTCAACAGCACGCAGCCTGAACTGGATGTCGCGCTCTACCGTCAGGCGCTCGGCTCGTTTCTCACCGGTGTCACCGTGGTTACCACGGTCGATCAGGAGGGGCGGGATCGCGGTCTGACCGCAAATTCCTTCACCTCGGTTTCGCTCAATCCGCCGCTGGTCTTGTTCTGCGTCGACAAGCGGGCCGGCAGCTACGGGTGCTTCCGCCCCGAGGTCGGCTATGTCGTGCACATCCTAGGCTCGGAGCAACAGGAGATCGCAAAGACGTTCGCCTCCCGTTCCGGCGACAAGTTCGACGGGCTGGAGGTCTCGCGCTCGACAACCGGTGCGCCGGTGCTCAGCGATGCCCACGCCACGCTCGACTGCTCGGTGGATTCCGTCGTCGATGCGGGCGACCACGCCGTGATAATCGGTCGCGTGAACGCGTTCCATGTCGAGGAGAAGCGCCCGCTCGGGTATTACCAGGGCAAGATGCAGTCGTTCAATGCCGAGGAGGAACTCGCCGCGTTCGCGAATGCGACCGGCGCGGCGTTGACCGTGTTGTGGGTCGTGGAGACGCGGGACGGAGAGATGATTCTTGCCCGGCGAGGTGATTCGTTCTCCCTGCCGAAATCGACCTTGCCCACGAGCCGTCTCCATGCTGCTGCGCTGTCGCAAGCCGCGTCCGAGGCGATAGGGGTCCCCGTGGCGATCGACTTCCTCTACTCCATCTACGGCACCGACGGGGACTCGTTGACCCTGGCGTACCGCGGGCGAGTGGACCCGACGGGCGAAAGCTCCCTCGTGCTCCGAGACGATCTGACCAGCGAAGACGCGGAGCGGGCAGCCACGCTGATCAGCGATCCAGGTCAGAGCGCAGTGCTCCAGCGGTACGTCGACGAGCGCGGAGACGCGAACTTCGGAATCTACGCGGGCTCGATCGATGTGGGATCGGTCGCGACAATTCATGCCGTTTCGGCATTGTGATCGACGGCAATCATCCGCCAGAAACGAAGGAACGCCCAGTGATCCGACCACTACCCGAGAGCACACCGGCAGCGGCGATCGCCGTGACCCGAGGAATGGCCGCGGACGGCCTAGGCCTGTTCATCGATGGTGAGGAGCGACCGGGAGCGGAGAGACGGCGGTTCTCCCGCATCGACCCGTATTCCGGTGAGAGCTGGTACGACGTGGCGGACGCCAGCGCAGACGATGTCGACGCCGCGGTTGCCTCCGCTCATCGGGCTCAGGCCTCGGTGTGGGGCTCGATGAGCGCATACGAGAGATCTCTGATTCTGCTCAGGATCGCGGATGCCGTCGAAAAAGACGCCGACGTCTTCGGACTGCTCGACACCCTCGATAACGGCAAGCTGTTCAGGGAGACGCGTTCTCAAGCGGTCGGGGTGGCCCATTCCCTGCGCTACGCGGCCGGCGGCGCGGAGAAGGTCGAGGGTGTCACCGCTCCGGCCTCGGACAACCAGACGCTGGCGATGTCCATTCGCGTGCCATACGGCGTCATCGGGATGATCGTGCCCTGGAACTCCCCCCTTCCGCTGCTGATCGACGGAGCGGCTCCGGCCCTGGCCGCCGGCAACACGGTGGTGGTGAAGACGTCGGAGGATGCGCCGGCGAGCATCCTCCGATTCGCGCATCTCGCGCTGGCCAATGGCCTGCCGCCCGGTGTGCTCAACGTGGTATCCGGCACCGGCCCCCAGGCCGGCGAAGCTCTTGTGCGGCACCCCGGCATCTCGAAGATCGTCTTCACCGGAGGGAGCGCCGTGGGCCGCCGAGTGGCGAGCGCCGCGGCCGATCGACTGATCCCGGTTCTGTTGGAGCTGGGGGGCAAGTCCGCCCAGATCGTGATGCCCGATGCGGACATCAACCGCGTGATTCCGGGGCTGGTGTCTGGGGTCTTCGCCGCGGCGGGTCAGAGCTGCGTGGCCGGCGGCCGTGCCCTCGTGCAGCGGAGCATCTACGCCGAGGTGGTCGAGCGGATGTCCGAGGCAGCAGAAAGCCTCATGCTCGGCGACCCGATGATGGTCGAGACGCAAATGGGCCCCCTCGGGTCGCGTCGCCAGACGGAGAGTGCACTGCGGCATGTGCACTCGGCGCTCGACGGCGGCGCACGCCTGGTTTCGGGCGGACAAACCCGCAGCACCGGCCTCGGGCAGGGGCAGTTCTTCACCCCCGCGGTGTTCGCGGACGTCGATCCGGCTAACACCCTCTTTCAGGAGGAAGTGTTCGGACCGGTTCTAGGGCTGACTCCCTTCGACACCCTCGATGAGGCCATCGCTCTCGCGAATGACTCTCGGTACGGCCTCGCCTCCGGGATCTGGACCACCGACATCGACACCGCGCTCCGCGCCGCCACGCGGATCGATGCCGGGACCGTCTGGGTCAACACCTACCGGGCTCCGGAAATGACGCTGTCGGCTGGTGGCACCAAGGAAAGCGGCTACGGGCGCATAGGCGGTTCGCGCCAGCTCTACGAATTCACCCGCGAGAAGTCGGTCATCGTCAATTTCTCCGGCGTTGGCAACGATCCCTTCGTCATGGGTGGCGGAGCGACCGCTACGAACGCCCCGGCGACCAGCACGATCGTGGAGGGCTGAGATGAAATTCGGACTGATGGTGGATCTGGGCCGTACCTCGCCTGACATCTCGACCGAAGAAAACCTTGCCCAGGTGACCGAACTGGTCAGGGTCGCCGATGCTGGCGGTTTCGACATCGTCTTCACGGGGGAGCATCACGGGCACGAGATGACGATCGCCCCCGCTCCGTTCGTGCTTCTCACCTACTGGTCGCAGCTCACCACTGCGGTCAGGCTGGGTACTGCGGTGCTCTGTGCGCCGTACTGGCACCCCATCCGTCTGGCGGGCGAGGCCGCACTCTTCGATCTCATCTCCGGTGGTCGACTCGAACTGGGTATCGGGCGAGGTGCTTATCCCTACGAGTTCGAACGGATGGCCGGTGGCATCGCACCGGAGGTCGCGCGAGAGCAGCTGGCAGAACTGCTGCCTGCTGTACGCGGACTCTGGCGCGGTAACTACGAACACGACGGCTCGCTGTGGAAGTTTCCTAGCACGACCAGCACGCCGCGCCCGCTGAACCCAGACGGTCCGCCGCTCTGGGTCTCGGCCCGGCATCCCGACGTGTTCGAGATGGCGATCCGCAACCACGCCAACCTCATGGTGGCGCCGCTGTCGAAGGGTTTCGAGGAGGTCGAGTCGCTGATGGACAGGCGGCGCGACGCGATAGCGAAGGTCGACAACGGCTTCGCGCCTCAGATCATGGTGCTGCGTGACACCTACGTCGGAGCCGACGACGCCGATCCGCTGGTGCCGGTCGAGTATCTCCGACGGGGTGAGGGGTACTTCTCCAACCTGTTCCGCACAGACGGCGATGTCGACAATGGCTGGGTGTCGTGGGTGGATCCCGATGCGGCAGACGCCGATGATGACTACCAGCCCGAAAACGTCCTCAAGAATCTCGCGTTCGGCAGTGCCGCGCAGGTGCGAGACGAACTGAGGCGCTACGACGCGGCCGGAACGGATGTCTACCTCTACAACGCCACGTGGGGCCTGCCGTTCGACCTCGAGGTCGAATCGCTACGGCGCTTCTGCGCCGACGTGATCCCCGCCTTTTCGGGGTCGGCCGGCTCATGACCCCAGACGATGGCACCGCGGGCGGGCCGGTGCCGCTGGTGCTGATTCACGGCATCGGCGACGACCGCTCGGTCTGGGATGACATCGTGGCAGAGCTCGGAGCCTCCGAACGGATCATCACCTACGACCTTCGTGGACACGGCACCTCGCCCACTCGACCCCTCGTCAGCAGCATCTGGGACTTCGTCGGGGACCTCATCGCGATGCTCGACGCCAAACAGCTGCCGATGGTGGATCTGGCGGGATTTTCGCTCGGCGGGCTCATCGCGCAGGGCGCGGCAATCCGCCATCCGGACCGGGTTCGCCGTCTGGTAGTCATCGGGGCCGTGGCGGCGAGAACCCCGGAAGAGGAGCTCGCGGTCGGCCAGCGCTTGCGTGCGGTCGAGAAGCTCGGCCCCGCCGGGGTCGCGGAGCAGAGCATCGCTCGATGGTTCGCCCCCGACTACCTGGCCGCCCACCCCGAGGCCGCGGCGGAGGTGATCGAGCGCATGGAATCGCTCGATCGCGACGCGTACATCGCCTCCTACCGCGTGCTGGCCGCGACCGACTTCGCCGATGAACTGGCGAAGATAACCGCACCAACCCTGGCGATCGCGGGGGAGGACGACATCGGGTCGCCGCCCCACATGGCCGAGACGATAGCCAGCGCGACCGGCGGAGTCTCCGTGATCCTGCCCGGCGTCAAACACAACATTCTCCAAGAAGCCGCTCACCGAACCGCGAAGGAAATACAGCTCCATGTCAACTGATGTCACCCAAGAGTCGGCCCTCTTCGTCGAGGGGCTGGAAGTTCGCCGTCAGGTACTCGGCTCGGCGTACGTCGATGCGGCGCTGGCCCCGTCAGACCCCATGACTGCTGCCTTCCAGCCATTCATGACCTCATACTGCTGGGGCGAGATCTGGACGGACGACACCCTGTCGCTGCGCGAGCACAGTCTGCTCGTGCTCGCCATGACCGCCGCCCTCGGTCGCATCTCCGAGGTGGAGATCCACACCAGGGGAGCGTTGCGCAACGGCATCAGCCCCGACGAGCTGACAGCAGTACTGAAGCAGATCACGGTCTACTGCGGCGTTCCCATCGGCGTGAGCGTGCTCAAGGCCATGCGCGGTGTCATTGAGAGCTTCGATCCGTCTGAGGCGTAACCCGAACCAGCATCATCGATGAGAGGAAGAACAGTGAAGCACGTGAAGAAGGGGCGGATAGCGCTCGCCGTAGCGCTGGCCGTCGTAGGCGGCATGCTCGCCGGTTGTGCCTCCGGTGGCGGAGGGGCTTCCCCCACCCTCACATTGGTGACCTGGGGTGGGTCGACGCAGGACGGCATCAAAAAGGCGATCGCCGATCCGTTCACCGCATCCACCGGCATCAAGACGCGGGTGACCAATCCGGTCGACTACGGCAAGTACACCGCGCAGATCAAGAACAAGCAGGTGACCTGGGACTGGGCGGATGCCGAGGCCTTCTTCATCTACCAGCACCCCGACTACTGGGCTCCCATCGACACCTCGATCGTGAAGGTCAACCCGAGCGATTACATCCTGCTGCCGGGCCAGAAGGAGGTGCCGGCGAACCTGATTCCCAATGGGAGCTACTCCTTCGCCATTGCGTATCGCACCGACGCTAAGGGTGCCCACCCGCAGACCTGGGCGGATTTCTTCGATACGAAGAAGTTCCCGGGAAAGCGCGCGATCTACAACTCGCCGTACGGGATGCTGGAGGTCGCGCTGATCGCTGACGGTGTTCCCTTCGATCAGCTGTACCCCCTCGACGTCAATCGCGCGTTGAAGAAGCTCGACACGATCAAGGACGATCTGGTCTTCTGGAACTCCGGTGCCGAACTTCAGCAGGCCATGGTCTCCGGGGAGGCGAAGTACGCGTTCGCCTGGAACAACCGCATCGCCGATATCGAACAGAAGGGCGAACCGGTGGCCCTCGAGTGGAATCAGAACCTTCAGGACACGGGGTTCCTGGTCACCCCGAAGGTCGGCCCACACGTGAAGGACATGATGAAGTATTTCGCCTTCTCGCTCAAGCCGAAGATCCAGCGCGACTATGCCCTCGCCACGGGTTACTCACCCGTGTTGAAGTCGGCCATGGCCGAGATACCGAAAGACAAGCAGAAGTACTTCAACGCCTATCAGCCGAATCTCGATAAGGCGATCGGCACGATCAATCTGCAGTGGTGGGCAGACCACTACGACTCGGCCACGGCAACCTGGGCCGCATGGGCTGGTCAATGAGTTCGAACACCATGGCCGACCCCCACCCGGTGACGTCGCGCGCGCGCGTCGCCCGGTGGGGGTCGCCCACCCTGCTGTACGTGCCGGCCCTGGTGGTGCTGGTGCCGGTGTTTCTCATCCCCACCGCGCTCCTGCTCTCCGCGAGTTTCGTCTCCTCGAGCGGACCGTTCGGCAACTTCGCCACCATCCTCGATTCTCAGATCATCAAGGTCGTCTTCCTCCGCAGCTTCGCCGTCGCGGCCATCGTGACCGCGATCTCGCTCGTCATCGGCCTTCCCTTCGCCTCGGTCGCGCTCAAAGCCGGACCGCGGCTCAGAAACATCCTCCTCGGCTCGATCGCGGCGTCCCTGTTCTTCAGCGTGATCGTGCGGTCGTATGCGTGGCTGGCTCTTCTCGGGCATAACGGACCCGTGGTCGGCCTGCTCGGGGTATTCGGCGTCAACACGTCGAGCCTGTCACTGTCAAAAACCCCGTTCGCCGTGGCGATCGGGCTCGTTCAGTACGGTGTGCCGTTCATGGTTCTCGCGATCTCCGACGTGATGCGCCGGGTCGACGGCAACATCGACCGCGCGGCGGCGACGTTGGGCGCCGGTGCGGTCACCCGCTGGGTTCGAGTCACCCTGCCGCTCATCGCTCCCGGCATCATTGCCGGAGTCACGATCGTCTTCACCACCACGCTCGGCTACTTCCTCATCCCCTCCATTCTCGGATCACCGAAAGAAGCGATGATCGGGCAGCTGATCAGCCAGCAGGTGGGCACGACGGTCAACTGGGGCCTCGGGGCTGCCATCTCGACCGCGCTTCTCGTCGTCTCGCTGCTGCTGGTGCTCATCCTTCAGCGGCTGGGCAAGCGGATCGGGAGGCAATGAGATGAAACCACGCCTCGCCACCCGATGGGTCGGCGCGATCTTCGGCATCCTCGTCGCGGCCTACCTCGTCATCCCCGCGCTGATCGTCATTCCGTTGGCCTTCAGTTCCGGCCAGTTTCTGCAGTTTCCGGTTCCGGGATTCTCGCTGGAATGGGTTGGTCAATTCTTCAGTGACCCCGATTGGATGGCGGCACTGAGCAGGAGTCTCGTCGCCGCCGTGTGTACAGCACTCATCGCGGTGCCGATCGGCACGGTTGCGTCGTACGCCATCGTGCGCGGCCGACGCGGGGTCACGCGCGTCGTCGAACCGGTGCTGATGCTTCCGCTGCTGGTGCCGGTCGTCATCTCCGGGTTCGGCCTCTACCTCCTCACCTTGCTGCTGCACTTCCCCGGCGGGTTACCGCTGGTGGTGCTCGGGCACGTCGGGTTGGCCATCCCCTTCGTGGTGACCACGGTGCTGGCGTCGCTCAGAACGTTCGACCTGCGCCTGTTACTCGCGGCTCGCGTCTCCGGTGCCAATCCCTTCCAGGCGTTCGTTCGCATTCTGGTGCCGGTGATCGCTCCGGGGATCGGCGCCGCAGCGCTGATCGCTCTCATGACCTCGCTCGACGAAGCGGTGATTGCGCTGTTCATCGCCGGGGATACCGAGCCGACGCTGCCGGTGATGATGTACTCGAACATCACCTACTCGCTCAATCCCCTCGTGCCGGTCGCCGCAACGGTGCTGACCGTCGCAACATTCGTGCTCCTCATCGGCAGCTTTCTGCTGACCCGTCTTGCTCAGCGTCGCGGTCGCGCCGCTGCGATCGTCACCGTACGTGCAAAGGAAGTGCCCAGTGAGTTCCTCCGTAGCTGACAACCGCACCACGAGCGAGCAGCGGCCGACCGATGTCGCCGAGCACGCTGCACGACTTGAGCTGACCCGATTGGTCAAGCGGTACGGCGAGGTGGAGGCGGTCCGAGAGGTCAGCCTCACCATCGACCCTGGCGAATTCGTGACGCTCCTCGGCCCCAGCGGCTCGGGCAAGAGCACAACCCTCGCCATGATCGCCGGATTTGAAACGCCGACGAGCGGCACGATTACGCTGGGCGATCGAGACATCACCACCCTCTCGACCCACAAGCGAAACCTGGGCATGGTCTTTCAGGGGTACGCCCTGTTTCCGCACATGACCGTTTTCGACAACGTCGCCTTCCCCCTCGCGCTCCGCAAGATCAGCAAGAGCGATATCCGCGAAAGGGTGACAGAAGCACTCGCGACCGTTGGGCTCGGTCAGTTCGCCGACCGGAGACCATCCGCTCTGTCGGGCGGCCAGCAGCAGAGGGTCGCCCTGGCCCGCGCCTTTGTGCACCGCCCGAAGATTCTGCTGATGGACGAGCCGCTCAGCGCCCTCGACAAGTCCCTTCGGCGACAGATGCAGATCGAACTGCGGCGGCTCCACCAGACGCTCGGCACCACCGTGCTCTTCGTCACCCACGATCAGGAGGAGGCGCTCAGTCTCAGTGACAGGATCGTGGTCATGAACGAGGGTGCGATCGCTCAAATCGGAAGTCCGACCGAGATGTACGAGAACCCGCAGACCGACTTCGTCGCGGGCTTTCTCGGTTCGGCCCAGTTCCTGGAGGGGATTCTGCGCGAAATCCGTACGAACGCGACCTCGACGATCCAGCTGGCAGACGGAGGCATGATGACCGGTCGGTGCACCACCACGTGCGGGCCCGGCACCGCGGCCAAGGTGGTGCTGCGCCCGGAGGACGCCACGCTCGATCGTCCGTCTGCTCCAGCCAATGCGGTGACGGTTCGCACCGTCGCTCAGGTGTACCTCGGTGACCGCATCCGTTGTCTCGCCACGTTCCCCGACGGCAGCGAGGGCACGTATTGGCTCGATCACCACGAGCGCTCGCGCGTCGTCGTTGGTGACGACGTGACGCTGTACTGGCCGTGTTCGCGCACCGTGTTCGTGGCGAACCAGAACCGGTGAGGATCAGGAAGGTCATCGCCTACTGCGACGAGGTGCTGGCGGAGCGCGGAGAACCCGTCGCGCGTCCACTGCGTCGCGGCGTCGCGGCCGCGATCATCCCCAATCCCTGGCTGGCGACCGACACCCGGGCCGATCTTGCACCCGTCGTGGAGAGCATCGCCGCTCCACTCGCTCTGCTGCTGACCGCCTACCTCACCAAGCTCGTCGGGCCTCCGGCGCGGATCGAGGCCTTTGGCAAGGCCGCCATCGTGGGGCTCTCGGGCGAGATGGAGCACGGCGCCGCGCTGCTGCACACACCGTTTTTCGGCAACATCATTCGCGAGCGGTTCGACGCGACCGACTACATCAGCTTCGCCGACGCCCAGGGCGCACCCGGCACCTCGCTCGTGGTGCCCATGGCGCACAAGAACGACGGTGGTCTTCGCGCCTACTTCGAGTCGGTCCCGCTCCAGATAGACGATGCGCCGGAAGCGGATGAGATCGTGGTCGCCGTCGCCGCGGCAGACGGGCCTCGGCCCAACCAGCGCATCGGTGATCGCACGACCGATCGCCGGGTGCGGCTCTCGGAATATGCCGATCATTACCTGATCGGGGGTGAGATCCCGTGATCCGGTCGATCAGGACGCTGGTTCAGGACGTACCGAGCGTGGCACACGCGACCCGAGTCGAGCGCAGCGTCATCGTGCTGGCCATCGCCGGCGGAGATGTCAGTGGGGAGTCCGGCGGCGGGGTGGTAGAGCATCTCGTCGCGCGGGCCACGGAGGCTCTCGGTGGCGCGGAAGCGCTCGGTGGCGCGGCGGGGGCACCGGACATCCGCTTCTTCACTGCTCCCCAGACGACGGTGTCGAGCGAGACGCTCGCCGAACTGCAGGACCGGTATCCGGATGCCTACCGCGCGACGGTTGCGCCCGGAGATGCGTTCTCCGTCCCGATAGCTACCTCCGCGCCGCACGTACTTCGCCTGCAGGACGTCCCCCTGGCGACCGAGGTCATCGTAGCCGTCCGCCTGGTGGCGCAGCTCGAGTTTCCCGACGTGCTGACGCTGCGGACATCCGCAGGCTAAGTCGCCGGGCGTCCGCTGCGGGCCGCCTCGAGGATGCCGCTCGTCACTACCTCATAGGACGGCCACGATTGCCGACCCGGCCGAGTGACGACGAAGCTGCGGCGGTCGCCCGCCGCGCCGTCGAGCGGCAGGTAGCGAACGCCCGGATGGGGCCGAGCGTCTTCGGGGAGTAGGGCGACTCCGAACCCCGACGCGATGCACTCGGAGGCGAGTTCGATGCTGTCGATGCGGTGATGGATCGACGGAACGGCGTCGTAGTGCGCGGCGACCCGTCGCAGCAGTTCCTCGTCGTCGGCCGTGCGGGGATTCACGATCCAGTCGCTGGCGGCGTCGGCGAAGATCTCGGCCGCGGTGCCGCGGTTCGACGGATGCACCGCGAGCATCACCGGGACCGCGTCGAAGTGTTCGCCGCTGTGGTCGGCCGGTACCAGTGAGTAGTCGTAAACGATACCGATATCGATCAGGTCTCGGGCGAGCAGGTCGCGAACCTCCGGCGGCTCCCTCTCCTCGACCTGGACGACGAGACCGGGGAGGCGTTCGCGCAGGATTCGCGTCGCCGGAAGCACGTGCCGGATCAGGCTGATGGCGTACGCCGCAACGACGATGGTCGCCTGCTGACCGTCGTCCTGAAGGTCACCGCGCGCGCCATCGAGCGCGGCGAGGATCTGTCTGGCCCGCGGGAGGAACGCGCGACCCTCCGGCGTGAGCTTGAGCCTGCGCCCCGAGCTGCCGACGAGCGTCGCGGAGAGCTCTCGCTGCAGTGAGGCGAGCTGCTGGGACACGGCGGACGTGCTGTACCCGCTCGCCTCCGCGACCGCCCGCAGCGTGCCGCGATCGGCTAGCTCCACGAAGGTGATGATCCATTTCGTGTCCACGCGGTGGCTAGCCGTCGAGTTCAGGGGTGAGGGGCGGCGTCGCGCGACGGGGACGGATGCTCTCGAACGCGGAGGCATACTGCAGGAGGCTCGCGTCGGTGTACGCGGCACCGGCGAACGTGAGGCCGACGGGCATCCGGATGTCGCCCATGATGCCGAGCGGAACGGTCACGGTCGGGATTCCGAGGTGCCGGATCGCCAGGTTGCCGTTCGCCACCCAGACTCCGTTGCGCCAGGCGAGGTCGGCCGCGGCGGGATTCACGTCGGAATCGGCCGCTCCCACGTCGGCCACCGCGGGGAAGATGACGGCGTCGAGCCCGTTGTCGCGCATCCACTTTTCGAGGTCGAGTCGTCGGGTCTCCTCGAGACCTTCCAGGCCCGGGCGAAGCTCCGCGATCTCGTCCCACGGGGTGATTCCGGCCGTCGCGATCGAGACGTACTTCTCCATCCCGGCGACGAGATCACCCTCGCGATTGGGAAGGGTGCCGGGATCGTGGGGATAGATCTGCGCGCCGTCGGCTTCCGCGAGCCGTTCGAGGCTCGGGTCGGCGTTGGCCCGCAGAAAGTCGTCGAAGGCCCACGCGGTGAGGTCCCAGAGCTCCTTCTCGAGAAACTCGGGGCTCACGAGGTCGCGGGTGAAGATGGTGGGGGAGCCGGGGCGGTCTCCCTCGTAGTTGGAGATGACGGGGAAGTCGACCTCCACCACCTCGGCCCCGGCCGATTCGAGATCGTGCCGTGCCGCCTCCCACAGCGCCATGATCGACTCGCGCGTGATGATGCGCTCGCCGGCCGGGCCGCCGATGCCGGGCCTCGTCCCCGTTCCCGCCTCGGCGTCGGCGTTGATGTACATCTTCGGCACGCCGAAACGGATGCCGCGCAGTCGGTTGGCAGTGCTGTGCAGCGACGGGTACGAGGCGGGGCGAACATCCGTCACCCGCGGAATCGGAACCCACGGCTGCAGACGCCAGAGATCTCCGCGGGTGTCCGGGTCGTCGGCGACGATGACGTCCAAGATTTCGAGCAGGTCGGCCATCGATCGGGAATAGGGGACGACGACATCCATGGTCGGGGTCAGCGGCCAATTGCCGCGCACCGAGATGATGCCGCGGGACGGGGTGTACGCGCACAGCGCGTTGTTGGAGGCGGGGCCGCGGCCGCTTGACCAGGTCTCTTCGGCCAGACCGAAGGCGGCGAAGCTTGCGGCGGTGGCGGTTCCCGCGCCATTCGACGAGCCGGATGCGAACGGTGCCGTGAGGTAATCGCGGTTGTACGGGCTTTCGGCGCGACCGTAGACCCCGCGCTGCGTGCCGCCGTTGGCCATGGGGGGCATGGTGGTCTTGCCGAGGCAGATCGCGCCGGCGTCGCGCAGCCGCGAGATGGTGAATGCGTCCCGGGTGGCGCGCAGGTGCCGGAAGGCCGGGCTGCCGGCGGCGGCGGTGAGGCCCGCGACGAGGTAGCTGTCTTTTGCCGTATACGGGATGCCGTCGAGCGGGCCGCGAGTCTCGCCGCGACGGCGACGTTCATCGGATGCCGCGGCCTCCACCAGCGCTTCGGGGTTCGGCACCACCACCGAGTTCAGCCGCGTTGCGCTGTGCGGAGAGTCGTAGGCCTCTATTCGGGCGAGGTACCCCTGCACGAGCTCGACGGCGGTGGTCTGCCCGCTCTCGAGCGCCTCCCTCAGCTGCCGAATCGAGGTCTCGACGAGGTCGATCATGCGACGATCGTCGGCTGCTGCTGGGTGATGCAGTGGATGCCGCCACCCCGGCTCATGATCGGGCGAGCGTCAAGCGTCACCACGGTCTTGCCGCCGTACTGTTCGCCGAGAATTCCGGCTGCGTACGCGTCGGCCGCCGGTTCGCCGAACCCGCAGGCGATGATGCCGTCGTTCGCAACCAGGTGGTTGACGTAGTTGAAGTCGACGTACCCGTCGTCGTCGCGCTGCACCTCGGGCGCGGGCAGGTCGATGATGTCGAAGGTGCGGCCGCGCGCATCCGTCTGCTCCGAGAGGAATCCCTTTAGCGCGCGCGTCACCGCATGGTCGGGATGATCGGAGTTGCGCTGGTCGTGCAGCAGGATGTGCCCCGGAGAGGGAAACGCCGCCACCATGTCGACGTGGCCGCGGGTGCCGAGGTCTTCGTAGTCACGGGTGAGGCCGCGCGGGAGCCAGATGACCTTCTCGGCGCCGAGGGTTCTCGCGAACTCGGCCTCGATGCTCTCCTTGTCGGCGTACGGATTGCGCTGCGGGTCGAGCTGGACGGTCTCGGTGACCAGCAGCGTGCCCTCGCCGTCGGAGTGGATGGCGCCGCCTTCGTTGACGAGCAGCGAGCTCACGATCTCCGCGTCGGTCTGGCGGCCGACGAACCGGCCGATCTCGCGGTCGTTGCTCCACCTCGCCCAGTGCTGGGCACCCCAGCCGTTGTAGGTCCAGTCGACGGCACCGAGAACGCCGGGCCGCTCGTCGTCGACGACGAAGGTCGGCCCCATGTCGCGCATCCAGAAGTCATCGAGCGGAGCCGTCACGCGCTCGATGTGGCTACCGAGCATCCGCTCCGCCCGCGCGGATTCGCTCGGGTCGACCACCATGGTGACGGAGACGAAGGCGGATGCCGCGTGAGCGACGCCCGTCCAGGCCGCGTAGGTTTCTTCCGGCCTATCTCCCATCGAGAAGCACTCGAGCGGGAAGGCCATCCAGACGCGATCAAGCGGCGCTGTCTCGGCGAGCATCTTCCAGGCCATACGGCTCCCATCGTCGCGCTTCGGTGCGGCCTCACTCGCGGGCCGCTCTCCATCCGAGCCGAATCGATCGTCTGCGTCTATCGCGCGTTTGTCACCACAGCATCCACGATTTGCGGACGGTTGGGAAGAGGCCGCAACGACAATTGCCCGCGAGGATCGGAACACGCGATCGGTGCGGCACGATCGCACTGCAAAGACAAAGGGACCGGAGCCGATGGCCACCGACCCCCTATTCAACGGAGCCGCCTATCAGAATCGAACTGATGACCTTCTCATTACGAGTGAGATGCTCTACCGACTGAGCTAAGGCGGCCGAGCCTCGACGGGATATCCCGGGAGGCACAGCATGAAAGCTTAGCGGAGATCGGCCGGGCCGGCGTGCACCGCCGGACCGGGGATATGGCGCCGGGGATCCGGCGGCATCCCCCGTTCGAGGGCAGAACGATTCGCGGCGGTTGTGGCTCGCTGTTGCCCGGGCATAGCGTTGGAGCGGTCGCGAGCTCGGGGTTCGCGGCGCCCAGCGGGATTCGGGGGAATCGGTATGAAGCGTGTCGCCTTTCTGACGACCCTGCTCGCCGCCGTTCTCGTTGTTCTGTTGCCCTTCATCGGCGGCGGCGGGCCGTCCATCGGTACGGCCTCGGCGGCGCTTCCCGAGACGGGCACGCCGGTCTTCGCCTCCGCCACCCTTCCGAAGACCGCGACGGATGCCGCCCCCGCGGCCGTCGGAACCGAGCGTTCCGTGGCCAGCCAGCAGGCAGCGACCGCCAAGGTCCTCGCGGTCGACACCGAACATCTCGCGCAGAAGCCGGTGCCGATCCCGCCACCGCCGGCCCCGCCGGCAGCGCCGTCGAGCGGCAAACGCGGGGGAGCCGCGAGCGCCGGGGTCAGCCCCGGTGAGCGTCGGGCCGTCAAGGCCGCGGCAGGGCAGAGCTGTGCTCCGAGCCCGGGTGGCGGAGGAGGAGCCCCGGGCGGCGGCGACGGGCAGGGGGCGACGGGAACGACGAGCGGGGACATCCAGAGCTTCTCGTCCACCTACAACGCAATTCGTGCAGCAAACTGTCTCGACCCGATCCCGGCGGGTAACTTCCGATACGACGCCTGCATGGAGCAGCGACTGTATTGGATGGCGGAAGACCCGAGTGCGAACCCCGGCAACACCTGGGGACACGCCGGTGTGCGGAGCCTGACGCCCGCCGCGGACGGTTCGTACTACTCCGACACCACCCCGAGTCGCGGCTGCGACGGCAATCTCGCCGGCGGTTCGGGCAACTCTGGCGCGACCGTGGCGCAGAAATGGTGGGACTCCTCGGCCCACCGCCTCGCGCTGTACAAGCCGAGCTTCACCGGCGGCACCGGTGGAGTCTGCATCTTCTTCGCCATGACGCATGGCGGGGTGGGCGATTCCGGCGGGTTCACCCGCGCGGCCGCGCGCTGGGGATCGTGCTGACGCTGCGCTGCTAGGTTCGACACCGTGCAGAGCGCCGACGCTCGCCGGAAGGACATCATGGCTGGAGAACTTCGCTGGGGCATCCTCGGCACGGGTGGCATCGCTCACCTGCAGACCAACGATCTGGTGAAAAACGGGTTCACCGTGAGCGCGGTGGGCTCCCGCACACTGGAGTCCGCCCGCGCGTTTGCCGACGAGTTCGGGATCCCCGCCGCCCACGGCAGCTACGAAGAGCTGGTGGCAGATCCGGATGTCGACGTGATCTACGTCTCGACCCCGCATCCGTTCCACGCCGAGAACGCTCTGCTCGCGCTCGAGGCCGGCAAGCACGTGCTGATGGAAAAGCCGTTCACCCTGACCGGAGCCGAGGCGCGCCGTGTCGTCGACACCGCGACCGCGAAGAACCTCGTGGTGCTCGAGGCGATGTGGACGCGGTTTCTTCCCCACATGATCCGCCTCCGCGAGGTCATCGCCGAGGGGCTGATCGGCGAGGTGCGCACAGTGATCGCCGAGCATGACCGGCTGCTGCCGACCGATCCCGAGCACCGCATCAACAATCTCGCCCTCGGCGGCGGCGCGCTGCTCGACCTCGGCATCTACCCGGTCTCGTTCGCCTTCGACATCTTCGGCACGCCCGAGTCCGTGTTCGCGGCGGCCCCGCTGACCGCGACCGGTGTCGACCGGCAGGACGCCATCGTCTTCACCTACGGCGATGGCCAGCAGGCGATGCTCCATGCCTCGCTCGACACCCTCGGGCCGAACTTCGCCATCGTGTACGGCACGAAGGGGCGCATCGAGGTCGCGCCGATCTGGTACCAGCCCACCAGCTTCACCGTCTACGACGCCGACGATCAGGTGGTCGAGCGCTTCGACCAGCAGGTGTCGCAGCGCGGAATGCAGTTCCAGGCCTGGGAGGTCGAGCGCCTGGTGCGCGACGGCCGCATCGCCAGCGACATCATGCCGCCGGAACAGAGCGTGACGATCATGGAGACGCTCGACCAGATCCGCGCGCAGATCGGGCTGAAGTACCCCCAGGAGTAGGCCGGTTACCATGGGGGCGTGACCGAGCCCACTGATTCCGTCGAGCCCGGGCACGAGTCTCCCGAGAGGGAGACCCAGCAACCGACCCGCTTGGCCGGCGTAGTGGCGTCGGTGAGACGGCATCCGCGAGCCCTCCTGTACTCGGGACTCGCGCTGGTGTTCGTGCTCCTCGGCACCGGAGCGGTGTTCGCCGGTGCCGCCGTCGGTGCATCCGGCAGCGCCTCCAGCGCGACCAGAGTTGCGGATGTCGTCCCCTCGCCCACCCCGACCGTGACAACCCCGCCGCCGCGCCCGACACCAGACCCCGTACCCCCGGCGACCGCGTTGCGTACCTGCTCCGTCTCCGGCGCCGCAGCTAACCGTGCGCTCGGTACCTTCAGCGGCACGGTGATCAACACTGCCACCGGCGAAGTGCTGTTCGACCGCGGGGGTACCACCGGGGTGGCTCCCGCCAGCGTGCTGAAGACGCTGACCGCGGCGACCGGGCTGTCGGTGCTCGGTGCCGACTACCGCTTCTCGACCACCGTGTACCAGGGATCAGCGCCCGGCATCGTCGTGCTCGTCGGCGGTGGGGACGCCACCCTGAGTGCGCTGCCGCCCGGACAGGAGAGCGTGTATCGCGGTGCTCCGAAGATCAGCACCCTGGCCGATCAGGTGAAGGCCGCCTGGGCTTCGAGCCATGGCGCCGACGACCCCATCACGTCGGTCATCGCGGACGCCAACCTGTGGAATCCCGCCGATGCGTGGGATCCCACCTGGCCCGCCAACGAACGCACCCTCGGGTTTCAGCCGCTGGTGACCGCTCTGATGGTCGACGGCGACCGGGCAAACCCTGCGGCCCAGAAC
Organism: Lacisediminihabitans changchengi; assembly: GCF_016634425.1. GTDB lineage: Bacteria > Actinomycetota > Actinomycetes > Actinomycetales > Microbacteriaceae > Lacisediminihabitans > Lacisediminihabitans changchengi. Next base: position 112,368 of record NZ_JAEPES010000005.1, read on the forward strand.
AGTCCGCGCAGCACCGACCCGATCGTGCATGCCGGCGCCGTGTTCGCCGAGGCGCTGGGACTTCCCTCCTCGGCGGTGACGAAGGCCGGCTCGGCCGTGACGGATCGCGGCGCGCAACTCGGGCAGGTGCAGTCGCAGCCGCTCAGCGCGCTCATCGGCAAGATGCTCCCCGACTCCGACAACACCCTGGCCGAGATGGTCGCGCGGGTCTCTTCCACGGCGTCGGGGAGCGACGGCTCCGCTGCGTCATTGACCGGGGTCTACCAGGCCACGCTGGCGAAGGCCTATGGTCTCAGCGCAACCGGGCTCGTCGTGAAGGACGGATCGGGCGAGAGCAACCAAGACGCCATCCCACCCACGATGGAGGCGAACTTCATGGTGCAGGTCGGTGCAGGGGCGAAGGGTCTCAAGGTCATCTACGACTCGCTGCCGGTCTCCGGCCAGACGGGAACCCTGAAGACCCGGTTCACCGGGGCCAACGCGGCCGCGCGCGGAGCGGTCAACGCCAAGACGGGATCGATCGCCACCGCCTATGCGTTGGCCGGGATCATCCACGCCAAGGACGGCACGGCGCTGGCCTTCGCCTTCTTCGCCGAGGGGCGACTCTCGGGCGCCAGCGCGATGGCAGGGCTCGATACGGTCACCACCGCGGTCTTCGGCTGCGGCAACAACCTCTCCAACAACTAGCGCACCGCTGGTCGAGTAGCGCCCGAGCGTCCGCGCGAGGACGCGTATCGAGGCCCTCGGTGCCAGTCTCGATACGGCTGCTCCTTCGTCGCGGCCTACTCGACCGGCGAAGTTCGTAAAATGGGCGGATGACCCGCGCCCTGTTCATCATCGACGTGCAGAACGATTTCACCGAGGGTGGGGCGCTCGCGGTGGAGGGCGGCGCTGCGGTCGCCGCGCGGATCAGCACCTACCTTGCCGCGCATCCGGAGCGTTACGACGCGGTCTTCGCCTCCCGCGACTGGCACGACGCCGCGGGCGACAACGGCGGTCACTTCGCCCCGTCTGACGCGGTCCCCGATTTCGTCAGCACCTGGCCGGTGCACTGCGTCGCCGGCACCACCGGAGCCGAATACCACCCCGCCCTCGACACCTCCGCCGTCACTCTGCACGTGCGCAAGGGGCAGGGCGTTCCGGCGTACTCGATCTTCGAGGGGACGACGGATGGCGGCGGTACGGTTTCTGAGGCGCTCGACCGCCTCGGCGTCACCGACATCGACGTCGTCGGCCTCGCCACGGACTACTGCGTGGTCGCCTCCGCCCTCGACGGCCTCGCCTCGGCGCGCACGGTGCGCGTACTCGACGACCTGGTTGCGGGCGTGGCGGCGGACAGCAGCGCTACGGCGCTGGCGCGGGTGACGGAGGCCGGGGCATCCGTTCTCCCCTCGAGCGCCGCCTAACGTGCCCGTCATCCCGATCAGCGAGCTGAGCGACCCGCGGCTCGCCGACTTCTCGCATCAGACGGATGTCGCCCTCAAAAAGACGGGCGGCGGCATCTACATAGCCGAATCGGCCCTCGTTCTCGAGCGCGCGCTTCGCGCCGGACACACGCCGCGCTCGGTGCTCGCCCTCGGCAACACGGTCGAGGAGGCGGTGGCCCTCGTCGGGCCAGACGTACCGGTGTTCTCGGGGCCGCCCGAACTGCTAGAACAGCTCACCGGGTACCTGCTGCATCGGGGCCTGATCGCCGCGATGGACCGTCCGCCGCTGCCGTCACCCGAATCGTTGCTGGCCTCCGCGCGCCGCGTGATCATCCTCGAGAATGTCGCCGACCCGACCAATGTCGGCGCGATCTTCCGCTCTGTCGGAGCGATCGGCGCGGATGCCGTGCTCGTCACGCCGCGCTGCTCCGACCCGTACTATCGGCGCGCGATCCGAGTCTCGATGGGCACGGTGCTGCAGGTGCCGTGGACGCGTCTCGGTGACTGGACGTCGACGCGGGAGCTGCTCACGGCATCCGGATTCCACGTTGCAGCGCTGGCCCTGACTCCGGATGCGGTCAGCCTGCGCGACTTCGCAGCGCCGGAGAAACTGGCGCTGGTGCTGGGCGCCGAGGGCGACGGTCTCACCGCTGAGGCGATCGCCGCCGCCGACACGATCGTGCAGATCCCGATGGCGCACGGCATCGACTCGCTCAATGTCGGAGCGGCCGCCGCCGTCGCGATGTGGGCGCTGAACTAGATGCGAGCGTGCGTGGTGCGTTTCTTCGGAGGTGCGTTTCCGAGGTGCGTTTCCGAAATGAAGGAGAATTTCGCAACATGCCGTCCAGATTCGGGATCGCGTCGGCGCGGCGAAAATTCTTCCTTCATTTCGGAAGGGGGCGGAAAGGACGGGAGGGGCGGATGTTTCAGGCAGCGCCTAGTACGACACCGAGCGCTGCGCCGCGGCGTACTGGCGACGGATGATCGGCTGCTCGTCGGCCGTGAACACCTCCGTCGCGGCCGCCGCCCAGATCGGCAGCTCACCGGTGAGCACCCATGCGGCCTGGCGCGCGGCGCCCACGGCGACATACTCCTCGGCAGCGGGCACGGTCACCGGTAGTCCGAAGATCTCCGGCGCGATCTGCCGCACGGCGGGGCTCTGAGCGCCCCCGCCGATCATCATCACGCGGTCGACGGTGACGCCCTGGCTGGTAATCGCGTCCAATCCGTCGGCGAGGCCGCACAGCATCCCCTCCACCGACGCGCGCGCCAGGTTCGCGGCGCTGGCGTTGGCGAGGGTGAGGCCGAGTACGGACCCCGTCGCGGTCGGAAGGTTGGGGGTGCGCTCGCCCTCGAGGTATGGCAGCAGCACGACACCGCCGGCACCGGGCGATGCGCTGAGGGCGAGGTCCGCAACCTCGTCGAGCTCCGTTGCGAGCAGCGCGGCGGTGGCGGCGATCACCCGGGCAGCATTGAGGGTCGCGACCAGCGGCAGGAACAGGCCGGATGCGTCGGCGAAGCCGGCGACGGTGCCGCTGGCGTCGGCGAGGGGTCGGTCGACCACCGCGAAGACGGTGCCGGAGGTGCCGACGGAGATGACCGCGTCTCCCTCGGCGGCGCCCAGGCCGAGAGCAGCGCCGGCGTTATCGCCGGCACCAGGGCCGACGACTATCCCGGCAGGGACCCCGGCGATCGAGCCGTCGGTGCTGCCGGCGGTCTCGTACGGCGCGAGCACCCGGGGACGGGTGACGACCTTGCCGAGAGCGCGCTCGAGAAAGTCCAGGCGGTACGCTCCGGTTGCGGGGGACCAGTACCCGGTTCCGCTGGCATCCGACCGGTCGGTCACCAGAGCGTCGAGGTCGGGATTGGCGGGGCCGTAGCCGAGCAACCGCCAGGTGAGGTAATCGTGGGGGAGCGCCACGGCCGCGGTGCGCGCGGCGTTCTGCGGTTCCGCGTCGCGCAGCCAGCGGAGTTTGGTGGCGGTGAAGGAGGCGACGGGCACGGTTCCGACCGACTCGGCCCAGACATCCGCTCCGATCTCCGCGATCAGATCGCGGGCCGCGTCGGCCGAGCGGGTGTCGTTCCAGAGCAGCGCCGGGCGCACGACCTCGCCCGCCTCATCGAGGCAGACCATGCCGTGCTGTTGGCCGGCGATGGAGAGCGCAGCGACATCGTCGAGCCCGCCGGCGTCCGAGATGGCAGCGAGCAAGGCATCCCACCACAGCGTGGGGTCTACCTCGGTGCCCTCCGGATGACTCGCTCGACCGCTGCGCACCATGGCGCCGGTCTGCGCATCCACGATGACGATCTTGCAGCTCTGCGTCGACGAGTCGACCCCGGCCACCAGCGTCACGAATTCTCCATCTCGGCGGACATCACCATCTCGGGCCGCGACGATGCCGAGCTACAGCGCGCGGACGCGATTGTTGCGTGCGTCGTGGGTGAGTTCCGCGCGGCCGAGCGCCTCGAGCAGGGGCGGGAGGTACATGCCGAAGCGTCCGCGGTATCCCTTGCGCAGGCCGTACCAGCCGCCGACCGGGTTCTGGTCTGACCGACCCCAGGCCTCGACGGAGCCTTCGGCAGCGGGCTTGAGTTCGTCCGCTGCGCCGAGCGGAACCCAGTCGCTCTGCTCGACCAGCCAGGCGTGAAGGTCATCGATTGCCGACAGGTGGTACTTCAGCGTCGTGGAGCCGACCTGGCAGACGAGCGCCGGTGGATCGGCCTCCGCATCGGCGTACATCGTGTAATTCGAGCTGCCCGGGGCGGTGACCAGCTCCCAGGGATCGTCTTTCGTGCCAGCATTCATGACTGAAACCTAGACCTCGCACGGCCGGATAGCCAGCCACGGCACTCGCTCCGCGCAGAGTGGGGCGTGCTGCTCAGACCAGCAGCTGGTGCTTCGCCAGATTGCGGTATAGCGGCGTCGTCGTGACCAACTCCGAGTGGGTGCCGACGCCGACGACGCGGCCGTGTTCGAGCACCACGATCTGGTCGGAGTCGACGACGGTCGAGAGCCGGTGCGCGATCACGATCAGGGTGCGATTCTCGGCCACGGCGTCGATCGCTTCGCGCAGTAGCTGTTCGTTGAGGCCGTCGAGCGAGGAGGTCGACTCATCGAGCAGCAGGATCGGCGGGGCGGCGAGCAGCGTGCGCGCGATCGCCAGCCGCTGGCGCTCGCCGCCGGAGAGCATGACGCCCTCCTCGCCGACCGCCGCGCCGAGCCCCAGCGGGCTGCGCTCGAGCACCTCGGTGAGGTTCACGTCATGCAGCACCTGGATGCATTCGGCGTCGGTCGCGTTCGGCGCGCCGAGGGTGAGGTTGTCGCGCAGCGTCCCGGCCAGAACGGGCGCGTCCTGCTCGACATAACCGATCTGCGCCCGCAGCGCCTCCCGATCCAGGGCACGGATGTCGACCCCGGCGATGCGGACGACACCCGCGGTCGGGTCGTAGAACCGCTCGATCAGCGCCAGGATCGTCGACTTGCCGGCGCCCGACGGGCCGACCAGCGCGGTGCGCTGACCACGGGGCGCGGTGAAACTCACGCCGTGCAGCACGGTGAGGTCTTTGACCTCCGTTTCGGTCCCTGAGCTTGTCGAAGGGTCGACCGAGGTCGGGGCAACCGCTCCCGCCGGGTAGGTGAACACCACGTCGTCGAAGCTGATCGCCGCGGCCGAGTCGCCGGGGGCGGCTGGCTCGATGGCGGCGTCGTCCTCGGCCTCGCTCTTCAGAGAGATGATCTCCTGAATGCGACCGAGCGCGCCGAGCGCCTGGTTCACAGAGGTGACCGCGCCGAACGCCTGGCCGAGAGGCATGATCAGCATGAACAGGAAGAAGATGAAGGCCACGAGATTGGCGATCGTGATCGCCCCGCTCGCCACCCGGAACCCGCCGACGCCGAGCACCACCAGCAATGACACCTGCAGGGCGATGCCGGCGATCGGCACGACCAGGGCGCTGATCTTCGCGACGCTGATTCCCTGCTCCCATGCGCCCACGGCATCCTTCTCGATGGACGCTGTCTCGCGGTCGGTCGCGTTCGAGGCGCGGACGGTGCGGATGGCGCCGAGCGCACGTTCCACGGAGGCGGCGAGGTCACCGACCCTCTCCTGTTGCTTTCTGCTGGCGACGCGGATGCGCCCGCTGAGGAGCACGACGGTGACCACGGAGACGGCGATGACCAGCACCGTGAGCCCGAGCAGAACCGGATCGATGACCAGCATGGCGATCAGCGCACCGACGAAAATGAGCGCGCCACCGACCGCGTCGACGAGACCTTGAGTGAGCACGGCGTAGAGCAGTGTGGTGTCCGAGCCGACGCGCGAGACCAGGTCGCCGGTGCGCCTGGTGTCGAATTCGCTGATCGGGAGGCGCAGCATCCGTCGCACCAGCTGGCGTCGGGCCGAGAGCACGACGCTCGTTCCGGTGCGCTGCAGTAGGTAGTGCTGCAGCCCGCTGAGCAGGGCGCTCAGGATGACCAGGCCGACGAGTGCCCACACCAGACCCCCGAGAACCTGGCCCTTCTGTACGACCGTGATGACCTGGCTGACCAGCAACGGCTGCGCGAGGGAGGTTGCCGCGCCGATGATGCTCAGGCCGATGACGACACTGAGCACCTTCTTGTGCTCGAACAGGTATGGCAGCAGCTGGCGGAAGCTGGCACGGGGGCCGTCGTCCTTCTGACCACGGGAGAAGGGGGAGCGGCGGGGCGTCTGCGGGGCGGTACTCATGATTGCGTCAAGTCTGCGCTAGTCAGGCTGGGACTTCGTACTCCTGACGGAGCCAATTCGCCTTTGTCCCTGCTTCGCCCGAGGCGCCCGGCAAGTGTCATAGCTCCTCGCTAGGGTGGAGCGCATGCCCGCGCCCGTCATCACCGCCGCCGACCTGACCAAGAAATACAAGGAGTTCGCCGCCGTCGATGGCATCTCGTTCGAGATCGCGCCGGGGGAGGCCTTCGGCTTTCTCGGTCCGAACGGCGCCGGCAAGTCGACGACGATGCGGATGGTCGGGGCCGTATCGACGCGAACAAGTGGCGACCTCGACATCCTGGGTCTCGATCCGAACCAGAACGGTCCGGAGATCCGGTCGCAGCTCGGCGTGGTGCCGCAGCAAGACAACCTCGACATGGAGTTGCGTGTGCGCGACAACCTCATCGTCTACGGCCGCTACTTCGGCATGAGCCGCGCCGACTGCGCCCGCAAGGCCGACGAGCTGCTCGAGTTCGCCCAGCTCAGCGACCGGGCGAAGGCGAAGGTCGACGACCTCTCGGGAGGGATGAAGCGGCGGCTCACCATCGCGCGCTCGCTCATGAACGACCCGCGCATCCTGCTGCTCGACGAGCCGACTACCGGGCTAGACCCGCAGGCGCGACACATTCTCTGGGACCGCCTGTTCCGCCTGAAGGAGCAGGGCACGACGCTCGTGCTGACCACGCACTACATGGACGAGGCGGAGCAGCTCTGCGACCGTCTGGTTGTCGTCGACAAGGGCACCATCATGGCCGAGGGTTCGCCGGCCGCCTTGATCGCTGAGTACTCGACCCGTGAGGTCGTCGAGTTGCGATTCGGGTCGGATCGCAATGCCGCCGTCGCGGTGGAGATCGAGGGCGTCGGCGACCGCATCGAGGTGCTGCCCGACCGCATCCTCATCTACAGCAACGACGGGGAGGCCGAGCTCGCTGAGGTCACCCGGCGGGGGCTCGAGCCGATCACGTCGCTGGTGCGCCGTTCGAGCCTCGAGGATGTCTTCCTCCGCCTCACCGGACGGAGCCTGATCGAATGACCGCGCTCGCACCCACCGCGCTCTCGCCTGCCGAAGAGGCGCGTGCCGCGGCCGTCAAACCTCGCCGCTGGGGCTCCTGGTACGTGGCGGAGCACCGCATCCGTGCCATCCAGTCGTACTACAAGACGCTGCTGTTCACCGCGGTCGGCAGCCCGTTCATGTACCTGTTCGCGCTCGGGGTCGGGCTGGCGACGCTCGTCGACAAGAACTCGGGCGGCGCCTTCAGCGGCACGAGTTACCTCGCGTTCGTCGCGCCAGCGCTCATCGCCTCCGCAGCCGTCACCGCTGCGGTCGAGGAGTGCACGTACCCGATCCTCATGGGGTTCAAGTGGAACGCCATCTTCTACGGGATGAATGCGGCGCCCCTCACCGGTCGGCAGATCGTCAACGGCGTCTTCCTCGCGGTGATCGCGCGCATCCTCCCCACCACGATCATCTTCTTTCTGGTGATGCTGGTCTTCGGCGCGGTGCCATCGCCATGGGGTTTCCTGAATATCGTCATCGCGACCGTCACCGGAATGTCATTCGGCGTCGTGATCGCCAGCTACATGGCGACGGTCGAAACGGATGCCGGGCAGCCGGCCTTCATCCAGCGCTTCATCATCGCGCCGCTGCTGCTGTTCTCCGGCACCTTCTTTCCGCTCACCTCGATGCCGATCTACCTGCAATGGATCGGCTGGATCTCCCCGCTCTGGCACGGCACCCAACTGGGCCGTGACGTCAGTTTCGGCCAGGTCGAGCCCGGCTGGCTGGTCGCGGTGCACATCGCCTTTCCGCTGGCTCTCATCGCCTTCGGCTGGGTGCGGACCCAGCGCGTCGTCACCCGGAGGTTGAACAAGTGAGCGACGCACCCACTCTCGCGCCGGTGCGCCCGACCCCAAAGGCCCGGGGCGGCATCGGAGCGCTCTACGCCGGTAACTCGAGCGCGGTCATCGGCCGCGGGTTGCTTGCCACGCGCAGCACGAACTGGCTGGTCATCCTCAGTGGCTTCTTCGAGCCGGTGTTCTATCTGCTCTCGCTCGGCATCGGACTGGGGGCCTTCGTCGGCACGGTATCGAACTCGAACGGTGACCCGGTGCCATACGCGGCGTTCATCGCTCCCGGGTTGCTCGCGGTCTCGGCAATGAACGGGGCGATCTTCGACTCCACGTGGAACGTCTTCTTCAAGATGAACTACGCGAAGCTCTACGAGGGGATGCTCGCCACCTCCCTCGGGCCGTTGGACGTCGCCCTCGGCGAGATCTTCCTCGCCCTGCTGCGCGGCGCGGTCTATGCGGCGGGCTTCATGATCGTGATGCAGGCACTCGGACTCAACCTGTCCTGGACGGCGATCCTCGCGTTGCCCGCCGTGCTGCTCATCGCGTTCGGCTTCGCCAGCCTCGGGATGGCGATCACCAGCTATATGAAGACCTTCCAGCAGATGGACTGGATCAACTTCGTGCTTCTACCGATGTTCCTGTTCTCGGCAACGTTCTACCCGCTGAGTGTCTACCCACAGGTGATCCAGTGGATCATCGAGGTGTTCCCCCTCTGGCACGGGGTCGAGCTGATCCGCGGGCTCACCACGGGTGCACTGAGCTGGGGGATGCTCGGGCACGTGCTGTACTTCGTCGTGATGATCGCCATCGGGCTCACCTTCACCACCCGCCGTCTGCGCGCCCTGTTCCTCGACTAATGAAGTGCCGTTGGTTGAGTAGGCCGCGACGGAGGAGCAGCCGTATCGAAACCGTTCGCGTGGTGGGTTTCGATACGCGTCCTCGCTCGGGCGCTGCTCAACCGGCGAAGTACCTACTCCACGATGGTCGTGAAGTCGCTGTCGCGGGTCTCCTTGCTGAGCCGCAGCGCGATGAAGGTGAGCACGGCCGCGATCGACAGGTAGATCCCGACCAGGATCGTGCTGCCGCCTGCCAAACCCCAGAGCGCCAGAGCGATGTACGGCGCTACCGCAGCACCGAGGATGCTCGAGAAGTTGTAGCTGATGCCCGACCCGGTGTACCGCACGTTGGTCGCGAACAGCTCCGGCAGCTGTGCACCCATCGGACCGAAGGTCAGCCCCATCAGCGAGAAGCCGATGATGAGCCAGGCCAGCACTCCGACGATGCCGCCGCCCGAAAGCGGGACGAAGAGAAGCCCGAACACGATGATTCCGACGGTGACGGTCGACAGCATCCGTCGTCGTCCGAAGCGCTCGGCCAGCGGGCCGGAAACCAGGGTGAAGATGCCGAAGAACACCACGCCGATGATCAGCATGATCAGGAACTCGTTGCGGGTGTAGCCGAGGCCGGGTACGAACGTCGCCGGGTTGAACGGTTTGCCGGCGGCCTTGGCGGCATCCGCAGCCACCCCGACGGAGGTGGCGGTAGTGCCGAAGGCCAGCGTGAAGGTGGTCATCAGATAGAACAGCACATAGGTCGCGAGCATGATGAAGGTACCCAGGATGAGCTGGCGCCAGCTGGTGCGGAACACCCGGCCGAGCGGCAGCTTGGCCACCGCGCCGCTCTCGACCACCTTGGTGAAGGCGGGCGCCTCCACGAGTCGGAATCGCACGTAGAGTCCGACGATCACGAGAAGCGCGCTCGCGAGGAACGGGATGCGCCAGCCCCAGGCGGCGAAGGCCTCCGGCGACATGGCGAGGTTGAGCACCAGGAATAGCACGTTGGCGACGATGAAGCCGATCGGTGCGCCCAGCTGCGGGAAGGTGCCGTAGATTGCGCGCTTGCCGGCCGGGGCGTTCTCGGTCGCGAGCAGTGCCGCGCCGCTCCATTCGCCGCCGAGGCCGATGCCCTGGGCGAAGCGGAAGATCACCAGCAGGGTCGGCGCGAGCACCGTCCAGCCCGGCGTGGATGCCGACGGCAAAACGCCGATCAGGAAGGTCGCGATGCCCATCGTGAGGAGGGAGGCGATCAGAGTGCCTTTGCGGCCGATCCGGTCGCCGAAATGTCCGAACAGGATCGACCCCAACGGACGACCGACGAAGGCGGCACCGAAGACCGCGAACGAACTGAGCAGCGCCGTAGCCGGCGACTGGGCCGGGAAGAACAGCGTCGGGAACACGAGAACCGCCGCCGTCGCGTAGACGTAGAAGTCGTAGAACTCGATCGAGGTGCCGATGAGGCTGGCGAGGATGACCCGGCCGCGTGGATTCACGGGGGCGGTGGTCACGGCGGTGGAAGTTGACAAGAAGCTACTCCGAGCAGGCGAGGGCGATGCGTCCGCGAAGGCGGCGGCGCCGGTCAGGGCTGCTGCAGTGCGATGATGCGGGAAACGGGAGAGCTTGTGGCTGTCACTCCAGGCTATACCCGGTCAGCTCGCACTCTTAGCTGCCGGAGGTGCGCCACTGGCTGAACAGGGCGGTCGCATCCGCGACGAATGTGCCGGAACCGTTCGGCCCCGTGCAGCTGTTGAGGTGGAAGCTCGACCTACCCGCGCCCCGGAATGTCAGCGTCACATCGGTGCCGAGACCCCCGCTGCACGGGTCGTTGTGGGTGGTTCCGACGTCGTTGAGCGGTACGTCGTACTTCGCCGCGACCTTCTCGAGCTCGGCGATGCGCTCGGGCGAGCGTTCGACGAAGGTGCTGTCGTCGAACCCGGGGACCGCCTCGAACTGGCTGAAACTGATGCTGGTGATCGGCGGGACCGGGCCGGGGCGGGTGACGCCGTGAACGATGAGGCCCACCACGATCGACACGATGATCGCGGCGATCGCGAGCAGCAGGATGCGGCTCGGCGGCTTCGGTGCAGGGCGTGCTGTCCTCGGGCGCGGAACCGTCGCGCCGTCGGAGGTCACAGTGCTAGCTGAGTCATAGAAGCCGCGTGCCGGGTACGGGCAGGCTCTGCGGCTGGGCGCCGGTCTGGAAGAACACCACGATCACGAAACCGACCGCCAGCGCGATGGCCAGCACGACGCCGATGAGCACGAAGATCTTGAAGGGATTCACCACCACTCCACCCTAGCCTTCTACCGTCGCAGGTCGCGGATCAGAACGGCCGTTGCGAGCGCCGCCTCCGCAGCCTCCGCACCCTTGTCTTCCTTCGAACCGGGCAGACCAGCACGGTCGAGACCCTGGCGTTCGTCATCGAGGGTGAGCACGCCGAAGCCGATCGGTTTGCCCGTCTCGATCGCCACCTGGGTGAGGCCGCTGGTGGCGGCGTCCGATACGAACTCGAAGTGGGGTGTGCCCCCGCGGATGATCACGCCCAGGGCGACCACGGCATCCGCCCCGTTCTCGAGCGCCGCCTTCGCGACGACCGGGAGTTCGAAGCTGCCGGGCACGCGCAGCTCGGTGACATCTGCCCCCGATTCGCCGAGCACGCGCCGGGCGCCGGCGAGCAGCCCGTCGGTGATGACCTCGTGCCAGCGGCCGGCGACGATGGTGACCTTCAGTCCCGTGCCATCGGTGGTGATCTCCGGTGCTCCGTCGCCGCTCATGCCAGGTGTCCTTTCTGGGCGTCGAGGATGCGCTGGTGTGCTCGCGCAGACTCCTCAAGCTCGGTGTCGTTGGGCAGGATGTGCCCCATTCGGTCGCGCTTCGCCTCGAGGTACCGTTCGTTGAACTCTCCGACGCCGACGACCAACGGCACCTGCTCGGTCACCGCGATTCCGTGTGCGCGCAGCTGGCGCAGCTTCTCGGGGTTGTTGGTGAGCGCCCGCACCTCGCTGATGCCGAGGTCGTCCAGGATCGCGGTGGCCGCTCCGTAGTCGCGACCGTCGGCGGGGAAGCCGAGAGCGGTGTTCGCGTCGAGGGTGTCCAGACCGTCCTCTTGCAGGCGGTAGGCCTTCAGCTTGTTGATCAGGCCGATGCCGCGTCCCTCGTGACCGCGCATGTAGATCACGATCCCGCCCTCCTTCTGGATCCGATCGAGGGCGGCGTCGAGCTGCGGCCCGCACTCGCACTTCTGCGAGCCGAAGACCTCGCCGGTGAGGCACTCCGAGTGCACCCGCAGCAGAGTGCCGTTCTGCGGGTTGCCGGCGATGACGGCAAGATGGTCGGCTCCGGTCATCCGATCGCGGTAAGCGCGAAAGCGGAAGCTGCCGTGCGCGGTCGGAATGGTGGTCTCGACCTCGAAGATCACCCGCGAGGTCTCGGGGATGACCGCGCCGGGGACGACCAGCTCGTCGACGGACGCGTCCAGGTACTCGAGCAGCGCCTCGATGGTGATCACCGGCACGGTGTCGCGCTCGCCGAGTTCGATCAGCTCGGGAAGCCGCATCATCTCCCCGCTATCGGCCACGATCTCCGAGATCGCGCCGACCGGAACGAGTCCGGCGAGGCGCAGCAGGTCGACGGCGGCCTCGGTGTGGCCCGCACGTTCGCGCACACCGCCTTCTGCTGCGCGCAGAGGCAGGATGTGGCCGGGCCGATGCAGACTCGCCGGCGTCGAGTCCGGCGCGGCGAGCACGCGCAGGGTGTGGGCGCGGTCGGCGGCACTGATGCCGGTGCTGATGCGGTCGGCGGCATCCACGCTCACCGTGTAGTTGGTGCCGCGCGGGTCTTCGTTGTCCACGACCATGACCGGCAACTCGAGGCGATCGGCGATGTCGTTGGTCATCGGCGCGCAGATGAACCCGGAGGTGTTGCGCACCATCCAGGCCAGCGTCTCCTGGCTCGCCGATTGGGCGGCGATGATCACGTCACCCTCGTTCTCGCGGCTCTCGTCGTCGGCGACGATGATGGGGCGCCCGGCGCGAAGCGCGTCGAGGGCGGTGGGGATGTCGGCGAGACTCATATCCCGCTCCTTCCGTCGATGGAACTACCGAGGTCGTGTTGCTGGCCGCCGCCGAGTTCGAGGAACCGGGCGACCTGGCGGGCCAGGATGTCGGTCTCGATGTTCACCGCGTCACCCACGGTCTTCGCGCCGAGAGTGGTCGCACTGAGGGTCTCGGGAATGAGCGACACTTCGAACCAGTCGATCCCGACCGCGCTCACCGTGAGCGAGACGCCGTCGACCGCGATCGAGCCCTTGCGGGTGACCAGCGGTGCGAGCTCCGCGCTGAGCGAGAAGCGCAGCACGGGCCAGGCACTGCCCTCCGTGATGCTGAGCAGATCGCTGGTGCCGTCGATGTGCCCCTGAACGATGTGGCCGCCGAGGCGGTCGCCGACCTGCGCGGCGCGCTCCAGGTTCACGGGAGCGCCGACGGCGACGCCCTTCAGCGTGCTCATCGCGATCGACTCGGCCATGACATCCGCGGTGAACCAGTCGTCGCCCTGGTCGACCACCGTGAGACACACGCCGCTGACCGAGATGGAATCTCCGTGCGCAGCGCCCTGCACCGCGAGCGGGCCGCGCACGGTGATACGAGCGGCGTCGCCGGTGGGGGACCAGTCGGTGACGGTGCCGAGTTCTTCGATGATTCCGGTGAACATGTCAGCGCTCTCTGTCGTGATGCGGGAGGGTCGGGGCTTTCGGGTAGGCGGTGATGAGCAGATCGTCGCCGAGCTGCTCGATCGACTCGATGTGGAGGGCGTGTGCACCGCTGAGGGTCGGCACGCCGAGATCGCCGAGGGCGAGCTTCGCGCCGCCGAGCAGCGTCGGCGCGAGGTAGATCAGGTACTCGTCGACGAGTCCGGCGGCGACGAAGGCACTGGCCAGCGTCGGGCCGCCCTCCACATAGACGTGACGGATGTCGCGCTCGAACAGTGCGTCGAGGATGGCGGGCAGATCCCGACTGGCGGTGAGGATGACCGGCCCCGGGTGCTGAAACAGCCGGGCGTCTTCGGGGATAGAGCGCTCGCCGATGATCACCGGCACCGGCTGGTGTGGCATGAGTTCGCCAGCATCCCCCCGTGCGGTGAGGCTGGGGTCGTCCGCGAGCACTGTTCCGGTGCCGACGACGATCGCATCCGCGGTCTCGCGCTGCTCGTGCACGCGCTGACGGGCAGCGGTTCCCGTGATCCACTGGCTGCTGCCATCGGATGCCGCGGCTCGCCCGTCGAGGCTAGACGCCCACTTGACGCTCACGTACGGCCGGCGCCCGCGCTCGGCGGTGAGCCAGACCCGCATTGCCCGCTCGGTCTCCTCGGCGAGCAGGCCGCCGTGCACCGCGACGCCGCCCTCCCGAAGGCGTTCGCCACCCCCGCCGGACCGCGCGCCCGGGTCGGCGACGGAGTAGTAGACCTCGCTCACGCCCGCCGCGAGGAGCGCCTCGCTGCACGGATCCGTGCGACCCGTGTGATTGCAGGGCTCGAGGGTGACAACGGCGGTGGCGCCGACGGCCTCGCCGGGGGAGAGCTTGGAGAGCGCATCGACCTCGGCATGCGCGGTGCCCGCGCCACGGTGCCAGCCCTCGGCGAGCACGGTGCCGTCGGCAGTGAGCAGAACGCAGCCGACCTGCGGGTTGACGCCCCAGGCGGGGCCGTGCGCGGCGAGCGAGAGCGCGTGGCGCATCGCCTGCTCGATTTGCGCTGGTGCTGTGGCGGTCATCCGTGGTCCTCTGCGTGGAGGCTCCAGGGATGCCGCGGCGACGGCTCGCCATCTCGGGCTGCCGTCGTTCGCGTGTGCTTCCTCTCATCCGGACTGAAGACCCCGGCCATTGCTGACCCGAACCTCATCACCGTCGGTGCCGGAATTCCACCAGCTCAACCGCCGGTCGAATGTCTTCGATCGGCGGGTCGCGGACTTTCACCGCCGGTTCGGATTCTCACCGACCCCGGAGCACAAACTAATTAGTGGCTAGCTTACTCACCGACGTTCGGCGCACTACATCCCCTGATCCGGGTCGGGCCACCCCGGCGTCGGCTGATGCGCGTCTCCCGCGTGCAGCTCCGCGTGCCACGACGGCCGCAGGTCGCCCTTGCGCATAGGCAGCGTCGAGCGGCGCTCGCCGGTGTAGGTGAACCCGGCCTTCCGCGCCACGCCAGCCGAGGCGACGTTTCCCTGAATGCACTCCCAGCGCACCACGTTCTGCCCGTGCGCCTCGAACAGCCAGTCGGTGAGGGCGATCGTCGCCTCGGTCATGTAGCCGAAACCGCGATGCGGCGCGCCCAGCCAGAAGCCGAGCTCCAGCCGCTGGCGACGCCATCCGAGCACGCCGAGCAGGGGTCCTCCTGCTACCAGGCGGAGTGCCCAGGTCAGTTCGCTGCCATCCGCCCAGCCCTTCGGCACGAACTCGTTGACGAAGAAGTCCGCATCCTTCAGCCGGTATGGCCACGGTGTCGTCATGAACCGCTCGAACACCGGATCGCTGCAGTACTCCACCACCAGGTCGCGGTCAGAGTGCACCGGCAGGTCGAGAACCAGCCGCTCGGTGCGGAGCGGGACGAACTCCACGCGCTACCGCCGCGGAAGGAAGCCGACGTGGTCGTAGACCTTCGCCAGCGTGGCCGAGGCCACCTCGTTGGCGCGATCGGCGTTGCCGCCGAGCACGCGGTCGAGTTCTGCCGGGTCGGCCAGCAGCTCGAGCGTGCGCTCGCGGATCGGCGCGAACGACTCCACCACGATCTCGGCCACATCCTTCTTGAAGTCGCCGTAACCGCGGCCCGAGTACTGGTCTTCCAGCGCCGGGATCGCGGTGCCGCTCAGTACCGACATGATCGTCAGCAGATTGGAGACACCGGCTTTCTCGATGGGGTCGAAGCGCACCTCGCGCCCGGCATCCGTCACCGCCGACTTGAACTTCTTCGCCGTCACGCTCGGCTCGTCCAGCAGCCAGACGATGCCGGCCGGTGACTCACCCGACTTCGACATCTTGGCGCCGGGATTCTGCAGGTCGTAGATCTTGGCGCTCTCCTTCTGAATGCTCACCTCGGGCACCACGAAGGTCTGGCCGAAGCGGCTGTTGAAGCGTTGCGCCAGGTCGCGGGTCAGTTCGATGTGCTGCCGCTGGTCTTCGCCGACCGGCACGATCGTCGCGTCGTAGAGCAGGATGTCCGCGGCCTGCAGCACCGGGTAGGTGAACAGTCCGACCGAGGTCGAGTCGGCACCCTGCTTGGCCGACTTGTCTTTGAACTGGGTCATCCGGCTGGCCTCACCGAACCCGGTGATGGTGTTCAGCACCCAGGCCAGCTCGGCGTGCGCCGGCACATGCGACTGCACGAACAGCGTCGACTGCGCCGGGTCGATGCCCGCGGCGATGTACTGCGCCGCCGTGCGACGGGTCTGCTCACGCAGCAGCGCCGGATCTTGCGCGACGGTGATCGCGTGCAGATCGACGACGCAGAAGAACGCGTCGTAGGTGGCCTGCATCTCTTTCCACTGCACCAGCGCGCCGACGTAGTTGCCCAGGTGGAGGGAATCGGCTGACGGCTGGATGCCGGAGAACAGGCGGGGGAGGGAGCTCATGTGCACAGTCTTTCAGGTGGAGCGGAAGGGAAGGGTCAGATCGCGTAGTCGACCACGACGGGAGCGTGATCCGACCACCGGGCCTCGTAGGACTCGGCGCGGTCGACCGTGTAGTTCGAGACCCGTGCGGCCAGCTCGGGGGTGGCGACCTGGTAGTCGATGCGCCAACCTACGTTGTTGACGAAGGACTGCCCGCGCGCTGACCACCAGGTGTACGGGCCCTCGACCTCGCCCGCCCACTGGCGCCCGACATCCACCCAGCCCATGCCGCGCTTGGTCGAGCCGTCGACCGCCGCCACGTTCTTGCCGGCCGGGCCGAAGATCTTGTCGAAGTACGCGCGTTCTTTGACCAGGAAGCCCGCCTGGTTGCGGTTTCCCTTCCAGTTCTTGATGTCGAGCTCGCGGTGCCCGACATTGAGGTCGCCGACCACGACGGCGAGGGGGGAGTGCGATGCGACCTCGGGCAGACGCTTGGTCATGGCGTCGAGGAATTTGTACTTCTCGATCATCTTCTTCGGGTCTTCGACGTTTCCCGAGTGCACGTAGGTGCTCACGACGGTGACGAGGGAATCGCCGACGCGGTAGTCCGCCTCGAGCCAGCGACCGGCGCTGTCGAACTTCTCGTCGCCGAGGTCGACCCGGTGGATCTCCGCCTTTCCGCGGCTGGCGAGCGCCACGCCCGCGCGCCCCTTGGCGGTGGCCTCATCGTGCAGGATGTTCCACTCGCTGCCGAGCAGGTTCTCGAGGTCGTCGGTCGAGGCCCGCACCTCTTGCAGGGCCAGGATGTCGACCCCGCGCGCATCCACCCAGTCGCCCATGCCGTGGCGGTACGCGGCACGCACCCCGTTGACGTTCACGGACGCGATGCGCAAGGGGGTAGTCATCCCCAAAGTTTATCCAGGGGGACTGACAGCCCTGGCCCTCGGGCGGTGATGCTCCGGTGGTCGGCGCACGCTCGTGGTGGCCGGTTTCGGAGTGATGGTCTCGCCGTGGTCTTTGACGTCGACGGCGATCCAGGTGGCCGTGAGCAGGATGACCTGGCAGATCAAGCCGAACCAGATCAGCAGCCCGAGCAGCACGGCGAATGACGCGAGCAGCGGGTTCTTGCTGCCGCCGCCCACGATGGTCGCGCCAAGCACCTTTAAGACGCCGAGGCCGATGCCGCCGAGCAACGCGCCGAGCAGCAGTCGACGGGGAGGGATGCGGGTGGCCGCCAGCACGCGGAACAGCGCTGCAAGCACGGCGGTGTCGATCGCGAGCGCGATGATGAGACCGATGATGCGGGCCACCACCGTGGCGAAGCCCGACTCGCGATCGATGCCGATCAGGTCGAACAGGAAGCCGAGCGCGCTCGTCGAGAAGATCGACAGCCCGGCGGAAAACAGGGTGACCGCACCGAAGGCGATGACCAACCCGAGATCTTTGGCCTTCAGCAACAGGAAAAAGGTCTTGTCCGGAGGTAGTTCGAAGAAGTGCCGCACCGCCGACCGCGCGGAGGCGAACCAACTGAGTGCCGTGACCAGTACGGCGACGAGAGCGACGATGCCGCTCCAACCGAGGATGCGAGACGTGAACAGGGCGTCCAGCTTGATCGCGCCACCGGCCCCGTTGCCCGTGTCGATCAGCCCGGGGACCGAGGTCGAGAGGGTGCTGACCACCGCGTCTTTGAAACCTGGGTCGGACTCGATCACCAGGCCGAGTACCGCGAAGCCGACGTAGAGCGCCGCGAAGACACTGTAGAGCGCGGTGAGGCTCAGCCCGCCGGCCAGAATCGGACCGTTGCGCTGCGAGTACAGCTGGAATACCCGCACGGCGCGCCAGGCCATGATGTGCTTCACGAGCAGCCTGATCGTGGCGATGACGGACTTCATGCTGCCTCTCTCGACGGTCGAATGTCCCCGGTAGAGTTGCGCGGGATGGAGCGCCCGAGGAAGAGGATACCCATGGAACTGAAGGGTGTCGGCGTGGGGCGTGGCCTCGCCGTCGGGCCGGTGCTCTGCATGCCGGATCCGCTCGAGGAGCCAGCGCTCGTGCGCAGGACGACGGATGCTGCGGCCGAGGCCAGCACGACCCGTGCGGCTCTCTCCGCGGTGGCCGCCGAGTTCGCCGCGCGCGGAGCGACCGCGGGAGGCACGGCACGCGACATCCTCGAGGCGAGCGCCATGATGGCGAGCGATCCGACGGTTCTCGCCGACGTCGACGACCGGATCGCGCACGGCCTCACCGGTGAGCGTGCTGTGTTCGAGGCGTTCCGGGTGTTCGAATCCGCGTTGATCGACCTCGGCGGTCGCATGGCCGAGCGAGCCTGTGACGTGCGTGATGTGTCGCGTCGCGTGATTGCGAGGCTGCGGGGAGTCGCGGCGCCGGGCATTCCGCAGGCGACGGAGCCATACATCCTCTGCGCTGGCGACCTCTCGCCGGCCGACGCCGCCATGCTCGACCCCGACCTGGTGCTTGCGCTGTTCACCCGCGATGGTGGGCCGTCAAGCCATACCGCCATCTTGACGAGGGCGCGGGCCATCCCGGCGGTGGTCGGCATCGGAGCCGACGTGCACCTCGCCAACGGCGAGACGGTGATCGTGGATGCCGCCCGCGCCACCGTTCGCATCTCGCCGACCGAGCTCGAGGTCTCGCACGCACGTCGCGTGATCGCCGACCGCGCGAGCGCCGCGTCGGTGCCGCTGCGTGCCGGAGCGCTTGCCGACGGAACGGCAGTGCCCCTGCTCGCCAACGTCGGTACGCACGCGGACGCGGAGGCGGCGGTGACGCTCGGAGCGGAGGGTGTCGGGCTGTTGCGCACAGAACTCCTGTTCTTCGACTGGGTGGTCGCCCCCACCGTCGAGGAGCAACGCGCACAGTACACCGAGGTCTTCCGCCGTTTCCCCGACCAACCCGTGGTGGTGCGGGTCTTCGATGTCGGGGCGGACAAGCCGCTGCGCTTCGTGCCGACCGGGCCGCCGGAACCGAATCCGGCCCTCGGCAACCGTGGTCTTCGAGCCCTCCGCCGCAACGAATGGCTGCTGCGTGACCAGCTCGAGGCCCTCGCCCTCGCGCAGGCCGAAACCGGCGCCGATCTTCGGGTGATGGCGCCGATGGTCAACGACGCGGACGACGCCGCCTACTTCGTCGACCTGGCACACGAGATGGGGGTTCAGGGGGTCGGTATGACCGTGGAGGTGCCATCGTTGGCCCTACTCGCCGATCAGGTGCTGGAATTCTCCGACTTCGCCAGCATCGGAACCAACGACCTGACCCAGTACACAATGGCCGCCGATCGCATGCTCGGAACCTTTCCGCAGTACCAAGACCCGTGGCATCCCGCCGTGCTCCGCCTGGTCAAGATGATCTGTGACGCGGGAGCCGCGGCCGGCAAGCCGGTGGGCATCTGCGGTGAGGCAGCGGCGGATGCCCGGCTCGCCGTCGTGCTGGTCGGGCTGGGCGCGACGACCCTCAGCATGACCCCCGTCGCCCTGGCCGACGTCCGCGCGGAGCTGGCTCTGCACACGCTGGCAGAGGCGCGGATGCTGGCGGCGCGAGCATTGCAGGGGCGCACCGCCGCTGACTCCCGGGCGCGGGCATCCGTCGCCCTGCACTGACGAACGGGGCTGACGAACCGGGCTGACGAACCGGGCCTCGACGGCCCTCCATCCCGGGACTAGCGTGCGGGCGTGGCACAAAAATCTTTGACTTCTACTCGCCCTGTGCAATACATCGCCCCATACTGGAATGGTCTCGCGAAGACGATGGCAGCGCAGCCAGCGATGTCGCTCGTTCGGGCCGAGCGAACACGTGTCCGGTGGGGGATCGGGTAATGGAAGAACAGGGGAATCCGGGAGTAACCACCTCGGATGAATCACTCGTGTTGCTGGCGCGCGCCGGTGACCGGGGCGCGTTTGCCGAACTCTGGCGTCGTCACGCCAGGTCGGGCATGCGCGTTGCGCGACAGTTCACGTCCAGCAGCGAAGCCGACGACCTCGTGTCGGAGGCGTACGCGCGCATCTACCAGCGCGTGCTCGCCGGGGGCGGTCCCGATGGCGCCTTCCGTCCATATCTCTACACGACCATCCGCAACCTCGCCGCCCGGTGGGGCTCCTCCAACCGCAGCATCGCGGTCGAAGACATCGGCGAGTTCGAGGATGTCGTCGAGGGCGACGATCCCGCAACCGTCGCCCTCGATCGCACCCTGACCGCCCGTGCCTTCCGTAGTCTGCCGGAGCGCTGGCAGTCCGTGCTCTGGTACACCGAGGTCGAGGGTATGGACCCGCACGAGGTCGCTCCGATCATGGGGCTCAGTGCCAACGGCGTCGCGGCGCTCTCGTATCGCGCCCGTGAGGGGCTCCGCAAGGCCTGGCTGCAGGCGCACGTCTCCGATGCCACGGCCGCCGGGGATTGTCGCTGGACGATCGAGCGACTCGGCGATCACGCGCGGCGCGGGCTCAGCGCGCGCGAGGAAGGCCGCGTGGTCACCCACCTCGCCGGCTGCACCAAATGCAGCATCATCTACGAAGAGGTGGATGACGTCGGCTCGCGCCTCGCGCTGGTGATGCTGCCGCTCATCCTGGGCGGCGGCGTCGGCGGCGCCATGCTCGCCTCCATGAGTGCGCCCGGCGGCGCGATGGCGGCAACGGCCGCCACCACGGCGATGCCTCCGGCTTTCCTCGCCACGTCGGCGGCCGTCACGGCGCCCGCGGTCGCGACCGGACTCACTGCGGCAGCCGTCAGCGCTCCGCTCGTCGGCGTGCTCTCCTTCGCGCTCGCGGTTTCCGGCGGGCTCGCCGTCACGGCGGCAGCGCAGCCGGCTGCACCCGAGCACGTGGCGGCGGCATCCGTCTCCGAACAGGTCGCAACGGATGCAGGGGTCGCCCCACTCGAGACCGCCCAGCCCAGTCCCGACTCCCTCGCTCTCCCTGCGGCCGCACCGAGCCCCAGTGCGGTTCCCGGCGCAGCCGACTCCCTCGTGGGTGCTCTCGCCCCCGGCGTGGGGGACACCCTTGCCGGGGCGGGTAACTCGGTGAACGGCGTGGTCGGCGGCGTCGGCTCGACCGTTGACGGAGTGATCGGCGGGGTGGTAGGCGGAGTCGGCGGTGCCGTCGGCGCGATCTTGCCCGGGACGAACATCGGTCCAGGTCCGGTGCCCGAACACTCGGCGCCGGCTGGCGTGGCCGGGGCGAACGTCGCGCTGGATCTCAGCGGCAAAGGCACGCCAGGCGCGAAGGTCTCGGTGCAGGCCGCGGGAATCGTCTACGCGACCACAACGGTGGGACTCGACGGTCGTTGGGCCGTGCACATCTCGGCGCTGCCAGCCGCAACGGGCAGCCTGCAGGTGAATCAGACTCTGGTGAGCCTGCTCGGAATCGACCTGCTCACCGTGCCGCTGTCGGTGCTCTCCAACAGCCTCGGCATCACCCTCGACGGCCTAGGTCTCTGACCGCCAGCCGGTCGAACGCAGCATCCGCCAACAGGACCACGTCGCTACTTCGTCCGCCAACAGGATGGATTCGGGACTTTCCGCCACCCCATCCTGTTGACTGCAGGCCCGCTGAGCTCACGCCGACGTAACCGACCCAGTGCAGGGCGTGCTCCGGTCAACTCGCACAGACCCCAGCAACGCACGGATGTCCGTGAGATTTTTTTCCGAATCCGCGTCATAGACAGACCAGTCGGGCCTCTCTTTCACTAGGAACGTGAATGAGCGTTCCTCCCGTTGGGGACAGAGGCCCTCGGGATGACACGACCGGGGGGTCACATGACCTGGCGTCGAGTGCTCCGCCCAGGGAGCAGGCGATGCCAGAGCACCACCTAGCAGGTGCACCGAAAAAAGATCGCCGTCAGCTCTTCGGGTGGGCTGACGGCGATCTTTCGTGCCGGTGGGGCCGTTGTTACGGCGTTCCCCGCAGAACCGCGGCCTTGACCTCGGCGATCGCCTGGGTCACCTGGATGCCGCGCGGGCAGGCATCCGTGCAGTTGAAGGTGGTGCGGCAGCGCCAGACGCCCTCTTTGTCGTTGAGGATGTCGAGGCGCACGCTCGCACCCTCGTCACGCGAGTCGAAGATGAAGCGGTGGGCGTTGACGATCGCTGCCGGCCCGAAGTACTGGCCGTCGGTCCAGAACACCGGGCAGCTCGACGTGCACGCCGCGCACAGGATGCACTTGGTGGTGTCGTCGAAGCGCGCGCGCTCGACCGGGCTCTGCAGGCGCTCCTTCTCGGGCTTCGATGAGGCGATGAGGAACGGCTGCACCTCCTTGAAGCTCTCGAAGAAGGGGTCCATGTTGACGATCAGGTCTTTCTCCAGCGGGAGTCCCTTGATCGCCTCGACGTAGACCGGCTTAGACAGGTCGAGGTCTTTCAGCAGCGTCTTGCAGGCGAGACGATTGCGCCCGTTGATGCGCATCGCGTCGGAGCCGCACACCCCGTGCGCGCACGAGCGACGGAAGGTGAGCGAGGCATCTTGCTCCCACTTGATCTTGTGCAGAGCGTCGAGCACGCGGTCGGTGCCCTGCATGACCACGGTGAAGTCTTCCCAGCGCGGCTCGGCATCCACCTCCGGATCGAAGCGGCGGATGATGAGGGTCGCCGTGAAGGTCGGAACCTCTTCCGGCACCGTGGGCTTGTTCTCCAGGACTGCGGTACTCATCAGGTCAGTACTTTCTCTCCATCGGAGGGTAATTGGTGATCACGACCGGCTTCCAGTCGAGACGGATGTGGTCGCCCGCGTGAGCGGACTCCGGGTCACCGATGCGATACGCCATCGAGTGCACCAGGAAGTTCTTGTCGTCGCGCTCCGGGTAGTCCTCGCGCATGTGGCCGCCGCGGCTCTCCAGGCGGGCACGGGCCGAGAACACCAGCACCTCGGCGAGGTCGAGCAGGAAGCCGAGCTCGATCGCCTCGAGCAGGTCGGTGTTGAAGCGCTTGCCCTTGTCTTGCAGGGCGATGTTGCGGTAGCGGGCGCGGAGCTTCTCGATGAGTTCCGTCACCTCCTGCAGCGACTCGTCGGTGCGGAAGATCTGGGCGTTGCGGTCCATCGAGACCTGAAGCTCCTGGCGGATAGCGGCGATGCGCTCTGTGCCATTGCCGCTCTTGACCATCTCGAGGATGTTCAAAACGCCGCGGGCGGGGTCGGGAGGCAGCGGCACGAACTCTGCCGTCTTCACGTACGCGACCGCGTTTCTGCCCGCGCGCTTGCCGAACACGTTGATGTCGAGCAGCGAGTTGGTTCCGAGCCGGTTGGAGCCGTGAACGCTGACGCAGGCGCACTCGCCCGCGGCGTACAGGCCGGGCACGACCTCGGTGTTGCTACGCAGCACCTCGGCGTCGGTGTTGGTCGGGATGCCGCCCATCGCGTAGTGCGCGGTCGGCAGCACCGGGACGGGCTCCGTGTACGGCTCCACCCCCAGGTAGGTGCGCGCGAATTCGGTGATGTCCGGGAGCTTTTCGTCGATGACGGCCGGCTCGAGGTGGGTGATGTCGAGGTAGAGGTAGTCCTGATTCGGGCCAGCGCCGCGACCCTCGCGAATCTCCGTCGCCATCGACCTCGCGACGATATCGCGCGGTGCCAGGTCTTTCAGGGTCGGCGTATAGCGCTCCATGAAGCGCTCGCCCGAGGCGTTGCGCAGGATCGCGCCCTCACCACGTGCCGCTTCGGAGAGCAGGATGCCGAGGCCGGCCAGGCCGGTCGGGTGAAACTGGAAGAACTCCATGTCTTCGAGCGGCAGGCCCTTGCGCCAGATGATGCCGACGCCGTCACCGGTGAGGGTGTGGGCGTTGGAGGTGGTCTTGAAGATCTTGCCGAAGCCGCCCGTGGCGAAGACGATCGCCTTGGCCTGGAAGACGTGGAGTTCGCCGGTGGCGAGCTCGTAGGCGACCACACCGGAGGGCTGCTCGACGCCATCCACCTCGGTCATCACCATGTCGAGAACGTAGAACTCGTTGAAGAAGTTGATACCGAGCCTGACGCAGTTCTGGAACAGCGTCTGCAGGATCATGTGGCCGGTGCGGTCGGCCGCGTAGCAGGCGCGACGCACGGGAGCCTTGCCGTGCTCACGGGTGTGACCGCCGAAGCGACGCTGGTCGATCTTGCCGTCGGGGGTTCGGTTGAACGGCAGCCCCATGTTCTCGAGGTCGTAGACCGCGTCGATCGCCTCTTTGGCGAGGATCTCCGCAGCATCCTGGTCGACCAGGTAGTCGCCGCCCTTGACGGTGTCGTAGGTGTGCCACTCCCAGTTGTCTTCCTCGACGTTGGCAAGTGCCGCCGCCATGCCGCCCTGCGCGGCACCGGTGTGCGAGCGGGTCGGGTAGAGCTTGGAGATTACCGCGACGTTGGCGTGCGGACCGGCCTCGATGGCCGCGCGCATCCCCGCGCCGCCGGCGCCGACGATGACGATGTCGAACTGGTGGTAGTGCACCCCGTCGACGGTGGACACGGTGCCTGCTGCGTCTGCTCCCATTACTAGTTGGCCGGGCAGAACGACGGGAGGAGATCGGCGGGAGCGCCGGCAGGACAGGGGTCGAAGGTGTAGATCACAAGGGTTCCCAGCAGGATGAGGACGATGGTGGCGGCAAGAAGCGCGCCCTTGAAGATGATTCGGAGGGTTCGGTTGTTGGCGTAGTCGTTGACGATGGTGCGCATGCCGTTCGCGCCGTGGATAAGCGCGAGCCAGAGTAGGAGCGTGTCCCAGATCTGCCAGAACGGCTGCGAGAGCTTTCCGCCGACGAAGCCGAAGTCGATCGCCTTGACGCCTTCGCCGGCGACCAGGTTGACGAACAGGTGGCCGAAGATGAGGACGACCAGCACGACGCCGCTCGCCCGCATGTAGATCCAGCCCCACTTCTCGATGTTGAAGCGGCGGTGCCGGCGCACACCCTGGGGCGCGCGAGGGGTCTCGATGGTGACGCTCATGATCACTCCCCTCCGAAGATGTGCATCAGTTGACGGGGGAGGAATCCGGCCATCAACACGACCCAGATGCCGATGACGATCCAGAACATCAGGCGCTGGTGCTTGGTGCCCCAGCCCCAGAAGTCGATCAGGATGATGCGCAGTCCGTTGAGCGCGTGGAACCCGATCGCGGCGACCAGGCCGGCTTCACCGAGACCCATGATCGGCGTCTTGTACTGGTCGATCACGGCGTTGTACGCCTCGGGGCTGACCCGCACCAGCGAGGTGTCGAGGATGTGGACCAGCAGGAAGAAGAAGATCGCGACGCCGGTGATGCGGTGGAGTACCCACGACCACATTCCCTCACGACCCCGGTACAGCGTGCCGCGCGGAACCCGCGGGGCGGAAATCGTAGGCACTGGGTAGCTTTTCTCTGGCTGCGGTGCGGCCAGGGACCCCGTCGATTTCTCAGACACGAGCACCCCCTCCTTGGCGTGACTCAGCCCTGCGCTGCAGGGCGGCGACCGTTCGTGGCGAACACTGCCTAGTCTATTGCCGCCCCCTGACAATCGCTGCCAAGGGCAACCTAAATAGCTCGGGATCGAGATACTTTGCGGGCCGGGCGTCCGGCCGCGATCACCGTGTCGTAGTGCTCAACCAACTCCGAGCACACCGACGCCCAACTTCGGTCGATCACGCTGCGCCGCCCGGCCTCGCCCATCCGCAGGCGGAGGGCCGGGTCATCCGTCAGCGTGCGCACCGCGTTGCGCAGCCCGCGGTCGTCCCCGGGTTGGTAGAGAAAGCCGTCGTGGGAGCTGTCGACCAGGTCGATCGGGCCGCCGATGCGAGGAGCGACCACGGGAAGACCGGCGGCGTGAGCTTCCTGCACGGTCTGGCCGAACGTCTCCTCCGTGCCCGGAGTGAGAAAGACGTCGAATGCGGCGTAGGCGGTCGCGAGCTCGGTTCCGGTGCGCTGGCCGAGCCAACTGATCGGCATGCCGCGCAGGCGCCGCTCGAGCTGCGGGCGGGAGGGGCCATCGCCGACCACGGCGAAGCGCACTCGGCGAAGTCCCCGCAGAGCGCCGAGACGCTCGAGCTGCTTCTCTGGAGCCAGCCGACCGACGTATCCCACGACGGTCTCCCTGCTGCCCAGACCTACGCCCAACTGCTCCCGCAGGGCGAGCGCCGCCGGGGTGAGGCGGTTGCGCGGGTGGTAGCTCTCCAGATCGACCCCGCGTCCCCACCGTTCCACCCGCTCGATGCCCGCCAGCGCCAGATCGCGCATAGATGCCGTTGACGGCGCCAGCGTGAGATCGGCCTGATCGTGCACCCAGCGCACCAGGCGCCAGGCCAAGCCCGTCGTGGCACGCAGGTGGTTGCGGCGGGCGTACCCCGCGACATCCGTCTGAAAGATGGCGACGCTCGGCACCCCGAGCCGTCCGGCCGCGGCCATCGCCTGTGCGCCGAGAAGAAAGGGGGATGCCGCGTGCACGACGTCGGGACGGAACGCGGCAAGCAGGGAGTGCACCTGCGGGCTCGGCAGCCCCACCGGAAACTGCCGGTAGGCGAAGGCGGGCACCTCGTGCACCGGGAAGCCGGCATATTCACGCGGGGCTCCGGCTGCGGGCGAGATCACGATCGCCTCGTGTCCTTCGGCCCGGAGGTGGTCGAGCACCTTGCAGACGCTCGTCGTCACCCCGTTCAGGGTGGGGAGGAAACTCTCGCTGACGACAGCTACTCGCATGGGTGCGCCTCTCGCTCGTGCTCACGCTATGCGGTGTGGCGGCCAGCGCCGATGGAGCACGGATGAACGGGTGGTGAAGGCTCCGCAAGCATCATTCGTTAGGGTGGTCGGCATGGCACACCGTGGCGCACTCGACCGTTTTTACAGCGTCATCCCCGCCGGTGGCATCGGCTCGAGGCTCTGGCCGCTGTCACGGGCGGATGCGCCGAAGTTCCTGCACGACCTGACCGGCTCCGGCAGCACGCTGTTGCGCGCAACCTGGGATCGTCTGGTTCCGCTGTCCGGTCCCGATCGGATCATGGTCGTGACCGGTCGCGCCCACCGGGCCGCGGTCGAGGCGCAGCTGCCCGATCTCGAGGACCTCAACGTCGTGCTCGAGAGCGAGCCGAAAGACTCCACGGCTGCCATCGGGTTGGCGGCTGCCATCCTCTATCACCGCGACCCCGAGGTCATCATCGGCTCGTTCGCCGCCGACCACGTCATCAACGACCGCCGAGGCTTCAAGCGTGCAGTAATCGAGGCGGCTGCGGCCGCTGATGCCGGGTATATCGCGACCATCGGCATCACCCCGACCGAGCCGGCCATCGGCTTCGGCTACATCCGCTGCGGACACGCGCTGGACATCCCGTCTGCCCCGAGCGCCGTGATGGCGGACTCCTTCGTCGAGAAGCCGGACCTAGAAACGGCGGAGGCGTACCTCGCCGAGGGTAATTACCTCTGGAACGGCGGAATGTTCATCTCCCGCGCCGACGTGCTGCTCAAACAGCTCGGCGAGAGCCGCCCGGAGCTGGTGGCGGGACTGACCAGGCTGGCCGAGGCGTGGGACACCCCCGAGCGCGGCGCCGTCGTCGACCAGGTCTGGCCGCTGCTCGAGAAGATCGCGATCGACTACACCGTGGCGGAGCCCGCGGCTGCGGCCGGACGGTTGGTCGTCATCCCGGGAGATTTCGACTGGGATGACGTCGGCGACTTCGCCGCAATCGCCAAGCTGCACTCGGCCGGCCGTAAGTCAGACCTCGCCATCCTGGGGGAGAACGCGCGCGTGCTCGCCGACTCGTCCACCGGCGTCGTCGTCGCGCAGAGTGGTCGTCTGATCTCGCTGATCGGCGTGACCGACATCGTCGTGGTCGACACTCCCGACGCCCTTCTCGTCACGACCAGTGCCAATGCTCAGCGGGTGAAGGCCGTCGTCGATGCGCTCAAACTCTCCGGGCGGAACGACGTTCTCTGACCCCGCCTCACCGGCGAATATTTCTGCCACATTTCGCGACCGTCGCAACTTGGTAACCATTGCTCGTTCGGCCGTGATCGAGGCCGATCGACGCAAGTAACATTCGGTAACCTGTGATCACTATCGCCGTGCGCTGTGCCCGGCAGCACCTTGGAGGACAACTTGAGAATCACCACTCGTCGGGCCGTGTTCAGCGGTCTTGCCATGGTCGGCATCGCCGCAGTGCTCGCCGGCTGTGCGTCGGCACCCGCGAAGTCGAGCAGCTCCGGCTCTGCTTCCAAATTCCTCCCCTGCATGGTGTCTGACGCCGGTGGATTCGACGACAAGTCGTTCAACCAGTTGGGCCTCGAAGGTCTGCAGTCCGCGGCGAAGTCGCTCGGCACCACCTTCAAGAAGGCCGAATCCAACGCCGACACCGACTACGCGCCCAACATCGACGGCCTCGTGTCGGCCGGCTGCAACCTGATCATCACCGTCGGGTTCAACCTTTCCGCTGCAACGATCACCGCGGCCAAGGCCAACCCGACGATCCAGTTCGCGATCATCGACGACGCGGCCGACGCCAACTTCGACGGCAAGACCGACGAGCCGAATATCAAGCCGATCCTGTTCGACACCGCGCAGGCCGCATACCTCGCTGGCTACGCGTCGGCCAGCTACTCGAAGACCGGCATCGTCGGCACCTTCGGTGGCCAGCAGTTCCCGACCGTCACCATCTTCATGGACGGCTTTGCCGATGGCGTCGCTGGCTACAACAAGGCCAAGAGCAAGGACGTCAAGGTCGTCGGCTGGGATGTTGCCTCGCAGAAGGGCTCCTTCACCGGCGGCTTCGAAGCGAACGACACCGCCAAGAACACGGCGCAGAACCTGATCGACCAGAACGCCGACGTCATCTTCCCGGTCGGTGGACCGATCTTCCAGAGTGCGGGTGCGGCCATCACCGACTCGAAGAAGGACATCGCGCTGCTGGGTGCTGACGCCGACGTGTTCGACACCTTCCCGACCTACGACAAGCTCTACCTGACCTCGGTGCTCAAGGGCATCGACCCGGCAGTGCAGGACGTCGTGAAGGCGACCGCCAAGCAGAAGAAGGGCACCTTCGACGACACCGCGTACGTCGGAACGCTGAAGAACAACGGAGTCGGCATCGCGCCGTTCCACGACTTCAAGGACAAGGTCAGCCCCGACCTGCAGGGCGAGCTCGACAAGCTGAAGAGCGGCATCATCGACGGTTCGATCACCGTCAAGTCCTACCTCTCGGGCAGCTAGTCGTACTCTGAGTTATCGGGTCGGGGGGACCAGCATCGCTGGTCTCCCCGACCTTCTTAATGATTACCGCGCTACCACCCCCGAAGACAAACGGCTCGGTCGATGACGCCCCTCGCCAGTTAGATTGGTTTCCATGAAGCTTGAACTCCGAGGCATCACAAAGCGGTTCGGTGCACTGACCGCGAACGACCACATCGACCTCGTGGTCGAGGCCGGCGAGATCCACTGCTTGCTCGGCGAGAACGGCGCAGGCAAATCCACCCTGATGAACGTGCTCTACGGCCTGTATCAGGCCGAGGAGGGCGACATCCTGCTGGACGACACGGTTCAGCATTTCGCAGGCCCGGGCGAGGCAATGGCCGCCGGCATCGGCATGGTTCATCAGCACTTCATGCTGATCCCCGTCTTCACGGTCGCCGAGAACGTCATGCTCGGCCACGAGCAGACCAAGCTCGGCGGCCGCCTCGATCTCAACGCCGCGCGCGCGCAGGTGCGGGAGATCTCGGCGCGATTCGGATTCGACATCGATCCGGATGCCCTGGTCGACGATCTTCCGGTCGGCGTTCAGCAGCGGGTCGAGATCATCAAGGCACTCACCCGCGACGCGAAGGTGCTGGTCTTCGACGAGCCCACCGCCGTGCTCACCCCGCAAGAGACCGACGAACTGATGGTCATCATGCGTCAGTTGAAGGCCGCGGGAACTTCGATCGTCTTCATCACGCACAAGCTGCGTGAGGTGCGCGAGGTTGCAGACCGGATCACCGTGATCCGGCTGGGCAAGGTCGTCGGCGAAGCATCACCGACGGCGACCAACACCGAACTCGCGTCGCTCATGGTCGGTCGCGCCGTCGAACTGACCGTGCACAAGGAGGTGGCGACGCCCGGCGCACCGGCCCTGGTCGTCACCGACCTCACCGTTCTCGATTCCCAGAATCAGATCGTCGTCGACAATGTCAGTTTCGATGTCAAGGCTGGCGAGGTTCTGGCGATCGCCGGCGTGCAGGGCAATGGGCAGACGGAGCTCACCGAGGCGATCATGGGATTGCAATCCAAGGTCTCCGGATCGATCGTTCTCGACGGCAAGGAACTGCGTAAGGCATCCGTTCGCACGGTGCTCGACTCTGGCGTCGGCTTCGTGCCGGAGGATCGCGGCCACGACGGGCTCATCGCCGAGTTCACCATCGCCGAGAATCTCATGCTCGACCGCTCCGACAGCGCACCGTTCGTGAAGGCCGGGACCCTGCAGCTGGGTACTCTGGCCGGCTTCGCCGAGGAGAAGATCACCGAGTTCGACATCCGCGCGCAGGGAATCGGCACCCATGCCGGACGGCTTTCCGGCGGCAACCAGCAGAAGGTAGTGCTGGCGCGCGAGCTCTCCCGCGAACTCCGGCTCTTCATCGCGGCCCAGCCCACCCGAGGCCTCGACGTCGGCTCGATCGAATTCGTCCATACCCGCATCGTTCAAGAACGCGACAAGGGAATCCCCGTCATCGTGGTGTCGACCGAGCTCGACGAGGTCGTCGCCCTCGCCGACCGCATCGCGGTGATGTACCGCGGCGGCATCGTCGGCATCGTTCCCGGCGACACCCCCCGCGACATCCTGGGCCTCATGATGGCCGGCGAGACCCCCACAGAAACAGAGACAGCAGCATGAGCGACCCGCAGAGCGGCGTTCCGGTCCCGGGCTCCGGGCAGCTTCCCGATCCGACACCGATCCCGGCCGACGACCAGGTACTCGAACCCGGTCAGGTTCCCGAGGAGCAGAAGGCCCCGGATGCTCCGCGCTCGCGTTTCGACGGAGTGCTTCGCGAGATCATGAGCGGGAGCATCGTCATCTCGATCCTCGCGGTCGTGTTGGCGCTCGTGGTCGGCGGAATTCTCATCGCCATCACCGACGAGAATGTGGCCAAGGCGGCCGGATACTTCTTCTCCCGACCGTCCGATACGTTCCAGGCGGCGTGGAACGCCGTATCCGGGGCATATTCCTCCCTGTTCCAGGGCTCGATCTACGCGGTGAACCGCCCCGGTTTCGCCGCCGGCATCAAGCCGTTCACCGACACGCTGAGCTTCGCCACCCCGCTGATCGCGGCCGGTCTCGGCGTCGCCCTCTCGTTCCGCATCGGCCTGTTCAACATCGGCGGCCAGGGGCAGATGCTCGTCGCTGCCGCCGCCGCGGGCTGGGTCGGTTTTGCCTTCACCATCCCGTTCCCGCTGCACCTGATCCTCGCCCTCGTGGTGGGAATCGCCGCGGGCGCGGCCTGGGCCGGCATCGTGGGCGCATTGAAGGCGTTCACCGGAGCGCATGAGGTGATCGTCACGATCATGCTCAACTACGTGGCGTACTACCTGCTCGCCTTCCTGCTGCGCACCCCCGGCCTCCTACAGGCGCCGGGGTCCAACAACCCCAAGTCTCCGCCGGAGAAGGAGAGTGCGATCTTCCCGCATCTCTTCGGGCCCAGCTACAACCTCAACATCGGCTTCATCTTCGCGATCATCGCGACGATCATCGTCTGGTACCTGCTCAACCGCTCGAGCCTTGGCTTCAAGTTCCGGGCTCTCGGGGAGAACCCCTCGGCGACGCGCGTCGCTGGCATCAACGTGAAGGCGATGTACATCGTCGGCATGCTCATCTCCGGCGCGCTGATCGGCCTGGCCGGTGCCTATCAGGTGCAGGGTTCGATCACGACCGGTTTCGGCTCCGGCATCGACGCCGGGATCGGTTTCGACGCGATCACCGTCGCGCTGCTCGGCCGCTCGCGTCCGGTCGGGGTGTTCATCGCCGGCATCCTGTTCGGTGCGCTCAAGGCGGGCGGCTTCACCATGCAGGCCGTCAACGGCGTCCCGATCGAGATCGTGTTGGTGGTCCAGTCCCTCATCGTGCTATTCATCGCGGCGCCGCCGCTGGTGCGGGCCGTCTTCCGCCTGCCGAGTCCTGCGGTGCAGCAGCGCGTCAAACGATCGAAGCTCTCTGGACGAAAGGCGGTGGTGACCAAATGAGCACCGCGACTTCTGACCTCTCCCCGTCGGCGTCCACGCCGAAGAAGCCCTCCGTGCTCGCTCCGGCGGTCGCCGTCGTGCGCAGCTGGAAGGTGCCGATCGCGCTCGGGGCTTTCGCGGTGATCGCGATCCTGCTCTTCCTGATCTTCGGCCGCGATGGTGTATCCCGGTTTGAGTTCTCGACCGCCGGCGACTTCGTCAAGATCCCGCTGGTGTCCGTCGATCGCCGCATCGTGGGCGTGATCGTGCCGATCTTGCTGGTGCTGATCGCCGCCTGGGCGGCGTGGCGCGCGAGCCGGGCGAAAAAGGTTCCGGTCTGGGTTATCGCGGCGTTCGCGGTGATCTTCATGTTCGGCCTCCTCACCTGGTCGGCGACATCGCTCCCGGTCACCGCGACCAGCCTCCTGGTCGGAGCGGTGAGTCTCAGCGTCCCCCTCATCTTCGGTGCCCTCGGCGGCGTCATCTCCGAGCGCGTCGGCGTGGTCAACGTCGCCATCGAAGGTCAGCTCCTGGCCGGCGCTTTCGTCTCCGCCCTCGTCGCGTCCGCCACTCACGTGGCAGTGCTCGGGCTTCTGGCAGCCATGGTCGCCGGAGCGTTGGTCTCCGTCGTGCTGGCCGCGTTCTCGATCAAGTACTGGGTCGACCAGGTCATCGTCGGCGTCGTGCTCAACGTGCTCGTCGCTGGCCTCACGTCGTTCCTCTACTCGACCCTGCTGTCCCCGAACATCGCGACGCTCAATACCCCTCCGCGGTTTGAGCGGGTCAACATCCCGTTGCTCGCAGACATCCCGATCATCGGCCCGATGCTGTTCAGGCAGACGATCATCGTCTACCTCATGTACATCGCTGTCTTCCTGGTCTGGTACTGCCTGTTCCACACCCGCTGGGGGCTCCGTCTCCGGTCGTCGGGGGAGCATCCGCAGGCTGCTGACACGGTCGGCATCAACGTGAACCGCACCCGATTCTGGAACGTCACGCTCGCGGGCGCGATCGCCGGTTTCGGTGGGGCGTACTTCACCCTCGGCTCGGTCGGTGGCTTCACCAAGGAGCTCACCGCCGGCGCCGGATATATCGCCCTCGCCGCGGTTATCTTCGGCCGTTGGGACCCGATCCGGGCGACGATGGCCGCACTGCTGTTCGGCTTCGCCACCAAGCTCCAGAGCGTTCTCGGCACGGCCGGCTCTCCCATTCCCTCGGAATTTCTGCTCATGCTTCCGTACGTGATCACGATCGTCGCGGTCGCGGGGCTGGTCGGGCAGGTACGAGCGCCAGCGGCCTCCGGAAAGGCATACGTAAAACAGTGACCAACGACACAGCGATCGACACCATCGATTGGGACGCCCTGCGGGCGGTGGCCAACGAGGCGAAGACCCACGCCTACGCGCCATACTCGAACTTCCCGGTCGGGGTCGCCGCCATCGTCGACGATGGTCGCATCATCTCCGGCGCGAACGTCGAGAACGCGTCGTACGGCCTTACCCTGTGCGCAGAGTGCGCGCTGGTCTCCAGCCTGCATATGACCGGCGGGGGGCGACTCGTCGCCTTCACCTGTGTCGACGGCCACGGCGACGTGCTGATGCCATGCGGTCGCTGCCGGCAGCTGCTGTACGAACACTCCGCCCCGGGCATGCTGCTCGAGACGGTATCGGGCGTGAAGACGATCGACGAGGTGATTCCGGATGCTTTCGGCCCCCGGCACCTCGAGGACTATCGCGCGGAGTAGCGGGCAGCCCCGGCTGCCGCGCACGACACAGCGCATTACACAAGGAGCACCACCATGGCCATCGAACCCTTCGACGTCGTAGACCTGATCCGTACCAAACGCGACCACGGCATTCTCAGCACAGCCCAGATCGACTGGCTCGTCGACGCGTACACGCGGGGTTACGTGGCGAGCGAGCAGATGTCGGCCATGACCATGGCGATCTTCCTCAACGGCATGGAGCGCAGTGAGATCCGCGACCTGACCATGGCGATGATCGCCAGCGGCAAGACGATGAACTTCTCGTCGCTCTCCAAACCGACCACCGACAAGCACTCGACCGGTGGCGTCGGCGACAAGATCACCCTGCCGCTGGCTCCCCTGGTCGCCTCCTTCGGCGTCGCGGTGCCGCAGCTCTCGGGCCGCGGGCTCGGCCACACCGGTGGCACCCTCGACAAGCTGGAGAGCATTCCCGGCTGGCGGGCGAACCTCTCCAACGAAGAGTTCTTCTCGCAGCTCGAGAACGTCGGTGCGGTCATCTCGGCCGCCGGCTCGGGCCTGGCGCCGGCGGACGGCAAGCTCTATGCCCTGCGCGACATCACCGGTACGGTCGAGGCGATCCCGCTGATCGCCTCCTCGATCATGAGCAAGAAGATCGCCGAAGGCACGGCGGCTCTGGTGCTCGACGTGAAGTTCGGCTCCGGCGCATTCCTCAAAGACATCACCCAGTCGCGGGAACTCGCGCGCACCATGGTCGCGCTCGGCGAAGACGCGGGGGTTGCGACATCCGCTCTGCTCACCAACATGAATGTGCCGCTCGGGTTCGCCATCGGCAACGCCAATGAGGTACGCGAGTCGGTCGAGGTGCTGGCGGGCGGGGGGCCAGCGGATGTCGTGGCCCTCACGATCGCGTTGGCTCGGGAGATGCTGGCTCTCGCCGGTCAGCCCGACGCCGACGTCGAGGCGGCACTGGCCGATGGCCGCGCCATGGACACCTGGCGCGCGATGATCTCCGCCCAGGGCGGCGACCCGGATGCGGCACTGCCGGTTGCGAAGGAGACCCTCGTGGTCACCGCCGACCGGGATGGCGTGCTGGTGGAGCAGCAGGCGCTGCCCTTCGGCATCGCGGCCTGGCGTCTGGGCGCAGGCCGTGCCCGCGCACAGGACCCCGTGCAGCACGCAGCGGGAATCGATCTACACGCCAAGCCGGGCGACACCGTCACGGCCGGCCAGCCGCTGTTCACCCTCAGCGCGGATGAGCCGGAACGGTTCGAGCGGGCGCTCGAGGCGCTCGACGGTTCGTACCGCATCGGCGATTTCGGTGACCCGGTGCTCGACGGCGGGCCCCTCATCGCAGAGCGGATCGGCGCATGACCGGGCGGCTCGACTGGATGTTCCGTAACCGCGAGACCGGGAAGATCACGATCGGGCAGCCCGCCAACCTGTCGCAGAAACTGTTTCAGGGCATCACCCTGGTAGGTATTTTCCTTCCGCGCGGACCTGTGCGCACCACTGCGGCGGTCGGTGCGGTCGGCGCGCTCACCTGGTGGGCGTCGGATGAGCTGGTGCGCGGGGTCAATCCGTTCCGCCGGTTGTCGGGGGCAGTGACGTTGGTGGCAGTGGTCTACCTGGCTCTCAGGAAACCACGGGTCATGGCGACGCCCAGCCGATAGATTTGGGGGCATGACTTCCGTTCCGCAGGACTACCGTCTGCCCGGCGGGGGCGCGGAGATCAGCGCCCTGCCGAAGATCTCGCTTCATGACCATCTCGACGGCGGACTGCGCACCGAAACGATCATCGAACTGGGCTTGCGGGCCGGGCTGGACCTGCCGGACCTAGACCCGGCAGAGCTTCGCTCGTGGTTCAAACGGCAGGCCAACTCCGACTCCCTGGTCGAGTACCTGAAGACTTTCGAGCTCACCATCGCCGTCATGCAGAGCGCGGAGAACCTCAGCCGGGTCGCTCGGGAGTTCGTGCAAGACCTTGGACGGGATGGCGTCATCTGGGGCGAGGTGCGCTGGGCCCCGGAACAGCACCTGCGTGCTGGCCTCACCCTCGACCAGGCGGTCGAGGCCGTTCAGGCCGGCATCGAAGACGGCATCGACGAGGTACGACACACGACCGGCCACCGGATCCGGGTCGGTCAGCTGCTGAGCGCCATGCGCCAGAACGGCGACGGGCTGGAGATCGCTGAGCTCGCGGTGCGGCACCGCAACAAGGGCGTCGCCGGCTTCGACATCGCCGGGCCCGAGGCGGGGTTCCCGGCAAAGAACCTGCAACCGGCCTTCGACTACCTGGCCGAGCACTTCATGCCGCGTACCGTCCACGCCGGCGAAGCGGATGGGCTCGACAGCATCCGTGGCGCCCTCTTCGACGGGCGGGCCTTGCGCCTCGGTCACGGGGTGCGTATTGCGGAGGACATCGTGGTCGACCGCGAGGATGCCGAGAGCACCTACGTCGCCCTCGGTCGCCTTTCGCAGTGGGTGAAGGATCGCGAAATCGCGCTCGAACTCAGCCCGACCTCGAACCTCGACACGAACGCCATCGCCCAGTGGGGCGATGAGCTGGTCGATCATCCCTTCGACCTGCTCTACCAGCTCGGCTTCCGCGTGACCGTCAACACCGACAACCGGCTGATGAGCGCGACGACCCTGAGCCGCGAGCTGTTCCTCCTCGCGGAGACCTTCGACTACGACCTCGGCGATCTCGAGTCGTTCCAGCTGAATGCCGCGGCTGCCAGTTTTCTGCCGCTGGAAGAGCGCGAAGAACTGGCCGACCAGATCATCGACGGGTTCGAGGGAGCCTGACGTGCCCGTTCCCCCACTCTCTGAAGCCGGCATCGTGATCGGTGCGACGCCGGTCGACTGGCGCGCCGCCGTGCGTCTCGCCGGCGAGGCGCTCACCGCGGTCGGCGCGGCCAAGCCGGGCTACGCCGACGAGATGGTGCGCATGATCGATGAGCACGGCCCGTACGTGGTCATCGCTCCCGGGCTGGCGCTCGCCCACGCGCGGCCGGGGCCGGAAGTGCTGGCCGACGGTCTCGCGGTCGTGACGCTCGCCACCCCGGTGGCGTTCGGACATCCGCACAACGACCCGGTGCGCGTCGTGCTGGGGCTCGCCATCGAGACACCGGCCAGCCACCTCGCGTCGATCGCCTCGATCGCCAACGTCTTCAACGACTCCGACGCGATCGAGCGGCTTGCGGCGGCGAGTTCGGCCGCCGAGGTGCTCGAGATCATGGGAGCGGCACAGTGAGAAGGACGGCACAGTGAAGATCGTTGCCATCTGCGGCGCCGGCATCGGCAGCTCGGGCATCCTCAAAGTCAACGCCGAGCGGGTGCTCGCCCGGCTCGGACTGGAGGCGGATGTCACGGCCGCCGACGTCGCGTCGCTGACGACCACGGCGTCCGACGCTCAGATCATCCTCACCTCGGCCGAATTCGTCGACGCCATCGGCAAGACCTTCGCCGATGTCATCGTGATCGAGAACTACTTCGACACCGAAGAACTCGCCCGCAAGCTCGAGGCCGCCCTCGGCTAGTTCCGCTGGCGCTGTCCGTGGATCACGGAGCCGACAGCGCGGCGTCAGGCGAGCAGCGCGCGCATTGCGGTCTCGAGTGCCGCGACCTTGCTGCGCGCTGAGGCGAGCCGGGCATCCGCTGTCCCGTCGGTGCTCGACGCGTCGAGGTAGACCTTCACCTTGGGCTCGGTGCCGCTTGGGCGCACAATGACGCGGGAGCCGTCCGCCAGCCAGAAGCGCAGGATGTCTCCCGCCGGGAACTGCTCGAAACCGTCGGCGAAATCGTCGACCCGATCCACCGCCGTCTCTCCGATCGCCTCGGGGAGGTTCGTGCGCAGCCGCTGCATGATCTGACGGATCTGTCCGAGGTCGGAGACTCGAATCGAGACCTGGCCGGAGGCGAAACCGCCGAAGGTGTCCGCGAAGGCCAGACGGTGCTCGCGCAGGCTGCTGCCCGCTGCGCGCAGCTCGGTGGCGAGCGCGAGGAAGTCGACGGCAGCAGAGATGCCATCCTTGTCGCGGATCTTGTCCGGGTCGACCAGGTATCCGAGTGCCTCCTCGTAGCCGAACGAGAGCCCGGGCACCCGTGACACCCACTTGAAACCGGTCAGAGTGTCGGTATAGGTCAGCCCGTAGTGGTGCGCGACTGCCGCGAGAGCCGGGCTGCTCACGATCGAGGCGGCCAGCGTGCCAGAACCATTCAGGCGCTCGGCCGCGCGCCAGCCAAGCAGCGCGCCGACCTCGTTGCCGCTGAGGCGTTCCCAGCCCTCTGTGGTGGGGACGCCGATGGCCAGCCGGTCGGCGTCGGGGTCGTTCGCGATCACGAGGTCGGCGTTCTCGGCCGTGGCGAGGGCGAAGGCGAGGTCCATCGCGCCCGGTTCCTCGGGGTTCGGGAACGAAACGGTCGGGAAGCCGGCGTCGGGTTCGATCTGCTGGCGTACGGCGATCGGTTCGGCGAAACCGGCCTCGCGGAATACCCGGTGCGCGGTCTCCCAGCCCACGCCGTGCAGTGCCGTGTAGACGTAGCGCAGCGTAGGGCTGCCCGAGGCGAGGGCAGCGGTGCGCCGCACGTACTCGTCGAGGATCTCCTCGCCCGCGGTTTCGAACTTCGGCGACCTCGGCAGCTCCAGCACGTTCGCGGTCGCCGCCACACGCAAGATCTCGGCAGCGATTTCGCCGTCGGCTGGAGGGACGATCTGCGAGCCGTGATCCGCTCCGCCGAGGTAGACCTTGTACCCGTTGTCTTGTGGCGGGTTGTGGCTCGCGGTGACCATGACGCCCGCGCTCACGCCGAGCTGCCGCACGGCAAAAGCGAGCACCGGGGTCGGCAGCTCGCGCGGCAAGATGATGGCCCGCACTCCCACGCCGGCCATCAGCTCGGCAGTGTCGGTAGCGAAGACTCGCGAGTTCTTGCGGCCGTCGTAGCCGATGACGATCGACGGATGCTCTTCCCGGGCGAGCAGGAAGGCCGCGAGTCCTGCGGCCGCCTGGGCCACGAGCACGCGGTTCATGCGATTCGATCCGGCCTCGATACGGCCACGGAGTCCCGCGGTGCCGAACTCGAGTCGGGTATCGAAGCGGTCATGCAGCTGGGCGACCGCGTCGTCGTCGCCGGCCTCGACATCCGCGATCAGGCCGTCGAGTTCTTCGCGGGTCTCGAGATCGGGGTCTTGGTCGCGCCAGGCCTTTGCGACATCGAGCAGGGTCACTTCGGGTCCTCCACGGTGCTCGTTTCCTGCACGGTGCTCATTTCCTGCACGGTGCTCAGCTCCTCCACAATGCGCGCGAGGAGCGCACTGATCACAGGCTCCGCCTCGCGACCGGCCTCGAGCACCTCGGCGTGGCTCAATGGAGTCTTCTGAATTCCCGCCGCGAGATTGGTGATGAGTGAGAGTCCGAGAATTTCCATGCCCGCCTGCCGGGCCGCAATGGCCTCGAGCGCCGTCGACATGCCGACGATGTGGCCGCCGATGGTCTTCGCCATCTGCACCTCGGCCGGTGTTTCGTAGTGCGGCCCACGGAACTGCGTATAGACGCCCTCGTCCAGCTCCGGGCTGACCGATTTCGCGATCGCGCGCAACCGGGCGGAATAGAGGTCGGTCAGATCGATGAAGGTCGCGCCTTCGAGCGGCGAGTCCGCCGTGAGGTTGATGTGGTCGCTGATCAGCACCGGGGTGCCGGGCTTCCAGGTCTCACGGATGCCGCCCGCACCGTTGGTGAGGATCATCGTGGTGGCCCCGGTGGCCGCCGCGGTGCGCACCGAATGCACCACGCGGCGCACGCCGTGGCCCTCGTAGTAGTGCGTGCGTGCGCCGATTACGAGCGCGCGTCGACCGTCGGCGAGCAGCACAGAGCGCAGCGTTCCGACGTGGCCTTCGAGCGCCGGCTTGCTGAATCCGGTGATCTCGTGGGCCGGGATGGTGGCGGTCGTCTCGCCGATGAGATCGGCCGCCTTGCCCCAGCCGCTGCCGAGCGTGAGTGCCAGATCGTGGTGCGCGACACCCGTGCGTTCAGCAATCTCTGCGGCGGCGATCGAGGCCGTTTCGAAGGGATCGGTGCTGGGGTCGTCGAGAGGATTGGACATCAGTCCACTCTATTGCCGACTTGTGTTCACGCACGGGTTTGGTTGCCTATCTACGGCTACGCGAGAATGAGGGCATGGCCTATGAATTCGAGCGCAAGCAACGCATCGCGATCGTGGGCGGAGGGCCCGGCGGATACGAGGCAGCGCTCGCCGGGGCGCAACTCGGCGCCGACGTGACACTGGTCGAAAGAGTCGGCGTCGGCGGCTCTGCCGTGCTCACCGACGTGGTGCCCTCGAAGACGCTGATCGCGACCGCGGAAGCCGCAAACGCCATCGGTGAGGCCGCCGATCTCGGAGTGCAGTTTTACACCCGCGGGGAGAGCGGGCGCCCCGTGCGTCCCGAGGTCGCGGTCAACCTCGGCGCCGTGAATCAGCGCCTGCTGCGTCTCGCCCGGCAGCAGTCGGAAGACATGAAGTCACAGCTGATCAAGGCGGGCGTGACGGTCGTTCAGGGCGACGGGCGTCTCGACGGGCCGAACCGCGTGGTCGTCTCTACCGGCAAAGGACGCACCAGCACGGATTTCGACGAGATCGATGCGGACACCATCGTCGTGTCTGTCGGAGCCAGCCCCCGCATCCTGTCCAGTGCCAAGCCCGACGGCGAGCGGATCTTCACCTGGACGCAGCTCTACACACTTCAGGAAGTGCCCGAGCATCTGATCGTGGTCGGATCCGGCGTCACCGGCGCCGAGTTCGCCTCGGCCTTCACCGCGCTCGGCTCCAAGGTCACGCTCATCTCCTCGCGCGACCAGGTGCTGCCCGGCGAGGACGCCGATGCTGCACGAGTCATCGAAGACGTGTTCCGTCGCAACGGCATGACCGTTCTGTCGAAGTCTCGCGCGAACTCGGTGGAGCGCACCGCCGACGGAGTCGTCGCCACCCTGTCCGACGGCACAACCGTCGAAGGAAGTCACTGCCTGATGGCCGTCGGCTCGATCCCGAATACGGCGGGAATCGGCCTCGAGGAGGCCGGTGTGCAGCTCACCGACTCGATGCACATCCGGGTCAATCGGGTGGCGCGCACATCGATGCCGTCGATCTATGCGGCCGGGGATTGCTCGGACTTCTTGCCGCTGGCATCCGTCGCGTCGATGCAGGGGCGTACCGCGATCTTCCACGCGATGGGGGATGCGGTGAACCCGACCGAACTGCGCAACGTCACCTCGAACATCTTCACCCAGCCGGAAATCGCGACCGTCGGCTGGACGCAGAAGCAGATCGAAGACGGCATCGCCCAGGGCGAGATCTACAAGCTGCCGCTCTCGTCCAACCCGCGCGCCAAGATGATGGGCCTGAAGGACGGATTCGTGAAGCTGTTCGCCCGCACCGGCAGCGGAACGGTGATTGGCGGCGTGATCGTCGCGCCGAAAGCATCCGAGCTGATCCTGCCGATCTCGATGGCGGTCGAGCACCGGCTCACCGTCGACCAGGTCGCCCGCGCCTTCGCCGTGTACCCGTCGCTCTCGGACAGCATCACCGACGCCGCGCGCGCGATGCACATCGTGAACTAGCGGCCGCCGCCGCGCGCCGCCCGGTAACGCCCCGCAGCCCGACACCGCGCCTTTTTGTTATCCCCGCGGGGGTTACAACTGACGCGGGGATAACAAACCGGCGCGAGGATGCTGACGAACGCTGCTCACAGCGACGGTTGTGCACAGATCTCGAAAGTTGCGACACGCAGCAGGGCTAGCTCGCAATGATCTTCGGATGTTCTCGTCCGCCCCACCATCCTCCAGTCTCGGAATCATTCGCTCCCGTGACGTCGTCGTCGCAGGCGATCGGGCAGCGCTGTACTCCCGCGTGAAGCGCGGGGAACTGACGGCGTTGTATCGCGGGGTGTACGTGGACACTGAGCTGTGGACCCGAAGCTCGCGGGACGAGCGACATCTCTTGCGAATTCACGCGGCCTCGACCTGCCTTCGCGACGACGAGGTATTCTCGCACTGGTCTGCCGCTGGGCTCTGGCGATTGCCTGCGGTGGGGTCGTTGCCAACGCGTGCATACGTTCGAGGGCCCGTTCGCGCTGGCGGTCGGTCCAGCGCCATTTTTGTGCGGCATGAGGATGGCGTGCCACACCTCGTCGAGAGCATCGACGGGCTGCGCGTCACCAGCCTCGCCCGCACGGTAGTCGATATGGCGGCCGTCGCGTCGTTCCCGGCAGCAGTGGCCATGGCGGATGCCGCGCTCCGACGCACCGAATATCCGTCGGCACGCGTTCCGTTGACAGCCCTGACCTGCGACGGCTTGCTCGCCGAAGCGAAAAAAGTGGCGCTGCGGCATGGCTCTGCGAGGATCAAACGGGTCATCGAGTTTGCTGACGGTCGTGCCGACCGCCCGGGCGAGTCCCTCAGCAGAGTCAACATCCATCTCGCTGGACTGCCCGCGCCGGAACTGCAGGTACCCATGCGCGGCGCTAGTGGTCGCCGGTACGTGGTCGACTTCTGGTGGCCGCAGTTCAACCTCATCGGTGAATTTGACGGCAAGGCGAAGTACCTCGATCCGCAATTCCTCGGCGGGCGCACATCCCAGCAGGCCGTCTATGACGAGAAGGTCCGCGAAGACGACCTTCGCGCGACCAGTAAATCGATGAGTCGCTGGCCGTGGGAGATTGCGGTTTCGCCGGAGCGGCTCCGTGCCTGGCTCGTGCAGGCGGGCATGCGCTGACCGCGCTGGTGTTTGTTATCCGCGCGGGCGTTGCAACTGGCGCGGGGATAACAAACCAGAGCGGGGACGGCGGATGACGCCGAGTACACCTAGCTCGCGATGTCGAGCAGCACCGTGCCGGAGGCGACAGTCGCGCCCACCGCCGCGGTGATGTTGCTCACCACGCCGTCCTTGTGCGCGGTGATGGGCTGCTCCATCTTCATCGCCTCGAGCACCAGGATGAGATCGCCCTTGACGACCGAATCGCCGGCCGCGACCGCGAGCTTGACGACGGTTGCCTGCATCGGCGCCTTCACCGAGTCACCGGTGGCAGAGGAGACCGCGCCGGAGCCGGCGTGGCGCTTCGGCGCGGCGGCCGCGGCGGGTACACCGGCAGCGACGGCTCCGAGACGGGCGGGGAGGGAGACCTCGATGCGCTTGCCGTCCACCTCGACGACGATGTTCTGGCGCGCTGCGGGAGCCGCGGCATCCGGCAGCGACCCGCTCCACGGCTCGATGCCGCCCGCGAACTCGGTCTCGATCCAGCGCGTGTAGATGCGGAACGGGGAGTCGGTGAAGGCCGGGTCGCGCACGATCTTGCGGTGGAACGGCAACACGGTGGGGAGGCCAGCGACCTCGAACTCGTCGAGGGCGCGGCGGGCGCGCTCGAGGGCGTCCTCGCGGCTGGTGCCGGTGACGATCAGCTTGGCGAGCAGCGAGTCGAAGGCGCCGCTGATCACATCTCCGGTGGTGACGCCACTGTCGACGCGCACGCCGGGGCCGCCGGGGAAGCGCAGGGTCTGCACCGGGCCGGGGGAGGGGAGGAAGTTCAGTCCAGGGTCTTCGCCGTTGATGCGGAACTCGAAGGAGTGCCCCTCTGGCTTCGGGTCGTCGTAGTCGAGCACGCCGCCCTCGGCGATGCGGAACTGCTCGCGCACCAGGTCGATGCCGGTGACCTCTTCGGAGACCGGATGCTCGACCTGCAGTCGCGTATTCACCTCGAGGAATGAGATGGTGCCGTCTTTGGCGACCAGGAACTCGCAGGTGCCGGCACCGAGGTACCCGACCTCGCGCAGGATCGCCTTGGACGAGGTGTACAGCAGTTCGTTCTGCTCGTCGGTGAGGAACGGCGCGGGCGCCTCCTCCACCAGCTTCTGGTGGCGGCGCTGCAGGGAGCAGTCGCGCGTAGACACGACGACGACGTTGCCGTGGGCATCGGCGAGGCACTGCGTCTCGACGTGGCGCGGCTGGTCGAGGTACTTCTCCACGAAGCACTCGCCGCGACCGAAGGCGGCGACGGCCTCGCGAACGGCGGAGTCGAACAGTTCGGGCACCTCTTCGCGGGTGCGGGCGACCTTGAGGCCGCGACCGCCGCCACCGAACGCTGCCTTGATGGCGACTGGCAGGCCGTAGGTGTCGACGAACTCGAGCACCTCGTCGGCACCGGAGACGGGGTTGAGGGTTCCCGGGGCGAGCGGGGCGCCCACGCGCTCGGCGATGTGCCGCGCGGAGACCTTGTCACCGAGCTTCTCGATGGCGTCGGGGGAGGGGCCGATCCAGATTAGTCCGGCGTCGATGACGGCGCGGGCGAAGTCCGCGTTCTCGGCGAGGAAGCCGTAGCCGGGGTGCACCGCGTTGGCACCGGAGCGGCGTGCGATGGAGAGCACCTTGTCGATGCGCAGGTATGTGTCAGCGCTGGTCGCACCGTCGAGGGCGTAGGCCTCGTCGGCGAGCTTGACGTGCCGGGCATCCCGGTCTTGGTCGGCGTAGATGGCGACCGAGGCGAT
This sequence comes from Lacisediminihabitans changchengi, assembly GCF_016634425.1. Lineage (GTDB taxonomy): Bacteria > Actinomycetota > Actinomycetes > Actinomycetales > Microbacteriaceae > Lacisediminihabitans > Lacisediminihabitans changchengi. The sequence continues at coordinate 157,206 of NZ_JAEPES010000005.1, forward strand.
TCCGCTGTCCTTCGCTGCCCGGATTACTCGTACCGCGATTTCGCCACGGTTGGCGATAAGGACCTTCGTAATACTGGGCATAGTTCTTCAGCCTATTCGCAGTTCGGCGGCGCTCTTTGGTTGCCACCTACAAAATGGGGTGGTTTACCCCTCCGAGACCCTACAACCCAGAGAGATTCCAGAGCGTGGGCCAGGCCACATCGAAGTCGAGAAAAAGCGACCGCAGTGTCGCCAGCGAGAGGCCGACGACCGCGTGCGGGTCGCCATCGACCGAACGGATGAACGGCGCCCCGAGACTGTCGATGGTGAACGCCCCGGCCACCAGCAACGGCTCCTCGGTGGCGACGTATGCGTCGATCTCGTCGTCGCTGATGTCGTCGGCGAAACTGACGGCCGCCGTCGCGACCGCCCCGACCGCGCCGTGCAGGATGCCGCCCCGATGGTCGATCAGCCAATGGCCGGAGTGCAGGTGGCCGGTCCTGCCGCGCTGCAGCAGCCACCGCTCGCGCGCGACCTCGGGCAGATGCGGCTTGCCGTAGACGATCCCGTCGAGCTCGAAGGCGGAGTCTCCGCCCAGCACGAAGCCATCGACGGATGGCCCGAGAACCGCCTCGGCCTTGAGCCGCGCGAGCAACTGCACCATGTCCACCGGAGTGAGAGGCGAGGCGGCCGCGACCGCGGCATCCTCGTCCACATGAGAGGGCAAAACGACGGGTTCGATGCCCGCCGCCCGCAACGTCGCGAGCCGGGCGGGGGAGGTCGAGGCGAGGTACAGCCGGGTCACGGGTGCGGGCTCCTGTTCAGTACGGGTGTGGTTAGCTCGAAGGATGGGTGAAGCACGCGGTACGCAGGTCGAAATCGAGGTTACAGGCATCGCCCACGGGGGTATCTCGGTGGGGCGCCTCGACGGGCGTGTGGTCTTCGTCAGCGACGCGATACCCGGTGAGACGGTGGTCGCCGAGGTGACGGATGACTCCAAGAAGTCGTTCTGGCGCGCCGACACCGTTCGCGTGCTGCAGGCCTCGCCGCACCGCCGCGATCACGTCTGGGCCGAGGCATCCGTCGACCGCGCACCCGAGGACCGCGCCGGTGGCGCCGAGTTCGGACACATCGACTCCGCCCATCAGCGTGAGCTGAAGCGTCAGGTGATCACCGATTCCCTGCAGCGGATGGCCGGCATCGACCGTGACGTGGTCGTCGAGGCTCTGCCGGGCGCGGAGGACGGCACCGGATGGCGCACCCGCGTTCGCCTCCACGTCTCCGAGTCCGGAGTGGTCGGCCCGTACGCCGCGCGCTCGCACCGGGTGATCCCCGTTGAATCTCTGCCCTTGGCCGCGGCGGAGGCCCAGGTCATCGCGCCGCTGAGCGAGCAGTTCACCGGCGCCGACCACATCGACCTCGTCGTGCCGTCGGTTGGGAATCCGTTCGTGCTGCAGGGCAGTGCCGACCGCAAGGAGCGCCCCAAGGCGCAGCGAATCGTCGAGCGGGTGGGTGACCGCGAGTTCCGGCTGGATGTGCGCGGCTTCTGGCAGGTGCACCGCGACGCCGCGCAGACCCTCACCACCGCCGTTCAAGACGCCGTGGACGAGAACCTGTTCGACCCCCGCGCCGCGAACCTCGACCTCTATGGTGGCGTCGGCCTGCTCGCCGCTGCGGTCGGCGATCGGTTCGGCAACCACGTGCGCATCACCACGGTCGAGAGCGACCCCCACGCCACCGATCATGCCGCCGAGAACCTCGCCGAGTGGGTCGGCGCGAATGCCGTCACCGGTCGGGTGGAGCACTACCTGCGCGGTGTCCTGAAGGATGCCGGGGCCGCCGAGCGCGACCGCCTCACCCGGGCGACCGTCGTCCTCGACCCGCCGCGCTCCGGTGCCGGCAAGCAGGTCGTCGACCAGCTCGCCGAGTTGTCGCCCCAGCAGCTGGTCTATGTGGCCTGCGACCCGGTGGCGCTCAGTCGTGACCTCGCCTTGTTCGCCGGCAAGGGGTACGACCTCACCGGCCTTCGCGCCTTCGATCTGTTTCCGAACACCCATCACGTGGAGGCCGTGGCCACTCTCGTGCGTCGCTGAGCACTCCTGCTGTTTCGCCGCGTCGCTGAGAGTCCGCAGGGGTGCGCGACCAGTACCATTGACTTCAGAACAGCCCCGCGGTATCAGCACCGCGAGAGACAGGATCCACTCATGGTGCAGGTGACGGAAGAAGAAACTATCGCGGCGGTGAACCGCACGGGAGTGCGGGTCTCGGTAGTCGACGACCACGAGTCGGTCCGCCTCGGATTGAAGGCAGCCTGCATCGAGGCCGGGTTCGAATTCGTTCTGGCCGCGGCATCCGTTCAGGAGTTCGTCGACAACCTCGACGGACGCGAGAACGACGTCGTCGTGCTCGACCTCTCCCTGGGCGACGGCTCGACGGTCACCGAGAACGTCAAGCGCGTGATGGCGACCGGTTCTGCCGTCTTGATCCACAGCATCGCCGACCGCGTCGCATCGGTGCGTGAAGCACTCGCCGCCGGAGCCGCCGGAGTCATCCCCAAGTCGTCTGCCACCAAGACCGTCATTTCGGCGGTCGAGACCGTGGCCCGCGGTGACGTGCTGAACAACCTCGAGTGGGCGACGGCGATCGACGCCGACCGAGACTTCGCCAAGGCACAGCTCGGTCGTCGCGAGCGCGAGATCCTTCACCTCTACGCCTCGGGTCTTCCGCTGAAACTCGCCGCTCAGCAGCTCGGCATCGGATATTCGACCGCGCGGGAGTACCTCGACCGGATCCGCGTCAAGTACGTCGAGGTCGGTCGCCCGGCGCCCACCAAGGTCGATCTGCTCCGCCGCGCGGTCGAAGATGGCATCCTTCCTGGTCTCGACCCTGACGGCGGCGATGGCCGCTAGCCGGGCGTCGTACCCCGGCCGCCCGCCCGCCCCACAGCCGACGCAGGCCAAACAGCCGCGCAACCCGATCAGTCGGCGGCAGATCGAAGCCGTTGCCTCGCGATCCGTCGCGATGTTCGGCCTCGTGTTCGGCGCTCAGACCGTCCCGGCCACGCTCGAGCAGATGAATCTGCTGCGCCCCGGATGGGCGTTGGTCTTCGTGATCGCCATCTACGGCGGGCTGCTGGTGAGCGTGGTGTGCTCCATCGCCCGTCGTTTCGTGCGCGAGATCAACACCTACATCGCGGCGGTGTTTCTCCTCGCGATGGTCGCCTGGCCGTTCGTCACGCTAAATCCGCAGGCTGTCGCCGCGGAAAGGCCATGGCTCTGGTATCTGTGCACGGTCGCTACAGCCTGCGCTGCCGTGGCGTTCTCCAGCTGGGTCGCTACCGGCTACCTGTTCGTCGCGCCGATTGCCTACGGCATTGTGCGAATGCTGCCGTCGGGCGGGGGCAAAAGCATCGAATCCGCCGGACTCGATGTCGCCTACGCGGTGGTGTTGGGCGGCGCCGTGCTGCTCATCATCACCCTGCTGCGCCAGGCGTCCGGTTCGGTAGACACGGCACAGTCCACGGCGCTCTCCCGCTACGCCCACGCGGTTCGACAGCACGCGACGGAACTCGAACGCGTGCAGGTCGACGCGATCGTGCATGACAGCGTGCTGACGACCCTGCTCTCCGCTGCCCGTGCCTACACCCCCGAGGCCAAGGAGTTGGCCACCCGCATGGCCGGCGACGCCATGGGGCATTTGAAGGATGCCGCAGCCGCCACCCCAGACGACGACGCGACGGTGAGCCTGTCGCAGCTCACCCAGCGCATCATCGGGGCGTCGGCGACTCAGCCCGCGCCGTTCGAGCTGCGAACGCGCGACATCGAGCCTGGAAGCATCCCGGCACAGTCCGCTGAAGCGGTGTACTCCGCCGCGGTGCAGGCGATGGTGAACAGCCTGCAGCATGCCGGCGACGAGGGCGTCACGCGCTGGCTTGCGATTCGAGGATCCGCCGACGGCGGTATCCAGGTGGATGTCGGCGACACCGGGTCCGGGTTCACCCTGAAGAACGTGCCGACCGAGCGGATCGGAGTGCGGGTGTCGATCATCGAGCGGGTGGCGAATGCCGGCGGGCTGGTGCGGGTCGACTCGGCACCCGGCGCGGGGACGGTCGTCAGCATCCGGTGGCCGCGTCCACAGCTGCCGGACCCTGCCGACATCGTCCTCGGGGAGGTGACCGCGTGATCATCAGCGTTCCGCGCTACCTGATCGTCACCCTCGCAGCCGTGTTCTCGGCCTATCACCTCGTGCTCGCGGCGGTATCGATCTCGGTGCCGACGGAGAAAGGGCCGTATATCGCGGCGATGGTGCTCTACGGGATCGCGACCGTTGCCAGCCTGTGGCTGACGAAGCGGCCGCGGATGCCGATCTGGTTGGGCGCCTTCAACGTGGCCGTCGCACTGGCGGTGCCGCTGCTCGTGACGAGTGTGGTCCAGACCGTGCCCAAAGATAGCTATGCGGCCTGGCACACCGCGGCCATCGGAACCCTGATGGTGATCACCTCGACCCGCAGGCGACAGGTGTTCGCGTTCATCGGCACGGGCATCCTGATCGTGCAGACGGTGGTGTGGCAGGGGCCGGGCGGACTGGTGGCGTATGGCGTGATCGGCAGCACCGTCTGGGTGGCGATCTCGTTCGCACTGTCGCTCTCGCTGACCAAGGCCGACCGTGACGCGCGCCAGTACGCCCTCGCCGAACGCGAGGCGGTGGAGTGGCGGGCCGCGCAGGAGGCCCACGTGAGCGAGCGGCAGTTCCGACTCGGTCAGACCAGCAGGATGGCCCTTCCGATGCTGCGTCAGATCGTCGCGTCCCAGGGCGAGCTGACCGAGGGCCAACGCCTGGAGTGTCTCCACCTCGAGGGCGCGATCCGCGATGAGATCCGCGGACGAAAGCTCCTCAATGACCGCGTGCGCGAACAGGTGATGATTGCCCGGCGTAATGGCACCGTTGTCACGCTGCTCGACGAGGGTGGCCTCGACGACCTGGAGGATGACGAGCTAGACCGCGTACTCAACCAACTCGCCGACGCCATCCGCGACACGGAGACCGAGAAGCTGATCGTGCGCACGGTTCCCGAGGGATCGGACGTCGCCGTCACGGTGGTTGGCCTGAGTACCCCCGACGATGGGCACGCGAACGCCCTGGGCAGCCACGCCGACGATGACGACGACGAAGACAGCGTCGATCTCTGGCTCGAGATTCCGCGCACCCTCGAACCCGCATCCTGAGCCGCGCAGCCTCCTCACGCCCTCGTTTCTGCGCGCGCGAGCTTCCGCGCGCTCACTTCCGAACGCGCTCGGCACCTCACACCCTCACTTCCGCGCGCTCACTTCCGAAATGAAGGTGAATTTCGAGCGACACACCTTTTCCGCGCAGAATGACGGCGTGTCGTGACGAATTGCCTTCATTTCGGAAGGGGGGCGGACGGGACGGGCGCGGAAATACGTCGACGGGCGCGGAAATGCCTCAACGGGCGCGGAGATGCGTCGACGGGCGCGGAAATACCTCACTGGACACGGAGAACGGATGCCGCGGGCCGTTAACGGAAGAGCGGGACCGGCCCGAAGGCCGGTCCCGCTTCAAACCCCGGGTCAGAGCGATAACCCGAATATCGCCCTGACCCGCCCCCAAGTCGTTAGCCCGCTTACCCTAGTCGGCTAACGATCTGGTGGTGTAACTCGATGAGAAACACCTAGCACCATCAATAATGCAAGCTGAGGGCCGCTCCGAAAAGTCGACACTTAGGAGGACCACCGGGGCCAAATTCTGTACCCCGGCGGTCGCTGCACCCCTGAAAATCCCTAGAATTAGGGCGGATGCCAACGGAATGCGGGGCACAAAGGGTCACATCCGGTTGATCTCATCGATAGATGGGGACAGACAGGATATTTCACTCGCGCGCACCTGTGGAATCGATGCTCGCCCCGGCAGAACAGAGACCCGCGTCGAACCGAGTTGCGACTCAGGTCGAGAAGCTCCGCCAGGCCCCGAATCCCGGCCGCAGCGGGCGGCGGATGGGGCGCTGGCTGCGCTGCCAGGCTGACTGACCGGTGTGAGCGGATGCCGCAGCAGCGAGGGCGTGCTCCTCATCCTGCGCTTCCTCGACCATCGCCAACACCACCGCGGTGACCGCGGCGAGCTCGGTGGGGGTGGGGTCGCCCGAGATCACGCGGAAACCCGCGAGGGGGTCATCCGTCGACGGTTCTGAACTCACAGCGGGATGTTCCCGTGCTTCTTCGCAGGCTGGTCGGCGCGCTTGGTGCGCATCGCCCGCAGCGCCTTGATCACGACGACGCGGGTCGCCGCGGGTTCGATCACGCCGTCCAGCTCGCCACGTTCTGCGGCGAGGAACGGGGATGCGACGTTGTAGGTGTATTCGTTGGCCAGCCGCGTGCGCACGGCAGCGACATCCTCGCCCGCGACTTCCGCGGCCTTGATCTCGTTGCGGTACAGGATGTTGACGGCGCCCTGCCCGCCCATGACGGCGATCTCCGCGGTCGGCCAGGCGTAGTTGAGGTCGGCGCCAAGCTGCTTGGATCCCATGACGATGTACGCGCCGCCGTACGCCTTGCGCGTGATGACGGTCACCAGCGGCACGGTCGCCTCGGCGTAGGCGTAGAGCAGCTTGGCTCCGCGGCGGATGACGCCGGTCCACTCCTGGTCGGTTCCGGGCAAGTAGCCGGGCACGTCGACGAGGGTAAGGATCGGGATCGAGAAGGCGTCGCAGAAGCGCACGAAGCGCGCGGCCTTCTCGCCGGCGTCGATGTTGAGCGTTCCGGCCATGGCGCTCGGCTGGTTGGCGATGATGCCGACCGCGCGACCTTCGACCCGGCCGAAGCCGATGACGATGTTCGGGGCGAACAGCGGCTGCACCTCGAGAAAGTCCGCATTGTCGACGATGTGCTCGATGACGGTCTTGACGTCATAGGGCTGGTTCGGCGAGTTCGGGATGATGCTGTTGAGCTTGCGATCCTCGTCGGTGATCTCGAGTTCGACCGAGTGGTCGTACACCTGATGCTCGGAGAGATTGTTGTCCGGCAGGAAGCTCAGGAGGGTGCGCGCGTAGTCCAGCGCGTCATCCTCGTCGCTGGCGAGCCAGTGGGCGACGCCCGAGACGGAGTTATGGGTGAGCGCTCCGCCCAACTCCTCCATGCCGACATCTTCGCCGGTGACGGTCTTGATCACATCGGGGCCGGTGACGAACATCTGGCTGGTCTTGTCGACCATGATCACGAAGTCGGTGAGCGCGGGGGAGTACACGGCGCCGCCGGCCGCCGGGCCCATGATGATCGAGATCTGCGGGATGACGCCCGAGGCCGCGGTATTGCGGCGGAAGATCTCGCCGTACTTGCCGAGCGCGACGACGCCCTCCTGAATGCGCGCGCCGCCCGAGTCGAGCATGCCGATGATGGGCACGCCGGTCTTGAGCGCGAGGTCCATGACCTTGATGATCTTCTCGCCGGCGACCTCGCCGAGCGAGCCGCCGAAGATGGTGAAGTCCTGCGCGTAGACCGCGACCTGGCGGCCGTGGATGGTACCGGTGCCGGTGACGACCGCGTCACCGTATGGCCGCTTCTTCTCCATGCCGAACGCGTGAGTGCGGTGCCGCACGAACTCGTCGAGCTCCACGAACGAGCCGTGGTCGAGCAGCTGATCGATGCGCTCGCGGGCGGTCTTCTTGCCCTTCGCGTGCTGCTTCTCGATTGCCGCCTCTCCGCTGGCCGTGACGGCCTCGTGGTAGCGGTCCTTCAGATCGGCGAGCTTGCCTGCCGTCGTGTACATGTCGTTGGTTAGCGCAGTGTTCCCGGCAGCGGGCAGGGCGGTGTCGTCTGGGGTCACCCGTTCACCTTACCGGCGGCCCCCTGGGCAACTCTTGTCGCAAGGCCACAAAGAGACCGCGCTTCTTCCGTGGAAGTACCCTGGAGCCATGCAGCTCCCTCTCAGTGCCTCCGTTGTCGATCATCTCGAGATCCTGGATGCCTGCGGCTCCACCAACACGGAACTCGTGGCCCGGGCTGCCGACCCCGCCCTGCCCGACTTCAGCGTGCTGGTCACCGGCGATCAGACCGCCGGCCGCGGACGACTCGGTCGCGTCTGGGTCGCCCCGCCCGGCAAGACACTCGCTATCTCGGTGCTGCTGCGGCCGCGCCTGCCCGCTGGTGAACCCCTCGGCGTCGAGCACTTTGGCTGGCTCCCGCTCATCGCCGGGCTCGCCATGACCTGGGCGATCAACGCGCTGGCTGAGGAGCACCTCGTGCGGCTGAAGTGGCCGAACGACGTGCAGATCGACGGCAAGAAGGTCTCCGGCCTCCTCGCCGAGCTGCTGCCCGGCGGCGATGCCGTCGTGATGGGGGCCGGGGTGAATCTCACGATAGAGTCCGCGGATCTGCCGACCCCGACATCCACCTCGCTGCTGCTCGAAGGGGCCACCCTCAGCGGCGACGAGTTGGCGGATGTCGTGCTCTCGCGGTACCTCACTGAGCTGAGGTCGCTCGTGTCGGAGTTCCTTCGCTTCGGCGGGGACCCGGTGGCCAGCGGCATCACCGACCTGGTCGACGAGCTGTGCAGCACGATCGGCCAGGAGGTTCGCGTCGAATTGCCGGGCGGCGACGACCTGCACGGCACCGCGATCGGCATCGACGGCACGGGGCGGCTGCAGGTGAAGAGTTCGGCGGATGGTGGGATCACGGCTGTCGCCGCGGGCGATGTGACCCACCTGAGGTATGAATGACGCATGGCCGACGAATCGCAGGACACTGAGCACGTCGTCGCTCGCCTGCGCCCGCACGGCCGCGCGCTGTTCTGGCCGTCGCTGGTGCTCATCGTCGTCGTCGGCTTGATGACCTATTTCTCCGGGAGCTTTTCTGAGACCTGGGAGAACATCGCGGTGCTCGCCGGCGGTGCCCTGCTGATCCTGCTGCTCTGGCTGCTGCCTCTGCTGTCGTGGCTGGGCAAGCGCTACATCATCACGAGCCGCCGCATCATCCTGCGCAGCGGATTCTTCGTGCGGATGCGCCAGGAGCTGCTGCACAGCCGCGGCTACGACATCACCGTGCGCAAGGCCGGGCTGCAATCGCTGTTCGGCAGTGGCAACGTGCTGATCAATGCGGGGCTCGATCATCCGGTGGTGTTGAAAGACGTGCCGAGCGCCGACCTCGTGCAGTCGAGCCTGCACGACCTGATGGAGAAGAGCCTCAACCCGATCGCGGCTCGGCGCCAGGCCGAGGCCTCCCGCCCGGGGTACGTGGCGCCGCCCGACCTCGACGAGACGACCGCCTGGGGCACGCGCTAGTCGTAGCCGGCGCCGCACCCAGTCCGCACCTGTCTTCAGTCCGCACCCCGCCCCGCACTCCCCGCACCCCGCCCGGAACTCCCTCCACCCCGCCCCGTACTCCCTCCCCCCCCCCCCGCACCCTCCGGTCCGCCAACAGGACCAGATCGCCTAATCGTCCGCCAACAGGACCAGATCGGGAGTTCTGTGGGCCGCATCCTGTTGACTGCAGCCGGCGGGGAGCGGGGAGCGGTGAGTCGGGAGCGGTGAGCCCTGCATCCGCCTGAGAGCGGTGTGCCGCGCATCCGTCCTCCTCCCCAGGGAGGCGAGTCGGGCATCCGTCCCCAACTTGCGTCAGCAGACCGGTGCGCGCGGGCGGTTGTGCGCACCATTGCTCCGTGCGCCGCGACCTCATGCTCGATCTCACCCGGTTCGGGATGCTGGCCCGCCGAGCCGATCTCCTCGCACTCGGTCACTCTCGCTCGAGCGTCAGCGCTGCCGTCCAATCGGGGATCCTTCGGGTTCCCCGCCGCGGCTGGGTCGCGGCGGCTGGCGTGGATCCGCTGGCGCTGAGAGCCGTGCGTTTGGGCGGCAAGCTCGGCGGCGCATCCGCTTTGGCACACCGTGGCATCTGGGTCGACGATGCCCCGCCGCTCGTCGTCTCCACCGCCCCGACCGCGAGCCGGCTTCCCGCCCTGCAGCCGGGAGAGAGTCGCGTCTGGCTGCCCGAGCGCTTTCCCGAGCTGACGGATGTGCGGTGGCGGGCGTCAGTGCGCGACGCGATCCTGCAGTACGGCCTGGTCGCGGGGCGAGACCAACTCATCGCGACGATGGACAGCGCGCTATTTCAGCGCTTCCTCACCTGGCAGGAGGTGGACGAGGTGCTCCCGCTCGTGCGCGAGGTCGCCCGACCGGGCCGCCGCGAGCTCGACGGACTCGCGATGTCTGGCACGGAATCTCGGATGCGCGTGGCGCTTCGACGGCGCGGGCTGAGGGTGCGAAGTCAGGTGTCGATCAGGCGGGTCGGGCAGGTCGATCTCGTTGTCGATGACTGGCTCATCGTCGAATGCGACAGCAGGCAGTTTCACGACGGTGAACCGCAGCAGATCGCCGATCGGCGTCGTGACGGGGAAGCCTCGCTCAGCAGCTACGGGAGCGCCCGATTTCACCACTCACAGATCATGTCCGACCTCGACTGGTGCGTTTCGGTCGTCGAGAGTCACCTCCGCCGGGGCCGCCCGGCTCGGTTAGACCGGAGCAAGCTGCAGTCAACAGGCTAGGCCCGGCCACATCCCCGAATCTGGCCTGTTGGCGGACGATTCGGCGATCTCATCCTGTTGACGGAGGGGTGAGGGACGGCCGGGAACGACGGAGGGGTGAGGGACGGCCGGGAGCGGCGGACGGGGTGAGGGGAGGAGACAGCGGACGAGCCGGGGTGGGGGAGGGAGGGGCCCCCCGGAGAGCGGATGTCCGCGCTAGTCGTCCGCCGGGATGGGCGTCGGCACGTGGCTCTCGTGCAGCGTCAGCGGCCGCGGCTCGTCGTTCTTCTCCTCGCGGAACACCCACAGGCGGTAGAAGGTGAACCGGAACGCGGTGCCGAGCACCAGGCCGATGACATTGCTGGAGATGTTGTCGGCCAGCACCGAGGTGTAGCCGAGCACGTAGTGCGACACCCACAGGCAGCCGAGGCCGATGAGCAGGCCGCCACCGCTGACGAGGGCGAATTCGAGACCCTCGCGGGCCACGTTCGGGCGCTTGCGATCACCGAACGTCCAGTAGCGGTTGCCGATCCAGTTGACGATGATGGCCAGCAGGGTGGAGACGATCTTCGCGTAGAGCGGGCCGTGCGACACGTCATCCGGTGACAGGACCGTGGCGCGCAGGAGGTTGAACACCCCGACGTCGATCAGAAAGCCGACGCCGCCGACGAGTCCGAAGCGGACGAGCTGGGCGAACAGACGGCGCATGTGTTCCTTGTGCGATGAGCGAAGATTGAGGGGTCGGAGCAATCCTAATTGCGTCTAATGCCAGCGAACTGACCAGGGAGAAACCATGCCAACAGTCGGAGTGATCGGCGGCGGCCAGCTTGCCAGGATGATGATCCCCGCGGCGGTGAACCTCGGGCTCGAGCTGCGCGTGCTGGCCGAGACTGCAGGGGAGTCAGCAGCGATGGCCGTGACGTCCATCGGCAGTCACACCTCCCTCGACGACGTGCTGGCCTTCGCCGAGACCGTCGACGTGGTGACCTTCGACCATGAGCACGTGCCGCAGGAGATTTTGCGCGAACTGGTGAGCCGCGGCATCCGTGTGCGTCCGGCCCCCGACGCGCTGCTGTACGCACAAGACAAGCTGCTGATGCGCGAGAAGCTGGCCGAGTTCGGCCTGCCGATGCCGGAGTGGGCACGCATCGAAAAAGCGGCTGACTTGGACGCGTTCCTCGCCGACAACGGCGGGCGGGTGGTGGTGAAAACCGCCCGAGGTGGTTACGACGGCAAGGGCGTGCGCGTGGTGTCGAGCGCCGCCGAGATCGAGGACTGGCTGGCCCTCGGCGAGCCGCTGCTGGCGGAGGAGCTGGTCGAGTTCCAGCGCGAGCTCGCGCAACTGGTGGCCCGCCGCGATTCGGGCGAGCTCGTCGCCTGGCCCGTGGTGGAGAGCATCCAGCGTGACGGCGTCTGCGCCGAGGTGATCGCCCCCGCTCCCGACTCCGAGGGGCGCGTGGCGGATGTCGCGGCCCAGATCGCGCGGACGGTGGCCGAGGGACTCGGCGTCACCGGCGTTCTCGCGGTGGAGCTGTTCCAGACCACCGACCAGCGCCTGCTCATTAACGAGCTCGCGATGCGTCCGCACAACACCGGCCACTGGACCCAGGATGCCGCCGTCACCAGCCAGTTCGAACAGCACCTGCGTGCCGTGCTCGACCTGCCTCTGGGGTCGACGGATGCCCGCGACACCTGGGCGGTCATGGTCAATATCCTGGGTGGGCCGGCCGAGGGTTCGCTGGCGGATCGCTACCCGCACGCGTTCGCCGATCAGCCGGCCGTGAAGGTGCACAACTACGGCAAGACCCCGCGCCCGGGGCGCAAGGTCGGTCACGTCAACGCGTACGGCCCGGATCTCACCGAAACCGTGGTGTTGGCGCGCGCCGCTGCGGCCTACTTTCAGGAGCAGAACCTAGGCTGATTGCCATGCCCGAGCCCCGCGTCGCCGTCATCATGGGATCAGACTCCGACTGGAACGTGATGAAGGCCGCCGCCGACGTGCTCACCCAGTTCGGCATCGATTTCGAGGTGGAGGTCGTCTCCGCCCACCGCACCCCTGACAAGATGATGGCGTTCGGCACGCAGGCGGCCGGTCGCGGGCTTCGCGTCATCATCGCCGGCGCCGGTGGCGCGGCGCACCTCCCCGGCATGGTGGCCTCCGTCACCACGCTTCCCGTCATCGGCGTGCCGGTTCCGCTGGCCAAGCTCGACGGTCTCGATTCTCTGCTGTCGATCGTGCAGATGCCCGCCGGGATTCCCGTGGCGACGGTGAGCATCGGGGGAGCGCAGAACGCCGGTCTTCTCGCGGTGCGGATGCTCGCGGCATCCGACCCCCAGCTCACGGAGCGACTGCTCGAGTACGCCGCGTCGCTGGCGGCGCTGGTGGAGCAGAAGAACACGGCGTTACAGGCGAGCTTGTGAGCGCAACCACCTCCGTTCGATTCCCCGGGGCGGCGCCCTCCGAGGTGATGGCGCGTCGAGCCTGGTGGCTGGTCGCGCTCAACCTGCTCATCCCGGGGTCGGCGCAGTTGCTCGCCGGCAATCGTAAGGTCGGCCGGTTTGCTGTCTCGACCACGTTCTTCCTCTGGGGCCTGGCCCTCGTCGCCCTGGTCACCTGGCTGGTCGCGCACACGGCGATCTACTCGATCGTCACCAGTGTGATCGGGCTGACCGCCCTGCAGGTCTTGTTCGCCGCATTCGCGATCCTCTGGACGATCCTCACCCTCGACACGCTCCGGATGGTGCGGCTCGTGAAGCTCGCGCCGGCGGCTGGTGTGCTGGTCGCGTTCGTCACCGTTGCGGGGCTCGTACTCACCGCGGGCAGCGCCGGCTATGCGGCCGTCTCGACCGGAGCCGCCCGATCGGCTCTCTCCCAGATATTCGGGGGCTCGTCAATGGCGACGCCGGTCGACGGCCGGTACAACATCCTGCTGCTCGGTGGCGACGCCGGCCCCGACCGCACGGGTCTCCGGCCCGACAGTACCTCGGTGGCCAGCGTCGATGCCGTAACCGGCGCGACGACGATCATCGGCATCCCCCGCAACCTGGAGAAGGCGACGTTCACGAAGGGTTCGCCTCTGTGGGGGCCCTTCCCCGACGGCTACAACTGCGGTGATCAATGCCTGATCGACTACATCTACACGTATGCCGAAGAACATCCGTCCCTGTACCCGAAGGCGACCGAGCAGGGATCGTCGCCGGGCATTCAGGCGATGATGGATGCCGCGGGCGGGGTCACGGGACTCACGATCCAGTACTTCGCCCTGATCGACATGCAGGGCTTCGCCGACCTGGTCGATGCAGTCGGCGGCGTCACGGTCGACGTGCCGGCCCGGCTCGCCTACGGGCCCGTGACGGCCAAGCAGCCCTACGGCTACTTCGAGGCCGGCAAACAGCACCTCGATGGTGCCCTCGCGCTCTGGTACGGCCGCTCGCGCTATAACGGCAGTGACTTCGATCGCATGGAGCGCCAGCGCCAGGTGCAGACGGCGATCATCCAGCAGGTGCAGCCGTCGGTGGTCGTCACAAAGTTTCAGGAGATCGCGGCGGCGGGGGCCCAGGTGATCAAGACGGATGTCCCTACCGCGGCGATTCCCGGATTCATCGACCTTGCCGGCAAGGGTCGCAAACTCCCGGTGACGCAGCTCGAGCTGGTGCCGCCGCAGTTCGACAACGGCAACCCAAACTACGACAAGATCCACGCCGCGGTGAAGGTTGCGACGTCCCCGGTGACGGCGACGCCAACTCCTTAACCGCTAGAGGTCGGCGTGTAGCTGCCAGACCTTCTCGGCGGAGTCTTTCCAGCTGAAGGTCTTGGCGCGGTCCTGCCCCTCGTAGCCCATCCGCTCGGCCAGGGCCGGGTCGTTCAGCACGGTGGCGATCGCTTCCGCGAGCCGTTCAGGATACGTCGCCCGGTCAGCGCGGGCGACCGCGATGCCCGCGCCCGCCGACACCTCAAGCAGAGCCGGGTCATCCGAGTGCACGACGGGCGTACCGAGGCTGAATGCCTCCACCATCGGGAGTCCGAAACCCTCGGCGAGGCTCGGGTACACGAAAACGGATGCGCGGTCGAGCGCGACGGCGAGGTCGGCGTCGGCCAGGTACCCCAGCGACCGTACGCGGCCTTCTTCGAGTCCGGCCTCGGCGGCCACCGCGGCCAGATCGAGCCCCTGCCACCCCTCCGGTCCGGCCACGAGCAGCGGGATGTCCGCCAACTCCGGCTGCTTCAGGGCGTTGATGAGCTCGATGACGCCCTTGTGCGTCTGCAGCGTTCCCACGCTGAGCAGATAGCGGTCGGGCAGCTCCATGCGAGCTGCGCGCTCGTCTGGGTCGACCGGGAGTCGCAGCTTGGAACTGACGGCCCCGCCGATCACCCGCACCCGTTCGCCGAAATCGAAGATATTTTTCAGCCCCGCTGCTACCGCGTGGGTGGGGACGACCACGGCATCCGCGTACTTGTATGCGCGCTTGGCCATCGCTTTGTACCAGCCGAGCCGGCGCGAGGTGAGTGCCTCGGGATTGGTCCACGGAACGACGTCGTGGATCGTGACGACGACCTGTTCGCCCTGGTTGTTGACGCGGTCGTGACGGGCCAGGGGTGCGAACAAGCCGGTGGCGTGCAGCATGCCAGAGCCCGGGAGCCGGGTGAAGCCGTGCTGCCAGGCGAGCTCGAGTTCGCGGCGGGCGAGGGTTGTCTTGTGCAGTCCCGCGAGACCGGGAAGGAGTGTCTGGATGAGCTCGTAGTCGGCCTCAGAGGAGGCGGACACCACCCCGGCGACGTTGCAGCCGAGTGGAGCAGTGGCGATCAGCTGCCGGGTCAACTCCTCGGTGTATCGGCCGATACCGCCCGGGATGGGGGCGACGATCTGGTCGACGATCACGCGCAGAGTCGTGGTCATGGTGCTCCAATGTGATTGCCGGATGTTGTCCGAACCCCCACAGGGAGTTTACCCGCGGGGTCCAAAGCCCTTCGCAGCTAGTCGGCCCACGCTCCCAGGGTGAACAACCAGGTGTTGATGCCGAGCAGCACAAGCCCGAAGGCCAGCAACGCCCAGTACACCCAGCGCCGCTTCAGCAGCAGCGCTACCAGTCCGGCGCAGCAGAGCAGCGCGAATACGATGTCGATTACGAGCTGAAAACGCACGTCCGCAGCGGGCTTGCCGCACCCGAGAACAGGCGGGCGAGCCCGCCCGCCCGCGCGGGGTAGCCCGGAAAGAACGCCACCCAAGTGGAGTGCGAGTCGACAGAGAAGTAACCGCTCTTCGCGATGTCGGCGAAGTAGAGGCTGTCCCACCGTCGAACACAGGGGCGCGCCAGCGCGCGCGACCGCAGCCAATGGCCGGTTTCTCAGTGATGGTCGGGCTCGGCGCGCTGGTCACGACTCGAACTTTACGGTGCGCTGTCGTTACGGCGTGATGGCGCCGTTCGCGGCCGCCTCGCTCAGCGCTTCGCGCCAGTCGCGCATCGGAGCAAGCCCGGCCGCGGCCCAGGCGTCGTGCCCGAGCACGGAGTAACTCGGCCGTGGTGCCGGGCGCACGAAGTCGGCACTGGTCGTCGGGAGCACCCGCGCCGGGTCCAGGCCGGCCTCGATGTAGATCGCCTTGGCGAAGTCGAACCAGGTCGTCTCGCCACTGTTGGTGCCGTGATAGATGCCGGCTGGGGCATCCGAATCGACCAGCGCGACGATTTGGGCCGCGAGGTCGCCGGTCCAGGTCGGCTGTCCGCGCTGATCGTCGACGACCGAGACGGTGTCGTGGGTGGCAGCCAGCTTCACCATGGTCTTAGCGAAGTTCGCGCCGCCGGCACCGTAAAGCCAGGCCGTGCGCACGACGTAGGTGCCATCGGGGTGCGCTTCCAGCGCGAGCCGCTCGCCTTCGCCCTTCGTGCGGCCGTAGGCCGAGATCGGTCCGCGCGGGGTGTTCTCGGCGTACGGCGTCGTGGCCGAGCCGTCGAAGACGTAGTCGGTCGACACGGTCACCAGCTTGGCGCCGGTCTCCGATGCCGCGATCGCGAGATTCTGCACGCCGACAGCGTTCACGGCATAGGCCGTATCCTCGTCGGTCTCGGCCGCGTCGACCTTCGTGTAGGCAGATGCATTGATCATCACGTCGTGCCCGGCAACCGCAGCACGCACGGACTCCAGGTCGGTGACGTCGAGGTCGGCGCGACCGAGAGCGGTGACGTGTCGTCCGGCAAGCGCGAGTTGCAGGTCGCGGCCCAGCTGGCCGTGTGCACCGGCGATCAGGTAGCGGGTCACAGCGCTGCGCGCTCCTTCAGCGGCTCCCACCATGCACGATTCTCGCGGTACCACTGCACGACGTCGGCGAGGCCCTGCTCGAACGGCACCTGCGGCTCGTAGCCGAGTTCGGCCTGGATCTTGGAGATGTCCACGCTGTAACGCAGGTCGTGGCCGAGGCGGTCCTGCACGCGGTCGACGTACGACCAGTCTTTGCCGGTCGCCTGCAGCAGCAGCTCGGTCAGCTCCTTGTTGGTGAGTTCGGTGCCGCCACCGATGTTGTAGATCTCGCCGGCGCGGCCGCGCGTGAGCACCATCGCGATGCCGCGGGTGTGGTCATCCACATGCAGCCAGTCACGGATGTTGTTGCCCTCGCCGTAGAGCGGCACGTGCTTGTCGTCGATGAGGTTCGTGACGAACAGCGGGATGACTTTCTCGGGGAAGTGGTACGGGCCGTAGTTGTTCGAGCAGCGGGTGATCGACACGTTGAGGCCGTGGGTGCGGAAGTAGCTGCGCGCGAGCAGGTCGCTGCCGGCCTTCGACGCGGAGTACGGCGAGTTCGGCTCCAACGGGCGGGTCTCGTCCCACGATCCCTCGGCGATGGAGCCGTAGACCTCATCGGTGGAGACGTGCACGAAGCGCTGGAGGTTCGAGCGGAGCGCAGCATCCAGCAGTCGCTGCGTGCCGAGCACGTTGGTCTCGACGAAGATGCCGGAGTCGCGCACCGAGCGGTCGACGTGCGACTCAGCGGCGAAGTGCACGACGGCGTCGACGGTCGGGAACAGCTGGTCGAGAAGTTCAGAATCGCGGATGTCGCCCTTGACGAAGGAATACCGCGGCGAGTCCGCAATGGGGGCGAGATTCTCGAGGTTGCCCGAGTAGGTCAGCGCGTCGAGCACGACGACCTCGGCGCCTTCGAGGCCGGGGTAGGCGTCCTGCAGCGTGCGACGGACAAAGTTCGAGCCGATAAAACCGGCGCCGCCGGTGACGAGAATTTTCATGCCTGAAATCTTTCGGAAGGGAGCGGTCCTATGCAAAAAGGTCTCCCTGATCCTACCGGTCGGGCTATTTTGCCCGGACGGGGGGTTGGCTGGACCGGCGTTGACTGGTTATATCGTCGAGGGAAGAAAACCCGGTCTCTTCTCGAAACAGCGCCTGTGCGGCGCGCTGTAGCGCTTAGGCGTCCAAGGTTGGTCGCTCGTTAGTATGCAAGAGCTTTGGTATGACCGACTCGGGATGTGGACACATGCGGTACAGGACATCGATTCCTCTTATGGGGGCACGTAATCGCGGCCGACTGGTCGCCGCGGGTCTCTCGCTGGCGCTGCTCGTCGGAGGGCTGGTGGCGATTCAGTCTCCAACTGCCGCACAGGCTCTCGACGGCTCCCAGTTCAACGCTGGCCACATCATCGACGACTCGAAGTTCTACGACGGCAACGCCCTGTCGCAGGCGCAGATCCAGTCGTTTCTGGAGTCGAAGCAACCGGGCGCATGTGGGGCGAACGGCTGTCTCAAGAGTTATGTGACCCCAACGACGAGCCAGCCGTCACGGAGCTCTTCGGCTACCGGCAATCTGGTCTGCAGCGCCTATCCGAGTGAAGGCAACGAGTCGGCCGCTCGCATCATCTTCAAAGTGCAGCAGGCGTGTGGCATCAGCGCCCGGGTAATTCTGGTGACCCTGCAAAAGGAGGAGGCGCTCATCACCGGCACCTCGCCGACGCTGGCCAATCTGAGAATTGCAATGGGGTACGCCTGCCCAGATCACGGTGCGGTGTGCGACACGAAGTACTACGGATTCTTCAACCAGATCTACTGGGGAACCTGGCAACTCAAGGTCTACAAGGCGGGGCGTTTCGCCCGGCAGCCCGGCGTGCAGGAGGTCGCTTACAGCACCGTGGCGAGTTGCGGGTCGAAGACAGTCAACGTCGACAACTATGCGACCGCCGCTCTGTACAACTACACCCCCTACACCCCGAACGCCGCGGCCCTCGCGAACCTCTACGGGACCGCGCCGTGCGGCGCTTATGGCAACCGCAACTTCTGGGTCTACTACAACCAATGGTTCGGCGGACCGAGCGGAGATCCTACCGGAGCACTGCAGACCGTGACCGGGGCGGCAAACAGCCTCTCCGTCACGGGATGGGCGGTCGACCCGGACGTGCTGGGCACCGCCATCAACGTGAGGGTGCGCGGTAACGGCTGGAGCACTCTCATCCCAGCCGGAGGAGCGAATGCCGCAGCCGATGCGGCCGTCCCCGGGGCCGGACCGAACCACGGGTTCGCCATGACGGTCACCGCCGCTCCTGGGACCCAATCGGTCTGCGCCGATGCGGAGAACCAGTCGCTCGGTACCGACATCAACCTCGGCTGCACCACGGTCACCGTTGGCTCCGTTGTCACATCGTCGTCTCGAGTTGCCGGTACGGATCGCTACGACACGGCCGTTCAGATCTCGCAGAAGAACTTCGCTGCCGGGGTGCCCGTCGCCTACATCGCGTCGGGCGAGAATTTCCCGGATGCTCTCAGCGCTGTTCCGATCGCCGCTGCTCGCCGGGCACCGTTGTTGCTCGCGACCAGCGCGGCGGTGCCAGCCAATGTCCTGGCTGAACTCGCGCGACTACAGCCGCAACAGATTGTTGTTGTCGGTGGCCCTTCTGCTATCTCGGCCAGTGCTTTCGCGCAGCTGTCCTCCGTTTCGCCGAGCGTCGTGAGGATCAGCGGCACGGATCGTTTCGGTACCTCCATCGCTGTGGGAAGCAGCCTGTACGGCCCGGCGAACCCCGCGACCACCGCCTACATCGCGACCGGAGCGAACTTCCCCGATGCGATCTCGGCAGCGTCGGCCGCAGGCTCGCAGAGGGCTCCCCTGTTGTTGGTCGACGGGTCGGCCACGGCAGTTCCGTCCGCCATTGCAGACTCTCTTCGCTCGTTTGGCGTGACGAAACTCGTCATCGTGGGCGGTGAGGCGGCAATCTCAGCCGGCATGACTTCCGCTCTTGGTGCGTTCGGTACCGTCACGCGAATTGCGGGCCCGGACCGGTATTCCACCTCCGCCAGCGTCAATGCTGCAGCCTTCCCCGCGGCGACCTCTGCCTATCTCGCGACCGGCACGGCTTACGCGGACGGGCTCACCGGAGGCGCTGTCGCCGGAGCGAACTCCGTACCTCTGTTCCTCTCCCCGCAGTCTTGTGTTCCGGCATCCGTCATCGATCAGATGGTGAGAACGCGCACGGCGACTCTGACCCTGCTCGGTGGCGCGTCAGCGCTCGGCGATGGTGTTTCTGGTCTCATGCCCTGCTAGCGTTTCTTGGGCCGAGTGGATATGGCCGTCTCCCGTCCAGCACCTCGTGCTCTACCCGACTGGAGAGGACCATCAGTTGACGGCAGAACCACGCCGAGTCGTCTATACCGCACTCATCGGCAGGTACGAGCAACTCAATGAGCAGCCTGTCGCGCTAGAGACCGATATCGAATTCATCTGCTTCACTGATGACGAACAGCTCACAAGCAAGACCTGGAATATTCGGCTGATTACTCCGAGGTTTCCTCTCGACACCATCAGGAGCGCGCGCTACCTCAAGGTGCGTGGGCCGGAGATTCTTGGCGACTACGACGAAACTCTCTGGATCGACAACAGTGTCAGGCTGCGGGCGACACCCAATCTGCTGCTGGACGAATGGCTCAGGGAGACCGATCTCGCCATTCCCGGCCATAGCTGGAGAACCAGTGTGATCGGGGAGTTTGACGCGGTCGCCGCGGACGGCTACGACGACCCTTCCCGCGTGTACGAACAGCTGATCCACTACTCGACCATCGTCCCGGCCGTGTTGGAGGAGGTGCCGTACTGGACGGCGCTTTTGGCTCGGCGCCGGACTTCCGAGGTGGATGCGGCCATGCAGCTCTGGTGGGACCACCTTCTGCGATATTCTCGCCGAGACCAGCTTTCGGTCAATTTCGCCCTGCGGAGCTCCGAGGTGGCTGTCACTCGGATGGTCTTGGACAATTCATCATCCCTCTGGCACGAGTGGCCCATTCGAGTTGATCGCAAGTGGGACGTCACGCGCGACCGGATGACATCGGCGCTGCGCATCCCCTCCGCGGAGATCGGTCGACTCGAGAACGAACTGGCCGCCATCCGGGCGGACCAGTCGAACCTCATGGCTGAGTGCCAGGTGCTGAAAGAAGAGGTCCTCGAGGCGAACGAACTCGCCGCCTCGTTCCAATCCAGCGCTTCGTGGAAACTCACGGCTCCCATTCGAAGAGTCCTGTCACTCTTTCATCCGCGCTGATCGCTCGCTCTCACGAGCGCGAGGCTGGTCTCGTGGGGATGTGCCCCGGGATGCTCAGCCAGTCGAAGAAGTCTTCCTTGCGATCGAAGAGCGCGTGACCCTGGTCCCGCTCGCTCAGCACGAACGAGAACGGCGACTCGACCATCGCGAGCGTCCATCCACTGTGTGCTGCGTAGCGGCTCATCCAGATGTCCTCCATGAAGAGGAATCGTGGGGGGATTGAGTGGAAGAATTCGGGGTCGTTGACGATGGCCGAATCACACACGCATCCACCGGTACCGATGTGATCCGCTAGCTGGCCGGTCGCTTCGAGCTGCGTGCGATTCCAGTACGCCCCGTCGTTCGTCCACGCCCAGACCCCTCGCACCGATCGCGGAGTAGCTGCGGCGAGGAGGTCGCTGACGAAGGTCGGCCCGAAGTTCTGGTCGTCGTCCATCATGATGTACGCACCGGTGTAGCCTCGCGCTACCAGCTCGCGCGCTGCGAGGAACCGGCCCATCCCTCCGATGTTGTGCGGGGACTCGACGAACTCGACGCTGTTCAACATCTCCGTCGGTGTGAACTCGTCGATGGCCCGCCGATAC
This sequence comes from Lacisediminihabitans changchengi, assembly GCF_016634425.1. Classification (GTDB taxonomy): domain Bacteria; phylum Actinomycetota; class Actinomycetes; order Actinomycetales; family Microbacteriaceae; genus Lacisediminihabitans; species Lacisediminihabitans changchengi. The sequence goes on from NZ_JAEPES010000005.1 coordinate 178,820, forward strand.
TGGGCGGAATGGTCAGGCTGGTTGTTCCAGAGCACAAGTCGAATCGTCGACTCCGTCGTCTGGGAAGAGAGGATGCCAAGAATGTCGGCTAACCGTTCCGGCCGGTTCCAGAGACAGACGATGACGGCCACGGCAGTCGAACTCGGGGTGCCGACGAGTTCCTCGAAAACGATCGGGCCCCGAAGGAGGTCCCGGTAGGCCCGTGTCCGCCGACATTGCTCCGGCAGTCGCCGAATCGTTGCCGCCGTTTTGTGGGTGCCGTTCAGAATGGCCTGAACAAGTCGCCGACAGGTTGCGACGGCGCTACGGGTGTTCGTGAGTGCACGGCGAGCCGGTGACTCGAGGCCGAGCCGGCGCACCAGCGAGACCGAGCGGGATATGAGGGTCATGATCTCCCGTTGCCAATCAGGGGCGCCGCGAACGCCGCGCGAGCAAGGCCGACCTCACGGCGAGTCCGATCGACAGAGTGACCCGCACCGGCCATAGCACCCAACCCGAGTATTTTCGGCTGAGGAACCGGCGCGCGCTCGTGTGGTGGGCTCTGATCATCAGGCCGGAGTTGTCGCTGGTCGAGTGGGCCCCGCTGTGCGTCACGACCGCGTCCGGCTCGTAGACGTTCCTGAACCCGGCCTTGCCGAGTCGGTAGCCGAGGTCGACATCTTCGAAGTACATGAAGTATCCGTCATCGAATCCGCCGAGGCTGTCGAATGCCGAGCGACGCACGAGTAGGCATGCCCCCGAGAGCCAGCCCGCATCCCGGCGTTCTTCAGTGGTGGACGTGTCGCGCCGGTAGGCACGCGTCCACGGGTTGCCGATCCAGATGTTGGCGAAGAGGGCGTGACCGATCCCGGTGCGCAGGGAGGGCACAGCTCGCGCCGACGGATACACCGCGCCATCCGTCATAATCGACGGACCAACCGCTCCGATCATAGGATCTGTGCTTCCGACAGCGAGAAGAGTGTCGATCGAGCCTGGCTGCAGCACAACATCCGGGTTGCTGATCAGCACCCACTCGATCGAATTCGGCAGGGTGCGCACCGCCAGGTTCATCGCGCCACCGTAGCCGTAATTGTGATCGAGAGGCAGATAGGACGCCGCGGCCGCGCGAGCCAGGCGTTCGGCCTCGGAGTCGTTGGCGCGGTTGTCTGCTACGACGACGGCGAGGGGAAGAGCGCTCGCGGCCGGCACGGAATCCAGGAATCCGCCGAGCACGTCGGCCGAGCCAAAGCTGACCGTCACGACACCGACCACGGGCGGGGAAGGCTGGTGCGCGGAGGGTGTCATCGGTAGGTAATCATACTTCTAGGCTAGATTGTTCCGAGCTTCACGGCTCGATTCGTGAGCGCACGTGAACTCCAGCGAGGATCGATGAAATACCTGAACGAAGTGTGGGGCTCCCGCGAGCTGCTCTTCAACCTCACCTCTCGCGAGGTCAGGGGTAAGTACAAGCGCACGGTGTTCGGCCAACTCTGGTCATTGGTCAACCCTCTTGCTTTGATGCTCATCTATACGTTCGTCTTTGGGTTCATCTTCAAGAGCAACCCTCCTCCCGGGAGCCCGAGCGGTCTCGATGTGTTTCCGTTGTGGCTTCTGTGTGGATTGCTCCCGTGGACCTTCTTTTCCAGCGTGGTGTCGACAAGTGCCGGTTCGCTTGTCGCGAACTCCGGTCTCATTCAGAAAGTGTCGTTCAGTCGCATAGTGCTCCCACTGTCGACAGTCGGGGCGAGCGCCTACAACTGGGCGTTCGAAATGGTCGTGCTGCTTATTGCAATTACGATCGCCGGTGGGTTTGTGCTTCCGTGGCTGCCGCTGGTTATCGTCGCGATGGCGCTGCTCGCGGTGTTCGCCGCCGGGATCGGTCTTTTGTTCTCGATCATGACGGTGTACTTCCGTGACACAGAATATCTCCTCGGGATCGTTCTCCAGTTTTGGATCTATCTCACGCCGATCATCTACCCGATCTCCCTGGTGACCAATGAATCAGCCAAACACGATGGCCTGCTGGGAACACCCATTACGATTCTCGGTCTTTACGAACTCAACCCGATGGTGCATTTCACGGCGATCTTCCGAGAATTGATCTACGACAATCGCTGGCCAGACACGAACGAATGGCTTATCTGTGTGCTTTGGTCGCTTGCCGCGATCGGGTTCGGAATGCTGGTCTTCCGCAAGAACGAACGCAACCTGGCGGAGGCCCTGTGAGCAACATCGCTGTCAGTGTGGATCATGTCACCAAGAGCTTCCGGATGTACCACGAGCGCAATCAGAGCCTGAAATCCGCCATCATGCGCGGTCGGACATCCGTGCATGAGGACTTCCTGGCTCTGGACGACGTCTCTTTCGACGTTCCCATCGGGTCGACCTTCGGATTGATCGGGAGCAACGGCTCGGGAAAGTCGACTCTGCTTAAGTGCCTGGCGAACATCTACTACCCGAACAAGGGCGAAATCACCCACTTTGGCAAGATCGCGGCGATGCTCGAGGTGGGATCCGGTTTCCACGCCGAGCTCTCCGGCCGGGAGAACATCTTCCTCAACGGCTCGATCCTCGGGATGTCGAAGAAGGAAGTTACCCGCAAGTTCGACGAAATAGTTGACTTCTCGGGCGTCGAGCAGTTCATCGACCAGCCGGTGAAGAACTATTCCTCCGGCATGTATGTGCGTCTCGGTTTCGCTATCGCCATCAATGTCGACCCGGACATCCTCGTGGTGGATGAAGTCCTTGCGGTAGGAGACGCCGAATTCCAGGAGAAGTGCTTCCGCAAGTTTGAGGACTTCAAGAGGGCTGGCAAGACCGTCATCCTGGTCAGCCATTCGATGGACACCGTCCAGAACATGTGCGACCACGCAGCGTGGCTCAACCGTGGAGAGCTCAGGGCCGTCGGCGCAGCAAAGCCGACCATCGCGGCCTACCTGGACTCACTCCACATTCCCGAGTAGCCCGATCGGGATTGCCGAACGGTGCCCTCCGATAGGCTCGTAGACGTGCAAATCCGAGAGCTATCAATACCAGACGCCTACGAGATAACCCCGATCCAACGTAGAGATGATCGCGGCGTCTTTCTCGAGTGGTATCGACATGACCTGCTCGAGGAGGCCGTCGGCCACTCCCTCGATCTCCGGCAGGCCAACACCTCGGTGTCTCAGAAAGGCGTGGTGCGCGGGATTCACTTCGCCGATATCCCGCCGGGACAGGCTAAGTACGTCACGGCTCCGCATGGGGCCGTCGTCGACTTTGTCGTCGACATCCGGGTCGGCTCGCCCACCTTCGGCGAGTGGGACTCGGTGCTGCTCGACAGCATCGATCGACGTGCGATCTATTTGGGCGAGGGGCTCGGGCACGCGTTCGTGGCGCTGACCGATGACGCGACGGTGAGTTATCTGGTGAGCGACACCTACAACGCGAGCCGCGAGCACGGGATCGATCCGACGGACCCGGCTATCGGACTGGTCTTCCCCCCGGAAATCGGCGAACTCCTGCTCTCCCCGAAGGACACGGACGCGCCGTCGCTCGCGGAAGCCGCCGAACTCGGGTTGCTTCCCCGGTGGGCGGATGCGCGCGCGTTCTACAAATCGCTCGATACGAAGGTCGTCTGAACCATGCGCGGAATCATCCTTGCCGGCGGCAGCGGAACACGCCTGTGGCCTATCACCCGTGGTATCTCCAAGCAGCTGATGCCGATCTACGACAAGCCGATGATCTATTACCCCCTGTCGACGCTCATGATGGCGGGCATCCGGGAGATCCTGATCATCACGACTCCCGAGTACAACGAGCAGTTCCGGGCGCTGCTCGGCGATGGTAGCGCCCTCGGCATCCGTCTCGAGTACGCGGTACAGCCGTCGCCGGATGGCCTCGCGCAGGCCTTCATCATCGGTGAGGAGTTCATCGGGGACGAGAGCGTCGCTCTCGTGCTGGGCGACAATATTTTCCACGGCGCGGGGCTGGGGCAGTCGCTTCGCACGAATGGGGAGGTCGTCGGCGGCCTCATCTTCGCGTACCACGTGGCGAATCCGACGGCCTATGGTGTTGTCGAGTTCGACAAGAACATGGTCGCCAAGTCGATCGAGGAGAAGCCGGTCGTCCCGAAGAGCAACTATGCGGTGCCCGGTCTTTATTTCTATGACAATTCCGTGGTGGAGATAGCCAAGACCATCGAGCCGAGTGCTCGAGGGGAACTGGAGATCTCCACGGTCAACGAGCGCTATCTCGCCGCCGGGGCGCTGCAGGTGCAGGTGCTCGACCGAGGAGTCGCCTGGCTCGATACCGGCACCTTCGAATCGATGATGCAGGCATCCGAGTACGTGCGTGTCATCGAAGACCGGCAGGGGTTCAAGGTCGGCTGCATCGAAGAGATCGCCTGGCGTGCGGGCTGGATCGACGACGATCAACTCGCCGGTCTTGCCGTGCCGTTGCGGAAGAGCGGATACGGCGTCTACCTGTCGAGCCTCCTCGGAGCATAGGGGGCACCCAGCGGCCCCCATACGGGGAGTGTTGACGATGAATCGCGTCTCCTATGCTCAGACCAACCCGAACTCCATGATTGGTCTCTGTGATAGCGCTCCGCCTTCTACCCGTCCTCGTCACAGCCATCGCCCTCGTCATGCCGGTGACTGCCGCGCATGCCCTTGTGCCCGGCGTCACCTCGGGGGCGGTCACCTCGGGGGCGGTCACCTCGACGCCGCAGAGGTTGGCCGGTGGCGACAGGTATTCGACGTCCGTGGCGATAGCCTCCCGATTCGCGGAAGGCGTACCGGTGGCCTATGTCGCGACAGGCACGAACTATCCGGACGCCCTGAGTGCTGCGCCCGCTGCGGCCGCTCTCGGAGGTCCGCTGCTGCTGACCGCCCCTGATTCGCTTCCCGCCGTGGTGGCCGCGGAGATCACGCGTCTCGCGCCGCAGCTGATCGTTGTGGTGGGCGGCAACGCGGCGGTATCGCCGGAGGTCTACGACCAGCTTTCCGCGATGACACCGGCGATTCGTCGCGACTCGGGAGTGGATCGGTACGAGACCTCCCGCACCATCAACCGCAACGCATTCCCCGCGGGAAGCCCGAGCGCCTTTGTCGCAACCGGAACGAATTTCCCGGATGCGCTGAGCGCCTCCGCCGCAGCAGGGAGCGTCAGCGCTCCGGTCGTCCTGGTGGACGGTTCCGCCTCCGCCGTCGCGCCGGCCACTAGCGAGTTGCTCACCTCGCTTCACGTCACGTCGGTGAAGATCGCGGGCGGCACCGCAGTCGTGTCGGAAAGCCTCTCGGCGTCCCTCCGGACGGTGACCGGGGTGGGCGTCGTCTCGCGCCTGGCCGGAGCGGACCGCTACTCGACATCCGTGGCCATCAACAACGGGTCGTTCGAATCCGCGCCGACCGTGTTCCTGGCTGTGGGCTCAGGATTTGCTGACGCGCTCGCCGGCGCGGCGCTCGCCGGCCACGATCACGCGCCGCTGTTCGTGACCCCGGGCAACTGCGTCTACGCCTCGACTCTCGCCGAGATGGCGCGCCTCGGCGCTACGACCCACGTGCTTCTCGGCGGTCCGGCGGCGTTGACTTCCGGTGTCGAGAACCTGATCACCTGCGAGTCGCTGAGCCAGCCCGTTCCTGATGTGCAGCCGACGGTTCCGCCGCGGCCGAGCTCCGGCATTAACTGCTCGAGCTTCTCGACGCAACCTGAGGCGCAGGCCTTCTACAACCTCTACTACCCCGCCTACGGTGACATCGCTCGCCTCGATCGAGACAACGACGGCATCGCCTGCGAGAGCCTGCCGCGCTGAATGCATCGGATCGCTGAGACGCTCGACTATCCGATCTGACAGAACAGGGCGAGCACGCTGAGCCCGGCTCCGTAGGCAAGAATCAGCCATTCGCTGAGGTTGTTGCGAACCAGCATTCCGACCGCCACCACGGACATCGGCGCGAGCGGTTGCCCGTAGCGGGGCGAGACCGGCGCGCCGGTTCCAAGAACCACCTGCATCGATAGCGCGAGCAAGGGTGCGAACACGGTGAACGCCACCGCCGTGGCTATGGCCCACGCTCGATTCAGGGTCCAGCCTCGGGTGCTAATGAACCATCCGAAGATCCCGACCATGACCAGAACTATGAAAGGTGCGGTCAACAGGGTTGGTATCGGGCTGACTCCTGATATCCCATCGCGAGGGAAGAAGAAGACGAATACGTTCGCGGCCAGCCCGTGGGGCGTGACGTTGCCAGACAAACCCTGATCGGGTCCGTCGCCCACGCGCGTCGCCCGTCGAATCAGGAGCCAGATCCCCTGCGCGACGGCGGACGACACGGCGGCGATCAGGGCCCACTTGATCATCGTGCGAGATCGCGGAATGGAATCATTCACGGGCGCGCGCCGCCGGACGATCGCGTAGATGACCAGCATGATGACAACGAGGCCGACAGCGAAGATATTGGTGACTTTGAGAAGAGTTCCGATCACCGAGGCGGCGACCAACCAACCTCCGAATCTCCCTGACTTCACAAACCGCGCGCCCAGGAAGGCGACGGTGGCTCCGGCGACGAGACTCGGAGCATCCGTGCTGATGTAGCTGAAGGCGTAGTGCGTCGAGACGAGGCCGATCACTCCGAGTCCGAGCCCGAGCGTCAGTCTCTTACTCAGCTTGAATTCGCGGCACAGCAGATAGAGCATGATGAGCCCGGCGACTAGCCAGAGTGACCCGACAGCTCGCGCGGCGGTCAGGAGCGAAACGCCGGTGACGAACTGAATGACCTTCGCTACCGCCCAGGTGGGGGCGAAATAGGCGGGGGTGTAGAGGTCGGCGGTGGTGAGTCCCTGCTGCGGGTAGACCGAGGGCGTGTCGTAGGTGCCCGTCGGCCCGGTACACGGCTCGCCTCTTGGACCGAACGTGTCGCCGTTGCAGGCCATGGCCTCAAGGCCAGCCTCGCCGATCGTTTCGCCCTGGCGCACAAAGCCCTCGGTCGGAACCTTCGTGATGTAGTCGTAGTAGACCCACTCGTCGTACGGCGAAAACGTCGGCCCATTTTTATCGACGTTCGTGAGGGTCGCCGAGAACCCCACGATCACGAGGAGTGCCACGGCCCAGAACCTGGTGATCCATCGGACGGCTGTCGCTTTGATATCTCGGGGTGGGCTCGAATTGATCTGGATGGTCACTGGTGGCCCCAACGTAGTTTCTCGTGCGGAATAACGCAGGTCAGCCTAATCGCACCCACGCGCGTTCACACTGTCTTCGGCACCGCCCAGTGTTAACATGAGGCAGGCACGCGGGGTTCGTGCCGGATCTCCCTCGTCGTCCGGGTCGGTATCCGGGGGCCGACGGTTGATTGATTTTAAGGATGTTTTTTCCCAATGCCCGACCAGCGCAACATACTCGTTGTAACCGCCGATTCATTGGCGCCTCGAATGGCGGGGCCAGCCATCAGAGCGTTCGAGATGGCCAAGGCACTCTCTGCGGTGGCCAATGTTAAATTGGCGTCCACTGTCCACTCGTCTCTGACCCACCCCGACTTCGAGATCTTCGACGCGTCTTCCATCGGCCTGCGAGAGAGCGAGCAGTGGGCGGATGTCATCGTCTTCCAGGGACATCTCCTAGCCACCCACAAGTGGCTCAAGGACTCCGAGAAGATCATCGTCGCGGACATCTACGATCCGATGCACCTCGAACAACTCGAGCAGGGCAAGGATCGGTCCTGGAGCGACCGGGTATCGCTGGGTCTCGATGTGGTCACCGTTCTCAACGACCAGATTCTCCGCGCGGACTTCATGGTGTGCGCGTCGGACAAACAACGTGACTTCTGGATGGGCCAGCTTGCCGGTATGGGGCGGATCAACCCAGCGACCTACGATCAGGACGCGAGTCTTCGCAGCCTTCTCGACGTCGTTCCGTTCGGGCTGGATGCTACGCCTCCGGTGCAGAGGCGCCACGCGATAAAAGGAACTATTCCTGGCATCAGCGCCGAGGACAAGGTCATTTTGTGGGGCGGTGGCATCTACAACTGGTTCGATCCCCTCACTCTGATCCGAGCGGTCGCGGAGCTGCACAAACGCCGACCCAATGTGCGCCTCTTCTTCCTCGGCGTGAAACACCCGAACCCGAACGTGCCGACCATGCAGATGTCGTACGACGCGCAGAACCTAGCGAAAGAGCTCGGCCTTCTCGGGTCGGTCGTGTTCTTCAATGAGGGCTGGGTTCCCTACGACGAACGCGCCGACTACATTCTGGATGCGGATGTCGGGGTGAGCACCCATCTCGATCATCTCGAAACCGCCTTCAGCTTCCGCACCCGAATCCTCGACTATCTCTGGGGCTCGCTGCCGATTGTCAGCACCGCCGGCGACACGTTCGCGGAGATCATCGAACATCATGAGCTGGGACGGGTAGTCGCACCTCAGGATGTCGCCGGGTTGGAATCGGCCCTCGAGTCTGTGCTGTTCGATGACGTCGAGCACGCAGCCACGGTCGACCGGGTGAAGTCGTTTGCCGCCACGATGACCTGGGAGCGCGTGCTGCAGCCCCTCGTGACCTATTGCCTCACGGGGGAGCGCGCACCCGACCTGGCTCGCAAGATGATCCTTGCTGGCCTCGATAAGCAGATTTCGCTCCAGACTAGGGTGGATGGACTCGAGCAGAGCTTCTCCTGGAGGATCACCGCCCCGGTCCGCGCGGTGACGGGCCTGTTTCGCCGCTTCCGCGGCTGACCTCCGTTATAGACTTCCGTGGCTCCCAATCGCCCAAGAGAGGCCGGCATGCCCACACTGCGACCAGGCGTCGTCTCCGTTGTGCTCGTCAACTACAAAGGCACGGACGACACGATTGAGGCGATCGGCAATCTCGGACGCCTCGATTGGCCGAGTGATCGGCTTGAGATCGTCGTGGTGGAGAACGCTTCTGGCGATAACAGCGAGGAACGCATCCGAGCCGCAGCACCGCACGTGACGGTGGTGGTCTCTCCCAAGAATCTGGGATTCGCCGGGGGCTGCAACCTGGGTGTTGCAGAGTCGAGCGGCGAGTTCGTCGCCCTGCTGAACAACGACGCGAGACCTGATGCGCTCTGGGTGCGGACCGCCGTCGAGCGGTTCGCCGAGTCGGCGAGCATCGGCGCCGTCGCGAGCCGAGTGCTCGATTGGGAAGGAAACCTCGTCGACTACATCGGGTCGGCAATGACCTGGTACGGAATGGGTTACAAACCCGACACCGCGGAAGCCATCCCCGCAACGCCGGACCTTCCAAAGGACGTGCTGTTCGGCACCGGGTCGGCGATGTTCGTCAGGCGATCCGTCTACGACGAGCTCGAGGGGTTCGACGAGCGCTACTTCATGTTCTTCGAAGACGTCGACCTCGGCTGGCGACTCAACCTGCGCGGTTGGCGCTTCGCCTACGAGCCGCGATCGCTTGCGTATCACAAGCACCATGCTTCGATGAAAGAGTTCGGTTCGTATAAGGAGACCTACCTTCTCGAACGGAATGCCCTCTTCACCCTCTATAAGAATATGGACGAGAAGAACCTCGCGGAGGCGCTTCCGGCCGCTATGGCGCTGTCCGTTCGACGCGCCATCGCGCGCGGAAAGATCGACTCTTCGGCCTTCGACCTGCGCAAGCCGGGTGGCGACAGCGAGTCGGACATCGAGATTCCCAAGATCACCGTCTCGGCACTGTACGCCATCGATCAGTTCGTCGAACGACTCCCTTCCCTTCGCGCCGCTCGCGACCAGATCCAGGCGACGAGAACGGTGTCGGACAGCCGAATCTGGAGACTGTTCGGCGAAGCGGATGCGCCCGTCTACCAGGACGAGGACTACCTGCGCGGATACGAGAACATCGTCACGGTCTTCGACGTCGCCGACCCTCCCATCGCGACGAGGGTTCTCATCATCACCGGCGATCCGATCGGCAAGAAACTCGCCGGACCGGCGATCCGCGCCTGGAACATGGCCGAACTGCTTTCTCGGGACAACTCGGTCACACTCGTCACCCTGAGTGGCACCGAACAGATCGATGCGCCATTCGACATCGCGCACGTGGCGCCGGGCGACGACCGGGCGTTCGACAAGCTCGAGGAGTGGGCCGACGTCATTGTGTTCCAGGGCCATGCGATGGCGGTGTTCGAAGCGCTACGTCGCACCACCAAGATCGTCGTGGTCGACATCTACGACCCGATGCACCTCGAACAGCTCGAGCAGGGACGTCACCTCCCCTCCGCCGAGTGGGCCACCCAGGTCAGCGATGCCACCGGTGTGCTCAACGAGCAGATGAGTCGAGGAGATTTCTTCCTCAGCGCTTCAGATCGCCAGCGGATGTTCTGGCTGGGACAGCTCGCCTCTCTCGGCCGCATCAACCCCGCGACCTACGACGGCGACCCCGACCTCGACGGACTGATCGGTGTCGCGCCGTTCGGACTCTCCTCGACCCCGCCCGAGCACCGCCGCGAGGTACTGAAGGGCGTTGTGCCCGGCATCGCAGCGACGGACAAGGTCGTGCTCTGGAGTGGCGGGCTCTACAACTGGTTCGACCCGAAGATCCTGATCAGGGCGGTAGCCGATCTGTCCGAGCGCCGACCGAACGTGCGCCTGTTCTTTCAGGGAACCAAGCACCCGCATCCCGGAGTGCCCGAGATGGCGATCGTCTCAGAATCACGTGAGCTTGCGGCCCGCCTCGGCGCGCTCGACAGGACCGTGTTCTTCAATCCGTCCTGGGTGGACTACGCCGATCGCGAGAACTACCTCATGGAGGCGGATGCGGGCGTCAGTACCCACTTCTCCCACATCGAGACGACCTTCTCGTTCCGCACCCGCATCCTCGACTACCTGTGGGCCGGCCTTCCCATGGTGGTCACGGCGGGGGACCATTTCGCGGAGCTCATCGAGGCCGAGAATCTCGGTCTCGTCGTCCCCGCCGGCGACATGGAGGCGTTGTCGGCGGCCCTCGAGCGCGTGCTCTTCGACGACGAGTTGATCGACGAGGCGAAGGCCAACATCGCCAGGGTTCGAGAGCTGTACTTTTGGGAGCGAGCGCTTGCTCCCCTCGTCGACTTCGTCGCCGACGCGCATCACGCCAGAGACAGGCAAGGGATGGGGGGAACCGCTGTCTCCGTCGCGCGCCCCAGGCAACGGGTTAAGCCCTCGGGTCTTCGCCATGACTTGAGGCTCGTCACTCACTACCTGAACAATGGAGGTCCCCGCATGGTTGTGCGGCGCATCCAGAGCCGATTAAGACGGAGTGAACCCGAGCTGTGACCCTTCGGCGGCGAAGCCGTGTTCCTGACCGAGATCGCTGGATCCGCTGGCAGAATGTCTCCGGGTCTGCTCAAGGGCTCTTATCGAAAAGGATTAGGTAGTCGCTTGGTTGCTGTTCTCGTGTGGGAGTCCGGGTCAGCCCACATCGTGTGCCCGGTGTGTCGCTACGACGGCGATGCTTCGGGCGACGTCGCGGTACTGGGGATGCCGGTCGGCCGGATTGAGACTGTGCGGTGTCCTCGATGCCGTTCCATCTCCATTCTCGGCGGCCTGTTCAGTATCAATACTCCCGAGTCGATAGTCGACGCGTACGTCGAAAACGGAGCTGGTCTCGAAGGCATCGCCCGGAACCTCTATTACATCGACCCGGCCCAGGTTTCCACCATGCTCGATGTCGGGTGCAACTACGGATTCGGCGCTCACCTCGGCAAGACCGTTCTCGGGTGGGATGCGATGGGCATCGAACCGGGGACCTCTGGACGGCGGGGCGCGCGTGAACTCGGCATCGTCATCCGGGATGAATTCCTTCTAAAAGAGACACGCTTCGACAGTGCCTTCGATCTGATTGTCGCGTCGGAGGTACTCGAACACGTTCCTGATCCGCTCGGATTCCTGCAGGCGATCGCGGCTCATCTCTCCCCGACCGGACGCCTGATACTGACGACACCCGCAGCGGAGATCGTCTCCCCGGACGAGCCGGACGTCGAAATCATCATTGCGTTGAGTCCGGGGTATCACCTCTTCCTCGCGAGCTCCGGCGGGCTCGAGATGCTTCTTCGAGAGGCAGGATTCGGCGCCGTCCGGATCGAACTCGACGGTCGCACCCTTCGGGCGATCGCCGCCATCGACTCTTCGGAGCCGGTGGAGTTCGGAGACTTCGGTCCGGACCCCTCCACGCTCGAGCGGTACTACGACCAGAGCGCCGAATTGGGTCCGGCCGGGTCCGCCCTCCGAAGCGGCATGGCCACTCGGCATTTCAGGTCGCTGGTCAACCGCGGAGCGTGGGAAATCGCTGGCGCCAGCCGGGATCGTGCCATCTCCGCGGTGAGCGACAGGCATGGAGTCGACCTGGCGTCCCCGACATCCGCTCTCGCTGCATTGCACGCCGGCACGCCCGTGCCCTGGAATTCCATATCGCTCGCATATCACTGTGGGATGCGGGAACTGGTCGACCGCAATGACGCGCCACTCGCCCTGCAGTACTTCGACTTCACCCTCGGGGCTGCGGCGCTCTGGGTGGAACAGGCGAATGTGCTTGACGGCGACTCGTCCGACCTGATGATCAACGCAGCGCGCCACCGTGCCCTTGCGCTCGCCCGCTTCGACCCGGATGCGCTTCCGGCCGCACTCTCGCTTCTCTCAACAGTCGACTCCCGCGGGAGCGCGGATGTCTGGACAGCGCGCATCCTCACCGAGCTGGTGTCACTCGCCCGCTTTGACGCGGCGGAATCGATCCGCGCGGATGCCGAGGCTCTCGTGGCGCGCTCGGACGGTCAGACGGGGGGTCGAACGGTTCCGGCCATTCGGTCCGTATTCGCCCTCGCCGACATGGACATCGCGAGCCGCAGGTTCGAGAGTGCCGCATCTCGGCTCCGACTGGCCCGACAGCTCCGCGGCAGATCAGCCACCGACGACGAGACCGAGGCCTTCATCCACCATGTCCTCGTCCCGTCCGCCAGTGAGCGTCTGGGGCACGCCTACCGGGCCGCGCTCGCGGCGAAAGACCACGCAACGGCTCGCCAGATCGCCCGCACCATCACCGAGGTCGCGCGTATCGGTCCACGCGCGCGTCTTCGACGATCCGCTCTCGTCTCGCTGGCCCGTTTCCCGGCAGCAATCGACGCTCTTCGACTCGGCCGGCGGCTCTAGCGAACAATCAGGTCTTCGGAATCACCCGGTAGATGGTGAAGGTCTGTTTCGGAGCGGGGAACGAACGGTCGGCGACAAGGCACTTCGAAGTGACCTTCTTCTCGGTCGACAGCACATAGGCGACATGCTTTTGTGCGAATTCAGAGCAAGCGTCGAACGTAGAGACGATCTGATCGGCCGCAGGATTGCTGACGACGGGCTCGCCCGGTGCGAAGACCCAGCCGATGCCCGCGAGTCGATTCCAGGTGTACTTGTACTGCGACGTTGGATCAATCTCTTTCCACATGGTGCGCGACGGTGCCCCCTGCATCCCATTGAACGCGGTCACTCCCGACTCCATCAGGATGGCAGAGGTTTCGACACCACCGACGCCGACCCAGTCTCCCGGCCGTTCGGCATCGACCCGCTGCACTCCCTTCGTCACCGGCGCATTTCGCAGATCGAAGACTCCGACATAGACGGGATTGACGCCCGCGGTGCTCAGGACGCTGATGGCGAGGAAGAGAGCGGTGCCTAGTGCAGGTCGCCTGCGCGCGACGAAGAAGATGGCCGCGGCTGAGGCAAGCGCGTCGAGCCACCAGAGCGGCGAGTTCCGGAAGAGCGTCGCACGTCCACCGAAATGGATCACCGCCAAGGCGACAGCGAGCTGCGACAGAACGAACAGCACCGCTGAAAGCACGGAGATCCGAAGTCCCGCCTGGCTCTTCTCGTCGTCGAAATAGCGGATGACGTAGGCCAGAATCACGAAGGACGCGAGCCCGAGCCCAATTCGCAGTCGAGCATCCATGGAGCGGTCGAGAAAGAGCAAGTGCGCGATTGCATTCCAGCCGGGGATGTAGCAGAACGCCACGATCAACAGGATGAACCCGACCATGGCCATGAGAGTCCATGGCAGTGGGACGCGCGACCGTGCGGCGCGCACGACGATCCAGACGACGACGGGGATCAGGAACGCCCCGATCAGAAAGAAGGTCGAAGCTTCGGACGCGTTGATGTTGAGCAAGCCATCGCCGAGGGACAGCGATTGCGAGAACGACGAACCGATCGTGCGTGCCCCCGTCGCGAGCAGGCTCGACCCGGTGGGGGTGAGACGTTCGCCGGGGTAGGACGTGGCCAAGAAAGCGTTGAGAGTGGTCTGTTTGGTCTGCAGCCAGATCAGCGTTACCACCGCGCCAAGCGCGCCGGCGATGAGGATCGGGACCGCCCTTGCAAGAAGAGCCAGCCACGCAGCCCCGCGTCTCTTCTGTTCGATCACGGTGCCGATGGCGAACAGCGCGACCACGAGCACGATCGGCACGATGAACGGCGCGTAGATACCCATTGCCATGACCACGGTGAGGAATGCCACCGGCGCTGCCCAGATCCATCGAGACGCACGGCTGTCCGAGCGAACTGCCCACAACATCGCTGCCATGGTGACCAGTGCCCAGGCCATCGGCCAGAAGATGACGGTCTGGAACCACCACTGGAAGAACGGGCTGAAGAAGAAGCCGACCGAAAGGGCCGCAGCGACGAGCGGCCGCCGGGGCAACACTGTCACGAGAAAGAGGTAGGCGGCGCCGATGAAGGTCAGGGCCGCAATCCACCACTTGAACGCTGTGGCGTGGTTGACGTCGAACACCAGATAGCCCCAGAGCTGCGGTCGAAAGACGACCGACCAGTCAGAGCGCGGCAGGTCGTGGGGGAGCGCCGCATCCATTCCCCCCGGCATCGTCCGATTGATCTCCGGGAGCCCCTGCTCGACCTGCGAGATCGACCAAGCGGTGTTCACGTACCACTCGTCTGAGCGGATCAGCTCAGGATGCCCGGCGAGGAGCGCCGGATCGTTTCCCGCATAGATCCGGCCGTACATCTCGCCGGACGACGTCCCGTTGAGAGCAAAACCGACGACGATGATTCCGAACAGCACGACGAGAGCCGGAAAAATGAGCAGTACGCGTCGGTTGGGCAAGCCGTCTGGTCGGGGCAGAGCGAAGCGGGCGTACTTCATTACCGAAGTCGTCCAGATCGCTCGCAGTCGAGGCGCCGTTGACTGCACGCGGATTTTACTCACTGAGCCTCACCCATCATCACGACAGCTGCTCGAGCTCAGCCGCAATCATGATGCCGACCAGCTCGTGGAACGAGACGCTCGGCTCCCAGCCGATCGAACGCAGCTTTGTGGGGTCGCCGACCAGTTGTTTTGGGTCTGCCGGTCGGTAGAGCGCTGGATCGATGATCACGCGATCTTCCCAGTCGGTGACACCGGCGACGGCGAAGGCCTCGGAGACGAACTCGCGCACCGAGTGCGACACACCGGTCGCGACGATGAAGTCGTCGCTGGTCGGCTGCGAGATGATCCGGATCATCGCGTCGACAAAGTCCGGTGCGTAGCCCCAGTCCCGGTGCACGTCGATGTTGCCGAGCGTGATGGTCTCCTGGCGACCGAGCGCGATCCGTGCGACGGCCATCGCGATCTTCCGGGCGACGAACGAGTCTGGACGCCGCGGGGATTCGTGGTTGTAGAGCACCGCCGAGCTCACGAACATCCCGCGCGCGCGGTAGACGCCCGCCATCTCATGGGCGAACATCTTTGCCGCACCGTACGGGGTCACCGGCACGAGCGGCGTGCGCTCGGTCTGTGGCACCTCGGTCGCGTCGCCGAAGATCTCTGCGCTCGACGCCTGCAGCATCCGCACCGGCCGCCCCGTGCGCTGCGAGAGATTCCAGGACGCCTCGAGAAGACGGATGGGTCCCACCCCGAGCACATCGGCTGCCTCGGCCGGGAACTCCCACGAGCGGGCTACCGAGGTGTTGCCGGCGAGGTTGAACACCCGGGTCGGTTCCGTCGCGTCGACGAGTTCGCGGATGCCGGTGGCGTCCCCGAGATCGGCCACATGGGCCGTCGCCGAGGGGAAGCGTTCGGCGAGGAGCGCGGCCCCCGCATGGGAGTGGCACATGCCGTGGACCTCGTCCCCCCGGGCGAGCAGCTTCTCCACAAGGTAGACCCCGTCTTGACCGTTCGCCCCGGTGACGAGGGATCGCTGGCGAGTCACGGATTCCGCGATGGTCATGCGACCCTCCGATAGACGTCGACGTGAACGTCGCGGCACTTCTCCCAGGTGAAGTCCTGCACCTGGTCGAGCCCACGACGCGTCAGCTCCGGTGCTCGTACGAGGGCATCGAGGATGCCGGCGGCGATCGCTTCCGGATCCTCAGGGTCGAAGAGCACGGCGGCGTCGCCGCACACCTCGGGGATGGAACCTGCATTCGATGCCGCAACCGGGCACCCGGACGCCATGGCCTCGAGCGGGGGAAGCCCGAAACCCTCATACAGGCTCGGGAAGGCGAGCACTGCGGCTGACCGGTACAGGTTCTTCAGCTCGTCCGTGCTGACGAGGCCGCGTCGCTCGACCCAGTCCGGAAGCTCGCCGAGCTGGTCGAGCGCACCACCGGTAAGCACGAGGCGGATGTCGGGGCGCTCAGCACGCACCAGGCGCATGGCCTCGACGAGTCGCGCATGGTTCTTGTGCTGCCAGCCGCGCGCCGGGTAGAGCACGAACCCCTCACGCGGCCCGAGGTTCGGAGTGAACTGCCGGGTATCGACGGCGAGGTGGGCGACGTGGATCTTCGCCGGGTCGAGTCCGAGCAGCTCCACCATGCGGGTCTTGGCGAACTCGCTGATCGTGATGACCGCGTCGGCACGCCGGGCCGCTCCCTCGTAGTAGTGGCGGCGATAGGCGAGCTCCGGTCGGGAGAAGAGTTGGGGGAGGTCAAGGTGCTGCACATCGAGGAGGGTCTGTACGAAAGCCTGGTCTTTCGACGGCTTCGGAGCCCCCACGGTGAACGGATAGTGGACGACGCGCGCGGAAGCCAGTTCGCGGCGAATCGATCGGGCGAAGACCGTCGCCGTTGTCAGCGCCCGCAGGCGGTCGAGCGTTGTCGGGCCGCCGTGCACCTGCGCAATCACGCGCTCCGCGATGCCCTCGCTGAAGCCCCGCGCCGTCGATGGCACCCAGGCGGTGGCCGAGACCTCGTCGACCGTCGCCAACTGCCGGGTGAGCTCTCGCGCGTAGGTCTCGCTTCCGCCCATGCCTCCTGGAACGAGAGTGAGCATCGACAGCGCTACATCGAGCACAGGATCAGACGGTCTGGACAGCGTCCACGTGACGCGATCCACCGAGTTCGAGTGCCTTGATGTCGGAGTCGACCATGATCTGTGCGAGACGGGGCGTGAGGATGGTGGGAGTCCAGCCGAGCTCGCGTTCAGCCTTCGAGTAGTCACCGATCAGCGAGTCGACCTCGGTCGGGCGCAGGTAGCGCTCATCGAACTTGACGTACTTCTCCCAGTCGAGCCCAACGTGCTCGAACGAGAGCTGCAGAAAGTCCTTGACCGTGTATGCGGTGTTGGTCGCCACGACGAAGTCTCCGGGTGTGTCGTGCTGCAGCATCCGCCACATGGCTTCGACGTATTCCGGTGCATAGCCCCAGTCGCGCACGGAGTCGAGGTTTCCCATGTAGAGCTCGGTCTGCTCGCCGGCGGCGATCCGGGCCACCGCGCGGGTGATCTTGCGAGTGACGAACGTGTCGCCACGGCGAGGGGACTCGTGGTTGAAGAGGATGCCGTTGGATGCGAAGAGACCGTAGGCCTCGCGGTAGTTTCGGGTGATCCAGTAGGAGTAGAGCTTCGCGACACCGTAGGGGCTGCGCGGGTAGAACGGGGTGCCCTCGTTCTGCGGTGGCGGGGTGGCGCCGAACATCTCGGAGCTCGACGCCTGGTAGAAGCGGGTCTGGAGCCCGATGGCCCGGATCGCTTCGAGGAGGCGAATAGTGCCGAGGCCAGTCACGTCTCCCGTGTACTCGGGCTCGTCGAAGCTCACGCGCACGTGGGATTGCGCGGCGAGGTTGTAGACCTCGTCGGGCTGGATCTCGTTGAGCAGGGTGACGAGTCGCGATCCGTCACTCAGGTCGGAGTAGTGAAGGAAGAGATTGGGATGCGGGGTGTGCGGGTCCTGATAGATGTGGTCGATGCGGTCGGTATTGAAGGTGGAGGACCGACGAATCAGACCGTGGACTTCGTAGCCCTTGCCGAGCAGGAGTTCGGCGAGGTAGCTGCCATCCTGTCCGGTGATTCCGGTGATGATGGCTTTTTTCGCCGTGGTCTCAGTCATTCACTTCACTCCGATGGGTAACGGTGGGCTGCACGGCACTGAGGCCAGGGCAGGGTCGCTTCAAAACTCCAACAGCCTAGCGCAGCGGCGCGGGGTCGACCGCTACCGCAGCGCGCGCGCCTGAGCGTTGACCCGGCCGGCCGCTACGGCGGACGCCCAGCGGATCGGTCGATGCCACAGGCCGCTCACCGGGCGGAGGATCGCGGGGAGGTGGCGGCGCTTCACAGACTCGGCTTCGCGGCTGGAACTCAGGCGATTCGCGACCGTGAGAGATTCCGCGTGCCAGCGGAACGCCGAGACCGAACGGCGAGTCCAGACGAACGACCCGTGCTTGCGGAGCTTGAGGAACGCATCCAGGTCCATGGCGAATCTGAGCTCGCGGTCGAATCCGCCGATCTCCTCGAGAGCATCGAGTGTGATCATCGTGCCGGGGTGCGGGATAAGGTCCGGCCCCCACGGGAGAAGGAAGGTGGCGAGGCGGCCGGCGTTGCTCACCGTGATGGTGCGTCCCTCGGGGTCGATGTAGTCGCATCCGCCGAAAGCCAGGACAGCGCCGGGCGTCGCCTCGAGAACGGTACGGAGTGTAACGAGTCCCTCCGGACGGAACAGGTCATCGTCGCCGACCCACGCGTAGTACTTCTCCGTTGTGCGGGCAGCGAGTCCGTAGTTGATGGCCGCCGAGATGCCTTCCTTGGGATCGTCGACAATGACGGCGCCCATAGACGCGGCCAGTTCGCGGGCGGCGGTGGCTCCGGGAGGCGCCACGACGACAAGGGTAACCCCGAGGTCTTTGCGCTGCTCGTTTACCGAGTCGAGAGTAATCTTGAGTGTGTCCAGTCGATCGCCGAGAGTCGGCAGCACAACGAGGACCTCAGGGTCGGACATGTCTCTCACTTTCAGGATTGCTAAGATCGGTGAGACGAAAAAGCGCTGCACCCTGAGTGTTCGGGCGGCGAAGGAACGTTTTTCCCACAGGCGCGATGCGCAAGGTGAGTATAACGAGATTGCACTATCGGAGGACCGTGGACAGATCGTCCCGCATTTACATCGCCGGTCATCGCGGCCTCGTCGGGTCCGCGATCTGGCGCCATCTCAAAGCTGAAGGCTTCACCGACATCATCGGCGCGACATCCGCCGAGCTCGACCTGCGCGACCGCGCCGGTGTCTTCGACTTCATGCGCGAGAACCAGCCGGATGTCGTCATCGACGCCGCTGCACGGGTGGGCGGTATCCAGGCCAACGACACCTTCAGCGCCGACTTCCTCAGCGACAACCTGCAGATCCAGGTCAACGTGATGGATGCTGCCAACGACATCGACGTGGACCGCCTGCTGTTCCTCGGCTCGTCCTGTATCTACCCCAAGTACGCCGAGCAGCCGATCAAGGAGTCGTCCCTGCTGACAGGTGTGCTCGAGCCCACCAACGACGCCTACGCCATCGCGAAGATCGCCGGCATCATGCAGGTGCAGGCCTCTCGCAAGCAGTACGGCCGCCACTGGATCTCGGCCATGCCGACGAACCTCTACGGACCGGGCGACAACTTCCACCCCGAGCACTCGCACGTGCTTCCGGCGCTCCTTCGTCGCATCCACGAGGCGAAGGTCAATGACGACGCCGAGGTCGTGATCTGGGGCTCAGGTACTCCGCGTCGTGAATTCCTCCATGTGGATGACCTCGCGAAGGCGAGCCTGTTCCTCCTCGAGAACTACGACGATCCGCAGACCATCAACGTCGGCGTTGGCGAGGATCTCTCGATCCGCGAACTCGCCACGATGGTCGCGGAAACGGTCGGGTACCGGGGCGAGCTCACACAGGACACGTCGAAGCCGGACGGCACACCGCAGAAGCTCCTCGATGTCACCCGGCTTCGCGAACTCGGGTGGGCGGCGACGACCGGGCTCCGCGACGGTGTAGCGAACACTTACGACTGGTACCTCGAGAACCTCGAGGCGTTGCGCAAGAAGTAGCCCCCGGGCTGATTGGTACTATCTCTCTATGGTCAACTCCCTCGAAAAAACGCTTGTGGTCATGCCGGCGTTCAACGAAGAAGAGTCGGTCAGAAACGTCGTTCTCGAGGTGTTCGAGAAGCTGCCCGGCATCACGTGTCTCGTCGTGAATGACGGATCGAGCGACGGCACGACGAGCGAGGCTCTCGCCGCCGGTGCCATAGTCGCGCGCCTGCCGTTCAACCTCGGAGTAGGCGGAGCCATGCGTGTGGGGTTCCGCTATGCCCTCGAGAATGGGTTCGACAATGTGGTGCAGGTGGATGCCGACGGCCAGCACGATCCGGCCGGAGTGATTGCCCTCCTCGCCCAGCTCGACACTGCCGACCTCGTCATCGGCGCTCGATTCGCCGGCGAGGGTGAGTACACGGTGAAGGGTCCGCGTCGCTGGGCGATGGTGTTGCTCTCCAAGTTCCTCAGCCGCACAGCTCGGACCACGCTCACCGACACGACATCTGGTTTCAAGATGAGCGGCCCGCGGGCCGTCCGACTCTTCGCTGAGCACTATCCGGCCGAGTACCTCGGCGACACGATCGAGTCCCTGGTGATTGCGGCCCGAGCGAAGATCGTCATCGTTCAGGTGCCCGTGGCTATGCGCGAGCGGGCCGGCGGTCGTCCGTCTCACAATCCGGTGAAGGCCGCCGCGTATCTGGCGCGTGCGGTGCTTGCGCTGATGTTTGCCATCATCCGCCCTCCAGTGAAGCTCCAGGAGGTGGCTGTCTCATGACCGTCGCAAGCTACATCCTGGGTGTCGTGTCCGCGCTCATCACCCTCGGGGTCGTCATCGAGATGCTGCGGAGGCGGCGCCTTCGGGAACGCCACGCGGTCTGGTGGCTCGTCGCGGGTGTGCTCGCCCTCATCGCAGGCGTGTTTCCCTCCACCCTCATTTGGGCTGCCGGCCTCGTCGGGGTTGCCGTGCCGATCAATCTGGTTTTTTTCGTCAGCGTCGCCGTCCTGTTCCTGGTCTGCATCCAACACAGTGCGGAATTGACCGAGCTCGAGGCGAAAACTCGTTCCCTGGCGGAGACCTCAGCGCTGCAGGAGATCCGCATCGGTGAGCTGGAGAAACACCTCACCGGCCACGCCGCTCCGGTGCTCGAAGTCGTCCAGGTGGACGAGAAAGCCCCGAAGAACTCCTAGCTGCCCGTCGTCCTCACCTCGCGCAGCGGGCGAGCTGCCGAAGTGCCGCTGGGGGATGCAGACGGATGCAGCTCAGCGCGCGCGCCGCTCCCGCAATCCCGCCGACACGAGATATGTGCCGTGCACGAGCAGCCCGACGATCGGACCGGCGACGAGCGCACAGATCGTTCGCGTGGCGAAATCCAGCGGAAGAAGAAGCGCGGCGACGGTGACGACCGCCCCGGCAACCCATCCCGCCGTGTAGACGAGATGCTGCGACCTCGCGAGAACCGCGGGGGCGGTGATGCAGAGCGCCGCAACGAGGGCGGATGACGCCACCAGGATCGCAAAGAAGGGGCCGTCGGGCTGTGGCCCAGTCGGTGAGATCAGCCCATAGATCGCCGGACCGAGCAGCCACCCGCCAAAGGCCAGCACCGCTCCGCCCGCAGCGACGATGCCGAGGAGACGTAGGAACTGGCGCCAGAAGCGCTCGGAGTGATTGCGGAACTGCACCACCAGGTAGCTCTGCAGCGACATCGCGACAACGATCAGCGGGGCCCGGGTGAGCGTGATGGCGAGCACGAACATGCCCTGGAGCGCCCGCGGAACCGAGTGCGAGGTGAGCCCGAGCATCAGGGGAAATCCGCTGACCATGATGCCGGTCGCCGTAGCCGCCACCACGGTTCGTGCGACGTTCCAGGTGAGGGCGCGATAGCCGACATCCAATTGCGAGCGTCCGACTATCGAGGGGCGGATGAACGGCCAGAGCACGATGAGCGTGACGGGGAACGGCAACGCGACCGCCCACGCGAGCACGACGACATCGGTGGTGAACGCCAGGGCGATCGCCAACCCGATGAGGCGTAGCAGGGCGTCAACGGTGATCATCAGCGCGATCGGCGTCCAGGCCGACACTCCGTAGAGTGAGCCGGCGAGCACGGCGACCATGACGAAGGATGAGGTGCCGATCGCGAGCGGCGGCACGAGAGCCCAGCCCTCGGTGGGGAACGCGGCTCGCACCCACAGTGGCGCCGTCGCAAGCACGAGGGCTAAGACCGTAAGCCCGGCGACGAGACCGAAGTTGCGCGCCCGACTGACCCGGTATGGACCGTCGCCGCTGACCGGATGCGTTCCGCGGGTCACTTCCTGCTGGATGCCCCCGAGCGCCCCGACGACGAGATAGATCGACGACCAGAAGACCGCGAACGGCACGTAGAGCGCCGGGCCCACGCGGTTCGGCACGAGAATCGTCACCACGTACGAGATCACGCCGGCAATCCCGGTGGCGACCAGGATGATGACGAAGCCGGAGAGGCGTGCCGGTGGTCGACCCACGGGCCTCGCGTCAGTCATCCGTTCATCTTATCGAGAGGGATGCCGTCACTCTCCGTGAGGCTGCAGCAGGTCGCGCACCATATCCAGTCGACCCTGGCTCGCGTATTCGGAGTACCAGCCGCGCCGGTCCGCCGCGAGCACGCGCCAGAGTCGGCGCCGTCGTTGCGCGGGCAGTGCCTGACGGATTGCTTCGAACGCCGCCTTGGTGCGCGCGTGGGCCAGCCGTTCCGGGAGCACTCGGTCCTGAACGCTGTCCAGCCGCTCCGCGAGCTGCGCGAACTGTGTGGCGAGCCGGTCGTTCCGTCCGCCGCGCGGCTCGAGCGCTCGCCGCACCTTACGCCGGAAGGTCGGATAGTCGACGCCGATCTGATTCGACGCGTGTTGCCGGTAGTCGATGAGTGCGGCATTCAGCGAGTCGAGTTGTCCGACGGTGGCGGCGACGACGGCAAGCCATTCGTCGTGCACCCATCCGGTGGGGAACGGCAGGGCCACCTCGAGCAGCCGGCGACGGAACATCGAGGTTGCTCCCGTCGCGATGTTGCGCCTGATGAACACCGAGAACCCGTCGCCGCGATGCAGCGCGGTGAGATCCTGCTCGCTCACCTCGAGTACGGAGAAGAGGTTGCGGCCCTGGTCCACACCCTCGGCGTCGACGAGGCGGGCGTCGGCGAACAGGAAGTCGAGACCGGGGCGTGCGTCGAACTCCTTGATGGCGCGGGAGAGGCGGTCCGGATACCAGAGGTCGTCCTGGTCGCTCAGAACGATGAGCTCCCCCGTCGTTGCCCGAATCGCGCTCTCGAAGTTCGCGGTGACGCCGAGCGCCTTCGGGTTGCGAAGCACGACGAAATCGAGCTGGGGGAGGGCGATTGACCCCACGAGCGCGATGGCGACATCCACCGTGTCATCCGTCGACGCATCGTCGGAGAGCACAATCTCATCGGGAGGGGTCGACTGGGCGAGGATGCTGCGCAGCTGGGCCTCGATGAAGCGGGCGCCGTTGTGCGTGCACAGCGCAACGGAGATCCGTTCGGTCATGATCCGACCCCCAGTGCGAGTGAAAACGGTGCGCGCGGCGCGCAGCAGCCCTTATATTCTGCCCGCTGCCTGAACACGATTGTCCGCTCAGTGCTCGGGACGGGCTTTCTCAGGATGCCCTCCGGTACATTTGTGCGGTGGCAGATGACAAACGAGTACCGATCAAGCATTCCCATATCGTTGGGCGTCATGGACTGTGGCGGCAAAACACTCGGGGTCGGACGACTCTTATCGTCGTGGCGGCCGTTCTGATCGTCGGAGTCGGAGTCGGCGCATGGGTCGGGGTTCGGGCGCTCTCGGCCAAGAAATCTCTCGAATCGGCGCAGAGCCTGATCGCGGATCTGCAGACCAAGGTGACCGCACGAGACTTCGCTGGGGCAAAAGACGACGCAGGCAAGATCAAGAAGGACACCGCCAACGCGGTATCCATGACGAGCGACCCGATATGGCGAGTGGTCGAGTTGGTCCCGGTGCTTGGACAGAATCTCACAGTGGTTCGACAACTCGCCGGTGCGGTCAACGACGTCGCCGTCGGTGCGATTGACCCTGCCGTGGACTTCGCGTCGACGTTCAATCTCGATGCGTTGAAACCGGTTGACGGGCATATCAACCTTGAGCCTTTGGCAAAAGCGGGAACGATCATCACCTCCGCCGATAAAGTGGTCGGCGCAGCCTCCTCAACGGTTGATTCGATCAACGACAGCACGTCTATCTCGGTTGTCAAGAACGCTGTAGTCAAGCTCGATCGGCTCTTGGTCAAGGCCAAAGGCATCACTGGTCCAGCGCGGAACGCTCTCGAGTTGCTTCCGCGGATGATGGGAGCCGGCGGACCCCGCACTTACATCATGCTGTTCCAGAACAATGCTGAGGCAGCGAGCCTCGGCGGGGCAGCGAGCGCCTGGACGATCTTGAACGTCGACAATGGCTCGATCACACTAGGAGCTCAGCCGGCGACCGAGAGTTTTCCCAGGAATCTGCCGATTCCCATTCCGCTCGACCCGACGGTGGTCGACCTGTTCAGCCAAAACGGACTGCAGTTCTCGAACAACGTCACGCTTCGTCCGAACTTCCCGACCGCGGCGAAACTCGCTCAAGCGTTCTGGCTGCGCGAGTCGGGCCAGAAGGTCGACGGTGTGCTGTCTTTCGACCCCGTCGCACTCAGCTACCTGCTCACTGCGACCGGGCCTCTGAAGCTGCCATCGGGGGAGAGCTTGACCTCCACTACGGCGGTTCCGATCCTGCTCTCCGAGGTTTACGCCAAATACTCGGGAGTGAAGGTGCAGAACGCCTTCTTCGCTAGCGCTGCGGCTTCGGTGTTCGGGGCGCTCACATCCTCTGCCCCTGATACCAACAAGCTCATAGCGGCGCTCACACGCTCGGTTTCCGAAAACCGATTGATGGTCTGGAGCGATCACCTGAAGGAACAGAAAGTCCTGTCGTCGATCCAGCTCGGTGGGATCATGGACACTACCAACAAAGTGAATACGCAAATCGGCGTCTTTTTCAACGACAACTCGGCATCCAAGATGTCCTACTACCTCAACACCTCGGCCGCGCTCACGTCCACAGCGTGCCAGAGCCCTGGCAATCCGACTTTCACCGCTGTTGTGGTTCTCAATTCCAACATTACTGAAGCGGCGCAGAAGGCTCTTCCGTCCTACGTGCGCTCGCAGGTCTACCTCAAGCCCGTCAAGACGCGGACCCAGGTTTATGTTTATGGGCCGCCCGGGGCGACCAATGCCAGTTTTTCTGATGGCGGTGGCGCGCTCGCCATGAACCTTGTCGGCTCAACCCGCGACCTCGGACGACCCGTTGCTCATATTCAGGTCGATCTGCTCGCCAGCCAGACAGCGACGTTCACTGTGACATTCGCTGGAACAAAAGGCGACTACGGTCCGCTATCCGCGCGCGTGACACCGATGGTCAATCCGACGGCTGTGACGCTATCCTCGCCGGGTTGCCAGCCCTCGACGAAGTAGTTAGACCGCGCCGTCCGACATCGCAACGGCACGAATCGTTCGCCACAGGATGATGATGTCTCCGGTCATTGACCAGTTCTCGACGTAATACAAGTCCAACCGGATCGCGTCATCCCAGCTGAGGTTTGACCGGCCGCTCACTTGCCAGAGCCCGCTCATGCCCGGTTTCATCATGAGCCTGCGGTGGGCTGCGTCGTCGTACAGCGCCACCT
Organism: Lacisediminihabitans changchengi; assembly: GCF_016634425.1. Classification (GTDB taxonomy): domain Bacteria; phylum Actinomycetota; class Actinomycetes; order Actinomycetales; family Microbacteriaceae; genus Lacisediminihabitans; species Lacisediminihabitans changchengi. The sequence goes on from NZ_JAEPES010000005.1 coordinate 204,742, forward strand.
CGGCCTGTCTCTGAGGACGCGGGCCAACGAGGCTCATGTGGCCCAGGAGTACATTGAACAGTTGGGGGAACTCATCGAGGGATGAACGTCGGAGAAAACCTCCGACCCGCGTAATTCGAGGGTCGTTCATCACCTTAAACAAGGGCTCTGCGCTTCGTCCCTGCGCGTCAAGCAAACTTTCCAGCTGGTCGTCCGCATCCTTGATCATCGAGCGGAACTTCAACATGCCGAACGGGGTTCCCTGAAGTCCGATCCGTTCCTGCCGGTAAAGAATGCTGCCCGGACTGGAAGTTTTGATGGCGATTCCGACAGCAATAAGTACGGGCGAAGAGATGAGGATGATCAAGCCGGCCCCGACTAGATCGAAAGCTCGCTTCGAGAGACGCTTAACCCCGGTGAATGCGGGGTACTCCACGTAAATTAGCGGAAGACCGGACACCGGTCGGGCATGAATTCGAGGCCCCGCCACCCCCGTAAGTCCGGGCGCCACGATGAGGGTGACTTCCTTGCCTTCGAGGTCCCATCCGAGCTTACGCATGTCGAGGTGGCTGATCTCATCTGCTCCCGTGAGCACAACCGTGTCAGCCTGTACTTCTTCGAGGGCGACGAGGATGTCGGCGTATTTACCCAGGACGGGAACGCCTCCGAAGAAGGGCTTGTCAACCGAACCGTCACGAGTAAGCGCTCCGACGACGTTAATTCCCGAACCCTGCGCCCGCCGGATTGTGGCAGTGACGTTTTCCGACTTGACGCGTTCGCCAACGACAATTGCGCGGGAAACGTGAAGGCCGCGTGCCTGTTCGCGGCGGAGCCACTGTCGCCACGCCCATCGGGTCCAGAGCAGAAGGAATACCCCGATTGGCAGCGCGGTCAGGAAGTAGCCGCGCGCGAGATCAATCCTCAAAAGAAATGCGACGATCGCGAAAATCCCGAACAGGCGGATAGTCGAGTCGACAACGCGCCGATACTCGAGAGTTCCACTGCCGATGACCTTGAGGTCCCGTGTGGCATAGGCGCTGAGGACAAACATCCACAAAAGAGTGATGGCGATCGAGACAGAGTTGTAGCCGATTCCGATCTGAAACTTCTGTTCCAGGGCGACGGGCCGAAGTCCGAACCACAGCAATTGCGAGCCGTAGACGGCAAGAACGACTACGAGAAGATCGGTCACGATCAGGCGCCGGGCGTACACTCGCTGCCAAGTTCTCGACCGCCGCGCCGTTGCGCTTTCAGTACTGGTTGTCACAAAACCTCAGTTCGCCGTCATGACCGTGTGATCCGTCGGGTGCGCAGAACTTTCGGTCCTCGCAAATATATCCTCAGTTGTACGCAGTGAATCACCAACATTGAGGATCAATCGCGCGTTCTTGCTGGCGTACCGACGCCAAACTCCCCCAGGCCCTCAGCATTCTGTGTCGACTCTAGTATTTCGCCGCCAAAAATGGGTCAGCCTTTGGGTTCGATCAGTGGCAGCGGCGACCCTTGGCGGACTATTTCAGCTCACGCGCCACGTTCTTTCGCTCGGACTGATCGAGCTGGGATGCGCGCTGGAGGTTGTTGAGACTGATGGCAAGGTGCCGCACAAAGGTCTCGTCGTATCTGTTCGGCCGCTTCGAAAGTCGACATCGGTGCCTCACCCTTAAGTGGCGACATAGAGTAACTGGGACATATCGAACTTCTGCCAGCAGGGACTTGATTCCACCTTGAACGAATTATCAGACGAGCCACGCGTCGTCTTTGTAGATAGCTCTGCGTTGCCGGGCGGGGGGCAAATGGGACTAAACCGCTACCTGGTGCAGTGCAAGGCCAAGCTGACGAGACTCATCTCGTTGGGCCCGGGTACCGCGTTTTCTGGTGCAACGTCGGCAGGCATACCGGTGGAAGTGCTCACGGCGTCCCCCCACAAATTTGCGTTTCTAGGGATGGGCCTGCGTCTGTCCGGGCGGTTGAGAATGCTCGACCCGAACATCATCGTCGCAAATAGTCCCAAGGCGGCAGTTGTGCTCTCAAGCATTCGACTGCCCAAAGGCACCATCCGTATCTACTACATGAGAGATGATCTCAACCCGAAACGAAATTCGCGTCTGAAATTAGCGGTGCTTAATGGCTTCGTTCTCCCGAGGTTTGACGCATTCATCGCGAATAGCGAATGGACGCTATCGACGCTGCCGGCGAAATTCGACTCACATCCAAAGCGTGTCGCGTATCCAGTGTCTGGGTCGATTGCAACGAAGCGCAACTCGGCTCCTAGTGAACCCCTTCGGATCCTCACTCTGAGCCGGCTCGACCCTTGGAAGGGCATTCACGTGTTGCTCGATGCGCTGCACGAGCTCGAAGTGGCTGGGTACAGCGGGCGTTTCAGCCTAATGATTGCGGGCTCGAGTGCGCATTCGGATCCGCGCTACGCGTCGATGCTTGAGACGCAGGCTCGCTTGCTTCGAAGCCCAGTTCAGTTTCTAGGACACGTCGACCGCGTCGAAGCGCTCATTGCCGACGCGGACTGCTTAGTCTCTGTGTCTACGTCTCCTGAGCCGTTCGGGCAAGTGATCAATCAAGGAATGCTTGGCGGTCTCGTAGTTATCGCCGGGGACGAGGGCGGGCCCCGTGAGCAAATCGACCACGGCGAGACCGGATATCTGGTAACACCGAATGAAAGTGCAATTCTCGCGCGTACGATTCAGGCCCTCTTGGAGGATCCGGCTTCGCGGACTCGGGTGGCTGAAGCTGCTCAAAGGGCTGCCTCGAGATTCAGCGACCGAGTGACTGTTCCGCTATTGACTGAGGCCATCCGCTCCATCGCTGTGGAGTTCCATCCCATTCGGCGGGATAGGCAAAGGCTCTGTCTGTGAACACGACATGTCAAACTTGAAACGTCGATATCGGTGATTCACGGACCATCGAGTGACGAGCTTGCTAGTCGTGGGCGATAGAAAAGGTCAGAAAACAAATGCCAGTGCCCGAGACAACATCTTCAGTTGTGATACTCGTGAGCGAACTGTCCGGAAATTCGGTAGGACGAGCGTATGTGATTTGGATGCTCGCTCGAAAACTCGGATGGAAGACTGTGGTAGTCGGCCCAGTCGAGGAGCGTTTCTGGCCACCGCTTGCGAATTCTGCATTTTCGCGGGACTGCGTCGCCCTTACGGTCGGGCGGAAATCGGACGAGGACGAGCTATCTCGACTCGCAGAGTCCTCTGACCTGATTATCGCTGTCAAGCCACTTCCCCGGTCATTCGGCCGAGCGCTTCGCTTAAAGAAGCTAACAGGTACACCGATCCTGCTGGATATTGACGACCCTGATATAGAGGCAAGGATCGGCCGAGGACGATGGACCCATATGGTCGCCAAGTCCGTACTTCGACCTCGGACCTTTTGGCCAGCTCTTGTAATGAGGTCGAAGGCGTTTGGCGTTTCGCGAATAGTAAGCAACCCCGTTCTGCAGCGTCGCTATGGTGGAACTATTGTGCCCCACGCGCGGGAAGACACCGGGCCAGGGCGAGTTCATGAAACCCACGAGCCTCGGGTCGTGTTCGTCGGGACAAATAGAAAACACAAAGGGGTGGAAACATTGCGGGGCGCAGTGCGTCAACTCCAAGATTTCGGAGTCACGCTCGTGGTAACAGATGCACCGCCAGCGGACTCCGAACCCTGGGAAGACTGGGTCGGAAACACAACTTTCGAAGGCGGACTCGAACTGGTGCGAACTGGAGACATTGTTGTGCTGCCGAGCATCCAGACTTCGATGGTCACCGAAGCGCAACTTCCTGCCAAGCTTATGGACGCAATGATTGCCGGAAGGGCAATAGTTGTAACTAATGCGGAGCCACTGATCTGGGCGGTTGGAGAAGCAGCCCTCGTTGTAGAGTCGGACAACATATCAGCGCTTGCTGATTCGCTCAGGAAACTTTCGGACCCGGTCGTTCGCCGGAAATTTGGGGATGCAATTCGTGAGCGCGCACTTTCTCGCTTCACCGTCGAGGCTGTCCTGCCTGACTTTCGACGGGCGTGTGAAGATGCAATTAAAGGGGAGTCAGGTCGATGATAAGAACCGGATCGGAGCAGCGGCCGAATCGACTTCAGTGGCCCAGTAAGTACGCGATGCTCAGGAACCCGTCTTGAGAATCGTAAGCCTCTCTAAAGTCATTCCTTTCAAGGGAATTCCCCATGCGGGCGGCGAATATGTTCGCAGGCACGTTGACGCTTTGTTAAGCCTCGGTCACACGGTAACCGTACTTGCGCCAAATGACGGACGAAATCGCGCTGCCTTGGCTTTAAACGATTTGGATTTTGAAGTCCGATTGATCGGTACGTCCGGTTGGCCTCGGTTGACGAAATTCACGGACAAATTTTGGACGACGATAGACCCAACGAATCTGGCTCCCCGCTTCCGCCGAGCGATGAAGCAAGACTCTCTTTCGCGCACGATGCTGGAAGCGGCAGACATTGTTGAGGTTCACTGGACCGAAACTATGAGTTTGCTCCCGGTCAATCTAATTGTCCCGAAGCCATTGTTGTTTTCTCAGGACGTACTCGGCCAGCGAGAACAACGGAGCCTCGACGCAACTCCCCGTTGTCGGATCATGCGCCGAGCTCTCGGGTGGCTCCGCGTTAAGAGGACGGGCCCCGGAGAGCACAGCAAGCTGTCGAGTGCGGGAATGGTTATCGCGTTCAGTGAAAAGGACGCGGGGTTAGTCCACCAAATTGTTCCCCAGGTTTCTGTCGAACATATCGACCCTCCTCTTTGGGATGATTCAATTTCAGCCGAACGCGTCAAGCGGGAACCTCGGCTAGCTCGGGTGATTATGGTCGGCGCGTTCAAGCGTCCTGAGAACAATGTCGGTGCAACATGGTTCCTGCGCGAGGTGTGGCCCAAAATAATCGAGTCTGAACCTTCCGCGGAGTTCGCCATCGTTGGTGCTTCCCCCAGCGCACAGCTGCAAGCGGCGGCAGCCGACGCTGCGAACGTCACTTTCACGGGCTACGTCGACAGTGTCGAGCCTTACTACGCATCGGCCACAGTTGCCGTGGTGCCGTTGCTGTCCGGCGCCGGAGTGAAGTTCAAAAGTCTGGACGCTCTCCTCCGAGGCGTGCCGCTGGTCGCGACAAACATCGGTGCCGAGGGAATTACCGACAATCGCGGCGGTCATCCGTTTTCGGTTCACGACGATCCAGCCGAGTTCGCGACGGCCGTCATAGAGATCCTCCGCGGCGGAGTGGGGGTTCTGGGGAACGGCGAATCGCAGCGATGGGCTCAGGCCAAATATGGCACGAGCCAATTCAAATTGAGGATCGAGTCGATTCTCCAAAAATTTGCCGGGGAGCTATCGTGAACTGCTATCGCCCCGATCCGGAAGTTCATAACTTCACTACACGATCGGCTGTTTAATATAATGAAGCAAGGATTCAAAATCGTCTTCCTGTCGGTTTTTGGCCGGTGGCCGATTCACTTCATTCGGATCGCAACGCTTCGGGCTGCGGGAGTGACCATAGAGCGCGATGTCGTCATCTACCATGGCTACCAAGTTCGAAACCCCCGAGGTCTTTTCATCGGCGAGGATTCATCGATAGGGGAGAAAGCGGTTCTAGACGCGCGTGGCGGGCTTCGCATTGGGCGGTCTGTCAACGTCTCCAGCGAAGTGCAAATATGGAGCGCGCAACATGACTGGAAGTCGGAGAGCTTCGAATATGTCGAAAGCAGCGTCGTGGTCGGGGACCGGGTTTGGATTGGACCCCGAGTTACCGTACTGCCGGGAAGTGTTATCGAAGACGGAGTTGTGATCGCAGCTGGAGCCGTCGTTCGCGGCCATCTGGACGCTTGGTCCCTTTACGCTGGCGTACCCGCCAAGAAGATCGGCGACCGTCCACATAATATGGGTTATCGCCTAGGAGGGCCGACGAAGAAGTTGTGGCTTTGGTGAGCCGCATGCAGAACCCGATCAGCGCCATTATTTCGCGAATTCACCAGGCCGGTGCGTGCATTTACGGACGAAAAGGATTCGCAAGAGTCGAGCGCATTCTGTCGATAGTGGCGGCAGCAACTATCTTTCTGCCATCTCCTGTTGCGACCCGACTTACAGTCGGCACGATCATCGCCATTGTTTGTTTCCCTTTTGCCGCGAGGCAATTTGCGAGTAATCGCCCGGCTCGATGGGTGCTGTGGGCCACTTTCGCGATTGTGCCGGTCGCGCTGGTGACCGCGTTAGTGTCACTTTCCCTGCCATCGGGACGAGAATGGAATACAAATTCACTAATCCAGCGGCTGCTTGAATACGTCGCCTTTGTCGGTGCGATGGTCGCGTGCGGGTGGTGCGCGAAGGTCAACGGAATCCAAGTAACCGGGATCGTGCTTGGAACGTTCGGAGCCCTTTTCTCCATAGTTTTCATAACGAGTGCTCAAGCGGAAAATCCATGGAAGTATGTGCTTGCCTGGCCGTTGTCACTGCTGTTCGCGTCGTTGTTGGCTCGCGCACCACTGCTGATCTCGGTGGTGTCCATGCTTGGGTTGGCGTACGTGAGCTTCGCGTTCGAGTCACGGAATGCTGCGGGCGCCTTGGTGCTGGCCGCGGTATTGGCGGTCATTATCAAGCGACGAAAGCGCGGACTATCACCTGGTCGAGTCGTTGCTTTTGGAGGGGCAATTGTCCTCACCTGCGCCGCTGTGTTCATTGCCTTGACAAGCATGGTGAGCGCTGGACTATTTGGCCATGTCCTGCAATCTCGTCAGAGTTCACAGGGTGCGATTGGCCTTCTCGCGGGACGTATTGAGCCGCTTGCGCTCTTGGGTTACTTCAAAAACTCCCCGCTGGGTGTCGGAATCGGTGTCGTTCCGTCGCGTACTGATCGTGCTGCCGCAATACATGAGTTGAGCGCCGGAGCAAATTTCAAAAATCTAAACACCGACTACATTTACGAACGGCTGGTGGGCGAAAGAGTCGACTTGCATTCCATAGTCGGCACGTTTTGGTACGACGCTGGTTTGATCGGCCTAGTAATCGGACTGTTCCTGATCTTTGTTGTTGGGCGTGGGATACTTGCAACCCGAACCAACTATGTAGTGATTGCTTTCGCCGCAGTTCAGGGGCTATGGGATCTCCTCTTCTCCCCGCTTGGTGCCAATGGGCGGTGGGTCGGGATCGCTCTCGCGCTGGTGCTAGTGGCCAGCGCAGAGAAGTTTAGTGGGAGCCCCGAATTACGGGAGCCAGCCGGCATACAAACGTAAAAGGATCCGATGTGCGCCGCCTTCTGGTTTCGAATCTTGCCGTTCGAGCGATAACAACTCCGATAGCTCTGGTTTCTGGGCTCGTCAGCGCTTGGCTAGCTGTCGGCTACCTGGGAGCTGAACTGTATGCGTCCATAATCCTCATAACGACTTTGTCGCAACTCTTGCCTTTCGCGGACATGGGTGTCGGCGCGGCTGTGATCAACGAGGTTGCGGCGCAACGCAAGGGTGATAGGAGTCAGCATGTATATAGGGTTCTCGTGTCGGCGCAGCGTATTTTGCTGGTGGCTGGCGCAGCTATCATCCTCGCCGCGATCCTTCTTGCGATAATTGGTATCTGGCCGATTGTGCTGGGATCGGGATCGAAATTCCTCAACGACCCGACTCTGTTGGCAATCGCATTCTTCGGAATGTTCTCGGCCTTCATTTTCTTCCAACTTGGGTACCGAGTTCTAACAGGTATCGGAAAAAATCAAGTTGGGTCTTTGCTCAGTTGCGGTGCAAGTATTCTCAGCGTCTTGCTTATTTGGGGCGGAGTTGCACTCGAACTGGCGCCAGTGTGGTTTGTTATGGCACAGACTATTTCTGCGGCGATTTTCGCCCTGGTGGCTAGCCTGCTAGCCGGCAAGTGGAGCGGATATTCCTATATCGGTATCGTCATCGATATTTTCAGGCCGAGAACAGTGAAGCAAATCTCGATACGGGGGAGTGCGCTCCCCATGCTTGTAATCATGGCGGCGTTGCCCGCTCTACTCTTCGGGCACAAATTGATATTGAGTCATGTTTCAAGTTCTAATCAACTCGTGGCCTACACATTTGCCAGCCAGATTTACGCGCCCGCTTGGGCCGCCGTGTCTGGGACCCTTCTAGCGCTCTGGCCAGCCTTTGCGGCTGCTCGTTCGGTTTCCTCTAGTCGGGATACCCTTCGCGTTTTGAGAAGAACTTTGGTCCTCGTTGCATCCGCGTCTGCCCTTGCCTCGCTGGCGCTTGTCTTAGTGCTGCCCTCTGCGGCTTTGCTCATCGGCCACGGCCAGACGTCGGTTTCGTGGTGGTTGGCTGGAGGATTCGGCGCACTTATATTTGCTCAATCGGCCTTCTACCCGTTGGGTGTGTACCTCACTCGAGACCGCGAGCTCAGATTTCAGGCAATCTGTGTGGCACTCATGTTGGTGGTAGGGCTGCCGGCGTGCATCGGTGCCGCCAAATTGTGGGGTGCCCCAGGACCGGTGTGGGTTTCTGCCGTGTCCATTCTCACTTTCCAACTCGTGCCGGCCCTGATATTCCTAAGTCGGAACGGAAAACCCGTCGTAGTCGATGACGATGGAGCTGCAAGAGGAACAGGCATTGCGAGCGAAACACGGGTCGCGAACGGGCCGACGATTGGTTAGGACACTGTGCAACAGCCAGTATTGAGCATCGTTACGATCACGTGGAATAACCTTGCGGGTCTGAAAGAGACGATGAATTCCGTCAGGATTCAGGACATTTCCGATAGAGAAGTCATCGAGCACATCGTGGTCGATAATTTGTCGTCCGACGGTACTAGAGAATTCATGGAATCCCTGGCGCGCAGCGATCTGCGATATGTCAGGGAGGGGGATTCGGGGATCTACGATGCGCTCAACAAGGGAACTGGACTTGCGAACGGCAGGTTTATCCTCTATTTGAATGCTGGGGACAAGTTCCATGATCAGGCGTCTTTGGGACACATGATCCAAGTTTCTACGGAAAAGCTTGAGTCGCCAGCTATCGTCTTTGGCGCCGTACAGGTCGAACCCGGGAAACCGGAGAAACTGTTACGAAATGTTCCTCATAATTGGTTTCTTCATGCGTTTGGAATGCGCTCGGCTTGCCATGCAGCTACTGTATTTTCCGCATCTGCAGTACGGGAAGCAGGCGGGTACTCACTCCGAGCAGGGTTCGCGGGCGACTACGACCTGATCCTCCGACTCGGGTTGATGGGGAGAATACTTGGAAGCGATCGAGTTTCTGTCGACTACGACGGAACTGGGTTGTCTGCTCAGCGCAAAGATGAGATTCCCATGCTGTTACATCGAGTCCGCTCGGAGCGGTTTCAATATCCGCCGTGGGCGCGAAGACTGGATGCTGGCTTTGTGAGGCTTCTCAACGGGTACAGGGCAGTCCGCAGGTCTCTCAATCAACCGAGAGCTTTCACCTCGAAGCGTTCAACGAGGTAAGACCTAAATCGAGTCACGGCTAAGTAACACAGGTCACGTGAAGTCGTTTGAAAGGCTTGCCGCACGCGGCTTCTAAGGTGCCGCGAGCCGGCGTGTCCTGACTGTTCTAGGATTGTGGAGCCTCGGACGAATCGCGGCAGACATTACGGTTACTGCTTATCGCCGAGGGGCGCGGAAAGCGTTTGATATGGTCGGCCTGATTGCCCACGAGTGGATCGAAGCTCGTGGCGGTTCCGAGAATGTTCTCGAGGCGATTGCCGCGCTCTATCCCGACGCCGACCTGGTCACGCCTTGGTCGAACGCTCCGCATCGATTTCCTGATCGCAACGTTCGAGAGCTCTGGCTAGCCGACTCGCCACTGCGCGGTCGCAAGGCGGCCTCGGTTCCCTTTCTTACTGCGGCGTGGCGCTCGGCCATACCGTCGAACAAGGAATACGACTGGGTGCTTGCAAGCTCCCACCTCTTCAGCCACCACATTCGCCCACGCGGCCTGAACGCCGACGCGCCAAAGTTGATTTACGCCTATACGCCGGCCAGATATATCTGGAATCGGGAGATGGACGAGCGAGGCAACGGCCTGATCGCCAAAGCGGGGTCCGTCGTGTTGCGACCGCTCGATCGCAAGCGGGCACAGGAAGCAACGGCTGTCGCGGGAATAAGCAACTTCGTGCGCGATCGCATCAGTTTCAACTGGCATCGTGACGCGACGGTGATCTATCCGCCGGTCGAAACGACGGCGCTCCAGTCCGTCGCGGACTGGCGAACTCACCTCGGTGGCGACGAGTTGGCGATTCTCGATTCCCTCCCTGCCGATTTCGTACTCGGAGCATCACGTTTCATTCCGTACAAGCGGCTTGATCTGGTGATCGCATCCGGCGAAGAAGTCGGGATGCCGGTGGTGCTTGCAGGAGGCGGCCCAGAAAGGCCTCGGCTCGTTGCACAGGGGGCGGAGGCATCAGTTCCCGTTACCTTCGTCGACGACCCGTCGAGTGCGCTCCTTTACGCCATCTACCAGCGGGCATCGGTATTCGTATTCCCCCCGCTCGAGGATTTCGGGATCATGCCGGTGGAAGCGATGGCGCTCGGGACTCCGGTCGTCGCCAACGCGATCGGCGGATCGGCCGAGACCGTGGATGCCGGTGTCTCCGGCGTCCACTTTGAGGCTCTGGTGAAAGAAGACGTCGGCCGTGCGATCGGCCAGGCCTTGGCTCTCGACCCGGACGACTGCCGCCGCTGGAGCGGAAAGTTCTCCCGCGAAGCGTTCGACGCGTCATTCACCGAGTGGATGAACAACTCACTGTGAGGGCCGCCTTCGGCTTGGGATCGAGCTAGTTCTGGCCGGTCTTCGAGGTCATGGTGAGGTCGTCCGCCCAGCCTGTGCCGCCGCCCGTTTTGGTGATCGTCAGATCGGCCGTGGTCTGGCCTTTGGCCGTCGTGAACGTGACCCAAGTGGCTGCCCACTTCGGGGACACCGTGGAAGCCGCGCTGCTGCCTGCCTGAAGGGTCATACCGCCCCCGGTGGCGCTCGACCTCACGTAGCCCCCGACGGTGTAGGTAGTGCCGGGCGTGAGGCCGGCCACGGCATAGGTGAGACGAGATCCGGCCTTGGTCAGCGCGACCGCAGCGTTTCCGCCGTGCACGACGAGCGATTGCACCTTCGCGCTGCCGCGAGCCTTCCAGGGTGACAGCTTCGTTCCCTCGAATCCGCCATTGCTCAGACCATTCCGATAGGCCTCGAGCTCGGTGAGCTGAAAGTGGTACACCGAGGCTCCATTCTCCGAAGACGGGCGAGCGAGCTTGGTCGCTTCCACCTTGAGATAACGGACGCTTTTCGGTTCGAAGGTGAAAGTCTGCGGGCCGATCACAGTTGTCTTCGCGTGATAGTTGGTGACGGCGCTCAGATCGGTCCAGGTGGCGTTGTCGCTCGAACCCTTGATCGTGAAGTCGGAGGGGAATCCTTCTCCTTCGTGGCCCGCTGAGTTGCGAGACCACATGACGACGGAATCTACCGCCCTTGATTTTCCGAAGTCGACTCTGGCGGATTCTGTAGCCGACTGGTCCGCGTGACCGGCGGAGCTCCATCCTTCGGCGCCCTTTCCAACCCACGGCACGCTGATCCGGCGCCCGTCGATTAGGTTTGCGGTGCCCCAACCCGCGATCGGTACCTCCGCAGACGAGGAGGTCGTCGTCACTGTCGAGCCTGCACCGGACGCGGCGAGGTCGATGTTGGATGGCTGCGCAACGGGTGTGGCCGCCTGTGCCTTCTTCGTAGAGGGAGTGAACGTGAGCTCGGTGATCCCGTGGGCTGGAATTCGAATGGATTTCTTGTACGCGGAGGCTCCTGCGACGATGGTATCGCTGATGACCGGCGCGTTTTCATTCGGGCTCGGATAGCGATAGTCGACTGCGGTCGAGGTGTCGGCGAACGAGTTGCCCTTGTGATCGCTCACCATGGTCTGCGAGATCTCGAAGTTCGACTTCGAGTAGGGGAGCTTGGTAAGCGAGACGGCCATCGTGCTGTCCACGGCAGTGTTGTTCCAGAGAAGCAGGGTGGCTTTCTTCTTCGTGGGATTCTTCGTCATCAGCCCGAAGACATCTTTGGTGTCTGTTCCCGCACCCGCTATCGTCGCGGCGATCCTCGTCGGATCAAGGTGGGAGTACATCTCGAAGACGTTTCCGACTGACTTCCGGTGCCCATCCATGGTGATCAGTCCGAGGTCGCCGAGATAGGCCTTGCTCGGATTCGCACCCTCAAGGGGGCCGAACCAGAAGATCTTGGCGGCACCGGCTCCGATCGCGGTGTACAGCCGCTTCGCAACGTAACTCGATCCGCTGACACTCGAGTTGGTGTCCGACCCCTGGCCGACCCCGAGCCCGGAGGCCGGGTTGCTGTTCCACTCGGTGATGTAGATCGGGATGTTGCGACCGGTCGCCTTCAACCAGGCCTGAGCCTTCGGCCCGTCAGAAAAATCGCCGATGTAGTAGCTGTGGTACGAGAAGAAGTCGGCCGGAACGGTCGGGTTCGCGGTAAGCCACTGCAGGAACCGGGAGGACCAGCCGCCGAGCTCGCCGATCGTCGAGGTCGCGGCACCGCCCACCTGAGCCGTCGAGTCGGCGGCTTTCACTGCGGCAACGGTTGCCGCATAGAGTGCCTCGTATTGCTCGATGGTGCCGGTGTACGTGTACAGGCTGTCGATCTCGTTCCAGACCTCCCAATTGCGGCCTGACATCCCCATCGCCTTGTAATGCGCGACGAGCGCGCCGCTCGCCGCAGCGAAGATCTCTGTGGAGACCGGGGCCTTGTAGAGCGCTTTACCCGACACGGACGGAGAGTACGACAGCGAGAAGAATGGCGTCATGCCGTTTCGCACCAGAGGAAGTACCACGCGGTCCAGGTTGGTGAAATCGAAGGTTGCTTTTCCGTCGGCCGCGATATTCACAACGTGGTAATAGTTGTCGTCGAAGACATGGTCGATACGGATGTCTCTTAACCCCATGCTGGACATCTGCGCGGCCTGCGCCGGGAACCAGTTCATATTCTGCATCGGTGCGTAGCCGCCCTGTGATGCGTTCATCAAGACGTTCTGATCGACTGTCCCGTTGGCTTTCGTGTAGTCCGCAGCCAGCGTCGAGGTGGTCGAAGTGGCGGTCGACGTCTCCGGAGTTGTTTGAGAGATGGGAGTGCGCGTAAACGGAGGCTGGGCCGCGACGGGAGCCGACGACGCTGTCAGTTTCGGCGTCGGTGTCGGCGTCGGGGACGTGCACCCCGCGACGATGGCAGCGATGAGCGCGACGCAGGCAGCGACACGGGTGGTTCGGAGGGCGCGTCTCACCAATGTGGGCGCTGGGGCGTTGTTTCTCACGAGGACCTCTCATTTACAGCTGGGTGGTTCCCGCATCTCGACAATGGAATGCCGATGGGCGAGCTTACCTTTACTCGGTGCGACGACGCACGGCGTGGGCCGGGCCTGTCGCGAACGAGAGGATTAGGATGGGTCGACCGGGATATCCCCGCTCTTTGGCCACAAGGGAATCGACTATCGTGCCTTTTCCGTGGACGTTGATCACCGTCGCGTTCAACAGTGCCAGTGAACTGGAGCGGTACTGGTCGCGTCCGACCCCCGCCGACGTCGAATGGATCGTCGTCGACAACAGCTCGACGGACGACAGCGCGCTCGTAGCTGAACGGCTGGGCGCCACCGTGATCAGACTCGATCACAACGTCGGTTTCAGTGCCGCGAACAATGTCGGCCTCGCCGCTGCGCGTGGGGAATTCATCGCGTTCGTGAATCCTGACGTCTCGGTCGAATTCGATGATCTGCCCGACCTCGCGCAAACAATTGAACGGAATGGTGGGTTGGTGAGTCCCCAACTCGTTAACAACGACGGCCGAGATCAGCCGAACGGGCGCGGAGCACCACTGCTGCTGTCGAAGGTGGTCAATCGTGTCTCACGTCAGTCCGCGGTTCATCACTCCTATCTGGTCTTCGCAGAGCCGGGTCAGGAGCGATTCATTTTCTGGAGCATGGGCGCAGTGGTCGCAGGTTCCGCTGCGACGTTCGCCGCGCTCAAAGGGTGGGATGAGCGGTTCTTCATCTACTACGAGGACAAGGACATCGCCATCCGATCCTGGCGATCCGGTCGTCCGGTCGTACTTGCGGGCCAGTTCCGCTGGAACCACGGTTGGGCGCGGGAAACCGCGCATTTCAGACTGTCGCCCTGGGCGCATGAGATCGCATCCCTCGTAAAGTTCTACGCCCTATACCCGGAGTTCATCTTCGGCGGTCGGTTCGCAGAACGCCGGCACCCCGAGGCATCGGCCAATTCAGGAAAAGTTCCTGGCGCGTGACCCTCGCGGCGGTACCGAACTCACACGTGCGTCCGGCGAGCCTCGTGCTCACGGTGCTGAACGAGGGCCACAGCTTGCCGACCTTCCTCCGAAGCCTCTCCGCACAGCGCCATCTACCGAGCGAGGTGGTGATCGTGGACGGAGGGTCCGCCGATGACACCGTTGAGATATTGACGGCATGGAGTCCTCCAGCCGGAACAGCCGTTCGGATCGTCGAGCGCCCCGGCGCGAATATCTCCCAGGGGCGGAATACCGCCATCTCACTTGCGGAATCGCCATGGATTCTGGTGACTGACGGCGGAACCGTGCTTGATCCGGGGTGGATCGAGTCGTTGCTCGACTCATTCGACGGGCAACCGACGCCCACAGTTGTCAGCGGTTTCTTCCGCCCGACGGGCGAATCTCTTGTCGAACGAGCCATCGCGTTCACCGCCACCCCGCGGTTGACTGAGATCGATTCAGCGACGTTCCTGCCGTCAAGCAGATCGATCGCGTTTACGCGCGACGCGTGGTCTCAGGCCGGCGGGT
>NZ_JAEPES010000006.1:0-151387 GCF_016634425.1 Lacisediminihabitans changchengi
TCGGCGGCCATAGCGAGAGGGAAACGCCCGGTCACATTCCGAACCCGGAAGCTAAGACTCTCAGCGCCGATGGTACTGCAAGGGGGACCTTGTGGGAGAGTAGGACACCGCCGGACTTAACTTAGAAAAACCAAGAAAGCCACCCTTCGGGGTGGCTTTCTTGCGTTAACCATCGGGATGCGGACATCCGGTGTTCTCGTGCCGTCCATGAACCCGTAGTCTCGTGTGCACGGCCCGAGCCAGATGGGCTCCGCCGGCGAGGAGAACACCATGGCAGATAAGTCACCGAAGAAGACCACCTCGAAGACCGTTGCGTCGAAGTCTCTCAAGGAGAAGCGCGCGGAGAAGAAGACCAAGGCTGCAGGCAAGGCTCGCGACTGATCTTCGCTCCGAGACCCGAGCCGCCGAGACGTCGGACCATCGCAGGATGGACGATCGTCTCGGCGGCTTGTCGGGTTTAAGGGGGTTTCTCCTGACCCTCTCGTTGCCGCGCTTCGAGCGAGCAGAGCGCTGTCGGCTGAATAGACTGGACGGGTGATCGACCCCCAACTTCTTCGCGATAGTCCTGACCTGATCCGTGCGTCCCAAGCCGCCAGGGGGGCATCCGTCGAACTGGTTGACGTGGCCCTCGCCGCCGACGCCAGTAGGCGCAGCGCGATCTCCGAGTCGGAGAATCTGCGCGCGACGCAGAAGGTGCTCGGCAAGGCGGTGGCGCAGGCCACGGGCGAAGACAAGCAGCACCTGCTCGCCGAGGCCCAGAAGTTGGCGGTCGAGGTCAAGGGCCTTGCTCAGCGTGCGGCGGATGCGGAGGCCGAGTTCTCGGCCGCGATGAGCGGCATCCAAAACCCCATCATCGACGGCGTGCCCGCCGGTGGCGAGGAGAACTTCGTCACCCTGCGAGAGGTCGGCCAGAAGCCCGTCTTCGACTTCGAGCCCCGCGATCACCTAGAGCTCGGCGAGAAGCTGCGCGCCATCGACATGACCCGCGGTGCCAAGGTCTCGGGTAGTCGTTTCTACTTCTTGCGTGGTGTCGGTGCGCGCCTCGAGATCGCGTTGATGAACCTCGCCCTCGACAAGGCACTGTCAGAAGACTTCGAGCCGCTGATCACGCCCACGCTGGTGCGCCCGGAGATCATGGCCGGCACCGGATTCCTCGGTGCCCACTCCGACGAGATCTACTACCTCCCCGCAGACGATCTGTATCTCACCGGCACCAGCGAGGTGGCCCTGGCCGGCTTCCACTCCGACGAGATCCTCGACCTGTCCGACGGACCGCTGCGCTACGCCGGCTGGTCGACCTGCTACCGCCGCGAGGCCGGCTCGGGCGGCAAAGACACCCGAGGCATTCTTCGGGTGCACCAGTTCAACAAGCTCGAGATGTTCAGCTACGTGCTGCCGGAGGATGCCGAGGCGGAGCACGAGCGCCTCGTCTCGTTCCAGGAGTCGATGCTGCAGGCCTGTGAGCTGAGTTACCGGGTGATCGACGTGGCCGCCGGCGACCTCGGCTCGAGCGCCGCGCGCAAGTTCGACATCGAGGCGTGGGTGCCCACCCAGGGAACGTATCGGGAGCTCACCTCGACGAGCAACTGCACGACGTATCAGGCGCGCCGGCTCGACATCCGTTATCGCGGGGAGTCGGGCAAGACCACGCCGGTTGCGACCCTGAATGGAACGCTGGCGACGACGCGCTGGTTGGTTGCCATCCTCGAGACCCACCAGCAGGCCGACGGCTCGGTGCGTGTTCCGGTTGCTCTCCAGCCCTATCTCGGCGGTCTCGAAATTCTCGAGCCTGTCGCATGAGCGACCGGCTCCTGATCGCCCTCGACGTCGACGGCACCGTCATGCGCGAAGACGGCGTGATCACGCCCGAGGTGATCGCGGCGGTTCATCACGCCCGCGATCTCGGTCACGAGGTGATGCTCGCGACCGGACGCTCGGTCTCGATGACGCTCCCGGTGCTCGATCGGCTTGGCATCGAGCCGACCTACGTGGTCTGCGCGAACGGCGCCATCACTCTGCAGCGTGACCCAGGTGCGACGACCGGCTACTCCCAGGCCTACGTGGAGACCTTTTCCCCGCGCGAGGTGCTGACTACCATCAGCCAACATCTGACCGACGGACGCTATGCGGTCGAAGACGCCGATGGTCGCTTCCGATACGCGGGCGGCGATTTTCCCGAGGCGGGTATCGAAGCCATCGGGGAGCGAGTCGACTTCGAGGACCTGCTCGACCGGGAGGCGACCCGCGTCGTGGTGCTGTCGCCCGGTCACGACCTTGACGATTTTCTCGCGGTCGTCGAGAAGATGGGGTTGCACAAGGTCAGCTACAACGTGGGCTGGACCGCCTGGCTCGACATCGCGCCCGACGGCGTGAACAAGGCCACGGCACTCGAGCGCGTGCGGGAGCTGCTGGGCTTCGCCCGGACGGATGTCGTGGCGATGGGCGACGGACGCAACGACATCGACATGCTCGAGTGGGCATCCGCGGAGGGGCGCGGTATCGCGATGGGGCAGGCGCCGCTCGAGGTGCTCGACGCGTCGAACGAGACCACCGGCACGGACATCGCCGGTGGCGCGGCGCAGGTGCTCGCCGCGTTGTAACCGGCTGTGGTGGTTGAGCGGCTACGCCTGCCATCTCCGATAGAATCGCCACTGTTCCATGGAGGGCTGTCCGAGCGGCCGATGGAGCCAGTCTTGAAAACTGGTGGGCAGAAATGTCTCGTGGGTTCGAATCCCACGCCCTCCGCAGTAGTTGGTGGCCTGCAGTAGCGAGTCGAGCGCAGGCGGCTAGTTGAGTGCCGGCAGGTCCGCCGGAATCACGCCTGATCCATAGAGATCGGTGGCGAGGTTCTGCAGCGCGAGGAGGGTTGCGCGCTGGATGAACGGCCCGTACGAGATGCGCGCGATGCCGAGATCTTCATACTCGGCGGCCGAGAGCGCACCGGGCAGGCCGATAACGCTGACGGTGTTGCGCCCGAGCTCGGAGACGACGCGCTGCACCGACTCGCGGTCGGTGAGCCCGGGGATGAAGACGAGCGCTGCGCCCTGGTCGAGGAAGGCCCGGCCGCGCGCGATCGCCTCGGTGACGCGCTCATCCAGGGGTCCGGCACCGCGGGCGATAGCGTCCGTGCGCGCGTTCAGCTGAAACGGCACGCCCTCTGCCTCGGCGGCCGCGATGATCGCGCTCACCCGGGCTACCGACTCGTCGAATGGCTTTAGCCGGTCTTCGACGTTCGCACCGACGACGCCGATGGCGATCGCCCGGCGGACGGTCTCGCCCGGCGCCTCATAACCGTCATCGAGATCGGCGGTGACCGGCAGCTCCGTGGCCTTGACGATGAGTTCGATCGCGTCCAGTGAGTCCTGCAGTGGCATGGTGCCGTCGGCATAGCCGTGGCTCGCGGCGATGGAGTGTCCGGCGGTGGCGATGGCCTTGGTGTCCGGCAGGTCGGTGATCACCTTGGTGGAGATCGCGTCCCAGACGTTGACGACGCGGAGGATTTCGGGCGCCTGGTGAAGAGCGCGGAGGACCTCGGCTTTTTCGACGGTAGTCATGCCATAACGCTAGCCCTGGTCGAGGGGAATCCGACAGCTCTTGAGCCTCAACCCCGGGTTCGAGGGCTACCGGGCAATCCCCACAGAGCCCGGATGACCGGCGCACCATTCGCCTCGACCCACTCATCGACCACCGTGGCGACCTCATCGATGCGGCTCGCCACGAAGTAGAGACCGCGGCTCGGCACGCTCGCGCCCAGTTCGACGAGCAGCGGGCGCAACGTCAGCTCCACCGCCAAAGAGTGGGTGAGATCTCCTCCGGTCATCACCGGCACGGCGACGACGCCGTTCAATCCGTTGGTCGGGTAGCGATCGAGGAAGGCCTTGAGCAGGCCGGTATAGGCGGCCTTGTAGGTGGGAGAGGCGACGATAACCAGATCGCTCGTCGCCACGCGCTGGGTCAGGGCTGACACCTCGACCGACGACCAGTCGAAGATCTCGCCGGTGTAGTGCGCAAGATCGATCTCGGTGGCCTCGAACTGCTGCTCGCGCAGCAGCGCCTCGGTGAGAGTGCGCGCGAGGAGCAGGGTCTTGGAGTCGGCCTTGGGGTTGCCGACCAACACGGTCACGGTGAGCATCCGGATCCTCCGATCGGTGACGTCATCACCAGTCTGGGTGATCGGTGGCCACCGGTGATCACCGTGGCGGAGTGTGACGGTGGATTGCGGACGGGGGAGGCGTCTTCCGCGTCAACTCGCGCAGCCGCGACCGTGGCCCTCATGGTGACGGCGTCTAGATTTCGGGGGTGCTGCGGCGTGCATTAGCCTCCCCGAGGAGTGTCTGCAGAGCTGACAAGGGGGCGGGCGATGGGAGCACGAGCCGATCGGCGCGAAGCCGTCACCGGCTACGCCTTCGTGCTACCCAGTTTTGTCGGTTTTCTCGCCTTTCTCGCCGTTCCGATTGCCGTCGTCATCTGGCTGAGCTTTCAGCATTGGGACCTGATCACCCCGGCCCGGTTCGTCGGTCTGCAGAACTGGTTCTCGGTCTTCGCCGACGGGCGCTTCGCTCGCTCGCTCGGTATCACGGCCATCTTCGTCGCTGTCGCCGTGCCGCTGCAGACCTGTTTCGGCCTGCTCGTCGGCGTGCTGCTCAGCCGGAGGGTGCGAGGAAGCGGACTGTTTCGGGTCGCGTTCCTCATCCCGTGGATCTCTGCGCCCATCACCCTCGGTATCGTCTGGAAGTGGATCTTCGCCCCCACCGACGGTCTGCTGAACGCTCTGATCGGCCATCGGGTGGAGTGGCTCGCCAGCCCCCAGCTCGTGCTCGGAACAATCATCTTCGTCGCCGTCTGGTCGAACGTGGGCTACGTGTCGCTGTTCTTCGCGGCGGGCCTCGGCGCGATACCGGAGGAGGTGATCGAGGCAGCGCGCATCGACGGAGCGGGCGGCTGGCAGGCCTTCTGGCGCATCCAGTTGCCGCTACTGCGCCCGACCACCTTCTTCGTGGTGGTGACCGGCCTGATCAGCGCGTTTCAGATCTTCGACACCGTCTACGCGCTCGCCCCCAACGGCGGTCCACAGGGAGCGGCGGATGTCGTTTCCGGCCGGATCTACCACGAGGCCTTCCAGTCGTTCGAGTTCGGTCATGCCTCGGTGATGGCCCTCGTGCTGATGGTCATCCTGGTGATCGCGACAGTCGCCTCGGGCCTGTATTTCAGTAAGCGGACGGTGCACGAGCTGTCATGAGACGACCCTTCCGCCTCGCCGATACGGTCACCTACGTTGTGCTCATCGCCGGTCTGCTGATCACGCTGGCGCCCTTCGTGCAGAGCCTGCTCACGGCCCTGAAGACACCCGAGCAGTTTGCGTCAAGCCCGGTGACGGCGCTGCCGAACCCGGTGACCCTGCAGAACTTCGGAGACCTGCTCGCGCGCTACGGCTTTCTGCGCGCAGCGCTCGTCACACTCGCGGTCGTCGTCACGATCGTGGTGGTGCAGGTCAGCTGCTCCGTGCTCGCCGCATACGCCTTCGCGCGCCTGCGCTTCCCCGGGCGCGACCTGCTGTTCTGGGCCTACCTCGGCACGCTCATGGTGCCGGCCATCGTGACGACGATTCCGCTATACACACTGTTTGCGGGGGCGGGTCTGCGCGACACGTTCTGGGGAATCATCGCCCCGTCTCTGCTCGGCTCGCCGTATGCGGTCTTCCTGCTCCGCCAGCACTTCTTGGCGATTCCGCAGGACCTGCTGAGTGCCGCGACACTGGATGGCGCCGGCGCCCTGCGCACGCTATGGAGCGTGGCCGTGCCGGTGAGCCGGCCCATCATCGCCACCCTGGTCGTGATCACCGCGGTCAGCCACTGGAACAACTTCCTCTGGCCGCTCATCATCACCTCGGGCGGCGACTGGCAGGTGCTCACCGTGGCCACCGCCTCCTTGCAGACCCAGTACAACGGCAACTGGACGCTCGTGATGGCCGCCGCCGTCATCTCGCTCACGCCGCTGCTCGCTCTCTTCCTCGTCTTCCAACGCCAGATCGTGAGATCGCTCGCGATCCGCGGCATCAACTGACAGCCCACCCACCAGCAGGAGAACCCCCCAAATGCGACAGCAATCACGAACACTCGCCCGCGTCCTTGCCGGCGTCGCGGGTCTCGCCGCGCTCGCTGTGGGGGTCAGCGGATGCTCGAGCTCCAGCAGCGCTGACGGCTCGGGCGAGAAGACCACTGTCTCGTTCCGCATCTGGAGTGACGACGCCGTGGCGGCAGCCTACGAGAAGTCCTTCGACTCCTTCACCAAGGCCAACCCCGACATCACCGTGAAGGTGAATCAGATCCCGTGGGCGAACTACTGGGACAAGCTCCGCACCGATCTCTCGTCGGGCGGCGGCGACGACATCTTCTGGACCAACGCCTACAACTTCGCGCCGTACGCCGACAACGCGAAGCTCGTCAACGTGTCGTCGACGCTGAAGAACGAGGTCGTGGCCTGGGAACCCTCGGCCGTGAAGCAGTACACCCGCAAGGGATCGCTCTGGGGTGTGCCGCAGCTGATCGACGGCGGCAAGGTGCTCTACTTCAACAAGGATCTGGTGGAGAAGGCGGGGGTCGACCTTGACGACCTGACCTGGGATCCCGAGCATTCGAACAACGACACTTTCCTGCCCGCGCTGAAGAAGCTCACCATCGACTCGGCCGGACGCACGGCCGACCAGGCGGGCTTCGACGGCTCGAACCTCGCCCAGTACGGCTTCAACGCCTCGAACGACTTCGACGCGATCGTCGGCAATTTCGTCGGGTCGAACGGTGGTCTGTACCAGTCCGGTGGCAAGTACACCTTCGCCAGCAACGCCAAGGCCGAGCAGGCCATCGAATACGTGGTGAACCTGGTCGACAAGTACCACGTCGCCCCGTCTGCGGCAGACACCAACGGCAACGGGGACTTCGCCCGCGACCAGTTTCTGCAGGGCAAGCTCGCCGTCTTCGAGTCGGGCTCGTACAACCTCGCGCTGATCCAGAAGTCGGCGAAGTTCGGCTGGGGGATCGCGCCGATCCCCGCGGGACCGGCAGGCCGCATCCCGGTGACCAACAGCATCATCGCCGCCGGCAATGCCGCCAGCACGCACGCGGATGCCACCCAAAAAGTGCTGCGCTGGATCGGCAGCGAGAAGGGCAGCCTCGCCCTCGGCGCCAGCGGTTCGCTGATCCCCGCGGTCACCGCAGCGCAGGGGTCGTACTTCGACTACTGGAAGAAGCAGGGGGTCGACGCGAAGCCGATCGTCGACGGCGTCGCCGACGGCACGCTGAAGAACGACATCATCCCGAACGCCACGGCCACCTCGGCCGACCTGACCTCGGCTCTCAACGAGATCTTCGCCGGGCGGACCACCGGGTCGATCGCCGCGGCGCTGAAGGCGGCGCAGACCGCCGCCAACGCCGGGCTGACCGAGTAACGCCAGCGGTAGCCACCCCCGGCGGCACAATGACGAACGCCCCTCCCGTCCGCGCGAGCGGAGGGGAGGGGCGTTGACGCCGATGGAATCCGCGTGCTTATGACGTCTGAATATTCGCGGCAGCGACACCGAGCACGATCGACAGAATGATGCCGAGCACGATCAGCACTGCACCGATGACGATTCCCGCCACCGCCGGCGTGTTCTTGTACCCGGCCTTCTTGGACTGGCTGAGGGCGACCGCGCTGATGATCAGGCCGATGAGGTTGAAGAAGATCGCCAGCACGAGGCCGACGATGCCGAGGGTCTTACCCGGGAAGTCGGTTCCCGCTGGTGCTGCTATTGGACTGGTACTGGGCGTGGTCATGAATTCCCCCTTGAGCGAGTGCGGCGATTCCGCTCTCCGGACATGTATAGCGTCGCGCCGACACGGCTGACAACCCCCTCCACTGGTTCATGACTGCTACGTCCCGTTACGGTCACCGAGCAATCGCGAGCCGGAGCGACGATGCTGGACTGATGACGATCGCCCCGGGCTTCTCTCTCGCGGAGGTACGCGCTGGTCGCTCCTCCGTGAAGTGGACCCGCTACGCGCCCGATGTCATCCCGCTTTCCGTGGCCGAGATGGACTACCAGATCGCTCCGGAAATCGCCCAGACCCTGATCGAACGCGTGCGCGCCTCCGACTTCGGATACATCGACGCCCCAGGGCCGCTCTCCGGCGCCTTCGCCACCTTCGCCGACGCTCGGTGGGGCTGGCAGGTCGATCCCGACCGGGTTCGGGTGACCACGGATGTGAGCACGGCCATCGTCGAGACGCTGCGCTATGGCATCCCGCCTGACGGCCGCGTCGTGATCAACCCGCCGGTGTATACGGCCTTCTACGAGCTCATCGATGAGGCACGCGCGAACCGCGTCGAAGTGCCGCTGATTCACCAGGATGCCGCCTGGTCGCTCGACCTGGCAGCCCTCGAGCGGGCCTTCGCCGATGGAGCCGATGCGTATCTGCTCTGTCACCCGCACAACCCGCTCGGTCTGGTGTTCGACGAGCGGGTCCTGGGCGAGATCGCACGGCTCGCGGCGACGTACGACGTGCTTGTTGTCAGCGACGAGGTGCACGCGCCGCTGACCCATCCTGGCGTCGACTTCATCCCGTTTCTCGATGTCGCGGCGGTGCATGGTGCGCGCGCCGTCTGCGTGACCTCGGCCAGCAAGGGATGGAACCTCGCCGGGGTGAAGTGCGCCCTCATGGTGGCAGGCGATGCGCGCACCCTGGCGTTGCTCGACAGCTTTCCCGAGGAGGTCACCTGTCGCACCAGCATCCTCGGACTTCACGCCAACGTCGCCGCCTTCGCCACGACCGGTTGGCTCGACGAGACCCTCGACGCGGTCGTCGCCAACGACCGGCTGCTCGCCGAGCTTCTCGCCGAACTCCTCCCCGCAGCCGTGTACCACCGACCCTCGGCCAGCTATCTGGCCTGGGTCGACCTCCGTGCCTTCGATCTGGGTGAAGACCCGGCGGCCGTGCTCATCGAGACGGCCAGGGTGGCCCTCAATTCTGGCCACAAGTACGGGGCCGCCTACGACGGGTTCGTGCGGATCAACCTGGCCTGCGATCCCGAGATTCTGCGCGAGGCGATCCAGCGGATCGCCGCCAGCATCGCCTGACCCGCGTCAGTCGCGTCCGTCCCGTCAGCTCCGATCGGGGACGACCAGCACGGGGCAGTTGGCACGATCGGCGCACTGGCTGCTCACCGATCCGAGCAGCAGGCCCTGAAAGCCGCCGCGCCCACGCGTGCCCAGCACCAACATGAGGGCGCCAACGGATGACCGCAGCAGAACCTCCTGCGCCCCACCGAAGATTCCGTGTGCCGTGACGTCAACCGAAGGGTGCCGCTCGAGAGCCGGGCGGAGCTGGAGCTCCAGGTCGGCGGAGACCCGCGCGGAGATCTCGGCAAAGGAGGAAACGTATCCCTTGTCCCACACCGATCCCGTCGGCGCCGTGTCGATCGTCCAGGATCGGATGACGGACACTGGAGCGTCGAGATCCTCGGCCAGCCCGAGCGCGATACCGAGCGCGACGTCGGCGTGATGCGAGCCGTCGTGCCCGACGACGATGGTGCCGGCGGCGATCGCCGGAGACGGATCGGCAGGCCCAGCGGGCACCGCGCCAATCACCTGTCGGCCCGAGTCGGGAACCACCAGGACGGGTATTGCGGAGCGGTGGAGACACTCATTGCTCACCGAGCCGAGTAGGAGCCCGGTGAAGCCGCCGCGACCACGCGAGCCGACCACGAGCATCCGTGCATCTGCTGCCGCCGCGCACAAGACGTCGGCCGGTCGCCCAGGGCGAGCCTCGTACTCGAAGACGAGGTCGGGGTGGGTCGACACGACGGAAGCAGTGTCGCTCTCTAGCTCGGCGCGGAAACGCGCGGCAAGCTCCTGGTCGGCCGACGGATAGCCCAGGAGTTCCGTCACCGTGGCCGGGTAGTCATCGATAACGAAGGTTCGAATGATCTCCACGGGCGACCGGAGACGCTCGGCCAGATCGAGCCCGACACTCAGCGCCCGGTCCGCTCCGGACGATCCATCGTGACCGATGAGAACGGATGTCGACGCTTCAGTGCGAGCCATGGGACCGACCATCGCATACCTGACTGTCGTGCACCAGGGCGGCCAGGATTTAAACATTTCTCAGCACCCCGAATTCGCCGATTGTCAAGGCCCCTTCGGGCCGTAGACAGACCTGTAGACGGGTGTTAGAACTTTTCCTAGCAGCCAAGAATGCCCGATTCTCCGCCGCTGACAACGGAGCCAGACTCAACGGAGACAGGGAGCCCATCGTGGCCAGAGTCAAGAATGTGCGCATCGGCGTGATCGTGGTTTCACTCGGCGTTGCGTTGGCTGTGATCGCCCTGCCGTCGGCTGCGACGGCCGCAACGGTGGCTGACGGCCCGATCAATCTCGGCTCGGCAACGCCCTTCGGCGTGCTGGCGGGCAGTGCGGTGACCAATACCGGCCCGACCATAGTGAACGGCGAGCTGGGCGTCAGCCCGGGCACGGCGATATCGGGGTTCCCGCCCGGGACCAGCGGCATCGTGCATCCGACCGATTCCGTGGCCCAGCAAGCGAAGGCCGACCTGTTGACCGCATACAACGTCGCAGCCAGTCTCACCCCCACGACGCAGGGGCTGGGTGACCTGGCCGGATTGTCGCTCACGCCCGGCGTGTATTCGGGCGGCGAGCTGTCGCTGAACGGAACGCTCACGCTGGCCGGCACCGCGACATCCGTCTGGGTGTTCCAGGCGGCGAGTACGCTCATCACCGGCTCGGCAAGTCATGTCGTGCTCACCGGTGGGGCTTCCGCGTGCAACGTGTTCTGGAAGGTCGGCAGCTCAGCAACCCTGGCGAGCGCGACCGACTTCGTCGGCACGGTCATGGCCCAGCAGTCGATCACGGCCGTGACCGGCGCGACCGTGCAGGGGCGGCTGCTCGCCAGTACCGGGGCGGTGACGCTCGACACGAACGTGATCACCACACCGACCGCGTGCGCCGACGCCACCGGCACCCTCATCTCCAGCAGCGACAGCCCGGAGGTCACCTCTGCGGCACCGACCGACGCCACCGTCGGTACCCCGTACTCGTTCACGCTCGTCTCTTCCGGCACCCCGGCGCCGAGCTACGTGATCAGCTCGGGCGCGCTGCCGGCCGGCCTCAGCCTCGACTCGGCGACCGGTGTGATCAGCGGCACCCCGACGACCGCGGGCACGGCGACCTTCACCGTCACTGCTTCGAACGAAGTGGGATCGCCACAGAATTCGATCTACTCGATTGCGACGGCGGCTGCCGCTGCGGCTGCCGCTCCGGCTCCGGCTCCCTCGCCGGTCGTGCTCGACGTACCGGCCGCAACTCTGCCGAACACCGGCACGAACGCCCTGCCGCTCGTTGCCGTCGGTGCGGTGCTGTTCGTCGTCGGATCGGTCATGATCACCCGTCGCCGGGCCCACCGCCACTAGACACAGGCAGAGCGACTCGGGAATGAAATCCGTTGAGAATTGTTATCAATAGTAACAGAAAGGAACCCCATGAAGGTTCGTAACTCCCTCGGTTCTATGAAGTCGGCTCCCGGTTCGCAGATTGTCCGCCGTCGCGGCCGCACGTTCGTGATCAACAAGCTCAACCCGCGCTTCAAGGCCCGCCAGGGCTGATCTAGTCGCAGAAAGAGCGCTCCAGATGGGGCGCTCTTTCTCGTTAACGAGGGTGCTGGCTACCGAAAGCGCCGCAGCCTCAGGCTGTTGGTGACCACGAACACCGACGACAGCGCCATCGCGGCTCCCGCGACCAGCGGGCCGAGCAGCCCGAGCATCGCTAGCGGAATCGCCGCGACGTTGTAGGCGAAGGCCCAGAACAAATTGCCACGGATGACACCGAGCGTGCGCCGTGACAGTCGAACCGCGTCGGCGACGACCAGGAGGTCGCCGCTTACGACGGTGATGTCGCTCGCCGCTATCGCCGCGTCAGTGCCGCCACCCATCGCAATGCCGAGGTCTGCCGCGGCCAGGGCAGCCGCATCGTTGACCCCGTCGCCGACCATCGCCACCACGTGGCCGGCCGCCTGCAGCCCCTGGATCAGCTCCAGCTTTCCCTGGGGGGTCACCGCCGCGTGGAATTCCGCGATCCCGACCTCTGCTGCCACGGCCGATGTCGCGCCGTCGTTGTCGCCAGAGAGCAGCACGGGGCGCAGGCCCAGGGCGCGGAACGCGGTGACTGCTTGCGCGCTGGTCGGCTTGAGGGTATCGCGCACCTCGATGCTGCCGAGGGGGAGCCCGTCACGGCTGACGGCGACGATCGTCGCCGCGCTGTCCACGGCCTCGATTCCGACCCACTCCGGCCGCCCTGCGCGCACGATGCTCCCATCGACGGTCGCCTCCACCCCGTGACCGGGATGCGCGCGGAAGCCCGAGACGACGGCAACCGAGGCCGCGGTGTGCGCCACGATCGCCCGCCCGACCGGATGCTCGGAACCGCGCTCCACGGCAGCGGCGGCGATGAGCAACTCGCGTTCGCTGACGCCGGGGGAGGGATGAACGGCTGCCACAGACATCCGCCCGCTCGTCACCGTGCCGGTCTTGTCGAGCACGATGGTATCGACCACGCGGGTCTGTTCGAGAACTTCCGGCCCGCGGATGATGATGCCGAGCTGCGAGCCGCGCCCGGTGCCGACGAGCAGCGCGGTCGGGGTCGCCAGCCCCAGAGCGCAGGGGCACGCGATGATCAGCGTCGCCACCCCGGCCGTGAAAGCCGCTTCGAGAGAGCCATCGAACAGGAGCCAGCCGACGAACGCGACAAGCGCGAGCCCGATCACGACGGGCACGAAGATCGCCGAGATGCGGTCGGCCAAGCGCTGAGCCTCGGCCTTGCCGCCCTGGGCGGCCTCGACCAGCCGGCCCAGGCGGGCGAGCTCGGTGTCGGCCCCGACACGGGTGACCTCGACCGTGAGCACTCCGCTCGCGTTCACGGTCGCGCCCACGACGCGGTCGCCGACGGTGACCTCCACCGGCACGGACTCTCCGGTGAGCATGCTCTGATCGACGGCAGAGCTGCCGTCGACGACGAGCCCGTCCGCGGCGATCTTTTCACCCGGTCGCACGATGATCACGTCCCCCGGAACGAGGGATGCCGCCGGCACGCCGACCTCGACCCCGTTTCGCAGCAGCGTGGCATTCTTCGCGCCCAACTCGAGGAGCGCCGCGAGCGCCGCCCCCGACTGTTTCTTCGCACGGGTCTCGATGTACCGGCCGCCGAGGATAAAGACAGTGACGGCCGCGGCGACCTCGAAGTAGAGATGCGTGCCCGCGCCCATCCCGACGGACCCGCCGAAGGTCACACCGTAGAGCGACCACAGGTAGGCGGCCAGAACGCCGACACTCACCAGCGTGTCCATCGTGGCGGCACCGTGGCGCAGGTTCAGCGCGGCGGCACGGTGGAACGGCCAGGCGCCCCAGACGACCACCGGGGTGGTGAGCGCCAGGGTCACCCACTGCCAACCGGGAAACTGCAGCGAGGGGATCATCGAGAGCAGCACGACGGGCACCGCGAGGGAGGCGGAGATGATGAGCCGGCGACGCAGGCCGTCTGGCACCGGCGTCCGATCCGCGACCGGCAACTCGGCGGTGTAGCCCGCGGCCTCCACGGTGGCGATGAGGAGCGCAGTATCGACGCCCGGGGCGCGCACCTGCGCTTTCTCGGTGGCGTAGTTCACCGTGGCAGTGACCCCGTCGAGGCGGTTGAGTTTGCGCTCGATGCGATTGGCGCAGGAGGCGCAGGTCATTCCCCCGATATCGAGAGAAAGGGTATCTAGGGAGACGAGCGCGAGCTCGGCCCGGGGAGTGTCAGTCACACCGAGACGAGGTCGTAGCCGGCCTCGGCGACGGCGGCGCGGACATCCGTTTCATCGATCGGAGTGCTGCTGGTCACCGTGACGGTCGAGGCGCCGCCCACGGCGAGCTTGATCGTGACGGCATCGACGCCGTCGACCGCGATCAGTTCTTCGGTGACGCTGGTGACGCAGTGGTTGCAGGTCATTCCGGTGACGAAGTAGTCGGTGCTGATGCTCATTGATGTCTCCCTAGGAACGGACGAGGCGGGCGATGGCCGCCGAGGCTTCGCGGATCTTCTCGTCGGCGACCGGGCCGCCCTCGGCGGCCGCCTCCGCGACGCAATGGCTGAGATGGTCGTCGAGCAGCGACAGGGCGACCGTCTCCAGCGCCTTGGTGGCGGCCGAGATCTGGGTGAGCACGTCGATGCAGTATGTGTCTTCTTCGACCATGCGCTGGATGCCCCGAACCTGGCCCTCCGCGCGCCGCAGCCGCTTCAGGATCTGATCCTTGTTGTCGACGTAACCGACCATGATGTCCCCTTTTTAATACCCTCTCGGGGTATCCACTGTACTCGACGACGGGGAGTGCACGGCAGAATCGAGAGATGTCTGAGATCACCGAAACAGTCGTCACCTTCTCTGTAGGCGACGTCGCCTCGACCGGTCGCATCGTGCACATCGCCGACGGAACGGCCGGGCAGAAGATCGTCGTGCTCGACACGACGGCTGCCCATCCGGTCGACTCGGCCTGGCCCGATCAGGGCGCCGACCGCGGGTCGCTCACGGTCGACGGCAGCACGCTTGCCCTGCTCGATGTCGTGGTCTGCGCGACCGATGGCTCTGGCTTTTTCGCGGGTTCGGACATCCCGGTCAAGAAGGGCGCAGAAGGGTGGACCTTCGTCGTCGGCCATGTAACGGAGACGGATGCCGCGCTCACTCTGGGCACGGAGGTCGCCGTCGAGATCGACCCGGCCTACCGCCGCGCGCTCTCGGCCGGCCACACCGCCTGTCACCTCGCCTCGCTGGCGCTCAACGTCGCTCTGGCCGACGACTGGACCAAGGCGGTCGCCGCCGATGGTCGCGGGGTGGCCAACTTCGATGGAGAGGCGATCGCCAGCTCCCGCATCGAGGAGTTCGGCTCGACCGACGTGTACCGCCTCGGCAAGTCGCTGAAGAAGCGCGGTTTCGACAAGGCCCGCCTGCTGGCGGAGACGGATGCCGTGGCCGCCGCGGTGAACGCGCAGCTGGCCGAGTGGGTCGGCTCCGGTGTCGCCGTCGACATCCGTCGCGAGGGGGACACCCTGATCGCGCGACGCTTCTGGGAGTCTGCACTGCCCGGCGGCGCGGCATCCATCCCGTGCGGCGGCACGCACGTGCGCTCGCTCTCCGAGCTCGCGGCGATCAGCGTCACGCTCGATGCGAGCGAGGATGGCACCGAGCTCACCATGCGCACCACGGCAGTAGCGTCCTGATCTCGAAGGGTCGGGTTCGAGCCGGTCTCTGGTGAGGATCGCCACCGCTCTTTTGGCGGTACAGGTTGTGTACATGTACCATCACGATCATGGACACCGCCTCGTCTGCAACTGAGGTACAGGCCCGTGCAAACCTCAAACGCCACGACGTCGCCGCGGAGCTGCGGCGGGCGATCGTCTCCGGCACCTACGTCTCCGGCGCGCTGCTCCCGGGCGAGAACGAACTCGCCCAGCACTTCTCCGTCAGCCGCGGCACGATCCGCCGGGCACTGGGCCGACTCGCCGCGGAC
The DNA here is from genome assembly GCF_016634425.1 of Lacisediminihabitans changchengi. GTDB lineage: Bacteria > Actinomycetota > Actinomycetes > Actinomycetales > Microbacteriaceae > Lacisediminihabitans > Lacisediminihabitans changchengi. The sequence goes on from NZ_JAEPES010000006.1 coordinate 15,586, forward strand.
GCCCTGATCGAGACCCGAACCGGCATCGGCTCCTTCGTTATCTTCGACGGGGTCGCTCTCGGTCAAACGCCCAGCTGGGGTCAGGAGCTCGCGGCTTCGGGACTCGAGACGACCACCGAAATCGTCTCGATCGAGCTGGTGACGGATGCTGCCCTCGCCGCGGCGATGAACACCACAGACGAGCGCTTCCTGTCCCTCGTCCGCCGCCGTCGCCTCACGGACGGCACCGCGGTCACGCTGGAGCGCAGCCGTGTGCCCGCGGTCGGCCCGCTCGGAGCCGCACCGACCGACGGACTCATCGACGACTCCCTCACCGCCACGATGGCCGCGGCCGGGCTGTTTCCCCACCACGGCGACCAGTGGATCTCCACCGCGGCGCTCGATCCTGACGACGCTGCTCTGCTCGACCGCTCCGCCGGTGACCTCTTTCTGAAGAGCGCACGCGTGGTGCGCGACGCCGAGGATCGGTTCGTCGAGAACGTCGTGAGCTGGCTGCACCCCGAACATTTCCGCCTGCACACCACCTTCGGAGGACACCGATGACCACCCTCGTCCAGATCGAACACGCGCTCGCCGCGTTCACCGGACTCGCGATCGGCGACGCTCTCGGCATGCCGACCCAATCGATGTCGCGACGGGAGATCGTCGAGGACTATGGCGACATCCGTGGTTTCGTTTCCGCGGGGCCACGCCAGCGGATCGCCGCCGGCATGGCGGCCGGCTCGATCACCGACGACACCGAGCAGGCGATCCTGCTCGGTGAGCTCCTGGTCGACGGCGCAGGCGTCATCGATGTCACCGTGTTCGCCGAGCGCCTGATGAGCTGGGAGGCGAAAATGGCCGCCCGCGGCTCCCTCGACCTCCTCGGTCCCTCCACCAAAGCCGCCCTCGAGCGCCTCGCCGGCGGATCGTCGCCCGCCGAGTCGGGCAGATTCGGTTCGACCAACGGCGCCGCCATGCGCATCACGCCGGTCGGCATCGCGTTCGACGCGTCGAACCTGAGCGCTTTCGTCGACGCGGTCGCCGCCACCAGTGAAGTCACCCACAACACCTCGCTCGGCATCGCCAGCGCGGCCGCCATCGGCGCGGCCGTGAGCGCGGGCGTCGGTGGAGCCAGCGTGCACGAAGCGATCGAGGTCGCCATCGCGGCCGCCGACGAGGGCGCGACCCGCGGCTTCTGGGTGGCCGGCGGCACGATCGCGGCGCGTCTGCGCTGGGCGATCCCGTACCTCAACGAGACCGCGGCCTCGAAGCGGTCGGATGTCCTCACCGACGTGATCGGAACATCCGTGGCATCGCAAGAATCCGTCGTCGCGGCCCTCGCCCTCGTCGCCGTGGCGGAGAGCCCCTGGGATGCGGTCTGCCTCGCGGCCGGACTCGGTGGCGACACCGACACCGTCGCGGCGATGGCCGGCGCTGTCCTCGGGTCGGTAAGCGGGGCATCTGCCTGGCCGGCCGATGCGGTCGAGCAGGTCGCCGCCGTCAACGATCTCGATCTCGCCCCGCTGGTCGATCGCCTGCTCGCGCTGCGCGACTGATCGCCCTATTCATCCAACGACTATCTATCCAACGACGCAGTCTGGAGTCCCCATGTCCACCACCGCGATGCCCACCACCGCGAGAACGCTGAGCGCCGTCGAACAGCGCGGCATCGAGCCGGTTCCCGAGGGCGAGCGCAATGGCAATCCGTTGCAGCTGTTCTGGGTCTGGTTCGCTGCGAACATCTCGATCCTCGGACTGCCGCTCGGTGCTACCCTGATCGCGTTCCAGTTGCTCAACGTCTGGCAGGCGCTGATCGTCGCGCTGATCGGCACGGCCGGATCGTTCGCGCTGGTCGGCGTCGTGTCCATCGCCGGGCGTCGCGGCGGAGCCCCGAGCATGACCCTGTCGCGAGCGGTCTTCGGCCAGCGCGGCAACATCGGGCCGACCATCGTGTCCCTGCTCTCCCGGCTCGGCTGGGAGACGGTGAACACGACCACCGGCGCCTTCGTTCTTCTGTCGCTGTTCGCGCTGCTGTTCGGCACGGCGAGTCAGGCCAAGTCGGTGCCGATCCTCACCCTGGTCGCGATTGCGATCTTCGAGATCTGCACGCTGCTGGTTTCTGGGCTCGGACACGCGGCCATCCTGGTGATCCAGAAATGGGCCACCTGGATCTTCGGGGCACTCAACGTCTTCGTCGCGATCTTCCTGGTCGCCAACGTCGACTGGAACGCGGTCGCCGCCACGCCGGCCGGCCCGATCAGCGCGGTGATCATCGGCATCGGGGTGATCGCCGCCGGCACCGGCATCGGCTGGGCCAACGCCGGAGCAGACATGGCACGGTACCAGCGCACGTCGGTGAAAGCGGCACGACTGGTGGCGTCCAGCGCGGCGGGCGCGGGCATCCCTCTCGTTCTGCTCATCGGGCTGGGTGCGCTGCTCACCACTGGCGACTCGTCGCTGGCCTCCGCGTCCGACCCCGTGGCCGCCATCCGCGATCTGCTTCCGCCCTGGATGGCGGTGCCGTACCTGATCGCCGCGTTCGGTGGTTTGCTGCTCTCTAACCACCTCTCGGTCTACTCGGCCGGGCTCACCACCCTGACCCTCGGGCTGCGGGTCAAGCGCGTCTACGCGGTGGGGGTGGATGTCGTGGTCACCTTCGCCGGATCGATCTACTTCATGCTCGTCGCGGGCAACTTCTACGGGCCGTTCATCTCCTTCATCTCGATCCTCGCCGTGCCGATCACCGCGTGGCTCGGGGTCTTCCTGGTCGACATGATCACGCGGCGCAGCTACGACGCCGATGCCCTGATGGACACCGGCCGTACCAGTCGCTACTGGTACCGGGGCGGCATCGAGTGGCGCGCCTTCGGCAGCTGGGCGATCGCCATCATCATCGGTTTCTCGTTCGCCACGGTCGGTTCGGGCGAGGACGTCTGGTATCGCGGATGGCTGGCGGGCACCTGGCTCGGCCAGAACGGCCTGGCCTGGATCGTCACGATCGTGGTGAGCGGCGGACTGTACTTCCTCTCCGGTGGCGCTCGGGTGTCGAACGAGATCACCGTGGCGCACAAGGAGTCGGCTCATGTCTGATTCGCGGCTCATCTTCACCGGCAACGTGATCGTCGACCTGGTCATGGCGATTGATCGCGTGCCCGAACCCGGCGGCGACACCATCGCCTCGTCGAGCACCCTCACGGCGGGCGGCGGCTATAACGTGATCGTCGCAACACAGCGCGATGGTGTGCCGGTGGTCTTCGCCGGCCAATACGGCACCGGACCGTTCGGGGATGTCGTGCGCACCGCCCTGCGCGACAGCGGCGTCGAGGTGGTGCAGCCCGGTCTCGACTCGATGGACAGCGGCTACTGCGTGGCCCTCGTCGACGCGACCACCGAGCGCACGTTCGTCACCGCGGTCGGAGCTGAGGGGCAGCTCGATCGCGAGCACCTCGACCGGGTCGCCGTCTCGGCCGACGACATCGTCTACGTCTCGGGCTACAGCCTCGCGCATCCGGTCAACGGAGCCGCGTTGCCCGGGTGGCTGGAAGAATTGCCGGCCGAGGCCCGGGTGATGCTCGACCCGTCACCGCTGATCGCGGAGCTCGACCCGCAGCTCTTCACTCGTGTGCTCGCCCGCACCGACATCCTCTCGCTCAACGCCCGCGAGGCCGCGTTGGCGACGGGAACCGATGACCCGGCCGAGTCGCTGCGTCTGCTCGCGTCGAGCATCCGTCGCGGCGGCCTGGTCATGGTCCGCACCGGAGGTGACGGATGCTGGTTGCTGGGCAGCGGCGTCACCGAACCCACCCGAGTGCCCGGTTTCGTCGTCGAGGCTGTAGACACCAACGGTGCGGGAGACGCCCACAGCGGTGTCTTCGTGGCAGCTCTTGCCCGAGGCGAGGAGCCGCTCGCGGCCGCGAGTCGCGCAAACGCCGCTGCGGCGCTCGCGGTGCAGAAGCACGGCCCGGCGACCGCCCCGACTTCCGCCGAGATCGACGCGTTCCTGGAGTCGCGCGGATAGAAGCTTCCTCACTGTTCTCCGGCGGGACGCGATTCGTCGATCTCGCGGATGAGAGTGAGTGCGTCGTATGGCCCGTGGTGTCGTCGGCCGCCGATGAAAAATGTCGGCGTGGAATGCACATCCATCAGGTCGGCGTCGATCTGATCGTCACGTACCCGGTTGGCCACTGCGGCCGAGCGCATGTCCTTCTCGAACCGGTCTGCGTCGAGACCGAGTTCGTTTGCATACGACAGTAGATCGTCGAGTTCCAGAGCGTCTTGGTGGGCGAACATCAGAGGGGCGAACTGGAAGAACTCTCCCTGCAGTGCTGCTGCCTCACTGGCCCTCGCCGCGAGCAGGGCGTGTTGGTGAACGGTAACGAGTGGGAGGTGTCGCCACACGTATTGAAGTTCGTCACCGAAGTGGGCCCGCACCTCGTCGATCGACCCGGTGGCGCGCAGACAGAACGGGCATTCGAAGTCACCGTATTCGACCAGCACGAGCGGGGCATCCGTCAGTCCCCTGATGTGGTCGCGGGTGGGATCGACCGGTCTGGCCAGCACCTGGGTCATCTGGGATGGCGGCTGGAGGCGATCGGCGATGCGGAAGATCGCCCAGCCGAGCAGCAGCGCGATCAGAGAGGCCGCGAGTACTCCCACGCGCGCCTCGTCTTGAAGGCGACGGTCGGGGATAGCGAGGTCGATGATGAACAGGGAGATGGTGAAGCCGATGCCGGAGAGCGCTGCTCCGCCGGCCAGCCGACCGAAGGTGATGCCAGGCGCGAGGCTACCGAGTCTCAAGGCCTTCATGGCCGCGGTCGCTCCGGCGATGCCGACCAGTTTGCCGATGACCAGCCCCGCGACGATTCCCCAGGTGAGCGGCGAGCCCACCGCCGCGGCAACCGTGTCGCCATCTAATTGCACCCCGGCATTGGCCAGCGCGAAAATCGGCAGGATGAGAAAGCTGGTGTACGGCGAGTACAACACCCCTAGCCGTTCATTCACGGACACAGACCCGAGGAGTCCCCGAACGGCGGCCTGGGCGTACGCGGGGTTGGGGGACTGTCGATACGCCCGGCCCAGGGCTGCTGCCCGCTCCACATCCATTCGCCGGGGGGAGTACACCGGGATGAGAAGGGCAATGGCCACGCCCCCGAGGGTGGGCTGCACCCCCGAGGCGTAGAAAGCGAGCCAGACGATCACCGAAATCACCACGTAGGCGGGGCCTTGGCCGAGCGGTAGGTACTTGACCGCCCACACCACCACAAGTCCGAGCACCGCGATGACGAGCGGCACGATATTCACGTGATCCGTATAGAACAAAGCGATGACCGCGAGCGCTCCGATGTCGTCGACCACCGCAAGCGCCAACAGAAAGGTGCGCAAATGGCCGGGCAGCTGCGGTCCGACGATGGCGAGGGCTCCGAGCAGGAACGCCGTGTCGCTCGAGATCACGACGCCCCAGGCGTGAGTGGTGCCGCCGGTGTGGTTGATCGCGAGAAAGATCAGCGCCGGCACGAGCAACCCGGCGACGGCCGCAACCACCGGGACGACCGCACGGGAACGGATACTCAGCTCTCCGAGCGTGAATTCCCGCTTGACCTCGAGCCCGACCACGAAGAAGAACAGCGTCATCAAGCCCTCGTTCACCAGGGAACGGAAGTCGAGGTCGAGCGTCACTCCGCTGATGCGAAGAGCGATCGTCGAGCGCCAGAATTCGTCGTAGGAATTGCTCCCTGGCCAGTTCGCCCAGATCAGTGCCGCAACGGTGGCGAGCAGCAGCAGCGCGGCCGCGGCCTTCTCGCTGTCGCTGAACCCGCGACGCTGATGTAGCACTGCGCGAAGCCGAGGGAAACGCGGCGGACGATCGCCCTCAGTCTGCTGGGCTGCGGGGGCCGCTGTCGTCATGGAGATGTCGCTTTCCTCGAAGGTAGAACCGACTCGGTGTACGCCTAATCTAGAGGCCGCACGCGCCGAACGTCGGGGGTAGAACGGTTACACTCGTCGCTTGGCCTCGGGCTGTCGTGCCCGAGCGTCGCCTACACTTCCACGAAAGCGATCCTCCGTGTCTGACCTCCCGCCCCGCGGCCGCGCCGCCGCGCTCCCCGTGCTCGTACGTCACGGGCGGCTGCCGAAGGCTAACCTCGCGGTGACCATCGTCAAGATCCTGGCCGCCGCTCTGGCCGTCGTGCTGGTGAGCGGAGCATCCGTCGCGGCCATCACGCTCGGCCAGTTTCAGGGACAGATCAAGAAGGTCCACCTGGTGGGCGAGACCCAGGGCCCGCCGCCCAGCCTCGGAGCGTTCGACGGCGGCTTCAACATACTGATCGTCGGCAGCGACACCCGCGAGGGTCAGGGCGCCCAGTTCGGCAAGGATGACAGCACTCTCAACGACGTGACGATGCTCGTGCACGTCTCGGAGGACCAGACCAACGCGGTGGCGGTGAGCATCCCCCGCGACATGGTTGTGCCGATCCCGTCGTGCCCACGCGCGGACGGAAAGGGAAGCTACTCGGCGATGTCTGCGATGCCGATCAACAACACCCTCGCCTATGGCGGCCTGCCCTGCACCGTCTTGACGGTGCAGAAGCTCACCGGGCTGAACATCCCCTTTGCCGCACTCATCACCTTTCAAGGCGTGATCCAGATGTCGGATGCCGTCGGTGGCGTGCCGGTATGCGTCAACGGACCGCTGCAAGACCCATATACGGGTATCGATCTGCCGAAGGCCGGCACATACACCCTGCAGGGCGGAGACGCACTGGCCTTCCTGCGCAGCCGGCACGGCGTGGGCGACGGTAGCGATCTCGGCCGCATCAGTTCACAGCAGGTCTACCTCTCCTCCCTCGTGCGCACGGTGAAAAGCAATAGCACGCTCACCGATTTCGGCAAGCTGTACGCGATCGCGCAGGCAGCAACCAAGAACATGACCCTCTCGGACAGCCTGTCCAATGTGAACACCATGGTGTCGATGGCTCTGGTACTCAAGGGCATTCCACTCGATCACATCACCTTCGTGCAGTACCCGAGCACGACGGGGGTCGGCGGGATCTACTCGGGAAAGGTTGCACCCCTCACCGGGCCCGCTACCGCGCTCTTTGCCAAGATTGCGGACGACAAGCCTTTCACCCTCGACTCCGGAACGGGCCGCGGTTCCGTGACCGATCCCACAGCGCCCACCGCTCCCGCTACACCCTCGGCCGCGGCAACAGCAACGGCAACACCACCTGATTCGGCTGCTCCGCTGTCAGGAGTGCTCGGTCAGACCGCCGCTGACTACACCTGTTCGAAGGTGAATAAGTAGTCGGCCAGGCGAGATCCGGGGAGTGAACGCGCTTCGCGAGTTTTGCTATGCTGGTGAGGTTGCTTGGAGCTGTCGCATAGTTCGGCCTAGTGCACCACCCTGCTAAGGTGGAGTACCCGTAAGGGTACCGTGGGTTCAAATCCCACCGGCTCCGCACAAGAAATACCTGGTCAGAGGCGAATTCTATTTGTCGACTATTTGTCCTTCTCTGCTCCTATTCGAGATCTCAGGAATGCCCCGAGGGTCCTGTGAGGGTCCCGATGCGATCTCATTGAGGCGGCGTAGCGCTTCGATCGTTTGCCGTTCGCCCATAACGTGCGCGTAGACCTTGAGCACCGTCCGAGGGTCATCGCCCAGCCACTCCGCGACCTGATTGATCGGGATGCCCGCGCGCAGCCACTGGGAGGCGCAATAGTGCCGCAGCATGTGTGGGCGCTTGCGCGGCGCTGTGACCGACCACTTGATGAAGTGCCGGTAGAGGTTCATGCTCAGTTGCCGCCCTGCTGGACTCGTGAAGAGGTAGTGTTCGGGCCGCTTGCCTGCTGCCGCCTCGCGTGCGATTTCGCGCGCCCGGTCGGTGAGCGGCACGGCGCGTTCGCCGTTGCTGGTCTTGGGTGCCTTCTCTTCATAGCCTTGCGATTGCGCGCGTCGTACCCACGCTGCGGGGAATGGCACGTCCTGGAGGTCAGACACCCGCAGCGCACGAGTCTCCGACCAACGCAACCCCGTTAGAGACGTCCACTCCGTGATCGCGGCGTAATGGTTGGAGGAGGTGCGTTGTTCTTCAAGGGTTGCGGCGAGGCTCTCGGCCGTGAACCATTCGTCGGCCGGCTTCTGGCTCGCACCCGGCGGCAGCTCGACGCCGCGCACGGGATGCGATGCGACGTACTTCTCACGCATCGCGTAGGTGAAGAGGGCGCTGAGCGACGTGCGTAATCTGGCGACCGTGGACCGCTCTTTAATCTTGAGCTGGTCGGTGAGGAAGCTCAATACGTCGGCCTCGCTCACCGAACCGATGGGGCGCGCCCTGAGCTTCGGCGGGAGTGCAGCCAGGTTGTCGCGGTCGGTGCGCTGCGAGTGGGCGGTGACTTGGGATGTGCGCGCGTCAAGGAACTTGCCGACAACCTCCCCTAATGGTGTCCTTGCCTTCTTCGGCGGCAGGAACGTACCGAGTTGGAGGGCGCGAATCTGCTCGCGTTCCCAAGTCTCGGCGTCGCCCTTGAGCCGGAATGTTTGTTGGGCGACGACCTCGCCGCCACTCTTGATCCGCGCCTTCCAGCGCACCGAGCCATCCCTGAGGGTGCGCCGCTCGATCACCTGCTGCCCCGGGGGTGAGCGAGCGCCTCGATGGCTGCCGCGGGATAGAGGCGGCGACTGCCCGCAGAGACTGGCTCCACTGGAGAACGCCCCGCCTTCACCAGTCGCCCCAGCGTGGACGGGTGCACCCGCAGTGCTGCTGCGGCCTCCGCCTCGGTGAAGAAAAGCCGCTCTTGCCGAGGCGGGTCATCCGCCTTGTGGTCGTCCATTGCGCATCGTCTCCCATCCAACGCATGTATATGCTCTTACACGCGATTAGAGCACAAATTGCGTGTATGTGCAAGACCACGCTCATGGTGAGTTCCCCGATACAATTCGAGCGTGAGCAACTCGAACCCGCCGTCTGCGAATCAGAGCGACGACGGTCTGATTCGACCGGAGGATCTACCGGGCGGTTGGTACCTTCCCACGAGGTTCCCTGGTGAGCGCAGCGACGACGCGAGCGCCCAGATCGACGAGATTCTGGGATACGACGACTGGGCTGCTACCGGCTCCCGCGCTGAAGTCGTACCCGAATCCGAGCAGAACGAGACCGTCGACGGCTGCTGGCGCTATATCGAGCACGCTGCAACCCACACGCGCGTCTTCATTCGGCTGCAACGTCAGACCTACGCAGTGCCGGAGGAGGTGCGCATCACGGGAGTCGTCTATCTACCGTGGCGGCCGGGCGATCCCATCACCAGCAAGCTGTTGCGCGAGTTGCCGACGGCTCAGATCGAAGCTGCAATCAGCAAGCGCCTGTTCGCTATGAACCGCGAGCACACCATCACCGGGGGAAAGATCGTTCTGCCGAGCGGAAGGAAGATCGAGGAACGCGACTTGCTCAAGCCACTCGGGGGCACCGCGAAGCAGGACGCCGAATTCTACGAGCGCGTCGCGCTCCAGCATGGGTGCCTCACACAGCGGGGCGACAAGAACCCCAGCGCGACCATCGCGCAAATCAACGGCGTCGCCCTCACCACCGCACAGGGCTGGGTAGCCAAAGCCCGAGCTCGGGGGCTGCTTCCTCCGGGACGCCGCGGACGTGCCGGCTAGCGTTCCGGGTCGACAACATTCGTGTTCCTGCTTCGCGAGGGTCGGGTCACGGGACGTGGAAGATTGGGCCGCGTCTGTGCCATTTCGCGTGCTTGTTGCCAAGGTCTGTTGCCGCCAGAGAAAGAATGCGGTCGGAAGCACCGAGGTATGACAAGAGCGCAAGGGCCAACATGATCCGGTTGGCGCGTCGCGTCGCGCGCAGCAGCGCATCATCCGTCCAGATTCCCGATTTTCCAGAACCGTGGGCGATGGCATTTCGAATTTCCATGAAGGCGGGAACCCACGTGTCAGCCTCAAGGAACGCGTTGCCAAGGACGATCGGACCCAGCCGACGGACCATCTCGTCGATCTTGGCGCGAAGAGGTGTCGCGTTCAAAGTGCCTTTTACCGCCTGAAGCAACGCTGTCTTTACAACTGGATCGATTGCGGTCGAGTCGATAGCGTCCGCGGCGGCGATCACATCTGCCTTACTGAATCGTCGGGGCAACCTCCTAGACAAGCTGAGCAGGCGGTCCAGAGCAGCAGCGCTCACCGCCAGATCCGCCTCAACCAAACTCGGTGGCGCATAATTCAATGCGGCAGCGATCTCGGTGACGGGTCGCAATTTCTTCCGTGCTTCCCACCAGCGTGCGACCCCTATGGCAGCGCCTGGTCCCGTCAGAGAGATGAACGGCCGACTTTCACGGTGGACGGGCGGCATTGCGCGCGGGAAGCGGACGCGGCCGTGGACAACGGCGACCTCTCCGGAGCAGGTCTTTACGTTCAGGGCACCACGTCCGCTCGGCTCGTCCACAAGGAAGGTGAGAAGGTCCTGAAACGCAGCGAGATGTGTATCAAATTCGTCGAGCGGGGCGCATTCGGCGGAGCTGATCGTCATCGACGTGCCATCGACCGCGATGACGAGAGTCATTGGGCGTGCATGATCCAAGGTAGGGATCGTGAGCGGCCCAACCGCGGTCGGTGCGATCCCTTTCTTCAGCGGTGTGCAAGCGATCGCGAGGTGTTCAAACGTGGCTGATACCTCGGCGACAAGTTCAGGTATATCGTCGACGCCAACCCAGATCTGGTCGACCTGAAAGTCCGTTGGTCCCATCGCTTGACCGCTCAGGACCGCTTGCACTCCGTTCAGTTCTGTTCGCAGCTTCACTCCGGGACTGACGGAGTTGTATGGGAAGCCGCTTGCCTTGCGAAGCATCAGACGATCTTCGACCACGATAGTCTCGGCCAGCTCAGCGTTCGTTCGACCCTCGATGATGATCGTGAGGCTCGGTACCGGCCATGGGAAGTCTGAGGCAAACAGCGTCATGCGGCTTGTTCTACAGTTCCACGGCTACAACCGTGTCAAACAACCCGACCCGCCGCAGCCCCTCGTGCGACTCGATGCCGGTGTACGACAGGGAGGCATCCTCATACCGTCGGAAGGCGAATACGGCCTGGTTCATTTGTGAGGAGTTGAAGACACCGAGGGAGACGAGCATGTCGAAGTCTTCGACGGTAAGTCCCGTGACGGTCTTGAACAGTCCGGGCTCTAACTTGGTGATGACATCCTTGAGGGTGTTTTCGCGATAGTCAGTCAGGTACATGAATGCGGGGATGCGGGTCGCGAACTTGATTAGGTTCTGCTGGATCTGTTTCCGTTTGGACTTGTACTCCTTCTCTTCCTCGGAGAGCTGCTTCTTTTCTTTCGGAGTGAGTTCGTCGCCCTTGGTCTTCTTGATTTTCTTCACCGCCTCGGACTTGTTGATGACTGTCTCGAAGACGTCATTGCCGAGTGCGCGGAAACCCTCGATGTTCATGACCGCGGCCATCGCTGCGTCCGACGCCATGATTTTCTTCAGCGTGACGTTGTCGACGTTGACTAGGATCGCCGACTCCCATTTGCGTGCGAGGAGGGTTCCCGTAGTGCCTGTCATGGCGTAGTCGAGGACGCCACCCGCATCGATCGACCGCATGTCGGCACCGTTGTAGGCAAGGATCGGCAGAAAGTTGACGAGGTCCTCAACGGCCTTCTCAGGGTTCGGCTCCTCGGGAGATAGTCCGACACCATAATCGACCACCTGTCGCAACGCCCTGGTTGGGGCAAAGTCGAAGACGAAGCAGACTGGCTTCAGCACCTCCTCGGCATTCGGATCATCGCCGTTCGGGTTCTTGATAGACCATGGCGACTGCACGCGGAATGCAGCCTGGAAGTAGGTTTCCGGCGACTTGAGATTGCGGAGCATCAGGATTGACGACCACTGCGCCACGGTTACCCCGGTCGTCAACTTTCCGCAGGATAGCGTGATCGTTTTCGTGTCTACCCCATTGCCGATCGCTTGTCGCACGGGCGGGAGCGCCTCAAGTCCAATACCAGCGCCGGGGCCAGCGACGTTGAGCACCCTGTACTGGCCCCAGTAGGGCACGTTCTGCTTCTCCCCGAGGATATTCACCATTGCGTGGCAGGCGGCGACGTTCGGCAAGAACCAAAACGAGTGCTGGAGGTATGGGAGCAGCCGCGCATCGGAGTACGGGAATGGCGGCCGCGTGCCGCCCTTTAGGGCATCGATCTGTGTGGGGAGATGCTGGCCGCGGATGATGTCGAGCCACTTCTGTACGTCATCTTTGTGCTTGAAGGAGGCGTTCGAGCCGACGCCGATCGCGGCGAAGAAAGTATTGAGGTCGAATTCATCGAACTCACCTGCGCTTGCGACTTTCACAAGTTCGTCCGGCATTTGATAGGTGAACAGCCGCATTTCGGGGAGCGCCCCATACGGGTTGAGCTTGTCTGGGTGCTGCCTCACATATTTGGCCTTGGCCCGCTGCTCGTCGGTATAGGTCCAGTTGAAGATCTGCTCCTCGATAAACTCCCCGGTCGCTAGCGCCTTGAACGGCGTGCCGGAGAGGTAGAGGTAGGCGCGGGTCGTGATCGGCAGAAAATCATTCTCATCGCTGCCCAGTTCGTCGAGCTCCTCGTCGAACGTCTCCAGCGCCTCGCCATACTCTCCGGCGAGTTCTTTCTTCGCTTCCTTCTCGTCCTCGCCCTCGAAGAGCTCCTTGGCGCTATCGCGCCACGCGCCGAAGTGGTACTCGTCGAAGATGACGAGGTCCCAGCTGATTGCGTGAATCCACTCGTTCTTTGCCTTCATGAGCCCGGTCGCCTTGTCGCGACCGAGCAGGTCCTGAAACGAACCGAAGTAAACGAGCGGCTTCTTATTGTCTACGGTTTTCGGATCGATGCCGGAGGACTTGGAGACGTATTGCCAACCATCGAAATCCTTGTGCGAGAGCAGATCAGTCGCCCAGGCGTCTTCGACCGCTGGCTTGAAGGTTACGACGAGTACCCGTGTCGCACCGAGCGACTTCGCGAGCTGGTAGCTGGTGAAGGTTTTACCGAAGCGCATCTTCGCGTTCCAGAGGAAGCGCGGCACCCCGTGCATGTCCTCCTTCCAGATCGAGTGAAAGTAGTCGTGGGTCTTCTCCACCGCGCGCATTTGCTCCGGACGCATCGGAAACGTCTCGTGGTGCGTGCCAGCGACAGCCTGCCCGGTGCGCAACTCGGTGATTGCCGTCCGTACATCGGCTACGGAGCATTCCATCCACTCCAGCGTCGGATTCGCGAAACCCTTTGCCTTCAGCCGTGCCCGCACGTCGAAGTCGCGAAGGAATACGCCATCCTCACGCAGAGCCGACTCATCGACCTCGATCGTGTAGTTAGTGACCGCTGCGGTCTTCACCTGCTGTGCTACCCGTGTCTTCACCCCTTGCGTCGTCTGCCCGACCTTCAACCAGCCTTCGTGCTGATCATCGTGGATTGCGTACGCATAAATACGGAGCTGCCCCTCGGGGCGCTCCGGCATCAACTCATTGAGAGACTTACTCATCGAGCGCTTCGTTCACGCCGGAGTCATCGTGCGCGGCGACCTGAGACTCGATGAATGCGATCTCGTCTGCTGTTAGGCCGTAGCGCATGTAGAGTTTCGCATCCGTCCAGTCTTCAGTGAGGGGAAGGTCAGGCACGAACGAGTAAACATCTCGGTTCGCGTGCTGCGTTGACTTCCTGAGGGAGACAAGGAATCTCAGGAATCGTGTCCGAATGTACTTCGAGTATCTCGTAGCCTCGTCCTCAGACTTGAACCGGCCGGCTACGAGGTAGGTTTCGGTGGAAGCTGTTCCTGGTCCGGCAATGATCGGTTTGCTGAGGAACTTCGTCTCGACGGCGGCGCTCGTGCCCTGCACCGCTGTCATCAAGACCTTCCACTCGTCGACCCACTCGGGGTTCTGCGGGATCTCGCTTCGATCGACGTAGCTGATCTTCTGGGACCCATAAAGCTGGACAGCGTCCTTGATACCTGCGGGCGAAGACTTGCCGTGGAAGAACGTTCTCAGGCCGAACGGTTTGCCAGGGGAGACCCGCTGATCGAGGGTTGACTCCTGCTTTGCTGTTACTTTGTCGAGGATTGACACTGCCTCGTTCCGGCGAACCAGCACATCGTAGGTGTCAAGACGACGAGCGGTAGCGGCGCCGAGTGGCTTGCCATCCCACATTGTTTGGATCGTACATGGGCCGTCATAGTCCCGTTCCCACAGGAAGTACGAGATGCCGCCGCGGATCTTCACCCCAGGGAATCCGTCGTAGAGCTTCGGAAAATCGACGAGGCACTTCAGCTGATGCGATGTCAGCATTCTCTCGCGAAATTTGTCGAGTCCTCGGCCCCCCGAAAACCAGCGCGAGGGTGTGACCATCACAAGGTACTTCGGGTCAAGCGCTATCGCGTTCTCGACGAAGAACTGGTAGATCGGTGTGGCTGAGTTATTGTGCCCACCGTCGTCCAGTTGGTACGGGGGGTTCCCAATGATGACGTCGAAGTGCATGTCGGCTCCAAACAGTTGCGCGATTCGCGCCTTGATGTCTGTGGTGTGGATGAAAGCGTAGGCGTGGGACTCGAGTTCGTCACCTCGTGAGTACTCGGCCTCGTTCGCCCCGCAAAATTTGCAACGCCCCGTACCGACGATCTCGACGATGATCTCGCCGCCCTTGGTTGGGTCAACCTGCCGCTCGCGTTTCCGTCCGCTCCACGTGTGCTCGGTGCGCGCGAACCAGACGTTGCCGTCCTCGGAAGTGAATGACTTTGCGATTGAGTGCTGGCCGTTCGCCCGCTTCGAGCAGTAGAGACTGCGCCGGGCAAGCATCGAGGTGAGTTGCGTGATCCCGATGCCGAAGACCTGCTTCGTCAGAATGTGGTCGACGCGCTCCTGCAGGTCCGGGATCGTGGTTGCAAGTCCATCGGCCAACCGCGAGGTGATCTCTCGGAGGAACACCCCCGACTTCGTGAACGGGTCGAGGAATGTCAGAGTTGGATCGGCCCAGATGCTCGCGCCGTCGTGTGACTCGGCCCACGCGATTTCCAGCATGTCGAGCATCTGGTTTGCGAACTCTGGCGGCGTGAATACTTCGTCGTTCGACAGATTCGCGATGCAGGTGAGCACGTCCGGATTTCGACTTCGGAGTGTGACGGTCGCCTGGTTCATGATGCGATCTCCTCGACAGTCATAGCCGGAAACTCCTTCGTCGGCGTGAAGATCTCGCTCTCCTCCAGGTGATCCCAGAGCGTGCCTTGGAACGAAGCGCGCTGAGTGAGATTGTCGTATCGGAAGTCGCGGCGCTGGAATCTGCCCCTGCCGAGGTAGCCCCATTCAGGGAACACGATGGGTTCGCCTTCGGCGGTTGTCATGCTGAGGGCGTCGCCCTGAATGATGTTCGCTGCGAGGACGCGCTCCGCCGCCCGGTGCCAGTCATCACTCGGCTTCGCATTGAGGTAGCCAGTGAATACCTCGATGAGGCTCTCGCGACACTCGACGGTGTTGTCCGCGAGCAGCTCGATCCCATAGATGCACATCAACGCGAGGAGCGCCTGGTGTCGCCGCTCGAAATCCGATTTCCCATATCGCGCTTCGACGGTGGCAAGCTTGCGCCGGAGAACTGGTACGAGGAAGTTGCCTGAACCACATGCGGGCTCCAGCACGCGCGAATCGATGCGCTCGGACTCAGCTTTGACGAGATCGAGCATGTTGTCGACCATCCAGTTGGGCGTAAATACCTCGCCATGGTCTGCGACGCGCTGCTTCGACTTGACGAGGCGCGCGGAGGATTGGTTGGTCGTCATCGATCGAACCCCCTCTTGTCTACATGGCTCTCCAATTGTAGTGACGGGCTCGGACACCGCTGGAGGCCGGGTTGCATGTGTCGACGCTGGATCGCGTAGACAGAACGACGACGCTGGCACTGTCAACGTTCCTCCATTGATGCAGTTCGGCCGCCTTGTTCTCACATCGTTCCGACTGCGTAACGATGTGCCTACTCGGTTAACCTGCTGATCCCCCCCTAATTGAATGTACGTATGCTACCGTAGGTAGTTGCCAATACATTAGCAAGAACACGAGGTGCCGAGTGCATGGTGGCGTGATCCTTTTCCGGGGCTCGGGCGCGGATGCCCGCCGTTACCTGGAGTCCGACCGCTCCCGCGCCGATGACTATTACCTGGAGGCCGGGACCGCGCTGGCGGAGTTCTCGGCCGTGAACGGCGCTGGGGAGGTGATCTGCGAGGTCGGGCTGACGCCGGACGAGTATGCCGCCTGGGTGGACTGGACGAATCCGCTCACCGGCGAGTCGATGGGTAAGCCCCGACTGGCGGGCGAGGGCAAGCAGGGCAGCCCGCGATTCATGGAGATGGTCGTGAACACGCCCAAGTCCCTGTCGATCGCCGCCGCCCTGCACCCCGAAGTGTCGGCGGCGCTGGACACGGCGCAGAAGGACGCGGTGGCCGAGATCCGGCGCTGGCTCGGACAGCACAGCGTCACCCGCGTCGGCCCGCGCGGGAAGCAGGAGGTCGTGCCGGTACAGCAGCTCGAAACCGTCTCTGTCGTCCACCACACCTCTCGGGCCGGCGACCCGCACCGGCACATCCACTTCCAGATCGGCACCCGTGTATGGGCAGCTGGTGCCTGGCGGGGGCTGGACACCGGGGCGCTGTTCCGGCAGCAGGGCGCGATTCGCGCGCTCGGCACCGCCGTCATCGCCGCGCACCCCCAACTCGCCCAGGTGCTCGACGCCCACGGGCTCACCCTCGATCCCGTCACCGGCGAGGTCGCCGAACTGGAACCCTACAACGCGGTAATGTCCAAGCGGTCGGCGCAGGTGCAGCGCAACCTCGCCAGGTTCGAGGCCGACTGGCAGGCCAAGCATCCCGGGCAGGAGCCCGGCCCGGTCGTCCGGAGACGGCTGGAGGCGATGGCCTGGGATCACGAACGGCCCGCCAAGAAGCCGGCCACCCTCGGCGACGAGGCCGGGTGGTTGCGCGAACTGCAGGAAGCCGGCTACACCCCGGACCTCCCGCGTGCCACCGTGCAGCCGGCGCGCACCTTGGACGAGCTGCGCGTGCAACAGGTCGCATCGCGGGCACTCGACCGTTGCGCGGCCGGGGCATCGACCTGGACCCGCCACACGGTGCAGGAGAACGTCACGCGCATCATCACCGAGGCGGGTGTGCGCGCTACCCCGGAGGCGCTGCGCGACCTCGTTGCGATCACCACGAGGCTTGCGGTCGAGGATTGCTTGTCGGTGCTGCCGCCCGACACGGTGCAACCCGACCATGTGGCGCACCTGACCTCGCTGCACGTCGTCGCCGCCGAGACGAACCTGCGCGACCGGCTGATCGCGCGTGCAACCGCCGGCGCGCGCTGGGTGCCCAACGTGACCCGCCTCGCCCAGCGGGACGGGCTGGACCCCGAGCAGGCGCAGGCGGCCGCCGCGGTCGCCGGGACCGACCCGCTCGTGGTGGTCGAAGGCGCGGCCGGCGCGGGCAAGACCACCATGCTCGGGGCCGCGATCGAATCCGCCGCCGCGCAGGGCCGCGCAACCCGGATCGTGACGCCGACGAAGAAGGCCGCGGACGTCGCCACGCAGGAACTCGGCGTGCCGACCGACAGTGTGGCGAAGCTCGTCCACGAGCACGGCTTTCGGTGGAACCCGGAGGGCGTTTGGACCCGCCTCAACCCCGGCGACACCGACCCCGGCACGGGCGCGACCTACACTGGCCCTTCCGCGAAGGCGTGGCTGACCCGCGGGGAGCGGATCGTGGTGGACGAGGCGGGCATGCTCGACCAGGACACCGCCCTGGCGCTGCTGACAGTTGCGGATGAGCGCGGCACAACTCTCGCCCTCGTCGGGGACCGGGCGCAGCTCCCCGCGGTCGGGCGCGGCGGCGTACTCGACATCGCCGCGCAGCTCTCGTCGCGCGTGTTCGACATGACGACCGTGCATCGCTTCGCGGACCCGGAGTACGCGGACCTTACGGTGCAGATGCGCCGGGGCGAGCATCCGGCGTTGCTGTTCGACCGGCTGCACGCCCTCGGCCTCGTTCGGTTGCACGAGAGTACCGAGGCCGTGCAGGAGATGATCGCCCACGATGCACGCGGCGGGGACGCGATCACGACCGCGACCAACGACGAGGCGCGTGAGCTGAACGAGCGCATCCGCGCCGAACGGGTGCGGGCCGGCTTGGTCGACGACGCTCGCACAACTTCGGGGAGCGATGGGCTGAGCATCGGCCGGGGCGACGTGATCCAGACTCGACAGAACGACGCCGACGTGCAGGTGGCGAACCGGCAGACCTGGATTGTGCAGGCAGTCGGGACGGACGGGAGGGTGTGGGCGAAGGAGAAGGGCAGCGAGCGGAAACAGCCGCGCACCGTGCGCCTGCCGGCCGAGTACGTCGCCGAGCACACCCACCTCGCCTACGCGACCACCGCCTACGGCGTGCAGGGTGCCACTGTTCCCGCGTCGCATACGGTCCTGTCGGACTCGCTGGACGCCTCCGGCGTCTACGTCGGCATGACCCGCGGCCAGGACACCAACCGGCTCCACGTCGTCGCCGCGGATGTGGACGACGCGCGCGAGCAGTTCGTCCTCGCGCTCGAGCGCGAACGTGCCGACCGGGGGCTGGTCACCGCGACCCAGGCGGCGCGGCAGGCCGTCGCCGGGCTTACGACCGACGGGCCGGTGCGCCTCGTGAACGCCGAACGCGTCGGACTCGCGGAGCAGATCGACCGCGCTGAGCGCATAACTGCCCGGTGGAAGCAGGTAGCAGCGACGCTGAGCCGTCAGTCGAAGGAGCAGCGGGCGGAGGTCGAGCAGCGGCAGGCGACGGTCACCGCGGCAGAGACCACCGTCACACAGGCACGAGCAGAGGTCGCCGACCCACTGATCGAGCAGGCCACCGCCGACGCCACCGCCCGCCTCTCCGCACGAGAGCGGATGTGGGAGGCATCCGCCGCTCAGCGCACCGCAAGTGGGCTCGGCAAGCGTCGTGCCGTCCGTGCCGTGACCGCCGCCGTAGACGAACACCGCACTATCGAGAGGGCTGGACGGGCGCGCTGGAGCACCCTACCCGAGACGGCGGCAGGGGTCGAGCCATGGGCCGCATCAGTGGCACAGCGCGAGGCCGACGCTGACCCGCGTGTCATCGCGGCTCAGGAGCGGGCACATGAGGCTCGACAGAAACAGCAGCAGCTCATCGCGCGACAGATACAGGAGCGCGCGAACCTCCGCCGACAGGTATTCGGCGACCGCAAGCAGAACGATGCCCGAGCGCAGACCGCCCGGTGGCAGGAACGCGCAGACGCCGCCCGCCGTGACCTCGTCGCGATCGAGGCTCTGCCTGTTGTCGAGGCTGCGGAACTCATCCGCGATCGTGCCGAGCGAGAGCAAGCCCAGCGTGAGGCCGCCGAGCGCGCTCTTGCTGAACGGAAGGCACATGCCGCGCAACGCGATGACTTCACGCGCCGCACGCCCAGCCACGGGCACACACCGCGGGGCCGAGGCCTGAGCCTGTAGCGACGGCTGGCGCTACGCGAGATCGATGCGGAACGATCGCCACAGGGTGGGAGTGGTGATGAGGAGGAAAACCGCGAACATGGTCTGATTGACGACCCCGAACAAGGGATTGCCTCCGATCGTGAGGAAGACGGTCCAGTGCACCGCGATGTCGGCGAGGATCACGACCAGAGCCACAACGACGCCCGCTCGCTTTCGGAACAGCAAGAGCAGCACCGTCAGCGGATGGAGGATG
This sequence comes from Lacisediminihabitans changchengi, assembly GCF_016634425.1. Lineage (GTDB taxonomy): Bacteria > Actinomycetota > Actinomycetes > Actinomycetales > Microbacteriaceae > Lacisediminihabitans > Lacisediminihabitans changchengi. Next base: position 35,326 of record NZ_JAEPES010000006.1, read on the forward strand.
GTCAGCGAGACCCAGAACACGCGCAGGCCGGCAGGGAACTACCCGTAGGTGTCGAGGCCCCTCCGATCAGATCGAGAACGTGCGTCGCTGTCCCAATCAGGAAACCAGCAATCCAGACGACCTGGGATCGCTCGGCTGACACGATCCGAACCCAGGCGAGTCATGACGCAAGGCTAGGCGACGGCCCCCGAAGAACCTTCGCGCTCGATGCGGCGTCGGGGGAGACGTACGGTTGCCGTTCGACTGCCGCTGGCCGAGAGTGTCGAGTTCGTGAGCGATCGGGCTGTCCGTAGACTCCGGATTGTGGGTTCAGACCGCGAAGACGTCACGACATGGGAGTTCCTGCGTGTCGAAACTCGTGGCGCATCGGAGAAGGTGTGGCTCTCTGCACCAGGTGGTTCATCAACGGGTCCTGAGACACATTGGCTGTTCAAACCGGCCACCGTACAGAGCAACGGCAATCGGCAAGTGGGCGACTGGGCTGAAGCTGTTGCGGCGGCCATTGCGGAAGACCTGAGTGTTCCGGCCGCTGAGGCCCGGCTTGCCGTGCGCGACGGGATCGAAGGCGTCATCACGCGAAACGTGCGGCCAGCTGAGTACGACATGGACACGGGTCGCCTCGCGATGCTGGATCGGATCGACGTCGACCTCCGCGACTCCCTGCGGGATCGATCCGCGTCTATAGGTCACTCGCTCGATAACATCCGTCGCACCCTGGATGGGTACGTGGCGCCACCGCAGGCAACTTCGTGGGCTGCGTGTACAGCGTTTGACGTGTTCGTTGGGTATCTGATGCTTGACGCATTGATCGGGAACGGCGACCGCCACGAGCAGAACTGGTCCGTACTCCGGGCCCGATCCAGCCAAGGCCCTGCCGACGCTCTGGCCCCCGCGTATGATATGGAAGCGAGTTTAGGTTTTCAGTTGACGGACGTCGCGAGGTCCGCCAGGCTCCGCGATCCTGTCGCGCTTGAGTCGTTCGCGTCGAAGGGCCTGGCGCGCCGATTCGATGGGGACTTGAAGACCCCGCTGGTTGATCTTGCAGCACGAGCCGAGCAGGACTGCACGAATGCGGGAAGAGCGCGACTCGCAGGACTGTTGGAGTCAGTAGCGCAAGCTGATTTCGAGGCGTTGCTTGGCCGCCATGGCGGAGTGTCGGAGGTCACGCGTAGCTTCGCAGGTGCAGTGTTAGAGATCAATGGAAGGAGGATCCAAGATGCCATCCGTGCTTGAAGCGCCGGTTGCTGACGTCGTGACCGAGACCGAGTTGCTCGTCATCTGGCAGCAGCCCAGCACACGAGCGATGGTTCCCGTCGGGATCCTTACATTCGATGGCGAGACCTACGCGTTCAACTACCTTCCCAACGTCGCTCACGTCGCAGAGTTCAGGCCATTGCTTGGCTTCCGTGACCTCGCGGAGACCTACAAGAGCGATGAACTGTTCCCGTTGTTCCGCGAGCGAGTGCTGGACCCAACTCGTCCAGATTTCGTCCGTGTACTCGACGAGTTGAGCCTCGATCCCGCGGCGACTCCATGGGAGCAGCTCGTTCGTTCAGGGGGATCTTCGGAGGGGGACACGCTCCAGGTCACGCCTTTCCCTCGCGAGAGTGCGGAGGGCTGGACTTGCACCGCGTTGGTCGCAGGGGTCCGGTATCTCGCCAAGAAGACCGTCGAGACGACTGATGGCTGGACGCGTCAATACTCAGACGTCGAACTCGAAGCTCTCTTGGGTGGGCTTGCGCCCGGCCAATCACTCCGAGTCATCGCCGAGGTTGGGAACGACTACAATGCTGATGCTCAACTGTTCTTTACGGAGCACGACGAGCCTGTTGGGTACCTGCCTGACTGGCTCGCGAAGCTCACGGCTCCATGCCTTCACGATGGAACAAGCGTCCGAGTTGTTGTTGACCGTGTCAACGGAGTGAATGCGGGTTGGCATCTCCGGGTGCTCGTGACTCTCCATGTCGGGGAGTCCTTCGCGGACCTCCAAAGTCGGCTCGAGGTCGCCACTCGCTCTTACTGATCCGCCCGCCCCGAGGGTCCTGTGGGGGTCCCAGCGTCTGAAGACATCTCTGAATCCAGCGTGTTCCGTGTGCAGGAGCCCAAGTTTTCTGCATCATCTGCATACGTCGTAGGCCCTGCTAAGGTTGAGAGGGGTTTATACTCCTCCGTGGGTTCAAATCCCACCGGCTCCGCACTTCTAAAATGCCCCGGAATTATAGAGATTCCGGGGCATTTTCGCGTTCAGGCGCTGAGGTACGGATAGTCGCCAGATCGCCCCTGGAAGGTGAGGATCGCGTCGTTGCGGATGCGGCCATCCTGGATCTCGATCGCCCGATCGATGGTCTCGGACTGCGCCCACGATGCTGGCCCCTCCATCACCGTGCGCAGGAAGGGCATCAGCGCCTCGCTGATCTCCCACGTGGTGGAGTTCCAGAGCAACGACGGGCTGTGGTCGACCGCGTAGTAGTTGGTCGAATCGCCGACCGTGAACATCGGGTCGGCGAACGAGGTCGGGCGGGCCCAACTGAATCCCATCCCCTCATCGATCGACACGTCGACAATGAGACTGCCGGGGCGGAACTCGTCAAGATCTTCGGTACGCAGATAGGTGAGCGGGGCATTCGGGTCCTGCAGTGTGCAGTTCACGACGATGTCGTTCTCGGCGAGGTACGGCGCAAGCCTCACCGGCCCGTCCTCGGTGTTGACAGTGCTCTCGAACGGGGCCTCGTCGCTGTGCTCGAACTGGATGATGTCCACCGAGGGAATGGGGGAGCCGACGGCCGCGATCCCGCGGTTGGTCAGCGCCCGCACATCATGGATTCCGTGCGCGTTCAGGGCCGTGACGGCACCGCGCGCGGTCGCACCGAATCCGATTACTACAGCGCTGAGCCTGCGGCCGTAGTCGCCGGTCGAGCCGCAGAGTTGCAGAGCGTGAAGCACCGAACAGTATCCGGCCAATTCATTGTTCTTGTGGAAGACGTGAAGGCCGAATCCGCCGTCAGTCTGCCAATGATTCATGGCCTCCCAGGCGATCAGGGTGAGACGTTTGTCGATGGCGAGCTGGGTGATCCGTCGATCCTGCACGCAGTGCGGCCAGCCCCACAGCACCTGACCCTCGCGCAGATCCTCAAGGTCGGAGGCCTGCGGCTTCGGCAGTAACACGATGTCCGTCAGCGCAATGATCTCGTCCCGGTCGGCCATCGCCCCGACCAGCGGTTCGAGCTCCGCGTCGTGGATGCCGAATCGCAGGCCGTAGCCACGTTCGAGGATCATCCTCGCTCGCAGATCCCCATCGATCCGGTCGAGGTGAGCGGGGTGGATCGGGAGGCGTCGTTCGTCGGGCTTGCGGGAGGTCGCCATCACTCCGAGGGACAGCAACTCTGGCACGGAATCGGTTTCACTCATACTGCACCCTAGGTGACGGGCGAGTTCTCGTCGGTTTTGGGCCCAGCGTCAAGCCCCTGGGGAAATCTGGGGCTTCGCGTACCGTGCGACTCATGACGGCAGTGGATTGGACGCGGATGCCCGTGAGCCTGCTCGGCGGGAGGCCCGGGCATCCAGATCCGCTCGTTACGTCATTGCTGGACCACCCGGTCACCGACCCAGCCTCCGCCCTGGCCTGGGCGCGCACCGTCGACGCCGTGCCCGGTTCGGGCGAGACACGTCAGCTCTGGGAGGCGCTCGCGACGGCCGCGGCCATCGACCTCGGGGCCGCGCGGGCGATGGAGCCGCACCTCGACGCGATCGCGATTTTGGCACAGGCCGAGCACGGGGTACCGGCCGGCGAGGAAACCTGGGGCGTCTACGCCGCCGAGGGCGGCGAGCCCCTACGCGCGCACAAGCAAGGGGATTCGTGGATCGTCACCGGCACCAAGCAGTGGTGTTCGCTAGCGGGATCCCTCGACCTGGCGCTGGTCTCCGCCACCAGAGATGACGACCGGCGCGGGCTCTTCGCCGTGGCGCTCCGCGGGCCCGGCGTACAGGTCGAGGAGGGTTCCTGGCACGCACGTGGACTCGCCGAGATCCCCAGCGGGCCGGTGCACTTCACCGACGTCTCGGCCACCCCGATCGGCGAGCCCGGCTGGTACCTCGAGCGGCCGGGCTTCTCCTGGGGCGGCATGGCGGTCGCCGCCTGCTGGTATGGCGGCGCGGTCGGCCTCGCTCGAAGCGTGTTTTCCGCAGCGTCGTCAGGAAAGCCGTTTTTGCTCATGCATCTGGGTGCGATCGACGAGCTGCTCGAGTCCGGTCGACGCGCGCTCGCCGAGGGTGCAGCGCTCGTGGATTCGGGCGAGGCATCCGGTGCTCGTGGTCGTCTGCTGACCAAGCGAGTCCGCGCGACCGTGGCGCGCGCGGTCGAAGAGACGCTGACGCGGGTCGGCCACGCGCTCGGCCCCGCGCCGCTCGCCCTCGATAAGGCGCACTCCAAACGGGTCGCCGACCTCGAGCTCTACGTGCGCCAACATCACGCCGAGAAAGACCAGGCTGCGCTCGGCGAAACCCTGCTGCGATCGGATGCGCCGCCGTGGTGACCTTCGACGCGGCATCCGTCGGCACCCCTGTAGAGGTTTGGGACGCCGACGGTCGGCTCGCCCACCTGCCTCGCCTGTCGCTCGAGGGCATCGAACGACTGGTGGTTTTCGCCGCCCACCCCGACGATGAGACGCTGGGCGCCGGCGGCCTCATGGCCGAGGCGCATCGCCGCCGAATTCCCGTCGATGTCATCGTGGTGACGGATGGCGGGGCCGCAGGAGACGCGACCGAGCGTTCCCGAGAGCTGCGCGCCGCTGTCACCTCGCTCGCCCCGCAGGCCCGCATCCGCGAGCTCGGTTTCGCCGACGGACAGACTCGGGAGTATCGCGCGGAACTCCTCGTCGCTGTGCGCCGCATCCTTGCCTCGGTGCCGCGACAGCATAGCCTCATCGCCGCGCCGTGGCGCAACGACGGACACCGCGATCACCGGATCGTCGGCGAGGTCGTCGCCGAGGTCGCGGTCGGCTTCCGGCTGATCGAATACCCGATCTGGATGTGGCACTGGGCGACCCCCGCCGATCCCGCCGTGCCCTGGGAGCGGTTCGCCTCCCTCACCCTTCCGCGTGACGGGCGCAAGCCGCGGGCCATCGCCGCGTTCGTGTCCCAGCTGACCGGACCCGCGCCGATGCTGCGCGCCGACTTCCTCGACCACTTTCGCCGACCCCTGGAGATCTTCGTGACATCCGACGCCCTCGCCGTGGACTACTTCGATGAGCTGTACGCACGGCACGACGATCCGTGGGGGTTCACCGACCGCTGGTACGAGCAGCGCAAGCGGGCGATCACCCTCGCGGCGCTGCCAAACCAGAGCTATGGACGCGCGCTGGAGATCGGCGGGTCGATCGGGGTGCTGACCGCCGAGCTCGCGCCGCGCTGCGAGAGCCTGCTGTCGATCGACATCTCGCAGACGGCGGTCGATCGGGCTCGCGAGCGTCTCGCCGACCAGCCCCATGTGACGATCGAGCGGGCGGATGCGGGCGCAGCTCTGCCCGACGGACCGTTCGACCTGATCGTGCTCAGCGAGGTCGGCTACTACCTCGAGCCAGACGGGCTCGAGCGTCTGCTCGACCGGATCGAGGCCGCGCTGGCGCTCGACGGAACCGTACTGCTCTGCCACTGGCGGCATCCGGTGGCCGACTATCCGATGACCGGCGACGCCGTGCATGCCGCGGTTGCCGCGCGCGGGCTGGCGAACCTGGTGCACCACGTCGAAGCCGACTTCGTGCTCGATGTGGTGAGTCGTGACGGCCGTTCCGTCGCCGAGCGAACGGGGCTGGCGTGACCCGGCTTGCGGTGGTGATCCCTGCCCGCGACGAGGGCGAGTTCGTCGAGCGCTGTTTGCGCTCGGTGCTGGCCGCGAGGGATGCCACGGCGCGCGACATCCCGATCGTATTGGTGGCCGACAGCTGTGGCGATGCCACCGCAGTTCTCGCGCGGAGCATGCAGGGCGTTACGGTGATCGAGCTGGACGCGGCCAACGTGGGTGCTGCCCGCGCGGCCGGCGTCACCCGCGCACTCGAGCTGCTGGACGCCGCGCCCGAGCAGTGCTGGATCGCCAACACCGACGCCGACAGTGTGGTGCCGCGCAACTGGATCGTGGAACAGCTTGCGATCGCCGAGGAGGGCTTCGACCTGATGATCGGCACCGTGCGGCCCGACTTCGCCGACCTGTCCACCGATCAGATCGCTCACTGGCGGCGCACCCATCGACGCGGCAGCCCGAACGGACATGTGCACGGCGCGAACCTGGGCGTGCGGGCGAGCGCGTATCTGCGTGCCGGCGGATTTGCTTCCCTCTCTGAGCACGAGGACAACGACTTGGTGGGACGCATCACCGGCCGGGCGCTGCCCACCGACGGGTGCGAGGTGCTCACCTCCGGGCGTTCCATCGGTCGCACGCCCGGCGGGTATGCGCGCTTTCTTCATGGAGGAATCGTTGCCTGAGGCGCTGTCGACCGAGCGGATCGACGGCTACGTCGACCTTCGTTCCTACGGCGCGATCGGTGACGGGCGCACGGTCGCCCTGATCGCTCTGGACGGGGCGATCGACTGGATGCCGGTGCCGTCGCTCGGCTCGATCCCGGTGTTCGCGCGCCTGCTCGATGGGGAAGACGGCGGCGCCATCGAGCTCGCCCCGAGTGATCCGTTCACCGTGACCCGGCGCTACCTGCCCGGCAGCAACGTGCTCGAGACCACGTTCACCACCGCGACCGGCAGGGCGAGGATTACCGACGCCCTCGTCACCGGCGTCGCCGGACGCCTGCCGTGGCTGGAGTTGGCCCGGCGCGTCGATGGTCTCGAAGGCTCGGTGCACTTCCGCTGGCGGGTGGCCCCCGGCACCCGGTTCGCGCGGTCGAGTCCCTGGGTGGAGCAGACCACGCACGGCAAGGTCATCCGCATCGATGGCGTCACCATCGCGGTGAAGGGATCCGACCACGGGCCGCGTGGGGGAGGGCCACGCGGGCTGCAGGGGTCGTTCACGACGTCCGCCGAATCGCGCCATCTGCTCATCGTCGCGGGCACGGCAGACGAGCCGCTGCATCTGCCCGACGCCGCGAGCACAGACCGCACGATCGATCGCACCATTCAGAACTGGCAGCTCTGGTCGAGCGAGTTCAGCTATGACGGCCCCTGGGCCGACGCGGTGCAGCGCAGCGCCCTGGCATTGAAGCTGCTCATCTACAGTCCGACCGGTTCCATCGCGGCAGCGGCCACGACATCCCTCCCCGAGTCGATGAGCGGCGGCAAGAACTGGGACTACCGCTACGCCTGGGTGCGCGATCTTGCCTACACGGTCAATGCGCTCATTCGCTTCGGGCTGCGCGAGGAGACGCACGCGGCGGTCTCGTGGCTGCTCACCACGATCAAGGAGCATGGCCCGGAGCTTCACATCTTCTACACGCTCGACGGCGATACGCCGCCCGAGGTGGAGTTGCTCGACGCCCCGGGCTGGCGCGGCGTCGGCCCCGTCGCGATCGGCAATCCGGCCAAGTCCCAGCTGCAGCTCGGTATCTATGGAGACCTGTTCGTCACCATGCGGCGCTACGTCGAGGCGGGCAACCTGCTCGATGCGGAGACCGGTCGGCTGCTCGCATCCGTCGCCGATCGGGCCAGCGACGCCTGGCGGCAACGGGACTCCGGCATGTGGGAGCTCGAGGAACTGCGGCACTACACCTCGTCGAAGATGGGCTGTTGGATGGCGCTCGACAGCGCGGTCGCCCTGTGCGAGCTCGGCCAGATTCCGGGAAACTCCGAGCGCTGGAAGTCGGAGCGCGACGCCATCCGCGACTGGATCGAGAAGCACTGCTGGTCGGAGAAGCGGCAGGCCTGGGTGGCCTGGCCGGGCGCGGAAGAGCTCGACGCCTCGGTGCTGCTGCACGCGCCGAGTGGCTTCGATCGCGGAAAACGGATGTCGACCACCATCGACGCGCTGCGCGAGGAGCTCGGCCGCGGCCCGTTGCTCTACCGCTACACCGGAGCAGAGCGCGAGGAGGGCACGTTCGTCGCGTGCGCGTTCTGGATGGCCTCGGCTCTCGCCTGCGTCGGCCGGCAAGAGGAGGCGACAGAGCTCTTGGACGGGCTGGTCGCTCTCGGCAACGACGTGGGGCTCTACTCGGAGATGATGGACGCAGACGACCACAGCTTCCTCGGCAACCTACCGCAGGGGCTCAGTCATCTCGCCCTCATCACCGCGGCGATCACGATCGAGGAGCTCTCGCGCTGAAGACGCGCGACTCGCGCCCCCGAGTGTCGGTGTCGAAACTGAAGACCGAGCCGGAGAGCGGATGCGTCTCGAGCTGCTCCTCCGTCAGATTCTCGCGGGCGCTCGCCACGAACAGTGTGGTCGATTGTTTGACCGTCGCGCAGTTACGCGAAGGAGGGCCTGCTCGTGAACGGCGTCTCTCCCGCGTTCATCCACACGCCGATGACCGACGCAATGATGGAGAAGCGCGAAGTACTCGGGTTCGGTGGCGACGATCTGACGGTGGTTTTTAAGCACCCGTTTTCGCTGGTATAGTCGTCAGGTTGGTTCTTGCAGCCAGCGAAAATGCGCCCGTAGCTCAGCGGATAGAGCAATTGACTACGGATCAATAGGTCGGGGGTTCAAATCCCTCCGGGCGCACAGAAAAGCACTGGTCAGATCATGTTCGGATCAGAGTAAACGACTCCTGCGCCGTCGTGCCAACATGTGACCACGCCTTTTGGTGGGAGATGCGGTTTCGGTGACGAGATAGTGGCCTGGTGACGTCTGGTCATTCGGCCTACCGGCCGGCCGCGCAGTGATGAGGCATGCCAGTTCCGAACGCGCGTGATCGCTTGCCGACCTCTGACGCGTTGCTGGCGTTCGTCGTCCGTGACGCCTTCCGGCTCTCTCATAGGCGGTGAGACCGCCAATGAGCATCTCCGCCGGCCCTGCAGCGTGACTCGGGGCGGCCTACCTCGGCCTGCTCCCGTCGGCAGCGGGTTTCGTCCTCTGGAGATACTCAGCCGCCACGCTGGCCGCCCTCTTCGGTGTGAACACGAAGATCCCGAGCGGCATCTGGCTCGGCTCAGGGAGGCGAACACAGCCGAGGGCTACGTCCAGTGGCGGATGGCCATGCTGGGAGACATCCGTCGAGGTGAAGATGCCTACCTCAGCGAGGGGGTTCAACGTGTGCTCGGGCGCCCACCAACCAGCTTCGAGGAATGGGCTGCACGCGAGGCATCCATTCTGGAGGTGTCCGTATGAACGGCACTGACCTCACCCACGTGGTCGTCGTCGCACTGGTCACTGCGAGCTGGCTGGCATTGTGGGTTCTCGCGGTTGCCAGCATTATGCGCCGGCCCACGGTCGCCCGGATCGAACGAGGTGTCTGGGTGACGCTCGTGATCATCTTTCCGTTCATCGGCCCCCTGGCTTGGTTCGCCTGGGGCCGGTCGCGGCAACGCCAGAAGTTGTCATAAGCGAGTGCGTCTCATCCAAGCTGGTGCCACATTTCACGCACACCCGGAGAACACAGAGGTCAGGCCGATGGCCGCGCACCATGTTCGGAAGCGAGTCGCGTGGTCAGCTCTCGTTCGGTCGGCGGCTCGGCCTCCATCTGAGCGCAAGGATGAGTGCTGCGGCGGGGACTAGGTGAAGTGGGATCAAGGACAGCGCGGCTGGCAGCGAGGCTACTCCGAGTCGTTCCGGTGCTTGGCTCGGGTCGATGGCCAGGAGAATTGGGGCGGCCAGGCTGACGAGGGCGACCGCGGTCGCGATAAACGCGAACCAGCGATCGGGACGACGTGTGGTTGTGCCATTGATGATCGCGTACACCAGCGTGCCTGCTGCCATCAGGATGATCGTCAGGAACGCTACGGGTCCGGGCGTCAGGGCCAGGAACGTAGGTGACGCGTTGACGGCGACTGCCGCGACTGCCGCCACGATGACATTGATCGCTGCGGCGATGGCGCTTGCTGCAGCGCCACGAAGCCAGATTGCCTTGGTTGCCAATGGGGTCTGATTCATTTCGTCCTTCTCTTCGGTCGGGGTTGTGGCAGTGAGGTTGCCACAGCGGTTTCGGATTGCCTACACCAGGCAGAGACCGGGTCCCACTCTGAGATGGTGCGGGTTTCCCGACGTGACACTCCTGACTGTTTCGGAAACCGAATGAAGTAAATATGTCGGGTTCCGAAGTACCTGTCAAGTACACTCATAAAATGGTCACGCCGGACGAGGAGCGAAACGCCGTCTACGCGACTGACCTGCGACCCGACGAGCTGAGTTTCGCGCTTCGTGAACTGAGCGAGAGATTTCGAGCCCACGACCGCGAACTCGCATCCCGGATGAATCTCAAGCCATCCGAGTACTACGCAATTGAGCACATTCTTGATGCCCGCGGATCCCTCGGCCCCGCCGAACTCGCTTCACGACTCGGGCTCGCGGCCGCGACAACTTCCGAGCTCTTGGATCGCCTGCAACAACTCGGCCATGTGGAGCGGCACAGAGACAGCGGCGACGGACGCCGAGTGCGACTCACCCCGACTGAATCTGCTATCAGTGCGGTCATCGCCGTTATATCCCCTGCAGTTCATGCGATGGACCAGGTCGCTTCGCAATACACGGCCGAGGAGCGAGCGGTGATCCTTCGCTTTCTCCAGCAAACGAGTGCAGCTCTGACCTCCGAGCCGGAATAGCGGCCCGGAGAACCTCGGCGGGGGGCGTTCTCGACGCCGGTTTCGGCACCCCAGACGTCAACCGTGAAGCGGGACGATGGCCTTGGGCGTAGACGGTCGGGACGGCCAGGGCGTCTCCGGGCGCACCACGTAAGGCAATCAGGTATCGGCGAACCGCCCGGCTGGTAGTTAGACCGATCGCCCGGTCCCTCGCAAGGCGGGCATTCTCGAGATCTTTCCGAGCCTCGGCAAGCCTCGCTCGGCAGATCCAGTAGGGCTGATGGTCGCCGGGCAGCGTGCGGCCCATAGCAGTGCCGTGTCGAGATCGGGAAAGTCCTGCCCCGCAGCCGCACGGTCGTCGAGACAGCGGGAGGTTGACGCCCGGCGCCCGCACTCAGGAGCAATTGGTTTCAGCGCTGTCGGTAGTAGACGATCGCTCCGTAGCTGGCCTGCACCGCAAGAGCTGCGATCGCTATGACGAAGGCGGCAGTCGTCGACATCGCGGGCTGTGCGACGGCCACTGCGACGAGGCCGGCACCCACCACGAACTTGAGCGCCGGGCTGAGTCGAGGGTGGGTCGGTTCGTTGTCGTTTCGGTCGAGCGTCAGCTCCAGCAGACCGAAAGCGATGAGGGCTGCCCCCAGCCCTCCGAAGAGAAACGCCGATACCGGGCCAGGCAGGGGCAGCGTCTCGTCTCCGGCGATCCCCGCCGCGATACCGGCACCGACGACCACGATGGACGCCATGGCAGCGATGTGGAGGTAGACCCAGAGCAGCGCGACCGTGAACACCGGCCGAGTGGGTCGCCGGGCGATGAAATCGAAGTAGAGCCACCACAGGCCGAACCCGATCGCGAGGCCGAGCGCTGCCTCGAGCAGGGTGGTAGCGGATAGCCCCGACTCGGCGTTTGACTCAGCGGCCCCGCGGATGACTCCGGCGATCGTCTCTCCGAGAAGGATCATGGTGAACAGTCCGAACCGCTCCGGGAACTTGTCACGGCTAATTGGCGGCAGATCGGCCTGGAATCTCTGAGTGACCGCCGGTGAGGCGATGTCGGCCACGACGGCCGCGGCCCACAGCAGCAGCCGCCACTGCTCGTCCACCACGAAACTGATCAGTATCAGGATGCCCGCGACCGCGAACCCCGCAGCGAATGACCAGGCCGCCCGTCGAAAGCGGGGAACATGAATAGCCGCGCGCAGCCACAGCGCGATGTTGAGAGCCCGGGCGGCGAGGTAGGCGATGGCGAATCCGAGATAGTTGTGCCCGAGCCCGTCTTCGCCCCACACAGCGAGACCGGCAACGGCCAGGATCGCGAGAAATACGAACAGGCGATTCTCGAGCCCCGCAGACTCGAACCGCTCGGTGTAGTAGGTGAAGCCGTTCCATACCCAAAACACCGCGACGAACTGCAGCAGAAACGTGAGCAGCCCCACACTCTCGATGTGCTGCTCGAGATCGTGGGCGAGCACGGCGATAATCACCACGAAGACGAGATCGAAGAACAGCTCGACCCATCCGACGGGTCGATGTCGGGTGCCGTCATCGCGAAGTTCGGGACGCTGCCACGGGCGACCCACGGGTGCGGAGGTCATGCGGCTATCGTGCCAGATGTGTTCGGCGGCCGGGAGAATCTCGTCGTTCCGCCCGACCAGGCTGACTCAACTCGCTTCCCTCAGTCAGCGCGGCGCAGTGGAGTGCGAAAGGATGACCTTCCCCGTCGCCTCATCGACGGGAGCCGAGGTGTGTTCGTGCGTGATCAGCCAGGCGCCATTGCGCCGAGCCAGGGTCCAAGTGATGCGATTAGTCATCTGACGAAGGCGCTCGCCGGATGTCGACTCGGCCGAGTACTGAACCAGGCCGTTCAACGCCGCGAGATCCCCGCCGACGGCGATCTCGATGTCCTCGAAGTCGACGATGACCCGCTCGTCGCCCAGGGAGCCGAACCAGCCCGCGATGCTCTCACGCCACGTCGCCGCACCCGTGATCAGCCAGCTGCCCCAGAGGTCGAAGACCCGCACATCGTCGGCGTAGCTCGTCATGAACAGGTCGACATCCTTGGCATAGGCCGCGGCGCTGTACGTGGTGAGAAGGGCGGTGACGTCACTGTTCTGATCCGACATGGTGGCTCCGTTGCTTCGGTGCGATGTGGGAGGTGCGGTGCGAGGCTCTGACTGCGACCACGGTAGCCCGCCGCGGCATCCGTCGATAGAGCGGGTGTCGGGCGCACCCCTCGTGGCGGCCGCGGGCCGGCTGCTAGCCTCATCGCGTGACGCACCAGCTCACGCGCGACCACGCCCGCCGCATCGCGGTTCGAGCACAGCTGCTCGACGCCGCTCGCCCGGGTGATGTGGTAGAGGTGGCGGAGGAGCTCGGGGCAATCAAGATCGACCCGACCGCGGTCATCGCCCCGGCCGAGCACAGCATCCTGTGGTCTCGCATCGGGCAGGGCTACGACCCCATCCAGCTCACGAAGGCCGTCGAGTCCGACCGCCTACTGTTCGAATTCGACGGAGCGTTTCGCCCGATCAGCCTGCTGCCGCTGATGCTCCCGGCCATGCGGCAGTGGCCACGGCGGGAGAGCAGCCGTGAATGGATGACCGCGAACCACCGTTTCCGTGGTGAGGTGCTGGCCAGGCTGCGCGCCGAAGGGCCCCTGTTCGCGTCCGAGATCCCCGACACGGCCGAGCTGGCCCGGCCCCCGGACGGCTGGTTCGGTCCCAACCAGACCGTGCACATGCTCGACTTTCTGCAGCGCCAGGGGGAGGTCGCCATCGTCGGTCGGGAAGGACGGCATCGGCGCTGGGATCTGGCCGAGCGCGTCTACCCGCCGGACCTCCCCGAGTACGACATCGACGAGGCCCAACGACTGCTGGGCGAGCGCAGGATGCACGCCGCGGGCATCGCCAAACAGAAGTCGCCTGGACTCCCGTGGGGGATGCGGGCGAACCGGCCGTCATCGATGGGAACACTCGCAAGTATCGGGTCGATCCGGAGGCGCTTGCCGCTCTGGACCGTGACGACGGCGGCCGGGTGGTCTTCCTCAGCCCGTACGATGGCATGCTCTTCGATCGCCCCCGACTGCGCGAGATCTTCGAGTTCGAGTACGTGCTCGAGCAGTACAAGCCGAAGCCGCAGCGAAGGTACGGATTCTTCGCCTATCCGATTCTGATGGGCGATCGCTTTGTGGGGATGCTGGATGCCGAGGTGGACCGCGACCAAACCGCGCTGACCGTGAACGCTGTGCACCAGTTCTTTCCCTTCGACCCGGAAGAAGACGAGATGGTGCGCGCCGAACTCATCGACCTGGCGCAGTGGCTGGGCGTCGAGCTGCGGGCGTGGTGATCTCGGGCAGTTCCTGCTGCGCGAGTCGATCGATGGGGCAACCGGGGAATGAGTAGACAGATTCGATGCGGCCGAAAAAGAGGCCATTGCGCTCGAAGCTGTGAGAATGCTTCAATGGGCGTCGGGCCCGCTGAAAGGTCGGGCCGACCGCTCTGCCGTTGATTACCCGCTACCCGGCACAGCCCTCGTTCTCCGGCTGGATGCTTCCGAATCCGGTCCGGTGAGTCCCTTCGTGCTGCCGTTTTCACCCGAAGCAGGCACGACCGGACATTCATTGACGGACGCCCCATCCGGCGGCGTTCCGTGCTGCGCTTTTCCCACCCCCGAAGGAAAAAATGTCACGTCGTCTCACCATCAAAATCGCCTCGCTCGTCGGGTCGGTCGCTCTCCTCGGCGGTGCTGCCCTGGTCGCGTCCGGTGCCACCGGCGCCTATTTCAGCGACACCAAGGCCGGCAACGTCAGCGGCACTGTCGGCAACGTCCATGTCGCGCCGTCCGGTGGCAGCGGAGCCACCGGTACCGATCTCGCTTTCTCCAACCTGCTGCCGGGCGAGAAGCAGACCGTGAGCCTCAACTTCCAGAACTCGGGCTCCACCGCCGAGGACATCTACATCGTCTTCGACAACGCCACCGCGCTCAGTGCACTGAACAACCTCGGCACCTACGGCGAGGCGCATCTCTCCGCCAACGGTGTCGCGCTGTTCGACTCCGCGAACCTCAAGGACAGCGCCGGTAGCTGCGGGCCGTTCAGCCCGTCTGGATGCTGGCCGCTCAAGTCGCAGTACCTGCTCGCCAACAACGTGAACCCCGGCGACGTCGGGTCGTTCTCGTTCAGCTTCAACTACGCCAGCAAGCTGCAGGGTCAGGCGCCTCAGTACAGCGCCGCGGCGCCGTGGAACAGCTTCCCCGTCGCGGGGCAGACGACGACGGTCTCCGGTCAGAGCGGCAATGGCCTGCCCTACAAAATCGTCGCAACCCAGCACGGCGTCACTCCGGGCCAGTAACGCCGGATCAGCAGTAACCACCCGGAGATGTCGGGCCGATCGGATAGTCGGGCCGACGTCTCCGGGTGTTCCGCTCCCCAAGGATTCCTATGAAGCGCTGGAAAGCAGTGACTCTCGCCGCGACCGCCCTGCTGGCGCTCGCGGCCTTCGCCGTGATCGCGTCCGGTGTGTTGCCGTACCGCCTCTATATCGTGCACACCGGGTCGATGTCGCCCACCATCACCTCCCGCAGCGCGGTGCTCGTGCGCACCGGCGAATACCGGGTCGGTCAGGTCATCACGTTCACCGTCGCCGACGAGGTCATCACCCACCGTCTGAAAAGCATCGACTCCGCCGGCCGGATGACGACGAAGGGTGACGGCAACGGTACCGACGACCCGTGGACACTCACCAAGAACGACATCATCGGCGGTGTCATCGCTTCCCCGCCCGACCTCGGCTACTGGCTGATGTATCTCAAGAACCCGCTTGGGCTGCTCTCCATCCTGGTTGGCGCCTTCGTCTTCTGGCAGCTCTGGTCGCTTGGCAACGGGGTGGGGGAGGCTCGACACCGGGCGCGCCGGAAGCGCCGGCACACCGCCTCCTCACTAGGCTGACGCCACCATGAGCGCATTCATCGTCTCGCCCGCCGTCGCCGCCGCACTGGAAGAGGGTCGACCCGTGGTCGCCCTCGAGTCGACGATCATCTCGCACGGGCTGCCGCGCCCGCGCAACTATCAGGCGGCGCTCGAGTTCGAGCAGATACTGACGGATGTCGGGGTCACGCCCGCCACGATCGCTGTGCTCGACGGGGTCCCGCGCATCGGTCTCGATGCGCACGGGGTGCGACGCATCGCCGAGGAGCACCTGACCAAGGCGAGCGTTCGCGACATTCCGATCCTTGCTGCGGCAGGGGCATCCGGCGCTACCACGGTCGCGGCGACCGCGCACCTGGCAGCGCTCGCCGGGGTGCGGGTCTTCGCCACCGGTGGGCTCGGGGGTATTCACCGCGGCGCGAGCACGAGTTTCGACGAGTCTGCTGATATCTCGACCCTCGCGGTCACCCCGGTCACCGTCGTGTGTGCCGGAGTGAAGTCGGTGCTCGACATCGAGGCGACCCTCGAGCGGCTGGAGACGCTGAGTGTGCCGGTGGTCGGCTACCGGTCGAAGGTCTTCCCCAGCTTCTGGCTCCGGGAGTCGGCGTTCACCCTCGACTGGACGGTCGACACCGCCGCCGAAATCGCCCGCATCATGAAGAGCCACGACGAGCTCGGTCACGGCCAGGGCATCGTCGTCGCCAACCCCATCCCTGCCGATCAGCAGTGGGATCCGACCGAGCATGACCGCGTTCTGGCCGAAGCGCTGGCCCTGGCCGACGAGGTCGGGGTCACGGGCAAGGCCGTCACCCCGTTCCTGCTGCTGAAGATCGTCGAACTCTCCGGCGGGCGCAGCCTCGAGGTCAACCTCAACCTGGCTCGCAATAACGTGCGCCTTGCCGGCGAGATCGCCACCGCCTGGGCGGAGGTCGACCGTGCCTGACGCAGCGCGCATCGTCGTCTTCGGCGACCTGATCGACGACATCGTGGTGGTTCCGCAGCACGCCATCCGCCCCGACACCGACACTGCCGCCTCCATTCGACACCGTGCGGGCGGCTCCGCCGCGAACGCCGCCGCCTGGATGGCCTCCCTCGGCGCGAGCGTCGACTTCGTCGGCATGGTGGGCGCGGGTGACGCGGCCGGTCACGCCGCCCAGCTGCCGGGCGTGCGTACCCACATCTCCGAGCATCCGGAGCTCCCTACCGGCACCATCGTCGTGCTCGTCGACGGCGACAGCCGCACCATGCTCACCGACACCGGTGCGAATGCGGCGATGACCGCCGACCTCGTCACGGACGAGCTGTTGGATGCTGCGCGCGCCGTGCACTTCACCGGCTACAGCCTGTTCGGCTCGCCCCACCGTGCCGAGTCCGTCGCGAGCCTCATTGAGCGCGCAACGGAGCGAGGAGTCGTCGTCTCCATCGACCCGGGTTCGGTCGGGTTCATCACCGATTTCGGCATCGATGAGTTTCTCGACGCCATCGCCGGCGCGACGGTGCTGTTTCCGAACCTCGAGGAGGGGCGGCTGCTCACCGGACTCGGCGACCCGCTCGCCATCGTGCTGAGCCTTGCCCAGCGCTTCGAGATCGTGGCGCTCACTCTCGACGCCGGGGGTGTGATCGTCGCGCGCCGCGGAGGTCCGGTCGAGCAGGTGCCGGCGGCCCCGGTCGAGATCGTCGACCCCACCGGCGCGGGGGACGCCTTCGCGGCGGGCTTTCTCACGGCGTGGTTGGCGTCTGGCGACCTGGCCGTGGCGGCGCACCTCGGTGTGCAAACGGGCGCCCTGGCGGTGCGCACGGTGGGCGGTCGCCCGCGGCCTGCCGCCGGTTGAGTAGCGCCCGAGGGACGAGGACGCGTAACGAAAAACCGTGCCCGTTCGCGGTTTCGATACGGCTGCTCCTTCGTCGCGGCCTACTCAACCAGAGAGACCTCGCGGCCTACTCAACCGGCGGGTAGTTGCGCGTTCTTTAGGTGGTCGTACGCCTCGAGGGCCTCGGCACGAGATTCTTTCAGGTCCACGATGGGGGAGGGGTAGTCATCCGTTCCGAGCTCCGGAATGTACCGTCGCTGGTACTCGCCGTGCCTGTCGAACTTGTCGGCCTGCAGCATCGGGTTGAACACGCGGAAGTATGGAGCGGCATCCGCCCCCGATCCGGCCACCCACTGCCAGTTTGCCGGGTTGTTCGCTTCGTCGGCATCGACCAGGCAGTCCCAGAACCAGGCCTCGCCGACCCGCCAATCGATCAGCAGGTTCTTGATCAGCAGTGAAGCGACGACCATGCGCACCCGATTGTGCATGTACCCGGTCTGCCAGAGCTCGCGCATCCCCGCGTCGACCAGAGGGATGCCCGTGCGGCCCTGCTGCCAGGCCTCCAGCACCTCCTGTCTCGGCTTCGACCACGGGAAGGCATCGAACTCGGGGCGGAAGTTGTCGGTCTGCAGCTGCGGGAAGTGGAACAGGATGTTGTAGTTGAACTCCCGCCAGCCCACCTCGCGCAGAAACTTCGGGGCGTTGCGCCGGGCGGCGGGAGAAAGCTGTCCGCGCTGCACCCGATCCCAGATCTGGAACGGGCTGATCTCCCCGAACCGCAGATAGGGCGAAAGCCGCGAGGTCGCGTCTTGTGATGGCTCGTCGCGACCGGCGGCGTAGTCCTCGAGACCGTCGCCGCAGAATTGCTCCAGGCGCTCGTGCGCGCCATGCTCGCCCGGAACCCAGGCCTCGGCGATGCCTCCCGCCCAGTCCGGATGCGTCGGCAGCAGCGCCCAGTCGGCCAGGTCGTCGGAGTCGACACCGGTCACGCCCTCCAAAGTCTGCGGGGTAGGCAGCGAGGCCCGCGGCTCGCCCTGCTCCAGACACGCCTTCCAGAATGGCGTGAACACCTTGAACGGGGTGCCGCTGCCGGTGGTCACCGTCCATGGCTCGTGCATCAGGTTCGCCTGGAAGCTCTGCGCCTCGAGTCCCGACTCGCGCAGCGACGTCTTGAGAGCGGCATCCACCTCGCGGGTGCCCCCGTAGCGGCGGTTCCAGAACACGGCGCCCGCACCGACCTCGTCGACCAGTTTCGGCAGTGCTTCGGCCGCCGCTCCGCGCCTCAGCACGAACGTGCCGCCCCGCTCGGCGATCGAATCGCCGAGTGCGGTGAGGCTGTGATGCAGCCACCAACGACTCGCGGCGCCGATCGGGCGGATGCCGCGGCTCTCCTCATCGAGCAGATACAGCACCACTATCGGCTCGCCACGGTCCACCGCCGCGCGTATGGCCGGATTGTCGGCCAACCGCAGATCGTCGCGGAGCCACACGATGCTCGGGCTGGAGCTAGTCGTCATGCCGAGCACACCACGTGCGGTCTCACTCCGCGCCAGGGGTGGACAGCCGCAGCTTGTCGCAGAGTTCGGTCAGCGTCCTCAGCTCGTCGTCGGTGAGGGCGGCGCCCACGCGGTCGTGGATCGAGCCCATGTGGCCGCGCGCGACAGAGCGAAACGAGGAGAAGCCCAGCTGGGTCATCCGCACGATGACGCCGCGGGCATCCGTCGGGTCGTCGATCTTCTCGACCAGTCCGCGCGCCACCAGCCGGTCGACCAGACGGCTGATGCTCGGCTGGGTGATGAGCAGATGCGAGCTGAGCGCGCGTATCCGCGTCTGGTGATCGGGCTGCCGGGATAGATTGAAGAGCACGTCGTACTCATTGAGCGAAAGCTGCCCGGTGGGAAACTCCGAGTTGAGATAGCGCATGACCGAGACCTGGGCGCGGAACAGTGCTTCCCAGGCCGTGACCGCGGTGTTTCTGTCACTCACGTGAGGCTCCTCTCCGTCAGCTTCAACTCTATTGATGCGCAGGCCCGCATTAAGACAGAAAGCGCAGATGGCAGTCGAATTCGGCATCTTCAGCGTCGGTGATCTGACCTCCGACCCGCTCGGCACGGTCCGGCGTAGCGAGCACAACCGGCTGCGTGACATCACCCGGATCGCGAAGAAAGCGGAAGAGGTCGGCTTCGACGTCTTCGCGATTGGCGAGCATCACAACCCGCCGTTCGTTCCGTCATCGCCCACCACGATCCTCGGCTACATCGCCGCGCAGACGTCGCGCATCACGCTCAGTACATCGACGACGCTGATTACCACCAACGACCCGGTGAAGATCGCCGAGGACTACGCCACCCTGCAACACCTCTCCGACGGCCGCGTCGACCTCATGCTCGGGCGCGGCAACACCGCCGAGGTCTATCCGTGGTTCGGCAAGGACCTGCGTGACGGCATCGCGCTCGCCGTGGAGAACTACGCCCTATTGCACCGTCTCTGGCGCGAGGAAGGCATCGACTGGAGCGGTCGGTTCCGCACCCCGCTCACCAATTTCACTGCGGTGCCGCGGCCGTACCTCGACACTCCGCCGTTCGTCTGGCACGGCAGCATCCGTTCTCCCGAGATCGCCGAACAGGCAGCGTTCTACGGCGACGGCTTCTTCGCCAACAACCTCTTCATGCACATGAGTCATTTCGAGCGGCTGGTGGGTTTCTACCGCGAGCGATTCGAGCACTATGGACACGGTTCAGCGGATGCCGCCATCGTCGGCGCGGGCGGCCAGGCTTTCGTGCGGGCCCGCTCGCAAGACGCGATCGAGGAGTACCGGCCATACTTCGCGAACACCTTCACCTATCAGGGGCAGGGAAACCTCGAAGAGGTGATGGCGAACACCTCTCTCACCGTGGGCAGCCCGCAGCAGGTCATCGACCGGTACCTGTCGATGAAGGAGTACTACGGCGAATACCAGCGGCAGCTGTTTCTGGTCGACGCCGGCGGGTTGCCGATCGAACTGGTGCTCGAGCAGCTGGAGTTGCTCGGCAGTGAGGTCATTCCGGTGCTGCGGCGCGAGTGGGAGAGCGCGCGTTCACTGAGTTGAGCCACGCCTGATCGGACGAATGTCCCGTTAAACAGGATTGAGGGTCGGTCTCAGAGGCTTGAGACCGACCCTCTCCCTTGCACCAAGAGTGTCCTGCAATCACATTCCGCAGAAGCTGCCACAGCAAACAACTTCTGCTCTTGAACTCTATAACGGTGAGGTAACGGAGCGCTAGTTATCAAACTGTGATTTTTCACGGAATTGCATAAATTTATCGTTTGTGTCCTCTGCCACTAAACTTGTCGTCTCGCCGACCTTAGTTGCACAGAACGTGAGTCGAGGTCGAGGTCGAAGCCCCGCGCGGCACTCGTACGCTGGGCAGGAGCTCGCGAACATGGCGGCAAGTCGGCGACTGCCTTGCTCCACTTGGCTAGCCTGTGCGGTCGATGGCTGAGCCGGATGCAACGCCAGGGGCTGCCTGAGCCGGTGCGTGGGATCTTGTCTTTTGGCAACGAAGTTGCCACGAAGAGCGTCGTCACGGCCCTCAGTGTGTGGAGTTGATCGATAGATGGCGGTGTTTTGTGATGGCTCCGTGTCGCTGGGATTCTGTTAATCGGTGAGGGCTCGCGACCTTCTATAGAACGTTGCTCGCGACATTCCGAGGTCCCGGGCGACTTGGGCAGCTGGGTCACCGCTATCGACCAGGCGGATGGCGCTACGGATCTGGCTGTCGGTGACGCGTTGCGGGCGTCCACCGAGATCCTTCCCAGCATCACGGCGCTTGCTAACAGAGTCGATGATTCGCTCGCGCTTGATATCGTGCTCCATCTGCGCGAGAGCGGCCATGATCGTGAAGAGCATCGATCCCATCGGCGTCGAGGTGTCCACATCGCCGCCGCCGAGGTTCAACACGCGAAGGCCGGCGCTGCGGTCGCGGAGCCCTTGGGCGAAATCGAGCATGTTCTGTGTCGACCGGCCGAGCCTGTCCAAAGTGGTGATGACGAGGGTGTCTCCCGCCTCGAGCGCGGTCAGGGCGCGATCGAATTGCGGGCGTGACGCACGAGCGCCGGAGACGCCCTGGTCGATGTAAAGATCATCGCGCCGAACGCCGGCGGCAAGCAGATCAGCTTCTTGCCGATCCGTCGATTGCGGGCGAGTCGATACGCGCGCGTAACCGATCAGTTTCGTCACAACGCTCCAGGTGTCTCGTAACTAGCAGTGAGTGCTGAAATTCAACCACATGGTTACGACACATAGTTACGAGAATCGTGGACCTGCCGAATTGCGGCAATTTGACCCGATGATTTTTGCGTGCGGTGAGACGTCTCGAAACCGTAGGGATACGAGGCCTCCACACATCCCGTGCATACGAGGTACCGATAGAGTCGAGATGAATTCACATCGGAGAAAAGATGAAAACTGCTCTGGACGTTCTAGCTGGCCGAAAGGATCTTCAGGCGTATGGGGACAATTCGATAATCCTGTTCGCTCTTGAATTGGCCACGGGAGTGGAGGACATTGACTCCGTCGCTTCGTCAGCGCTGACCGACCACAGCAACGACAAGTCTTGTGACCTGCTTTGGGTGGATACGGCGTCCGGGCGGGCGGTTTTAGCGCAAGGCTATTTCTCGCAAAAGTATGATCGGGCGCAGGCGCCCGCGAATAAAGCCGCTTCCCTTCATCAGGCCGTGGGGTGGATTCTGGGCCGAAACAAACAAGGAATTCCCGACCAATTACTATCCGCAGCTGAAGAGTTATGGACAGCTCTCGACGAGAACGAGGTCAACTCGCTCGAGATCTGGTACTGCCACAACTGCCCAGAATCGGCGAACGTCGGGGGCGAAATAAACTCGACGGTGAACACAGCCAAAGCTCTCTTGACCCAAAACTGGCCTTCGCTAGCCATAGATGTCTCTGGCAGAGAAATCGGGCAAACAAGACTTCAGGAAATGTTCGAAGCAACGCAACTAGAAATTGCGGTCCAAGACGAAATTCGATTTTCGGTACCGGGCGGCTTTGAGGATTCAGGCGACGACTGGTCAGCCTTTTGCACCACTATTTCAGCCGAAGAGCTGAAGTCGATGTTCGCCGAGCATGGCAACCTCTTGTTTGCCCTCAATGTCCGGGACTACCTCAGCCTGATCCGCAGCGACAAGAACATCAACCACAACATGCACCGAAGCATCGTGGACGAGCCAGGTCGGTTCTTCGCATACAACAACGGTCTGACGATCCTCACATCGGACTGGGACTACAAACCGGGCAAGGCGGGCAAACCGGGCGCTTTATCCGTCCAGGGCGTAGCCGTCGTGAACGGTGCTCAGACCACCGGCGTCATCGGTAATTTGCAGGATAACGAAACGCACGGACTTTCGCAGGCAAGGGTGCTCACTCGATTTGTCAAAAGCTCTAATCGGGAGGTGCTCGAATCGATCATCAAGTACAACAACAGCCAGAACCAGATCGAACCTTCAGATTTTCGATCAAACGACGAGATCCAGGACCGCCTTCGTCGAGAGTTCGGCGCGATACCGGACGCCGACTATCGAGGCGGCCGCCGCGGCGGCGAGACGGACATCATCGTCCGGCCTGCCAATCTGATTTCGACCAAGACCGCGGCGCAAGCGCTGTCCTGTTTTCATGGGGAGCCGACTGCGGCTTATCACGAGATCGCGAAGATCTGGTCCAACAACGATTACTACATCCGCACATTCGATCCGTCTGTCACCGCTCGCCACGTTCTTTTCTGTCACTCGCTCATCAAAGCCATTGAGCAATACAAGCTGAACTTGAACGAGCAAGACCAGGCAACTGCCCAAGATAATTCGATCCTCGAATTCCTTCGTTTACGTGGAGCCGGCTTTATGCTCGCTGCGGCGATTGCCGCGAACATCGAGCAGATCTGCGGCTTTGCCGCTCCAAGCTCTTGGGGTATTCGGTTTAAGGAAAATATCTCCCCGAATGCCGCCCGAGATCTCTGGCTCGAAATTATTCCATCTCTAGCTCAGTTCAGCGGACCACTGAACGGCGCCGTAACCCCGAATTTCCGAAGTGCCATTCGTCGCGATACTGCCTTAGAAAGCTACAGGGGCGTCTTGAGCGCAATTCTCGCTATGCAGCCCACGGTCTATAGGTCGTTCGCTGATCGAGTCGAATACGTCGCCGTTTAAATTCCTCGGCCCCGTTATCGGTCACGCCGCGTTTCAGTGTCTCAAAACCTAAGCGTGCCGTGACCCATGGGCTGCACCAGGCCGCGCCGAGCTGTCCGCCGTCGACCTAGGCTGGACGAGACGCGGCGTATCTCTAGGAATACGAGACGAAAAAGTCTGTTGAAGTTATCCCCTAGTCACCGTTAATCGTCACCGTACGGGGTAAACGCGCATCTTTATGCCTGCGGGCATCCGACTCGAGTGGGCAGCCAGGAACGAGCGGTAGCCGACCGGCTAACGGGCGTGCGCGTGAAACACTGGATTTATGATTTCGGGCCTGGACCTTCCCATCGCGTTGAAAACGTCGACGTCGATTCTCATGCTCCGACGCGCTCGTGTCGATGACCTTCCCGCATTGATGAAACTACTCGCCGACGATCCAGTCAGCGCTAGTCGTGGCGACCGATCTGACCCGGCTGATATGCCCGCCTACGAAAGGGCGCTTGCTGAACTGATCGCGGACTCGTCCAACGAGATCCTGATGGTCGTAAGCGACACAGACGATCCAGTAGCGACCATGCAGCTCACGAAAATTCCTAGGATGGCACGCCGCGGTTCCACACGGCTGCTCGTCGAAGCGGTGCGAGTCGCTAGTGAACATCGGTCGGGTGGGGTCGGCTCCGCAATGATGCGTTAGGTAGTTGAGTCGGCAGTTCAAGCTATTGGGGCGTCCCTCGTTCAGCTCACATCTGATGAAGCACGGGTTGATGCTCATCGCTTCTATGAGCGTCTGGGGTTCGTAGGATCCCACCGCGGATTCAAGTTTCGCGTCGAATAGGGTTACACCCCACGGCGCCCGCTGAGGGATCCCCTTCGTGCACCCCACGTGTCTCATAACCAGAGTGTGCCGAAACCCATGCGGTCCAAGACGGTTCTGCTCGGAGATACGACACAGAGCGATCACAGAACGCCGCCACCAAGCGATAAACTTCACAACCCTAGGGATGCGAGAGGCCAGCAAAGCCCCGCACTGCGCTGGAGCTCGTGCGCATGAGGCCCGAACATCGGGCTTAGTTTCGGGACACCTAAACGGCGATCCGCGAACAGTGTCAACAAGGTTCCTGCGAATAGGAAAATGTGCCCGCTGGCCGTCCGGCTCGCCTTACGGGGACGGTGTGCCGATTTGGAAACGTCCGATTACGGTTGTGCCGTCTGATTCGTAGACGGGTATGGATCCGCTTCCTCGCAGCGCATCCATCTGTTTGAGGAGTACGAACCCGGTTTTGTGGTTGGTGGCAAGGGCGCCTATCAGGTCAGGGCAGCCGTTGACGTTGCACTGCCCGAAGCTTTGTCCTTTGGCATTTTTGCCCCAAGGGGTCGTCTTCGAATTGGCATACTGTCCGGTCACCTTCCATCGAGTGCCCGGATCTGCGGTGATCGTGATCGAGGTGTTCCCTCTATCGGGTAGCGATGCATCGTTCATATGCCACGGGTGCACGATGCCGTGGGAGTTCACGCGCCCCCCGTCTTTGCAATAGAACGTACCAAGATCACCAATGTCGCCCGGATTTTGTGGGAGTGACGATATGGAGATTGATCCTTCCGAGTTGAGGCATTGGACGATGACGATGACGCGGGTCGCGCTGGCAGGTACAGGTCCCAGTTCGAGGGCACCGGTCCCTGTGTGCGTGGCGGAGTGGAGTCCGCCGAGAGGAGTCACGATCGTTGATCCGGGGAAGTAGTTGACGACGATCGCGGCGGCGGTCGATAGTCCCGCCGCGGCGATAAGGGCGAAGGTGACGGCCACTTGCCGAGCGCGGCGCTGATGGCGTTGGAGGCGGCTGTTCTTCGTACCGATCGCCAGAAGCTCGGCTCGCACAGCTTCAGCAACTGCAGGGTTCATTCCAACGGGTGTCATGAAACACTCCCTTCCATGGCGGGACGCGTATCGGGCTTGAGGTCGCCAAGTTCTGCTCGAAGTCGGGCCCGAGCGCGATGGAGGCGGACGCGCGCTGTCCCCGGCTTCAGGCCGATCGTTTGGGCGGCGTTGGCGACCGAGAGACCTTCGAGGGCTGTAAGAACGAAAAGCGCGGCGTCGTCTGGCGCGAGCCGCCCGAGAGACGACGCAAGCCTCAGGCTCGCTTCCCCTTGCTCCGCGTTATGTGCCAGGACAGGCTCCGGGTGTGGAAGGGACTGGAGTAGCCGTCGGTAGCGCGCGGTGCTCCGCCGGGCGTTTCGTGACAGGTTGACTGTGGCGACGAGGAGCCAGGGCCGGACTGAGCGGTCGACGAGGACCACGGTGCGGCGCTTGCGCCATAACTCGAAAAACGCTGCTGCGACAATTTCGTCGGCGTCATGCAAATTCCCCATGAGGGACAGTGCGTGCCCGTGGATCCGATCCCGGTGGAGGTCGAAGATCTGCGCGAACGCCCACCCATCGTCTTGGCGCGCTCGTTGCCAGAGTTCCGCCTCGTTGTCTATCACACCCATGAATGTCCGCTGTGGCCGTATCCGTTACATCAGGTTTCTTGAAGGGGCTGGTAGCGGCCAAATGGGCGACATGAAAGGCGCTTTGCGCCTCGACGCTCTCCTCAAGGCCTGACCGATCGACGCCGCCATCAGTGCGATCGTGACACCGCCTGTCATGCGACGCGGGTAAGCCACTGCGGCCCGCCGCGGTGAGTCTGATCCACGCGTCAGAAACGATGGGATTCGAGACACTTACGTTACGAGATATTTTGCTTGGGGCTTGCTGCGATTGAGTGCCCCTAAGACGATCCCGTTGGGTGCGGTGGCTTTCAGTCGGGGCGATCCTGCGTATCTAGCCACCGGGTGAGCGACACGAGATCGTGGGCAATCTCATTCACCGTCCGGCTGTCGGTGTTCACGCGATGAACGGCGGGGCCGGCCTCGGTCGCGAGTTGCCGGGCAGCAGCAGAGCTTCGCTGCACATGTTCGTCTAGTGCTGAACCGATTTCCCGCCGTGTGAGACGGGATCGCGCCGTCTCGTCGCTCGCCACTAGCAAGACACCCACCCCGCGGACCTTGCCACCGAGTGCCGCGACCAGTGGTCTCATTTGAAGGACGCTGACTGTGTTCGTGTAGATGAGCCGTCGGTACCCGGCGTTGCGGTAGTTCTTCCACATCGCTGCCAGATTCTGTTCGGCCAGGTCCACGCCCTCGCGCCACGGCTCCGGGTACGCCTGATCGAGGTTGTCGCCCTCGATCAGCGCATGATGGACCGTGTTGGAGGCGAGTAGATGCGACACCTCAGCCGCGACAGTCGACTTCCCCACCCCCGCTCTCCCGCCAATGAACAGCACATCAGTTGGCAGGTCAGCATCCACACCTCAAGCGTGACACACGCTTCGATCCGTTTACGCAACGCCATCCACCCGAACCGGTTCCACGACGCGGCCGCCCGCTGAGAGGTCGATCCGCGGGCGCGCTCGGAACGATGCAAGTTCTGCTTCCGCGTCGCATCAGCGCGAGCGTCTCGAGCAACGTCCGGAAACCGTTCCCTAAACGGCGTTTTCGAGGGCGGCCCTGAGGTCGACAGTTGGTGCTGCATATCGTTCCACTAAGCCCGCCCGCATTCCCGCGGCTCGTGCGCCAGCAATATCGTGGCTGGGGTGATCGCCGACGAACACAACTTCACCTGTGGCCCTACCGAGGCCGCGAGCGAGGGTTTCAAACGCTCGCACGTCGGGTTTCTGAAAGCCAGGGTTTCAAACGCTCGCACGTCGGGTTTCTGAAAGCCGATGTCTTCCGAGATGCAGACCACATGGAAGGCATCCGCAAGACCGATCGCTGCGAGTTTCTTCAACTGTTGCTCTCGCGTTCCGTTAGTAAGAACACCTACGGCGACACCACCATCTCGCAGCTTCTTTATCAGCTCTACGGCGTCGGGGAAGGCACGCCACCCCGATTCGTAGTCAGCAAAATATTGGTCAAAGATGCCGTCGAGGTCCCGAGTCGCAGGAGGGACGCTCACGCCGATTGCGGGAAGAAACGTTCGCATTCTGGCTTGCCGTTGCTCCGCGAAGCTCAGGCGTCCGGCTCGCCACTCTTCGTAAAAGCGGTCCTCGATATCGATCCAAAGCTCAATCGCGTTGGGTTCGGGTGCCGCACCCAACTGCCTCGTCAGCGCAGCCACCGCATCAGTCGCTGCACCCCGATGATCGAACAGGGTGCCATCCAGGTCAAAACCGACCGCCGCATAGTCACCCACCTGGCCAATTTATCGCGGGCAGCTCTGATCGCCACAGCAGGTTCCTCTTTCGGCGGCCGCGGCTCCATTCAGCTCGAATCGACACATTCCGATGTCTCATAACCGAAATGCCTCGTAACCCATGCGATGCAAAACGGCTCTGCCCGGAGATACGACACGGAGCGATCACAGAACGCTGCCACCAAGCAATCAACTCCACACCTCAGTGAGCCCGTTGCTGCCGATCTCGGCAATGTGTCAGCGAACGCGTGCCCGTAAAGGGTCTTATTGTGTGGCGCGGGTGTGGTTCGCGACCATGCTCCGGGCGAATGATCCCGGCCGTTTAGTCCCCCGCTGAAAGCTGCGGCAGTGGATCCGGGTAAGAATTCCGGAGTGTGGTTTCTGAATCCACCGACCGCCGTGAGTCGATGGTCTCGCGATACGTACGGGTCAACTCGGAGGCGACGTCGTGGAGATGTGACTCGAGCGTTAGCACTGCGGCGGGCGCCGTGTTGCTGTCAACTCGAGCCGTGTAGAGACGTCTCACGAGCCCGTCACCGGCCAACGGCCGAGCGACCGCGCCGGGAGGGGGAGCCTGAAAAGAGAGGCTAGGCGCCAGTGCGATTCCTAGCCCCGCGGAGACCATATTTAGCACCGTGCGAAAGTCCTGACCTTCAAAGTCGACGGTACGCGATGCATCGTTCGTCGCACCTGAGGTCAGTCCACCGACGTCGGCGCTCGTGTTAATCCATTCGTGTGCTTCGACATCGAGCGGGTCGATGGCTGCCTTGTCTGCCAACGCGTGCCCCGCGGGGAGAACGACGATGATCGGGTCGTCCATCAAGCGCTGCTGTCTCACCCCTCGCGGTGCCGCGACCGGCGCGTGCGCATAATCGAAAGTAATCGCGAGATCGACGTCTCCCCGCTGCACGGCAGAGTGAATGTCCGGTTGTGTCATTTCGTGAAGTGCGAGTCGCACGCCAGGGTGGGTGCTTCTTAGCCGGGCTAGCGCGACGGGAGCGAGGGTGCACGCAGCAGAGCTGAATGCACCAACGCGCACGACCCCCGTGGTGCCGTCAGAAAGCGCGGAGAGTTCCGCTGCGGCCGAAATCATTGAATTGCTGATCGCAGTCTCGGCATCGAGGAGCACTCTGCCCGCTGGGGTCAGTCGAACGGGTCGACGAGTCACGACCGATGAATGGACACGACGTTCAAGCTCGCTGAGCTGCTGCGACACTGCCGACTGCGTGTACCCAAGTTCCGTTGCCGCGGCCGAGAACGACCCGAGGCGTGCAATCGATTCAAGCGTTCGCAGATGCCGGGGGTCGAACTGCCATTGCATGGAGATAAGCGTAGCTAATAGATGAAATAGAAATGGCCATTTGTGCTGATGTCCCACCTCGACGCATTGTTGATGCCATGGAGAACAGGCTCGACACGACACGTTTCGACTCAGCGATTGACAGGCTCCCGCGATTTCGGGTCGGCTTCTACCCCACCCCATTTCATGAACTGCGCAACCTCTCTCGGACCCTCGGGATCAATCTGTACATGAAACGAGAGGACATGGCCGGGCCCAGTGCGATCAGCGGAAGCAAGATTCGACTGGCGGAATTCATCCTTGGCCGCGCACTGGAAGCGGGCGTGACGCACCTCATCACCCGAGGCGCCTACTTGACCAATTCCGGGCTGCAATTTGCCGCAGCCTGTCTGAGCGCCGGGATCACTCCGGTTCTGGTTCTCACTCGAAATATCGACCGCCACGGCAAACTCGGTGAGTCGCGCGGCAATTACCTTCTGAATCAGATCATGGGTGTCGAAACCCATGTGGTCGACGTCGAGGGGGACATCTGGGCCGACGCGGGAGCGACTGCGCAACTCGAGGGCATCATCGCCCGCCGCAAGGCCGAGCTTGAGTCCATGGGGCACACCGTCATGGTCGTCGGGGCTGGCGGCGCGCACCCAGACGGCTTCATTGCACACGCTCAAACGTTCAGGGAAATTCTGCGCCAGTCGGCAGACGCCGGGATGGAGCTGGACTTCATCTATCACACGATAGGCACCGGGACGGCGCTGCCCGGCATGCTCGCTGCGAAGCTGAGTCTTGGCCACCCGGTCAAGTTCAAATCGATCGCGATCGACCCATACGACGAGGACGGGTGGATCAACCCGAGCATCATCGTCGAGCGAACGCAGGCCGTGCTCGCGACCCTGGGAAGTTCGGTTCCCGATGACGCCACGATCCATCGAGAGCTCGACATCGATCGTCGTTTCATCGGGGAGGAGTATGCAGCCCCGTCGCCCGAGAGCACCGCAGCGATTCGTGAGCTGGCACGGGCCGAGGGGATCTTCGTTGGGCCTGTCTACACCGGCAAGGGGTTCGCAGGCCTCCTCGACCATGCCCGTACCGGGCGCATCCCCGCGGGCAGCAATGTCGCATTCCTCCATACCGGGGACACCGGAAACCTGTTCGAGATCCCCGAAGTCGTTGGCGCGCTTGTGGGTCATTAGCCCCGAGCACGCCCACTGCCGTGGTCTGCGCCGATGTTCCGTGGCATCCGCTTGTCTGCTCCAACAAAAGGTCGCGCGAAAGCCGCAATATCGCGATTTCCGACTGCCACCTGCTGGGATGACTGGCGATACTCGCCGGCAAAGCCGCCGGGCCAACTGTCGTGGACGAGAACGCGCCTTGCTGGCGTTAGGCGTTTGAATGCGCATTGCCGCCAACGTCGAAGCTCGACATTAGGCAGAGGGGTCTCGCTGACAATCGGACCGGTTGCGAGGGGGACCGGGTCAGCGCGCGATCAGGCGACCTCCTCGCGGCGCTGTGCGATCACTGGATGCGGTACCGCCCGGTAGGTCATGACAGAGGTGACGGCTAGCCACACCCACCCCGCCAGCACGGCGATCCAGAGCAGCGCGACGCCAGCAGGACCCTGCGAGAGAGCCCCGCCAGCACCGAAGCTGATGATGACCACGATGCCCGCGATGATGGACCACGCCCCGCGTGACGATCGGCGGCGATGCCAGCCGGCCGCGAGGATGGCCGCGACACCGAGCGAAAGAAAGCCGAAGCCTCCGAACGCGAGGTGAAGGAGACCGGAGACCGTCAAGACCCCGCGGCCGACATCCGGTGGGAAGTCGGCCGTCGCGTCCGGGGGAAACACCGCGCTCACTATCAGTGAGAGTCCGTAGATGCCAACGAGCGCGGCCGCCGGACGCGACCAGCGTGGAGTTCGGGCGAGCCCGATCGCGGCGACGATGGTCATCAGCCCGGCCAGAATGAGATTGACCGCCTGAGCCCAACCGCCCGATCCGAGGAGCAACAGACTGAGGGCATCACGGGTCAGGTCGAAGCCGGGCCGGTTCGCCGCGAGGATCAAGCCAAAAATCACGTAGAACGGTCCGGCGACCACGCCCCAACCGAGCATCGATCGAGTGACCGCCGCAGCTGAATCGAAGCCGCGTGCCTTGCCTTCTGACGACATGATGACCTCCGATTGAGCAATCGCGGGCACTATTGCACTGGTGAGTGCATGATTGCACCATGACAGCACAGACCGCAAGGGATGATCCCCGCCAGCGCCGTTCGAGACAGCTCATCCTCGACGCCGCGATGTCACATTTCGTGCGCCGAGGATATGTCGGCGGCAACATGGACGACCTCGCGATCGAGGCGGGCGTCGCGAAGCGGACCATTTACAACCACTTCGCAGGGAAGGACGAGCTGTTTCGTGCGGTAGTACGGCGGGCAATCGGTACCGCAGAGGCCTTCGTCGCCGAGCGGGTCGACACAGCGATCGGCGCTACGCCCGTCGAGGAGGAAATTAGCGCCTTTGCGGTGGCGCACGCCCGAGCTGTTCTCGCCCCATCGGTGATCTCCACGCGGCGGCTGCTGATCGGAGAGGTCGAGCGTTTCCCCGAGCTCGCCGCCGAGTATTACGAGCGCGTTCCGGCTCGAGTCATGCGCGCGATAGCCGCTCGGCTCAGGCGGTACCACGCGGCGAGACTCCTGACAGTGCCCGATTCAACGGTCGCCGCCGAGCACTTCGTCTACCTGGTATTGGGCGCTAGCCTCGACCATGCCCTCTTCGACTCGGCCGCGCTCGACTCAGTGACGGTCGAGCAGCGAGCGATCTCGGGTGCGTCGGCCTTCCTGCGGGGCTACCTCCCATAACCGGGCACGCCAGGCGCGGGTGCCTGTGGCTGTGGCTGTGGCTGTTGAAGAATACGCTCAGCCGGTCACGCATTCCGAGTGCTGCGCGCGGGCTTACAGGGAAGGGGCTCCTCTCGGTCAAACCACCATGCATGGCGCACGAGTGCGCCGTGAACGAAGATCAGGTCCATCGGGGTGCCCCTTGGCTCAGGAATCCGACGGTACCGCCTCAGCCTCGACCGTGTGGGTGATCGCGCTCAGAGCAAGAGCATGCTGGGTCACCACAGGGCTGCCGCCCAAGATCGCTACCGCGGCGGAATGGGTAGTCGAGCCCAGATCCCGGCCAGCGATCCTTCCTGCCGCCCAGCTCCGCACTCCGGTGGACGCAGGATGGATCTCGCTGAACCGCGCGGACATCCCCAGGCCTGTCGTCTTGGCGACGGCTTCCTTTCGAGCCCACAGGTCGTTCAACGCGATCGGGTCGTCAGACCATTCGTCGTGAGTGAAGACGTCGGAACGGATGCTCGCCCAGTCGGTTTCCGGCGACCGCAGTTGCACGTCCACCCCCACCGGCATCCCGGCGATCGCGATCGCGACCAGCTCCCCCGAGTGCGACAGCGAGAATTCGATGCCGTGCACGCCCGCGAGCGACGGCTTGCCGTGCTCGGTGCTGCCGCAGGCGGCGCAACTGCGCTCCAGGGTGATCGCTGCGGGCGGCACTGCCAGCCGCGGAGCGAGCAGGCGCCGTAGCCCGGCGTGTGCAGCCAGCGTCCGGTCCCGCTCGGGCTGGTGGTACCGCAGCACGCGCTGACGTGTGTCCGCGTCGACCAGGCTGAGGAGGTCATCCGTCGCCGCGGCAGTGAGAGGATGTGCTGGTAGCCGCACCAGCCAGACGTCGACGGCGTGATTCAGGAAGTCGCCCACGCGAGAACGCTACTCGGCATCACGGTCACAGCTAATGTGCAGCACCCATGAACATATTTCGTCCTAGAACAGGTCGGGGCTCGGCGTGGTCGTGTGGCGGATCGAGACATCGGCGTGGCGGTCGAAGCGGTAGCCGACGCCGCGCACCGTGCGCACGATCTCCTCGTATTCGCCGAGCTTGGAACGCAGACGACGCACGTGCACGTCGATGGTGCGCTCGTTCGGCACGTCCTCGTCGCCCACCGACCACAGCGACGAGATCAGCTCGGCGCGGTCGATGGTGCGGCCCTCGCGCAGCACCAGGTACTGAAGCAGCTCGAACTCCTTGTAGGTGAGCGGGGCGACCTGTTCGTCGAGGGTCACGCGCTTGCGGGACAGATCGACGACGATGCCCTGGCGAACGCTGGGCTCCTCCGGCTCGACCTGGCGGTGCTTGGCGAGCGCGGCCGGGTCTTGCAGGGCGAGGCGCACGACATCCACGTCGCGTCCGCCGGCGCCCTGCGGGGCCAGCGCCACGGCGGCGTAGGTGTCAGAGTCGGGAACGAG
Organism: Lacisediminihabitans changchengi; assembly: GCF_016634425.1. GTDB lineage: Bacteria > Actinomycetota > Actinomycetes > Actinomycetales > Microbacteriaceae > Lacisediminihabitans > Lacisediminihabitans changchengi. Next base: position 68,745 of record NZ_JAEPES010000006.1, read on the forward strand.
TTCGGCGGTGAGCTTCTTCAGCGCGGTGACGATGGCACCGAGGTCGGTGCCGGCGGCGAGGGCCTTGGCCTCATCGACGCCCACGTACAGCACGAAGCCGCGAGCCTCGGTGCCGGTGGGCACCGCGCGGATCTTCGCAGCCGCGGGGGCCTTCGGTGCCGAGACGGGCTGTGTACGCAGCGGCGGGGCAGCGTGGAGCGAAGTCTCACGTGCGGGGCGAACGGAGCGGGAAGTGGGTACGGCGATATCGATGGTTGCGAGCGACATGGGTCGAATTCCTTGGGTTCCGGGGTGAAGGGCCTCGTAATGATGGGGGTGTGATCCTTCGGGATACTTCGGTTGTGCGTCTGAGGAAGTCGCTCGTTATGAGGGGCGATCTTCCTGGGGGTCGCGGTACGCGAACCCGGCTAGGTGCTAGCTCTTAGGCACACATTCGACAACACATGACCGCGCTTGTCGGCAACATCATGCCGGCAGACCTTGACACCTCGAGGGTGGTCAGGGCGTGCGCGTTCACAGTCATGAGATAACTATTGGCTACTCGAGGGCGACGTGTCAACCCTCGAGTGCCGTGAATGACAAGAGCGGAAATCAGACCAGGCCGTACAGACGGTCGCCCGCATCCCCAAGCCCGGGGACGATGTAGCCGAGCTCGTTGAGCTTCTCGTCGAGGGCACCGAGCACGATGTGCACCTCGCGCCCTTCGGTCGCCTTGGCGACCGCGTCGAGGCCCTCGGGAGCGGCGATCAGGCAGATTGCGGTCACATCGACCGCACCACGCGCGAAGAGGTAGTCGATCGCCGCGATGAGCGAGCCACCGGTGGCGAGCATGGGGTCGAGAACGAAGCACTGGCGGTTGGACAGGTCGTCCGGCAGGCGCTCGGCGTAGACATCCGGCTGCAGCGTCTGCTCGTTTCGCACCATTCCGAGGAAGCCGACCTCGGCGGTCGGGACGAGCTTGACCATTCCCTCGAGCATGCCGAGGCCAGCGCGCAAGATCGGCACGACCAGCGGCCGCGGGTTGCTGATGGCAAGCCCGGTGGTGGGGCCGACCGGGGTGTCGATGTCGAGCGGCTCGGTGCGAACATCCCGTGTCGCCTCGTAGGCGAGCAGTGTCACGAGCTCCTCGGTGAGGGCGCGGAACGTGGGGGACGGGGTCGTCTTGTCCCGCAGCACGGTGAGCTTGTGGGTGACGAGGGGGTGGTCGGCTACGTGGACTCGCATAGGCTCAATCTATCCGAGGGAAGGGGTGCGCTTGACGGTCGTCTCGGCCCTCCACCGGCGACGGATGCTCGAAGCCGTCGCCAGCGCGCGGCTCGCCGCCGCACACGCCGACGTGCCCGTCGCCGCGCTCGTGCTCGACGCGGCGGGTGAGGTCATCGGCGAGGGACGCAACGAGCGCGAGCTGCGGCAGGACCCGACCGCGCACGCCGAGATCCTCGCGTTGCGCGCCGCGGCCGCCGCCAGGGGTGACTGGCACCTCACCGATACGACCCTCGTGGTGACTCTCGAGCCGTGCCCGATGTGCGCCGGCGCGATTCTCGCAGCACGGGTCGGCGTCGTCGTGTTCGGCGCCTGGGACGAGAAGGCGGGTGCCGCGGGGTCGATGTACGACATCCTGCGCGACCGGCGATTGCCGTACCGCGCCGAGGTCTACGGCGGTGTGGAGGAGGAGGCCTGTGCGGCCCCGCTGCTCGAGTTCTTCCGCGCGCACCGCTGATTAGTCGGCGGCCTTGATCACGATGGCGTCGGTCGACGGGTTCTCCGCGTTCGGCGGCAGGTAGATGTCCGGTTCGATGTAGATGACGCGGGCGATGGGCACGGCCTCGCGGATGCGTGCCTCCAGCGAATTGATGGCGGTAGCGACATCCGTCAACCGCATCGAGGCACCGAACGCGACCTTGGCGGCGACGAGCAATTCCTCCGGACCGAGGTACAGCGTCTTCATGTGGATGAGCGCGTCGACCGAGACTTCGGCGTTGATGGCGTCGCGGATGCGCACAGTGTCGGCGGGCGATGCACCCTCGCCGACGAGCAGGCTCTTGGTCTCGATGCCGAGCACGATCGCGACGATGACCAGAAGTACACCGATGGCCAGGGTGCCGATGCCGTCGAAGACGCCGTTGCCCGTGATGATCGTCAGGCCGACGCCGAGGAAGGCGAGCACGAGGCCGGTGAGGGCTGCAACATCCTCGAGCAGTACGACGGGGAGTTCTGGTGCCTTCGCGTGCCGGATGAACTGCAGCCAGGTGTCTTTGCCGCGGGTGTGGTTGGACTCCTTCACCGCGGTGCGGAGCGAGAAGCCTTCAAGAACCATGGCGATCAGTAGCACGGCGATCGGCAGCCACGGCACCTCGAGCGGATGTGGGTGCTCGATCTTGTCCACACCCTCGTAGATAGAGAACACACCGCCGACGCTGAACAGAATGATCGACACCACGAAGGCGTACACGTAGCGCTCGCGTCCGTGTCCGAATGGATGCTCGGCATCCGCCTTCTTGCGCGACACCGCGCCACCGCGCAGCAACAAAATCTGGTTGCCGGTGTCGGCGAGCGAGTGGACGCCCTCGCCAAGCATTGAGCTGGAACCGGAGAAGAAGAATGCGATGAACTTCGCCAGCGCGATGCCGAGATTGGCGAGCATCGCCGCAATGATCGCCCGGGTACTGCCCTCTGTGCTCATGGCCTCAATCCTAGGAGCGAGGGCGAATCTAGGATGGTCGGATGACGAGCCTTCCCACCATCGCGATTCTCGGAGCCGGATCAATGGGGGGCGCCATCCTCTCGGGCCTGCTGCAGCCCTCGGTTCGTACCGACGGAATTCGGGTCACCAACCGCACCCAGCACAAGGCCGATGCGCTGCGCTCCGACCGGGTGATCTCGCTCGCGCTCGATGCCGACCCGGAGGCCAATGCGATCGCGGTCGACGGCGCGAAGATCGTGATCGTCGGGGTGAAGCCGGCCATGGTCGCCGACCTGCTGCGCGAGCTCGCCCCGGCGCTTGCGGCCGATGCAATCGTGGTGAGCGTCGCGGCCGGAGTGACCATCGCGACCATGGAGGCGATCGTGCCGAACGTGGTCGTGCGCGCGATGCCGAACACTCCCGCGGTGGTGGGCAAGGGCGTCACCGGCGTGAGCGGCGGCTCCCGCGCGACGGACGCCGACGTGCAGCTTGTTCGGGACCTGTTCGAGACGGTCGGCGACGTGCTCGTCATTCCCGAGGCCAAGATCGATGCGCTGAGCACCATCTCCGGGTCGGGCCCGGCCTACGTCTTCTATCTGATCGAGCAGTTGACCCGTACCGCCCGCGGGCTCGGATTCACGGATGACGAGGCTCGCGTGATGGTCAACGGCACCTTCCTCGGCTCGGCCGACCTGCTCGTGTCATCGGGCGAGACCCCGCGGGAACTGCGTCGCCGCGTCACCAGCCCAAAAGGCACGACAGAACGGGCCGTCGCGGAGCTCGAGAAGGCGCACCTCAGCGACCTCTTCGATCGTGCCACCGCGGCTGCCCTGGCCCGGGCGAAGGAACTCGCCGCCGGTTGAGCGCTACGCGTAGAGCCCGGCGAAGCGCTCGATGTCGGCGGAACTACCGCTGACGATCACGATGTCGTCCGCATTCACCACCGTGGAGTTGGTCGCGTAGGCGAAAGCCTGACCATTCGCTTTCACCCCGATCACGGTGATTCCGTGCTTGCGCCGAATTCCGGTGTCGCCGAGCGCCTTACCCACGACCGCGGCCGGCGGGTGCATCTTCACGATCGCGAAGTCGTCGTCGAACTCGATGAAGTCGATCATGCTTCCCGAGACCAGGTGGGCGACGCGCTCGCCGGCCTCCGCCTCTGGGTAAATCACGTGGTGCGCTCCGATGCGCGCCAGGATCGTTCCGTGCGACTTGCTGACCGCCTTAGCCCAGATCTGGGTAATCCCGAGGTCGACGAGGTTCGCGGTGATGAGCACGCTGGCTTCTACCGATGACCCGACCGCGACTACCGCGATCGGAAACTCCTGAGCGCCGATCTGTCGCAGCGCCTCGAGGTCGCGCGCATCCGCTTGAACGGCGTGCGTGACGCGTTCCGACCACTTCTGCACCAGCCGGGCGTTCTCGTCGATGACGAGCACGTCGCGGTCGAGATCGCTGAGTTCGCCGGCGACGGCCTCGCCGAAGCGGCCGAGTCCGATGATGAGCACCGCGGCGTCGCGGGGGATGCGTTCAGCCAACGATCGGCCTCTCCTCTGCGCGGCGGAACAGCTGCCGCCTCGAACTCGCCGCGAGTGCCGCGGCGAGAGTAACCGTACCGACCCGTCCGAAGAACATGGTCGATGCGAGAACGTACACCCCGGCATCCGGCAGCTCGGCTGTCAGGCCAGTGCTCAGCCCGGAAGTGCCGAAGGCAGAGATCACGTCGAACAGCACGAAGTCGAGCGGCGCCCCGGTGAGCTGGAGAATGACGATGCTCGACATGGCCACGATGGTGGCGCCCCAGAGCACGACGCTGACACCGATTCGCAGCACGTCTCCCGGGATGCGGCGGTCGAAGGCCCCCATTTCCTCGTTGCCTCGCGCCTCGGCGAAGGCCGCGAGAAACAGTACGGCGAGCGTGGTGACCTTGATACCACCGGCCGTGGACGCGGAACCGCCGCCGATGAACATCAGCATGTCGGTGACCAACAGTGTCGATCCGTTGAGCTGGGAGACATCAACTGTCGAGAATCCGCCCGAGCGTGTCATCGTCGAATAGAAGACCGACTGGAGGGTGCGCTGCGCGGGATCGAGTTCGCCGAGGGAATGCGGGTTGGAGAACTCCAGCACGAAGAAGGCGATGGCCCCGGTGATGAGCAGTATCGCCGAGGTGACCAACGTGAGCTTCACGTGCAGGGGCCAACGTCGAGGGCGCCGAGGATTGCGGATGACGGCGTAGATCACCGGGAAACCAATGCTGCCGAGCACCACGCCCACCATGATCAAGCCAAGAAACCAGACGTCGTGCGAGTACGGGGTGAGGCCGCTCGCGGTCGGCACGAAGCCAGTGTTGGTGAACGCCATCGTGGCGAAGTAGAAGGACTGCCACAGTGAATCGGCGAGGGGGACGCCCTGGATCAACAGTCGGGGGAACAACAGGACGGCGACCGCAGTTTCGATCACCAGAGTGCTGATGGCGACGGTGGCAAGCAAACCGCCGATCTCGCCGAGCCGCACCGCCTGGCCTTCTGCCACGGGGCCCTTCTTGGTGCGCAACGGATTGCTGTCGCTCGCTGCTCGCAGGCGCGAGCGTAATCCGAGACGTCTCGAGATGATGAGACCGAGGATGGAGGCCAGCGTGAGGACCCCGATTCCGCCGATCTCCACACCGATCAGGATGAGTACATGGCCGAATCCCGACCAATGTGTTGCCATGTCCACCGTCGAGAGACCGGTGACGCAAATCACCGAAACAGCGCTGAAGAGGGAGTCGGCAAGCGGGGTGACCGCACCGTTCGCGCTGGATATCGGGAGCGAAAACAGCGCCGTGAACAGCAGGACCAACAGAGCGAAGACGGAGATCGCAAATCGCGGCGGGCTCGCGGCTGCGAAATCGTCGATCGCGCCGCGGAGAGCCTTGGCCGGCGAGCGGCGCATGGTGCTCAGCATCCGTCTCCCTGATGAATCGACCGGACCGAGTAGGTGACGCTCTCTCGGCGGTTGCGGTGAGTGCGATGCTACCGCGGGGAGGTACGCCGCTAGCCTGTCTGCATGGCTGACATCTTCGACGTGGTTGCCGACGCGACCCGACGGGACCTGCTGCAGGTCCTGCTTGCCCGGTACGTCTCGCCCGACTCCGAGCGCGGCGAAATCAGCGTGGGCGAGATCGTCGAGAAACTCGGGCTCAGCCAGCCGACGGTCTCGAAGCACCTCAAGGTGCTGCGCGACCACGGTCTCGTGACAGTGCGCGAGGAGGGGCAGCACCGCTACTACTGCATCGACACCAGCCCGCTCGAAGACCTCGAGGACTTTCTCATCCCCTTCCTCAGCGCAGACTTCGACAGCGATACGGATGCGTCCGGGTCCACCGTCTTCGCCGCGTGGTCGGGCATGCCGCTGCCGGAGCCGATTCGTCGCGCTGCCGAGACGCTGCAGCATCCCTCCGACGCGGGAACCGCGATCGGTCGCGCCGCCGCCGCCGCGTCGCACCGCATTCAGGGTGCATCGCACGAGGTGGAACGCCGCGTGGTCGACCCGCTCAAGCAGCGTCTCACCAAGAATTCGGATCGCTGAGAACTGCTCGCGCTCTATTGCTCAGGCGTCACAGCAACCCCTAGGGTTACCGATTAGCACTCCCGTAACATCCGCGGGCCAGTGACCCGAAAACCTGGAGGCATCGCGTGGCCCGTGACCTCGCCGAAGTGCGCTTTCTCACCGTCGCCGAAGTGGCGGACATGATGCGCGTCTCCAAGATGACCGTGTACCGAATGGTGCACGCGGGCGACCTGCCTGCCATCCGTTTCGGGCGCTCGTTCCGGGTTCCGGAGTCGGCTGTCGAGGCCGCGATCGACTCGCACGTCTCCGATACCGCCTAGGGCGGAGAAGATCCGCAGCGAAACGCGGGTAAGATAGCCCAGTTGCAATTTTCCGCGGTTCTGAACGGACCCGGTCGTCCGTTTCACGAACAGTTGAGGTAATCATGGGCTCAGTCATCAAGAAGCGCCGCAAGCGTATGGCGAAGAAGAAGCACCGCAAGCTGCTGCGCAAGACGCGTCACCAGCGTCGCAACAAGAAGTAGGTCAGCTTCGCCATGGTGATCACCCTCGTTACCAAACCGGGGTGTCACCTGTGCGATGCGGCGAGGGATGTCGTGGCCTCGGTGGTCGCAGACCTCGAGTCCGGGACATCCGTCGCTCCCATCGCGATCGAAGAAGTATCGATCCTCGACGACCCGGCACTGTTCGCCACGTATGCGGACGAGATCCCGGTCGTGCTGATCGACGGGCGTGTCCACAACATCTGGCGCGTCGATCCGGTGCGCCTTCGTACGGCTCTGCTGGAGGTCGCGCAGTGATCAGGCATGTCGTCTCATGGAAGCTTGCTGCGGAAGATACCGCGACGAAGGCCGAGCAGTCAGCGCAGATCGCTGCGGCGTTGCAGACTCTGCCGCCCGTGATCCCGGAGATCCAGTCGCTTACCGTCGCGTCCAACAGCGTCGACGTCGAGGGCAACTGGGATGTCGTGCTCATCGCTGACTACGCCGACGAGGCAGCCCTCCGCACCTACATCGACCACCCCGAGCACCAGAAGGTGGCGGGCTTCATCCGCACCCTGGTCGCCCAGCGCTCAAACGTCGACGTCACGCTCTAGCAGCCCGTCGGTCGAGTAGCGCGCGAGGAACGAGCCCGCGTATCGAGGCCCCCGCAGCGGCCCTGCTACCGGCGGGTCTTCGCTGCGGCCTCAGCCTCGGCGCGGGAGTCGTATACCGGCTCATCGAGCACGTGCTGCAGCTGCTCGCTCGGGTCGATGAGTAGCAGGTCGGTGGGCTCGTCGGCCTCGGCAAAGTCCGCCGCGACCAGCGGCTCGTCGTTGAGGTGCACCGTCAGCAGTCCGCTTCCGGTCTCGAGCGAGTCGACCTCAAGGGCGCTGAGCGGACGACCGCCGGCGCGCTGCAGCAACGCCTCGACGGCAGCTCCCACACCCTTGCCTGCGGAGAGGAATTCCTTCTCGTCGACGATCGTGTAGTCGTAGCGGGTGCGGACCGTGAAGGTGAGCTCGTCCGATTCCTCAGGCTCGTCGTCATCCTCGTCGTCGCCGTAGAGGTCGTCGAGCAGGTCGCCGTACTCGGCCACGCGCTCCCAGAGCTCACGGTCGACCTCGACCGCCGCCTCGTCTTCATCGTGACTGCTCTCGAGCAACTCGATGTGCTGGTCGAGGATGGCCTGGAGTGCGCGACCAGCGGCAACCGCCGCCTGTCGTGCTTCGCTTTCGGTCGGCATGTGCTGAGTCCTTAGGGGAGGAGGCGGGTGGGCCCGCGGAACAGGTAGGTGACCTCACGGAGGTTGGCCTGGTGCAGCAGCAGCATGATCACGCGGCTGAGACCCATGCCGAAGCCGCCATGCGGCGGGACGCCGTAGCGGAAGAAGTCGAGATAGAAATCGAGCTCTTCGGGGTCGAGACCCTTGTCTTTCGCCTGCGCGGTCAGCACGTCGATGCGGTGCTCGCGCTGGGCGCCGGTAGAGATCTCCACGCCGTTGAAGATGAGGTCGTAGCTCTTGGTGAGCGACGGGTCGTCATCGTGACGCATGTGATAGAACGGCCGGATGCTGGACGCATAGTCGGTGAGGAACACGAACTCGTGCCCATAGGTCTCGAGTGCGTATGCGGCAATCTGGCGCTCGCCCTCCGGGTCCATGTCGTCGTCCGCGCGGGGCACCTCGTAGCCGCGCTCGGCGACGATGCGCTTCGCTTCGGCGAGCGGGATGCGCGGGAACGGTGTGGTGGGAACCGTGACTTCGACATCGAAGAGGGCCTTGATCGCCTCGCCGTGCTTCTCCTTGATCGCCGTGAATCCGGCGACGATGAGGTTCTCGTGCAGCGTCATGACGTCTTCGTGGCTGTCGATCCAGCTGAACTCGGCGTCGACGCTGGTGAACTCGGTGGCGTGACGGCTGGTGAAGCTCGGGTCGGCGCGGAAGGCCGGGCCCACCTCGAAGATCTTGCCGAAGCCGGCTGGCTGTGCCATCTGCTTGAAGAACTGCGGGCTCTGCGACAGGTACGCCTTGCCTTCGAAGTAGTCCACCTCGAACAGTTCTGCCTTCGACTCGCTCGCGCTGGCCATGAGCTTCGGGGTGTGGATCTCGACGAAGTCGTTCTCGATCCAATAGCTGCGCAGCGCGTGCTCGAAGGTCGACTGCACCCGGGCGATCAGGTTCTGCTCGGGGCGGCGCAGGTCGATGAAGCGCCAGTCCATGCGCTTGTCGATGCCGGAATCGGCGGCGATCGGGATGTCCGCGGCGACGCTGGCGACATCCAGCGCGTCCAGCTTGATCTCCACGCCGCCGAGCTTGACGCGCTCGTCGTGCTTGAGTTCGCCTGTCGCGGTGAGGAAGCTTCCGACGGTGAGGGCGGAGATGGTGTCGGCCAGGGCATCCGGAGCGGCCGAACCGTCTTCCTCGAATGCCCGTGGGTGCACCAGCTGCACTGCGCCGCTCTCGTCGCGGAGCACGACGAACTGCACCTTCTTCTGATCGCGGACCGTCTCCACCCAACCGGATACGGAGATGGGGCCGTCAGCAGAGGCGGCAAGGTTCTTGATCAGGGTGCGTTCGCTCACGGTCCCCGAGTTTAGTCGGCCCCGGCGAGGGCGGGATTCTCGGGATTTTGGCAGCGACGTGAAACGTAGACTTACCCGGTGCCTGCATCCCAGATCCATCTCGTGCGCCACGGGGAGGTTTTCAACCCCGAGGGTGTGCTCTATGGACGTCTGCCGGGATTCCACCTTTCCGAGTTGGGCAAGGAAATGGCCGCCGCTGCCGCTGGCGAGTTGTCGGGACATCCGATCACCGCGCTCTATGCCAGCCCGTTGCTGCGCGCGCAGGAATCGGCGCAGCCCTGGTCGGAAGCCTTCGATCTTCCTATCCAGACGGATGACCGCCTGATCGAACCCACGAACAAGTTCGAGGGCGGCACGTACCAGTTCGGCCCCAAGGTGCTGCTGCACCCCACGATCTGGCCATGGATCGCGAATCCCCTCCGCCCCAGCTGGGGCGAGGCCTACACCGACGTGATCACCCGGATGTTTGCGGCCATCGATGACGCCTGGTCCGCGACCGAGAGCGGCGACGTCGTCATGGTCAGCCACCAGATGCCGATCGTCATGGTGCAGCGAGCCGTCGCCGGTAAGCGTCCGTTCCATGACCCGCGCAACCGTCGGTGCACACTGTCGAGCATCACCACGCTTGAACGCCGGGGTGACTCTTTCGTCGAGGTCGCCTACCGGGAGCCCGCGGCCGAGCTCCTTGCCGGCTCGATCGATACGGGGGCGGTGTGAGAAAGCCATACGCCATTGCCGGCGTCCTTCTGATCGGCGCTCTGGCCCTCACCGGCTGCAGCGGGCAGGACAAGCTCGCGTCCAGCTACTCGAGCAACAGCGGAACCGGATACACGGATGAGACGGGCGCCCCGGTTCTCATCAAGCCCGCTGATCGCAGCGCGCCACGCGACTTCACCTCGACCACCGAAGACGGCACTCCTTTCGCGCTGAAGGATTACCGCGGCAAGGTTGTCGTCGTGAACTTCTGGTACGCCACGTGCGTTCCCTGCCGTGTCGAAGCCCCGATCCTGCAGAGCCAGTACGAGAAGTATCAGGGCGAGGGTGTTTCGTTCGTCGGCGTCAACGTCGCCGACCAGCCAGACACGGCCATGGCATTCGAGAAGCGCTACGGCATCACGTATCCCTCTGTCATGGACGTGGATAAGGGCACCGCAGCGATCGCCTTCGCCGGCAGCGTCTCGGCGAGTGCCGTGCCGACCACCTTCGTACTCGACAAGCAGGGTCGCATCGCCGCGCGCATCTCGGGGCAACTGCAGTCGCAGTCCATCCTGAACACGCTGATCTCCGATACCCAGGCCGAGGCCAAGTGAATCCGATCACGGAGCTGATCACGAGCGGCAACCTCGTGGTTGCGTTGCCGATCGCGCTTCTCGCCGGTCTGGTCGCCTTCGTGTCGCCGTGCGTGCTGCCGCTTGTGCCCGGCTATCTCGGCTATATCGGCGGGTTCGCCTCACTGAACGAGCGCAAGGGCCGCGGTCGACTCGTTCTCGGAGTGCTGCTGTTCGTGCTCGGCTTCAGCCTGGTGTTCGTGCTGCTGCAGGTCGTGTTCTCGATCGCCGGAATCCTGCTCATCCCGTGGATCGATCTGATCACCCGCATCGTCGGCGCTCTCCTCATCGTGATGGGCCTGATCTTCATCGGACAGTTCAGCTTCCTCCAGCGCCAGTTCAAGCCGCAGTGGCGGGTGGCGACCGGCCTCGGCGGCGCTCCGGTGCTCGGCATCATCTTCGGTCTCGGCTGGACTCCCTGCCTCGGCCCGACGCTCGCGGCCGTCACCTCGATGAGCCTCGACGGCGGCAACCCGTGGCGGGGCGCGCTGATCGGACTGTTCTATTGCCTCGGCCTCGGCATCCCGTTTCTGCTTGTCGCACTCGGTCTCAACTGGGTCGGCGGGTCCATCGCCTGGATCAAGCGTCACATCCGGGTCATCAACATCATCGGCGGAGCCCTGCTCGTGCTGATCGGAGTCCTCATGGTCAGCGGCCTCTGGCGCATCATCATGTCGCACCTCGGGGCGGTGATCGGAGGCTTTGAGTCGCCCATCTGATCACTATGATTCCGCTGCGCCAGCCCCTAAGAGCAGCGGAGTAACCCAGCCGAAGCTCGGCATCGTCGGCACCCTGCGCTTCTTCTGGCGCCAGCTCACGAGCATGCGCACGGCGCTGTTCCTCCTGCTTCTGCTCGCCGTCGCCGCGGTGCCGGGTTCGCTCTTCTCGCAGCGCAGCTCCGACCCGAACGGCGTCACCCAGTACTTCCAGCAGAACCCGGATCTCGCGCCGATCCTCGACAAGTTCCAGCTGTTCGACGTCTACACCTCGGTGTGGTTCTCGGCGATCTATCTGCTGCTGTTCGTGTCGCTGATCGGATGCGTCGTGCCGCGAACGCTGCACCACGCGAGGGCCTTGCGCTCCCGCCCCCCGAAGACCCCGGCTCACCTTGAGCGGCTCGGCAGCTTCGCGGCCTTCGAGATCGCCCCGGGGCAGACGGATGCCGCAGGCGCCCCCATCACGCCCGCGACCGCGGTCGCCGCCGCCCGTGCGCTCCTCCGTCGCAGCGGATACCGCACGCAGCTGTTCGACGGCGCTGGCCGTTCGGGGTCGGGCCTGTCCGTGTCTGCCGAGCGTGGCTACCTGCGCGAGACCGGCAACCTGGTGTTCCACATGGCGCTCATCGGCATCCTGATCGCGGTGGGTGTCGGGGGCGGATTCGGATACACCGGCCAGAAGGTACTCGTCCCCGGTCAGGTCTTCGCCAACGTGCGACTTGCCTTCGACTCGTTCACCCCCGGCCGGTTCTTCACCGACTCGGCGCTCGCCCCGTACCGCATCAGGCTCGACAGCTTCACGGCGAAATACGAGACCGAGAATCTCAACGCCTTCGGCCAGCCGATCGACTACACCGCGAAGGTGACCACCTACCAGGGCGGCCAGAAGAAGGGCACCAAGGAGACCATCAAGGTCAACGACCCGCTCGCGATCGGCGGCAATCAGGTCTACCTGCTCGGCAACGGCTATGCCCCGAAGATCACGCTCCGCGACCCCGACGGAGCCGTCGTCTTCTCGGGCGCGACGCCCTTCCTTCCGCAGGACGCGAATCTCACCTCGCTCGGCGTTCTCAAGATTCCGGACGGCCTCAAGAAGCAACTCGGCATGCGCGGACTGTTCTATCCGACGGCGGCGCAAGACACCGCCGGAATCACCTCATCGACCAACCCCGATCTGCTGAATCCCGAGCTCGCCCTCGTGCTCTACACAGGTGATCTCGGCATCGACGCGGGGGAGCCGAAGTCGGTCTACTCGCTCGACACCACCAAGCTCACCGAGATCGCGGGGCCGGATGTCGACACCAAGTCGATCCACTTGGCGCCCGGGCAGACGGTGGACATCCCCGGCGGCCTCGGCACCATCACGTTCGACAACGTGTCACCGAAGGGGGCAACGAGTGAGCTGAAGAGCGTTCCGCGCTTCGCGTCGCTCGACATCCACCGCGATCCGACTCAGGGCTGGGTGCTGTTCTTCGCCATCCTGGTGCTGCTCGGGCTACTCACCGGACTGTTCGTGCCGCGCCGACGAGTGTGGGTCAAGGCGCTCGAGGGCGACGATGGCAGCATCCGTCTCGAATACGCCGGGCTCGCGCGCGGTGAAGACCCTGGCCTCGACGGTGCTGTGGCCGACATCGCGGCAAAGCATTCCCAGCAACTCGGGCTTAGGCTGACGTCGTGACTACCGCAACCCTGGCGTCGTACTCCCTCGTTCTCGTCTACTCGGCGATGGGGGTGTATCTGTTCGCATTCATCGCGTTCACGCTCGACCTCGCGAAGCGATCCTCCGAGTCGCCGGCCGCCGTCGCGGTGGCAGCGCCCCTCGCCCGGGTGGTCGGTCAACTTTCCAGCGCGTCCACTACCACCCTGCTCGAGCGAACGGCCACACCGCCGCCAGCACCGACGCGCAAGTCCAGCCGGTTCGAACGGGTAGCGTTCTCGCTCACCGTGCTCGCGTGGCTGCTGCACGTCGGCGGAACGGTGCTGCGCGGTGTTGCGGCGCACCGCGTGCCGTGGGCGAACATGTTCGAGTTCTCGCTTACGGCATCCGCCATCATCGTGGGCGTCTTCATCGTCGTGCAGCTCTGGCAGAACCTGAAGTTCTTGGGTGCCTACATCAGCGGCTTCGCTCTGATCGTGCTCGGTTTCGGCACGGTCGGGTTCTACGTGAACGTGGTTCCGCTGCCGCCCGCACTGCAGTCGTACTGGCTCATCATCCACGTCTTCGTCGCGACGCTCGGTACCGCGTTCTTCGCGATCGGTGCAGGCCTCTCGATAGCCCAGCTGATCCAGTCGCGTCGCGAGTCGAGCAAGATCGGTGGACTGGGGTTCCTTGCGACCTTCCCGGATGCGGTCAAGCTCGAGAATCTCGCCTACCGGGTCATCGTGGTCGGCTTCGTGTTCTGGACCTTCACCCTCATGGCCGGGGCCATCTGGGCCGAGCATGCCTGGGGTCGTTACTGGGGCTGGGACACCAAGGAGGTCTGGACCTTCATCATCTGGACCATCTTCGCCGGGTACATCCATGCCAGGGCCACCCGCGGATGGCGTGGCTCGCGCTCGTCGTGGCTCGCGATCGTCGGCTTCGCCGCGGTGATGTTCAACTTCACCATCGTGAACCTGTTCTTCAAAGGCCTGCACGCCTACAGCGGCCTGTAAACCGACGACCAGCGCTCGGGCGCTACTCGACTGACGTTTCTACGCCGCGCGGGCCAGGCCCGGACGGGGCGGGATGACCGCGTGCGAGGGGATGTGGCTGTCGCCATTGACCTTCGCGCCGTCGCCGACCCGAGCGTCAATGCCGATCTTGCTGTAGCTGCCGACCTGAGCTCCGACGCCGACCACGGCGCCCTCCGCGAGGTGGACGTTGCTGCCCAACACCGCGGCGGGGCCGACGATCGCGCCGTGCTCGATCCAGCATCCGGCGCCGATGTGGGCGCGCTTGCCGACCTGCACGTTCGACTCGATGTAGGTGTTCGCGTCGACGAAGGCGGTGGGGTCGACGGAAGCGCCGACCGCGATCATGCCGCGTCCGTTGGTGTGGCGACGGTAGCGCAGCACCTCGCCGCGGCCGTTCTCGATTTCTTCGATGACTCTGCTCATAGCTGTCCTTCCGCTGCGCCGTTCAACTCGGCGCGAGATCGTGAGAGTGGGCGCGAAACCCGCTCAGCCAGTTACAACACGTGCCGATTGGTTCCCATTCCCCGGTCAGCCGACGCCCAGGTCGACTAGTCGGCGAGCAGCTCGCGAACGCGCGGCGCCACCTGCGTGCCGTAGAGCTCGATGCTGGTCATGAGCTTCTCGTGCGCGAGCGTGCCGTTGCTGTACTTGAGGTCGAAACGGTCGAGACCGAGCGTCGTGGCCGTCTTCGCAATCTTCTGCGCGACGGTCTCGGGCGAGCCGACGTAAAGCGATCCGCTCTCGATTTCGTGCTCGAACGATTCGCGGCTCATCGGTCCCCAGCCGCGCTCCTTACCGAGGCGGTTCATCAGTGCGGAGTGGTGCGGCCACAGCTCTTCGCGGGCCTGCTCGTCGGTCGCGGCGATGTGACCGGGGGAGTGCACGCCGATCTTCGGCAGCGGCATCCCGAACTGAGCGATCGCGCGGTGGAACAGATCGACGTAGGGGGCGAAGCGCTCTGGTTCTCCACCGATGATGGCGAGCATCAGGTTGAAGCCGTACTTGGCGGTCCGGACCACCGACTCCGGGCTGCCGCCGACGCCGATCCAGGCGGGCAGAAGACCGTGCTCGACAGGCGGGTACACCGATTTGTCGACGACCGGGCCGCGCACGCTGCCCGACCAGGTCACCGGAGTCTGCTGACGAACGGCGGCGAACAGCTCGAGCTTCTCCTCGAACAGTTGCTCGTACTGGGCCAGGTCGAGGCCGAACAGCGGGAACGACTCGGTGAAGGAGCCGCGACCGAGGATGACCTCCGCGCGACCGCTGGAGATGCCGTCGAGCGTGGCGAAACGCTGGAACACCCGGATCGGGTCATCCGAGCTGAGCACGGTGACGGCGGTGCCCACGTGAATTCTCTCGGTCTGTGCGGCGATCGCCGCAAGCACGACCTCGGGTGCAGACACCGCGAAGTCCTCGCGGTGGTGCTCTCCGACGCCGATATAGTCCAGCCCCACCTGGTCGGCGAGCACGCCCTGGGCTACCAGGTTGCGCAGTACCTGCGCGTAGGGGATGGGGTTGCCGGCAGCGTCGTTGGTGACGTCCCCGAAGGTGTCGATTCCGAGTTCGAGGGTCATTCAGTGCCTCCTGGCAGTCAATGCAAATGTATAGAAGTTCCCAACGCGGCGGAGAGTCAGCCTATTCCGAGCGCTGGGAGCCGTCGACGGGTCTGGATGTTGCGGCTCGCGAACAGCTGCTTGCCACGGTCGACGAGCTCCGGTCGGTTCACCCCGGCCTGGCCTCGGTGCTGGTCACCCAGCACCTCGAGGAGTTGCCCAGCTCGACCACCCACGCGCTGCTGCTGCGCGGCGGTCATATCACGGCGTCAGGTGCGGCGACCGATGTGCTCACGACAACCCGCGTCACCGAGGCGTTCGACTACCCGATTGCGATCGACTACTCCGATGGGCGCTGGGCGGCCAGGGCGTCGTCGAGAAAGCGGTAGGAGTCGACGATCCGTCCGCGCCACCACGCCTCGCGCGCCGGCTCCGCCGCGAAGCGATCGAGCAGTTCGGGGTCGGGCACCACGCGCCGCACGTCGATCGTTCCGGCGTGGGGGAGCAGCGGCTCCGCCGTGATGTCGCTCGTCAGCAGGCTCACCGTGGCGAGCCCGCAGTCGTAGGGCAGCGTGTCGATCGCTGCCCCGAGATACGCGCCCATCGAGATGCCGACGGATGTCTCGAGCGCGCTGGAGACGACCACCGGCAGACCGGCCTCCTCGATCACGTCGAGCGCGCGGCGGATGCCGCCGAGCGGTTGCGCCTTCACCACCAGCAGGTCGGCCGCGCCGACGCGGGCCACCCGCGCCGGATCCTCGGCCTTGCGCACGCTTTCGTCGGCGGCGATCGGTACGCCCATGTAGGCCACGCGGGAACGGATGTCGGCGAGCTCCTCCACTGTCTCGCAGGGCTGTTCGACGTACTCGAGGTCGAACTCGGCGAGGGCGTGGATGGCGCGCTCGGCCTCGTCCACGGTCCAGAGCCCGTTCGCGTCGACGCGGATGCGACCCTCGGGACCCACATACTTGCGAACCGCGGCGACGCGAGCGACGTCATCCGTCAGCCCCTGGCCCGGGTCGGCAACCTTGATCTTGACGGTGCGGCAGCCCGGGAATCGCGCCAGCACCTCGGGCACGCGGGAGGAGTCGACCACCGGCATGGTGGCGTTCACGCGGATCGACGAGCGGAAGATGGCCGGGGTCTGCTGCCAGCCGAAGTCGAGCGCGGCGGTGAGCCAGGCGCTGGCCTCGGCCGTGTCGTATTCGACGAACGGCGAAAACTCCGTCCACCCGGCCGGTCCCTCGAACAATGCCACCTCGCGCACGTCGATGCCGCGGAAGCGGTGAGTCATGGGGAGGGAGACCACGCGGAGGGTCGACAGGATGTCGGGCAACGGTGGCAACATCCCCCCAGTCTGTACCCCCGGCCGTCTGTCGTGCGTGGTTACAATCCAGCCATGACCGATCCCCAGCCAGAGGCCGCCGTATTGCCTGACGCGGAGCTCGGTCCGACCGCACCGCAGCGACGGATGATCTCCCTCGGCGCCATCGCGCTCACCGCCGTCGCCGCGCTCGCGGTGGTCGAGATCGTCGCGATCATCATCGGCACGGCGGGCGAGTGGGCAATCGCGGATGCGCTGGGGAAGGCCGTCATCGTGCTGACTGTGGCGACGCTGCTGCTCGGGATCGTTGCCGCGGTGCGGAGGCGCGGCGGGCGGCTCGGCGCGGTGGCGGCGGTGGTCAGCATCCTGATCAATCCGCTGGTGCTGATCGGGCTGCTGCACGCACTCGGCGGGTCGTAGTCACCACTCGTAGGCTGGGGTCATGATCTCGGAGCTGTTCGACCCGACCCGCTGGACCACCGTTGAGGGCTTCGACGGCCTGACCGACATCACCTACCACCACGATCTCAGCGGGCGCATCGCCCGGATCGCGTTCAACCGGCCCGAGGTGCGCAACGCGTTCCGGCCGCAGACCGTCGACGAGCTCGCCCGCACGCTCACCGACGCGCACCTCAACTCCACGATCGGCGTCGTGCTGCTGACCGGCAACGGGCCGAGCCCGAAGGACGGCGGCTGGGCGTTCTGCTCGGGCGGCGACCAGCGCATCCGCGGGCGTAACGGCTATCAGTACGCCGACCCGTCGACAAGCTCAGGGCAAGCGGCAAGTAGCAGTGGTCGCCTGCACATACTCGAGGTGCAGCGCATCATCCGCTTCATGCCCAAGGTCGTCATCGCGGTCATCCCGGGCTGGGCGGCCGGCGGTGGGCACTCGCTCCACGTCGTCTGCGACCTCTCCATCGCCAGCGCCGAGCATGGAAAATTCAAGCAGACGGATGCCGACGTCGGCTCGTTCGACGGAGGCTACGGCAGCGCATACTTCGCCCGCCAGATCGGGCAGAAGAACGCGCGCGAGGTCTTCTTCCTCGCTCGGGAGTACAGCGCCCAGCGCGCCTACGAGATGGGGGCGGTGAACGCTGTGGTGCCGCACGCCGAGCTGGAGAATGTCGCCATCGAGTGGGCCGAAGAGATCCTCGGCAAGTCGCCGACGGCGATCCGCATGCTCAAGTTCGCCTTCAACGCTGTTGATGACGGGATGGTCGGCCAGCAGGTCTTCGCCGGGGAAGCCACCCGGCTGGCCTACGGCACCGACGAGGCGGTCGAGGGGCGCGATGCCTTCCTGGAGAAGCGCGACCCCGACTGGGCGCCATTCCCGTGGCAGTTCTAGTGCGCTCGGTTCGAGCCGCACCGAGCGATCCCGCCGAGATGCTTCTCGCCCTGCGCAATGCTCTCGAGGGCGGGGATGCCCTGCTTGCGAGCGGAGGTGCGGACACCGCCGAGAACGAAACGGCGCGCGAGACCGTTCCGCAACACACCGCCCTGGTCATCCAGACCAGCGGCTCGACGGGAACTCCGAAGCGGGTCGCTCTCAGCGCGGACGCGGTGCTCGCCAGCGCCGCGGCCTCGGACGCCGCGCTCGGCGGCCCGGGCCAGTGGCTGCTCGCCCTGCCCACCCACTACATCGCGGGCATCAACGTGCTCGTCCGCTCGATCGCCGCGGGCACGGAGCCGGTGCTTCTCGCGCCGGGCCATTTCGAGCCATCGGAGTTCGCCGCCGCCGCTCTCCGAATGGACCAGCCGCTGCGCTACACCTCGCTCGTCCCGGCCCAGCTGGCCTCGCTGGTGGAGGCGGCCGGGGAGGACCTCGACCTGCTGGAGGTGTACCGACGGTTCGACTGCATCCTGGTCGGCGGTCAGGCGACCCCGCCCGAGCTTCTCGAGCGGTGCCTCGAGTTCGGGCTCGCCGTGACCCGCACCTACGGTTCGAGCGAGACCTCTGGGGGCTGCGTCTACGACGGGGTACCGATCGGCACCGCCCAGGCCCAGGTCGTCGACGGGCAGATAGAGATCGCGGGCCCGATGCTCGCCGATGGCTACCTCGGCGACGAGGAGCGCACCGCCGCGACCTTCGTCATGCGTGACGGGCTGCGCTGGTACCGCACCGGCGACACCGGCGAGATCGTCGACGGGGTGCTGCGCGTCACCGGCCGACTCGACGGCGTGATCATCTCCGGCGGCATCAAGGTGTCACTCGACGCGGTCGAGCGGTTCGTGCGCTCCACCGGGATCACGGATGCCGTGGCCGTTCGCGCGCCGAGCGCGCGCTGGGGAGAGGTCCCCGTCATCGTCACCACACAGACGGCGGATCTCGCAGCGGTCCGCGCGGACGTCGGCGCCGCGCTCGGGGTAGCTGCCGCACCGGCCGCGGTGATCACGGTCGAACACCTGCCCCTCCTCAGCAGCGGCAAGCCGGACCGGATCGCACTCACCCGGCTGGCGCAGGTCACCGACAGCTGAGATCCGCCCACCGCGACGCTCAGTAGGATTCTCTCCGTGGCTAAACCGAAGAGACCGTCCCAGCGTCGTATCGATCCCGCTCGCACGAAGGGCCGCTCCGGACATCCCGCAGGCCGCAAGCCCGGGGTCGTTGTGCGCAAGGCGACCGCGCGCGACTGGATCGGCGGAGCGCGTCTGCGCACCCTCCCGCTCGCCATCGCACCGGTGCTGCTCGGAACCGGTTCCGCCTTCCTCGTCTCCTCACCCGGCTGGCATTGGGTGCGGGCGCTGCTGGCGCTCGCCGTCGCCCTCGCCCTGCAGATCGGCGTCAACTACGCCAACGACTACTCCGACGGCGTGCGCGGTACCGACAAGTACCGGGTCGGCCCGTCGCGACTGACCGGGTCGGGCGCCGCCAAGCCGAAGACCGTGCGCACCGTCGCTTTCGTGTTCTTCGGACTGGGCGCCGTCGCCGGCCTGATTCTGGTCATCCTCACCCAGCTCTGGTGGCTGCTGATCGTCGGCGCGGTCGCCATCGTCGCTGCGTACTTCTACACCGGGGGTAAGAAGCCCTACGGGTATTACGGGCTGGGCGAGGTCTTCGTCTTCGTCTTCTTCGGGCTGGTCGCCACCGCCGGCACGACCTACACGCAGGTCGGGACGGTCAACGTCGAGAGCTGGCTCTCGGGTGTCGCCATCGGATTCCTCGCCTGCGCGGTGCTGATGGTCAACAACATCCGGGACATCCAGCAGGACAAGCTGGCGGGCAAGCGCACCCTCGCGGTGCTGCTCGGCGACCGGGCGAGCCGCATCATGTTCGCGGTGTTCGCGCTGCTGCCGTTCGTGATCCTGATCTTCTTCGTGCTGTTCTACCCGCTCGCTCCGTTGGTGTACTTCGTTTTGCTCGCCGCGATTCCGGCGGTGATCATCACCCTGACGGCGAAGACGCCGCCGGAGCTGATCATCGCGCTGCAGCTCACCAGCCTGACCGCGTTGCTCTACGGTGCCGGGCTCGGAGCCGCGCTCGCGTTCTAACGCTATTCGACCAGCGGGCAGCGCCTACAGCTAGTCGAGCTTGCGGTTCTCCAGGCGGTCGATGGCCTCGTTCTCGAGGTCGTTGTCGAGATCGGTGCTCGTCTTCTTGGAGCGGATGGTGACGACCGAGCGGGCCACGGCATCCCGCTGCTTGGTCAGGAAGATGTACGAGAGGCAGAAACTGATCGCGGCCGAACCGATGGCGGCGAAGATCGGGTTCACTCCGACGACGACCAGAATCGCCAGGATCAGGGCGAAGATGCCCAGCCGAATGGCGGAGTAGACGATCCATTGGCGCGACGGTTTCACGCCCATCAGTCTAGGCAGCTGCACCTGGGGGCAAGCTCCAAGCAGAGCGGCTTACAATCTGGTGCATGGTCAGGCTCGGAATCATCCTCGGTCTGGCGGCGTTCGCCTTCTATGTCTTCACGCTCGTGAACGTGATCGTGACGCCGCCGTCACGGGTTCGCGCCCTGCCGAAGCCCGCCTGGGTTCTCATCTGCTTGATTCCGATCATCGGCGGCATCCTCTGGTTCATTTTCGGCAAGAGCCGTCCCGGTGCCGAGGTGCGTCTGACGCGCGCCCCAGATGACGACCCCGACTTTCTGCGCTCTCTCGGCGAGGAGAAGGCGCGCGAGAAGCGCATCCGCGACATCGAGGCGCAGCTGTCAGAGCTCGACGATCCCGACGACACTCCCACTACGAAGTAGTGCCGAATTCTTCGACCGCCTTCGCGGTCTCCGTTCTAGCCGAGCTCGTGGCCCGCGGGGTGCGCGACGTCGTGTTGTGCCCCGGCTCGCGGTCGCAGGCGTTGGCGCTGGCTGCGGCGGAATTCGAGCGGGCGGGGCTGATTCGACTTCGAGTGCGCATCGACGAACGGGTGGCCGGCTTCTTGGCGCTCGGGCTCGCCGTGGAGACGAGGGTGCCGGTCGTCGTCATCACCACCTCCGGCACCGCGGTGGCGAACCTGCACCCCGCAGTGCTGGAGGCGCACCATTCTGGAGTCCCGCTCGTCCTGATCACGGCCGATCGACCGGGTGAGCTTCGGGGCATCGGCTCGAACCAGACCACCGACCAGGTGAGCATCTTCGGGTCTGCGATTCGTTGGATGCGGGATGTCGACGCCCCGAGCGAGCACGGTTTCGACCCTGAACTGCCGGGCGAGCTCGCCCACGAGGCGTACTCCGCCGCGGCGGGCAATTCCGGCACGCGAACCGGATCGCTGGATGTCGTGCCCGCGACCCCCGGACCGGTTCAGCTGAACCTCGCCTTTCGTGAGCCGCTCTCCGGGCCGGTGGAGCAACTGCCGTCCATCGAGCGCCGCGAATGGCTCGCACACCCGCGCCAGGGAACGTCGTTGCCCGCGGCGCCGCAGACCGTCGTGATCGCCGGCGACGGGGCAGGCCCTGAGGCCGAGCAGCTCGCCCACGAGCTCGGTGTGCCGCTGCTGGCCGAGGTGTCGAGTGGCTCGCGCTTTGGGCGCAACGTCGTGGTCGGATACCGGCGCCTGCTGCAGCAGCTGGAGGGTGAGGTGCGGCGCGCGATCGTGTTCGGACATCCGACCCTCAGCCGCGAGATCCCGGCTCTGCTTCAGCGCGACGATGTCGAGGCGATCGTCGTGCGTGGCACCGGCGCCGAGGCGTACAACCCCGGGCATCGCGCGCGCATCGTGGCAGGTCCGATCAGCATCGCCGGTGCGGTCGAGATCGACCGCGAGTGGCTGGGGACCTGGCTGCGCGCGGATCGCGCACTCATCGAGCCGGCATCCGTGACCCCCCATGGTGACGGCGCGGGGGCGCTGGCGCGGGAGCAGCTCGCCGCCTACCGCGAGCCGATCACCCGACAGTCGCTGGTGGGAGCGGTGTGGGCGGCGACCTGGCCGCACGACCGTCTCGTACTCGGGGCGTCGCGCCTGATTCGGGAAGCGGATGCCTCGGTGCCGGGCAAAAAGATCTCGGTTCATGCGAACCGCGGCCTCGCCGGCATCGACGGAACCATCGCGACCGGGATCGGCATCGCCCTCGCCAGCCAAGACGCCCCCGGGTCGAGCGCGGCTGGCATCACGCGCGTCTTGCTCGGTGACCTGGCCACGCTGTACGACGCGGGCGCGCTTCTCTTCGGCGGGGGAGAGTCTCGCCCCCGCATCCAGGTGATCGTGGGAAACGACGGCGGCGGAACGATTTTCGACAGCCTCGAGGTGGCGGCGACCGCGGCCCCCGAGCCGTTCGACCGCGTGCAGTTCACGCCGCAGAACGTGGACCTGAAGGCACTCGCCGCCGCATACGGCTGGGAGTATCGCCGGGCCACCAACCGCGGCGAGCTCGACGAGGCGCTGTCTCCCGGCGCGGCTCCCGTGCTGGTCGAGGTGCCGCTGCCCCGCTGAACGGCCTCCCCCGCTGAACGGCCGTCCGAATGATCGGATCGGTGCCGCGGAGTACCCTCGCGGCATGAGCAAAGCGGATAGCGCTAAGAACACGGCGACAGGCTGGAGCGCGGATGTCCGCGAGCTGCTGAGGGTCGGCCCCGGATTCGACCTGACCGCCGTCGACCCCGACAGCGCGCCCGGCTTCGAGCTGGGCAAGCGCGGCGGAACGGCAGAGGGGGCGGAGGAGCTCGCCCGCAACGCTCAGGAGCTCAATGATCTGCAAGAGCGGCTCTTCGCCAACAGTCGCTACGGCGGCACGCGCTCGCTGCTGCTGATCGTGCAGGCCATGGATACGGCCGGCAAGGGGGGAATCGTCGAGCACGTCGTCGGCGAAATCAGTCCGGAGGGGCTGAGCGTGTATGCCTTCAAGAAGCCGACACCGGAGGAGCTCGAACACGACTTCCTCTGGCGGGTGCGGCGGCGCACTCCCGCTGCTGGCATGGTCGGCGTTTTCGATCGCTCGCACTACGAGGACGTGCTTATCGGTCGGGTGCGCGCACTCGCCCCCGCCGAGCAGATCGAGCAGCGGTATGGGCAGATCCTCGAGTTCGAGCGTGAACTTGTCGCTGCGGGCACCACCATCGTCAAGGTGATGCTGCACATCAGTGCCGATGAGCAGAAGAAGCGCCTGGCCGATCGTCTCGACCGCCCGGACAAGGTGTGGAAATACAATCCGTCAGACGTGGATGAACGCGCGCTCTGGCCGCAGTATCAGCAGGCCTATCAGCTGGCGCTCGAACGGACATCGACGACGGATGCCCCGTGGTTCGTGGTTCCCGCAAACCACAAGTGGTACGCGCGCATCGCCGTCCAGCAATTGTTGCTCGGGGCGCTCCGCGGGCTCGACCTGCAGTGGCCGGCGGTCGACTTCGACGTGGGGGCGGAGAAGACGCGGCTGGCGACGTCGAACCCCGCTGGTTGAGGAGCGCCCGTTTCGTTGGTTGAGTAGGCCGCGACGAAGGAGCAGCCGTATCGAAACCTTGTGGTGGGTCTCGATACGCGTCCTTGTTCCTTGGCAGCTACTCGACCGGCGGAAGACTGCTACTCGATCGGGGCGAGGGCCTCGACGATCGGGCGGAACTTCATCCGGGTTTCCAGTAGTTCACGCTGCGGTACTGACTCGCTCACTATGCCCGCGCCGGCATATGCCGTGATCGTGCCGTCGCGCACCTGGGCGCTGCGCAGCGCAACGGCCCATTCGCCGTCACCATCCGCGCCGATCCAACCCACCGGGCCCGCGTACCGACCGCGGTCGAACGGCTCGAGCTCCTCGATCAGGGCCAGCGCCGTCTTCGTCGGGGTGCCGGCGACCGCGGCCGTCGGGTGCAGGGCGCGCACCAGGTCGAGCGAGGTGGAGCCGTCGGTCAGTTCGCCCTCGATGTCGCTGGCGAGGTGCCAGAGATTGGGGAGCTTGAGGGTGAAGGGCTGCTCGCTCGCGGTGACGTCGGCGCTGTGAGCGCGAAGGGAGGCCAGCACGTTCTGTACCGCGAACTCGTGTTCGTCCTGATCCTTCTGCGAGGTGGCGAGCGCGACGGCCGCAGCCTGGTCGCTCTCGGCATCCGTTCCCCTCGCGGCGCTGCCGGCCAGCACCCGCGCGGAGACCGAGCCGCCGTCGACGCTCACGAGGGTTTCGGGGCTCGCGCCGAGGAAGCCGTCGACACAGAACGTCCAGCAGTCGGGATAGCGGGTACCGAGCGCGTCGATCACCCGACGGATGTCCCCGCCCGCTGGCAGCGTCCCCACCAGTTCCCGGGCCAGCACCACCTTGCTGAGCTCGTGGTCGTGGATCCGCGACACCGCCGCGGTCACCGCCGCGACGTAGCCGTTGGCGTCCAGCGACCCGGGGCGGAGCGTCACCTCGATGTCGTCACCGAATGGAACAGCGGGCGGCACCGCAGGCGGAGGAGCGGGATACCCGGCGCCGACCCGCGTGACCCAGCTCTGATCGACGTCGCGTCCGACGATCAGCTCGGGCACGATCAGCACGCTGGTCTCGGCCGAGTGGTCAGAGAAGGCGAACGATCCGAGGGCAATCAGCCCGGTGCCGGTGCGGCGGAGCGGGTCGGTGATCGTGGCGGCCGCCACCAGCGTGCGCCACGCGGACGCGGCATCCGCAAACCTGGTCGGGCCGCAGAATTCGAGTCGCACCGCCTCGCCGATTCCCACCAGACCGAAGCCGCGCCGCGACCAGAGCAGCGGATGCCGCCGGTCGAGCATCGGGACGAGAGGCCCCGGATCAGCGATCTCGGTTGTCGTGACGCGAAGCTGAGGAACGCTGGAGGGTGCGGGTGAGGTCGCCACAAGGCAACCCTAATCCTGGTCTCCTGAAGGCCCGGTGACGCCCAGGTTGCCTCAACTAGACTTGTGGAGTGGCCAAGGCAGATCTGAGCAAGCAACCCGGCGAGGTAGCAGCGATGTTTGATGGGGTCGCGAAGCACTACGACCGCACCAACGGAGTCCTCTCGATGGGCAACTCCCCGATCTGGCGTTCTGCCACGGTGCGGGCGGTCGCCCCGAAGCCGGGTGAACAGATCCTCGACATCGCGGCCGGCACCGGTACTAGTTCCGCCGCGCTGGCGAAGTCGGGGGCGGATGTCACGGCAGCCGATTTCTCCCCGGGCATGATCGAGGTCGGGCGCCGTCGTCATCCGAAGCTCACCTTCGTTCAGGCTGACGCGATGGCGCTTCCCTTCGAAGACAACTCTTTCGATGCGGTCACCATCTCCTTCGGACTGCGCAACATCGAAGACCCGAAGAAGGCCCTGAGCGAGATGTTCCGGGTGATGAAGCCCGGCGGGCGCCTCGTCATCTGCGAATTCTCCAAGCCGTCCCGTGCGATCTTCCGCGCCGGGTATACCGCCTACATGCGTTTCGTCATGCCGCGCATCGTCGGTGCAACGAGTTCGAACCCCGAGGCCTACACGTACCTCGCCGATTCGATCCGTGACTGGCCCGACCAGCAGACCCTCAGCCAGTGGATTCGTGGGGCCGGGTTCACTCGCGTCGCCTACCGCAACCTCACCTTCGGTGTCGTCGCCCTGCACCGCGGACACAAGCCGGCCAAGTCCGCCGTCAAGCGCACCCGTAAGCCGAAAGAGACGACAACACAGTGACTCCGAGCGTGCCCACCGCCCGCCGCAGCAGCCTCAGCTCGGCGCTCGGTCTCGGCGAAAAGCTCTTCTCTTCCGCCAGCGAGCGGCGTTTTGCGCGGGCCATCGAGACCGGCCTGGTCGCCGT
Source organism: Lacisediminihabitans changchengi (assembly GCF_016634425.1). Lineage (GTDB taxonomy): Bacteria > Actinomycetota > Actinomycetes > Actinomycetales > Microbacteriaceae > Lacisediminihabitans > Lacisediminihabitans changchengi. The sequence goes on from NZ_JAEPES010000006.1 coordinate 94,795, forward strand.
AGAAGAGGGGCTCTCGCACGAGATGTCGTTCGCCGACAATCTTGCGGATGTCACCAGCCGCTACCTGCTCGACGCCGGCGGCAAGCGCGTGCGACCGACACTCACCCTCCTCACCGCCCAACTCGGCGAAGGAAATAGCGCGTCGGTGATCTCTGCGGCGGAGGCGGTGGAGATCACTCATCTCGCCTCGCTGTACCACGACGACGTCATGGACGAAGCAAACATGCGACGCGGCGTCCCCACCGCGCAGGTGGTCTGGGGCAACTCGGTCGCCATCCTCACCGGCGACCTGCTGTTCGCCCGTGCCAGCAAGCTGGTGGCGAGCCTTGGTGAGGCCGCGATCACGCTACAGGCCGACACGTTCGAGCGGCTCTGCATCGGCCAGCTTCACGAGACTGTTGGACCGCGCGAGGGCGAAGACCCGATCGAGCACTACATCCAGGTGCTGTCGGACAAGACCGGCTCGCTCATTGCGGCAGCAGCCCAGATGGGAATCATCTTCGGCAACGCTCCGGTCGAGTTCCGTGTGCCGGTCACCGTCTTCGGCGAGAAGATCGGCATCGCGTTCCAGCTCATCGACGACGTGATCGACCTCTCCGCCGAAGGGGAGGAGACCGGCAAGACCCCGGGAACCGACCTTCGCTCGGGTGTCGCGACCCTGCCGCTGCTCTACCTGCGTGAACTCGCCCAGACCGACGCGACTGCCGCTGCCCTACTCGAGCGCATCGAGCGCGACGTGACCGCCGCCCAGTCGCCGGGGGAGTCGGAGCGCGAGGCAGAAATCGCCGCCGCAATCGCCGAACTTCGCGACCACGAGGTCACCGCCCGCACGCTGGCCGAGGCACATCGCTGGGCACGAGAGGCCGTCGAAGCGCTCGCGCCGCTGCCCGATGGCCCGGTCAAGAAGGCCCTCACGCGCTTCGCCGACACGATCGTCGACCGCTCGCACTAGCTCCCAGTCCGCCGGCCGAACCCGCTTCGGCCTCCGCTACGAAGGACCACCATGACCAAACTCAGACTCGCCATCGTCGGCGCCGGTCCCGCCGGAATCTATGCCGCGGACATCCTCACCAAGACCGAGAAGCACTTCGACGTGTCGATCGACCTGTTCGAGCAGCTGCCGGCACCGTATGGCCTCGTGCGGTATGGCGTCGCGCCCGATCACCCGCGTATCAAGGGAATCATCACGGCGCTGCGGGATGTTCTCGACTCCGGCCACATCCGCTTGTTCGGCAACGTCGACTTCGGTCGCGACATCACCCTCGCCGATCTGAAGAAGCACTACAACGCCGTCATCTTCTCCACCGGGGCGATTCGTGATGCGCCCCTGATGATTCCTGGTATCGACCTTGAGGGCAGCTACGGCGCCGCCGACTTCGTCAGCTGGTACGACGGGCACCCGGATGTCGCGCGCACCTGGCCGCTCGATGCGGCCGAGGTCGGTGTGCTCGGCAACGGCAATGTGGCGCTCGACGTGGCGCGCATCCTCGCCAAGCACGCTGAAGATCTGCTGCCGACCGAGATCCCCGACAACGTGTTCGAGGGCCTCAAGCATTCGCCGGTTACCGACGTGCACGTCTTCGGTCGCCGCGGGCCAGCCCAGGTCAAGTTCTCTCCGCTCGAACTTCGGGAACTCGGCGAACTGCGCGATGTCGACATGGTGCTCTACGACGAGGACTTCGATTACGACGAGGCGTCCAAGGCGGCTGTCGCCAGCAACAAGCAGGTTTTCGTCATCGACAAGGTGCTGAATCAGTGGCGCGCCCGCGAGACCGGCACGGCCTCTCGCCGCCTGCACTTCCACTTCTTCGCCAACCCGGTGGAATTGGTCGGAACGGATGCCGTGGAGGCCATCCGCTACGAGCGCACCGTTCCCGACGGGGAGGGCGGCGTCGTCGGCACCGGGGAGATCCGCGAGATCCCGATCCAGGCCTTCTATCGCGCGGTCGGATATTTCGGTTCGCCGCTGGACGGCATCCCGTTCGATGAGAAGCGCGGCGTCATCCCCAACCGCGAGGGCCAGGTGCTGAGCGACTCCGGTGAGCAGGTGCACGGCGTCTATGCCACCGGGTGGATCAAGCGCGGCCCGGTAGGCCTGATCGGTCACACCAAGAGCGATGCGATGGAGACTATCAAGCACGTCATCAACGACGAGGCCAGCTGGTGGAGTCCCGCCGAACCCGACGAGGCGGCCATCGTGGCTCTGCTCGAGAGTCGCGGCATCGAGTTCACGACACTCGACGGATGGCACAAGCTGGACGAGCACGAGCTCGCTCTGGGAGCCGCAGCCGAGCGCACCCGCATCAAGGTAGTTCCCCGCGACGACATGGTCGAGATCTCGAACGCCTGACCTCGTCGGTCGAGTAGCGCCCGAGGAACGAGGACGCGTATCGAGACCCCGGTCTGCTACTGCACCGCGGCGGTCAGCCGCGCGGTGTTGTCGAGCACCTTCGAGCGCAGCGGCCGCGTGAGCCATTCGTCGAGGGTGACCTCGGTGCTGTTCTGCCGGTAGCTCTCTTCGATCTCGCGCAGGCGGTTCACCGCGTCACGTCCGTGCAGCATGATCGAGATCTCGAAGTCGAGGCTGAACGAGCGCATGTCCATGTTGCTCGACCCCACGACTGCCACATCGTCGTCGATGGTGAAGTGCTTGGCGTGCAGCAGCGTCGGCGAACGGAACAGCCAAATCCGCACGCCCGCGCGCAGCAGAGCCTCGTAATAGCTGCGCTGCGCGTGATACACGACCGCCTGGTCGGCGATCTCCGAGGCGAACAGCTGAACGTCGAGCCCGCGATAGGCGGCGTTCGTGATGGCGTAGAGCATCGAATCGTCTGGCACGAAGTATGGACTCGTGATGATCACCTTGCGCTGCGCGCTGTACAGCAGCGAATCGAACAGACGTAGGTTGTTTTCCAGGTCGAATCCTGGCCCGCTCGGCACGACCTGGGCATCCAGGGCATGGGGCAGCTTCGGCCGGGCCCTCGTCGGCGTCTCGCGGAGCAGCAGTTCGTTAGTCTCGCTGTACCAGTCGGTGACGAAGAGCGCGTTGATGCCGGCGACGATCGGTCCCTCGAAGCGCACCATGAGGTCTTTCCAGTGCAGACCGCGACGGATGTTGGCGCGCTTGTTGTAGCTGGAATCGACGAGGTTCTGCGACCCCGTGAAGGCCTCCTCACCGTCGATCACGACGAGCTTGCGGTGATTGCGCAGGTCGGGACGCTGGTACTTGCCCTTGAGCGGCTGCACCGGGAGCATCAGCCGCCACTGGGCGCCGATCGCGGTGAGTTTCTTGATCGTGCGGCGGTAGTGCGGCGAGCGAACGGAGGCGATGTGGTCGAGCAGCACCCGCACCGTGACCCCGCGCCGCACGGCCGCCTCCATCGCGTCGAAGAACGGGGCGGTGGTCGCATCCCAGGAGACCAGGTAGAACTCGACGTGTACGTAGCGTTCGGCGGTGCCGATCGCCTCGGTCATCGCCGCGAGCGACTCCTCGTATTCGGTGTAGAACTTGGCCGTGTTGCCCCCGACGAGCGGCATCGAGCCGAGAGTGCGGTTGAGTTCGACGATGGGCTGCAGCCAGCTCGGGAAGGTCGCGTCGTGGGTGACCCGATCCATCCCCTCGGTGGTCTCGAGAATGTAGGCGTTGATCTCCCGCTGCTTCTCGCGCCGCCTCTTGGGCAGCTTGCTGCTGCCGATCAGCAGAAACAGGATGATGCCGGCGTATGGGATCAGGAAGATGGCGAGCAGCCACGCGGTAGCCGTCTGCGGCTTGCGGTTCTGCGGCACGTAGATCACCGCGACCACCCGGATGAGGATGTCGACGACGAGCACCACGATCGCGTAGGTCGCGTCGAACCCTTCGCTGCTCACGCGCTAGCCCGCCCCCGGCCCGCGCTGTTCATCGGAAGTTGACGAACTGCAGGTCCACATCGATGTCGGCGCCCTTGAGCAGCGTCATGGTCGCCTGCAGGTCGTCGCGGCTCTTCGAGGTGACCCGCAGCTCGTCGCCCTGAATCTGCGACTTCACGCTCTTTGGCCCCTCGTCGCGGATGATCTTGGAGATCTTCTTCGCGTCTTCTGACGAGATGCCGTTCTTCAGGGCGATCTCGATGCGGTACTCCTTGCCGGAGGCGAATGGCTCACCGGCGTCGAGGCTGCGCAGACTGATACCACGCTTGATGAATTTGGCCTCGAGCACCTCGAGCACCGCCTTCACGCGGTCTTCAGAAGACGCCTTGAGCAGCAGTTTTTCGCCGCTCCAGTCGACCTCCGCGCCGACATTCTTGAAGTCGTATCGCTGAGCGATCTCCTTCTGCGCCTGGTGGAGCGCGTTGTCGGCCTCCATCTTGTCGACCTTGCTCACGATGTCAAAGGTTGGATCAGCCATGCGAGCAGTTTAAGGGGGGCGGCCAGGCATGATGGGGGAACCATGCGAAAAGCCGGCCGGGTCATCCTCATCGTCGTGGCGTCAGCGCTCGGCCTGGCCATCGTGGCCGTGATCGTCTATCTCGCGCTGCCGACCGATACGTGGCAGCGGATAACGGATGTCGCGGGCCCGCAGCATCCCGCAGAACGTTACGCCACCGCGGCTCCCGTGACCGCCGCGGCCACCCCGACCGGGCCGGGGATCGCCGGGCTGGCCGACCCGACCTGGCTTGCCGACACGGCGACGGCCACTGGCATCCCGCGCCGTGCGCTTGCCGCGTACGCAGGGGCGGCGCTGAACATCGCGCAGGCGAATCCGCGCTGCGGCATCGGCTGGAACACCCTCGCCGGCGTCGGCGAGATCGAGTCACGTCACGGCACCATCTTCGGTGGCTCCATCACCGCGAACGGCGACGCTGTGCCCGCGATCTTCGGGGTCAGCCTCGACGGTGTCGGCACCGCGCACGTGCCCGATTCCGACGGCGGGGCAATCGACGGCGACGCCGAGGGTGATAGGGCGGTCGGGCCCATGCAGCTCATCCCGGAGGCCTGGCGCAACTGGCATGTCGACGGCGGCGCCGACGGCGTCGAGAGCCCGCAGAACATCGATGACGCCACGCTGGCGGCCGCGCACTATCTCTGCCGCGCGGGCGGCGACCTCAGCACGGAGAGCGGATGGCGGGCCGCCGTGCTCGCCTACAACGGCTCGGAGCAGTATCTCGCCGACGTCATCCGCTACTCCGTCGGCTACGCGCGGGATTCCCGCTGATCCTGGCGTTCAAATCTGGCCCGCGAAACCTGTATCCTTGAAACCGCGCGTTCGCGGGGTTGCTCCGTCGATCGTGCGGCAGATGGCAAGTTACCCAAGCGGCCAAAGGGATCTGACTGTAAATCAGACTGCTACGCATTCGGGGGTTCGAATCCCTCACTTGCCACCACAACGAGGGCTCGGTCACGCACCGGGCCCTCGTTCGTTAACGCAGCGTTCGAAAGCGACATCGTCGTCAGGAGCACAGGATGACCGCACACCCCCGCACCGACTCGGCAGAGCCCGACGAGCTGCTGGCCATCGCACTCGCGATCGCCCTGGAGGCCGGAGAGTTGGCGAGCGCGCGCCGGGCTGAGGGTGTCGAGGTGGCCGCGAGCAAATCATCCGTCGAAGACATCGTGACGGCGGCCGACCGTGAGACTGAGGCGCTCATTCGAGCACGGCTGCGGGAGCAGCGCCCCGACGACGGCTTCTTCGGCGAGGAGAGTGGGGCGGAGCAGGGCACGAGCGGACTGACCTGGGTGGTCGACCCGATCGACGGCACCGTCAACTTTCTGTACGGGTTTCCGCAGTACGCGGTGAGCATCGCCGTAGTGGCCGGCGACCCTGACCCCGCGACCTGGACGGCGCTCGCCGGAGTCGTGCTCAACCCGGCAAGCGGCGAAATCTATACGGCGACGGCCGGTGGCGGCGCGTACCTCGGCGAACAGCGGCTGAGCGTGGCCGCTCCGGTCGAGCTCTCCCAGGCACTCGTCGGCACAGGTTTCTCATACCGTGCTGCCGTTCGGCTGGAGCAGGCGGCGGTGATCGCGGGACTGATCGGCGAGGTGCGGGATATCCGGCGCATGGGGTCGGCAGCGCTCGACCTCTGTGCGGTGGCGAGCGGGCGCCTCAACGCGTACTACGAGCGATTGCTGAACCCGTGGGACCAGGCTGCCGGGGCGCTCATCGCCACCGAAGCCGGCGCCGTTGTCACGGGGCTGCGCGGCGCGCCACCCACCTCGGAATTCCTGCTCGCGGGCGAGCCCTCGGTCGCCGCGCAGCTCGAGAGCGCCCTCCTCCGCAACGGCGCCTGAGGCTGGCAATTTCATACAAAGCCATAATCTGGGTTTGCCGAAGTGGGTCATCTGACTTAGCCTTTATGAGTTCGTTATAAAGACTCACGCTGATCCTCACCGATGTTCCACTGTCGGACGGTTGGGATTCACTGCTCGCCGTCCACGAAGGAACCCTGTGATTTTTGCTTCATCGCTCGCCTGCGCTCTGCGCCAGACGACCCCGATCGGAGTGAAGTAGCCATGGCCTTCGACTGGAATCTGGATTCGAACTACAACACGGCTGGTGCCCCGGCGCCGCTGCCGACCCGTCGTTCGTTGCACCAAGCGGCAGCTGCACAGTCGGCAGCAGCACCGTCAGCGCCCAAGATCGTCCGGGCCTCGCGTCCGGTTCCGGAGCCAGTCATGGCGCAGGATTCGGTCAGCGTCGAGACCGTGCCAGATACCGTGTCTACGGCGACAGACATCCTCGCCGTGCTCACCGCGCCCGCGACCGAGCCTGTCGCCCAGACGCCTGTCGCGGGCACTGCTTCTGTCGCTCCCGAGCAGCCGCTGAGCCGCCGCGCGGCCCGTATGGCCGCGCTGAACGCCGCAGCTCCCGCCGTTCCCCGTTCCGCTGAGCGCGCCGCGCCCCTCGTGACCGAGCCTGTGCAGCCCGTGGCCGCGCCCGCGTCGTCGCGGAGGGCGCAGTCATCCGCCCGCCCGGCTCGCGCCGTTGCCCGACCAGCCGGCCGAACCTCAACGCGCACGGCCCAGCGCCCCCGCCTGCGCCGGGTCGTCCCCAAGATCATCAGCGTCAGTGCCGCGCTCGGCGCCCTCGGGCTGCTCGTCGCGACGTCGCTTCCGGCCAATGCGTTCATGACGAGCTCTGCAGATCTCGAGCAGACCTCCGTGACATCCACCGCCGGCGTGCAGAAGATGGCGACCGTCGATGCCAAGGCCGTCGCCGACGAGGCACCGACCCGCGACAACTACACGGTGCAGACCTCTACCGACCGTTTCCGCACCAGCAGCTCGACCGACTGGTCGTACACCAACGACCCGAACGGCACGATCCAGTGGCCGTTCCCGGTGCAGGTGCCGATCGCCACCGGCTTCGGCCCGCGTCACGTCATCGGCTGTGGCTTCTGTTCCACCTTCCACCTCGGCGTCGACTTCGACCCGGGCCTTGGCGCACCGGTTGGGGCGATCGCCGATGGCGTCGTCACCGAGGTCGACCTGCAGCCCAGCTCACCGCTCGGCAACCACGTCACCATCGAACACACCATCAACGGGCAGAAGATCGAAAGCGTCTACGGGCACATGATCACGGGCTCCGTTCGCGTCGTTGTCGGGCAGGCCGTGAAGGTCACCGACATCGTCGGAGAGACCGGAAGTACGGGGCATTCGACCGGCGCACACCTGCACCTCGAGGTGCACGTGAACGGCGTTCCCGTCGATCCGTTCGCCTGGCTGAAGGCCAACGCGAACTGACGTCCGCGCCTGGACGTTTCCATGCGAAAGTAGCTATTCCGCTCGATGGTCGCTAGCCTTTATGAATCTGTTACCTGGCCCACGCCGGTAGCCGCGCAGATCGCCGAAGAATAAAGGCCCCCTTCCCTTAAGGGTGGCCGATCGCCTGAGGAGCACCCGTCATGTCCGATTACGCCTGTGACGCTGCGTGCACCCCGCGGCTTTTCCCGTCCGCCGGAGCGCGGTAGACGGTGGGGCGCGCAGACATAGGTTCCGGCCCAGACGAGCAGGCACAACTCTCCAGACGCGAGGCGCGTCTCCAGCACGCTGCGACATCCGCTGCTCCCCGTCGTCGTCCGTCGGTGCGCGGCCTGTTCGCGAAGCTGGTGCCCGTGGCAGCGATGCTGTTCGTCGGCGGTCTGATGGTCTCGACCTCCATCCCCGCGAGTGCCGTCTTCACCGCCGATAACTCGGCGTTGCAGGTCGAGCAGCGCGCCGTTGCTGCTCCCGTGCAGGAGATGGATGTCGCCGACGCTGTCGTTCCCGCGACCGCCGCACGCGACTCGTACACCGTCGAGTTGCCGAAGCCGAAGATCGTCCCCGTTCTGGCGGCGAGCCGCGCTGCCGTCGGAATCGCCGGTGGTTCGTATACGAACGACCCGAACGGCACGATCCAGTGGCCGTTCCCGGTCACCGTGCCGATCGCCAGCGGATTCGGGGCCCGCCAGGTGTCGAACTGTGGCTACTGCACCACTTTCCACGAGGGCCTCGACTTCACGCCGGGTAGCGGCGTCGAGATTCAGGCCATCGCCGACGGCGTCGTAGCGAAGGTCGGCTCCGGCGACAGCTACGGCAACAGCGTCTGGATCGACCACGTCATCAACGGCCAGCACATCGTCAGCGGTTACGCGCACATGCTCTCGGGCTCCGTGCGTGTCTCACCCGGTCAGGCCGTCACCGTGGGAACGATCCTCGGCCAGGTCGGCAGCACAGGAGCCTCGACCGGCGCGCACCTGCACCTCGAGATCCACCTCGACGGCACTCCGATAGACCCGTACGCCTGGCTGAAGGCCAACGCGAACTAGTCTCCGTCGCGGCCCCTGAGCTTGTCCAAGGGTGCCTTTCGACAAGCTCAGGCACCGCTCTTACGGTCGCAGCCAGACGGTGACGTCGGCGGGCAGCTGGTCGCCGTCGAACGACTCCGACTCCAGCAGACGGATGCCAGCGGGCAACGCCACCGGCGCGGTGCCAGCATTGGCGATCACTGAGACCCCATTGCTGCGGAACGCGACCACGTCATCCGGGTATCCCTCGAGCCACTCGAGCGTTCCAAAACCGAGGTCGTGTTCGCGACGGAGGCGGAGCGCCAGCTTGTACATCTCGAGGGTCGAGCCGGGGACATCCCTCTGGCGGTCCCGGGCGTATTCGGCCCAGTCTGCTGGCTGTGGCAACCAGCTGTTCGCTCCGGTGCTGAACCCGTAGGAGGGCGCCGCGGACTCCCAGGGGATCGGCACGCGACACCCGTCGCGGCCGTAGCGCTCGCCCGCGGTGCGGCGCCAGGTCGGATCCTGCCGCGAGTGGTCGGGAAGCTCGATGACCTCGGGGAGGCCGAGCTCCTCGCCCTGATAGACGTAGGCGCTGCCGGGCAGGGCCAGCATGAGGGCCGTTGCGGCGCGGGCCCGGCGCAGGCCGAAGGCGCGATCGGGGATGCCCACCGAGCGCGCGCCGAGGCCGTGCCCCTGCGGGTTCTCTGCGGTGAGTGACAGACGGGTCGCATGCCGCACGACGTCGTGGTTCGACAGAACCCAGGTGCTCGGGGCGCCCACGCTGGCGAAGGCGTCGATCGAGGTATCGACGACCTGGCGGATGGCCGGGCCGTTCCAGGGCGTCTCCAGGTAGGAGAAGTTGAAGGCCTGCTGCATCTCGTCCGGCCGCACCCAGCGGGCCAGCTTTCGCAGCGGCTCCACCCAGGCCTCGGCGCACAGCACGCGGTCGCCCGGGTACTCCTCGAGCACGTGGTGCCAATCGCGGTAGATCTCGTGCACGCTGTCTTGCGCCCAGTACGGCGCGGTGACGGGGTCGTTCTCGTCGACGATGAGGTCGAGCGGCATTCCGGCTCCGCCCATGCTTCCGCCGTCGGCGGGCGGCGTGTAGTCGGGCAGCCCGGGCGCCTTCATGAGGCCGTGCGCGACATCCACTCGGAAGCCGTCGACGCCGCGGTCGAGCCAGAACCGCAGGATCCCACGGAATTGCTCGCGCACCCACGGGTCGGTCCAGTCGAGGTCTGGCTGCGAGCTGTCGAACAGGTGAAGGTACCACTGGCCGGGCGTGCCGTCTGGCTCGATCACGCGGGTCCAGGCCGGACCCCCGAAGACCGACTCCCAGTTGTTCGGTGGCAGGTCGCCGCCGGCGCCCTTGCCGTCGCGGAACATGTAGTGTCCACGCTCGACGCTGCCCACGGGCGAGGCCAGCGCGGCCTGGAACCAGTGGTGCTGGTTGGAGGTGTGATTGGGCACGAGGTCGACGATGACCTTCAGGCCGAGCTCATGCGCCTTCCGCTCGAAGATGTCGAAGTCATCGAGTGTTCCGAACAGCGGGTCGACGTCGCAGTAGTCAGAGACGTCGTAGCCGGCGTCCTTCTGCGGGCTGGAGAAGAAGGGGGACAGCCAGACGGCATCCACCCCCAGTTCCTTCAAGGCGGGCAGCCGGGTGGTGATCCCCGGGAGGTCGCCGATGCCATCGTCGTTCAGAGCGTCGGAAAATGAGCGGGGGTAGATCTGGTAGATGACGGCGGAACGCCACCACTCGCTGCCTGTAGCCATTAGAAAACCCTATGGCATGACCCGCGCGAGAATGACAGCGGTTGCACGCCCGCATGCGGGCTACGATCTAACCGCTCTGGACGCGGATGTCCGCGAGCTTCCCGACGACAAGGAGACTCGCGGATGTCCCTGGCCCCGCACCACGACGGCTCGCCCCTCTACGTGTCCGAGGCCGCCCCGGCCCTGGGCGATCGCGTGAGGGTGCGTGTGCGCATCCCCTCGGACTTCGGACCGGTCGCGACCGTGCACACCCGCTCCAACCCCGACCATGAACCGCGGTTTCAGGTCGCCACCAAGGTCGCGATCGCAGACGGCTGGGACTGGTGGGAGGCGGAGATCGAGATCGAGAATCCGGTGCACCGCTACCGGTTTCTGCTGACGCTCGAGGGCGGGAAGTCGCTCTGGCTGAACGCGACCGGCCTGCATTCCATCGAGACGGTGGATGTCGAAGACTTTCGTCTGGTCACCTGGGCGGCACCGCCGGAGTGGGCGACCTCCACCGTGATGTACCAGATCTTCCCGGACCGCTTCGCCCGCTCTGCCGCGGCCGACGCGCGTGAGCTGCCGGAGTGGGCGACGCCGGCGAAATGGACCGACGACGTGATCTACATCGGGGCAGACACCCCGCGGCAGTTCTACGGCGGCGACCTGCTCGGCATCGAGGAGCACCTCGATCACCTGATCTCGCTCGGCGTCACGATGATCTACCTGACGCCCGTGTTTCCCGCGCAGTCGAACCACAGGTACGACGCTCTCTCGTTCGACGAGGTAGACCCGCTGCTCGGCGGCAACGAGGCGCTGGTGAGCCTGGTCGAGGCGGCGCACGAGCGCGGCCTGCGCGTGATCGGAGACCTCACCTCCAACCACAGCGGGGACGCGCACGAATGGTTTCGGGCATCCCATCTGAGCCCTGGAGCGCCGGAGAGCGAGTTCTACTACTGGCTCGACGCCGAGCAGGCGCACTACGTGTCCTGGCTCGGGGTGCCGAGCCTGCCGAAGTTCAACTGGAACTCGTACGAGCTGCGCAGGCGCTTCATCCACGGCCACGACTCGGTGGTGTCGCGGTGGCTGCGCCCGCCGTTCTCGCTCGACGGTTGGCGGGTCGACGTGTCGAACATGACCGGTCGCTACCAGGAGCAGGACCTCAATCAGCAGGTGCGGCGGATAATCCGCGACACGATGGTCGACGCGAACCCCGACACGATCTTGTTGGGGGAGTCGACCAACGATGCGGCGCCCGACTTCGACGGCGACTCCTGGCACGGCGCGATGACCTACGCCAACTTCACCCGTCCCCTCTGGGCCTGGCTGTCGGAGCCGGGCAGCCCAGCGCCCGGCGGCATCGGCATGGCGCTCGGCCGCGTGCCGACCTACACGGGCCAAGAGTTCTACCAGGCGCACGAGCGCTTCACCGCCGCCTTCCCGTGGCGGGTGCGGCTGCACAACATGAATGCGCTCGACACGCACGATACGCCGCGCTTCCGCACCCACGCGCTGCCCGGCACCGTTCCGGTCGCCTTCGGACTCGCGGTCACGCTGCCCGGCATCCCCGTCGTCTTCGCCGGCGACGAGTTCGGGCTCACCGGCGTCGATGGCGAACACTCGCGCACCCCGATTCCCTGGGGGCAGACGGATGCCGCGGCCGAGACCATCACGGAGTACACCGAGCTCATTCACCTCCGCACCGGGCATCCGGCACTGAACGGGGGCGGCGTCCGCTGGCTGCACGTGGGGGAGGACGTGCTGGTCTTCGTACGCGAGGCCGCGGAGGAGTCGGTGCTGGTGGTCGCGGCGCGTGCCGCCGTCGAGGTGACGCTGGCGACGGATGCCGTGGCCGGGAGCCCCGCGACGCTCTATGGATCTGTGACGGCCTCGACATCCGCCGGCCGCCTGCACCTGTCGACCTCCGGCCCGGCGTTCGGAGCCTTCGCGCTGCCGGGGGTATCGCTGCCTGACTTCGCCGACCCGGGGACGATCCTCGCGCTCGACCCGCCCGCGTGACCTGCCCCACACCCTCGTGAGTTGCATGTTTTGGCTGTTCTGAGCGCGTGAGAACAGCCAAAACGCGCAACTCAACCGCAAGTTATCGCTCACCCATCCGAGTTGCATGTTCGGGTGGTTCTGACGCGCGAATAACCACTCGAACGTGCACCTGACGAGCGTGTGGCCGCCGACGTCGGGATGACCCCTCGGCAGATGCTATTCTCTAACGGTGCCAAAATGGCCGCGGGGAAACTTGCGTGCTGATTTTGCCCCCTTAGCTCATTGGTAGAGCACTTCCTTGGTAAGGAAGAGGTAGTGGGTCCGATTCCCACAGGGGGCTCTCGTATCCCGGTTCGCCGGATGCGTCCCGGCGGGGTAGCTCAGGTGGTTAGAGCACACGGCTCATAATCGTGGTGTCGCGGGTTCGAGTCCCGCCCTCGCTACATTCTTTGCGTGCCGGGCTCATGAGTTGTCCGGTCGCTCCCAAGCTCAGGCTCGATATCAATCCGGCCAAAGACGAAGCTTTCGCCGGGGTGATATTCGCTGAAAGTGGGCGTGAACTCGAAGACGAAAGCGATGCGTCGGTAGCTGCGAACCGCGGGGCTCCGATCGCATCGAAGCCCCTGCTTTCGATGACGCGTCCGTTCAGGCGGGGGGAAGAATCTCTCCCGAACCGCGGGCGATGAACTGTGTGGGCACGACGATCTTGCGAATCGGCCCGCGATCACCATCGAGTCGAGCGAACAGCTGGCGTGCGGCGGCGTCTCCAATCCCGGACGGGTTCTGGCTCACGACCGAGATGCCGGGCTCCAAAAGATCTGCCATCGGCAGATCGTCGAAGCCGACCAAGGCGACTCGGCGCTGTAACTCGAGGACGCGAAGAGCCCGGATAGCGCCGATGGTGATCAGGTTCTGACTGCTGAAGATCGCTGTCGGGGGCTGCTCCCGCCGCAGCAGGGCTAGCACCGCCTCGCTTGCCGTCGTCTCATCCTCGAGATTCTCTACGATGGCCGTTTCCCGCGTACTGATGCCCGCCTGGCCGATCTCCCGCAAGAAACCCTCGCGCCGCTGTCCCGCGGTCCAAATGTCAGCCCGGTCTCCGAGAAATGCGATTCGCTGATGCCCCCGGTCGATTAGGTGGCGTGTCGCGAGGGCCGCGCCCTCGACGTTGTCCGATAAAACGGAGTCCGTGTCTATACCCGCTGCCGGTCGGTCGACGAAGACCATCGGCAGCCCACGCTCAATCTCGGGGAGCAGATACGCCTGGCTTGAGCTGGCGCGCGTCAGGATGACCCCGTCTACCCGGCGACGAATGAAAGCCGACACAGCATTGCGCTCGCGCGACGGATCCTCATCGAGGCTCGACGCGAATACCGCGAAGCCCCTCTCGATTGCCCGGTCTTCGACGGCGCGATGGATAGAACCCGCGAACGGGTTCGCGACGCTACCGACGAGAAGCCCTATCGTGCGGGTGACGCCACCCCGACGACGAAGGCTTCCGGCATGGATGTCCGGTTCGTAGTTTAAGTGAGCAATTGCATCGTTCACACGAGCCAGGGTCGCGGCGGATACGTTCGGCTCGGCGTTTATCACACGAGAAACCGTTTTGGTGCCCACGCCCGCGAGACGGGCTACATCTCGCATCGTCGAGCGGCGCGATGACGTTGAGTTGCTATCGGTCAATTGACACCTGTGTCACATTACTAAAACTTCTGCCAGGACGCGCTTGACTCTATCGCCAAAAGGGAATAGAAAAGTGTATTGACACCGATGTCAACGGCCGCGGCCGCCCTCCCAAGAAGGATCATTCAATGTTGAATCGCAGTCCTATGCCCCGCAGAGGCATCCGGATCGCCGCAGTCGTCGCAGCAACGACACTTGCAGCCATCTCACTTACGGCATGTCAAGAGAGCTCCGGCGGTACCGGCGGCGCTAGCGGCAAGGTGGGCGTCGCGCTCATCGTCAAGACCACAACCAACCCGTACTTCGTGGCAATGGAAGACGCGGCGAAAGCGGACGCCTCGAAGGACGGGGTCTCGCTGACTCTCGCCGCTGGCAAGAAAGATGGCGACGCCACCACCCAGATCCAAGCCATCGAGGACTCGATCTCGCGCGGTGACAAAGGAATCCTCATCACCCCGACCGACTCGACCGTCAACACGGCCATCGCGAAGGCACGTAAGGCCGGCATCTACGTCATCGCGCTCGATACCGCGCCCGACCCCGCCAAAGCCGTCGACATCACCTACGCGACCGACAACTTCGCCGCCGGCGAGGCGATCGGCAAGTGGGCCGCCGCACAGCTCAATGGCAAGCCCGCGGTGATCGGTCTGGTCGATCTGTTCAGCGACCAGGTCGCATCCGTCGACTACGACCGCGACCAAGGCTTCCTGACCGGCATGGGCATTCCCACCGCCGACAAGCAGAAGAACGGTGACGAGGCGCCGACCGGCAGTTACACCGGCGGAAAGGGCGGCACCTACAAGATCGCCGGCAACCAAGCTTCGAACGGCGACCAGGCCGACGGTCGCACCGCCATGGAGACCCTGCTGTCGAAGAACTCAGACATCAACGTCGTCTACGCGATCAACGAACCCGCGGCGTACGGCGCCTACCAGGCCCTCAAGGCAGCGGGCAAGGAGAAGACGACGCTGCTCGTCGCGATCGACGGCGGCTGCACCGGCGTCAAGCAGGTCGGGCAAGGAATTATCGGCGCGACGAGCCAGCAGTACCCGTCCAAGATGGCGCAGCTCGGCATGGAGGCGATCGTCAAGCTCGCGAAGAGCGGCAAGAAGCCTTCCGTCTCGGCGGGTCTCGACTTCTTCAACACTGGCTCGAAGCTCGTGACCGACAAGGCAGTGCCCGGGTTGAACAGCATTTCGAGCGCTGACGGCGCCAAGAGCTGCTGGGGCAACTAGCTCGCGCTGTATTCCGGGGTCGGACGCACCGAACACGCGTCCGACCCCTTCCGTTCCTGCGTACAACCCAATTAGGAGTCTTCCGTGACTACTGAAACCGCTCAAACCAGCCCGTCACCGGGCGCGAAGCCCACCGACCTGGCCTCTGAGTTCCTCGACCGCAGCACTCCCCTGAGCAAGCTGCGCAACATCCTGCACCGCTACCCGGCCCTGAGCCCGGCGATCGTTCTCGTTGTCGCCATCGTCATCTTCGGCGTGATCAGTCCGCGCTTCTTCTTCGTCAACAACCTCTCGCTGATCACCCAGCAGGTCGCCGTCGTCGGAACGCTCGCCATCGCCCAGACCCTCGTCATCCTCACCGCCGGTATCGACCTGTCAGTCGGGGCCATCATGACCCTGGTCTCGCTCGTCATCGCACAGACCGCGAGCCAGAACCATGTGCCAGCCCCGATCGCACTCCTGCTCGGACTCATCGTCGGACTGCTCGCCGGGGCTCTCAATGGCGTGCTGGTCACCCGACTCAAGCTCCCGCCGTTCATCGTGACGCTAGGCACGCTGAGCATCTTCGTCGCACTCTCGCTCCTGTACTCGAACAGCGCATCCGTCGTGGGGACCGACATCCCCGCCCTCATCACCGCGACGGGAAAGACCTTCCAGCTGTTCGGGGTCGGCATTACCTACGGCGTCGTCGGCATGCTGGTGCTCTACGTCGTGATGGCTCTCGTTCTCGGGCGAACGGCTTGGGGCAAGCACGTCTACGCGGTCGGGGATGACAAGGAGGCAGCACGTCTCGCCGGCATCAGTGTCAATCGAGTGCTCCTCAGCGTCTACGTCGTCGCCGGCGCCATTCTCGCCGTTGCGGCGTGGATACAGATTGGGCGAGCGGATGCCGCGAGCCCGAACGCTGGCGCAGACCTCAACCTCGACTCAATCACCGCCGTCGTCATCGGCGGCACCAGCCTCTTCGGCGGCCGCGGACAGCTCTGGGGCTCACTTCTCGGCGCGCTCATCGTCGGCGTCTTCCGCAACGGGCTCGCGCTCGCGGGCCTCGACGTGCTCTACCAAACACTTGCCGTCGGCGTTCTCGTCATCGTCGCTGTCGCACTCGACCAGTGGATTCGAAAGGTACGCAGTTGACCATCACCGATAACTCACGACCGGAGTCGGCGCTGCCGTTCACGCAGCCCGTGCTCAAAGCCACCGGACTCGTCAAGACGTACGGCAGGGTCGTCGGCCTCGACGGCGTCGACCTCGAGTTGTACCAGGGCGAAGTGCTCGCCGTCATCGGGGACAACGGCGCGGGCAAGTCGACGCTCATCAAGTGCCTGACCGGAGCCGAAGTGCCAAACGGAGGCGAGATCATCCTGAACGGGAGGGTGATGAACTTCCGTCGGCCGCAAGACGCCAAGCAATACGGGATCGAGACCGTCTACCAGGGGTTGGCAGTCTCGCCAGCCCTCGACATCGCATCCAATCTCTACCTCGGTCGCGAGTTGCGTAAGCCGGGCCTCCTGGGCAGTGTCTTCCGCGTGCTCGACACGAAGCTCATGCGCCAGAACGCCAAGGCAGAGCTCGACCGGCTTGGCATCTCGACACTGCAGGATGTGACGGTGGCCATCGAGAACCTCTCCGGTGGTCAACGCCAGGCCGTCGCGGTGGCGCGAGCTGCCGCCTTCGGGTCGAAGGTCGTGGTGCTGGACGAGCCGACGGCTGCGCTGGGTGTCCGCGAGACCAACCAGGTGCTCGACCTCATTCGTCGGCTGAGGGACGAGGGGATTCCCGTGATCCTCGTCAGCCACAACATGCCGAACGTGTTCGATGTCGCTGACCGCATCCACATCCAGAGGCTGGGCAAGCGGGCGGCCACGATCACCCCGAAAACCCACAGCATGACGGAAGCGGTGGCGATCATGACCGGAGCCACGAGCGCGTGAAAGCCGTCGACCGACGCCGCGTGCTGTACGCGGAGTTCACGGCACTCCCAGGCAAGCGAACGGAGGTCATGGCGCTCATCCAGGCCCTGCGCGATCGCGTGCACGCCGAACCCGGAAACCTCCTGTTCGAGATCAGCACGCGGACGGATCGGCCGGACGGGTTCTTCGTCTACGAGCAGTATCGGGATGCCGCGGCATTCGACTCTCACATCAACGCAGATTATGGGTCGAGGTTCAACGCCGAGCTCACCGCACTGATCGAGGAGGATCACAGCATTATCTCGTGGCTTGAACCGGTGTCGTGAGTCCCCGCGTCCTGGTCGTGGGGGAGGCGCTCGTCGACCTAGTGCAGACCGCTGAAGCGACACAGGTACACGCGGGCGGTAGCCCTCTCAATGTGGCCTACGGTTTAGGGCGCCTCGGCGTGCCCACAGAGCTGCTCACCGAGTTCGGCGACGACGCATACGGAACACTTCTCGCTAGGCACCTCGGTGCAGCGAGCGTGGGTGTCGTGCGCCCCGCCGGCGGGCAGCGCGCGACCTCGTCGGCGACGGCGGTGATTGGAACCGACGGGGCCGCGCGTTACACCTTCGATGTCACTTCGGACCTCGGCCGGCAGCCGCTGACATCACGGGCGCCGTTCATCCACACGGGCTCTATCGCCGCGATGATTCAGCCGAGTGCTCGCTCGATTCTCGAGTTGTTCGCATCCACCGCGAATGACGCAGTCCTCAGTTACGACCCCAACATTCGCCCGGCTGTGATGGGCAAATGGTCGAAAGTCCGCCCAGCGGTCGACGAGTTGATTCGACACTCGCATGTGGTGAAGATGAGCGATGAGGATGCGGCCTGGCTGTTCCCCGACCTGCGACAGGAGGCGGTCATCGACCACGTCTTGTCGCTTGGCGCCTCGCTGGTGGCCCTCACGCTCGGCGCGCACGGCTGCGTCATTGCCTCGCCCGGCGCTCGGATACACCGGCCCGCCAAGCCCACCAAAGTCGTCGACACCGTTGGGGCAGGAGATGCTTTCATGTCCGCATTGCTGTTCGCCATCTCGAGCGAGGTGACCGTGACTCCTGGGTCGCTGGCATCCAGCTCAGCGGTCGCTCTTGCTTCGATTGCGGACACGGCGCTCGCCAGCGCGGCCCTCACTGTCGCGCGAGCCGGTGCGCTCCCTCCGACTCTGCATGAGCTGCTCGGCTCCTCCTCGTCCTTCACCTCGCAACGCTAGGCCGGGTCCACAGCCATGTCTGGTTGGGCGTGCTGACGCAGCGGTAGACCTGTAGTTGCCTGCCGCTCATCGCGTCGTCGCCGTCAGGTCGAGCCGCGGTGAACTTTATCGCCTCGAAGTATTGGGTGTTCTATGACGATTGAAACCGCGCGGTTCCCACAGCTCGTGACTGCGGCGCCTGCGCCAGACGCACCACGGAGTGCCTCGCCGGAGGTGAGGGAGAAGCCGTCGTGCCGCCCGCTTTCGTGGGTGCTTCGTCACACCGTGATGATCGCGGGCGGGCTTCTTTTCGCAGCTGGGTCTCGTGAACACCTTCGTTCCGCTTCTCCTGCCGAAATTCCTCGCGACGGACGCGTTCTTCACATTCCTGATGGCGCAGTTCATCCGCGGAATCCCGAGGGACCCCGACGAAGCCGCCAGGATGGATGGAGATGGCTTCACGGTGATGTAGTCCGCTGCGTGGACGTGTGCCCGCCGGAGTCCACTATTAGCTCCGACAACAGTCGGATCGCCGTCCTTCTCGGTTCATTGGTGCAACGGTTCCCGACCGAGATCACACGAAATACGTTTCGTCGTCGGCCAACTGCAGCCTGAATTTCGCGCCAGGGCTTCCTGGGGCGAATGCGATGTGAGGTTTCGTTGTTCTGGGAGACTTGCGATCATGGCCACCTCTATCTCGCGCTCCTATCTCAATGGAGTGCAGATATATCAGGCGGATCTGCCCGGTGTCTGCTGCGGAACGTTGGTGTTTGGCGTCGGCAAAAGGAATGAGCCGGCGACGCTGTCGGGGATCACTCATCTACTGGAACATCTCCTGCTTCGGCTTATTGAGCCGATCAGCATTGAGCACAGCGCCGTGGTTGGCGACAATTCGTTGACTGTCTATGCGTCGGGTTCCGCGAATGAGGTGGGCCAATTCTTCAGTGACTTCACCCGGGCGGTTGGCCGTCTGGGGGAGATCACCGAACAGGATCTGAAGTTCGAGAAGCGAATCATCCGGATCGAGCATCCGAGCACCTTCGATGAACCCAGCGCTGGCCTGCTGACATATCGATACGGGTTGCACGGCGTCGGCATGGCCACCTTCGGGGCCCCATCCACGGTGGACATGAGCCGTCAGGAGGTCATCGACTGGGCAGCGCGATGGCTTCGGGCGGAAAACGCCTCGATGGCGTTCTCGCAGACGCTGCCGATAACGCTCGATCTCTCCTTGCCTCGCGGACCGGTCGCCCGTGCCGAGCAGCCGAAAGCGTTGCTGGCAACTCCGGCGCTTGTAGCTTCGGCGAAGGATGGTGTGGCCCTGTCGCTGCTCGTGCCCCGCGACGACGCCGATCTCCTGCAGATCGCCCTTCAACACGAACTCTTTATGAGCTTGCGGCACCGTCGGGGTCTGATCTACGACGTCGGAACCTGGACGACGCCAGTGGACGGGGAGTTGTCCGAGCTGGTCTTCGTGCTCGACCCGGAGGACAAGCACATAGACACGACCGTCCGGGTGGTGTCGGACACGGTGAGGGAGATCGCCGCGACGGGGTTCGGTGCGGCAGCAACTGAGAGTGCGCGCATCCACGGGCGCGCGCAAGCGCAACGCACGTTCGCCAGTCTGAACTACCTCGACCGACTTGCTGAAGATGGCCTGCACGGGTGGTCGACCCGCTCGCCCGAGCAGAGCTTCGAAGAGGCCGCAGAAGTGACCTCGGAGCGACTGACCGGCGTCCTTATCGGCAGCGCAGCCTCGGCGATCATCGCGTTCAACGATGGCACTTTTCTCAGCAAGAGGACTGTGAAAAGCCTTGCGCTACCGGTGACGTATCTCACCCCGTGGCAACCATTCGACGACGGCTTTGCGCCGCCCGCAGCCAGCGGCGCACAATCGACCTGGTGTGCCAAAGGTGAGAAGACACGGCTGATTGTCACCGACACGGCTCTGTTCAGCATCGAAGTCGAGCGCACCCGCAGGATTCTGGTCGAAGACATTGTCATGGCTGGCGACCGCTCCTGCGGATGCCTAACGCTTGTCGATTCCCGCGGCCGAAGCATCCAGTTCCAGGCCGACAACTGGAAGCGCCTTCCCAGCCTTAAGCGTCGACTAATAGAGATCCTCGATCCTGCATTGGTTCGAAGCTTCCCCAAGCACTAGCCGCACGGGGGAGTGATGCCGGTCCCCGGGGCCGCGTGACGACCAGCTCGAGTTACGGCATGACAACGACGAGCGACCCTGACGCCCGCCCCGCCCGCAGGTCGGAGAGAGCTCGATCGACTTTGTCGAATGGGTAGACGGTCACCTCGGGAACAAGGGCGAGAGTGTGGGCGATCCGCAGGAATGCGGCACCGTCGGCTCTGGTGTTCGCGGTCACGCTCCTCAGATCGCGTTCGTTGAACAGATCGTGGTCGTAATTCATGGCCGGAATGTCTGACATATGGATGCCAGCAGTCACCACCGTTCCTCCGCGTTTCGTGGCTGCAAGTGCCTGAGGAACGATCGGTCCCGCCGGCGCGAAGATAATCGCGGAGTCCAGTGGTTCAGGAGGCGTCGCCTCCTCGCCGCCTACAAAGGCCGCACCCAGAGTGCGGGCGAGGTTCTGGTTGGCCTCTCCGCGAGTGATCGCGAATATTCGGGCGCCGGCGGCTTGTGCGATCTGGGCGGTCAGGTGGGCGCTGGAACCGAACCCATAGAGCCCGAGGTTGCCGCCGGGGGGAAGCGCCGAGCGCTGAAGCGCCCGATATCCGATGATTCCGGCGCAGAGGAGCGGTGCCGTGGCGACAGGATCCGTCCCGTCCGCGAGGGAGTATGCAAAGGCCGCAGGAACCGTCAGGTATTCGGCGTATCCGCCGTCCGCATCCCACCCTGTGTAGGTAGAAAACGGACAGAGGTTCTCTCGCCCGGAGCGACACCATTCGCAGTCACCGCAGCTGCTCCGAAGCCACGCGGCGCCGACGAGATCCCCGACCGCCAGCGAGGTCACGCTAGAACCTATCGCTGACACCGTTCCGACTACTTGGTGGCCCGGGATCACCCGTGGGCGATGGACGGGTAGTTCGCCGTCCACGACGTGAAGGTCGGTTCGGCAGACACCGCAGGCGAGTACTTTGACTTGGACTTCGCCGGGCTCGGGGTCAGGCATTGGCACGGTGGAAAGTTCCACCGTGCCAGTGCCTAAATTGGACAGCCAGGCTCGCATGGTGGGCATTGTCAGAATGCGGCGCCGATGTCGACGACGTCGATGACCTTCTTGTTGATGAACTCCTGGATGCCGAGGTTCGTGAGTTCGTGACCGTAGCCGGAGTGCTTGATTCCGCCGAAAGGAATATCCGCCTTCACCATCGTGGGATGGTTCACGTACACCATCCCGGTGTCGATCTGGCGTGCCACCTTCTCGCCTTTGACGGTGTCTTTGGTGAACACGGAACCGCCGAGACCGAATGGCGAGTCGTTGGCGATCGCGATCGCGTCGGCCTCGTCCTTGGCACGGAGGACGATCGAGACCGGGCCGAAGAACTCTTCGTAGTAGGAGGGGTTCTTCGGGTTCATTCCGGTGAGAATCGTGGGCTGGAAGAACGCGCCCGTGCTCGGGGCCTTCTTTCCCAGCGTCTCGGCCGTCGCTCCGCCCGCAACCGCTTCTTCGACCTGGACGGCCAGTTTGTCGGCAGCTCCCTGGGATGAGAGCGGGGCCAGGGTAGTGGTGGAGACCATCGGGTCGCCCATGACGAGGGCCGCGACGCCGGTGCGGTACTTGTCCATGAACTCGTCGAAGATCTCATCCACCACGATCAACCGCTTTGCTGAGACACACACCTGGCCCGCGTTCCAATGCCGGCCGAAAACTGCCCACTCAACGGTTTTATCCATGTCGGCGTCGGCGAGCACCACGAAGGCGTCAGATCCACCCAGCTCGAGGGTGCTCTTCTTGACCGCTTTGGCGGCGTATGCGGCGATGATGGCGCCGGCCTCCTCGCTGCCGGTGAGGGCGACTCCGCGAACCCTCGGGTCGTCGATCACGTACTCCGTGAGGGCGTGTGGCAGATAGAGATTTTTGAACGCTCCCGCAGGAAGGCCCGCGCGTGCGAATAGATCATCGAACGCGGCCGCGGCCTGGGGCACATTGCTGGCGTGCTTGAGGAGGATCGTGTTGCCCGCGAGTAGCTGTGGTCCGGCGACACGGACCACCTGGTAATAGGGGAAGTTCCAGGGCTCGACGGTGAGGAGCACTCCGAGCGGTTCCATGACGATCTCGACGGTGCCTTCCGCAGCCAGGGCTACGGGAACCTGTTCGGTTTCCAGTAGCGACCCGCCGTGATCGGCGTAGTACTGCAGGATGTCGGCCGAGAGCTCGACCTCTGCCTCAGCCTCGCTGATCACCTTTCCCATTTCGAGGGTCAGGAGCTCGGCGTAGTGACGTTTGTCGGCACGCAGCAGTTCGGCTGCCTTGGCGAGGACTGCGGTCCTTGTCGAGAACGGGGTCTCTCTCCACGTGAGGAAGGCGTCGTGAGCGGCCGTGATGGCAGCATCCACTTCCTGTTTCGTCGCATCGGGGAAGGTCGCGACGACCTTGTTCGTGTATGGGTTGATGGTCTGGTAGGTCATGTCAGAAAACCTGTTTCCGCAGCGATGCTGCTGCCTAGACTTCGAGCCTCACACCGCCGCCCGGCCCCGGCCGGGACCTAAGGCCCGAACCGTTTCGATGATGATCAGGGACCTAAGTCCTCAGCATCCCGTTCGGCCGGTGTTGGACTGCGTCTATGACCTCCCCGGCTTCAACGGCACCACGCTCGATCACCGTGCCCTCCTCGACGCAACCGCACACATCGGCCGATGACGGCCCGGCTCTGACCGTCGGCGTGCTGGCCGAGACCGCGGCGGGGGAACGGCGAGTAGCCCTCGACCCATCGGCCGCCGATCGTCTGACGAAGGCGGGCCGGGTCGTGTTGGTCGAATCCGGTGCGGGAACCGACGCAACGTTCGAGGATGCCGCATACACAGCGGCGGGCGCGATACTCACTCCGCGCACCCAGATCATCGCGAAGAGCACGATCA
Source organism: Lacisediminihabitans changchengi (assembly GCF_016634425.1). Classification (GTDB taxonomy): domain Bacteria; phylum Actinomycetota; class Actinomycetes; order Actinomycetales; family Microbacteriaceae; genus Lacisediminihabitans; species Lacisediminihabitans changchengi. Next base: position 118,419 of record NZ_JAEPES010000006.1, read on the forward strand.
TTCCGGTCATGCGTTTTCCCGACGCGGAACTCCTTAAAGCGCTGAGGTCGGGACAGGTGCTGATCGGCTTGATTGACCCGATGAATAACCTCACGGCAATCGCCGATCTCGCCACGAGAGGGGTGACCGTGGTCGCCCTCGAACTTCTCCCGCGAACCCTCAGCCGCGCCCAGTCGATGGATGCCTTGAGCTCCCAGTCGAGCGCGGCCGGTTATCGGGCGGGCATCGTGGCAGCTGCAGCATATGCCCGCTACCTCCCGATGATGATCACGGCTGCCGGAACAGCGACGCCCGCGAAGGCCATCGTGATCGGCACCGGGGTCGCCGGACTCCAGGCGATTGGCACTCTGAAGCGTCTCGGCGCAGTAGTGACCGGCTACGACGTTCGTGCGGCCTCACGAGGGGAGGTCGAATCGCTCGGTGCGAAATTCCTTACCTCGTCGGTCGCTCAAGGCGCGGGTGCGGGAGGCTACGCCCGAGCGATGACGGATGCTGAAAAGAAGACGCAGCAGGGCGAACTCGCGAGGGCGCTCGTCGACTTCGACATCATCATCACCACCGCCAAGGTTCCCGGACGCACTCCACCGGAACTCGTCTCGGCCGCCACCCTGAAAAGCCTTCGTGCTGGCTCGGTCTGCGTCGACCTCGGTTCCAGCGACAAAGGTGGCAACGTCTCAGGCTCGGTCGACGGCAAGACCACCGTCACTGCAGAGGGTGTCACCGTGATCGGCGCGGGCGAACTCGCATCCGGACTGCCGGCCTCGGCATCGCAGATGTATGCACGGAACGTGCTCGCTGTCATCGCGTCGCTCGCGCCAAAGAACGTCATTATGGTCGACCAGACCGACGAGGTCACCCAGAACGTCGTCGTGAGCTTCGACGGAGCGATCACCAACGCTTCTGTTCGGAACGCCCTGAAACTCGATCCGCTGCCCGGCGCCGCGGCCCCAGCGAAAGTGACAGCATCATGATCGAGACACTGTTCGGCAACCTCGCCATCTTCGTGCTGAGCCTCCTGGTGGGGGTCGAGGTCATCAGCAAGATCCCCTCGACGCTCCACACCCCGATGATGTCGGCGGCGAACGCCATCCACGGCGTGGTCATCGCCGGCGCCATCGTGATCGCGTCCGTCGCGAACAGCCCGGCCGGGTACGTGCTCACCTTCACCGCTGGAGCGCTCGCCGCAGCGAACGTATTCGGGGGCTATGTCGTCACGGATCGGATGCTGCGGATGTTCACGCGGCCTCAGCCCACCGCCCCGACGGACGTTACCCAGAAAGACGCATCATGAGCATTGTCGAATTCCTCGCGGGCATCCTGTACCTCTCGGCGGCGACCCTCTTCGTGATCGGCCTCCACATGATGCGGGCGCCATCTACAGCACGCCAGGGCAACCTGATCTCTGCTGGTGGCATGACTATCGCGGTGCTGACGACCATCGTCTTCGCTGTGATCGATTCCGGCGGCGATTGGATCGGCTGGGCAGCGCTGATCGTCGGCGCGGCGCTTGGCGCGACATACGGAATAGTTCGAGCGCGAACCGTCAAGATGACGGCCATCCCTCAGCTGGTCAGCATTTTCAACGCGGTGGGTGGCGGGGCAGCGGCTGCCGTCGCATTCGCCGACTTCGTCGCCCACTTGAGCGTGACATCGCTTGACCTCACGATGTCGATTCCCATTGCGCTCGACGTTGCGATCGGGTCCATCACTTTTTCTGGGTCACTCATCGCGGCGGGCAAGCTCCAGGGCATCATCTCGGGAAAGCCGCTCACCTTTCCGGGCGCGCGTGTGATCAACGTGATCGCCGCCGTCATCGCCCTCGGTGCTGGCGTGCTGCTTCTGCTTGTGCCCCCGAACTTGCCCCTCTTGCTGGTCGTGCTCGTGGCATCCCTGATATTCGGCGTGCTCATGGTGCTCCCCATCGGTGGTGCCGACGCCCCCGTCATCGTCTCCCTACTCAATGCGTTCACCGGGCTCGCCGTAGCGATGGCGGGATTCGCGATCGACAACCAGGCGCTCATCATCGCTGGAGCGCTCGTGGGAGCGGCCGGCACGATCCTTACCCTGCAGATGGCGAAAGCCATGAACCGCTCGGTCGGGGCCATCATTCTCGGTGGTTTCGGAACCGGAGACGCGAAGACGACTTCGGGCGCGGCTTCGCAGGACCTCACGAACGTGCGGGTGCTCACTGCTGATGATGTTGCGATCCAGCTGGCGTATGCCCAGCATGTGCTGATCGCCCCCGGCTACGGCCTCGCTGCCGCGCAGGCCCAGCATGAGGTCGCCGAGCTTGCCAAGCTGCTCACCGATCATGGGGTCGACGTCAAGTACGCCATCCACCCCGTCGCGGGTCGCATGCCCGGCCACATGAACGTGCTCCTCGCCGAAGCCAACGTGCCCTACGACCAGATGCTGCAACTCGACGAGGCTAACGCGGCGTTCGACAATTGCGATGTCGCCCTCGTGGTCGGCGCTAACGACGTCTGCAACCCGGATGCGCGAAAGCCAGGAAATGCCGTCTCGGGCATGCCGATCCTGAATGTGGATCACGCGAAGTCGGTCGTCGTGCTCAAACGTTCGATGCGTCCTGGCTATGCCGGAATCAGCAACCCGCTGTTCACGGATCCGAAGACAGGCATGTTCTTCGCTGACGCCAAACAGGGGCTCGCCGACATCACCACAGCGGTCAAGCAATACATCACCGCCTGAACCGCACTCGCGGGCAGAGACACCAGAAAAGAAGGCACATCATGAAGGCTGCAGTCGTCACGTCGTTCACCGCTCCCCTGGAGATCCAGGAGCGAGACATCCCGGAGCCGGGTGCGGATCAGGTGCTCATCCGGATGGAGGCCTGCGGCCTCTGCCACACCGACATCCATGCGTCTCAGGGGGATTGGCCGGTGAAGCCCAAACTGCCGCTCGTTCCCGGCCACGAGGGGGTCGGGATCATCGAGAAGCTTGGTTCGGCGGTCACCGATCGAACGGTAGGTGAACGTGTCGCGATCGCCTGGCTCGGATACGCGTGTGGCGAATGTCGCTACTGCATAGACGGTCGCGAGACGTTGTGCGAAAAGCAGCAGGATAGCGGGTACTCGATCGACGGAGCGTTTGCGGAGTACGCGGTCGCCAGCGCGAAATACGTCGTTCCTGTGCCCGACGGCATCAGCTCGATGGATGCCGCCCCGCTCACCTGCGCCGGGCTGACCACCTACAAAGCGCTGAAGGTCGCCCACATCAGGCCGACCGAACTGGTTGGTGTCTTCGGCATCGGCGGACTCGGCCACCTCGGAGTTCAGTACGCCCAAATCATGGGCGGCACGGTGGTCGCGATCGACATTGAGAAGCCCAAGCTCGACCTCGCCAAAGAACTCGGTGCAACGCACGCGATCAATGCCGCGACCTCCGATCCCATGGTCGAGATCCAAAAACTCGGTGGCCTTGACGTCGCGCTCGTGCTGGCACCGTCCGCGAAGGTGTTCGAGCAGGCCTTCGGCTCGCTCCGTCGAGGCGGGCGGCTTGTCTGTGTCGCTATGCCCGCTGTCGGCGCCATGGAGATCCCCATCTTCGAGACGGTGATCAAGGGAATCTCGATCATCGGCTCCATCGTGGGAACTCGCCAGGACCTCGCGGAGGTGTTCGCCCTCCACGCGGCGGGCAGGACGCGAGTGGTCGAGCAAGCTCGCGCCCTCGATGACGTCAACGCCTCCATGGCGGAAGTGCTCTCCGGGGCGATCCCCGCTCGTCTGGTCTTCGATTTTGTTCACGCGCCGATCGCCGTTGCATAACGGCGCAGAGTCATTGGCCGGTCGGGAATACCCCATGTCGCATGAGCGAACGCAAGAAGGCTGGTCTCCCCAGGGGCCGGTGACGGAGCTCTCCGATGACTCCGCATGGAAATTGTTGGAAGAGAGAAACTTCGGTCACCTGGGGCTCAGCCACAACGACCTCCCGGATATCTACCCGGTCAACTACGCCGTCGACCACCGCACGATCCTCTTTCGTACTGCGGCGGGGGAAAAGCTCCACGAACTCACCGACAATAGGCACGTGGTGTTCGAGGTAGACAGCGAGACATCGAACGGTACCTGGAGTGTCATAGCGAAAGGACACGCGAAAGCGCTGACCCACGACCCTGAGCTCGTCGAACGGGTGGCTGATGCCTTCCCCCCGTGGATTCCCATCGAGCCATTTGTGTTCGTGAGGATCACGGCCGAATCAATTCGCGGGCGTCAGTTCACGCGCCATGTTCCGGTCGCTCGCCGGCGTTAGTTAACCGAATAGCCGCCGCCGATCCGTTCGTGGCGTGCATCTTCACCGAGCGCGAGGAGGAATACCCAAACGCCTGCGGGTGCAGGTAGCCGGCCGGACTGATGTCGTCACGCAGGAATGGAATCAGCCGGTCGGCGCTTAGAGCTACCCATGACCTCGTCACCAGACCGTCGCGGCTGGCTGGGTGTGCTTTCTGTTGCGCTCGGTTCGTTCGTACTCGTCCTCTCCGAATTTCTTCCCATCGGGCTGCTGCCCGCAATCTCATCGGGCCTCCACGTGAGTATCGGCACAGCCGGTCTCATGGTGGTGGCCACTGGTCTCGCCGGTGCTGTCGCGGCACCGGTGGTAACGGTATTCACTTCCCGAGTCGATCGCCGGGTGGTGCTCGTCGGACTGTCTATTCTGCTCGTCGTGGCGGATGGGCTCGCGGCCGTCAGCCAGTCCTTCGTCGTGCTGCTGATTGCTCGCCTGCTGCTCGGCATCGGTATCGGCGGCTTCTGGGCGATCGGCGCCGGCGTCGCCGGGCGGCTGGTGAAGCCGGCATCCGTCATCCGGGCAACCTCGTTCATCACCGCGGGTATCTCGATCGCGACCGTCGTCAGCCTCCCGCTCGGGGCCTTGGTGTCATCCCTCGCAAGTTGGCGTCTCGCCTTCGTGATCGGCGGCGGGTTGGGGCTCGTTGCTCTGGTGCTGCAGCTGATTCTGCTGCCGAGCATCCCTGCGCTTCAGCGCGTGCGTTTCGCCACCCTGGGCACTCTGCTCACGATTCCGCGAGCCCGCCTCGGACTCATCACCACCGTCTTCGTGTTCGCGGCCCAGTTCGCGGCATACACGTATGTCGCGCCCTATCTGAAGCAACTGGTCGGGGTTGGGCCGGAGACGGTGACGCTCGCGCTTCTCGTGTTCGGCATCGCCGGGATCGCCGGTAATTTCGTTGCCGGCGTGACGCTGAGTCGGTCGGTGATCGGCACACTCAGTGTCGCCAAGTTCGTGCTTGCCGGAGCCGTGGTCTTGCTGCCGCTTCTCGCGCACTCGGTGGTGGGTGTCTTCATCCTGCTGGTGGTGTGGGGAATCGTGTGGGGCGCGCTCCCGCTCGGGGCTCAGACCTGGATGGCGGGCGCGTCACCGAACGGCGTCGAGAGTGGTCTCGCACTGTTCGTCACCACAATCCAGTTGGCGATCGCCGCCGGATCGGTGCTGGGCGGGGTTGCCGTCACGCAGCTCGGACTCGCGGCCGATTTCTGGCTCGCGGGTGGCGTCGCCGTCATCGGTGCGATCGTGCTGATCACGCTCGGCTTCCGCCGTTCCAACGCCATTGCGCCGGTGAGTGCGGCTACAGGGCCGGTGGCCGTCGTCGATTCGGTGCGCGCCTGACCCGCTGACGCGATTCACATCGCTCGGGAGAAGTCCGTGGGCGACATCATGATCGATTGGATGTCGGCGACGATCTCGCCCCCTTCGATAGACGTCGCCTTCGCCGCCTGCCACGCGGGGTCGGCCTGAAAAGCCGCCCAGTTGAGTGCCGGGTCGCCGTCGTGCCGCAGCACATAGATGAGCGTGTCCGCATCCGAGTCCGAGACCCAGTAGCCGAGGCTCACCATGCCGTGTGTGGCGAAGATCGCGTCGGTGTGGTCGCGGAATCGGGCGAGCAGCGAGTCTATACGGCCGGGGGTCGAGCGATAGGTGCGCAGTTCGAAAGTCATGGTGCGACCGTACTCCGCTGACGAGCAGCGAACGCACCGCGGTCGCGAGAAGGGGGCGGCGGTTCGGCGGCGTACGCTGGGCCTCCAACCGATCATGCCGCTTCGAAGGAGAAGCCGTGCGCGCAGCAGCAGATGTTCGACGGGTGTCGCCCTGGCGGGTCGGCGTCGTCTCGGGCATGGCGTCGTACATCGACGCGGCGGCCATCTCCGGGTTCGCCGGAGCGATCGTGATCTTCCAGACCACGCTGCTGTTCACCGCCGTGCAGATCGGCGTTACGGCGGGCGCGCTCACCGGCGGCATCGCGCTCGGCGCCGTAACGGGGGGACGGTTGGGGGACCGGTATGGGCGCAAGCCGGTGTTCATGGCCACGATGGCCACCATCGTTATCGGGGCCGTGGCGCTCATCTTCGCCCCGTCGTTCGCTGTCGTTCTGGTCGGTGCGGCACTGGTCGGGTTGGGGGCCGGGGCAGACCTGCCGGTCTCGCTCTCGACGATCGCCGAGGCGGCGGATGATGGCAACCGTGGCAAGATCTTGGCCCTGTCGCAGATCCTGTGGGTCGCCGGCATCATCATGAACGGGGTCATCACCGCCCTGGTCGCGAATCTGGGCAGGCTCGGCACCGCGATCATCTTCGGCCACCTCGCCGTAGCGGCCCTTGTGACGCTGATCGCGCGGTTCTCGATTCCCGAATCGGCGTCATGGACCTCCGCCCGCCGGGAACGTGCGGAAGGCATCCTCACCGTGCGGGCCAGAAAAGCCGGGGTTCGCGAGCTCGCGCGATCGCCATACGCGGTGCCATTCGCCGCACTTATCGTGTTCTATTCGCTGACCAATCTCGCGTCGAACTCGGTCGGACAGTTCGGTTCGTTTGTCGCCGTGAACTACGGCGGAATCCCCCTCGGGGTGGCGACTGTCGCAGGATTGCCGATTGTGCCGGTGGCCATCGCCTCGTCGATCGTCTTCCTGCGCATCGCCGACCGGCCCGTCCGCTTCGCATTCTTCAGGGTGGGTGCGTGCCTGCAGGTGGCGTCGCCGCTGTTCTACGTCTTCTTCGGCGTGCAGCTCTGGACGCTCATCGCCAGCGGGCTCGTGACCGCCGTCGCCGCGGCCTTCGCCTTCGAGGGCATCATGAAGATCTGGACGCAGTCATCGTTCCCCACCCTGCTGCGAACGACGGCGCAGGGCAGCATCATCGGCGTCGCGAGACTCGTCGCGGCGCTATTCGCCGTGGTGACACCGATCCTGCTGCAGGCGGTCGGCGTGCGCGTCGTGTGGGGCATCCTCTCGCTGCTGTGCGCCGTGGGAGGCCTCTGGGCATGGTCGGTGTTCCGCACCCGTGATCGGCACAGCGAATTCGACACGGAGACCGCGACCGTGCCGGATGCGACGGTGCAGCCGGCTACGGCGCCGGCCGGAACTGCAGGCTCAGCAGCGTGACGAGCCTCACCCGGTGTTCTGCAGCCCGGCCGCGACCCCGCTGACGGACAGCAGTAGCAAGCGCTGAAGCTCGGGATCTGCTGCCGAACCCTCGGGCGCCGCGCGCAGACTCCGCAGCGCCCGCAGCTGCAGCAGCGACAGTGCGTCGACGTAGGGGCTGCGCATCTTCACGGCCCGCTGCAACACCGGACGATTTGCGAGCAGGTCGCCACCGCCGGCGATACGGATGACCCAGGAGCGGGTGAGATCCATCTCCTCGAGCACGAGCTGGGCCAGGTCGTCGCGGTCGCCCAGTGCGAGGAAGTGGCGGGCGATGCGGTCATCCGATTTGGCGAGTCCCATGGCGACGTTGTCGATCATGGTGCGGAAGAGTGGCCATTCACCGTACGCGGATGCCAGCAGCTTCTCATCCCCGACCGCGTCGAGTGCACTGCCCAGGCCGAACCAGCCGGCCAGGTTGATGCGGGCCTGGGTCCAGGAGAAGACCCACGGGATGGCCCGCAGATCTTCGAGCGACTCGACCGAGAGACCGCGCCGTGCCGGTCGTGAACCGAGGGCGAGCAGACCCAGTTCTTCCATCGGCGTGACGGTGGCGAACCACGGCGCGAAACCCGGAGCGTGGACGAGCTCGAAGAAGCGGGCGCGAGAGGTCTCGTCCATGGTCGCGGCGACGTCCGCGAAGCGGGTCGCGGCATCCTCGTTGCGCTTCTCGATGGACGGGGCGGATGCCAGCAGCACCGCCGCCGCGACCTGGTCGATGTGACGCATCGCGATGTCGTGGTCGCCGTAGCGCGCAAAGATCACCTCGCCCTGCTCGGTGAGCTTGAACCGGCCGTCGACGGAATGCGGTGGCTGGGCGAGGATCGCCGAGTTGGCCGGTCCGCCGCCGCGCCCGAGCGCTCCGCCGCGCCCGTGGAACAGGGTGAGCGTGATGTCGTTCTCGCGGGCCCACTGCGAGATCTCCCGCTGCGCCTGGTACAGCGCGAGGGTCGCACCAACTGGGCCGACATCCTTCGACGAGTCGGAGTAGCCGAGCATCACCTCGAGTCGACGGTCGGTCTCGTCGAGCCGCGCGGCGAATTCCGGAGTCTCGACGATCTGCGCCAGGATGCCCGGGGCCGCCTGCAGGTCGGCGAATGTCTCGAACAGGGGGATGACGTCGAGCACCGGGAGAGTGCCGTTCGGTCCGACCGCAGCCCGAGCGAGGCGGTACACATTGGTGAGGTCATCCGCAGACTGAGTGAACGAGACGATGTAGCGGCCAGCGGCCCTCGGCCCGTACCGCTTCTGGATCTGCGCGATCGCGCGCACCACCTCGAGGGCTTCCTCCGCCACGTCGCTGAGCGGCTCGCCCGACTCGAGCTCGGCGAGCACCGCGCGGTGTACGGCCGAGTGCTGACGCACCTCGAGCTCGGCGAGGTGGAAGCCGAACGTCTCCACCTGCCAGATGAACTGCTGCAGCTGGCCGTACGCGTGCCGGCCGGCGCCGGCGCTCACCAGCGATTGCTGCACGATCTCGAGGTCTGCGAGCAGCTGGGCCGGGTCGCGGTAGGCGAGGTCTGCGTCGCGGGTGCGGGTGGCCGCAATGCGACGGGCGATCAACAGCAGGATGCGGCGGTGCGGTTCGTTCGGTGAGCGCTTGGCGATCTCCTTGGCCGCGTCCTCGTCCGCGGAGCGCAGGCGCTGCCAGAGGGCGAGCAGCGCGTCCGATGGCGGGGTGGTGGTGGCGTCGAGTGTGAGACCACGCCCGACGCGACTGGCCGTGCGCTCGAGGCCAAGCAGCACGTGTTCGCTCGCGATTCCGGCGGCCTTCTTGGTGACGGATGCCGTGACGAACGGGTTGCCGTCCCGGTCGCCGCCGACCCATGTGCCAAGCCGCACGAACGAGCGCACCAGCGGCGGTTCGTCACGGGGGTGCTCGCCGTGGAGCACGTCCTCTATGCGCTGATAGACCTCCGGAATCGCGGTGTAGAGGGTCTCGTCGAAGACCGCCATGATCGAGCGCACCTCGTCGGTGGGGGCCGGCTTGTCGGTGCGCAGCGGCGCGGTCCGCCACAGCGTGTCGACCTCCTCGAGCATGCCGCGCTCGATCCGCGCCTCGGCGGCACCACCGCGCGAGAGGTCGCGCTCGACCAGAAACTCCGACAGCCGGCGGATGCTGCTCGACACCGCACGACGCCGCGCCTCGGTGGGGTGCGCGGTGAACACCGGGTGGAAGCGCATGGTCTGCAGGCGCTCGGTCGCGGCATCCGTTCCGATCTCCGTCGCAAGCTGCGCGAACGCGCTGCCGATCGACGATGACGGGTCGGCGTTTCTGGGCTCGCCGTTGCGCTCGCGCAGGAGGCGCACGCGTTGATGTTCCTCGGCCAGGTTTACCAGGTGGAAGTAGGCGGTAAAGGCTCGGGCGACCTCGTCAGCGCGCTGGATCGTGAAGCTCTCGACGATCTCCACCGCCCGCGCGAAGGCTTCGGGCGTCTCGTCCGTATACGCCTGGATGGTGGCGAGTCTCAGCCGCTCGACGTCGTCGTAGAGCCCGTCGGATCCGCTCTCGCGCAGCACTCGACCGAGCAGATCGCCGAGCAGATGCACGTCGGCGCGCATCGCACTCGGGATGCGATGTTCGGCTTCGAAACGCCCCACGAGGTCGGTGGCAGCAAGATCAGCGGGGGCCGCGGAGGTCGAGTCGTCCATGCGTCAACGCTACCGGGCTGATGTTTCGCGATTGTGCACGCGGCCTGACAGGTCGAATGGTCACGCCGCCAGGTGGAATGTGCTCGCGAACCGGTCGAGCAGCTCGCCCGGTCCGTGCAGCACCTCTACAACTCCGGTCTCGATCGCACGACCGGGGGCGAGTTCGCCCGAGATGAGGCGACGGATGTCCGCCCCCGTCGTAAAGGCGAGGTCGACGGGTCCATCCCCCCGCGTCACATCGAGGCGCACGCCGTCGACCCGGATCAGCAGCTCGGCTGGCCCCACCCGCGCCGAGTATGCGGTCGACGGCAGCTCCGCCGCGACGAGCGGGCGAAAGGCGGTGCGGAGGTCCATGGTCATCGAATCGGGGGTGATGATCTGCTCGTCCCGTGGCTCGCCCAGGGTCTTGAACCCCCACGCTCCGAGGGCGAGCACCACGGGTTCGAGCTCGCGCCCGTACGGCGTGAGCTCGTAGACGATGACGCGGGACCGCGGCATCCGTCTGAGGATTCCGGCCTCCTGCAGCTCTTTGAGCCGCGCCGCCAGGATATTGCTGGGGATGCGCGGCAGACCCACGGCCAGCTCGCCGTAGCGGCGCGGCCCGACGAGCAGGTCGCGCACGATCAGTAGCGCCCAGCGTTCGCCGATCAGCTCGAGAGCGCGGGTGATTCCGCCGTATTGGCCGTAATCACGGGCGGCCACGCGGCCTCAGGCCTGCCGCTCGGCGTACGCCTCCGGGCCCTGCTCGGCGGCGACCGGATCCATCCAGCCAAAGTCGATCGGATTGCCATCGGGGTCGGTCAGGCCGTGCTGGTACATAAAGCCGTAGTCGGTCGGCTCTCCGGCGACCGTGCCGCCGGCTGCGATTCCCGCGGCGACGGCGGCATCGACGGCCTCACGGCTATCGAAGAAGATCGAGGTGCCGGAGGTCGGGCTTACCGCTGGGTCGCCGATGGGTAGCTGCGCTTGCGACTGGAAGAACTCGCGAGTCTCGATCATGAAATAACTGTGGCCCTCTTCGACGACGACGCAGGCGGCATTGTGGTCGGTGAAGGTGGGATTGATGGTGAAACCGATCGCGGTGTAGAACGCTTTCGCCCGCTCAAGGTCGGTCACGGGCAGGATGACGAAAATTCCGGTGACGCTCATGATGCGATTCCTTTCGAGACCCGTCGTTGGGTGCCTGCAACACTTGCAAAAAACAAGTGAATCGTCAAGACCCCAGATCGCAGCCGTGCGGTCACGCCGAGCTACCCCCGGCGGGCGAACCAGCCCGCCAGCAGCGCGTGCAGCAGGGGCAGTGCCGAGGCGATCATCAGGATGGTGCCGAGCACCACAGCGTCGGGGCGCAGCAAGACGCCCCCGATCAGCAGTGCGGCGAACGCCACCGCGGAGACGAGCCGGCGCGTGGTGCGCTCGATGCTCTCCAGACGCCGTTCGAGCTTTGGCGTCTGCACGATGACGGTGCCCTCTTCGATGCGAGTGATGACGCTGTCGATGCGACCGGGAAGTCGCGATATCACCCCCGCGGTGGAGAGAACCTGCTTCGCGGCCGCCTGCACGGCATTGCCGCTCTCCTCGCGAATCAGCTTCGCCGAGTACGGCTCCACCGCATCCCAGATGTTGAAGGCAGGGTCGAGCGAGCTGCACATCCCCGAGGTGAGCGACAGTGCGCGCACGATGAGCAGAAAGTTCTCGGGAAGCTGCACCGGAAGCGTGCGCACCAGGTCACCGAACTCCGTGGCGAAGACCCGGAACTCGCGCGGATCGACCTGCTGCAACTCTGCGAACCCCATGCCGCCGAATCGCGCGAAGATGGCGGTCATCGCCCGTTCGAGTTCGACCGTGTCGGCCGAGGGCAGCAGCACCCCGATATCCCGCACGCCGTCGACCATTCCCTTGCCATTGCGCGAGGCCGCGGCGATCAAAATCTTGCGCAGACCCGCCCGCAACATCGTCGGAACCTCGCCCATCATGCCGAAGTCGACGAAGGTGAACACCCACGGGCGATCACCGCCCTCGGTCGGGGTGACGAAGATGTTGCCGGGGTGCGGGTCGGCGTGAAAGTAACCACGGTCGAACAGCTGGTCGAACATGACGCTGGCGAACTCGGTAGCCACATCGGCGGGGTCGATGCCGGCCGCTCGCAGAGCGTCGACATCGTTGATCTTGATCGCGGTGACATCCTGCATCGTGAGCACGCGGCGGGTGGTGCGCTCCCACACGGTCTCGGGAACACGCACCCGGCGGTCATCGGCGAAGTCTGCTTCGAAGCGCTCGCCGTTGCTTGCCTCGTTCAGGTAATCGATCTCTTCGAGGCTGGTGATGGCGAACTCCTCGACGAGTTGGGGCATGTCCACGCGGTCGTACACCAGGCGCACGTGGCTGAGCCAGCCGCCGACCCGACGCAGTGCGGCGAGGTCGACGTCGACGATGGTGTCGATGCCGGGGCGTTGGATCTTGACGACCACGTCGGCGAGGCCGGTCTCCGCGGCATCCGTTCCGGAGAGTCGGGCACGGTGCACCTGGCCGAGGGATGCCGCGGCAAGCGGCACCGGGTCGATAAAACTGAACGCGCGCTCGAGCGACAAGCCCAACTCGCGCTCTGCGAGCGCCTGAATAGCGGGGAACGGTACCGCGGGCACCTCGTCTTGCAGTCCTTCGAGTTCTTTCGTGATCTCGGGCGGCAGCACGTCGAGCCGGGACGACATGAACTGGCCGACCTTGATCATCAGGCCGCCGAGGTCGACCGCGAGCACATGGAAATGCTGGGCGATTCGCTGCAACCGCCTCGATCGGCGGCGTGCGGAGAGCCGTGCGAGGCCGATACGGGGCAGGAACAGTTCAAACCACCAGGTCTGAGCGAGGTACCGCGCGGCGAACCAGAGGATGCGGCGCGATCGTGCCTTCATCGTGGCGACGTCGGTCTTACCGTCGCCGTGAAGCCGTCGTTCTGGGGGCACCCGTCAGTCCTGGGCGAGGATGGCGAACAGCTTGCGCCGCGCCTCGGCGAGCACGGCAACTGCCTGCTCCACCTGCTCGGGGCTGCCGGTGCGTGCCACCGTCGCGGTTGCTTGCGCGAGATCGATGCCGGCCCTCGGCAGAGCGCCCGCGCGATGCTGGGTCGGCTGCGCTTCCCACGGCGAGGGCCCGTCCGCGGTCATGCCGGCAACCCGCCGGCCCTCGTCCGTGAGGGAGTAGGTCTTACGGCCCTCGACCTGGTCTGCCTGGCCGAGTCCCTCGTCGACGAGTAACTGGAGTTCGGGGTAGACCGCGCCGGGCGTCGGAGTCCAGGCTCCACCACTGCGCTCCTGAATGGCGGAGATCAGCTGTGATCCCGTCATCGGCTGTTCCGAGAGCAGGGCGAGAAGAGCCGCGCGCACGTCGCGCCGCGCTCCTGTGGCGCCGGGCATCCGATCGAAGAACTGGCCACGGAGCTGCTCGAGCTGCGCCCAGATCGCGCCGCCCGGCCAGCCGTCCCCGCTTCCTCCGCGAAATCCTGTGAACCCGTCGCCTGTGAATGCACCGCTCATGATGTCCTCCTCCGCGCTCGGGCCACTCGGCTCGGCGTTGTGCTTGACCGTATCCCTCGAACCTGGATGTCGCGAGGGCGTCAGCATGCTCGCGACAGCCGGTCTGCCCGCGCGACTAGCGTCGGCAGGCGGTGCGGGCCGGGCATCCGTCGCACGGTGTCCGCGATCTCGAGCGCGTCCACGCCGATTGCGGTGACAAACAGGGGACGGATGCTGCGGCCGCGCGTCACCGGGACCGCTGAGGCATTGCCGCTGAACGCGGTCTTCGCGATCCCGACCACGGCGTAGCGTCCGCCGTAGTGATGCCAGAGATGCCAGCCGAGGCCTGGCCTGGCGTCGGCGTCGAGGAACACGTACCCGTCGACGACCAGGCAGCCGACGTCGGCGGCGCGGCGCTCTAATTCGTCGACGGCGGCGACGAGCGAGGGGAGCTCCCGCTCGAAGAAGGCGCCGCTGCGGTACGGCGCGACTCCATGCGTGTCGACGGTGAACTCGAGAGTAGGCAGTTCGGATGTCCACCCGTCGGCGACGACGCAGGCGCAGCGCGCATCGTCCCCGCCGTAGCGCACATCGAGCAAGGCGAGCCCGTCCATGCATCCCATCCTCGCTGTTATTCGACCGCGGCACCGGCGTTGTGCGGCCACCGGGCGTCGAAAGGGTTATCGAGACGAACTCCCCTCGAATCCACTCGACGAAAGAGGCCCCGTGCCAGAGTCCACCCGCCGCTCGCTGGGCGGCACTCCGAAGGATCAGAACACCGAGCTTCTACTGAAAAACCCGCGGGGGTAGGCCCTCGGCAGGTCAGGCGAAGGCGCGGACTGCGCTCACGCGGAGGAGGTCGAGTTTGTCGGCATCCGTCGATCCCGGAACCGCCGTATAGACCACGATCTTCAGGTCGCTGCCTGGCGCGGTCAGCACGTCGCAATCGACGGTGATCGCGCCGACCAGCACATTGTGGATGGTCTTGCGTGACTCGCGGTGCTCACCGAAGCCGGCCGAGTTCCAGAGGCGTTCGAACTCCTCCGACTGCGAGCGCAGGTCGGCGACGAGTGAGGTGAGGGCGACGTCATCCGGATACCGCGTGACCGCGACGTGCGCATCGCAGACCAGGTCGCGGTGGAACTGCTCGCCGTGCTCCTGGCTGTAGCTCACCGGCGACTCGTGACCGGTGAACTGCTTCCAGAGCAGGTTGCCCGCGCGGCCGCCGGTCGGCAGCGCTTCGCCGAACAGGGTCACCCAGAGATCGTTGACGAGCAGGGTGTCCCAGGCGGCGGAGAACACCGACACCGGCACCTCTCCCAGGCGATCGACGATGTGCTGCACCCCGGGCGTGACGTGCCGCGGCACCATGGTGCGCGTCGGAACGGCGACCCCGCCCATGCGGTACAGATGGTCACGCTCTTCGTCGGTGAGCCGCAGCGCCCGGGCGAGTGACGCGAGCACCTGCGGAGACGGATGCTTCGCCCGCCCCTGCTCGAGCCGCACGATGTAGTCGACGCTCAGGTTGGCCAGCATCGCCAGCTCCTCGCGCCGGAGCCCCGGTGATCGCCGATCGCCGCCGCCGGGCAGCCCCGCTTCGACGGGGGAGACGCGATCGCGCCAGGCGCGCAGCACGGTACCGAGTTCTGTCATGACTCCATCATGCTCCGGCCCCCTGACGATCGGGTGGTACCCGCAGTGCCAGCAAATCAGCTGGCGGCTCCCGCAGTCTCGAAGCATGACAACAACACTCATCACTGGGGCCAACAAGGGCCTCGGACTCGAAACCGCCCGCCGCCTCATCGAGGCGGGGCACACCGTCTACGCCGGCATGCGCGACACCTCGAAGGCAACGGATGCTGCCGCTCTCGGTGCCCACATCGTGCAGCTCGACGTGACCGACCAGGCATCCGTCGATGCGGCAATCGCGTCGCTTCCCGCCCTCGACGTGCTGATCAACAACGCCGGCATCACCGGGCCGCAGGCGACGGTCGAGGAGTTCGGCGCCGACGAGCTGCACTCCGTCCTCGACACGAACGTCTACTCGATCGTGCGCGTGACGCAGGCCGCGCTCCCTCTACTCTCCGCCTCTGACCACCCGGTGATCGTGAACGTCGCAAGCGGTCTCGGCTTCCCACGCTTCGTCATGGACCCCGACCGCGTCGAGTCATCGGTGCTGACCCTCGGCTACACGACGTCCAAGGCCGCCGTGATCATGCTCGGTATCCAGTACTCCAAGCTGCTGCCGGGAATGCGCGTCAACACCATCGATCCGGGTTACACCGCCACCGATCTCAACGGCAAAAGTGGCCCCCAGACCGTGACCGAGGGAACGGATGCCGTGGTCGCCATGGCCACGATCGCCGCCGACGGCCCCACCGGCACCTTCAGCGACCGGGATGGGGTCATCGCGTACTGAGGGGTACCGTCCACCGCATGGCAGAGCTGAAGGTCGGGGATCGGGTGTCGTGGAACACTTCCCAGGGTCGAACCCAGGGCAGGATCGCGGAGCGGAAGACCGCGGACTTCGAGTTCGACGGTCAACGTTTCACGGCATCCGCCGACGAGCCCGCGTTCATCATCACGTCGGAGAAGACCGGGGCTCAGGCTGCGCATAAAGGATCGGCGCTGCGCACGCTCGCCGGCTAGCCGTCAGCAGGCTGGTGGGCGGCGCACCCGGTTTGTACGCTGGGCAGATGTCACCGTCGCCGCAGGACGTGCTGCGCTTCGTCCCTGCCAACGAGGCGAGTTGGGACGACCTGCAGGCGATCCTCACGGGCATGGCTTCGCACTGCCACTGCACCCGGGAGCGACTCGGAGATGGCGACTACTTTCCGATGCCCGAGCACGAGCGGGCGGCGCTGTTCCGGGCCGAGACCCACTGCGGCGACCCGCGCGCGACTGAGACGATCGGCGTCGTCGGCTACCTCGACGACGACCCGGTCGCCTGGTGTGCGGTCGACCGGAGGTCGGATTACGGTCGTGTGCGCGGGTCTCCGGTGCCGTGGAAGGGTCGCCACGAAGACAAGGATGATGACAGGGTCTGGGCGATTCCGTGCATGGTCGTACGCCGGGGGTTCCGTGGTCGCGGGTTCACCGGGCAGCTGGTGAAAGCCGCCGTGCGGCACGCTCGGGAGCGTGGTGCCGAGGCGATCGAGGGCTACCCGATGCTCACCGAGGGCCGAGAGGTCACCTGGGACGAGTTCCGGGTCGGCCCGGTGAGCGCCTTCACGGCGGCAGGGTTCAGCGAGGTGTCGCACCCGACCAAGCGTCGCGTGGTGATGCGGCTGGAGTTCTGAACGTTATAGCGGATCGGCCTCGGCCAGCTCCCTGACGTCGGTGGATCAGCAGGGCGAGGCGATGGCGACTCGGGCGGTCGAGCTGCTGCTCGAGCGGATCCGCGGTCGCACTACAGCCCTCCACGAGATGTTCTTCCCGAGCTTGCAGGTGCGCGGATCGACTCGTCCGGTCGCGGACAGAGCCGTCTAGTCAGTCCTGAGGCGCGATCAGACAGAACGGATGCCCGGCCGGGTCGAGGTAGACGCGGAATGTGGGGGTCTCCGATCCGGCCTTGGTCGCCCCGATCTCCAGCACCGCCGCTTCCCCGGCCTCCAGGTCGTTGACCTTCACGTCGATGTGCATCTGCTGCGGGATATCCTGCCCCGGCCACTGTGGCGGCGTGTAGTTCTCGACCTGTTGGAACGCGATCAGCGGGCGCGTGCCGCCCGGCGGAACGATCTCGGCCCAGTCGGCGTCGTACCCGACGATCTCCGCGCCGAGCAGCGCGGAGTAAAAGCGGGCGAGCTGCTGCGGGTCGGGGCAGTCGATGACAAGGGATTCGTATGATCCGATCATGCCGACACGATATTCCGGGGTACCGAAATCCGCTAGGCCTTCGACGACCCGAGCCGGTAGAAGACGAACGGAACGGCGGATGCGATGCAACTGACGGCCGGCACGATCGTGATCGAGGCGAAGACGATGTTCTGCATGACGGGAGTGATGGTCACCCCGTCCTCGTAGCCCGCGAGCACCACGAAGACGCCGAATACGAGCACCGACAGGGCTCCCATGATCTTCGAGACGAAGGTGAGCGTGGCGAACGAGATTCCGTCGTTGCGCACACCGGTGCGCGCTTCGGAGTCGTCAACGGCATCGGCGATCATGGTCGCCTGCACCACCAGGAAGATCCCGAGCGTGAGACCGGTGAGGAAGATGAACACCACCATGCCGAGGATGCTGCGGTACCCGACCAGGTACAGCGCGACGTAGAACACTGCCCCCACCAGCGAGCTCCCGATGACCAGGGTGCGGGAGGTCATCAGGCGGAGGAGCAACGGAGTGAGGAACGCGGCGATGACGATGCCCAGAATGATCGCGGCACCGATCAGCGTGAAGTATGCCGGGTCTCCGTACGCGATCACGGCGAACACCGCGCCGCCCGCCTGCACGATGTTGCGCCCGAATCCCAGCACCGAGCCCAGCAGCACCATCAACAGCGGGGTGTTGCGAAACAGCGTGCCGAACAGCTGCCGGAAGCTCAGGCGCGTCGTTGCGACGGTCTCGCGCTCGCGAGTGAAGAAGAATGCGAGCGAGAACAACGCCATGCCGACTATGGCGACCAGGAAGACCGCGCGCGACCATCCTCCGGCGTTCGTCGTGAGGTCGAAGCTCAGAGCCTGGGCGAGGTACGGCAGCCCGAGGGTGGCGAGCCCGAGCGAGATGGCGCCGAAGGCGCGCACCCGCGAGACGATCCGGGTGCGAACCATCGGGTCGGGGAAGGCCGAACCGATCAGCGCCCAGAACGGAACGTCGCACACGGTGTACGTGAGTCCCCACAGCAGGTACGCGATGCCGAAGAAGACGAGTTGCGCCGGCTCCGCGACATCCGGAACCGTGAACAGCAGACCGGTGAGCACCGCGACCGGGAGGGCAGAGAACAGGATGAACGGCCGCAGCTTTCCCCATCTGGTCCGGGTGCGATCGATGATGCTGCCCATCACCGGATCGCTGACGGCGTCGACGATCTTGGCCACGGTGATGATCGTCGTGACCACCGCGATCCCGGCAGTCGAAACGTGGACGTACTGGATCAGGTAGACGAGGATGAACGTCGTCACCGTGGTGAGGATGACGTTCTGCCCGAAGCCGGCCGCCACGATCGCATTGCCCTGCAGGCTCGGGGAGATGACCCGAGGGGGTTTCACGGCGGTCACGGCTCAGCCCTCCAGCAGGATCGTCTTGATCTCGAACGGCGTGAACTCGAGCCGCTCCAGATCGATGGCGCCGATCGGCTGTTCCATGAGGTCGGTCTCGGTGGCGGTCGCGTGTGGGATCGTCGTCTGCAGCGAGGTCGTGGTCGGCGCTCCGAGACTTTCGTACAGTCGCAGGATGACGCCGCCTCCCGTCTCGGCCCGCTTGATGGTCTCCACGATCACACCCCGCTGATCCACGGCGGCGAGGCTGTGCTGCTCGATCCCCTGGGCGAGGAGCAGCGGGTTGTTGAGGCGATAGCCGTCGGAGATCACGTCGGCTAGGTCGGTGAAGGGGCGGAACGCATAGGTGAGGCGATGGATCCCGCGGTCGGCGGTCTTGTCGGGGAAAGTCGGGGAGCGCAGCAGATTCAGACTGATGAGTCCGCTCTTCGCCCGATGGCCGTACTTTCCGTCGTTGAGCAACGCGAACCCGCCGCCGCTGTCTTCGGTGGCGATCCACCTGTGTGCGACCACTTCGAACTGCGCTCGCTCCACGTCGTCGCGCTCGAGGGTGGTGCGCTCGATGTGGCCGAACTGGATCTCGCACTTGGCTGTATCGCCGTAGTGGACCGGGCGGAACTCCGTCCGGAGCATGTGGTGCCTCTCCCGCCAATTTATGGTGGTCTCGAATCGCACCAGCTGACTTCCCGCTTCCAGCACGACCAGTTGCGTGATCGAGCCTCGTCCCCAGCGGTACACCTGCCGCCGCACCACGCGCGGGCCGTCGATGTACGTTTCGACCTCGCTCGGCCGCAGCGTGCGCGGCGTGCGCCGGAGGTACTTCTGGCCGATGTCCCAGGCATCGAAAGGGAACTGGTACGGGTCGCGGTGCAGCACCAGGCGATTCATGCCGTTCGCGGCATGTTGGGCGCCGGACGCGTCGACGCACGACGTGATCTCCCCGGACGCAACGAATCGGAGGGTCAGTTCCCCGTTCGAGATGGTGTCAGCAGTGAAGGTCAGCCCCTCGACCTCCCCGCCTGGCTCGAGTAGCGCAGATGCATACGGATTGACGGTGGCGACCTGCCAGTCGCCGTCGACCTGCACGTGTTCCCGGCGGGGGATGGAGGTCAGATTGAGTGCCGCGAGGTCGCCCTGTGGTCGGGGGATCCGGTCGATGAGCTCCGCCGCGTAATCATCCAGTTCACCTTCGATTCGAGTCAGCGTCTCTATCGCCTCGCGGTTGACGCGGGCGATCGACGAGCCGGGAAGGATGTCGTGGAAGTGCCCGAGCAGCACATCGCGCCAGTGCTGCCGCAGCTCCGCACCGCTGTCCGTTCCCACCATGACCGCGAGCGCTTCGGCCTCGTGCAGCTTGCGCTCGACGATGCGGTTCCGTCGCTTGATCTGTGCCTGGGTCGTATACGTACCCTGATGGGTTTCCAAGTAGAGCTCTCCGCGATGGGTGTGCGCCACGTGCATTGTCTCGAGCCGACGGAAGAACGCGCTCGCCGTGGAGTAGACGACTTTCGGCAGGCCACGCAGATCGTGTTCGCGACCGGTGACCTCGAGGTGGATCTCTCCCGGGCCGCCGCCTCCGTCGCCCGAGCCGTAGACGAGCAGCGCGGTATTGAGCGCCTTCTCCGGGTATTGCGCGAGCCCGCGCAGGAGACCATCGGCGGCGCCCCGGCTGTTGTAGTCGCCCTCGGGCGGCATGTGCACGAGCACGCTCGAGCCGTCGATCCCCTCCCAGCGGAAGGTGCGATGGGGGAAGACGGTGACTTTGTTCCAGGCGAGTTTGATGGTTTGGAACCAGTCCATACCGCTCTTGGTGAGGATCTGCGGGAGGTTGCCGCTGTAGCCGAAGGTGTCGGGAAGCCAGCACAACCGCATGTCCTCGGGCTGCAGTCCGAACTCGTCCGCGAGGAAGCGGCGGCCGACCAGCGATTGCCGCACCAGCGACTCTCCGCCCGGAAGATTGGTGTCGGTCTCCACCCAGAATGAGCCCTGCAACTCGAGGCGCCCGGCGGCTACCGCCTTCTTCACGCGCTCGAAGATCGCGGGATGCTGCTGCCGCATCCATTCGAGCTGCTGCGGCTGGCTCGTGCCGTAGAGGTAGTCGGGCGTCGCGTCGATTGTGTTGAGAGCACGCGTATAGGTGCGTGCGGCTTTGCGCCGCGTCTCGCGCAGCGGCCAGAGCCAGGCCATGTCGAGGTGTCCGTGGCCGACCGCGCTGTACACGAAGTCGCTCTCCGACGTCGCGGCGAGGTGCGGGGCGAGAGCGGCGCGGGCGGCTGGGATGTCGTGAGCCGTGAAGCGGGACCAGGCCGTTTTCAGCGCGAGGCGCAGATTCGCGGTGAGGGGGGCATCCGTCGTCGACCGGGCGAGCACGAGCAGCGTCAGGTAGTCGTAATAGAGGGAGTAGGTCTCGTCGTCGCGGCGACCCAGGAACGCCCCGTGGTAGGTGCCGCGCCCGAGCTCGTAGAGCAGCCAGCCGTTGTACGCGACATCGGCGTAGATCTCGATCGGGCCCGGTGCAACGCGCACCTGGTGGAGGGGCCGGAATCGTCCACCGCTGTGCGGAAGGTCGCCCTGTTGGAAAACCCGGCTGATCGCGTCGACGACGGTTCCATCGGGCAGATAGATGAGCCCCTCGCCCCGGATGCCGAGCATCACCACGTTGCCCTCGGAGTCGGCGGGAATCTCGCCGGTTATCCGCAGCCAGGCACAGTCGAGGGTCCTGCCGAACGTCGCGCCCGGCCGCAGCGGCGTGAAAGCCGACCGGTCGAGATCGGCGAAGGCGATCGGTTCGCTGGAGCGGATGACCTCCGCCGACAGCTCCGTGACCCTCGAGTACACCCGCTCTCGGATGCGCCGCAGCCTCCGGTATTCGCGCGGATCCTCCGCCGCGAGGCCGAATGTCCACGTGATGAGGTTGGGCATGCCGTGCCGGCCTCCTCCGCGCGTCGATGCCGCTTCGGTGCGGCATCAGGGAGCTCTCGGCCCGCGCGGCGCCAGCCTAGCCGACGGCCTACGCCCACACCCTCTGGGCGGCGTCTAACTCATGTGGAACTGCGGCACCACCAGGTAAATGTGCCGTACAGCACGGCGATAGCGTGGGTGGAGCTGGATGGCAAGCCGAGCCACCAGGTGCCGAGGTTCCAGGGCACCGCGCGGACCAGGCCAGCAAAGATCATGGTCGTGCTGATGTGCGGGATGCCCTTGGAGCTCTCGGTGAGAATGCCCGATGAGACGATCTTTGCCACCGCGGTGGAAAGGAAGGCGCCGACCAGATTGAGCACGGCGGAGATGAGCACGGCCACGACCGTCGCTACGGGACATCCTGCCCCGGCCGCTGCGGCCGCGGGGCGTTACTGCGGGGCGTTACTGCTGGGTGTTAATGCCGGATGTCCGCGGTCAGCGCGTCGACCAACCCGGGAAACCGCTCGTCCAGCTCGACCCGACGCAACTGGATGGCGTGGGTGCGCCCGTCGACGAGGGTTCGGGTGAGGCCCGCCTCTCGCAGCGTCTTGAAGTGATGTGCGAGCGTGGATTTCTGCACCTCGAAGCCCCACACCGGTGCGCTTTTCGGATGGGGTTTCCCATCGGCGAGCTCCTGCAGGATCTTGAGGCGAATCGGGTCAGCCAGGGCCTTCAGCACCTCGACGAGCTCGACATCGTTCATGTCGGGCACCGGATAGTCGGCAGACATTTCTCTCTCATATCGTTTGATGACGATCGAACTATGCTAGTGTCCACCGTATGACGAGTATCAAACAATCATACGCTCCGGCTGAGAATGCGGGGCTCTATCCACGACTGGCGATTCTCGCGGTCGGCCTCTTCGTGGTGGGCACCAACGCCTTCGTCATCGCCGGCCTCCTTCCCTCCATCGCGGCGACTCTGCACGTGCACGCCAGCGACGTCAGCTACTCCATCACCTTCTACGCGATCGTCGTCGCCGTGGCGGCTCCCGCCATCTCGATCTTCCTCGCCAGGATGTCGCGCACCACCCTCATGACCGCGGGGCTCGTTCTGCTGTCTCTCGGCACCGTGGTCGCCGCGCTCGCTCCCACGCTCGAGGTCTTCACCGCGGGTCGGATCGTCGCGGCCTTCGGCGGCGCGGCGCTCGTTCCCGTGGCCACCGCGGCGGCTGCTTCCCTCGCCTCCCCCGAGAGGCGGGGTCGTGCCATCGCCTTCGTGGGGGTCGGCTTCACGGCGGCAGTCGCGTTCGGCGCGCCGCTCGGTACTGCAATCGCAGCGATCGGCGGATGGCGCGTTCCCCTGTTCGGGCTCGCGGTGCTCGCCGCCCTGGTGGCCGTCGCGGTCGCTTTCGCAGTCCGGGGCATCCCGATCGGAGCGCCGGTGTCGGTTCGCCGCCGCTTCGCGATCCTCGCCGACCCCCGCATCCTGTTGGCTCTCGCCACCACCCTGCTCGTGATCGCCGGCTTCAACGTCGTCTACATCTTCAGCTCGGTGGTGACGGCAACCGCTACCGGAGGGTCCCCGTCCCTGCTCGCCGTGCTGCTGCTGATCTTCGGCGTCGCGGGGATCGGCGGAAACGTGGTGATCGGCCCGCTCACCGATCGCTTCGGCAGCCGCACCGTAGCCACGATCTTCATCGCGGTGCAGTTGGTCACGTTGCCATTGCTCCCCGTCGTCGCCGAGAGTTTTGTCGGCACCGCGGTGGTGTTCGCGGTGTGGGGGCTCGCCTCTAACGCCAGCCTGCTCCCGGTGCAGCATCGACTGATCGCTATCGACCCTGCGATGGCGGGGGTCGCGATCTCCTGGTTCTCGACGGCGATGTACGTCGGTATCGCGCTGGCGCCGATCGCGGGTGCTGCGGCTATGCGACTCGGGGGTGCCGAGTCGATTCCGGATGTCGGCGCCGCAGCCATCGCCCTGGCGGTCGTCGCCTTCCAGCTCGGCTGGGCTCGCCGCCGCACCGTGGAGGCCGTGGCAACGGCGTCCTGATTCTCGAACGGATCAGATGCCATCCGACTGCCGGCCGGAGTTTGCACGGCAATGCAGTGGAGAGTCGAAGGGGCCGATGTGGACTCACACCCGAAGTGAGTCCACATCGACCATCCCCTAGGGGATTTAGTCGCGATAGGTCGTCCCCCGACGACCTTTCGATGTGTCTCAGTATGCGTGCGAGCTTCTCGGGAAAAAAGCCCCCAAAACGGGGCATGTGCGCGATAACGAGGAAAGAGAGAGGTGCGGGGAGGGCCGATGCGGTTACGGGGGTTTGCCGCACGGCCCTCCCGCAAGCGCTGCAGTTCGGGGGGACTGCACCGCGGATACGTAGCGGAGACTCCGCGCATGCTCGGGGGGAAGCTGCGGAGCTCTATTCGGGTATCCATGCCGGGAAGTCGGGAACCATCCTCGGCAGTAGCTAAACCCTAGCGCGGTGTCCGCACTTAGGGGGACATCCCGCGATGCCCCAGAAAGGGGGCATTTTATTTGGGGAGCGATGTGCTATTTTGCCCGGCTACCAAGAGCTCACTGCCGGATGTGACACCGATCCTTTACTTCTCGGCGTCGCGCTCGTCCTTTTCGTCGCGCTCGTCCGTGGAACCGACGAGTGTCTCGTGCTAGAGGGTGAGCCGAACGAAGAGCGGCGAGCCCCAGAGCGAACTGGCGTGCTCAACGTATCGTCCCCAGGTGGGCGAGTTGAACATGCCGCCGGCGCCGTCGTAGATTCCGACGTGGCGGTGCGGCCACCAGACCAGGTCGCCGGCGACAGCCTGCGACTTGTCGATGACGACGCCGAGAGCGGCCTGTGCGTCTGCCGTCCGGGGCAGGCTGATGCCGAATCCGGCGAAAACGTACTGGGTATAGCCGTCGCACGAGAAGCTGGTGCTGGGGCTGTTTCCGGTGCCATAGGGCACCTGACCGACGAACTGGGCCGCGTATTCGAGCACTGCCGCACCGCTGTAGGCCTGCGAGGGCGGGGTGGCGCCAGAGAAGCGATTGACGGTCGAGGCTCGGAATACCGACGCGACTGCCACCGCGACAGGCTGCGGTTTGGTAACGGTATACGGATCTCGGGCCGATGCGGCTTGATCGACCGCGTCGAAGGCCGATACTGATTGAACAGCTGCAGTCCGCACCTCGTGGCTCGCCGGGGTTCCCAGGCTGGCATATGCCGGGAGTGCCGCTGTCGCGATAATTGCAGTCGCAGCGACAATGGCTCCCAGCTTGGCGATGGCATTAGTCATTTGTTCGAGCCTACGTCAGCGTGTCAAATCCGCGACACCCCTGGCAGATTTCTTGTGCCCCAGCACGGGCTTCCCTCGCGCCGGGCTGGCGTCTTTCACCGGCGTCCACGGTTCACGGCACCGCCGCACATGTCGGTGGTGCACGCAAGAATCGAGGAACACGACGACGCCAAGAATTAATCTGCGCGACACGCCGAAACACTAGATGTAGTGGAATGACATACCTGTCATTCCGGTTATATAGTGAGAACCCAAGACGGCGCCGGATCCCAGTCCAGGCACCGTGGGGGCATATTTTTTCGATCGACAGAGCTTTGCGACATAAGGAGGTCCACATGGACAACGACAACGACTTCGTCGGCGGCTACGCGGTACCGGTAGACCCGATGGACGACCTGCAGTGCGACAGCTGCCAGTAGGCCGTCACTAGAACCCCCATGAACCCCGGCGCTCCCAGGCGCCGGGGTTTCGTGCTTTAACGGTTTCGTGCATGAACCGCCCGCTGGTTAGGCTGGCACGCGTGTCAGTGAACCCCGATCTGCAGGGGCGGGTATTCCCGCCCACCGAGCCGTACCTCGTCGGCCGCGAGAAGATCCGTGAGTTCGCTCGCGCGGTTTACTCCGCCAGCCCCTTGAACACGGATGTCGCGGCCGCCCGCGCCGCCGGCTACAGCGACCTCGTCGCCCCGCCGACCTTCCCTGTCGTCATTCAGGAGGCGACCTTGCAGCAGCTTCTTGCAGAACCAGACGCCGGCATCGACTTCTCGCAGGTGGTGCACGGCGAGCAGCGGTTCAGCTACACGCGCCCTATCGTCGCCGGCGACGAACTCACCGCCACCCTCACCGTCTCCAGTGTGAAGAGCCTCGGCGGCAATTCGATGGTCACCGCAGACTCCTCGATCGTCGACGCCACCGGCGCCCACGTCGTGACCGCCATCTCCACCCTCGTGGTCAGGGGGGACGCATGAGCATCGACATCACCACCCTCGAGGTCGGTCAGATAGTCGCCAGCGGCGAGTTCCCGATCAGCCGTGGCTCGCTCGTTCGCTACGCCGGCGCATCCGGCGACTTCAACGACATCCACTACCGCGACGACATCGCCATCTCGGTCGGCCTTCCCGGAGTACTCGCCCACGGCATGCTCACGATGGGTGTCGCCGTGCAGCCGGTCATCGACTGGATCGGCGACCCGGGCAAGGTGCTCGACTACGGCGTGCGGTTCACCCGGCCGGTGCTCGTCGACGCCACTGAGGGCGCCCTGGTCACCGTGTCGGCCAAGATCGGCGCATTCGACGCCGAGAAGCAGACCGCCCGCGTCGACCTCACGGTCACCGCTGCAGACACCACGGTGCTCGGTAAGGCGCAGGTCGTCGTGAGCCTGGCGTGAGCCCGCTCGCCGATTTCACGACCCTGAAGGTAGGCGGCCCGGCCGCCGAACTGCTCGAGCCGACCACCCCCGACGAGCTCGTCGCCGCGGCGCGGCGCGTCTGGGACGGCGGCGGCGCCTGGCTCGTGTTGGGCGGCGGGTCGAACGTGGTGCTGGCGGATTCGGGGTTCGACGGCAGCGTCATCCGTGTCCGCACGCGGGGCATCGAGCAGTTGGCGACGGATGCTGACGGCCGAACGCACCTCCGCGTGCAGGCCGGCGAGCCCTGGGACGACCTCGTGGCGTATGCCGTCGCGCACGGACTCGCGGGGATCGAGGCGCTCTCCGGGATTCCCGGGTCGAGCGGGGCCGCGCCGATCCAGAACATCGGAGCGTACGGGCAGGAGATCGCCTCCGCGCTCGTCGCCGTCGATTTCATCGACGCCGTCACCGGAGACCGCGAGTGGCTCAGCGCCGACGAACTCGGCCTCGCCTACCGCACCTCACAGCTGAAGGCCGGGCGGCGGGGGCTCGTCGTCGCGATCGAACTGGCACTTGAGAAGACCGACGCGCTCAGCGCGCCGATCGCCTATCCACAGCTGGCCGGCGCGCTGGGCGTCGAGCTCGGAGCACGCCTGCCGCTGGCCGATGTGCGCGCGGCGGTGCTCGCGCTGCGCGCCTCCAAGGGGATGCTGCTCAACCCAGACGACCCCGACTCGGTGAGTGTCGGCTCCTTCTTCACCAACCCGATCGTGAGCGACGGCTTTGCGCGCGGCCTGCCGACGGACGCCCCGCGCTGGCCGGTGTCGCTGGACGGCGCGGATGACAGCACCATGGATGACGCCAGCGCAGTCGACCGCACGGTCAAACTCAGCGCGGCCTGGCTGATCGAGCACTCGGGCATCACGCGAGGTTTCCGCCTGCCGGGGTCGCGCATCGCGGTGTCGAGCAAGCACACGCTCGCGATCGTCAATACCGGCGGCGGCACGGCCGCGGAGGTGGGCGAGCTGGCGCGCTACATCCAGACCCGCGTGTTGACCGGCTTCGGAGTCATCCTGCAGCCAGAACCGATACTGGTCGGCGTCGAGGTATAGCGGGTCGGCTCTAGCGCTGTGTCGGTGGTCGCCGCTTGAATGGGCTGACCATCGAAGGAGACCGGATGATTCACGCCACGGGGTTGCAGCGCACCTTCGTCACGAAGAAAGGCCGCGAGAGGTCGATCGTCACGGCGGTCTCCGGGGTCGATATCGATGTTGCCGAGGGCGAGATCGTGGGCTTTCTCGGGCCGAACGGCGCGGGCAAGACCACGACGCTCCGCATGCTCACCACGCTGCTGAAGCCGACGGCCGGTACCGCCACCGTCGCCGGTCATGATCTGCTGGCCGACCCGGTGGCCGTACGTCGCAGCATCGGGTACGTCTCGCAGAGCGGATCGACCGGTCGCCAGGCGCGGGCGGGCGAGGAAATCGTGTCGCACGGAATGCTGTACGGCGTCAGCGCGCAACAGGCCACCGCCCGCGGTCGAGAGCTGTTCGACCAGCTCGACCTCGAGGGGCTGTGGGATCGCAAAGCCGGCGACATGAGCGGCGGGCAGCGTCGTCGCCTCGACATCGCCATGGGTCTGGTGCACGACCCGCGGTTGGTCTTTCTCGACGAACCGACCACAGGACTCGACCCGCAGGCGCGCGCCAACCTCTGGGTGCACATCTCCGACTTGCGGGAAAAGCGCGGCAGCACCGTCTTTCTCACCACGCACTACCTCGACGAGGCCGATGCTCTGTGCGACCGCATCCTGGTCATCGACCGGGGCGAGATCGTCGCGAGCGACACTCCCGACGCGCTCAAGCGCAGAGTCTCCGGCGACCTGGTCTCGCTCACCGTCAAGGGGCAGACGGATGTGGCGACCGCCGCCTTCACGCTGGCCGCGGTCTCCGACGGAGAGGTCTCCACCGACGGCCTCCAGGTCAGCGCGAGGGTGCGAGACGGCGGCACGGTGATGCCCGATCTGCTCCGGTCGCTCGACACCGCCGGCGTCGACCTCGACACCATCGCGCTCAACCGTCCAACCCTCGACGATGTCTTTCTGGCCATGACCGGCCGCTCCCTCCGAGAGGATGCATCATGAGTTTCGCCCGCGACACCGGAATCGTCTTCCGCCGCCAGCTGCGACTGTCGCTGCGGGAACCCGCGTGGGTGGCCATCGGTCTGCTGCAGCCGGTGCTCTACCTCGTGCTATTCGGCCCGCTGCTGAAGCCCATCGCCGCCCAGCTCGGCACCACCAACGCGTACACGCTGTTCGTGCCGGGGCTGCTGGTGCAGTTGGCCATCTTCGGGTCACTGTTCGTCGGCTTCGGACTGATCGGCGAGGTGCGCGATGGCGTGATCGAGGCCGAGCGCGTGACCCCGGCATCCCGCACCGCACTGCTGCTCGGTCGCGTGGTCAAAGACATGCTCACCCTTGCTGTGCAGGGAGCGATCCTCATCGCGCTCGGCTTCGCGTTCGGCATGACCGCTTCGCCGCTCGGCGTCGTGCTGGGCTATATCCTCGCGCTGTTGCTCACCGGGGCCGTCGCGTGCGCCGGGTATGCGCTGGCGCTTGCCGTGAAGACGGAGGATTCGCTGGCCGCGGTGGCGAACGGCGTGACCCTGCCGATCCTGCTGCTGAGCGGCATCCTGCTGCCGATGACCCTGGCGCCGCAGTGGCTGCAGGTGATTTCGGACATCATCCCGATAAAGCACATCGTCGATGGCATCCGCAATCTCTTCGCGGGCACCGACTGGACGCTCGGCACCACCTGGGCCGTGCTCTGGACCGCGGTGCTCGTCATCGCCGGAGTCTGGGTGGGCACGCGCACCTTCCGTCGCCAGAACGCGTAGCTAGCGCGGCAACAGCCCCAGCTCCATCGCGAGGGTGACCGCGCGGGTGCGGTCGCTCACGCCGAGCTTCTCGAAGACGTGGAGCAGGTGCGTCTTCACGGTCGCCTCGCTCAGGAACAGCGAGCGCGCGATCGCCGGATTGCTCTGGCCCTGCGCCACGAGCGCGAGCACCTCGGTCTCCCGCGGACTCAGGGCCACGGCCGCCGGCTTCGCCACCCGGCGCACCAGCAGCGCGGCGATCGACGGCGCGAGCGCCACCTCGCCGCGCGCGACCGACCGGATGCCGGCCAGAATCTCCTCCTGCGGCGCAGCCTTGAGCAGATAGCCGCTGGCGCCTGCCTCGATCGCGGTGAGGATCGACTCATCCGATTCGTAGGTGGTCAGCACGATCACGCGGATGTCCGGGGCCGCGGCGAGAATGCGCGCGGTGGCCGCGTCGCCGGTGAGGCCGGGCATCCGGAGGTCCATGAGCACGAGGTCGGGCCGCAGCGCAAGGGCGAGCTCGACCGCCTCGTCTCCGGCCGCCGCTTGCCCGACGACCTCGACATCCGGCGCCGTCTCGAGCAGGGCAACGATGCCGCTCCGCACGATCGGGTGGTCGTCGGCGACCAGCACGCGGATCACGGCGTCACCCCAGCCGGCAACGACACCGTCAGTGTCGTGCCGGTGCCTGGCGCGCTCGAGACCGCGAGGGTGCCGGCCACCAGAGCGAGTCGGTCGCGCATGCCGACCAGGCCGAAGCCGTCGTTCGGAAGGAGCGGGTCGAAGCCGACCCCGTCATCCGTCACCGTCATGGTGGCGCAGCCCTCCAGCCTGATGCTCACCGCCCGTGCGCGCGAGTGTTTGCGCACGTTGGCGAGCGACTCCTGGGCGCAGCGCAGCAGCACGACTTCGGCGTCGCGGTCGAATTCGCCGCTGATGTCGGCGGACACCGACACCCGGATGCCGGTCTCGCGATCGAAGCGCGCGCCCAGCCGGTCGAGGGCGGCCGCGATCCCGCCGCCGAGCTCCACCGGCGCACTGGACGCGACCAGCGAGCGAGTCTCGACCAAAGTCTCTCGGGCGCTCTCCTCGATCAATTCGAGGCGATCGCCGACCGCTCCGGTCTCTCCGGCCGCGAGCTCGCGCTGCGCCCGCTGCGACAACATCACCAGGCCGGTGAGGCTCTGCGCGATGGTGTCGTGGATCTCGCGGGCGAGACGTTCGCGCTCGCTGGTGACCCCGGCATCCCGGCTCAGCAGGGCGAGTTGGTCCTGGGTCTGGGTGAGTTCGTCGATCAGCAGCTTGCGCTCCGCGCTCAGCTCGGCGATGCGGGTGATCCAGGTGCCGAGCGCGAGGCTGCCCACCAGCGAGATCGCCTCGATGACGGCCGTGTTCGCGATGTTCTGCGGGTCGGTGCCGAGCACGATCAGAAAGCCCGCGGAGACGACGAGCGCCAGCGCCACATTGGCGACGATGGCCAACCGGGTGCTCTCGATCGCGACCCAGACGAGCGGGAAGGCGATCGCCTGGATGACCGCGAGGCTCGGCGAGCACGCGACGACCACGCCCGACAGCACGATCACGGTCGCCGAGAACGCGATGCCGGAGGTGCCATCCCGCAGCGCGCGGCGACCGTAGAGGACGTAGCAGGCGAGAAACAGCGCAAGCGCGATCCACGCTGTCATCTGCTGCCAGGGTCCGAATGGCCGAGTAACGCCGTTGATGGCGGCCAGCACGAGGATCGTGCCGACGACCAGCACGTTCCACCAGCGAGCGCCCGTCATCGTGTCAGCCTTGCAGACGTTCAGGAATCTTTGCGAATCCAGCGGAAGGTGAAGCGCGCCGCGATTAGCCCGCCGACCAGCCAGACGGCGAGCACGATGGCAACCCAGCCGAGGTTCCACTCGTTGCCCTGCTCCACCTGCTGAAAGCTGTCGGGCAGGAAGACATACCGCATGCCCTGTGCCATCCACTTGAGCGGGAAGACGGATGCCACGTTCTGCAACCACACCGGAAGCTGCGAGAACTGCAGATACACGCCGCTGATGAACTGCAGCACCAGCACGATCGGGATGATCACCGCCGTCGCGCTCTTCCCCGAGCGCGGGATGCGCGACAGCGCTATTCCCAGAACGGCCGAGGTGGTGATCCCGAGCAGGTACACCCAGACGAAAGTGCCCCAGCGGCCAGCATCCGTCGGCAGTTGCACCCCGAATGCGAAACGGGCGATCAGCAGCAGCAGCGCGATCTGTGCCAGCGACGTGATCAAGACCTGGCCGAACTTGCCGATGAAATACGACAGCACCGGCAACGGCGTGCCGGCCAGCCGCTTGAGTGTGCCATCGCCGCGTTCCACCGCGATGTCGACCGCGAGGTTCTGCACTCCGCTGAGCAGGATTCCGGCCGCGATCATGCCGGGCACGTAGAAGGCGGCCGCGGTGATTCCGCCGGAGCCGTCGGGGTTGGTGCCGAAGTTGCCGGCGGCACTGAAGGCGACCGAGAAGATCGACAGCATGACTATGGGAAACAGGAAGGTGAAGAAGACGGTGTCGCCCTGGCGGAAGTAGATTTTGGTCTCGTAGCGGGCACGGTCGAGGCCGAGTGCGATCGCGTTCATGCCAGCTCCTCCTGGATCAGTTCTGTCGATTGGGCGGAAGAGCCGATGTGGCCCGCCACGAGTTTCAGATACACGTCTTCGAGGCTGGGACGGATGACCTCGAGCCCCTCCGGTTCGCCGCCGGACGCCCCGTAGAGTCGCGCCACCACCGCGCCAGGTTCGAGGGTGCGCTCCTCGTGGACACCGGATGAGTCGCGCCACCGCACCAGGGGAGTGCGGGCATCCCTCCCCCCGATCTCGCCGATCGCGCCGATGTCGATGAGTTTGCCGCCCGCGATGACGCCCGCCCGATCGCCGAGTTGCGCCGCCTCGTCGAGATAGTGGGTGGTGAGCAGGATCGTGGTGCCTTCGCGCTTGAGCTCACGGATGAGGTCCCAGAACTCGTGGCGCGCCTCCGGGTCGAAACCGGTGGTGGGTTCGTCGAGGAAGAGCAACTCGGGTCGTCCGATGACGCCGAGCGCGACATCCACTCTGCGGCGTTGTCCGCCAGACAGCGCCTTGATGCGGGACTTGGCCTTCTCAGTGAGGCCGACCGCGGCGATTACCTCGTCGACGTCGCGGGGGTTCGGGTAGAAGCTGGCGAAGTGGGAGAGCTGTTCGCGCACGCTGACATTGCCACTCTCGCCGGTGGACTGCAGCACGATGCCGAGGCGGGCCTTCCAGTCGAGGCCGCCGTGCTGAGGATCGACGCCGAGCACGGTCGCCTCCCCACCGCTGCGGTCGCGGTAGCCCTCGAGGATCTCGATCGTGGTCGACTTGCCGGCGCCGTTCGGGCCGAGCAGGGCGAAGGTCTCGCCGCGCTCGATGTCGAAGCTGATGCCGTCGACAGCGGTGAATCCGGTGGAATAGGTCTTGCGCAGGTCTCGCACGCTCACGTGCTTCTCGCTGGTCATGTGACCATGGTGGCCGCACCCGGCCTCCGCGACAACGGTGCACCGGCTACAGCCGCATCGGTGAACCGGTGGATGCCGCGCTGCCGCCGCCCGCCGCCCTCCTCCTCCCCGTGCCCGCCGGGGGGGGCCCCCCCCCCCCCCCCCCCCCGGGGGGGGGGGGGGGGGGGGGGGGGGGGGGGGGGGGGGGGGGGGGGGGGGGGGGGGG
>NZ_JAEPES010000006.1:151397-219082 GCF_016634425.1 Lacisediminihabitans changchengi
CGCCCCCGGCGCCCCCCCCGCCCCCCCCCCCCCCCCCCCCCCCCCCCCCCCCCCCCCCCCCCCCCCCCCCCCCCCCCCCCCCCCCCCCCCGTGAGTTGCATGTTTTGGCTGTTTTCAGCGCTTGAGAACAGCCAAAACATGCAACTCACGACATTCGGCGGGCCAAGATTCGACGGATGCGGGTGCACAGTTCAGCGGGATCGTTCAGATCATCTGCGGAGACTTCGACCCCGAACCAGTCGTCTGCCTGAAGTCGAGAACTGCGGGTCAGGTCCTGGCGTCGAGTGCCGGAATGAAATTGGTCACTCTGGTACTCGATGAAGACCTTCTGCGCCGGGATGGCAATGTCGACGCGGTAGCGGAAGCCTCCGGAGGTTCTGACGGGCAGGTTGGGAACCATTCCCGCGATTCCTCCGACGGTGAGGATCACGCGCAGCCGAGACTCCTGCGGTGACTCGGCCTGGTCGCTCAGGAGGGGAAGAGCGGCTTCGAGAGACCGTCGTCCACGCCGCCCGGGCCATCCGTCCACCGCATTGCGAAGGTTGGACATCGTCGTGTGGGGCAGCCGATGGTGGATCAGAAAATCCCCGGCCGCGACGAGATCTTCGAGGTTCAGTTCCGCGGCGATTTCGCACCACGCACGTTCCGCCGAGCTGACGCGTAGGCCATGCCAGTCTCGGGTGTCTGCTGGAGTTGGCATGTACGTGTGGCCGCTGATTCCGCGGCCGACCATCGTCCTCGACCCGCGGGGTACTGCTACGTGGATGCTCGGTGAACTCTCGAGCGGAAGGGGTATCGGCACCCCAATGAGCCGCGCGGCTGTGATCCCGCAGAATCGGGCGTTCGCTGGCATCTTCACCTGAAGTGCGGCGCAACGTTGCAGAAGCGTGAGGTCGCTGGTGGCGAAGACATTGACGCCCTGGAACGGATGCACGACGTCAGCGCTCCGAAGCCGAGCACGGGTTGCTCCCAATACAGCTGCTTGCGGCATGGTGACGGCTCGGGTGATGCCCACCGGCGGTGGTCCTGGTTTTCGCATCGAGCGAGTCTGCACGACATCATGCAATCGCCTCGTCACGTATCCACAGGCCGCGTCTTTTCCCCACGTGAGTTGCAAGTATTGGCTGCTTTGAGCGGCTCGGAACAGCCAAAACATGCAACTCACGACCATCGGGGGCGGCCGGGGCGGCCCGGGCGGCCCGGGCGGGCGGGTGTGCGGGGTGCTCAGCGGCGCAGGCGGCGGACGAGGGCGAGCGCGCCCAGCAGCAGCAGGATGGCGCCGGCGACCAGCACCGCGACGAGCCAGCCCTGCCCTGGCGTGAGGTGAAGGAGCCAGTTGAGCACGGTGTCGCGTCGCTCCGGGGAGCCGAGCACGGCGAGCGCGCCCACGCCGATCGCCATCACGATCAGCCCCCAGACGATCTGCCCAATGCGCACCCGTGGTCCGGTGACGGATGCCGCTGGCTCAGGCAGCGGGAGGGTGCCGGTGAGCGAAGCAGGGTCGGTCATCAGTTCGTTCCTTCGGTAGTGGTGGACACGACGTTTTGCAAAATCGAAATAGTTCCGGCCCCCTGCCACACCCTGACCGTGACGTCGGGGCGTCCGGGTCCAAAGGTGTGATCGTAGGTGCTCTCGTCGTCGCTGCGGTCGACTGCGAGATGGGTGGGTGTGGAGTATTGGGTGCCGTCGACCGTGATGTAGTCGAGGGAGTTGTCGTCTCGCTGCGTCGTCGCTACCCGCACGGTCACATCGTCGGGGATGGCAATAGTGACGCTCCCGGCGCCTTGCCAGAGGTCGATGACCGCGGGCGTCGTCGACGCGACCGGGAAGATCTTCACCCGCCCGCCGAGCTGCATCCAGTCGCCTTGGGACACGGATTCACGGACGCCCAGAAATTGTCGATCCCGCGGCACGAACCCCGCGGTCACCGTCGCCACCAGCAGCAGCACCGAGACGAATCGCAGAAACCCGGCCTTGCGCTTGAACGCTCCGGCGAGCACGATTCCGACCCCGACGACGACGGTCGCGGCGGCCAGCCCGGTGGCGACCTCGGCGCCGCGCCAGTTCGCGGATCCGGTCGCGACGACCGCGCCGATTCCCCCCGCGAGCAGCGCGAGCCCGAGCACCATTGTCGTCAGCGCCCCACCCAGCCGCGGATTATTCAGGCGACGGATGTGGCGGCGCTCGGCACTCGCAGCCGCGGCTTGAGCGGCTCGCGTGCGGGTCTCGGCCTGGCGACGGAGTCGCTGCTCTTTCGCGTCAGCCGCCTGAGCCGCCTTCCAGGCGTCGAACTGCACTTTCCATTCGGCCTGACGTTCGCGCCACGACGCGACCTCGTCTTCACCGGCACCCGTGGCGGGAGCGACCGGCTCGGCTGGCGCGGCGGCGGGAGAGGCGACGGTGAGCGGCACGACCCCGAGCGCCGGAATCGTGGCGGGGTGGTCATCCGTCGTCGCGGGCGAAGCCGTGGGGCCCGGGCTGGCAGGGGGAGCGGGGTCGGCAGCGGGCGTGGCTGTCGGCGTAGCGGCCGCAGCCTGCGTCGCCCGGGCGATCCAGATGGTCACGACGATGGCGGCGGCGATGACGATGAGCGTCCAGAACGCGCGCTGTACGGCGCCGAACACCGACCCGTCGCCCCAGTAGCCGGCGCTCAGGGCCCAGAATCCCTGCGTCACCGGCAGCAGTCCGAGCACGAACACGGCGACGATGCCGACCAGCGCCCGATCGAAGATGCCCTGGATCAGACGTTGCAGGTGAATCCGCCCCTCCAGATCGGGCAGCAGCAGCCAACCCGCGGCGTAGAGAAGGAAGACCGGTCCGCCGAGGATGGCGACCACGACGGCGATGCCCCGCACGATCAGCGGGTCGATGCCGAGCCGATATGCCACCCCGGCGCAGACCCCGCCGAGCCAGCCTGGTCTGCGGGGAACATCGAGCAGCCGCACCCACGCGAAGAAACGGTTCTCGGCGGGTGGCGGAGGCGGAGTGGTGGGAGGTGCATCGGATGCTGTGGTTGCCATACATCGATCGTGGCCCGACCGCCCCCGTCCTGCCATCGGGGATGACCCTGACCGCACCCTGACCTTCGTCCCCGAACCCCCACCGCCCTGCCCGACTCTGCTTGGATTCAAGGCATGACGACACGGACCGAGCGACGGATGACGCGCCCGCACCGCGTCGTCCTGAGCGGTGTCAGCGCGGCTCTCGCCGACCACCTCGCCGTGCGCGTGGGCTGGGTGAGGTTTGTCTTCATCGTCCTGACCGTGCTCAGCGGCTCGGGCGCCCTGCTCTACCTCTGGCTCTGGGCCCTCGCTCCCGTGCGCCAAGACGGCACTGATCACATGCAGCGCCGCGTGCCGGTCACCGCCTTTGCGCTGGCGCTGACCGTGGTCTCGGCGCTCTTCACCGCGGGCAATATCGGCCGCGGCCTCAATCCGTTCATCCTCTCGACGCTCGCCTTCGGGGTGTTCACGGTCGTCTGGGCCTTGGTCGTCGACGTGCGAGACGAGCGGCGCTCGCCGCGGCGCGCGGCAGTGCTGGGTTGGATCGCCGAGGGTGTTCTGGTGCTTGCGGGCCTGGCCGTGCTGGTGCGCGCGAACGCCCGCGTGGTGGACAGCATCGGGGCGGTCGTGCTGATCGTGGTCGCGATCGGCACCTTCATCGTGCCGTTCGCGGTGCATGCCTGGACGGAGCGGATGGGTGCCAGGGCCGCCCAGGTGCGGGAGGTGCAGCGGGCGGAGATCGCCGCGCACCTTCACGATTCCGTGCTGCAGACGTTGGCGCTCATCCAGAACCGCGCTGGCGCCTCGAGCGAGGTGGCCCGTCTGGCCCGGGCGCAGGAGCGGGAGCTGCGCGACTGGCTGTTCGCCGGCACGACGCCCGCCGGCAGTGACCTCGCCTCGGAACTGCGCGACATCGCAGCGGCCATCGAGCTCGACTATCCCGCCCGCGTGGAGATCGTCGTCGTCGGTGAACCGCCCGCCGTCGCCAACGCCGCCGTGCTCGCGGCCTCCCGCGAGGCGATGGTCAACGCCGCTCGGCACGTTGGCGGCGAGATCTCGGTCTATCTGGAGGCGTCACCCGCCGCGGTCGACGTCTTCGTGCGCGACCGCGGGCCGGGGGTAGATCTGGCGAGCCTTCCGGATGACCGGCTCGGCATCCGTGAATCGATCATCGGACGGATGACGCGTGCCGGCGGCACCGCGACCGTGCGGCCCGGGGCGGGCGGCATCGGTACCGAGGTGCATCTGCACCTCGAGGCCACTGTTTCTGGAGGAACCACATGACCAGCGTGCTCATCGTCGACGACCACTCGATCTTCCGCTCCGGGCTCAGGGCCGACCTGGACGACACGATCGAGGTGCTCGGCGAGGCGGCGGATGTCGATATAGCAGTCGCTCAGATCGCGGAGTTGCGGCCCGCCGTCGTGCTGCTCGACGTGCACCTGCCGGGAGGCGCGGGTGGAGGCGGGGCCGAGGTCGTGCGCCGCAGCGCCGGATTGCTCGAGACGACGAAGTTTCTCGCGCTGAGCGTGTCGGACTCCGCAGAGGATGTCGTAGGAGTCATCCGTGCCGGAGCTCGCGGCTACCTCACCAAGACCTCGTCTGGCGCGGAGGTGAGCCGCGCGGTGACGGCGGTCGCGGCCGGCGATGCGGTGTTTTCGCCGCGGCTCGCTGGCTTCGTTCTCGATGCCTTCGGGGCGGTGGCGGGGGAGCAGGCGGAGTCGAGCGACGAGCTCGACCGGCTGTCGGCCCGCGAGCGCGAGGTGATGCGGTTGATCGCCCGCGGCTACGCGTACAAGGAGGTCGCGACCGAGCTTTTCATCGCGGTGAAGACGGTGGAGACGCACGTGTCAGCGGTGCTGCGCAAGCTGCAGCTGTCCTCGCGGCACGAGCTCACGGCATGGGCCCTCGAACGCAAACTCCTCTAACTCCCGTACCCTGGGGACGTCACCCGAGCGGCCGACGGGCTTCCCCGTCTTCGGTGAGTGACCGGTAAGGCTCTTCCTCGTGGCGATCCGTGTTCTGGGTTCGTATTCCGACATCCTCTCTCGCCGTGGCAGCGTGCGTTTCGTCGTCGCCGGCTGGTTCGCGCGACTCTCGCGTTCGACGACAGCAATCGGCACCGTGCTATTGGTCTCCGCCGCGAGCGGCAGTTATGCGATCGCCGGGGCGGTATCTGGCGCGATCGTCGTCGGCATCGCGCTCACCGGCTGGCTCTGGGCCCGGGCCATCGACGCTCGCGGGCAGACCATCGTCGCCGCGATCAGTCTTGCCGCATCCCTCGTCGCTGCCGCCGCGCTCGCGCTCACCGTCGTGCTCGGCGCTCCCGTCTGGACCTGGTTCGTCTCCGCATTTCTGGTCGGCGCCACCTCGGTCGACTTCGGCACGCTCACCCGTGCGCGCTGGTCTGCGGTTCTCAGCGACCCGTCGCAGCGGCACACTTCCCTCGCCCTGGAGTCGGTCGCCGACGAGTCGGTCTACGTAATCGGGCCGCCGCTGGTCACGGTGCTGGCGGCACTGGTCAACCCGCTGTTCGGCTTCGCCACCGGGGTGGTCCTCGCGATTCTTGGCGGCGTCGCCCTGGCGATCCAGCGCTCGACGGCCCCACCGATCGTGCGGCACGAGGGCGGCCGCCCGCCACGCTCCGGCATGCTGCCACGCGGCGTGCTCGGGGTGCTGCCGATCTACGCGGGCGTCGGCCTGCTGTTCGCGTCGGTGGATGTCTCGGCCGTCGCCATCTCGCGCGAGCTGGGCATCC
The DNA here is from genome assembly GCF_016634425.1 of Lacisediminihabitans changchengi. Taxonomy (GTDB): domain Bacteria; phylum Actinomycetota; class Actinomycetes; order Actinomycetales; family Microbacteriaceae; genus Lacisediminihabitans; species Lacisediminihabitans changchengi. The sequence goes on from NZ_JAEPES010000006.1 coordinate 157,158, forward strand.
CCTTCCTGGCCGGGGTCATCGTCGCCTGCTTCGCGTTCGGAAGCGCGCTGTCTGGCTTCCTGTTCGGTCCGGTGAGCGCGCACTGGCCGACCGGTCGGCGCGTGCTGGTTGCGACGCTCGCCTTCGCTGTGGTGACCCCGACGCTGCTGGTGGTTCACGACGTCGTCATCCTGGCTCTGGTGATTTTCGTGGCTGGGCTGGTGACGTCGCCGGTTCTCATCTCGTCGATCTCGCTGATCGAGATTCGCACGCAGCGGCACCGGCTGACCGAGGCGCTGACCTGGCCGTCGGTCGGTCTCGCGGTCGGGATCACGCTTGGCGCGACCCTCTCCGGCATTGCGATCGATGGCGCGACCGGGTTCGCGGGATATCTGGTGGCTGCGCTCGGGGCCGTGGTCGTCGGCGTGTTCGGCATCCTGGGCGCGCTCGTCGACCGTCGCGCCCCGGCCCGTGAACCGGAACTGCAGTCGCGCGCCTGATCTGAGCTGCCCGCAACTCGCACGGGCTGAACGACGAGCGCGACCGGGATCGCAGCTATCAGGAGGATGCGATCCCGGTCGCGCGTTTCATCGGCGCGACTGACCGAGCTCTACTTCTCAGTCAGGTGATTGCGCCGATATCCCTCGCGCGCCAGGTAGGCACCCGCCGCCAGCAGCGCGAGGAGGATTGCGACGATCGTGGCGATTCCGACCCCGGTGGAGGCGAGGCTGGAGAACCGCGCTGCCGTGGGGGTGCTGTGTCCGCCGGGGTTGTCGCCCGTGGTCGGCGTCCCCGGGTCGCTCGGGTCGTTCGGGTTGTCGGTCGGCGGGGTGGGGCCGGTCGTCGGCCCGCCCGGGTCGACCACGACGGCCACCTGCGGACCAACGCTTGCCTGTGCCAGGTTGAGTGTCGCGAGGCTCGACTGCCCGAGGTCTTTGAGCACCGAGATGCGCAGCGCGGTCTCGGTGAACACCGTTCCGGAAGCCACGGCCATTCCCTGCGTGCCGCCGAGTCTGGTCTCCTTCACGTTGAGCTTCACCGAGAGCAGTCCGGCCAGCGCCTTCTGCACCGAGGTGTTGCCGGGGCCGAGCAACGCGGTGACCGCGGGGTTTACCAGCGTCGAATTGAGGCTGTTCACCACCTGGCTCAGTGCGCCGTCGCCATCGAACAGACGATCGGTGAGTGCGCCGGCCATGCTGCCGAGCACCGCCTTCGAATTGAGGTTCGCATTCACCGTTCCGCCGAGCAGCGAGACGGATGCCGTGGCCTGCGACGCGGTCCCGGCCAGAATCTGATCGACGGTTCCACCCACGTGCACCGCGGCGGTCGAGGCGAGGGTCTTGCCGGCTACCGCCGGAATGCCGGGGATGGCGGGGATTGCGGGGACTGCGGCCCGGCCGGGGATGGCCGGTGTTCCCGCGGTCGGCGTGCAGAGGTGCAGGATGTCGAGCACGTTGCACAGAACTGCCGGCACCGACGGGATCGCGGGTATAGCGGGGAGCCCTGGCACCGCGGGCTTGCCGGGGACCGCCGGGGTCCCGGGTGTCGTCGTGAGCGCATTGACGGTGATATCCAGGTCGACCTTTGCCCCGTGCAGCGAGACGCTCACCCGGTTCTTGATCTGGTCGGCGAGGCTGGCCACCTGCGTGGTGATCGCGTTCAGGATCTCGGTCACCACGGCATCCGACAGCACCTCGGTGCCGGGCGCCTTGCTGTTGAGCGAGCCGCCGAGCAGCTTCTCGAGGTCGACGACCACCGACCCCGTTCTGAGGTCGAGGGTGATGCCTGGCGTCGTGTAGGTACTGGTGAGCAGCGGTTGCACAGCGGTGCGTAGGTCGCTGGTGACGCTGGCCTTCACCGTGGCGCTGCTTCCCACGGCGTTCAGCACCGGATTGATGCCGGTGAGCAGTCCGTTGACGCCGCTCGCGAGAGCGCCGTCAGGTCCGCTCAGACCATCCAGCGAGCCGGTCGCCGAGTCGAGCGACGAACTGACCTTGTCGTTGAGGCTGGCGAGCGCCGGGCTGGTGAAATTGAGCTTCAGGCCGGCGAGGCTGTACTTGCCCGACACCGAGTCGGTACTTCCGCTCGCCTGAGCGGCGACCGCCTGCACCTGCAGCCTGAGGTCGCTGATCACGCTGGCGAAACGGCTGTTCAGCAGGCTGTCGAGGTCGACGGTGAGGTCGCCGCCGGTGCCGTCGCCGGTTGCTCCCACGCCGATCGCGCCGCTGTTGCCCACCGCGCCGCTCGCGCCGAGCGAGCTGCCGTTCCTCTCTGCCCTGGCGTATTGCGAGAGGGCACCCGCGTCGATGATCGACCCGAGCCCGAGCTGCACGCCGTTCGGCGAGTTCAGCACCACCGAGCGCAGCACGCTCGCGGTGAGCGGGTCTTTCACTTCTTTAGTGCCGCTCGAGCCGGCGTTACGCGCCTCGGCGGCGCGCAGGGCGACGATGTCGTCGAGGTTCACGCCGGCGAGACTGCCGGAGAGGAACTTGCCTTGAGCGTACGAGCCCGTCGTGGTGCTGACGGATGACGCCTGGGCAGACAACGGGACGAGCACGGCGCCCGAGCATGCGAGCGCTGCTGCTGTGATGAAACCGCCGACTCTTCGGAGCCGACGGACGGTGCTGTGCGGGTGCGACACGATTGGTACCTTCCTGATCCTGTGGTGCAGGAACGAGGAAGCACGAGAACAACGGTGTTCGGAACAACTCGGGTTATTGCACGAACGATGCTGCCTGATCTCAGCCTCGCTACGTTTCTTGCCTGGTGGTGCATGCGGGTGCGGTAGAGCCCAGGCACGGTCAGGGAGATGTGTGGTCATCTCCGTGGACTTGCCTGTACTGGAAGAGAGCGACGGAGGCTTCGGCTATGACGCGGGATGTCCGAGAAAGTTTGCGGGGCCAGCATCCGTTTCGATTTCACGCGCTTTTGCGGTGCTCGAACCGGTGACCTACACTGGATCCTGGTAGTTGAAATCTGCCATCCTTTTCTATGCCCATTCGAAGCAATTCGGGTGAGCGGAACCCGGGATTCTCGGGGAAAAGATGGTGTTCGACTGCGAAGGGCGGTGGCTCAATTGGTAGAGCAGCGGTCTCCAAAACCGCAGGTTGCAGGTTCAAGTCCTGTCCGCCCTGCAGCTCGGTCGGTACATCCCAGTTCCGATCGGCCGATGGTCTCGTGATCGTCATGAGCACGATTACCAGACCAGATCCCGGAAGGTAGTACCAGTGGCGAGAAAAGTGATCGACGAGCCGAGCGAGGACGTCGTAGAGAATGCCAAGAAGGATCGCGGCAACAGCCGTGGGCCCTTCGGGCGCATCGCACTGTTCATTCGCCAGGTAATCGGGGAGCTGCGCAAGGTCGTCACCCCGACCCGTAAAGAGCTGTTCAGCTATACCGGTGTCGTCCTGATCTTCGTGATCATCATGATGGCGCTGGTCTACGGGCTCGATCTGGTCTTCGCCTTCGCCGTGAACTACGTATTCGGCAACGGCTCGTAGGCATCGTTCGATCGGCTTCGGCCGCACAGGGGGCACGACCCCCTCACAGAGACACCGTGATAGCGCCAGAGAGCGCCGAGCAACACCCAAGAAATGGAATGGATTCAAGTGGCTGGAACAGAGCGCGACGACATCGATCTCTCGACTGCGGCCGAGCAGTCCTCCGAGGAGGACGAGGCGCAGGAAGGCAGCTACCTGGCTGCCGATGAGGCCTCGATCGATTCCGCAGAGACCGAGGCGCTGCATATCGTCGACCAGGACGGCGTCGACGACCTGGATGACGAAGCCGTAGATCTCTCCGCAGCAATGGACGCCATCGAGGCAGCCACCGACCCCGAGGCCGACGCGATCATCGCGGATGCCCTGGACATCGACAGCGCCGACGAGGCCGAGGCATCGGTCGAAGCGGTCGACGGCGAGGCCGAGTCCGACGATGACGGCGAGCCGCCGGTTGTGGTTCCGTTCGACGAGCAGTTCGAGTCCGAGATCGAGTCGGAGCTGGCCGAGCAGGCCTCCATCGACGAATCGGGTATCGACGAAGAGGCCGAGGTCGACCCGTACGAGGAGTTCCGCAAGGAGCTCAAGTACGCGCTCGGCAAGTGGTATGTCATCCACTCCTACGCGGGCTTCGAGAAGCGCGTGAAGCAGAACATCGAGAACCGCAAGGTCTCGATGACCATGGAGGACTACATCTTCCAGGTCGAGGTTCCGATGGAAGACGTCGTCGAGATCAAGAACGGCCAGCGCAAGCTGGTCAACCGCGTGCGCATCCCCGGCTACGTGCTGGTGCGTATGGACCTCAACGAAGACAGCTGGTCGGTCGTTCGCCACACCCCGGGCGTGACCGGATTCGTGGGCAACTCCCACAACCCGACTCCGCTGCGTTTCGAGGAGGCCTTCAACATGTTGAAGAGCCTCGTGCAGATCGTCGAGGCCCCGGCCAAGACCGGCGCCAAGGGTGGCAAGGTCACCCAGCGTTCGATCCCGCAGGAAGTCGACTTCGAGATCGGCGAGACCATCACGATCAAGGAGGGTTCGTTCGCGGGCCTCCCCGGATCGATCAGCGAGATCAAGCCGGAGAGCGGCAAGCTCACGGTTCTCGTGTCGCTCTTCGAGCGCGAGACCCCGGTCGAGCTGTCGTTCGAGCAGGTAACGAAGCTCTAATTTCTCTTTTTCGGATGCCGCCCCGTCGCTGACGGGGCGGCATCCGTCGTTAAGGCGGCGGGTGCGCCGCGCGCCCCCCGTTTCCGTTGGTCGCACGTTTCCGTTGGTCGCACGTATCCGTTGGTCGAGTAGGCCGCGAGCGCCCGCGCGAACAGCCGTATCGAGACCCGTTGGACCCGTGAGGTGCACGTTCTCTCTCGTCGATGAGTTGCATGTTTTGGCTGTTCTCACGCGCTGAAGGCGACCAAAACGTGCAACTCACGAGGGCTGCAGGGGCATGCAACGACGGGTTGGTCGCACAGAGCTTCAGCGGGCGACTGCGGATAGCGCGACATCTGGCCAAAGCTCCGTATCGCTCACCGGGCGCGGCCGCGAACTCGCGAGCGCCAGTTCAGCCGCCAGCCGGAGCTGGCCGCGGCCGCGAGTAACACCAGTCCCGTGAACCGTGTAACCTGTATAGGTTGCCGTGGCACCTCTGTGTGCCCGCAACCACCCACCGCAGCCCATTCGGGGATGGCGGGAGAGCGGCCGGCAACGGTGGCTCGGACAGAAAAGGAAACTTAAATGGCACCGAAAAAGAAGGTCACGGGTCTGATCAAGCTTCAGATCCAGGCCGGCGCCGCCAACCCCGCACCGCCCATCGGGCCCGCGCTGGGTCAGCACGGCGTGAACATCATGGAGTTCTGCAAGGCGTACAACGCGGCGACCGAGTCGCAGCGCGGCAACGTCATCCCGGTCGAGATCACCGTCTACGAGGACCGCTCGTTCACGTTCATCCTGAAGACCCCGCCGGCAGCTGAGCTCATCAAGAAGGCGGCTGGCGTCGCCAAGGGCTCCGGCGTGCCGCACACCACCAAGGTGGGCAAGCTCACCCGCGACCAGCTCCGCACTATCGCCGAGCAGAAGATGGTCGACCTCAACGCGAACGACGTCGAGGCAGCAGAGAAGATCATCGCGGGCACCGCCCGTTCGATGGGGATCACGGTGGACGCATAATGGCCAAGTCGAAGGCATACCGCGCCGCAGCGGAGAAGATCGAAGAGGGAAAGTTCTACTCGACCGACGAGGCCATCCGCCTCGCTCGCGAGACCGGTTCGAAGAACTTCAACTCGACCGTGGAGGTCGCACTGAAGCTCGGCGTCGACCCGCGTAAGGCAGACCAGATGGTTCGTGGAACCGTCATCCTGCCCCACGGCACCGGCAAGACCGCTCGCGTCATCGTCTTCGCAACGGGCCCCGCGGCCGAGGCAGCCATCGCTGCCGGCGCCGACGAGGTCGGTGGCGACGACCTGATCGAGAAGGTGGCCGCTGGCTACACCTCGTTCGACTCCGCCGTCTCCACCCCGGAGCTCATGGGCAAGGTCGGTCGTCTCGGAAAGGTGCTCGGCCCGCGTGGCCTCATGCCCAACCCGAAGACCGGCACCGTGACCCCGGATGTGGCCAAGGCCGTCACCGAGATCAAGGGCGGAAAGATCGAGTTCCGCGTCGACAAGCACTCCAACGTGCACTTCATCGTCGGCAAGGCCGCCTTCAGCGCGCAGGACCTCGAGGAGAACATCAAGGCTGCACTCGACGAGATCATCCGTTCGAAGCCGAGCTCCGCGAAGGGCCGTTACATCCAGAAGGGCACCGTGACCACCACCTTCGGTCCCGGCATCCCGCTGGACACGAACGTCTTCTAAGCAGCACTCACCACGAAAAGGGGTCCGCGTTTCGCGGGCCCCTTTTTCGTCCCCTCAGGAGCGAACGAGATGACAGAGACGACCATCCAGATCCGGCGGGCGACGACGGATGATGCGCTGCCCCTCGCATCCCTCGCTGCGGCCACCTTCCCGCTCGCGTGCCCGCCGAGCACAGCGCGTTCTGCCATCGACGCCTTCATCGCGCAGCATCTCTCGCTCGAGCGTTTCGAGGGGTACCTGGCCGACCCGACGCGGGAGATCTTCGTCGCGGAGGGATCTGTCGGCGACACCATACTCGGCCAGACCATGGTCGGCCACGCGTTGCTGGGCTACACGATGCTGGTGTATGGCGAGCCGTACGACGCGGACGTCGCCGTGGCCATCACCCATCGCCCGACCGTCGAGTTGAGCAAGTGCTACACGGCCGCGGAAGCGCATGGCCGCGGGGTCGCGCCGGCGTTGATCGCGGCATCCGTCGACTCTGCCCGCGAACGGGGTGCGGAAGGCATGTGGCTCGGGGTGAGCCAGCTGAACGCTCGAGCCAACCGGTTCTACGAGAAGAACGGTTTCGAGCGGGTGGGCATCAAGTTGTTCTGGGTCGGCGACGAGCGCAACGAAGACTTCGTGCGCGAGCGCGCGCTGTAGCCCGGTCAGGTCAGGTCGGAGACCGTGAGCACGATCTTGCCGCGGGTGTGGCCGCCCTCGAGCGATTGGTGCGCCGCCGCGGCCTCCGCGAGCGGGAAGACCTCGTCGACGTGTACGTGCACGTCGCCCGTCTCGAGCAGGCGTGCGATCACGGCGAGGGTCGCGCCGTCGTCGGAGACCTTGTAGGTGGTTGCGCGCACCCCGGCGATCTCGGCGTCGTCGAGCAGGGTCGGCCAGCTGCCGCTCGGCACATTGATGATGAGTCCGCCGGGGCGGAGCACGTCGAGGGAACGCGAGCCGGTGTCGTCGTGCACGTTGCCGACCAGGTCGATCACGACATCCAGGTGGTCGAGCACTTCCTCGAATCGTGTGGTCGTGTAGTCGATCACCTCGGCGGCGCCGAGCTCGCGCAGCCAGCTGGCGTTGCGCTGCGACCCGGTCGCGATGACATGGGCACCGAAGTATGCGGCGAATTGCACCGCGAAATGGCCGACTCCGCCGGCGCCGGCGTGGATGAGGATGTTTTGGCCCTCGTGCGCCTTGGCGACGTCGACCACCATGCCCCAGGCGGTGAGAGCCGCAAGCGGAACGCCAGCGGCCTCGGTGTGCGACAGGCGTGGGGGCTTGCGTGCCACGCTCATCACCGGAACGGCGACGTACTCGGCGTAGGTTCCGGCGACCCGCGGTACTCCGATGATGCCGAAGATCTCGTCACCCGGCTTGATGGCGCAGGCCTCGAACGGTGACTCGATGACGATGCCGCTGAAGTCGCGGCCGAGAATCGCGGGATAGGACGGAATCTCGGCCGAGACCCCGCCGCCCGCTCGCGTCTTCGCGTCGATCGGATTGATGCCGGCGGCCACGATCTTCACGAGCAGTTCGGCATTGACCTTCTTGGGCTTCGGCACCTCCGCCATCGTGAGTACTTCAGGGCCCCCCGTGGCCGCGATCACCATCGCTCGCATCGTCATGCTGCCAGTAAAGCGGGGCAATGATTCACCGGTGTTACGACGGTGTCTCCGCGAGGCAAACTATGCGGACCGTAGGAGGACTACTCGCAGCCGCCGCGCCGTACGCTGAGGGGATGTCGCGCCCGAAGTCACGCCGCCGAGCCTCGTACTTCGAGCTCGCCGCGACCGTGCTGGGTATTCTCGCGGTGGTCGCCGCACTGCTCACCATTTGGCGGGCCCGGCTCAGCATCGACCACGACGTCTACGTGAGCGAGCTCGGCGCACCCGACCTGCCGACGGCGGGGGACTTTCGCGTCGCCCTGCTGCTCATCGTGGTCGGCGCGGCCCTGATCGCGTTCGCGGCGCGCTCCCTGCGGTCGCGCGGACGGCTGCTCACGGCATGGATCCCGGCCGTGTCGCTCTGGGCGGCAGCCGGCGGCTTCCTCGTCGCATCGCAGGTGACCTGCACCGCGGGCTGCCCGGTGCCGTACGGTCCCGATTTCACCTGGCAAGACTTCATCCACACCACCGTCGCCGTGCTCGCCTTCGCGGCGGCGTGCTGGGGGATGCTGCAGATCGCGTTCGTGCGCGGTCACCGTGGGCTCGCGATCATGTCGCTCGTGTCTGCGGTGCTGGTCGCGGTCGTGGCGGGGGCCGGCGGCATCCTGTCTCTGCTGAATTTTCAGGTCGGCCTCGGCAGTAGGTTCGAACTGGTCGCGACGTCGATCGGGCTGCTCTGGATCGCGCTGCTGGGCGGCGCGCTCGGGGCGCGAAGAGCCAGAGAGCTCTGGGCTAGGGCGTCACCGGCTCTCGCGTCCGCGGAACCAATAAGTCCTCGATCGCTGCCGCAGAAAGAACATGCTGGGTGACCATCATCGACGCGCCGATCACCCCGGCGTCATCGGATGACGCGTCAGTGGATGACAGGGCTCTGGCGATGGTGAGCTGTGACGTCGCCAGCGGGAGCGACCGGGCATAGACCACCTCGCGAGCACCGGCGAGCACGTGATCGCCGGCCGACGACAGCGCTCCACCGAGCACGATCACCGAGGGGTTGAGCAGACTGACGCAGGTGGCGAGTACCTCGCCGAGGTCGCGGCCGGCCTGTCGAAGCGCCGCGATCGTCGCGACATCACCCGCCTCGGCCAGCTTCACAAGGTCGTCGCTGCCGTGCGCGTTGGTGCCGGTGAGCCCGGCGGCGATCGCCGGGGCCCCGGCCAGAGCTTCGAGACACCCGACGTTGCCGCAGCGGCAGAGGACATCGCCGCCCCGACCGACACGAACGTGGCCCAGGTCGCCGGCGGCGCCGAGCGCTCCCCGCTGAAGCTGGCCATTGCCGATGATGCCCGCGCCGATGCCGGTGGAGACCTTGATGAACAGGAGGTTGTCGTGCGATGGCCAGTGCATCCGTTGTTCGCCGAGGGCCATGATGTTCACGTCGTTGTCGACGAGCACGGTGACGTCGAACGAGCGACGGATGTAAGAGGGCACATCGAAACCGTGCCAGCCGGGCATGATCGGCGGGTTGGCCGGGCGGCCCGAGGTGTGCTCGACCGGTCCGGGTAGTCCGATGCCCACTCCCGCCAGATCACCGGCGGTGAGCTGCAGCACCTCGAGCAACTGGCGTGCCTCGGCGACGACGGTGTCGAGCACCGTCGTCGGTCCTGAGGCGATGGCAAGATCGGTGCGTCGGCGCAGCAGCACCCGTCCGGCGAGGTCGGTGATCGCGACCACCGCGTGCATGGCGCCGAGGTCGACCGCCAGCACCGCTCGAGCGGACGGATCGAAGGCGAAGCGCGAGGGCGGTCGCCCTCCGGACGACGTGGCCTCGCCCACGGCGCTGATCAGGCCGGACTCCATCAGCGCCTCGACTCGTGCTGCGATGGTGGAGCGCGCGAGCCCGGTCAGCTGGGCTAGTTCGGCGCGGGTGCGCGGTGTTCCATCGAGCAAAAGCTGGAACAGATCGCCCGGAGAGGAACCGGGTGCGACGGGACTCGTGACCGACGCCGTCGAAGTCCGATCCGCACTGGTCATCCACCATTGATACCAGTCGGGCTTTGGTCTGTCACGCATCACACTTTTGCTTGACGCTCGACAAAAGTATCAATACGGTAAAGACCGTGTTCATCGCTCTCCCGTTCGGGAGGCGACAGCACTTTTCGTCAGCAACGTCGCTCACAAGGAGATGCAGTGCCCACCACGCCCCCACTCTCACTCCAGCTCTACACGGTGCGCGAAGCACTCGAGCACGACTTCGACGCGACCATCGCGCGCGTCGCCGCCATCGGTTTCCGCCACGTGGAGCCCTTCAACTTCGTTGCAACGGCGCCGAAGCTTGCTGCAGCCCTCGCCGCGAACGGCCTGACGGCTCCGAGCACACACTTCAACTTCCTGGCCGCGGGCACCGATCTCGACGAGGTCTTCGCGGCGGCCGCGGCGATCGGCATTGCGACGGTCATCGAGCCTCACGTGCCGCCGGAGCGATGGGCCAGCGCCGACGACATCCGCGCGATCGCCGCCGAGCTGAATGCCGCCGTCGCGGTCGCGGCCCGGCACGGGGTCCGCATCGGGTACCACAACCACGCCTTCGAGTTCGCGAACGAGTTCGAGGTGCAGCCAGGGATTCGGCAGACCGGCTACGAACTGTTTGCGGCGAACCTCGACCCCGCCGTCATCCTGGAGCTCGACACCTACTGGGCCGCCGCGGGTGGTCAGGACGTTCCGGCGTTGCTGGCCCGCCTCGGCGACCGCGTGCGCTTCATCCACATCAAGGACGGGCCGATCGAGGACGACTCCAGGTCGCAGGTCGCGGTCGGCGCGGGCATGATGCCGATCTGGGACATCATCGAGGCGGCGAAGAGCCTCGAATACGGCGTCGTCGAGCTGGACGACACCGAGGGTGACATGTTTACCGCGGTCGAAGACAGCTACGCCTACCTCACGGGGACCGACAAGTGAGCGGCACGGGCGCGGTCGGCATCGGCATCATCGGTGCCGGCGTCATCAGCCGCCAGTACCTCGAGAACCTGACCAGCTTTCCCGACATCGTCGTGCACGCAATCGGCGACCTGTTCGAACCGGTCGCCGCCGAGCGCGCCGCCGAGTTCGGCATTCCACTGTCTGGGGGGCCGGATGTCGTGCTCGCGCATCCCGACATCGAGATCGTTATCAACCTCACCATCCCCGCTGCGCACGTCGAGATCGGACTCGCCGCGGTCGCGGCGGGCAAGCACGTCTGGGCGGAAAAGCCCTTCTCGCTCGATCGGGAGAGCGGCCTCGGTCTGCTCGCTGCCGCAGCGGAAGCCGGAGTGCGGCTCGGCTCCGCGCCCGACACCTTCCTCGGCGCCGGCCTGCAGACCGCCCGCCGCATGATCGAGCGCGGCGACATCGGTACACCCCTGACCGCCCTCACCCTGATGCAGTCGCCCGGCCCGGAGTCGTGGCACCCGAACCCTGCCTTCCTGTTCCAGGAGGGCGCCGGCCCGCTGTTCGACATCGGCCCGTACTACCTGACCACCCTCACCCAGACGTTCGGCTCGGTCGACCGCGTCGCGGCGCTCGGATCGAAGTCCCGCGAGACCCGCGTGATCGGGTCCGGTCCGAAAGCCGGCGAAGAGTTCGACGTCACCGTACCGTCGCACGTGAGCGCCATCGTCGCGTTCGAGGGCGGTGAGTCGTCGCAGAGCATCTTCAGCTTCGACTCCGCTCTCGATCGCCACGGCTTCGTCGAGGTGAATGGTACGGAGGGCACTATCGCCTTTCCCGACCCGAACAACTTCGACGGCGAGATCAGGCTCCGCCACCGCGGCGACGACGACTGGACCGTCTTCCCGGCCGTCGGCGCCACGACGACGCGCGGATCGGGCGTGCTCGAGATGGCGCGCGCCATCCGTGCCGACCGTCCGCACCGGGCCACCGGTGAACTCGCCTACCACGTGCTCGACACCATGGTCTCGATCAGCGAGTCGATCGACACGAGGTCGTTCGTCACCGTCGAGAGCTCAGTCGCGCCGGTTCCCGCCCTCCCCGAGGACTGGGATCCGACCGCGGCGACGCTGTAGGACGAGCGATGACGCTGCAGCGCCCGCTCGGGGTCGCTCTGATCGGTTATGCCTTCATGGGGCGCGCGCATTCGAACGCCTGGCGGCAGGTCTCCGCCGCGTTCGACGTTCCCGCCTTCGAGCGACGCGTGATCGTCGGCCGCGATCCCGAGCTGGTTGCCGAGGCGGCAGGTCGACTGGGCTGGGCGGAATGGGCGACAGATTGGCGCACGGTGCTCGAGCGCGACGACATCGACATCGTCGACATCTGCACGCCCGGCAACCTGCACGCCGAGATCGCCATCGCAGCGCTCGCCGCGGGCAAGCACGTGCTGGTCGAGAAACCGCTGGCCAACACCCTGGCCGAGGCCGAGGAAATGGCGGATGCCGCTGCCGTCGCCGAGCGCGACGGCATCCGGAGCATGGTCGGGTTCAACTACCGTCGGGTGCCAGCTCTGGCGCTCGCCCGCCGGTTGGTGGCCGAGGGTCGTGTGGGCGACATCCGTCAGGTGCGGGTGTCGTACCTGCAGGACTGGCTGACGGATGCCGACGCCCCCATGAGCTGGCGCCTGCGTCGAGAGACGGCCGGCTCCGGTGCCCTCGGCGACCTGGCGTCGCACGCTGTCGACCAGCTGCAGTTTCTGCTCGGCGAGCCGGTCACCCGGGTCTCGGCGACGACGAACACCTTCGTCCCGACCCGCCCGGGGCCGCACGGGATCGAGGCGGTCACCGTCGACGATGCGGTGTGGGCGACGCTGAGCTTCGGGTCCGGAGCGATGGGCAGCCTCGAGGTCTCGCGTGTGGCGACCGGGCAGAAGAACGCGCTGTCGGTGGAGCTCTACGGCTCAGCCGGAGCGCTGCGCTTCGATCTGGAGCAGATCAACGAGCTGTGGTTTCTCGACGCGACCGAGCCGATCGAGACGCAGGGTTTTCGCCGCATCCTGGTGACCGAGCCCGAACATCCCTACGTCGACGCCTGGTGGCCGCAGGGGCACGTGCTCGGCTGGGAGCACTCCTTCGTGCACGAGCTGCGTGACCTGCTCGTCGGTATCGCCGACGGCACCCCGGTCAGGCCCTCATTTGCGGAGGGTCTCTCGGTGCAGCGGGTGCTCGCCGCGATCGTCGCCAGCGCAGACGATGCAGGGCGTACCGTCGACATCGCTTCCATCAATTCCGAGGAGTCCCCGTGAGTCAGCACGACACCCATCCCGTCACCCTGTTCACCGGGCAGTGGGCAGACCTCACCCTCGAGCAGGTTGCCGAGCTCGCCAGTGGCTGGGGCTACGACGGGCTGGAGATCGCGGCATCCGGTGAGCATCTGGATGTCTGGCGCGCGGCCGAAGACGATGCGTACCTGCAGGAGCGGCTCGACATCCTCGACCGGCACGGTCTGAAGGTCTATGCGATCTCCAACCACCTGAAGGGCCAGGCGGTCTGCGACGATCCGATCGACTTCCGGCACCAGGCGATCGTCGGCTCGCGGGTCTGGGGCGACGGTGACGCCGAGGGCGTTCGGCAGCGCGCGGCCGAAGAACTGAAGCTCACCGCGAAGGTGGCCCGTCGTCTGGGTGTGGACACCGTCGTCGGCTTCACCGGGTCGAAGATCTGGCAGTACGTCGCCATGTTCCCGCCGGTGCCCGCCTCGGTGATCGACGGCGGTTACGAGGACTTCGCCGCCCGCTGGAACCCGATCCTCGACGTCTTCGACGGCGAGGGTGTTCGGTTCGCCCACGAGGTGCACCCGAGCGAAATCGCCTACGACTACTGGTCGACCGTGCGTGCGCTCGAGGCCATCGATCACCGCGCGGCCTTCGGACTCAACTGGGATCCCAGCCACATGATGTGGCAGAACATCGACCCGGTGTCGTTCATCACCGACTTCGCCGACCGGATCTACCACGTCGATTGCAAAGACACCCGGCTGCGCCCGAACAACGGACGCTACGGCGTGCTCGGTTCGCACCTGCCGTGGGGCGACCCGCGCCGCGGGTGGGACTTCGTCTCGACCGGGCACGGCGATGTCCCGTGGGAGGACTCGTTCCGGGCGCTCCGGTCGATCGGCTACGACGGACCGATCTCGGTCGAGTGGGAGGACGCCGGCATGGACCGGCTGCACGGCGCGGCCGAGGCCGTCGGTTTCGTGCGGTCGCTGCTCTGGAAGACGCCAACGGCATCCTTCGACGCCGCGTTCAGCAATCAGGACTAGCGGCTGCGACTATCGGCTACGGGCATCCCGCATCAGGTGCAACACCTGGTCGGCGAGGCGCACCAGCTGGTAGATCTCGTTCTCGTCGCGGTCGATCCAGCGGCACTCCGGCTCGCTCGAGATCGGCACGAAGTCGTCGTGCTGCTCCCAGACCAGCAGCGTGCGCTCGGCCCCGAGCACATACTGCTGCCACCAGATCTGGCGCAGATACGAGCGCGGGATCGACTTCCAACGCGAGCTCGTCGTCTTGATCTCGGCGAGCTCCAGGTGACCGGATGTCCGCAGCGCGAGCCCATCGGGGGTGGCGAGATGCTCGGTCTCGCCGGCCGCGTGGAACAGCGCGTCACTGGAGACGATGCCGTGATTGCGCTCCACCCAGCGGGCGATCTCCGGCTCGCGAGCCCGCCCGTGGTCGGTGTAGGCGTTGCCGCCGAATCCGTAGCCGAAGAGTTTGTCGTTGGCCACGGATCGAACGGATGCCGGCCCCGACAGGCGGGCGACATCCGTTGCGGTGACGCCGCGGCTGCGCGCCTTCAGCCAGGCCACCCGGTCGGCGGAGCGGGCGACGATGCGGTCACGGTGATCCGGCGCAGGCTCGTCCCAGAGGTCGAGGGTGGGCTGGATCACGGTCACCCGTCCATTGTCTCCCGCACTCCCGGCATCCGCCGACGCCCCGCGGCCTGCTGGGTTTCGATAGGCGCCCTCGGGTTGACGCTCGGGCGCCACTCACCCGGCGGAATCGCTACTTGCTCGCGGCGGGGCCGCGGCCGAACCCAGTCTGGCCCTCGGCGACCGAGGTGGCCTTCACGTCTCCGCTGCTGTCCTTCTCACCGCGCACGATGATCGTGTCGCCCGATTTGAGGTCGCTCACCGACGACTTCTCGGTGGTCGTCACCGTGGTGTCGCCCGAGGTGGTGACCTTGACGGTGCTTCCGTCCTGGGCCTTGATGGTGATGGTGTCGCCGTCGACCGAGGTGATGGTTCCGGCCGTGAAGCCGCCAGCGCCGCCAGGACGTTGACCGCCCGGGCCTCCGCCGTTCTGCCCGCCCTGGGTGCCGGGTCCGCCCGGCCGACCGTTCTGGCCGCCGAAGCCGCCGTAACCGCCCTGCCCGGTTCCGTTTCCCGGGCGGGTGAACCCGGCCTGCTGGCCGCCGTGGTTTCCGCTGTTCTGACCGATGAGGATGCCGCCGAACAGCCCGATCACGAGCGCGGCGACGACGGCGAGCACGGGGGTGATGAAGCGGGTCCAGCGCTGGGCCACCGGGGCCGCGGCAGCCGGCGGTGTCACCGGCGTAGTGGGCTCACCCGCGGGCGGGGTGTTGTCGGGAATCGTCATGATGGGTCTCCGTTGGCGTTCGTAGTGATTGGGTCAGAAAATTGAGGTGCGGGCCAGAAAATCCGCGGGTTGGCCAGGTCAGTTGTTGCCGCCGGGTGGCCGAGCGCCGGTCCCCCCGCCAGCGCTCCCGCCAGTGCCACCGCCAGCGCCACCGAACCGACCGCCAGCGCCCCCGCCGAAGCCGCCGCCGCCGAACCCGCCTGTGCCGCCGAAGCCGCCACCGAACCGGGTGCGTCCCGTCCCGATGCCACCGTTCGTGGTGCTCGGCGCGGTCGAGACGCTGCCGATGACGACCTTCTCGCCCGCGCTGAGTCCCGAGGTAATGACGGTTCCGACGTCGCCGGCGATCCCGAGCGCGACCGTCTTCTCGGTGGTGGTGCCATCGCTGCCGACGACCTTCACGGTCGAGACTCCGTTCGCCGTGGTGATTGCGGCGTTCGGCACGTACAGGACGGCAGATGTGGAGGTCTGGGTAGTGATCGACACCCGTGCGGTTTCGCCGAGCCGCAGTCCAGTCGGCACCGATGTCAGGGCGACGGTGGTCGCATAGGTCACCACGGAGTTGCTCGTCGTCGCGATCGGCGCGATCGCGGTGACCTTCGCTGGCGCGGTCTCGGTGCCGAGCGCCGGGAACAGCACCGTCGCATCCTGCCCCACGGTCACCTTGGCGATGTCGGCCTCGGCGATGTTCGCCGTCATCGTGAGGGTCGAGGTGTCGGCGACGGTGACGAAGCCGGATGTCGCACCACTCGATGCCGTCCCACTCGGGGTCACCGCTTCGGCTCGGCTGCCAGCCTGGGTGGTCGCGCCGACCGACCCATTCACTGCCACGACCACTCCCGCGATCGGGGCGGTGAGGGTGGCGGAGGAGAGGGCTGCGGTCGCGGCGTCGTAGGCGGACTGGGCGGTGACGACCTGCGCCTGCGCGGCGCCGAGTTGGCTCGAAGCGCTGGCAACGGCGCTCGCTTTGGCCGCAGCGGCCTGCGCGGGAGTAGATGACGAGGCCAGCGATGACGAGGCCGGTGATGACGAGGCCGGTGATGACGAGACCGGTGCTGACGAAGCTGGTGCAGACGAAGCTGGTGCAGAGGAGGAGGGTGCGGCCGAGGCTGGCGCTGACCCCGTTGCCGGTGCCGTTGCCGTGGTCGCGGTGACCTTCGAGGCAGCGGTGACGGCGGCCCGGGCATCCGTCACCTGCTGTTCGGCACCAGCGAGTCGGATGGCCGCCGCGGTCTGTGCATTCTGCAGCGGTGTGGCGTCGATGGTTGCCAGCGTCTGGCCGACGGAGACGGTGCTACCGACCGAGACGGCGACGCTGGTGAGCGTTCCCGAAACAGCAAAAGACGACGTCACCTCGTTGCCGGGGGAGAGGGATCCGATGGCGGTGATCGTGCTGCTGACGACACCTTTCTGCACCGTGCTGGTCAGCTGCACGGTGTTCGCATCGGGGCCGGATGACGCAGTCGCGCTGCCGAACGGATGCAGAACGATGACGCCGGCGACGAGCGCTGCGACGACGACGGTGCCGAGCGCGATATTGATCGCGAGCGGACGGGAGATCCTCATGTTGTGAGGGTGACAAGAGAAGCTATGTAATTCATAAGGACGGGCTTCGTGTTGGCCGATGCGAAACCGCCCGCGACGACCTTTATTTCGAGGCCGGCGCGGCTCCGGCGCCGAACCCGATGTCGCCCTCGCGCACGGTGGTGGCCGTGACGTTGCCGTCGCTGTCCTTCGTGCCGGAAACGGTGATGGTGTCGCCCTTCGCCAGGTCGCTGACCGAGGAGGTCTTCGAGGTCGTGACCGTGGTGTCGGAGCTGGAGGTGACCTTCACGGTCGAGCCGTCGGTCAGCTTCAGGGTGATGGTGTCCCCGTCGATGCCGGTGATGGTGCCGGCGGTGAAGTTGCCGCCCGCGCCGCCGGGCCGGCCGGCGCCTCCCTCCGCGCCGCCGACCCCGCCGGCGAAGTTCCCACCCTGCGCCTGGCTGGTGCTGCTCGAGGTGCCGTGGCTAATCAGGATGCCGCCGAACAGTCCGATGGCGAGGGCGGCGACGGCGGCGAGGGCCGGGGTGATGATGCGGCGGAAGGTGCTCTTCTGCGCGGGGACCGCCGGGGTGACCGGAGTGGGGGTGCCGGACTCGGCCGGGGGAGTGGTGTTCGTCATGATCTGCTTCTTTCTGATTGGTCGGGAGGTCAGATGGCTCGAAGAGCCTGGATGGGCCGCATGCGGGCGGCGCGGGCTGCGGGATAGACGCCGAAGAACACGCCGATCGCTACCGAGACGCCGAGGGCGAGCGGGATCGAGTAGCCGAGGATCACCGGTTGGGTGCCGTTAATCTGCCAGTGCGTTCCGATCACCGCGCCGATCACACCGAGTACCCCGCCGAGCAGGGTGAGCGTGGCGGCCTCGGTGAGAAACTGGCCAAGGATGGCGCCCTGCGTCGCGCCCAGCGCCTTGCGGATGCCGATCTCCCGCGTGCGCTCGGTAACGGTGACGAGCATCACGTTGGTGACGCCGATTCCGCCGACGAGCAGGCTGATCGCGGCGACCGCCCCGAGCAGCACGGTGAAGCTGGTGGCGCTCGCCGCGGCCGTCTCGAGCAGCGAGCTCTGGTTGGTGACCGTGAACGGCTCGTTGCTGGTGTCCGTCACGCCGAGAAGCTGGTTGAGCATCACGGTGACCTCGCCCTCCGCTGCCGTCACGTCATCCGAACTGGTCGCCAGCACTGTCAGGGTGCTGACCGCGCCATAGCCGGTGTACGACTTCCGGATGCGCGTGATCGGGGCGACGACTACCGTGTTCGGGTCGGTGAATCCCGAGCTCGACTGGGTGGCCAGGATGCCGACCACGGTGAAGGAGGAACCGTCCACGGAAATCGTCTTGCCGAGCGCCGAGCCGGTGGGATAGAGGGTGGTCGCGAGCTCGGAACCGATCACCGCAACCTTGGCGGAGGTGGTGACATCCGCCGCGGTGAAGGCCGCGCCCGAGGCGACCTTGGCGGTCGACACGTCGAAGTATTGTGCGGTCGAGCCGATCACCGAGACGTCGGTGGACGAGGTGGTGGTGGATGACACGGTGAGGCTGGTGCTCACCTGCGGCACGACCTCCTTCACCTGCCCGAGTCCGGCGCTGGCGAGCTGATCGGCCACCGTCGTGGTGATCGTCTTCACGCTCGACCCCGCGGTCGACGCGGTCGTGGTGCCGCCCCCGCCACCCCCGCCGCCGGTCTGGCTGGGGCGCACCGTGAGCGTATTCGTGCCGAGGCCCGCGATCGCGTTCTGCACGGTCTGTGCCGAGCCATTGCCGACCGCGAGCAGCAGGATGACCGAGCCGACGCCGATCGTGACGCCGAGCAGCGTGAGCACCGAGCGCAGTTTGTTGGCCGTGACGCCGCGCATCGCGGAGCGGAGGATCTCGAAGAAGCTCACTGGAGGACTCCTGCAGTGCTCGTGTCGCGGACGATCAGTCCGTCGCTGATGGTGATGATGCGATGGGCGCGCTCGGCCACGTTCTCTTCGTGCGTGATGATCACGATCGTGCGCCCGGCATCCGCCAGCGAGTCGAGGATGTCGAGGATCTCCTCGGTCGACGCGCTGTCGAGGTTGCCGGTGGGTTCGTCCGCGAGCACCAGCGTGGGGGAGGTGACGAGCGCGCGGGCGATGGCGACGCGCTGCTGCTGTCCACCGGAGAGCTGCTGCGGCTGGTGGTCGGCGCGATCGGCCAGCCCGACCAGCGCGAGCGCCTCGAGGGCCAACCGGCGGCGCTCGGCGCGGCGCACCCCGCCGTAGATCAGCGGGAGCTCGACGTTCGCGAGCGCGGTCATCCGTGGCACCAGGTTGAAGCTCTGGAAGACGAAGCCGATCTCCTCGTTGCGCACCTTGGCGAGCTCGCGCTCGGTGAGGCTGCGCACGTCGTGGCCGGCCAGCTCGTAGACGCCATGCGAGGCGATGTCGAGGCAGCCGAGCAGGTTCATCAGCGTGGACTTGCCGGAGCCGGACGGGCCCATGATGGCGACGTAGTCACCCTGCGCCACGTCCAGGTCGATGCCGCGGAGCGCGTGAACGGATGCCTCACCGGCGCCGTATACCTGGTGGATGTCGTGAAGCCGCAGAACGGGCGGCCGATCGATCTCGAGGTTCGTCATCAGTTGTTCCCTCCGCCGAAGCCGCCGGTCGGGGCTCCGCCGGCACCGCCGCCTGTGCCGCCAAAGGTTCCCCGGGTGCCCGCGCCCGTGCCGGTTCCTGTCCTGCTCGTCCCGGTAGTACCCGTCGTCCCCGTGGTTCCGGTCGACGCCGCGACAGTTCCGATGACCACGGTCTGGCCGACCTTCAGCCCGGACTTGATCTCCGTGCCGGTGTCTCCCACGACGCCGAGGGTGACCGTCTTGGTGGTGGTGGTACCGCCGGACGACACGACCTTCACGGTGGATGTTCCGTTCGCGGAGGTGATCGCGGCGGTCGGCACGTAGAGCGAGGTGGCCGCGGAACTCGCGGTGGTGATGGTGGCGTTCGCGGTCTGCCCGAGTCGCAAGCCGGTCGGGATCGCGTCGAGCGTGATCGTGGTGGCGTAGGTGACGACCGAGTTGCTGGTGGTCGCCGTGGGCGAGATGGCGGTGACCTTCGCCGTGGCGGTCACGCCCGTGCCGTCCACAGCGGGGAGGGCCGGGAAGGTGACGGATGCCGCCTGGCCGACGGTCACAGACGCGATGTCCGCCTCGGCGATGGCCGCGGTCATCGTCAGCGAACTGACGTCGGCGATCGTGACGAAACCACTGCTCGTCGTTGTCGCCGTGGTGCCGCTTCCGGCGCTCGCCGCGCCGGAGGAAATGCTGCTCGAGGAACTACTCGAGGAGCTGCTCGAGGCGGCGCCGTTGGCGCTGCCGCCGACGGTGCCGTTCACGGCGGTGACGAGGCCCGTGATGGGGGCCGTCAACGTCGCGGAGGCGAGGTTTTCTTTGGCGGTGGCCAGGGCATCCGTCGCCTCGGAGACGCTGGACTGTGCCGAGGTCACCTGTCCCTGCGCTGAGCTGGTCTGGTCTGTGCCCCCGGCTGCAGCGCTCGCCGTCGCGGCGGCCAGACTGCTCTTCGCGCTGCTTAGCTGCGAGTTCGCGGCGGCCAGGGTGTTGGTGGCCGTGGTCACGGCCGCGGCGAGGTCGGTGGTGTCGAGAGTTCCGATCACCTGGCCGGCGGTGACGGTGGCCCCGAGCGTGGTGTCGACGGTGGCGATGGTGCCGGAGACCGCGAAGGATGCTGCGACCTCGCGCACCGGAGCGATCGAGCCGCTCGCCGTGATGCTGCTCGACACCGCTCCCTCTTTCACCGTGGAGGTGAGCTGCGTCGCAGAGGCGGAACTCGTGGCGAAGGGGTTGGCGACGAGAAAGTAGCCCCCGACGAGGGCTCCAAGCGCGACGACGGCCAACGAGGCGTTGACGGCTATGCGGCGGGATCTGTTCATAGTGGCCACCGTGCAGAGCGAACCTATGTAAACCGTATGGACGCGCTAAAGGCCACCCATGAGTTGTGATCGGCTCTTCGAGCGACCAGACGGGTCTCAGAGAAGGTTTGGGCGAAACATAGGCGGTTCATAGAAAACTCGCGATAGTAGGAGAGGTGACCGACAACACTGCACCCGCCACCGCGCTTCCCAAACTCCGCCGTGCCGACGGCTCACCCGTGCGGGTGGTGGTCGTCGACGACGAGGCCACGCTCAGCGATCTGCTCAGCATGGCGCTGCGCTACGAAGGCTGGGAGGTGCGCACAGCGGCCGAGGGCCGCGGCGCCATCCAGCTCATTCGCGAGTTCCAACCGGATGTCGTCGTGCTCGACGTCATGTTGCCCGATATCGACGGCCTGGCCGTGCTCAAGCGGCTCCGCGACGACGGACACGACACCCCCATCCTCTTCCTCACCGCTAAGGACGCTCTGGACGATCGCATCGCCGGGCTCACCGCCGGCGGCGACGACTACGTCACCAAGCCGTTCAGCCTCGAGGAACTCGTGGCGCGACTGCGCGGGCTCATCCGTCGGTCCACCATCGTGGTGGCGGACTCCTCCGACCCGCAGCTGCGCGTCGGCGACCTCGTGCTCGACGAGGAGAGCTACGAGGTGCGCCGCGAGGGGCGGCTCATCGAGCTGACCGCCACCGAATTCGAGCTGCTGCGCTTTCTCATGCGCAACCCGCGCCGCGTGATGAGCAAGGCCCAGATTCTCGACCGGGTCTGGTCGTACGATTTCGGCGGGCGCTCAAGCATCGTCGAGATCTACATCTCCTACCTGCGTAAGAAGATCGACGCCGGTGCCGAGCCGATGATCCACACCGTGCGTGGGGTCGGCTACATGATCAAAGCAGCAGGATGACCTCGCTCGCGAACCGCGTGCGCGCACCGTGGACCCTCCGCCGCCGCCTGGTATTCAGCTTCATCGCCCTCCTCGCCGTCGGCTCGATCGTGATCGGACTGGTCAGCGCCCTCACGCTGCAGGGTGTGCTGATGAGCAAGCTCGACGCGCAGCTCGAAGGATCTTCCCGCCGCGCGCAGGATTTCCAGCAGAATCAGGGGCAGGGCCCGTCCGCCCCGCCGGCTAATTCCCCGGGGGGTCCGGGTCAGAATGTGGAGACGATCTTCGTAGTCGTCCGTGACGGTGTGCTGGAGCGGGCGGGTTATCTCGACCAGATCGGGACCAACCGCACACTCACGGCATCCCAGGTGAAGACGGTGCTCTCCGTGACGGCCGACACTGACGCGCAGACCGTCAACCTCGGCGGCAGCCTCGGCCAGTACCGGGTTCTCGTGACCACGCTTCCCGACGGCGACATCGTCGCCAGCGGCCTGCCGCTCGCCTCGACGCAGTCCACCGTCTATCTTCTGCTCGCCGTAATCGCCGGAATCGTGATCGTGGTTCTCGTCGTCGCCTTCTTCGTCGGACGGTTGCTGGTGCAGATCGCCCTTCGCCCCCTCGAGCGCGTCGTCTCCACCGCTACCCACGTCTCCAAACTCCCGCTCGACCGCGGCGAGGTCGCCCTCGAGGCGCGCGTCCCCGCCTCCGACGCCGACCCGCGCACGGAGGTCGGGCAGGTCGGTGCCGCTATCAACTCGATGCTCGGGCACGTGGCATCCGCCCTCACCGCACGCCAGGCCAGCGAGAACAAAGTGCGCAAGTTCGTCGCCGACGCCAGCCACGAGCTGCGCACCCCGCTCGCCTCGATCCGCGGCTACGCCGAGCTCACCCGACGCGGCAACCACGAGCTTCCGGATGACGTGGTGCATTCGATCGGACGCGTGGAGTCCGAGGCCACCCGCATGACCTCGCTCGTCGAAGACCTGCTGCTGCTCGCCCGCCTCGATGAGGGTCGCGACCTGGAGCGGAACCAACTCGACCTCTCGCGCCTGCTCATCGACGCGGTGAGCGACGCGCACGCGGCCGGCCCCGATCACTCCTGGTCGATCGATCTGCCCGAAGAGCCCGTGGTCATGATGGGCGACCAGCAGCGGCTCCATCAGGTGCTGGCCAATCTGCTCGCCAACGCCCGCGTGCACACGCCCGCCGGCACCGCGGTGACCGTGGCGCTGTCGATGGATGCGGAAAATGCGCTCGTGAGCGTCGTCGATGACGGCCCGGGCATCCCCGACGGCCTGCAGCTGGTGCTGTTCGAGCGCTTCGCCCGCGGCGACAGCTCGCGCTCGCGGGCCGCCGGATCCACGGGGCTAGGTTCGACCGGGCTGGGGCTTGCCATCGTCAGCGCGGTCATCGAGGGGCACGGTGGCACGGTGACGGTCGCAAGTGTGCCGGGGCGCACCGAGTTTCGGGTGACACTGCCGCTCGGCTCCTGATTTCGGGGCGCGAGAGGGGAGCGCGCGCGATGGAGGGCGCGCGGTGAGAAACTGGGAAGCCCGCTATAGGTAAGGAAGCCCCATGCGCATCGCCGTCACCGGCGCGAACGGAAAACTCGGCCGTACGGTCGTCATCCGTCTTCGCGAATCAGGCCACCAGGTCGTCGCCCTCGACACGGTCGGTGAGCGTGCGCCCGGCTTCGTCCGCATCGATCTGACCGACTACGGCCAGGTGGCGGATGCCCTGGCCGGCATCGACGGAGTGCACGACGGACTCGACGCGGTCGTGCACCTCGGGGCCGTGCCGGCGCCGGGACTCGTGCCCGACGCCCAGGCCTTCCACAACAACATGAATGCGACCTTCAACGTGCTGCAGGGCGCGCGTCGCGCCGGCATCCGCACCATCGTCACGGCGTCGAGCGAGACCGTTCTCGGGCTGCCATTCGATGTTCCACCGCCCTATTTGCCGGTCGACGAGGACTACGAGACCCGGCCGGAGTCGATGTACTCGCTCACCAAGCACCTCGAGGAGCAGTTGGCGCTGAAGCTCACCCGCTGGGACCCGGAGCTGAGCGTCACAGCGCTCCGCTTCTCCAATGTGATGGATCCGGCCGACTACGCGGAGTTCCCCTCCTTCGACGCCGACCCGCTCCTGCGCAAGTGGAATGCGTGGGGTTACATCGACGGCCGCGATGGCGCCCAGGCGATCGAGCGAGCCCTGCTCGCGAGCAACCCGGGCTTCGACGTCTTCATCATCGCCGCGGCCGACACGGTGATGAGCCGGTCGAGCGCCGCGCTCGCGGCGGAGGTGTTTCCGTCGGTCACCGTCACCAAGGAGCTCGGCGAGCACGAGACCCTGCTGTCGATTGACAAGGCGCGGCGCGTTCTCGGGTACGAGCCGGAGCACTCCTGGCGCGACGGTGCGTAGGCGACTCTTCGCAGTTCTGGCGATAGCCGTTTGCCTGACGATCGGTGCTGGCCAGGCGGCATTCGCGCTCCCCGAGCCGACCGTGCCAGAACCGGTGGCGCAGTACTTCGCGACGGGGCTCGTCCCGCGGGTCGAGACGCTCTACGGCCCGGGGGCCAAGAAGGGCTCTGGCATCGCGTTCGACGACACGACCACGGTCGGCGGCATCCATCGCGTCTTCTCCTGGACGTCGTCGTTCCTGTCCGGCGAGAAGACCGATGCACCGACCGAGCTGACCAACACGTGGGTCGCGCCGATCACCGTGAAGGATCAGCCGGTCGGACTCGCCACGGTCTGGATCAACCCCGACAGCGATTCTGACAACGACGCCCCCGAGCTCGCAGACTTCGATCTCGGCCCGGCCCTGGTGAGCGCGCTCGCGAAAGCCCCGACCGGTACCGTGCTGATTCGGGATGACAGCCACTCGGCCTGGTTCGCCAGTGATGGCACCACGATCACTCCGCTGGTCACCGGAACCTCTGGCGTCGCGGTGGCCACGGCAATCACGGCCTATCAGAAGACTGTGCCCGCCGCGCCGACACCGACGACGGATGCCGGCGGCCCGAACGGTCTGCTTGTGGCCGGGGGAGTGCTCGGCGGCGTCGTGATCCTGCTCGTCATCTTCGTGCTGCTGCAGGTGCGGCGCCGACCGCCCGGCCGCACGGTCCCTGAGCCTGTCGAAGGGGCCGAGCCCGTCGAAGGGGCCGAGCCTGCCGAAGGGGTCGAGCCCGTCGAAGGGGCCGAGCCTGTCGAAGGGGCCGAGCCACGACCTCTC
Organism: Lacisediminihabitans changchengi; assembly: GCF_016634425.1. Classification (GTDB taxonomy): domain Bacteria; phylum Actinomycetota; class Actinomycetes; order Actinomycetales; family Microbacteriaceae; genus Lacisediminihabitans; species Lacisediminihabitans changchengi. The sequence continues at coordinate 182,231 of NZ_JAEPES010000006.1, forward strand.
CCGCCAACCACGCCGGTCTTCATCGAGCCGGCGTTGCCCGATCGCGACTGACTTGCGCCGCGGGCATCCGTCACTTAGTCTTTACGAAGCCAAAGACCGCCGGTTATTGCCGTGCCGAGAAGTTCTGGAACCAGATCACCTGGAAACAGACCATCTCGATACAGCAGTCGAAGGTTCGCTCAAGCGAAGACCTGCGCAGGTGTATTGAGAGTCCCGTTCTGTTTGATCCGGGTTTCGCTCCGTGCGCTTGCGCCGGAGCTTTTTTCGTTAAGTGCGTAGGTCTTGGCACGAACCACTAACGAAGGAGCCACATGGCGAACAAGGAAGCTTCGGTTGCCGAGCTGACGGACAAGTTCCGCGACTCGACCGCCGTTCTGCTCACCGAGTACCGCGGGCTCACTGTCGCTCAGCTCAAGACGCTGCGCAAGTCCCTCAGTGAGCACGCAACCTACGCCGTGGTGAAGAACACGCTGACCAAGATCGCGGCCAACGCGGCTGGCATCTCGTCTTTCGACGAGGAGCTTGTCGGGCCGTCCGCAATCGCATTCGTTCACGGTGACCCGGTCACCGTCGCGAAGGGTCTGCGCGATTTCGCCAAGGCCAACCCTCTTCTCGTGATCAAGGGTGGTTACTTCGACGGTAACCCCCTGACCGCCGAAGAGGTCAACAAGCTCGCTGACCTCGAGTCTCGGGAGGTGCTGCTGGCCAAGCTGGCCGGTGCCTTCAAGGCCTCGCTGTTCGGCGCCGCCTATCTGTTCAACGCTCCGCTGTCGAAGGCCGTTCGCACGGTCGACGCGCTGCGTGAGAAGCAGGATTCCGCTTCCTAGGCCCTGCCTAGAACTGCGGTAAGTCAACACAAGAAATTAGGAGAAACATCATGGCAAAGCTGACTAGCGACGAACTGATCGAGGGCTTCAAGGAGCTGACCCTGATCGAGCTCAGCGAGTTCGTCAAGAAGTTCGAAGAGGTCTTCGAGGTCACCGCGGCCGCCCCCGTTGCAGTTGCTGCAGCCGGTGGCCCCGCGGCTCCCGTCGAAGAGGTCGAGGAGAAGGACTCGTTCGACGTCGTTCTCGAGGCCGCTGGCGACAAGAAGATCCAGGTCATCAAGGAGGTCCGCGCGCTCACGAGCCTCGGCCTCGGCGAGGCCAAGGCTGTCGTTGATGGTGCCCCGAGCACCGTCCTCGAGGGCGCAAACAAGGAGACCGCCGAGAAGGCGAAGGCTCAGCTCGAAGAGGCCGGCGCAACCGTCACCCTCAAGTAGTCGACGCCCGCAAGGGCATCAACTGCGAGCATGAAAGGTGCCGTCCCCCCGGGGGCGGCGCCTTTTTGCATGCGCACGTCAGCGTGACCGAGCGCTCCTCGCAACCGGATACGGTGGAAGCCATGAGCAATGACGTTCGCCGCAGACCCTCCGCCGAGATCTCCCGCTCCTGGTTGCTGGTGCCGGCGACGGCGTCCGACCGCTTCGGGCCGAGTGTCGAGTCGCGCGCAGACCAGGTCATCCTCGACCTCGAAGACGCCGTCGATCCCAAGCTGAAGGACGATGCCCGCGCGGTCGTCGCCGAATGGCTGGCGACATCCGGCTCCTCCGCCTGGGTGCGCATCAACAGTGTCGACACCGAGTTCTGGGGTGGGGATGTCGACGGGCTGCGCGGCCTGCCGGGTCTGCGTGGTGTGATGCTCGCCAAAACCGAGTCCGCCGAGCAGGTGTCGGAGACCTATCACCGGCTCGGCAGCGCGACCCCGGTTCTCGCGCTGGTCGAATCCGCGCTCGGAATCGAGGATGCGGCCGACATCGCCCGGGCGAAGGGGGCGTTCCGGCTCGCCTTCGGCAGCGGCGACTACCGCCGAGACACCGGTGCGAGCGCCGACGACCTGGCCATGGCCTACCCGCGCTCCCGCCTGGTCGTGGCCAGTCGAGTGGGCAATCTGCCCGGTCCGATCGACGGGCCGACGGTCGGCAGCAGTCATCCGGTGCTCCGGGAGCAGTCAGAGATGACGGTCGCGCTCGGCATGACCGGCAAGCTCTGCCTCGATACCTCGCAGTTGCCCGTCATCAACGAGGTCATCAGCCCCACCGGATCGGATGTCGCCTGGGCGCAGTCGTTCCTGGCCGACTTCGAGGCACGAGGGCGCACCATCCGCGATGGTAGCGACCTTCCCCGGCTCGGTCGCGCAGAGAAGATCGAGCGACTGGCCCGCGAGTTCGGCGTCGAGGCGCGCTGATTGTTGCTGGACTGCGGCTCGGGGGATATCGCGTTCGCGCGAGCTCAGCGGCCCTGCGTACAGTGATCTAGTGAGTACAGTGCGTGGCGGGCATCCAGGTCCGCGGGGCCGCATCAGCGGCGGAGACGCGGATGCGCAGCGCGCCGCGAACGCACAGGCCCCGAAGATCCCGAACCTGTTGCCCCGCATCGCGGCTCTGTTCGCTCCGCATAAGACGGCGCTCATCACGACCGCCGTTCTCGTGATCATCGGCGCCGGTCTCACGGTGTTACCGCCGCTGCTCACCGCCCGCGCATTCGATATGGGGCTGTTCCCGAAGAGCGGCCACCCGAACTTCCCGGTGCTGCTCGAGATCGTTGGTCTGATGGTCTTGATCTTTGTCGCCTCGGCGGCGCTCGGCGTCTGGCAGACGTACCTCACCGCCACCGTCGGAAACAGGGTGATGGGCGCGATGCGGGTGCGCCTGTTCAGCCACCTCCAGCGGATGGAACTCGCGTTCTTCACCAGAACCAAGACCGGAATCATCCAGTCGCGGTTGCAGAACGACGTCGGCGGTGTGGCCAACGTGCTCACCAACACCGTCTCCAGCGTGCTCGGCAATACGGTCACCGTGATCGCGGCATTCGTGTCGATGCTCGTGCTCTCCTGGCAACTCACGGTGGTTGCGATCATCCTGATGCCGATCCTGGTCATCGCCCAGCGCCGCGTCGGCCGGGTGCGTGCCAAGATCGCCACCAAGACGCAGGAGTCGCTCAGCGACATGACGGCAATCACGCAAGAGACGCTGTCGGTCTCCGGCATTCTGCTGGCCAAGAGCTTCAATCAGCAGAACACCGAGGTCGACCGGTACGCGAAGGAGAACGAGACCCAGATCGGGCTGCAGGTGCGTGAGCAGATGAGCGGCCAGTGGTTCTTCGCGATGGTGCAGATCTTTCTCGCGATCATCCCCGCGGTGATCTACCTCTGCGCGGCATGGCTGATCCTGCGGGATGTCCCGGTCACCGCCGGCACGATCGTCGCCTTCACCACGGTGCAGGCCCGTCTGATGTTCCCGCTGCTCGGGCTCATGCGGGTCGCCCTCGACCTGCAGACCTCGCAGGCACTGTTCGCGCGCATCTTCGAGTACTTCGATCTGAAGCCCGCGATCGTCGACCGCCCGGCCGCACGCCCGGTGCAGCAGTCACGGGTGGGGCACGTCGCGTTCGATGACGTTGTCTTCCGGTATCCGGATGCCGGCGACGAGACACCGCCGACCCTCAAGGGGCTCTCGTTCGAGATCCAGCCCGGGCAGTACGCAGCCTTCGTCGGACCCTCGGGCGCAGGCAAGACGACCGTGTCATATCTCGTCCCGCGGCTGTACGAGGCATCGGGGGGTACCGTGCGGTTCGCCGACACCGATGTGCGCGACCTCGAGCAGGAATCGCTGATCTCCAATATCGGGATCGTCAGCCAGGAGACCTACCTGTTTCACGCGACGATCGCCGAGAACCTGCGCTACGCGAAGCCCGATTCGAGCGATGCCGAGCTCGAGGCTGCTGCCCGCGCCGCGAACATCCACGACACCATCGCGTCGTTCCCCGACCGGTACGAGACGGTGGTGGGGGAACGCGGCTACCGCCTCTCCGGAGGCGAGAAGCAGCGGATCGCGATCGCCAGGGTGCTGCTGAAAGACCCGGGCGTGCTCATTCTCGACGAGGCGACGAGCGCGTTGGACTCCATCTCGGAACGGGTCGTGCAGCAGGCGCTCGACACGGCATCCCGAGGTCGTACGACCATTGCGATCGCTCATCGGCTGTCGACGGTGGTCGGGGCAGACGTCATCTTCGTCGTCGACGGCGGCCGCATCGTTGAGCGCGGTACCCACTCGGAATTGATCAGCGCCGGGGGAGTTTACGCGCGGTTGCACGCGGAGCAGATAGCGCTGCGCTGACCCCTCCGCGCCGACCTGACAGCGCTGACGCAACGACGGCGCATCCGAGGTTTCCCTCGGATGCGCCGTTGGAGAGAGCGGAGTTACTGCTTGATGAAGGCGAGGAGGTCGGGGTTGAGCACGTCCGCGTGGGTCGTGAGCATGCCGTGGGGGAACCCCTCGTAGATCTTGAGGGTGGAGTTCTGAAGCAGTTCGTGCTGCTTCAAGGAGGCGTCCTTGTATGGAACGATCTGATCGTCGTCGCCCTGAGCGACGAGAACCGGAACGGTGATCGCCTTGAGGTCATCGGTCTGGTCGGTCTCGGAGAACGCCTTGATGCCCTCATAGCCCGCCAGCGCGCTGCCCATCATGCCCTGACGCCACCAATTGTCGATCACGGGCTGGGAGACCGTGGCACCGGGGCGGTTGAAGCCGTAGAACGGCCCCGAAGCGACTGCCTGGTAGAACTCTGCACGGTTGGCCGCCAGCGCTTCGCGGTATCCGTCGAAGACCGAGAGGGGAGTCCCGTCGGGGTTCGCGTCGGTCTGCACCATCAGCGGGGGGATGGCGCAGACCAGGATGAGTTTCGCCACCCGGCCCTGCGGTTCGCCATACTTGGCGACGTATCGTGTGGCCTGGCCTCCCCCGGTGGAATGGCCGATGTGGATGGCGTTGTGCAGGTCGAGGTGCTCGACCACGGCGTTCACGTCGCTCGCATAGTGGTCCATGTCGTTGCCGGTGCTGACCTGGGTCGACCGCCCATGGCCTCGACGATCGGACGCAATTACCCGGTACCCATTGGCGTGGAAGAACAGCATCTGCCCGTCCCAGTCGTCAGCAGACAGCGGCCAACCGTGATGGAAGACGATGGGCTGGGCGTCGGGGCTGCCCCAGTCCTTGTAGTAAATCTCTACGCCATCGTCTGTGGTCACAAACGGCATGATCAACCTCCGGGTTCACGTCGAACCAAGCAGCGCTCGGCACAACTGATGGGTGCTGGTGCCCCCATGTGAGGGCACGATCGGGACCACCTCGTTTGCGGGCCCACATCGAGAGTGCTCCGGTTGCCCAGTCATTGCATCAGTCATTTGTACGCCTTTCGACATTTGCGCCACTGGTTAACCACCCTGCGTAATCTCCACCGTGCCGCCGGTAGATTGGCAGCACCATGAAGTACGCCAACAGTGTCATCGACCTCGTCGGAAACACCCCCCTCGTCAAGTTGAACAGCGTCACCGAGGGGATCGTGGCGACCGTGCTGGTCAAGGTCGAGTACCTCAACCCCGGCGGCTCATCGAAGGATCGGATCGCTACCCGCATCATCGATGCTGCCGAGCGGGACGGCTTGCTAAAGCCCGGCGGCACCATCGTCGAACCGACCTCCGGCAACACCGGCATCGGCCTGGCACTCGTCGCCCAGCAGCGCGGTTACCGATGTGTCTTCGTGCTCCCCGACAAGGTCGGCGAGGAGAAGCGCAACGTGCTCCGCGCGTACGGCGCCGAGATCGTGGTAACCCCCACCGCCGTGGAGCCGAGCAGTCCCGAGTCGTACTATTCGGTTTCCGATCGACTCGCCCGCGAGATCCCGGGCGCGTTCAAACCGAACCAATACTCGAACCCGAACGGGCCACTGAGCCACTATGAGACCACCGGCCCCGAGATCTGGCGCGACACCGAAGGTCTGGTGACGCACTTCGTCGCCGGCGTCGGTACCGGCGGCACGATCAGCGGCGTCGGAAAGTACCTCAAGGAGGTGTCGCATGGCGCGGTGCGCATCATCGGCGCGGATCCCGAGGGCTCGGTCTACTCGGGCGGCACCGGGCGGCCATACCTGGTCGAGGGAGTCGGGGAAGACTTCTGGCCCGAGGCCTATGACGGATCCGTCGTCGACGAGATCATCGCATCGTCCGACGCCGAGTCGTTCGACTTCACCCGGCGGCTCGCCCGGGAAGAGGGGCTGCTGGTCGGCGGCTCCAGCGGATTGGCCGTCGCCTCCGCACTGAAGGCCGCGCGCGATCTGCCCGCCGACGCCGTGATGGTCGTGCTGCTGCCCGATGGCGGCCGCGGCTACCTGGGCAAGGTCTTCAATGACAAGTGGATGCAGTCGTACGGCTTCACGCAGGTCTCCGACGAGAAGACGGTGGCCGACATCGTGCAGGAGAAGGCCGGGGCGATCCCGGATCTCGTGCACGTGCATCCCTCGGACACCGTGCGTGACGCCATCGAGATCATGTCCAAGTACGGCGTCTCGCAATTGCCGGTGCTCACCGCGGAGCCGCCGGTCGTGATCGGCGAAGTGGTCGGTGCGCTCGACGAGCGAGCCCTGCTCGAAGCCGTCTTCGGTGGTGACGCCCAGATGACCGACCCAGTAGGGAAATTTATCGGGCAACCGCTCGGTTTGATCGGGGTACATGAGGCGATCAGTGTCGCCCGAGCGTCACTGAGCAAGGCGGATGCCCTGCTCGTCACCCAGGACGGCAAGCCAGTAGCCGTCATCACCCGTCAAGACCTGCTCACCTTCCTCTCCGACTGATCGCTCCCTATTTCTTCCCAGCTCGACCTTTTTCACCACGCCCCTTTTCCCGACCTCGACGAAATCGGTACCCCTGTGTCTGACAGCCATGACTTCTCCACCCGCGCAATCCACGTCGGGCAGGAGTTCGATCCATCAACCGGATCGGTGATCCCCCCGATTTATCAGACCTCCACCTTTGTTCAAGACGGCATCGGTGGGTTCCGCGGTGGGTACGAGTACGCCCGCAGCGCTAACCCCACGCGTTCATCCCTCGAGACGCTCCTGGCCGATCTCGAGGGTGGGGCGCACGGTTTCAGCTTCGCCTCGGGGCTCGCGGCAGAAGACACGCTGCTGCGAGCGGTGCTGAAGCCCGGCGATCACATCGTCATGGGCAACGACGTGTATGGCGGAACCCACCGCCTCATCGACCGCACGTTCACCTCGTGGGGCATCGAGCTCGACACCGTAGAGATGATGAACCTCGACGCCGTGCGCGCCGCGGTCACTCCGAAGACCCGTGTGCTGTGGGTAGAGACCCCCAGTAACCCGCTGATGAAGATCAGCGACATCGCCGCTCTGGTCGAGATCGGTCACGCTGCGGGAGCGATCGTCGTCGTCGACAACACCTTCGCCTCGCCGTATCTGCAGAACCCGCTCGCCTTCGGTGCTGACGCCGTCTCTCACTCCACCACCAAGTACCTGGGCGGTCACTCCGACGTGCTCGGCGGCGGCCTGGTCATCGCCGATGACGAACTCGCCGAGAAGGTGCGCTTCCTGCAGTTCGCGGTCGGTGCCGTCTCCGGGCCGATGGATGCCTGGCTCACCGTCCGCGGAATCAAGACCCTGGCCTTGCGCATGGAGAAGCACTCCTCGAACGCGCAGGCCATCGCCGAGACGCTGGTGGCGCATCCGGCCGTCGAGCGGGTCTACTACCCGGGCCTCGCCGACCACCCCGGCCACGACCTCGCCGCACGCCAGATGCGCGGTTTCGGGGGGATGCTGTCTCTGCAGCTCGCCGGCGGCCCGGCCGCGGCACGCACGTTCGCCGAGTCGACGAGCCTGTTCCAGCTGGCCGAGTCGCTCGGCGGGGTCGAGTCGCTGATCGGCTACCCGACCGAGATGACCCACGCGTCCGTGCGCGGCACCGCGCTCGCCGTACCGGAGAACCTCGTGCGGCTCTCGGTCGGCATCGAGGGTGTCGACGACCTCACCGCCGATCTGCTCGAGGGTCTCGCCCGACTGTAGCTCCCGCTACTTTCCCCTCGAGTTGTCACAGATCGATCCTTCGCCCCGGGCGTGAGGTCGATCTGTGACAACTCGATGCGCAGTGCAGTTCGGCCGCCGCTCGCGCTGTGGATAACGAATGCTGTGCACTCCCGTTGTGGTCCACGCTGTCGTCATGCGCAGCCGAACCTCGCTCCCCGCTCCTCTGCACTCCCGCGCGTTCTCGACGGCCGAGGGCCGTTCAGCCGGCGTCGGCGAGGGGCGGATGCGCGGCCCTGACCTCGCTCGGCCCTTCGCGGGGGTACGTGTGCCTCGACACCTCCCCGAGCTCGGGATCGTGACTCGGTGCCGCGGGTACGAAACGCTCCTTCGGCCGGATCAGTTCTTCAGTCACACCACTGCGGCACGGTTGTGGGGATGCCCCGTTCGCGGACCAAAGAACGAGGCGTCGCACGTGTCGGTGCCGCACCCCGCGCGCGCTCCCCGCTCGGCTGGCGTCGTCGGGCATCAGACGCGAGAGGCCAGCATAGTCACGCGTCAGGGGTTTCCGTGCTCCGATTCGGTGAGTACCTGGCTCGCCCTAGCCTCCGTCGTCGACGAGAACGAGCTCATCGTCGCGGGCGACCATCTCCTGCTGGACCCGTATGTGCTCGACCCGTACGACATCCGCCCATACGCGACACTCGCGCAGGTGACGAAGGCGGTGGAGGACTTCCACGGTCGAGGGGCACGAGCCGCGGCATCCGCTCTCCCCCTGCTGAGCCGTCGCGCGGAGTCGCGCACTGAGACTTTGCTGCGGCTGCTTCTCTTGCGATCTGGGTTGCCCATGCCGGACGTGAATCGTGAAGTTTTCGACGGGGCAGGACGCTTTATCGCCCGCGTCGACCTGCTGTTTCGTCAATGGCGGGTGATCGTCGAGTACGACGGCGAGCAGCATCGAGTCGACGACCAGCAGTATGAGATCGACCTGCATCGCCTCGACCGGTTGAGGTCCGCGGGCTGGACCGTGGTGCAAGTGCGTAAGCGCGGGCTCTTCGTGACGCAGGCTGACACTATCGCCAGGGTCGCGCGGGCGCTTCGCGCACACGGATGGCCGGGCTGAGTCGATCCGCCCCTCGACTTGTCACAGATCGACCCTCAGCCCTGGGCGTGAGGTCGATCTGTGACAGCTCGAGGAAGAAATCACGCGGGCGACCGCTACGAGAGGATGTCTTTCCGGGAAAAGCGGACATAGGCCAGCCCGCCGAACACCACGATGTAGCCCGCCTGCAGCACCGCGTTCGATGCGAACGAGTCCCACGCGATCGGCTGCCGCAGCAGGTCGCCGAAGCTCAGCCAGTAGTGCGAGAACAGAAACGGATGCAGCCAGTCCAGCTGCGGCAAGGAGTCCGCGATCTGCACCGCGACATCCAGCACAACGGTCGCGGCCATCGCGCCGACCGGCACGTCGGTCAGCGTCGAGATGAACAGCCCGACGGCGGCGAACCCGAGCAGACTCACCGTCACGTAGAGGGCGATGAGCAGGGCCCGACCCAGCGCCTCGCTCACGCCGACCGTGTCTCCGGAGAGCAGCGTGGTCGGTCCGATCGGAAACAGCGCCGCACCGATCAGCGCGCCGGCGACCGCGACGGTGAGGGTCGCGGCGAGACAGAACAGCGCGATCCCGATGTACTTGACGATCAGCAGACGGATGCGTCCGGCCGGGGCCACCAGCAGATACCGCAGTGTTCCCGTGCTCGCCTCGCCGGCGATCGCATCGCCGGAGACGACCCCCACCGTCAGCGGCAGAAACAGCGGAACCGCGAGCAGCAGGCCGGCGAACGTGACGAACAGCCCGTTCTCGCTGATGTCGCTGATGAACGCCGGCCCGCGCCCCGACCCGGTGATCTTGACCGCCACGGCGACCAAGACCGGCACCGCAGCCAGCGCGAGCAGCATGGCCCAGGTTCGTTTGCGCCGGAACAGCACTGTGATCTCCGACGCGAGCAGTGCCAGCCCTACCCGACTACTGGGCAACGTCGAAACCCTCACCGGTGAGTGCGACGAACCGGTCCTCGAGACTCGGACGTTCCACGGCGAAGGCCCGAACGCGCACTCCCGCAGCCACCAGCGCGGGCACGATGGCGTCGGGATCCACCGCGGCTCCAAGGGGTGAGACCACCGTCGATTCCGCGGAGCCATGCTCGATCGTGGCGAGCAGCCCGAGCCCGGCCAGCGCGCTGACGGCGGCCGCGGCATCCGGAGTGATCAAACGGATGCCCGGCTCGCCGACCCGGCGCAACTCCTCGAGCGTGCCCTGGGCCACCAACCGTCCCGCGCTCATGATCGCGGCGTGCGTGCACATCTGCTCGATCTCCGCGAGCAGGTGGCTGGAGACGAACACCGTTGTTCCCTCGGCGGCGAGCGAACTGACGAGCGAGCGCACCTCACGGGTGCCCTGCGGATCGAGGCCGTTGGTCGGCTCGTCGAGCACCAGCAGGTCGCGCGGCATCAGCAGGGCATTCGCGAGCCCGAGGCGCTGCTTCATGCCGAGCGAGTACGCCTTCACCTTCTTGCGGCCGACGCCGGAGAGTCCGACCCGGTCGAGTGCGCTCTCGACCCGGGCCGTGCGGGTGGCTGACGGTGCGCGTCGGTCGGCGGAGTCGAGGCGGCGGAGGTTGGCGGTGCCGGAGAGAAAAGGGTAGAAGCCGGGGCCCTCGACGAGCGCGCCGACCTTCGGCAATACCGACCGCAGGCCCATCGGCATGCTTTCGCCGAGCACAGTCGCGCTTCCACTGGAGGCAGAGATCAGGCCGAGGAGCATTCTAATCGTGGTGGTCTTGCCTGACCCATTCGGGCCGAGGAAGCCGAAAACCGAGCCGCGCGGCACGCTCAGGTCGACCTCCTGAACGGCGGCATGGCCGCCGAAGCGTTTGGTCAGGCCACCCGTCTCGATCGCGAGCGAGCCGTCGCTCACGTCGTGGGCGACGGGGCGGCGGCCACGGCCAGCAGGCGCGAGATCGGCACCGAGCCGGCGAGCACCCGTCCGTCGTCGGTGACGAGCACGTTCAGCAGGCTGGTGTGGAACACCCGTCCGCCGTCGACCGCCGTGGTGAGCTGCGAGAACTGCTTCACCGAGCCGAGGCTCGAGAGCGGTGACTCTTTCGGGCTGACGATCACCGCGCTCCAGCCGCTACCGACGACGGTGGGCTTCACACCAGCAGGCGTCTTTGTGCCGCCGTGATTCTTCGAGTCGGGACGGGCCGAATGAGTGGGCGCCTTCTTCTCGGTCACCTTCGCGCTCTTCGGCGGGGTGAACTCGAAGGTGCGCTCGGCGGGCTTTCCGATCACCAGGTTGCTGAAACCGATCGAGAACGCGGCATCCTTCTGTCCTCGCGCCTTCGCCGACACCTCGAGCGGCAGCCCCGTCTTCGCATCCACCGCGATGGTCACCGACGAGACGAGCGTGCCGGAAGCCTTGGGCTTCAGCACGAGCGTGTATGCGGAACGGTTGGCGACCGACGAGTCGGTTCCCACGCTCAGCTTTGTGCTGCTGTCGAGCCTGGCGACGATCGCGCGGGCCACCTCAGCGGGGGTGCTGGCGGTGGGAGTGGGAGCGGGAGTGGCACTGCGGCGCGAGGGAAGGGTGGTGTGTACGGCCGTGCTCTTCTTGGAGTCGTAGACCCAGACATCCTTTCCGTTGCGGATGACGTCTTGCTCAGCCATCTGCTTGATGACCTGCAGGCGCACCTTCGTCGGCCCGTCGACGTAGACCCGAGCGGTCTGCGCGCTCGAGAGCAGCGTGAGCACTGACGAGATGTCGGAATCCGTGCCGCTCGATCCGCCGGAGACCGCGGGCAGCGACGGAAGGCCGAGGTCTGAGGTGGTCTTCACGGTGCCGGAGAAGGCGTCGGTGGTGCTATCGCCGATCATGGCGAGCACCTGTTCCGGGGTCTTCGAGCTGAGGGAGACTGCGGCATTGGCCGACACCGGAACGGCGACGGCGCCGAGCGTGACGACAGCCGCTGCCACAGCAGCGGGGATCCACCGAGCGCGGCGTGACGGGAACAGGCGGGGCATGGGGCGACCTCTCGTAGAGATAGCGCACAACATACGCCGCGAACCTGCCCGTTGTCTCTATATCCAGCTTGTCTCTACATCTTGCTCATTCCCTCCGCCGCGATCGACGGAGACCAACCATGATCGAAACCGGCAGGGCGAACATGCATAGCGTGCCCATAGCAACGCCATAGTCTCCGCAGAGGCCCACCGCCGAGAGTTGCGGCATGGCCCACTCACTCGATTCCTTCGCCCTCGACGTGGCCCTGCCCGTGTACAACGAGCAGGCCGCGATCGAGCAGTCGGTGCGCACGCTGCACGACTACCTCAGCGCCGAATTCGACGCGACCTGGCGCATCACCATCGCCGACAATGCCTCGACGGATGACACGGCCGCCATCGCCGACCGCCTCGCCTCCGAGCTGCCGGGCGTCGTCGTCGTCCACCTGCCCGAGAAGGGTCGGGGCCGGGCGCTGCGCACGGTATGGCTCGACTCACCGGCGGAGGTGGTCGCCTATCTCGACATCGACCTCTCCACCGGGCTGAGCGCTCTGCCGCCGCTGGTGGCGCCCCTGCTCTCCGGTCACTCGGATGTCGCGATCGGTACCCGCCTCGCTCGCAGCTCCCGGGTGACTCGCAGTGCAAAGCGGGAGTTCATCTCGCGCAGCTACAACCTGTTGCTGCACGGGGCCATGGCGGTGAAATTCAGCGACGCCCAGTGCGGCTTCAAAGCGGTGCGACGGGATGTCGCGCTCCAGCTGGTTCCGCTGGTCGAAGACGACGGCTGGTTCTTCGACACGGAGCTCCTGATCATCGCCGAGCGCAGCGGCCTCCGCATCCACGAGGTTCCGGTGGACTGGGTGGACGACCCGGCGAGCTCCGTCGACGTCGTGTCCACCGCCCGCGACGACCTTAAGGGGATGCTGCGGGTCGGTCGATCGATCGTCACCGGCCGCGTTCCGATCCAGGCGATCTATGCCGAGCTGGGGCGGCGGCCATTCGATCCACCGCGGCGACCGAGTTTCTTCGGACAGGTGCTGCGCTTCGGTGTGGTCGGCGTGCTCTCGACCGTCGCCTATGCCCTGCTCTACCTCTGGCTGCAGCAGCTCGTGCCCGGACAGGTGGCCAACTTCTTGGCGTTGCTCATCACCGCCGTCGCCAACACCGCGGCCAACCGGCGTTTCACCTTCGGCGTGAGCGGCAGGGGCGGAGCGGTCGCACATCAGTTTCAGGGACTCGTGGTGTTCGGCATCGCTTGGCTGATCACGAGCGGGTCGCTCGTCGGGCTGCACGCGCTGCGGCCTGACGCCTCGGCTCACGCCGAGCTCGTGGTGCTCACGGCGGCCAACCTGTTCGCCACTCTGCTGCGGTTCGTGTTGTTGCGGCTGTGGGTGTTCCGACAGCATCGCGTTGGCGCCGCCACGCTAGGGCAGCTGGTGACCCGATGAGCACCCAATCTCGATGGTCGATTAGCGCGCGAGCCTCGGTCATCCGCACCCTCACCCGCGCCATCATGTACGGCCGAACCACCGCCGCGACCTGGGAGCGCCCCGCTTTGCTCGGCCTTCTCGTGGCGACAGCGGTGCTCTACCTCTGGAATCTCACCGCCAGCGGCTACGCCAACTCGTTCTACTCCGCCGCGGTGCAGGCCGGTTCGGTCAACTGGGAGGCGTTCTTCTACGGCTCTTCCGACGCGGCAAACTCGATCACGGTCGACAAGCCGCCCGCGAGCCTGTGGTTCATGGCGCTCTCGGTGCGCGTGTTCGGACTCAGCTCGTTCAGCATTCTGCTGCCAGAAGTGCTGATGGGCATCGCCACCGTGGCGCTGGTCTACGCGATCGTCCGACGGCACTTCTCGGCGCGGGCCGCGCTGCTGGCCGGGGGAGTGCTCGCGCTCACGCCGGTGGCCGCGCTGATGTTCCGGTTCAACAACCCGGATGCCCTTCTCGTGCTGCTGATGACCCTCGCGGTGTTCTTCACCCTGCGGGGGATCGAGAGCGGAAAGGTGCGCTGGATCCTGTGGGCAGGCGCGGTGGTCGGCTTCGGCTTCCTCACCAAGCAGTTGCAGGCGTTCCTCATCGTGCCGGTGCTGGTCGCCGCCTATCTGTGGATGTCGCAACGACGCCTCGGCACCCGCATCCTTCACCTGCTGGGCGCGCTCGGCACCCTCGTACTCTCGGCCGGCTGGTGGGTCGCGATCGTCGAGCTGGTGCCCGCGAGCATGCGCCCGTTCATCGGCGGATCGCAGAGCAACAGCTTTCTCGAGCTGACCTTCGGGTACAACGGCCTTGGCCGCATCACGGGAGACGAGACCGGAAGTGTGGGCGGCGGTGGCGGTACCGGCGGCAACTGGGGCTCGACCGGCATCCTTCGCCTGTTCGAGGGGGAGATCGGAGGTCAGATCACCTGGCTGTTGCCCGCCGCGCTCATCGTCATGGTCGCCGGGTTCGCCCTGCTCTGGAAGACGCCGCGAACGGATGGCAAGCGGGCGGTGCTGTTCCTGTTCTCGGGCTGGTTGCTGGTCACCGCCGTCGCGTTCAGCTTCATGGCCGGAATCTTCCACGCGTACTACACCGTGGCTCTCGCGCCGCCGTTGGCCGGGGTGGTCGCCGTCGGGGCTAGCCTCCTGTGGTCGCGCCGTGCCGAGTTCTGGGCGCGCATCATCGCCTCGGCCACGGTGCTGCTCACCGCGCTCTGGTCGTTCGCGCTCCTGAGCGAGGCGAGCACCTGGCTGCCGTGGCTGAAGTGGCTGGTGCTCGCGGTCTGCGTGATCGCGGCCGCGCTACTGCTGTTGCCGAATCGCGGACGGATGCTGACTGCCGCCACCATCGCGGCAACCCTCGTCGGCGCCCTCATGGCCCCCACCGCCTACACCCTGCAGACCGTGTCGACCGCGCACACGGGGTCGATCGTCACCGCGGGGCCGACCGTGTCTGGGGCCATGGGTGGCGGACGGCGTGGCGGGTTCGGGGGCCCGGGTGCCCCTGGCGGCACTCCTCCTGGCGGCACTCCTCCGGGCGGTAACGCGGGCTCGCAGGCACTGCCGACGGGCGGAATGGGCGGCGGAATGGGCGGCCTCCTCGGCGGCGGATCCGCGAGTAGTGCCGTCACGGCTCTGCTCAGTACGGATGCCGCGGACTACACCTGGGTGGCCGCAGCGGTCGGATCCAACAACGCCGCCGGTTACCAACTGGCCAGCGGCGACCCGGTGATGGCACTCGGTGGGTTCAACGGCAGCGACCCGTCGCCCACACTGGCCGAGTTCACGACGCTCGTGGCGGCGGGAAAAATCCACTATTTCGTGGGCTCCGGCTCGTTCGGGCAGTCCCGCGGGGGCTCATCGGAAGCGTCCGATATCGCGGCCTGGGTGGCAGCGCACTTCGCCGCGCAGACGGTCGATGGCGTCACCGTCTACGACCTGAGCGCGTGATCCCTCCCCACGACGGGGGTGATAATGGTTCCCGCAGTGCGGCATCGGGTCCGCGCGCACACCGCGAACGAAGCCGGGTACCGCCACTCATGGAGCCACAGAAGGTTCGAGCCCCCAACATCCGTGATGTCGCACGACTGGCCGGGGTCTCGTACCAGACCGTGTCGCGCGTGCTCAACAACTCGGAGGCACTGCGGCCGAGCACGAAGGAGCGAGTGCTCGAGGTCATCGATCAGATCGGCTACCGCCCGAACCAGGCGGCGCGTGCGCTGGTCACCAGCCGGTCGCGCACCATCGGAGTGCTCACCTCGCAGACGGCGAACTACGGTCCGGCCACCATCTTCACCGCGATCGAGGAGGCGGCTCGCGACGCGGGCTACGTGATCACCACGACCAGCCTCGCCACCAGCGACTACGACGCCATCCGCGAACGACTCGAGTACCTGGTCAATCAGTCGATCGAGGCCCTGATCGTGATCGCCCCGCAAGTGCGAGTCTTCCAGGCCATCACCGAGCTCGAGATGCGCATCCCGATGGTGACGCTCGACTCCACCCGCCGCAATTCGCACAGCCTCTCCGTCGACCAGGTCTCTGGCGCGCGCCGCGCGGTGCGCCACCTCATCGAGCAGGGGCACCGCCGCATCCTGCACCTCGCCGGACCGCAGGACTGGATCGAGGCCGAAGCCAGGATGCGCGGCTACGTCGACGAGATGGTGGATGCAGACCTCGTGGCCTATCCGCCCATCCTCGGTGACTGGACAGCCGAGCACGGGCACTACGTCGGTCGCGAGTTGATGCGCAACCGCGACTTCAGCGCGGTTTTCGCCGCCAACGACCAGATGGCGCTGGGCCTCGCCCACGCCTTCCACGAGGGTGGCCTCAGCGTGCCGGGAGACGTGAGTCTGGTCGGCTTCGATGACATCCCCGAGGCCGCGCACTATTGGCCGCCGCTCACGACGGTGCGGCAGGACTTCGACGAGATCGGCCGTCGAGCGCTGTCGCTTCTGCTCGGGCAGCTGGGCGGAGTGCGAGAGCTCGACTACTCGCCGATCGCGCCTGAGCTCGTGGTGCGAGCGTCGACAGCGCCTCCGCTCGCCCCGTGAGAATCACTCGTTGTGTTCAATTAGGTCACGATCTCGCATAATCTGCGTTAACTTCTTGACGCCAACGCTTCGTTGCTGCACTGTCGTTTTTATGCCAGCGTCGTCGCGTCCACACCGTCATAGCGCGCGCAATCCGGGCTCTCAGACCGCCCTGCGCGAACTGAACCAACAGCGCATCGCCGACACGCTTCTGGCCAGTGGCCCGTCCACCCAGGCCGAACTGGCCCGCCAGACCGGGCTCTCGACCGCCACGATCTCGAACATCGTTCGGATCATGTCGGATGCGGGCATCGTCGAGACCGAGCCGACCACCAGTTCGGGCCGCCGCGCTCTGCTCGTGCGGCTCTGCAACCGCAGCGCCGTCGCGGTGGGGATCGACTTCGGACGACGTCACCTGCGCATCGCCATCGCCACCCTCGGCTACGACGTCGTCGCGGAGGAGAACATCGAACTTCCCGTCGGGCATCGGGCCGAGGAGGGCATCGAGACCGCATCGAACCTTCTGACGAAGATGCTCGCCGACAACGCCATCGCGCACAGCTCGGTCCTCGGGGTGGGCGTCGGCATTCCGGGCCCCATCGATCGCCGCGCCGGGCGCGTGGTTCAGGGGGCGATCCTGCCCGAGTGGGTGGGGATCGACCTCGTCGAGCTCGAAGACGGTCTGCGCTTTCCCGTCGTGTTCGACAACGACGCCAACCTCGGCGCGCTGGCAGAGGTCACCTGGGGTCCGCACAGCGAGATCGACAACCTGGTCTTCGTCAAGGTGGGGTCTGGGATCGGTGCCGGACTCATCCTGAATGGCCGACCGTTCTATGGCGGGCTGGGCATCACCGGCGAGATCGGGCACGACACCATTACCGACAACGGTGTGGTGTGCCACTGCGGCAATCGCGGCTGCCTAGAGACGGTCGCGTCGACCTCGGTGATGCTCGACCTGTTGTCGCGCTCGGGGGTGTCTCGGGTGGGGCAGATCGTCAGTCGAGCACAGGCGGGCGACTCCGCCACGCTCCGGGTGCTGGATGACGCGGGTCTGGCCATCGGGCGGGCGCTGGCCAGCGTGGCCAATCTCATCAACCCCGAGGTCGTCGTCGTCGGTGGCCCGCTTGCAGAACTCGGTGATCTCTTCCTCTCGTCCATCGAGCGCGGCCTGATGCGGCATGCGGTGCCGAGCGTGGGAGAGAGCACGCGCCTCGTCATGTCGTCGTTGGGCGAGCGGGCCGAGGCGTTGGGGGCCGCGGCCCTCGTGCTGCAGCACCAGGCGGTGCGGCATTTCTAGGCGCGGAGTTCTCGGCCAGAATCTGGTGACCACGCAGAGTGGCCCTAATACGCACACTCTTGCTCTAGGTGAGAAGTACAGCGCTATCGGCACGGTTGTCGGCACGTACAGCCGTTCACATCGGCGCGGAATGTGCGCCGAACACAATATTTCGGGCCCGTTACAGAGTTGTTGTGTTCACAGCTTGACGACAAGCCCTCCAACAAGGTTTAGTCTGTTAGCGGGCATTTTTCCGCGCCCCCTTACGAGACAAGGTAGTCCGGCGTTGATTACAACCGCGCGAGACGCACGTGTGAACGTACACATTCAGCACAAGCTGCCCTTGGGGGCGCACAATGGCAACTGAGGCACCCGAAGCCGCGGTGAAGGATTTCGCCACGGGACCGACCATCCTCGAGATGCGGTCGATCACCAAGGAGTTCCCCGGCGTCAAGGCGCTCGATCGGGTGTCACTCAGGGTGCGCGCGGGCGAGATCCACTCGATCTGCGGCGAGAACGGCGCCGGAAAATCGACGCTCATGAAGGTGCTGTCCGGCGTCTACCCCTACGGTACGTACACCGGAGACATCGTCTTCCAGGGCGAGGAATCGCGATTCCGTGACATCGGCTCCTCCGAGGCTGCCGGCATCGTCATCATCCACCAGGAGCTGGCCCTTATCCCGGAGCTCTCGATCACCGAGAACATCTTCCTGGGCAACGAGCCGCGTCGCTTCGGCGTCATCGACTGGGTCGCGGCAAAGAGCCGGGCGATCGACCTGCTCGCCCGCGTCGGGCTGGACGACGACCCCGACACCCAGATCAAGAACCTCGGCGTCGGCAAGCAGCAGTTGGTCGAGATCGCCAAGGCGCTCAACAAGTCGGTCAAGCTGCTCATCCTCGACGAGCCGACGGCGGCGCTCAACGAAAGCGACTCGCAGCACCTTCTCGACCTCATCCTCGGCCTGAAGGGCCGCGGCATCGCGTCGATCATGATCTCGCACAAGCTGAACGAGATCGAGCGCATCTCCGACTCGATCACGATCATCCGCGACGGCAAGTCGATCGAGACGATCGACGTGGTCGCCGACGGTGTGAGCGAAGACCGCATCATCCGCGGCATGGTCGGTCGCGTGCTCGAGAACCGCTTCCCCGATCGCTCGCCCAACATCGGTGAGACCTTCTTCGAGGTGAAGAACTGGACGGTGCAGCATCCGCTCACCTCCGAGCGCATGGTCGTCAAGAACTCGAGCTTCACCGTGCGCCGTGGCGAGGTCGTCGGCTTCGCCGGCCTCATGGGCGCCGGCCGCACCGAGCTCGCCATGAGCATCTTCGGTCGCTCATACGGCAATTTCATCTCCGGCCAGATCTTCAAAGACGGCAAGGAGATCCAGGTGCGCAACGTGAGCGAGGCGATCGCCAATGGTCTTGCCTACGTGAGCGAAGACCGCAAGGCGCTCGGACTGAACCTGCTCGACGACATCAAAGACTCGGTCGTCGCCGCGAAGCTCTCGAAGATCTCTCCCGGCGGAGTGATCAACCACGTGTCCGAGCACAACATCGCGGATGCCTACCGCAAGAGCCTGCGGATCAAGACCCCGACCGTCGACGAGGGAGTGAACAAGCTTTCCGGCGGAAACCAGCAGAAGGTCGTACTGGCCAAGTGGCTATTCACCGACCCCGACCTGCTCATCCTCGACGAGCCCACCCGTGGCATCGACGTCGGTGCGAAGACCGAGATCTACGGAATCATCCGCGACATCGCCGCTCAGGGCAAGGGAGTCATCCTGATCTCCTCCGAACTGCCCGAGTTGCTCGGTGTGTCTGACCGCATCTACACGATCTTCGAGGGTGCGATCACCGCGAACATCCCGGCCGATCAGGCCGACCCCGAAACCCTCCTGAAGAGTATGACTTCGGCGAAGAAGAAAGTTAACGACAAATGAGCGCTAATCGCGACGCCCCCACCAAGACGGGATTCCACTTCCGCGACCTCGGCAAGATGTTCGGCGGTGGACAGTCCAGCGGACGCCAGGTCGGCATCCTCGGCGCCCTCGTCGTCATCATCATCCTGTTCGAGATCCTCACCGGCGGCTTGACGCTTGATCCGACCAACCTGATCAACCTGGTCAACCAGAACGCCTACGTGCTGATCCTGGCCATCGGTATGGTCATGGTCATCATCGCCGGCCACATTGACCTCTCGGTCGGATCGGTCGCAGCGTTCGTGGGAATCGTCGTCGCGACGGCGATGGTCAGCTGGCACTTCCCCGTTCCGGTCGCCATCCTGCTCGGGCTCGTCCTCGGTGCGGTGATCGGTGCCTGGCAGGGCTGGTGGGTGGCCTACGTCGGGGTTCCGGCGTTCATCGTCACCCTCGCGGGCATGCTCATCTTCCGCGGCGCCAACCAGTACTTCGGTAACTCGAACACCGTCACGGTCCCCGACTCGTTCACGTTCATCGGTAACGGATCGATCCCCGACTTCGGCCCGAACATCGGCTACAGCAACGGCACCCTGATCTTGGGAATCCTGGCGATCGCCGCCCTGGTCTGGCAGGAATTCCGCCAGCGCCGCACGCAGACTCTCATGGGCGCCGAGAAGGCACCGGTATGGGTGAGCGTCGTCAAGCTGGTCGTCCTGGTGTTCGTTGCCGGCGGGGCGACGATGTTGTTCGCTTCCGGTCGGGTCGGCACGAGCTTCCCGATCTCGGGCATCATCCTCGGCGTGCTCGTGCTGATCTACTCCTTCGTCACCCGCAACACCACGGTCGGCCGCCACATCTACGCTGTTGGTGGCAACTGGCACGCGGCGGAACTCTCCGGCGTCAAGATCAAGCGGATCAACTTCTTCGTCATGCTCAACATGTCGGTGCTCGCCTCGGTCGCCGGCATGATCGGTGTGGCTCGCGCCGGTGCATCGGGCCCCGGTGACGGCACCGGCTGGGAGCTCGACGCCATCGCCGCCGTCTTTATCGGTGGCGCGGCAGTCGCCGGTGGTATCGGAACGATCGTCGGATCGATCATCGGTGGTCTGGTCATCGCGATCCTCAACAACGGCCTGCAGCTGCTCGGCGTCTCGAACGACCGGGTTCAGATCATCAAGGGTCTGGTGTTGCTGTTCGCCGTCGGTATCGACGTCTACAGCAAGCGGCAGGGTCGTCCGTCGATCATCGGCATCCTCACCCGTCGTCGCCGCTCGACGAACGTCGGTGACGACGCGAGTGTCGCCGGCGTCGCTCCGCTCGACCGCCCGTCGGTGGAGCCCGGCGAAGAAAGCGCGGAGGCCTCTTCGCGCCCAGAATCCACTACCCCGAACGCATAGCAGCGCTCGGAGTAGCCCCGGGGAGTGATCCCTCCCCAACCTTGCAACTCACCAGCAGATCACATAACAGAAAGTGAACACAATGCGCAAAATCGCAATCACGACCGTGGCAATCGCCGGGGTCGCGCTGATGGCTCTGTCGGGCTGTTCCGCGCGGAGCAGCAGCTCGGGCAGTGACGCCTCGGGCTTCAAGTCCGGCTCCCTCATCGGTGTCGCACTGCCCGACAAGACGTCGGAGAACTGGGTCCTCGCGGGCAAGCTCTTCACCGACGGTCTGACCAAGGCCGGCTTCAAGCCGGACGTGCAGTACGCGCCCTCGAACAACACCGCTTCGGAGCAGGCAAGCCAGATCTCGACGATGAACACCAAGGGCGCCAAGGTCCTGATCATCGGTGCGTTCGACGGCAAGCAGCTCGGCTCGCAGGTGAAGGCCGCGGCCGCCAATGGCGCCAAGGTCATTGCTTACGACCGCATCATCCAGGACTCGAAGGACGTCAACTACTACGTCGCCTACGACAACTTCAAGGTCGGAGAACTGCAGGGCCAGGCTCTGCTCGACGGCATGAAGGAGCGTTTCCCGGACGCCAAGACCTACAACATCGAGCTGTTCTCGGGTGCACAGACCGACCCGAACGCGAAGGTCTTCTTCGACGGCGCGCTGAAGGTGCTGCAGCCGAAGATCGACGATGGAACGCTGAAGGTCGTCTCGGGTCAGACCGCGATCGCCCAGACGCAGACCACCGGATGGCTCGCCGCCAACGCGCAGACCCGTATGGACACCCTGCTCGCCGGCAGCTACTCGAGCACGGAGTTGAACGGTGTGCTTTCGCCGAACGACACCCTGGCTCGCGCCATCATCCAGTCGATCAAGTCGGCCGGTAAGAACACGCCTGTCATGCCCGTCGTCACCGGTCAGGACTCCGAGGCCGCGTCGATCCCGCTCATCATGAGCGGCGAGCAGTACTCCACGATCAACAAGGACACCACTGCACTCGTGCAGCAGGCGATCGACATGGTCAAGGAGCTCGCGTCGGGCAAGAAGGCGTCGACCAACTCCCCGGCCACGAACAACGGCTCGGTTGATGTTCCGACCTACTACCTGGCTCCGGTGCTCGTGACCAAGACGAACGCTGCCGAGGCGTACAAGAACAACTCGAGCCTCGAGGCTCTCGTCAAGGCCAACACCAAGTAGTCGCAACACCGCACCGACAGTTCGGCCCTCGCGGAAACGCGGGGGCCGAACTGCGTTCACGGCGGCGCGGCATTCCGGATCGATAACGGTCGTGCATCAGCCGCGCATCCACTTTGACAGTGGCACCGAGGAGAGTAATGTGATCGCTAACATGTGTAGAGTGGTTGCGCGGATGTGATCGCTCACATGTGATCGCTTCCTGATGCTCCATTCGCGCATCTCTGCACCACAAGAACGAGCACCACAAGCACGAGCACCACAAGCACAAGCACGAGCACCACAAGCACCAGTACCACTGACGAAGGAGTCACACCGATGTGTGCAACGACGCCCACTGCACTGCGCGAGTCGACCGAACCCTCGGACGAGCGCTACGTGATCGGCATCGACTTCGGCACCCTCTCCGGCCGGGCTCTGGTGGTGCGCGTCTCCGACGGCGCCGAGCTCGGGATGGCGACCTACGCGTATCCGCACGCCGTCATGGACACGACGCTGGCCGCGACAGGGGAACGCCTCCGTCCCGACTGGGCCCTGCAGGATGCAGCCGACTACGTCGAGGTGCTGCAGAAGGCCGTTCCCGCCGCCATTGCCGACGCGGGCATCGACCCGGCCCTCGTCATCGGCATCGGCACCGACTTCACGGCAAGCACTCCGCTGCCGGTACTTGCCGACGGCACCCCGCTCAGCCAGGTGCCCGGTCTCGAGGGGCGCCCGCACGCCTACGTGAAGCTCTGGCGTCACCACGCGGCGCAGGGCCAGGCCGATCGGATTAACGCCATCGCCGCCGCCCGTGGCGAGGCGTGGCTTCCCCGCTACGGCGGCCTGATCTCGAGCGAATGGGAGTTCGCCAAGGGACTTCAACTTCTCGAAGAAGACCCCGAACTTTACAAGCGCATGGACCACTGGGTCGAAGCGGCCGACTGGATCGTCTGGCAGCTCACCGACCGCTACGTGCGCAACGCCTGCACCGCCGGGTACAAAGGCATCCTGCAGAACGGCGAATATCCGAGCCGCGACTTCCTCGGCGCCCTGAACCCCGACTTCGCCGACTTCGCCTTCGACAAGGTTGCCCACGAGATCGGTCAGCTCGGCGACGCTGCCGGCACCCTTTCGGCCCGAGCCGCCGCGTGGACCGGCCTGCCCGAGGGCATCGCCGTCGCCGTCGGCAACGTCGATGCCCACGTCACCGCCCCGGCCGCGCAGGCAACCGAGCCAGGCCAGATGGTCGCCATCATGGGCACCTCGACCTGTCACGTGATGAACTCCGATGTCCTAGCCGAGGTGCCCGGCATGTGCGGCGTCGTCGACGGCGGCATCGTCTCCGGACTCTATGGGTACGAGGCCGGCCAGTCCGGCGTCGGCGACATCTTCGCCTGGTTCGTGGGCAACCAGGTGCCGGGAGGCATGTTCGAGGCGGCGGATGCTGCGGGCCTCAGCATCCACGAATACCTCACCGACCTCGGCCGCGAGCAGCCGGTCGGCGGCCACGGTCTCGTCGCGCTCGACTGGCACAGCGGCAACCGCTCCGTGCTGGTCGATCACGAACTCAGTGGCCTGGTACTCGGCACCACGTTGACCACCCGTCCGGAGGAGGTCTACCGGGCGCTGCTGGAGTCCACCGCCTTCGGAACCCGCGTGATTGTGGAGACCTTCGCCGCGAGCGGCGTGCCGGTGACCGAGTTCATCGCCGCGGGCGGTCTCATCCGCAACCCGACGCTGATGCAGATCTACAGCGACGTGTTGCGCATGCCCATCTCGACCATTGCCAGCGAGCAGGGCCCGGCGCTCGGCTCGGCCATCCACGCCGCGGTCGCGGCCGGTGCCTACGCCGACGTGCTCGAGGCCGGTCGCGCCATGGGCAAGGTGAACCGCGCCCAGTACGTGCCCGACGCGTCGCGGGCGGATGCTTACGACCTCCTGTTCTCGGAATACCTGACCCTGCACGACTACTTCGGTCGCGGCGGCAACGACGTGATGCACCGGTTGGCGGCTATGCGCCGCGAGGGATTCGCCGCGCAGCTCGCGGCCACCGAGCCCGAGACCGCGGCGGTCTCCGTATGACCGTCGACCAGACGGCGGTCGATGCCGTACGCGAGGACGTCGCCCGCCTTCACGATCACCTGGTGCGCTACAACCTGGTGATCTGGACCGGCGGCAACATCTCCGGTCGCGTGCCAGGCCACGACCTGTTCGTCATCAAGCCGAGTGGCGTCGACTACGACGAGCTCACCCCGCAGAACATGATCTTGTGCGACCTCGACGGCGTCGTGATCGAGGGGGAGCATTCGCCCTCGAGCGACACCGCCGCGCACGCCTACGTCTACCGCAACATGCCCGAGGTCGGTGGTGTCGTGCACACGCACTCCACCTACGCCACCGCCTGGGCGGCACGCGGCGAGGCGATCCCCTGCGTGATCACCGGTCAGGCCGACGAGTTCGGCGGCGAGATCCCGGTGGGTCCGTTCGCCATCATCGGTGACGACACGATCGGTCGGGGCATCGTCGCAACGCTCACCGGTCACCGTTCGCGGGCGGTGCTGATGCAGAACCACGGCGTCTTCACGATCGGAAAGAACGCCCGCGATGCCGTCAAGGCCGCCGTGATGGCCGAGGACGTCGCGCGCACCGTGCACATCTCGCGTCAGCTCGGCGAACCCATCCCGATCGCCCCGGCGGCGATCGACTCCCTCTTCAACCGGTATCAGAACGTCTACGGCCAACACGAATCGACTGAGCACCCCACAGGAGCATTGGCATGACCAGCAGAAGCATCATCCCCGACCTCGCCCGTTACGAGGTCTGGTTCGTGACCGGCAGCCAGGGTCTCTATGGCGAGGACACCCTGCGCCAGGTGGCCGAGCAGTCGCAGGAGATCGCGACCCGCCTTGGCGCGGCCTCGGACATCCCGGTCACCGTCGTCTGGAAGCCGGTGCTCACCGACGCCGAGGCGATCCGTCGCCTCGCGCTCGACGCCAACTCGGCAGACAACGTGATCGGCGTGATCGCCTGGATGCACACCTTCAGCCCCGCGAAGATGTGGATCACCGGGCTCGATCTTCTGCGGAAGCCCCTGCTGCACCTTCACACGCAGGCGAATGTCGAGCTGCCGTGGGATTCCATCGACATGGACTTCATGAACCTCAACCAGGCCGCCCACGGCGACCGGGAGTTCGGCTACATCCAGACCCGCCTCGGTGTCGCGCGCAAGACCGTCGTCGGGCACGTCTCGAACCCGATCGTCATCGCACAGGTCAGCGCCTGGAGCCGCGCCTCGGCCGGCTGGGCGGCTACCCACCAGCTGAAGCTCGCGCGCTTCGGCGACAACATGCGCTTCGTCGCCGTAACCGAGGGCGACAAAACCGAGGCCGAACTGCAGTTCGGCGTGCAGGTCAACACCTGGGGCGTGAACGAGCTGGTCGAGGCGGTCGAGGCCGTCGCCGACGCCGAGGTCGATGCCCTGGTCGCCGAATACGAGGACACCTACGAGGTCGTCCCCGAGCTCCGCCGCGGCGGCGACCGCCACGAGTCGCTGCGCTACGGCGCGAAGATCGAACTCGGGATGCGCGGCTTCCTCGAGGCGGGCGGCTTCACCGCCTTCACCACCAGCTTCGAAGATCTCGGTGGACTGCGCCAGCTGCCCGGCCTCGCCGTGCAGCGACTGATGGCCGATGGCTACGGCTTCGGCGCCGAAGGCGACTGGAAGACCGCCGTGCTGGTGCGCGCCGCCAAGGTGATGGGGGCCGGCCTCCCCGGCGGCGCCTCGTTGATGGAGGACTACACCTACGACATGGTGCCGGGGGAGGAGCTCATCCTCGGAGCACACATGCTCGAAGTCTGCCCGTCGCTCACCACCTCCACGCCGAAGCTGGAGATCCATCCGCTCGGCATCGGTGGTCGCGAAGACCCGGTGCGCCTGGTCTTCGACACGGATGCCGGCCCCGGCATCGTGGTCGCGCTCAGCGACATGCGTGACCGCTTCCGGCTCGTCGCCAACGTCGTCGAGGTGGTGGCCCTTCCGCATCCGCTCCCGAAGCTGCCGGTCGCACGCGCGGTCTGGAAGCCGCAGCCCGACTTCGCCACCAGCGCGGCAGCCTGGCTGACCGCCGGAGCCGCACACCACACCGTCATGTCGACCCAGGTCGGCCTGGAGGTGTTCGAAGACTTCGCGGAGATCGCGAAGAACGAACTCGTCGTGATCGACGAGCACACGAGCCTCCGACAGTTCTCCCGGGAACTGCGCTGGAACCAGGCGTACTACCGCCTGGCTCAGGGGTTCTAGCCCACGAACTTGCCGGGCGACCGGCGGGAGGCGACCGTACGCGGGAGCCGAAATCGCACCACAGAGAACAACGACGTACATCTGAAGGGAAACACAGTGAAGACACGCAAGATTCTGGTCGGCATCGCAGCCGCAGGACTGGCACTCTCGCTCGCCGCCTGCAGCGGCGGCCGCGGAGGCGCCTCGAGCGACACCTCGTCCGGTGACAACAAGGGCGCCCTGGTCGGCGTCGCCATGCCGACCAAGACGTCCGAGCGGTGGATCAAGGACGGCAACGCGGTCAAGTCCGACCTCGAGGCGAAGGGATACAAGGTCGACCTCGAATACGGCGACGACAAGATCCCCCAGCAGGTTCAGCAGATCAGCAACATGCTGACCAAGGGCGCCAAGGTGCTCATCATCGCCTCGATCGACGGCACCGCGCTGAGCGACCAGCTCGACCAGGCTGCCAAGTCGGGTGTGAAAGTCATCGCGTACGACCGCTTGATCAACGGCAACAAGAACGTCGACTACTACACCACGTTCGACAACTACAAGGTCGGCGTCGACCAGGCCACCAGCCTGCTCACCGGCCTCGGAGTCGTCGATGCCGACGGTAAGAAGACCGACAAGAAGGGTCCGTTCAACATCGAGCTGTTCGCCGGTAGCCCCGACGACAACAACGCGACGTTCTTCTTCAATGGCGCGATGGACACCCTCAAGCCGTACATCAGCGACGGAACGCTCGTCGTCAAGAGCGGTCAGACCGGATTCACCCAGGCCGCAACCCTGCGGTGGGACCCGGCCACCGCGCAGAAGCGCATGCAGAACCTCATCGCCAGCACGTACTCGGGTGGCGCGAAGGTGCAGGGCGTGCTGTCGCCGTACGACGGCCTCTCGATCGGCATCATCTCGGCGCTCACCTCGTCGGGTTACGCCACGGACGCTCTGCCGGTCATCACCGGGCAGGACGCGGAGGCAGCATCCGTCAAGTCGATCATCGCCGGTCAGCAGTACTCGACGATCTACAAGGACACCCGCCAGCTCGGTAAGGAGGCCGTGAAGATGGCCGATAACATCCTCACCGGCGCCAAGGTCGAGGTCAACGACACCAAGAGCTACAACAACAAGGTCAAGGTAGTTCCGACCTTCCTGTTCCAGCCCACCGTCGTGACCAAGGAGAACTACAAGAAGGTCCTCGTCGACAGCGGTTACTACACGGAAGCAGACCTCAAGTAGGACTGTTCCACCTCGGACGGTGGCGGCGTCATACGCCGCCACCGTCTCTTTCAACGAAGAAAGAAAGAAGCCAGCAACGTGACAGCAAACATTCTCGAGATGCGGGGCATCACCAAGACCTTCCCCGGCGTCAAGGCTCTGCAGGATGTCTCGCTCGCCGTACAGCGTGGCCACATCCACGCCATCTGCGGGGAGAATGGCGCGGGCAAGTCGACCCTGATGAAGGTGCTCAGCGGCGTCTATCCGCACGGTAGCTATGACGGTGAGATCGTGCTCGAGGGGGAGACCGTCGCCTTCAAGAACATCAATAACTCCGAGGCTGCTGGCGTCGTCATCATCCATCAGGAGCTTGCCCTCAGCCCCTACCTCTCTATCGCCGAGAACATCTTCCTCGGCAACGAGCAGGCCACCGGCGGCTGGATCGACTGGAACAAGACCAACCGCGAAGCCGGCGCGCTGCTCAAGCGCGTGGGTTTGCGCGACAACCCGATCACCAAGATCCGGGACATCGGCGTCGGCAAGCAGCAGCTGGTGGAGATCGCCAAAGCGCTCTCCAAAGAGGTGAAGGTGCTCATCCTCGACGAACCGACCGCCGCCCTCAACGACGACGATTCCGCACACCTGCTCAGGCTGATCTCCAGCCTGCGCGACGAGGGAATCACCTCGATCATCATCAGCCACAAGCTCAACGAGATCAAGGCGATCGCGGATGAGGTGACCATCATCCGCGACGGCAAGACCATCGAGACTCTCGACATGCATGCCGATGAGGTGAGCGAGGAGCGCATCATCAAGGGGATGGTGGGACGCGACCTCGAGAGCCGGTTCCCCGAGCACACACCGACCATCGGCGACGAACTGCTGCGCATCGAGAACTGGACCGTCTATCACCCGCTCGACCACTCCCGCGCGGTGGTGAAAGACGCCAACCTCTCTGTGCGGGCGGGCGAGATCGTCGGCATCGCTGGCCTCATGGGCGCTGGTCGCACCGAGCTCGCGATGAGCGTCTTCGGGCACAGCTACGGCTACGGCATCTCCGGCAAGGTCTTCAAGAGCGGCAAGGAGATCAACACCAAGACGGTGTCCGCCGCCATCGAGAACGGCATCGCCTACGCCACCGAAGACCGCAAGGTATTCGGTCTCAACCTCATCGATGACATCAAGCGCAACATCTCGGGGGCAGCGCTCGGGATGCTGGCCCGCTCCGGGTGGGTCGACGAGAACCGCGAGATCAAGGTCGCGGAGGGCTACCGGCTCAGCATGAACATCAAGACCCCGAATGTCGAGACGCTGACCGGAAAGCTCTCCGGCGGCAATCAGCAGAAGGTCGTGCTGTCGAAGTGGATGTTCACGAACCCCGATGTGCTGATCCTCGACGAGCCCACCCGCGGTATCGACGTCGGGGCCAAGTACGAGATCTACGGCATCATCAACAAGCTGGCCGATGAGGGGAAGGGCGTCATCGTCATCTCCTCTGAGTTGCCCGAACTCCTCGGGATCTGCGATCGCATCTACGCCCTCTCTGAGGGACGGATCACCGCCGACCTGCCGCGCGCTGAAGCGACGGCGGAACGCGTAATGAAACTCATGACTCAGGAAAGAGAGAAGGACCACGCGTGAGCGCCCTCGACACCGCCCCCAAGCCCAAGAGCATCGTCAGCTCCGCCCTTAACTACCTGGGCGGGCAGCTGCGCCAAATCGGCCTGTTCATCGCGCTGATCGTGATCGTCATCTTCTTCGAGGTGGCCACCCAGGGCATTACCCTGAAGCCGATCAACGTCTCCAACATCATCGTTCAGAACAGCTACATCCTGATCCTCGCGATCGGCATGGTGATGGTCATCATCGCCGGGCACATCGACCTCTCGGTCGGCTCGGTCGTGGCCTTCGTCGGCGCGATGGCGGGCGTGATGATCACCGAGTGGCACATCCCGTGGTGGGCCGCGATCATCCTGGGGCTCGTGATCGGAGCCCTCATCGGCATGTGGCAGGGCTTCTGGATCGCCTATTTCCGCATCCCGGCCTTCATCGTGACGTTGGCGGGAATGCTCACGTTCCGTGGGCTCACCCAGATCGCGCTCCAGAACGAGCAGATCTCGCCCTTCCCCGATGAGTTCCGTGCGCTCGGCTCTGGCTTCCTGCCCGACCTGGGCGGCGGTCAGTCGTTCCTCGAGCCGCTGACGATCATCCTCGGTCTGCTCGCCGCGGTGCTGCTCGTGATCCAGGGTGTTCGCCAGCGCGCGGCCCGTCGCAAGTTCGAGGTCGAAGACGAGCCGCTGCCGTGGTTCCTCGCCAAGCTGGTGTTCACCGTCGTTCTGATCGTGTTCGTGGCCTACCTGCTCGCGAGCTACCGTGGCACCCCCATCGTGTTGGTCGTGCTCGGCATCCTGGTGGTCGTCTACTCGGCGGTGATGAACCGCAGCGTGTTCGGTCGTCATATCTATGCGATCGGCGGAAACCTCAATGCGGCCGAGCTCTCGGGCGTGAAGACCAAGCGGGTCACCTTCCTGCTGTTCGTCAACATGGGCGTGCTGGCGGCGCTCGCCGGACTGGTCTTCACCGCGCAGCTCAACCTGGCGAACCCGAAGGCCGGTGACGGATTCGAGCTGGATGCGATCGCCGCCGTGTTCATCGGTGGTGCCGCGGTGACGGGCGGAATCGGTACGGTCACCGGCGCCATCATCGGTGGTCTGATCATCGCGGTGCTCAACAACGGCATGTCGATTCTCGGCGTCGGCTCGGAGTTCCAGCAGCTGATCAAGGGTCTCGTGCTGCTCGCCGCCGTCGCCTTCGACGTGTACAACAAGCGCCGCAGCGGCGGCCGGTAGCACTCACGTTCGACAGGCTCAGGGACCGGATGCGGTCCCTGAGCTTGTCGAACGGCGCCGACCGTTGCAGCAAACGCAGTAGCAAGGATGTACGTCATGACAAAGTCGGTCGAGCCGGTCGCCCGCGATGCGCGGCAATCATGGTGATAGGCGGACCACTCTCGTTCGACGACGCGTGCTGGCCGCCCGCGCAGACCCGATAATCTCGCAATCGTGGCGAACATCACGGATGTCGCGCGACTCGCCGGGGTCTCGCACCAGACAGTGTCCCGAGTGCTCAACAACGATGCCGCCGTTCGACCGCAGACCCGGGCCCGGGTTCAGGCCGCGATCGACGAGCTCAACTACCGCCCGAGTGCAGTGGCCAGGGCACTCAAGAGCAGCAAGACCCACACGATCGGATTGATCAGCACCGGCAACCCGCTGTACGGTCCGTCGAGCATCGCCCTCGCCTTCAATGAGTCGGCGCGCGAGGCGGGGTACCAGGTCATCACCGCGAGCATGTCGTCTGCTCCGGTCGAGCTGATCCGTGACGCGATCGACGTGTTCCTGCGGCAGCAGGTGGAAGCGATCGTGCTGATTGCGACCGATGTGTCCTCGCTGGTGGCGGTGCACGATCTGTACATCGACATCCCTCTGATCACCGCAGACAGCAGCGGACACGAGCGCTTTCCCAGTGTCTCGATCGCCCAGGCGGCCGGTGCAGCATTGGCCACCGGCTTTCTGGCTGACCTCGGACATCGCACGATCCTTCATCTGGCCGGTCCGGAATACTCGCTGGATGCGCGCGAGCGCGTCAGGGGGTGGCGCGCGGAGCTCGATCGCCGCGGCCTCGAGGCTCGCCCGCCGACGTTCGGCGACTGGACAGCGGGGAGCGGGCTAGAGCTCGGTCTCCAGCTGCCGTGGCCCGACGATTTCAGCGCGGTCTTCGTGGCGAACGACCAGATGGCACTGGGGCTTCTGCGGGCGTTCGGAAACCGCGGCATCCGGGTGCCGGAGGATGTCAGCGTGGTCGGGTTCGACGACATCCCCGAGTCAGCGCACTATTCGCCGCCGCTCACCACCGTCCGGCAGGATTTCGCCGAGTTGGGGCGCCGGCTCATGGCTGCCGTGTCGACGGAACTCGCCGGTCTCGAGCAGACCGGCATTGCGGTAACCCAACCGTCGCTTGTGGTGCGGCAATCGGCCATCGCTCCTCGCGACAATTGAGCTGCAACACAATCCTCTGTACCAGAGGCCATTTCGCCTCGAGCGCGTGCGCGGGGCCTGGCTGATTCGCTAGCGTTAACGGCGACGGTTTCCGTCCCCCTCCAGCGCGATCCATCGTCGGCGAAGCGCTTCACGCCCACGATCGAGGATTCAACCAGTGACTACCGCCGCCGCCCACGCGGGTGATGCCCTGAGCCGCCGCGAGCGTCTCGTCTATGTGATCGTGCTCGGCGCGCTCACCGCCCTCGGGCCGTTCACCATCGACCTATATCTGCCCGCGTTCCCGGTGCTGCAGCGCGAGTTGCACGTCACCCCCGCCGTCATCCAGCTCACGCTCACCGCCACGACCGTCGGGTTCGGCGTGGGTCAGCTGCTGGTCGGGCCGTGGAGCGACAAGGTGGGACGGCGCGTGCCGCTCATCGTGGCGAGCGCGTTGCATGTGGTCGCGAGCCTCGGTGCTGCCCTCGCCCCCGACGTCTTCTGGCTCGGGGGGTTCCGCGTGCTGCAGGGCATCGGCGCGGCGGCCGGCGGAGTGGTCGCCATGGCTCTGGTGCGTGACCTGTTCGGCGGCCTTCCCCTGGTGCGGATGCTGTCGCGGCTGTCGTTGGTGAGCGGCCTCGCCCCGGTGATCGCGCCGGTGATCGGTTCGCAACTGTTGCGATTCGTCGACTGGCGGGGGATTTTCATTTTCCTCACCGCGTACGGCGTACTGGTGGTCATCGCCGCGATCTTCTTCATCGTCGAGACGCTGCCGCCGGAGCGGAGGAACGAGAAGGGTCACAGCACGGCGCGACAGCGCTACTCCGCCATCTTCCACGACCGCATCTTCGTCGGGGTGGCGATTATCGGGGCGATGACGTTCTCGGGTCTGTTCGCGTACCTGTCGTCATCCTCGTTCCTGTTTCAGGAGGTCTACGGGCTGAACCCCCAGCAGTTCGGGCTGCTGTTCGCGGTCAACTCGCTGGGTATCGTCGCTGGGGTGCAAATCAGTTCGCGGCTGGTGCACCGGGTGCCGCCGCAATGGATCCTCGCCTTCTCCACCGCGGCGCTGCTGATCTCGTCGTTGACGATCGTGCTGCTCGATTCGCTGCACGTGGGGCTCTTGGGCATCCTCATCCCGCTGTGGTTCTTCATCGCGGCGTGCGGTTTCGGTTTCCCTTTGGTTCAGGTGCTCGGTCTTGTCAATCACGCGGCGGAGGCCGGCACTGCGGCGTCCGTTCTCGGCGCGGTGAACTTCGGTCTTGCCGGACTGATCTCGCCCATCGTCGGTCTGTTCGGCATCCACAACGCCGTGCCGATGGGCTCGGTCATGGCGGGCACGGCCGTGGTCTCGATTTTCACGCTGTGGTTCGTGGTGCGGCCGAAGACGGTGCCTGCCCTCACGCACTAGGAGTGCTGCCGCGAGATCGCGACATGGCGAGACCGGGGGAACGGGGGGACGCGAAAACACGGGAAGACGGGACTCGGGACCGCGAGCCGACGGGGCGGCAGGACGACGGCACGACGGTACGACGGGACGAAGGGGCGACGAGAGGCCCGCCGCAAGCAGCGATCCTCACGCCGCGCCACTGGAACGGGCGGACCCACGCGTCGCTCAGAACAGTGGCCGAAACGGCAGCGCTGGAGCGCACTTAGCCGCTAGCGTCAAGTCATGACAACCGGAGCCATGACAACCCGAGCCATGACACCCCGAGGCATGCGAATCCTGCTGGTCGGCGCCGGTGGGGTCGGCGACGCGATCGCGAAGATCGCCGCCCGCCGGTCGTTTTACGACACCATCGTCGTCAGCGACTATGACCTCGGCAGGGCGGAGCGCACCGTCGAGTGGCTCGAGGCTCGCGGGCAGGCACGCGACCGGTTCATCGCCGCACAGGTCGATGCCTCCGACCCGGACAGCGTCGCCTCTCTCGCCCTCGAGCACGCCATCACCCACGTGATGAACGCCGTCGAGCCGAAGTTCGTGCCTACCGTGTTCGCCGGGGCGCTCGCCGCGGGCGCCGACTACATCGACATGGCGATGAGCCTGTCCGAGCCGCATCCCACCGACCCGTACACCGAGACGGGGGTCAAGCTCGGCGACGACCAGTTCGCTCAGGCCCCCGACTGGGAGACTGCCGGTCGCCTCGCCCTGGTCGGTATGGGCGTCGAGCCCGGACTGAGTGACGTGTTCGCCCGCTATGCCGCCGACCACCTGTTCGAGTCCATCGACGAGCTCGGGGTGCGCGACGGCGCGAACCTCGTGGTGCGCGACGACCTCGGCAACGAGATCTTCGCGCCATCCTTCAGCATCTGGACCACCATCGAAGAATGCCTCAACCCACCCGTTATCTGGGAACGCGACCGCGGCTGGTACACCACGGAGCCGTTCAGCGACCCAGAGGTCTTCGACTTCCCGGACGGCATCGGCCCGGTCGAGTGCGTCAACGTCGAGCACGAAGAGGTGCTGCTGATGCCGCGCTGGATCGACGCTGACAAGGCCACCTTCAAATACGGGTTGGGCAACGAGTTCATCGGCATCCTGAAGACGCTCCACCAGCTCGGGCTCGACAAGACCGACCCCCTCACCGTGCGCTCGGCCAACGGGCCGGTCGAGGTGGCGCCCCGCGACGTGGTGGCGGCCGGCCTTCCCGACCCGGCCAGCATCGGACCGAGGATGACCGGCAAGACCTGCGCTGGCCTCTACGTCACCGGCACCGCACCCGACGGCAGCCCGCGAGCCGTGTACCTCTACCACGTTGCCGACAACGAGTGGACGATGGCGGAGTACGAGAGCCAGTGCGTGGTCTGGCAGACCGCTCTGAACCCGGTGATTGCGCTAGAGCTGCTCGCCAGCGGCACCTGGACCGGCCGCGGCGTGCTCGGCCCCGAAGCCTTCGACGCCCAGCCGTTCCTCGACCTCATGGCGAAGCCGCTCGCGGACGGCGGCTACGGGCAACAGTGGGGGCTCGACGAGCGTGGATAGTGCAGTGAGAGGCGGACCTCTCTTGCGGAGAATGGGGGATTCGAACTGTCCAGTGCCCACGAACGTGCAGAATCAGGCAAGTGCGTTCTGCCGCATGAAATCAACGATTTCGGATGATCGACGGGTGGACAACTGCCCCCAGGTGCACGCATCTACGTGGCCGGGAGCACATGAGTTAGCACATGAAACGGGCACTTCTCAATGGGTGCTGCTTGCAGATTGGAGTTCACGGTCATCGGAGTGCCGCTTGCTTTGACAACGAAATCAATCTTCCGCCGCTGCCGTTTCCTGAGACTGCACAGCAAGTTCGTATAACGCCCGCCCGGTCAGGGGCCTCAATCCCGGGCCGGTCACACGGGCACTTCGGTGGTTGCGGCTCGCTCGAGACCAATGACCGTGGGGAAGTTCGCGCTCGTGGTCCCGTAGTGACACGGTTCGTGGGCCGCGCTTTGACTGAGGCTTTCGCGTTCGGATGGCGACGCTCACCGCCGGGCACTAGTCGTCGATCATTAGCCGCGGCAGCGCGGCTCGGGGCAGTGGACAAAGAGGGGTCGAAGGTCCCTAACGTGGTCGGAACGGTCGCCATACAGTGAGGAAAGGAGGCCTTTAGATGATGTACGGATGGAACGATGGTGGCTGGGGTATCGGCGCGTGGATTCTGATGGCCTTGGTGATGGTCGTCTTCTGGGGTGGCATCGTCGCACTGGTAATTTTCCTTGTTCGACGCTCGCCCGCAGACCATGGCGAGCATCCGTTGGTGCAAACGCATCACGAGGCCGAGCGGATTCTGAACGAGCGGTTCGCGCGCGGCGAGATCGAAGACGAAGAATTCACGGCACGTCGAGCGGCGTTGCGGCGGAAGGAATGACGACTCGCCGGGGCACTGTCGGGGCCGTTGGGGTTGTGCTGACCCTGTTGCTCAGCGGGTTGTCCGTGGCTGCCATTGGTGCCGTTGGGGGATGGAGCACACCCTTCGGGGTCCGGGGCGCAGCGGCTTCAGCATGCACAACACCGAAACTCACCGGCACGATCGTCAAGGTGAGGCTGGATAACACCGGCGGGCCGATGATGGCACAAAGGAACGGGATGATGTTCGGTGGAGCGATGACTCTTAGTACCGATCGTTCGACTGTCGCCCAGGGCGAGGTCACCTTTGTCGCCGCGAATGTCGGCAGTGTTACCCACGAACTAGTTGTCCTCCCATTGCCTGGTACTCAGCTCGCGGGCACTCGCCAGAGCGGCACCGACGGAAAAATCGACGAAGCGGGAAGTGTTGGAGAAGCCTCCAACTCTTGCGCTCGCGGGGCCGGGAAGGGGATCCTTCCGGGTACTTCCAGTTGGGTCACACTGAAGCTGGCGCCGGGGCGCTATGAAGTGGTCTGCAATCTGGCTGGCCACTACGCGGCAGGAATGTACGGGCAGCTCACGGTTACTAAATGAGTGACTGCCGAGCGTTCAGACATCGGAGACGCACACGAGTCACTTGGTCAACGTCGTGTTGCGCGACAAGTAGTGCTGGATCGAGTGCTCCGGGGTTCAGTTGAGTTGGCCTAGGCGCGTCCCAAACGGGTAGCTTCGGCGGACCCCGTCCTGTGTCCTATGAAAGACCCCGTTCCACCAATCATCGATTTCACGGAAGGGTCAGAATGCAGAAGACATCGTTGACGGCTCTGGCAAGAGTTCAACTAGATGCCGCCCGCAGTGCGTCGAGCGGCCGAAGCGCGAAGACCGTGTACGGCGGTCACGAGCATCTCCTGCGACAAACCGTCATCGCGCTGCGGGCCGACGAGATGTTAGACGAGCATGAAAATCCGGGCGAAGCGACAGTGCAGGTATTGCACGGCAGGGTCGTACTGACCGCCGGCGACGACTCGTGGTCCGGGTGGACGGGCGACCTCATCATTGTTCCGGATGCCCCTCATTCGCTCACGGCGCTTGAGGATTCAACCGTGTTGCTCACCGTTGTGAAGCATCGGTGAAAGCATGGGGAAACCACCGCCCATTGACAGTCCTCAGTAGGTCAAGTCCCAGGTAGTGGTGTAGCCGGTTTTCCTTCGAGCTAAGGATTATGCGCTGAGGGCCAGTTCTGGTTCGGTCACCTCGCTTCCGGTGTCGGGAACGAGGGTGAGGCGGGATTTGGCGAGG